>NZ_CP135084.1:0-2400000 GCF_032229285.1 Rheinheimera sp. MMS21-TC3
GGGTGCGCCAAGGCGTAACTGCGCATAAAGACGAGCTACAAAAAAATATCCACAACATGCGCTGCCTTATTTTTATAAAACTATGCAAGAAACCTTTATTTCAATGTTAGTGATGTCTCTAAGCTACCAGCAGAAGCGCACGCTGAACAAGCTGAGTTTGTCCGGAGCATATTCAATCTATTCTGTGCTGTGCCATCCGTGCTGGTGATAAACTTATTGGTTTTGTCGGCTGCGATATGATTGGCCGCACCCGAACTGGACCAGCAATGATTTACGCCGCCTTAAATTAGTAGGCGAAATGATCGCTAATACTTTACAAAGTGTCGCCTATCGCCAGTCACTACACAGCATGCAACAACAATTATTATTAGCTAATGCCGACCTACAGCAACAAGCCATGCAAGACGGCTTGACAGGCATTGCTAACCGTCGCCGCTTTGATCAATGCTTACAACAAGAACTACAGCGTAGCGCCCGCAGCAACACCCCCTTAAGCTTAGTCATGTTAGATATTGACCGTTTTAAACTATACAACGACTACTACGGCCATCAAACGGGTGATGATGCTTTAAAAACCCTAGCCAATTGCTTAAGCGAAGTATTAAAACGACAAGGTGACATAGCCGCTCGTTATGGTGGCGAAGAGTTTGCCCTTATCCTGCCCGATAGCAGTTTAGAAGACGCTATGAATGTGAGTAAGAAAATTCAACAATTGTTACAAGAAGCAGCTATAGAACACAAACACTCTGATGTTAGCAAGCTACTCACTGTTAGCATTGGCTGTTGTAGCCTTATAGCCGATATAAAAACACTAAAGCTAGTCAGCTGATTAAAGCCGCTGATACGGCGTTATATGCAGCGAAGAGTAATGGCAGGAATAGGGTTGAAGTGAGTGGTGAGTGGTGAGGTGTTTAGTGGTGAGGTTTAGTGGTGAGTGTTTAGTGGTGAGTGTGTTTAGTGGTGAGTGTTTAGTGGTGAGTGTTTAGTGGTGAGTGACTAGTTCGCAGGGCGAACAGTGACTAGCTCACAAAGTGAGCGGTAACTAGCAGCTTTGCTGCGGTCACTCGTCACTGTTACCAAAGGTAACTTGTCACCGCTTGCCCAGCAAACTCGTCACTGCTTGCTGGGCGGTTTCTTAATCAAAAAATGGCGACCGGCTTTCAGTGGCATCAATCAAGTTAATTGGCTTATTTAACTTCTGGCCGCCATCGCGGGCAATAGGTACCCAGGTAAGCGTCCTCGGCCTTTAGCTGGCCGTAATGAAAACAAGTCAAAGGGTATAGAAACAAAAAAGCCTTTAGTAAAGCTTCCTTCCCCATATTGCTCGGCCGATAAGTTAGTTAATGCCGCATAAGCGCCCACGACAATACCGCTATCAAAACGTTTGGCCGCTTCAATAGTCACCCCTTTATCTTTTGCTAAATACTGACCAATATTAAAGGTTAGTTGAGTATTAGGCAGTATTTCTGGTTTCCAATATAGGTTAACAAAGCCGGTAAAAGCATTGTAATCAAAAAACTTTAAATCATTATGGTAAGAGCGCTGCCTAACGTAGTTAACATCAAAACCTATAGCAAAGTTACTATCTACGGACGATACAGCATTTCTGCACCTACACCGCCATACATAGTTTCTAAATAGCCGCCGTACACTTGAGCAAACACATTAGTTGATAACTGATCTTGCCATTGCAGATATAAGTTTTCCATACTTACCTGTTGCCTGTTACATACTCACGTATATAAGTACGTACCCTATGCACACCAGTATCCTGCGCATCAACTTTATAATTAAACTTATCAAAATTCTCTAATAAAGTAACTTTGGCAGTCGCATTAACACTAAAGTTTTCACCTAAACGGTAGCCACCACCTAAAAACACCCCTCCTTGATACATATAAAATGCTTCAGGGTTGCCAAAGGTCTGGATCCAAAAGGCTTCCATGCTGGTATAAAAACCAGTTGAATAAGGGATATCTGCCATTGCCAATATGGTTTCATCTGGTTTTGCCTAACATAAGTAGAAAGGACATTAGGCTCTAACACATCATAACGGGCAGCAGCTATAAAAGGCTCAACCTCTATCACCTTTTCAACCATAGCTAAATTGCCCGCATATTCGACTACTCTAATCCTTTTAATATAGCTGGGGATTTCATTAACTAATATTCGGCCTATCCGCTCTGTTGCTTCTGCATCATCACGGTAACTTAGTTGCTGACCATAAATAATAAATTCATCATCCGTCACCCTAGAGGTTTGCAATAAAAAACCTGCTTCCGTTAATAACATTCTGGGGATTATATCTTTATCAGTAATGCTAACTTTCTCTGCTAAAACTTGTGGTATAGGCTGCATAGCTGGTTTAATTTTAACCTGTTTAGCCTGGTGTAGGTTTAAAGCATAATGCACCCCAAAACCAAGAGTGTTACCTCGCTGATAATTGAGATCAAAACTAAAATTATTCCACTTATATACAGCACCAAGGTTCCAGCGGCTATCTTGGGTTAACTCACCTGCTCTATCACGGCTGTAGTCATTACCTTCATATTCCAGCTTTAAAGTTAGCGGCTGCCAAGGGTTTGGTACTCAATGCCGCCATATACAGAAGCTGCCCTTTAAAGAAACGCTGGTAATCAATCTTACCGCCTAAGCCACTAAAGCCACCAGGACGCTGACAAAAGCTATCTTTTATTTCACAAAATGGATTACTAATATTAGCTGCGCTACCTAAATAGCCCCAACCAATACCAAGATGAAAATCTAAGTCATGCCACTTTTTGCTAAAGGCTAAAAATTCACTTTCAAAAAAACCTGTGCCACCAAAGTCACGAAAGCCCACAGAAACTTGTGGTAAATAAGTACTTTCTTGCCACAAACGAAACTTAACATCTATACCTTTGTCTTTAAGAGTTTGATCACCACTAAATCCAGGTGAGTTGCTATATAACCGAGTGCGAACATCGGTATAACGCACCGTCGACTCCATCCAGTCAAATAGCTGTAAACTAAACGACCCAAAACGATACTCTTCGTTATCGGTATAATTAATCGTCATATCACCAGCTTCAGCCATACGTGCAGTCGGGGTTTGAATAAGCCGACACCACCATGGACCATTTGCGAAACACCACTAGCTGGTAACTGCCAGGTCTTTACTACAGACGATGGCGTATCCTGCTCAGTCGCCATAGTATTAAATGAACAAACAGCACAGCCTATAACTGAGGCTAATAACGAAATGCGTCTAGCTTTTACACTAGGCGTATTAAAACTTCTAGCTTTCATAATAAAACCCTATGACGTGCTAATGCTAAAATATCTTGGTTTAATTGCTGCCATTTAGCAGAGAACATCGCAGGTTTAAAAGGCACAAATAATTGCGCTCCTGGCATAGCTTCAATTTTTTGCTGCTGCCAAGCACCAAGAGTTACTTTGATAATACGGCCATCAGGTTGCACTACATATAAAGTGCCTTTATCAGCTGCAGCTAGTCGCGAAATATCTGAGATGTAGTCGCCTACCTTAGTTGCATTTTTATAGCTAATACGACTTGGCTGTTGCACTAAGCCAAATACGCTTAATTGGCTGGGCCTTTTATAAAGCTGTAATAGGTAACTGCCTGGTATAAAACGCGGATTTTGCGACGGTTTTGCTCTAGCAAAGTCGTAATCTATAGGGATTAACACCCTAGTCGCTAATGACCAAGCTTGTATTTGTGCTGTCATACTGTTTAAAGCTTGCTGTACATCAGCATCAGTTGCATAGTCGTGCTGCAACTGGCTTAACTGTTGTAAAATTTTCTGCTGCAGTAATTGGGCGCTGTTGTCATCGGTTTTAAACAAAGCTGATGCGGGCCAGTACCAATTATCAGTTAAGGCAACAGGCGCTAAAACATCTGCCAACCGAGGTATTTGTGATTGTTGTTCAGCAGCATAAATATAAAGCTGTTGGTTTATCTGTACCTTTACTTCCGCTTGTGCCATTAAACAATGCACAGAAATAAAGACCCCATAATAGCTATTACAAATTTCATGCTGCTGGTTGCTCCGTTTTCACCGCTTTACTTAGCTGCGCCTGCTTAGCTAGCTCTCTTGCTACTTTACTAACAAAAATCAATTGCATAGGCTCAGTAAAGGGGGCTAATTGTTTGCTTTGCAGCAGAACACCACTGCTGGCATCAAACCAAAATATATTTTGCCAGCGTTGATCGAAGCGCAAAAAGTTAGCAGGAGTAGCATAATCTAAGTATTCAATTACCTTAGTTACTGCAATATCTTGTTGAAAAACATTAATGGTATGCCCTGTCTCCACCTTAAAAGATGAGCTTACGCTATAGCCATACTCACCTGCACGCCAATCAACTAGGCGCTGCCAATGGCTTTGTTCGTTTATAGCTTGCCAGTTAGCAATAGGATCAGTAGTTGTAGCTGTTAGCTTAAGTAAATCATTACTAAAGCCTAAGGTTTTGGTAATACGGCCATTATTGGTAATAAGCATAGCTTGGTCAGAAGAAATCCATTTTAAGTCACCCTGCTCTACAAACATTAACGCCATAACACTTTGCGGACGGTCACCGTGAGTCACATATAAGAAGTCAAAGTCTGCGTTAGATACCTCTGCCAAGGTTAAGCTGGCATCAGGTTGGCGAGTAAAAGCTAGTTGTAGCGTGTCTTTATACGAATGATAAGTACCTGCACATGACGTTAGACTATTATTACAGCTGCAGCTGCCAACCATTTCAGCAAAACCATAGAATACCCAACCTAAAAAAGTATAAATATTACCCTAAAAGCGACTATATTAAAGAAGTGATTTACTACTTTTAATATATAATATTTCAATAAAAAAGCCGCCCTGTGGCGGCTTTTTAAACGACTTAAAACTTACTGAACAATTGCAGGGTAAGTAAAGGTTACAGTCGCAGTTGTAGTACCGGTGCCCGTACCAGTAACAGTAGTAGTAGTGGTACCTGTACAAATACCATTTACGGGAGCTGCATCACCTGTATTACAGGTTTCTACTGGGTCAACTGGGGTTACCACTGAAGTACTGCTACTGTTAGACACTATTGCAGCAACAACAGCCACACCTACTACACCAGCTGCTACTGTTGTAGTGGCTACACCACCAATAGTACTACCAGGGGCAAAAAAACCACCTGCTTTATCATCTTGAGCGTTAACACCTAAAGATAACAACAACGCCGAAGCGGCAATAACTAATTTCTTCATCACTAATTCCTTATGCCAAATTTAAACTTACAATTACTGTTAAGAGTAAACTAAAAGACTACTATACTCAACTAACTTATCTATTTTTTTAAGCCTCTTAACGATTTTAAAGCTAAAAGCCTGCTACTGACCCAAAGCTTTTTTGCCAACTGTGCATTAATATCTATTACTTCTGTTTTTCTGGCTTTTGCAACCAAATCAGTCACACTTGAATGGTTAAACTCCGTTGGCGCTGCTTGCAATAAGTCAACTATTTCTTGAACAGCAAAGTCACTACAGTAAGCATCTAGTTGCAACAAAACCCTTTCCATTTCAGGCCAAGTTAAACACACCTCATCAGCCGCCATAATTCTTGGATGCTCAGTATCTCGAACATTATCACCAATCAACAACTCTTCAAATAACTTTTCACCTGGGCGTAACCCTGTGTATTGTATTTCTATATCACCACTGGAATGAACTTCATCTTTACTTCTAACCCCATTAAATGGATCATTCGCCTTGCTAAATCAGCTATTTTTACCGGCTCGCCCATATCTAGCACAAATACATCACCACTGCCGCCCATAGCACCAGCTTGGATAACTAGCTGCGCCGCCTCGGGTATAGTCATAAAATAACGAATAATATCTTTATGAGTTACCGTTACAGGGCCACCACGGCGAATTTGCTCTCTAAACAAAGGTACTACCGAGCCACTAGAGCCTAATACATTACCAAAACGGACCATACAAAAACGGGTTTTTGTTTGCCGCTTAGCTAAAGCTTGCAATACTAACTCTGCTAAGCGCTTCGACGCGCCCATTACATTTGTTGGCCTAACCGCTTTATCAGTTGAAATAAGCACAAAGTTTTCTACCTTAGCGCAATGGCGGCTTCAGCCGCGTACCAGGTGCCAAAAACGTTGTTAGTCACGCCTTCAACAATATTATATTCAACCAGCGGCACATGCTTATAAGCCGCAGCATGGTATACCGTATCTACCATAAAAGCAGACATAACAGACTGCATCCGCTCACGCCTTTGCACTGAGCCCATAATAGGTAGTAATTTAATCTCTAGCTGTTGCCTAGCTATGGTTGCACTTAACTCTTGCTCTATGGTGTATAAGCTAAACTCACAGCGCTCAAACAACACTAATGCTTTTGGTGCACATAATAAAATTTGCCGACACAACTCTGAGCCAATAGAACCACCAGCTCGGTTACCATAACCACTTTACCGCGAATATTGGCTTCCAGTAATTTAGTTTGTGGTGCTACTGTGCCTCACGGCCTAATAAATCTTCAATTTTAACATCTTGTAGCTCATCAATCTTCATTGAGCCATCAACTAAATCACTCATACCAGGAATAGACTGCACAGGTATAGGTAACTTTCTAGCGAGTCTAATACTTCACGCCGACGTGAGCGCGAAGCCGAAGCAAGGCTAATAAAATACGACTAACATTTTTCTTTTTAACTAAAATATTTATAGCTGAAGGATTACCAACCGGAATACCCAAAATTGTTGAACGCTGCAAAGTTGTATCGTCATCAATAAATACCACTGGATGATACTGCTCACCATTAAATAAAGCTTGAGCAAGCTGACGCCCAGATGAGCCAGCACCGTAAATTAATACTCGTTCTTTGTGGCCATTATTACGTTGCACAAAAAACACTCTGGCCAATAAGCGAATACCACCTGCACTAATTAAAGATAAAATAGCGTAAACAAAAATTAAGTTACCCTTATCTTCAACGTCAAAGGCTTTAAATAATAAGGCTAATATAATGGCGTTACTTACAATACCAGCCAATATAGCACCTAAGGCATGCTGGCCAATATAACGAATAACTGCCCGATACAACCCTAATTTAACAAAAAGCAATAATGTGAACGGTAAAGTGATAACAAAGGCAAGTGCAATACTAGTTGCTTGATAAGAATCTGTACCTTGAGTAAGAAAATAAGCACCAATGAAAGAACAACTTAAAAACACAACATCAAATAATACCGAAATTGCGCGCTTAATATAGCGAGGTAAGCCTAATAGAAATGCCAACATGGAACAGCCCCGTGTTTAGTTTATGCTTGATAAAACAAAAAGGAGATAACATAAATTACAAAGCTGCCATTTTATACTTAATGCACAAACAAACTAGTCTCAATACAGTGTAGACTATTGCTGAGTAATTAGCCTTATACTCTTACCGTTAAACATAAAGACCATAGTTTACATCCTGTAACTGAACCTAAGATGTACTACTATGGTCAAGATGCATCGTTAAAAGCAGACTAAGATTGCCAAACCAAGTGTTTAACACACTAAGATAACAAAGTATTAAAACTAGAGAGTATTATATAATAAATCTAGCCTTACTTTGCTAGCTCATCAATAATTTTACTGAACTCTTCTACGCTTTTGCACCAACAATAATTTCATAGTCAGTTACAGTATCGCCATCAATACGGCCTATAACAAAGGCTGGTGTATCGCCTAACCCCATTTCACTGGCATATTTTGCTGATAACGTAACGCTATTGTGAACATCAGTATTTTTTAAGCAATGTTGAAATGCGTCGCTATCTAAAGAAAAAGTATCTGGGATCGTGTTGAGATAATCTAAAGTTAAGCCTGAGGCACCAATTGAAAACAGCTCATTTTTAACCTCTGCATATTTATTTTGTGGTTTGCACAGCGTAAAATTACCGCTGCCATACCGCATTTTTATGTAAATTCAGTAATGGCAATTCACGGCCTACAAATAAAAGCTTATTGGTATCGATATACGCTTGTTTTAACTCTGGATATACTTCTTCATGAAATTTTTTGCAAAACGGACAGTGTAAGTCTGTAAATTCAATTATGGCTACATTGGCGTTGTTGCTTCCAACACGTATACCGTCCGCCATTTCAATTGAGTCAGGCCTTACGCGATCACCCATACCTATTTTACGGGCGATTAGAGCCTGTAATTGCTTTACTTCTGCCAACTCGGCTTTTAGAGCATTAATTTCAGCTTCCTGAGGGGATGCACAACCTTGCAGCCATAAGTACCTAACAGTACAAAAACAATTTTTATTAACTTCATTTATGTTCCTTAATTAAAAAAGCCCTCGATAACGAGGGCTTAATATTAACTAACTAAAAAGAGTTATTACTCTCTCCAGTCGTTTAAGTCTAATACTGGAGTTACACGGTCGCCAGTTGATAAACGCTGTACACCGAAACCGTGAACTTTGTCACGAGGAGCAGTAACAGTGAATGTCATAGTTTGACGTCTGTCGTGTGAGCTAGTTTCAACACCAGTTGCACCAGCAGCATAGCCACCGTCAGCACCTAAGTAACCAGCTTCAGTTTCAGCTTGAGCAATTACGTCAGGAATAAAGTAAACTACTGATGATTTAGCAGGTACTTGGCCTAAAGATACAGCTTCAACAGCACGGTTAGCAACAGTACCATCAGCTGATTCGCCGAAAACATCAACAGTTACTTCAGCAGCTTCGCTATGCTCGTTAGTAATACGAACGAAGTTACCTTCTGCATTAAAGGTATAAGGTACTTTAATACAGCGCCGTTAACACCGATGTTGTGAGTTAACTTGTTCGCTTCACAGTGATCAAGCAAGTTAGCATCATCGAAGTCTAACGTGTAGTGCGTGTTAACTTTGTAGTTAAAGTTCATGATATCAGCTGGAGATGTATTAGTAACAACATAATACATTTCGTTGTATAAAGCACCATCTAATACTGTGCCTACTGCAGCAGGGTTAACTTCTGGGTCACCGCCAGTTGCATCTGGTGTGAACACGTCTGTAGCATAAGTGTCATACACTGTAGCGGTAGCTAAAGTTGTACCAAACTCACCCCAAAGGATACCTGATTCAACAACTTCTTGAGTATCTAAAACACCTGTTGCTGCTAAACGTGCATTCCATAAACCCATTTCAACGTTTGAACGTGGGTCAGAAGAGGCAACAAAAGCAGTTTTTAGGTAGTCATCAACTTGTAATACAACAGCGCGCGATCTAAAACAGGCGCACGGTCATAGAAAGCTGTTTTATAAACAGCTTCGTGCTGCTTAGCAACTAACTGGTTAGTCACATCAGATGCATCATAACAAACTCAGTACGAGCAACTACAGCTGCACCAGCGCTATCAGCACTTCTGCGTTCACTTCAACTTCAGCTGTAGTGCCGCCATGTAAAGCATAGAATTGCGGAGTTATATCGATAATTTTTGTACTAGAAACACCACCTTCGATATTAAACCTGTACCACCGTCTGTTCTAGCATAAGTAGCACGAATACTTACTGACTGGTTAGATTCAGCAGTTGTACAAGTCGTGTTTTCAATTTTTAAACCTACTGGAACGATATCTGCTAAACAGTGCCACTAGAAATAATGAAAACGCTAAACGTGTACCAGCACCAATAGTAATACCAGCTTTAGTTAAGAAAGTAACAGCACCAGTACCATCTAAAACGCCGTCAGAAGAGGCTACAGCAACAAAAGTACCAGCATTATCTAAATCTTCTTTAACTAAGTGAATTTGGTTAGCGTTACCGTGAAATTTAGCACCAGTTAATTCCATACGAATTTCTGTGCCTGCAGTAACAGATATTAATCACAACTCACCTTAGTTGACTATCCTTACTACCTCGACGATTAATACCTGAAGATGCCGTTTGTTGTTTTTCTAACTGCTGCTGACATTGCACGCACATGCGAACACCGGGAATTGCTTCGCGTCGTGCCTTAGGGATAGCGCAGCCACACTCTTCACAGTGCGCTAGACTCTCCCCCTGGTTTAATTGGCTTCTAGCTTGCTGTACTGCGTCTTCAACGCTAGCATCTATTTGCTCTTGAGTGGCGCCATCTCGTGTCCAACCGCCAGCCATGCACAACTCCAAATAAATAATTAATTAAAAATAAGTTTAGTAAGTATAGTTGAGATTAAGTAACTGCGATTTATTATAATGAAGCACTAAACAATCTTGTTTTTCACTTTACCTATAATTTTTAATGTCACAAAAGTCATTACGCTTAAAGCTATGGCAATCTCTATCCGCTCTAAACCAACTGCTATACCAACAGCACCGGTTGACCAAATAGCAGCGGCAGTGGAGGTGCCACTAACCTGGGATGAGCTTTTTAAAATAGCGCCGCCCCAATAAAGCCTATTCCCGTCACAATACCAGCAATAATCTTGCCTTGTGCATCAGGATCAGTAAATGCTGACATAGCTAAAATGGTAAAAGTACAAGCTGCCATAGACACTAACGGAAAAGTACGTAATCCTGCCGAGCGGCTACTAGACTCTCGCTCCCATGCCGTTAAAAATGGTAACAACAGTGCAATAAATAACTGGACGATATTTTTGACAACTTGTTCTATATCTATATTAAATAATTCCATCGCTAAGCTTCCCTATCAACTAGCAGGGTGAATAATGGCCAAATAAAGCTAATTAAGCTTGTTCTACCTCATGTATAGACATCTTGTCGCACTATACTTTATAGTCAAACTCTGTTTACTCATGGGTATATAAATAATGACTCGATTAAAAATTAGTTGTGCTTTGCTTAGCTTGCTACTTGTAGCTTGCTCAGAGCCGGCATCTGTGACTAAAAATGACATTCCTACTGTAGAAGTTAATTTAGACAATGTACACCAAGATATCAAAGTATTAGCCTCAGACGAATTTGCTGGCCGTGGACCTTTAACAGCTGGCGAAACCTTAACCATCAACTACTTAGCTAAACAGTATCAAGATATAGGCTTAATAGGTGCTGTTGCTGGTGAGTATTTACAGCCGGTTGAGATCGCTCAATTAACACCAGACCCAAATATGCATTTAACTATTGGTGAATTAAACTTTACCGCAGGTAGCGACTTTACAGCTCGTACCCAACAAATTCAGCCATTAATAGAGTTAAAAAACTCAGATGTAATTTTTGTTGGATACGGTATTAAGGCGCCAGAGTATCAGTGGAATGACTTTAAAGATGTTGATGTTAAAGGTAAGACAATCATTGTTTTAGTAAACGATCCTGGCTTTGCTACCCAAGACGATGATTTATTTACCGGTAATGCAATGACTTATTATGGTCGCTGGACTTATAAATACGAAGAAGCCGCACGTCAAGGTGCCGCTGCGGTATTTATTGTCCATGAAACCGCCCCTGCTGCTTACCCATGGAGCGTTGTAGAAAGCTCTAACACCGGCAGTAAATATACCTTAATGGATAACAATAAAATGCTTCACAAATTCCTATTATGGGCTGGATAGATGTTGCAGCCGCTGAAGCTGTTTTTCAACAAGCAAATCTTGATTATCATCAGTTAAAGCAACAAGCTCTTAGCCCTGAGTTCAAAGCAGTTGCCCTTAATAGCCAAGCAAATTTAACCCTAAAAAATCAGCTAGTCATGGCTAAATCACATAATGTGGTGGCGCAACTTACTGGCAGCGAATCACCAAATGAATACATTGTTATCGGTGCTCATTGGGATCATTTTGGTGCTATTGAAACAGAAACTGGAACAAAAATATTTAATGGTGCTGTCGATAACGCTTCAGGCACAGCCGCTACCTTAGAAATAGCGCGTATAATGGCAAAAATGCATCAAAACAAACCTTTTAAGCGTTCAATAGTATTTGTTAACTTTACCGCTGAAGAGACCGGTTTAATTGGCTCAGAACAATTTGCCCGTGGCAATATTATTCCAACCAAACAAATGGTCGCTTTATTAAATATTGACGGTATGAATGTTTTAGAGGGTACTGATTATATTTTACAGTATGGTAAAGGCTTATCAGAAATGGAAGATTATTTAGTACAAGCTGCCAAGGCCCAAGGCCGCAGTGTGAAAATGGATCCTAGACCGCAAAACGGTCTATTTTTCCGTTCTGATCACTTTTCTTTAGCAAAACAAGGCGTACCAAGTTTATTATTTATGAGCTTAGGCGATACCGACCCTGACTACATAGCTCACAGGTACCATAAAGAAAGCGATATTTATTTTCCAGAATGGTCATTAGGTGGTGTTAAACAAGATATTGAATTAATAGTCGATATTGCTACGCAATTAGCTAACAATGGCGATTGGCCAAAGTGGAAAGCTGAATCAGACTTTAAAACTCGCAGGTTACAAGACCGACCTTAGTGCTTTACTAAAATAAAGTTTTCAACTAAAAACCGCCCAATTTGGGCGGTTTTATTGTTTATTAACCTTGTTCAACCTGCTGTGGCTTGGCTTCAACACTTAGCACCGAGCTTGATGATGACGGTCCTCTTAATGCCCTAATATCGTGCCCTGTTGGTGACTCATGCGCTCTTAAACCAAACTCACGTAATACGGCAAACACATGGTCAAAAATGTCTGCTTGAATATTCTCATATTCAGCCCACTTAGTGGTATTAGTAAAGGCATAAATCTCAATTGGCAAGCCATCGGTCGTTGGGCCTAACTGTCGCACTAATAAGGTCATTTCTTGATGAATAGACGGATGCGACTTTAAAAAAGATAGTAAGTAGTTTCTAAAGGTACCTATATTGGTTAGCCTGCGACCATTTATAGTCAGCGACATATCAACTTGCTTTTTACTATTGGACTGTTCTATGTCTTTAGTCTTTTGCTCTAAATAACTGCCTAGCAACTCTGCTTTACTTAGCCGTTGAATCATAGCTTCATCTAAAAAACAAATGCTACTAGTATCAATTAAAACACTACGTTTAATTCGTCGACCTCCCGACTCAGACATGCCGCGCCAGTTCTTAAAAGAGTCTGAGATCAAGGCATAAGTAGGCACTGTCGTGATGGTTTTATCCCAGTTGCGTACTTTAACAGTGGTTAAACCTATATCAATCACATCGCCATCTGCACCATATTTAGGCATTTCTAGCCAGTCACCCACAGACAACATTGAGTTAGCTGATAATTGAATACCCGCAACTAAACCTAGGATAGGATCTTTAAACACCAACATTAATACTGCTGATAAAGCACCCAAACCACTTAATAACAAGAGTGGCGATTTACCCATAAATAATGAAACAGCTAATACCACAACAAAAATACTTCCTATTAGCTTAGCTGTTTGCAGCACACCACGAAGCGGGAAACGCATCTCTGTAATTTTGCTATAGGCTAACCTTTCTAAAAAATCTAAAAAGGAAAAGAACACTAATAAACTAAATAATAAAATCCACTGATCAGTCGCAACTTTAATAAACCATAACAATGAATCGGTACTTTCAAACCATAAACCGGCTTGCACTTGCAATACTATGGCTTGAACAATAAAAGCGACACGTTGAAATAGCTTATGCGTAAGTAGCAATTGCTGCCAATTCCCTTTAGCTTTAGTGGCTAACTTAGTTACTAAACCAAAAACTGGGCCATGCAAAAAATAATGCACAAAAACAGTAAACAATACTAACCAAGCTAAAACTAAGCCATCAAAAGCCAACTCTGCCTGATTAGGCATATATCTTTCTAACCAAGTAATTAAAAACTCTTGAAACTTTCCTCGTAAACCATCCACTTTGCCGATTCTCCTTTGTGCAGACTAAACATAGGTGTTGCTTATATTAAGCTAAATCAATCGCAATTACTGTTTAAGTACAGTCACTAACCTAGTTAACCTTATTTTTATTGCTGCTTTGTTCAAAGCAGCCAAATAATATAGACAATAACACCATCACTAAAGCGGCAACAACAAGACCGCTAAAGGGAAGTATATAATTATCACTTCTATCGCGTAATACTCCGACTATAGCGGGCGCCAGTGAACCAAGACAAAAGCCAAAGGTTAGCATCATAGAAGTTAAACTAGCCGCTTGTATGGGAGTATCTGTTTGTTGAACAGGTAAGGTAAGTGAAATAGCAAACATACCGGTTAAAGCCATACCTGAAAAAACACAAACCAACCAAGGTAATTGCATAGGCCACAGCGTAATACTCATTAACGATAAAGCTACTACCGAATTCATCACAATTAATAATTGATAGATCTTAGGCAGCCAACGCAATAAAGCCGGAGCAATAAAGGCGCCTACTAATCCAGCAAACATAAAAAGGCTAGCATAATGACTGGCCTGCACTAATGTTGCTCCTGCTTCCTCATAACGCGCCACTAACCAAGTTGTCAGCGAATAAAATAAGCCACTTTGTAAAGCAAACAACAAGGTAAATATCCACGCTTTTATTGAGTTTAGCGGTAATTTAGGTGCAGTTGTCCGGATATGATTAACTTGTTTAGGTAATAAAGGCTGCCAAACACACCAGGCCAAAAGTACGGGCAAACTCCACGTTGCCATGGCCCAACGCCAATCTTGTAAATAAGCTAGTAAAGGTACCGTAAACACTAAACCAAAGGCAGCACCTAAGGTAATGCTAAGGGTATAAATTGGCATTATTGTGCCTAAGCGCTGATTAAAGCGTAATTTAATAAAGCCAGCCATTAAGGTGCCACAAATGGCAATACCAACACCAATACCAATAGCCGTTAACAACAAAACCAGAGGATTATTGGCCCAAAAACGTAGCGCTAACGACAAGGTTAATATAGCTAGTGCCGCACTAATACAGCGCTCTAAGCCAAAACGTGCCGCAAGCCAAGGCGAGACAACGGCCATTATCCCCATCATTAAAACCGGTAAAGTCGTAATTAGCCCCACCGCAGCACGGGATAGCCCAGTATCGGCAACAATGAGCTCAATAAGAGGTGCTATAGAAGTTAAAGCCGGCCTTAAGTTAAGACTAACCAGTACTAACGCTATCAGCGGTAGTAATCGAATATGCATAAAATAACCAAAAGGTTTTCACAGTTATCTAATCAAAAATGGCTGTCAAACAACAGCCATAATACAGTTGACGCAACGAGCCTAGCTTATATGTAAACTCAGTTCCCAATTATAGCTCAGCACAAGTCTCGATAATTTCACCGGTAGAATCATCGGCATTATGCTTAAACAGCATAGCTTCAGCCCCAGTTCCAGAGCCTTTACTCCACCATTCAAAGCCGCCTCCCGCATAGCGAGAGCCACTTGCCGAGACTGCAAGCTGCATATTGTAGTTATTGCCTTTATATTGGATTAAGGCTAAGTCAGTTGTGGTATAAGTTGCAATTATAGAAGCACCACTTTCACACAGGTAATTATAGGTTGCCGATGGAGTAGCCTCTGTTATCTGCTTATTACTATCCTCTTGTACTGGGTCTGAGCAACCGCTAACAACTATAGTAAATACCAATAATAAACTTGCAATAATTCTCATTTTTTCTCAATTTTGTTACTTTAGTATCTTAGCTTGACAGTCAAATGCTCTGGATAAAGGAAGGCACACTAAAGCTGATCGGCTATAATAGCTAAAATCACCGCAATAAAACGCCAATTTAAAGGTTCTAAGGCAGTGATTTCTAAATTTAGTTTAATAAAAAGCTTACTGCTCTATTTCAGATAATGATATACCTAAAGCTTTAGCAATACCGGCGCCATAAGCTGGATCGGCTTTTAAACAGTTTCCTATATGGCGTTTTCTTACCATATCATCAACATTGGCCAATTCAGCTGCTGTGTTAGAAAATAACACCTGTTGTTGCTCTTTGGTCATTAAACGGAATAAATTCCCTGGCTGGGTATAATAATCAGTATCGTCATCTCTAAAATCCCAATTATAAGCAGCTCCCGACAACTCTAATGGCGGTTCTTTCGCTGTAGGGCATTCTTGCCATAACCCCATGCTATTGGGCTCATAGCCTTTTGCACTGCCATAATTACCATCCACTCTCATGGCACCATCGCGATGATAGCTAGACACTGGGCAACGCGGCTTATTTACCGGAATTTGGCTATGATTTACCCCTAAACGATAACGTTGGGTATCACCATACGAAAATAAACGGCCTTGGAGCATTTTATCTGGCGAGAAACCAATGCCGGGTACTATGTTGGCAGGATTAAAAGCCGCTTGTTCAACTTCAGCAAAATAGTTTTCAGGATTCTTATTTAGCTCAAAGGTACCAACATCAATTAATGGATAATCGCCGTGTGGCCAAACCTTTGTTAAATCAAAAGGATGAAAACGATAATGTGCAGCTTCTTGCTCTGGCATTATCTGTACTTTTAAATCCCAACGGGGGAAATCGCCCCGCTCAATAGCTTCATACAAATCACGTTGATGGCTTTCTCTATCCTTGCCAATAATAGCTTCGGCCTCACTATTGGATAAATTCTTAATACCTTGCTGACATTTAAAATGAAATTTCACCCAAAACCGTTCATTATCGGCGTTAATAAAACTAAAGGTATGACTACCAAAACCATGCATATGACGATAAGAACTAGGTAAGCCGCGATCACTCATTACAATAGTCACTTGGTGCAGTGCTTCTGGCAGTAAGGTCCAAAAGTCCCAATTACTTTGCGCATTGTGCATATTGGTACGAGGGTCACGTTTCACCACGTGGTTAAGATCGGGAAACTTTAACGGATCACGCATAAAGAACACTGGAGTATTATTACCCACCATGTCCCAATTGCCTTCTTCGGTATAAAACTTTAAAGCAAATCCCCTAATATCTCGCTCAGCATCAGCTGCCCCACGCTCACCAGCTACGGTAGAAAAGCGGGCAAACATTTCTGTTTTTTTGCCTATCTCAGAAAACAGTTTGGCTTTAGTATATTGCGTAATATCATGAGTAACGGTAAAAGTACCAAAAGCACCCGAGCCTTTAGCGTGCATACGGCGCTCTGGAATTACTTCTCGATCAAAGTGCGCTAGTTTTTCTAAAAACCAAAAGTCTTGCATTAACAAAGGGCCGCGTGGCCCAGCTGTCATAGAGTTTTGATTGTCAGCAACAGGACAGCCATTAGTAGTAGTTAGTTTTTTTGTTTTATCGTCCATCAAACTTCCCTCTTAATTGCCTTTGCGCCAATAGTTATTTGCTGCAGCTACGGTTTGAAAATTAGTCGCAATAACCTGTGACGCAGCAGTAAGTATAGCTTACTGCTTAGTTAGTATAGCTTACTGCTTCAGAATAGGAACTAAAGTTTACGTTTCGTTACAGCATTTCTTGGCGTAATTGCTCTGGACTTTTTGCTGACAATAACCCCGGTGCAACATCAAATACAGTTTTAGCCCCAACTTCACCGGCCTTAACTAATCGATGTACAGCACGGGCATAGGCCACTAATACACTAGAGGTAAATTCAGGATTGCTTTCTAAGGCTAATGAATACTCTATGTTTTGCTTACTGCTTTCTCCAGTAACACCGCTACGGATGACAAAGCCACCATGAGGCATTTTAGTATGATCTTTGTCAAAGCTGGCTTCATCAATAAAATGAACTTTAGTATCATAATCAGCAAAATAATCGGCCATTGTAACTATGCTATGCCGAATCGCCTCAGCATCTGCAGTAGGTTGCAACACAACATAACACTCACGGGTATGCTTGTCTCTAGTGCTTAATGTTGGCTGCTCACCGCTACGTACTCTGGCTATCGCATTTTCGCTAGGTAGGGTATATTGCGCTGCTTTTTTTACACCTGGCACACGGCGTATAGCATCAGAATGGCCTTGGCTTAAGCCTTTACCCCAAAACGTATAGGTTTCACCTACTGGTAACGTAGCTTCAGCATATAACCTATTTAATGAAAACAAGCCTGGATCCCAGCCTACAGATAACAAAGCAATATGCTTAGATTTTTTTGCTGCTTGGTCTAAAGCAGCATAATACTCATTAATTTTAGCGTGGGTATCAAAGCTATCTACCGTATTAAAAAACTGAGCTAAATATGGCCCTTGCTCAGGTAAGTCGGTTTTAGATCCACCGCACAAAATCATAACATCCACATTTGCTTGATGCTGTTCAATATCGGTCATAGCATAAACCGGCACTTTGTCATTTAAGAGGCTGATACTAGCAGGATCACGGCGACTAAATACCGCCACTAATTTCATATCGGGGTTTTGTTGTAACGCAGCTTCAACGCCACGCCCTAAATTACCATAACCAGCAATGGCTACTCTAATTGGCTCCATCATTAAAAACGACCTTATACAATTAAAAAAAAGAAAACAGCCTAAAAACAGCCAACTTAAATATGCGGAATTTTGGCTAAAACTACAAGTAACTATTTTCTTATAGACTCTTTTTTTTTAAGCTGAGCCTGCACCAATAAACCTTAACTAGTTATATGCATATTTAAACTTCTTTCACAGCACTAAATGGAATTATTTTCACCAAAAAACTTAATAGCCACTTAGTCTTATGCCTTAAGCTAAATACCACTATAGATGAACCTATTGCGACCAAGATAGCACCTATAATATCTAGTGGAAAATGTACCCCAACATAAACTCTAGACAAACCGCTAATTAAACTAATACCGCTTAGTAAATAGGCTAGCCTGCGGGTGCTTTTATTAAATAACAACATTATGGCTATACAGAAAATAAATGTAGTGTGATCAGACGGAAAAGAAGAATCAGGCGCATGCTCAACCAACTGGGTACCTAGGCCTTGCACAAAGGGTCTAGAATGGTAATAAAACAATGAAATGCTATAGCTTGTAAGCATACCTAACAACACAGCTAAACCAGCCTGATAGCTGGACGTCATCTTTGCTAATTTACCGCTAAACCACAACCAACCGAGAATAACTATAAAAACATAAGGCGTAGCTTCTGCTAAGCCAATTAACATTTGATCTATTGATTTATTGTTACCCGCATATTGATTTATAAATAAAAAAGCAGAAATATTGAACTGTTCCATTTTATTAATCTAGGCTCCATGTACTCAGTACTAAAGTTTAAGTTTTGGTTTCAGCAGATACCGACGCTAACCGCATGGCTTGTAGCTCTTCAGCGGTTTTTAAACGACAGACAGCTAATTGCTGTAAGCGCATATCTTTAATGGTCGCTAGCGGGTCAGCAGCTTTTAACTCTGTTTGCGAATTTTCATATGCAAGACTGTCATCCGTTTGCTTTTCATTAGTAGTATCTAACATAACAAAATTCCATATAAATATAATATAAAACAATACATTACAGCATTTCTCTCTAAAGCACAGCCGTTGTAAGCTAATCTTTTGCTTAACCCCTATCTATTAGCTGCACTTAACGCCATACTAAATTTGTTGCGCAGCACTTTTATCTTTTGCACGCCAAATGAATATGTAATGGCTGTTCAAAGTTAGCTCTAATTAACGTCAAGTTTATGAGTTCATCCCAAGAGGACACTATCATGAGTAAAGGCCAAGACAGTAAGAAAACCACCAAAAAGAAACCGCTCTTAACTGCAAAAGAAAAAAAAGCAGCAAAAGCATCTAAAAAATCTTCCACTAATGTTTAAAGCAATTAAATACAAATAAGGCCATCAGACGTAGGGTGGCCTTTATTATCCTAACTGCAATTAATAACATTATGCCCTAAAACGGCCAAGGACAGTGAACTTGAACAATCTTATGTGTACTGGGATGAACAAAGCTTAATTCAGTAGCATGTAATAACAAACGTTTAGCTAGCTGCTGACTACTAACGCTTTTATACAAATCACAACCAAGAATTGGATGGCCTATAAACTGGCTATGAATGCGAAGTTGATGGGTACGGCCACTGAGCGGCATAAATTGCACTAAGCTACGGGCTGGCTGTTGTAACCTTTGCAATACTTTATAATTACTAATAGCTTGCTTGCCGGTGTTATTGCATATTTTAACTAAAGGAAATTGACTTTTATCTTTAGCTATTGCTGCCGTTATCTGGCCTTGGTCTTGCTCCAGCCAACCTTCTAAAAGCGCAACATAGCTTTTTTCAATAGTGCCGGCTTGAAACTGTCTACTTAGATGCTGTACCGATAGCCCATTAAGCGCCACCAGCATAATGCCTGAAGTACCAAAATCTAACCTATGTACTATTTTTGCGCTAGGAAATGCAGGGCTTAACCCCGTTTTCCCCTTCACTAAATAGCCATGCACTAAACGATAATGTACCGAGTCCCAATTTAGAGGGTTTTTACCTGACAAACTTAACAAGCCACTAGGCTTATTAATCAGTATGATGTCGGTATCTTGATACAAAATTTGCACCAAGTCATAACAGGAAGGCACTACAAAGTCATCAACTATACTGTGAACAGGCAGGCTGGACATTTTCTCTCACATATAACAACTAGATAGTAGGCTTTAATCTATAAACTAAAAAAAAACCGGATAGCTAAGCTACCCGGTTATAATTTGGTATTGCGCATTGCTACTTAAACAGCAACTACTTTATTTGCGCAAGGGCCTTTTTGGCCTTCACCTACTTCAAATTCAACTGCTTGACCGTCATTTAAAGTTGCGTAACCGCCACCAGCTTGAATTTCTGAGTGGTGAACAAATAAATCTTTGCTACCATCTTCAGGTGTAATAAATCCAAAACCTTTTTCAGCGTTAAACCACTTAACTGTACCTTTAGCCATTTTCTTTACTCATTATTGTTGGTGAAAAATAATTAATTATAAACGAATCCACCAGTTCGCATATAAAACGATAATTTCAGACTAAAATATCTAATACTATTAAGGCAATATTAGATGTTATACAGATAACCTGATTATTTACAATAACAGTTTACACTAACCTATGCTGTCGTGGCAAAGCCCTCTAAATTTCCTTACTACTTACTCATAATATCTAGCTATAAACTAACCTAATTTAAAAACTTAGGGTTATTATTTAGTGAGCATGCTCATTTTTTGGTTTTACACTTAAAGCTGGAAACTTATGAGTGGCAAAAGCACTATGGCAACTTACACAAGAGCGGTTCATTTCAGAAAAGTAAAAATTAACTAACTCAGGCTTTTTATGTTTAGCCGCATGCTCAAGCATACCGGCTAAATAATGGAAGTTTTCATCCTTTTCAATAAATTCAGCAGGTAGCAGTGAATGTAGCTCTTCCACTTGAGCTTTGCTTAAATGCTGCATTAATATATAGCTACTTTTTATTTTTCCGGCCGTGGTTTCAATTTCACTCCAATTACCAGAAGCATAAGCCGGAATAATCGACATCATGCCATATTGGATAGCCTGCATTTCTTGAGAAAGCAAACTGCGTAAATCTGCTGACAATGCTTGCACTCCAGCAGATGCAGCTTGGGTTTTAACAGGTTCTTGATGTTTATGCTGATCATCGGCATAACTCAAACCCGGCAATAAAACGGCAAGAAGTGAGATGCAAATAATATTTTTCATATTAGGCTCCATGTTAAGGCCAGTTAAACTGTTTAATTTAACACTTAAACTTGCCGTGAAATTAGCTTGCTAATAACGAGGCAAGTAACGTATCTATTTCAGTTTTAAGTTCTTTATCTTCAATTTTATTCGCGCTAATTTTTGCATTTTGCAAGTTTTGAATGGCCTCATCAATTTGGCCTAATTCAATTTGCAATGTCGCCATTGAAAAAGCGATTGATGCCATATGGTCTTTTAAATTCATGGCTGTCGCTTTTGTAAGCGCTTTTTCGTAGCCAGCTAAGGCTTGGCTTAAATCTTCGGTAAAATCAGCGAGGGTTTCCCACTGCTCTGGGTGATCTTTATCTGTGTTTTCATTATCAATACAAATAGCTTTTAGCTCTGCATAAAGTGAGTCAAAAGCTTCTTTATTACCCTTATTATCTGCTGCCATTAACTTTTCAGCTAAGCTATATACCGATTTATATATTTTGGTGTTAATCATTACCTTTTCTCATCTAAGGTTGTTACTCCAGCGACTTCTAACACTGTCTTCACTTCAGCCCGCTCTATTATTTTCACTAGCATTGATTGCACTACTTCATCTGCTCGCACATCTGTTGTACTAGTGAAGCGCTGCTCTTGAATCGCTCCACCTTCTTCTGCCATCAGCTGAATAACTACCTCGTTAGCACAGTCTTTGCTGCTACCAAAATAGGCTATCGATATTTGTGGATAACCTTTAAAGCCTGCTTTTACTAATTTAGCAATGCGCTTTTTAGCTTTATCTATATGCACAGTTAACTCCTAATCTGCTTTACTTAAGCAGTGTGCGCTACAAGCTTAAAAAGATACAGCAAGCGATGTAATTAACTAACATTAATATTAGCTTGGTTTACGCGCCAGCATAGTCGCAAATTGTAATTGAGCACCATTGTGCATTGTACCTATATCTTCGTTGTACTTAATTAGCTGCCATCCTTTATAGGCTTCAGCTAACTGCCCTGCTTGTAAGGTAAACGGAAAGCGTACAGGGCAAGGGTGTTGCTGCGTGTTCATAGCGCAAACAATCAAGTTATAACCACCCGCTAGCGTACTGCTTTGCATATCGGCAATAACAGAGTCAACACGGGCGGGGTCAATAAACATTAAGGTAACAGTGCAAGCAATAAAGCCATAATTGGCATTTAAATTTGCTTGATTAATGTCATAAACAACAGCTTTAACATTGGTCATTTGCTCTTTATTAATAATGCTCTGCAGCATATCAATAGCAATAGGGTTTGAATCTATAGCAGTAACGTTAAAGCCCAGCTGGCCAAGGTAAACCGCATTGCGACCATTAGAGCAGCCCATGTCTAACGCAGCACAAGGTGCTATTACTTTAGCTGCTTCTACTACTTCACTATGGGCGGGGTTTAAGCCGTATTGGCTATTTAAGTCAACTGTCATGGTTATCACTTTTTTTGAAGTACAGACAGTGATCTTACTACTAATTTTACTTAATTAAATATACCTAAAGGGTTAGTCGCTAACCACTGTAATGGCACTTGTTGCAAGCTTTGCTGCAACAGCGCACGTTGGTAACGCAACATAAAAGCTATGTAGGGTTGTAGTTCAGAGCGCTGCGGTAGCTTTAGGGCGGTAGCATGCTGCTTGGCCGGATAAGCGTGCTCGGTGGCATGGTGGCTAAACCAGTTAAACTCAGGCACAGCAAAATGGCTAAAGCCTTCTCGTATTGCAATATCAAAACCTTCTGGATCTAAATCACCAAAATACTTTAAAGGCCCATAAGCACCAGCTTGCCAACGTTTAAGCAGATTTTTTCTGCCTGAGCTGTAATATGCATCGCCACGATAAATCACTAAACTGCTAGGCAGTAACGGCAGCGTAAAACATTGCCAGTCATAGAAGCAATCTAAGTTTTCAATCACCACAAGTTCAGTAAACTGCGCTAATGCGAGTTCGCGTTGGTCTTGATCGAGAATTTGCCCGCCAAAAGCTCGCAACACTCGCTGTTCACGAGGTGATATTCGCACACTTTTATGCTCAGCCCCGCCTTGCGCTAGCTGCTCTGTGCTGGTCAGCTTTAAATCTGTATTAAGTGCGGCTAGCCCCTGCTGCTCTAGGTGCTCGGCTATGGCCTGAACCAGTTCTGATGTGTAGGTATATTCTAGGCCATATGCTAAAGCAGAATTTAGCTCAATCTCTGGCAAAATAACATTAGGATCGGCTATTAAGTCTTGCTGGTAACACCAAGCTAACAGCTTGAGATCAGTTTTCTTAAGTTTGCGTACCACTTGGCTTTGAAAGCGCAGTTTAGCTATTAATGCTTGCAGCAAATTGCGCTCTAGTGGGCTAAGATCGCGAGTCATGCCGCATAGTACCTCACAGCCAGATCTTCAATAATATAAACGTGATTAAACTTACTTATTTGCCGTTCATCACGGCTTAGGGTAAATAGCTTTTGCTCGTGACGTGGTAGCGCATTGTACTCTGCCAAGATTTGAAACAACCAGGCTTCTGGCGGCCAGTCTAATTGCTGCTCAGTTAAAAAGGCGAGTGCCGAGATAGGCTGCGCTACTTCACAGACATAAATAAAGTAGCGCATGGCATCTTCTTTTAGCTGCTGCTGCCTGGCTTCAACTACTTGTTGCTGAGCCGAAGTTTTAACCGCGTCGGCCGTTACGCTTAAAACATCTGTGTTAGCTTTTATAGCCTGCTCGCGATATAAGCTATGCACTAAGTGCGCTAACTCTGGCTGCTGCTGTTGTTTATCTAACGCAACCGCTGCTGCGGGCACTATAGGCGCGGCGCAATTCACTAGCGCGGGCACTTGGCTACGATAAGAGTAATCACCAACCATAAAACCAGGATGTTCACGTAAAAAGCCGGCCATATTCAGTACTAATAAACTGCGCTCTTGCTGCTGGCGAAAACGGGTCATCAGCTCAACCAAGCGTTTTTGTACTTCCAGTAAACTGCCGTGATGGGCACTCATTTGTTGCTGCAATCGGCTAACCAATATCTTGCGTAAAGTTGGGTTGCCTTCTGCCAGCTCAATTAATTCTGCAAAGTCAATTAACGACAAGCCATCTATTAAGCGTTTAATTTGCTGCTGAGCACGGCTATTTTCACGAATTTTGTCACTTAGGTTACTAACAAAGCCAAAGTTGCTATTTAGGCGGTGCCACAAACTAAATATAGCCTCTTCAAATTGCGCCGCTAAATCATATACGGCTTCATCAAGGCGTAGCATTTGACTATCTAGCCTTAAGCTATCGCCAAGGCGCTGCGCTTCACGTAGGGCTTCAACAAAACCACGAATGCTTACTAGCTTATCGGCAATATCGGCATGAATAGCGCGGCGGCTTTCGTCAGTAACTAAAGCGGCAATAAGTTGGGTTACCGGATGGCGCAGCTTTAATTCATGACTAGCGTCGGGCTGGTATAATACACGAGCATTAATAAGCTTTTTTAGCGTGCGCTCGCTGACTGATGCCGGGTCTATGCCGCCGGTTAAATAACCCTGCATCAACAATTTTCCGTTATCGCCAATTAGCTTTAAACGCTCAACGCCCACATCAAACAAACTGCTTAAATGCTGTTTATCGTCGTCAGATACTGCCATTACAACAACTCCGTTTGGCTTTGGCTAACTTCAAGTGGAATGTTTTCTTCGTCTTTAATAAAACGTACTAATTCCAACAAATAATCAATTTTTCCTGTTACCGTAAAATACAAACGACTCGTGTGCGGCTGTAAAAGATAGCCGTGTTCCACTAAACGTTTGGCAACTTGCTTAGCTTGGCCATCTACCGAGTCTGCGCTAGAGCCAAAGAACTTATCGCTAGCCAAATTTTGCAAGCGCTGGCGTAAACTGGGGTTATCTTCTGTTTTTACCATCAGCTCTTGCAGTTTTAGCGTATCGCCCGCGGTTAAAATGCCATCGCTGCCCATAGCTTCTTGCACATAAGTTAACCATTCCAATAAGGGCAGTAACGAGCCCATTACTATGCCTAATGACTGTTTTAAATGCTCTCGGGCAGGGTCGTCAATATCACGGTAAGCCAAAAAGTACACGCTGTTATCATCGTTACAGGCCAGCCGGCGATTTAATGGTTTTAAATAATCATCAATACTTTGCCGCACCTCGTCATGCTGCAATTTGGCAAAATACTCTTCGTCAGTAATGGCGCAAACAAAGTGACCGGCCAATAACTTCTCCAACAAGGGGCCATGCAGCATCATAGTTGTGCCTCCTCTGGTTTAGCACTTCGCTGCAAGTCTTGCAGCTTTTTTGATAACTCTGATAGTCGCGGTTTAATTCGCTTTAGTTGGCCTTTATTAGGTAACTCGGCGTGCGGCTCTATTAAGTATTTGTGTTTAAACAGCAACAACACATCTGATTCCGGGTTAGGAAAAGCACCAACAATATCAATATTGTTATGGTTACAGGCAGTAAATAGCTTTTCTACGTTGTGATAAGCTAAGGTACCTATTTCATCAATAGGCCAATGAATAGTCACACCCGCCGCATCGGGCCTTAACAAACGGGTAAAGGCCAGTAAAAACTTACATAAAATTAAATACGCCATGCCATGACTTGATGAGTCAGTTAACTGGCGATCATTTCTAATCACCACTGGCTCGCCATTTTCAATCAAATTTAATTGCAGTTTTAACAAAGACTCTATGCTGTATTCTTGGTTAGCCTTAAGTAAGTCTGCCACATCACTTAAATGCTCTAAATACTCACTAGGCGGCACAGGCTCACCCGAGGCTTGCCACTGCCGATAATGATAGGTCATCTCCTTTAATGGTTGCCAAAAGCTTAACTCATCAATGGTTGAGCTAATTTTTACTTCAGCTTTATCTATACCATCTAAGGTTAGCTCGTCTCCCACCGCTTGGGTTAACCGACGGCTGTAGTCGCTAACCCTTTTGTGAATATCATTAAACACCGTAAAAAACTTAAATAAAGCAGTACCTATAGTTTTACCTTGCGCTATGGTTTGCTGCTGTTTAGCTTCAAGCACGGCAATAATTTCGGCCAACGCCTTTACTCGCGCTTGCCTATCTGGCGCCGTGCCTAAATTAGCTAAAGAGTGCTCCATAAAACGGACAAATTCGCTATCGGCATCTTTACGAATATCTGCCTCTAACGCATTTACGCCATCGTCTAAACGCTTATCTAATTTATGTTTATCATCTAATAATTGCTGTGCTCTTGCTATATGTTCGCTAACGTCGCCTTGCTCCAGCCCAGCCACAGCTTCTTGCGATGGCGCTTGTACCGCTACTGTTAAGTCAGCCATGCGCGACATTAAAGCTTGTAAGCTTTGCACTAGTCGCTCGGCTTTTTCTAGCTGTTCTTTTAACTGAATAAGCTGGCTATTGTCAGCTTGTTGCTTAGCTTTATAGTCAGCCTCATGGCGTTCTAACGCTGTTGTTGCTTCACGCCATTGCTGCTTTGCCAGTTGCTCTGTTTCTAACCACTTAGGCCGTAAACTAGCCCAAGTTACCTGCATAAACTGCTGATAACCACTAAAGGCATCGCGTTGATTTTCAGTGTCGCGAATATGCTGCTGCAAACTGCTAACTTGCTGTTTAATATGCTGTAGTTTCTTTTCGTCTACGCCTTGCTCGGCTAGCTTAGCGCTAAAAGCCTGCTCTAGCTCTTTATTGCGCTCTTTAGTGTTTGCAACTAACCGTGAAATTTCTGCTTCTAAATCATCAATTGCCTCTTGCACTATTTGCAGTTGCTCTTGAAACTCTGCGGTTTGTTCAAGCGCCCGAGCTTGATGCTCAGTGACGACTTCAGCTAACGCAGTTTGCCGCTGCTGTTTAACTTGGCCTAATTGCTGTTGCAGCTGATCCAGGCGCTGCTGAATAGCTTTTTTGCGCTCTTTATCTAACTGGGCATGCTCATGGTTTAAGCGCTGCTTATGATCACGGGCAAAGCCAACATTAGTTTCTAAACTACGTTGCTGCTGTTGCAGTGCATCTAATTCCTGCTGCTGTTGCTTAGCCTCATCTACCGCTTTTGCTAAGGCTTTTTCTGTTGTTTCTAGCTGAGCTTTTTGCCGTTGCCACTGCTCGCCAGCTTGCTCTAGTTGTTCCCGTAGGCGCTCTTCGGTAAGGGCGTAGTCAGGAACCTCAATGGCCTGTAGATCAAGTTGCAGTCCAAACACAGTGTCGTGGCTAGGTTCTAGTTGCGGGGTTAAATCGGTGCGTTGCAATAAAGGCTCGGCTAACACTCGGCCAAAGCTATGTTGCCAATGCTCTACATTTTGTGACAAAAACTGGCGTAAACTGCCGGCAGTTGGTTCTAAACGCTGGCGTAGCTGCTCAATTAACAGCTCGCCTTGGGCGGCAGCGCTACGGGCTTCTTTGGCATTTAAAGCAGCTTGCTCTCGCTGGCGTAAGGCACTGGTTAAACTACTTTGCTGCTTGGTTACCCTTTTACTGTGGCTATCAAGCTCTTGTTGCGCGTGGTCTAAACGTAAATCAACTAACTCTCTTTGTTCAAGCTCGGCGCTATTTAACATCGACAAGTTAACTTGCGCTCGCTTAGCGGCTAATTCAGCTTGTAGTGTGGCTAACTGACTGTCGTACTGGCTACGAACAGTGTCTTGCTGTTGCAGCAATTGTTGATTCATAGTCTTGCTGGCATCTAGTTCAGCTTGATGAATACGGTTTTTCTGCTCGTTTTTATCTTTAATTTGGCTTTGAACTTTTGCCTTAGCTTGCTCAAGCTGCTGGGCTAATTTTAACTTATGAGCCTGCAACTCTTGCTCGGCGCCTTTATGCGCTTCAATCATTATAGTGTAGTGCTGCTCTAGCTGTTGCAGCTCATTACGACGCTCGGGTAATTGCTCTAATTCTCGGCCAATTCGTTCAATATCGACGTCTCGGTAATTATCATAGGTATTTTGCGCGGCTTCTAGCTGGTGTTGGCTTTTGGCTAAATCGGCCGCAGCGTCATTTTTTTTATCGCGTAGAGTACTGCGACCTTGCTCGTATACACTATTAGCTTCAGCTATAGCTCGCTTTAGCTGCTGCATAGCTGCTTCAGTATCGGCTTTATGCTGGCGTTGCTGATTAAAGCCTTGTTCAACTAAGGCTTTTAAATACCATAAGGTGGCTAGTGTGGCTGTGCGTTTACCGTTAATACGTTCAATATCCTGCAAAGATTGCTGCAGTTTATCTAGCTTCATAAACTGTTTCATATCGCGTAACCAGCTGCGAATTTTATCGCCCGTCATCGTATTAGCTGGCCGTTGATAACCGTCTTCTTCTAAAATAGCGGCTAACATACTCTTAAGGGTGTCCATTTTGCCTTCTTTGGCATGCACCGCTGATACTAGCTTTTCTATATGACGTAAATTATGTTTATCTTGTGCTAAGCCGTAACGACCAGCCAGCTGACGATGCTTTAAGCTTTCGCTGCGGCTACTGCGATCATTTTTTATATCGTTCAGTATAATATTGCGATATTCGGTGGTATTAGAGATTTTGGCCGCTATATCAACACCCGCCGCCCGTATATATTGCGCCCAATCGTTATATTCACGCGCTACTACACCGGCTTTGGTTTCTAGTAAATAGTGTTCGGGCAAATAAGGTGCATCGACAAAGCGATAATCCACACCATCAGCGCGTTTGGTCAACACCACTTGCGCTATGCCATGCTGTGGCCGTTCGTATTCATAAATAACATAGCTATTTTTGTGCGGCAGATAATATTTATCAAAACTTAACCGAGTGCGCGGCACCACTTTATTGGGTAGCTCACCGTAAAACACCGGGATCATCCGCTGCAAAGTGGTTTTGCCCGACGCATTACTACCACAAATATTGGTATGACCGTTTAATTCTAATTCCACCACACCCGGCATATGGCCATGGATCATAATTATTTTTAGTAGCTTTGCCATGCGAGTCCTATATAGCCTAACCAGTAAACAAGCTTAGATGCTGTATCATAACAATCAGAAAAGTAGGCGACTACTATTTATAGTGGGTTGTAACAGGATATTAAATGCTGGCAGCTAGATTGCTTTAGCCATACTGCGCTAGCCATCAAGGTGCAACCACAGCTTACGCCTTTATATAATAATTTTTAGATAAGGCTAATACCTGCCAATATTAGCAGCCCAACAGTAGCGGCTAAGCCGATAAGGTAAAAATACGAGCGTGGGCTAGGGTTCTTTTCAGTTGCAATAACGTAATACAACAGCATGTGAATTATTCTAGCGCCAGAAAATGCCCAAATTAATGTGCCAGCCCAAAATGCATCTGCACCGATTAAAATTGCTAAGATTGCCCCGCCAAAAAAAACCGGAAAGTTTTCTAAGCTGTTCATAAAAGTGCGGTGCGCTCTAAATACAAACGAAGCATGACTTAAGCTTTCATCAATCTTGCCCGGAATAGCATTTTTTTGAGCGCTTTTAGAAAAAGCCGCTATCAGTGCCTGTATTATTAACGTGATAAGGGACATTAATAGCCCAGAATAAGCCAAAATATAGTTTTCTTTCATAATGTTATAGCCTTAATTTATTAGGGATTAACCTATTGATTTTTAACTAACCAGTTAATAAAAAAGCGAAATAACAAAAAATAAACCGCTTAGTATTTTATCGGAGCGATAGCTGCAAGACGCTGGCGATGACACACCATAGTACTACAATGAGCGGAGATACTCGCCGCACAGCAAGCATACCGAACGCGACCACCACAATAGCCAGATCTGCCGAGCGGGTTATGCCAGATGTGAAGATGGGGCTATAAAGGGCGGCTGCTAATAGACCTACAACTGCCGCATTAGCCCCGGCAATGGCTCGGCCAGCCGTCGGATGGCGTGAAACAGCACCCCAGAATGGAAGAACGCCAGCGACCAAAAGGCCACCCGGCAGAAAAATAAAAACTAACGCCGTAGCTGCCATAAGGTACGGATTTTCTAAAGGCGATAATATCGCACCTAGGTAGGCTGAAAAAGCAAACATGGACCCGGGAATTGCCTGAGATGCACCGTAGCCAGACAAAAACTGCTCTGGAGCGACCCAGCCAGTCGAAACGACAGAATCTTGGAGCAAGGGAAGGACTACATGACCGCCGCCGAATACCAATGCACCTGCTCGATAAAACGCCTCCGCAACAGATGCGAAATCCGGCCTCCTCGTTGCAATAAACGGCAAGCCAAACAGTAAACCTACAAAAAGCACAAGCAGTATCGCGCCGACGCGTGGGCCGTAGAAAATTTGAAACCCCTTATCGTTTTCTGGTGCAGTTATCTCTCGTATAAAATACGCGCCAATAACAGCAGCCACTATAACGACAGCAAGTTGAGCAAAAGCAGAAGACGCGAGCAATAACGCCGCTGCTGACAACACAGCAATAGTTCTTCTTAGCGCATCAGGGCACAACTGCTTGGACATACCTAAAACGGCATCAGCGACCACAGCGCAAACTACAAGCTTTAAACCATGCACTGCAGCGTCTCCCATGGCGCCATTAAGTAACGGCATAGCGGCAGCGAAGGCTACAAGCAGAAGCGCTGACGGCAGGGTGAAAGCGACAAAGGCAGCGAACGCACCGAGCCAACCGGCACTGAAAAACACCAAATAACCTAAGGTATTTTCCCCCCAAGGTTTCACCAATACCCTCCAAATGGTAAGAAGTAATTGCGGCGATACAATCTTCAATGTTATCCATTGCAGCAGCGATCTGATGCCACTCTTTTGGGGAGACTTCTCGGCTTGTTACATCATACAATGCGTCACGTAATAAAGTGAGTTTGACAACAATATCGGGCATAACTTCCTCTAACGCCCGCCACACACGCGAGCAACTTGTTGCGAGTCGAGCGCCGAAGGCGCGTTGTGCTGGCGATTGTTAGGCATGGCCATTTTTACTAATTTGATTTTTAAAGCGATTAATAAGAATAACAGCTAACCCAATTGCAAAAATGAATGAGCCCACCAGAGCGAATCTTAGATTTAACGATGTTGATGAAAAAATATTGAAATATGTAGATACTGAAAGGCCAAAGGTGCTAATAACTCCACCAATTATTTTATATGTTTTAAATTCTTTATTGGAGCCACTTGTTGCTTGGGTTACTTTTACCAATGGCACTAAAGACAATGCCAATATTAATGTCAGTAAAGCAGTCATAATAGAGTTGCCCAACCACCAACGGAAAGTAACGCCTGCAATAGTCAAAACAAAAACTGACAATAACCATGGATTAATATTTTTCATACTGTTTACCTCTTACGCCTAACGCCCAAATTTAGCGCGGAAAGCCGCGCAGCGGGTTGACGTCGCAGCTAGCGCTTTTTGCTGGCGATAAAATTTTTTTGTTATATTTCAAATCTACGGAGCTCAAACTCAAAATTATCGTCAACCTTGATACGCTTAACCAGATTTGCTCTATCAGGCCGATATTTTCTCCAATCCCATTCGCCATCTAAGAGTACGATATTAGTAAGTCCAAATTTCTGCAAGTCAGCCAACGAGTAGTCATACCCAACCGCTCCCTTGCCCAAAAAATTCTGAATATAATCCCAGAAATTAAATTTGGTCTGACCATAGATGGTAACTAGATTTATCAATGCCGATATCTGAATAAAATTTAGTTTCCTGCTTCCGCATTAAAGTTATGTGAGTATTAAACATGTCGACAAATTCTTCTTCAACATCCCAATCGGATTGCCAAGCGCTCCCATGCCATACCAAAACCGAGTCTTTTCTTAAGTACTTTGTATGAGCAGCTGGAAATACGTAGTTTGCACAAGATGATGCACATACGCCATTAACTTCAACATCCAACTTGTTATCTTTGACCCAACGCCCTAAATCCATCCCCGCACCTATCTCACCGCCATTGCTGGTTATAACAAGACGACTTGGTTTTAATTCAGCATCATTAAGTAATGAGAAAATTGCGTTATTTGAAGCCTCAGTTATTTTGCCCTGATAAATGAGATTTCCGTTTTTGATACCAACATAAATTTCAGCATTTTGGCTACTTTCACCAGCATTATTTAAACTAGTACAACCAACGACCAGAAAAGAAAAAACTAAAACTAAATGCTTCACCAATCCTCCTTGAAATATAACGCAAAGCACACGGGCGGAAAAACGCGCTAGCGTTTGACGTCCCAGCAGCCACAGGCTGAGAGTGTTGCGTATTGTTATGTTTTTGAACGCTGCGCATTAGCTTTGTTATCTAAGATATTTAAGAGCTCTTCGTACTTTGGCCCAGGGCCAAACTGAGGTAGTCCGATAGCCAAGACAACAGCTCCGAATGCTAAATAAACAATATATTCAGCAACAACCACACCTGTTGCCATTAAGGTAATACCGCATAGCATGACAACAATCAGCAAAACTCTGAATAATGTTGCAGTCTTAATCTTTTTTTTAGCACCGGCTATAACTGCCAGTTCTTTGTCACTAAATTCCATCGTTAAACCTTTTTTAAAACATAACGCTTTACTCACCGGAAAATTGGGAGCGCAGCGAGTAATTTTTCCGGTGCAGTAATTTGTTAGCAGCAAAAGCCTACTTTCGCAGCTTACCGCTATGGGTGACAAAAAACCAATTGCACCAATCATTTAAAACTTAACCAGTCACGGAGTATCCAGAATATTTCAGCCTGCATTCAAATTTTATGCTGCATAGAATATTGGGTTCATAAAATGTCACGCGGACAATTTCATTTCAACCACGCGTACCAGCGAACGAAAGAACACTTCCACTTTTGAACTTCTCGCTGCATCTTTCATGGCTGCAAGTTTCTGCTCATCCAGCCAATGCCCACCGATCATGACACCGACAGGGTATTCCACGACACCCACATCAGTTAACGGATCTTTAGCGAGCAAGACCAGATTGGCACGATAATCCGGCAAGATCAGGCCGGTTTTTTCGAAACCCAGTACTTCAGCGTTACGCCGGGTGGCTGAGGTTAAGGCTTCAAACGGTGATAAGCCTGCAGCGACCAGTAGCTCAAGCTCACGCGCGATAGATTCGCCGGGAATAATGCCAAAACTACCGCTATCCGTTCCGGTTAACAAAGGCACGCTGGCTTGATGCAATAGCCACGTCGCTTTTAGAAAAAATTCGGCGTGCGGTGCTTCATAACCCGAGGGGTCCATTTCACTCCAAAATTGCTGTGCGCCACTTGAAAACCAGGTGACCAACGGGTTAATCATGTCACTGCCGGGTCTGGTTAAATACGTGCCTTTGCTCTGTGCAATTAAAACCAGCCGCTTATGCGCAAGCAGTGTTGGTGTAACAGCCTCGCCCGAATGTGCCAGTGTTTTGGCCAGTGCAGCCATTTTTTCTTGCGAAAGATTATCCCTCAAGCCATGCCAAACGATAGTTTCGATATGCTCAAGCGTGGTTAATCCCTTTCCCAGCGAAGCCTCCCAAGGGATCTCGAACGATTTCTCGCGCGGCATACCTGCTTTGCGCTCACCTTCTGGCGAATGACCGCTTACCGTCATCCCCAAAAGCGCCGCTTCTTCGAGAATGGCAGCAAAAGCTTCAGGCGTTAGGTTGGAATACACTTTGACATGCCGATATCCAGCACTGTGCTGGTTACGGACAGCGACACGCGCTTGCTCAGCGGTGTTCACTGTCGTTTGTAAAACCAATTCGTTGGGCCCATAGCTATTCAAAATAGGGCCCGTTGTTAGTATATCTGGCGCTAAAAGCCGCCCTTTAGCTTTTTGTTCAATGACACGAAGATGAAACGGATAGCCCGACATATTGCGAACACCGGTAACCCCATGAGCCAGATAAACCGCCAGCTCTGTTTCGTCATTCAGATGAATATGGGCGTCTATAAGCCCTGGCATCAGTGTCTTGCCTTGCCCATCAATTACCAGCACACCCTCGGGTGCCGCAACTTCATCTGCAGCACCAATGCTGGTGATGCGATCCCCCATCACCAGCACAGCTTGCATGTTTGACGATACCGAACTTGCATCAACCATGGATAGCACACGAACATTGTTAAAAAGCACCCCGATGGGTTTAGCGTGATTGGGCTTCAGCGCAATAGGGAGTTGATTGACGATAAACCACAGCCATATCGTGAAACCAGCCAAAACGATGCCAAGCATGACTACGACTCGCTTCAGCCACTGTTTTACAATTTTTGTCATCAAACTAAATTCCCTTTGCTGCGAAGTTATTGTGATAGCTGCTAACGCCGTGCGCATGTGCGCGAACTTGTGAGCGTCACAGGGGCCGCAGGCCCCGAATGCCGCACTTTGTTAGAACTTACTCTGTTACCTCACGTTGCAACAAAGCAAGTAAATTACCTGTTTTACCTGACCAAACACCTTGGGTTAATTCAGGGCTTAGAATTTGAATTAACAGCCAGCCGTCTTGGCCTTCTTTATTTAAGATTGCCTCAAAATCTGGTAATTCCTGCTTTTTTAGACCAGACAGGAAGCCATCTTTGCTTTGAATTTCAAGCGTTTTATATTCAAACTTTTTCATTTTTAGTATTTCCTGTGGTTCTAGATCAGAAATAGGTATATCAAACGCAGCAGCTAAAGCCTTTTTAGTTTGCAACGATGCTGAGGCCTCTTTCTCAATACGTTGTATGGTTCTCAGGTTTACACCGGCAGCTAAAGCCAATTCTTCTTGTGACCATGACTGCCTGTTCCGAAGCTCAAGAACCAATCCTGCATTTATTTTCATACGTATCCATAATCTATTTGTTGGTGAGGCAACTTCATGCTCTACCAAAAGTCAGGAAACTTTTACGACTAAACAGCGATAAAAGGGTGACAACTATACGACACTTCTACGACAGTGCTGCTTTTTTGTTCTAACGCGTTGCTAATGGGTTGCCGCAGCGTAGCGTAGGCAGTCCAGTGGAGACCACGCTGTTTGTGGCAGGAACGAAATTTAGCAATTTGTTATAACTGATTACGTTGATATTCACTCCAGACTAAATCTGAACTCTCAGCTTTGCGCGCACACTGAACTTTACGACCAGCTTGCTCCATGATAGATCCGGCAGAGTACTCTACATCTGCATAATAGCAATACTTAGAATAATCTACTGCCTTTACGTCGGTAGTATCGTTAGTTGTTTCTGCATTAACAGTTATAGTAACCAGTAATGACGCAAGCCCAAGAAGTAATCCTTTCATTTTATTGTATCCTTAGTTCGTTTAATGATTAAGCTGATGTTGACTGTAGTTATAACGCCCCGCGCATGCGCGCGAACTTGTGAGCGTCGCAGGGGCCGTAGGCCCCGAATGACGCGGCTTGTTAAATTGCATTACTTCGCAACCTTTTTGTACAGATTGTCGAAATGCTCATTTGCTTCTTTGGAATTTAAAATTTGACGCTCTTCGGCTTTTTGAGTGTTGTATTCCAATAACTTTTGAATAAAAACATCAAAAAAGCCAAGCGGCAAAACTAGGGAAATTACGACAGAAATAACTATTAACTCCCCCAACCAGTCAGGAAAAAAGAAATACGATAGTACAACCAATAAAGCCAAGACGATTTTAAGAAATTTTACCCAACCACAGAGCTTCAAAGCTGATTGAATATCACTTTCAAGCTGCACATATTTCAAATCAGGCACTTGTCACTCCGTTGCAATTTAACGCCCGCCACAAACGCGAGCAACTTGTTGCGAGTCGAGCGCCCAACGGGCGCGTTTTTGATGGCGCTTGTTATATGCCGGGCTCAATTTTTAAGTACCTATTTTTGCCCAAAGAAATGTAATAAAGCGGCAGAAATATAGATTTAAAAAAGTTAGAACCAAAGGCGTTTTTCACTACAATTTTTCCAGTACGAATATCACTAACATTAAACTCAGGACTTGAACACCAATCGATAGAAGCCTTCAGCGTTTTACTACCTTCAGGCAGCGTTATTTTTTGTGTTGTTCCGCGTTTTATAACAGCTACTTCTTTACCATCTACCAGCAAACGATAGTCACGAGCCATGTCTGCAAATTGCTTTGGTCTAGTTACTTCGATTTCCATTTCAACCTCGTAGGCATATAACGCAAAGCACAGGGGCGGAAGAACGCGTCAGCGGTTTTGCGTCCCAGCGGCCGCAGGCCGCGACTGATGCGCCTTGTTATGAGTTTTTGTTGCCAATCTAAAATCATTATTTTTCCTTGCACTGATAATTCTTGAGCAAAATATAACCGACAAACAACACTGTAAGTAGAACAAAGCTTGAGATCATTAAGGCAAAATCACGTTTTTCTACGTTTATAAATGTAAGGGCAACTAATGGAAGGCAGTAAATCAAGATTTCGGTGATTGCCACTCTAAACCAAGATTTTTGCTTTGAGTTACTCATGAACACTCCTCTATTCATAACGCCCTGTTAACAGGCAATAAAATAGTTGGTTAAAATAAGCGACGAAGGAGCAAAAACCAACTGTTTTTTGTCCTTGTTTAACAGCTTGTTAGAGGAATACTACTCCATAGATTTTTCTATCCATTTTTTGAAATATGAAATGCGAGAGTAGTTTTCAATTACCCCATATTTAGCTTCTTGCCATTCTGTTGGTTCTGCATTTTGCCATGAACTAACGCCCACAATATAAAGTCGATTATTCATCTTAAGTAGTGCTGGTCCACCAGAGTCCCCTGGACCACTAATACCCTCTAATGCCAAAGAGTCTTGTTCACTATCAAACTTAAACCGAACCCACTGCCCAGAAGTTTCCGTGACAACATTTTGTGCAGCCCTTAAACGATCATCAGCACCGACAACTCCTACTTCACCAGTACCAAAGTCCCCGCGACCGATAAACGTCAAAGTTTTATGAAGTTCATCCTCTTTGTCATATAAAGCGACAGTTTCACTATTAGGGATAGTCGATTGTAACTGGACAAGAGCGATATCATTTGGAAATTGCTTATCTTTCCAGTCTGGATGTTTAACAACTTTCTTTATTTTGTAGTAAGAATCTTTGAATCTGACTTTTCCATCAATTAACAAATAATTGGCAACATGAGCAGCGGTAATTACCCAATCTTCGGCAATTAGAGTCCCTGTTCCTTCGACAATTTCTTTATCTTTATAATTTCCGTAAAAGGTAACTATCGATTTATTATCCTTGGCAAATTCTAAATATTTAGACTCATCTACATCATGTCTCATTATTATTGCACTTGATGGAAATGATAAAACAAATAGGATTAAGAAACTCCATTTCATGAATGATTCCTCTAACGCCGCGCTCTGCGGCAAATTTGGAGCGCAGCGGAAAATTTGTCCGCCAGCAGCGCCTTGTTATGCGAGCTAATAGTTACAGCTATAGTTCTCTGGCATTTTAATAGCGTAGTCATATTCATTGGGTTTCTCGAAGTCTAGACGAGCTATCGTTTGAGATATTAAAAATTCGAAAACGGCTCTATCCGTGCAACCTTCTTCATATGAGGAGGCAAAGCTGAACATTATTTTCTGCTCGTTCTGTACGTTGAACCAATTTGCAGAGAAGTAATACCCAGTTAAGTAACCTGTTTTAGTAGAATAACCCGTGACCCCAAAGGTCTTTTGTTTATTCTCAGTACAATTAACCGAGTTTCCCCATCCTGTACAATTCACAGTGGAATTACCGCTATCAACTAAACCGTAGTTCGCACCTGAGTATTGGTAGGAATCAGATTTCTTTGAAACATTAATAATAACTGCTATATCAACAGGTGCATTCAGGTTTGGTATTTCTGTATAGGAGTGCACATTGATAAACCCCCTTTGCTTCAAGGCCTCAACGACTTGAGTTACATAATATTTTGATTCCAAGCTATTACCCTGCTCGGAAACCAATACAGCCACTCTTTTATCTCTTGTGAATGAGAAATCAGGATCGACCTGAGAAGAGTAACTGGCGTCCATTACTTTATTGGTTGCACATCCACTCATAATTATAAGGGTGAGTAAAAGAAGGGCATTCCTAATCAGCATGAAATTCTCCATTGTTCGCATAACGCCGCATTCAGCGGCTTGTCCGCTGCAATGCTTTGTTAGTGCTTCTTTCTTCTAGGCTTCATTCTCTCAAGCATCTCTTCCCGAGATCTTATATCGTCAAGATCATCCTTTATTGTGTCGCCGGGAACGAGAGTTAATATTACTGACCAGAACTGAAGAAGGGTCAGAAATGCAATAGTCCCAAAACTTACGGCACGAAAAATTTCTTTGTATTGATGCAAATAGTCGATTTGCTTTGCCAAAGGCACAGCAAATGAAACACCAATAACCACCATTAGAATAATAGTGGAGTAAATCATAGGACGAAACAGCCTATTAATTTGCTCTATGTCATCAGCTTTCTCTTTATAGGGCTTTTTCCCAAAAGCCTGAGATAGCTTCCCAGGATAGAGCAAGGCAATCCATGCTCCCATTACTGCAAAAATAATAGCCGAAGTGTTTCTCAAGCCATCATAAATTGGCATTTGCTCATTAAAAGTAACTTTTCCGCCAAAAATCACAGAAAATATTATGAGCCCTACGGCTAAGGCAATAAATAACATTCTTATAGAATTGTTCATTTAGGCCTCATTTAGTTTAGTAGACCTAGAATTAACTCTCTTTTTTCAGTAAGTTGATCCAAGAGACTTCTAGCATCTACGATCTCTTCATCAATTCTCTTAACATCTAGTTCAAACTTATCTCTAGCTAAGGAATTACTCAGCCACCTAGGGACTTGTTCGCCTTTAAGCGTAAAACCAATATCGTCCCACTTGGAATCATGATTTTTTTCCCATTCTGCAATCATTTCCTTTAGCTCAGGTTCTGATGGCGTAAAAGAAAATTCATATGAGAAATTTACTTCTGAGTTCAGATTTCTTTGTTTCTTAAGGCCTAAATTCAACAAAGCTTTTTGCCAAAATTCCTGACACTCAGCAATCTTTGGCGACAGCCTGTTATGCCTAGTTATCTTCCTAATCTGGTTCTTTTGTTCAAGAATATAATCGATTTGACCAGGCTTCCTAACTATTGATGTCTTGAATTGAGAATGAAGATTAATCGGTTCATCACCATCTTTCTCAGAGTAACCAACAACATTGAAATCAGCTTCATCGCTATCACCGAGGACTACATAGTCAGAAAATTTTGAGATGAACTCTTTGAAGTATTTGTCTAGATTTTTCTTTCCATTCAATCTGTGCTGGAATCGTATCGTCGCAAAAACATTTTTTGATGGTATAAACCAAAAATAAGTCGCATACCCAGGGATGCTATCTTTGGGGAGCTTTGTAAATTCGACTTTGGCACTACCGACCTTTGACTTTGCTAGAACCGCCGCGACCTTTCCTTCGTAGGAAGGTGTTTCATTCCAAGTCGTTAGCAAAAAATCACCTGTCATGCCATTAGCTATTAAGTCATAGCAGAAAGTTCGATCAACATCCTCACTTTCTTCTATCGCGTAGGTACAGGTTTCGTCTAAAGGTTTGTCATTTTTCTTAACCCAATATTTAAGCTGACTAAGAAAACCTGCCACATTCCCAAGCTTTGAAACGTCTGCTCCATATTCGTATAGACCGCACTTCTCAATCTTGTAAAAAGTGACTTTTGCTTCTTCCATCTTTCAGCCTTTTATTAGAGTTAATTCGAATTCACATACAGCACTAACGCTGAACGAAGCGGCGCGTCTTACGCGTCCGTCTTCCGTGACTTGTTATATTCTTTTGAAACCCGCCTCATTCTCGCGCCTGCCTCAGACGTAGCAATTTTCCCCACAGAAGCTCGCTCGACAGTCTGTATATATTGCAGTCGCTCATTCGTGATTTTTATTAGCTCCATTGCGTCTTCCTGAGTAACGACCTCACTAGGTTCTCTGAAGACGTTATTAACTAAGCCAGCATACTGGCTGTTATTTTTCATGTCGTTGAGGTGGGGAGTGGTCTTTAAAGCAGCCTCATGTTCCCGCACATCTGAGTCATCAGCTCTGATTTCGCTTTGGAAATAGTCGTGAATATGCATTGCGTTGATCTTATCTTGGTGCCTGGTGAGGCGCCGATGCAACTTTTTCCAGTCAACTTGCTCCCCATTTACAAGATCTAGGCCCACTCCTACCAACATTGGTATTTTTGCTAGTTCCTCACAACACAAATGCGCCAAACAGTAAGCACGAGGAATAAAACCATGTTGATACAACAACTGGGATTCTGCGAACAGGCTCTCAGCGTTGCGTAAAAGCTTTTCTCGAGCTGACTCAATTTCTTGGATCGACAGAGGTTTCATTTTTCTCTCGAATATAACGCCCGCAGCACGGGCGGCTTTGTAATGGAGGCGCAGCCGCAATGAAGAAGCCGTCGCTGTGCCTGCGATTGTTAGATTTCAGGCTGCACACAAGATTGGCCAGCCGAATTTCGTGCGCCATACCTGCTCGCCCAGCTTGAGGATGAGCGAATCTGAAACTTCATCGGCTATCGGAAAATTACGCAATTCCAAATAGTGGAATCTCCAGGTGAATCTGTGGAGTTTCGGATATCGTGCCAAAGCCAGTCCCGCTGTCCCCGGGTCAGCAAACGTGTGCTCGCGAGCACGAGCCCTGAGCGATGAAGCTAAGCCAGAGTATACATGATCCAGATTCCAGTAGACGGGCCTCTCCGCTTCGTACCTTGCTGCTCTTTTTGAGATGTCATAGTTCTTTACAGGAACTTCGGCACCGTCTCTAGCGCGCATGTATGTTTCTTGCCAGAGCGGACATTCGAGGAACACTTCCATTGGCGCATCAGTTGACAGAAAGTACCACCCTGGCACTGTCGGGATCTCAGCTTCCACCATCCACTGAGAGTTGGTGAAGTCGACCATTACTTGTTTATAAGGTCCGTCTAGGTAATCCAGCAATCGTTTCATATGAAATCTAACGCCCAAATTTAGCGCGGAAGCCGCGCAGCGGGTTGACGTCGCAGCCAGCGATTTTTGCTGGCAATAATATTTGTTTGTTATACACGCTTTTCTACTTTCCATGGCGGATTTAAACGATTCTCGCCAGCCCAATAGAGTTTAACTTTATTACCCGAAGGGTCGTGAAGAATAGCCTCTTTCCACAAGTACCTTTGTTCTGTCGGTGGTTGCTCAAAGCTAATGCCTTTATCAATGAGAGTTTGACAAAGTTCATCAAGATTTTCATGCTCGAAGTAAATTACTGAATGATTTTCGAAATAGTCGCTCTCTAAAGATAAAGAAAACGTCGAATTACCATCTGGACATGAAAACCGCGCATAATGTGGTGTGTCTACTATTTGAGTAAAGCCAAGATTGAGATAAAACTGAACAGCTTCATTCATATCTTTTACCGGCAAAGTAACCTGATTAAGTTCCATTTAACCCCCGAGTGTATAACGCTAAGCTAACAGGCAAAATTAAATAAGCTAAAATCGAGCGAAGCGACGAGCTTATTTGATTTTGTCCTAGTTTAGCGTTTTGTTAGCCATTTTACTCACAGTAGTGCTTTATTTGATAAAAATGTTCTATATATCTCTAAGGCCTTATTACTTGTTAAAGTGTCTAAATGACCAACATCTTCAATAACGTGAAAATAACCAGATTTACCAGCGTCAATTGAGTCAAACAGCTTCTTATTAATTTCTGGAGGTGTCTCCCAATCATTTTCACCTGTTAACATTAACAATCTGCCTTTATGAGTTAACAGCGTTTTCTGATTATCAATTACTGCGATTTCCTTTGATGGCTCGACATTAAACAGCGGCTTTATCAAATACCCAATTAACTTTGGTATACCATGGCTATAATAGGCTTGGGCTACAAATGAGTAATCTACCCAATCTTTGACTGTTGTTATGCTACCTTCAAGAACCAATTTTTCCACCTCATAATTTGAGGCAACATCAATTGCTAGTATACTACCGATAGACAATCCATGTAGCACCAACGGTCCTTTAACTTTAAGCCTTACAGACTCATAAATATGTGCCGCATCACTTTTTAACACATCAAAATTTGCTACCCCCGAAGTGAAACCGAAGCCGCGATAATCAAACCAAATAATATTAGCCTTTAACTGAGTAAGATAAGGAATGACATTATTATTTTGCTTTAGAATTGGGTAATTATTAGGACCAAAGTAAAGGACTGTATATTCTGCATTTTCTTTTTTTACATGAATACCTTTTGAAATATTACCGTCTTTTTGTAGAACTTGAATTTCTTCAATACCCAAAGCCGGATACAAAGAAGCTAAATTCTCAACTTCCTTAGAATAGTTATATTCTGATTCTGGCTGTTGATTACGTAGCATATCTTGGCCGCTAGGACTTAGAGTCACACATCCAGGTAAACCTATAATTAAAAACAAACAACAAAATAGCTTTAAATTACATTTCACAACTCAGTCCTTTCAAAATAGCTAACGCCTCGTTAAAGCGCGCGTATTTTTGCGTCGCCTTTCAGCGACTTGTTATGAGTGATGATTTTAAAAACCTTGCCAGTCAACATAGGCAACAATTGCATTTTCATTTCTTTGATAATCACTCGCCAATTTATTCCACTTACGTATTTCATTAATATTGTAACGATCATTTGCAATGGCAATTGCATAGTTTTGGCAAAACTCTGAGCTTTCAGGCTTATTTTCCTCCAGAAGTTCAAATGCTGTTGGATATTGTTGAGTATCAAGCAGTAGAGCAATGTAGTTATTGATTAACAAATGCTCCCGATTACCACTTTCATAGGCTTGTTTTACAACTGTAATCGCCTCTACCAATAAACGCTTAGAGTTGGACGAGTCTTTCCAAGCTTCACGATAGAGCTTATAAGATTCTGATATTGGGTTCATGGGTACTTATTACTCATAACGCAAAGCTTTGGGGCGGCTGGAGCGCAGCGTAAGCCGTCCCAGCCATGATAGTGGCGACAACAGCGTATTGTTATGTGCCTTAACCATTGTCGTAATTTAATATGCCTTTACTTGCTGAATTGACGGAGTTGGATATGGTTACCATCACGATCAGCGATGTTTGACACTTTAAATATTGGATTACTCCACTCACCCTCGAATGATTGGCCACCTAATTTAACAGCTTCTTCTCTCGACATGGCCATATCTTCTACCGTAAGGAAAAGTTTAATAGGACTGAACGCTTTGGTCGGCATATCGAATGGTGGAACATGAATGATTAAATTGAAACCATTCGTTTCCAAACTAATAAAATCATTGGTCTTACGAACAACTCGCATCCCGAAAAGTTTTTCATAAAACTCTGATAAGTTGCTCAAATCGCCAGAGTAGATAAGAACACCATTTTGCGCTGGCCCTAACATGTGCTTTTCCTTGCCGTGTGCTGTGGATTGAAATAATGCAGATAAAACAAATAATACAAAAGCAAAATAACTAAACTTGTTGCGCATAGATGCCTCCAAGCACATAACGCCCAAAGCAAGCGCGCGGTACGCGTCGCCATGCCTTTGTTTGTTAGCAGCCTACGCCAAAACTTTCGCGGCTTGCCGCACTAGCAAACCTAAATAATGGCAGACTGCTTTTAATTAAAACTAAGCCAGTTAACTGCGAAACAACGCGCCAACTGGAACTTGTAAAACTGTTTAAGCGAAGCCTCAAAGAACAACGCCATTGTGCCAACAAAGATTGCACCAAACCAACAAACTGGCGCACGTTAACTTTTGGCGCTGCCGCTAAGAAAACCAAACGTGAGCAATGCCAAAATAAAACTACAAACTAAAACCGTTAACACCCGAAAACCTGCTAACGCTCGCAGCACAGGCCGAAACCCGCGCAGCGGTTGAGGTCCAGGCCACGTAATGGCCGTTTGTGACTGCGCTTGTTAGGCATAACTGACTTGAACATGGCCGAGATGCTCCCTTACTTTGAATATATCCTTACCCGCTACAAACACTCGGTATCTTGGATCATTAACGCTTTTGTAAGCCGGAATATCGTTTCTTATCGATTCAACACCTATCGCGGCGAGCTTTGCGTCTAAATTGATTGCATCAGCTTCGTTTTTAAAAAAACCGACAATATGCCAATGTTGCTGTTTAATTACATGATTTAAGAAAAACTCACAAGCATCCTCCTCACTGTCGGAGGTGAAAATTGGATCAGAATCACGCCCTCTCTCAGAGTAGAAAACGGCCCACTTGCTGCCTATCTTATCCAAGCAAAAGGCATCATCACTTCGACTCATTACTGCAAAATTACTTACATTGCATCCTTCGGATACTAATTTTGCCTGTAACTCTGATGCTTTCATTATGATTGCCTAACGCCCAAATTTAGCGCGGAAAGCCGCGCAGCGGGTTGACGTCGCAGCCAGCGCTTTTTGCTGGCGATAAAATTTGTTTGTTAGCGCCGGTACTCAACGCTATCACCAGAAACCGAAATAACATTATCACTAACAAGCTGATTCAAATAGCCTTGTATTGCAAGTTCATTGCCTTTTATTCGCATGTGAGAGGCAATATGGTTACGTAGTGATGCGACTTTTTTAGGCCTTTTATCCTTGGGTTTTGATGTCAAACTTTGGAGCAGCTTGGCACTGATATTTTCCATCGTAGCAAGCTTGATATGCTTGCAGGTACGGCTATTAGCTTTTATGTGAGCAATTAGTGGAGTAAACCCGTTGTCATTTGAGATTATGTCGAAAGTTACGTCTTTACCGGCAGCGCTATCATACCGCCCAAGATAATAAGACAAATGAAAATCCAAGTTATTTGACTGCGTTGCCTTAAGCTGAACAATGACTATTTCCAGTGGTATATCGTATTTTTTCTCACCGAAATCAATTTTGGGTTGTTTAGCACCAAGAAATACAATGATTTTCTGATAAGCCGAAAGGTCAATTTTTTCTAAATTACCGATGTTTTCGTAATCAATAAATGCCCACTTCACTGTGATCTCTCCTTTTTAGCGCTAACGCCCAAATTTAGCGCGGAAAGCCGCGCAGCGGGTTGACGTCGCAGCCAGCGCTTTTTGCTGGCGATAAAATTTGTTTGTTAGCGCCGGTACTCAACGCTATCACCAGAAACCGAAATAACATTATCACTAACAAGCTGATTCAAATAGCCTTGTATTGCAAGTTCATTGCCTTTTATTCGCATGTGAGAGGCAATATGGTTACGTAGTGATGCGACTTTTTTAGGCCTTTTATCCTTGGGTTTTGATGTCAAACTTTGGAGCAGCTTGGCACTGATATTTTCCATCGTAGCAAGCTTGATATGCTTGCAGGTACGGCTATTAGCTTTTATGTGAGCAATTAGTGGAGTAAACCCGTTGTCATTTGAGATTATGTCGAAAGTTACGTCTTTACCGGCAGCGCTATCATACCGCCCAAGATAATAAGACAAATGAAAATCCAAGTTATTTGACTGCGTTGCCTTAAGCTGAACAATGACTATTTCCAGTGGTATATCGTATTTTTTCTCACCGAAATCAATTTTGGGTTGTTTAGCACCAAGAAATACAATGATTTTCTGATAAGCCGAAAGGTCAATTTTTTCTAAATTACCGATGTTTTCGTAATCAATAAATGCCCACTTCACTGTGATCTCTCCTTTTTAGCGCTAACGCCCGCCACAAACGCGAGCAACGTGTTGCGAGTCGAGCGCCCAAAGGGCGCGTTTTTGATGGCGCTTGTTAGGGTGCATTTATAAACCAAGAAAAAGGGTAAAGCACGGTAACCCAAATAGCACAACAAAATACGGCACCAACGATAGCAGTAATTTTAAACATAATGCCGTTATAAAGGTTTATTTTGTAACGCCTTAACACTAAACAAAAACCTGAAAAAGAAAATACAAAGGTGACTACCAAATAGCATAAAAATGAAACTTGAAGAACGCCATTGAGCTCAGCCCACCAACCTACGAACCCGATAACTAGCAGCACGAATATTGAAATCAGAGAGTAACGAAATGCAAATTTCAAATTGTCATCCTGACCTTCTACTGATAACCCTAACGCTTAGCACACGGGCGACGAGCCGCGCAGCGGATTGGCGTCCCAGCGGCCGCAGGCCGCGAGTGATGCGCCTTGTTATGTGTTTGATAAAGCATTGAATTTTTTGATGACGTAGAAAACCATAGCAACATTTACAGTACCCATAATTGCCAGAAGCTTAACTAAAATGCCAATTTCTGGCGCTTGAGCATATACAAAACCTATTGCAAAAAATGACATGGCAACGAAGCAAAATGCCAAAACAACCAGCATTTTGAAATCCGATTTAGCATTCCGTGACTGAACCACATTTAGTACGTTTGACATTAAACTAATACCTCTGAAAACACATAACGCTGCCAGCAAGCGCGACGCTGTTTGGCGTCGCTTGACTGGCCTTGTTAGCAGCCCAAACCGGACTTGCGCGGCTTGCCGCACTGGCAAACCCGAACAACGGCAGGCTGCTTGTATTAAAAACTAAACCGGCCAACTGCGATACGGCGAGCCAACCGGAACCTGTGAAACTGTTAAGCGAAGCCAAGAAGAACAACGCTACCGGCACAACCGTTTGCAGCAACCCCACAAACTGGCGAACTTAAACCATTTGGCGCTGCCGCTAAGAAAACCACACGCCAGCAAGGCCGGAATAAAACTACTGACTGAAACTGTTAAAGCCCGAACACCTGCTAACGCCTTGGGTAAGCTGCCGGTGCGAAGCGCAGCGTAGTACCGGTCAGCTTCACCCACTTGTTACGCATTATTCCAGCAGCCTGCACTCGCACTGTCGTAGAAGAAAACTCTACAGTCTTCGCCACAGACCTGTTTGACCAGTTCATTAACCCAGTTGCAGTATCCTTGATCGCTATCGCGAACTGAAAAGGCCACTTTGCGAGGTTTTGACCGGGCAATCTGTTCTAGGATGTGCTGGTCTTGCTCGCCGGCTCCCCATCCATAAAAAACAACAGAATTTGAAAAAGATGTAAGAATTTCTCTGTAAACGGTATTTAGGTAGAAGCTAGTTTTAATGGATTTCTTTTTTTGATCCATTGTGCCTTCACTTACGAAGAGTGGCACTGTAAATATCCCATTTATAACACAGTCATCTCGTAGAGAATTTACGCCGCATTTCGGTACTCAAATGGTGTCATGTCATTGAGTGAGTCGTGCGGTCGTTCGTTGTTATATAGCTCAATCCAATCTTCGGTTATTTGCTTCACTTCGTTCAGGTTGTTGAATATGTAGCAGTCGAGTACATCGTCGCGATACGTTCGGTTAAACCGTTCAATGTATGCGTTCTGGTATGGGCAACCAGGCTTGATGTAGTCAATCATAATGTCGTGTGCTTTTGCCCAATTTACAAACACTTCTGAAGTGAACTCGCTGCCATTATCAACCCGTATTTTCTCAGGGTAACCGTGCCATTCAGCAAGTTGGTCAAGATAGCGTATGACGCGCAATGACGGCATGCTGGTCGCAATATCGATACCTAAAACTTCGCGATTGAAGTCATCAATAACGTTAAATGTTCGGAACCTGACTTTGTTGTGCAAACTGTCGCTCATAAAGTCCATTGACCAAGACTTCCCAAGTGCATTTGGTGCAGCTAACGGCTCTGGATTGCGGTTGGGTAATCGTTTTTTACCTTTGCGACGCAGGTTCAGTTTTAGCTCAGTATAAACGCGATAAACACGCTTGTGGTTCCAGCGGTGGCCTAGCTTACGAAGGCATTTGAAGCATTTTGGGAACCCCCAACGATGATGTCTTTCAATTAACGCATTCAAGGCATCAATGATTTCATCATCATCGTTCAATTTCGGCTCGTAATAGTATGCAGTACGGCTGATGCCGACTACATCACAGCACTTTACAACGCTTGCGTCATACTGCACCTGTAACTCGCGTGCCCAGACTTTCCTTTCTGCCACAGGTGCTAAAGCTTTTTTATAATATCTTCTTGCATCTGCGATTTAAGGCTCAAATCAGCATACATCTGTTTGAGTCGCCGGTTTTCTTCTTCAAGCTCTTTTAAGCGGCGCACATCGGACGCTTCCATACCGCCATATTTTTCGCGCCACTTATAAAATGTTGAATTGCCGATGCCATACTTACGGCAGAGGTCTTTGATCGGCATGCCGACTTCAGCTTCTTTCAAAATCGCCACAATTTGGCTTTCAGTCATGCGTTTGCTCATCGTAAAACTCCTTTGCTTTAGCTTAAAAGAAATTCTACGAGTAATCTGTATTATTTTACGGGGTAGTTACAGCACATAGCTGCCAGCAGCCCATTTGTCCAGTATGCTCTCCAGCAAGCCATTCCCAGAAGATGCGATTTTCCTCTCATTCTCTAGCTTATCCCTAGCGAGAATTAGGTTTCCATGGGGATAGAAAACCAATGAGCTATCTCTATCATCCCCATATGGCTCTCTAAACCTACTCCAGTCATCATCAAAGCTCCTGCCAGGGAAGCAGTCTTTAAATCGGTGTCCATTTCTTAGTTTGTTGCCGTGCATCATCGCCCAATAAACAATGAGATCATAATTCAGCGAAACTATGGTTTTGAAACACCTCATAAAACTGGCAATAGCCGGGAGATGATCTTCAACTTCTCCGTACTCGGGATGAATATCCCTCACTGCATCAATCAAACAATCTCGAACGTGACGGTAGGCTTGTTCCGTTTTTTCATCCTCTATACCAAGTGCTGCGTTGACGTTGGTCGATTGCCAAACGATTCTCAGAACCAACTCAAAATCGTTGGTGCGGAAAAAATCAAAGAGACTTTGCACGTCCTCGCTGAAAAGACCATTTTCGATTGCATGCTCTTTCAAAGACCGATATCTGAATCGCTCATCGACCGCAATGCTTGCACCATTTCCCAGCAAAAGGTTATCGCCGAATTGATCAGAGATTTCTGACCAAGGGAGGATCTCAAACGACAAACCATGATCTCCTTGTATTTATGCGTAACGCCCAAATTTAGCGCGGAAAGCCGCGCAGCGGGTTGATGTCGCAGCCAGCGTTTTTTGCTGGCGATAAAATTTGTTTGTTATATTTTTTTGGCCGTTACTTCGACCTTATAAATATTTTTACCCTCTGTGCCAATCTCGATAACTGCTTGCTTTTCAAGCGCTACACGCAATACAGGCTCTGCAAACTTACTAAATGAACCACCCTCAAATTTGTGTAACGATGACGTCAAAGTAACGACCTCATCATTGAGAGTTGGCGTAACATCAAACATCAGTACATCTTTTGCGGTAATTGATTGTAATTGTCCACTTTTACCCTGCATTACGTCTGCTGCAACAAGTTCGTTATTCAGGTAAACACTGACATTTAACTCTAAAGGCTCATTAGCAAAAGCAGAAAATGCAGCGACAAAGGATAAAACAGAGAGTACTTTTTTCATTAAATTATTTCCTTATAAAACAATTGGGTTGGGTTACGTAAAAATATAACGCCCGCAACACACGCGAGCAACTTGTTGCGAGTCGAGGGCTGAAAGCCCGTTGTGATTGCGTTTGTTAGCTACCAACTTCAAGCCCATTTAAGCACTCTTGTGGTTACTATTTGCTGGCGATTTTAGTGATTGAATCCAAGAAACTATAACAAAGCCCATCATAATCTCAGTACTGCCAATAATACTTATATGAGTCTCAACAAACGCTAGTGTGATAAAACCTAACACCATGCCAACCGCAAGGCTTATTAGCCAGGCGAAAAAAGGGAAGAACTTAATTTTACGAATTCTACTTAGAAAATAGTTGGAAAAACCAGCACCTAATAAAATTCCAAGCGTTACAGAGACAAAGCAAGTCAAAAAATAATTAAAACTCAGTTCTTTGCTGTCACTGATCAAGCCTGTTGAAATAAAAAAACTTAATGGCATAACTAATATCATTATCAAAATATCAGATTTTAAGCTTATGGATTTCATACAGATAATGATTCCCTAAAAGTTCGAAGAAATTAATTAAATTAATAAGCTAACGCCCGCCACAAACGCGAGCAACTTGTTGCGAGTCGAGCGCCCAACGGGCGCGCTTTTGATGGCGATTGTTATATGCAAATTTACCTAACAAGATTTAGAACCTCGTCGCCCTGATAAACAACATTTAACTGATTACAGTCTTTCGAAGTTATTTGAACATCAACAAATGAATCGTCTTCTGCACTATACATCTGCGCATCCCATAACGAAGCATGTGATGCTGGCTTTACAGCTTTCAAAACAACTAATCCAACGGCTTTCATATGGTTGTCATGGGAATAGACTGTGGCTTCAGCTTTGTTTAAGTCGATTAATAGTTTTGCAGGCTTATCTGAATGATTCCAAATACCCGAAATATCGCAGTCACCTTTGGCCTGAGCGGAAAAAATTGAGGCCACCAGAATAAAACTAGAAACTAAGAACCTGAGCATGAACATCCTTTGCATATAACGCTTTGCTAATGGGCTGCCGCAGCGCAGCGTAGGCAGTCCAGTGGAGGCCACGCTGTTTGTGGCCGGAACGAAATTAAGCAACTTGTTATACGTTTAATTTGCTAACCGTTGTTCTTTTAGGTTTAAACGTTTGTGAGAGCTATACACATGCTGATTTTCATTGTTATTGATTAAAAATGCATCCATTTCTACCGAAATGAGCCCCGATAAAGGAAAAACTTCTAAAATACCAAACTCTCCCAAGTTTGCTGAAAGCAGCGCAATTTTGCCATTAGCAAAGAAAGTTGAATCTTGATCACGGCATTCACCGTCAATATATAATTTTGCACCGCGTATCCACGAATTAACAATTTTGACTTTGTGATCTTTAACGGTAAATTCGAATTCTTTTCTCATTTTAAAACTCCGTCTACGAAAAACGTATAACGCCCAAATTTAGCGCGGAAAACCGCGCAGCGGGTTGACGTCGCAGCCAGCGCTTTTTGCTGGCGATAAAATTTGCTTGTTAGGCTGCTACTTAATGACTACGAACTTAGAAAGTTTTACGCCTTTACTAATCTCTGTGGCATATGATTCTTTAATTCCAGCTGCTTGGGCAATTTTTTTCATTGAAACACCCGAGCTCTTTATTTCTTCGGCATATTTGATGCCGAACAAATGAATCATTGCGACAGCTTCACCATCATTGGAACTTAGATACATTTCCTTAAGTTCTTTGCCTAAGTGAATTAAGTCCATTTTAAACCTCAGCTATCTTTAGTTTGATTGTTCCAGTCTCTACCCCAGCCGGACTTTCCACATTGAGTACAAGTATAGTCACCAGTGGCAGCACCTAAATGGTACTCTTTGCTAAGGTTTGGGTGATCGCAAGGCTTATCCCCCCAATTTTCCCTTAACTTTTTTGCTTCTTCCAGTTGCATGAGTTAATCCTTACTTTTTTATTGCGAGAGCCTAACGCCCAAATTTAGCGCGGAAAGCCGCGCAGCGGGTTGACGTCGCAGCCAGCGCTGTTTGCTGGCGATAATATTTTTTTGTTAGCTGCCTTTGCTTTGTTTTGGAATGGCTTTTTGAAGGCCATCCGTTAGTAACACTGCAAAGGCGCTTTGATGAGTCAATCCTGACAATACTTTGGATTGGATGCTTAAGCCTTGATAATCGCGTGATTTTAACTGATTCTCGAATGCCTGCATTTCCTCTACCATACTACCTTCTTCACTACCGATGTACATGAATACACTTGCTTTCATGGCCTTATTATTTTTTGCAAAGTCACTTTCCAGCCGAAATATCACTTTGTTGTCATACCAGAACGATGGACTACCTAAGATGTAGTAGTCAAATAGTTCGGAATTAGTGATCAAGATGTTGGCGCCAAGCAAACCGCCATATGAATGACCAACAAATATTTTTTTATCCTGTCTGATTCGATATGTTTGACTAATCAGAGGTAAAACCTCGTCTGATATGAAACTAATGTACTGACTGGCTTTACCTGAATACTTTTGAACTTCGAGCGAATGTCCCCTTTTTTCATTTGGGGCATATGTTGGTGTGTAGTCTCTTGTGCGACTAAGCAAAGGATTATGTCCTTTGGAATATGAAATCCCGACAATAATGACATCCTCAATATCCCGGCCTGCCATCAGATGCACAATGCCACTCGCCACTGCAACTGAATAACCTGTGTCATTTAATAATACCAACGGGTATTTTTTGTTATTTTCTGAGTAATCGTTAGGCAGGCGGATATACAGTTCGTATTCCAATCCGCTTACTTCAGATTTTATTTGCAGGGTATGCGTATTTCGAATTTTAAATTCAGTACTCTCTTTAGCGCATAGCGACACTGAGAAAAAAACAACTAGAGCAAAAGCCAACTTAAAAAACATTATTTTCCTTAAATGTGTAAAGGTTAACCACAGCTAACGCTTTGCTAATTGGCTGCCGCAGCGCAGCGTAGGCAGTCCAGTGGAGGCCACGCTTTTTGTGGCCGGAACGAAATTAAGCAATTTGTTATACGTTTTTGCATTTACTTTCTTCATGGCTGCCACTTGTTTTTAGCTGAACGTCTTTGACTGAAGGGTTGGCATTTGAAAGTGCGATATAAACCTCAGCAACCATAACTGGCCCTGCACAGTAGTTAACGTCTAAGGTAACCAGTGAAAACTTTATTTGTTTCAACTTGCTTTCTAATTCTGTTGAGTTCAGCTCTTCATCCGAGTTGTCGATTGAATAGCTGCTTTCCTTTACGAAAATTGTGATCGACTCATCGGCAAGTACTTTGCCACTAATTGCCAAAAGAAATACTAAAACCAGAATGTAACGCATAAATCCCTCCAAAACGTATAACGCCGTTTTAAGCGGCAAATTGCAGTTGGCTAAAATAAGTGAGGTACGAACAAAAAGCCAACTGTAATTTGTCCGTCTTGAAAACCCTTGTTATGTTTACACTACTTCCATGGAATCCATGATTTTGGCGCATGGCCTGTTACCGCAACTTTTAAAAACAATAAGAAGCAATACGGAGCTGATAATATACCGAATACAGACCTAAAACCTAGGTTGTTGAGTGTAATTTCACCACTCTCAAATAACGCAAACAGAAAACCACTAAACGCAATAAGTGCGCAAATGATAAATAATATTGCTAAAGAGCGAATAAATAAATTAACTTTTTCACCGTTCCATGGTGCTTCCATAAAACCTCCTTGTAAACATAACGCTTTGCTAAGCGGAAAATAATGGTTGGCTATAATCGCGAAGCGATGGCCAACTGTTATTTTTCCGTTTTAGCAACTTGTTAGGCTGTTCTGGCCATGAGTTAATCTATTTCTTGATTGACTGTCGCAGCCCCGTTTGCCCAAATAATTTAATTTTCATGTCTGGCCCTACACCATCAAAGTATGCATGCACACCCGTTTCATGAACAAACTCACGGTATTTACTTTCAATCGGTATCATAACAAGGGGTAGGCGGTTGCCTGCGGGGAAGTCAAACTTGAGTATATTATGTTCGTAAGCGACTGAAACCTCCCAGCCTTGTTCAGGAAAAACGTAAGTACCTGCAAGTGATTTCAATTCTTCTGAAGAATAGGCTTTTCGTTTAACTTTCTCTCCTTGAAACACTGGCCAGTTATAGGCGCGGGACACAGAACTCAAGAATGCTTCACCAAGATTCGAGGCATTATCAGAATTGCTCAGAAACACAGCTCCGTCACCTGTTTGCAAATTCAAAGTCATCCCTGCCCTGTAGCCAACGGTACCACCATAATGTGTTAAAAACACTTGGTCACCGTTGGCAATTTGTCTAAATCCATAAACATGATTTTGGATAGGATTATCCAGTAACTCACGAATATTAGATTGTGTGAATATATTACTTTCGCCATTATAACCCTTGTGCATTTCAATAAGAAACATGGCCAAATCGGTTGCCGTTGCCCATAGTCCTGCCGCCGCTTGTTCAGGGTAGTTATTCCATCCCCCAGGAACAATGGTGCCATCCATTTGGTGTCCACTAGCAGTATAAGGGTGGCGATCATCGGGTAATGGCATAGTGAACTCTGCTTGTTTCATACCCAGTGGGGTAATCAACCATTCATTCATGATCGTTTCAAATGGTTTGCGTAGTTTATCCTGTAGAGCAATTTCTGCGACGGTGTAACCACCACCTGAATAAGCCAGGGCTAATCCCGGCGAGTTGGACACTTCAACTTTAGGCGAATTGGTAGGGGCTTCCCCTAAGACGATCTGTTGGTCGCTTGGAATCGGTTCTTTCTTTGTATATCCAGCATAACCTCCCCTCGTGACGCCTGACGTATGGGAAAATAAGTTACTCAATGTTACTGGGTTTTCGCTGGTTTGACGTCCAACCGGAAGTTGGTAGGATGAAAGGTAAGTGTTAACGTCACTGTCAAAATCTATATGTCCTGCTGTTTTAATACGCATTGCAGCGAGTACAGTTAATGGTTTCGCAAGAGAACCCGCTTGGAATAGACTACTGCAATCAGCTTGATCACCGCTTCTTTTTAGGTTTCCCCAAGTTGCGCTCCAATCTAACTTGCCTTTATGAATGACTGCGACTGAAAATGCAGGCGTCTTTGAAAGAGCCATCTCCATTTCAATATTGGTAGGCTTTATGTCTCCATCAAACACAACCTGAGGTAGTATGCCGTTTTCAACTTTATTCTTACGCTCATATGCATCACTTGCCATATAGCAATTCCAGTAATTGAGTTTAGCATGCTGGCGGTTTTCCATCTCTAATACTTCAGATGCATTAGCAGTGGTTGAACTAATTATGCTAGTTAACAACGTTATAAGTTGAATTCTTTTATTCATGTCTAGCTTCCGAGCATTTAACTTAATTGGATGAGTGGATGAAATATCGATCAGCCTAACGCTTATTATAGTGCGACTCTGCCAACAAAACCGACAATTACCAAAAGCATACCGCTATAAAAAACCTTTTCAGAGATTTTCTCTCTATGGCTTTTAAATCTGAATTTGAGAGCTTCAGAAAGTTTTAAAAATATGAACTCCGGAATTAATGCAAATGCCAAAATAAATAACACACTACCGAAACTTGATACAGTAATAAACGTCACTGTTCCTTGCTCATTAGTTTTTAGCACGATACTTACAAAAATCGCAGCGGCAAAACAAAATAATACCGAGGACAAAATTTTATGTTTTAATTTGGGGCCTAACATCAAAACTCCTTTAAGCGCTATAACGCCGCGTTAAGTGGTGAACAACGCAGCCACCTAACCTAAATCATTGTGCCGTAAACACTTAAGCTGAATCAAACCAAAACTGCCAAGCGTTGTGAATCCGTCTTAAACGCTTTGTTATGCCTGTAGTTTCAGGAAGTAATGATACGTCCCTGACTCCCGTTCATAACCTAACGATTCATACAGTTTCTGGGCGTTTACATTACTCTCTGCTGTCTCTAAAGCTAGACCTTCCACATTGTCCTCTAATCCCATAGCTTTCGCTGCATTCATTAGCTTCTTCGCCACGCCTTGCCTTCTTGCTGTGTCTGCAACGTACAAGTCATTCAGAACCCAAGTTCTAGCCGCAGAAACAGAAGAAAAGCTAGGATACAGTTGAGTAAAGCCTAGCCCATTGCCTTGCTCATCAAGTGCTAGAAATATAACTGATTCATTATTATTTAATCGAGATTCAATAAATTCACGTGCAACATTGAGATCACTTTTTTGACCATAAAACACTCGATATGAATCGAAAAGAGGAGAAATCACGTTTAAGTGTTCGACTTTTGCTTTTACTATTTCCATGTATCAAATCCATTTTTTGTAGAAAGGCATAACGCCCAACTTTGGGGCAGTAACATGCAGGCTTAACTTGGAGCGAAGCGACAGAAGCCTGCATGTTACTGTCCCAGCGAACGCAGTGAGCGACAACAGTTGTTTGTTATGTGCTTTACTCACCAAGCCACTCAAATCGAGCTTTTCTGGCTATTTGATTGAATTCGGCCTTATCTATTTTGCCCTCAGACAGGTCTTCTTCAGCTGCCATTATTGTTTTTTGGTAACTGTATTCAATCTCAGCAAGAACATACCCTAATTTCCTTTCTGTAATGCACCCTTTTTTATAACACTCTATTGCTAATTTCCTATTCCACGATTTACCCGCTGGAGGATCGGGTAGAGAAAAATCCTTTTCGAGTAGTGAGTTATCGGTTATAGAGTACCCCGCCGCTATCGACTCTTTAGCACATTGATAAAGCATATAATCAATTGAGTCTTGTAATCCATGAAGATGCCAATCAAACCCAGCAATACAACCACCAACTATTTTTCCATTTCGATCAATGATGTCAATTCGCCGTTCAGCACACGCCGACAACATAATCAAAAGGATTGTAAAACTCAAAAGCTTTAAATGCATAATCTCAACTTTTGAAGCACATAACGCCGTTTTAAGCGGCAAATTGTAGTTGGCTAAAATAAGTGAGGCACGAATAAAAAGCCAACTGTAATTTGTCTGACTTGAAAACCCTTGTTATATTTTTACTTCACTAATTTGAATGGGTGTTTTGCCAATAATCTGGCTATTATTTTTACCAGTTTTTTGGTGTATTGCTACAAAATACTCCATTGGGTATTTGATATTGGACAACTGTTCTTTAGAAGGGGAAAATGTTTTATCAAGTAAAGTGGGCCATGTAATTGATATTTCACCATTGGCTTTATCCAACTGACAAGGTATTCGCTTACCTGTTGAAGTAGAAGTTGTAGTTCCATCCAGAGCTAAAAACTGTACGGAGCAGTTGTATAAATTAGCCCCCTCGGCATACTCAGATATTTGATAGTCAAAGGATAATTTTAGTTTATGTTGCCTTTTTTTTAAGTTATAAACTTCTTTAACTTCAAGGTTTGATATAAAAGCCTCTCCCACTTCGAAGTTGGAATAATCAGTTGATGCACAACCAACTAAAGTTAAAAAAGTAATTGAAGTTACAAGTTTTTTCATTTCATTTTCCTTAATGATTAATTTACACCTAACGATGTGATAAAAATATAACGCCCAAATTTAGCGCGGAAAGCCGCGCAGCGGGTTGACGTCGCAGCCAGCGCTTTTTGCTGGCGATAAAATTTGTTTGTTATATTTTTTTGGCCGTTACTTCGACCTTATAAATATTTTTACCCTCTGTGCCAATCTCGATAACTGCTTGCTTTTCAAGCGCTACACGCAATACAGGCTCTGCAAACTTACTAAATGAACCATCCTCAAATTTGTGTAACGATGACGTCAAGGTAACGACCTCATCATTGAGGGTTGGCGTAACATCAAACATCAACACATCTTTCGCGGTAATTGATTGTAATTGACCACTTTTACCCTGTATTACGTCTGCTGCAACAAGCTCGTTATTCAGGTAAACACTGACATTTAACTCTAAAGGTTCATTAGCAAAAGCAGAAAATGCAGCGACAAGGGATAAAACAGAGAGTACTTTTTTCATTAAATTATTTCCTTATAAAACAATTGGGTTGGGTTACGTAAAAATATAACGCCCGCCACAAACGCGAGCAACTTGTTGCGAGTCGAGCCGCGAAGCGGCGTTTTGGTGGCGTTTGTTATACGTAGATTATGCACCGTACTTTATTCTAAAGAGCTGCTTCAGCAAATCAGTGCGTTTGACATTTGAATAACCAACACTACTAATAGCTATCGCAATTGGTAGTAATTGCATTGTTGTCCATGACACCGAAAACCAAGTAAACACAAATATCCAGATAATCATTCCCGCACAAAAAATTGCGGGTATATAACTCAGTCGATGTAATTGTCTCTCGATACGTTCAATTTGTTTTAGTTTTTGGTACTCATCGAGTGCATTAACATCTTCAATTGAATTAAGCTCCATCTGCTGAATCTCCTCTACGTATAACGCCCGCAACACACGCGAGCAACTTGTTGCGAGTCGAGGGCCGAAGGCCCGTTGTGATTGCGCTTGTTATGTACCATTACTAATGATGGATGCCACTGCCGAAAAACTTATTTTGGCAATCATTGCACTCCATTTTAATTGGTAACGGTTGCGCCCCTGTAATAGCTAACAAAGCTAACCCAAATGGATAAAGTATGAAGTTTGGAAGATAGCTCCGAATTACATGGATATTTTCAGAATTGCATTGACTGCAATGACAGTACAAATGCTCTTCAATGTATTTTTGTGGCATATAGCCTCCATTTCATTTAAGCCCGACCAAAGAATGATGAGCAGAACTATCTTGGTACATAACGCCGCAATAAAAGGCGAGCGTTAGCGAGTCCAGCCCACGTCTTTTGTGGGCGATTTTTAATTGCTTTGTTATATGCTCTTGCCTTTTTGGTGTTCGAACAAAAATCTAAATCCATTTAATAACCCAGCTGGCAAAACAAGCCCATGAGGTACATCTTGAAATTTATCTGACTTGAAACCTAAATTCTTAGGTAAGTACTTTTGTATTGCAGGCTCTAAAGAATCGTATACTTCACGCATTTCACCACCTTCATTCCCAATACTGATATAAAGAAAATTTTCAAGGTTAGGGGAGTTTTTTACAAATGCTTTAAACTGTTTGAGTGTTTCTCGAGCTCCCCACCAAACCGCGGGACTGTACGCTAAATGAGCTTGAAACAAATGAGGACGTGATTGAAGACTATGTAAAACAAATAGACCACCAATTGACGAGCCAACAATGGTTTTATTATCTGATGTTCGATATTGCTTATTTATCTGAGGTATTAATTCTTTTTCAATGAAATCTAAAAATTTATCAGCCCCTCCTCCTTGCCCTACTGGACCTCGAGGGTCGTAATTAACTGTTGGAGCAAGATCTCTTGTTCTATTTGTATTATATATGCCTACTACAATATGTTGATGAGCTTCATTTGCCAAATGCATTCTATGGAGCAAGCTCGCTGTTAACTCTAGTTCAGTTTCAGCGTCCAACACATATATTACAGGATATTTTTCATTTTTATTTTCAAAATAACCGTCAGGCAACTTAACAACTATTTTTCGTTCCTCAGATAGATTTTTTGATTCAAGACTAAAAACCTCACTAGAAACATTTGCATAAGCTAAGTTCAAACTTAAAATTGCAATTAGAATGAATATATATTTTTTCAAAACTATAATTCCTTTTTATCGTTGACATTGTAGAGCATATAACGCATTACTAATGGTCTGCCGCAGCGCAGCGTAGGCAGTCCCGTGGAGGCCGCGCCGTTTGTGGCCGGAACGAAATTTAGTAACTTGTTAGGTATTGTTTGAAACATAGCCAATGAACTTACTTTTGAACAATAGCCATATAACGCTAGTAAACGCCGCAGCAGCGCAAACAGCCTGGACTGCCGCAAAGTGATTGCCATACGAAATTGAGAAATACACAGCGGGCATCACCGTCAAAAAACCACCCAACCAATCATTATTCCTACGCCACAAAAACGGTAATACAAGAGCGGTATACAGACCATAGGGAATACTTAAAAATAATAAGGAGTAAATTGGCCTCTCAAAAAAGCTCATCACCAAAAAAATGACAGTAAATATCGCCAAAAACCACCGTGCATCACCAATCGTTTGGATGAATGCTTTTTTACTAGATGACTGCATCATTCTTACCTAACGCTTGCAGCATGCGCGGCTTTGTAGTGAAGGCAGAGCCGCAACGAAAAAGCCGTCGCTGTGCCTGCGATTGTTAGCTCATTCATTGGGGATTAGAATTTTCTCAAGATCCCAAGTTTTATCGCTCATCTCGCATTTGTACAACAACAGGTTCTTTTTCTTCATGTCAGAAATTATTTTCTTCATATTTTCTTGGGTCACACTTTTTCCATCTATATTTTTTGTAAAGTTCTTTCCGAAGAAAACCTCTTTGATGGCATCCTCGGGAACTGACAAGCAATATAGTTTTCTTTTGCCTATATTTATATCTCGCCATGTACCAGCATTGTTTTTGTATGTGGCTTCTCGAAAGCCACTAGCTGTAGGCGGACATCTTACGTTTTTCACAACCCTTACTTCTTCCTCGTATGCCCACTCAACTGATTTATAAAGAAAAGCGGATTTGTAGAATTCGTAGCAGCTGTCATCAAATTTTTCTATATCTGAACCAATTTCCTGTAGGTCTGAATCTGAGGGCATTGGCAATACAATTCTGGGTTTTGTCTTTGTATAGATGATTTCGCCATAGCTCGCAGGAATCACGTTTGACTGAAGATCAAAAAAACCTGCCTTATTTGCATCGAACCCTATCACCATACCCTTATGTGAATCTGCATAATGAGACCACATAAGTGCGTTAAGCGGTTGCCTTGTTAAAGAAAGCACGCCGAAATTATCATTGCACCTACTTTTCACTATAGGGACAGCGATCTCCTCCAACTCCCTCCGCTCTTCGTCTTCATACTTAAATGCGGACATCTCAAATGGATCGTTAAAATCCTTTGGTGACGAAAAACCGATAGACGAGTTATTTATAATCGCCATCCCACCCTCAAAAGAAACGTACTTATACAAAATCATGTCGACATTCGCCTCCTGGCTATCGAGCTAACGCTCGGGCTAAACGGCGCGAACGCAGTGAGCGTCCTGCGGAGTGATACGGAGCGAATTTAAGTCGCCTGTTATGCGTAATGAGCACCTACAAAAACTCGACTTTTAATGCTTCAGACCGCTCAACAGTACAGCTATATATCTCATCCCAATTTGCAGGCGTTGGAGTTTTAGTTAGCTTATTACAAAGGTTGTCTTTTTCGTATTCATTAATTTTCATAACTTCCACCCAGCAAGCCGACTTTACTTCCTCCAGCAACCCTTCTGATTTTGTTGATATAAGGCCGTAAAATCTTATTTGGGAGGGAGATTGCCTCGCCTGTAGCCTATTCCAATCTTCTTCCACTTTGGCTAACTCTTCTGAATATTTAGACTCAAATTTCTCTAATTCTTCTTGGTAGATGGTGTATTGCTTTTGCCACTGTCCATCTTTCGAATCAACGGTTACATAATGTTTGTATTTCGGTTTTTGAGAAGCAATTTCCGCTGGTAAAGCTGGACACATATCTGTAAGTTCAAGTTTTGGTTCCAGTTCAGCTTTTTGTTCGCAGCCAACCAAAATAAAAATGGCGCAAGTGCCTACCAAAAATTTATACATTTATACTCCTAGTAATTCAGATTTTTAGAAAACTTTAGTTAGCTGGATATGTCTAGATTACGCATAACGCCGCGCACAACGGCGAGCGTAGCGAGTCCAGCCAGCTTGCTGGCGATGTTGCTGCGCCTTGTTATACCCATTATTGAAACTTTTGATGACTTTGAATAAGAGTACAGCTCGGTTCATTTTCTCTATCACTATTTGTGAGATCGTATGCGGCTTTCACTGCTTTGCCTATGGATTGATTAACTTGATTTAAACCAACGGTTTCGACCGCCCTTAAGTATGCTTGCATCAATTCACGATCATTTTGAATGATAGTAAAAATCTCATTTGTAATTTTTGAATTCAATACTTCTATTGCTCTATTTGCAATTTCTTCTGGTGTCATTCTTTATTCTCCATTTTGGTATAACGCCCAAATTTAGCGCGGAAAGCCGCGCAGCGGGTTGACGTCGCAGCCAGCGTTGTTTGCTGGCGATAAAATTTGCTTGTTATAGCGCGACTGAACCGATTAAACCGGTTATGGCTAATACACCAGCACTAATAATTAGCTTGTCTGAAATTTGATGTCGCTTACTGGCACCTACTTTTTGAAAAGCCTCAGACATAGGTAAGAATAGTTTTTCTGGGGCAAGACCGATTGAAATACACCCAAGTGCGCCAGCTATACCCTTTATAAACTCAAAAAAGTTGAATACATCGAACTCGAAAATTTCTAGTACTGTATTAAGAAATATGGCCGCGCCTAAAGTCAAAAAGATAAATGACGCAATTTTGTACTTCCGTTTATCTCCTATCATCCAAACTCCATTTAGCGCTATAACGCTCAAAACAGCGGCGCGGTACGCGTCCGCCTGCTTTTGCTTGTTAGCAGCCTGAACCGGACTTGCGCGGCTTGCCGCACTGGCAAACCTGAACAACGGCAAGCTGCATTTATTAAAAACTACACCAGCCAACTGCGATACGGCGAGCCAACCGGAACCTGAAAAATTGTTAAGCGAAGCTACGAAGAACAACGCCAATTAACTAACCGTTTGCAGCAAACCCACAAACGGGCGAGCTTTGACTATTTGCCAGTGCTGCTTGGAAAGCCGAACACGAGCGATGCCCGAACAAAACTACTGACTAAACCCCTTAAAACTTTGAATGCCTGCTAACGCCCAAAGCAAGCGCGCGGTACGCGTCGCCGTGCCTTTGTTTGTTAGCAGCCTGCACCGGACTTGCGCGGCTTGCCGCACTGGCAAACCTAAACAACGGCAGACTGCTTTTAATTAAAACTAAGCCAGTTAACTGCGATACCGCGAGCCAACCGGAACCTGTAAAACTGTTAAGCGAAGCCACAAAGAACAACGCTACCGCCACCACTGTTTGCAGCAAAACCCGCAAACTGGCGAACTAAACCTTTTGGCGCTGCCGCTAGGAAAACCAAACGCGAGCAGTGCCGGAACAAAACTACTGACTGAAACTGTTAAAACCCGAACAACGGCAAGCTGCTTTTAATTAAAACTAAACCAGTTAACTGCGAAACAACGCACTAACCGGAACTTGTAAAACTGTTTAAGCGAAGCCACAAAGAGCAACGCCGCTGTGCCAACAAAGATTGCACCTAACCAACAAACTGGCGAACTTTAATGGCTTGGTTTTGCTGCTATAGAAAACGAAACACGAGCAATGCCAAAATAAAACTACAAACTAAAACCGTTAACACCCGAAACCTGCTAACGCTCGGCTAAACGGCGCGAACGTAGCGAGCGTCCGGCGGAGTGGAACGGAGCGAATTTGAGCCGCTTGTTATGCATTTTAAAGCAACTCTATTTCTAAAAAGTCAAGTAGTCTGATTGCTTCGAAACGATCAAATTTTGCTTTTTTTATTTTGTTTATAAAAATATTAATATCGAAATCAGTTGCACCTGAAAAGTTTACTCCTGATAAATTCGTATCCGCAAATGTAGAGCCGGAAAAGTCAGTATTCATAAAGTTAGAGCTACTAAAATCTCCACTTCTAAAATCAACATTGTGCGCCATACAGTTTTCAATGACTAGATCTTGCAGTGATAATCCATAAAATGAACTTTCGCTAACAATACAGTCATAGAATTGAATAGGCGAACTGAATATCAGTCTAGGCCAAGCCACTTTAGTCCAATCAATACCAATTAGTTTCGAATCCCGAAATGTAACATCAGAGAATTTGCTGTACTCCATCTTCACTATGCTTAAATTACATTTTGAGAATTCACAATCGACAAAATTAGATCTACTAAAAATAGCTTCAGAAAAATTACATCCTATAAAAGTACAGCCATCGAACTCTTTTGAGGAGATTCTTCTTTCAGAAAAATCTTCACCTTCAAATGTCTTTGACCAGTACTCCTTTTCGTCTCCAATACTCACTCTATATCCTCGCGACTCTATGAAGCATAACGCTTATTGGGCGGAAAGATCCGTATTTAAACACGGACTTTTCCGCCTTTGTAAATTTATTGTGTTGAACATTACGTAATAATTTATGAATTTACAATAGATTAAATGCTTAGAATAACTTTTGTTTGGTGTGAAATACGGAAATTTCCATCTAACAAGGCACAAGTAACACTTTCAGCTATACTGTTTATTTAAACAGCACTTCTTAGGAGGTAAGTTATGCCTGCGTCGTCACCATTCTTACACTATATCGCTGAAGAAATGCATACTCGTCGTTATGCTAAACGCACTATAGAAACTTATTTATATTGGATTAAGTTTTTTATTTTATTCCACAAAAAGCAGCACCCCAAAGATCTGTCGAATGAGCATGTAGAGCAATTTTTAACTTATTTGACCGTAACGCGACACGTTGCGGTGCAAACTCAAGCTTTAGCACTTAATGCGTTAAGTTTTCTTTATAAAGAGATATTAAAGCGGCCGCTGGCGTTGAACCTTAATTTTAATCAGTCTACCAAAGCCCGAAAATTACCCGTGGTGTTAACCCAAACCGAAGTTAAGCGGCTATTGGCTACTATTGATCCGCAGTATTTGCTATTAACGCAGCTACTATACGGCAGTGGCTTGCGGTTAATGGAAGCAATAAGGCTACGGGTAATTGCCATTGATTTTGACTATTTATCGCTAATGGTATGGCATGGTAAAGGCGGTAAACACCGTAGGGTTACGCTAGCGCCAGAATTAATAGAACCACTACGCCGGCAAATTAGTCTGGTCGACGCTTTTTATCAACAGGATATGCAAACGGATAGCTTTGCAGGGGTATGGTTACCTTTTGCGTTGGCGCGTAAGTACCCCGCCGCACCAAAAGAATTAGGCTGGCAATACTTGTTTCCGTCAGCACGCTTAAGCATTGAGCCGCGAACCACTTTTATGCGACGGCATCATATTGATGAGTCAGGTTTACAAAAGGCCGTACGCACTGCTGCGAAAAAAGCTGCCATAGCCAAAAACGTAACCTGCCATACTTTGCGCCATAGCTTTGCCACGCATCTTTTAGAAGCAGGTATGGATATTCGCACTGTGCAAGAGCAACTTGGCCATTCTGATGTTAAAACCACCCAAATTTATACCCATGTATTGAAACAAGGCGGCAATGCGGTAAAAAGCCCGCTGTCGCAATTAACGCTGTAACATTTAAGCCGTAAAACCAGCTGGCATTTACTCAGCTGGTTTTTATATAAAAAAGCATTTTAAAAAGTGTGCTTTAACCCAACCAAGGCTGATTAGCTTTTCGCTGTTGCTCGTAGCTGGCTATTTGCGGGTTTAGTTGCTCGCTGCTGCCAATGAAGTCTAGCCCGGATAGCAAACGCTGTTTAATGTCTGGGTCGATACTAAAACCCATAGCAGCATTGTTGCCGAACAGTATTTCTTGGTTTTGTAAGTCAATTTGCCAGTTTTGCGGCTCTTGCTGGCAGCGGTCAAATAGCAGTTCAATATTGGTTTTACTTAATTGAATTAATAACATGCCGTTGTTAATGCTGTTATTAAAAAAAATATCGGCAAAGCTTTGTGCAATAATAACGTTAAAACCAAACTGTTGAATGGCCCAAGGGGCGTGTTCACGGCTAGAGCCGCAGCCAAAATTAGCTCGGGTTAATAATATAGTGGCGCCAGCATATTGAGGCTGGTTAAGCACAAAGTTCGGGTTAAGGTTGCCGTTGGCTAAATAACGCCAGTCAAAAAACAGGGCATCGGCAAAGCCATCACGGCTAACACTGGTTAAAAACTGTTTAGGAATTATTTGGTCAGTATCTATGTTATTTTTATCTAGCGGGCATACTCGCCCTTGGCTGAATATAGTGCTCATGCTGGCTCTCCTTGTGGTTGTTCAATAGCGGCAATGTTGACAAACTTACCGGCAATAGCGGCGGCAGCGGCCATAGCAGGGCTAACTAAGTGGGTGCGTGAACCGCGCCCTTGGCGGCCTTCAAAGTTACGGTTGCTTGTTGAGGCGCAGCGCTGGCCAGCGCCGACGCGGTCGTCATTCATACCCAAGCACATGCTGCAACCGGGTTCGCGCCATTCAAAACCAGCTTGCTTAAATATTGTGGCTAAGCCTTCTTGCTCGGCTTGACGTTTTACAATGCCGGAGCCTGGCACCACTAACGCCCGCACACCTGTCGCCACTGTTTTACCTTGCACTAGGCTGGCCGCGGCGCGTAAGTCTTCAATGCGACTATTAGTGCAGCTGCCTATAAACACCACATCTACTGGGTAGTCGGTTAGCTTAGTGCCGGCAGTTAGTCCCATATACGCCAAAGCGCGCTCTGCCGCTTCGCGTTTAGTGGCATCAGCAAAATTGCTTGGCTCGGGGATGCTTTGGTCAACGGCAATTACTTGTTCGGGGTTGGTGCCCCAAGTAATTTGCGGGCTAATGATGCTGGCATCAATAACTACGGTTTTATCAAACTCAGCATCATGATCTGAATACAGGCTTTGCCAATATTGCACTGCCGCTGGCCAATGCTCGGCGCTGGGTGCATACGGTTTTCCTTGTAAATAAGCAAAGGTGACGGCATCTGGGGCAATTAAGCCAGCTTTAGCGCCCATTTCTATGCTCATATTACATAGCGTCATACGGGCTTCCATGCTTAAGCCTTTAATAGCACTGCCGCAAAACTCGGCTACATAACCATTGCCACCCGCTGTGCCTAACTGGCCTATTATTGCCATTATGATGTCTTTAGCTGTGACATAAGGGCTTAATTTGCCGTTAATTTCTACTTTTAAGGTTTTAGCGCTTTGCTGGGGTAGCGTCTGGGTAGCTAAAACATGCTCGACTTCTGAGGTGCCAATACCAAAAGCTAAAGCACCAAAAGCACCATGGGTAGAAGTATGCGAATCGCCACACACTATAATCATGCCCGGTTGGGTTAGGCCTTGCTCGGGGCCAATAACATGCACTATGCCTTGGTTAGGATGATTAAGATCGAACAGTTCAATTAGGTTTTCATCACAGTTTTTTGCTAACGCTTCCAGTTGCTGCCGGGCAATATCGCCTGCGGCTTCTAAAGTGCGTATTTGGGTAGAAACGTTGTGATCCATAGTAGCAAAGGTTAAGTCGGGCCGGCGCACCTGACGATTAGCTAACGTTAAGCCTGAAAACGCCTGCGGCGAAGTAACTTCATGAATAAAGTGCCGATCAACATACAATAAGTCGGTACTAGGGTTTAGTTTAGCCACCACATGGCTAGCATAAATTTTATGATATAAGGTTTGGGCCATGGTTAGTTTACTCCTACAGTTGCTATGGCTTGGCTAGTTAGTACTGGCATGCGGTTTATAATGGCAACAACGGCTGCGCCAACGGCAACCGTGCTGTAAATCGATTTAGGATCGATATCTTGGGTAACAATATGTTGAGCTAAACATTGCTGCACGGCTTGCTCTATGGCTGCGGCAGCATCGGGCTGGTTACAACTAAAGCGCAACATTAAAGCGGCACTTAATATTTGTGCTATTGGGTTAGCAATGCCTTTGCCGGCAATATCAGGCGCACTGCCACCGGCGGGTTCATATAGGCCAAAGCCTTGTTCATTTAAGCTAGCTGATGGCAATAAGCCTAGCGAGCCGGCAATAGCGGCAATTTCGTCAGATAAAATATCGCCAAATAAGTTATCGCATAACAGAACATCAAACTGCTGCGGGCTGCGAATTAACTGCATAGCCGCATTGTCGATATACATATGCTCTAGCTCAACTTCTGGATACTGCTTAGCTAGGTTGGTCACGGTTTCACGCCATAGCACACTGGTTTGCAACACATTGGCTTTATCAATAGAAGTAACTTTTTTACTGCGGGTTAAGGCAGCCTTAAAAGCCACATGGCTAATACGTTCAATTTCAGTTTTGCTGTAACGCTGAGTGTCGTAGGCACTATTAGCTGTGCGGCCTTTTTCACCAAAATAAATACCGCCTGTTAGTTCACGCACGCACAATACATTCATGCCTAAGCAACTTACTCGCGGGTGCAGCGGCGATAAGTCAGCAAATTCTGGGTAAATTTGCCCAGGCCGTAAATTTGAGAATAAATCAAAATGTTTACGCAGCGGCAATAACGAACCACGCTCAGGTTGCTGATCAGGCGCTAAATTTGCCCACTTAGGGCCACCCACAGAGCCAAATAAAATGGCATCGCTTTGCTGGCAAAGCTGTAACGTAGCAGCAGGTAATGGCTGGCCAGTGGCATCTATTGCTGCGCCGCCAACTAAAGCTGGCATTAAGTTAAGCGTAAACTGAAACTTGTTTGCCACAGCTTGTAGCACTTTAACCGCTTCGGCCATTACTTCAGGGCCTATACCGTCACCACTTAACACCGCAATATTGTAATGGTTTTTAGCTTGTTGGCTTGGTTGTGACTTATTCATATAGCACCTACCGCTGCGGTTTTTAGGCTACGGCTATGCTTATAAGCATCTATTGTTTGGGCGCGCTGGATCATATTTAGCACATGAACATAAGCCAATACTGAAGCGCGCACTATATCTGTGGCCAAGCCAGCACCATGAAAATGCCTTCCTTCATGCTCGGCAGTAATGTCTACTTGGCCTAAAGCCGACTCGCCACTGCCTTTAGCTTGCAGGTTATAATTGACCACTTTAACTTGTAATTTGCTAATACGGCTAATGGCATTAAAGGCCGCTTCAACAGGGCCATTACCGGTGGCCGCTTCGGTTATTAATACTTCATCGCAATGCAAGCCTACCGTCGCGCTTGCCACTTGGCCGGTATCAGTGGTAGAGCTTAAAAATGCCAAACGATAATAATCATCTGGTTCTTGTAAAGTTTGAAAGAACACTAAGGCTTCTAAGTCATAATCGAACACTCGGCCTTTTTCATCGGCTAGGCTAATAAAGCTGTTATACACAGCGTCTAAATCGTAATCGTCTTGGCTGTAACCTAATTGAGCTAAACGATGCTGAATAACATGGCGGCCAGAGCGCGACGTTAAATTAAGCTCGTTTTGACGAATGCCCACTTGCTCGGGCGCCATAATTTCATAGGTGTTTTGTGCTTTTAATACACCGTCTTGGTGAATACCTGAGCTGTGAGCAAAAGCATTCTCGCCTACTATGGCTTTGTTTGGCTGAATAGGCATATTGCAAATTTGGCTAACTAAGTGGCTGCTGCGGTAAATTTCTGTGGTTTTAATTTGTGTATACAGCGGCTGAAAAATATCCTTACGGGTATTAATAATCATAGCCACTTCTTCTAATGAGCAATTACCTGCTCGTTCGCCAATGCCATTCACGGTGCACTCTATTTGCCGCGCGCCAGCTTGTATGGCACTAACGCTATTGGCAACGGCTAAACCTAAATCGTTATGACAATGTACGCTTAACCGGGCTTTATCTATGTTGGCCACTTTATGCTTTAAAGCCGAAATAATGGCCGAAAACTCATTAGGCACTGTATAGCCCACAGTATCGGGAATGTTAATAGTGGTAGCGCCAGCAGCTATGGCGCGCTCTACTATCCAGCATAAGTCATCTATAGGCGTGCGCCCTGCATCTTCACACGAAAACTCAATATCGTCGGTATAACGGCTGGCTAACTTAATGGCCGCTACGGCTTGCTCGCTAGCTTGGGCTAAGGTTTTGCGCAATTTGTATTGTAAATGCAGGGGTGAGGTTGCAATAAAGGTATGAATACGTCGGCGTTCAGCATACTGCAACGCTTGGCCACAAGCTTCAATGTCGGCCGCAACAGCGCGGGCTAAGCCGCAAATAACCGGGCCTTTAATTTCCCGGCCAATTTGTTGCACAGAGCTAAAGTCTCCTGGGCTAGACACCGGGAAACCTACCTCCATAACATCTACATTTAATCGCGCTATAGCATGAGCTAATTGCAGCTTTTGCTTTTGACTTAAACTAGCACGAAGGGCCTGCTCGCCATCGCGCAAGGTAGTGTCGAAAATCCAAATTTTATTATCACCGTTCATCTTGTTAGTCCTGTTGCGGTTAATTAGCAGTTAACGGGCACATTTTGGACGGGATAAAAAGCAAAAAACCCCGGCCAATGGCACGGGGTTCTTTATTATTAGTATCGTTACATTTTTACCAATAAGCAGCACCCCGCACACCGTTACGGAGTACGAGGAGGTTAAAGATAGAAACACAACAATTAAAATTCATTAGTAATTTTTAACTCTTAATATTTATTCAGCTTAACAAAAGTTATGGCCTAAGCCAGTATTAAGGCTAATAGTAATAACATGCAATATTTTTAACTGCAACAGTGTAGATAGCTAAAATGTTAGTTTACAGCGTTTTTATTTAAACAGTGCCCAGCTAAAGCAATTTAACCAAGCGACCACTTATGTCAGCCAATACTCGTTATTTATGCTAAACAGCACTAAAACCGGCTTAAATCTAACAAAAAATAAGCAATCAGCAACAAGATAGTGATTTTATGCAGAAAACCACTTGCATCTTAGTTCAAGGTTAAATACTATGTGCGCCGTCTGACCAAGCGTATTTATTACGCCGCAACTCTGCCCGGGTGGTGAAATCGGTAGACACAAGGGATTTAAAATCCCTCGATCGAAAGGTCGTGCCGGTTCAAGTCCGGCCCCGGGCACCATTTATCCCCCTAGTTTAAATTCAGCTACTACAATATTTCATTACATAAATTGCCCTGAAAACTGTGTATCTAATATAACACCGTTATAGCGATTTTTACTGCTATTGCTTTAATTCTATATTGATTTAACTGGCCTAATTCAGTTCCCACTTACTACCTATATAAACTTTGTATTTATAAACAATAACTTAGACTTAACGTCTCCATTTACCTACACACTAAGCCATTGAAATATATAACTTAATTAAATTCACCGCCTTTAGTGTCTCTAAACTGCGACAGTGTAAGCTTAGCTTAGGTTCAGTTTTATTAATTCACCTTTAAAAACATTCATAACTAATTGTATTTAATGATAATTAAATACACGCAAATCATTGGCACAGACTTTGCTTTAACTATAGTAACGATAGCTTAGCAGCATGTTGCAAACACAAAGTTTTCAGGTTTTATAGCCAACAATAGTGTCTTTGCCAGATGTTGCTGCAAGTAGTTAGATGGCGATAGCCGTATTTTGGAGGAAGTTATGGATTTATTTTTATTAGGTACAGTTATGTTTCTGCTTGCTAATGTTGCAGTGGTTATCAAGATGCTGCGCCGAGTAAATTTGCATAACGACAGCGTATTAGCTTGGGAGCAAGCTCAGTTAACTCCTGTTGCTACGCCGGTACTGCAATACCCCGTAGCATTAGCACCACTTCAACCGCAAACGGTATTTTTAGCCGAAGCCGCTTAAGTGTAACAACTCCCCAATTTCAACCTTAGGGTTGGAGCTTTATGGCCAGTACCCCACTGGCCTTTTTTTTGCTTGTTTGTTGCTAGATTAAAAAGCACTCTGCTACAAACTTGGCTATTGATGTATGCTACAAGTATTAATAATTGCTAACGATAATATTGAAGTCTTATATGCGCTTTTCTTTGCAAACAGCCTCACTTAGGCAGCTAGTTATATTAAGCTTTTTTATGGCGCTAATTCCGGTGGCGGTGCTGCTGTGGCAAAGCCATACTTCGCTTAGCGGTGTGAGTAAAAATGCAGTTTCTGAAGCCGAGTCTGCGGTAACAAGCGTGCGTCGGGTTGAAAACATGCAAAATACAGTAGTAGATATTGAGCGTGCGGTACGCCAGTTTACTATTGTTAAAACCCCTGCGCTGGCTCAAGTTGCGGCTAACCATTTAGATAACTATCAGCAAATATTACAACCTATTTGTCAAAGCCTAGCGCAAGCTAGCTTATGTCAGTCACAACAAGCTTCTTTACTGCAACTACAAGCTGATTTTCAAATATTAAATAGTAAGCAGCTAGAGCCATTAATTTTGCAGTTTAAACAGCAACAACAGCAACTGACACAAGCGGTTTGGTCGATGTTAGAGCAAAACCTGCAGGATCAGCAGAATTATGTGGTGCAAAGCCAGCAACAGCTTGCTTGGCAAACCGTTTTGTTAGTGATTATTACTTTGCTGCTAGTATTGTGGGCATCTGGCCGCATTGCTGCGCCCGTTAAGAAGCTAGATATTATGATCCGCGCTATTGGTCAGCAACATCAATTTCCGGATGAAAAGCTTGTTGGCCCCAAAGAGCTAACTGAGCTAGGTGAGCAATTGCGCTGGTTAAGCGCTCGCCTGCAGCAATTAGAAGCCTTACGCTTAATATTGCTGCGCCATGCTTCTCATGAGCTAAAAACGCCTCTTTCTAGTATTCGTGAAGGTTGCGCTTTGTTAACCGAACAACTTGTAGGCCCGTTAAACCCCCAACAATTAGAGGTGGTTGGCTTATTAAATGGTAGTGCCGATAGGCTAAGCTTATTAACCGAGCAGCTTTTAGACTACAATCGTTTATTGCAGCAAGCCAGACCTGAACTGGATTGGCATTCACCGCAACGCTTATTTAGCCAGTGCTTTACCGATCATGCCCTATCACTGCAACAACGTGAACAGAACATAGAGTTAGATTGCCAGATCAGTGCTATTTTTACCGATGAAACCTTATTTAGACGTATACTAGACAATTTAATTAATAATGCCCAAGCCTATGGCAGTCAGGGCAGCCCTGTATGGGTTAAGTTATACCAACAAGAGCACCAATTAGTGCTAGATGTTGCCAATAATGGCACACCGATCCCTACTGCATTAAAGCGTTCGTTATTTGAACCTTTTCAACGGGGAACAACCCCTAGGTATGATGCGGTGCAAGGCTCTGGGTTGGGCTTGTCTATTGTTGCTGACTGCGCCAGATTATTAGGTGGCCATGCCGATATCGTGGATGTTATTTATGCTGATGTCTGTATTCGCGTGCGCTTGCCATTGTTAGGGGAAAAAACCGGATGAAATTTTTATTACCGCTGCTAACGGTATTTATGCTGATGGGCTGCCAAATCACTCAGCCAGAGCCAACAAATTCAACGCCTGAGATTGCCAGTAATCTGCCTGAGTTAACAGCCACTACTGAACCTCAAATTGAACAAATCAGCTCATTAACTATTTCTGATAGTCCAGAATCTTTATTAGCTTGGGTTGAGTTTCGCGCTCAACTACTAAACCAAGCAGCTAACGAGCGGGAGCAATTAAACCAGTTAGACACTACTGACGATGTGACTGAGCTAAAACGCATTATTTTACAGCTACACCCAGATACGCCTTACTTAACTCGGCTTAGGCTGCAAATGCAACTAAGCGAAAAGCTAGCATTATTACCTAATCCTTTGGCCAATTTATTAAGCTGGGATTTCGCTTTTAACCAAAAATTATTAGAAACTGAGTCTGCAGTGAGCGCCTTAACTCGGCTTAATGCCCAGCAGCAAAACAATATTGATAAGTTACGTAAAACCAATAAAGAATTACAAAAGAAAATTGACGCCCTTACTCAAATAGAAGCTCAACTTAACCAACCGACCATTGAGGTTAATAATGGCCAACCCTAAGCCTCGCTTACTGCTTGTAGATGATGACCCTAGCCTATTACGCTTATTAACCCTGCGCTTAGAGGGTGAAGGCTATCAAGTATTTACTGCTGACAGTGCAGAAACAGCCTTAACGCTATTACCAAAACATTCACCTGATGTGGTATTAAGCGATTTACGTATGCCCGGCCTTGATGGCATGAGCCTGTTTGACGAAATAGCCAAGCGTTATGCCGGTTTGCCTGTGGTGCTGATGACAGCTCATGGCTCTATCCCAGAAGCTGTCGCCGCTACCCAACGCGGAGTTTTTGGTTTTTTAACTAAGCCTTTAAATCATGCTGAACTACGAGATATTTTGCAGCGAGCCATACGGCAGTCTGTGCCAGAGCAAGCAACATGGCGGGCAGCCATAGTTACCCGTGCTAAAATTATGGAAGATGTGCTAGAGCAAGCTTACCGGGTAGCACAACGTGATGTTAGTGTGTTAATTACCGGCGCCAGCGGTACAGGTAAAGAGCTCTTAGCGCAGGCTATTCATCAAGCTAGCCCTCGTGCTAAGCAAGCTTTTGTTGCGATTAACTGCGGTGCCTTGCCCGAGCATTTATTGGAATCAGAGTTGTTTGGCCATACTAAAGGCGCTTTTACCGGTGCCGTAAATGAACATGGCGGCTTGTTTCGTGAAGCTGATGGCGGTACCTTATTTTTAGATGAAATTGGTGATATGCCAGCGCCATTACAAGTTAAATTACTTCGCGCCTTGCAAGAGCAACAAATTCGCCCTGTAGGCAGCAGTAAAACTATTGCTATTAATGTGCGGGTAATATCAGCGACTCATCGTGACTTACAGCATGGCATGGCCGATGGCAGTTTTAGGGAAGATTTATATTATCGTTTAAATGTAGTCAACCTTAAATTACCAACCTTGCAGCAAAGGCCAGAGGACATTCCACTATTAGCTCGCCATGTTTTACAACAAAGCGTGGCAAGGCATCAAGTGGATGTAAATCGCTTTTCTGATGATGCTTTGCAATTGCTAGCTACTGCTAAGTGGCCGGGCAATGTGCGGCAGTTAGTGAACGTGGTTGAGCAATGTGTAGCCTTAACAAATAGCCCTGTTATAGGGGCAGCGCAAGTTGAACAAGCCTTAGCCCAAAATAGCAGCTTTTGGCCATCATTAACGGAAGCAAGAGATCAGTTTGAACGCCAATATTTAATTCGAGTATTAAAAGTGACTGAGGGTAATGTTACCCGAGCGGCAGAATTAGCTGGCCGTAATCGTACAGATTTGTATAAACTATTAAAAAAGCATGATCTTAGTGCCGCACAAGTGATTGAACAAGATCAGGACGCTAAATAATTCAGTTCATAAAGTATAGAGAGAGCCAGATGAGTATTACACCACCTGACGCCCACTTAGCCGAAGACGCAGAAGATCCGGCATTAATAAGAGCTAAAATAATTAGCGAAACGGCAAAAATAAGCTGGTTAGAATTGCAAAAATTTTATGCTGCAGGTTCTGTTATAACCGTGCAACCAACATTAGACTTAATTGATGTGGCCTTTGCTTTTAGCCAAGACGATAAAGCCCAAGTTGCCAGCTGGTTAGCAAGTGGCAGCATAAACCGCACCAGTAAAGAGCAAGCGCAGCAGTGGTTTGATAAAGAAACCCAGTTATGGGCTGTGGTTATTTCGCCATGGATTTTAGTCCAAGATAAGCCTGACCCAGCAACCCTAAATTAACCGGCCACTAGGCTTAAGCTAAGAGTAAAACATGACCGATAGTTTTCAAAAAACCAATAGTTCACGGGTAACCTTATCGCAGCTAATGCTACCATCACACTCTAACTTTAGTGGTAAAATTCATGGTGGTTACTTATTGTCACTAATGGATCAAATTGCTTTTGCTTGTGGCTCAAAATATAGCGGTATGTATTGTGTTACAGCCTCGGTTGATCGGGTCGATTTTTTAAACCCCATAGAAGTAGGTGAATTGGTTACCTTAAAAGCGTCGGTTAATTATGTTGGTAATAGCTCTATGGTAGTGGGCATTCGCGTTGATGCTCAAAATATTCAAACCGGTAAAGTAAAACATTGTAATTCATCTTACTTCACCATGATTGCAAAAGACGAACAAGGCAATAACATTAAAGTGCCACGGCTTATTTTAACCAGCAAAGAAGATGTATTGCGCTACATGAAAACCATAGAGCGCTTAAAGTTACGCCATAGTTATGCCGAGTTGTGCACTGACTTTAATGGTGATATTCAACAAGCCATAAATAATATAACTAAAAATGGTGATGTTAAGGTGCAGCTTAGTTAAGCACTAGCTACATAAAGGTGTGCCCTTAACTGCTCTAACTGCTGGCCAGTTAAAGGTTTAGCTTTATTGTTATTGTAGTCAAACTGCACCATTACCGCTGTACCCGACACGGTTTTAACGCCTTGTTGCCAAGCTTCTTGATAGACATCAAACGAGCTACCACCAATGCGACTAATATGAGTGCGTATTTCTACTTCAGCACCATAATGGGTTTGAGCGTGATAATCTAGCTTTACGCTAGCCACTATTAACGGCCAATGTTTTAAGTCTAATTCTGGGGTAAAAATACGAAACACACCTTGGCGAGCACCTTCAAACCAAACCGTAAAAACAGTGTTATTAATATGGCCTAAAGCATCAGTATCGGCAAAGCGTGGCTGTAATTTTTCTGTAAACATCTAGACCTCGAATTAAATATTTATCTGGTTAATAACAACAAGCTACTATAGCAAGCAACACTAGGTTAAGTAATAAAACTTAGTTTACCCTAGCTAGTTAGTTGTTATAAGTTTTTACTTTCCCCTCTTGGCCAAATGCAGTAAGGTAACGTAAATTTAGTGTTATCAACTAGTGCTTATTGCTTTATTGCAAAGGTTAAGCTGGGCTTTAGGGCGAAATTTATGACTGATTTTATTGAAATTTATGACAACGCATTAAGTGCTGAGTTTTGTCAGCAGTTAATCAAAACATTTAACACTAGCCCTCACACTACAGCGGGTCGTACTGGGGGGGGCGTAGATCTTACTAAAAAAAATAGTACTGACTTATACCTTAACCAACACCCTGAATACCAACAACAATTACAACAAATTTTGCAAGCAACTACTCACTATGCCGGTGAATACTTTAAAAAGTATCACTTTGCCTTAATTGGCCCCGTTGGTTTAACAATTCAGCATCCTAACTCTGGCCAACCTGTAGCTATTACCCAAGATAATTATGCTGAAATTGGTGCACCAAAAGCATTAGACTTTATGCGTATGCTGTATCGATTGGGGCCTATTCAAGCTCAAAAATATCAAGCAGGCGTAGGTAACTATAAATACTGGCACTCGGAAGTTTACCCGCAACAGGGCAGCACTGAGCCATTACATCGCACACTATTATTTATGTTCTATTTAAATGATGTAACAGAAGGTGGCGAAACAGAGTTTTATTACCAACAAAAATCCATTAAACCAAAAGCCGGTAGAATGGTTATAGCACCGGCTTACTTTACACATACCCACCGCGGTTGTATTCCAAAATCAAATGATAAATATATCCTTACTAGTTGGATTTTATTTAACACTGCAGAACAGTTGTATCAGCCAAAATAATAATGAATTAGAGCAACTTCCGGTCAGAAAACTGGCCGGTCAACCTTAATTGCTGGGTAAAATCATAGTGATATGGGGAATATCGTCTTCTAAATAAGACTCGCCTGCTGTATTAAAGCCAAGTTGTTGATAAAACTGCTCTAAATAGCATTGTGCTGATATATAAATATCCGTTTCTGGCCAGAACTCTTTTACTACACTTATACTTTTTTCTACTAATACTTTACCAAGACCTAAGCGTCTTGCCGTTTGCGACACGCAAAGGCGACCAATAGCCGGAAAGTTTTCAAAAATAAGTCCTGGCGCAAGCACTCTGGCATAGGCGATAACTTTATCACCTTTTTTCAAGATAATATGGCGAGTATTTAAGTCTAAATCTCTATCATCCAACTCTGGATAAGGGCAGTTTTGCTCAACCACAAATACATCTACCCTTAACTGCAACAAATTATATAGCGTTAAGGTATCAAGCTCAGAGAATTTAACTACATGCCATTGCATTTGTTAGCCCTGTAAAAATAAATATAGGTATACTATTTTAGCAATGCCTGTGGCCATTGCTCAATTAATACCTGTTTAATAAAATCGTTAATCTGGGTTTCTGGGATGGGCCGAGAAAAATAATAGCCTTGCAGTATATCACATTGAAACCCTTGTAATTGTGCAACATTCTCTGCGGTTTCTACCCCTTCGGCAACCACTTTCAATCCCAGCTTATGTACCATAGCAATAGTAGAAATAACTATCTGTAAGTCTGCTTCATTCTCCTGCATGCCTTGAACAAAGCTTTTATCTATCTTAATAGTATCTACGGGCATCCGCTTTAAATAATTAAGCGACGAATAACCCGTACCAAAATCATCAATAGCAAAAGTAAAACCTAAGTCTTTTAGCTGATACATCATATCTAAGGTTTGGCTAATATTATTAACTAAAGTGCTTTCTGTTAATTCTAATTCAAAACGTTCGCCACTTAACTGATACTTATCTAGCAACTGAGAAAACTGCTCGGCTAAATCAGCCTGTAAGAACTGAGTTGCCGACAAATTTACGGCAATAGTGACACCTGTTAACCCTTGCTGCATCATCTGTACAGATAGCTGGCAACAACGCTCAAATACCCAATAGCCCACCGCTACCATTAACTGTGCTTGCTCTAAGGCTTCAATAAATACATCTGGTGGCACTGCACCTCGTGTTGGGTGTTGCCAACGTATTAAAGCTTCAAAACTATGTAAGCGATGCTTTGTTAGGCAAACTTTTGGCTGCAAACTCAAACTAAATTGCTGCTCTTTTATCGCTTGTTTTAATTCAGCTTCTAATTGCAGTCGCTCTGCTAAATCTGTCGACATTTGCTCAGTAAATAAGTAATAGCAATTTCGGCCTTGCTGCTTAGATTGATACATAGCTAAATCGGCTTGCCGAGTGAGTTCTGCTGCACTGCTATTAGCATCTTTAGTAAGGCTAATGCCAATGCTAGCACTTAAGGTAAGTTGTGAGCTTGGGGTAGAAAAAGGCTCTATGAAAAGAGTTTGCAATTGCTGGGCGACTTGCTCTGCACTCGCTGGGCCTGAGAGTGCAGTTAATAATAAGGCAAACTCATCACCTCCTACCCTATAAATTGTTGCTAAAGAGCTTAATTGTTGCAGTCGTTTTGCCACAGCGACTAATAACTGGTCGCCTACCGTATGGCTACGGCTATTATTAACATTTTTAAAGTTATCTAAATCAAGAAAGACTAATCCAACGTAATCTATTTTATTAACCAGCTCTAATAATGCTTGGCTTAAGTCGTGCTGAAGACTGTTACGGTTACCTAAGCCAGTTAAGCTATCAAACATAGCCATTTTATGCAGTTCAGCTGTATTTTTTACTAGCTTTTCATCTAACTGTTCTAGCTCATTAGCTAGTGAGGTGACTGATTGCTGAAATGTCGTTAGCTCATCCGGAAACAGGCCTGTTTTAATTTGGCTCTGCTGACGAAACTGACTATATTGGCGTTTAGCTAACAAAGGTAAAGCTTGGGCTAACTGTAAAATTCGTTGGCTCATGCGGCGGGTAGTTACCCAGATTAATAATAGTAATAAAATTAAACTAGCTAGGGCTAACAATAAAATTTGCTGCTGATAACGACGGTTATCTTGCATTACTGTGCTAATGTCTTCTAGCATCAATAGTAAATGTATACTATCGGCATCATCATCTAAATCAATTAATTGTAGATAGTACACCTTGTCATCTACTTCTCTAATTAAGCCATGTTGTTGTATGGTGCTTAACTTAATGTCCTTATCGGTTTCGTTATATAAACGCTGCACTAACGCGTGATCTGACGCTTGGACTATTTTAAATTGTTGCTGCCACGGTAAGCTAGGCTGAATGCTGATAATAGCAACTTCTATGTTTAAGGTTTGATGTAAGTTAAGTAACACATCGGTAAGATCTGTGGTCATTATTAAAACCGCAACTTCGCCTTGCCTATTTAGTAGCGGAATACCTAATTGTTTATAGCATTGCTCTAAACAAAAAATACTAGATTTAGGCTGCTGTAGCTGCAAAACTTGCGCAGATAAATGTTGTGAGGCAGCCAAACCCTTAGGGTTAAATTGATATAATAATTGTTGGTTCTGATCAAATAAGCTGAGCTGTTTTAGACCAAAATTAACTTGTAATGACTCACTCTGACTAGCTATCTCTTGCGCAAAATCATTAAAGTTATTATTTTTATTTTTATTTTGTAAATCAGTAAAAGTTTGAAACCAAGTTAATAATTGCTGCTCTACAGCATAATTATACTGTTGAAAGTATTGCTGTCCCTGAATCCGCTTTTGCTCCTGCTGCCTAGAAAATTGCTCATTAATATGCAAAAAAGATAAACTGGTAAAGCAAATTAAGACTAGAAACAGCAAAACCTGCATTAATAGCAGTACTTTCCACGATAAACTTAAATAGCGCATGGTTTAAAATCGATACATAAGCTGTAATGCATACAACTGCCAATATTCTGCTTGATTATTGGCTATGTCGGGCACTATTACTGGGGACAATCGGCCTACACCTTTTACCCAATGTACTTCTGCGCTTAGGCTTAATGATGAACTAAAATCATAATTTAAACCCGTAGCAAAAGTATGCTGATAAGCAAAATAATCTGCTACCTTACCACCGGTATTAATCTCTAATTCGCGACCCGAGCGATCATTTTTATTATTTACTGAATAGTCAACAAAACCAAATAACCGCCACTGTTCAGTAGGTCGGTATTGCAATAATAAATAGCCGCCTTGGCCAAATTGATTTTGGTTAAACCCATGAGCAAAAAAACCTTCAACTTTTACTCGCTCTTGTTGTAGTTCTAGCGCTAACTCCCATAACTCTTGATGATAACGCATATGTAACATTACCCGCTGCACAGTAAAGTTAGCATCGGTAAATAGCGGTTCATCCTGTCGTGCAAAGCTAAACTCAGTATCAATTAATGATACGCCCATACTTAACCGACTTAAGCTGGGCTGCCAATACAAGCTGGCTTTATGGTCATGCCCTAGCTGCAGCTTGCCACTAACATCTCGACCTAAGAGCATTTTATGTTGTTGATTTGAAATTGGCGTGACGCCATAGCTCCAATTATAGGTAAAATCACCGTAATAATTACTATGCCTTACCTGTAAGGCTACACCATCACTGCTAACGGCAATATCGCGAAAAGCATCAAAATATACCGATTGTGGTAACACTATTGAAGCCCGAGTAAAAGGTACGTCTCGGGTGGAGGAATAAAGCCAATGTTGATTTTTAGAGCGACCTAAGTATAAATTTGCCTGCCAGTCTAATGAGCTATAAAAGTTCCAGTCGACAAATAAATAATCTAGCCTAGCGCCGCTAGGATAACGATTACCGCCCTCTAAATACACCAGTTGACCGGCAATTCGCCACGCCGGCGCTAGACGAACACTGCCATTTATTCCCAGCTCAGTTAAGTTTGTTGAAATTTCATCATCAAAGGCAACAAAGCTATCATCAGATGTTTTTATCAAGCCTTGAGCAATAAAGCCCTGCCAATTGATATCTGCAGCCGTTACAGGGAAGATGGTAAAGCACAATAAAATATAACAATGCTTTAGCAACTTAAAATATTTAGTATTCAATACTAAGCTCCTTAACCCTAACGTCTGTATCTAAAAAGCTGCTATAGCCAATACTTCCGGGGGTGATTTTAAGTTGCTCTAACATCATAGATTCGTCCGCTACTACTGTTGGTCGTGCGCCAGTACCAGAAAAACTTAATCGATCCCAGATCATGCTTAATTGATAAGGGAACAAATATAATTGCTGACGGCTAAATAGCTGATGTTGCGGGGCAGCTTCTGGCAAAATATAGACTTTTATGGGTGAACCATCAGGCCATTGTGTTTGTCGCATAGTAAAAATGCTGCGTAGCTGCGATTGCGTTAACGCATCTAGAGGCACTGAGTTATGCACTACAACTTTAGTCGCAGATAACGGTAGTGAGATTAAAAGCAATAAGAGGCCTAACAGCCGCATATCATTCCTAAGGAATTCACTTCAAATACATTTAAGTTACTTTCATGCACTATTTTTACTCTCACACAAAGCATGCAACATGCTAAAGCAAATAAGAAATATTAATATAGCACTATAGAAACAAAGTTGCCGCCACTATTTTAGCAGCAACTGAAAGCTAAGCCATTATATGTACTTAGTTTATTTTAATTTCACATTAATTTACCGACGTAGAACGCTGTTGCGCTGGCATTTTTCTCTTAGGCTTTTTCGGCTTATAAGGCTTAGTGTTTAGAGGCAAACTGGGCAGCTCATTAACAGGAATGTAACCTTCTACTGTAACCCGTGGCAAAGTTTGCTTAATTAAACGCTCTATTGCGGTTAACTCTTTAATTTCATCAAGACAGACTAATGATATAGCATGACCTGCAGCGCCCGCCCTTCCGGTGCGACCAATACGATGCACATAATCCTCAGCCACATTAGGCAACTCAAAGTTTACCACTTGAGGTAGTTGATCAATATCTAAACCTCTAGCCGCAATGTCGGTTGCAACTAAGGCTTTTATCCGGCCATTTTTAAAGTCGGCTAAGGCTTTTGTTCGAGCATTTTGGCTTTTATTACCATGAATAGCCGCAGCATTTATCCCAGCAGATCCTAAATGAGTCGTGAGTTTATTGGCTTGATGTTTAGTTCGAGTAAAAATAAGTACCTGTTGCCAATTGTTGTCTTGAACTAATTTTGTTAACAGAGCTGCTTTACGGCCTTTATCTACCGGATAAATACTTTGTTCCACTCGCTCTGCTGTACTATTGGCCGGGCTTACCGATACTTCTAAAGGATTAGCTACTAAACCTTTGGCTAACTTACGTATATCGTCTGAAAACGTGGCAGAGAAAAGTAAGTTTTGGCGTTTTTTAGGTAACAGAGCGATAATTTTTTTAATATCATTAATAAAGCCCATATCTAACATGCGGTCGGCTTCATCTAGCACTAAAACTTCTAACTGACTAAAGCGTACAGCATTTTGCTGATATAAATCTAATAACCGCCCAGGGGTGGCCACTAAAATATCAACGCCACGGCGCAGCGCCATCATTTGTGGATTTATTTTTACACCACCAAATACCACTGTGCTTTTTAGTGGTAAATATTTACTATAATCGACAACACTTTGCGCAACTTGCGCGGCTAATTCACGTGTCGGGGTTAAAATTAAAGCCCTTGCTTGATTAGGCTGTACTTTGGCACCATCACTAAGTAGCTGTAATAAGGGTAAAGTAAAGCCTGCGGTTTTTCCGGTGCCAGTTTGAGCAGCAGCCATTAAATCCCGACCAGCTAATATGCCTGGTATTGCTTGTTCTTGAATAGGCGAAGGCGCACTATAGCCTTTATCTGCTATAGCTTTTAGTAACCCAGGGGCTAAGTTTAAATCTGTAAATTGCATGCGAAATCCCGCAGTTATGCTGCGTGATACATCTGCCGCAGCTGCAGTTACCACCAAAATGGAGGGGCGCGAAGTTTACAGCAAAAGCAGTGGCAATGCGAGCTTAAGCACTAAGTAACACTTTGTGCTTAACTATTATAGTCGCTTTATTATTGCAGCTGATTACACTAAAGCCTGCATACTATAAATTTTAACCTTGGGATCTGCATTTGAAATCAAAAAACTCTGATTCATACAAAACAGTTTTTATGCGCCACTTAGAGCGTATTATGGCAGCGCTCTATACTGATGATAATAGTTTAGTCGCCCAAACAGAGCAGTTTTATCAAAGCACAAGCGATGCAGTGCCTATTAACTTATTTCCAGATTTACTATTTACAGCTGAGCGGATTTTAAATTTAACTGAAGGCAGCATTCAGCAAGAAACACTAACCCGATCTGCTAAAGTCCTAGGCTCTTTGCAACTCACAGTACCTGACTCTACAAGGCGCTGGCGTGAAGTTCAGTTTAGCTTCAAACCCATTTACCGTGCTGTACTTGCCTTACGTTTATTAGATCATACCTTAGAACATAAGCAATTAACTGACCCTAAATTACAAGCCCATTTTGCTGCTAGACAGCCAGGTAATGCAGATTGCCAATACCGACTCTATGTGCAAACTCCCTTAGTTATTGCCATTTTATTGCTTGACTCTGGTTTACATGATCCTAAAACCTTAGCTATTCTCTATGGCAATAAAATTCAACAATTAGATCCGCTGCGAGCCATGTCTGGTCAAGAAAGAGTAGATTTTAATACCACCAATCAAAATGCAAGATCGCTGTTAACGCAAAAAGGCTTGCGTCCTAGCGCTTATCGCGGCAATTGTAAACTAGAGCAGCAGCAACATCAGAAAATGCAACAAACACAATTACAGCTAGTGCAAGCCATAATACAGCTGGTTGAAAATGCACAGAGCATTTTAGGTAATATTGCTAAAATTCCACAAATATACAGTTCTGTTGTTTTACCTGGTCGAAATCGATTTCGTTATGAATCCTTACCAAAAGTAGTACTAATTTTAAAACAAGCAGCAAAGCGACTTCAGGTTGATGCGAAATTAGTTGATCAACTATTACGTATTACCGGTATTTTTCCTCAAGGCTATGGCATTGCATTTTTACCAAAGCAGTTAGATCTGAGCACCCAAGAGAAGTATGAGTTAGCTATTGTTAACCAATTATACCCCCCCTCGCCAGAACAACCTTTGTGTCGTGTTGTAACGCGCAATTTGCAATATCGCCGTGGCGGCCAAAATTGCCAAATCAGCGTAGACTATAACCTCTACTTTAAGCCGGCTCGCGATAAGTTAACCATTATGCCAGAACAGCGATTACGTGAAATCTTAAGTAAACTAAGCGCAGACTGGCACCCTGGTGAACTCCGCCGTTTAGTACCTCGTTATTGGCAACCGTCGGAATTCTTTAGTCATTCTGATCAGCAAAATCTCTGGAACCAAGCGCCTAAAGTAATTAACTAGCAGGTAAATTAACTGGCTATAGTCATTTAATAATAAATCACTTGAATTCAGTAACATTATTGCGCAGGATCAAGCCCTCATTAGCTTAACTAGATAAATATTATGCTTGATACAGCCCTTAATTCATTGCATGGCCTACCGGCCTTTGCTACTTATTTTGCCCTAGCTTTACTACTATTGATGATTTTTGTTCGTTGTTACACTTGGCTAACGCCACATGACGAATTTGGCTTAATTAGGGCGAACAAGCCTGCTGCCGCTATCGCCTTTGCTGGTGCCTTTATTGGCTTTGCTTGGCCGCTATCTAGCGCAATAACCAACTCATTATCATTATTAGACTGTGCGATCTGGGGGGCCGTGGCATTATTGGTCCAGCTTATTGCCTTTTTTATCAGCTCTTTGCTGTTAAAGCAGCTACCTAAACGCATCAGTGATGGCGAAGTAGCAGCAGGAATATTTTCAGCCGGCTGCTCTATTGCAATAGGTATGCTTAACGCCGCTAGTATGAGCTACTAAGGAAACATTATGTCACGCGAATTTAAACGTAGTAAAACAGCACGCCTTATTATGATGGTACCGGCTGCAGGTTTAATGTTAACGGGCTGCGGTGAAGAGCCGGTTGAAGTGCAAGTTTATAATACCCCTGATGAGTGCGCCGCTTATTATAACCCTCCAGCACAATGCCAAGCCGCTTTCGCTGAAGCTAAAGCACTGCATCCTAAAGTTGCTCCGCGGTATAGCAATAAAAGGGAATGCGAAACCGACTTTGGTGCCGGCCAGTGCGAAGCGGCTCCGGTTATTGCAAATGTAGAAAATAATGCAACTCAATCTGAGCCTCAAGCGCAAAGCCAGCAAAGTAGTGGCTTTTTTATGCCAATGATGATGGGCTTTATGGCTGGGCAAATGCTAAATCGCGGTGGCTTAGCTGGTCAAGCGCCACAAACTGCAAGCAAAAATGCCAGCCCTGTTGCTTCACAGCCTTTATATAAGTCTCGTGATGACAGGCAAACCTTCCGTACGGCAAGTAACACGCCTGTTGCCAGCCAACCTGGACCAGCCCGAGTAAAACCTTCAGCCGTTAAACCTAAACCTGCGGTTAAAGCTCGTCGTGGCGGCTTTGGTGCTCAGGCAGCTAGACGCACTAGTTCAAGCTTTGGTGGCTAAACCATGAAGCGAATTAATTGTAGTCCGCGTCCGGGCTGGCAGCAGTTTGCCCAAAGTGTTGGCTTTAACTTTCATACCTTTGATGGCGAGCCTTATTGGGATGAAACGGCGTATTATCAGTTTAGATTACAACAAATTGAACAGGATTTAGAGCAGCCCACCGAAGACTTACATCAGATGGCATTAGCTGTGGTTGACGATGTAGTGCAAAGCGAGCAATTACTACAGCAATTAGCTATTCCTGAAGCCTATTGGCAAGCTGTGCGCGATAGTTGGCACAGTGCCCAGCCGCATTTATATGGCCGAATGGACTTTAGTTATGATGGTACAGGCCCAGCTAAACTGCTGGAATTAAACTACGATACGCCAACCTCTTTATTTGAAACGGGCTTTTTTCAATGGGTTTGGCTGGAAGATCAGTTAATGCGCGGCGAGATCCCGCAACATGCCGATCAGTTTAATTCGCTGCAAGACAAGCTGCAGCAAGCTTTTGCTGAACTTGCCTTACCACAGCCTTTCTATTTTAGCAGCGTGGCCGACAGCATAGAAGACAAAGGCACCGTTGATTATTTAATGGATATCGCATTACAAAGCGGGCTGGATGCGCGCTATATCGCAATAGAGCAACTCGGTGAGGCCGATGGCCAACTGGTCGATTTAGATGGCTATGCTATAGAAGGGCTATTTAAACTCTACCCTTGGGAGTTTATGCTACAAGAAGACTTTGCCAGTACTATTATTAGCAGTAAAACCCAATGGTTAGAACCACTTTGGAAATCTATTATTTCAAACAAAGGTATTTTGCCTTTGCTGTGGCAGAAGTTTCCTAATCATCCTAACTTATTGCCCGCCATGTTTGAACAAGGCCAAGCTTTAAAGCCCGGCTGGGTTAAAAAGCCATTATTTTCTCGCGAAGGCGCTAATATTGAGCTAATTACTCCGCAAGGCAAAACGGTTAAAGAAACAGGGCCTTACGACGACAGCGGGTATATTCTGCAAGCTTTACAGCCCTTACCGAAATTTGTCGATAGCTACAGCCTTATTGGTAGTTGGGTCGTTGGTGATAGCGCCGCAGGTATTTGTATTCGCGAAGACAACAGCTTAATTACGAAAGATAGTTCACGGTTTTTACCTCATATAATTCTTGATTAACAACGAAACAATAGAATTAATATGCAATAAAACTAGATGTATACCCAAACACTATTTAAAATGCCAACTTGAAAATAAAACGATTGGCATTTTTATTTTTTTACTGCCATCTTTAACCTATCTCATGCTTTGTCTTACTATCAAGGAAATACATACTCGTGCGCACTACTGAACTTGTATCTGGATTTCGCCAATCGGCACCTTACGTTAATGCTCACCGTGGTAAAACCTTTGTTGTTATGATGGGTGGTGAAGCCATTAACCAAACTGGCTTTCGTGGCATTATTAATGATTTGGCTTTATTAAATAGCCTAGGTATTAAAATAGTATTGGTTTATGGAGCACGGCCACAAATTAACAGCGCCTTGCAAGACGCAGGATTAGCGCCAAGCTTTCATCAGCATATTCGCATTACCGATGACGAGTCATTTCGTTTAATTAAACAAGTAGCCGGTGAGCTGCAACTGGATATTACCGCTCGCTTATCTATGAGTTTAAGTAACACCCCTATGCAAGGCGCACAAATAAACGTGGTTAGCGGTAACTTTGTTATTGCCCAACCTTTAGGTGTAGATGAAGGCGTAGATTACTTTCATAGCGGCCGTGTTCGGCGTATTGACACTGCCGGCATTCGCCGCCAGTTAGACAACAACGGCATTGTCTTAATGGGACCTATTGCCGCTTCTGTTACCGGTGAAAGCTTTAATTTAACGGCTGAAGATATTGCCACCCAAGTCGCTATAAAGTTAAAAGCTGACAAAATGATTGGTTTTAGTGAAATGGGCGGCATTACCGATGATGAAGGCAGCATTATCGCCGAAATGATGCCTAATTATGCTGAACAATTAGTACAAAATATCCAGCCTACCTTAGCAGCTTGCCCTAGCACTTTAGCATTTTTGCACGCGGCTATTTTAGCCTGCAGAGGAGGCGTACCTCGCTGTCACTTAGTCAGTTTTGCCGATGATGGCGCCTTATTACAAGAGCTATTTTCTCGCGATGGTATCGGCACGCAAATTGTTACAGAATCAGCAGAAAAACTACGCCAAGCTACTATTGCCGACATTGGCGGTATTTTAGATTTAATTCGCCCTCTTGAGCAACAAGGTTTGTTAGTAAGACGCTCTCGTGAACAGTTAGAAATGGAAATTAGCCAATTTACCTTAATTGAGCGCGATGGTTTAGTCATTGGCTGCGCCGCTTTATATACCTTCCCTGAAGATAATGTCGCCGAGTTTGCTTGTTTAGCCGTACACCCTGACTATAGAGATGCTGACCGTGGTAGTTTACTGTTAAATAGTATTATTCAGCTAGCCCGCCAACAACGTTTCGACAAGCTTTTTGCCTTAACTACGCGCAGTATTCATTGGTTTTTAGAGCAGGGCTTTGAGCTTTTAACTGTAGATGATTTGCCAGCACAAAAAAAGCAGATGTACAATTATCAACGCCGTTCAAAAATTCTGGCTTTAACCTTATAAAGAGTGACAAACTGAAGCGATAGAATAACGAGTTACGACTTTATCTGCTGTATTTGCTGCAGCACCTGCTTAGCTAAAGCGCGTGCTGTAGTCCACTTCCCCCCAGACACTGTTAACAATTGGTCTTGCCAATTAAGCTGATACTCTCGACTGGCTCGGCTGGCATTATCACTGCCAGCTAATAGCGGCCTGACGCCTGCAAAGTCGGCTAAGACATCCTCAGGAGCCTTACTAGGAGCAAAATAGTGGTTATAGGTATTTAATAGGTAATCGCGCTCTTGCTCTGAACACGCTATAGGTTGTTCTAGTTTTTGCCGCACTTCAGTTGTACCGACCAAGGTATTTCCCTGATATGGTAAAACAAAAATTAACCGTGTTTCATTAGGTACTTCCAGCATATGGCCATAACGGCCCATTGCCGGCAACAATAAATGACTGCCGCGAACTAAGTCTAACTTTTGCTTAGGTTCAATATTGGACTGCTCTAATAAGTGCTGACTCCAAGGCCCTGCAACATTAATCACCCGATCAAATTGTTGCCAGCCCGCCGCCAGTAAAACTTTGCCATCTGTTGTCACTTGCTGCACTTCGGTATGAGCCTGAATAGCGACACCGGCTTTTTTACATTGCTCGGCCATCCATAAGCCTAATTTGTGATCATCCATTTGGCCGTCAAAAAATAAATAAGCGCCCCGTAAACCATCAGCTTTTAATTGCGGTGAACATCGCAAGCTTTGCTCCGCTGTTAACCAGCGATGCTGACCTATCCCCTTGCGGCCGGCAAACTTATCATATAACCATAGGCCAACTTTTACTTGCCAGCGCGGACGTTGGGTATGGCTATAAAAAGGGTATAGAATAGCTAAACGCCGAGTTAACTTAGGTGCTTTTTTTAGCCACCAACGGCGCTCTTGTAAGGCTTCATAAACTAGCCGGAATTCGGCTTGCTCTAAATAGCGTAAACCACCATGCAATAACTTAGACGAGGCACTGCTAGTTGCTTGCATTAATCCATCACGCTCAAACAAGGTAACCTGATGCCCTGCTAAAGCAAGCTGCCAAGCGCTACTTAAGCCATTAATGCCACCACCCACTACGGCTATTTGCATACTTGCTCCGTTATACCTAAAGCGATATCGTCACGATGTACAACAACCTCGCTAGGGCAAAAGCCTAAAATTTGGGCTATATCTTGACTATGTTGGCCTTTAATAAGCTGTAGTTCTATTGCACTATATTGGCTAATACCTTTTGCTAATGGCTCACCATTTTCATTGCATAACCAAACCGCATCACCTTTATCAAATTGGCCAACACTATTTAATACACCTTTGGCTAATAATGATGCCCCTTTTTGCAATAAGGCATTTACGGCACCTTGATCTAACAAAATACTACCGGCACTTTTAATGCTATGTAATAACCAGTGCTTTTTAGCACTAACCCGATCTTGTTGGCGTTGAAATAAAGTACCTGTGGCTTGACCTGCAAGTAAGCGATCAAAATTAACACCATGCTGACCATTAATAATTAAGGTGTCTACTCCCTGCCGAGTTGCTTTTTCAGCGGCCTGCAGTTTAGTCACCATACCACCAGTACCAATACTATGATGGCTAGCGCCAGCCATAGCATAGATATCTGCATTTATGCTGGCAACTAATGGGATAAAGGTAGCATTAGCATCTGTTTTAGGATTAGCACTATATAAGCCATCAATATCAGAGCAAATAATTAACGCATCGGCATCAACTAAAATAGCGACCATAGCCGCTAAATTATCATTGTCTCCAACTTTTAATTCAGCCGTTGCCACAGAGTCGTTTTCATTAATAATGGGCAGCACTTTATTAGTTAGCAAGGTGCGTAAAGTATTATCAATATTTAAATAACGACGGCGATTAGCAAAATCATCATGGGTCAACAATATTTGCGCGCAACGAAAATCAAACAAATGACTCCAAGTCGCCATCATTTCTGTCTGGCCAACTGCAGCCATAGCTTGCTTAATATTAATAGGTAAAGGGTGGTGGGCAAAGGCTATTGCATTTTTACCTGCTGCCACGCTACCAGAAGAGACTAAAACAACTTCAATCCCTATTGCACGGCACTCACTAATAAAGTGAGCAATACTTAATAGATAGCGGGTAGAGCAGCCGTTAGCAGTAGGCGCTATTAACGCACTGCCAACCTTAATCACTATACGACGCCAGCGCAAACTTAGCATACTAAACCTTATTTAAAATAGTTGTGATAGCAGCTTAAAGTTTAGCGATATAAGTGTCTAGATTAATTTGAGCTGGCTATAACAGTATCACAATCACCAGCAGCTAAATGGGTGAAACTACCATAAGCAGCGATAACTAATCGATCTTCTGTTAAAGTTTTTACGTGCCAATTAACAGCACCATTGCCATAGGCAACATGATTAATAACAAAGCTACCAGGCTGCTGGCGGATAGGGTATTTAAAAGTGTCTGAATGCTGGCCTTGCTCAATATGCTGCACCATTTCACGCTCTGTAAACAGCCATGTTTTACGCAAAGCGCTATCTCGCTGCAAAGTACTAGCAAGCTGTTGAGACGTACCCACTTCGCACCAACTCCCTGTGATTAGCTTATCTACTGTGTCAGACGTTTTTTGTTCAGCGAAACGTAAATCTAATAGTAACTCTTCCGCTTCACGGCAAGGTTCACCTTGAAATACAACTTTGCCCTCATCATCAGTACATTTATAGACTGATGCTTGTAAACTAGCTGATAAAAACATGCAGCTGAGCAAAAAAGTACAATGTAAAATTAATTTCATGCTTAAGTCCTGTATCCATACTACTAAAAGCCATTCCTATTAATGAGGCGGCTACATCATACGCAAAGCCACGCCAAAAGTGAATAAGTATTGAACGATAAGTACAAGTATTTAACATGAGCTTGCTATTAGTCACTGTAAAGTATTTATGAATTCAGCAGTAATTCATTTGCTCTTGCTAAGCTGTAATAGTATTAAAAAGGAGTACCTATGCGAATTTCAACCTTAGTAGTGACACTTATATCAGCAGGTTTATTAGTTTCTGGCTGTGCTAGTCAAAATGGCGCAGGCACAAGTTCTAATAATGCCGGTAAAGGTGCAGCAATAGGCGCTGTAGTCGGTGCTATTGCAGGCAAGTCTACTGCAAACCATAAAAATAAACGCTTAGTTATTGGTGCTGCTGTTGGCGCATTAGCGGGTGCTGCTGTTGGTAGCTATATGGATCAGCAAGAAAAAGCCTTACAAGAAGAGCTATCTGGTAGCGGAGTTAAAATTATCCGTGATGGTGATAAATTAAAGTTAGATATACCAGCTCAGTTAACTTTTGAATTAAATCGTTCAGATATTCGCGCTAATTTATTTCCAGTATTTAATGATATAGCAAAAGTATTACGCGATTATGACAAAACCATGTTGGTGATTGCAGGCCATACCGATGATACAGGGCCATACCAGTATAATATGAACTTATCACAAGCTAGAGCTAGTAGTGTTAAGCAGTATTTAGTTGCCCAAGGTGTGCAGGATATTAGAATTGAAACCCAAGGCTATGGTCCAAGTTACCCTGCTGTACCTAACAACTCAGATAGTAACAGAGCTGCAAATAGGCGGGTAGAAATTCATATTGAGCCTATTGTTGAATAACAGTTACTGTATCTGCTTTGAAACAAAATAGCGCCTTACGGCGCTATTTTGTTATCGGTTTCGCGCTTTTAAATTAAAAGCGATATGTCACTTTACCATAGATGTACTGACCACGAGGGTTGTGTACCTTTGATGCATAACCGTATAAGTCTGAATCGCCGTCACCAATAACAAATGGTGGATTCTCATCTAAGGCGTTATTCATACCTAACACTAGCTGCATATTATCACTGACATTATAGCGTCCTTGAATATCTAATAACATTTGTGCACTTACACTACGTGTTTTAGTGGACTCAACCTGACTTGGCGGCGCATAATCTTCAAACTGACCAATATAGCTTAAACTGCTGGTAATACCCCAATCGCCTAAATTCCAATCAGCCGATGCTAACCAACGATGCTTCGGGTAGTTATATTCACCCGCATAATCAATACCATTCTTTTTAAACTTGTTGATATAAGACCAATCTAAGCTAAAACGTACTTGCCCCATATCTTGCATCGTTAAGCGGTAAGATGTTGATAAGTCTAAACCTGTTGCTTCTTGTGAGCTGATATTGACATAAGTATTATACAAACGCGCTAAATGACCTAAGTTTTCACCAGGTTGCACTGGTAAACGGATACAAACTGTACTGTTTTGATTATTACACTCGGCATTATAAACGTTTTGATAATCATTTTTATCAATCTTATTATCTTGAGTAATACTCCAGATATCGGCAGTGATATCAAACTGTTCTGTTACCTGCCATACCGCACCTATATTAAAGGTTTCAGACTCTTCAGGTTGTAAGCCTTCGCCACCAACAAACACTATAGTGTAGTCGGTTGTTGCACAGCCTGGATTAGAGGCGTCAGGCGTTGGACAACGATAAGTGTCTGTAAAAAATAAAGACTCTTGTGAAGGGCCTAAGCCAATTTGGGCCAATGAAGGAGCACGGAACCCTTGGCCGTAAGAGGCCCTAAGTGTAAAGTTGTCTAGTGGACGCCATTGTATGGCCGCTTGAGGGTTAGTGGTTGAACCAAAGTCACTGTAGTGATCATAACGGCCGGCTAAAGTAAGCTCTAAAGTATCTGTTATTGGCACTAAAAATTCTAAGTAAGCTGCATATTGATCTCGAGCTGCTTGGGCGGAAACTGATTCAGTACCAAAAATTAAACTGCGTTGGAACTGATCATCTGGCTGGTCAAAAGCGTCTTCTTCTCTATATTCTATACCAGCAGCCATAGATACCATTTGTTCGCCTAAACTAAAGGCCTCGCCGGTGATACTAGCATTATAAGACGTTAGGTGTGACTCACCACGGCGAACTAAGCTGGTTGTTATAGCATCAATGACTTCTGGTGAGTTATATGTGCCACCAAAAGGATTATAATTACCTAAGTTAATCTGCTCCTGCAAAAAGTCGGTGCGGATCCACCCTTGACTCTTATCACCTGTCTGCATAGATTCGCTGCGTGCCTTTTGCGCCGAGATATCCCAATCCCAATTGTTGAATGTACCGCGTAAGCCCATCACCATGCGTAAGGTATCGGACTCAATACTCCACTGTCTAGCACCCGCATCAACCATACGATAACGATTAATTCCTACATCTACTCCAAATGGATTATTTGGATGGCTTGCAGGGACAGTTAAGCCTGCTTCAGCGTTAAGTGGTGTAGGCGCACCCATTGCTTTAGAACGGTTATGCTGCACAGCTAACTCGATATAGCCTTGTATGTCATTACTAAAGTCTTGGCTACCTTGTAACATAGCACCAAGCCGCTCAGCAGGTGAACTAGCAAAACCATAAGGACCATAATCGAATACACAAATTGGCCCTGATACCCGATCAGCAGGGCAGCTAGGGTCTACTGTAGCAACACCATTAACATAAAAACTACCTGGAAACCCCATAGATGAACGGTAATCTTCACCGCCGTAAGGTGCTTGATTAGCCGTACCATTACGGCCCATTTCAGCCCCAGTTATTGCAGTGTTTTTAAAGTAATCCATTATAAGGGTTACACTAGAATTTTCACCTTGGCCCCCCCAAACTAAACTTGCCGAGGTTTCATCATAAGATGGCCCTGTAGTACCACCATGGCTAACACTGATTTCAGTGCCTTCAAAATCTTTACGCATAATAATGTTAACAACACCTGCTACAGCGTCTGAGCCATACACAGCAGAAGCACCATCTTTTAATATTTCTACCCGTTCAATTGCTGCAACAGGAATGGAGTTAATATCTACGAATGAATTGGCCACATTTTCAGCAAAAGCGCTGACTGCAACACGCCGACCGTTAATTAGCACTAGGGTGGCGTCAGAGCCAAAACCACGTAAACTTATTGCTGCACCGCCATTAGCGGTAGAGTCTTGATTATTACCCCGGGTAGAAAATGTGCCAGTACCTGCAACCGGCGTACGCTCTAGTAATTGCTGTAAATTTGCAAAACCTGACTTAGCAATCTCATCACGACTAATAACATCTATTGGTGCCGCGCCCTCTAAATCATTACGTTTAATCCGTGAGCCGGTAACTTCAATACGCTCTACACTGGCTTCGTTTTCTTGTGCTATTGCAACACCACCACCTAACAGGCTGCTTACTGCTAATGCACAGAGTGAGTAATTTATAGATGTCTTCATCTGGTTCCCTTTCTTGATAATATTTATTTGCTTAAATATAGCACTAAAGTTGTAGCACAAATCAAGAAATTTAACACAAAAATATCCATTTTATTACTAGTGTTGCTTTTATGGCAATTTAAAGTAGCCGCACGTATATTTTTAGCCATAAAAAAGCCTCGCATATAGCGAGGCTTTTTATACAACTAACAACTTAATTCTGGGCGTATTGGCGCTCTAAGTTATCTGTCTTTGTTTTAATGCTAAATAAGCTTTTACGCTCACTGCTTATTTTTTCATCAAACTGCTTTTCTACATGAGCAATTTTTTTATTTAAGGCATTTAATTCTTCAGAGCGTGGAAAGCTGCGGCGTAATTTATATAGCTCAGACTTCAACTGATCAACTTCATTTTCTTTATCATGTTCAAGTTTGCTAATTTTAAATTCGAGATAGCGTGCTTTACGTTTCAACGAATTAACTTGCTGGGTATACTCACCTGGTGTACCAGATAAAGCAGTACCTACTGGACGCATGTCAACTTGTTCAGCATTGGTTGCGCAAGGAAACTGGCTAAATTCAACTACGCCATTTATTTCGCATTTATATACCGCTGCTTGAGCTGAAAATGCACCACATAATAATAATAATGCGAATCTCATCATTTACTTCTCCACTAATGAATAATAAATGTACGAAAAGTATTCACTATTAGCAAGCCCAATTAGCCTTTTATTTGATAATAATGGCTAAAAGTACTGAATCTGCCATTTTAGTCCCGATTAAGTGCTTTTTTCATAAAGTTTGGCCATGCCGATGCCGCTTTGTGTACTTCAACATTATAATATTCGGTATTAAAACTAGCTCGTTCAGCATCCGCTTCACGAAAGCCGGTAAACTCACCTTCTTTACGCGCTAAAGTACAAGTCCACCAACCAGACGGATAAACCATTTGCGGAAACAATAATGTTTGTAACGCAGAAAAGCCAACATCAGACATGGCATCACGCATATCTTTTAATAATGGCATATGAATTAATGGCGACTCACTTTGCTGCACTAAGATACCATTTGGTTTTAATGCCTTACGACAGCTGTCATAAAAAGCACGGTTAAATAAACCTTCACCTGGGCCAATTGGATCTGTTGAGTCAACAATAATTACATCAATTGATTCCGCTTCAGCTTCGCGCATATATTTAATGCCATCATCAAACTTTAAAGTTGCCCGCGGATCATCATTGGATGCGCAAAGTTCAGGGAAGTATTTTTCTGACATCCGCGTAACTTGTTCATCAATATCTATTTGCGTTACCTTTTCTACATCTGGATGCTTTAAAACTTCACGCAGTGTTCCACAATCGCCGCCGCCAATGATAACCACATTTTTTGGTTTATCATGAGTAAATAGTACTGGGTGGCTTAACATTTCATGATAAAGAAAATTATCACGGCTACTTAGCATGATGACATCATCAATTACCATTAAATTACCGAAATGTGTTGTTTCAAACATTTCTATATGTTGAAACGGTGACTTAACTTCATCTAATTTTTTTGTGATAGCTAAACCAAAGGCGCTGCCGCTGGCTGCGAATATTTCGGTGTACCATTTGTTATCGCCTGACATTAGTATTACCCTCAAAACCTATTTAGCTGTGTATTTTGCCTTGTGATGACGGCTAGGACAAATATTTTAGCAATTTATGCTGCAGCTTGTTGCTATTGGCTTTAAACTATACAGAATCAACTTTTAAAGGAACGATAATGTCTGACTGGGGTACTGAAAAAGCACGCTCGACTTATAATGTCGCGGTTTGGAGCGAAGGATACTTTGATGTCAATAAACAAGGTGACTTAGTTGCCTATCCTGATCAAGATCACAGTAAGCCTGGAATTAGTTTTCCTGAGCTAACTAATCGCTTTAAAGAAGAGGGACTAACTCTACCCGTGTTAGTTCGCTTTACTGATATATTACAACATCGTGTAGACACCTTAATTAAATCTTTTCAACGCGCTAAAGCAGAAAAAGAATACCAAGGCCAATACACAGCGGTGTACCCAATTAAGGTTAACCAACAGTTTTCTGTGGTTAAACGCTTAATTAGCCATGAAAGCGGTAAAGTTGGCTTAGAAGCAGGTAGTAAGCCTGAGCTTATGGCGATTTTAGGCGTAACTGAAACACCGCTCCAAATTGTTTGTAACGGTTATAAAGATAGTGAGTTTTTACGTTTAGCCACTATTGGCCATATGATGGGCCATACGGTTTATATAGTAATTGAAAAGCTATCTGAATTAAAAACACTGCTGCGTGAAATTGATAATCTAGGCACTGCGCCGCGCATTGGTATTCGTATTAAGCTTAATTCGGTTGGTAAGGGTAAATGGCAAAATACTGGCGGCGAAAAAGGCAAGTTTGGCTTAACTGCAACCCAAGTATTACAAGCCATTGAAATTTTGCGCGAAGCAGGAAAAATTGATTTACTGCAACTAGTGCATTTTCATATTGGTTCACAAATTGCCAATATTCGTGACATTCATAATGCTATTCGTGAATGTGCACGTCATTATGCTGAGTTACGCACCTTAGGCATCCCAATTGAAACCGTTGATGTCGGCGGTGGTTTAGGTGTCGATTATGAAGGTTCTAAATCACGCTCAGCCTGTTCAATGAACTACACTATGTACGAATATGCACGTAACGTGGTTAATGGCTTAAAAGAGGTTTGTGACGAATACGACTTACCGCATCCAAATATTATTACCGAATCTGGCCGTGCTATGACAGCACACCATGCGGTATTAGTAACAGATGCTATTGATATTGAACGCGCACCAGGTTTAATAAATTTGCCTGAACCTAGTGACGACTCACCTACGGTTATTTTAGGCTTGTGGGAGTCTTATCAAAATGTAACGCCTCGCTCTGCAATAGAAGCCTATCATGATGCGGTGCATTACTTTACCGATGCCCACTCACAATATGTGCATGGTTTATTAACCTTACAAGATTGGTCCTTATTAGAGCAGCTGTACTTTGCCACTATTAATAAAGTTAAAGCCAATTTAGATTTATCATCACGTTCGCACCGTGCTATTCATGACGAGTTAAATGAAAAACTAGCTGATAAGTTATTTGTTAACTTTTCATTATTTCAATCCATGCCAGATGCTTGGGGTATTGATCAAATATTCCCAGTAATGCCATTAGAGCGAATGAATGAATCGTTAGAAAGTCGCGCTATTATCCAAGATATTACTTGTGACTCAGACGGCCAGTTAAAAAGCTATGCCGACGGTAACGGTATTGAAAGCACCTTGCCATTGCCAGCTTATAAAGAAGATGAGCAATATTTACTCGGTATGTTTATGGTAGGCGCCTACCAAGAAATTTTAGGCGACTTACACAACTTATTTGGTGATACTGACTCAGTGCATGTTGAGCTAACAGATAATGGCGGTTATAAACTAACCAACATTATTAAAGGTGATACCGTTGCTGATGTGTTACGTTATGTCCAATTTGATGCCAACAAGCTAATTCGGTCTTATACCAAGCAGCTAGCTAAGCTTGATTTAGATAGCAGCAAAAAAGATCGGCTACTTGATGAGTTAAAATCAGGTGTTTATGGTTACACTTACTTTGAAGATTGACAGCTTTGAAGATTGAGAGTTTTGAAGATTAAGCTACAATAGGCACTCATCGGAGGTGTTAGCAGCAGCTTTTGCTGCTAACACAGACGCCGACTAATAATTTTTCAGCTATTTGTTTAAAAACAACTAGCATTGAAACCATATTTTAGGTGCCGTTATGTTCCATTTTTTGCCAAGCCCTATTACGGGAACCTTATCGTTAATTTTATATATTATTAATACCCTATTCTGGTTTGTTCCCGTTATTATTTTAGCCATTCTTAAACTCTTGCCCCTAGCCAGTTGGCAACGTTTAATTACTTACTTATTAGATGCTTGCGCTGTGGCTTGGATTAGCCTAAACAATGTTACAACACGGCTATTTACCCGTATTTCTTGGCAAGTTTCTGGCGTAGAAGGGTTAACTAAAAAAGACTGGTATCTAATTTTAGCCAATCATCAATCTTGGGCTGACATACTAGTACTACAAAAGATATTTAATCATAAGGTACCTTTTATTAAGTTTTTTTTAAAAAAAGAACTTATTTATGTGCCTTTTTTAGGCTTGTGCTGGTGGGCGCTGGATTTTCCCTTTATGAAACGCTACAGCAAACAATTTTTGCAAAAGAACCCGCACTTAAAAGGCAAGGATATTGAAACCACCCGTAAGGCTTGTGCCAAGTTTCGCTTTAAACCCGTTACTATAATGAACTTTGTTGAAGGTACCCGCTTTACGCCAGCTAAACATGATATGCAACAGTCACCTTTTAAAAACCTACTAAAGCCAAAAGCCGGAGGCGTTGCTTTTGTACTAGGCGCTATGGGACAGCAGATTCATAAGATTTTAGATGTCACTATTTTTTACCCTCAAGGCATTCCTAGCTTTTGGGACTATGTTTCAGGCAAAGTACGTGAAGTTACAGTAAAAGTAGAAATGAAACCTATTCACGCCGACTTACTAGGTGATTATGAAGATCCTGACTATCGTAAACAGTTTCAAGCCTGGATCAACGAACTTTGGCAGCAAAAAGATCAACAAATTACCGAGCTAAAAAAGGGTCAGAGTGATTTAGCGTGACAATAAAATCACTCTGACCCTTTTTAAGTTTTTATCGCAGTTAACAGCAAGTTGCGGGGGCTGAGGCGAAAGTCGCAGAACTCGTGGGCATTAACTTTATAGCCGTGCTGCTGTAAATACAGCATTTTATCTAATAATAACCAAAGTTCTAATGGCCGTCTAAATAAGTGCCGCACTAATTCAATGCGCTTAATTAATTGCTGGCGCTTGGCGGCCATATTAAGAAAATATGGCCAGTCAATATTTGTTGGCAAAGTCCATTGGTGTTGCTGCGCGGCCCAATTAGCAAAATTACTAAAGTCACCACTAAATAGCTGCTTAGATACCGATTTTAGTGTTCTATACTCAGTATCCTTAACATAATATTGGCGTAGTAATTCATAAGCTAAGCGCCAGTGTATTTCAGTGTGACGTAACCTTTCTACCCTAGCGCCTGCTGTTACCTGCCCCTGAACAATCAATTTTAATTGTTGCTGATCTAACTGCAAATTATGTTGCTGAGCTAAGGCTGACAAGGGCTGATATTCGGCATCATCTATAAGATGATAACAACAAGGCACCAGATGAATAGAGCTAGAGCCTGCTTGTATCGCCTGTTGCAACATACTGATATGCAGTTGACCACAAGCATGGAGTGCAACCAGATGCTGCTCTGGTTGCAGTATTGCCGGCAATGATGGCGCTAACACATCAGCTTGAATAAAGTGCTGTGGCAGCTCAAACTGCTGAGCTAATTCCTGCCCTTGCTGACATAAGTTTTGCTGCCATTCTAAGCTAATAACCGGCTGAGCAAAACGATAAGCAAGCATTCGACCAAGATGGCCTTTACCTGCACACCACTCAACTATGGGCAGAGATGAATTCGGCCAATGCTGACAAAATGCTTCAATTTGGCCTAATTTTCGGCCATTAACACCATTAGTTAACCAAAATGGTAATGCTGGTAATGTATTTGGCTGGTTAGTCGCTATTATATTTGGCAAATTAAACAGTTCAGGAAATACTAAGCTAAAATACTGCTGTTGTAGCTGGCTGCTTTGGTCAATTAAATCTAGATCTTGATCAGATAAATCTGTTAAAACCTGTTGTAAATTAGCATCCTGCCATGGCAACTCACTACAAGTAAAAGGCGTTAATCGCCAATAGGCTTGGTGATTTTGTAGCAATTGGCTAAGCTGCAAAAACTGCTGTTCTAAAGGTAACGTCATTATTTATACTATTAAGAAACTTAGAGAAATTAACACTTAGCAATGCCCTTCTTGACCGCAACAAGGTTATAATCAAACTATTGTTGACAATAATTATTACGATTATACCAGCGCTAGGAAAAGTAATGGCAGAATTAAAAAATATTATGCATGTTGAGGATGACCCTTCAATTCAACAAGTGGCCAAGATTGCTCTTGAAGCCGTTGGTGGCTTTAACGTTCATACCTGTAGCAGTGGCAAACAAGCCTTAGCAGATTATGCCACTGTATTACCACAACTTATTTTATTAGATGTCATGATGCCAGGCATGGACGGCCCAACAACATTGCTGCAATTACAACAGCAATTTGATTTAAGCCAAATTCCTATTGTTTTTATGACAGCAAAAGTGCAAAGCAATGAGATTGCTTCTTATAGAGCTTTAGGAGCTGTTGATGTGGTGGTTAAACCTTTTGATCCTATGACATTGTCGAGCCAGCTCCAACAGATCTGGCTCGACTTTCATCAGTAACGGCTTATAGACTAGCTTTGGTTATAGATAAGTATTGCTTTTAAGCAAGCTTAGTATAATAAACTATAGAGTTTACGGCGGTACGCCGTTGCCACGCTATCCCCTTTAGGTAATGCAGCTAAAATATCTAAGTATAGTTTTTTACTGGCGCCAAAATTTAAATCTTGCTGCAAAATACTCAGTAAAAGAGTTAATGCTTCTTCAGAACGCTGTACTGCTTGGTATTGCACGGCAAGTTGCTCTTTTAAGCTAAAATTATCAGGATCCGCAGCTAAATTAGCTTCTAAAGCTTTAATTTCCGGTGAGTCGGCAGCTTCTTTGGCTAACTCAATTTTAGCTTGGACCGATTTAAATAAAGAATCTTGATCAGCAAGCTTTATCTCAGCTAATAGCATTTCTGCTTGTGGTATCTGACCTAAACTCACAGCGGTATCGGCTAACCATAACTTAATGTCAACCCGCTCTGGCGCTAGCAGTAAAGCTTGCTTTAAAAATGGATAGGCTTCTTGGTAGTTTTGCTCTGCTAAATAAGCTTCAGCCTGCTGCAGTAAGCTATCTTCTGGCTTAGGTAAATAAGCACTTAACTTAGCTAAAATAGCCTCTTCAGTTTCTACACCGGCAAAACCATCAACCGGCTTACCCTCTTTAATCATCATAACCGTTGGTAGTGACTGGACACCAAACTGCATAGCTAAATCTTGTTGGCTATCGCAATCGACTTTAGCTAACACTAACTGTTGTGGGTATTGCTGAACAATTCGCTCTAATATTGGCGTTAATTGCTTACAACCTTCACTACGGGCTGACCAAAATTGAAATAATACTAACTTGTGCTGTGATGCATCTAGCACCTCGCGGGCGTTGTTCATGCTTACATCAATAATTGAAGGCGTCATAAAAGCTTATATCCTGTGAAATAAAATATGTATTACTGCTAGTACTATGTGGGTGCAAAGCCTAGTTTACAAGCTTATGCTTGTTGTCATTTATGCCGATATTAGCTAACTAGTTCCTTTCTAAAAAGATGCTTCACAAATTTCTTAATATCAATCTTGGCAATCAATACTAGATGTTTCATACTGTATTTAGAATATTTTTGCCGAGATAACCATGAGTGATGATGAACAGCTAGACCAAGCTATGCTATTTGAAGTGGTAGAAAATCAACTAGCTGATAAGTATCCTAAACAAGTTACCGCAACCCTAATGCGCTTATGTATGACAGGCAATAGCCGCGATGAAGCGATAGAACTTATTGCTTGCGCCTTAGCACCAGAAATGATTGATGTTATTGAGCATCAAAAAGACTTTAATTTAGAGCGTTATATTGCCCACTTAGAGCTATTGCCACAAACACCTTGGTTAGACGAGGAAGAATAATGAGCGCAGCAACAGTACAACACCAACCCGAGCAGCAACGTTTTGTGCTACAACTAGACGGCCATCAAGCTGTGCTCGATTATCAGTTACAGCAAAACGATATCAACTTTAACCACACTTTTGTACCGCCGGAATTTCGTGGTAAAGGCTTAGCCGAAAAGCTAGTAAAAGCCGGTCTCAGCTGGGCTGAACAGCAAGACTACACTATTCACGCCAGCTGTAGCTATGTGCAACGCTTTTTAAGCTAAATAAGCCACCTCACTTATGTTAGTGCAAGGTTTCCTGCTTTGAGCTTATTCTGCCGTTAAAAATGTTTGATAACTATGATTATGACTTACTAACTGATACTGGTAGCCTAAAGCCTGTAAGTACTGCTTAATTTCGTCATGGCTAGCCACTTCAAAACCGGCTAATACATCTCCGGTTGCGGCACCATGGTTACGATAATGAAATAAACTAATATTAAAATTATCACCTAAAGTATTTAAGAAGTTCATTAAAGCACTAGGGTACTCAGGAAAATGAAACTGATACACTTGCTCTTGCAGCTTTCTAGGTGGGATACCGCCAACCATATACCTAACATGCTGCTTTGCTAGCTCATCGTCCGATAAATCTTGATAATCATAACCGCCATCAGTCAAGAGTTGCTTAACCGTATCTAGCTCTGTTTGGCCATAGCGTAACTTAATGCCCACAAAGATATGGGCTTTATCATCATCGGCATAACGGTAATTAAACTCGGTAATAGCTCGGCCGCCTATAGTCTGGCAAAAACGTTTAAAGCTGCCTTTGCGTTCTGGAATTGCCACAGCAAAGACTGCCTCTTTTTTCTCACCTAGCTCACAACGTTCTGATACATAGCGTAAGGTATCAAAATTTAAATTAGCGCCACTTAACACAGCGGCTAATTGCTGCGGCTGTACCTGCTGCTCTGGTTGCAATTGCTGACAATACTTTTTTAAGCCAGCTAAAGCTAAAGCACCAGCAGGCTCTGCTACAGCTCGTAAGTCTTCAAAAATATCTTTAATAGCTGCACAAATCTCATCGCTAGTGACTGTTATAACTTGATCGCAAAAACGACGAGCTAAATTAAAGTTTTCAGTACCAATGCGCTTAACGGCCACACCATCAGCAAATAAGCCCACTCGCTCTAAAGTAACTGGCTGGCCAGCCGCTAGCGCCGCTTGTAAACAAGCAGCATCTTCGGGTTCAACGCCTATTACCCGCACATTAGGCTGAATCGCTTTAATATACACCGCCATACCAGCAAGCAAACCACCGCCGCCAACAGGAATAAATACGGTATCTAATTTGTTGTGTTGGCTTAGTAGCTCTTTAGCTACTGTACCTTGGCCGGCTATAACATCGGCATCATCAAAGGGTGGAATATAGATAGCGCCTTGAGTATTAGCTAGGTTAATGGCATAAGCATTGGCTTCATCAAAAGCTGTACCATGCAAAACTACATTGCCGCCAAGACCTTTAACAGCGGCAACTTTGATTTCGGGCGTAGTAATAGGCATAACAATAGTCGCTTTTAAGCCTAGCTTACTGGCAGATAGCGCTACACCTTGAGCATGATTACCTGCCGATGCACAAACTACGGCACTGCTTGTATTTTGTTGCTGTACTTTATGTAATTTATTAAAAGCACCACGCAATTTGAATGAGAATACTGGCTGTTTATCTTCTCGCTTTAATAGCACCTTATGGCCTAAGCGTTGACTTAGTTTTGCCATATCATCTAAAGGTGTTTCTACCGCAGCTTGGTATACTGGTGACAGCAAAATTTCACGTAAATACTGCTGCATTAGCTCAGCATCTGTTTTAAAACTAGTATTAGCGCCAGAAATTGATTCATGAACCTGTTGTTTTACCACTGCTAGATTTCTCATTGTTGCTCCACTGCTTGGTTAAATTACTAGCGACTATTAGTTAGTTGTTCTAGTTTAGCTAGATCGCGTACTGCACCTTTATCTGCGCTGCTAGCCAATAAGGCATACGCTTTTAAAGCATTACTGACAATACGTTGCCGGTTTTCTGGCTTCCAGGCTTGCTTGCCTTTGCTTTGCATGGCGGTACGTCGCTTAGCTAGAGCCTGATCGCTAATGGCAATAGCAATTTTACGCTGTGGAATATCAATTTCTATAACATCGCCTTCTTCTACTAAAGCAATGGCGCCACCGCTAGCAGCTTCTGGCGAAACATGGCCAATTGATAAGCCTGAGGTACCACCAGAAAAACGACCATCGGTAATTAAGGCGCAAACTTTACCTAAACCCATAGATTTTAAATAGCTGGTTGGGTACAGCATTTCTTGCATACCTGGCCCGCCTTTAGGGCCTTCATAACGAATAATTACCGCATCACCAGCAATTATTTTGCCCGCTAAAATTGCAGCAACAGCGTCATCTTGGCTTTCAAACACTCTAGCACGACCGGTAAAGACTAAATTTTCTGGCTCAACGCCAGCGGTTTTCACAATACAGCCTTGTGGCGCTATATTGCCAAATAGAACAGCTAGTCCACCATCTTGAGAGTAAGCATGGGCTTGACTGCGAATACAACCAGCAACACGATCATCGTCTAAGCTGGGGTAGCGACAGCTTTGCGAAAAAGCTTGGGTAGTACGAATGCCTGCAGGCCCTGCAAGATACATCTGTTTAGCGGCATCAGTTGCTGTTGAGGCAATATCCCACTCTGCCAATACGGCAGCTAAATTCTTACCTGATACATGCGGCGTATTCGCATTCAGTAAACCTGCTCGATTAAGCTCGGCTAAAATAGCCATTACGCCACCAGCACGATGCACATCCTCCATATGATATTTAGGTGTAGAAGGCGCTACTTTACATAAGTGCGGCACTATCCGAGATAACCGGTCAATATCGGCCATGGTAAAGTCAACTTCGGCTTCTATTGCCGCGGCCAATAAATGCAGCACCGTATTAGTTGAACCGCCCATGGCAATATCTAGCATCATGGCGTTTTCAAAAGCAGTTTTATTGGCAATATTACGCGGTAATGCACTGGCATCATCTTGTTGGTACCAGCGATTACACAACTCCATGATCCGATAGCCAGCTTGCACAAATAACTGTTTACGATCGGCATGAGTGGCTAATAAAGAGCCATTGCCTGGTTGTGCCAAACCTAAGGCTTCAATCAAGCAGTTCATAGAATTAGCCGTAAACATGCCCGAACAACTACCACAAGTTGGGCATGCACTTTTTTCTATAGCATCGCTATCTTGATCAGAAATAGCAGGATCGGCCGCTGATACCATGGCATCGACTAAGTCTAGCTTGATAATTTGATCTGACAGCTTGGTTTTGCCTGCTTCCATAGGGCCACCCGATATAAAAATAGCCGGCACATTTAAACGCAACGCTGCCATTAACATACCAGGGGTGATTTTATCGCAGTTAGAAATACAGACAATGGCATCGGCGCAATGGGCATTAACCATATATTCTACTGAGTCCGCAATTAGCTCGCGTGAGGGTAAGCTATACAACATACCACCATGGCCCATAGCAATACCGTCATCTACAGCAATAGTATTAAACTCTTTAGCTATACCGCCAGCTTCAGCAATACTGGCAGCAACCAACTTACCTAAATCGCGCAAATGGACATGGCCAGGTACAAATTCACAAAATGAGTTCACCACAGCAATAATAGGCTTACCAAAATCAGTATCTTTTACTCCTGTCGCGCGCCAGAGCGCCCGCGCTCCTGCCATATTGCGGCCTTCAGTAACAGTGGCGGATCGTAATTTTGGCATAGCAGTGACACTCCGTAATAGTTTTAAAAATAAGTTATAAAGTTATGCTTGTAGCATTGCTAAATTGGCAGAGGCCAAGTCTAACTGCTTAATATCATGCAGTTTATTTAACTGGCTAGTTAGAAGCTGAATAGGTTTATCGCTACTTACTGTTAAGGTTATTTCTAGCCCTGAGCTATTTGCTTGAGTGTTAAACTCTAAACCCAAAAGCTGGTAACCACGGTAACGGGTTACTTGCAATAAGCGTTCGATAACAGCAGGTGTATTGGTCGCGGTAATATTAAGTGTATGCAGCATTAGTTTGCCTCCATTAACATATCTTCATTGCCGGCCCCAGGCGGTACTAAAGGCCAAACGTTATCTTGCTCATCTATAGATACATGCAGTAAGTAAGCTCCTGGCCATGCAAACATGGCTTCTAAAGCATCTGCTACTTCTTCTTTACGGCTAATACGATGCCCTGGGATAGCAAAAGCTGCGGCTAATGCAACAAAATCAGGGTTATCGGATAAGTCAGTTTCACTGTAGCGCTCATTAAAAAATAACTGCTGCCATTGCTTTACCATGCCTAAACGCTGGTTATCGATAATGACAATTTTGACCGGTAAGCGAAAACGCTTAATAGTTGCCAATTCTTGAACATTCATCATAAAAGAGCCATCGCCAGATACCGTAATTACGGTGTCGCTGGGTCGGGCTAACTTGGCGCCAATAGCAGCAGGTAGGCCAAAGCCCATAGTGCCTAAGCCACCGCTAGATAAATGATTACGGGGATTATCAAAACGCATATGCTGCGCTACCCACATTTGATGTTGGCCAACATCACAGCTGATTACAGTATTATCCGGCATGCGCTCACTTAATTGCTTTAATAATAAAGGGGCATAAATACGCTCACCGGGATGGTCATAGCGCCAGCCATGTTGCTGTTTTAATGCTAAGCAATGCGTTAACCAGTCTTGACAGTTTGTTTGGCTGCTAATTGCTGGCAATATTTGCTTCATATCACCCAATAAAGCGACATCGGCAAACCGAACCTTATTAATTTCAGCCGGATCAATATCGACATGTATTACTTTAGCGCCAGCAGCAAACTTGTCTAAATTTCCAGTAACTCGATCATCAAAACGTGCACCTAAACAGATTAATAAATCACATTGTTGTACCGCTAAATTTGCCGCTTGGGTGCCATGCATACCCAGCATACCTAAATAATACGGGTCATCTTTAGCAACAGAACCCATGGCTTTTAGTGTTGTTACCGATGGCATAGCATTAGCATGTAAAAACTGCTGTAACTCTGGCATAGCATCGGCCATATGCAGGCCACCACCAATATACGCCATCGGCCGTTTAGCTTGACTAATTAACTCGCGTGCTTTGGCGGCATTGGCAAGAGATGTTGACGTAACACCTGGGCTTGTTGTTACTGCAGTAAGATCAACGGCACTGGCAGTTGCTAATTGAATATCTTTAGGAATGTCTACTAACACTGGGCCAGGACGACCGGAGCAAGCCACAGTAAAGGCTTGTTGCAAGGTGCTAGCTAGTTCATCAACATGGCGCACCATATAACTATGTTTAGTCACCGCTAAACTTAAACCTAATACATCTACCTCTTGAAAGGCATCAGAGCCCATGACGGCTTGCGATACTTGGCCGGTAATAGCAACAACAGGCACTGAGTCCAACAAAGCATCAGCCAAGGAGGTAATCAAGTTAGTGGCCCCGGGCCCTGATGTCGCCATGCAAACGCCAACTTTACCTGAAGACCGCGCATAGCCTACTGCTGAAAATGCTGCACCTTGTTCATGCCGACATAAATAATGCTTAACATCGCTTTGATACAGAGCGTCATAAATCGGCATAATAGCGCCGCCAGGATAACCAAAAATGGTATCCACACCATGTTGCTGCAGCACCTTTAATACCAACTCTGCACCTTTCATTGTCTTACCCTCTTCCTGTTATTAACATTATTTTTACCCTAAAACGAAAAAACCCCCGATTCTTACGAAGCGGGGGTTTTGGAAAAGCAAATTATGCTAGTTTATTTTTTCCAAATACGCGCCCCCGCGGCGACTAATAATCACCACGACGACGAGGACAATAATATTTAGAATGGTAGCTAAACGCATAAAATAACTCTTACTTTTCTAATATTTTAAAATTGAAATAATTTTTTATTTGGCAAAAGTCTACTGTACAGACCGAATTACTATTAGAAGTAACCGTCTATTAAAGCAAAGTCAATACTTTTTTTTAAAGGTAGTAAAAAACTAGTTTATAGCTCTAATTTGCACCAACGAGTGTTCTCAACGTACACTTAGATTAAGTCTTAATTGGTGAGGTTGTTTTGTGGATCAGTTAGAGCTATTTGAGTTGCCTAACCCGTGCATTGGTGTCTGCCAAAGTAATAATCGAGGCTACTGCCTTGGTTGCTTACGCTCAAGAGAAGAACGCTTTAATTGGCATGCCAAACCAGCCGCTGAGCGTGCTCGTATTTTAAAGCTATTAGCCCAGCGTAAAATGCGGATAGCCCTTAAAACCAAAAAGCCACAAGATCCACCACTTAACGATGGATCTCTAGATTTATTTTAATTAAATTACAGTGCTTATTAACCGCTTTTTTTCACTAGGCTAATTAAGAACAACAACACTACAGCCCCTACCGTTGCCGTAACTAAAGCTCCAATTAAACCGTAAGACGCTAAGCCCAGCATACCAAAAATAAACCCACCCAAAAAAGCGCCAACAATGCCGACAACCATATTACCTAACAGGCCAAAACCTCGCCCTTTCATTATCAAACCTGCCAACCAACCCGCTACAGCACCTATAATCAAAAACCATAGAAAATTCATATACTAACCTCTTCAATTATGTATTCAGCTTTTTCTTGCTCGCAGCATAAGCAAAGCATATATTCAGACAAAAACAAGTATTTGTACTGCATATTTTTTGCTAAAGACTGTTGTAACACCTCTAACAAGGGTGTCGACGTTAATTTGCTATATGCTTCTGCAGTTGTCCAGCTTTGATAAAAGCCGGTTAAGTTTTCAACGTTAGTCAAGGCTAAATATTCAGCCTTAAAGGATTCAAACTTCCTTGGCTTAACTTGCTCTATATCTAAGCCTAAACGATGAGCTTTACTTACTGCCACTGCAATAGCTTGGCCGGAATGACTAATAGACAACTGCCAACTTTGCTGGTTAACCTTTAAAGCTGGTGCTTTATCTGCAGGTAATTCAATGGCAACCTCAGTAGAATTGCAATTATGGTAGCGCTGCAACAATTGCCGCGTTAGCGCACGACCATTACTAAATTGTAGTGCTCGCTTTTGGCTTAACTTTTGCGCATACTGCCACTCAACATTGGTTAAATATTGACGACACTGCTGTAAAGGTAACAGTTGCAACCGGTAACTTAGCCAAATCATATTCTTATCCTAGACAAGATTCTCCCTCTCCTTGGTCGCAGCATACCTGCAAACTAGACTAGCTGTCATATCTTTGTTACTCAGAACTACCGTGACAATACTGGATGTCTGGGGTAAACTTCCAGCTTTTATTTTCTAGGCAAATTAATCTTTTGAATCGTGTCGATTTAGAACAACTATTACCCCATAGAGGTGCTGCTCTTTGGCTAGACTCTGTTAGTCATATAGAGTCGACACAGATTATTGGCCAAACAACGGCTAATTGCTTAGCAATGTATGGCCAATATAGCCCAAGCTATCTGCTATATGAAGCTGCAGCCCAACTTTGTGCTGTGCACGGCGCTAGTCAATCTAGCCAAGCAAAACAAGCTTATGTTGTTAAAATACAAAAACTTAAAGTATATCAAGCTACAACTTCTGCTACTCCTGCTACCTTGCACTGTCAGCTACTTAATCAAAATGGTTTTGGTGCTCAATATCAATTTGAAGTAACCCAAGATCAGTGTTTAATTACTGGTAAACTCTTAATGGTTATTGAGCATGCTTAAGTTATCAGCAGTGTGTTACCGCTATCCAGGCGCCGATATTAATGCCTTAGATGATTTAACTTTATCACTGCAAGCTGGAGATATTATTGGCTTACTTGGCGCTAATGGAGCCGGTAAAACCACCTTATTTTCATTACTTAGCGGTTTAGCTCAGCCTGTAAGTGGCAAATTAATCTGGCAGCAAAAAACGATGCAGGTTGGATTAATACCACAGCATTTAGCCTTTTATAGCCAACTAAGTATTCTAGAGAATCTCAATTTTTTTGCTGATATTTATCAGCTCAAAGGGCCACAACGCCAGCAGCAACTGCAAGCAGTAATTGATGCCTGCAACTTAGGTTCTAGACTAAAGCAAAAAGCAGCAACTTTATCTGGCGGCTGGCAGCGGCGCTTAAATTTTGCAATTGGCATATTACAACCAGCTGATATTTATCTATTTGATGAAGCTACAGTTGGGGTAGATGCCCAATCGCGCCAGCAGTTACTAGCTGCCATTAAGCAACTGGCAGATGCCGGTAAAACCTTGTTATATACTAGCCATTACCTACAAGAAATTGAGCAAATAGCTAACCGCATCTTGGTATTGCAACAAGGTAAGTTATTACTTGATGTGCCGCTTAGTCAATTTGGCACCGACAGCTGGCAACTCTTAGTGCATTGGCCGCAGCAAGTTCCTGCTGGCTGGTTAGCTTTACTAGCAAACTTAGGCTTAACCGAACAACCTTTAGCTTTAGGTAGTTTAATAAATTTGTCTAATACCGACCAATGGCACAGCTTAAACCAGTTTATAACTGCGCAAACTGTGCAACCAACATTACTTCGCTATGGTAAGCCGTCACTAGAACAACTGTACTTACATGTTACAGGAGGCCAGCTATGAGAATATGGGCCTTACTAAGCAAGGAGTGGCGTTTACTCTATAGAGATATCCATGCCTTAGCAGTATTGTTCTTAATGCCATTAATCTTTGTCTTACTGATGGCTTTTGCCTTGTCTGATCTTAATGCAGGCACAACTGCACCTGCAAATTTGCACCTAATTCAGCACGCTAAAGACACTAACAGTCGTTTTTTTGCTGCCGCTTTAGCCGAACAGGTTAAGCTATTACCAAGCAGCGACGAAAATACCATAACAGTAATAACCGGTGCGAATTTTAGCGAGCTATTAGAGCAAGAAACAACAGCCTCCTTACCTCAGTTACAACTTATTTTCCCTGCAAGTACCGCACCTGTGATGCGACAGCAGATAAGAGCAGCTGTGACTTTAAGTTTAGCCCAAACTCGGTTACAGGCTTTTTTAACCGCCAATGAAATGCTGTCAGACGATCAGAGTCTAGAGCAACAACTGGCAATTATACGCCAGCAAACCGATAGCACCCTGGATGAGCAGGACCGCGGCCGTGGCGGTAAAGTGTTTGATCAGGCTAGCGCTAGCCAGCATAGCGTGCCTGCTTGGTTAATTTTTGGTATGTTTTTTGTTATGTTGCCTATGGCTAACACTCTACTTGCAGAGCAGCAAAGTGGTACCTTATTGCGTTTAAAATCTGCTGGTTTGCCACCGCTAACACTCGCTATAGGCAAGTGTTTACCTTACTTTGTTATTAATTTATTACAATTTGCTATATTGCTGGCGGTAAGTCGCTTATTGTTACCACTATTAGGTTTAGAGTCTTTACAGCTTAATGGCAGTATACTTGCCTACATAGTTTTAGCCTGTAGCATAGCGCTATGCAGTAGCTGTTTTGGCTTTTTAATCGCCAGCCTAGTGCGCAGTAATGAGCAAGCTTTAATGTTAAGTGGCGGCTGTAATATTATCTTAGCCGCTATTGGCGGTATTATGGTACCAAAATCAGTGATGCCAGAAGCCATGCAGCAACTGGCCGCGGTATCACCCATGAGCTGGGCCTTAGATGGTTGCCTTATTTTACTGACAGGTCATGGTGGTGTAATAGATATTGCCCCTTCAGCTTTAAAACTAACACTATTTGCGCTGGGTAGTTTTACTTTAGCGTTCTTTATTTATCAATATAAACTGAGTCGAATAAAATGGACCGCAATTTATTAACTGAAAAATTAAAACAATTGCTTGTAATTGAGTGTGACAAGGAAGATGAACTAGAATGGCAAGAAATTGCTAATGAAGAAGTATTATTTGGTAATAAGAGTCGGCTAGATTTAGATAGCCTTGACGCTTTGCAGCTAAGTTTAGCCGTACAAAAGCAATATGGTATCCGTATTGAAGGCGCCAGCCAAGGCCGAAAAGTGCTGTATAATATTGATAGTTTAGCTGATTACATTTTGGCTAATACATGAAGCCTGTTTACCTAAGTCAGTTTCAGCTTTGTTCTGCTTTAGCCGACAATTTACCCCAAGCTGCTATCTATTACGCCCAAGGCAAGCAGCCTTTACCAACTTATGCTGATGATGTTTTATCGTTACCCTATTTCGCTGTACCCAGTTCGGATAAAAGCTTACATTTACGCTTAAAACAACTGTTAAAAACCACACTAGATGCAGCTAATTTAACCGCAGCTGATTGTTTACTGCTGGTTGCTTCTACTGCGTTAGATGTTGGCTTGCTAGAGCAACGCTTAGAGCAAGGAGTACCACTTAGTTACGCACTAATGCCATCCTATGATAGTTTTAGTCAAAAAGTCGATGACGGCTTTAATTTTGCTGCGGTACGTATAATTAACACTGCCTGCACTAGCGCCGCAAATGCCTTACTTTATAGCCAACGTTTTTTGCAACTTGGCTTATATCGTCATGTTTTAGTATTAGCCTTTGAACCACCAGGAAAAATTACCCGCTCTGGTTTTAGCACTTTAGAGCTCACCAGCCAAAGTGGCCAATACCGCCCCTTTCATCCCCAACGTGATGGTTTAATATTAGGTGAAGCCTATGCCACGGCAATAGTGAGTAAAACAGCTGACTTTAATCCAATAGCTAAGCTGCTTGGTGGCTACAGCGCTTGTGATACCTACAATATTACCACTACAGCAGAAGATGGTAATCATATAGCTCAAGTTATGCAGTTAGCTCTAGAAAAAAGCGGCGTTAATCAAGATGAAATTGCTTTATTAAAGTTACATGGCACTGCGACACCGGCTAATGATACCGCCGAAACTAATGGCATCTTGCGCTTATTTACTAACAAAGTTCCACCCCTAGCAGTACTAAAGCCCTATTTAGGCCATACCTTAGGGGCCTGTGGTTTAAGTGAATTAGCGCTATTATTTACTACCCTACAAGACAATCCGCTACCTGCCTTACCTTATGCTAATGAGGCCAGCCTGCCTTTTAGTAATAAAGAATTGAGTCTAAATACACAAGATATTGTAATGGCAAACTTTTTTGGCTTTGGTGGTAATAATGCTAGCTTACTATTGAGGAAATGCTGATGTTTAGTGTGGTCCAACATTATGAGCTAACGCTGGATGCCAATAGTACAGACAAAGTATTAAAGCAACAGTTAAAACAACTGCTACCAAGTATGCCGCGGCGCATGGATCGCCTCGCTTTGTTAACCTTATTGCTTGCTTTACCCTTTCGTGATCAGTTAGCTAGCCGTTGTGGTATTTATTTAGCTGCAGATTACCCTTCATTAAATAATATGTATGCACTGCTAGATACAGTAATTATTCAGCAGCAACTACCTAAGCCATTTGAGTTTGTAAATAGTGTTAGTAATGCCGCCAGTTTTTACGCAGCACAAATGTTAAATTTGGATGGACCTAATGTGTTTATTGGTGCTGGCAGCCAGCCATGGCAACCTTTAGCTGAGCTAGCTTATGCCGACTTACATTGCGATATAGTCTCAGAAGCACTACTAATCCGCTGCTTACAAGGCAACAACCAGCTTAGCGGCCAGGCTGTACTGCTGCGCCGTGGTGATTGGCAGCCTAAGCATTGGCAGTTTAGCGACTTTGTCGCCGCACAAGGTTAATTTTATAGCTTAGCGGCGGTTTTACACCAAGCGGCTAATTGCTGCATCAGCTGCCGCTCTTGCTGTGCCAGTTGTTGTAAACTGGCGGCTAATTCCGCAAAGTTTGGCTTGGCTTGTTTAGCTTTACAGTACTGCACCAGTTGTGAGGCAAAACCACGCCAACCATCACCAATTAACGTCATTTGATTAGCAGCATCATGCAATACCGGCTCATTAAGTTTAATTGCCGCCTCTTGCAAAAATGAAGCGTACATAAAGCGAAATCCTGCCCCGCCGGTACCTATTTCTTCTTGCATCCGCACTATATGAGTAAGGTAAAGACGATTATACTTTGTTGCCGCCGGGTCAAGTTTAGCAATTTTCTTTGCTAAATGCGCAATGCCGCGTACACCAATCCAAGGTAAAGGTAAGCCATCAAGAATACGGGTAGTTGCTTTAATGCTTTGCCGAATAAGCTTAGGCCAGTTTACGTTAGTTGGCGTGTTGCCCAAAGTATACATTAAGCCTTTAGGGGCCAAGGCACCTTTGGCAAAGCGGGCTTTATTTAGGGCATCAGTGCTACATTGCACTACATCTTCAAAGACAGGATCACTAATTAAATAATTATCATTTTCTTTTGCGTACACCAGTAAATTATGGGCATTAAAATGAAAACGCATTTCTGCTGGAAAGTAGGGCAACCAAAATACACTTGTTTGTAAACCAACGGCTTCTTTGTTGGCTAAAGCCTGATCCAAGGCTAACTGCCCCGCCTCAACTCCACTAAAGCGCTTACTTTGAATATTAAGCCCTAAGCGTTTATTTAGGGTATTAATAATATGTTTAGGTGGCATACGATAAGCAATCAGCGGCATACCATTTAGCTTAACAATAGGTAAATAAGCAAAAGCTAACGCTGAGGACAAGCCAAAAACCATAGGTTCACTAATAGCAAAGCCGGCATTGGTTAAAAGGCTAGACATAACACCACTTTCACAATGGGCGCTTTGTTGATGAGTAAAAGTCATATTATTCCTGCTGATTAGCTTGTGACTGATAGGCTTTAAGCTGGGCCAGCGGTACACCTAATGCATCACTGTAGCGCCGTAAGATAGCACTAGATAAACCCCGATAATGGGCTGGTTTAAAATGGCGCCGAAGCCGCCAGCGCCAAAAACCACTGATTTGGCTAAGTCCAGTTTCATCTAGCCTTGCTTGATACATCAAATAGGGTAAAGGGGATAATAGGCCCTGCTGCCATTGGTTATAAGCCTCTTGTGCTTGCTGTTCAAGTGCTTCTACCGCTAGCGTGGTAGCAAATGCCTCGGTATCCCAGCCACTACTTTTAGTGCCCGTATAACGTCCCTCACTAGTAGTAGCATACAGCAACTTTTTATGGCCACCGTAGCTACTGCTTTTATCTTGAGGAACATCATCAAGCTTCATTATTCGCTACCTCTAGCAACATAAAGGCACTAGAAAAGCGGCCACTTTCTGGAATGTAACAGAGAATTTTTTCTCCCGCCTGTAGTTTGCCACTATTAAAAAGCTCTTCTAGCATAATAAAAATAGAAGCTGAACCTGTGTTGCCTTTAGTGGTTAAATTAGTAAACCATTTGCTCTGTGGGATCACAAAGTCTATGTTTTCTAATCCAGCTAATAATCTATCTCGAAAGTACTCTGAAGAGTAATGCGGTAAAAAATAATCTATTTGCTCTGGTAACATGGGATGCTTTTGCAACACACGTTGTAAAGCCTGCTCTACCGTTACAGAAACAATGTTTTCATTTAATAACTTAACATCTTGCTTAACCGACATCACCGACTGCTCGGCGCGCTCAGCAGCATCAAAGTGAGTCCAACCTTGCAACCCAGCAGCTGTGTGCTCGGCTCCAGCATACATACAGGCAGGCAATTGATTAGCAAAAGAGATAATATCAATCCAATGAATACGTAAACTTAACCCTTCTGCCGCGGGTTTATTTTGTAGCCATACTGCGCCTGCGCCATCAGATAGCATCCAGCGCAAAAAGTCTTTTTCAAAGGCTAATTCTGGTTGTTTGTCTAATAATGCTAATTTTGCTTCAGTTTCCGCACTAAAGTTACGAGCATGCATCATATTAGATGCCACTTCTGAACCGCAGGCTACCGCATTATTGCTGTTACCACTAGCAACACTCATCCAAGCGTACTTTAAGGCGGTAACACCACAGATACAAATACCCGCTGTTGCGACGACTTCGCAGGGCGGATTACCTAGCTCACCATGCACCATCACAGCATGGTTTGGCATTAACTGATCAGGCGCAGAGCTACTGGCAACCAAACATTCAATACTATTTAATTGCTCTGGCGTTGTGCATAATTTACGAATAGCTAAAGCCGCTAGCTGAGCATTATTTAACCCCGCTTTACCGGTAGCAGGGTCAATAACATAATGGCGCTGCTTAATACCATTACTGCGCAAAATTAACCGTCTAGCACGAGAAGGCTTATTGCCTACTTGGCCTAATCGAGACTCCATTTCTTCATTTGATACCGCATCAAAAGGTAACTCGGCTGCAATGCGGCTAATATAAACTGGGTGTACTGACATCAAATTCCCTTCAACTCACGCCTAAACTGCTGGAGACTACTTTATTCGCCGGACGGAGCAGCAAAATAACGTTTTTGCTTGGCAATACGCTTTTTAGTTAATGGTGCTAGTAACTTTTTAGCTAAGGCAGTAATAGGTACAACCGTAACAATTAATAGCAATAAAAAACAGACATAAACAGCCAAGCCAAATTTACGCCTTAAGCTGTGCTCTGGTCCTAGCTTATATAGTAGTCTGGCCCAAATACTAAAACTGTGATTGCCTACCCGCTCACTTGCTATAAGTTTTTCATCAATAGTAACGGCTTGTAAGCCGGTTAACATACTACTGGTAATAGCATTGTTATCGGCTTGCAAACGCTGAGCTATGCGATCACCGAACCGACTCGCAGCCTTGATATCTTGCTCGCTAATTCCTGCTTTTGGTAACCAAGACTTAGCTTTTTGTTTGCCGGTAAACATCCACATCGGCGTGGCAAGAAAGCTTGCTGCGCTACCGCATTTATCAACTAAGGCAATATTATCAATAAGTTTGGCTTCTAGTCGTTCTAAGTGGATTTTAACCTTTTCTTGCGCCATTAACCACATATTACGGCAACCTATCAAGGTAACAACAGGCGTGTTTTTAAATAATTGCTGAGCAAGAGGGCTTTGTAAAAAGCTACTAATAGGCAAGGAGGGTGATAGAAACCATACTTGATAAGCTAAAATAATAAGATCATATTTATCTGCCAACTCAACGCTAACAGGCTGTAAGGGTTGCGGAATTTGTAACACTGTTTCTGGAAAAATAGAAAAAAAGCGAATAAAGGGCCAAGGAAACGGATAAGGAGTAACAGGCTGCACAGTTAAAAAGTCAACTTGAATATTGTCTGCGTTTGATAAAGGCGCACAGACAGAAGAAACAAGCCGATTAAGCTGCCCTGTTTGTGAATAATTTATAACTAATACTCTGCGCATCTGATATCACTTTGTTCCTTTTCAAACCATCAAACAGACAAGTTTGCACTTTAATAGCCCTTTTGGTCAATCAATATTGAATTAAAGTGTTTTTATTTTACTTTTCATGCCGAGTTTATATATCATATCCGCTTTTAATGTCGTTGTGTTTATATAGGGATGATGGTGACATGGAATTATATATAAAATCCTGGGCAACTTGGATGCCGTCACCAAGTAAGGACGGTGCTATAGCGCCAGAACAACCCGCTTTAAGTCAAGTGCCTGCAATGACGCGCCGCCGCTTAAGTAAAATGACCAAGCTGGCTTTTGATGTTGCTTTACAAACTATAGAGCAACAAGACACCACAGCACTACCTACCATTTTTGCTTCACGCCATGGCGATCTGCATAAAACTTTAATGTTACTGCAGCAACTAGGGGAAAAGGAGCCATTGTCACCTTCACAATTTGCTTTATCGGTGCATAATGCCATTAGCGGTCAATTTAGCATGTACAGCCAAAATCAAGCTGACAGCAATGCGATAGCGGCAGGTGCTGATAGCTTGCATTATGCAATTTTAGAAGCCGCAGCGCGTTTTTGTAGTGAGCCTGATTTAAAGCAATTGCTAGTGGTGTATGCGGATGAGCCTGTACCAGAGCCCTATCAACAGTTTTGTCAAGACCCTTCAATCCCTATCGCACTGGCCATCTTACTGCATCGCAATGAAGGTGAATTAGTCAAGTTTAGTATGCAACATAATGAGCAAAGCCAAGCCGAGAGCGATCAAGCTCTTAAGTTATTACCTTTTTTACAAGGGGAGCTAGAGCAACTTACTCTAGCCGGCCAACAACGACAATGGCAGTGGTGTAAGGCAAAAAAATGCAACAGCTAAATCACTGGTACCGTATTCTTGCAACGGGTTTTTGTTTCGCCACTTTTGGTATTGGCGGTGTTTTGCTATCTGTAACTGTTTTTCCTTTGCAGCGATTATTTATTAGTGATGTTGAACAACGTAAGCGTCGGGCTCGACATACAGTCCATATTACCTTTAAGTTTTTTATCGCCTTAATGCGTTTTGTTGGTATTTTTAATTTTAATTTTACGGCTTCTACTCAATTAGAACAGGCGCGTGGTCAGATTATTATTGCTAACCATCCTAGCTTGATTGACGTAGTCGCTCTTATTGCTATGACCCCCCATGCCGATTGCGTAGTAAAAGCGCAATTGTTTTCTAACCCTTTTATGCGTGGCGTCATTACTAGCACCGGTTATATTAGTAACTCTGATCCAGACAAACTACTAGATGACTGTGCTGCATCTTTAGAAAAGGGCAATAATTTAATCATTTTTCCTGAAGGAACACGCAGCACCCCTGGCACTGAGTTGGCTTTTCAACGTGGTGCGGCTAATATCGCGTTACGCGCACAGCGAGGCTATCTAGCATTGTATATTTGTTGCCAGCCAAGTACTCTGACGAAACAGGAAAAGTGGTATCAGGTTCCCGCTACAAAACCTACGCTGAGCATTCAATATTTAAAGCATATTCAGCTGACAGCTTATCTGGAGCAAACCCAGTCCCCTTCGTTAGTTGCACGGCAGTTAACTAGGGATTTACAACATTTTTATCAACAGGCAGTGAAGCAACATGGACTCTTTGAAACTCGAACTTAAGCAGCTAATTATTAATACATTGGAACTGGAAGATATTACTCCAGATGATATAGATGATGAGGCACCATTATTTGTTGACGGCTTAGGGCTAGATTCAATTGATGCCCTAGAGTTAGGCCAGGCATTAAAGAAACAATATAATATTAAACCTGATGCCAACTCAGAACAAAATAAACAGCATTTTTCTAGCCTAAATAAATTAGCTTTATATGTTAAACAACAGCAGTAAGTGGAGCGAACAATGAAAACAAAACAAGATGTGTTTAATCTACTACAGCAGTTAATGGTTAAAGAGTTTGAGCTTGATGCCGAGCAAATCAACCTAGATGCGCACCTATATGAAGATTTAGATCTAGATAGTATTGATGCTGTAGATTTAGTAGTAAAACTACGCGAGCTTACCGGTAAAAAAATTGAGCCCGAAGCTTTTAAAGCAGTACGTACAGTAGGTGATGTTGTTGACGCGGTTTATGCTTTAATTGAAGCCTAATGCAAATAAAAGCGCAGCTAGATAAGATTTTAAAAATTGCGCTAGTGCTGTACCCCTTTTACGTGTGGTGGGCAATTAGCCATTGGCATCCTGCAACAGCTTTGTTGCCTATAGCCTGTATAGCACTTGTTAAGTCTTTTACCGGTAATGCTGGTATAGCTAGCCGTAGCTTTTTTTTACTAACCTGTGTTGGTTTAATATTAGCAATGCTACTGGGACAAGCTGAACACGCTATGCTGTATTATCCAGTTTGGATGAATGCAGGCATGCTCTTGCTATTTAGCTATTCACTGCTTTATCCACCCACTGTAGTTGAGCGTATTGCTAGGTTAATGGACGGTGAGCTTGAGCCAAAAGCTATTGTTTACACCAGAAAAGTAACAATAGTCTGGTGTGTGTTTTTTCTACTTAACGGTAGCATAGCCTTGTTAACCGCAACCTTAGGTGATTGGGATTTATGGTTGTTGTACAACGGTTTTATAGCTTACGTACTAATGGGATTGTTGATGTTTATTGAATGGCAGGTACGGCGCCTTGTTAAAGCAGCAAAATAATCACTGGCAGCTATCTTGGCCAACGGTAAAACAGCCCCTGTTTACAGATGGGGTTAATATTACTACCGCACAACAGTGGCAACGGCAATTACAGCAGCTCAAAACCTATATTGATGCTCAGCCTGGCGATACAGTATTACTGTATCAACCCGATAGCTTATTATTTTCGCTCTGGTTTATTGCCCTGTGTCAGTTGGGTAAGCATATAGTTTTAGCACCGGATAATCAGCCTCAGACTCTTGAACTGGCCATGAAAAACTGTGATTGGCAAGCACCATCTCTGAAGCCTGAAGGAAGTGCTAGTAGTATTGTTGAAAACGATAATGCGTCAATAGCAATAAATTTGCAAAACCAGACTAAGGTTAGCTTTTTTACATCAGGTTCTACCAGCCAACCTAAGCTTGTCACTAAACACTTGTCGCAACTGCTGTTAGAGGTACAGGTTCTGCAAGCTCAATTTGCGACAGGTTTTAACCAACAAACATTATTTGCCGCTACTGTTTCTTATCAGCATATTTATGGTTTGTTATTCCGCTTGCTTTGGCCTTTATGTTTTGGCCATTTGCAGTACCGGTTGCAATTAAGTTATTTAGAACAATGGCAAGCACTATTACAACAGTACCAAGTTGTGTTTATTGCTAGCCCAGCGCATTTAGCTCGGTTTGATGATATAGATAAGCTTGCCCCTTTGGCTGAGCATAGTTTGGCTATATTCAGCTCAGGTGGGCCCTTAGCCGATGATGTACCAGAGCGTTACTTCAAAGCGCTAAAACAAGCACCTACAGAAGTATTTGGTAGCACGGAAACCGGTGGTATAGCTTTTCGCCAGCGCAATACCCTAGATGCCGTTTGGCAGGTATTTGATGGTGTTAGTATTAGCCAAAATGACCAGCAGGCTCTTGAAGTAAGGTCAGCTTACTTAGATGTTGCTGGTACTTTTACTACCTCAGATCAGGTACAGCTGTTAAGTACTAAGACTTTTCGTTTATTAGGTCGGCTAGATCGTATTGTTAAAATTGAAGAAAAACGCTTGTCGTTACCTGAAATTGAACAGCATTGCCTATTGTCGCCTCTAGTTACGCATGCCGCCGCTTTAGTGCTACGGCAAACTAAAGTGCAATTGGCACTAGTTGTCGTTTTAACTGCAACTGGCGAGCAACTATTACAGCAACAAGGCAAACTGGCGCTAAACCAACAGCTAAAGCAACATTTACTGCAACGTTTTGAGCGTGTAATGTTACCAAGAAAATTTCGTTACGTGTCGGCGCTGCCCTACAATCAGCAGGGTAAACTGCCGCTGCTGCAACTGGAAGCACTGTTTTATCATGACTAATTTATTCCCTGTCGTCCAAGTACTACAGCAAAGTACTAATAAAGTTGAATTGCAGCTAGATATTAGCCCAGACATTGCCTATTTTGAGGGCCACTTTCCGCAAGCGCCAGTACTAGCCGGTGTTACCCAGCTGCATTGGGTAGTGCACTATTGTAAACAGTATTTCCCACAGTTACTTGATGTACTGTCGGTAGAGGTATTGAAGTTTCAAATAATGATTCGGCCTCATGACAGCTTAACATTAACGCTAGACCTTAGTGCCAGCAACACCATCCAATTTGGTTATTTTAAGCAAGGCGAAAAAGTGGCTTCGGGCCGTTTAAAATGGGCACTGCAAAGTGATAAATAATTGCTTTATTATTCCTATTTACAATCATCACGACACTATAGCGCATACAGTGCGACAGCTATTACCCTTTGGCTATGCCATCATTATTGCTGATGACGGCTCTAACGCTGAAACAAAGCAAGTGCTAGCTGAATTAGCTAAGCAGTATTCTCAAGTTGATATTATTACCTTAGCGCAAAACTCCGGTAAAGGTGTTGCTATGTGCACGGCGCTGCAATATGCCTATCAACAAGGCTTTAGTCATGGTTTACAAATTGACGCCGACGGCCAACATGATGTGAATGATGTGCCGCTATTTTGGCAAAAAGCCGCCCAGCACCCTGAAGCTTTAATTAGCGGTGCACCAATATACGATAACTCTATGCCTTTAGGTCGAAAGATTGGCCGTGAGATTACTCATTTTTGGGTCCGTATTGAAACGCTATCCTTACAAATTAAAGATTCCATGTTAGGGTTTCGTGTCTATCCGCTACGCAGTAGCAATCAAATTATTCAGCGTTACGCTATAGGCCAGCGCATGGACTTTGATACCGACATTATGGTGCGTTTATTTTGGCATGATGTTGCCGTACTTTTTATCGCCACTAAAGTTATCTATCCACAAGGTGGCCGCTCTAACTTTAAGATGCTGCGTGATAATTGGCTTATTTCTAAAATGCATACTCGATTATTTTTTGGCATGCTATGGCGAATACCTAAATTACTAACCCGCAAACGGCGAGTAAAATATGAAGCCTGAACCTACCCATTGGGCACGTAAAACAGAAAATGGTAGCTACATAGCTATTCGCGCTTTACTTACCTTATACCGCTTCGGTGGTAAGTGGTTGATAATGATATGTTTGGCGCCAATTCTGGCTTATTTCTTTTTAAAAGATCGTAGCGCACGTAATGCTTCATTACAGTTTTTACAGCAAGTGCATCATTTTAAAGCCACTGCCAGCCCTTTTAAACACCAACCTGGCTATTGGCAAAGTTACAAACACTTTTGGCAGTTTGCACTAGCAGCCTTGGCTAAGATTGATGCTTGGCTAGGCCGTCTTGCACAAAGCAATGTAAGTTATGGTGGCAGTGTGCCATTTGAAACTATTGCTCGTTCTGGCAAGGGCGCCATCCTTATTGGTAGCCATTTAGGTAATCAAGAAGTATGTCGAGCGCTAGTACGCAGTAAATACCCTATCCGCATTAATGTTCTAGCTCACACCCAGCATACTGCTGCTTTTAATCGTATTTTAAAGGAAAGTAGTAGCGACGTTGATTTACATTTAATTGAAGTCAACGAAATGACACCCGCTGTCAGTGTTATGCTGAGCGACTGCATTGAACGCGGTGAACTGGTAGTTATTGTCGGCGATCGCATTTCAGCAAAAGCTCCTGAGCGTACTGTATGGGCAGACTTTCTTGGCAAGCCTGCGCCTTTTGCCGTTGGCCCTTGGGTACTAGCAAGTGTGCTGCAATGTCCAGTTTATTTAATGTTTTGCATGAAACAACAACAAGGTTACAACTTAATATTTGAGCCTTTTTCTGAGGCTATAAATATACCGCGTAAGCAACGACAGCAAGTACTCACAGACTTAGCTCAAGACTACGCTAAGGTACTAGAAACCTTAGCTTGCCGATACCCCTTACAATGGTTTAATTTTTACGACTTTTGGCAGCTTCCTGGCGCCAAACAACACAAGGAACATACTGGTGACAACAGTAGCAACTGACTCTGTTAAGCATTCTTCTTCTACTGTTACCTTTGGCAGTGGACGAATTAGCATTGAACAAATTACCGCTATAGCACAACAAGGTTTACTTGTCGAACTAAGCCAAAACTCGCATTTTCAGCACCAGATAGACGCCGGTGTTGCCTTCTTAGATAAGCTATTAGAAGAAGATGGCGTTATTTATGGTGTAACAACCGGCTATGGTGATAGCTGCACCGTAAAAGTAGCTTTGTCACAAGTGCATGAGTTGCCCATTCATTTAACCCGTTTTCATGGCTGTGGCTTAGGTGATTATTTTACTGCTGAGCAAGGTCGGGCTATCTTAGCTACCCGCTTATGCTCACTCACCCAAGGCTATTCTGGTGTTAGCTGGCCTTTACTCAACCAATTAACGACCTATTTAAATCACAATGTTATTCCGCGTATTCCACAAGAAGGTAGCGTGGGAGCCAGTGGCGACTTAACGCCGTTATCTTATGTAGCAGCGAGTCTAATTGGTGAGCGTGAAGTTTATCATAACGGTGAAATACGACAGGTTGTTGATGTATTGCCTGAGCTTGGTTTAACCCCTATTAAGCTAAGGCCCAAAGAAGGCCTAGCTATTATGAACGGCACTGCGGTAATGACAGCCTTAGCTTGTTTAGCTTATCAGCGGGCAGAATATCTAACCCGTTTATCAAGTCGAATAACGGCACTGGCTAGCTTAGCTCTTAAGGGTAACAGCAACCACTTTGATGAAATCTTATTTAGCGTCAAACCTCATCAAGGCCAAAATGAAGTTGCGAGCTGGATCAGAAATGATCTTAATCATCATGAGCATCCGCGTAATTCTGATCGCTTACAAGATAGATATTCTATTCGCTGTGCGCCACATATTATTGGCGTATTACGCGATGCACTGCCATGGTTTAAACAAACAATCGAAAACGAGCTAAACAGTGCAAATGACAACCCTATTATTGATGGCATTGGTGAGCACGTTTTACATGGCGGCCATTTTTACGGTGGTCATATTGCTATGGTTATGGACAGTATGAAGGCTGCTGTTGCTAATTTAGCGGACTTACACGATAGACAAATGGCCTTGTTAGTTGATACCAAGTTTAACAATGGCTTACCATCAAATTTATCCGGTGCAAGCCCAGAGCGGCGCCATATTAATCATGGTTTTAAAGCAGTACAAATTGGTTGCAGTGCTTGGACTGCTGAAGCCTTAAAGCTAACCATGCCAGCTAGCGTATTTTCTCGCTCTACCGAGTGCCATAACCAAGATAAAGTTAGCATGGGAACTATTGCCGCACGTGACTGTTTACGAGTATTGCAATTAACCGAACAAGTCGTTGCCGCATCTTTATTGGCAGTGCAGCAAGCTGTACAGCTAAGAGTGAATCAGGGTGAGTTAACTAAAGCCAGTCTCACGGCTGATATACAACAGATGTTAAGCCAACTGCAAACTGACTATCCGTTATTGCAAGAAGATAGACCATTAGAGTACAGTTTACGCCAACTCATTTCTCAAGTTCAGCAGCAACACTGGCCTTTATATCAGGACACTAAAAATGCCAAATAATGCCATTAAGCAAGCTGAAATTATTATTGATGTGCCGTTTTTTGATGTTGATGCCATGCAGGTTGTATGGCATGGTCATTACGTCAAGTATTTAGAAGTAGCACGTTGTGAGTTATTGCGTAGTTTTAACTATGACTATAACGATATGTCTGACTCAGGCTATATGTGGCCGATAGTAGATATGTCATTAAAATATGTAGGTTCAGCTTTATTTGCCCATAAAATTAAAGTGGTCGCCACCTTAAAAGAGTGGGAAAACCGGTTGCGGATCGATTACTTAATTACCGATCTTGCCACGGGTAAAAAGTTAACCAAAGCTAGCACAACTCAGGTTGCTATCGATCTTAATACTCAACAGATGTGCTTTGAGTCTCCTGACATCTTATTTGAAAAACTAGGTTATGCTAAGCCATGAAATACCAAGGCCTTGTTACTATACTGTTATGCACTGTATTTAGCAGCTTGGCCTACGCCAAGGCTGAGCTAATGCCGTGGCAGCCGTTACATGGCAAAGTATGGTTTTTGCAAGTTAAAAACTTACAAGGCTTACCAGTTCCACTGCGTAGTAGTGGCTATTTAGAGATAGCACCACAACAAATGCTCTGGCATACCACCACGCCGGTTGAGAGCAAACTATTAATTAGTACAACAGGGGTCAGCCAGTGGCAACAACAAGAGTATGTTGCAGTTGCCGGTAGTGAATTTGTTGGCCAATTAATGTTAGCTGTTTTACAACAAGACAGTGACTTTATTCAGCAACAGTTTTACCTAACGGTAAGCCCAGAAAGCTGTACCGAATTACAACCAAAGCAAGCACCTTTAAATCAAATATTCAGCCAACTAATACTCTGTGGTGCTAACCAACTTAAGAGCCTGACCTTGCTCGAAGTGAACGGTAATAGCACTATTATTAGCTTACAAACTGAAGGTCAGCCGCAGTGAGTTGGCTAAGTAGTAAGAAGTATTTATATCTGTGGTGGCTAGCCACAATAACAGTGTTACTCTATCTAGCTATGGCAGCCCCCTCTGCAAAGTGGAGTAGCAATATCACTGCAGCTTTGCCCGGCAACAATACTGCTTGGCAGCAGCTAATACAACAAAATAATAGCAGCCGCCATCTTAGTCTCTTACTTAGTGGTGTGTCCTTAGCCGAGTTACAGCAAGCAGCCAGTCAATTACAACAAGAGCCCATAACGCACTTACATTGGCTACAACCTGGCGCGACCTTTCAGCAGTTACAGACCTTGTATCAGCAGCACCAAGCTTTATTAGTTAGTCCAGAACAATTAGCATGGCTACGCTCTGGCCAATATCAACCTTTAGTTGATGCCGCTTGGCAACGACTTTATAGCCCATCACCCTTACTAGAAAATGCTTTGCAGCAAGACCCTCTACTGCTTACTCAGCAATATTTAGAGCAACAAACTACTAGCAATGGCTTGTTACTACGACCGGCATGGTTTGAATTAACTACGCAAAGGCAACCGGCTATATTATTGTATGCCAGCTTAAATATTGATCCTTTTGAGCGCAATAATGGCCAAGCAATGGCTAATGCGCTAGAGCAGAAATTAAGCCAGCTACAGCAACAATGGCCTTCGCTAAACATAGCCCGCAGCGGTGTATTGTTTCATGCCGTCGTAGCCGCCAAAAATGCTAGTTTTGAAATGCAACTTTATGGCGGCATCTCACTTAGTGCTATTTTATTATTAATTTGGTTTAGCTTTGCCAATTGGCGACCGCTAATACTAGCATTGACCACTTTAGGTTGTGCTTCTGCTTTTGGTTTAGCCGCTGTACTACTGTTATTTGAGCAGCCCCATGTGCTGGGTTTAGTGTTTGCAACTACATTAATTGGCATTGCTATCGACTACTCTTTTCATGGTATGCTTGCAGCAAATAAAGGTAATAAGACCTTTAAACGCATGCTACCGTCGTTGCTACTAGGCTTAATTACAACCCTGTTAGGCTATTTAGCGCTAATGTTTTTACCTTTCCCAATTTTAAATCAAGTTGCCGTTTTTATGGCTGTTGGTTTAATCGTCGCTTTTTTAACAGTAAAAATAGTATTTTTGCACTGGCTACCTGCAGCTAGCATGACTGTCAATAAATATTTATTACAATTTTGTGCCAACCTTAGCCTTAAGTACAACCAAGCCAAGCCGAAATGGCTGTTAGCAGTTGGCAGCCTAGCCCTTGTTGCTGTTAGTTGTAGTTTATTATTACAAATTCAATTTAATGATGATGTGCGCCTATTTAATCAAAGCCCCGCCGAATTACTACAACAAGAGCAACAAGTGCGTAGCGCTGGTGGCCAAAACTGGGATAGCCGCTTTATTGTTTTATTAGGTGATAGCACTGAGCAGTTATTGCAACATGAACAAAGTTTACAAGCCTTACTCCATACTTGGCAGCAACAAGGCAAGCTAGGCAGCTGGCAAGCGACAGTACAGCGAGTGCCGCCATTGCAATTACAAGATGAAGTACAACAACTATTACAACTAGCTTATCAAAGCGAGCCTGGACAAGACTATTTGCAACAGCTGCAACTTAAACCACCCGCAGCAATAACTAAACGACTTAGCCCTGAAAGTTTCCCTTCTAGCTTTATACAGCAAATACAGCCACTTAATGATAAGTTCGCTAGCGTTATTTTACTAAGTAAGCTCAATTTAACTAGTAGTGATTTAACCTTACTTAACGCTTACCCTAATACCTACTGGCTAGATCCTATAGCCGATACTAATGCTAGTGTAAAAAAGCTACGCTATCAGCTCAGTATTTGGCTAGCACTAGCGCTAGTGCTTGCAATAGTTATTTTATTTTGGCGTCGTGGTGGCCGTGCAGCAGGCGCTATTATGTTAATACTTGTTTTAGCTATAAGCAGCGCTTTATTAATTAGTTTACAGTTACAACAACAGTTAAATATTTTCAACCTGATCGCCGCCCTCCTAGTGCTGGCATTAGCGCTAGATTACGGGATATTTTTTACTGCCAAGCTGCCACATCAAGAGGTAGTTCAAGCAGTATTTTTGTCGGCAACGACTAGTTGTTTAGCCTTTGGATTATTGGCTTTTAGTAAAACCCCAGCCATAGCTAGCTTTGGCTTGACGGTGTTTTTGGGCGTGGCTTTAGCTTGTATACTATCGCCATTGCTAAGTGTCTTAGCTGTTAAGGAGAACAAAATTCATGCAGCACTTTGATGTTATTATTATTGGTGCCGGCCCCTCCGGCAGTACTGCAGGCGCAATGCTTGCTGATGCTGGGAAGCGAGTACTGAGTATTGAAAAACAACACTTCCCACGTTTTAGCATCGGAGAAAGCTTACTACCGCACTGCATGGAGTTTTTAACTATAGCGGGCTTAGAACCTGCTTTACAGCAACAAGCTAAGCAGTTAGGGTTTCAATATAAAGATGGTGCCGCTTTTTTAAGAAGAGGCAATTATACCGACTTTGATTTCACCAAAAAATTTGGCTCAGGTCCGGGTACCACCTTTCAGGTAAAACGGGCTCAATTTGATAAGCTACTAGCAGACGAAGCTGAAAAAAAAGGCCTAGAAATCCGTTACGGCATTACTGTTACGGGCTTTGATAACTCAGATCCAAAAATCACCGTATTAACAGTTGAGGATGAGCAAGGTAATAGCAGCCAGCTTAGTGCCAGCTTTGTATTAGATGCCAGCGGCTTTGGTCGGGTTTTACCGCGTTTATTAGATTTAGAATTACCGTCAAACTTCCCAATACGCCAAGCTAATTTTTGCCATATTAAAGATGGCATAACTAGCCCTACCTTTGATCGCAATAAAATTTTAATTACCGTGCATGATAAGCATCCAGATGTTTGGTTTTGGTTAATTCCTTTTAGTGATGGTACTGCTAGTTTTGGTGTTGTGGGTAAAACAGAGCGCTTTGATAGTAGCCTAACGACGCAAGAAAACTTATGGCAGCAACTAAAAGAAACACCTGCTCTCGCAGAGCTGTTGGTTAATGCCAAGCCACTGCATGAAGTAAGAACGATCACTGGCTACTCTGCTAGCGTGCGCCAATTATATGGTAAAAATTATGCGCTACTCGGTAATGCTGGTGAATTTCTAGATCCGGTTTTTTCCTCTGGGGTTACCATAGCAATGCGTTCATCAGTTACCGCTGTAAGGCTAGTTTTACGTCAACTTGAAGGTGAGCAACCCGATTGGGAACAAGAGTTTAGTGCACCGCTGCGAAAAGGTATTAAGACCTTCCGCTACTTTGTTGAAGCTTGGTATGATGGCCGCTTTCAAGATGTCATTTTTAGCACTAAGCGAAACGATGGTGTAACAGCAATGATCAGTGCCATTTTAGCGGGTTACGCTTGGGATGAAACCAACCCTTATGTAGCTGAAACAGAACGCAGAATGAATGTACTAAGGGAAATATGTATCGATTAATTCTGATTTTCGTTTTAGTACTAAGCGGGTGTCAGTCAACGCCTACGCCAGATGCTGGTTGGATAGCATTTGGCAATGGCTATTACCAATTAAGCGATACTTGGCCTAACCAGTCGCAGCAGCTATTACAACAAGTTATTTGGGTTAATCAGCAACAACAACAGCAGTTTATTATCAGCGCCTTGTTGCAACCCGAAGCTATAGTACTTATTGCTGTGTCACCCTTAGGCCAAGAGCTATGGCGGCTTAATTATCAGCCTGATCATCAATTGCAAGTATCGGGCATAGCGCCTTTTAGTCAGCCAGAATTTGCAAAATCTTTGTTAGCACAAATGCAAATGGCTTTATTAAGTACTGACCAAGTGCAAGCCAACTTACAGCAGCTGACATTGCAGCAAACAGGCAATGAACGCAGTTTGTTCGATAAAGATGGTAAGCTATTGTTGCAAATTACTAACCCAGCTCAGTTTGCAGCTGGCCAGAAGATTACTATTACAGCTGCTATGTATAGTCTACAAATTACCACCTTACAGCAGGATTTTTTACCATGACCAGAATGATTCTTAGTGCTATGGGTATAGTTTGTGCACTAGGTCAGTCAAAGCAGCAAGTTTGGCACAATGCCATCTTGGGCAGCCGTGAAGGCATGCGCTGGCGCACTGATTTATTATACGCTGAGCAAGCGGTAGTGGTAGGTGAAGTTAATGTGCCTTTACCTGACTTATCAAAGTGGCAAGCCGTTTATCAAAGTCGCAATAATCAACTAGCGGCTTTAGCTTTTCAACAAATTGCTGCAGAAGTAGCAGCCGCTAAGCAAGAATTTGGCGCAGCACGTATTGCTGTGGTATTGGGCACTAGCACCTCAGGTATCGCAGAAGGCGAACAGGCAATGCAGCAGTATATGCAGCAGCAAACTTACCCAGAGGGCTATCAATATCAAATACAAGAAATGGTGGCGCCAGCAGATTTTATTGCCAAGCTCGCTGAGGTAAGTGGGCCTTGTTATGCTATTTCAACCGCCTGTTCGTCTAGCGCGAGAGCCTTAATGAGTGCCCGAAACTTATTACAGGCCGATTTAGCAGATGCGGTTATTGTTGGTGGCGTCGACTCTTTATGTCAATTAACCTTAAATGGTTTTCATGCTCTAGAGTCAACTTCAGCAGGTCATTGTCAGCCTTTTAGTGCTAACCGTGATGGTATTAATATAGGTGAAGGTGCAGCATTATTTTTAATGCAAAAATCCTCTGCCGGTATTGCTTTGCTGGGCGCGGGAGCCTCGTCAGATGCCCATCATATGTCAGCTCCTCATCCACAAGGTAGGGGGGCTGTGGCAGCAATTAAGCAAGCTTGCACTAATGCTGGTATTACACCAGCACAGTTAGATTATATTAATCTGCATGGTACAGCTACACCGCTAAATGACAGCATGGAAAGTCAGGCTTTAATGCATTTAGGTTTAACTAACACACCCGCTAGCTCTACAAAAGGTATGACCGGCCACACTTTAGGTGCAGCAGGAGCTATTGAGGCTGCCCTGTGCTGGTTAACTTTATCTGGGTATAATACTGAACAAGATTTGATCCCACATTGCTGGGATGCAGTATTAGATCCCAACTTGCCGGCATTGCACTTAGTTGCACCACGGCAACAACGACAGACACTATACTGCTTATCTAATTCTTTTGCTTTTGGTGGCAACAATATGGCTTTAATACTGGGTAAAACAACATGATTACTGGCTATAGCATTGAACAAGTGCTACCACACCGAGCACCAATGATTTTGCTCGATAATTTTATTGAGGCTGGCGCTGATTATGGTATTTGCCAAGTAGCAATATCTGAAAGTAGTCCTTTTTATGATCCGGCTAGTAATGCAGTACCTGCTTATGTCGGTATTGAATATATGGCCCAAACCATCGCCGCTTATGCTGGGGCCAATAGATTAAAAGCGGGTGGTCAAGTTAAAATTGGGTTTTTATTGGGCTGTCGTAAATATCAGCCACAAGTAACAGAGTTTATTGCAGGCACTGAGTTAACAGTTCGTGCAACAGAGCTAGTTAGGGAATCATCAGGTTTAAGTGTCTTTGAATGCAGTATAAGCAGCCAAGAGCAATTATTAGTTAGCGCACGGCTTAATGTATTTGAACCTGAAGACTATCAAGAATGGCTAACGGAGTAGTGATGAAAAGAGTATTAGTTACCGGCTCAAGCCGTGGCATTGGCAAGGCTATCGCCTTACATTTAGCCGAGCAAGGCTTTGATATAGTGGTACATTGCCGTTCGGGTCGAGACAGTGCAGAAGCCGTTGCCCAAAGCATTCAAGCACTTGGCCAACAAGCGTCTGTGCTGCAATTTGACGTTGCCGATCGCACAGCTGCAAAGACAGCTATAGAGCAAGACATTGCCCAAAACGGCGCTTACTATGGCGTCGTATGTAATGCTGGCATTACCCGTGATGGCGCTTTTCCTGCGTTGACTGAACAAGATTGGGATCAAGTTATCCATACTAACCTAGATGGTTTTTATAATGTATTGCACCCCTGTGTTATGCCCATGATCCAACTACGTCAAGGTGGCCGTATTGTCACTTTGGCCTCGGTATCTGGCATAGCAGGAAATCGCGGCCAAGTTAATTATAGTGCTTCTAAGGCAGGCATTATTGGCGCGACTAAAGCTTTGGCTTTAGAATTAGCGAAACGTAAAATTACCGTCAATTGCGTCGCTCCAGGTCTAATTGAAACCGATATGGTGCAAGATGTGGCCGCTGATGAAGTGATGAAGATGATTCCACTACGTCGCGCCGGAACTGTTAATGAGGTAGCGGCTACAGTAGCATTTTTATTTTCACAGCCCGCTGCCTATATTACGCGGCAAGTGATTTCAGTTAATGGTGGGTTAGTCTAATGAAACGAGTTGTTGTAACCGGCATGTCGATTATTACTGCCTTTGGTGATAGCTGGCCTGAGTTTAAGCAGCGAATTATCCAAGGCGAAAATGCCGTCACGGCTATGCCGGAATGGGATAAGTTTAGCAACATGAGCACGCGGTTAGCCGCACCGGTATTGCATTTTATCAAGCCGGCTCATTATTCGCGTAAAATGGTACGCTCTATGGGTAGAGTGTCGTTAATGGCCACCCGTAGCACTGAGTTAGCATTAATAGATGCTGGCTTATTAACTCACCCTGCATTAACAGATGGCCGTTGTGGTGTTGCTTTTGGCTCTTCTATTGGCAGTACTGACCCTATCTTAGCCTTTGGCCGCATGATGGATACTGGCGATATGACCGGCGTCACAGCTACTAGCTATATTCAAATGATGGCGCACACTACAGCGGTAAACGTTGGCGTTTTTTTTGGCATTAAAGGCCGAGTTTATACCACTAGCTCAGCCTGTACATCTGGCTCACAAGGTATTGGTTATGCTTATGAGGCCATTAAATATGGTAAGCAAAAGCTAATGGTAGCTGGTGGCGCAGAAGAGCTTTGCGCTACTGAAGCTGCTGTTTTTGATACTTTATATGCCACTAGCACAAAAAATGACATGCCAAAATCAACCCCTAGACCTTTTGATAAAAACCGAGATGGCTTAGTAATTGGTGAGGGTTCAGGCACTTTAATCTTAGAAGAGTTAGAGCATGCCCTTGCCCGAGGTGCAACAATTTATGCTGAAGTAGTTGGTTTTGGCTCAAATTCTGATGGTGTGCACGTTACCCAACCTACCGATACCACTATGGAGGCCGCTATGCGCTTAGCGCTAGAAGATGCCAATATTCCTGCTAGCAGCATAGGTTATATCAACGCCCATGGCACAGCTACCGATCGTGGTGACATTGCAGAAAGCCATGCTACAGCTCGTGTATTTGGCGGCAACACACCTATTAGCTCGCTAAAAAGCTACCTTGGCCATACGCTTGGTGCCTGTGGTGCTATTGAAAGCTGGGCTAGCATAATGATGTTGCATGACAATTGGTTTGCGCCAACATTAAACTTAACAACACCAGACCCAGACTGCGCCAAACTAGATTATATTGTCGGTCAAGGTAGAAACTTACAAACTAACTATGTAATGAGCAATAATTTTGCCTTTGGTGGCATTAATACATCACTCATTTTTAACCGTTGGCTTAAATAAATGATAATGCGATGGCACGGCTTATTTGCATTACCCATTATATTTTTGTGTGCTGTTAATCAGAGCCAAGCCTATGCAAGTACAGAGCCTAAAGCCGCTTTTGCTTTTGGTGTTGGTGCAACTTATAGCCAGTTACCTGATTACTTAGGCTCAACGGTTAACCAACATTACCTGCTACCCTTTCCATATATCGTTTATCAAAGCGATAAAATTAAGGTGAATCAAACCGAAGCGCTAGGCCAGTTATTTCAGTCTGGCAACTGGTCTTTAAATCTTAGTTTAGGCGGGGCTTTACCAGTAAACAGTGAAAACAATCCCTACCGTAAAGATATGCCTGACTTGCACTGGATTGCCGAGGCAGGCCCAACATTAGATTATAATATCCACCACCTTGCCAACAATGAGCTAACATTACGTCTAGCATTAAGAAAAGCAGTTGCAACCAATTTACAACATTGGCAAAGTGTTGGTTGGCGATTTGAACCTCACTTGCGTTGGCGTAAATCGTTAAGTAATAAAGTACAATTTAGCAGCCAATTGGCAGCAATTTGGAGCACGGCGCAATTCCATCAGTATTTGTATGGCGTTGAGCAACAATATGTTAACCTGCAAAGAACGCAGTATCAGGCAGATGGAGGCTTTTCCGGTTGGCGTTTATCAAGCGGGCTAAGTTGGCGTTATCAGCAGTGGTGGCTAGGCGGCTTTGTCCGCTACGATAATTTACAGCAAGCAAGCTATCGTGATAGCCCACTAGTGCAACGTCAGCATAATGTCAGCTTTGGTATAGCCTTTGCCTGGATTTTTAATCAACAAGGAGTTATTTATGAAAACTAAATTAATACTAGCAGCAGCGTTAAGCACGGTATTCTTCTGTGGTACAGCGGCAGCACGCGACAACGTTCTCACTATGCCTTTAGCCGATATTGTTGGCACAGATAAGGCTAAGCAAGCTCTGTTAGATGTGCCATTTTACTTTGCTGGCCAAAATCACCCTAAAGTAAGCAATAGCTGGGGTGACATTAGTACCAATAAAAAAACCAATGGTTTAGGTAAGTCAGACGATGAAGCTTGTCAGTGGGTATTATTATCTGCAATTAAAGCCTTACAAGAAGCGGCGCAAAAACGTGGTTATGATGCAGTAATTAATATCCGCTCTAACTATAAAAACAATGAATTTAGTAGTGCTACTGAGTATAACTGTGGCGCAGGCCGAATTATGGCAGGTGTTGCATTAAAAGGTGAGCTAGTTAAATTCTAAGCTAATTCCACACCCCAAAAGCCGCTAATTAGCGGCTTTTTTTTCATTAATACTCGGATAAGCAGCTGGATATAGCGGCAACATTTTTTGTAATTTTATAAAAGTTTTTAAGGTCGCACTTAAAGCGACACGGTTTACAATAAAATGTGGCAGGTTACCAGCGGGATCGGCTTGGCCCTGATATTCAATTAACACTACACCTTCATCTTCTGGCGTTAGCCGCCACCAAGATTTAACCTGTTGCATCCTGACATAGCCAGCAACTGTAGGGTAGTCATGCCCCAAGTCGGTAACTTGTAAACTTAAAACCCCCTCATTATCTTGGCTCCAGACTGAGTGGGTAACCATATCACGCTGTGACACTGGCCAGGTGGCCTTAAAATAAGTGTGGACAATATTACTGTGCGCTTCAGCTGAGTCGAGTATTTCTACCCGCTCGGCATTTTCTACCCATTGGCTAATAACATCAGTGTCATTGAGTAAATGTAAAAAAGCTCCCATATTAGACACTAACCGAACCTCTGCTCGGATCTCTAACAACCCAGTATCTAATCTGCGATATTCAACCTTAACTTGGTCTTTAGTTTTATATAATGTCCAAGCGGAAACTTGGCTACTAAGCGCTTGATTACTAAAAATAGATAAACCGATAAAAAAGCAAAGTAACAAAGGCATTTATTTTAGACCCAACAATTGCAATTGATGCTGAGTTAGCACCCTATACTCACCTTCCATTAAATCATCCGGTAATTGCAAAGCGGCTATTTTTTCACGATGCAGCTGTTCAACCTTATTGCCAATAGCGGCAAACATACGTTTCACTTGATGATAACGACCTTCTTGAATAGTCAGTAAAGCTTCTTTTTCACCGATTAACTCTAATTGAGCAGGTAAAGTTGGGCTAGCCTCACTACGTAACATTACCCCTTGCTCAAACTGCGCTATTGCTGAGACAGGAATAGGATCTGCTGTCCATACTCTATAGGTTTTAGCAACATGATGTTTAGGGCTACTAATGCGATGCGACCATTGACCGTCATCCGTTATCAACACTAGACCTGTAGTATCTAAGTCTAGCCGACCAACCGTATGCAAACGCTCAAGTAAAGGTTCATCAAGCAATGTGAACACCGTTGGATGATCCGGATCGCTAGTAGAGCAAACATAACCAGCAGGTTTATGCAGCATAATATAACGCTTACCTATAATATTGATTTGCTGCTCGTCTAAGCACACTACATCATCAGCAGTCACTTGTAATGCGGCTTGTTTTACTAAGGTACCGTTTATTGTAACTAAACCTTGACGGATAACTTTACCGGCCTGACTCCGAGTTAAATCGGTACTTTCACAAACAAATTTATCTAAACGCATATTTCACCCTTATTAATTAGGATAAGTGTACTGGAAAAGGTCAAGCAGAGACAATAAACTCCGGATTTAATAAGCTTTCTCGGTGGTACACCTTGTTAGCTATGCCAGCGAACTGCACCTTAGCGCCTGCTTCAAGTGCAACAATATGCCCAGCAGCCGTATCCCACTGCATAGTTGGGCCGAACCGTGGATATAAATCAGCACAGCCTTCAGCCAACATACAAAACTTTAATGAGCTACCTACCGGCAACAAACGATACTTAGGAAATTGACTTAAATATTCTGCCAGTTTTGGGCTAGGATGGCTGCGGCTACCAACAACAATAATACCGTTATCTCTTACTTTAGTATTAACGCTTAGCCGATGAATTGTTTGCGCTTGCTTTAAAAAAGCGCCCTGTTCTTTACTGGCGTAATACAGTTTTTGTAAAGCCGGCGCATAAACAACCCCTAATATCGGCTCACCGGCAGCAATAAGCGCGATATTAACGGTAAATTCACCATTACGTTTAATAAATTCTTTAGTGCCGTCTAAAGGATCAACTAACCAATACTGTTGCCAGTTTTTCCGTATAGGCCAACTAATATCTGCGGCTTCTTCAGACAATATTGGCAAGTCTGGCGTTAATTTTGTTAGCGCACGAACAATAAGCTGATGAGCGGCCAAGTCAGCAGCAGTAAGCGGTGAAGCATCGGCTTTATCGGTAATATTAAAAGCCGTATTATCCTGTTGATAAATAGCCATAATTGCTTCGCCCGCCTGTTCAGCAATCTGTATTACCTCAGGTAAATAATTCATGTTGTTAATCAATTCTCTGCCGCTTATTTATAATCTTAATTATTGCATAACATGCATGCAATGAGCCGAATTAAGTCGCAACTACTTAAATATTAACCACCCCTTAGCATTAAGCTCCAAACATTAATTGCAAAAATATAACTAGAACTGTTGTTACCTGCTGTCATTTCACCTACATTATTCTTGTTCAGTTTATTTAGACTGATAGAAGATGGACCTATTGGTATTAATAAGGAGTTTTTATGTCAGATTTAAATAAGTTTATTGCCGAATTAGCAACAAACCCTAAATTACAACAAGATTACGCAACATCCCCTGCTCAAACATTAGAAAGCTATGGCCTGCAAAGTCATGAAATAGAAGCTGTACTCTCTGGTGATAAAGTGCAGCTAGAAAAGCTAACGGGTAAAACGGGTAGCTCTATTAAATTTTACTTCCCTGTAAAGTAATTTTATGCCTGGCTATATAGCCTTTATAATTCTATTAGGTATGCTGCTTGGCTTCATACCTTCTAATTTGTTAGCTGCAATTAATGTCGATGAAGCTTTAAATGCCGCCGAATTGCAGCGTACCAGTGATCCGGATGAAGCGCGCCGGCTTTTAGCTGAAACAGACTTTAACAGCCTATCAAAACAACAGCAGCACCAGTTTATATTTATTAACGCCTACCTTGTTGCTATAAAAGGTGAATTAAATCAAGCAGTAGCTATTGCTTCTACAATAGCCGATAGCCCTTATACCGACAGTAAAATTAAAGCTAATTTACTGCTGGCTAATATGTATGAATCAATTAAAAATTATCAATATGCTTATAGCCACTTATATTTAGCCTTAAGCGAGGCGAATAAAGTTACAGATAAAATGTTAATTAGCAGTGTTTATACCGTGGCAACTCAACTACATATTAGTGCTGGCGCTTATGACAAAGCGATTAACTATGCCCAGTTGATTAGGCAAGCTTCAGCCGAACCTAGAGCATTATGCATAAGTTGGACACTAGAGTTACACGCCAAAATTCGTTTAGAGCAAACGTATAATAACGAACACGCAGCACAAGTGCGTCACTATTGTCTTAGTGCTAAAGAGCCTTTAATGACGCATAGTTTAGAGCAATTTACCGCCGAAATAGATATTAAAAATAAGCCGGCACTCGTCAAAACTACAATGCTAGCCATGTTACCCGACCTTGAGCGCATTGGTTTTCCCTATGCCATTTTACGGGCACGATATTTTTTAGGCTATGCCCAATTACGGCTTGGTGAAGTAACGGCGGCTGTTACTGAGTTACAACAGGTGCAATTACTGGCCGCTAAACTTAGCGATAGCCTCAGCGAAAATGAAGCCTTGTTATTACTGGCCCAAGCGTATGAAACGCAAGGTAATACTTTAGCAGCGGTAAAGGCTTATAAGCAGCATATAAGCAAACTTAATACTCATGTTAATGAGTTTAAGCAACGCAGTGTGGCTTACCATATGGCGCAGGCTGATTTTAAAGAAAACGAAAACAAACTCGCTTTACTAAAAAGTCAGAACTCTTTACTGCAATTAGAAAGCGAACTGCAAAAAGAAGATAAATTAAAATCTATTTTATTTTCTATTGCGCTTACATTTTTATTATTACTGGTTATTTATGCTTTAAATAATAAGCGTGCAACTCTTAACCAACTCGCAACCACTGATTTTTTAACTAAATTATATAATCGTCGCTATTTTAGCGAAACGGTTAGCCGGCAACTAAAAAACCGACGTCAGCAAGATGACTACAGCTTGATTATGTTTGATATTGATTTATTTAAACAGATTAATGACCAATATGGTCATGCCACCGGCGATAAAGTGCTGCAAGCCATAGCCGAGCGCTGCAGCCAATATATTCGTAAGCAAGATATACTGGCACGGATAGGCGGTGAGGAATTTGCTATCTTTTTACCGGGCTGCAACTTAGCTGATGCATTAAAACTGGCTGAGCAATGCCGGTTAAGCATAAGTAATGATGCCATAACAGTAAATGAACACACTATCACTGTTAGCGCTAGCTTTGGCGTTGCTAGTAGCAGTACGGCAAACTTTGATAGCATACTACAACAAGCTGATGCGGCTTTATACCATGCTAAAACAGCGGGTAGAAACTGTAGCCATGTCAGCAAAGAAAGTGCCTAAAATCACTAACAATAAAACCAATCAAGGCCGCCTAATCTGCCTTGGCTTAGGCATTACCTTAGGTAGCCAACTGACCGAACTAGCGCGAAACCAACTTGCCGCGGCTGATCTCGTGTTTTTTCATAGCAATACCCATTACCTTGCTCATTTTTTACAACAGATAAACCCTAATTTAGTCGACTTGCAGCCGTTTTATTGCCCTGGGCAATCGCGAAGCATTAGCTATCAAGCCATGATTGCAGCGGTCATTAATGCCGTACAAGCAGGTAACAATGTCGTTTGGGCCTGTTATGGCCACCCAGGCATAGCTAGCTGGCCACCACATGAAGCAATGCGCCAATTAAAACTGTTAGGCTATGCAGCTAAAATGGAAGCGGGAATTGCCGCAGATGCCTGCTTATATGCCGATTTAGCAATAGATCCTATAGCGCAGGGCTGCCAGCAATTTGAAGCCAGTCAGTTTTTGTTCTATCAGCGTAATCTTGATGTGTCAGGCTATGTTATCTTATGGCAAGTCGCTATAGCGGGCGATTTTAGCTTGTGTAACCTAACCCCAAATAGCCGCTATATTGCGGTGCTTATTCAACACCTCCTGCACTGGTATCCCCCAGAGCACTTAGTCATACTCTATGAGGCAGCAGACTTACCTATTTGGCAACATCGCGCTGAAACTTTGCCATTATCACAACTGGCGCAGGCTAAATTAAACCAAATCACCACCCTAGTGATACCACCGCTAGAAAAAAAGCAGATTAATAGCCAGATCCTCGATTTATTAGGCGTACCAGCAGATCATGCTCTACGCCAACAATAAAAAAACGGCAACCTAAGTTGCCGTAACACTCAATGAGTGAGGGAATGAAAACGTCTGCCTTATGGCCAGGTTTTAACTACTAATGACGTATCATATAATCAAAAGCACCTAAGGCTGCTGTAGCACCTGCTCCCATGGCAATAATAATTTGCTTAAAAGGTGTAGTGGTGGCATCACCGGCAGCAAACACGCCTGGCATTGAAGTTTGGCCGCGTTCATCAACAATAATTTCTCCCCGAGGCGATAGCTCGATTGCACCACGTAACCATTCAGTATTTGGTACTAAGCCTATTTGCACAAAAATACCTGCTAATTCAATATGATGTGCATCGCCTGTTTTGCGATCGGTATAATTAATACCATTAACTCTATTACCATCACCTGTTACCTCTGTGCTTTGTGCATCGGTAATTATAGTAATATTAGCCATTGATTTAGCTTTTTTAATTAATACCGCATCAGCGCGTAACTCAGGCGCAAATTCAAGTACAGTCACGTGCTCCACAATACCTGCCAAGTCAATTGCTGCTTCAATACCCGAGTTTCCGCCACCTATAACCGCGACTCTTTTACCTTTAAATAACGGGCCATCACAGTGCGGACAATAAGCGACACCTTTACCGCGATATTCTTGCTCGCCTGGCACGTTCATTTCACGCCAGCGCGCACCGGGTGATAACACTAAGGTTTTACTATTCAATACTGCGCCGTTGGCTAGCTCTAATTGCACTTTATCGCCTTTAGTTAGCGCTACTGCGCGCTGACCATTCATAATATCGACATCATATTCGCGAACATGGGCTTCTAAATTAGCCACTAATTTAGGACCTTCGGTCTTTTTAACTGAAATAAAGTTCTCAATGCCGACAGTATCGGCAACTTGACCACCAAAACGTTCTGCAACAACGCCTGTATTTAAGCCTTTTCGTGCTGCATAAATAGAGGCAGCTGCGCCAGCAGGACCACCACCAACAACAAGCACATCAAAGTCATCTTTATTGCTTAACGCTTCAGCTTGGCGCTGTTCAGCATTAACATCAATCTTTTGAATAATTTTCTCTAACGTAATGGCACCTTGTGAAAACAGCTCACCATTTAAGAATACCGACGGCACCGCCATTACGTTTTTATCAGCGACTTCTTGCTGGAACATAGCGCCATCAATCATAACGTTAGTAATATTTGGGTTTATTGCCGACATTATATTTAACGCTTGCACCACTTCTGGACAGGTTTGGCAACTTAATGACACATAGGTCTCAAAAGCAAAATTGCCTGGCAGCTGGCGTATTTGCTCAATAGTCTCAGCTTCTTCTTTAATTGGGTGTCCGCCTGAATGCAATAAGGCTAACACTAGCGAGGTAAATTCATGACCTAAAGGCACACCAGCAAAAGTAATTTCGGTTCCTTTTGCCACTGAACGTACTAGCATCGCAGGCTTACGCTCTTGAGCCGCATCATCGCGCCGTAGTGTTACTAAATCAGAAAGCTCGCTAATTTGTTGAGCTAAGGTTTCTACCTCTGTAGCTTTGGCGCTATCGTCTAAAGATACCACCAGCTCAACCTCAGTTTTTAGGTTCTGCAAATAGGTTTTTAATGTTTGTTTAAGGTTAGTATCTAGCATAAAAGCTCCTTAATATTTTTAGACGATAAATTTTAGACACAACTATGCCGCAATCTGAACACAGACTAAAAAAGCAAAAACTGTGAGATAAGCTGGGCGAGGTTACTCGCCCAGTAATAACGCGACTAAAATAATTCGTATTTATTGAACCGTGACGAGCTATCGTCACGGTAGTATAAAAGCAATTGCTGCTCTTAGATTTTACCAACTAAATCTAATGATGGCGCTAAAGTCGCTTCACCTGGCGTCCATTTAGCTGGACATACTTCACCGTCGTGGTTAGCAACATATTGTGCAGCTTGTACTTTACGGAATAATTCTGCAGCGCTACGGCCAATGCCTAAGTCGTGAATTTCAGCAACTTTGATTTCGCCTTCAGGGTTAATTACGAAAGTACCACGTAAAGCTAAACCTTCTTCTTCAATCATAACGCCAAAGTTACGTGTAATAGTACCTGTTGGGTCACCGATCATTGGGTAGTTGATTTTCTTGATAGTTTCAGAAGCGTCATGCCACGCTTTGTGAGTGAAGTGAGTATCTGTTGATACTGAGTATACTTCAACACCAATCTCTTGGAATTTAGCATAAAAATCAGCTAAATCGCCTAATTCTGTTGGGCAAACAAAAGTAAAGTCAGCTGGGTAGAATACAACAACAGACCACTTGCCTGCTAAATCTTGCTCAGAAACTGGTACGAATTTACCTTGATGAAATGCAGTTGCATTAAACGGCTTAATTTTTGTATTAATAATAGAAGACATAGTCTTACTCCTTAGGTTAGTTCATAGTTTTTGTTTCAACTGCAGCTATAATAGCTCAGTATCCTTTACTTTTAAAACGAATAAAACAAATCAATTTAATCGTTTTAATTGATTAACATTACTCTGGCATGCTGTGTTCAGCCTATAGTTAGTTTTGTCATGGCATACTAATGCACAAACTTAGTAAGATTGGAGCAATACCATGACATTTCCACGTTCTATAGTATTCACTACAGTAGCCTTGCTTGCCGCCTGTCAGCAAATTAATCTGCCCCAAGGCCATTATCAACAACTCTCGGTTAACCCTGAGCAAAAACCATTACATATTGCATTACAAGAAGGAAAACTCTCAGGCTTTACCGGCTGTAACAATGCAATGGGTAACTATCATATAGATAAGGGCGAACTTGTTGTTTCTCAACTAGCAACAACTATGATGGCATGCGAACCTAGCGCTATGGATCGTGAGCAGGCTTTTAATCAGTTTTTACAGAGTCGGCCTAAAGTAACAATAGAAGGTAACACCCTTATCTTAAGTAAAGAAGCGCAACAATATAGCTTTAATTTACAATCAGATTAATAGTAAAGCTTAGGCAGTTAATTTATAAATACTGGCTAAGTAATAATTAATTTTTTTTATTACCCTCAGCTTGCAGTGAATGTTGATATTTTTCCACTATTTGTTGATATTCACCGCTGTCTCGTAACTGTTGTAGAGCTTGTTGCAACTTAGCCACTATAGGTTTAGGAACATTAAGATTAAGTGCCAAGTAGTTTGCGCCTATCGCATTTAATTGCATTGTCGCCTCCACATCCTCAACTGTCGCATTATATGGCGCTAACCACATTGGCAATATTTGCCATGAGCCTATTAATAAGTCTATTTTGCCTTGCACAAATAAATTGGCCGCATCAGCTTTAGTAGTAAAACCAAATAAGTTTTCACCATAACTAAAACCGTTTTGTTGCAAATAGGCTTCATAAACATCACCTCGAGCAACGCCTACTACATATTTTTTTGCATCATCCAAATTGACGACTTTAACTTCAGGCCGTGATTTTAATCTAAAGAAGAATGTATCAGAATTTGCTAAAGGACCTACCCATTGAAATTGACTCTCTCTCTCCACCGAACGTGATGTAGAATATAAACCACTATTTTCATTGCTAAGCGTTAACGCCATTGCTCTTAACCAAGGGTAGCTTTGAATAGAGCAATCGATAGCTGCAATCTCACAACTGCGCTGTACCAGCTCTGTATTTATACCGGTCACTATATTATCAGCCATATAGTTATAGGGGGGGAAATGCTCAGTTGCAATCTCCAATTTTTCTGCGCTTACTAACAAAGAAACCATGCCGCTTAGCAACAGTATGACCGGGCTAATTAGCCTTAGAATCATTTTTTACTCAATAGTGTATGAATAGCTTGCTTAAATATGGCAGATAAAAGCTATTTTTAACAACAATATTAGCTAAGAAATCAACCAATATTGGCCATGCTTAGTTAATTTTTTGGTTTAAGTAGAACAACACTAGGCAATTATACGATTTTACTCCGCATATATTTTTAACTACTTTTTAGTCAAAAAAGCAAACCAGAGCTAAAATAAAAAACAATTAAAACTAAAATCCTTAACAAACAACAGCTTAAGTATGGCTTTAAACTTGCTTATCAGCATTTACACCTACATTTTTCTCTAACAATAAATAAAACAACTTAAATAGGAATAAATCATGAAAGCACTTCTCATTGCAGCAACCTTACTTATCGGCACAGCCTTCGCTCATGAGCAACAATGTAATATTCAGCTTGATAAAGATCTTATTGTTAACGCAGATGGCGTTACCATCCAAAATAACAATTCCGAACTATGGCGTATTAATAGCCAAGGTAAGCTATGGATTGAAAATAAAAGCATTACAACCAACACAGCAACGCAAAAACAGTTACAACAGTTTCAAGCCGATATACGCCAACAAACAGTACAAACTTTAGCTTTAGTTGAAGATGCGCTAGTCCTGGCTAGTGATGCCATTAATACGGTTGTTAGTGAGTTAACTGGCGAGCCGGTGTCTAGTACTTCTGCTCTCAATGCCGCTGTCGTTAAAGTTAAAAGCTATAGCGAAAGTTTAATTCTCAAACAACAAAATAATATAACCGTTTATGGTAGCCGCTTTAATACACTTGATGATGTATTTGACGAAGCCTTTGAGCAAGCGATTAAACAAGCTGTTAGCCAATCAATAGGCAGCTTAATGCAGGTAGTAGGTAAGGCTTTAACTAGTGGCGAAGGGACTTTTGAACAGCGCATGGAGGCCTTTGCCGTTAAGATGGAAAATTTTGCTACTCAACTAGAGAAAAAAGTTGAAAGCCAAGTTAGCACCCTAGAGCACCGTGGTGCAGCTTTATGTGACAGCCTACATAAACTAGACCAATTAGAAACCGATATTCAACAAACTATACCCCAAATGCGCCAGTATGATTTAATTGAAATTAAACAGAGCAACAAAGCATAATTAATTATTTTTATGCTAGGCAACGACTTTAACGTGTATCACAGCGCTTAATGTTTTAATATCAATCATGCTTTAACAAATTAATTACGTTATAAGTTAAAGCGTGTAAAGAATTAATCATGGAGTAACCTAAGTGAATATAGCTACGCTTTGGATCATTGCAGGCATAGTGCTAATTCTGTCAGAGTTAATGGCCACCAGCATTGTTGCGGTATTTTTGGGTGTCGCAGCAATTATTGTTGGCTTGTTATTAAATTATGACATTATCTCTAGCTACAGCTTGCAGTTTTTAATTTTTGCCGTGTTATCGCTAGCGATGCTATTTAGTGTCCGTAGCCACTGCAAACGCTGGTTTGTTGGCTATACCGCAGATAGCACAGAACAGCCTTCTAATGTCGCTTCAGACATTGGCGTACGCGTTATTGTTCACAGTACCTTTGAGCAAGGAGCTGGGCGTGTAGTATTAAATGGCGTACAGTGGGATGCAGAATCTAACGACCCATTACAAGCCGGCGATGTTGCTTGGGTTATTGCTAACCAAGGCATTAAACTTCAAGTTAGCGCCAATAAACCTAATTAATATCGCTAAAACTAATTACTATGCCTGTATTACCCATCTAATTAAGGAGAAAACTTGATGGTCGACATTAACACTATTTTAATGGCTGGTTTTGCTTTAGCCGTTATTATCACTATTATAAAAACGGCGCGAGTTGTGCCACAAAAAACAAACTTTGTTATTGAACGCTTAGGTAAATATTCTCGTACCTTAGATTCTGGTTTTCATATTTTAATCCCTTTTATCGATAAAGTGGCCTATACCCACAGCTTAAAAGAAGAAGTCATTGATGTGCAGCGTCAAACCTGTGTTACTAAAGACAATATTCAAGTAGGCATAGATGGTATTTTATACTTGCAAGTAGTTGATCCGCATAAAGCCAGTTACGGTATTAATAATTATCGTTATGCTTCGGCGCAACTAGCTCAAACCACCATGCGTTCAGTTATCGGTCAAACCGACCTAGATAAAACCTTTGAAGAACGAACAAAAATAAACGAAGAAGTGGTTAAGGCACTAGACGAAGCAGCTGCACCTTGGGGTGTAAAAGTATTACGTTATGAAATTGCCGATATTGAGCTACCCATCAGCATTAAAGATGCTTTAGAACAGCAAATGCGTGCTGAACGTGAGCGTCGTGCCGCTATCGCCAGATCAGAAGGTGAACGTCAAGCCATGATTAACGTCTCTGAAGGTCAAAAGCAAGAAGTCATCAACTTGTCTGAAGGTGACAAAATGCGTCAAATTAACGAAGCCGAAGGTCGCGCTCGTGAAATTGAGCTTATTGCCATTGCAACAGCTGAAGGTATTAGCAAAATTGCTGAAGCGATTAATCACCCAGGCGGCGCTGAAGCAGTTAGCTTACGCGTAGCAGAGCAATATGTTAAAGAATTTGGTAACCTAGCCAAAACCAACAACACTATGATAGTTCCAGCTGAGCTAGCCAACATTGGCGGTGCGGTTGCAGGGTTAACAGAAATTTTAAAAGTAGCTCGTCCGCAAGGCTAAGCTAATAACAGGGGGTTGATGCATGCTGATGCATGCTTTAACCCCTCAATACTCGGTAATTTAACTGTTTATACTCTACTAACTCAGACTTGATCAGAAGAGGGTAAATCTTTTCCGCTAAAATCTTGAGTTTTTTCGGCTAATAACACCGCAACTTGCTGCTCTAATTGCTCTAGCTTTTCTCTAGTGCGCAGTAATACTTGACGTTGAACATCAAACTCTTCGCGGCTCACAAAATCCATATCTGCTAACTTTTGCTGTAAAATTTGTTTAATTTTACCTTCAGCACTGTCGGCAAACTGCTTTAATTGCGGCGGGATCACATTGCTTATTTGTTTTGCAATGTCTTCAACTTTTTTTGGATCTATCATGCTGCTCTCCTTCGCCACTATGTTACAGATGGCGTTTAAACTATTAATGCGGCTATTTTAGCGTGCTAAATGTGTTTGCCGCATGCTATTTGCTTTCAATTTTCGTTACAATAGCCAACTTAATTAAAAGGTGGGTAAATGAAGTTAAATTCGCAACAAAATGCCGCTGTTCATTATATTTCTGGCCCTTGTTTAGTCTTAGCCGGTGCTGGTAGTGGTAAAACACGGGTTATTATCAATAAAATTGCTTATTTAATTCAGCAGTGTAATTTAAGTGCCCGTCATATTGCTGCTGTAACCTTTACTAATAAAGCCGCCAGAGAAATGCGCGAGCGCATTGGTCAGCAACTACCTAAAGCGGCAAGCCGCGGCTTAACTATCTCTACCTTTCATACTTTAGGTTTAAATATTCTAAAAAAAGAATACCGCCATATTGGCTATAAAGCCAACTTTACCTTATTCGATGACCAAGACAGCTTAGCCTTATTAAAAGAATTAAGTGCAAGCGATATTCAAGGCGACAAAGACTTATTACGCGCCTTACAAAGCCGAATTAGCCATTGGAAAAATGAGCTTATTTTACCCGCTAAAGCCATTGCTAGTGCGACTGAAGCGCAAGATATTAGTTTTGCCAACTATTACCAACAATATGTAAAACAACTTAATGCCTATAACGCCCTTGATTTTGATGATTTAATCTTAATGCCAACTTTATTGTTTATGCATAATCAGCAAGTTAAAGAAAAGTGGCAGCAAAAAATTCAATACCTATTGGTGGATGAATACCAAGATACGAATACTAGCCAATATCAGCTGGTTAAAGCCTTAGTTAGCGAGCGCCAGCGCTTTACTGTGGTAGGTGATGATGATCAGTCTATTTACTCTTGGCGGGGCGCACGCCCACAAAACTTATCTTTGCTAAAAACTGACTTCCCCAATTTGAATGTGATTAAGCTAGAGCAGAATTACCGCTCTGCAGAGCGGATCTTAAAAGCCGCTAATATTTTAATTGCTAATAACCCCCATGAATTTGAAAAAAAACTATTTAGTGAAAATGGTTATGGCGTGCCTTTAAAAGTATTACCTTGTAAGCACGAAGAAGATGAAGCGGAAAAAGTGGTTGCTGAAATTATTTCTCATCGTTTTATCAACCGCAGCCAATATCGTGACTATGCATTATTGTATCGCGGTAATCACCAGTCCAGAGTGTTTGAAAAAGCCTTAATGACTAACCGTATTCCTTATAGGATTTCCGGTGGCACATCCTTTTTTTCCCGTAGTGAAATTAAAGACATGATGGCTTACTTACGCTTAGTGGTAAACCAAGACGATGACAATGCGCTACTGCGTATTATTAATACCCCTAGACGAGAAATTGGTGCAGCAACATTAGAAAAAGTGGGCCAGCTTGCCAACGAAAAGAACATTAGCTTATTTGCCGCCTGCTGTGAGTCAGAGCTTTCTATGCATTTATCGGCTCGCAGCCAAAATGCTGTGCAACAATTTGCTAAATGGATTAGCCAAGTAGCCGACAACGCCCAGCGTGCCGACCCCGCTGAAGCCATTCGCGATTTAATACGGCAAAGTCATTATGAAGCCTGGCTATTTGAAAGTAGCACTAGCCCTAAAGCAGCAGAAATGGCCTTAAAAAATATTAATGAACTTTATCGTTGGATCAGTGAAATGCTAGCGGGCAAAGACGATGAAGAGCCCATGACCTTGTCTGAAGTAGTCACTCGTTTAACACTACGCGACATGATGGAGCGACAAGAGCAAGAAGATAACGCCGATCAAGTGCAGTTGCTAACCTTGCATGCCTCTAAAGGCTTAGAGTTTCCTTATGTCTTTATGGTGGGTATGGAAGAAGGTATTTTGCCACACCAAACCAGTATTGATGAGGGCAATGTAGAAGAAGAGCGTCGCTTAGCTTATGTGGGTGTCACCCGAGCACAGCGCGAGCTTATTTTTACTTACGCCAAAGAGCGCCGCCAATTTGGCGAGGTTATACGCCCTGAGCCAAGCCGTTTTTTATACGAGTTACCGCAGGATGATTTAGAGTGGCAAAAACAAGCACCAGTAAAAACAGAACAGCAGAGGCTGCAAAGCGGTCAAGCGCATTTAGATAGGTTGCGTCAACTGTTAAATAATAAGTAAAAATTACTAAGTTTTTTCTAATACTTGATTAGACAAAGAATTAAAAACTCTAAACTGATTGCGGCCTTGGCTCTTAGCTTGATACATAGCCGCATCAGCGTCTCGCATTAACGCATCTGCTGTTGTGTGCTCCGGCTGTAAATAAGCTAGCCCTACGCTAGCACCAGAAATCATCTGATGGCCATCTAATAAAAAGGGTTTATACAATACCTGTACAATGCGCTGGGCAATTTCCTCTGCATCATGCTCATTATGTAAATTAGTTAGTAAAGCCACAAACTCGTCCCCACCTAAGCGCGCCACAAGATCATGCTCCCGAACGACGTTTTTTATGCGTTGACTGGCTTCAATTAAAAAAGCATCACCTATATGATGGCCTAAACTATCATTTATATCCTTAAATCGATCTAAGTCTATATATAACAAAGCGATATATAAATCAGGTTGACGTTTACTTAAGAAAAATTGCTGTTTTAATAGCTGTAAAAACATTTGCCTATTCGCTAAACCTGTTAATGAGTCATGGTTAGCTTCATAAAATAATCTAGCTTCAATCTTTTTACGTTCTTCTACCTGCAACCGTAAAAATAAATTGGCTTGCCTTAATTCACGAGTACTTTCAAACACTCGGCGCTCTAGTTCTTCTTGATCTTGCTTTTGCTGTTCTGCAGCTAACTTACGCTGAATAGCAATGGCAATGTTTTGTGATACAAAACGTAAAATGCTTAGCTCATATTCACCATATCGGTATTGCTGCTGATAAGATTGCAGCGCTATAACCCCTATGGCTTGTCGGTTATCCATTAAAGGCGCTCCTAACCAGCTACTAGCATAAGGGGTTGGACTATCAGCAGTTGCAGCAGGGCGCTTTATTTCACCAGCTAACACCAGTTGATTAGCATACTCAGGTGTAATCAACTTAGCTTCACCACAACGTAAAATATACTCTGTAAAACCTCGACTTAAAGGACGGCTTTGCCCCGAAGATGAGTATTGATCATGATAAAACGGAAAGTTTAAAATTGATTTATCTTCGCTTAATAAAGCGATATAGCAATTTTCAGCTAGCATAAACTCTGATAGTATTTGTTGTATGGCTAAATAAAAACTGGCCATATCTTCGCTACTTGCCGTCAACTCAGAGATACGATATAGCGCAGCTTGCAACTTCTCAGCATTAATCCGCTCTTGTACTTCTTTTTCTAACGAGATATTAGTACTTTGTAACTCTTGGGTGCGATGGCGCACAGTTTCTTCTAATAACTCGCGCTGTTTCACACGATCTAATGCCACTACAGTATGATCACTAATGCTACGAAATAAATCTAAATCCGCCTCCGTATAGCGATACTGAAAATTATAAGACTGGATAACCATAACACCAATGACCTGCTTACCTCGACATAAGGGTATGCCTAGCCAGTGCGCACAAGGGCTGCCTTGAGCTTTTATTGCACCTTCCTGCACTAAGGTATTGAATAATGCCTCATCACATAACAAGACTTTACCCGTGCGTGCCACATAGCCGGTTAAGCCAGAAGCAAAGGCAGCAGAAGACAGTTGCGCTATAATTTTTTGATCTTTTTCATCAGAGAAATACTGAGCTGAATACTCGTTATTAACTTGGTCATAGAATACAACATAGAAGTTTTCAGCATGTAGCAGCTCAGACACCATTTTATGAATAGCAGGATAAAAATCACGCATATCACTAATGGTACTTGCTAATTCAGATAAACGAAGTAAAGCACCTTGGGTAATATAAGCTTGTTTGTAACGCTGAATTAATAGCTTCAGCCGCCGCAGATGAGAATTTAAAGGTTTGTTCATGACTTTAGCTCTAACTTCCTTTTTAGCTAAGTTCAGCACTCACCTTATCAGTACCCCTTTAAGGTAATTACGTTAACAGTTCAATTATGCATATTTTTTCGCCATTTGAAAGCTTTATTAACAATTTAATTGTTGTATATCATATTAACGACTTAGCGCAGATAAAAAAAACCGCTATTAATAGCGGTTTTTAATGAAACTTAATTATGCTGGCTATACACCTTCAGTCATAAATTTTATCGCTGCTGCTAGTTCATCATCAGTACAATCAGCACAAGTACCGCGGGCAGGCATATTACGAATCCCATCAATTGAATGCTTTAATAAGATATCAAATCCTTGCTCTAGTCTAGGTTTCCATGCTGCATCACCTTTTTTAGGTGCATCTAGTACACCAGTGCCGTGACAAGCAAAACAAGAAGTTTGGTATACTTTTTCACCACTGCGCGGTCCTGATGCTTCAGCTGAAGCCACAACTGCACCAGCAACATATACTTGCCCAACGGGTGCTAAACGCTTGGCTAACTCTGCCTTATCTGATTCTGAGCTAGCATTAACACCTAAAGTCATTAAGAGCAGAGTAATAGCGATGGTCAGTTTTTTCATTATCTATGATCCCTTTATAGAGGTCGTATAAATTTGTTGCATTATAGCCCCCTAGCCATAAAAAGTGGAAGCTTAAAACACCCATAAATAGCAGTTAGCTAGAAATTTTTACAGCACTACTAATAAAATTAAACCTCATTATAATAGCAGATTGTTTTAAAGTAATTAACTACAGCCTAGGTTTTATCGGTATTGTTACCCTTTTAATATCATAAATCACACTTTAATCGGTACTGGCATTTAGCTATTTTATAATTGGAAATCTACAGTTTTATGCTAGGCTAGTTAACTAACCGTATGAATTGATAGCCATCATATTTTAAATATAATTGTTAATATAAAATGGTTTTCCACAAATTGAATATACATTAAGTAAAACTAATAAAGCATTCCCGAACTTACAAACAACCAATGTAATCAACAACTTACCAAGCATTTTATTTTAACTGTCTTTTATGTAAATTAAAGCTATGCTTAGGTTTTGCACAAAGTTATCCACAGGTTGTGCTTCAGTTAATTCACTAAGCAAACTAGCAGCCTTAAGCCTGCTGTGGCATGCTATAGCTTTATTTCTGCAGGATGTTTAATGTCATGACTAGCAACGCAGACAGTCCACTTATTTTAGTTGATGGGTCTTCTTATTTATTTCGCGCTTATCATTCGCCACCACATTTAACTAACTCGCGTGGTGAAGCTACCGGTGCCATCTATGGCGTCGTTAATATGCTAAAAAGCTTATTACGGCAATATAACCCTAAGCAAATGGCCGTAGTGTTTGACGCTAAAGGGCCAACCTTTCGTAATGAGATGTATAGCGAATATAAAGCTAACCGTATTGCCATGCCAGATGATCTGCGCAGTCAAATTGAACCTTTGCATAATATTATTAAAGCTATGGGCTTACCGTTAATTTGCATTAGCGGTGTAGAAGCAGACGATGTTATTGGTACTTTAGCAAAACAAGCTAGTGCTGCCGGCAGAGAGATGCTTATCTCAACCGGTGATAAAGATATGACCCAGTTAGTTGATCAGCATGTCACTCTTATCAACACTATGACCAACACCATCTTGCAGCCTGATACAGTACTAGAAAAGTTTGGTGTTAAACCTGAACAAATAATCGATTATTTAGCCTTAATGGGCGATAAGTCTGACAATATTCCGGGTGTGCCAGGCGTTGGTGAAAAAACAGCTGTCGCTTTATTGCAAGGCATGGGCTCCATAGAAGCGATTTATCAACAATTAGATCAAGTGGCTACTTTAAGCTTTCGTGGTGCAAAAACCATGAAAGCCAAATTAGAAGAGTTTAAAGAGCAACTTGAGCTATCACGCCGTTTAGCAACAATAAAGCTTGATGTTGAGCTTGATGTCACTTTAGATGATTTAGTAATTGCACCAGTTGATACCGCTGCGTTAACCGCTTTATACCAAGAATGTGAATTTAACCGTTGGTTAAAAGAAATTCTTAGCACTAGTTCTGACAACCTTGCTGAAGAACAGTCAGAAAACAGCACTGCAGAAGTTATTGCTGTCGAAGCGGCCAAAGCTGATTATATAACAGTACTAACCGAAGCTGATTTTGCCATTATGCTAGAAGCATTACGCAACAGTGAACTCACCGCTTTTGATACCGAAACCACTAGTCTTGACTATATGCAAGCAGATTTAGTTGGCTTATCAGTAGCCACTAGTGTTGATAAAGCTTGGTATGTCCCAGTTGGCCACGACTATGTTGGTGCACCAGAGCAGCTAGATCGGGATTGGGTATTACAGCAGCTTGCTTTTTGGCTTGAAAGCGATAATTTTGCTAAAGTTGGCCAAAACTTAAAGTACGATCAAAGTGTACTAGCACGGCATAATATTCAACTAAAAGGCATTAAGTTCGACACTATGCTGGAGTCTTATGTGCTTAACTCCGTAGCCGGTCGCCATGATATGGACAGCTTAGCGTTAAAACACTTAGGTAAAAAAACCTTTAGCTTTGAAGAAATAGCAGGCAAGGGGGCAAAACAGCTAACCTTTAATCAAATAGAGCTAGATAAAGCTGCAGTCTATGCGGCTGAAGATGCCGATATTACACTGCAGCTGCACTTGGCACTATGGCCTCAGTTACAACAGCAGCCACAGCTAGTAGAAGTGCTACAACAGATAGAGATACCCTTAGTCGATATACTGTCACGTATGGAGCGCCATGGCGTCTTGATAGATGCTAAGTTATTGCATGCCCAAAGCAAGCAGATTGCCGAACGTTTAGCAATATTAGAGCAAGAAGCTTATGAGCAAGCAGGGACTACTTTTAATTTAGCTTCGCCAAAACAGCTACAAGAAATTCTTTTTACACAAATGGAGTTACCCGTTTTAAAGAAAACACCTACTGGTGCCCCTTCTACAGCGGAAGAGGTTTTAGCCGAGTTAGCGCTAGAATATGAGTTTCCTAAGCTAATTACCGAGCACCGCGGTTTAAGTAAATTAAAATCAACCTATACCGATAAGTTACCTAAAATGCAGCATCCACTAACGGGCCGTGTACATACTTCTTATCATCAGGCAGTAACTGCTACAGGAAGATTAAGCTCAACCGATCCTAACTTACAAAATATTCCAATTCGCACCGAAGAAGGCCGCAGGATCCGCCAAGCCTTTATTGCACCTAAAAACAAGCAAATTGTCGCCGTCGACTACTCGCAAATCGAGTTACGCATAATGGCCCATTTATCACAAGATAAAGCCTTACTAGAGGCCTTTGCTCAAGGTCGCGATATTCACCGCGCTACAGCTGCGGAAGTCTTTGCCGTCAGTTTAGAACAAGTAACCTCTGATCAACGCCGTAGCGCTAAAGCGGTTAACTTTGGCTTAATTTATGGCATGTCTGCTTTTGGCTTAGCCAAGCAACTGGGTGTTAGCCGTGCTGAAGCTCAACATTATGTTGATCGTTATTTTGAACGCTTCCCTGGTGTATTAGATTATATGGATCGCACCCGCAAACAAGCGCATGAGCAGGGTTATGTAGAAACGATTTTTGGTCGTCGGTTATATTTACCAGAAATTACCGCTAAAAATATGGCCCGTAAAAAAGCGGCTGAACGCGCAGCTATCAACGCGCCTATGCAGGGCACAGCAGCAGATATTATTAAAAAAGCCATGATAATTGTCGATAATTGGTTACAACAACAAAACAACGATAGCGTCACTATGATAATGCAAGTTCACGATGAATTAGTATTTGAGGTTGATAGCGATAAAGTCGAGGCGGTTAAGCAGCAGCTGGTTGATTTAATGGCAACTGCAGCTAAATTAGATGTGCCTTTAGTAGCAGAAGCTGGTCATGGCGATAACTGGGATCAGGCTCACTAAAACGCCCGCACCTCAAATTTAGAGCAATTACTTTAATGTTGCAGTTTTATATGTATAATAGCGTTGTCTTTAAAGACACCCTGTTAATTTAATATTATAGCTTCTCCCTCATTCGCTATAACCGACACTCTTTAGTGTCGGTTTTTTTATTCTTTATCTTCTGTAGAGATTTCTTCAGCCCGATACCAAATATCTAGCATTTGTTCTACATTATCTAAACCAAGCTTACTCAATGAGCTAAACATATGAACAGTCACATCCCCCATAAAAGCTAGTGAGGCTTCTCTAACTTCTAATAGAACTTTTTTCCGGGCACCTGAAGCTAATTTATCCGCTTTAGTTAACAATACTAATACTGGTAAATCACTAGCCACCGCCCAAGTTATTAAATCTTGATCTAAATCTTTCAAGGGATGGCGAATATCCATTAATACCACTAAGCCTTTTAAGCTTTGTCTTTTCTGCAAATACTCGGCTAACGACTTTTGCCACTTTTCTTTAACCGCTAAAGGTACTTTTGCAAAACCATAACCAGGTAAATCAATTAATCTACGCTCAGCATCTAAGCTAAAGGTATTAATTAGCTGAGTTCTACCTGGTGTTTTACTGGTTCTGGCTAAACTATTTTGTCGCGTTAAGGTATTTAACGCACTAGACTTACCCGCATTAGAACGACCAGCAAAGGCAACTTCTATTCCCTGATCTGCAGGTAACGCCTTGATATCAGGTGCGCTGGTTAAAAAAGTTGCACGCTGATAATTAATTTTTGACTTGTACACGGCCTACTCCGGCTATTTATTTATAGCTATTGTAACGGATCTAGTAGATCTGCAGAAGCTTTTGCATGCTATATGCCATTTTACTTTCTGCTAAATCGTGTAAAATAGACTTCAACATTAAGGTTATTACTCCTGAATGCCAGTATGCTGGCACTTTACTGCGGACAGAGACGGATAAAACATGAAAAAAATTCTATTTCCATTGGCGCTAGTGTTTGGTCTTATCGGCACAGCTCAGGCTTTCAACGGCGATGCTGAAGCAGGCAAAGCAAAATCGACAACTTGTACTGCTTGTCATGGTACTGATGGCAATAGCCAGTTAGACATGTATCCCAAAATTGCAGGCCAGCACGCAACTTATTTATATAAACAACTTAAAGAATATAAGTTAGGTATGCAAACTGCCGGTAAACAAGGCCGAAATAATGCCATTATGTTTGGTATGGTTGCCGCACTATCAGATCAAGATATGCAAGATTTAGCTGCCTATTTTGCTTCACAAAAAATGAAGCCTGGCACTACACCAGAAAACGTAATAGCTGCCGGTGAAAAACTTTACCGTGGTGGTGATGCTGAACGTGGTATCGCAGCCTGTATTGCCTGCCATGGCCCTACAGGTACTGGCACTGGCTTAGCTAACTTCCCTAAAATTGCCTTTCAAAATGCAACTTACTTAAAAACCACTTTGGCTGAGTTTCGTGATGGAACTCGTACTAACGATCCAAATGGTATGATGGCAGATATAGCGAAAAAGCTAACAGATGCTGATATAGAATTGATTTCACAATATTTAGGTGGTTTACACTAAACCTTAATTACATTTTTTGACAAAAGCCGGTTAATTTAACCGGCTTTTTTGTCGCTTCATCGCAGAAAATTATCAAAAAAAACATCAAAAAATAGCTATTTTGGGTTCTTTATGAATAATCAAACCAAAAAATAAAAATTATAACTATCTGTTATATAACAATATAAAAATTTATTTGGTTGTAAGTTGAACTTTTTTTATAGCAATAGCTTGCCATATTTTTGAAAACGAGTAGATTAATAGCAGTTACATTAAGTAACAAACATAAATAACAACAGGGAATTAGCGCAAGGAAGTGGCAGTGCTCGCACTAAATATGCAGTACCTTCAGATTAACACATCAGGAAGATGTGCCGCGTGTTTCACGCGCAAGGATGACTAATAAAGTATTAGGAAGATCATCAATAATAAAATTCTCATGGAAGAAAATAATAAAAACACGGAACTAGAGCTGACAGGGTATTTACCTAGTGTCAGGATGACGACAGCAAAAATAGTGTCACAGGCACATAAAAATCCAGGGCGATAGGTTAACTTATCGCCTTTTTCTTTATATAACACTAAAATAAGCTTTATGTCGCGATGCCAAACCAACATTGCCCATTATGTAATCAAGGTACTCAGTACTTTTGCCAAGATAAACTTCGCTCATATTGGCAATGCCAAAACTGTGCCTTAGTATTTGCCGATCGCACTACATTACTTTCAGCTGCCGATGAGTTAAAACACTACCAATTGCATAATAATGACCTCCAAGACTTAGGCTATCGCAATTTTTTACAACGTTTAGCTCAACCGCTGCAGCAACATTTAGCTCAGACTAATCTATCAGGATTAGATTACGGTTGCGGTCCAGGGCCTTTGCTAGCAAAAATATTGCAACAACAAGGGCAAAAAATGGCAGTTTGGGATCCCTTTTTTGCCGCAGACAAAACAGTTTTAAACCAGCAGTACGATTTTATTACTTGTAGCGAAGCCATTGAGCACTTTGTACAGCCCGCTGTTGAATGGCAAAAGTGGCAACAAATGTTAGCTCCTGCTGGCGTTATTGCTATTATGACTAAACGTTATACATCATTAGATTTTTTTCAAAACTGGCATTATAAAGCTGACCCAACCCATATTAGCTTTTTTTCGGAACATACTTTTCATTTTTTAGCTAAACGTGATGGCTATAAATTGCATTTTCCTGCAAATGATGTTGTGATCATGCAACGCATAAAGCATTAGTCTTTATAACCAAAGACGGTTAAAATGCGGCCACTTTTTAGTAGGTAATCAACATGACTCGTCAGAAAAAATCTCGCTCCGCTGGTCCCAATGGTCTAAGGCATTTAAATGCTGAAGATGCTCGTAAAACTCGTGAGCCCAAAGCTCAAACCAAAAAGAAAGGAGCTGGCTTAAAGTCTGGTAACCGCAATAATGTGGCAACCACTAAGCCTGAAAACACCAGCAATAGCACTAAAGATAAACGTTTAGGCAGTAAAACTCCTATCTCTTTACTGCCTGCAACAGAAACCAGCAGTAAAGAACAATTGCCCCGTGCTAGCCTGAGCAAAGCTAAACCAATACCTCTAGCCCCGGAAGTGGAACTAGCAGCTATTGAAAATGATACATACTTGCAACAGCTATTAGAAAAAGTTGAACAAGATGAGCAATTAACAGGTAAAGACGCCAAGTACTTCAATGCTAAAACTAAACGTTTAACTGAATTACTAGCCGAATTAGGCTTAGATCAAGAACAAGAGAATGAGCCTGAAGATTTATTAAGCGCCTTTGAGCAAAAAGACTGGCGTAAAGACTTACTAGGTGACGACTAATGGCTAGCACCGCAGCAATAATACTTATTACCCTTGGTGCAATAATAGTTGCTGCTCTGGCTTTTTATGCTGGTAAGTTATTATGGCAACTGCAGCAGCAGCGCCAACAACAAGCTGAACAGCAGCAGGAATTAACGTCTGAACGAAAAGCTTATTTAACCAACAGCATAGTGCTTATTTGTAAAGCCATGTTGGAAGGGCAATGCGAGCTTTCAGAGGGAGCGCTAAGATTATGGGTGCTATTAGATCACTTAGTGCCTGAGCGAACGCCTGAACCAAATACGACCTATAGCGGCTTATACCAAATGTATCTGGCTGTAAAAGATATGCCAACCCATGAAGCCCGTAATAATCAAGATAAAGCCTTAACCAAACAGCAAGACAAAATTCGCTTACAAGCAGAACAAGATTTAAAGTCAGCTATTTTAGCTGATACCCAAGCCCTATTAACCCGTTTTCAACCAGACTAGTCTAGTTAAAAACGGGAGCTGATTAATTACTGGCGAAATACTTCGCCAGCTTTCATTACAAAGTTTACCTTAGCCATTTGCTTAATATCTTGTAATGGATCTCCAGGCACAGCAATAATATCTGCTATTTTACCTACAGTAATACTACCTAGTTGATCTTCTATGCCTAGTAATCGGGCACCTTCTATAGTCGCACTTTGGATAGCAGCTAAAGCCGGCATGCCTGCTTCCGTCATATAGACAAACTCTTGCCAATTATTGCCGTGTTCAAATACCCCAGCATCAGTACCAAAAGCAATTTTCACCCCGGCTTTATAAGCATTAGCAAAAGTGTTTTGCATTAAACCGCCTATAGTCGCAGCTTTAGTTCTAACAAGCTCAGGGAAAAAACCATCAATACTAGATTTTTCTTCTACCCACTTACCAGCAATGATAGTAGGCACAAAGTAGGTACCATGCTTGCGCATTAATGCCATGGTTTCTTTGTCCATATAAGTACCATGCTCAATTGAGTCTACGCCTGCTTTAATAGCACGCTCCATACCCTCTTTACCATGAGCGTGAACAGCAACTTTCATTCCATAATCTTTTGCAGTGCTAACAATAGCGGCCAGTTCTTCATCCGTAAATTGAGCGTTAGTGCCGCTTTTAGCTACGCTCAACACGCCGCCTGTGGCAGTAATTTTAATTAAATCAGATCCTTCTTTATAGCGTTGACGAACCGCTTTTCGTGCCTCATCAGCACCATTTATTACCCCTTCTTTAGGCCCAGGATCTTGCATTAACGCATAAGCGACACCGTTGGTTGGATCAGCATGCCCTCCGGTAGTAGCAATAGATTTACCTGCTGCAAAAATACGCGGACCTTTAACATAGCCTTTAGCAATAGCCTTTTTTAAAGCGACACTTATTTGATGCTTATCCCCTAACTCACGCACCGTTGTAAAGCCAGCCATTAAGGTTTTTTCAGCATAAGTCGCCGCTCTTAAGGCAGAGTCAGCTTCATTCATAGTAAAGGCATCAGCATAAGCAGTAGCACTAAATTGGCTATAAAAGTGGGTATGCATATCCATAAGGCCGGGCATAACAGTGTGGTTGCGTAAATCAATAACCTGATCAGCTGCAGTTGCTTTTTTATAACCCGATTCAATAGCTATAATTTTATCGTTTTCTACAACAACTGTTTGGTTAGACTTTACTTTATCGCTATCTGCCGTAATTAACTTACCGGCATAAATTAATGTTGCTGCAGAAGCAGCATGGCTTATGCCCAATGAGAGTACCAATAGTGCAAGATTGATTTTTTTCATACTTATACTCTTTAAATAATTTGTATACTTTAGTCTTAGCAGTTTGGGCTAAATCAACAATATTATTGCGACAGTTAAACCCTAATTACCGACCAGCGTCTAGTCTTTATTTATTCTTATCTCTTAAGATTCTTGGTCTTAACTGTAATTTATAGTAGTTTGCAGACTAATAAGATCTTAGTATTACTTTCTCTTAAGGTTAAGTATTTAGAGCATAATGTTATCTTATACAACCTAAGGCCGTTATAGGATTTTCTAATCAACCACTATTAAGCGTTTCATTTAGGAATATTAAATGTCTTTGGCTTTATCCGTTTGCACTATTCTGATTGTTTTAGCCACCGTACTACCGCTGTGGAAAAACTCACATTGGACCATACGCGGTTTAGACTTTCCTCGACTGCAACTGGCCGTCTTAGCCAGTGCTTTATTATTCAGTCAGCTTTACTTCTTTAACTTTACAGCTTGGCATCACTGGTTATTAGCCTCTAGTGTATTGCTCTGTTTACTATGGCAACTATGGTGGATCCTGCCCTATACCCGTTTATGGCCATATGAAGTTTTATCTAGTGAAAATACTAACCCCGAGCGTCAGCTCACCATTATTACAGCTAATGTGCTAACGCCTAATCGTAATGCTGATAGTCTTATACAGCTAGTTAAACAACATAAACCCGACGTACTCGTTACCCTAGAGTCTGATTTATGGTGGCAACAACAGCTAGATTGCTTAGAAACTGAAATGCCTTTCACTATAAAGTGCCCGCTAGATAACCTTTATGGTATGCATGTTTACTCACGCTTAGCCTTAACTGATAGCGAGATCGCCTATTTAGTAGAAGATGATGTGCCTTCAATGCATGCGCTATTGACCTTAAAATGTGGTAACAAAGTACGGATGCACTTTTTGCACCCAGCACCACCTAGCCCAACTGAAAATGAGCAATCAATTGAGCGTGATGCCGAGCTTATTATAGTGGCACGCAGTATTGCAGATACACCGCAAGCCACAATTATAACCGGTGATTTAAACGACGTAGCTTGGTCTCGCACTACCCGCTTATTTCGCAAGTTAAGTGGTTTACTAGACCCTCGTGTAGGCCGAGGAATGTTTAATACCTTTCATGCTAGTTACCCTTTTTTACGCTGGCCATTAGATCATTTATTTCATAGCCAACACTTTACGCTTAATCAAATCCAGCGGCTGCCATCTATAGGCTCAGATCATTTTGCCTTAATGACAACCTTGTCTTATACACCAAGTCACGGCGCTGAGCAGAATGGCTTAACCCCAGTTAAGGAAGACAAAGAATTAGCGACTGAGATCACTCAACAACAAGGCGTGAATAAAAAGTCGGTGCCAGAACCGGGTAAGTAAAGTGCTAATAACACAGCTTAATGTTAGCCAATAGGCGTTATAGCAAAGGTATAAGGATAACCGGCACTTTTCAGTTGATAATGCATTTGGCCATTACAATAAACAGCGCTAACTTGCTCGGCTAGTTGGTAGTAAACATTTCTATTGAGTTTAGCGCTTAATCCCCGCCACATTTGCACATAAGGAAGCCAATCTTGCTCAGCAGATAACCCTAACCAGATAGGATGTTCAGGGCTAACAAGAAGCTTATCGCCTACGTTGGTTGTTAAAGCTAGCACCGGTAAATTCTCACTCGTTAGCCATTGCCAATCTGTAATAATAAAAGGAGCATCAGCTACGCTAATCCGCATTTTTTCTACAGGGGTTTGTAAAAAGTACTCACCATCTTGGCACAATAGAACTGAAGCAAAAAGTTTGACCATAGCAGGCCGCTGGATCAGACTATTATTATAAAACCACTGGCCTTGGCCATCGATATGCAGCGGTATATCACCACAAAACTTCGGTTGCCATTGCTCTACAGGGGCTAGGTTTGGCTGCTGCAATTGCTGTTGCAATGCATTTAAGTCAATCACTGAAATAACTCGAATTATGAAGAGGTTGTATAGTGAAGCTTAGCAGACTTGCAGAAAAACAGAAGAATGGGGTGACTGATGGGGATCGAACCCACGACAACCGGAATCACAATCCGGGGCTCTACCAACTGAGCTACAGTCACCGCAGATAGCGGCTATAATAGCTAATTTCACTGGTAACACCAAGCTTTTTTATGCTAATAATTTAATTGGTTAACTTATGTACCTTTTACTGCCGCATAATTCAGTTTTATGTTAACATTCTGCGGTTTTTATCTTAGTTGCTTACTTATGGGGAGTATTATGGAAGAAATCACCAAGTTTTTTCAGGAAAATAATGAAGTAATCTTAGGTTACTTTGTGCAGTTTATTGCTGCTATCGTTATTTTTTATATCGGTCGTATTGTTGCAAAAGTTGTTAAACGCCTAATGGAGCGAGCTCTACTTGCCCGTTCAGTAGATAAAGCTGTTGTCTCTTTTATGGCTAGTATTGTTTACGCTGTTATCTTAATTGCAACGGTTCTAATGGCGCTGTCACAAATTGGCGTTGAGACCACTTCCTTTATAGCCATTCTAGGTGCTGCAGGCTTAGCTATAGGTTTAGCTTTACAAGGTTCTTTAGCAAACTTTGCCTCAGGCATTTTAATTATGCTATTCCGTCCGTTTAAATCGGGCGATTACATTGATGCTGGCGGCATTGCCGGTACAGTTGATAAAATTGAAATCTTCCAAACTTTAATGACAACCCCAGATAATAAACGCGTTATCGTACCTAACGCTAAAATCACTGGCGGCGCTATTACTAACTACTCATCAGAGCCTACACGCCGTGTTGATTTATTAATTGGTATTGCTTACGACGCTGATTTACGTCAAGCGAAGAAAATTCTTGAAGACATTCTAAGCGCTGATGATCGTATTTTACCAACACCTAAGCCTGTTATTGCTGTTGCAGCCTTAGCTGACTCATCAGTTAATATCCATGTTCGCCCTTGGGTCAATGCCGCTGATTATTGGGGTGTTTACTGGGATACCTTAGAAAAAATCAAACTCACTTTTGATGACAATGGCATTGGCATTCCTTTCCCACAAATGGGTGTTCACATCAAAAAAGACTCTCAGGAGAAGTAATGAGAAAATTATCTTTATTAGCAGCGGCTTTTGCCGTTGCTAGCGTAAACGTTTATGCTGAAGATACTGATAAAGTATGGACAACCTCAGCAGAGCTTGGCGCAATCACTACCACAGGTAACACTGTTGGTACCTCGATAACAGGTAAAATTGATGCTAAGCAAGAGCTAGAAAACTGGAGTAACCAGTATATTTTCAGTGCTTTTTTTAAAGAAGACGAAAAAACTGATGAAAACGGTGAAAAAGTAACTGAACGCTCAGCAGAACGTTACTTAATTTCAGCAAAGGCAGCTTATAAACTTGATGACGAGTTTGAAAAGCTGTTTATGTTTGGCTCTTATACTGATGATAAATTTGGTGCTTATACCAAATATACAACCTTAGCTATCGGTTACGGTACCCGCTTATATAACAGTGAAGATATGCATTTAGACGTGGAAATTGGTCCGGGTTACTTTACTGGTGAGCGCTCTACTGGCGAAACTGAGAACGGCTTAATTGTTCGCGGTGCCGCAAGTTTTAAGTGGACCTTAAGTGAGTCGGCAACATTTGCGCAAACCCTAAGCGTTGAATACGGTGAAGACAATACACGTACTATTGCTGAAACATCGCTTACAGCAAAAATTAATGGCTCATTACAAATGAAAGCTGCGTTTTTAGTCCAGAATGACTCAGCTGTGCCGGTTAATAAAAAATCGACCGATACGCAAACGACCTTAACCTTAGTTTATTCGTTCTAGTCGTTTGCTAATAAAACAAAAAGGCCGCCTGCGGCCTTTTTTCTTCTTTGCTTCACCACTATTGCTCAATACTAATCTTACTAAAGCCCAACCCTTGCTGCTTTTCTACTTTAATCTGCACCGGAATACGCTGCTTTAACGCTTCAACATGGCTAATAATACCCACCATTTTACCGCTGGCATTTAGGTTATCTAAGGCCGTTAAGGCGCTATCTAAGGTATCGGCATCTAAGGTACCAAAGCCTTCATCTAAAAACAGTGAGTCAATGCGGGTATTGCTACTGACTAAATCAGACAAGCCTAACGCCAAGGCTAAACTAACTAAAAAACTCTCGCCGCCCGACAAGGTTTTGGTGTCTCTAGCACTATCGGCTTGCCAAGTATCTAGCACAACTAGCTCTAACTCAGCGGTTTCATGTGCCGCGAGTTGATAACGATTATGTAATAGCCCCAGCTGCCTATTCGCTAATAATATAAGCTGGGCTAAGGTTAAGCTTTGGGCAAAACGGCGATAACGTGCGCCATCGGCCGAGCCTATTAAGCTATTTAAACGCTGCCATAATTCATATTGTTGCTGACCCGCTTTAATATCAGCTAATAATTGCTGCTGTTGCTCGCGGCGCTTTTGCTCAGCATTTAGTTGCTGTGCTATTTCACCACGCTGCTGGTTTAAAGCTTCCAACTTTTGCTCGGCTTGCTGCACTAGGCTTGATATTGGGTTTAACTCTAAATCGGTTAAATTTGCCTGTTGTAGCTGTTGTAGTTGCTGCTGTCTATCTTGCAATAAACGCTGGCTACTAATACTGGCTTGGTTTAAATCTTTTTCCAGCTGTGCTAGCTGTTGCACTTGTTCATCGCTTAATAACGCGGCTTTAAAGGCCGCTTCATCAGCAAAAACACTTTGTGCTAAGGCTGTTTGCCATTGCTGTTGTTGTTGCTGCAACTGAGCCTCTGTTTGGTTTAGCGTTTGCTGCAATGCTTGATGCTGACCTTGTAATACATGGCTTTGTTGCTGCGCTTGCTGCAGTTTAGACTCAATACTACTTATCGACTCGGTTAGCGCCTCTTTTACCACGGCTGAGTCTGGCGCAGCTAACTCTAACTGTTGCCACTGCTGCTGCCAATTATCTGCTTGCGGCTGTAACCGCGCTAACTCTTGTTCAGCTTGCTGAATTTGATTGGCTAACAACTGCAACTGATATTGAGCATCACTAGACTGCTGTTGTTGCTTGGTTAAAGCCGCTTTATTGTCTTGCCATTGCTGTTGTAATTGCTCTAATTGCGCTAGCTGCTGTTGGCATTGCTGCTGCTGTTGCTCTTGCTCGCTAATTGCTGCAGCAATATGCTCTGTCGTTAAGTCCGTTGTCTCTTTTTCTGCTAGCTCTGCGATTAATGCAGGTACTAATGCTGTTGTTAATGCTAAGCGTCCCAGCTCAGCCTTAACGGTTTGCATTTCGCTATCTAACTGCTGAAGATCTTGGCTTAATTGCTGCTCTTGTTTTTCTAATTGTTCTATTGCTGCTTTTAACGCAGCATGTTCGGCATTGGTTTGCTCGCCTTGCTTTTGTAAGGCAGCTTGTTCACTTTCCACTTGGGCTAGTTGCTGCTCGGTTGCTGAACTATCTAATTGCTGATATTCAGCAATGGCAGGATGCTCAGTGGCGCCACATAGCGGGCAAGGCTGCCCTTGCTTTAACTGCGCTCTATGATCAGACAACTGCAAAATTAACTGCTGCTGTTGTAGCAACAAACGCTTATCTTTAACTTGTTGAGCCAATTCACTATAGCGCTGCCGTAACTGCGTTAAATTCTGGGCTAACTGCTGCCTTTTTTGCTCTTCACTTTTAAGCTGCTGCTGTAATTGTTGCTGCTGTTGCTGATATTTTTGCTGCAAACTTAATTGCTGCTGCAGCTTTTGTAGCAGCTGTAACTGAGCTTGCTGCTGTTGATAACTCGCCTGTAACTGAGACCTTGAACCTTGTTGCTGTAATTGTTCTAGTTGGCTATGTAGCTGCTGCTCTAGCGCGGTTTGCTGCTGTAAAGCTGGCAGCCAGACAGCTAATTGTTGCTTAAGCTTAGTCTGCTGTTGCTGGCGCTGCTGTTGTTGCTGTTGAGCTTGCACAAGTTGCTGCTGCACTCTTTGCCAGCCTTGCCACAAATAAGTGGCTTGCTGCTGCTTAGCGCCGGCCACTTCTTTGCTTAACCGTTGCAAGCCTTGCTGCTGTTGTTGCAACTGCTGCAGACTATGCTGCAAAGCCTGATATACCGGTGCGAGTTTATGCGCGGGTTGATAAGCTGCTAACTTGGCTAATTGCGGTTGCTGTAATGCTAAGTTAATTTCGGCTTGTTTTGCTTCTTGCTCTGCCTGCTGTAACGCTGTTGTTGCCTGTGCTACCTGTTGTCGCCATTGCTGTTGCTGACGTAATTGCTTTAGCTCTGTTTGCTGGCCATGAATATCTGCACTAATTTGTTGCAACTGGCTATTAAGCTCGGCCTGTTGCTCTGGCGTTAACAGCTCTACCGCTGACAACTTCGCTTGTAATAGCTCTTGCTGTTGTTTTTTCTCACGACAATCGGCAAACACCTGGGCTGAAATGCGGGCATAAATATCGGTACCGGTTAGCTCTTCTAATAGCTCAGCGCGCTCGTTGGCTTCGGCATTTAAAAATGCCGCAAAACCACCTTGGGCTAACAACATAGACTTAGTAAAACGGCCAAAGTCTAAGCCGGTAATTTCTGCGATTAAGCGTTGTTTATCATTAATCTTTTCAGCCAATATAGTGCCATCTAAGCGCGCCAGCTCTACTTTAGCAGCTTGTAAGTTGCCATCACTTTTCCCCCTAGCACGGCGTTGACTCCAAAAAGCACGATAACCAATATTCGCCACTTCAAACTCAACTTCAGCTAAGCATTCGCTGGTGTGACGGGTCATAACTTCATTACTAGTAGGTGACGTTTTTAAGCGCGGTGTTTGATGATACAAGGCTAGACAGATTGCATCTAAAATGGTGGTTTTTCCTGCTCCGGTTGGGCCAACAATAGCAAATAGATTAGCTTGATTAAAAGGCGCTAAGCGAAAATCAATACACCACTCGCCACGTAATGAATTTAAATTTTGTAATCTTACCGAGAGAATTTTCATGCTTCCCCCTGCTCAACCGTAGCTAAGACTTGCTGATGTAGTTGCGTTAATTGCTGCTTCTGCTCATCAGTTAGCTGCTCCTGAGCTAGCCTAGCTTGCCAAACATCAGCAGGCGTCAGCTCGGCTAAACTTTGCTGGCCTTGCTGGGCTAAGCCCGCAGTAGCAAGGGCACGTTGACGTCGCAAGCGTAATAGTTCAACCGGTAAATCTGCACACAGCTCTTCAACTCGTTGCTGTAAATCAGTTAGATAAGCATCAGTTTCGGTTATCACAATCTCTAGCCAAAGCCGCTGATCGGCAGCTAAATCGGCTAGGGCTGAAGTTAGTTTGCTTTCTAACGAGACTAAATCGGTTTTAATGCTAAGTAACGGCTGAAAACAAGGAATAGGCACTGAGGTTACTTGCTTTTCTTTACCATTAAACTCTAGCAACCATAACTGCTTTTGCTGCTTAGCTTCATCAAAACTAAGTGGTATAGGTGAGCCGCTATAACGAATATCGGTTGCCCCTTTAACTTGTTGCGCCTGGTGGATATGGCCTAAAGCTATATAATCTGCATTAGGGAATTGATCAGCGGCAAAAGCCTCTAAAGTGCCGATATAAATATCGCGTACCGACTCAGTTAGGCTAACGCCTAACGTCGTTAAGTGGCCTGTCATCACTATTGGTAGCGCTAGCTTATGTTCAAGATTATATTGCTCCGCTTGGCTAAACAGCTGTTGATAATGCGCGGCTATGGCTTGTTGCAAGCTTAGCTGTTTATCGCGCTCGGTTTGACCCGCTTGGCTTTGTAATACATCTCGGGCTCGAATAAACGGAATGGCTGCCACTAATGCTGCTGGTTGCTGTTGCTGATTATTTAGCAGACAAAGTTGCTGGGCAATATCATCGGTAACGCTTGGGATCACTTGCACATTTAAGCAAGCTAATAAGTCTTTGCTTTCTGCTAATACCGCCACAGAGTCATGATTACCGGCTAATAAAATTAACTGGCAGCCGGTTGGCTGTAGCTGGACAATAAACTGGTTATATAGCTCACGGGCATAGCTAGGTGGGGTAGCCGTATCAAAAATATCACCAGCAACAATAATGGCATCAATGTTTAGCTCGACAACTTGCTGTACTAACCAAGTTAGAAAAGCCTGATGCTCAACCGCACGGCTTTTACCAATAAAATGCTGGCCTAAGTGCCAATCAGACGTATGCAAAATTCGCATTAAAATTTATCTCTTAATAAGCCTAGCGCTAGCATAACGGATAGCTTGGCCTAGGGCTAGGCTACTTCACCCATGCAGAATTTTAGCAAAAAAAAGCCAGTCAAATGACTGGCTTTTATAGCATATAAATTAAGTATTACTTATCAACACGTAATTTATCCACAACATTTTTTACATCTTTAGTGTTTTTAGCAATGGTTATGGCTAAATCTTTCTCTGCTGAAGAGTCAACCTCACCTTTTAAAGTTACAGTGCCATTTTTGGTATCAACATTAATTGAGGTACCACTGACTTCAGATTCAAATAATAACCGCGTTTTAACGACAGTAGTAATTTTGGCATCTTTTAAAGCATTACCATCTTTATTCTGATCACGCTTTTTATCTGAGTGCTCTACCATTAACTTATTATCAACGCTTTCAACGCCATCAAGGTTTTCAATAAGCTCTTCGGCTAAGGCCTTATCAACCTCGCTTTCTACTTTACCTGTTAGGGTAACTACACCATTTTTTACATCAGTATCGATAGAGAATGAGTTTAAATTTCCGTTTAATAATAATGTCGTTTCAGCTTTACCATCAATCCACGCATCTTTTGATGCGTCTTTCCAATCGTTAGCAGCTACGGTGGCTGAAGTTGCAGCTAAAGCAAATGTCATCATTACGGCTAAAGTTGTACGTTTCATTATGTCACTCCTATTTTGTGAGACATTATTAACTATGCCAGTTCGATGCCAACTTTTAACCTATTGTTTTAACTGCAATTAACCTTTATCGTTCATTTTATGTTAATTTTTACATTTACATTATTACTGACTAATCGGTAAAAATTTCACTGTTCGTTGTACGCTGACTATTCAGCGGTAACATAGAGTGAGGCAGGCACATTTAGCCAAACTCGGCTAAGGCTAGAATTTAGTAGAGTGCAATGCCAGGCTAAATCACTGCAATTAAAAAAGGCAGCAAAAAAATTTGCTACCTTTTAGCTTATCTTAAAATTATATTAGCAATCAGTATCTTTAGCCTTTGCTTCTTTTTTCACATCCTCACAAACGTCTTCAACTTTATTACCAACGTCGGTAACAACTTCATCGATTTTTTCACCTGCTGTTTCTGCATCATTGTCACTACAAGCAACAACGGTAAAAGCGAAAGAAGCGACTAGTAAACTGCGCAATAAAAGCGTTGCTAAATTCATACTTATACTCCCTATTTTATAATGGTGGTTTACGGCCACGTAGTGCACCGAAAACTAATGAAATAACCAATAAAACGATAAAAACAAAAAAGATTATTTTGGCTATACCGGCAGCTGCACCTGCAATACCACCAAAGCCTAATACCGCTGCAATAATCGCTATCACAAGAAAAGTTAATGCCCAACCTAACATAACAAACTCCTTAGTGCAGACACCGCTGCGCTGATGATGTGTTAGTTAAACTTAAGCCAACTTTATGCCAACTATAAAAAAGAACCAATACCATTTAAAATCAATAAGTTGATAGCTATCAAGCAAGGGTGAACTTATTGGTTTTTATAATGGTATAAGAAAAACTTACATTTTATTCGGTAACAGTTTCACACTAGATGTATATCACAACACAGCAATATGCTTACTATTTCCCAGCTTTAGCAGCAGGTTAATTTAAACTTTTTAGCCAAAATAGCTAAAACAAAGCTTATTGCCATCAAGGTCTTTTACATAAGCGCCATAAAATACATCTGGAATACGTTGCCCTGGCGCACCTTCACAAGTTGCCCCTAATTCAATAGCTTTTTTATATAAGGTATCTACCGCTTCTTTGCTACCTGGAGAAAAAGACACCATATTGCCGTTCCCAGGCTGAGCGGGTTCTTGGTTATAAGGCACACACACGGCCAACATAGGCTGTTTCATGTCTTTACCGATAAAACAGATCCGGCCCATATCTACTAAAACTTTAGCGCCTAGATCGTAAAATAACTGGCTGTAAAACGTTTTTGCTTTGGCTAAATCACTAACGCCTATAGTTACATAACTGATCATATTTACTTTCCTTTAGTTGTAAATAAGTAGAATAGCAGTATCTAGGCTTGCTATGTTCTGTTAAAACAAAAAAATGCTAAGATATTCATCCTGATCTTATTAAGTAACTTTTTCTCAATGCTAATTAATACTCTGTCTAAGCTTGGCCTAAAACGGCTATTAATAATCTTAGTGCCCCTTTTTGCTATAACCAGTGTCAAGGTAACAGCAGACACTACAGTACCTATGCCAACTCGAATTGAATTACCTCAGCATTGGCAGCGTACTGTGTTAAAAGAGCCGCTTTATAACGGTAACATCAGCCTAGTGCAAGCTGGTGATAACACTGCGCCTATCTTGTTTTTAATCCACGGCTTAGGTGAAAACGGCATGCTAGATTGGCTGCCGGTTATTAAAAAATTTGAATCTGATTATCATATTATCAGTATAGATTTACCCGGTTTTGGCTTGTCAGATAAAACTATCGAGCAGTTATCTCCATCTCGCTATGCCGAGCTAGTGCATTGGGTTATAAAGCAGTTTAGCGATAAGCCAGTTATTGTAGCCGGCCATTCCATGGGCGCAGCCATTAGCTTACGCTTCGCCGCAGATTATCCACAGCAGGTAAGCAAGCTGATTATGTTAGATACAGCCGGGGTGTTGCAACGTACTATTTTTGTCAAGCATTTAGCAAAAATGCCTGAATCTTACCAATGGATGGAGCAATTAGGCCCAGCAAAAGGCGTGTTTGCTGGTGTGTTAGGCAAGTTTAATCGTTTTACAGAACGCTTAACCTCTAAAGTGCTAACAGGGTTAGACCATCTGCCAGATCCGGCACAGTTACTGTTAAACCTACCAATGGCCCAACGCTATTTATATCGCGATAGAACCAATATAAATGCCGCTTTAGGCTTAATTTACGAAGACTTTAGCGCTGCCATCAACCAAGTTAAGGTGCCAACCCACATTATATGGGGCGAGCAAGACAGGGTTACACCATTGCGTACGGGCCAAGTTTTAGCGCTCCGCATGCCTAACGCTCAATTGCATATCATTAAAAATTCCGGCCATGTACCTATGGCCGATGCACCACAACAATTACTCGCCGTATTTCAACAGGCATTGCAGCAACCGGCAGAGCAAACGACCTTACCGGAGTTTATTGCCAGCAAGCAGGATCTAAACTGTCATAACCAAACCGATAACAAGTATAGCGGCCACTATCAACATATACGCATTATTGGCTGCCGCTATGTGCAACTTGAACAAGTTAGCGCCGAATCAATCTATATAGAAAACGCTATTGTAAGTATGCAAGATATTACTATTAACAGTGATGCCACTGCCTTAACGGTGCTAAATAGCGCTGTTACTATCACCAATGCCGACTTAAACGGCTTAATCGCTTTACATAGCGATAATAGTAAAATAGATGCTGCCGGCCTAAATTTTTATGCCACTAAGCAAGCCATTAAACTTAGCAACGACAACGCCTTATATTTTTCTGTAAGCCAAATTAAAAGCCCACAACAGCAGGTTTTGCATGGCTATTCATTAGGTAACCGCGTAAATTTACAATAAGTTTTAAGCCAGCATTACTGACACAACTAACACCGGTAAACTAGCTAAAAAACAAAACCCTGCAAAGCAGGGTTTTTAACGTTTTATATTCTAAGGATTCGCAACTATTCTAGGTTAGAACGGGACTATTACACTTAGTAAAATGTAAAGACAAATATGTAAGTAAATCAACATACTTTCCCATTTATCCGTTAAACTAAATGCAAAATGTAAAGACACTCTCTAAAAGTCTAAATGACTTTACATTTACCCAAAATAAATACGAAATCATTAGCGTGTCTTTACAAATTATAACGCGATTTTGGCACAAATCTAATTTTATAAAAATAGACTTAATAAACCCATATAAAATAATGTATTAAGTGATTTAATACCACTTTTCTCACTCCAGACAGTGTTTAAATACGAACCGCAAGAAATATGCTCAATTTGGAATGCCGACGTGCCCATCTTTATTCCCAAAGCCTTAACTTCTTTAGACCGCGCTATGACCAAAGCGTCGTTATTTGAGAGGACCAGCACGGGTTTCGTGGCCAAATCCGGCCTGAACATGCGTTCGCAGCTCGCGTTAAAGTTATTAACATCCACAAGCGCTAGTGTTTGGTGTCTGCCCATGATGATTATCTACCACACAGTAGATAGCGAACAACGCCGGTTACCACACCAAAATAGTGAGCTCTTCTTCGTGATTCAATTCAATGGGGGAATATGCAGAATTTATTGACGTATTGATATCACTGTTCATCAAACACGCCTACGAAATGGCAATATTACGGTTGGTGTTACGCTTACCTTACAACTATCTCAGTGAGTTGTTTGAAAAGCAACCGTCAGCCAACACACAGGAAGCATTAGCTAAACTGCTGCCATACTGATCGTAACGACAACCATGCCGCTAGGTGTGGCTGTCGTTACGCTTACACTTTGACTACTATTAAAGTGCAGAAGCTAATTCCAACGAAGTCCATGAGGTTAGAGGAAGTACCCTATCTGGACGAAAGTTTATTTATTGATCGCGTTTAGTTGTTGTACTTTATACCCTCTCTCGACAAGCAAGTCCAAAACATTGTTTGGTCCTGCTAAGTGCATAGCCCCAACCAATATGAATTCTATTTCTGGCGATTTCATCATTGAATCAATCTGTTCCACCCAGCTTTTATTGCGTTCAGCCAACAATAGTTGATATTCGGTTTGGCCTATTTTAGTATCTAACATCTCATTTGCCATTTCGGTAAATCTCTCACGATTACCGCTGCGCCACGCCGCTAGTGCTTGCTGCATATCATCCTCGATATTTTTAAGCTGGCCGAGATTCCGCGCTACCCATTCGTCTTCAAAGCCATCCGAAGTGGAAAACATTAAAGCCAAATGTTGCTCGATTGTTTCGAAATGGTCTATGCTTTTGCGATCTTTAATTCCCTTGTTAAAGAAGTAGTCATCAACTCCTTCACCTGCCATTTTGAGTTGCTTTAATTTGGCATTCACCAGTTGCATAAGGACAAAGTCAGGTCTAAATGACGCCATGCTATTTATATCTACTTCAAGCTCAACAGCGAATTTTCGCAGTTGCAAATAGCTTTCTGAACTTAGAACTGAGTTTAAAGTTCGACCATCTTGGTACTTGATAAAGCTCATGAATAGAGAATTAAAATTGGGATCACTCTTTCTGTTCATATCCATCTCAAACACTAGTTTTTCTGCTTGCTGGTAGGCTTGATAAAATTCAACCGGCAGAGGGAATTCACTAGCTGGTAACAAATGTGAGGTGCCTCCAACGTAAAGTTGATGTTCTTCATGGCTGACATGCCAGACGAAGCTTTTAGCTGATAGCTCACAACAGAACAGCGCGATGATTAGACAATTGACTTTGTAAACGAGAGCAAGAGACATGAATTAATCCCAATAGTTATAGAGCGAAATATGTCAAGTATATACAGCTAAACCAAAAAAAGAATTCATTGTAACAAATCTGACGAATCCCCACGAATGGCATAGACAAAGCAAATAGTTAGAGGCGAAGGGAACATTCATGGCAGTTCCCGATCAGATCATTCGCCACAACTCACAAACCATGAATGTAAAAACAATGCTCGCCGATTTCCTCTCATTTGTCACCCCCCAAAGTATGCATAAAGCCAGACTTTCTGCCCTAACTGCTGCTACACATAGCCTGATGAATCCCTCAGGGTCAGGTCTTGCTTTTTGCCTTTTCTGTCTGGTGCGCTACAGTTTATCGAATCGGCACATCATACGGAGCGTCCACTATGGCAAGACCTTTGCGGCTGGAATTTGCCAGCGCGCTTTACCATATCACCAGCCGGGGTAACGAGCGCAAAGCTATCTATGTTGATGATACCGATTTCGAACTGTTCTTAACGCTTTTGGGGAAGGTGTGCGAGCAGTATCACTGGGTGGTGCATGCCTATTGCCTGATGAGCAACCATTACCATCTACTGGTAGAAACACCGGATGCTAACCTCAGTAAAGGTATGCGCCAACTTAACGGTACCTTTACGCAGGCGATAAATCGAAAACACAAACGTGCAGGGCATTTGTTTCAGGGCAGATATAAAGCAATATTGGTAGATAAAGATGCCTATTTGCTCGAATTAAACCGTTACATTGTGCTAAACCCCATCAGGGCAAATATGGTGCGGGTACTCGATGATTGGCCATGGAGTAATTGGCATGCGGTGATGGGCAAAACGACTTCACCTGCCTGGCTGGTGACAGATGCTGTATTAGGCATGTTCGGCAAAACACGTAAAGCGGCCAGAGAGAAATATGAAGCCTTTGTGCAGAAAGGTAAAGATGTGTCTGTTTGGGATAAGCTCAGCAACCAAATATTTTTAGGCGATGATGACTTTGTACAATCCCATTTAGCATTAATTAACGAAACGGATAAGTTATCCGACATTCCGAAAAAGCAACTACGCAGCAAAGTACAATCGCTGACAGAGTATGAGCAACAAGCTGGCACACGTAATGAGGCAATTGCTGCTGCGTATCGCTCTGGCAGTTATACCCTTAAAGACATCGGCAGTTATTTTGGTTTGCATTACTCGCGGGTGAGTAAGATAGTGGCAAAAGGCAAGACCTGACCCTATATGCATTTTGCTCTAACCTACCAGAGCCAGATCAGCAGGCGCTATTTCTAAGTAAACAACATAAACGTATTAGTACCCGACATGTGCGTGAGCGCGTTCAATTTTGGGCTAAGCAGCAAGGGCTTAACCAGCATGTGCATCCGCATATGTTACGCCATTCATTTGCCAGTCATATGCTGGAGTCCAGCCAAGATTTACGCGCAGTGCAAGAGCTACTTGGCCATGCAAACTTAAGCACCACCCAAGTGTATACCCATCTCGATTTTGCCCATTTGGCTAAGGTGTACGATAACGCTCACCCTAGAGCGAAGAAGAAATCTAATTAAACTGCTACACATATTGCTGATACAACTTACTTCAAGACGGTCATACCTTATTGCGAGAACGTCAAATTACTAGGATCTTCAGTTTCAATAAACACGGCCTTAAGTACTTTGTTTCCGCTCTCGTCTCTCGTGATATTATAAAAACTATAATTGGTTTCAAATAAATGTAACTGTTTAAGCTCAACGTCGCTTGTATCATCGCCGACCATTAACATAACACCACAAATACGACCAGAACAGGCGTAGGATTCCTGATATATTGGTAATTTAGATTCTTGCAAAAAAAGCTGTAGTTTATTTTCACGAGATAATGCTCTGCTACTACGTTCCATATCTGTAATGCCAGATAAAAACTGATTAAAATCTGCACTTTTCATTGCATCAACAATTGCAGTCTGTATTACTGCGCCACTTTTGGTAAGAAAACTTTTGTTTAACGCCTCTTCCGACAAAAAGTTACTTGGTTTTGTGACCGAATCATCCCATACCCCAGTAGCATCATAAGTCTTCTCACCGGCATTTACGGCTTCTTGAAACGTATCAGTCTTTTTTAGAGATGCTGATTGATTTTTACTATTTGAATTACGAGTGCCTGATTCAACTTCAGTAAATACGCTATTTGACAATAAACCAACTTCTTCCAGTTTATCGCCCTCCTTGCCAATACTCGTTAACCAAATAATTGCTAGTACAATTACAACCAGAACCCCGACAACAGTTGATTTCATGCGTATTCTTCCATAAAGCAACAATAAGTATGTTGCTGCATTACAGCGCAAAATGAATATTAAGGCAATAATCACTATAAACTTATCAATTGAATATCATCGATTTACGTCGTAAATGCGGTTTTGAATACTCAACAATTTGGACCCATCGATAAATGGGGTCACGATAAATGGGGTCAGATAAAAATTAAGTAGGCTATGCTTAACCTAGCTTGAGATGGTTATGGTAAGGCAGCGTTATGGCAAGACTTCCACGAGTGCATTTAGCCGGTGTACCAGAGCATATTATTCAGCGCGGTAATAACCGTCAGGTGTGCTTTGCGAGTGACGATGATTTTGCAGCTTATGCCGATTGGCTGAAGGAATATTCAGAGGCCTTTGGCGTACATATACATGCCTGGGTAATGATGACCAATCATGTACATTTACTTTGCACCGCATCTGACAATAGCGGCATTAGTTTAATGATGCAAAGCCTTGGCCGGCGATACGTGCGGTATTTTAACCGGGCATACCAGCGCAGCGGTACCTTGTGGGAAGGGCGTTTTAAGTCGTGCCTGTTGCAGGAGGAGCAGTATGTAATGGCGGTGTATCGCTATATCGAACTGAACCCGGTGCGGGCAGGTATGGTTGACTCACCTGTGGAGTATCCGTGGTCGAGTTATGCTATAAATGCCCAAGGCAAGCAATCTGCATTGTGTCAGAGGCATGCCTGTTATTTAGCATTGGCAGATACCGCAGCTGAGCGGCAACAAGCGTATCGCGATTTGTTCAGGAGTGAAATAAGTGAAGATTGCTTGCTGATATTCGCAGTACGGTAAAAAGTGGCATGGCATTGGGTAATAATCGCTTTAAGCAAGAAATAGCAGCATTAACGGGCCGGCGGCAGCATTTGGAGCCAAGAGGGCGACCGAAGGCAAAGCAGGAGCAGAGATAATTATTATCTGACCCTAATTTTCCAGCAGTTAAACAGCGCGTCGATGATATTTGGCATACTTTGGGTATTACACTACCTGAACAACCTTAAACTAGGCCAGTAGCGGCATTTTACCTACTGTTGCTGGCCTTAAATTTAAGCGCTATAACATCTAATTGCGGTTAACTATATTTAATAACCTGAAACAACGTTTAATTTTTCTGAGAGCACTATGACCATTATTGCCTGTACTATTGATGCCATTGAACCTTTAACGCCCACGGTTAACCGCGTGCTATTAACGCCAACAACACCAATAAGCTATCAAAGTGGTCAGTACTTACAGCTATGCTTAACCGCCGACGATAAACGCCCCTTTTCTATTGCCAGCCACGCCGGTAGCCAGCAAATTGAGCTACATATTGGTGCAGCAGTGGTCGATAACTTTTCTAGCCAAGCCCTGGCCCATTTACAGCGGCTTTATGCTGCCAAGCAACCAGTACTAGCAGAAATTGGCTTGGGTGAAGCTCAACTACGTACCGATAGTAAACGGCCACTCATTTTATTAGCCGGTGGCACGGGGTTTTCGTATATTTATAGCATTGCCCAAACGCTCGCTAAACAGAATATTCAGCGCCCGGTTTTTGCTTATTGGGGCGTACGTGATGTTGAAGCGCTGTATCATCATCCAGAAATGCAGCAATGGGCCAGCACCAATCAACTCTATCAGTTTATTCCCGTCATACAGCATTCAACCCCAGAATGGCAAGGCAGAACCGGCTTAGTGCACCAAGCGGTGTTAGACGATTTTGCCTCCTTAGCTGAGTATGACATTTATATTGCCGGCCCCTTTGCCATGGCGGGCGTAGTGCGAGACGCTTTTTTACAACAAGGCGCAAAACGAGAGAATATGTTTTGCGATGCCTTTGCGTATATTTAGCCTCATTTAACTGGTTGCCATGACGCAGCCAGATTATCCGATAATAAAAAAACTTAACTACGTTTAAACCTTTCGCTTTATCCTGCCGACTAACCTGACAGTTCATACAATAACTTGGGTAATTAAGGGCGTTTATGGCAATGGATATTGCGCAGGCAGTTACAGCTGCGCAAAAAGGTGACAAACAAGCCTTTTACTACCTGTACCAGCAGTATATCGGCCGGGTTTACGCTATTTGCTGGCGCTTACTAGCCAACAAGCAAAAAGCTGAAGATGCCTGTCAGGATATTTTTATTAAGGCATGGCAGCAACTAGCAGAATTCCGTGGTGATAGCAGTTTCGCTACTTGGCTACACAGTATTGCCACCCGCACCGCTATTAATATCTGGCGCCAAGAAAAATACCTGCGCTTAACGGACAGCAATGACGAGCAACCGGAGCTGGCTGAGCAAGCAACAATGTGCAGCAGTGAAATGGCTCCGCTAGAACAAGCCATACAACGCTTGCCCACACAGGCCCGAGCCGTATTTGTCTTGTTTGCTTTGGAAGGTTATCGGCACCAAGAAATAGCCACCTTGCTGGGTATAGCCGAAGGTACGTCTAAAGCACAATATTTCAGAGCCAGACAGTTGTTACAGGAGTGGTTAGCAGATGAATGATCAACAACTTGATAACGCCATTAGCAAGCTAGCAGCGCACATAGCCGTACAACGTGATTTATGGCCAGATATCGCCGCTCAGCTTGAAATAGCACAACCCCCACAAACCATAGCGCAACCGCCAAATACCATTAAATCCACACGCGGATATTGGGGGATTGCCGCCATGCTGGGGCTACTGAGTGTATTTGGTTGGCAAGCCCTATCACCCAATACAACCATTACAGCGGCTATGCCTACTGCAGAACTAATTTTACTGCAGCAATATGAACAACAAAAAGCTACCCAGCTAAGTCAGATAGTGGCCGTAGCTGAAGGCTTTGATAACTGGCAACAACAAATACGGGTATGGGATCAAGCAATAACCCAAGTACGCCAAGCGTTAACATTTTATCCAGATGAACCGCTGCTGTTAGCACAGTTACAACGTTTATATCAACAACAGCTGTCTTACCTGCAACAGGCGACAGTACAACAGCCTTTAATAATAAGTTAGGAGATAATACATGAATACAATTAAAAAAATTTGGGCCTTTAACCTTGTCAGTTTAATGTTGTTAGGGTTTAGTCAACTGGCCTTAGCTGATACCCGTATAGCTGTAAATGAAAGCCGAGCGGTAAGTGCTAACGAAAAAATTTATATAGAAGTGATGAGCGGTGAAATAACGATTAATGCCGTAAGTAATAGCCAGTTTAAAGCCAGCGGTAAACTAGATGAAAATGCCACTGGCTACACTCTGGATAGCAAAGGAGGCTTTACCCGCTTTGAAATGACTATGCCACGCCAGGTTAATTACAACGGGCAAGACCACGCCAACAGCGCAAAACTAGACTTTGCTGTGCCAACAGGCAGCAGCATTGAATTTAAAAGCGTAAACGGCGATGTTACCGTAAATAATATTCACGGCAGCAGCCAAATTAGTATGGTAAACGGTGATATTACAGCTTTTGACTTACGCAATAGTGTAAAACTAAGCACAGTAAATGGCGAAATTAAAATCAAAAATGCCAGCGGCACGGTAGAGCTAAGCTCAATTAACGGCACAATTAACGACGAAGGCTCCAGCGGGCGTCTGAGCTATGACGTAGTTAACGGCAAAATTAAGGTTAAAAGCCGCGCTGAAGAAGTAAGTGTCAGCACCGTAAACGGCGATGCCGAATTAGAGTTAAATGGCACTAAACACCTAAAGTTAAACACCGTAAACGGTGAAGTTGGCGCCAAATTAACAGGCTCAGCCAATCCACATGTCAGTGGCAGCAGCGTAAGTGGTGATATTAAATTAGAACTGGATAACAATGCCAGCGCCCGCATCAATATTAAAGCCTCTGCTGGTGGCAGTATAGACAACAAACTAAGCAGCGACAAAGCCAGTAAAGCAAAATACGGCCCAGCGCGTAGCCTGCAATTCACATTAGGCAATGGTGATGGCAGCGTGGAACTAAGCACAGTAAGCGGTGATATAGAGCTGAAGAAGTTATAAGCCGCGCTAATTAATAACATTTTTATTATCCAAAGGCTGCGAAAGTGGCCTTTGTTATTTGCAGCATTTTTTAACACTGGCTCTGAACATTTAACGCTTATTCAGTGTTTTCCTACCAATGCTTAAGTTTTATCCATTCTTGCCGATAACAGTGAAAACATTTATCTGGCTATCAGTTATGGTTTCATCTATTCCAACTAATCGCATATTGCAGGCTTATAAGGCAGGCAATAAAGCTGCTAATAGCACTTCGCAACAGCCTGAGCAGCGCGGCCATGCGGAAGCCATGCCAAAAAACAATGAATCTGTCCAGGTAAGTCTGAGCGAAGTTGCTTGTTCAAAGTTGGCTTTATCTAAGGCGGTAAGATCCAGTATGGATCAGCAACAGCAAGCTAAAAAAGCTAGAGCTCGCGAACGCGTTGCTGAGGTTAAAATGCGCATTGATCAGCTAAAAAAAATGCTGATGATGTTTGGTAGTATGGCATCTAAAGCCCTTATACGAGAGTTAAAACAGCTGGCTGGTGAATTAAAAGGGGCAGCTAAAGATTTGCAAGAAGGAGGGACAGCCAGTAGCTCAGCATCCGATATGTCATTTACAGCGCACCCTGATAATATGGAAAATACAGCAACAGCAGATGCAAGCGTTCCCGTAGTTGATGTACCAACCGAACCCAAAGTAGAGTCAGCTTTATCTGATGAAGCTGAAGCCGTTGAAGATAGCAACGCAGAAACAGAAACCGCAGACAAAGCCGCAAATTTACAGCAACCAACACCGGAGGCAGATAGTAAAATAGAACAACAGCAACGCCAAGCTGATCAACGGCTGCTGCAAGATGCCGTCAGAGAATTACAGTCACTGTTTAATATGCTAAAAGCCATGCTGCCTAAAGGCGATAAAGATACCGAAAAACAACTGGCCGAGATCAGCTCGCTGATTGAGGATACTAAGCAATCAGCTCAGCAACTTTCTACCGACTTTAGCTTAGGAGCTGTTCAGATTCAGGTTCAAATCTAATTATTATTACACGCTAGGATAATAGATGTATCATTCCCCCTCTTCATAAGAATAGAAATTAATACGTACAATTTACACTTATTACGCTTTATTAAATTTACAGAATGGGTCACGTTTATCATGCAGCATAAAACCCTAATTAAAGTTCGTGGTTATCATTTAGATATCTATCAACAATCAGTGTTTTGTGATGCCTTTGCTTATATCTGATCTGAAAAATGCCCATAACGGGCACTTTTAATAAAATAGAGGTTAACCGCTGCAGGGCTACATAAATTGTTTTTTCATCTCAGCTGCTAGCTTATAATTTTTTGCTAATGCTTGCTCTAACAGTTGCATGCCCTGCTCACGCTGGCCATCGATAAGCAGCTTACTGCCGGCCCACGCCATTACCTCAGCATCTTGTTCGTTCAGTAAATAAGCTTCCCATTGCTTATCGTATGCGGCCATAACTCGCTGTGCTTCAAGGCTGCCATTCTTTGCCGCTTGCTCCCACCAAAACATACCCGACATTGCTGGTGACACTTGTAAAGATGGCATTACCCTAACTTTTCGATGTCCGTCAAATAAGGTGTAAGTAGACACATTATAAACGTCTGTTGTAATTTTACCTTTTAACTTTAAACCAACTAGGCTTTCAACTTTACTTTTAGGTTCAACATCAGCTGATATTTGCTCGGTAATAGTGCCGTCTGCAGCAACACGCACTAAGGCTCTACCTAAAAACCCGCTAAAATCGGCTTTAACCTCTGCTTGGTTTTTAAACACCGAAAAATCAGTTGTTGCTGTCATTGGTAGTTCGGAGTCATATCTATAAAGATTACCACTTTGGATATCGACCAAAGATAATAAAGTACCTAAGGCAAATTGATGGTTAGGTGAACCGCTAACGGCATAATTCCATAAGTTATGTTTATTAACTACTGCCTCTACTGCTGATACGTCAACCCCACCAGATAACGAAAAGTCTAGCCTAACATTTAACAACTGTTTTTGATTGCTAGGTTCATAGCGCCAGCGTTTAATAGCCTTTATTGATGCTCTTTCAAATACACTCTTCGGATAAGCATCTACTGTATCTACAGCGGTAACCTTACCCTGCTCATCCACTAAAAAGCGGGCTTTAACATAACCAAACTGGCCAGCCATAGCGGCGGTTTTAGGATAATCTGGCGGTACTCGTTTAATTGGCTGTGGCGTGCTGTCGGCGCGAGTATTATGTAAATTGGTATCTAATATTTTAACACTCTGCTTTAGCTCAATAAAAAAGTCGTTTGCCTGCTCTAGCTGTTGCTCGCTTGCTGCTTTTGATACGCTGAGCAACAATGATTTTGCTTGTTCATGCTTTAATTCCGCAGCTAACATAAAGTAGCCTAAAGCTTGCACGATATTTTGCTCTTGGCCATCGCCTTGATAAGCCATAGCACCGAGGTTAAATGCTGCTAATTCATTACCTAAGGGTATTAACTGTTGAAACTGCTGTTGAGCCTCAGCAAAGTCTTTTTGTTCATAAGCATTTAACGCATCTAGCATATCAGCTTGGGCAACACTGCTGCCAAAAGCGAGCATAAAAATCCATTTTTTCATCATATATTCTCTATTTTTAGTTATCAGTTATAACGCCAAATAAAACATCAGTGCCTTATTAACAAATTAACAACGTATAAGCAATAAATACCATCTGGTATGGCCTGTTTGTTTGTGCGAAAATCAGGCTTTGAAAATTAACTGAGTATAGTCATGCCGCATAAAACCCTTATTAAAGTTCGTGGTTATCATTTAGATATCTATCAACATGTTAACAATGCTCGTTATTTAGAGTTTTTAGAAGAAGCACGTTGGAGTTATTTAGAAGACCACGGCGATATCGTGTGGTTTGCTGAGCAAAAATTGGCTTGGGTAATTGTAAACATTAATATTAATTATCGAGAAGCGGCAATAGTAGGCCATAGTTTAGAAATTCAAACCCACTTTAGTAAAGTTGGTAGTAAAAGTGCAGTAATTCATCAAGCTATTTATATTGCCGGCACTAATAAATTGGTTGCCGACGCGGATATTACCTTTGTTTGCTTAGACCAAAAAACCGGTAAAGCCGCAGTGATTGAAGGCATGTTAAAACAGCGACTTGAACAGTATATATCAACCTAAGTGTTTAAATTGCTGATAGCTGCTGGCTAGCTAAATCAATATCAGTACTCTCTGAGCTACTTAGCTGAGGTTAATTCCGCATGTGTGCATTAATTAATTTTTAACGATAAATGACTTAAGCTGCTGCCACTGCGCTAATTTTTCTGGAAAACCCATAGCCGCATGTGCTGGGCTGGTAGACGGTAATTGAAACAATATCAGTTTTGCTGGCAGCGGCTGCTTTGAAAGCACGTGCCGGTTAAAACTTTGCCACGCTTTAGCACCATTAAACGCTATAACCTGCAAATTAGGCTGAACGGTAAAGAAACTGGCGAAGTCATTAACTTGTTCATTACGAATCGCGCTGTCTAAACTACCACTACGCTGGCAATGGCCTATTACGTCCCACAACGCAACGCCTGCGGCATTTAAGGCCTGTAACTTAGCAGAGTAACTAGCCTCAGCAGAAAAGCCGACAAGATTAGCCATTATTGGCCAAAACAGATTACGAGGGTGGGCATAGTATTGTTGCTGCTTAAGCGACACAGTGCCAGGCATACTGCCCAGCACCAACACCTTAGCTGTTGATAAACTGCTTGCTGCTAAGCCAGTTAATACGGTATTAGCCAAGCCGAGGCTCGTATTGGCGGGCTTTATGCCACGCTATTTCGGCTTGTTGCGGTTCGCCCTCTTGCTCGGCTAAATAAGCTAATAAGGCATAAACATAACCATTGCTGGCGTGATCTCGTAACCAATGTTGTGCTTGTTTGCGCAACTTAAGTACTGATTTCCCTAATGGAATTTTACGAAGGTAAGGCAATACTAGTGGCAACTCGTCTAACTGTAGCTGACTAACCAGCAGCTTTTCAGCGGCTTCATTTTGGCCGCTTTGTGCCATTGCCCAAGCGCGACCAACATTAGCTGCGGTAGATTTAACCTTGGGGGTCAGATCCAGTTGTTACCACTGCGCAAGGCTACGTGATTTTTTCATGGTTATCTCCTCATTGAAACGAGGAAATAGCCTAAGAGATTTGTTGAGTTACTGGCAGGTGCACTTTGCTAGACGCTTACATAATAATAGGGGCAGTATGCCCCGATAATTAGGGTCAGATCTAATTTAAATCTGCTTTCGCCACCCTACCGGCCGTCCCCTCTGCCCCATTTGCTGCCGCCGTCCTGTTAAATCGGCAACTTCCTGCTTAAACCTGTCATTACCCAGCGCCATACCACTTTTCGCCGCACTGCGAATGTCACTTAACAAGGCTTCATTGACTTCGCCTTGGAACATATCACGATAGGCTTGCTGCCGCTCAACCTCAGACTCTGCCAAAGCCAGATAACACGCATGTGGCTGGCACAACGCAGATTGCTTACCCAGTGCATTAATAGCGTAGCTGGACCAAGCATATTCCGCAGGCGAACTCACCATTCCTGCCCGTACCGGGTTCATTTCTATATAGCGGTAAACCGCTAAAACATAGTGCTCTTCCTGCACCAGACAGGATTTAAATCGCCCTTCCCATAACGTACCACTGCGCTGGTAGCGCCGGTTGAAATACTGGACGTATTGCCTGCCCAGGCTTTGCATCATCTGGCTAATACCGCAGTTGTCTGACGCCGTACATAACATATGTACATGGTTGGTCATAAATACCCAGGCATGAATGTGTACACCAAAGGCATCCGAATACGCTTTTAACCAATGCGCATAAGCTGCAAAATCTTCGTCATCCGCAAAACACACCTGTCGGTTATTACCGCGCTGAATAATGTGCTCTGGCACTCCGGCTAAATGAACTCGGGGCAATCTTGCCATAGCTGAGTCTCAGGTTACTGATCGATGGCTTAAGCTTAGTCTATTTAATTTTGATCTGACCCCGTTTATTCTTGAGCAGGATCCAGGCCGAAAATCTCCGCAAAACGGTGGTTATAAAACATTTGGTCGTTTAGCAGCGAGTACTGCTTAGGGTCGTGCTGGCCTTGCTTAACCTGCTGTTTAGCGGAGGAAAGGTTAGCGGGTTCGGGCTTAGAGCAACTTATACCGGCTAATGCAACCAGCAGTAGCAAGACAAAACGCATACGTTAACCCCAGTTAATCGGTTGGGTAAATTCGGGCTCTGCTGCTATTGGCAGTGTTATGCGTGCTGTTAGTATTGGTTGGGGGTCCATACTGATGGTCTATTCTTGCCGATACGGTTGGTTTAGTACGGGCGTCAGCTCGTCCGGTACACGAACTCGGAAAAACAGTGTTGGGTCGTAGTTTTCTGTTGAACGTGCTGCCAGATCCTGTTGTGGAACCATGATCTCTGCGCTGGCTGGTTTATCTCCAATATACAGGAAGATGGCAAAAGGCGCGTTAAACAAACCACCAGCAAGTTCTAGAGCGGTAACGCCTGAAACCATGTTTCGTTTGTAACGGTTGAGGGTACTTGTTGTCGCCTTATCTTCAATATCACTGCTTAAGAAGATCCGGTTATAAAACTCAGAATAGGTTTGCTGCCACATACTCTCAGTCTGTAAAGGCGCAGTATGAGGAAAATAGCGGAAACCGGAGCGGACAAAAGATTCATAATTATATAAAGTGCCCTCATTCCGCAGCAACTGCACTGGTATATTGTCATCCAAAAATAACTGAATTTGTTGTGCAGGTAGTTTATCTTTATATTCATGCGGCTCATACATTTCATAAACAGCTTGTCTATTGGCAAATACAGTCCAGTAAATACGAATGGCCAGCACACCGGGGTCAAGCTCTATGGCTTGAGCAGGATCCAGGCCGAAAATCTCCGCAAAGCGGTGGTTATAAACCATTTGGTCGTTTAGCAGCGAGTACTGCTTAGGGTCGTGTTGGCCAAGTTTAACCTGCTGCTTAGCTACATCAAGGTTAGCGGGTTCGGGCTTAGAGCAACTTATACCGGCTAATGCAACCAGCAGTAACAACACAATACGCATACGTTAACCCCAGCTAATCGGTTGGGTAAATTCGGGCTCTGCTGCTAATGGCAGTGTTATGCGTGCTGTTAGTATTGGTTGGGGGTCCATACTGATGGTCTATTCTTGCCGATACGGTTGGTTTAGTACGGGCGTCAGCTCGTCCGGTACACGAACTCGGAAAAACAGTGTTGGGTCGTAGTTTTCTGTTGAACGTGCTGCCAGATCCTGTTGTGGAACCATGATCTCTGCGCTGGCTGGTTTATCTCCAATATACAGGAAGATGGCAAAAGGCGCGTTAAACAAACCACCAGCAAGTTCTAGAGCGGTAACGCCTGAAACCATGTTTCGTTTGTAACGGTTGAGGGTACTTGTTGTCGCCTTATCTTCAATATCACTGCTTAAGAAGATCCGGTTATAAAACTCAGAATAGGTTTGCTGCCACATGTTCTCAGTCTGTGAAGGCGCAGTATGAGGGAAATAGCGGAAACCGGAGCGGACAAAAGATTCATAATTATATAAAGTGCCCTCATTCCGCAGCAACTGCACTGGTATATTGTCATCCAAAAATAACTGAATTTGTTGTGCAGGTAGTTTATCTTTATATTCATGCGGCTCATACATTTCATAAACAGCTTGTCTATTGGCAAATACAGTCCAGTAAATACGAATGGCCAGCACACCGGGGTCAAGTTCAATTGCATTTGCCGGGTCCATGCCGAAAATCTCCGCAAAGCGGTGGTTATAAACCATTTGGTCGTTTAGCAGCGAGTACTGCTTAGGGTCGTGTTCGCCAAGTTTAACCTGCTGCTTAGCTACATCAAGGTTAGCGGGTTCGGGCTTAGAGCAACTTATACCGGCTAACGTAACCAGCAGTAACAACACAATACGCATACGTTAACCCCAGCTAATCGGTTGGGTAAATTCGGGCTCTGCTGCTATTGGCAGTGTTATGCGTGCTGTTAGTATTGGTTGGGGTTCCAAACTGATGGTCTATTCTTGCCGATACGGTTGGTTTAGTACGGGCGTCAGCTCGTTCGGTACACGAACTCGGAAAAACAGTGTTGGGTCGTAGTTTTCTGTTGAACGTGCTGCCAGATCCTGTTGTGGAACCATGATCTCTGCGCTGGCTGGTTTATCTCCAATATACAGGAAGATGGCAAAAGGGGCGTTAAACAAACCACCAGCAAGTTCTAGAGCGGTAACGCCTGAAACCATGTTTCGTTTGTAACGGTTGAGGGTACTTGTTGTCGCCTTATCTTCAATATCACTGCTTAAAAAGATCCGGTTATAAAACTCAGAATAGGTTTGCTGCCACATACTCTCAGTCTGTGAAGGCGCAGTATGAGGAAAATAGCGGAAACCAGAGCGGACAAAAGATTCATAGTTATATAAAGTACCTTCGTCACGTAGTAGCTGCACCGGTACACTGTCCTCCAGAAACAACTGAATACGCATGCTTGGCACATGTTCCCAGCGTTCATGCGGTTCATATAAGGTAAATAACCATTCTTGATTAACAAACACGGTCCAGTAGATACGAATGGCCAGCACACCGGGGTCAAGCTCGATGGCTTGAGCAGGATCCAGGCCGAAAATCTCCGCAAAGCGGTGGTTATAAACCATTTGGTCGTTTAGCAGCGAGTACTGCTTAGGGTCGTGTTGGCCAAGTTTAACCTGCTGCTTAGCTACATCAAGGTTAGCGGGTTCGGGCTTAGAGCAACTTATACCGGCTAATGCAACCAGCAGTAACAACACAATACGCATACGTTAACCCCAGCTAATCGGTTGGGTAAATTCGGGCTCTGCTGCTATTAACTTAACTAAACCTTCCATGCTATGGGCGCACAAAGCGCGTTGCCCTGCTTGAGTAACACCTAATGCCGGCGATACCCGGCCTGCCAGGCTGATATTGCCGCATTGGTTATTAGCAAGTGTGCGGGTGCTGCCGGCAATGCGTGCACCAGTTCCCACTGATACGGCATCGTGCTCACTACGGATATGCAGCACTTTTTTAAAATCATTGCGGTAACCACTTAAACGGGCCCGGTTAATTAAATTACCTATTAAGCCAAAGTTAGAAGCGGTAGCGGCCCTTAACATACCTGGTGCATTAAAGGTGACTAAAGGCAAAGGTGAACTATGTTTAGCTGATAATAATGCGGCTAAACCGCCACCGAGTGAATGACCAGTAACATAAAAGTTCTCTGACTTTACCTCTGCCTCTCTAACGGCAAGACTAAGTGCATCACGGGCTGGCCGGAACTGGGCGGGCTTCACTCCGGCAAAAATCCCCAGATCATTGGGAATATCGTAGCGTAGATCATCAGTGCCACGTACGGCAAATATAGCTGTATTGTCTTTTTTAAATAGAGCCGCAAAAAAACCAGATTTTTCTCTTGGAAACCGTTCAATAAGGTCAAACCCATTTACTTGAGGGACGTTTTCATACACAGCATTGCAGCATTTTGCTAAATCTAGTACCGAGGCCATTACTATTCCTTGTAAGGTGAAATTTAGCGAATGATATTTTTCTTTGGTTTTGTTGTCAATTTATTAATTTATTGTATTAAAAAATGAGGCGTTGTTTGTGGGGTACTATAAGGCGATTATCAGGATTTGGTCTTTATCGTTTGCCTGTGCGCTGCCTGCAAAACAGGCGCTTAGCAGAAGTAATGTTAGCTTAGAGCGGGCGTGAGCGTTTTTTGGTATTACCCCGAAATAATTGGGGTCAGATCAAAATTAAACAACTGAAATTTCGAAAGTTTAATTTTGATCTGACCCCGTTTATTAACTGTTGAATGCCGCGCGCCATATAGTTAAACGCCTTGGTCACGGCAATAATTTCGGTAGAACCTTTATGCTCAGGTAACGGCGGTGGAAACTCACCACGGCCAACCTGCAACGCAGCCTGCTGCAGGCTTTTTAGTGGCCGGTTTAACTGGCGGGCAAACAACCAACCACCGCCTACGCTTAGCACGCCTATCATCAGCAAATAAAACGTCAGTGGCGAAAAGTCAGTTTCGTCCAGCCCGCTTAACGGCACCTTTACCCAATAATGCGGTGCCTGCGGCGGTCGCACCCAAAAGGCATAAGACTCACCCTGGGCTACGCGCACTTCAGCATCGCCCTCCAGCTCTTTTGACATTAGCTCAGAAAAATAGGCGTAATAAATGGCCTCATCTAAACCGTGCTGGCGCGCCTGTTGCTCGCTATACACCTCTATACCGGTGGCTTGTTGAAAGCGCGCAGTAAGTTCGCGCGACAACACGGATTGTGGGTAGCCGACATCAATAAATACCACCCGTATTTGCTTGGCAATTAAGTGGTTAATTTGCTGAGTAGTGGGCTTAATAACGTAAAACGCCACCGACAGGTAAGACACCAGTTGGTTGATCAACAGCAATAAGCCAATTAAAAATACCGTTTGGCCAAATAATAATTGGGGTCAGATCAAAATTAAATAACTGAAATTTCGAAAGTTTAATTTTGATCTGACCCCGTTTATTAAACCGCAGCAGCGAACAAGATAAGCGAGATTAGGAGAAAGCTCGAACCTTCTTCTGCCATCTATAGCAGCGGACATGATAAGCGAGATTAGGTTTGCCCTAAGCCAACCGTCTATGCCCTGGACGGGCGTTGACAAATTCGTCGGGAACGAATTTGGACAGCTCTGCTGGCCCGTAAGGGTGAATGTCATGGACGACATTCACAAACAGCCCCCAGGGATGGGTTCACGGCGTGTTGGCGTGGGCAAACCGGTTCGAGCTAAACACCTAATTCAAACCTGCATAGCCTCAATACAAGGACGAACAACATGCCCCACTTCACCCTACCCGATCTCTGCGACGCCCACGCCGACTGCATTCGCGTTGCCGAACCTATGTTTCACAACTACGGTGATAAAGCCGCTTTGCCGATACTAATGGCACGTTTGTTGATGCTAACTTATTGTCATAACTACTGAAAGTGGTTACCATCAAACCATACTACCTAATTGGAATACAACTTGCCGGCCTTGTTGTTAAAAACCAGCTTAAAAACACCACTGCTGTTATCTGCGCTAGTGTTGGCGACCTTACTCTATGGTGTGATGAGTTTTAGCCAGAATTTTGGCGAGAATCAATTCTACAATCCTCTTGAGCATCTGATGTTTGTGCTCTATGTGCTTAGCAGTCTGGTTTGTTGTTTGCTCAGCCAACGGTTACTCAAATCTACACAGCCACTTTTAGATTGGCTGAATGCCAGCCGCTTTTTTCTGTTAAGCTCAGTGCTGCACACCTTGATTTGTTCAGTGCTGTTCTTACTGCTCAGGCTACTTTCTGATCTATGGTATGGCCGTTCCCTGGCTTTACCGTCGTGGATGGCGCTGGCTGCAAATGCATTATTTGCTTTGCTGATGATCCATCTGCTGGTACTGGCGCTCTATCTTGCTTACAGCTATCTGCAACAATTGCACAATGCCAAGCTGCAGCAATTACAAGCCGAACGCCAGGCTGCACAAGCTCAGTTTAAATTGCTACAGCAACAGATCACACCGCACTTCCTGTTTAACAGTCTGAACGTGTTAACGTCATTAATCAGCGCAGCCCCAGCCCTGGCCGAGCGCTACGTCACATTATTTTCCAGCTTGTATCGCTTTGTGCTGCAACACAAAGACAGCATTTTAATACCGCTACAGCAAGAGCTTAGCTTCATTAATCAGTATCTGGAGTTAATGAATATCCGTTTTGCCGGAGCCTACCAGCTTGTAATTGTTCCTGAGCTTGAGGCATCTAACGCCCAGATAGCGCCAGGGGCATTACAAACCTGTGTTGAAAATGCAGTTAAACATAATATCGCCAGCCCACAGGCACCACTAGAGATCGCCATTTCGCTACAGCAGGGTATGCTACAGGTAAAAAACCCATTACGCCCCAAAGTGGTATCTGTGCCAAGTGGCACCGGGCTGTGCAATCTGGTGGAACGCTATCAGTTACTGACAAGCCAGCCCGTGCAGGTTGAAAAAACAGCAGACGAATTTAAGGTAATAATACCGTTGCTCAGGCAAGCCGATGGAGGCGATGATGCGCATCTGGATCGTTGAGGATGAACCCTGGGCAAAAGAACGCTTGCAGTCCATGTTGCTGCGGTATGATGCCGGCATAGTCGTTGAACACTGCTTTGATAGCGTGCAGGCACTTAGTAATGCCCTGACAGAACAAGCACATCCTCAGCTGATTTTATCTGATATTGAGCTGTTAGACGGCCAGGTGTTCCAAGCTTATCAGCAGCATCCGCCCAGCTGTGCGCTGATTTTTACTACCGCTTATCAGGAGTATCTTCTGCAAGCCTTTGACAGCTTTGGTATTGGTTATTTACTCAAACCGTTTGACGACACACAGCTGGCCGCTGCGCTGAATAAATTCCGGCAATTGTGTCAGCCGGCAGAGCAAACCGGAGCTTTGCAGCAGGCGTTGCAACAATTAGCCCCTGCCACCACGGCCTATAAAACGCGCTTATTGGTAAAACGCGTTCAGGGCATGGAACTGTGCTGGGTAGAGCAATTAAGCTGCATTTGCCTGCAGCTAAGCGGCCTGGTGGCGTACGATCGTGACGGACACAGCTACCCGCTATCGGAAAGTTCGTTATCGGCGCTGGAGCAGCAACTGGATCCGCAGCACTTCTTCCGCTTAAACCGCACTGAAATGGTGGCATTAGCTGCTATCACAAAAATTATTCCATCCGGTAAAGACCGGCTGGAAGTGCGGCTTAAGGGGTGCGCAGAGCCACTGGTATGCAGTGCGCAAAGAACCCCTTTGTTTCGTCGTTGGCTGGAAGGCTAGCTTAAGGTGTGGCACTCTCTTCAGGCAACTGCAGCACAACATCACCCTGTGCATTGAGCAGTTGAATACGCGCATTATCATCAGGGTCAACCACCAAACGGATCCTTGGTTTGCCCTGGGTATCATGCAGTGACAGCTCTGCATGTTTGTTGGCCGTACCCAGCCTTACTCTGGTGCTACCGGCAGAACCATGCTGTAGCATATCTTTATCGGCATCCAGCCGATCCATCACCACAAAATGCGCAGAAAAAGCATCATCAGTTTCAAATTTATTAAAGCCTATCGCTTCTGAATTCTGATAATCAAAAATCATCATATTGGCTTTCACATCGCCCTGGGTTGCAGTAGCTATACCGCCGGCTTCACTTCCGGTGCTGTCGTAAAACACTACACCCGATGGCATAACAGAGCGTGGCACCTCTAACGGCTGGCCATTGACTATTGGCGCCGGGAAATGATCGCGGCTGGCAATAACCATAGCTTGTTGCCCCGCTTCGTCCAGCAGGTTAATTCTTTTCACGTCAATCTGTTGAAATTGCTGCCGGGCAGGTGCGTTGAATTGATAGCTAATCAAACCAATCAGCGCCAGCGCCTGTAAACCGTTGCTCAGGCTAAGCCAGATAATAGAACGGGGAGTTTTTAAGATGGTCATGCTAAGTTCCTTACAGTGTTATTCCGGTATTGGATAACCAGACTGTAAAACTGCCAGCAAGCAACGAACAGCCAAAAACCTGCCAACGTGGAAAACAAAGCAACGACTATCGAATTTTCCAGGTTGAGTATTCAGCCAGTGAAAACCGACTAACACGATTTGAGTGATATCAATGTCACGGTGACTTTTGCCGGGGTAGATTTTATCCCCGGCCAGTTTGTCTATGCGGATAACAACGGTGTGCTGGTGGCAACTAAGCAGTTGGTGGTTTAAATAGTCGTAGGCTTTAAGCGTATTTTCCTTAATAATCAGGTATAAACATGTTTTATGCTTAAAAGGATTTTACTAGGGCTTGTTGATCTTTCGTGATGGATTATTAGACAGCATGATGGGCTGGTATAATTACTTTCGCCAAAAACTAACCATGACAACCCATCATGCCAAGAACAATGTTAACAGACGAGTACTGGTCAAAGCTAATCAGATTGATGCTTAAAACGGGCCGCGTATATGACAAGCCCGAACACAGAAATACTTTCGAAGGCATTTTGTATCGGATGCGGGTCGGTTGCCCTTGGCACGATGTGCCAGAAGCTTTTGGAGATTGGAGCGCCATCTACCGGCGTTTTAACCTGTGGTCTAAAAAAGGCATTCTAATGCAGCTATTCGCAGAGTTAAGGCAATTGGCTGATTTAGAGTGGGAATTTATAGACGGCAGCATCGTCAAAGCGCATCAGCATGCGACAGGTGCTCGCTCAGAAGATAAAGAAGCGATTGGGAAAAGTCGTGGTGGTAACACGACGAAAATCCATATGGCAGTGGATAGTTGCGGCTTGCCAATAGATTTTATTGTGACAGGCGGTGAGGTTCATGACAGTAAAGCAGCCATAAAATTACTAAAACAACTGCCTGATGCCGAACACGTTATCGCTGACCGGGGCTATGATAGCGAGAAGATACGAGAGCAGATCCGAGAAAAAAAGGGCGTCCCTAACATACCGCGAAAGCGTAATTCGAAGATTGGTAATGGCGATATTGACTGGTGTCTGTACAAATATCGCCATCTGGTTGAGAACGTGTTTGCCAGGCTAAAACATTACCGCTCAGTAGCAACAAGGTATGATAAATTAGCCCGGAATTATGCAAGTACACTGGCCTTGGCTTGCTGCCTTATATGACTGCCAATGTGGGTTGGCTGAATTATAAACAGCAAAGATCAACAGGCCCTAGGTAACCGCGTAAATTTACAATAAGTTTTAAGCCAGCATTACTGACACAGCTAACACCGGTAAACTAGCTAAAAAAACAAAACCCTGCAAAGCAGGGTTTTAAAGTTTTATATTCTACGGATTCGCAACTATTCCTCAAAACGGAATATCATCATCAAAGTCGATATTTGGCTCTACTGGCTGTTGGCTTGGTTGTTGCGCAGGTTGCTGATAGCCACCCTGTTGCTGTGCTGGTTTTTGATAACTTTGCTGTGGTGCAACTTGTTGCGCTGGCTGCTGGTAACCGCCTTGCTGTTGCTGATAACCACCTTGTTGCTGCTGTGGTTGGCTTGGCTTTTGGTAGCTGCTTTGTTGCTGCTGAGGGGCTTGTTGTGGCCTTTGGTAGCCACCTTGTTGTCCGCCCATACCGCCTTGCTGCTGGTTATCACCACGGCCGTCTAACATTTGCAGTTCGTTAGCAATAACTTCTGTGGTGTAACGCTCAATGCCGTCTTTATCTTGCCATTTGCGGGTTTTTAATTTGCCCTCAATATAAATCTTGCTACCTTTGCGTAAGTATTCACCAGCAATTTCAGCTAAACGATTGTAGATAACAATACGATGCCATTCTGTTTGCTCTTTTTTCTCATTAGTCGCTTTGTCTGTCCAGCTTTCTGATGTGGCAACCGTTAAATTTGCTACAGCACCACCTTGCGGCATATATCGCACTTCGGGATCTTGGCCTAAGTTACCAATTAAAATAACTTTATTTATTCCACGTGCCATCTACATTCTCCTAAAAATATTAAGCTTCGGCGGCGGCAATAATTGCTTTTGCCTGCGCCGGATCAAATTCTGCTGAGCTAACCTTTAAATAACAGCGTTGCTCTGTCAGTAATAATGTTACTTCTTGTACACCCGTTAAGGCGCTAAGTTGTGCTGCAAGTTGCTGTGCTGCTAATTCAGTTTCTACTGCTACGGCTAACGATAAACGCTGCGCACGCTCTGGAATAATCAGTGTACTGGCAACCAGTAACCAAAGTAAACCAATAACCGCTAACACTATAAACAGTGCTTGATTACCGTACTGCTGCACTACAGCACCACCGATTAGGCCACCTAAAAAAGCACCAAAAAACTGGCTACTTGAATAAATTCCCATAGCACTACCACGCTGCCCAGCAGGCGCAATGCGTGATACTAAAGCAGGCAAACTTGCTTCTAAAAAGTTAAAGCCTATAAAGAACAGCAGCATGCCAAGCACTAAGCCAATAAAATTAGCCAGCAATAATACGCTAAGCATAGCAGCTATTAGTAAGGCAATTGCCACTAAAAAGAAGCCTTTTTCTTGCGCCTTACGCATAGCAATAATCATCATGGGTAGCATTAAAACAAAAGAGCCAACTAAAATAGGCAGGTAAAATTGCCAATGCTTAACTGAGGATAAACCGGTGTTAGTTAATAATTGTGGTAAAGCAACAAAGATAGCGGTTAGCATTAAATGCAATAACATAACACCCAGATCTAATTGCACTAATTGACGATGCTTTAACATGGCTTTTAAGCTTTGCGGTAAGGCTAAGGTTTCAGCCGTTGGCGCTTTTTGCACACTTTTAGGCACCACAAACCACACCAGTGCCATAGCAACTAACGCTAGCAAAGCAGTAAACCAAAATACACCGCTAAGCCCAGCCCAACGGGCAACTAGTGGCCCTAAAATCATGGCTACCGCAAAAGATAAACCGATACAAACACCAATAATCGCCATCACTTTCGGCCGCTGTTCTTCTCGGGTTAAGTCTGCTGCTAGTGCTAATACTGCGCCAGCTATAGCGCCACCGCCTTGTAAAATACGGCCTAAGGTCACCATATATACAGAGTCGGCTAAGGCAGCAACCACCGAACCCAGTGCAAATAACATTAAGCCGCCCAGCATCACTTTATGCCGGCCAATGCGATCAGACAGCCAGCCCATAGGTATTTGCAAAATAGCTTGCGTTAAACCATAAGCGCCAATGGCTAGGCCAATCCATAGTGGTGAAAAGCCGGCTAACTCACTGCCATAAAGGGCAAAAACAGGTAGCAACATAAATAACCCCAGCATACGGCTAGAGAATACTAAGGCTAGGGCAACGGCGGCGCGTTTTTCAACAGAGTTTAATTGCTGCATTGGCTTACTTTAACGCTTTGACATGATAATAAATAGGCGGCGAGTGTAACATAAAATGGCTCTGCATTAAGCGCTGTTTCGTTAAGCTAACCGCTATTGCTGCTTTAAAAACGTTTCTAAATAATGAAAAGCTAACTTTACAACCAATTTAGTTGCCGTAGCTAAAATAGGTGTATATTTTTACAGTTTATACTGGGTTGTGCTTAAATAAAAGCTACAGATCTGTAATAATGCTTTTTGCGTATAAAAGCGAAACTTGAAATAAGGCTATAATGAAAACAATTGATATTCGTGGTGCCCGTACCCACAACTTAAAAAATATTTCATTGGTTATTCCGCGTGATAAATTAATTGTTATTACCGGTTTATCCGGCTCGGGTAAGTCTTCTTTAGCATTCGACACTTTATACGCTGAAGGCCAACGACGCTATGTTGAGTCTTTATCTGCTTATGCTCGGCAATTTTTAAGCTTAATGGAAAAGCCTGACGTTGATCATATAGAAGGCTTATCACCGGCTATTTCAATAGAGCAAAAGTCAACATCGCATAACCCGCGCTCTACTGTTGGCACTATCACCGAAATTTACGATTACTTAAGGCTGTTATTTGCCCGTGTTGGCGAGCCACGCTGCCCAACCCATAATTCACCTTTAGCCGCCCAAACCATTAGCGAGATGGTAGATAAAGCTACTGCTTTTGATAACGACACTAAATTAATGGTTTTAGCGCCCGTAGTTCAAGATCGCAAAGGTGAGCATGTTAAGCTTTTAGAAAGCTTGGCAGCACAAGGCTATATTCGCGCCCGTATTGATGGCGAAGTTTGTGATTTATCTGATCCGCCAACATTAGACTTACACAAAAAGCACACTATTGAAGTTGTTATTGACCGAATAAAAGTACGTGACGACGTAAAATTGCGCTTAGCTGAGTCTTTTGAAACGGCATTAGCTCTTTCTGGCGGCATAGCAAAAGTGGCATTAATGGATGACCCTGACGCCGAAGAGCTTATTTTCTCTGCTAACTTTGCCTGCCCAACTTGCGGTTATTCAATGACCGAATTAGAGCCGAGAATGTTCTCGTTTAATAACCCAGCTGGCGCCTGCCAAAGCTGTGATGGCTTAGGGGTAAAGCAATACTTCGATCCAAATAAAGTAATTGTTAGTGACGAATTAAGTTTAGCTGGCGGGGCTATTCGTGGTTGGGATAAGCGTAACTTTTATTACTTTCAAATGCTAAAGTCATTAGCAGAGCACTATAAATTTGAATTAGATGTTCCCTTTAACAGCCTAACTAAAGCGCAAAAAGCAGCCATTTTACAAGGCAGTGGCCATAAGGTTATCGAGTTTAAATACCTTAATGATCGCGGCGATATTGTTGTGCGCAGCCATCCTTTTGAAGGCATATTGCCTAATATGGAGCGGCGTTATCGTGAAACTGAGTCTAACTCGGTACGCGAAGAATTAAGTAAATACTTAGCTAGCCAGCCTTGCCCTAGCTGTAGCGGTACGCGTTTACGTGAAGAAGCCCGTCATGTTTTTATTGGCCAAACTAACTTGCCAAATATTGTTGAGTTATCAATAGGCGACTGTATGAACTTCTTCCAGCAACTAAGCTTGCAGGGGCAAAAGGCTAAAATTGCCGAAAAGGTATTAAAAGAAATTCAAGACAGGCTAAGTTTTTTAGTTAATGTTGGCTTAAATTACTTAAACCTATCGCGCAGTGCTGAAACCTTATCTGGCGGCGAAGCCCAACGTATTAGGCTAGCCAGCCAAATTGGCGCTGGTTTAGTGGGGGTAATGTATGTATTAGATGAACCCTCTATTGGCTTACATCAACGCGATAATGATCGTTTATTGGCCACATTGCGCCACTTACGCGACTTAGGTAACACTGTTATTGTGGTTGAACACGACGAAGATGCCGTACGCTTGGCAGACCATATTATTGATATTGGTCCTGGTGCTGGTGTTCATGGCGGTCAAGTTGTTGCTCAAGGCACATTACAACAAATAATGGCTGAGCCTGAATCGTTAACAGGCCAGTATTTATCGGGTGCTCGCGAAATAGCTATTCCAAAACAGCGCACGGCTGTTGGCGATAAATGGTTAAAAGTGCTTGGCGCAACGGGCAATAACTTAAAAAATGTCGACCTAGCCATTCCTTTTGGCTTAATGACCTGTATTACGGGTGTTTCTGGCTCAGGTAAGTCGACTTTAATTAATGATACGCTATTTAGGGTTGCCCACAGGGCGCTAAACAAAGGCGAAGGCGCCGATCCTGCTCCGCATGAAAACATTACCGGTTTAGACCACTTTGATAAAGTAATCGATATCAACCAAAGCCCTATTGGTCGCACGCCACGCTCAAACGCCGCTACTTATACTGGCATTTTTACCGGTGTTAGGGAGCTATTTGCCGGCACGCAAGAAGCGCGTTCTCGTGGCTATAAAATTGGCCGCTTTAGCTTTAACGTTAAAGGAGGCCGCTGTGAAGCCTGCCAAGGCGATGGCATGATAAAAGTAGAAATGCACTTTTTACCCGACGTTTATGTTCCTTGCGATGTCTGCCATAGCAAACGATATAACCGCGAAACCTTAGAAATTAAGTATAAAGGGAAAAACATTCACCAAGTATTAGATATGACTGTAGAAGAAGCTTTAGAGTATTTTGCTGCCATACCGGCAATTAAGCGTAAGTTACAAACTCTAATGGATGTTGGCTTAAGTTATATTAAATTAGGCCAATCGGCTACCACCTTATCTGGCGGTGAAGCACAACGGGTTAAATTAGCGCGTGAACTTAGCAAACGCGATACTGGTAAAACCTTATATATTTTAGATGAACCAACCACCGGCCTGCATTTTTACGATATTCAGCAGCTATTAAATGTGTTGCACCGCTTACGCGACCACGGTAACACTATAGTGGTTATAGAGCACAATTTAGACGTAGTGAAAACCGCTGACTGGATTGTTGACTTAGGCCCAGAAGGCGGTAGCGGCGGCGGCGAGATTTTAGTTGCCGGCACACCAGAGCAAGTAGCTGACTGCGAAAAATCTTATACTGGTCATTACTTAAAACCGCTATTAGCATAACAATAAAGTTGCCTTACTCTTAACAGGGTAAAGTAAGTGTTAGATACTACAGCCCAAGCCAGCTAGTAAAGGTACTAGTTCGGCTTTGGCTAGTTTTTAACTGAACATTTAACGGCGTTAAATAAACACTCAGAGTATTTTTACAGTAACGGACTAACTTATCTATATAAGCCGCTTGCACCATTTCACTGCGATTAATTCGCATAAATTTGTCAGGATCTAGCAAGCCCTCAACAGCCGCTAACGAGCTATAAGGTAAATAATGCCGCTTACCACTTTGATCAAACGCCATAATTAAACCACCATCTGCCTGTATATATACGATATCGGCCACATCTAAAAAGTAAATTTGTTGCTGGTGACGTATAGGAATACGAACTAAATACTCTGGTTTAGCACTGGCTCCCGGCAATGTTTTCAATAAGGTTTGTAACTGCTCAAGTGTATTGTCTGTTGATTTATTGGCCGTTAAAGTACGAAATTTCTGCCATGCTTGTGCTAAATTAGTTAGATTATATGGCTTAAGTAAATAGGCAATGCCAAAAGAATCAAAGGCAGGCAGCATAAAACGGTCATAAGCTGTAATAAAAATTAGTGGACAAGCAGGTGCATTGTGTTGATTGCAGCTGAAAACATTGCCATCACTGAGTTCTATGTCTGAGAAAATCAAATCTGGCTGTATTGATTGCTGTTTAAGTTGGACAAAATAGGCATCCACTTCTGCAACACTGGTTAATTCAGCCAGCACAGTTATTGGATCTGCAAGTTGCTGCAATAATCGTTGTAGTTTACTTCTGGCTAAGGGTTCGTCTTCAATAATTACGACATTAAACATGGCGTACTCTCGGTCACTATAGGCACGCTGACATTAAACAGCTTGCCATCATTGGTTATGTTTAAATCTTGGCCGGTTAAAAATTGCAATTGCCGAGATAAATTACTCAAGCCAATGCCATTACTCACTTGAGGCGTTATTTTAGGTCGCAATGGATTGCTTACTTCAATCGAATCAGGTTTAAGCGTTATTGTTATTTCTACCGGCATCTTAGCGCTCCCCTGATTATGACAAAATACATTTTCTAATAACACCTGCAATGTAAAAGGTGGAATAGTACCTAATGCCTTCTTTGCTGCATCTTTTATTGTTAAATAATAGCCAGCGCCAAGTCTGCCTTGCATCAAGTTAAAGTAATGTTCCGCAAATTCAACTTCTTGCGATACAGCTATTAATTGCTGCTGTGAATTTTGTAACGATAACCTATATAAACCAGCAAAATGGTGTAAATACTCACTAGCTTGTTCTGGGTTTTGACAAATAAGCTCATCTAAAGTATTTAGCGAGTTAAAAATAAAATGCGGATTTAACTGTGCCTTCAATTGCTGAATTTTAAGTTGGGTTAGCTGCTGGTTATAATCATTTAACTGATTCCGATACAGGTTGAGCTGTTGGTAATGGTAATAAGCTAAGTAAATACTAGTATAAAGTAATACATCAACAATATTACTTAAATTGTTTGCAAGTAATGTTGGACCATTAAAGTTACGCTGTACGGTATTAAATATCAGCGCTATAACCAAAGATATACTATTAGTTAGTGCTAGGTATAACACTAACGTCATCAGTGCTATTGCACTATAGCGCCAAATAGTAACAGTTAACTTAGTGTTAATAGTCAGTCGATTTATCCAATACCGGACCACTACAAAAATAACCAATGCAAAACAAAACTGTACTAACGGCCCTTCTGGTGTAAAGGTGTACCACGACACCATACCCGCTTTTATACGTTCTGCTACAACCGTAAAGTAGCTGAACAAAAAAATTAAAACTAAAAACTTACGGTCTAATTGCAAATAATCTAATAAGCGCTGAAACATAAATTATCGTATCCAGAATAAAAGCAAAGCGCATTTAGCGCTTCGCTTATATTGAACTTACATTACTCAATGGCACTAAGCGTACGAGTAACTTCACCTTTAGCATTAAGAAACTCTAACTTTACATTATCCTGCTCATCAACATAAAACATCGCGCGCGGTGAGCCATCTTTAGCAAACAAGAATAAACCATTGTTCTTCTCACCTGTTTTACCTAGTAAGACGCGTGTTGCTCCGCCAATTAAACCTTTTTCTTCATATTCAGCCGCCTTTTTACGCCGCTCCGTAATATCGGTAATTTGTGATAATTCGCGCATAATATCACGCACCCCTTGTTGAGTTTCAAACTCTGGACGGTCGTTAAATGCCAAACCTGAACTTAAGCGTCTTTTATCGCCACGACGCTGATCAACCGTTAATAACTGCATAACTTGATCGCCGTCATACTTATCAAATGTTAGTGACATGCCAGCGCTATGTCCTGTCTCGGTTTTAGAGCCATCATATATAAAGCCACCGGCCTCAATACCATCTTCATTAAAAAACAACATACCTGAGCGTTTTTTTCGATCTTCATTGAGCACTCGCCCATTTACTTGTTCTGTTGTTGGAAAGCGAGCAGCATTGGTTATCAACATTTTTACTGTGCCATCAGCCTCAACAACATTCAGTCGCTGCACTGTTAAGGTTTCAAAATTACCATCATTTTTTGCTTTCATACCTGTGGTAACAATAACAACCGACAAAGCCAAACAAGCTAAAACCGCTCCACGTAAAACTTTAATCTCTTGATTTATATTCATAATACTTACTCTACTTGGGTTTAAGTTAAAACAAGTATTTATTAATTTTTGCGCCGCAACCACCCTTGTTTGACGAACTAAGGAAGGCCGCTGTTAAACCAAGGAAAACAGCGGCTAAAACAACTGGCAACTACAGTTTTCGAAAACATCTAGCGGCAACAAAGGCGAGTAATAGTGTCGTTGCGACTAAAATACTAAGGTGGTAAAACACGTTAGCTCCCTGATCCTGAGCTATAACTTTCAACCCTAACTGGGATAAATGAAAGCTAGGCCATATCCAAGCTAATTTTTGCAACCATAACGGTAATAAAAACAAGGGCAGCCATAAGCCAGATAAAAATGCCATAGGTAGATATAACAAGTTAACTACACCTGGCGCAGCTTTATCTGACAAACTTAATCCTAATAGCAACCCTAACAATGCAAAGGGCACTGTACCTATCAGCATAATTATTGCCAGCAATAACCATTGCCAAGGCTGTAACGCCACATTACCGAAAAGAATCCCTACGCTAAATAACAGCAGCAGGATGACCGCAGAGAAGACTAAACTGGTACTGAGTTTAGCGATTAAATAAGCACTAACTGGCATCGGAGATAGTTGTTTTAGCGTTAACCAACCATGGGCCCTATCACTGGCTATACCGGCGGCAAAATTAAACAGTGCCGGTCCCATAATGCCAAAACAACTATAGGTCACCAATAGATAATCGCTGGCATTACCTGAATTAAAAAACACCCCAAACAATAAATAAAACATTAACGGAAACACTAAGGCGGGCAACACAAAACTTGGCGTACGCATAATACTTATTAAGTCGTATCTAGCCTCTTTGTAATACAAGGTTAAACTACTCATGCTGGTTCCTCGCTGTTAGTTAACTGTATGAATGCTTGCTCTAGCGCCACCGCTGTTAATTCCAGTTCGCTAACTCTAGGATCAGCCTGCAATAACGCCTGCACAGTTTGCTCTGCTGCCTCTGTGCGCAAACTCACCCGCTTATCTTGTCGCTCTAGCTGTAAAACTGCTGGCAAGGCCATTAACTGCTGATCAGATAACGCAGTGCGACATCTTATTTGCTTGCTACTAATTTGTGCCGTTAATTGGGCAGGGCTGCCACTCGCAATAATATTACCCTGCTGTAGAACCAGCACTTTATCGGCTAGCTGCTCAGCTTCTTGCAAATAATGGGTGGTTAAGACAATACTGACTCCGCTCGCTTTAAGCTCTGTAATTTGTTGCCACAAAGCCCGACGTGCTTGCACATCCATACCTAAAGTAGGTTCATCTAAAAACAATAACTTAGGCTTGCCAGCTAGGGCTAAAGCAAATAATAATCGTTGTTTTTGGCCTCCAGATAAACGACCAAAATGACTATTAGCCTGCGCAGTTAGCCCTGAAACATTAAGCAAATCAGCTACAGATCGGCCATTAGCATAGTAGCTACTAAATAAATCACACTGCTCATGTACCTTAAGGTTCGCATTAGCACCCCCTACTTGCATCATTACTCCTAGTTGTTGACGCAGCTGGGCCGAACGCTTAGTGCCTTGTTGTAATTGGCCTAACAAACTAACTTCACCAGCAGTCGCGGCGGTTAGCCCTAAAATAGTTGCAATAAGTGTTGTTTTACCCGCACCATTAGGCCCAAGTATTGCCAGCACTTCGCCGGCAGCAACATTAAATGACAAGGAGTTTAAAACCGTTTTAGCGCCATAGCGTTTAACTAAATTGGCCACCTGTAATGTGGGCGAGTGTAAGTCCGTCATACTTCCCCCTATTAGCCTTGATAATGCTTAGCTAAAAACAGACTAAGCTGCTGATTTAACCAGTCTGGCGCATCTGCCATAATAAAATGGCGAGAATCTGGCGCATAAACAGCCTTATGATAAGCCGCTGGAGCATTTCTCAGTTGATTCTCGTAATTGGTTTGCACTTGTTCGGGGCTGCTATAAGGGGCGCCATTTAATAAAGCACCCAATGTTAAAACGGGTACTCTTATATTGCTAAGCTGCGGCCGAATATCTTGTTGCATTAACTCACCCATCACTCTGCCACTAGTTATGCCATCCGAGCGGTACATATCGGCAACAATCTGTTGCTGCCATTGGCTATTACTGGTCATGGTTTTAGCTAAGGCCATAGGGTTAAATGCTTCAGCTGGCATCTCAGCGGATTGAGATTTAGCTTGCTTAAATAGCTCACCTAGTGCAGGTAAACCATCAACATTTATCGCACCGCCTATTTGCTCAGAATGATTAGCCGCCAACGACAAAGCTAAAAAGCCACCTAACGAATGGCCAATAATAATAGGTTTTTCCAGTTTGTTTTTTGCAATATAGGCTAAAATTGCTTGTTGTTGAGTGGCTAAGTAGCCTTGAGACCATTGCTCCGCAGTTAGCGGGGCGACACCGGCAAATCCAGCTAGGGTTAAAACATGCAGCTGATAATTATCTTTTAATGCCTCTACTGTACTTTGCCAAACACTACCTGATGAGGCTACCCCCGGAATAAGTAATATTGCAGGGCCTTGACCGTATACTTGTACAGAAAAACACTGACAACTTGCTTGCACCTGCTTAACAGCCGCCGCTGCAGTAACTTCAGTGTTGGCTGTAGCCGTGTTAACCTGCAACAAAGCAGCTGTTGCTATTAACATTACCGTATTAAAGGTTTTTAATGTTGTTTTTAATTTGGTTTTTAATGTTGTTTGCATAACAGTTCCTATTCATTTAATGGCTGCCATTCAGCTACCAACAGGCTAACCTAATAGAATCAATAAGATCGCAAACAAATGTCACCGTTTTAACATGACAGTTGTCATTAAAAAAACTGACAAAAAACACTAAGAAAGCTTCTCTTTATATAAGAAACTACTAACTCAGAATACGTCACTAGGTGAAATATGCAGGCTGAAACACATCAAGGTATTTACACAAAAACTGAACAGAAATTTGCGTGGATATATCTAATTAATTTAATTTTTTACTTTCTGCCATTATTTGTAGCAAGCTTTAAATGGTGGCAATACTTAAGCATGGCAGCTGCATTAGGCATATTTTTATTCTGTTACTTTAAAGCTTACCGCAGTAAATTTTCTGCTATGCATAAACCCATACTGGGCATAATAATTATCGCCAGTCTTATTACCCCTATTAATCCAGGCTCAATCAGCATGTTTGCTTATGCCGGTTTCTTTATTGCGCTGGCTTTTCCTCTTCGCCAATACATATTGTATATCAGTACATTAGCACTATTACTGGTGTTATTAGACTTCTGCTACACCCTGCACTGGCCGTACTTTTTAACTATGGGTATTCCTATACTTTTAGGTGTTAGCTTTTTTGGCCGCGTTGAGCGCCAGCGTTTATTTCATCAGCAACGTGAACAAAGAAGCGCAGATGAAATTAGCCAATTAGCAACGACTGTAGAGCGTGAACGTATTGCACGTGACTTACATGATATTTTAGGCCATACCTTATCTAGCATCGCGCTTAAGGCTGATTTAGCAATCAAGCTTTTAGATAATCAGCAGCCCGATGCCGTTCGTGTACAGCTAACCGAACTAAGCCAAATTGCCCGAGATAGCTTATCGCAAGTACGGCAAAGCGTGTCTGGCTATAAACATCATGGCTTAAGCGCTGAAGTAAGTAAGCTTTTGGCTAGACTGCGTGACGGTGGTTTTAATGCCGAATTACAAGGCAGAGTACCCGCGCTTGATCCTCGTAGCGAAACAGCCCTTATTTTGGTGCTAACTGAATTAGTGACAAATGTGCTGCGCCATAGCAATGGCGATAGCTGCCAACTTAGTTTTGGCCAAAAAAATAATAATTTAATTATTAGTCTGTATGACAATGGCCAAGCCGAAAACCTAACCGCCGGTAATGGTATAAAGGGTATTAAAGAGCGCTTAGCCGCGCTTAATGCGAACATTAATTTTTGTTTAACCAGTGGCTATAAAGCTACGATTAACTTGCCACTGCCCCTTGGAAATTTAGAATGAAGTTATTACTTGCAGAAGATCAAGCCATGGTGCGCGGTGCCTTAGCAGCATTATTAAACCTAGAGCAAGATTATGAGGTTAGCCAAGCTATCGATGGCGACCAAGCTTTAGCGCTGCTAAAGCAACAGCCTTTTGATTTACTGCTAACCGATATTGAAATGCCAGGGCTAACGGGTATTGAGCTTGCAACTTATGCCAAAAAACATCTACCCAACACTAAAGTAGTAGTTATTACTACCTTTGGCCGTGCTGGCTATATCAAGCGGGCTTTAGATGCTGGTGTGAGTGGTTTTTTATTAAAAGATGCACCTATCGACCAACTTAGCGCGGCATTAAAGCAAGTACAGGCGGGTAAAAGAGTGTTTGATAGCGATTTAGTACTGCAAGCGCTTGGCGAACAAGATCCTCTAAGCGACAAAGAACGTCGTGCGCTGCGCTTAGCCGCGGAGGGTAAAAGCACGGCTGATATTGCTGCCACTTTATATATAGCAGAAGGCACTGCGCGTAATTACTTATCAGAAGCCATTAGTAAGCTGCACGCAACTAACAGAATAGATGCAGCCCGCATTGCCCGACAAAAAGGCTGGTTGTAAAGCTGCCCATATAATGAGTATGGCACTTGAACTTCAGCAAGTTTGTGTCTCGCTTTTACGGTTTAAATATAATTCTAAAGCAGCTACCTAGCGTAGCCTTGGGCAATTTGCTTGATGCACTGCTTAACTTATCATTTGCCACATACTGTAACTACGCATCCTGTGCATGTAGTAATGCTCGAGATAAACTTAAGCCTATGCCTGATCCCTTCTGTTTAGTGGTAAAGAACGGAATAAATATCTGCTGGGCAACTTGTTCGCTAATACCGGGGCCACTATCAATAATATCTAACTGCCAAAGTTGCTGGCTATTGTGCTGTAAGTTAATCGTTAGCTGCTTTTGTTCTACCTCTAACATAGCATCAATAGCATTTTGCAATAAATTAATTATAACTTGCTCTATTAGTGCCTCATCTAACCACAGCTTCACCTGAGACGGCATCATCAGTTGTACTTCAATAGCTTGTCGTTGTAATGCATCTCGCTGTAATACTAAACAGCTATTGATCACAGAGACTAAATCTATCTGCTGCAGACGGGGTTGCACCTGTTGACTAAGCTGGTTAAATGATGAAATAAAAGCGGTTAAATGCTGACCTCGGCGTAAAATCGTCGCTAATCCGTCGCTTAAATCAGCATGTAACTCTGGGTTTATTACCTCACCAGCTGCTGGCAAAATATGTTGGCAACTTTGCGCTAATGATGCCATTGGTGTAACTGAGTTAGCTATTTCGTGCGTCAGTACCTGAGTCATTTTCTGGTAAGCCTGCACTTCTTGTTGTAATAGCGCCTGATCAATACTTTGAAGTGTAACAAGCTTACGCACCTGCCCAGCAATACGAGTACAAACAATACTCAGCGCTAAACGGTCGGCATACCCCCGTTGTTGCCACTGTAACTGGCCCTGATAATGGCTATTAGTGTGCTGCAAAATAAGCTCAAGCTGCTGTAAATTAGCTTGAGCAAACTGACCTTTTTGCAAGTGCTGCCACTGCGCCACTGATAATAACCGTTGTGCTGCCGGATTTGCTTGCAACAATTTACCGTCGTCTGCAAACTCCAGCACCGCAATATCTAATTGGCTCAACAGAGTTTGCAAATACTGTGCTTTAGCTTCAGCTTGACACCGACTTTCACTCAGCTGCTGCTGCACTTCTGTTAATAAATTTTGTAAGCGCGGCTGATCGCGTAATGCTAATGACGGGTCTTGATTAGCTAACGCCTTTAATACCAAGATGCTTTGCTGCTGCTGTTTTTGACTATGTCGCCAAATTAATCCTGCTATTAACGCCGTAACGAGTATTAACAAAACGCCTAAGGCCGAAGGACCTTTTAACCAAAGGCTACCCGTCCATAATAGCAACAGGCTATAACTGCTTAACAACATAAAAAACTGCATATTAAAGCCCGTACTTCTCTAAGCGCCGATATAAAGCACCACGGGTTAATCCCAGCGCTTTTGCTGTCTGGCTTACATTCCCCTGAAAATACTGTAAAGCTTGGCGAATTGTTTTTTCTTCAACTAGCTCTAACATAAAATCAGTATCTACCCGGTCAGCTTTAGCCGTTTCAGTTAATCTTGCTTCCTGCTCCAAGTCACTGTGTAACTGACTAAAGTCTAGCTGCCCTTGTTCAGCAAGGACAACCGCGCGCTCAACTGCATGCGCTAACTGCCGCACATTACCCGGCCAATCATATCGCTGCAGTAAACGCAGATCGCTACTACTGATCTGTAAGCCTGTACGTCGATAACGCTGACTATAATGCTCTAAATACCAGTGTAATAGCGGAGCTATATCTTCTTTTCTTTCTCGTAATGGCGGTAAGGTTATTTCTACCGTATTTATTCTATACAATAAGTCTTGGCGAAATGCGCCATTAGCTACCGCCTGATGTAAATCTTCATTAGTTGCACAAATTAAACGAATATCAACCGGAACCGGCTGGCTTGAGCCCACTGGTACTACAGTTCGGTTTTGCAATGCAGCTAATAGTTTAGTCTGCTCTGGCAATGCTAAGTTTGCCAGCTCATCCAAAAATAAAGTGCCACCACTCGCCTCAACAAAGCGCCCAGCGTTATCGGCTTTAGCATCGGTAAAAGCACCTTTTTTATGGCCAAAAAGCTCGCTAGCCAACAGGCTACTATTTAAGCTGCCCATATCGACACTTATCATAGGCGCTGTTGCTCGCAGTGAAGCTTGATGAATAGTTTGGGCGAGCAAAGTTTTACCCGTACCACTTTCACCCAACAATAAAATATTCGCATCCGTTTTGGCTACTTTTTCAATAGTAGCTAACACTTGCTGCATAGCAGGGCTAGCCGCCAAAAGTGAAATACTATCTTGTATGGCTGGATTGGAGCTCATCGAGCTATTAACTGTTGTAGCAGACGCGGCGGCTTTTGCCGCTGAAAGTGCTGAATGAGTAGCGTCTTGTAATGCCTGTAATAACTGCTCATTTTGCCAAGGTTTGGCAATAAAGTTAACTGCGCCTAACTGCATGGCCCGCACTGCTATAGGCAGCGCAGCATAGGCTGTCATCATTACGACTTTTAAGTCGGGTTGTACTTTAAGCGCCTGCTGTAAATAGAGTAATCCTTCTTCGCCACTTTGAGTATCACGACTAAAGTTCATATCTAGCAGCAATATATCAATAGGTAGGCTGTGTAGCGTACTGACTAATTACGCCGGATCTTGCAAAGTAGTTATCTGAGCAAAGTGTTGCTTCAAAAAGATACGGCTAGCGATAAGAATATCCTGATTATCATCCAACACTAGCACATGAAATGGCTGCTTCATCGAGTAAACCCTTGATTATAATCACTGCACCCTACCGAAAAGGCTATAACTTGGCAATAAGCTTTCAAACCCTGCCACTCAAGTAATTTACAAAGTGTCCACTTATGGACACACCTGTGTACCACCAGCGAACACTTTCTAACACATAAAACAATAAGTAACTGATATTAAACAAGTTTTAAGTTGGCATGCTCATTGCTATTTATAAAAGAAATGCGAATTTTAGGAGTGAACAATGGATAAAAAACTCAAGCGCTCAACGCAACAGCGCTTACTAAAACCGGCTCTGATTGCCATAGCTCTTGGTGTATTGATTTGGACTAGCATTGCTTGGCAAAGTAATGCTGCTACATCGATACTATTACCTATTAGCTCAGTGAGTACCGCCGTAGTAAAACAACAAGTTTTGCAAGAAAGTATTGCCTTGCGTGCCAATGTGATACCGCAAAAAACCGTATTTTTAGATGTTATTGAAGGCGGCCGCGTAGAAGAAAAGCTAGCCGAGCAAGGACAATATGTTGTTAAGGGACAGCCATTAGTCAAGCTTAGTAACACCGCATTACAGCTAGATTTAATTAGCCGCGAAGCACAAGTAACCGAACAAATGAATTTTCTACGCAATACCCAAATGACTATTGAAACCAACCGACTAAATCTTAAGCGGGATGTGCTAGATATTGAGCATCAAATACAAACCCTAAAACGTAATTTAAGCCAAACCGAGCCCTTAGTAAAAACGGGTGTACTAGCAAAGGAGAGTCTGCTTAACATTCAGCAAGATCTAAGCTATCAGCTACAACGACTTGAACTAACACAACAGCAACAGCAGCAAGAAGAAAACATTCGTCAGCAGCAACTTAGCCAGTTAAGTGACAGCGTGTTAATGCTAACAAAGAATCTAGAGTTTGCCCGCCAAAATGTGCAGAATTTATTGGTTCGTGCCCCAATCAGCGGTTATTTAAGTGAGTTTAATGTTGAAGCGGGTGAGTCTAGATCACCTGGCAGTCGAATGGGTCAAATTGATAAACCTGATCATTACAAGTTAGTTGCTAGTGTCGATGAGTTTTATTTAAATCGGGTTAATTTAGGTATGCAGGCAACAGCCATGCTAAATCAGCAGCAAATCTCCCTTACGGTTAGCCGTATTGACAGCCGAGTGATTAATAATCAGTTTCAACTGGAGTTCGACTTACCTGAAGTAACAGAGATCAAGCGTGGCCAGTCAGTAAATATTACTTTGCAGTTAGAGCAGCAACAACAAACTGCATTAGTGCTACCTCAGGGGGCTTACTTAGCCGATAGCGCAGGTAAATTTGTGTATGTATTAAACAGCGAAACCTTAGAAATAAAATATAAGGGTAAAAACATCCACCAAGTATTAGATATGACAGTAGAAGAAGCCCTAGAGTATTTCGCTGCCATACCAGCTATGAAGCGTAAACTGCAAACCTTGTTAGATGTTGGCTTAAGTTATATTAAATTAGGCCAATCGGCTACCACCTTATCTGGCGGTGAAGCGCAGCGGGTTAAATTAGCGCGTGAGCTAAGCAAGCGCGATACCGGTAAAACCTTATATATTTTAGATGAACCAACAACAGGGCTGCATTTTTACGATATTCAGCAGCTATTAAATGTGTTGCACCGCTTGCGCGATCACGGTAACACTATAGTGGTTATAGAGCACAATTTAGACGTAGTGAAAACGGCTGACTGGATTGTTGACTTAGGCCCAGAAGGCGGTAGCGGCGGCGGTGAAATTTTAGTTGCCGGCACACCCGAGCAAGTAGCTGACTGTGAAAAATCTTACACTGGTCATTACTTAAAGCCGCTTTTGGTATAACAGATTAATTATTAACTATAAATTTTGTATAAAACCAGCCAACGCTATGGTAGAAGATTTTTGAGCTAAAGCAAACTCTAATTTTACTGCCATAGCGCCAGCTAAACTTAGCCGGTTTAAGGTAATTGCAACTGACTAAACAACCAATCTAATGCCTGCTTTATTGTTTTAGGCTGCTGTACTGACACCAAATGATCGCTATCATGTAGCTCTATATACTGACCATTCGATAAAGAAGCTTGCTCTGCGCTCCAAGCACTACCTTCTTGTTGCCATAATTGTAAAGCGGCCATTAGTTCTGGTTCATCTTGAGCTTGATTAATTTGTTGTTGTTCAAAATCACTATCAATTACACTAACGGGTATTGTCGACACCATAGGTAAACTGGCATAGCCATCTAGATCTTCAATATAATTAGCTATCTCTATTGCTCGAGCTTGCTGCTGTGGAATAAGTAGTCGCCGCTGTATAATCTGCTCAAAATAACTCCAATCTACCTGCACATTATACGCCGCAGCAAGTTGCTTTAGTTCACTGTACTCTATATCTAACTTATCTTTTGTTCGCCCAGTCCAGTTGCCCTCGGCGATAAAGGGAACTAACTCAGCTAAATTGGCTTGATACCAGTTGGCAGGATAGCCTTGATACAAACTTAATGAGTGCGCTAGCGGGATGTCTGGATCAATATATACCATAGCTTTAATATCAAACTGTTGTTGGTATTTCTGATAAAACCAACGGGCACTTATACTACCGCTGGAAAAGGCGACTAACATTAGCTGTGTCTCTTCTAGTTGCTGCAATACCAAAGCTAAGTCATCAGAGAACCGATGGTAAGAAACATTATTGGCGCTAGAACTAAAGGCATTGCCTAATCTATCTATACTATAAACTCGATATTGCTGTGCCAATAAAGGTTGCAGGGCAGCAAACCAAGCACTATCACTATGATAGTTATAATTAGGCCCGGCCAATAACACAACAGCTGGGCCAGGATTATTTAAGCCCATCGCCCTAACATGAAATTGGCCCTGTTCAGTTACAACGAGTTGCGAATATTCTGGTAGCTCAGCTTGCGATAATGTTGAAAAAAAATGTAAAATTTGACCCGACGTATCAAACCCATTAAAACGCCAATTGTGGCCACCATTAACAGCAGTATACAAATGAAATTTTTGTGTGCCGTTATTATACTTGAGAATATTTACCTTTTTTTCAGCAGATACTTCATATAGTGGGTATGGCAAGCGGCCATGTTTATTGGCATGCAAAACAATAGCATCTGGCGAGCTAATTAACCCAAAGTTACTATGCACTAAGCCATGATAAGGTAGAACCGTATCATCCTCACCATGCACCATCATCACCGACACTGCCTCCTCAGGTGCACAGCTTTCAGCTAATTGCACTGACATTGAACCTGCAACTACAGCAACAGCTTTAAAAACCTCACTTCTATTACAAGCTAGATTCTGAGTAAATAATCCACCCTGAGAAAAACCGGCTGCGTAAATTTCGCCTTCAGATATTTGATGCTGTTTTTTAATATCGGCAATGACTGCATCAACAAAACCTAAATCATTAGCATTTTTTCTATGTGCTATATTGCATTCACAACCTTCATCCCATTCCACTTCTTTAGAGTTTGGGTAAGCGACAATATATTCATTACTATATTGCTCAAACCTTGCAACGCTGCCCATTTCAAGAGCATTACCGCCAGAGCCATGAAACACTAGCAGCAATTTGTATTTATTTTCGGCCTGATAATCTGCGGGCAACTTTAATAGGTAACTGCGCTCTGCTAGCTTAATCAGTTCAGATGAAACCTCTGCGTCTATTGTTTCAACCTTGCCACTACTACTCTCGCAAGCAGATAATAAAACACAAAACACCATAGTGCTTATAATCATCTGGGCAAATTTCATTATTGGCTGTAGTTTCATATAACTTTCCTGTTAACATTGATTTACGCATTAGCTTACTAAAATCAACATTGTCATGTCTTGGTCTTTACCATGATGATTATCTCATCATAATATGATGAAAAGCTTACTAGGAAGTAAATGAATAAATCTGCCCCTTTTGATCCTGCTGTGCAATGGCAATTAGGTGAAATAATTTTTGATAGCCGTACTCGGCAACTTAGCTATGGCAATAAGCAGCTTTACCTAGAACCTAGACAGCACCAACTTTTGCTCTGCTTACTTAGCAACCCAGAGTTACCTACTAGTCGTAGCCAATTAATTCAAACGGTATGGCAAGGTAGAATAGTCAGTGATGGCGCAATCAATCGTGCAGTATCCATGCTGCGTAAAGCCTTTACAGTTTTAGATCCAAATGTAGACTATATTACGACTATTCCTAAACTAGGCTATCAACTAGTCGCTCATGTTCAAACCATCACAGTAAACAACTCTGACCAAGCTGTTTGTAATCTAATACCATCCTCTCCTCGCTCAGGCTATAGAAGATTAGTGTTGCCAATTACATTACTTATACTGCTATCTTGTTTCTTACTCTGGTATAAAACTCAATCGCTCTTTATACCGCTGAGCACAGGTAATGCTATACCCCATACTAGTTTTAACGGTTATGAAAGCCAGTTAAGCAGCAATATTCAAGGTTTAACACTGCTATATCAGCGTCAAGCAGCTAACGGCAACAATCAAATTTGGCTAAACAGCCTTACCGATAATCATCACTATGCTTTAACGCCTGACAATGAAAACAGTCAATCTGCAGCCTTAAGTCCAGATGGCAGCCAATTTGCTTATGTTCGGTACAAGGGGGCAGACTGTGAAATTATTTTGCAAGCACTAGATGAAGCCGCTTCTAATCGTGTATTGCATCAATGTTTACCAGATAACAAGCCTTTAATTAGCTGGCACAAAGATAGTAATTTTTTATATTTTCGACAAAGGCAAGATAAAACCCACCCCTACCATTTGTATCAACTTAGTATAGCTAGTGGTGCTTTACATCAACTAACTTTGTTAGCAACTGATTATACTGGGCAAGGTGATATTGCTTTAGCTGCCTCACCATTCCAGCAGTTAATTGCAGCGGTTCGCTATCAATCTGAAGAAGCCAGTGAAGTACTGCTATTAGATAGTAACAACCAAACAATCCACTCTGAAATAATTCCTATTCGGGCTAAAACTTTGGCTTGGTACAATCAAACAACTTTGTTACTCAGTGCTGGTCAAACTTTATATCAATATCACTTAGACACTTCACAGCTTAAGCCACTATATCATGCTGCCAATCCTATTAACTCCTTTGTTGTTATTAACAATACTTTATATTTTGCCAGCACTGAGCTTAGCGCTAATGTTTGGCAAAAAAACGATGCTAACCCTGCTGCAGTGCGGATTGACAGCTCTAGACTAGATACGATGCCACGGTTATCAAATGATGCTAAACAATTAGCTTTTCTTAGCGATCGGCAAGGTCATCGACAGATATGGCTGCAAGATGCTAAAGGCAATGAGCAGCTATTGAGCGAGCTACCTGGTCAACCGGCTTTTGTTCGGCTTGAGTGGTCACAGAATGATCAGCAGCTACTCTTTAGCAAAGACGGTGCTATTTATAGTGTCCAGATTGCTAGCGGCAGATTAACAACATTATTAACTGCAGATAAACAAGCAACAGTGGCAAACTTTGGAAGTGATGAAAATAGTATCATTTATAGTAGCCAGCGTAGTGGTGATTGGCAGCTATGGTTATATGATCTGAGAAATAAAACTGAGCAGCAACTAACAGAGCAAGGGGGCTATAGTGGTCGTATCTGGCAGAACAGATTATATTTTACTAAGTATCATCAAGATGGTATTTGGTTTAAAGAGCTAGGCTCTGGTGAAGAACAAATTTTGCTAGCTTCTATTGATAAGATAAACTGGCTGAACTGGGATATTGATCAAGACCAATTATATTATTATGTACCGCAACAAGGTATCTACGGTTTAGATCTAGCATCTAGCAAGGTTACTTTGCTACTAGCTGAACCTAGCAGATTTGTCCGTCACTTTAGTGTCCGTCAAGGAAAAATCGTTTATATCCGTCACAGTGAGTTGCAAGGAGATATTTATCGTTTGCCGCTCAAAGTGACTGAATAAGCTGCAGAAGATAAAAGTACCGCCGAAATAGCGGCGGCACTTTATATTACCCAACAAAAAAGTTGGCTATAACGAGTCCGGTACTTTTACTTCACTCAGTCGCTTTTCTAGCTTTTCGATTTTTTCTTGAGCTTGTTCACGATAACGGGTTAAACGCTCTATTGTTGCCGCGGCATTATCTTTAACAAAACCAACTTGCTGCTCTAACTGATGCTGTTGTTTTAGCAAGCGGTCATGCTCTAGCTTCATGTCCTCAGCTTTGTCTCTATGCTGCTGTAACTCTTCGCGTAACTGTTTAATCGTTTCGCGTTGCTCAACTTGATGACTAGCAGTAATCTCATTTTGTTCTTTTAACATCGCATTACTGGCTTTTAATTGCTCAAGCATAGCTTGCACATCGGCTGGGCCATTATTTGGCACTTGCTGAGATTGTACTAAGGTATCTAATTGCTGCTGCAGTTTAGCAATAGTGCCACGCAATTCTTTCACTTCTTTTTGCGCATCTTCATGCTCTGCATTTAAGGTTGAAATTTGATTTACGTAATGATTAATTTGCTGCTGAGCTTTGTCTATGTCAGTGTTAGATGTTTGATTTTGCTCTGCATTGGCTTTTATCTCAGCTAACGCTATATCTCGTTCCGACTGTAAAGCTGCTTTATCAGCTTCTAGCTCTTTTAAGCTAGCTTGCACTTGTTCGAAATCATGCTGTAAAGCAATTAATTGCTCGTTACTATCACCACTTCCTGTATTTGCTGACTGACTTAAGGCTTGTTCATGCTGTTTAATTAGCTGTAGCTTCTCTTGCTCTTTCTCTGCCAAAGTATCTTGCAATTGCTGGTAGCGAGTTTGTAACTCTTGGTATTGCTCAACTAGCTCATTATCACTGCCAGATGCAGTCGCTCCCTGCAGTTGCAACTGCTCTAATTGCTGCTGCAAACGCCGACTTTGTGCTATTGCTTGAGTTTCTGTTTTTGTTGCTACTTGTAAACGGCTTTCAAACTCAGACAGCATGCCATTTAGCTCGATAATTTCATTATCTTGTTGCTGCAGCTTAAGCGCATCGGCTTTTATACTTTGCCGTAATTGCTCAACTTCCTCTTTAGCCCCTTCTGCCGTTTTTAAAGCTTGCTCAGCTTGCTCTAGTTGCTGCTCAGAGCTAGCTAGTTTACTTTGCAATTCTAATTGCTGCTGCTCACTTGACTGTAATGCTTGCTTAAGCTGCTGTTGCACCTCATAGCTGTCACGCTGCTGTGTGGCTAATTCCTGTTGCAGCTGCTCGGTTTGTTGTTGCGCATCTGCTACTAGCTCTTCTTGCGCCTGTAAACTACTTTGCAGCTCGGCAATGATTCCCGCTTGCTTTTGCTGCTCCTGCTCGGCTGCTTGCTGCTGCTCTGCCGTTGCTGATGTTAGCTGGTCAATTTGTTCTTTAAGCTGCTGTTGCTGCTGAGTTGCTTCTGCTAGTTGCTGTTGCACTTGCTGTAATTGCTGCTGCTCTGCTATTAAAGCTTGCTCAGCTTGGGCAAACTGTTGGGTAAGCACATCTATTTTTGCTGTAGCCTCATCACGTTGCTCGGATAAAGCTGCATACTTTTCGGCTTGAGTTGCTAATCGCTGCTGTTGCTCAGTAACACTGGCTTCTAATTGTTCTTTGCGTTGCTGTAAGTCAAATAGTTCATTTTGTAACTGCTGGCTTTGCTCTGCTGCTTTAACTTCAGCCTGCATGGCTTGCTCTAACTGGGCGCTTAATCTATCAGTATGCTCTTTTGCAAACACTGCTGCCTCTTGCTGAAAGGCAGCAATAAAGTCGGCACTAAAGCCGGCATCTGCAGTTTCTGGTACTTTATTAGCTTGGTCATTACGCCACTTTTGATAATGCACTACTACACTAGCTTGAGCACCAGGTAATTTGGTCAATAAATAATCTAGCGAGACTGGCTGACCTGTTTTTTGCAGTTCATCACAGATTTTCTTAACATCACTATATTGCGCCATAATCTACATACCTACCTGACAACTTTAAGTTAACAACAAACACTATGATTTATCATTCTATGCGCTTTTCCTAAAAAGCCAAATTTAATTGCAAAATAAACCAACTAACGCTGGGCCGCTGCATGCAAATACAATTGACGACATTTAGATTCTTTATATCGAAACAAAGCCTAACTTAGTTAAGTTATCGCCGCAGCGCTGCCTAAGTGTTAATGTATTTAGCAACATATTCATCAACTTGGTTAATGGTAATGTTGTTGATTGTTGTATAAACCATTGATTAGAACAAGCAGCCCGAGCAGTATAGCCTAGAATTTAAACATTGGCAGGCAAAGCACTTACCTATCATCTCTATAGAATGGCAGCTTACGATTACATTATCCACCACTAAACAATTTTAACTATAAAAATATTTGATTAGTCGCCAAGCTAACATTGTTAATAAAAACGCAATTCTTCCCCTAAAGTAGCAACAAATCGTAATTAATTGTTATTTTACTGGAGATACCTTAGCAACCTGTTTTATGCTAGCCGCATTTAAAATGGAGACCACATAATGAACAAAACTTTTATGGCTGTTTCAGCAGCAGCATTATTATTAGCTTGTACTGCAGTGCAAGCTACTATTGTTGAAGTAAAAACTAACTTAGGTAATTTTGAGATCAACCTATTTGATCAAAGCACCCCCATCACGGTGCAGAACTTTCTAAAATACACTAATGCTGAAGGCTTCAACAATACGGTGATTCATCGCTCTGTGCCTGGTTTTGTTATTCAAGGTGGTGGTTTTACGTTCGATCAAACAACGCTATTAAAGCCAACAGAAGTATATTCTCCAATCAAAAATGAGCCTAAATGGTCTAATGTGCGTGGCACAATCGCTATGGCTAAACTAGCAGGTAATCCTCATAGTGCAACAAACCAATGGTTTATAAATTTAAGTAATAATGCGGCTAACTTAGATAATCAAAATGGGGGTTTTACCGTTTTTGGCCAAATTAATGCTCAAGGAATGGAAGTGATTGATGCTATGGCAGCATTACCCCGTTTTAAGTTTCCAACTCTTAATATTGCAGACTTACCATTACAGAATTATTCAGCAGCCGATCAAGCTAGTAATAAAGCTGTAATCGCTAGTAACTTTATTGTTATAGAAAGCATTACTGTAGTTGATGCTAGCCCAAGTACAGAGGTAAATGTTACCAAAATACCTACCACAGCCACAGATACCAGTAATCCTGGCGCTGTTGTTAGTTCTGGTAGTGCAGGTCTTATCTCACTGTTAGGTTTAATGTTTGTAGCTGTTCGCCGCCGCGTTATTAGCAAATAAATATTTTACTGCTAAAAGCTAATTTCTCGGCTTGTTCTTGGCATAATCTTATGCTGAAGCAAGCCGATAGTTAAATTTATAAGCTGTTTTAACGTTGCTTATTCAAACTAAAAGCATAAGCTGTTAAAAATGCAGTTTCTTGAAAAGCTTTTAAACCCGTTGCTTTAAAATCAATTTGCAGTGGATTACGTTTTAGCTGTTCTTTTAGCTCTGTAGCCGACATTAAGTTACACTTACAATTATTGATAAGTTGTAAAGCCGCTTCAATTTTAAAGCCTACAGCACCACCGGCAAATTTACCTTTTTGTGGCCGCTCTTTTATCACTAACTGCTCAACTTTATAATCTTCAATAAACTTAGCAAAAGTAAATTGAAAATGTTTCATTTGTTCACTATCCGCATCTTTGCTTAGAGTAAAACGCGTTTGGCGACAGTCTGGTAGCTCAAATAAACCATCTTTTAATACCATAAGACAAATAATGGCTTCATTGGCTTTTATTTCTATTCCGCATACGCGCATGAAAACTCCTTAATTAAGGCTTTGTTAAATTATAATGATGACTATTAATAATATTACAGCTTTGCTTTAACGGATCGCCAAATATAATGGGGTTAAAGTCACCATTGACGCAATAGTCTTGATAAAACTTCAAAAGCGCATCAATACTCATAGTGGCTTTTTCTAATTGAGAACGCTGGCTATCACCCCATTGCTGAGCAGCGACCATGAGCTCTTTTTTTACTTGCCGTAATACAGCTTGTTTATTGTCACCTGAAGCCGAAGCTTTATCCCAAACTAAACCATACAACTTTTCTTTATAAGGTCGGATAAGATCATGGTCTGAAAATGTCATTACCAGTAAAATGATAATAATAATCCAAAATAATTTTTTCATAGTTAGCCCAACTTCACTTAATTGTTATTGTAGGGTGGCTGTTAGTCGCCATCATGGTTTTATCGGGCATCATTGTAACGAATAGTTATGCAACATGCACCGAAGTTTATATTGGTGACAGCAGCCTAAAAGGGACAGAATCGACTAGCTTTGTTATTTTATTATTGGCTAAACGGTTACTTTTACCTGATTAGATAAAAATAATTTTGCTTACATAATGGTATACTAACCAACAGGCACAGTAAGTAGTTATAAGGATAAACCGTGGATCAAAAAAAAATAGACATTAAAAACATTCCAGTCCATGTTGAAATTCATAAGCCTGAGCCAACTAAAACTGCACCCTATAGTGCTAGAAACCGTATATATGTTCGCGCAGTGACCGGTGTGCGCCAGCTGATTCGTCGTTATATTGGTTTTCTTTCTATGGCAGCCTTTATGATTATTCCTTGGATTCAATATCAAGGTCAGCAAGCTATTTTGTTAGATATTGGCGAGCAAAAGTTTACCTTATTCTCGCTTACATTATGGCCGCAAGACTTCACTATTTTAGCTTGGATTTTTATTATTGCTGCTTATGCTCTGTTTTTTATTACGGCACTCTACGGTAGGGTCTGGTGCGGTTTTTTGTGCCCGCAAACAGTATGGACTTTTATTTTTATTTGGTTTGAAGAAAAAATTCAAGGCACCCGCAATCAGCGTATTAAACTCGACCGTGACCCTTGGAGTTGGTCTAAATTTGCTAAAAAAGCGACAACTCATTTTTGCTGGCTTAGCTTCTCTTTATTTACGGCCTTAATTTTTGTTGGTTACTTCACGCCTATTTTGCCACTATTTAAAGAGTTTTTTACCCTTCAAGCTAGTTTTTGGGCTATATTTTTCGTATTGTTTTTTACTTTTTGCACTTATGGTAATGCAGGTTGGATGCGTGAAATTATGTGCACCCATATTTGCCCTTATGCTCGTTTTCAATCCGCTATGTTTGATAAAGACACCTTTACGGTAAGTTATGATGCTGCTAGAGGTGAAAACCGCGGCCCTCGCTCGCGTAAAGATAAAGATTATAAAGAAAAAGGTCTAGGCGACTGTATTGACTGTAATTTATGTGTTCATGTTTGCCCAACGGGCATTGATATTCGTAATGGCTTGCAATATGAATGCATAAACTGTGGTGCTTGTGTTGATGCCTGTGACGATACTATGGATAAAATGGGCTATCCAAAAGGCCTAATAAGTTACACTACTGAACACAGCCTAGCCGGTAAAAAAACTAAAGTGTTACGACCTAAACTATTAGGTTATATGTTAGTGCTTACTATTGTTACTAGTGCTTTTGCTTATACTTTATATAGCAGAGTGCCTATGGAGCTAAATATTATCCGCGACCGTGGCGCCTTATACCGTGAAACTAACGAAGGCTTAACAGAAAACACCTACACTGTAACTATTTCTAATAAATCGCAACAGCCTGTCGGCTTTGCTTTAAGTGTAGAAAGCGAGATTAACTTTAACTGGATAGGCCTTGAGCAAGTTACGCTAAACGGCGGTGAAACCCGTAGTGTGCCTATTAGTTTATCTATTGACCCTTATAGCGTAGAACAGGACAAAATAGAATTTAAAATTAAAGTGCAACAAATTGATAATCCAGATATTAAGTTAATTAGCCGATCGACTTTTTATGTCGGACATTAACTCAAGTATGGCAAGTTTCGACTTTAGTACTTTAGGGCCGGACCTTATTATTGATGCTTTACAGCATATTGGGCTAGATGTTAGCTCTGGGTTATTAGCACTAAATAGCTATGAAAATAGGGTATATCAATTTAGCGCTTATCAAGGTACAGCGGCGACAGCAGCTAAATATGTGGTGAAGTTTTATCGACCCCAACGTTGGAGCCTCGCTCAGTTAGAAGAAGAGCATTTGTTTGCGTTTGAACTAGCCGCTGCCGATGTTCCGGTTGTTGCCCCCTTACTCTTAGCTGATAAATCATTACATCACTATCAAGGCTTTTACTTTGCGGTATTCCCTAGCCGTGGCGGCAGAGGCTTAGAAACTGATAATGAGCAACATTTAGCTATGTTAGGCCGTTTTTTGGGCCGGCTACATCAAGTAGGGGCAGCACAACCATTTCAATATAGGCCAAGCTTTAGCATAGAAAACCAGTTACTAGAAAGCCAAACCATCTTACTAGATTCTGGCTTTATCCCTAATTACTTACAAGCCTCTTTTACCAGTTCATTACAACAAGTAATAAACTTAGTTAGTGCCCAATATAAGCCGAAATCATTAATTCGTTTGCATGGTGACTGCCATGCTGGCAACTTATTTTATGTTGACCAAGGCCCATTTTTTGTCGATTTAGATGATTGCCGCATGGGGCCAGCTATTCAAGATTTATGGATGATGCTATCTGGCGAGCAGCGCCAACAACGGGATACGCTAGAGCTTATTTTAGAAGAGTATGAACAACATTGTGACTTTGACCCAACCGAATTAAAGTTAATTGAACCCCTACGGGCTATGCGCATGGTTCAATATATGGCTTGGTTAACTAAGCGCTGGCAAGATCCGGCTTTTCCTATGAACTTTCCATGGTTTAATACAGACAAATACTGGGAACAACAATGCTTAGTATTAAAAGAACAATTGTTTTTATTGCAACAAGCACCGCTTTCACTAGTGCCTCAGTACTAAACTTTGTTAAGCTGTTTGCCAATTGCTAACTAAGGAAATTTGGATGCAAAAGCTGTTTTCTATTAGATGGTGACTTTGAGTCTCAACTGGCTGAATTAATAAGCTTTTTGTTGAATAAGTAAGATTAATTTACTGTTCAGGCTAGGTAAGTAAACTTTTAGGTAATATTAAAACTATTTATTAAGTAGTGTTAAGCAATAAGGATTTAAAACATGATTAAACGTGCAGCAATATTATTGTTATCGGTATTTTTACCTTTAACAGTGCAAGCAGATAATTTTGAACAGGGTAAACACTACGATGTTATCTCTGAGCAAGTAACAGCTCGGCCTGAAGTTAAAGAGTATTTTTCATTCTATTGTGGCGGTTGTAATGCTTTTGAACCTATAGTACAAAGCCTTGAGACAAAATTGCCTAGTAATACTGAGTTCAAAAAAGTACATGTCGACTTTATTCGCGCTGCCTCACCAGAAATTCAAAACTTACTGGCCCGCGCCTATTTAGTAGCAAAGAATCTAGGCAAAGGTAATGAAGTTGCCTCTGCTATCTTTAATCAAATTCATTCAAGCCGGATCCCATTTAGTAATGAAAATGATATTCGTAGTTTAGTATTACTTCAGGGCATTGAAGCTGACACCTACGATAAAGCAATTAAAAGTTTTTCTGTAATGGGTGCCGCCAGACAAATGAAAAAAGAGCAAGATGAGCTTAGTAAAAGTCGCGTATTAAGTGGCGTGCCTATGCTTATTGTTAATGGTAAATATAAAATTAATAATGCCGCTTTAGATAGCCGTAATCTACAACAAGAATTACAACAATTGGTTGATTATTTACTGCAAAAAGATCAAGTTAAAAACTAGAGATCGACGCAACACTATAGTTTTAAAAAGCCGCTATTTAGCGGCTTTTTAGATCTGTTCAGCTAAATATCAATAACACAGCGAAACTCACTTCTTAGACTATACTTTATATCCACAGTGCTGCTTATTAATAAGCTACTTTGGCGGTAAACTAATCGAGAGGCAATTATGATAGTTAGCATCTACCGTTATATTCCAGAGCAAGATAAAGCTCCTCGTATGCAAGATTATAATTTTGAGCTTGAAGACGGCCAAGACATGATGGTGCTTGATGTGTTAACTAAATTAAAAGAACAGGATCCAACTCTCGCTTACCGACGCAGTTGCCGTGAAGGTGTTTGTGGTTCAGATGGCATGAATATTAACGGCTCAAATTGCTTATCTTGCATAACTAGTGTATCAACCTTACTTAAAGGCGGCAATTTACCCTCAGGTAAAGCGGTGCAACCAAACCGAAGTGGCGCTGACATCATTATCCGGCCACTGCCTGGTATACCTGTAATTCGCGATTTAATTGTCGATATGACTATGTTCTTTAAACAATACGAGCGCATTAAGCCTTATTTAATTAATAATGAGCCAACAATGGGCAAAGAACGACTACAATCACCTGAAGAACGCGCCAAATTAGATGGCCTTTATGAGTGTATATTATGTGCATGCTGTTCAACACAGTGCCCGTCATGGTGGTGGAACCCCGACAAGTTTATTGGCCCAGCAGGCTTATTAAATGCTTATAGGTTTCTTATTGATTCTCGCGATACCGCAACAGAGCAGCGTTTAGCCGAACTCGATGATGCTTTTAGCGTGTTTCGCTGCAAAGCCATCTTAAACTGCGTTGCTTTTTGTCCGAAAAAACTTAAACCCAGAGTTGCCATTGGTGAGATAGAAAAAATGCTTTATAAATTTTAACTAAGTTGCCTCAAACAACTTGATTGCTTGAGGCAACGAAAACCTATTTTGATAGTTTAAGGGTATAATTACCAGCACCAGAGTATGAATAAACAATTAGCCGATAATAACCACTATTAGCGTTGTAATTGATAAACTCTGAAGAACTAGGCGAGGTTGATGTAGCCACTGAATACCAACGATAACCGTCCCAACGCTCTAATCTAAGTTCAAAATCAGCATTAGATGGCCCTGTTAGGCTGGCTTTTATGGTGCCACCATTATAAGCAAACCAACTACCATTTGGCTGGATCTGGCTAGCACGATGGGCCAAGTAGCCAGTATAAGTAGTGCTATCATCTGGCGGTGTAGTGACGCTAACCCCAGAGTTGTAAATCTGTGACCAAGCACAATAACGTTGATTATTTTTAGCTAACCAAAAATAACTACAACTTTGATCGTAACTATTTCTACCAGTTTTTACTTGATAGCCCGAAAAGCTCATACCATTTAAATGATAATACTGACCATTCTTTTTCATTGAAAAATGTAAATGTGGCCCTGTTGAAGCCCCACCATTACACAATGCCTGAGACTTATTACTAGCATAATTAGCGATGGCCACATTACGCTGAACAGATGCACCAGTGCCATATTGAATATTTGACAAGTGATAATAGGTACTAGACCAACCATCTTGATGAATAACTTCCATAAAACAAGATGAGTGATACTTAACTACACCAGGAGCCGCTGAAGTTACCCAAATATAACTTAAATTATCACCCCAGTTTCCACCTTGATTAAAGTCCAATGAAGACTGAGGATAGCTGCCACTACCTGAATGGGTGTGGCTGCCGCCATTTCGCCAATAGGCTCCTACTGGAAAGGGTAATTGAAAATAATTACTTATATCCGTGATCGACTGACTACTTTGCTGCTGTAAATTATTTGTTCTGTTTTTTTCGGTCGTTACAGCACCGAATAATTGCTCATACAAAGTAACTAGTTCTTGAGTTTGCTGCTGAACTAAAACAGCTAAATTAGCTTGCTGAGTAGATTTCTGATATGGCTGGGCGAGCAGCTGATTAATGGCTCGTGCTGCATCTTGATCAGTCGTAAGTTTTTCGTTTTTACCGGTAGTGCTATAAGAATGATCTTGATAAAACGCCATAGCAAGCTGTTGGCTAATATCTTCTACCTGCTCAGTAAAACCTTTTTTGCTAGATAAGGCTGCAAAAGGCTGCTGCATTAACTCTTCAGTACCTGGTGTAGTAATAATTCCTGTTTGCTGCTCTATCAATGCTATAAGAAGCTTAGGGCTAATTGACGAATAGCCAGCGTGATGTGATATAGCTTCAGCATAATCAATTAAATGTGGTGCGTGCTGCTGCAAATATTGTGTTACATCAAAACTTAGCATCTCGTCATAATCGTATAAAAGCTGTTGCTTACCTAAGCTAATAGAGACTAAATCTGGCTGTGTTATTTCTATAGCAGGCGATGCAGTCAATTCATTAGGTGCTGCAGCTAATATAGCAGAGTACCCCACTAAAGCTGCTGCTAGGGTAAGTTTGCTACATACGGATATATACGCTAATGGTATTTTTTTCATATCTTAACCTATTTATTTTTAGTACTAAGCAAAGGCCCCTTATTTTTAAGAGGCCCCGAGTATTACTCTGGAATGTTATAGCGCAAGGTAGCTGTACCACTACCTGAATAGCTATAAACATACCAACGGTAGTAACCGGCAGTACCGTTATAATTTATGCTTTCACTATTAGTTGGTGTTTTACTACTGGCTACATACACCCACTGATAACCGTTCCAGCGCTGTAGGTATAAATCAAAATCGGTTTGTCTAGTTGAAGATACCGACAACTCTGCGGTATGCGAGCCCGCTGTAGCATAATAGTAACCATAATAATTTTGTGGAATAATTGCATAGCTGCCATGGTTTATATAGCTACGCCCTAGATATTTGTAGCCTACTGTTGGCACAGCATAGTCAGCTAGCACATTGATATTACTACTATTAACTTTAGCGACGACACTAATATAGTAATTACCCTTCTGTGGTGTACTAATAGTACAACTTTCCGCATTATTATTACCTTGGCTTGCACAATCATATTGTTGGCTGCTGGCTTCGCTAGCAAAGCGCACAAAGATATCGACATTACCGCTACCACCACTAGTGGTAATTTGCAGGTTGCTTACATTTTCAGGTACATTTATGCGGTACTTTTGTTCAGCATTAGCCCTTAAACTGCTTAAATTAACAGCTTTAGCCTTAGTTAACTCAATAGTTTCACTTGGTGGAGTAGTCGTATTACCTTGGCGAAAGTTAGCTACATAAGCACGAGTGTCATTTAAGCGGCGAGCATTATTGTGGTATGCACTGCCTGTAGCATAACCATTGTAATAAACGTCAGGATTAGAAAAGTGATTAATGGCCGGACACCAGTTACACGAACTACCGTAAGCCATAATAGTATGAGTATTATTTGCTAGTAGGTGACCATAATTGTATTGATAAGGGCCAGGCGAGCCTCCCGCATTAGCTTCATCATGTTGTAAGCCCATGTTATGGCCAAACTCATGCGATATAGTCCAGCCCCCTACACAGCTACGACGAGTGATCTGAAATCCACGCGAAGCAAAACTAGTGCTAGGTGTTGCCATATACCAGCCAAGGCCACAAAGATTACCAGGGTTTTCTATAATCATGCCAACCAAGTCAGCAGCATAGCTATTACGCAGCTGAGCAACGTTAGCATTTGAAGTTACCCAATCTAAGTCGGTATAACCATTGCCTGTTTCTTGGTAGGCAATTTCATTGGCATATACTAAGTTTACCCAAGCATTAACTTGACTGTTTTCAAGTGACAAGTTCATTTGGTCGATAGATTGTTGTGCCAAAGCTTGCATATAGCTAGTACCACCGGCACCATTACGAGCAGCACTAGTATAAATAAGCATAACGTCTACTTGGCTTTTAGCTGCACTACTAAGTAATTCTGTGTCTAATTGTAGCTCTAGCTGTGATGACATTTGTGATTGAATTTGCCGCTCTAACTCATGGTCAACCCGACCACCGCCACATTGATGCTCTTCACCTAAAATAGGCTCAACAATTGAAATACCATCTGATTCTGGGATGATTTTATAACTAATATCTTCTAATAAAACCGTACCAGCAAAAGCCTCATTGTTAATAACGTTAATAGCAACTTTACTATTTGGTTGGCCCTGAATATGACCAAAAACCGAATAGCCAGCATTAGTATTATCAACAAAGCGATTAATAACGACACTACGCACAGTACCATCAGGTAAGGCTACTTGTAGTTCAGCAAGATTTTGCTGCGCTTGAAGCTTGCCTGCTGTAGCCATAAAGCGCTGACGCTGCTCTGACAATACTGATTTATTTACCCTAACCTTAATGGCCGTATGCGACGCTTGCTCTGTATTGTTACTATTAAGGCTTTGTGTTGTATGACTTTGGTAATCTAAAGTTTCAAATAATGGCTCACTTTGGCCATAAGCCGCACTCATAAATATTAATGATGCGCAAAGTAATGCTAATCTCATTCTTTATCCTTTAATAAAGGTTTTTTATTGTTAATTAAAGCCAGTACTTACCACCGAAGAAGCCACTAGCGAGACACCATTGAGTACAGAAAACCTTAACGGCACATTACTTTAACTTAAAACGGTGCATTTTAACAATATATTATCTTTAAGGCTTGTTTATTAAGCTAGCTATCACTTGACTGGTTAGTTTTTTAACAACTTAAACATAGATTTTACAACGGCACTTCACTTAGGAAGGCTAGCTTAAAAATAAGTTAAACTGGCTATTTTTTTAAGCTTTGTACGACTCTAGGTTGCATTATAAAAAACCACGGTTACTCTATATGCCGCTTTTTGACTTATGGAGATTTTATGAGTACTAGACTCAAAGTGCCTCATACTTTAATTTTATTGTTAGCTATGATGCTCACGGCGCTGATTGCAACTTGGTTAGTACCTCAAGGCTTTTTTGCCACTGCATTATCTGATTCTGGCCGTGAAATGGTAGTTGCAGGAACTTATCAAACTGTATCTGAACGCCAATACTTGACGCCTTGGGATTTACTTACTGCCATACCTCGCGCTTTTGCTGCCGCCCAAGACGTTATATTTTTTGTGTTAATTGTAGGCGGTGTTTTAGCTATTGCCCGCGCTACTGGCACCGTTGACGCCTTAATTGGCCGTCTACTAGAGCGCCATGGTAAAAAGCCGCAACGGTTAATTTTTATGGTGGTATTTTGTTTTGCTTTGGCTTCAAGCAGCATAGGAACTGCCGGTGAATACATTCCCTTTGTCATCATTTTAGTGGCGCTGTGTAAAGCTATGCGACTTGATGCCATGACAGCAGTAGGCATGATAGTTGCCGGTTACGGTATTGGTTATGGCGTATCTGCTTTTAACCCTTTTACGGTTTTAATTGCTCAACAAATTGCCGAGATCCCCGTTTACTCTGGATTATGGCTACGTTTAGCCATCTTTGTGCCTTTTGTCTTAATTGGCTTTCATCATGTTTGGCAGTACACCAAAAAAGTCGCGCAAGATCCAAAACAGTCAATGCTGGTAGATGTGCCGTGCCCTTTACAAAATGAAACTGCACCAAGTTACCCCACACTAGCGTTACGGCATAAACTGATTTTAGCTAGTTTTATTGGCGCCCTTAGTATCGCTGTCTGGGGCATTGCCACTAAAGGCTGGTATCTTTATGAATTAGGAGCCGTCTTTGTTGCTTGGGGGGCTTTAGTCGCTGCACTTGGCCGATTATCGGCTGATGAAGCAGCAGAACGCTTTATTGAAGGTGTATCAGACTTAGTAACAACTGCTATATTAATAGGTGTCGCCCGTGGTATTGCTTTAGTGTTAGAAGATGGCCAAATTTTGCATAGTATTGTCCATGGTATGTCTTTGCCGCTGTCTTATGTTAGCGCTGAAATATCAGCAATAGGCATGTTAGTTATTCAAACAATACTAAACACTTTTATTCCGTCGGGTTCAGGTCAAGCCTATGTCACTATGCCTTTAATGGTTCCTTTAGGCGACTTAGTAGGAGTGCCACGCCAAGTTGCGGTGTTAGCGTATCAGTTTGGTGATGGCTTTTCGAATATGATTATTCCCACCAATGCAGTTTTAATGGGTATATTAGGCATGGCGGGCGTACCTTACGGCCACTGGTTCCGGTTTTGTTTACCGTTATTACTTAAACTATTACTAGCCGCCTCTATAGTTCTAGTGCTTGCAGTATTATTTGGCTATGGCTTAGATGTACAACCAATAGCAATAACCCCTTAGATTGTTAAGGGGTTAAACTAACACCTAAGTATTACACTGATAAATAAAGCATATATGCTTTGCACCTTTTGGAGTATATTAATTGGGCACTATAAACTGTAAGGCTAGCGGAAAAAGTTACGCGACTTGGTTTATATTTGGCTTAATGGCAAGTGTTACTTTTATAGGGATTTTATCAGAGCTAGTCCCTTCTGGAATTTTGCCGCAAATGAGCGAAGGCTTAGGGATTAAGCAAACCCAAGTAGGCTTTTTAGTCGGTGTTTATGCACTAGCGTCAGCCATTTTCGCCATACCGCTAATTAGCATGACCTTAGCCGTCAACCGTAAAACCCTGCTGATTATATTGTTAGTGGGTTTTACGCTATCTAATATTGTGGTCGCGTTTACCTCTTCATATAACCTTATTGTGGCAATGCGTATTATTGGTGGTATTTGCGCCGGCATTATGTGGCCTATGATAGCAGCTTATGGCACAGCTTTAGTGCCAAGCGACCAACAAGGTAAAGCTATTACTATTATCATGGCCGGTAATACTTTTGGCGTAAGTTTAGGCTTACCGCTGATGACTTTTATTGGCACCGAAATTGGCTGGCGCACAACGTTTTTAGTGCTAGGCGCACTGGGTGCAACCATAGCTCTGTTATCAATAAAATATTTACCGTCGATTGCCGGAGAAAAACTGACTAAAACTAATTCGCCTTTTGCGATGTTAAAAATTCCATCTGTATTACTGGTCTTGCTGTTAACTTTTCTGTCAGTCATGGCTCACTACGGTGCCTATACCTATATTACCTTATTAGTTGAAACTATCCGCTTTCATGGTGGCATTAGTTTAGCCTTGCTTATTTTTGGTATTGGCTCGGTTGTGTCGGTACTGTTGTCAGCTAAAGTTATTGACTCTCACCTGCGCGGGTTAATTGTTAGTATGCTGGTTTGCGGCCTGGTATCAATGAGCTTTTTAGTGTTTTGGGGCGGCATAAACGGCCTTTCTCACTTGGCATTTTTTCTTTGGGGCTTAGCCTTTGGTCCTCTTGTCACTATGTATCAGACTGCTGTTAGTAAACAGGTTACTGATGCAAAAGCAGTAGCAACCTCAGTACAGTCAAGTGTATTTAACTTGTCTATAATGATGGCGACTTGGCTTGGCGGTTTAATTCTAATTCACATGCCTAATTTTGGTGTACTTGGCATTGGTTATCTATCTATTATTTGCTTCGTTCCAGCTATAATTATCGCGTTTATGGCAAAAAAAGCGCTTAGTTCTTAACTCTTTACAGGCAACCTTATAAGGATTTGGTAATGAAGAAGTTTATTAATGCAACTATATACCGTAATAGTGACGCTAACGAAATCATGATCAAAGACGGTATTATTCAACAGCTTGGTAAAAACCTAGCGCCAGCCGAAGAGGTGATAGATTTAAAAGGGCGTCTTGTAGTGCCACCTTATGTCGATGCGCACCTTCATCTTGATTACGTCTACACTGGCAATAGTCCAGGGGCAAAAAATGATACTGGTACCTTATTTGAAGGCATAGCCCGCTGGCACGATATTAAGAAAAACCAAACTTTTGCCGATGCTAAACAACGGGCGTTAAAAGGAATTAGCGAAGAAGTGTCCAAAGGGGTGCAGTTTATCCGCACTCATATTGATGTTTGTGATCCTAATCTTACCGGCCTAAAAGCCATGCTAGAAGTTCGTGAAGAGTTAAAAGATAACGTTACGATACAAATTGTTGCCTTCCCGCAAGAGGGTATGTACGCCTATAAAGGCGGTGATGAAATGGTAGAAGAGGCCTTAAAGATGGGAGCAGACTGCGTTGGCAGCATTCCGCACTTTGAATGGGCCCGTGAAATTGGTGAAAAATCTATTCATAGAACCGTAGAGCTAGCGCTTAAGTACGACAAATTAATAGACGTGCATTGCGATGAAACCGATGATGTGATGAGCCGTTTTGTTGAGTTATTAAATGCGTTAGCCATGAGCGAAGGCATTGGTAAGCGCACTGCCGCTAGCCATACTTGCTCATTTGGCTCGGCCGACAACGCTTACGCATTTCGTATGATGGGATTGTTTCAAAAGTCTGGTTTAAACTTTATTGCTTTACCAACCGAGAATGCCTACTTACAAGGCCGACAAGATAGCTATCCTAAACGTCGCGGCTTAACCCGGGTAAAAGAATTTTGGGAAACCGGCATCAACGTTTGTTTTGGCCAAGACTCTATTAATGATCCTTGGTATCCAGCAGGCAACGGCAACTTAATGAATATTCTTGATAACGGTATCCATTTAGCTCATACCATGTCTATGTCGCAACTTGATACCTGTCTCGATTTAATTACTTTTAATGGCGCTAAAACTCTAAACGTGGAAGACCAGTACGGTATAGAAGTAGGTAAACCAGCTAACTTTTTGGTATTAGACGCCAACAGCCCATTTGAAGCCGTGCGCCAGCGAGCCGATGTATTAGCCTCTATTCGTCACGGTGAGTACTTATTCAAAAAGCCGGAGCCAAGTTACGACGTTGAATTAGACTTATACCGAAAAACTAAATAAACCTTAACTCAACAAAATGGCCAGTAGCAAAACACAAAAAATCCAGGATGCGCTTTATGGCATCACTGGATTTTTAGTTGTGGGCGGACAAAATAGTTGGGAACTGGGAGGGGTGGAAATGGAGTTTTTAAGGATTATTTAGGGAAGAGTGACAAAATAGATGGGAACTGGGTGTAGCGTCGTAAGCTAATACGAAAATTAAAAATGACAAAATAGTTTGGAACTAGATTTCACTTATCTGGTTAACTAATCTAGCTAACCTGCCGCTCAGCTTAGTACGATCCTATATCCAACTGATCATAATCCTTTCATCAGTATCCCAAATTAAATCCCCCTCCTAGACTGCCTCACCAACACTTTACAGTGATCCCGTATTTCCGGACAGGTGATTGATTTTTTTCGCTTGTACAGGTGTTAAGCCACAGTTATCTTGATGTGGACATTATGCATTGTAATAGCCCATTAACATGCGCTAAGAGCATAAATTAATATACAGTAACAAGCATTACGAGGTGCTAATGTTTGGAAAGCAGCCTCTTCCAACTACAATAATAAGTTAACTATCCTCCACCCACAAATAATTACAAATGACCCCTTTCCGCTATAACTCCGATCTCACCAGCGGCTCGCTACAAACCCGAGAGTGTCGCATTATTACTGGCTTGTTACTCCAAGAGCTTGATGAAGCTGCCTGGGATAAAGCCATGTATAAGGAAAATGTGCTTCAGAAACGCACGCAATCTACGGTAAGACGTATTTCTTCAGCGCTTAGAAAACGCCTAGAACACCTAAGCTCTGACTTTTGGGCTTTTGCGTTTTTATGTTAGGCATTGTCTGGCAACTGGAGGAAGTGTAATGACCATGAATGGTCACTGTGATTGACAGTATCTTGCTTAAACTTATCTGAACAATGGTAGAACTGGCTCATATTTATCCCCTCTATGATTGTTTATCTTTTTCACCATAAAAAGTATCAGGGGCTACTCAGGGCTACATAAAGATATTTATCTACTTTTACTGATTGATAAGTAGCATCAGTCCATCCGCAGGACTGGTGGTGCCGGCAAAATGCTGACCCAACACATGCGTATAGATTTGCGTGGTCTTAACATCGTTATGCCCTAAGAGTTCTTGCACAGTGCGAATATCACGCCCCGCTTGTAATAGATGCGTAGCAAACGAGTGACGAAATGTATGACAAGTGACACGCTTGCTAACGATGCCTGCTTTTTGTACGGCTGCCTTCAATGCCTTTCGCGCAACGGAGTCATGCAGATGATGGCGGCATAATTTGCCGTTATACGGGTGGTTGCAGAGCGTGCTGGAGGGAAAGACAAACATCCACGCCGCTTGTCGATAAGCAGAAGGGTATTTGTGATCTAAAGCAAAAGGCAGCGATGGCCCTACGCCTTGTAAGTTGTCGTCTTGCTGAATAAGCCGCGCTTGCTCAATGAGTTATTTTATTGCTGGGATTAGGCGCGTGGGCAGTAGGCTGTTTCTGCTTTTCCCACCCTTACCGTCATGCACAGTGATGCAGCCATTATCAAAATCAAAATCTTTAACCCGCAAACGCAAGCATTCATTAATGCGCAAACCTGCACCATACAGCAGCGTAAAAATAACTTGGTTGCGAGTATCCATAACCTGCAAAATGCGTTGCACTTCATTTGCAGAGATAACAGAGGGTAGCCGTCTAGGCTTGCTTGCAGGGATATAATCAATATCGCCCAACGGCTGTTGTAAAAACCTGTTGTACAAAAAAGCTAGGGCATTTAAAGCGATTTTCTGCGTGTTTATGGCTACATGTCTGCTGTTTGCTAAGCTGGATAAAAACAGCCTGACCTCTTCACTGCCCATGGTCTGAGGATGACGTTTTTTGTGAAACAGAATAAAACGCTTAATCCAGTGCAGGTAAGTTTTTTCAGTTTTCAGCGCATAACCTTTTTGTCGCATATCCGTGCGTATAGAATTTAAAAATGGACTGTTAGACATAAAACGCTCCTTGTCTTGCAACTGTCTGCCTATACAGCCTATTCTAGCTGGGATTTAAAAAAGTGCCTGTTTTTTACGCCTAGAGATGCTTGTTTACCGGTAGAGTTTTAATTTAATGCTAAATAAATTAAAATGTTATGAGTTCTTTGGGTGAGATAATGTGCATCGTGCAAGCAGGATAGACGGCATGCACGATTTGTAATAACAGAGTGTCTTGTATTTTTAAAGAAAGTCTATTTAATACAAGTGATTATATTAATTAACGGTAAGCATCAGCGGGTGACAAAACGAGCATGCTTACTAATAAAATGTTGTGCTGACGAAAAAAAACAAAAATCTGCGTATACCTTTCCTCATAATCTGTGGCTTCAATAAAAGGATATTTCTATGCTTCAACTGAAAATGATCGAACTCTTCAAGGAAGGTTGTCATGAGGATGCACGAATAATCGCGGCATTGATGTTCGGCTCATTTGCTATCGGAGAGGGTGACGAGTTCTCTGATATCGAATTCGCAGTGTTCATCCAGGATGACCATTTTGAAAATTTCGATCAGCGCTCGTGGCTTAATGCCGTAAGTCCGGTTGCTGCTTACTTTCCGGACGACTTCGGCCACCACACCGCACTTTTTGAAAACGGCATTCGCGGTGAATTCCATTTCATGCGAAAATCGGACATACCGGTCATTTCCACTTGGCAAGGCTATGGGTGGTTTCCCTCGCTTGAGGCGGCTGTTTTGTTGGACCGATCAGGAGAGTTGTCAAGGTACGCAAGCGCTCTCGTGGGCGGTCCCCCGATACGTGAAGGCGCGCCGCTGGTGGAAGGGCTTGTGTTGAACCTCATCAGCCTGATGCTCTTTGGGGCCAATCTTTTAAATCGGGGAGAGTACGCTCGCGCCTGGGCTTTGCTCAGCAAAGCACATGAAAACCTACTCAAGCTGGTTCGACTCCACGAAGGGGCAACAGACCACTGGCCGACACCTTCACGCGCGCTCGAAAAGGATATCTCGGAGGACTCGTATAATCGCTATCTGGCATGCACAAGCAGTGCAGAACCAAGAGCACTATGTGCAGCCTATCATCAAACGTGGACGTGGAGTCTCGAATTGTTCAAGAGCGTGACAGAACCTCTGAATATCGAGCTTCCGAGAACTGTAATTGCGCAGGCAAAAAGGTTGCTCAATGAGTCTGCGACGCCGCACAATAAAATGTTAAACATCATGAGGGAAGCGGTGATCGCCGAAGTATCGACTCAACTATCAGAGGTAGTTGGCGTCATCGAGCGCCATCTCGAACCGACGTTGCTGGCCGTACATTTGTACGGCTCCGCAGTGGATGGCGGCCTGAAGCCACACAGTGATATTGATTTGCTGGTTACGGTGACCGTAAGGCTTGATGAAACAACGCGGCGAGCTTTGATCAACGACCTTTTGGAAACTTCGGCTTCCCCTGGAGAGAGCGAGATTCTCCGCGCTGTAGAAGTCACCATTGTTGTGCACGACGACATCATTCCGTGGCGTTATCCAGCTAAGCGCGAACTGCAATTTGGAGAATGGCAGCGCAATGACATTCTTGCAGGTATCTTCGAGCCAGCCACGATCGACATTGATCTGGCTATCTTGCTGACAAAAGCAAGAGAACATAGCGTTGCCTTGGTAGGTCCAGCGGCGGAGGAACTCTTTGATCCGGTTCCTGAACAGGATCTATTTGAGGCGCTAAATGAAACCTTAACGCTATGGAACTCGCCGCCCGACTGGGCTGGCGATGAGCGAAATGTAGTGCTTACGTTGTCCCGCATTTGGTACAGCGCAGTAACCGGCAAAATCGCGCCGAAGGATGTCGCTGCCGACTGGGCAATGGAGCGCCTGCCGGCCCAGTATCAGCCCGTCATACTTGAAGCTAGGCAGGCTTATCTTGGACAAGAAGATCGCTTGGCCTCGCGCGCAGATCAGTTGGAAGAATTTGTTCACTACGTGAAAGGCGAGATCACCAAGGTAGTCGGCAAATAATGTCTAACAATTCGTTCAAGCCGACGCCGCTTCGCGGCGCGGCTTAACTCAAGCGTTAGAGAGCTGGGGAAGACTATGCGCGATCTGTTGAAGGTGGTTCTAAGCCTCGTACTTGCGATGGCATCGGGGCAGGCACTTGCTGACCTGCCAATTGTTTTAGTGGATGAAGCTCGTCTTCCCTATGACTACTCCCCATCCAACTACGACATTTCTCCAAGCAACTACGACAACTCCATAAGCAATTACGACAATAGTCCATCAAATTACGACAACTCTGAGAGCAACTACGATAATAGTTCATCCAATTACGACAATAGTCGCAACGGAAATCGTAGGCTTATATATAGCGCAAATGGGTCTCGCACTTTCGCCGGCTACTACGTCATTGCCAACAATGGGACAACGAACTTCTTTTCCACATCTGGCAAAAGGATGTTCTACACCCCAAAAGGGGGGCGCGGCGTCTATGGCGGCAAAGATGGGAGCTTCTGCGGGGCATTGGTCGTCATAAATGGCCAATTTTCGCTTGCCCTGACAGATAACGGCCTGAAGATCATGTATCTAAGCAACTAGCCTGCTCTCTAATAAAATGTTAGGCCTCAACATCTAGTCGCAAGCTGAGGGGAACCACTAGTGTCATACGAACCTCCAAGAGACGGTTACACAAACGGGTACATTGTTGATGTCATGTATGACAATCGCCCAAGTAAGTATCCAGCTGTGTTCAGAACGTACGTCCGAATTCCAGACTATGTCGAACTAGATAACGCGGAGGAGCTGGCCGACGCAATCATTCGAGAGGTTGAGTTAAAGGAGGCATGGCTCACAAGGGTCTTGGGGAACTCAGCCGATCCTGACGCTTCTGTGGGCAAGTGGGACCGGCGCCTAGCGCAGTGCGGTGGTATTGATGAGATGTCAAGTGGGGTGCAGGCAACATACTTCAGTCCAAACGGTCAGCTGGTCGGCTTAGTGGCATACATTGATGCCGAATGGATGGATGAATAGCTCTGACGTTACGATTCAGGTGAGACAACCAGATGGGCATTGCGTACAAGCTCAGTTGCCACCGATGTGGCTACGAGTCTGATCTTCTTTACCTAGGCCAAGGTATGGCGATGCTTCCTGAGCAAATAGTCGGAACGTGCACATGCTGCGACAATCTAACGACGATTTCTATAAATGAAAGCTACGGAGTATGCTCACTTTGTGGGGCTAAGGATCGTGTGATATTTACAAGCTATCAGCATGAGGCAAGGCCAAGAAATCCCTGCTATCTAGAGAGAAGTTTCAAATATCAATGCCCAAGATGCCATGCCTTCAGTATGGAGCCTCCGGATCTACCGGAGATGCTTTGGGACTAATGCTCCGCTTTGCCTCGGGTATCCGTTCGACCTATGTTTAAGAGGAAACGCACGTGTCTGCCGCCAAAGCTCTTGCCTATGCACTTTGTGACAAGTTGGAAAGCAAAAAAGTTGATGAAGTCGTACGAAATCTTGTTTCTAGCGGCTGGAATATTAGGGAAGTGGCCTGGGAAGCTTCGTCCTTTGATCATGAAATGCCCTACTTTGACACGGGGCGGGACTTCGATATTGGATTTCCTGACACGCTGTCATCCAAGATTGAGTTTTTGACCGCGAATGGATCAATCGTCCAAGCACGTGCTCGCCTGCACTTCAAGCAGGCTCTAATTTTTGCCAAGGCGTCCAAACATGTCGCCGCGCTCAAGAACTCATTGGATTACTACTATGGATCGTCTGTAATCCCCCCTCAAAACCACGGAGGCTATTTGTAGAAAATTCCATTAATATGAACTCAAGGTGTTCCCTACGGACGAATCAGCGATGAAGGTGGTGTACCTGGCTATCCAGGCGGCGACCAAGAAATGGACGATGCCGATCCGCAACTGGAAGCCGGCCATGAACCGTTTTATGATCGAATTTGGTGACCGTTTAAATGGCCACCTTTAACTGACCGGCAAAAGCACTTACACAAAAGGGTTTACAGGCTCTTTCAGTCATTCCTTTAATGCGTAAATTGCTCTCTAACCACTCTCTCAGCCCACCCTTCCATATCCTCTCTCGATACTTGCAGCTCCCCCAACCCCTTTGGATGATTCACCCCTCTATGCCCGTCTTGTCCATATAATTGATCAAACAAACTATTTGGCCAATTCAATGAGCTCTTCACCACTCCACGCCGTATCTTTTCAAAATCATTCCGCCATGTTTCGCTATCAACGCCACTCAACACTTTGGTAGAAAGCATTTTCACCCCATCCGATGCATCCACCTCTAGCAATACAAATTCACTGCCATTACGTTGCACCCCAACGGCTTTAATCACTCTTGGTGAGCCATCTTTACACAGATGTAATCGGCTACGCCCAACTTTTGGCAAAACCAAGGTTTCTTCAAAAAGCACCCGACATGCAAATTTAGTTTTTAGAATTGAAAGTAGCTCATCAAAAGCAGCAAATCGATTAGCAAAAATAGAGTTGTAATTGGTTGCATCCTGCTTCCCACCCACATCTGCCGCTGCTAGGACACCACCTAAGTGTGGCTCATCAGTACTAACCAAATTACTATTTTCACTTGTTGTTGCTTCTTCTTTTTCTAAAATAGTTTGGCTACTTTTTCTTGCCCTGCGAGATTTTTCAATTCGACTAGGTCTACTAAAACTTATCCATGTCGGCTCAGCCTCTATGACTCGTGTGTCTGTGTCTATATTGGCTGTTTCCTCATCGTCCAACTGTAGATGCTCATCATCAACAACTGACTCTGTTGAAACCGCTATGTGCTGCGTACTACCATCACCTGCCTCCTTTTCCTGAAAAGAGGCATGGCTAATAGCTGTTGTGCTAGGAAGCATAGCGTTGATTTCTAAACCTACTATTTCCTCAACTAAATAATCCTTATCCTCGTTAGAAGAACGTCCTTTTACATGTAATTTCCAACCCTGCATGGGCGGAGGGTCAAAGCTAAAGCACCAGCTTTCAACGCCGTTCTTAATTTCTCTATTTTGTTGATAGTGCCTAAAAATACTTTCATACGAATCCATAACATCTTGATCCGAAAACAACCAAACCAAAAGCTGCACTACGGCCGACTGCTCTAACGCCCCTTTAGGAAACGATGAACTGGGTAAGATCCTTATCTCTAAATGATCTCGCTCAACCTCATACTGAACGTCGAACTCTTGCTGTAAAGCGGTACTGCTCAAACAGCTTCGACAGAAATAGGAGTTAATTAAAAATAATGACCGAGCTAGCTCTAACTGTGGGATGTGATAACGAGTCTTGCTATATGGTGTTTCAGCTTCGTAAATAAATGAACTCTGCGCTCCATCCTTGTTGCGTACGGAAGCAAAGGACGAGAGATTAGGAAAATCGATTATTTTGGCTCGTTGAAGATCCGATGCTTCAAACTCAATCACACGATCCGCCTTATTTATTTGCTTTGTTGTACTGTTAACCACCTTAGCTCGACTTAATAAAGGCAAATGAGTAAATCGAGTCCATTTCCGTTCTTGCATTGGATTAAACCAAACAAAAATACGCCACTCCTTATGACCCGAGTTACGGAATAAATGACCAATATGTACAACCTGCACATTGTCATTAAATGTAGCTAGCCTAACCACTCACTCTTCCCCATAAACCATTTCCAAGAATCTTTGTGCTTCCTCAGTTATCCGCTCTTTAGATAACGTTGCACTTCTTAATAATCGCCAGCGCCTAAGCTCAACATCTTCCTGTTTAAGCTTAATAAAAGCTTGGCTAATCCGTCTAATTTGATAATCTTCCACACTCTCTGAGTAACGCTTTAAGCAAAGCGCTACCAAAGGCAGTTTCTGTAGATTTTTTGCAAGAGAGGTTCCGTTAGGAGTTTGCTTTAACAGCCAGCTCGATGTCGCTCTTGGGTGATCAAGGCTACTATCTAGACGCTTTATGATTCTTAATAGTTGTCGTACAGCAATTCGATCTCTTTGGTTCCAATCAACTCTAGGGGCGGGTGCCAGACGCTCTTGTTGATGCTGTTGATTCCAGTGAACTAGCCAATCCCTGTCATGTCGGTAAAGCCAAGCGTATAGCACCCCACCCTCTAAAGACTGTCTTGCCGCCTTAATTCCTTGGTATTTATGCACTAGTTGCTGCCAGTCTTTATGCTTAACAGATAAATCTTCAGAGTTAGGTTGCACAGACTGGCTAACAGGTCTTGTCGTTATAGAGTGCTCAGTAAGAGCACTTGCCTGCTGTAGCGCTTCTATAACCGTTAGTTTTGGCAATAAGGCTTGCCACACAATACTATGCTGTAAATAACTAAAGGCTTTTCTATGCTTACGGAATATACTTTTCAGCCAACACGTGTCCTTGTTCTCTGCCAACTTTAAATCCAGTTTCTCTAGTGCCTCATCACTAAAAGTCTGCCTCACTCTCTCCGCCACCAAGTCATGACGAATGTGCTTGCTTTTGGTTAGCCCTAGATCCTGCGCTAAGCGCTGATAAAACAGCGTCCACTGCTCAAGGCTTGGGGAAAGCTCTTGCGCTCGTGGAGCATCTAACAGAGGGGCTATATAAGCAGCTAGTGCTGTTAATTGAGATAGGGAGTCTTTGGGGTAGTCTGAAAGCAGCTCAGTATGACCCAAAGCCCAAAATTGATGTCGGTGATCATCTACAGCTCTATCAAAGAAGACTAAAGCACCGTGTTTTGGACAATATGGCAAAGCGGGCAAATACCAATCTCGTTGCCAAAAGGCTTCCCCATACCTATTTAGCTGAAGAGCAACGCAATCAGGGCAGTATCTAAAGCGGTTATCGCTCTTAACTCTAGAAGCAGCGACTCCTAGCATTAAATGCACCGCACCTTGCGCTTGGTACTCCATTAACCGAATAGCTTCGTCTCGGCGCTCCTTGCCTACAAACGGAGCATATAAAGGGAATAAGGTATGCTCATAAATAAGCTGCTGAACAGCGTAACGTCCTGTTTGATGTAGATGTCTTGCTATCACACCTAAATGCGAGGGCAGACCTAAGGTAGCGACCACCTTGCGGTTGCCATACACCTCATCCAACAGCTGCTTAGGACTAACAATCCCTTGATAAACGCCTGCCCGTGCAATAGTGCTATAAATCAGCTCATTCGAGTACGGAACAGGAAAGTTTCTCATGGCTAACCTGCTTGTTTAAATAAGCTCGCCATATCCACTATTACCCCTTTCCCTTTTAACCGTTCATGCATGGTTTTTTCAGGTTGGCGTTGTGAATAGATATAACGTAAATCCGTATCAGGCAAGCTATCCCAGTCGCTGGGCTTGACTACCTTTATAGCCGAAACCTTTTTACTCTTGGAGGGCTTTTCTAGTTCTGACACTACCGTTTCGCCTTCCATCAACCACTGCAAAACAAGAGGCAGTAACTTTTGTCTTGTCATCGTTGGATTCTGGCTAAACGCTTTTTTAATAGTGGGAATTAACAGGCTTGAATCGTAATCCTCTTTCAGCATCAGATATAAATGACGCTGATCTTCGGTATCTAACTCTTGAAGGGCTTTTTCTTCTGGTGTTTGTTCTTGTATCGCTGCGATATCTAGCTGAAGTTGGATTAACCGTTTATCAATCTCGGGAACGACTAGATCAGAATAACGAGCAATGCGTTCTGGGATACCCGAGCGTAATGCCTCTAGCATGGGGTGCACAGGCTTTAACTCATCTTGATACACTTGCCGCAATAAACCAGCGGTAATACGCTCATTGCCTAAAGCTAGCGCACGGAGCTGAGCGAGTACAAAAAGTTTTACTACAATGTCCATCACTCCTTGGCTTAGCTCATACCACACATCACGGACCTCATCCGATAACAGCGCATCTTTGCGTTGTAAAAGCTGTAATTGCCAAAGATTATCCGTAAAAGCGATCCACTCTTGATTGGGCTTTCCACGTTGCGTTTGTTGTATAGGATCCCAGAATATAGCTCCAAACCCTGCCCCTCTACGTGCAGACCGCAAATCAGCCTCAAAAATCTCTCGTGCTTTAGGGGTACCAATCAACATCACTGGTACGCCAATAATATTCACCATCGTCACAAAAAAGTTCAGCATCTCTTGAGATCCACCCGAACGAGAGCGGCTTAAATGCTGAATTTCATCAATAACCAACAACCCTAAAGCATGTGCATTGGCTATTTGCGACATCAAAGCCAACATGGTTTCTATACCATGACGTTTTAAGCCATAACGACGCTCATAGTTCGAGCCCAAGGCTCGATCCAACGCTCTGAAAAAATTCAAGCAGATTTCTTTTAGCGAACCATTATGCGAGCAGTCTATTTTCAAATACACCACCTGCTCTACATTGAGTTCACGATGGTAAATCACCTGAGGATACGTGGCTAGAATACGATGAAGAGAGGTCGTCTTCCCACTACCAGAACAACCAATTAACAATAAGCTTTGTGCCGTAGATCGTGCCTCCTCAAAGCGAAATGTCTCCAACTCTCCCGTTTGAACACGCTCATAACCATTTTGTAAATGCTTTTGTAAATCTCCTGTTTTAGGATTTCTGCCTACGTAGCCACCTCGAATCATGACCGAAATACGCTCACTTAGTAGCAAATGCGTACCTAATGGCTGAAAATAGTCATCTGGAATACGACAAATGGTATGAGCTCTGATAACACGGGACTTTTGCAAGTCAGAGGAAGTAAGCTGTAAAGAGGATTTCAGTGATGCAGCACTATTCACTGACTCTTGTAATGGTGGTAAGGCCTCGATAAAAGGATTATCACGATAAGCCTCTACCCCCGTATCACGATAAACTGCTTGAATCCGGGTAGCACTCATGACTCATCCTTTTCTGGTGGATCCTGAAATAATTCAGGCACGTATGTGGGTAGGCTGTAATCTTCTTGATCATCCGCTTCCACTGCGTTGAAAGGAATAACTTTAGCCTCATCACCTGAAGAGCTTGGCTTCAAATGCTCCGCACGTTTTTTACGCTCCGAGGTCACGGCTTCTTTTTTATTAGTTTTAATCTGCTTAATGCGTGTTGATTTGGGCTCAGTAGTACTGGGCGTTAACTTATTCGCTTTCTGAATGGTTTGCTGAATAAACGCCTCAAGCTCCCTGCGTTTAGTTAACTCATCCTGCTTCGCATTGGCTTTATTGTGTTTTTCTTGTGCTTGTATATCCCAAACCTCCCAAAATGAGAGACCTTTAAACTGCCGACTACGTTCCGTCAGATTACAGCGCCAAAATACACGGCTGCCAACTTGCGGAAACAAATAAATCGTATCAACCAGCACTGGGTCATAAGCCGCTTCTAAATGTTGAGGTCTAGCTATATCAGTGCTCCGCTGCAACCAACCCTCACGCAGAATCTCTGACCCCGAGTAATACAAACCCCACAAATTAACGCCAAATGAAGAAATAGAGACCTTTCGGCGAGGCAGTAACGCTACTCGCAACTGCTCTTGCTCCACAGCCCTTAAACTACCTGTACGATGCTGCATACCCCATTGCCATAGCTGGACAGGAATAGACGGTAAATCTGTAGGAAAATCAGCATCTCGATCGTATTTATCCATCACCAGATGGTTATTTCTGAATAAGATCGTACGCAAAATAATTTGTGTGAACTCAAATACCGACAGAGATGCATCTAACCTATAGTCTGTTTCACCATGGCTTTTGATCCGACTGCCCTCTACAATGCCAGGTGCAAAGGACTTAAACTCGGCTTGTAGTGTTCTAAAAGTGCTTTCCACTATGCCTTTAGCATCGCCACGTCTAGGTGGAGCACTTTCCACTCGCACATTAAAACTAGAAACTAAGGCTTCGACCTGATGACTCATTAATTCGCCACGGTCCGCTAGCAACACATCTGGCAAACCTACACACGGCCAGTCTGAGCTACTAATCTCAATATCATGCTGGGCACAAATGGCCGTTTTGTCAGAGCAAGCATTTACAAAAGCCTGCATCGCCACCACATAAGACGGATTTTCAAAGCCGATATAAAAGCCCGTGATCATCCGACTAAACACATCAATCACAATGTAAAGCGTTGGTCTTCCTATGATTTTTTGGCGATCATGATGATCCACTAAATAAATATCAGCAATCGTGGCATCAATCTCATAACGACTCCCAGGGCCTAACGCCTGAGAAGTGGCTGTACTACTTAAGGGTCGTACGTCTTTTTTATATACCCCTGCTTTAACTCTAGACTTTAAGCGCTGAGCTTTAGGGTATTCTCGATCATAAAAATAACGAAACTGACGTAGTGTTGGGTAATCCTCTTGGGGAATGCGAGGAAAATACTGAGCAAACAAGTCCACAAATCGTCTATAGGCAACGGTGGTCTTTGTACCTTTTTGATTTAACAGGTGCTTTTCTATGGTCAACCTAAAAAGGCGTTCAATCTCGGGCGTTACCTTGGTTCCTTCACCCTTACCATATTCTCTGGCTCGGCCAATCTTTGCTGTTCCTGTCGCTGAACGTCTTTCCCCTGGTGCACCGCTGTTTTTGTAGTCAGGAATTAATGCATTAGGCGTTTGACCACGCTGCCAGTAACGGCGTAACAACTTATAAACTGTAGCCTTAGTAACCTTATGTTCTTGGACCACATGCTCAACGAGTTCGCTTCTGACTTTAGGGTCGAAACGATCCTTACTATTAATAATAGGAAGAATTTTTCGATAATCCTCCTCGCGCTTCTGGAAGCTGACAGAATCTACAGACGGCTCTTCTAAATCAAGATGTACATAAGGGTCATCAGTTCTAACTAAGCGGCCTTCATCTAAATACTGCATTAGCAACAACTCAGCCCTAGCTTGTGGAACTCCTTTATCAGCGCTTATTTGCATCCAGACAACTTGGCCATCCTCTATAGCCAAAATGCGATACGGATCATTATCAAATAGCACAACCTCATTAATTTGCCACATAGCGCAACTCCTCCATATTCACTACTTGGCTAATACAGAGATCTGCACACTTATTTGCCCTGAAAGACTTATAAATATTGAACTTAATAAAACCATTTGCGGTTAAGGCTCGTATCTCACTCAATGTTTTGCCTAACTCCAAATCATAAGCAATATCAACCTGCTTACAGACATTGATAATGTTTTCATCTCCTTTTTCTTGCAGGATATGGGCCAATGGGGATAGTTGTGCTAAAAGCTCCGCAGAAACTTCTTCTGTTTTCACTGAATAAAGCCATTCAATATTTTCTTTTACTACGGGATTTATTTCTTTATCAGTAAAAATGAACCAAGGAATTTGCTTTTGCTGCCAATAGCGACGCTCTAGTTCTAGTTTTTCTAAGGTACGCTCGTCTTGTAAGGCTGCTGCAGGTTTGACTTGAATAGCAAACTGCTCAAAAGGACCATCTTTGCAGTCCACTAAAAAATCAGTAGACATAACCTGATCTACACCACGAATAACAGGATGCTTAATACCACTATCTATTGCAATCTGCCTGGTATCACTAGGTAATAAGGGGAACTGCTCGCGTATATCTAGCACGCTGCTCTCCCACTCAAGACTGAGAAAAACAGCAAGCTCTAAGTCAGATAGCAAATGATGGACTCGTCCCGTCTTATGAGAATAAATACGGTGGGAACGACCTGAAGAAGGAACTTCTTGTACTGTTAGCCATGGAATATAGTCTTTACCATGCCCTTGGCCACGCCCCTCTTTAATACGACGGGCAATTTGCACTTCAGAAAATGAAGAGTTTGCTTTAGCCATAACAAAAGTCCAGTATGCTTTTTCACAGCATAACTGGACTGATTTCAGTTTACAACTATTCTGTCTAGTTTAAGACTTTATTGTCATAGTTTAGATCTATTTTGTTCAGTTTAAGACTTTATTGTCCGCCCACATTAGTTATAAAACGCCTTAGCTTACTTACTCAACCGTTACCGATTTAGCTAAGTTACGTGGTTGATCTACGTCTGTACCTTTAATAATGGCAACATAGTAGCTTAATAACTGTAATGGCAGGGTGTATACAATTGGCGCTATTAACTCAGAAACATGCGGCACATTAATAACCCGCATAGTGTCATCTGACTTAAACCTAGCGTTAGTATCTGCGAACACATATAAAATACCGCCGCGGGCACGCACTTCTTCAACGTTTGATTGTAGTTTTTCTAATAAATCGTTATTAGGCGCGACAACAATAATTGGCATTTTGGCATCTATTAGCGCCAGCGGGCCGTGTTTTAACTCGCCTGCGGCGTAGGCTTCAGCGTGAATATAGGAAATTTCTTTAAGCTTTAACGCCCCTTCCATAGCGATAGGGTATTGATCGCCACGGCCTAAGAATAAAGCATGATTTTTATCAGCAAACTCTTCCGCTAAAGCTTCAATTTGTGGCGCCAGCGCTAAGGTTTGCTCTAGTTTTGCTGGTAAGCTTTTTAGCGCATCGGTAAGCTCGCGCTGTTTTTGTTCGGTTAAACCGTTATATTTACCAATTGCCAGCGTTAGCATGGCTAAACCTACTAGCTGGGTAGTAAAGGCTTTGGTTGAAGCAACACCAATTTCAGCACCAGCACGGGTCATAAAGGCTAAGTCAGACTCTCGCACTAATGAAGAACCTGCAACGTTACAGATTGTTAAACTGCCTAAATAACCTAAGTCTTTAGCTAATCTTAAGGCTGCTAAGGTGTCAGCGGTTTCACCTGATTGCGAGATACTGACTAATAAACTATTTGGCTGCACGAACGACTTACGATAACGAAACTCTGAAGCTATCTCGACTGTGCATGAAATACCACCTAGCGACTCCAACCAGTAACGCGCCACCATGCCAGAGTGATAACTAGTACCACAAGCAACAATTTGTACATGCTTAACTTGCTTAAATAATGCTGCGGCGCCATTGCCAAAGGTTTCGTCCAAAACGCTGTCGTTACTTAAGCGGCCTTCTAAGGTGTTATTAATAGCATGTGGCTGTTCGTATATTTCTTTTAGCATAAAATGGCGGTATTGGCCTTTGTCGCCAGCGTCGTAACTGACATTAGACTCGTGTATTTCACGCTCTATCGCCTTACCGTCTTTATCAAAAATACGCACGCTATGCCGAGTAATTTCAGCCACATCACCTTCTTCTAAAAAGATAAAACGACGGGTAACAGGCAATAAAGCTAATTGATCTGAAGCAATAAAGTTTTCACCAATGCCTAAACCTATGACTAACGGGCTACCTGAACGCGCGACTACCACACGGCTAGCATCATTTTTATCAAGCAATACCGTGCCATAAGCACCGTGTAACTGTTTTACTGTGTTTTGCACTGCTGCCAGCAAAGAGCCAGCTGTTTTAAGCTCTTCTTCTACCAAGTGCGCAATCACTTCAGTATCAGTGTCTGAAGTAAACACATAGCCTTTGGCCGTTAACGCTTCACGTAATGCACTATGGTTTTCAATAATACCGTTATGAACCACACTAATGTGGCTAGAAATATGTGGGTGAGCGTTACGCTCGCTTGGTTCACCATGGGTTGCCCAGCGGGTATGTGCAATACCGGTACCACCAACAACTGGCTCGGCACTAATAGCATCGGCCAATTCTTTTACTTTACCTAAACGGCGTACTCGGCTTAAATGCCCCTCTTCACTGACTATAGCAACACCCGCTGAGTCGTAGCCGCGATATTCTAAACGGCGTAAACCTTCAACCAAAATATCCACCACATCGCGCTGCGCTACCGCACCCACTATTCCACACATAATTTGCTCCAGTAATTTTTTTGCTTATTAATATAAAGCGCTACTGTGACTTAAGCCTGAACCCGGATCACTGTTACACCCTGTTGTTCTATTCGCGCCGCATCGCCCAGCGCTAATCCTTGGTCTGTAATTAATACTTTTATGCTTGACCAAGGCAGTTCTAAATTATGAATTTTACGGCCTAACTTATCTGACTCCAACATAACGATAACTTCTCGCGCTACATCGGCCATCACTCTACTCAAACTATATAGCTCATTATAAGTAGTAGTACCTCGTTCTAAATCTATGCTGTCAGCACCGATAAAAAGCTGATCAAAATCATAGTTACGTAACATCTGCTCTGCTAATTGGCCTTGAAAAGCTTCAGACTGCGGATCCCAAGTACCGCCTGTCATTAATAAGGTGGGTTCGTTTTCTAATTCTCGTAAGGCATTTGCTACCGCCAACGAATTCGTCATTACCACCAAACCACGTTTAATAGACAGCTCGGGTAATAAGGCAGCTGTTGTCCGGCCACTATCAATAATAATGCGGTAATGATCTTTAATTAATTCGCCTGCAGCTTTAGCAATAGCCATCTTTCGCTTTGAAACTTGCTCTAAACTGCTTTCACTAACAAAGTCTTGTGGTATAGGCATAGCACCACCATAGCGGCGTAACAACAAACCCGCCTGCTCTAGCACGGTTAAGTCTTTACGAATAGTCACCTCTGACGTTTGGAATCGCTCAGCTAATTGCTCAACAGAAAGCTCACCTTGCTCTTTTAATTGGCTAACAATTAAATGCCGTCGTTGCTGGGTATTGCGCTTATTCATAAGGTTTATTTAATACACTTTTTCAGCTATGGGTAACTTTATCTTTCGATCAAGTTTCGTTTCGAAAGGTATTTTAATTAATATTAGATTTTTTGCAAGATTTAGCTTTAATTTATAATTAAAAATGAAGGCATAAATGCCAGAAAACCTAACATAAAAAAGAGTAGGAGGATTATATTGCTACTTAAAGTAAAAAAGCGCACTTAATAAGTACGCCTTTTTGATAGATTTAATAATACTGAGCAACAGTACTATCAATATAAAGAGATATTATTTCAGCTTTTACGTGATACTCTAGGCGCTGCACAAAGTAACAACAGCCCAGATAAAAATACTGCCATACCTATAGGTTCAGAAATTTTAGCAACAGGATTAGCAGGGTCAAATACCGTATCAGGCACAATTACATTTAATTGATTAAAGCGTGCTGTTTGGCTCTCTGTATATACACCAACTCGACCATCTACAAAGGTTGTGTTATCAAGAGTAAATGAAATATCACCAAATAAAATATTTAACAATTCATCCTGACGGCTTATTTCAAAAGCATAAGTAAAATCATCTTGCCAAAACAAATCAGCTATATTAAATAAAGTGCTAGAAACGCCTTCAAACTCTTGAATTAAAAACAAACCTGTACGGCCTGTAATATCCTTTGTCGACTTATCATCATCAGTGCCTGGACGTTGAGTTTGTGTCCAGCCTAAACGATAGTGGTTTTGCTCATCTTGCCACCCAAAAACTAAGCCAATAATATCATTATCATCAAACTCTGTAGAGGTAGGGGTAGCAAAACCACTAAAGATAAAGTCGCCATGTAAATAAAAATCACTAACTAAACTACCTGAACTATTCCCTTTCTTTTCAGGTTTTTGACCTTTTAAACCGACCCAAGCACCAGTGTTTCTATCATTAGATGGCCCCGCAAGCTGTAACCAATTTGACGTATCAATAGGAATTATGGCAGCATTAGCCGTTAACGATACCAAAACCAGTAAAAATCCAACTAAAGCTTTTTTCATTCTAACTATCCATTGTTTTAAGTGTATAAAAAACCCACAATGCTATTATTCTACAATTTGTTCTGCTTTGCAATCTTTGATACTTTCCACGGGTTCCATTTATCGACATAAGAGCTTTTATTTACAATTTCCATTACATAAGAAAAAGTACGTATAAACCTTAAAAAAACACCAGTGTAAAGAGGCATTAATAAAATAAACATAACTGATTGATAATTTGGTGTTTGTCCTAATCTCCGTTGCACAATAACAGAGAAAAGCCATTGCACTAAATTTGAAGCAAAATATAACAAATAATTTATAATTAATAGAAAGGCTATATAGGTTGGGTTTAGCTGTATTATATAAAAAAAATAGATAAACCACTTAATATCAAAGAATAAATTAAAAATTAAGTTATCTGCAACAGCTATAAAGTTACTCCATTTAAACTCTGCAGAAGGCAATAAAATATCTCTATGCTTGCGCAAGCGAAATCGAATCATCGATTTATCCCAGCGAAAGCGTTGCTTGGCTAATTTCCAGAAACCTTGAGGAACATTGGTATAACATACACTAGCTGGTTCATGTACTACTTTATAGCCTAACTTACGGATCTTCAGTGTAATGTCGCCATCTAGACCAGGACCAACATCCCAGCCATAAATTTTATCTAAAACATCCTTACGAAAAGCACCATAAGCACCAGATACAATGCGTAAGATACCAAGTTGCGATGACACTGTTCTACTGAGCATTAAGCTCTTTGAGTATTCAACGCCTTGTACTTGCGTAGCGAAACTATCGCTATAATTAGCGACCCGCACATCGCCACCAACACAGCCAATATCAGGGTCCATAAAAAATGGCAGCATTATAGTTTCTAGTGCATCGCTGGCCATATGTGAGTCGGCATCTATATGTACTATATAGTTACCTCTAGTGAACTGAAGTGCGGTATTAGCCGCAGAGGCTTTACCTCCTCGAATAGAATTTCTAATAAAACAGTCGATCATGCCTTGTCGTTCAAGCTCTAAACATATCTGCGGCGTATCATCATCAGAACCATCATCAACAACAATTAACTCGAAAAAGGGGTAGCTTTGCTCACTCAGGGTTTGCACTAACTTAGGAATATGTTTACCTTCGTTTTTACCTGGCACAATAATAGAAATTAAAGGTTTTTGTTTAAATAGTTGCTTTCTTGCTGCGTTATAGCGGGAGGCGCTGCGTTTTCTTTTTGGCAAATAATATAGTAGTACCAAGCCTTCAATAATGACATAGCGCACCATATCAATGATAAAAAATGGCCAAAAATAACCAAGCAACTGCCAAGCATTTAAATTAAATAAAAATACAAGCGCCTGCTCAATCAAATCTGTCGCCTCAACTGTTAAGAAACTCTTCTAATATCTGCCTTACCTTTAAATTAGGTTCAACATTAATCGCTTTAATTTGCATATTCAGTGTTTGTGCAAAGTTTTCATTAAATAGCTGCTCAATGGCTTTTTTTAATCGGTCTAACGCAAGATCAGCTTTTTCTTTACTCGTTTCAGTCATCAATATCACAAACATACTTTCATTGTATGCTGTGATAACATCTGTTTCTCTTAAGATACCCTTGAAAATATTCGCTAACTCAAAAAAAACTTGTTTTGCCTTGCTGCCAAGCTCAAAATGAATTTTATCTAAACCAACAAAACGTACTATTGCTAAAGCACTTTGGGACTTGCCATAGCGAGAAATTCGAGCCGCTTCAATATTTGTAATAAACTCGAACTCTCGTAAAGCAACCAGAGCTAACTCTTGTTCTAGTATGTTTGTAAAATAAGTTTGTAAACCATAGAAAGCAGCATTAAGGCCAACAGAGGTTATTTTATAATTATTTATTCTGCGTAAGTCTAAAAATCTAGATTCTGTTGTACAGCTACAATTAAAACATTTTGCGACCACATTCGCATCCTGCCCTACATGCTGGCAGACGCGACACTTGTTAACAACTGAAGGTTTGTCGTAATCAACTCCTATATGCCGCAGGTGCTTATCGCATTTGGGGCACACTAAACTATCACTACCTCGTTTAAAACGGGTAATATCCGCGGTGAAGGCACACTTAAAATGATGAACTAGCTCTACAATATCCAAATCATGTGAACCACACTCAACGCAAGTTTCTTTAAAGTTTAAAAAAGCACTATCGCAATGAATACAGAAATGGGCCCGATCAAACAGTGTTGGTGATAACAACTTTTGTTCTTGTAGATAAGCCAACATGTGTATTGGCCCCATGTCTTGTAAAGTAAATAGCGGTTGCAGAATAGGATAAGTATAACCACTAGGGATATCAGATGTTGCTATAGGATCGGCATCTATTTTACGGCTTGCAAGTATGCGTAATATTCTAACAGGTAAATGGCAATCATCAGCGCCATCAAGCTTCGCTAAGCTATCTATCCAACTGTTAATACTTTCTAACCGGTCTGGTAAAACTTGCCACTCTATTTGGCCTTCACCATTAGGAGCAATAACAGCATCAGCGGCTTGCCACTGCCAAGTTTCATGTTTATCTTTTAATGATACAAATACAACAGGCCGTAGATATATCTGTGGCCAACGGTGCTGTCGTAATTTTACTAATGCAGAATAGGCAGAGGATATATCTGTCGCATCCAGAACAAGATAAGACACTTGCTGCCAGTTTATTTGCTCTAGATCTGCAAAAGTCACCTTCTCTTGTAGTAAAGCAGTATTTGTTTCAGCAAAAACTAACTGAACAGGATTCTTTTTCATCTTCCACCCCTAACTACGACAGGCAGTCTTTCATGCGAACGCCACAACTCATTATCAGTAGCATTAACCGGCCTTAAAGTCATCCTTAACGACACTTCGTTTTGCACTAATAAATCATTCAAGTTACCACTTTCTCTGCTAGCTATTGAGCCTATACGCTCAATACGAGCAAAGCTTTCAGCTCCATTTGGAAAGGTCACTATTAATTGTGGCTGTTTGGCAAAGGAGTTATACAACTTTGCATCTGCTAAAAATACAACGCTTACTTTAGCATCATTAGGTTGAAACTTTATAATGGGATGACCTTTTTCTGCGTACCCTTGAGATAGAACCCTAACCTCATTAACGCGGCCATCTTCAAATGCGAACACTTCTTTTACTACACAATCAGGCGATACAGATTGTGATTGCTTAGTTAGTAATAGATTTTCACGTCTCGTCGCCATAATAGCCAACTTGGCTTTTGCTCTTTGGATATCTATGTTTAACTTTTCTAGCGTTTGTTGCACACTTTGTTGTTCTTTTTGCTGGGTTTTAAATAATGAAGCGTTAACCTCTAAGGCACGCTGTATATTAGTTGGCGAAACTTGTTGAGCGGTAAAGAAGTCATGCTCTTGCTTTAACGCTTTTATATCGTTTCTAAGCACTTCCATATCATACCCAAGCTTTTCTAGCGGCGTATCATCTTCAATTGGACAGTGTTTTTCTGGTACAATTTTGGCTATTAAATCCCCTTTTTTAAAAGGTTGATTAGCTACAACATATATTTCACTTAACACCCCAGACCGCTCTGCAACAATGTCTTTTACCTCTACATCTACTAAGCCATTTGCTTCAATCATAAAATAAGGTTTGATAAGCAAATATAGTAAATAGCCCACTAAAAAAACAACAAAAAGAAAATAAAACCACTGCGTAAAACTAGATTTAGTTGAAGATGGTGGCCGGCCTTCCGGTGCAGAACTAATTAGGGTTTTACGGTTATATAATTTCACCAGTTACTCCTGCGTAAAAATATCAAGTTTGTGTACCGCAAATTGTGTCACTCCGGTAGACTGACTAAGAAATTCAATAGCATTTTCTAGTTGCAATTCATTAGTAAACTCTTCTTTTCTTAAGGCGATAACTAGTTTTGCCATAGGAATAGAGACCAAAGCCTGTTTGACTCTGACTGAAACCTGTTCCAAGTCTGTGCTTTCATAAGCCATTAAAAATACTTGATCAACATAATCATTTAAAGACTGCATTATTTCTGCTGGCCAGTGATGAGGAATTGAGATAGCTAAGTGCAGCTTAGGGTGCTGCAAGCGTATTGACTCTATTAATGCTACATACTGATTTAATACTATCAGTTTATTTTCTTTATATTCAGTTAAGCTATGCGGCTCTATATCAAGGTGAATGCTATTACCATACTGAGTGCGTACTTCAATTGCAGCAAGTGCTCTTTCATGGTTGCCGGTTAAAGCCCAGCTAGATTCACCAAGCAATTGACTAACCTGCAACCCATGCTGATCAGCCTCTTTAATAAACTGAAAAAACTTAGCTTGCTTCACTTTATTGCTACTACTGATCACAGCATGCTTAATTGCTTTAGTTTGCAATAAAAGAAACAGCTCTTGATTAGAATACTGATTAAATTGCTCTGACCATATATAAACTGAACGTTGACCTGAGCGCGATCTATGTTGAGTTTCATTTAATGAGTTTATTTTAATAAACCTACTATCGTAATCAACTCTAGATACCAAGAACATTTCATTAACTCGTCGGTATAACTCTTCTTTTGCTTGAATAAGCTCTATTGCAGCATCTAAATAATTTTTTAGCCTTACGTTTACCGCAGCAATATCTAAGGCTTTATTTAACGAGGCATAACTTAATACTCGACGCATTTTTTCATTGGTTCGTAATACGCGATACTGCTGCTTAGTTGTCCGCTCTAGCTGCTCTTGTAAAGACTGATATGCCGAACGCGTACGAGTAGCAACTTCCCACTGCTCATGATTTAAATCATTTTCTAACTGGTTTAAACGAGCTTCCGTTTGTGAATGTGCCTGACCAAAGGTAATAGGGAGTTGAAACCTTAAACCCGCAACAAGCTCATCGCTGTTATTCCTGGCTAAATCAAATTCTTTTCTTAGAAACAAGCGAAAGCGGCTACCTTCAAGAAGAGAATCTTCGCGCTGGTATTGATCTTTAATCCGCAACCGCTCCAATCGTCTTATCTCAATAAAGTCTTTATTTTCTCGGATCTGAGTCAGTAAAGCGGGTAAGTCGACATTAATAGAAGGGGGATTAACTAAGGTATCCATTGAATCTTGCCAAATAGAATCAGAATGTAGACGCTCTAGACTTTGCCGTGCTAGTAAAATATCCTCTTCAGAAATCAACAAGTCGTCTAAATAACTGGCGCCCAAAAAATAAGCTTCTTTTTCAACACGATAAATAGACTCCATAAACTCTAATTTAATAGCGTTAAGGTGAGCCTCTATACCTGAAAAATGTTTGGCTAAATTATAACGACGACACTGATAATTAAGTTCATGTTTTTTTAATTTACCCGTCAAGGTTTTAATAGCCGCTTGACGACGGTAATCGGTGGCTTTGTATTGGTTTTCGCGATATCCATTCCGCAATATATCCCAAGACAACTCCATGTAGGTAGAACCATCATCGTTATCTAAGCTATGCTCAATATTGCGACTGGTATAACCTGCTCGCAACTCCAAGCCATAATCTTGGTTTGCAGATTGAGATTGCGCTTCTAGTGCAGCAACTTCATGCTGATTAGTCCAAGCCATATTGCACTCGGTAGACAAAATTCGAGATACATCTTCAATCTTAAAGCTGTTAACAAGAGTCTGCTGAGTTACTTCGTAAGCTGCAAGAGCATTATCCCATAAAACCTGCTCAACTGGTTTTGCCGCTACAAAATAAGAGCTGAATATTACCCCATTAACAGCAATAAACACCGTACGAAAAATACTAAAACCCATACCACATCCATTTAAAAAGTATTTTTAGCCCTATTAACTACCGAGTTTTAGTTCCAATATAGAATACCAGTAGTCCATACAAAATTAGAAGTAATAATAAATAAAACTTAAAGTTAAATATCCTACAATTACGATTACATTGTAACCAATATTTACATGTTAAGAAACAATTAAGTAATTACCCAGTAACACTATTAAGAATTGTTTTTATCTAGGTGTGAATTTATATTATAGTCAGCTCTGTTAATGAATTAACAAAGCCTTTTAGAAAGGATCTCTGACGTTGTTTACTTGTCTTGCACTACTTTAGGGGTGGGTTTTGCCACCCCTTTATTTCTTGGCCTACTTCTTACTATTAATTACTTGGACTAAAACGTAAACTGCCTTTTTGCACGGCCATATTTAACGGCACTTGCGATAACAGTTTCATAGTTGGATTAGTAGTATCTAAACGATAAACTGGGTTTTCAGCTAAAAAGCTATTAATTAGCTGCAGTAGTTCATTATTAACTGGTTTTAAATTACCACGATAACCTGCGGCATCTATGCTTGAACTTAATAAGTTTACCGAGCGCAAAAATACTGCTTGTTGTTTAGCGTCATAATAAGGTGCGGCTTCTACTTGTAAATTCATTGTCGCCGGATAACTTAAACCAAATAATGACAGCACTGCGCTAGCGCTAGTATTAAGCCTAACTAAGTCACTATTTTCTGGGCCAATGTCTACTTTCATCTTATCTACTTGTAGGCGTAATGGTATACCTGCAGCAGTTGCTTGATGGCTTAACTTAGGTATTTGCTGCGCTAGCATTTGCTCTAAATCTGCTTCTGAAACAGAATAGCTGGCTATTGAACCTAGCTGAGCACAACTAGCCAACATTAGGATGCTTAATACTATTAATAGTTTTTTCATTGGTTAACCTTATTTATCAACACAGCTTGTACTTTTATCTTTAAGCATACAGTAGCATAATGTTTTTCGCTGACGTTAAGCTGAATAATATGGTTATTAACCGTAAAACTGATGCGACCAGCCAAGCTAAGTTATCTTTGCTAATTTAAGTTGTGCTATGCTCGGCCTCGTTTGCCGAAAACTCTGATAATAAAACGAGAAGAAACCATGTCTTTAATCATTAAACTTATTGCCGGCATAGTGCTGGGTATACTGGCTGGGCTTTATGCGCCTGTTTGGCTAACCCAACTGCTATTAACTTTTAAAGGTTTATTTGGTGAATTATTATTTTTCACTATACCTTTGTTAATATTATTTTTTATCAGCAGCGGTATTGCTGCTTTGCCTAGAAACTCGGGGAAATTACTCGGCAGAACATTAACCATTGCTTATTTATCTACTATTATTGCCGGCACTTTAGCTTATTTTGTTGCCAAATTAATAGTGCCTATGTTTGCTACTGCAAAACAAGATTTAACTAGTGCAACAACTACTGTTTTAGAGCCTTTTATTAAGATGGATATTCCGCCAGTCTTTGGCGTAATGACAGCCTTAGCTTTAGCTTTTATTTTTGGCTTAGGTATAGCAGCAACTCAAGCTGAACACTTAAAGAAAATATCCGACCAAGGCCGAGATATTATTCAATTATTATTAGAAAAGGTGATTATTCCATTATTACCTGTTTATATAGCTGGTGTATTTGCCCAAATGGCTGCTTCTGGCAGTGTTTTTGGTACCTTAAAAACCTTTGGCATCGTATTATTATTAGCAGTAATCATGCATTGGGTATGGATTATTACTCTGTATACCCTAGCCGGAATCAAGGCTGGCAAGTCTCCTTTTACCTTAATTAAAAACATGTTACCTGCCTATTTTACAGCCTTAGGAACTATGTCTAGTGCAGCAACTATTCCGGTTTCATTACAAGCCACTAAGAAAAATGGCGTTAAACCTGATGTTGCCAACTTTACGGTGCCGTTATGCGCTACCATTCACTTATCAGGTTCAACCATCACTATAGTCACTTGTGCTATGGCCGTTATTAGCATGCAAAATGGCTTAGATATGCCTTCATTCGCCACTATTTTGCCCTTTATTTTAATGCTTGGTGTAGTAATGTTAGCCGCCCCTGGTGTGCCTGGTGGCGCGGTAATGTCTGCCGTTGGTTTATTAGCGTCTATGTTAGGTTTTGGTGATGCCGCAGTAGCGCTAATGATAGCCTTATATATGGCACAAGACAGTTTTGGTACAGCCTGTAACGTAACCGGTGATGGCGCAATTGCCGTTATGGTTGATAAATAATAAACTGAATTATTTATCTATTGACCCACTAACCATAAAAAAGCCCGCATTAGCGGGCTTTTTCTTTTACTTACTGATTTTCACTGGCCGTTGCCAGTCGGTAATATGCCGTTGTTTAGCACGTGTAACAACTAACTCACCATCTGCGGCATCGCGACTTAACACTGAGCCTGCACCTACTGTTGCGTTAATGCCTACCGTTACTGGTGCTACTAAAGAGCTATTAGAGCCAATAAAGGCGCCGTCTTTGATGGTAGTAACAAACTTATTTGCACCATCATAGTTGCAGGTAATAGTGCCAGCCCCTATATTTACTTTCTTGCCAACAAGCGCATCGCCTAAATATGTTAAATGATTAGCTTTAGAGCCTTGGCCTAAAGTGGTTTTTTTCATTTCAACAAAGTTACCAATATGACTATCATTTTCCATGACTGAGTCTGGACGTAACCGGGCATAAGGACCAATTGAGCAGTCGCTACCCACTGTCGAGTTATCTATCATAGAATTAGGCTTAACTTCGGTGTTATCGCCAATAACGCAATCTTTTAAAATACAGTTAGCGCCAATAGTAACGCCTTGGCCTAGCACCACTTTGCCTTCAAAAATAACGTTAATATCGATCATAACGTCGTTGCCCACTGTAACACTACCGCGAACATCAATTCTTGCTGGATCGCGTAAGTTAGCACCCGCTAACATTAGCTCATTTGCTTTACGCTGCTGGTAAGCCCGCTCTAAAGCAGCTAATTGCACTCGGTTATTCGCGCCTTCTACTTCCATGGCATCACTAGGGTGAGCTGTTGCAATTTCAACCCCTTCAGCATGGGCCATGGCAATAATATCGGTTAAGTAATATTCGCCTTGGGCATTACTATTAGATAACCGGCTTAACCAAGTTTTAAGCTGCTTGCCAGGTAGCGCCATAATGCCACTATTAACCTCGTTAATAGCAAGTTGTTCGGTGTTAGCATCTTTTTGCTCAACAATGCCTACAACCTTGCCATTTTCACGAACTATTCGGCCATACCCCGTTGGGTTAGCTAATTTCACAGTTAAAATAGCCACGCCATTTGCCGGTTTGGCATTAAGTAATTGCTTTAAGGTATCTAGTTCCGTTAAAGGCACATCACCATACAAAACTAAAACAGTATCATTATCAGCAATATTATCACTGGCCTGTGCTACAGCATGGCCAGTGCCCAGCTGTTCTGCTTGCAGTACCCAGTGTAATGGCTGCTCACCTAAGGCATCTTTTAATGCTTCAGCGCCATAACCATAAACCAATTGCGGTTTAGCGGCACCTAAAGCCCTAGCAGTATCAATAACATGCTGTACCATCGGCCGCTCGGCCACTTTATGCAATACCTTAGGTAAGTTAGATTTCATCCGCGTACCTTTACCGGCAGCAAGAATCACTACATTTAACGCCATAACAGAATCCCTGTAATTAATATGCGGCTATTTTAATAGATAATGACCAAGATTACAGCGTTAGGCTGAAGTTTTACTGAACCGTTGACTCGTATTACCAACATTTGGGCATTACAAACAAAAAAGCCACCTTAAGGTGGCTTTTTATATGACTAAACTTATCTTTTTCCGCGTAGTTGCTTAATAACCCGTAATTGCGCTACGGCTTCAGCTAACTGGCTGGCAGCTTCATTATAATTGAAATCTGCTCCTGCATTTTGCATCGCTTCTTCAGCACGTTTTTGTGCATCTAAAGCCGCTTGCTCATCTAAGTCTTCGCCGCGTACCGCGACATCGGCTAATACTGTAATAGTGTCTGGCTGTACTTCTAATACGCCACCAGCAACATACATTACATGTTCTTCACCGAACTGTTTAACGATACGGACCATGCCAGGTTTCAGGGTGGTCAGAAAAGGGGCGTGAAAAGGTAAAATACCTAATTCACCCTCACTGCCTGTGACCTGCACTGATTCGACAAGGCCTGAGAATAGTTTTTCTTCGGCACTTACTACATCTAGTTGCACTGTCATCGCCATCTCGCTCTCCTAAAGCTTAACTTACAGCTTTTTCGCTTTTTCGATCGCTTCGTCGATAGAGCCTACCATGTAAAACGCTTGCTCTGGCATATGGTCGAATTCACCTTCCAAAATACCTTTAAAGCCACGGATAGTCTCTTTTAACGGAACATATTTACCAGGTGAACCAGTAAATACTTCAGCTACGAAGAAAGGCTGAGATAAGAAACGCTGAATTTTACGTGCACGGTATACTGTTGTGCGGTCTTCATCAGACAATTCGTCCATACCTAAGATGGCAATAATATCTTTCAGCTCTTTGTAGCGCTGTAATACGGTTTGTACACCACGAGCAACATCATAGTGCTCTTTACCGATAACTTGTGGATCTAACTGACGTGAAGTTGAATCCAGTGGGTCAATCGCAGGGTAAATACCTAAAGAAGCAATGTTACGGCTTAATACAACCGTTGCGTCTAAGTGCGAGAACGTCGTTGCTGGTGATGGGTCAGTTAAGTCATCCGCAGGAACATAAACGGCTTGAATAGACGTGATTGAACCTGTTTTAGTTGACGTAATACGCTCTTGTAATGCACCCATTTCTTCAGCCAATGTAGGCTGATAACCTACCGCAGATGGCATACGACCTAATAGTGCTGATACCTCAGTACCGGCTAGGGTATAACGATAGATGTTATCTACGAAGAATAGAACATCACGGCCTTCTTCACGGAATTTTTCAGCCATAGTTAAGCCGGTTAACGCTACGCGTAAACGGTTTCCTGGTGGCTCATTCATCTGACCGTACACTAACGATACTTTATCTAGTACGTTAGAGTCTTTCATTTCGTGATAGAAATCGTTACCTTCACGAGTACGCTCACCAACACCGGCGAATACTGAGTAGCCGCTGTGCTCGATAGCGATATTACGGATAAGTTCCATCATGTTAACGGTTTTACCTACACCGGCACCACCGAATAGACCAACTTTACCACCTTTAGCGAACGGGCATACTAAGTCGATAACTTTGATACCTGTTTCTAATAACGCATTTGATGCGGCTTGCTCTTCGTATGAAGGAGCCGCACGGTGGATAGACCAACGCTCTTCTTCACCGATAGGGCCTGCTTCATCAATAGGCTCACCTAATACGTTCATAATACGGCCCAGTGTAGATGTACCTACTGGAACCTGAATTGCTTTACCGGTATTTGCCACAGCTGCGCCGCGACGTAAACCGTCTGTTGTACCTAATGCGATTGTACGAACTGTACCGCCACCCAACTGTTGCTGTACTTCCAGCACTAAACCAGCCAGATCACCGTCAGTCACGTTTAACGCGTCATAGATACCAGGTACCGCATCTTGTGGAAAATCGATATCCACAACGGCGCCAATAATTTGGACGACCTTACCTTGACTCATGATGTTTCCTCAAATTTCTCAAAACTGTTTACCTTAGCCTACAGCTGCCGCACCTGCGACAATTTCGCTAAGCTCCTGGGTGATCGCGGCCTGACGTGCTTTGTTGTACACTAATTTCAGGTCGTCCATCAAGTTACCGGCGTTATCAGTTGCAGCTTTCATTGCAACCATACGGGCGGCGTGTTCACTGGCAGAGTTCTCTACCACACCTTGATAAACTTGCGACTCAACAAAGCGGTCCAATAACATATCAATAATAGGTTTTGGATCCGGCTCGTATAAGTAATCCCAGTTATGCTCTTTTTGTGCGATGTCTGCTTTTGGCAAAGGTAATAGTTGATCGATCACTGGCTCTTGCTTCATGGTATTAACAAAGTTGTTGTATACCAAGAATAAGCGATCAATTCGGCCTTCATTAAATGCTTGCAGCATGACTTTTACCGAACCGAGCACATCAGCCAAACGTGGTACGTCACCTGAACCCGCTTGTTGTGCCATTACTTTGCCACCAAAGCGACGGAAAAAGGTAGTTGCTTTATTACCGATAACAGCAAATTCAGCGTCTACACCTTTATCTTTCCAGCTTTTAAGGTCAATAATAACTTTTTTAAACTCGTTGGTATTCAAGCCACCGCAAAGTCCACGATCAGTAGAAATAACAATATAGCCAACCTTTTTAACTTCACGATCCGCTAAATACGGATGGCGATATTCAAGGCTGCCATTTGCAACGTTACCAATCACTTTGCGCATACCTTCAGCGTATGGGCGTGTTGCAGCTACACGGTCTTGCGCTTTGCGCATTTTGCTGACCGCAACTTTTTCCATAGCACTGGTGATCTTGCGAGTATTATTAATACTCCCGATCTTACTTTTTATCTCTTTACCACCGGCCATGACTGTATCTCCGTTTCATTCAACGAATGGGGTGGCGTTGCCACCCACATTGCTTACCAGGTCTGCGTAGCCTTGAATTTCTCAATAGCGGCTTTGAACGTAGACTCGATTTGGTCGTTGTAGTTACCGGTTTTATCGATTTCAGCCATCAGCTCAGCGTGTTCTGCTTTCATAAATGAAATTAACGCAGTTTCAAAATCAATGATTTTGTCTACTTCGATATCTTTCATAAAGCCTTTTTCGATAGCAAAAATAGATACACCCATTTCAGCAACAGACATTGGGCTGTACTGTAACTGTTTCATCAGTTCAGTAACCTTTTGACCGTGCTCTAACTGGGCGCGGGTTGCTTCGTCTAAGTCAGAAGCAAACTGCGCAAACGCAGCAAGTTCTGAATATTGCGCTAACGCAAGACGAATACCACCACCTAGTTTTTTGATGATCTTAGTTTGTGCTGCACCACCAACCCGCGATACTGAAATACCGGCGTTAACCGCTGGGCGAATACCCGCGTTAAATAAGTCAGTTTCTAAGAAGATCTGACCATCGGTAATTGAGATTACGTTAGTTGGTACGAAAGCTGAAACGTCACCGGCTTGAGTTTCGATAATTGGTAATGCGGTTAATGAACCTGTTTTACCTTTAACTTCACCGTTAGTGTATTTTTCAACATAGTCAGCATTTACACGTGATGCACGCTCAAGTAAGCGAGAGTGTAAATAGAAAACGTCACCTGGGTAAGCTTCACGGCCTGGTGGACGACGTAATAGTAATGAGATTTGACGATAAGCAACTGCTTGCTTAGACAAGTCATCATAAACTATTAACGAATCTTCACCGCGGTCACGGAAGTATTCACCCATAGTACAACCTGAGTAAGGTGCTAAGTACTGAAGTGCAGCTGCTTCTGATGCTGAAGCTACCACAACGATAGTGTGGGCTAATGCATCATGCTCTTCTAATTTGCGTACTACGTTAGCAATAGTAGAGGCTTTTTGGCCAATTGCTACGTATACACATTTAACGCCAGTACCTTTTTGGTTGATGATGGCATCAATAGCTAAAGCAGTTTTACCGGTTTGACGGTCACCGATTAACAATTCACGCTGACCACGACCAATTGGGATCATCGCATCTACAGATTTATAACCTGTTTGCATTGGTTGATCTACCGATTGACGTTCGATAACGCCAGGAGCAATTTTTTCTACTGGTTCAAAACCTGCAGCGTCAATTGGACCTTTACCATCGATAGGCGCACCTAAAGTATTTACAACACGACCTAGTAACTGTGGACCAACCGGTACTTCTAAGATACGGCCAGTACTTTTTACTTTTGTGCCTTCAGTTAAGTCCGCATACGGACCCATAACTACAGCACCTACTGAATTACGTTCTAAGTTCAGTGCGATAGCGTAGCGATTACCAGGAAGCTCAATCATTTCGCCTTGCATACAATCAGCAAGACCATTGATACGAATAATACCGTCAGTTACCTGTACGATAGTACCTTCGTTACGAGCTTCACTGACCACTTCGAACTGAGCGATACGACTCTTGATCAGTTCTGATATTTCAGTGGAATTCAGTTGCATTCTCTGTTCCCCAATTACGACTGCAGCGCAGTTGCTAAACGATCCAGCTTGCCGCGGACCGAGCCATCAATAACCATGTCACCTGCTTTAATTAGCAAACCGCTAACTACCGCAGGATCGACGCTACAGTTCAATTTAACTTTGCGTGCTAAACGTTGCGTTAATGCTGCAGCTAACTTATCTTTTTGTGCTGTATCCAACTCAGTAGCTGAAACCACAGTAACGTCGATTTCTTTTTCATACTCAGCTTTTAACTTAGCAAAAGAAGTTAGCACTTCAGGCAACGCCAACAAGCGATGATTTTCTGCCATCACTTTAATGAAGTTATGACCGTGCTCGTTGAGTTGCTCACCACATACATGAATAAACAAACCAGCTTGCTTTTCAGCAGTACCGTTAGCGTTTAAATAATCGCTAACCTGGTCGTTTTTTGCTATTTCTGCAGCAAAGGTCAACATCTGTAGCCAAGCTGGTAACGCATTTTGCTCTACAGCAAAATCGAACGCAGCTTTGGCGTAAGGACGAGCGATATTTGTCAAATCAGACATAGCTCTTCCTCATTACAGTTCTTGAACCAATTTATCCAAAATGTCGCTGTGAGCAGCTTCATCAATAGAACGTTGCAGAATTTTTTCTGCGCCAGCAACTGCTAAAGCAGCAACTTGTTTGCGCATATCTTCACGTAAACGATTACGTTCAGCAGCAATTTCTGCATTGGCTTGCGCCAAGATAGTTTCACGTTCTGCATTTGCTTTATGCACGGCCTCTTCAATCATTTTCGCTTCGCGTTTTTTCGCTTGATCAATAATCTCTGCCGCTTGAGCTTTAGCATCTTTCAATTGTTCGCTAGCTTTATCTTGGGCTAATGCCAAGCTTTTTTCAGCGCGATCAGTTGCCGCTAAACCATCAGCAATTTTACTTTGGCGCGCTTCGATGGCATTCATCAAAGGCGGCCATACAAATTTCATACAAAACAGCACGAACACCGCAAATGCGATTAATTCGCCTAACAGAGTGGCGTTTAAGGTCACGACCGCTCCTCCTTAGTTAACAGTTGTTCGGATTAACACAAACTTCAATTACATTGCGAACAACATGTACATAGCAATACCTACACCGATCATCGCTACCGCATCGATAAGACCAGCTAAGATAAACATTTTAACTTGTAATGAAGGGGCTAATTCTGGCTGACGTGCACAAGCTTCTAAAAACTTACCACCCATGTTACCAAAACCTAATGCTGTACCGATTGCACCGAAACCGATTAATAACGCAACTGCGATTAACTTGATAGCTTCAGGCATTGATAAGATTGCTTCCATTTTTTTTCTCCGATATTTCAATAGTTAAAGTTAAAGTTTAAAAAAATTAGTGATTATCTGAACTGGCCATACTTAGATACACAATCGTTAGCATCATAAATACAAATGCTTGTAAGGTAATAACTAAGATATGGAATACCGCCCAAGGGAAGTGCAGTGGTAACTGCGCTAAACCTACTGCACCAATCAAGATAAAGATCATTTCACCTGCGTATAAGTTACCAAATAGACGTAATGCAAGTGAAAATGGCTTCGCAAACAAAGCTATTGTTTCTAGCAATAGGTTGAATGGAATTAGAGCAATTTGTAACGGTAAGTTTTTAGTATTAAAAGGGTGTAATGTTAATTCTTTAATAAAGCCCATTACACCTTTAATGCGAATTGAATAACCGATCATCAATATAAACACACCTAAGGCTAAACCCGCGGCTAAGTTAATATCTGTAGTAGGTACAAATTTCATGTAAACGCTACCAGGCTCTGCGCCCATAGCTTGTTCGCCAACAAAACCGGCAAATGAAGGTAAAAAGTCAACTGGCACTAAGTCCATTAAGTTCATTAAAAACACCCAAACAAAGATGGTCAGTGCTAGTGGTGCTATTAACTTGCTTTTACCATGATAAGTATCTTTTACGTTATCACCGACAAAGCCTACTATCATTTCTACAAAACATTGTAGTTTTCCAGGAACGCCCGTGGTTGCTTTTTTAGCTACACTACGGAAGATCCATAAAAATAGTACGCCTAAAAGAATAGAGTACATTAATGTATCGATATGCCATGTCCAGAAGCCAACTTCACTACACGCTTTGTTAAATGCGATACTGCCATCGACAGAACACATTTTTGCGTTAGTAAGGTGGTGCTGAATATGACTAGAGAGGGTTAACTCTTCACCTGCAGCCATGTTTCATCCCATTGTTAATGTTTAAAAAAAACTGGTGCTGTCCATTGTGCTATTAGCGTTAGCATAAAACCGGTTAAAAATGCGCCATAAACCAGTTCTTGCTGTGAAAATACTAAAGCTAACAACACAGCGGATAAAATTAACTTGAGTGACTGGCCCCGCATAAATGCCATCACTACTAAGTTTGGGTTTTCTGCGGCACTAAAACGAAAAGCAAAAAACGCAAACACTAAATTTGGTATAACTGCTACTAAACCACCTTTAAACGCTGATTTAGCTGTAAATGCATCACTAGCTAAAAAGAATACTAATGCAATAATGCTAGCTATTACTACTTGGCCTAGTATCAACAAATAAGCTGATTTTCGTGCCGCTTTAGCGCTTTGCTCAGACATTATTTAGCCCCCTTAAATTACCCTGGTAGGGGGAATAAAAAAACTGGCGCAAGTATACTTATTTAGTCTTAATTTGCAACTAAAAGCGGTATTAGGCGCTAAGTTCTATAATATAGAAACAAAAAATAACGATTATTCTTGTTCTAATTCTAACTTATTAATAATGCCATCTAACTCGTCTAAGCTGCTATAGCTAATAACTAGATTTCCTTTGCCTTTTTTATTGTATAAAACTTGTACAGGCGCAGCAAAGCGTTCACTTAAACGTTGCTCTAAAGCAATAACATCGGCATCACGTGGCTTATCTGCTGCTTTAGCTTTTGGTTCTAATATACGACGAACTAAATTTTCTGTTTCACGTACAGTTAATTGTTTAGCTGCTACTAAACGCGCAGCATCACTTTGTTGTTCGTCTATTAAAGCTAATAAAGCTCTGGCATGGCCCATTTCAATATCGCCATGTTCTAGTAATAATTTTACATCATCATTTAATTGATTTAAGCGCAATAGATTAGTTACTGAGGTTCTAGATTTGCCTACAGCATCAGCAACTTGTTGGTGGGTTAAGCTAAATTCGGTTAATAAGCGATCTAATGCTATAGCTTCTTCCATAGCATTAAGATCTTCACGTTGAATATTTTCGATTAAAGCAATAGCAACAGCGGCTTCATCTGGCACATCTTTAATAATACAAGGTACTTCTGCTAGTTGAGCAAGTTGCGCGGCTCGCCAACGACGTTCGCCGGCAATAATTTCATATCTATCTTTAGCTATAGGTCGAACAATAATAGGTTGAATAACACCTTGAGCGCGAATAGAACTAGCTAAGTCTTCTAATGCTTCTTGTGACATATCTTTACGCGGTTGATATTTACCGCGTGATAAGAATTCAACAGGTAAAGTATGCAGTTTACTGGTTTCAGCTTGTTGTTTTTGACCTGCAGATGTTTTGTTTGATGTTAATAACGCATCTAAACCACGTCCTAAACCACGCTTTTTTGCTGACATTCTAATTAGATTCCATTTATTGCTTTACCTTTTAAGGTAATGAGGTTAACTGCTTTTTATCTGCCCGGCGTAAAATTTCACCTGCTAGTGCCAGATAAGCTTTCGCACCTGTTGAGTTTTTATCGTAATACATTACAGGAGTACCAAAACTAGGCGCTTCTGCTAATCGCACATTACGTGGGATAACAGCACGATAAACTTTATCACCAAAATGCTGTTTTAATTGTTCCGATACGTCATTAGCTAAGCGATTTCGTGGATCGTACATGGTTCTTAAAATACCTTCAATTTTAAGATCCTCATTTACCACTGCAGCTAATTTATTAATGGTATCAACTAGGGCTGTTAACCCTTCTAGAGCAAAATATTCACATTGCATGGGAACTAAGACAGTATCAGCTGCTGCCATTGCATTGACAGTTAACATGTTTAATGAAGGGGGACAGTCGATAAAAATAAAGTCATAGCTATTGCGATAATCTTTTAAAGCATTGCGTAAACGCAGTTCACGAGCAAAAACATCCATAAGACGAACTTCAGCAGCGGTTACATCTGAGTTAGCGGCAATTAAATGATAACCACCTGATGTTTCTTTAATTACTACTTCTGAAAGTGGTTTTTCATCTACTAGTAACTCATAAGCTGTTGCTTCTACTTGGTATTTATCTACACCGCTGCCCATAGTGGCATTACCTTGCGGGTCAAGATCAATTAACAATACTTTTCGTTTAGTTGCCGCCAGTGATGCAGCCAGATTGATTGCTGTTGTTGTTTTACCAACACCACCTTTCTGGTTAGCTATTGCTATCACTTTGGCCACAAGTTGTCCTCTAGAGTAAAGTTAAATATTAGCTGTGAGTTAGTATTACTAAATGTCGTTCAGCGTGCAACTGTGGCACTGTTAAACTTTTTATTGCCACTACTTTAACAAAATTAGGCAAAGCTGCAATTTCTTCTTGTACAGCAGCACCTTTCATGGCAAAAAATGCGCCTTTTTTATTAGGTAAATGCTTACACCAGCTAAGCATATCATTAATAGAGGCAAAAGCGCGGCTAATAACACCATCATAACCATGTTCGGGCTGATGTAATTCTACTCGGCTTTGTACGGGTTGAATATTGCTTAAGCCAAGCTGTAATTTTACTTGGTTTAAAAACCGGATCCTTTTACCTAAGCTGTCTAATAAGGTAAAACTTTTTTCAGGATAATAAATAGCTAATAAAACGCCTGGTAAGCCTGGTCCTGTACCAACATCTATAAAATGATTACCTATTAAATGCGGTGCAATTACTAAACTATCCATAACATGTTTAATTAGCATTTCATTAGGGTCACGTATTGATGTTAGGTTATAGGTACTATTCCATTTGTGTAATAATTCTATATAAGCAATACATTGCGCTAATTGATGATCGGATAGCGTTAATGTCGTTTCAGATACTAATTTACGTAGCTGAGAAATCATAATAAACCTATTTAATTTACGTAAAGTTAGTTTTAGTTAAGCCGATTTACGCAATAAACCTTGTTTTTTTAAGTACACCAATAGTAAAGAAATTGCCGCTGGTGTTACACCTGAGATCCGTGAAGCTTGACCTACTGTTTCTGGTTGAGTTTGATTGAGCTTAGCTATAACTTCGTTTGATAAACCTTTAACTGATTGATAATCAAAGTTATTTGGTAGTAATGAATTTTCATTACGTTGTTGTTTATTTATTTCATCTTGTTGCCGTGAAATATAGCCTTCATATTTTATTTGAATTTCAACTTGTTCAGCTGCAATTGGATCTGTTAAACCAGGGCCTATATCTGTTATTTGCATTAAGTCAGCATAATTAATTTCAGGACGACGAACTAACTCTTCTAAACTGGCTTCTTTGCTTAAAGGTGTTTTAACTAAAGCATTAATTTTTGCTAAAGCAGCATGTTTTGGATGAACCCAACTTTGTTTTAGTCGTTGCCGCTCTTGAGCTATTTGTTCCATTTTATGGTTAAAAGCTGCCCAACGAACATCGTCTACTAAGCCTAATTCGCGGCCTTTTTCTGTTAATCTTGCATCAGCATTATCTTCGCGTAGCATTAAGCGATATTCAGCACGGCTTGTAAACATACGGTAGGGTTCTTTTGTACCCATTGTAATAAGATCATCAACTAAAACGCCTATATAGGCATTATCTCGTCTTGGTGACCAACTATCTTTTTCTTGAGCAAATAAACCAGCATTTAATCCTGCTAACAAGCCTTGGGCACCAGCTTCTTCGTATCCGGTAGTGCCGTTTATCTGACCTGCAAAAAATAAGCCTTTAATAAATTTAGTTTCTAAACTGCTTTTTAAATCTCTAGGATCAAAGTAATCGTATTCAATAGCATAGCCAGGTCGGGTGATATGGGCATTTTCCATACCTGTAATAGAACGGACAATTTCTAATTGAACGTCAAAAGGTAAACTGGTTGATATGCCATTTGGATAAACTTCATGGGTAGTTAAGCCTTCTGGTTCTATAAAGATCTGGTGTTTATCTTTATCAGCAAAGCGTGTGATCTTATCTTCAATTGAAGGGCAATAGCGAGGGCCTATACCTTCAATAACGCCTGAATACATGGGTGATCTATGTAAATTATCACGTATGGCTTGATGGGTTTTTTCATTAGTGTAAGTGATATAACACGGGATCTGAGTAGGGTGATCTTTTTGTGTGCCTAAAAATGAAAATACTGGCGTAGGATTATCACCTGGTTGTTGCTGCATTTTAGTAAAATCAATAGTTCTAGCATCTATTCTAGGTGGTGTACCTGTTTTTAAGCGATCAACTCTAAAAGGTAATTCTCTTAAACGTTTAGCTAAAGCTATGGATGGTGGATCACCTGCTCTACCGCCTGAACTACTTTGCAGACCAATATGAATTTGACCACCTAAAAAAGTACCTACCGTTAACACTACTGATTTTGCTTTAAAAGTTAAACCCATTTGAGTAACAACACCGGTGACTTGATCGTTTTCTACAACTAAATCATCACAAGATTGTTGAAATATACGAAGATTAGGTTGATTTTCAAGTATTTGCCGTACAGCTTGCCGATACAATTGTCTATCAGCTTGAGCTCTAGTGGCTCTTACCGCTGGGCCTTTTGATGCATTTAGTGTTCTAAATTGGATACCGCCTTTGTCGGCAGCTATAGCCATAGCGCCACCTAATGCATCTATTTCTTTTACTAGATGACCTTTGCCAATGCCACCAATAGCTGGGTTACAGGACATTTGTCCTAAAGTTTCTAGATTATGGGTTAGTAGTAATGTATTTAATCCCATTCGTGCAGAAGCTAATGCTGCTTCAGTGCCTGCATGGCCACCACCAACAACAATGACATCAAAAATTTCATGGTAGAGCATATTAGCCTCAGGATTAATTTAAAAACGATTGGATATTTAGCAGGCTATTGTACCGTGATCTTGGCTGAAGTGGAATAATGATCTGAAAAGGTGATCTTTAAATAATATAAGATCTTTTAAGAGATCTTTTTACTACTATTACTATTAAGCAAGCAGTTTTTGGTGCATAAGGGGATCTTCTGATAAAGGATCAATAACTTAGATTGGATAAGATCCTGTGATCAAGAGGGGATCTAGGTGTACAGAAGCAGTGTATAATAAAGCCACTTATCCACAGCCATTAGAAATATATTTTTTATAAATAGGATAAATACAGCTTAAACACTAGTTACACCCAGAGTTATACAATAAGAATTAATCTTTATTATTGTTTTGTGGATAAGTATTTAAGCTAGATCTTGCTATTTACAGCGGATTTATTTCGTTTTAGTGAGCTATAATTTGAATATTTAGGTTATTAAATAGGCTAGTATTTTCAGTTATTTTGACTTATTTGGTGAGGAAAATTTAATTTATTGGCTAGGATTAGTGCTAATTTAAGTTTTTATTTATGTAATGCGTTAATGAATTTTTGTAGCCAGCTTAAGGCATATTCTTCGGGTAATTTTGGTTGTTGGGCATCTATCTCTAAGTTAGTTAATAGTTGCTGAGCACCTTTATTAGCTAATAATTTGCTTAAATATTGACCAGATAAGCAAAAAGTATCATAACTAGAGTCACCTAAAGTGATCACGGCAAAGAAAAGTGTGTTAAGATCAGCCCGATCTTGTGCTAATTGATCCGCAAAGGGTTGAATATTATCAGGCAGATCTCCTGCGCCATAGGTGGATGTGATAATTAACCAGGTATTGTACCTGTTTAAATGATCCAATTCGGGTTTTAGATGTAGATGTACGTCATAACCCGCTTGTACCAGTGTTTCAGCAACTTGTTCTGCCACATATTCCGCTGCGCCCATTTGGCTGCCAACGAGGATGTCTATCATGATATTTCTCTTGTCGTCAAAATGTTCGGCTATACTATTGGAATAAAATCGGCCAATAAAATTTATTGATCTGGTTTACGTGTTTTTACTGCTCTGCAGGCTAAGTAAAAGCAACATATAGCACTATTACAATGCCTGCGTGTTATTGAGGTTTAATCAACGTATGTCAGACTCTATGTCTTTTGCCCAACTAAAGTTACCAGAGCCGCTAATTCGAGCTGTAACTGAATTGGGTTATGAAACTCCGTCGCCAATTCAAGCGGCTGCAATCCCAAAACTTTTAGCTGGGGAAGATGTGTTAGGCCAAGCTCAAACTGGTACTGGTAAAACAGGTGCCTTTGCTTTGCCATTATTAGCTCGGTTAGATCCGAGTCAAAATGATCCACAAATTTTAGTATTAGCACCTACACGTGAATTAGCTATTCAAGTTGCCGAAGCTTTCCAAGCTTACGCGCGTTATATGCCAGCTTTTCATGTTTTACCATTATATGGTGGTCAAAGTTATACTAACCAACTTAAATCACTTAAGCGCGGTTCGCAAGTAATTGTTGGTACGCCAGGCCGTATTCTTGATCACCTTGACCGCGGTACGCTTAAATTAGATAAACTACGCGCTATTGTATTAGATGAAGCTGACGAAATGTTACGTATGGGCTTTATTGATGACGTGCAAACTATTATGGATGCTACGCCAGCTGGTCGTCAGGTAGCTATGTTTTCAGCAACCATGCCATCGCAAATACGGGCTATTGCTCAAAAACATTTAAAAAATGCAGAAGAAATTAAAATAGCTTCTAAAACCAGTACCGTTGAGCGAATTTCGCAGCGCTATGTAATGTTAGATGCTAACCAAAAGCTAGATGCTTTAACTCGTTTATTAGAAGGCGAAGAATATGATGCTAGCATTATATTTGTTCGCACTAAGAGTGCGACTGAAGAAATTGCTGAAAAACTGGGTGCTCGTGGTTATGCAGTATCTTGTTTAAATGGTGATATGAATCAAGTGAATAGAGAACAAACTATTCGTCGTCTAAAAAATAATCAGATTGATATAATAGTTGCTACCGATGTAGCTGCTCGTGGTTTAGACGTTGAGCGTATTAGTTTAGTTGTAAACTACGATATACCTTATGATAGTGAAGCTTATGTACACCGTATTGGTCGTACTGGCCGTGCTGGTCGTGAAGGTAAAGCAGTATTGTTTGTATCACCTCGTGAGCGTCGTTTATTGCGCACTATTGAGCATGCTACTAAGCAACCAATAGAGCAAATGTCGTTACCTACAGGTCAGATTATTGAACAGCGTCGGATTAAATCATTCCGCGCTCAACTAGCAAAAACTGTAGAAAATCAGGATTTAAGTTTTTTCCAAGGCTTAATTAATGAGTGGCGTGAACAAATTGATACTACTGATATTGATTTAGCGGCTGCTTTGTTATTTTTAGCTCAAAAAGAGCAACCTTTAAATGTAGCAAATAAATTCCCTGAGTTACGTGAACCGCATGCCCGTGCTGAGCGCGATTCACGTGGTCGTAATGATCGTTCACGGGATAGAGGTGAGCGTCCAGATCGTGGGCCGCGCCAACGTCGTGAAATGAAAGGTGATTTTAATACCTATCGCATAGAAGTAGGTAAAGAGCATGGTGTTCGTGCTGGTGATATTGTTGGTGCTATAGCTAATGAAGCCAGTATTGATAGCCAGTTTATTGGTAATATTAAATTATTTGATCAATTTAGTACCGTTGAATTACCAGCAAATATACCTACAGAAGTATTTCAGCACTTGAAAAAGGTTTATGTACGCAAGCAAAAACTAAATATCAGCGTAGATAACAACAGTGCTGCTAGTGCGCCTAGTAATGATCGTCGCCCTAGCAACTCTGGTCCACGGCCAGGTGCTGCACCTCGTGCACCGCGTAAACCTCGCGATTAATAGCGATTTATAGCTCAAATAAAGCTCCTATCTAGGGGCTTTATTTTTAACTAAATTTTGGTTTTTTATCTTATTATAAGTCTTTTGGGGTAAGTGAGCCTTTGCTTACAAGTTTAATTGTAAAATATTAACCTATTCTATTTATGCTAAATTTGATTAAGATATTATAAATCACAGTTTTTTCATGAGGTATTTATGATTATTGCCTGCTCTAGTTGTCATTCATTGAATCGTGTGCCTGATGAGCGGCTATTACAAGCTCCGGTTTGTGGTAAATGTAAGTCAGGGTTATTTACAGGAAAACCCATTGAATTAACCGCATCAAATTTTGCCGCCCATGCCAATAAATCAGATTTACCTTTAGTGGTAGACTTTTGGGCTAGCTGGTGTGGCCCCTGTAAGAATTTTGCGCCTATTTTTGATCAAGTTGCACAAGAATTAGAGCCACAATTTCGCTTTGGTAAAATTAATACCGAGCAACAGCAGCAATTAGCTGCGCAGTTTAATATTCGCTCTATTCCTACTTTGATGATCTTTAAGCAAGGTAAAATAATAGCGCAGCAAGCGGGTGCATTTCCAAAGTCAGCCTTTTTACAATGGCTATCTAGCCATAAGTAAACCTAGATAATTTGAGGATAATAATGAGCAATTCTAAATTTAGTCTTACTAGCCCTAATCTGAAAGAAGGCCACTTTATGGCTAAAGAGCAAGAGTTTGATGGTTTTGGTTGCAGCGGTAGCAATATTTCACCAGAGCTAACTTGGCATAATGCCCCTGAGGGTACAAAAAGTTTTGCTGTTACTGTGTTTGACCCTGATGCGCCAACTAGCTCGGGTTTTTGGCATTGGTTAGTTACTGATATTCCGGCTTCTGCAACAGGTTTAGCTAAAGGTGCAGGTAAGGGCAGTTTACCGCCAGGTTGTCGTAGTTTTGCTAATGATTATGGCAGTAAAGATTTCGGTGGGGCTTGTCCGCCTGAAGGCCATGGTATGCACCGTTACCAGTTTACTGTTTGGGCCTTACCGGAAGAAACCTTGCCGGCCGCTGATGATGCCAGCGCCGCAGTTGTTAGCTTTATGCTCAATGCTATGTCGTTAGCTAAGGTGACGTTAACAGCTACTTATGCTCGTTAGTTAGGCTTGCTGTTCAAACAAACCGGCTTGCTCACGCTAACGCGCCGTAAACCCATCCCTGGGGGCTCGATTCAGGCATCCATGCCTTCAACGGTTAGCTTAGAGCAAGTCGGTTTTTGTTTACCTGTTCGGCATTACCCCTCAACAAAATTTATTTATACCGCAGCGGCCAGGGCTTGACTTAGATCGGCAATAATATCGTCAATATGCTCAATACCAATCGATAACCGGACTAAATCAGCCGAGACACCCGCTTGTTTAAGTTCATCATCATTTAACTGCCTATGAGTAGTAATTGCCGGAATGGCTGAGCAACTCTTGGCATCACCAATATTGACTAAGCGTAATATTAATTTTAAAGCATCATAAAATTTCGTCCCGGCTTCACGGCCACCTTTTAAACCAAAACTTAAAATACCCGAAGCACGGCCTTGTAAATATTTCTGAGCTAATGCATGATCTTTATGTTCGGTTAAGCCTGCATAATTTACCCAACTCACTTGTGGCTGTTGTTGTAAAAACTGTGCGACTTTTAACGTATTTTCACATACGCGCTCAATACGTAAGGCTAAGGTTTCTAATCCTTGCAGTAAATTCCACGCCGCTTGTGCAGATAATGCTGCGCCCATATTTCGCAGCGGCACTACGCGTGCTCGGGCTATATAAGCTGCTTCACCAACGTCTTTAGCGTAATTAATACCGTGATAAGAGACATCGGGTTCATTTAACAACGGGAATCTAGCTGCATGTTTGGCCCAAGGAAACTTACCTGAGTCAACAATAACACCGCCTATAGTGGTGCCATGGCCACCAATATATTTAGTAGCAGAATGGACAACAATATCGGCACCATGCTCTATGGGCCGCCATAAAAACGGTGTGGCGACTGTATTATCAACAATTAGCGGTACACCATGCCGATGGGCAACCTCGGCCAGAGCGGCAATATCAACAATACCGCCAGAGGGGTTACCTATAGTTTCACAGAAAATCGCTTTAGTTTTATCATTTATTAAGGCTTCTATAGCGGTTAAGTCATCTTTATCGGCAAAACGTACTGTTATGCCTTGGCGCGGTAGGGTGTGGGCAAATAAGTTATAGGTGCCACCATATAACTGATTAACCGAAATAATATTATCACCTACCTCGGCTAGTGTTTGAATAGCATAGGTTATAGCTGCCATGCCAGAAGCTACGGCTAGAGCTGCAATACCACCTTCTAAGGCAGCAAGTCGCTGCTCTAATACATGACAAGTTGGATTCATAATACGGGAATAGATATTACCGGTTTGTTTTAAATCGAATAAATCAGCCGCATGCTGGGCATCGTCAAAACAAAAAGAGGTAGTTTGGTGAATAGGCACCGCAGCGGCTTTTTGCTCATCTGCTTGATAACCGTGGTGTAAAGCGATTGTTTCCCGTTTCATAATTCAATCCTAGCTGATGTAATAGTAAGTTTTAACTACTACAACATAGAATTTAAATTACGTCAATCTAAACATCTAGACGGCTAAAATTAAATTAGGTTAAGTTATTTTTCTTTTAAGTGTAGTTTTGAACTTAGATTAAGAACTTAGTGGATAAAAAAGCCCAAATAGCTTTTAACAAAGCAATTTAGGCTTTAATAGTGTGAGTTTGTGGATGGGTGGCCAGCTTATTTACCGATACAGAATGTATAAAATATTTTAAAAACATAAGTTTATGAAATTCTTGGAGCACCATTGGAGTGCTGAAATTTGCGAAAAAAAGTGTAAATATTGGCAAATTCCCTCTGCATCGGCTCCTGACGCCCCATTTTAAACTGGGATAAGTGGGAAACTGGGAGCCTTGTATACGCTTTAATCTCTATGAAATCAGCGCCTTGAAATCGCTCGTTAGTCCCTTTCGGTCACAAGAAATTATAGTAACATCGTTTTCTAAACGGATCCGTTCTCATTTTGAACGGACTTGACGCACAACGTTGTTGTGCATAAAATGATTAAAAAGCGATCAGATAACTATGGCGGTTGAATTCAGGGATATATGGCTGGAGGCGTTCTACGACGAAGACCAAAGCCACAAGAAAATACCCAGCACTATTGAAGGCGCTCTGTTCAGAAAGATTCAGATTCTGGATGCTGCGACGCAGGAGTCAGACTTGAGGATTCCGCCGGGTAACCGTTTTGAACATTTGCAAGGAAACCTGTCTGGATGGTGTTCTATTCGGGTTAACAAGCAGTATCGCCTGATTTTTCGCTGGGAAGATGGCACCGCCCAAGATACATATCTAGACCCGCATGTTTACAAGGGCTAGAGGAGGTTATGGTAATGAGGAACACAAAACGTCGTCCAGTGACCGTGGGCCAAATGCTGGTCACCGAATTCCTGGAGCCGATGAACATTGAAATCAGTGAACTCGCCGAAGCAATGGGTGTGCACAGAAATACACTCAGTCGGATTGCGCATGACAAAGGCACGCTGACAGCACCCATGGCAATCAAACTCGCAGCGGCTTTGGGGAATACGCCGGAGTTCTGGCTGAATATTCAGCACGCGGTTGAGTTATGGGATGTTCGTCATCAAGCCTATGAACAAGAAGCTAAGAACGTGAGACGCGTAAAGCCCCACGAGTTACCTCTGAAGCAGGCCTGAAGCACATTTCGTTTCAGCCATGTTTCTCCTTTCTTTGGAAACTTTACAGTAGCCGTGTTTGCGGCTCGGATTGGGCAAACTGGTATCCCATCGCCTTGTAACCTTTCTCGCGCTTTCGGAACATGTAACTACCCCGTAAAATAATACAGATTACTCGTAGAATTTCTTTTAAGCTAAAGCAAAGGAGTTTTACGATGAGCAAACGCATGACTGAAAGCCAAATTGTGGCGATTTTGAAAGAAGCTGAAGTCGGCATGCCGATCAAAGACCTCTGCCGTAAGTATGGCATCGGCAATTCAACATTTTATAAGTGGCGCGAAAAATATGGCGGTATGGAAGCGTCCGATGTGCGCCGCTTAAAAGAGCTTGAAGAAGAAAACCGGCGACTCAAACAGATGTATGCTGATTTGAGCCTTAAATCGCAGATGCAAGAAGATATTATAAAAAAGCTTTAGCACCTGTGGCAGAAAGGAAAGTCTGGGCACGCGAGTTACAGGTGCAGTATGACGCAAGCGTTGTAAAGTGCTGTGATGTAGTCGGCATCAGCCGTACTGCATACTATTACGAGCCGAAATTGAACGATGATGATGAAATCATTGATGCCTTGAATGCGTTAATTGAAAGACATCATCGTTGGGGGTTCCCAAAATGCTTCAAATGCCTTCGTAAGCTAGGCCACCGCTGGAACCACAAGCGTGTTTATCGCGTTTATACTGAGCTAAAACTGAACCTGCGTCGCAAAGGTAAAAAACGATTACCCAACCGCAATCCAGAGCCGTTAGCTGCACCAAATGCACTTGGGAAGTCTTGGTCAATGGACTTTATGAGCGACAGTTTGCACAACAAAGTCAGGTTCCGAACATTTAACGTTATTGATGACTTCAATCGCGAAGTTTTAGGTATCGATATTGCGACCAGCATGCCGTCATTGCGCGTCATACGCTATCTTGACCAACTTGCTGAATGGCACGGTTACCCTGAGAAAATACGGGTTGATAATGGCAGCGAGTTCACTTCAGAAGTGTTTGTAAATTGGGCAAAAGCACACGACATTATGATTGACTACATCAAGCCTGGTTGCCCATACCAGAACGCATACATTGAACGGTTTAACCGAACGTATCGCGACGATGTACTCGACTGCTACATATTCAACAACCTGAACGAAGTGAAGCAAATAACCGAAGATTGGATTGAGCTATATAACAACGAACGACCGCACGACTCACTCAATGACATGACACCATTTGAGTACCGAAATGCGGCGTAAATTCTCTACGAGATGACTGTGTTATAAATGGGATATTTACAATACCATGCTTTCTTGTGTGAATTATTTGAATTATTTTATCTAAATAACCTAATCTTTATTTTTCAATAGAGCGTCTTCAGCTAAACTCATCTGCATACCTTTGGAATATTGCTCTGACGTATCCACAAGTTTTTTAAAATCCTTCAAAGACTGTATCGCATCTATTGCATCCTGAACTGCAATAATCGCTGAGTTACAGCATCCATTGCTATCTGAGATTCAGATTAAGCGTAATACTCACGCTCTGCACTATGCAGTAATCCTTTAGCGGCCACTGCCGGTGCCAGTAATGCGCCTGGTACATAGCTCCAACCCTGCTTCATTAATTGGTCAATGGCGGGTTGTTCTACTTTGACTTCTTCATCCTGAAACGTGCAAGAAGGCTACCCAGTGAGTTTATGCTGCAAGGCATTGGGGCTGAGTCGCTCAGGCTATTACGCTTGGGAGCAACGTCCTTCCAAGCTTATTAGCGCAGATACACTGAGGCTTTATCGCAAGGCGAAACAGCTTTTTGCAGAAAGTCGTAACAGTCTTAGCAGCCGTGAGCTCATGAAAGCGCTGCGCCAACAGGGGTTCGTTGTCGGTCGTCATAAAACGCGAACTATCATGCGTAAGCTAGGCCTGGTGGTACGCCAGCGCGTGGCTTACAAAGTAACGACTAAGCGTGATGAGCGCCACTTGGCGGCACCTAATCTAGTTAATATGAACTTTAACCCAGCCCAAGCTAATCAAGTATGGGCTGGTGATATTACCTATTTAAGAACTGGGCAAGGTTGGATGTATTTAAGCGTTGTTATGGATTTGTATTCTCGCCGAATCGTTGGCTGGTCTATTAACAAACGTATGACAACTGATCTTGTTTTGCAGTCGGTTAAGCAAGCCTATTGGCTTAGAAAACATCCAAAAGGTGTTATTTTCCATAGTGACCGTGGCTCTCAGTACACCAGTAAAAAGTTAAAAAGCTCGCTAACTAAGCTAGGTATAAAACAGTCGATGGGTGATGTTGGGGCTTGCTGGGATAATGCCGTTGTTGAACGCTTTTTTGGAAGCTTAAAACACGACTGGATACTCAAAGCTCAACACGCAACTTACGAGTCTATGGCAGCTGATGTAGCTGCTTATATGAAGTATTACAACCTAAAAAGACTGCATACGTCTAATGGTGATATGACTCCGGTTGAGTATGAAAATTATCAATTAAACGTGTCCACTTGGGCTTGACCAGTACACCTCAATAAGAGACAGTAGAAGCCGCCTAGTTTGAGATGAGTTATGCATCAGAGCAAACTCGTTGAATGAAAAATAAGGTCAAGAAGGCTTGGAAAACAAAATAAAAACTAGACAATAGTGCCTGTGTTTTGCTATTTTCTGCCCCCATTTTCTAGCGATTTTGTCGTTAGGGCTTAAAGCAAGACCAATTCCTGTTCGTGGTGGCCATGTCTTTATTTCTGTTATTGCTTGTTCCTTTTCTGGGTGTGGCGGTTGCCAGCACCTTTCCTGTGTATTCCCGTAATTTAGCGGCTTGGTTTGCGGCCGCCGTGGCCTTGGTGGGGGTGGCGCTGACCTTAGCGCATTACCCTATGGTGGTCGAAGCCGGTGTGGTGCGTTATCAGTTGGACTGGATGCCAGACTATGGCTTAAACCTTGTGCTGCGTATGGATGGCTTGGTGTGGCTGTTTAGCTTGCTGATTCAGGGCATGTGCCTGCTGGTGGTGCTTTATGCCCGTTATTACATGTCCGAGCAAGACCCTGTACCGCGTTTTTTTGCCTTTTTGCTGGCCTTTATGGCGGCCATGCAGGGCTTGGTGTTATCCGGTAATTTGATTCAGCTGGTGGTGTTTTGGGAGCTGACCAGCTTGGTTTCTTTCTTGTTGATTGGCTATTGGCACCATCGCCGCGATGCTCGCCGAGGCGCGCGCATGGCGCTGACGGTGACGGCGGCGGGTGGCTTGTGTTTGTTGCTGGGCATGGTGTTGCTGGGGCTGGCGGTGGGCAGTTGGGATGTTGACCAAGTGCTGGCTGCGGGCGATACGGTGCGCCAGCACCCCTGGTATTTACTGATTTTATTGCTGGTGGCGCTGGGCGCTTTTACCAAAAGCGCGCAGTTTCCTTTCCATTTTTGGTTGCCGCACGCGATGGCTGCGCCCACGCCTGTGTCGGCGTATTTGCACTCGGCCACTCTGGTGAAAGCGGGGATTTTCCTGCTGATTTTGCTGTGGCCTGTGCTGTCGGGTACGCAGGAATGGCTGTGGCTGGTGGGAGGCGCAGGCGTCTGTACCTTCTTGCTGGGTTCGTTCTCGGCGATTTTCCAAAAAGATATGAAAGGACTGTTGGCCTATTCCACCATCAGTCATCTCGGATTGATTGTATTTTTGCTCGGTTTATCAACACCTTTGGCGATGGTGGCGGCGATTTTCCATGTGCTCAACCATGCCACCTTTAAGGCGTCGCTGTTTATGGCGGTGGGCATTGTTGACCATGAATGCGGCACACGCGATATGGGGCGTCTGCGCGGTTTGGCTAAGGCCATGCCTTATACCGCTGTGTTGGCGATTGTGGCCAGTGCGGCGATGGCTGGGGTGCCGCTGCTGAACGGCTTTATTTCTAAGGAAATGTTTTTTGCAGAGACCTTAACTGCGGGGGTACGAGCCTTTGATTGGATGAGTGGTGCCGCATTGATTATGGGCATTTTTAGTGTGGTGTATGCGCTGCGCTTTATTCAGGTGTTTTTTGGCAAGCTCGCAACAGATTTACCGCGCGAGCCACATGAAGCTCCCCGTTGGATGCGTATTCCAGTCGAGTTTCTCGTTATTTCTTGCTTGATTGTGGGTATGGTGCCTGCTTTCAGTATTGGCATGTTGCTCGATCAAGCGGTGCGCTCGGTGCTGCATGAGCAAACCCCTGTGTATGACCTTGCACTTTGGCATGGTTTTAATCTGCCGCTGTTAATGAGCTGTTTGGCATTGGTGCTGGGGCTGATTTTGTTTGTGTTGCTGTGGCGTTATGCCGATTTGCGTCAGATCAACAAAACTCCAGTGCTGTCGCGTTTAAACGGCAAGGCCATGTTTGAAAGCTTTATGCTGAACTTGGTCAATTTGGCAAATGAGTTAGAGCGTCTGTTTGGCACTCGTCGAATTCAAGTGCAAATCTTCTGGCTATTACTGGTTGGTTTGTTCGCTATGCTGCTGATACTGAAGGTATTGCCTGAAATGGCTTGGCCAGCTTATCAAACGCCATTAGATATAAGCTTTGTCATGGTGTGGTTATTAGGCACTGTTTGTGCGGTGGCCGCGGCTTGGAAGGCTAAGTTTCATCGTTTGGTGGCCTTGATGCTAGTCGGTGGTGTCGGTGTAGCGACTAGCTTAACTTTTTTGTGGTTATCTGCTCCAGATCTAGCCTTAACACAATTAGTGGTCGAGACGGTGACGATAGTGTTGCTGTTGTTAGGCCTGCGTTGGTTGCCGCCACGTATTGTACACATCAATCCACACCGAGATTTGACGGCTAAGTTGCGCCGTGGTCGTGACTTTCTTTTGGCTACCACAGCGGGTTTAACCATGGCCGTGATGAGCTACGCGGTGATGATGAAGCCGGGTAGTCGTACGTTAAGCGATTTTTATCTGAGTAATGCTTTGCCTGGTGGTGGTGGCACTAACGTCGTGAACGTTCTATTGGTCGATTTTCGTAGCTTCGATACGCTCGGTGAAATTACTGTACTCAGTATTGTGGCATTAACGGTATTTGCCTTGCTACGCCGTTTTCGTCCCGCGCCAGAAAGCACCGTGCCGCCCATGCAACAAAGTAATCCGCAAGATCCGGCCAGCCAGCAAAGTTTGTCCGAGCAGCTAGAGCGCGGCTACTTATGGATTCCTAGTGTGTATTTGCAGTGGTTGCTGCCGCTTATTATGGCGGTGGCGGTTTATATCTTTATGCGAGGTCATAATTTGCCCGGTGGCGGCTTTATTGCGGGTTTAATCTTGGCCAGCGCTTTAATTGCTCAATATATGCTCGGTGGTACGTTGTGGATGGAACAGCATTTCCGTCTACGTTTGTTGTACTGGATTAGCAGTGGCCTTTTGTTAGCACTTTTTACGGGTATGGGGGCCTGGCTCTTCGGCTATCCATTGCTCACGACTCATACCGCGCACATGGTCTTGCCACTGTTGGGTGAAATACATCTGCCAACGGCATTCTTCTTTGATTTAGGTGTGTTTGCGACGGTGGTCGGTACGACCATGCTCATTTTGGTGGGTTTGGCGCACCAATCGTTGCGCACTTTACGCCCAGACCAAGACGAGCAAGCAAGCCTTAGTGTGTTAAAACATTTACGTGAACGAGGACTGCGCTAATGGAGCTCTTGTTAGCCGGTGTCATCGGTATTTTATTTACTGCAGGTATTTGGTTGATACTGCGCCCACGAAGTTTTCAAGTGATTATGGGGCTCATGCTGCTGTCCTATGCCGTAAACTTATTACTCTTTGTGAGTGGCCAACTATGGCAAGACATGCCGCCCATTGTAAACGATGATCAAGCCGTCGATCCCAGTCTGTATGCCGACCCAGTGCCACAAGCACTGGCATTGACCGCTATTGTGATTGGTTTTGCCACCACAGCGTTGTATCTGGTAGTGCTGCTTGCTTCACGCGGCTTAACCGGTACTGACCATGTGGATGGTAATGAACAGGAGGAAGAATGATGCCGTGGTTTGAACACCTGATCACTATGCCTGTGGTGTTACCGCTGCTGTTTGGCGCGTTGCTGATGATGTTTAATGAGCGCAATCACCGCGTTAAGTTCTGGTTAAATATGTCGGCTGTCACAGGTCTGTTAGGCGTTGCGGTTGTGCTATTGGTGACCGTTGATACACATCCTGATGCTACGCTGAACTATCAAGCTGCTAACTGGCGAGCCCCTTTTGGTATTAGTTTGGTGGTTGACCGTTTGAGTGCGTTAATGCTGGTGTTGGTCGCGGCGGTTGCCTTGGCTGCTCTATGTTTCTCCTACCAACGCTGGATGAAAGCTGGCGCTCGTTACCATTCGTTATTCTTGTTTTTGCTAATGGGCATGAATGGCGCATTAATTACCGGCGACTTGTTTAATCTCTTTGTGTTTTTTGAGGTGATGCTGGCGGCTTCTTATGGCTTATTGCTGCACGGTAAAAATAAAATTCGGGTGCGGGCTGGTATGAATTTTATTGCCTTGAATCTGGTTGCCGCGTTGTTTTTTTTAATTGGCATTGCCTTAGTGTATTCAGCTACTGGCTCATTAAACTTGGCTGATTTGGCGGTAAAAAGTAGCCTAATCACGGGGGCCGATAAAGCCTTATTTGATACTGGCTTGGTGGTGATGGCCGTGGCCTTTTTAGCGAAAAGTGGTATTTGGCCATTGGGTTTCTGGATGCCCAGTGCTTACAGCGCGGCAGCCCCCCCGGTGGCCGCCTTACTGACTTTAGTGACTAAAATGGGCGTTTATGTGCTGTATCGCTTATGGCCTTTTGTTGCCGCGGATAACAATAGTGATTGGATCGCCTTAGGTGGGCAATGCTTATTCTGGGCGGGGGTCATAACTATGCTGTATGCCAGTTTTGGCTTGCTGGCCAGTCGCGATTCTCGCCGTTTGGCTAGCTATAGCGCCATGCTTTCGTCCGGTATTTTGGTTGCCTTATTGGGATTTGGTGAATATAGCCTTGCGTCAGCAGCTTTATTTTATCTGGCTAGCTCAGCGTTGGCAGTGGCAGCCTTTATGTTGTTACTAGAGCTGACCGATCGTTTGTATTCGCCACTATCTATTGCGCGGGCTACTGCTTTAAAAAGCTTGGACGAAGACGATGAAGACGATGAAACCCACGGGGTGGCCATTCCAGCGGCTTTGGCCTTTTTAGGACTGAGTTTTATGGGCTGCGCCTTAGTGCTAGCGGGTATGCCACCTTTATCGGGTTTTGTGGCTAAGTTCGGCATGCTTACCAATTTGCTGGCCGTATGGGAAAGCTTACCTAGATTAAACACCATAATATTTATCTCGATGTTGTTGGTATCTGGTGGCTTTGCCATTATCGCTTTGATGCGCTTAGGCGTAAAAGCCTTTTGGTCGAACCCAACCCCCGAGCCGCCAAGGTTATCCCTCTCCGAAACAACACCGATTTTATGGTTGTTGAGCCTATGTGTATTGATGGCCGTGCTGGCTGGACCTGTACGTGGCTATATGGATCGTACAGGGGCAGATTTATTTAGCCAGAGTAGCGTAGCGGTGGCCACAGTGACAGGAGAGGGAATATGAACAAACTTCTACCACAGCCGTTTTTATCCGCCGTATTGTTGGTGGTGTGGCTGCTGCTAAATCAAAGCGTTGAGCTGTCACATTGGATACTCGGAGGGTTGGTTGCTTGGTTCATTCCTTTGTGGGTTCAACCTTTGTTGCTGCATCGTCTACGTATTCATAAGCCTTGGGTTTTAATACGTTTACTGGGCTGGTCATTGGTTGAGATTGTGCGCTCGGCGCTCGCGGTGAGCAGCATTATTTTGTTTAAGCGCAGTAAAAATGTACATAGCGAATTTATTCGCATCCCTTTAGATATGCGCGATCCGCATGGTTTGGCGATGCTGTCTTGTTTAATTAACTGCACCCCCGGCACAGTGTGGGTGGATATTGTCGATAACCACGAACTGCTGCTGCATGTGTTTGATTTGCAAGATGAAGCGTGGTGGGTAAACACGATTAAAAGCCGTTACGAACAGCCGCTAATGGAGGTTTTTGAAGGGGTGACAACATGCTCGTGATATTAAGTTATGCTTTAACCGCTTCTCTAATTATGGTGGCACTAGCAATATTATTATGTGGTGCTCGCTTGCTGCTTGGCCCGACTGCGCAAGACCGTATGCTGGCACTCGATACCCTTTGGGTATGCGCCATAATCCTAGTGCTATTAGTCGGGATTCGCGTGGGGAATAGCCTGTATTTTGAATTAGCTTTATTGATTGCCTTGCTTGGTTTTGTCTCCACTATGGCGTTGGCAAAGTTTTTAATGCGTGGGGAGAGTATCGAATGATGCAGGCTGAACAATTACCGTTGTGGTTAGGCATTCCTGTCGCAATTCTATTATTGTTCGGTGGCCTGTTCACACTAATTGGTGCATTAGGCTTGTACCGATTACCAGATTTTTATCAACGTATTCACGGCCCTGCCGTGGTGGTGACGCTGGGCTTAGGCTGTGTGCTGATTGCCTCAATGGGGCTATTTAGCTATTGGCAAAGTCGTCTCGTGGTGCATGAACTGCTGATTACTTTATTTGCCTTTATGAGCGCACCCGTTAGCGCGATGTTGATGATGCGGGTGGCGGTGTATCGGCGTAAGAAGTAGAGTCTGGCGTCGAGGGTTGAGCAATACTGTGGTTTGTATTTACGCCGATGTTGATTGCAGTTTTTTAGCGGTTGGCCGCGTCCAAATATAAAGCGCGCCTAAGCTCATGCCGATAGCAGTGTAAACGACCGAAGGCGTGTGGTTGACGGTTAAATACAAAAAAGTTAAACACAGTGTCATCGATACACTGGAGGCGATTTTATAGCGCAGTGCAATACTGCGGTGTTTGTTCTGGTCTAATTCAAATGGACACTTCAATAAGAGACAATAGAAGCTGTCTAGCTTGAGGTGAATCATGAATCAGAAACGTAAATATAAAACCTACTCAAAAGAGTTCAAAGAAGAAGCGGTAGCCCTAGTAACCGATCAAGGCTATAGCGTTGCCGAAGCCGCTGAAGCGGTTGGGGTTAACCCCAATCAAATTTATAAATGGAAAGATCATTTAGAAGCACAAGCCAGCGGCGTTGCTTTAAGTGATAACGAACGTGCAGAGCTTATTAAGCTTCGTGCTGAAAACAAACGCTTAAAGATGGAAAAAGACATCTTAAAAAAGGCATCAGCCTTCTTCGCCAAGGAAATGAAATAAGTTTTAAGTTCGTTCACTCCAAGGTAAAAGAAGGCTGCCCAGTGAGCTTATGTTGCCAAGCATTAGGGTTGAGTCGTTCAGGTTATTACGCTTGGAAGCAGAGACCTGCTCGGCTTATTAGCGCAGATACGTTGAAGATTTATCGCAAGGCGAAACAGCTTTTTAGAGAAAGCCGCAACAGCCTTGGCAGCCGCGAACTCATGAGCGCACTGCGCAAACAGGGGTTCACTGTAGGTCGATATAAAACACGTACTATCATGCGTAAGTTAGGGCTGGTGGTGCGCCAGCGTATTGTGTCACGAAAGCGACATAAACAAACCCACTCCATGTGGCAACATAGGTGATGTCAGCTACCCAAAGTTGATTGGGCTGCTCAGCAGTAAATTGACGATTAACTAAATCAAGTGGCTTATCTTGTTGCTCGTCAGGTATCGTTGTCTTATGTGCTTTACCCCGACGAACATCTTGAATTCCCATAACTCGCATCAATCGTTCGACTGTACAGCGGGCGACTTGATGGTCGTCAAGCTGTAGCTGCTTCCATATTTTTCTTGCACCATAAACTGACATATTATCCTCCCACACTTCGCGAATGAGTATTATCAGCTCAGCATCACGCTTTTTGCGGTTAGACAGTCGCTCAGGCTCTCTTTGTATCTGTTTATGAGAATAATACGTTGATGGTGCAATCGGCAATTCCTTACAAATTGACTCGACACCGTAATGCTCTCTGCAAGCATCAATAAAATCCACTATTACTTCTGTTTGCGGTCGAGCTCCGCTTGGGCGAAAAAAGCGGCAGCTTGCCTCAGGATATCATTCGTTCGCTTGAGCTCTTTATTCTCGCGCTCTAAGGCGGCAAGGCGTTCTTCAGTTGATTGCGTATTAGAAGAGGGTTTAGACGGTTGAGCTTGAGATTTCTTGACCCATGCTCTAAGTGTTTCTGGGGTACATCCCAGTTTATCTGAAATTGATACTAGCGCAGCCCAAAGAGAAGGGTATTCATGCTGTTGTGTGGTAACAAGCCTAATTGCACGTTCACGAAATTCTGATGTATAGCGATTTGATTTTTTCATAGTTCCAGTTTCTCAAGTTATTGAGTCTCTGGCAAACACGGGGCGATTCAATTTTTGGCGAGCCGGGTTTTCGATTTGGTGAGCTTTTCCTCCAGTAGGTACTTGCGGAACCCTTCCAGGAACGGCTTATCAATCTCCTCAAAGGTGAGCTCAGCTCTGCCGTGGTAGTTTCTGAGGTGCTTACCTGCCGAGATCCAGATTGAATAATTAGAAGCGCTTCCAGACTCTTTGGTCGAGGTTAATTGGTCATAGTAGTCAAAAAAGCTTGAGGCCAGTTTCACTCGATCTTCAAGCTGGAATTTATTGGCATGTGATTCAACAAGGCGTGCAGATCTTGCAGCTTCGGCCTGGCGCATCATTTCCTTGTTGTGTTGCCGTTCAGCCTGAGTCTTGGGGTTGTGATACACGTACAGCTCAAGAGGCTCGTAATCCCGCTTAGGCCGCTTCTTTCCGTCCTCCCCTTCGACCACACCGTAGTAGTACACCAGGCGAAGCTGCTGTAGCCCCTTCGAGTTGGGGTTCCGCTTGTTAACAGATACCTTCATGTTTGCTCCAATTTTGATCCCATTGCTCCCGAATTCTAACCTTGGAGCAAATCGGGATCAATTTATAGTGAAACGGAGCAAACTAGAAGAAAACGCGGGAAAAAGGTTTCTGAGGCAAAAGTGATTTATGTTCTTACAAAACAACAAGTTATTTTGATATGTTTTGATAGGTTTCACGGGGCTTTACCACTTAAGAATGAGGTTCACTTCCCGATGCAAAAACTTGAGAATATTCTTCCTAGTAAGTCGTCTGAGCTAAATTCACCGGTTATTTCATTTAAATATTGCTGGGTAATGCGTAACTCTTCAGCCAGTATTTCGCCGGCAATATAACTTTGTAGCTGTTCTTGGCCTATAGCCAAGTGTTCAGCGGCGCGATCTAGGGCGTCTAAATGGCGGCGGCGTGCTAAGAAGCTGCCTTCTGTGCTGGCGTCAAAGCCAATGCATTGTTTTAAATGGTCGCGCAGGGCGTCAATGCCAGCACCATTTTTAGCCGAAATAGCATAAACGGGGGTGGTATCGTGTTGGCTGGCATTAATTTCTTCGCCGCTTAAATCGGCTTTATTGCGAATAACGGTGACACCTAAGTCTGGTGGTAAACGGTCTATAAAGTCTGGCCATATTTGTTTTGGATCATAGGCATCGGTAGTAGTGGCATCTACCATAAACAGCACTCTATCGGCTTGGCTAATTTCTTGCCATGCGCGCTCTATACCTATTTGCTCTACAGCATCTGTGGCTTCACGTAAGCCAGCGGTATCAATAATATGCAGTGGCATACCATCAATATGAATATGCTCGCGTAATACGTCGCGGGTTGTTCCTGCTATATCTGTAACTATAGCGGCTTCTCGGCCGGCTAAGGCGTTAAGTAAGCTAGATTTTCCAGCATTAGGCCTACCTGCAATAACCACCTTCATACCTTCGCGTAAGATACTGCCTTGTGTGGCTTGTTGTTTTAATCTGTCCAGATAGGCAATAATCCCGGCTAAGTCCGCTGCTACTTTGCCGTCAGATAAAAAGTCAATTTCTTCATCTGGAAAATCAATTGCAGCTTCAACATACATTCGCAGATAAATAACCTTTTCTACCAATTCATGGATATGACGAGAAAATTCGCCTTGTAATGACTGCATGGCACAACGAGCCGCTTGTTCGCTGCTGGCATCTATTAAGTCGGCTATGGCTTCGGCTTGGGCTAAGTCGAGTTTATCATTTAAAAATGCGCGTTCAGAAAACTCACCAGGCTTAGCAATACGAACATTAGCAATAGATAGTACTTGTTTAAGCAATAAGTCTAATAAAACTGGTCCACCATGGCCTTGCAGTTCTAATACATCTTCGCCAGTAAAGGAATTAGGCCCAGGGAAGTACAAGGCTATGCCTTGATCTAAAACCTGTCCCTTTGTATCGTAAAAGGACAGATAATCCGCGTAACGTGCTTTGGGAAGCTTATGAAGTATTGCTTGGGCTACATCTTTTGTATGAGGACCAGACACACGAATAATGCCGACACCGGCTCGACCAGGTGCTGTAGCTAAAGCGGCTATGGTATCGGTAGTAAACATGTTATTGCCTCTTATAGTAAAAAGCCTGCCATAAAGGCAGGCTGTTGATATGCGGTTAAGCTTTCTTACATTATTAGTTTAACTGACTTTTGCTTATTTGGTATGTAAGCCTTTCTTTTCCATACCTTTATAAATATATAACATTTGGGCCAGTGAAATTAAATTACTGACTAACCAATATAAAACTAAACCACTTGGGAACCATAAGAAGAAGATAGAGAAGGCCACTGGCATCCACATCATAATCTTCCGTTGCATAGGATCAGTTACTGTCATTGGTTGTAATTTTTGCATTAAGAACATGCTAATACCAAATAACACTGGTAATACATAAAACGGATCTTGGGATGATAAGTCGGTTATCCAAAGTGCAAATGGAGCATGACGTAACTCTACGCTTTCAACAAACACCCAGTATAAAGCTAAGAAGATAGGCATTTGCACTATCATAGGTAAACAGCCACCCATAGGGTTTACTTTTTCTTTGCGATATAGCTCCATCATCGCAGGGCCCATTTTTTGTTTGTCATCTTTAAATCGGGCTTGCAACTCATCAATTTTCGGCTTTAAATTACGCATTTTAGCCATTGATTCGTACTGAATTTTTGTCAGTGGATACATAGCACCTTTAACTATTAAGGTGATACAAATAATAGCGACACCCCAGTTAATAACAAAACCTTGAATGGTGGTTAATAACCAAAATAGTGGTTGTGAAATAAACCATAAAATGCCGTAATCTACGGTTAAATCTAAGCCATTGGCTAGTTTTGCTAAATTATCTTGGGTTTTAGGGCCGGCATAAAAGCTTACCGCTATAGTTTGGGTTTCGCCTGGTTGAATATGAATTTCAGGGCCTTTAGTACCAATAACACCTAAATTACCTTTTACTCGACTATAAATCTGATTTTCCGCTTGTTGATCTGGCACCCAAGCTGACACAAAGTAATGTTCTAACATTGCAACCCAACCACCCGTAGTAGGTTTGATTAGGTTTTCATCTTTCATATCGTCAAACTTATATTTAGTGTAGCGCTCTTTGGCCGTCCCATAAGCACCACCGCGGTATATCGGCATCATTAAACCACTTTCTGCGCCACCTTCAATACTTTGAATTAAATGCTGATACGGCTGAATGGTTTTAACTTCATTACTTTGGTTATGTACAAAGTATTCAACCTGAACATCATAATTGCCTTGGGTAAAAGTAAATCTTTTTTCTACGGTTATGCCGTTGCCACTAAATATTAATGGCACAACTAATTGTTGCTGGCCTTTAGCTAAGGTAAAACTTTCTGCTGTTGTTGTATAAACGGGTCTAGGATTTCGAGTGTCGTCAGGACCGTCACGACCCATTAATCCGGATTGGGCCACAAATTCAAAACCTGGCAGTTTACGCATTAATGAATAAAGTTCGTCACTGTCTTTACTTACGGTGTATTTGGGTAATTTTAAGCCAATAATATCACCACCACGACTGTCAATTTGCAATTGCAAGACGTCGGTGTTGATGTTGATGATTTTAGCCTGAGCGTTAGTGTTAGTGATAACAGCGTGCTCTGAATTTGTCGAACTCATTCCTATATCAGCAGAGCTGCTTGAAACTGAGTTACTTTGACTTACGGCCGTAGGGGCTGGTGGCGCTTGCTCAATTTGCCATTGTTGCCAGAGTAAAAAGCTGACAAATGCCAGACCAATAACCAATAAACTGCGTTGTGATTCCATGACTTAGTTATTCTCTTTGTGCTTTTCAGGAACAGGGTCATTCCCGCCTGCATTAAAAGGGTGACATCTAAATATACGCTTAGTTGCTAACCAACTGCCTTTTAGTATACCGAATCGCTCTATGGCTGTAACGCTATAGTGAGAGCAGCTTGGATAAAAACGACAACTAGGCCCTAATATTGGACTTATGAGTGTTTGATAACCTCGGATCAGCGTTAACGCGCAACGGATTGCAAAGCGGTGTGCTGTCGAACGATCTTTCGCCATAACTTTTCCAGTTGCTTCTGTAGTTCACTATTTTCAGTATTACTAATATCGCCTTTAACCATTAATACTAAATCAACAGCAGGTAATAGATGTTGATGTAAACGAAAGCTATTACGTGCACAACGTTTAATTCGGTTACGCTGCACTGCTAATTTAGCACGTTTTTTTGCAACAGTAAGGCCTAACCTTGGATGAGGTAAATTATTAGACTTAGCGAGGATAGTAAATAGCGGGGAAGAGACCCGGAAAGGTTGTTTAAAAACGTTATCGAATTGACCAGGAGTTAATAAACGTAACTCCCGGCCGAATTTGAAATTCATCACTCAGTGCTTATCAACCAATTAGGCTGATAAACGATGACGGCCTTTAGCACGACGACGCGCTAAAACTGCACGACCATTTTTAGTAGCCATACGTGCACGGAAACCGTGATTACGTTTGCGTTTTAATACGCTTGGTTGAAATGTTCTTTTACTCATAGGTCACCCGTTTGGTCAAAATATTTACTAAAGGTTCCTGTGTTTTAGTAAATTTACCAAAACGCAGCTAACAAAAATGAGCGCGAATTTTAAGTACTCTAGCAAGTAAAGTCAATGCGATCCGCAGTTTTATTATACTCGATCCTAATTGATCTTTAGTTTAACTAATGATTTGGATAAGTTTTCCACAGCCTTAAGCCATCTAACTGAACAAATTGTGGGTTACTTTTATTTATATATAGTTTATCAGTCATTATGACTAGTTATTATTAAACATAATATGTATAATATATTGTTATTAAACAATGATTTAAAATCAAATCTTTAACGAAGAAATAAAAAAGTAAAAGTCAATATTGATGTTGTGGATAAGATCGTATCATAATGGCTGCTTGTTTTAGCCACTTCAGCTTAATTGCGTAAGTAGATTAAGCTTCAGGAGAGAAGGTGTATCAGTCAGTTTGGCAAAATTGCCTGCAAGCGCTGCAAGCAGAATTGACCGCGCAACATTTTAGTATGTGGATAAGACCATTACAGGCTGATAGTTCCGATGCAGGTTTAACTTTATACGCACCTAATAGATTTGTATTAGATTGGGTGCGAGAAAAATATTTAAATCGAATTCAGGAACTGATTCAAGATTACTGTGGTGATGATGCGCCGCGGCTTAAGTTTGATGTTGGTTCCAGTCAGCAAAGTAGTAATCGTGCTTCACCAGCCGCTCCGGCTACCTTTAGTGCTGCACCTAAACGTGAGGTTAAACAGCAAGAAGTCGCTGAGCCTGCACCTAAAACCATTGTTACTAGTAACGTGCGGGCTATTTATACCTTTACTAACTTTGTTGAAGGTAAATCTAACCAATTAGCTCGTGCGGCAGCTAGCCAAGTTGCTGATAACCCAGGTACAGCTTATAACCCATTATTTATATACGGTGGTACAGGTTTAGGTAAAACTCATTTATTACATGCCGTAGGTAATGGTATTTTAGCCAATAAGCCGGATGCTAAAGTTATTTATATGCATTCAGAGCGCTTTGTTCAGGATATGGTAAAAGCTTTACAAAACAATGCGATAGAAGAGTTTAAGCGTTATTATCGTTCAGTTGATGCCTTGCTTATAGATGATATTCAGTTCTTTGCTAATAAAGAGCGATCGCAAGAAGAGTTTTTCCATACCTTTAATGCCTTGTTAGAAGGCAACCAGCAAATTATTTTAACTAGTGACCGTTATCCTAAAGAAATTGATGGCGTTGAAGACCGCTTAAAGTCTCGCTTTGGCTGGGGCTTAACTATTGCTATAGAGCCGCCAGAGCTAGAAACGCGAGTGGCAATTTTAATGCGTAAAGCGCATGAAAATCAAATTCGCTTACCCGAAGAAGTGGCATTTTTTATTGCTAAACGTTTGCGCTCTAATGTGCGTGAATTGGAAGGTGCGTTGAACCGAGTTATTGCTAATGCTAACTTTACTGGTCGGCCTATCACTATCGACTTTGTTCGAGAGGCATTACGAGATTTATTAGCCTTACAAGATAAACTGGTTACTATTGAAAATATTCAAAAAACAGTGGCGGAATATTATAAAATACGGATTGCTGATTTATTATCAAAACGCCGTTCTCGCTCTGTAGCCCGGCCTCGACAAATGGCAATGGCGTTATCTAAAGAATTAACTAATCATAGCTTACCTGAAATTGGTGATGCCTTTGGTGGTAGAGATCACACTACGGTGTTGCATGCGTGTCGTAGAATAGAGTCGCTAAAAGAAGAAACGCATGAAATAAAAGAAGATTTTCAAAATTTAATTCGTACATTGTCATCGTAACAGGGATCTGCCCATGCAATTTGTTATAAACAGAGATGCGTTATTAAAACCATTGCAGATGGTGTCTGGCGCTATTGAACGTCGTCATACATTACCAATCTTATCTAATGTATTAGTTGAGGTGGCAGATGGTCGGCTATCTTTAACAGGCACAGACTTAGAAGTTGAATTAGTGGCAACCACAGAGGCGTTAGCTATTCAACAAGAAGGCCGTATTACTGTACCAGCAAAAAAGCTGTTAGATATTTGTCGTAGCTTACCTGATAACGCCGATATTAATGTTTTAGTCCAAGCGGACAATTGCATTCTAAGTTGTGGCAAAACTAAGTTTACCTTGTCTACTTTAAGTGCTGCTGAATACCCAAACCTTGAAAGCTGGCAAGGCGAGGTTGATATTCAATTAAGTCGCCAACAATTGCGCAAGTTATTAGATGACACAGCTTTTTCGATGGCAAACCAAGATGTACGCTACTACTTAAATGGTTTGTTGTTTGAAACCGACAATGGTCAAGTTCGAGCGGTCGCAACTGATGGTCACCGTTTAGCATTAAGCTTATTAGAGTTACCTGGTTTTAGTGCTGAACAAAAGCAAATTATTATTCCCCGTAAAGGTGTAATGGAAATTATGCGTTTATTGGCTAATGATGAGCAACAAGTCACTTTAAGTTTTGGCCAAAATCATCTGAGGTTAACTGATAGTAACTTTGTATTTAGTAGCAAATTAATAGATGGTCGCTTTCCTGATTATCGACGGGTGTTACCGCGTAATAGTACTAAATTGGTTACTGCGCATCGTAGCATTCTTAAAGATGCTTGTACTAGAGCCTCTATATTATCTAATGAAAAGTACCGAGGTGTTCGTTTTACCTTAACACCAGGTGGTTTGCACATTGTTGCCAATAACCCCGAGCATGAACAAGCTGAAGAACAAATAGAAGTAGAGTACCAAGGTGATAATTTAGAAATTGGTTTTAATGTTGGCTATTTATTAGATGTGCTCAATACCTTAGCAACCGATTTAGTTGTGCTGCACTTAAACGATGCTAACTCTAGTGCCTTAGTTGAAGGGGTGGGTAATGTTGGGGCATCTTATGTTGTTATGCCAATGCGCTTATAATAAATGTCGTTGTTGTCACTTAATGTTAATCAGTTTAGAAATATAGCAGCTACATCCTTTGTAGCTGCTGATCAGGTTAACTTGTTTATTGGTTGTAATGGCAGTGGTAAAACAAGCATCTTAGAAGCTATTTATTATTTAGCCCATGGTCGTTCGTTTCGTACGTTAAGGCCGCAACGTTTAGTGCAACATGAGCAAGATTCTTTTGTGTTACATGCTAAAGTTAAGGCGCAAGGGCAAACGCATAGCTTAGGTATAAAGCGCTTTCGCCAAGGTGATATGCAAGCTCGATTAAATGGTAGTAGTATCACGCGCTTAGCTGATTTAGCCAGTTTGTTGCCGGTGCAATTAATTACACCAGATAGTTTTAAGTTGTTTTTTGGTGGACCAAAAGAACGCAGACAATTCTTTGATATGGGATTGTTCCACGTGGAACCTTCTTTTTTTGATATTTGGCTGCGGTTTAGTAAAGTATTAAAACAACGCAATGCGCTATTAAAAACTCAACGTAGTTATGACAGCCAATTTGAATATTGGGATCAACAATTTGTCACCTTAGCATTTTCTTTACAGCAGTTACGCGATAATTATATTACCCAGTTAGCCGCCTGCTTTAGTCAATTAACTGCTGGCGATGAGTTATTTAACCAGTTAACTTTTCAATTACAGCAAGGTTGGCCGGAAAGAGTTACAGAAGAATCTGCATTGTTAGCGTTATTACAGCAAAATTTTGCTCAAGATAGTAGAATGGGTTTTACTCAACATGGGCCACAAAAAGCTGACTTAAAACTTAAAGTTAAACAGCAAGCGGTAGAAGAAGAATTATCGCGTGGTCAGTTAAAAGTGTTATTATTCGCATTAAAGATTGCGCAAAATAATTTAATTCGCGATAACGGTAAAAAACAACCGTTATTATTGATAGATGATTTAGCGTCGGAATTAGATCAAAACTCTACCCGACAGATATTTAGTTACTTACGCAATATTAACTCACAGGTTTTTATTACTGCAATTAACGCTGAACAGGTTACACCGCACATTGTTGCCGATAAAGTTGCAATGTTTCACGTGGAACATGGTCAGATAACAGCACGGACAGATGATGATGGCCGAACAACATAATTACGATTCCTCAAGTATAAAAGTATTAAAAGGACTGGACGCAGTTCGAAAAAGACCCGGCATGTATATTGGGGATACTGACGATGGCTCGGGTTTACACCACATGGTCTTTGAAGTCGTCGATAATGCAATCGATGAAACCCTAGCCGGACATTGTACAGATATTTGGGTCACTATTCATAGTGATGGTTCAGTATCTGTACGTGACAATGGTCGTGGTATTCCTACAGATATTCATGAAGAAGGCGTTTCTGCCGCAGAAGTAATCATGACTGTTTTACATGCTGGTGGTAAGTTTGATGATAACTCTTACAAAGTATCCGGTGGTTTGCACGGAGTAGGTGTTTCAGTAGTTAACGCTTTGTCAGATAAGTTAGAGTTAACAATTAGACGTAAAGGTGAAGTGCATAATCAAATATATAGTTTAGGTGTGCCACAATCACCTTTGGCCATTATTGGTAAAACAGAAGACACTGGTACTTCACTAAGATTCTGGCCAAGTGCATCAGTCTTTACTAACTTAGATTTTCACTATGATATTTTAGCTAAACGGTTACGTGAATTATCATTTTTAAACTCTGGCGTTAGCATTATTTTAGCCGATGAGCGCAGCGATAAGCGGGACCACTTTAAATATGAAGGTGGCATTGAAGCCTTTGTTCAATATTTAAATAGAAATAAAACAAGTATCCATCCAAAAGCATTTTATTTTACTGACCAACGAGATGATGGCATTTCTGTTGAAGTTGCCATGCAATGGAATGACACTTATCAAGAAAATGTATTTTGCTTTACTAATAATATCCCACAACGCGATGGTGGTTCTCACTTAGCGGGTTTTCGTGGCGCGTTAACCAGAGTATTAAATAGCTATATAGAGCATGAAGGCTATGCTAAGAAGATGAAAGTCTCTGCAACCGGGGATGATGCTCGTGAAGGTTTAACAGCTGTTGTTAGTGTTAAAGTGCCTGATCCAAAGTTCAGCTCACAAACTAAAGATAAATTGGTATCTTCAGAAGTACGTTCAGCTGTAGAAGGCGTAATGAATGAAAAGCTAAATGAATATTTACTTGAAAACCCAGGTGATGCCAAAATTATAGTGGGCAAAATTGTTGATGCTGCCCGAGCGCGGGAAGCTGCCCGTAAAGCGCGTGAAATGACCCGTCGTAAAGGTGCTTTAGATATTGCAGGCCTGCCAGGTAAGCTTGCAGACTGCCAAGAAAAAGATCCTGCTTTATCAGAACTATATATAGTGGAAGGTGACTCTGCTGGCGGTTCAGCCAAGCAGGGACGCAATCGTAAAAATCAAGCTATATTACCTCTAAAAGGTAAGATTCTTAACGTAGAAAAAGCGCGTTTTGATAAAATGTTATCTTCACAAGAAGTTGGCACTTTAATTACCGCTTTAGGTTGCGGTATTGGCAGGGAAGAATATAACCCAGATAAAACAAGGTATCACAGCATTATATTAATGACGGATGCTGACGTGGATGGTTCTCATATTCGTACCTTATTATTAACTTTCTTCTACCGTCAAATGCCAGAGTTAATAGAGCGCGGTTACATTTATATTGCTCAACCACCTTTATATAAGGTTAAAAAAGGCAAGCAAGAGCAATATATTAAAGATGAAGCAGGGCTGACAGAGTATCTAACTACCTTAGCATTAGATGATGCTTCTTTGCATGTTAATGCAGAAGCGCCTGGTATAAGCGGTGAATGGTTAGAAAAAATCGTTCGTCAATACCATAGTGTTTCAGCAACTATTGAGCGTTTAAGCCGTAAAATACCGTTTAATTTATTAAATGAGTTAATTTATGTGCCTACATTAGAAGCAGATAAAGCTAAATCAGAGCAATACAGTACTGATTGGGTTAAAAACTTAGTGCAGCGTTTAGATGATAAAGAAGGCGATGGCTCTAGCTATAGCTATGCAGTGCATGAAGATGCTGAAAGGCAATTGTATTTACCTAAAATAATTATTCGCCAGCATGGTATTGATAATGAGTACTTATTACATCATGACTTTATTACTTCACGTGATTACTTATCTATTGCCGCTTTAGGTGATGAAATACGCGATCTAATGGAAGATGGTAGTTATATAAAGCGCGGTGAAAAAGTCAAAGTAGTAGATACTTTTGTCGAAGCACTAGATTGGTTGATGACTGAATCTAAACGAGGCCTGTATATCCAACGCTATAAAGGGCTAGGTGAAATGAACCCTGACCAGCTATGGGAAACCACTATGGATCCGCAAAGCCGACGCATGTTGCAAGTGACCATTGAAGATGCGGTTGGTGCTGATCAACTATTCTCAACCTTAATGGGTGATCACGTAGAACCTAGACGTGCTTTTATTGAAGAAAATGCGTTGTTTGTTGCAAACTTAGATGTGTAACCTATAGCTATTATTTTAAAAGGGGCTTAGGCCCCTTTTTTCACTATAAAAAAGGTTAAATGCTACAGTAAGTCGGTGCAACTAGGTATAATTTTTAGATATTTTTTAGTGAGTTAATAAGTATGAATACGTACGATATTAAAACCTTTCAAGGCTTAATACTGACCTTGCAAGACTATTGGGCCCGTCAAGGTTGCGTGCTAATCCAGCCTTTAGATTTAGAAGTAGGTGCTGGTACCTTTCATCCTATGACTTTTTTACGAGCGCTTGGTCCAGAGCCAACCAATGCAGCTTATGTTCAGCCTTGCCGGCGGCCAACTGATGGCCGCTATGGCGACAATCCAATGCGTTTACAGCAGTATTATCAATTTCAAGTGATATTAAAACCATCACCAGATAATATTCAAGAGCTTTATTTAGGCTCTTTACAAGCTTTAGGCATTGATACTTTGGTGCACGATATTCGTTTTGTTGAAGATAACTGGGAATCGCCAACCTTAGGCGCTTGGGGCCTAGGCTGGGAAGTTTGGTTAAACGGTATGGAAGTTACCCAGTTCACCTATTTCCAACAAGTTGGTGGTCTAGAGTGTCGGCCTGTTACTGGTGAGATTACTTATGGCCTTGAGCGCTTAGCTATGTATGTGCAAGGAGTAGATAGTATCTATGATTTAGTGTGGACAGATGGCCCCTTTGGACGAGTAACTTATGGCGATGTTTTTCATCAAAATGAAGTTGAGCAGTCTACCTACAATTTTGAACTTGCAGATGTCCCCGCATTATTTACCCATTTCGATCAGTGTGAAAAAGAAAGCCAAATACTTATTGAAAAAGGATTAGCCTTACCTGCTTATGAGCAAGTAATGAAAGCCTCGCATACTTTTAACTTATTAGATGCCCGCCACGCAATTTCAGTAACAGAGCGCCAGCGTTATATTTTACGCGTAAGAACCTTAGCAAAAGCCTGCGCCGAAACTTATTACGCAACACGAGAAAAGTTAGGCTTTCCACTATGTAAAATGCAAACTACAACATCGAAGGAGGCTTAAATGCGCGCTGAAGATTTTTTGGTCGAGATTGGTACTGAAGAGTTACCACCAAAGTCATTAACGACATTAGCCACAGCCTTTGCCGATAATATTGCACAAGAGCTAGCTAAGTTAGAACTAACTTATAGCGATATAAAATGGTATGCCGCGCCAAGACGTTTAGCCGTTGTTGTAAAACAGCTAGTTGCTAAACAGGCAGACAAAATTGTCGAAAAACGTGGTCCTGCAGTAAGTGCAGCTTTTGACGCTGAGGGTAAACCAACTAAAGCGGCAATGGGCTGGGCTAGAGGTTGTGGCATAACGGTAGAGCAAGCTAGCCGCTTAGAAACCGATAAAGGGGCTTGGTTATTACACAAAGAACAACAGCCAGGAGCCGACACCAGCAGCTTATTAGCCGACGTAGTGACATCAGCATTAGCTAAGTTGCCTATTGCTAAAAGAATGCGCTGGGGCAGCTCTGATGCTGAATTTATCCGTCCGGTACATAGCATTATTATGTTATTTGGCGACGACGTAATACCGGCAACTATTTTAGGTCATGCGAGTAATAATTTAAGCTACGGCCATCGTTTTCATGCCCCTGAAAAAGTAAGTGTTAATAATGCTGATGGTTATTTAAAAGCGCTAGAGCAAGCTTATGTTATTGCTGATTTCGCTAAAAGAAAAAGCATGATTGAGCAGGGTGTAAAGCAAGCAGCAGAGCAATTAGGTGGTCAGGCATTAATGGATGCAGACTTGGTTGACGAAGTAACCGCTTTAGTAGAATGGCCGGTAGTATTAGTAGGCAGCTTTGAGTCAAGCTATTTAGAGATACCATCAGAGCCACTTATTTCTACCATGAAAGATAACCAAAAGTATTTTCCGGTGGTAGATAATACGGGCAAGCTTATTAATAAATTTATCTTTGTTAGTAATATTGCGAGTAAAGATCCAAGTAAAGTTATTGCCGGTAACGAAAAAGTAGTTGCGCCTAGGTTAGCTGATGCTGAGTTCTTCTTTAATACAGATAAAAAGCAAAGCTTAGCGTCACGCTTAGAAAGCTTAAGTAGCGTTTTATTCCAAAAGCAACTGGGTACTTTAGCAGAAAAATCAGAGCGTATTAGTCAATTAGCCGCTTTTATTGCCGATAAAATTGGTGCAGATAAAGTTGCCGCTGAACGAGCGGGCTTATTGTCTAAAACTGATTTAATGACCAATATGGTGGGTGAGTTCCCTGAGGTTCAAGGCATTATGGGCATGCACTATGCACGCTTTGATGGCGAAGCAGAAAGTGTCGCCTTAGCATTAAATGAGCAGTATATGCCTCGTTTTGCGGGTGATCAGCTGCCTAGCCGTTTAGAAGGTGCTGCAGTTGCCATTGCCGATAAATTAGATAGCTTAGTTGGGATCTTTGGTATAGGCCAAGCACCAAAAGGCGATAAAGATCCTTTTGCTTTACGTCGTGCTGCAATTGGCGCCTTACGTATTATGGTTGAAAAAGATTTACAGCTAGACTTAGTGGATATCATTACCTTTAGCCAGCAAACCTTCGCAGATAAATTAACGAACACTAATGTCGCCACTGATGTGCTTGAATTTATGCTAGGTCGCTTTAGAGCTTGGTATCAAGATCAAGGCTATAGCGTTGATGTAATTCAAGCGGTTTTAGCCCGGAGGCCAACAGTACCGGCAGACTTTAACCAACGCGTAAAAGCCGTTGCTGAGTTCCGTAAGCTAGATGCTGCATCTGCATTAGCAGCTGCCAATAAGCGGGTTGCTAATATTTTAGCTAAAATAGACACGGCTATTCCGGATCGTGTTGATGTTAATTTATTACAACAAGCAGAAGAGCAGGCGTTATATCAGGCCATTGTAGAAGAGCAAGCTGAGCAAGCTAAACTTAAGAACTATACAGATGGTTTAAAACATCTGGCTAAAATGCAACAGGTAATAGATGCATTTTTTGATAATGTGATGGTTAATGCTGATGATGCAGCAGTAAAACTGAATCGCCAAGCTTTATTAAAACAACTTAGAGAACTGTTTTTACAAGTAGCAGATATATCTGTTTTACAATAAAAATATAACTTAATAATCAACGCTAATACAGCTAGTAACTAGGGTATTAGCGTTGTTCAAATTAATTTAGCTTATTTGATTACGGCCATTACGCTTAGATTGATATAATTGCTGATCGGCCAGCGCAATAGCTGTATCAACTTGCAAATGATTATAGCAATCAGCAATGCCAAAACTAGCGGTGATTTTATAATCCGTTTCATTATTTATTATACTTTGCTTACTAATTTTTTCTCTGATTTTTTCTGCAACTTTAAATGCATCAGCTTTAATCGTTTTGGGTAAAAATAATAAAAATTCTTCACCACCGGTACGGCAGGCAATATCTTGTTGACGTAATTGGGTTCTAAAAAGCTCAGCTACTTGTTTAAGTACTATGTCTCCAGCCTGATGGCCAAACTGATCATTAAGCTGCTTAAAGTGATCTAAATCACATGTAATGATAGAAAGTGGAAAAAACTGCTCGGGATGTAATTTAAAATCATTTCTTAAACTGGCATCAATAAAACGTCGATTCACCAGTTCGGTTAACGGATCTGTATTCGCTTGCAGCTCTTTATTATGCTGAAGTAAAAACATTTCTTGATGACTTTTTTCACGAAAAAAATCATTAATCCAACTAACTAAAACAACAATAATTAAAGAAGTGATAAAGCGACTTTGTTCAGATTCTTTATAATTTGCTAAGATTAAATCAGGAACAAATAACATAATAGCAAGAGCTGATACTAAAATAGCACTACCAATCAATGCATTTCTAACACCTAGTAAGCCAAATAAGATGGCAGGAAAGGGAAACACCCAATATAAAGCGGTATTATTAAAGCCTCCTAAGTAGACTAAACCTAGTACAAACAAGCTTGCTAAAATGGCCTGAATAATACAGGCCAAGTTTAAATTTTTACTGTAATGAAAATAGACTATATTAGAAAGAAAAGCTGATGCTGTAATAAATAGGCCGCTAATTAAACTAATATTAGCAACACCAAAGTTTTTAATAGCATAAATAAACATTACAGCGCTGGTTATATAACTGACAAATAGCAAAATATAACGCCGCCGTCTGGCATCAATAGATTTAGCTTGTTTTAAACCGTTTTTAATTAGAGTTGAATGCACAGTCAAAAGTCCTTTTATCTCTAATAATTATACTAGATGCTAGCATAAAAGCTTAGTAAAGGAGAGTTACTCATACTGCTATTAATAATATCCGCTTAAGCTATAACATCCTTGTTTAGTGTAGCGAATTTATTAAACTAACAAACCCCAGTCATCCCATGCAGCGCGAGCGAGTTGCTCTTGAAATTGCGGCGCAGATATTGCTATTAATGCTTGAGCGCGCTCTGTTAAGCTTTTAGCTCGTAAATTAGCAATGCCGTACTCTGTAACAATGTAATGAACGTGAGCGCGAGTAGTGACTACTCCTGCGCCTGGGCTTAGTAGGCTACTAATACGAGAAACAGTTCCACCAGCAGCAGTTGCTGGAAAAGCTATAATCGAGCGTCCGCCTTCAGATAAGCCTGCACCGCGAACAAAGTCCATTTGGCCACCAACCCCAGAGTAAATTTTTGTGCCTAAAGAGTCGGCACAAACTTGGCCGGTTATATCAATCTGTAAGGCGCTATTGATTGATACTGTTTGCGGGTTTTGCCTAATAACGGCAGTGTCATTAGTATATTCAACATCTAAAAAGGCTAATTCAGGGTTATCGTCTATAAAATCATATAATGCTTTAGTACCCATAGCAAAGGTGGTAACGGTTTTACCAGGGTGTTTCTTTTTGTATTTATTAGTAATAACGCCTTGCTCTAATAAGGGCAAAACGCCATCAGAGAACATTTCAGTGTGAATACCTAAATCTTTATGGTTACCTAAGCAAGCTAGGGCTGCATCGGGTATAGCACCTATGCCTAATTGTAAGCAGTCTCTATCACGAATTAAGCTGGCGACATGTTGGCCTATTTGGCCGGTAACGGTATTTTGTGCAGCAGGTAAATGAGGTGATAATTCTGCACTAAATTCAACATAGCGATCAAAGCGACTTAAGGGCACCATGGCATCACCATGGGTGCGAGGCATTTTAGGGTTAACCCAAGCAATGACTTTTTTAGCCACTTGCAAGGCTGCGCGGGTCGCTTCAACAGAAACGCCCAAGCTACACCAGCCATGCTTATCAGGCAGTGATACTTGAATTAATGCTACATCGATAGGCTGTTCGCCACTGCGGAACATCTTTGGAATTTCTGATAAAAAAGCAGGAACGTAGTCGGCATTACCAGCATTAATAGCGGGGCGGGTGCAGCGGCCGACAAAGAAAGCTCGTTGCCGTAAATGACCTTGTAATTCAGGAATGTTAAGGCAATCACTTTGTTCGGTATGTAATTGCAGTAAAGTAAGGTTTTTACGATTCAAAGCAACTTTAGCTAAAGACTGCAATAAATAATAAGGCGTTGCAGCCATAGAATGACACCAAATAATCTCATTATCAGAAATAATATCGAGTGCTTGTTTAGCAGTATTAACGCGCATAGTAGCTCCTTATGAATTCAGTCTACCTATAATAGAATAAATAACAATTATAGCTATTGCGCCTGATCAAAGGGTTAGCTGATATAAACACATAATTGTCGCGGTAAGAAATTATTATCAGTAAATTTTTAATTGTTTAAGAATATAAGTATCTGCAGTATTCTTTGCTAAAGAGTAAGTAGATAATAAGGAAGTTAAAATTGAAAAAACTAATATTGATTGCACTTATTGCTTTTGGTGGCTGGCAGTATTATCAAAAGCAAACAGATGCACCTGTGGTAGAGCCGGTTGAACAGGTTTTCCCAGATTATTCAATTCCGCTACAAAAAGCACGAGACACTGCTAACAAGTTACAATATAGGTGTGATGGGCGCCAGCATTGTAGTCAGATGACTTCTCGTGCTGAAGCTGAGTTTTTCTTAGAAAATTGCCCTAACACTAAAATGGATGGGGATAACGATGGTATTCCTTGCGAAAACGATTCTAGATGGTAATAAAAAAGGGTGGTTAATTTGCCACCTTTTTAACGAGATAGCGAAAGGGGAGTTCATTAGTATCACTGGCTAAAAGCTCATGATCCATAAAGCGGCAAAAAGCAGGAATGTCTCGGGTAGTTGCAGGGTCATCTGCAATAATTAATAAGCTTTGCCCAGGTTGCATATTGCGAATGGTTAATCGGATCATCATAACAGGCTCAGGGCAACGCATGCCTAAGGCATCTAAAGTTTCATCTGCGCTGGTAAATAACTGCTCCATCATAACTCCGATATTCAGCAAAAAAATAAAAAGGACCGTTAAAACGGTCCTTATTTTAAACTATAACAGTGCTCACTGCCAGATTAAGGCCGTTCAAACACTGTTGCAATGCCTTGGCCCAAACCAATACACATAGTGGCTAAGCCGTATTTTCCACCCTTATCTTCCATAATGTTTATAAGGGTAGTGGCTATGCGTGAACCCGAGCAACCAAGTGGGTGCCCTAAAGCAATAGCACCACCATTTAAGTTTACCTTTTGATCGGCCACCTCTAGCAAGCCAAGGTCTTTCATAACCGGTAAGGCTTGAGCAGCAAAGGCTTCGTTGAGCTCGGCATAATCAATATCAGCTATGCTTAAGCCGGCCATTTTTAATGCTTTTTTAGTGGCAGGTACTGGGCCATAGCCCATAATGGATGGATCACAACCTGCGACTCCCATACCTCTTATATAAGCACGAATAGGTAAACCTAAGGCTTTAGCTTTGTCTTCACTCATAACTAGCATGCCAGAGGCGCCATCAGAGAGGGCGGATGACGTACCCGCGGTTACGGTACCGTTTACTGGATCGAAAACAGGGCGTAGGTTGCTTAAGGTTTCAACTGTGGTTTCAGGGCGGATAACTTCATCGTATTCCATTAGCTTTAATACGCCGTCGGCATCATGACCTTCAGTTGGCACAATTTCGTTAGCAAAGCGGCCTTCAACACTGGCTTGCTGGGCTAAACGATGTGAGCGGGCGCCAAATTCGTCTTGTTGCTCACGGCTAATGCCGTGCATTTTACCAAGTAATTCAGCGGTTAAGCCCATCATACCGGCCGCTTTGGCAACTGAGGTTGATAGACCTGGGTGGAAGTCAACACCATGAGTCATAGGTACATGGCCCATATGCTCAACACCACCAATTAAATAAACATCACCCATACCGGTTTGAATTGCTTTAACTGCATCATGTAGCGCTTGCATAGAAGAGCCACATAAACGGTTAATGGTAACAGCCGGCACCGAGTGTGGAATTCCGGCAAGTAGCGCGGCATTACGTGCAATATTAAAACCCTGCTCTAAGGTTTGCTGAACACAGCCCCAAATAACATCGTCTATTTCTTCTGCTTTAAGCGCAGGATTACGGGAAAGAAGTGAGGCCATAATATGGGCTGAAAGCTGCTCGGCACGCACATTACGGTACATGCCATTTTTAGAACGTCCCATAGGGGTGCGAATACAATCTACTATAACTGCGTTATTCATTATTTTGCTCCTGCGCTTAAACTGGGAAAAAACGCTGGCCAGCTTCGGCCATAGCGCGGGTTTTGTCTGTTACCTGATATATTTCACCTAGATGAGCGAAGCTATCGGCTAGGGCGACAAAGTTAGCTAAACCTAGGGTATCAGCATAGCGTAGCGGGCCACCACGGAATGGCGGGAAGCCTAAGCCATAAATTAATCCCATGTCAGCTTCGGCTGCAGTGGCTACAATGCCTTCTTCTAAGCAACGAATAGTTTCGTTAATCATCGGGATCATAGTACGAGCAATAATGTCTTCAGCAGAGAAGGTTTGTTGTTTCGTTGTGCACTTAGCTAATAAAGCAACGGCTGTACTGTCGATGTCTTTTTTGGTTCTGCCTTTTTTATCTTTACTGTAAGCATAAAAGCCTAAACCATTCTTTTGGCCATAACGCTCGGCTTGATACATAGCGCTAACCGGATCATTCGCTAATTTTGCCATCCGAGTAGGGAAGCCATCAGCCATAACATCTGTACAATGATAAGCGGTATCTAAACCAACAACATCAAGCAAGTAAGCAGGACCCATAGGCCAGCCAAACTGCTTTTCCATCACTTTATCTATTTGAGTAAAATCGGCACCGTCTAAGACTAATTTGCTAAAACCGGCAAAATATGGGAATAAAACGCGATTAACAAAAAAACCTGGGCAGTCGTTAACAACGATAGGTGATTTACCCATTTTAGCAGCATAAGCAACAACGGCGGCTACTGTTTCATCGCTAGTATCTTTACCGCGAATAACTTCTACTAAAGGCATGCGATGGACAGGGTTAAAGAAGTGCATGCCACAGAAGTTTTCTGGGCGGGTTAAATTAGCGGCTAGGGCATTAATAGAAATAGTAGACGTATTCGAGGTTAAAATTGCATCATTAGCAATAATAGCTTCTACTTCTTTTAGTACCGCGCCTTTAACTTTCGGATTTTCTACTACTGCTTCAACTACAATATCGGCATTTTTTAAAGCGTCATTATTGAGTGTTGGAGTAATAGAGGCAATGACTTTAGCCATTGACTGAACATCTAGCTTGTTGCGTTCAACTTGCTTAGTAAGCAGTTTAGTGGCTTCAGTCATGCCTAAGTCTAAAGCTTTATCGGCAATGTCTTTCATTACTACTGGCACACCTTTAAGTGCCGACTGATAAGCAATGCCGCCGCCCATTATGCCTGCGCCAATAACAGCGGCAGACTTCACCGCTTTTGTGGCTGTCTTAGCGGCTTTTTTCGCTTTGCCTTTAATAAGCTGGTCATTTAAAAATAAGCCAATTTGTGCGGTTGCGGCATCAGTTTTGGCAAGTTTGGCAAAACCGGCATTTTCTAATGCAACAGCTTCAGCGCGGTTCATGCCTGCTGCGGCTTCAATTGTTTGTACTGCGGCCATAGGTGCAGGGTAGTGTTTACCTGCTTTTGCCATTACCATGCCTTTTGCTGTGCTAAAGCACATGGTCGCTTCTGTTTTGTTTAATTTTAAAGGTTGTAACTTTGCTTGACGCTTTTTACGCCAATCAAGTTTGCCGGCAATAGCATCTTCTAGCATGCTTAACGCAGAATCTTGCAATTTTTCTGGGGCAACAACAGCATCAATAGCGGCAAACTTTTGCGCTTGCTCGGCTTTAAATTGTTTACCTGTGGTTATCCACTCTAAGGCGTTGTCGGCACCAATTAATCTTGGTAGGCGTACTGTGCCGCCGAAGCCAGGCATTAAACCCAGCTTTACTTCTGGCAAACCAATCTGAGCCGTAGTATCTGCAACACGATAATCAGAAGTAAGTGCCCACTCCAGGCCGCCACCGAGGGCGAAGCCATTGATAGCAGAAATAGTAGGAACAGGTAAATCTTCAGCAAGATCAAAAATGTCTGAGGCTTGTTTAATCCAAGGCACTAGCTGAGCTTCTTCTTGCAAAAAGGTAGTTAAGAACTCGGTAATATCGGCACCAACAATAAAGGCATTTTTGTCACTAGAAAAAATCACACCTTGTAATGCTTTGTCTGCGTGCAGTATGGTTAAGGCTGACTTACAATCAGCTAGGGTCTGCTGATCGAATTTATTGACAGAGCCTTTAGCATTGAAAGTAAAGCGGGCAATGCCAGGTTTGATATAGACAACACTAATGTTGTCACTCTGGTAAATCATAACGGTGCTCCTTGGTCGCGTAGGTTGAATTGTCGCAACTGGTACGATGAGAGTTTCACAACCAGTGTGTCGTGCTTTCAGTAAAATTTCAACTGCTATTTAAACGCGTGTTTGAATTTACTTGCAACAATAAGTGTTAACTATAGATGTTATTTAATTTTTTTTGTTATTTAGGAGTAAGATCGTGAGACTAGCTCTGTATTTTTTTAGTTTATTTTTAAGTATTTCAGTAACAAATTATAGTTTAGCTGAGGAAAATACGTTGCGTTCAGAGTTTAGCAAAGCTGAACTGACTATAGGTACTATGCGCTATGCTGATGCCCAAGCAACATTGAAAAAATTTACTGGTTATCCACTACAGCCTTACCTTGAGTTTGAACGCTTAAAGCAACACCTTACGGCAGATCAACGTATTGCTGACTTTTTACAGCAGTATAAAAACACACCCATGGATTGGCCGTTAAGAAAAGAGTGGTTATTAAGCTTAGCAAAGCGCAAGCAAACTAAGTTATTTTTAGCTAATTATCATGGCTCTGCGGATGCCGAATTAGAATGCTATCAATTACGGTTTGAATTGGCCCAGCCTGATGCCGATAAGGCTAAAATTTGGCCTAAGGTAACAAGCTTATGGACAGTGGGTAAGTCACAACCTAAGGTTTGTGATGCACTTTTCACCCTTTGGCGCGATGCCCAGCAGCAAACACCAGAGATTGTTTGGCAACGTTTGCGTTTAGCGGCAGAAGGAGGCGATGCAAGTTTAATTCGCTATCTAAAGACCTTATTACCTACAGAGCAGCAATATTTAGCCGATATGTATCGGCAAACACGGGTTAACCCTAGTGTTATTGCTAGAGCTAAATTTTTTACTTTAAAAAAGCCGCAAGAGCGAGACATTTTAGCCTATGGCTTAAAGCGCTTAATTTGGCGAGATGCTGACAAGGCGTTAGCAACCTGGCAGAAGTTTATTAATGACCCTTATTTTACCGCAGCTCAGCGCTTAGATGTTCAACGTCAATTTGCTATAGCATTAGCGAATAGAGGCGATGAGCGTGCTAGTGACTGGTTTAAACAGTTACCAGCTGAACTATTAGATGACACTTTAGCCCAGTGGCAGGTAGGTAGCTTATTGTCAGAATTAGACTGGCCAAAAGTGCAAGCAACAATAGAGGCTTTTCCTGCAGATTTAGCCGCTAATAACCGTTGGCAATACTGGTTAGCACGGGCTTATGAGCAGCAAGCTATGCCTGATAAAGCTAATGAGATATTCCAAAAGCTAGCATTACAGCGCCATTTTTATGGGTTTATGGCGGCAGCAAAGTTAGGATTGCCGCCAAGTTTAGCCCATGCACCTGTTACTGTTAGTGATGAAGAGTTAAGGCTACTAAAGCAAGATCCTGCAGTATTAAGAGCGCAAGAATGGTTAGTCCTTAAACGCAATACCGAAGCGCGAAGAGAGTGGAATTACTTACAAAATAATGCAACTGAGCAACAAAAACTTGTTTCTGCCAAGCTTGCTTATCAGCTGCAATGGTATGACAGAGCCATATTTTCGTTAGCAGATGTAGGCTATTGGGATGATATTGAATTACGCTTTCCTTTAGCTTATCAAGATGAAATAAATCAAGGAGCAGCAAAAGCTAAAGTTGCATCTGGTTGGGCTATGGCGATAGCGAGGCGTGAAAGCTCATTTATGTCAGATGCGCGCTCACCGGTTGGCGCTCAAGGTTTAATGCAATTGATGCCAGCGACGGCAAAAGAAGTGGCAAAAAAATCGGTAACGTTAGCGCAATTGAATGATCCTATACTCAATATTGATTATGGTACCGATTATTTAAATTATTTAATGCAGCGTAATGACGGTAATTTACTGATGGCTACTGCCGCTTATAATGCCGGGTATAGTCGGGTAAAGCAGTGGATACCCAAAGATTATGCGTTACCGGCTGATGTTTGGATTGAGACAATTCCATATCGTGAAACGCGGGAATATGTAAAAGCAGTAATGGCATATTATCAAATTTACAATATTCGTCTTAACGTTAATAATGATGTGTTTCAGCCCTTATTAACAATGCAGATTGGGGTCATAGTAGATTAATGTTATGATGCGTCGGATATTTTTTAGTCAATAGGGTTAGCCATTTATGACACTTTCTTATCAAGCGCTATACCCAGCGCATATAGCTGAATTACAGCAAAGAGTTCGACAATTACTCACTAGAGAAAACCTAGATGCTTTAGTTATTCATTCTGGGCAAACTAAACGTCGATTTTTAGACGATATGGATTATCCATTTCATGTTAACCCTCAGTTTAAGGCCTGGTTGCCCGTAATAGACAACCCGCATTGCTGGTTAATTATTGATGGCGTTAATAAGCCTAAGCTAATTTTTTATCGACCAAAAGATTTTTGGCATAAAGTGCCTGATGAACCCAATGATTATTGGGCTGAACAATTTGATATTCAGTTATTAGAAAAAGCCGAAAGCGTTGAAAGCTTACTGCCTTATGATAAAGCAAACTTAGCCTATATTGGCGAGTATATTGAAGTGGCTCAAGCACTAGGTTTTAGTGAAATAAATCCAGAGCCAGTCTTAAACTACTTACACTATCACCGTGTTTATAAAACACCTTATGAATTAGCTTGTTTGCGAATAGCAAATAAAATAGCTGTAACTGGCCATCAAGCGGCAAAAAGCGCTTTCTTTGCTGGTGGTAGCGAGTTTGATATTCAGCAAGCCTATTTAACGGCTGTTGAGCAAACAGAAAACGAAGTGCCTTATGGTAATATAGTTGCATTAAACCGTAACGCTGCCATTTTACATTATACGGGGTTAGAGCGTGCATTACCGGTACAGCGGCATTCATTTTTAATTGATGCTGGAGCCTCATTTAATGGTTATGCTGCAGATATAACACGCACTTATAGCGCAATTAGAAAGAATGAGTTTGCCGAGCTAATTAGTGCGGTTAATCAGGCGCAGTTAGCATTAATTGAGCAGCTTAAGCCCGGCGCTAAGTATGGTGACTTGCATGTTAGCTGTCATCAATATATTGCCAAAATACTGCAGCAGTTTGATTTTGTTAAGTTGACGCCTGAATCTATGGTTGAACAACAAATCACTCGCAGCTTTTTTCCTCACGGGTTGGGCCATCATTTAGGGCTACAAGTGCATGATGTAGGTGGTTTTATGGCCGATGAGCGGGGTACTAGTGTTGCCGCGCCTGAAGGCCATCCTTACTTACGTTGTACTAGGGCTATAGAAGCCAATATGGTATTTACTATAGAGCCGGGTTTGTACTTTATTGATAGCTTATTAGCTGATTTAGCTAAAACAGACGCTAATAAATATATTAATTGGCAAAAAATAGATCAGTTCCGTCAATATGGTGGTATTCGTATTGAAGACAATATAATTGTGCATCGCGAACGTAATGAAAATATGACGCGTGAGTTAAAGTTGGATTAAGTCTTAAGGACGCCACTAGGTATGCAGTACCGCTCGATAATTCGGATCCTAGGATTGCTGATTGCAATCTTCAGTATCACTATGATACCACCTGCTTTTGTAGCGCTTGGGTACAATGACGGTGCTGGCGTACCTTTTTTATTGTCATTTTTATTATGTTTATTTATTGGTTTTATTATTTGGTATCCGCATAGAAAACATCGAGCTGAATTAAAAGTACGTGATGGTTTCTTAATAGTGGCACTATTTTGGATAGTGTTAGGTGCAGTAGGCGCTATACCTTTAATGTTGGCGACAAACCCTAGTTTGAGTCTAGCTAGTGCTATGTTTGAAGCCTTTTCAGGTTTAACAACGACTGGCGCTACAGTGCTTACAGGCATTGAATACTTGCCAAAAGCTATTTTATATTACCGTGCTCAACTGCAATGGTTGGGCGGTATGGGGATTATTGTGTTAGCTGTAGCCATTTTGCCTATGTTAGGAGTAGGGGGTATGCAGCTATACCGAGCCGAAACGCCTGGGCCAGTTAAAGATAATAAAATGACCCCGCGAATTGCCGATACGGCTAAGCATCTTTGGTATATTTATTTAGCCTTAACTATTGCTTGTTCAGTGGCATTTTATGCCGCGGGCATGAACGCATTTGATGCCATTTGTCATGCTTTTGCTACTATAGCTATAGGTGGTTTTTCTACTTATGATGCTAGTATGGGCTATTTTCAAAGCCCCTTAATAAATGCTATTTGTGTTATTTTCTTATTAATTAGTGCGGTTAACTTTCCATTACACTTTGCTGCTATGCGCGGTAAAAGTGTCAGTGTGTACTTTCGGGATCCAGAGTTTAAAGCATTTTTGTTGTTACAAGGGCTACTGGTTTTTATCTGTTTTGTGGTGTTATTAAAAACTAACACTTATGACTCAGCTGCCGATGCTTTAAGTCATGGTAGTTTTCAGGCTGTATCTATTGCAACTACGGCTGGTTTTTCTACAGTTAGTTTTGCGGCTTGGCCATTATTTTTGCCTATATTATTAATCTTTTTTAGTTTTGTTGGTGGCTGTGCCGGCTCAACTGGTGGTGGCTTAAAAGTTGTTCGCGTGGTGTTACTGTTCTTACAAGGTAAACGTGAGCTAAACCGCTTAATTCATCCTAGGGCGGTATATGCAATTAAGTTAGGACGACGAGCAGTACCAGACCGAGTAGTAGAAGCTATTTGGGGTTTTTTTGCAGCTTATGCCTTAGTGTTTGTGGTTATCATGTTGTTGTTAATGGCCACAGGCTTAGATAGTGTCACTGCTTTTACCGCTACCGCTGCTTGTTTAAATAACTTAGGCCCAGGCCTAGGCGAAGTTGCCGCCCATTATGGCACTATTCCAGATCTTAGTAAGTGGTTGCTAATAACTGCTATGGTATTTGGTCGTTTAGAAATATTTACCCTACTAGTATTATTTACGCCAACTTTTTGGCGAGACTAGATAAAAATAGCACTGACCTGAAATAGTTTTTCAACTTCACCTATATGCTTTTTATCGACCATAAATAAAATAATATGGTCGTTACTTTCAATTACCGTGCTGTTGCGGGCTATTAAAACTTCATCACCACGAACAATAGCGCCAATAGTAGTGCCTGGCGGTAACTTTAACTTACCAATAGCTTTGCCGATAACCTTACTGCTACTACTATCACCATGAGCAATGGCTTCAATAGCCTCAGCAGCGCCACGGCGTAAAGCATAGACGTTAACAATGTCACCGCGACGAATATGAGTAAGTAGAGCAGAAATAGTGGCCTGCTGCGGTGATACGGCAATATCTACCTCACCACCTTGTAATAAGTCGACATAGGCGCTGCGTTTGATCAGAACTATGGTTTTTTGTGCACCCATACGCTTGGCTAACATGGCAGACATAATATTGGCTTCATCATCATTAGTGACGGCAATAAATACATCCATTTGCTCTATGCTTTCTTCTTCAAGTAACTCAGGGTCAGAGGCATCACCGACATAGACTCTTGTGCTATCTAAGGCGCTAGATAGAAATTCTGCTCGATCTTTACCGCGCTCAATGAGCTTAACACTATGAGTATCCTCTAATGCGCGGGCTAAGCCATAACCAATGTTACCGCCGCCGGCTATCATAATACGTCTATAATTACGCTCCAGCTTTTGCAGCTCACTCATAACTGCACGAATATGTTTAGTCGCAGCAATAAAAAACACTTCATCGTCAGCTTCAATAATAGTGGTGCCCAGCGGCCTAATCGCATTACCATTTCGATAAATAGTTGCCACCCGAACGTCAATATTCGGCATATGCTCTTTTAAGGTTGATAAGGCGTGGCCAACTAGCAGGCCACCATAATAAGCCTTAACTGCAACTAAACTAACTTTACCTTCTGCAAACTCAACAACTTGCAGTGCGCCTGGGTAGTCAATTAAACGACGAATATAATTGGTAACTAAGGCTTCAGGCGCAATAAAGTGATCAACCGGCATATCATCTTTATTAAATAATTGGTCACGGTATTTTAGGTATTGGGTAGTACGAATACGGGCAATTTTTACTGGAGTATTAAAAATACTATAAGCAACTTGGCAAGCGACGATATTGACTTCATCACTGTTTGTAACAGCTACTATCATATCGGCATCTTCTGCGCCGGCTTGTTTTAATACATCAGGGTGAGAGCCATGGCCATGAACAACTTGTAAATCGTAACGATCTTGCAAAGCCCTTAATTTATCGGCGTTGCTATCAACAATCGTAATATCATTTTGCTCACCTACTAAGTTTTCAGCTAAGGTTGCACCAACTTCACCTGCACCTAAAATTATAATTTTCATAGAGCTGTGCTATTCCTTGCTGTTTTTAACTAACAGAGCATAATAAAACCCGTCAAGCTGCTGTTCGTTGGGCAAGATTTGCCAGCCTACTGTCGATGGATCAGGCTGATACGGAATAGTTTTTAAGCTAGCATCAGTATGTTGTTCTAAGAAGGCAACAATTTGTTGCTGATTCTCAGCCGGTAATACACTGCAGGTCGCATAAAGTAAGGTGCCTCCAGGCGCTAGCAACGACCAACATTGTTGTAAAATTTGTTGTTGGATAGCAGCAAGCACTGGAATATCGGCTTTTTTACGTAACCAGCGGATATCAGGATGACGCCTAATAACACCTGTAGCCGAGCAGGGAACATCTAATAAGATACGATCAAACAGTTGCCCTTGCCACCAGGTGCTCGGTTCAGCTGCATCTGCGGCTATAACCTTAGCAGTTAAGCCAAGTCGAGCTAAATTTTCATGCACTCGCGCCAAGCGCTTAGGTTCTTTGTCTAAAGCTGTAACCTGCGCTTGCGGTGCTAATTCTAAAATATGGCTAGTTTTACCACCAGGTGCACAGCAGGCGTCTAAGATATGCTGGTCATTTTTTACATCTAATAAAATAGCTGCATATTGTGCCGCTGCATCTTGCACGGAAAACCAGCCTAAATCATAGCCCGGTAATTGGGTGACGTCTTGAGCTTGTTTAAGCATTATGGCTGTGGGCATAGCAGTGATAGGTTGCTGGTGCTCAATATTTTCTGCGGTTAAAGCCGCGCTAAAATCAGTGGCAGAAATGTTATTGCGGTTTACTCGCAACCACAGCGGGGCTTTTTGCTGGTTGGCTAACAAAATATCTTGCCATTGTTCAGGGTAAGCTTGTTGCAGCAGGCTAATTATCCAACCCGGATGATTAAATTTTACCGCTTCTGGAGCATCCTCAAAATCAAAAATATTAGGGTGACGCTGAACATTACGTAGCACAGCGTTAATTAGCTTGGTTAAAGATTGACCTTTTAAAGACCGAGCAGCTTCAACGGTTTCGCTAATGGCTGCGTGATCAGGAATACGCATAAATTTTAGTTGGTAAATGCCCACATACAACAAGAACTGCAAAGGTCTTAGTTGTTTTACTAGCGGCTTAGCCATTAGCTGGCTAGTGGCAGACTCTAATTGAGGCAAATAGCGCATAACGCCAAAGCAAATTTCTTGCAGTAAGGCCTTATCTAAATCGTTAGTTAATTTTGCTTGGGCGCGAGGTAAAGCTTCTGCCATAGATTGACCACTATCAACAACATCATAGCAACACTGGGCAGCTAAGACGCGTACATTTTGGCTCATAACTGTTTCTCGGTGCTAGGCTGAATAATCATGCCTGGCGCTAACCAGTCGGCACGGCCGTTAAGAAAATCAGCAGTTAACATGGATTTTTTTCCAGGCGGCTGTAATTGAGTAATATTAAGTACGCTATCCTGGCAGGCTATGCGAATACCTTGTTTATCAGCGGTGAGTATTTGACCTGGGCTGGCAGCCGTTGTTAGTGGCTCTGTGCTTGCGTGCCACACTTTAACCGTGCCTTGCTGTAATTTGATATAGCTTACTGGCCAAGGATTAAAGGCCCGAATTTCACGATCTAACTGTTGTGCTGTTTTAGTAAAATCAAGTTCGGCTTCATCTTTACTTAATTTATGGGCATAAGTGGCTAAATTATTATCTTGTTTAACCGCTTGTTGCTGTTGGCTGGTTAAGTTATTTAGCGTATCAATTAATGCTGCAGGGCCAAGTAGAGCTAGAGTGTCGTATAAAGAAGCACTAGTGTCACTATTAGAAATAGGGCAGCGGCTAATAGATAGCATATCGCCCGTATCTAAACCGGCATCCATTTGCATAATAGTTACACCTGTTTCAGTGTCGCCAGCCCAAATAGCACGCTGTATGGGGGCAGCACCACGCCAGCGCGGTAATATAGAACCATGCACATTTAAGCAGCCATATTTAGGGGCATCTAAAATGTTTTGCGGTAAAATTAAACCATAGGCCACAACTATCATTATATCGGCATTTAATGCCACCAGTTCAGCTTGTGCTTCATTGGTTTTTAAAGATTTTGGCTGGTACACAGGAAGCTTGTGTTCTAAAGCTAGCTGTTTTACAGCACTTGGCTGTAATTGTTGACCACGGCCAGCAGGGCGATCTGGCTGAGAATAAACCGCGATCACGCTATGTTGGCTAGCTAATAGCGCTTGCAAATGGCGGGCGGCAAAATCCGGAGTACCGGCAAAAATAATACGCAAAGATTGGGTCACAATATATCCTGATTACAGCGCGTGGCGCTGTGCCATTCTGGCTTCTTTTTCTAGTTTTTTACGAATGCGATCACGCTTTAATGGTGACAAATAATCAATAAATAACTTGCCAATTAAATGATCTAGTTCATGCTGTAAACATATGGCTAGTAAACCATCTGCTTCTATAGTAAACCATTCACCCTCTAGATTTTGAGCTTTTACGGTAACGGTTTCAGCACGGTCAACTAAGGCATAACTTTGTGGTACTGATAAACAGCCTTCCTCATAACGAGTTTCACCCTCTAGAGCGCTTAACTCGGGATTAATAAATACTTGAGGAGTGTTTCTTTCTTCAGAGATATCAATAACCACAATGCGCAAATGCACATCAACTTGAGTTGCAGCTAAACCTATGCCATTCTCATCATACATGGTTTCGATCATGTCGCTAACTAGCTGTTTGATTTCATTGTTTATTTCAGTTACTGGCTTAGCGATTGTACGCAAGCGCTCGTCTGGGTAATGTAAAACATTTAATATTGTCATGGCACCTACAAAAATATGCTTTGTTTCAACTATTGTGATATGTTTTAATTTTAGCCATTAATCCGCTGTATTAACAGCATAGTGTGCAATAATTAAAACTAAAATGAGTTCAAGGATGCAGGCATGCTGAAAAAAATTGCAATAATTTTAACTTTCTTATTAGTTAGTGGCTGTTTTGTAGCACAAGCTGATGTTCTTAAAATTCGTGATGATGCACCACAAAACTATGTGGTGAAAAAAGGAGATACCTTATGGGATATCTCTGCATTGTTTTTAAATGAACCTTGGTTGTGGCCACAGTTGTGGCAAATGAATCCGCAAATTGATAACCCACACCTTATTTATCCTGGTGATACTTTAACCTTAACTTACGATGCGCAAGGTCGTCCGCGTTTAGTCGTAAACGAAAATGTGAAGAGACTGTCGCCGGTTAGCCGTAAAACCATGAAAGGTGGTGATGCCATTAGTACCTTACCGTTAAGTATGATTCGACCATACTTAACCTTTGAGCAAGCGTTAACTGATGAAGAAATAGCTGCTTTACCTTATGTGTTAGGATCAAATGCTAATGTAAAAAACTCAGTAAATAACCATATTATCTATGTTAAAGGGGTATTAGATGCTGGGGCCTCTTATGGTGTTTATCGTAAAGGAAAACCTTATATCGATCCTGAGACAGAAACCGTTTTAGGCTATGAAACTAAGCTGGTTGCAACCGCTCGAGCATTTAGACCAGGCCGCGCAGCTACCGATGATACGCCTATTGAAGCTGCCTCGTTGAATGTGTTAAGTGTAAAACGAGAAATAAAACAAGGTGATAAGGTTATGCCAGCGCTTGAAGGGCAGTCATTACCGGCATTCTTTACTATGACTAAACCTGCATTTGATATTGAAGGTTTAATTATTGATACTACTTCTGATTTAAGAGAGTTTTCTAAGTGGGATATAGTAGTGTTAAATCGAGGTGCATTACAAGAATTAGCGCCGGGGCACATGTTAGGTATTTATCGTAACTCACCATTAGTAATTGATGGTAAAGATGGCCCTGTTTATATAGAAGATGGTAATAAGCTGCAAAAGGCTTTACGTAACTTTGGCGATAATAGTATTCAGTTACCAAGAGAAAAGGTTGGTGAATTAATGGTGTTTAAGGTATCTGAACGCACTAGCTTTGCTATTGTAACAAATACTCTGCAGCCAGTGCGAGTAGGTGACTTAATCGCAAATCTATAACTTTACTCTTATGGAGCCAGTTTGCTATGAAGGATCTTCGCAACTGGCTCGCTTTAGCCACAGTGCATGGCCTAGATGGCCTGAAGTTCCAGCGTCTAAGCGAGCATATATCTGCAGCTGAATTGGTTTCTTTACCAATAAGTGCATTACAAAACCTTGGTTTTACTTCTCGGCAAGCTCAGTTACTGGCTTCTGAATCAGCTAGCAAAGTTGACTCAGCGCTAGCTTGGTATGAACAATCTGAATGCCATCATATTATAACGTTTTTTGATCCTAATTATCCGGCCTTACTTAAGCAGATAAAAAATCCACCTTTAGTTTTATTTATAAAAGGTCATCCTAGTGTTTTATCTCAGCAGCAGTTTGCTATGGTTGGTAGTCGACAGCCCACACCCGCCGGACGTAAAATTGCTCAAACTTTTGCTGGCGAGTTAAGTCAACAAGGCTATATCATCACCAGCGGTATGGCTCGAGGCATTGATAGTGAAAGCCATAAAGGGGCTTTGCAAGCTTCAGGCATCACTATAGCGGTATTAGGCCATGGCTTAGAACAAATATACCCAGCAAGCAATAAGTCTTTAGCTGCGACTATTAGTGAGCAGGGAGCACTAGTTTCAGAGTATTTTCCACAGGTTGCCCCTTTAGCTAGTTATTTTCCGCAACGTAATCGTATAGTAGTAGGGTTAAGTATTGGTACTATAGTCGTTGAAGCAGCAGTGAAGAGTGGCTCTTTAATAAGCGCTAATTTAGCGGCAGAAAATAATCGCGATGTGTTTGCCGTTCCTGGTAATATTTATAATCCCCAAAGTACAGGTTGCCATTTATTAATTCAGCAAGGGGCTAAACTTGTTACTAACGTGGCCGATATATTGGAAGAAAGAAGTTTTTTGACTAATAGCTGTACAAAGTCTGAGCAAGCAGTTGTAAAAAAAGCTAATATAGACTTGTTTGCAGCGCAGTTGTTGGCTAACGTAGGAGATGATGTTACTACAATAGATATCATTGCCGAACGTTCAGGCATGGCTATATCTGAAGCAAATGTTGCTTTATTAGAGCTTGAGCTTGCCGGTGAAGTTGCCACCGTTCCGGGTGGTTATATCAGAGTGAGGAGTACCTAAGTATGTTTGATATCCTCGTTTATCTGTTCGAAAACTATATTCATAATGAGTCAGATGTTTACGTTAACCATGCCGATTTAACTAAAGAGTTAAGCCGCGCAGGCTTTCATGATGCTGATATTTTTAAAGCACTAAAATGGCTTGATCACTTATCTGTATTACAACAAAGTGATGTTAAACCATACTTATCTCATACCATAAATAGCTCTACTCGTATTTTTAGCTCGCAAGAATTACAGAAGATAGATGTTCAAGGCCAAGGTTTTTTGTTGTTTTTAGAACAAATCAATGTTTTAAGTGCAGAAACTCGAGAGATGGTTATCGATCGGGTAATGGATTTAGATGGCAATAGCATTAGTCTTGAAGACTTAAAGTGGGTAGTGTTGATGGTTTTATTCAATGTCCCTGGCCACGAGTCCGCTTATGCACAAATGGAGGATTTAATTTTTGAACAACCCGAAGGGCTGCTGCATTAAGCAGTGTTGCTTGGTATGACGGATCTATTTACGCTGGCTGAGCATAAACAACAGTGTCCTAAGTGTCAGCAACCTTTAGTTATTAGGGCGGGTAAAAACGGCGCTTTCTTAGGTTGCAGCGGTTATCCTAGCTGTGACTATATTAAAGCGCTGCATCAGCATGAAACTACGACGGTTAAACTACTAGAAACTGAGCCCTGCCCAGAATGCTCGGCGCCATTAGCAGTAAAAAATGGTCGTTACGGTATGTTTATTGGATGCAGTAATTATCCTGAATGCCACTTTATTGTGTCTCAGCAGGCAGAGTCTGCAATCACAGAGCAAAAAATTAGCTGTCCTAAATGCAGTAAGGGTGAAATAACAGAACGCTTAAGTAAGTTTGGTAAAGTGTTTTATGGTTGCGATAGCTATCCGCAGTGCAAGTTTTTAGTTAATGATAAACCCTGTGCAGGTAAGTGCGTCAACTGCGGCTTTAACTTATTAGTTCAGCGTAAGGCCGTTTTTTATTGTGCGGATAAGCGCTGTGGGCAAAAGCAACCGGCAGACTAAGCTGCCGGTATTACAAGCTGTTATAGCTGCTCTAGCATGGTAGTTAACTGTGGAAAGGCTGCAGCAGGCAATAAATCTATTAATTGATTAAATTTATGCTTTAGTTCGGTTTTATTTACTGCAGATAAATTAATATGGCCCATCTTTCTACCGAGACGTTTGGTTTTACCATACCAATGTAGTTGTAAGCCCGAAATTGCTAAGATCTCATTCGGCAGTGTATCTTCACCTAGAATATTGACCATTAGTGTTGGCCGGATCAGAGCTGTGCTCCCAAGAGGTAAGCCGCAAATTGCCCGTAAATGCAGTTGAAACTGACAAACATTGCTGCCTTGCTGCGTCCAGTGGCCAGAGTTATGAACCCGAGGGGCAATTTCATTAACAAGTAGTTGCTGATCAAGATCAAAAAACTCTATAGCTAATACACCAACATAATTTAAGCTGTTTGCAAGCTTGCTAAATATTAGCTCTGCTTGCTGCTGTAAAGCCGTTGTAGCCTCTGCAATAACTGAGGTACTTAAAACACCATTAACATGATGGTTTTCAGTTAACGGGTAAACGCTAATATTGCCGTTAGTATCACGGGCGCCAATTAGTGACACTTCGCGTTGGAAAGGTATAAATTTTTCAGCCACTATAGCTTGTTTAGGATCAGCAGCTAAGAAATCGGCTATTTCCTGCCATAAACTAGCCGCTTGCTCTGTCGTTTTTAAACGCCACTGGCCTTTACCGTCATATCCCGCTAAGGCGCTTTTAAATACTAAAGGTAAGCCTAAATCAGCAATAGCCTGTTTAAACTGGGCTTCAGTATTAATAATGGCGTAATCGGCTGATTTTACCCCTGCATTATCCAGTAATTGTTTTTCTATGCGTCTATCTCCACCTGCTTTAATTGCTTCAGCTCCGGGTAAAAATTTACCGCTTTGTTGGCATTGCTCTAAAATAGGTAGTGGGATATGCTCAAATTCTGCGGTAATAACATCGGCATTTGCAATAGCTTCGCTTAAGCCCTTAGCTAAAACCTGTTGACTAATGGGATCCACCACAGTGTCAGTATTGACATCATAAGCGCTGATTTTTAAATTTAAAGGTGTGCCAGCTAGCGCCATCATTCTTGCTAATTGCCCAGCACCTAATACTAATATCTTCATAGAATTACCTTTGATGGATCAGGCTGACTTAATACTGTTTCAGTTTGTGCCGCTCGAAATGCATCTACTTTCTTCATTAATTCAGGATCATGAGTGGCCAATATTTGTGCGGCTAATAAACCCGCGTTAGCTGCACCAGCATCACCTATAGCTAAAGTGCCCACTGCAATACCTTTTGGCATTTGTACTATTGATAACAAAGAGTCTAAGCCATTTAAAGCTTTAGACTGTACTGGAACACCTAGTACCGGTAGGCTAGTAAAAGCAGCAGCCATACCTGGTAAATGGGCTGCTCCGCCAGCACCAGCAATAATTACCTTGATGCCGCGCTCTGCAGCTGCATTAGCATAGTCAGCTAATAGTTGTGGAGTGCGGTGTGCAGAAACAACTTTGGTTTCATAGGCAATGCCAAACGTATCCAGCATGTCAGCTGCATTTTTCATGGTTGGCCAATCAGAAGTAGAGCCCATTATGATTCCAACTTGCATAGTTGTTTCCTTTTTTCGTGATGAACTAAATACGTGAAGGAGTTATTATAACCGCTTGCATGAATGAAGAACATTTTAACTGTGCTTTTTGCACTAAATTGATAAGGTAAATTGACGCTATGTCAACTTTAAGCCAAGTACTACAAGCACTACATCAGCAGGAGGTTATCGCTTATCCAACCGAAGCTGTCTATGGGTTAGGTTGTGATCCTGATAGTGAAGCTGCAGTACTAAGATTGCTGACAATTAAGCAAAGGCCTGTCGAAAAAGGCTTAATACTCATTGCCGCTAATTATGGTCAATTGTTACCTTATATAGATGAAAGTGCAATCCCCACTAATATACTTGAAGAAATTTTAGCAAGTTGGCCCGGTCACATTAGTTGGGTTGTACCAGCGAGTAAAATGGCACCTAAATGGGTAACGGGGCAATTTAGCAGTATTGCTGTCAGAGTGAGTGCACATCCAATAGTACAGCAATTATGTTTAGCTTTTGGTAAACCTCTTGTTTCAACCAGTGCAAACTTATCAGGCCAACCAGCAATAACTGAAGCAGCTGTTTTATATGAGCAAATGTCTAGTCAAGTATCTGCTATCATGCCTGGGAATTTAGGCGGTGCCAGTCAGCCAAGTCAAATTCGTAATGCACTCACTGGCGCTATTGTAAGGAGTTAATATGACTACTAGCCAACCTCATTCGCATTTAAGCGTTGTTCAAAACTTTTTATTGCAATTACAAGACACTATCTGCCAAGCATTAGAGCAAGCTGACGGTAAAGCCAAGTTTGTAGAAGATGCATGGCAGCGTCCAGGAGGAGGTGGAGGGAAAACTCGGGTGCTAACAGGTGGCAGCGTTTTCGAGCAAGCTGGAGTGAATTATTCTCATGTGTATGGCGCCAATATGCCAGCATCAGCAACAGCTCATAGACCAGAGTTAGCAGGTTGTAGCTTTCATGCTTGTGGTGTGTCGCTAGTTATTCATCCTAATAATCCTTATGTCCCTACTACGCATGCCAATGTTCGTTTCTTTATTGCTGAAAAGCCAGGCGCTGCGCCAGTGTGGTGGTTTGGTGGTGGCTTTGATCTCACACCTTTTTACCCATTTGAAGAAGATGTGGTGCACTGGCATCAAGTTGCCAAAGCGGCTGTTGATCCTTTTGGTGCTAACTTTTATCCAGATTATAAAAAGTGGTGTGATGATTACTTCTACTTAAAACATCGTGAAGAAACTCGCGGTGTCGGCGGCTTATTTTTTGATGACTTAAATCAGTTAGGCTTTGAACAAAGCTTCGCTTTAATGCGTGCTGTAGGAGAAGCCTTTATTCCAGCTTATCAGCCTATTGTCGAAAAGCGTAAAGCAATTCAATATAATGAGCATCAACGTCAGTTCCAATTATATCGGCGTGGTCGTTATGTCGAGTTTAATTTAGTTTATGATAGAGGCACTTTGTTTGGGCTACAAAGTGGTGGCCGTACTGAGTCAATACTTATGTCAATGCCACCTTTAGTACGTTGGGAGTATGGTTATACCCCCGCACCAGATAGCCCTGAAGCCTTGTTATATCAACGCTACTTACAGCCGCAAGATTGGTTAAATCTTAACGATTAATCATATGGCTGGCGAGTTGACCAAATGAATGACTTAAGCCTTGGCGAAGCAGTTTATGTTCGACTACTTCTGCTAAGGCTTTATCCATACAAAACATCCATTGATCGCGTAGTTGTTCAGTAACAGCAAAAGGCATGTGGCGTGCCCGTAAGCGAGGATGACCATATTGTTGCTCAAAAAGCGGTGGGCCGCCTAACCAGCCAGATAAAAACTGAAAAAACTTCTCGCGAATGGCATCTAAAGGCAAAGGATGAATGGCATAAAGTTCGGCTGCCTCAGGGGCTGTTTCCATAATGTCATAGAAGCGGTTAGCTAATAACTTAACCTGAGCTTCACCACCCATAATGTCATAAGGTGTGCGTTCAGGCGTAGGAAGGGAGCTGTTTTTTGTGTTAGTTTTAAATATTCTGTTCATTAACTTTTTAATAGGCATCTAATTTGGACCGTTATGCTGTTTTCGGCAATCCGATAGGCCACTCAAAGTCGCCTTTTATACACGCACAGTTTGCTTTAGCGTTACAGGAGCCACTGCAATACGAGGCCATTCTAGCACCGGTAGATAAATTTGCCGACAGCTGGCGCGAATTTGTTAATCAAGGTGGTAAAGGAGCTAATGTAACCGTTCCCTTTAAGCAGCAAGCTTATCAATTAGCCGAACATTTAACCGAACGGGCTAAGCAAGCCCAAGCTGTAAATACCCTCTATATAGATAGCCAAGGTATAGTTTGTGGCGATAATACCGACGGAATAGGTTTAGTGATGGACTTACAGCGCTTAGGCCAAAGCTTAGCTAATAGCCGTATTTTAATTGTAGGTGCTGGAGGGGCAACCAGAGGCGTAATAGGGCCTTTATTGCAAGCAGGCGTAAGGCAAATTGTTATTGCTAATCGCACGCTAAGCAAAGCCCAAGCAATAGCGGCTAATTTTAGCCCGCAAGTGCACGCTACAGATTTACAACAAATTCCTGAAATTAGCTATAACATTATTATCAATGCTACCTCAGCAGGTTTAGCGGGAGAGCGGCCACAACTTGAAGCTAAACATATGCGTTACTGTCAGCTAGCTTACGACATGTTATATGCTGCCAAACCAACAGCTTTTTTAGCTTGGGCCAAACAACATGGGGCAGAGCAGCAAGCTGATGGGTTAGGCATGTTAGTGGCACAGGCTGCTGAGTCATTTTATATTTGGCGCGGCAAAAGACCCGAGATCACACCAGTGTTAACCTTATTAGCAAAACAACTAACAACAACTAAATAGCAGGCAGCATGAATCAACAATTAATATTTAATAATGACTTTGCTTATAACCAAGCTCGACAAGCAATAACCTTTAGCTGTTTAGTCTCAGGGTTAAAGGTAACTTGCTATATAGGCGTTGCTGAAGATCGTTCCCCTGAAAATGCACTGGCTGAAGTGATACAGCAGGCATTTATTTGGGAAGATAGCGCCGAGCAGGCCATTGCCGACGACGCTTATAATAGTGCGGGTGAAATTTGGCTTTAAGCCTCTGCTAAATATTCATCTTTTAAAACAACGTAATTTGCAGCAGACTCAGTAAGAAAAGCAATTTCAGCAGCATTTAACGGCCGCGCTTGTTTAGCCGGGCTGCCCACATATAAATAACCACCTTGCAAACGTTTACCTGGTGGCACCAAACTGCCGGCACCAATAATAACATCATCTTCTACTACTACATCATCCATGACTATAGCTCCCATACCTATAAGTATACGGTTACCAAGAGTACAACCATGCAACATAACCTTATGCCCAACAGTGACATCTTCTCCTATAATAAGAGCAGAACCCTCAGGTTTACTTGGGCTTGGCCTAGATAGATGTAAAACAGATCCATCTTGAATATTAGTGCGGGCACCAATTCGCATAATATTGACATCACCGCGTGCAGCCACTAAAGGCCAAATACTGACATCATCAGCTAACTCTATATCACCCACCAATACTGCAGACTGATCTACATAAACCGCTTTACCAAGAGTGGGAAAAATACCTTTATAGGCTCGTATCGTCATAATCTCCTCCAATGTCGAGATATTATGCAATAAATGTTGTAAAAAAGCGCGATTCGTAGAAACTTTATGCGAACGATTCGAATGTTGTAATATTTCTGCAATAAGCGCTTGCGCATCCGTTAAAACCACCTATAATGCGCGCCATGCCAACGGGGATACGCAGTAAGGGTTCTCCAAGCGGTTTAAGAAGTGAGTCAAAATTCTTTTTAAAAGAGGCTTGACAGCAAGGCTTAAATCTCTAAAATGGCGCCCTCGCTTCGCAGTGGTAACAAGCACTGTAAAGCAGGCAAGAAAGTCAGGTGTGAAGATAGGTTTTACGCTAGCTAAATTAGCAAAAAGAATTATCTTCACTCTTGACTTAAAAACTGGGAAGTGTAACATACGCCTCCCGCTTCTTAAGTAGAAGCACGCTCTTTAACAATTCGCAATCAATCATCTGTGTGAGCACTTATGATGGCATTTCACAAAAATGAAATACATCGGTTGAGTGACTACACATAGAAATATGTTTTAAGTCAGTACAATTGAGCAGCTACTTAGGTAGCAGAAAGAACTTTAATAGAAGAGTTTGATCATGGCTCAGATTGAACGCTGGCGGCAGGCCTAACACATGCAAGTCGAGCGGTAACATGCCTTCGGGTGATGACGAGCGGCGGACGGGTGAGTAATGCGTAGGGAACTGCCAAGCAGAGGGGGATACCAGTTGGAAACGACTGTTAATACCGCATAACGTCTACGGACCAAAGAATGGGACCTTCGGGCCATTCGCTGTTTGATGTACCTACGTGAGATTAGCTAGTTGGTGAGGTAATGGCTCACCAAGGCGACGATCTCTAGCTGGTTTGAGAGGATGATCAGCCACACTGGGACTGAGACACGGCCCAGACTCCTACGGGAGGCAGCAGTGGGGAATATTGGACAATGGGCGCAAGCCTGATCCAGCCATGCCGCGTGTGTGAAGAAGGCCTTCGGGTTGTAAAGCACTTTCAGCGAGGAGGAAGGGGTAAGTGTTAATAGCGCTTATTTTTGACGTTACTCGCAGAAGAAGCACCGGCTAACTTCGTGCCAGCAGCCGCGGTAATACGAGGGGTGCAAGCGTTAATCGGAATTACTGGGCGTAAAGCGTACGTAGGCGGTTAATTAAGTTGGATGTGAAAGCCCCGGGCTCAACCTGGGAATTGCATTCAAAACTGGTTGGCTAGAGTATGTGAGAGGGGGGTAGAATTCCAAGTGTAGCGGTGAAATGCGTAGAGATTTGGAGGAATACCAGTGGCGAAGGCGGCCCCCTGGCACAATACTGACGCTGAGGTACGAAAGCGTGGGGAGCAAACAGGATTAGATACCCTGGTAGTCCACGCCGTAAACGATGTCTACTAGCTGTTCGCGGTCTTGTACTGTGAGTAGCGCAGCTAACGCACTAAGTAGACCGCCTGGGGAGTACGGTCGCAAGATTAAAACTCAAATGAATTGACGGGGGCCCGCACAAGCGGTGGAGCATGTGGTTTAATTCGACGCAACGCGAAGAACCTTACCTACTCTTGACATCTAGCGAAGATTGTAGAGATACGATTGTGCCTTCGGGAACGCTAAGACAGGTGCTGCATGGCTGTCGTCAGCTCGTGTTGTGAAATGTTGGGTTAAGTCCCGCAACGAGCGCAACCCTTATCCTTAGTTGCCAGCACGTAATGGTGGGAACTCTAGGGAGACTGCCGGTGATAAACCGGAGGAAGGTGGGGACGACGTCAAGTCATCATGGCCCTTACGAGTAGGGCTACACACGTGCTACAATGGTATGTACAGAGGGAGGCAAGCTGGCGACAGTGAGCGGATCTCATAAAGCATATCGTAGTCCGGATCGCAGTCTGCAACTCGACTGCGTGAAGTAGGAATCGCTAGTAATCGTGGATCAGAATGCCACGGTGAATACGTTCCCGGGCCTTGTACACACCGCCCGTCACACCATGGGAGTGGGTTGCAAAAGAAGTAGATAGCTTAACCTTCGGGAGGGCGTTTACCACTTTGTGATTCATGACTGGGGTGAAGTCGTAACAAGGTAACCCTAGGGGAACCTGGGGTTGGATCACCTCCTTACCTTAAGTGAAATAAAGTTATAAGTGTTCACACACATGATTGATTGCAGAGATAGAGCAAATAAAGTTTATTGCGAAGTTCGTTATAATTAATGGATAACGCAGGATGTTTTGCTTAGAGCGAGGCGGCAGCTTAGCGAGAGAAGGAGTGTACTAAAGTACATGACTGATTGAGTGAAGTTGGCAACGATGCAATAAGTAAAACAGACCAGTTAGACCGGGTCTGTAGCTCAGGTGGTTAGAGCGCACCCCTGATAAGGGTGAGGTCGGTAGTTCGAGTCTACTCAGACCCACCAAATTGCATTTATGCGTTGTTGCGGCGAACCTCACATACTAATGTATGCTTCGGTTCACTGCGCCTAGCCTAAATTCAATTTAAAATTATCAAAAAAGACTTAGAGCGAGAAGTTTAAGCTTAGGCGAGCCGACTGAGGCGCAAGCGAAGGAGTGTACGTCAGTACATGACTGAGTGAGCAACGAATAAAGGCGACGCATAAGGTTAAAATCCGAAGCTATAAGATGGGGTTATAGCTCAGCTGGGAGAGCGCCTGCCTTGCACGCAGGAGGTCAGCGGTTCGATCCCGCTTAACTCCACCATCAACTATTATGCGTTGTTGCACTAAACCTCACATACAAAAGTATGCTTCGGTTTACCGCGCCTAGCCTAATAGCCGATGGCTAAATAATTTGCTCAACAAATTCAAATCAAACGGTTCTTAATCAAGAATAGTTTGATTTGAGTTTAATCTCAAACTGCTCTTTAACAATTTGGCAAGCTGAAAGTAAAAAGAAACAAGCTAAGCAACCGCTTCTTTATAAGAAGTGAGTGTGACGCAAGACACACTGTATAATACTCAAGACATCTTGGGGTTGTATGGTTAAGTGAATAAGCGTACACGGTGGATGCCTTGGCAGTCAGAGGCGATGAAGGACGTGTTAATCTGCGAAAAGCTTAGGTAAGGTGATAAAAACCGTTATAGCCTAAGATATCCGAATGGGGAAACCCAGTGCATTTATGCACTATCGTTACATGAATACATAGTGTAACGAGGCGAACCGGGAGAACTGAAACATCTAAGTACCCCGAGGAAAAGAAATCAACCGAGATTCCGTCAGTAGCGGCGAGCGAACGCGGACTAGCCCTTAAGCTAGCTAGGTGTTAGTGGAATACGTTGGAAAGCGTAGCGATACAGGGTGATAGCCCCGTACACGACAATACCTTTTTAGTGAAAACGAGTAAGACGGGACACGTGATATCCTGTTTGAACATGGGGGGACCATCCTCCAAGGCTAAATACTCCTGACTGACCGATAGTGAACCAGTACCGTGAGGGAAAGGCGAAAAGAACCCCTGTAAGGGGAGTGAAATAGAACCTGAAACCGTGTACGTACAAGCAGTGGGAGCCCCTTCGTGGGGTGACTGCGTACCTTTTGTATAATGGGTCAGCGACTTACATTTTGTAGCAAGGTTAACCGAATAGGGGAGCCGTAGGGAAACCGAGTCTTAACTGGGCGATAAGTTGCAGGGTGTAGACCCGAAACCGGGCGATCTACCCATGAGCAGGTTGAAGGTTGGGTAACACTAACTGGAGGACCGAACCCACTAATGTTGAAAAATTAGGGGATGACTTGTGGGTCGGAGTGAAAGGCTAATCAAGCTCGGAGATATCTGGTTCTCCTCGAAAGCTATTTAGGTAGCGCCTCGAGCGAATACCATTGGGGGTAGAGCACTGTTTGGGCTAGGGGGTCATCCCGACTTACCAACCCCATGCAAACTCCGAATACCAATGAGTACTACTCGGGAGACACACGGCGGGTGCTAACGTCCGTCGTGGAAAGGGAAACAACCCAGACCGCCAGCTAAGGTCCCAAAGTAATGATTAAGTGGAAAACGATGTGGGAAGGCATAGACAGCTAGGAGGTTGGCTTAGAAGCAGCCATCCTTTAAAGAAAGCGTAATAGCTCACTAGTCGAGTCGGCCTGCGCGGAAGATGTAACGGGGCTAAATCATTCACCGAAGCTGCGGACTTGTGCTTGCACAAGTGGTAGAGGAGCGTTCTGTAAGCGGTTGAAGGTGTACCGGGAGGTATGCTGGACGTATCAGAAGTGCGAATGCTGACATGAGTAACGATAAGGGGAGTGAAAAACTTCCCCGCCGAAAGACCAAGGGTTCCTATCCCATGTTAATCAGGGTAGGGTGAGTCGACCCCTAAGGCGAGGCTGAAAAGCGTAGTCGATGGGAAACGGGTTAATATTCCCGTACCGACCAATACTGCGATGGGATGACGGAGAAAGCTAGGCAGGCGCGGCGTTGGTAGTCCGCGTGAAAGTAAGTAGGCTGAGAAACTAGGCAAATCCGGTTTCTTAAGGCTGAGATACGAGACGAGTGTCCAAGGACACGAAGCTGTTGATGCTATGCTTCCAGGAAAAACCTCTAAGCTTCAGGTATTGGTGATCGTACCCTAAACCGACACAGGTGGTCAGGTAGAGCATACCAAGGCGCTTGAGAGAACTCTGCTGAAGGAACTAGGCAAAATAGTACCGTAACTTCGGGAGAAGGTACGCTCTGGTGTGTTAAGGACTTGCTCCGTAAGCATACTAGAGTCGCAGTGACCAGCTGGCTGCAACTGTTTATTAAAAACACAGCACTCTGCAAACTCGTAAGAGGACGTATAGGGTGTGACACCTGCCCGGTGCCGGAAGGTTAATTGATGGGGTTAGCGCAAGCGAAGCTCTTGATCGAAGCCCCGGTAAACGGCGGCCGTAACTATAACGGTCCTAAGGTAGCGAAATTCCTTGTCGGGTAAGTTCCGACCTGCACGAATGGTGTAATGATGGCCAGGCTGTCTCCAGCAGAGACTCAGTGAAATTGAAATTGCGGTGAAGATGCCGTATACCCGCGGCTAGACGGAAAGACCCCGTGAACCTTTACTATAGCTTGGCACTGAACATTGACCCTACATGTGTAGGATAGGTGGGAGACTTTGAAGCTGGAACGCTAGTTCTAGTGGAGTCAACCTTGAAATACCACCCTTGTATGTTTGATGTTCTAACGTTGGCCCCTAATCGGGGTCGTGGACAGTGCCTGGTGGGTAGTTTGACTGGGGCGGTCTCCTCCTAAAGCGTAACGGAGGAGCACGAAGGTTGGCTAAGTACGGTCGGACATCGTACGGTTAGTGTAATGGTAGAAGCCAGCTTAACTGCGAGACAGACACGTCGAGCAGGTACGAAAGTAGGTCATAGTGATCCGGTGGTTCTGTATGGAAGGGCCATCGCTCAACGGATAAAAGGTACTCCGGGGATAACAGGCTGATACCGCCCAAGAGTTCATATCGACGGCGGTGTTTGGCACCTCGATGTCGACTCATCACATCCTGGGGCTGAAGTCGGTCCCAAGGGTATGGCTGTTCGCCATTTAAAGTGGTACGCGAGTTGGGTTTAGAACGTCGTGAGACAGTTCGGTCCCTATCTGCCGTGGGCGTTGGATGATTGAGTGGAGTTGCTCCTAGTACGAGAGGACCGGAGTGAACGAACCGCTGGTGTTCGGGTTGTCATGCCAATGGCACTGCCCGGTAGCTACGTTCGGAACGAATAAGCGCTGAAAGCATCTAAGCGCGAAGTCGGCCACGAGATGAGTCATCCCTCAGACTTAGAGTCTGCTAAAGGGTCGTTGAAGACCACAACGTTGATAGGTCAGGTGTGGAAGCGCAGCGATGTGTTAAGCTAACTGATACTAATTGCCCGTGTGGCTTAACCATACAACGCCCAAGCTGTTTTAAAGAAGTGTTATAGTGTGTCGAATTACTAAAGCTTGCTAAATTAAAGAGCACAAACAGTTTTTTGCCTGGTGGCAATAGCGCTGTGGAACCACCTGATCCCATTCCGAACTCAGAAGTGAAACGCAGCTGCGACGATGGTAGTGTAGCATTCGCTATGCGAGAGTAGTTCACCGCCAGGCACCCAATAACAGACCCCAGCTCGATGAGCTGGGGTTTTTTATTGTCTGCGATTGGTTGGTAACAGCTCGGAATACTGTAGTTCACCGCCAACAATGTTTTGTTATTATCTAATATATTAGTTGGGCTTGTTTGTATTTGAAATCCAGCTGCTAAATCGCTCGAAGAATAATAGGTAACTATTTCTGCCTACAAAAAAGCCCCTAAATAGGGGCTTTATCAATATCTAAATAACATCAAATCTTTAACGGATTAAATTACCTTGATTATCAAATTGCCAATCCGGCTTAGCGAGTAAACGTAAATGCATACTTGCATCATTCTTTTTTACAGCCTCAATAAAATGCTTATTATGATCAAGAAAAACTAACCATTCGGATGCTGTGTTAGAAATTGTAGTGTCATCTATTGCAACATGCATACCCATATAGGTAGGAGTCATATTTTTCCAACCCTGATTAACTTTAAAAATATAGCGGCTGTCATAATCTATATGGAGAAAATTTGCTTGTTCTATAACATTGAGTAACTGCCTATCACTAATTGATACTAATGCAATAGCATTACTTCTTTCTATTAGTTTTTTAATTTCAGCAGACTTTGAAGCAGCTAATTGTTTATTGCTTGCATCAGCCGTGATGGGCGCTTTTTTTAGTTCAGTTGCAATTTCTAATGAGAAAACTGTTAGCTCATATTTATCTAAAAGCACTTGATAAGACTGATAGTCTTCACAATCATTTAGCTCGGTAATACTATTTTTAACATAAGAGGTCATTTTACGATCTATTAAAGTTATAGCCGATAGATCAGTCATCTTAAGTTTTTGCTGTAATAAATCTTGCCGTTTAGTTATTGGCGATTGTGGATAAACTTTTGCCATAGCAGATTCTGGGTATCGATTAATACAGAATTGCTGAAACCGATTAAGCTCTGCATCTTGTAGGCTCATCTCCACTGCAGATTGCAAAGTCCTGCGCTCAGATGGTGAATAACCGTTTGCAGAATATAAAGGATTAGAAAGCAAGCCTGTCAAAGTGATAATCGTAAGCATAATTGGTTTCTTAAGGTGCTAAATGCGGCACACTAGCTGTAATAAGCAAAAAAGTAAAGCAAATAATAATGATAAAATAATTTGCTGTAATAAGTGTAATTTAATTGAGTAAAATTACGGTTTTCTTTGTATGTTTTTATCTAAAGCTAACAATTGCTGCCAGGCATCTAATATCGCATTTTTACCTGCAAGTTTATAATCAGTACTTATCTGCTGCCAACTATGCTGTTGCCAAAGCTTTGCCACTAAAGTTGCAGCTATAGTCTTAGGTATAGTTTTAAAGTTATGATTAAACCATACTAGCAGTAAGTGACTGATAAGCTCATAGGGTCTTTGTTGTTGACTAAATAGCCAGAGTTGCTCTAGTTCTCTGGCTGTTAAGAGCGGAGTTGGCGTTGTTGCTGACAGTGCTATGATTAGTTTTGGCTCAAGCTTAGGGTAATGTTCTGCAACTAAACTAGGTAATAGCTGCTGAAAATTAGCTGCTAATTCTTTGCTCTTATCGCCCTCTTTTTTGCAGACTTTTAGCATTAATAAAGAATATTCACCGCTGGCCTTATCTGCACGCTGGCCTAGTCTAATAGGAAGGTAATCTGCTTGTTGCCAAAATTTTAATAGGCTTAAACTTACACCATAACTAGTGCCTAAATAGGCAAAATTATTGTCTTTGGCATAGGCGTCAATATGGCCTAATAAATAACTACCTAACTGTTGCCGTTGTAATTCAGGTTGCACAGCTATACGCATTACTCTAAGTAAGCTTAAACTTGCCATCTCGGGTTGAGCACAATGAAATGCTAAGTTTTGTGCGAGTAAATGGCCTTGCAACCGGCGTTGGCCAAAGTAGATTTGCTTTGCTAACTGTGGCTCTATCTTACCCTCAGCACTAAGTAAGGCGCAGGCAAGGACAGTATTTTCAGCTTCTAGCGTTATAACGCTTAGATATGGGTTATCTAGCAGCGAGGCTAAATCCTTAACCTGGGTTTGATAATGGGCCAAGCTAAGTAAACTAAATACTTGTTGTAGCTTTTCTGGTTGCTTTAGCCAATCTGCAGCAGTATAGCAATGAATATTAGTACAGCGGTTTGTTAGATTACTAAGCAGTGGGCTTGTTGATTGTAATAAAAAACTGGCGAAAACTAATTGCTCAAGCGGATCATTTTGCTGATAACGAATAGGTGTTTTCAAGTGTAACTTATACCAACCTGGGCAATGCAGGTTTAAGTGCTGCTGAAAGCGGACGGTAAAGCCACGGCCAGTACCTTCATAGCCATGCTCTGTGGTTGCAAAAACAATTCTGCTATAGCGGGTGAGTAGCTGCTGCAGTATTGGCGTTGGTATTGCTGCCGCCTCATCAATAAATAGTAAAGCCGCAGTAGGGGCTTGCTGAATTAACTCGTCAATAGCAATAAATAAAAAACTGTTATGTAAGTGAGCAGGTGCAAGATTTTTAAAATGTTGTAGTGCAATGGCTGCAGCTTGAGGTGACGGCGCAGTTATAATAAATGGTTGTGTTGTTTGACTAACTAATTGCGCAGCGGCTATGCCTAAAGCTGCCGATTTACCTCTGCCGCGATCAGCTGTCAACACTAAAGGCCGACGCCGATGGCCCGTTAGGACACGCTGGATAGCTTGCACTGCTTGTTGCTGATCACAAGTAGCATAAGGTGACGGTGCTTGCTTAATAATCGTTTTAGTTGGCCATGTCAGTGATTGCAGTAATTGTTGGTTATGGCCAATAATGACGTTACTTTGCTGTAATTGTTGCAGCCAAAAAGCGATAAAATGTCCTTGATGCTGGCTTGCATCTAAGGGGTAGGGTAATAAGCTTTGATGGGCTGTATTAGACTGCTGTGACCATTGGCTAAACTCGGGACAGAGTAGTAACCATAAACCACCGGCTTTAACACAACCCGAGCTTGCGGCTACAGCATCAGCAGAAAAACCATTAAAGGCATTTATAACAAGCACATCGCATTCAGTACCAAGTAGCTGATAATTACGGCCAGCATTAACAATAGTTGCTTGCGGTGGTGCATCATCACCTAGCCAATAGGTTGTAAGCTCACTGTTGTTGTTTAGCCATTGTTTGGTTAATGGCAATAATTGCTCTGCACTACCTTGCCAAACTATTGGCAGCCTGATTTGTAAGCTAGCAGCTTGTGCCAACCAGGTTGCCAGTTGAGGTAGGGTTACCATTAGCCGACTGCTTGTAAGCGGGCATAAGCGGTAACTAACCATTTACTGCCAACTTGGTCAAAGTTTACTTGGATCCTTGATTGCGCACCTGTACCTTCATAATTTAACACAGTACCTTCACCAAACTTAGCATGCTGAACCCGCTGACCTAAATTAAAACCTGTATTTTCAAATGCAACATGACTGGCTTGGTTGCTGAAGCGGCTAAACTGTGTTGGCTTACTAACCTGTGTATTTAGCCTAATTTCTTCGACATATTCAGCTGGGATTTCGCGTAAAAAGCGCGATGGTCTATTATTCTGCTCTTGGCCATATAAGCGGCGACTTTCTGCATGGCATAAATATAGCTTTTGCATCGCTCGGGTCATACCAACGTAGCATAAGCGGCGCTCTTCTTCTAACCGAGTAGGATCTTCAGAGCTTTGCATGCTGGGGAACATGCCTTCTTCTAAACCACAAATAAAAACTTGCGGAAACTCTAAGCCTTTGGCGCTATGCAAAGTCATTAGTTGTACTGCATCAGAATGCTCTTCAGCTTGATACTCACCCGCCTCTAAAGCTGCTTGTGACAAAAACGCCGCTAAGGGTGTCATCTCAACATCATTAGCAGTATCAAAGTTTTGGCAGGCTGTTATTAATTCATTTAAGTTTTCAATTCTAGTTTCTGCCTTTTCACCTTTCTCTGCTTGATACATGGCATATAAACCAGATTTTTTAATCGCATGCTCAGCTTGTTCGTGTAACGGTAGCTCGGCTGTTTGCTCAGCTAAAAGATCAATTAACTGCATAAAGTTGCTAATGGCATTAGCAGCACGGCCAGATAATTGTTGTTCGCTCAATAATTGCTGCAGACTTTGCCATAAGGTTATTTGTTGGCTGCGGGCATGAATGCGCACTTTATTTAACGTTGTTTCGCCTATACCACGGGCTGGGGTGTTAACTACGCGCTCTAATGCTGCATCATCTAAGCGGTTATTCATTAAGCGTAAATAGGCTAGGGCATCTTTTATCTCTTGTCGCTCATAGAAGCGTAAACCGCCGTAAATACGATAATGTAAACCTTCTTGAATTAAGGCTTCTTCTAGTACGCGAGATTGAGCATTATTGCGATATAAAATGGCGCTATCAGTTAAGCTGCCGCCTTTTTTCATCCAGTCGCGCACTCTGCCAACAATAAAGCGAGCCTCATCTAGTTCATTAAAGGCGGTATATAAAGAAATGGCCTCGCCTTCAGCGCCATCGGTCCATAAGTCTTTGCCTAAACGGCCACTATTGTAGGCAATTACCGCATTAGCCGCTTTTAAAATAGTGGCTGTTGAACGGTAGTTTTGCTCTAACCTTATAGTTGCAACATCAGGGAAGTCTTTTAAGAAGGTTTGAATATTCTCGACTTGGGCGCCTCGCCAGCCATAAATAGATTGGTCATCATCGCCAACAATCATCACTTTAGCGCTAGTGCCGGCTAACAGCTTTAGCCACTGATATTGAATAGCGTTAGTATCTTGAAATTCGTCGACCAGTATATGCCGAAAGCGTTGTTGATAATGTTGCCGAACATCGGCATTATTTTTCAGTAACTCAAAACTGCGTAATAAAATTTCAGCAAAATCGACCAGACCAGAGCGATCGCACATTTCTTGATAAGCAGTGTAAATTTTAAGCATTTGTTGCAAGCTAAAATCACCTGAAGCATCAATCATGTTTGGCCGCTGGCCTTCATCTTTACGACCGTTAATAAACCACTGTACTTGCTTAGCAGGCCAGTGCTTTTCATCTAGATTTAAAGCTTTAAGAATGCGCCTTACCAAGCGGTATTGATCGTCAGTATCAATAATTTGAAAACTTTGCGGCAAGCTAGCTTCTTGATAATGGGCCCGCAGCATGCGATGGGATAAACCATGAAAGGTGCCCATCCAAAGGTTATTTAAACTAACGCCTATGGTTTGTTCAATACGGCCGCGCATTTCTTTAGAGGCTTTGTTAGTAAAAGTCACCGCCAGTAAACTAAAAGGCGCCACGCGCTCAACTTGCATTAACCACGCTAACCGGTGGACTAAGACCCGAGTTTTACCACTGCCGGCCCCTGCTAGCACTAGCATATGTTGCGGCGATGCAGCTACTGCATCCCGTTGTTTATCGTTTAACCCGTCTAACAGGTAAGATACATCCATTGGTATTTCTCGCTAAGCATAATGCCAGCTATTATAACAGCCAAAACCAGTGCGCCAAGCTAACAGCACTTATTAGTGGATAAATAACCAGTTAAAGTTAATTCTTAGTAACGAGGTGTGATTAAAGTGATTTTTTCTGTTAGGTTGTGATAAAATGGTTAATTATTTTATCTGCGGAGATATAAAGAATGGATGTGGTTAAAGAGTGCAAAGAATTATGCAAAGATAAAGAATTTTTAAGAGTTCTAGATTTAGCGCGAGGGCAAGTAGGAGATGAGGTACGTTCTGCGAATAGTGGTGCTGGTTATGATCCTATGAGAGTAAGAAGATCTTTAGGCGTAATAATCCGTAAAAATAGCAAAGGAATATACAGTTTTAGCAGAGTAAGTTCAAATGTACCACAAGGCCGTGAGTGTGTTGGCAATAATGGTTTAACCTGCAATTTTATCGATATAATTGATGATAAATTTACCGTTGCTATTCTTGTTGGTGTTTCTCCTGGTACACGTTTAGAGAGCTTTAGTTCAGCCCATTTCCAGAATATATATAAAAGACTTGCAATTAAAACTGAAAAAGTAATTTTTGTTATGGGAACCGGTACTAATGCAATCGGAGCATTGTATGTGAGTGATGATGAAACAATGGTTAGAATAAGGTGAAAATATGGAATATCTACAAAAAATAACTTTTGTTTTAATGTTATTTAATGGTTTTGCTTGTGCAAGTAATGACTTAAAAACATATCAGTTACAAACTTCAGTGATCCATCTAATATCTGCACCTGAACATCATTATAATAAAAATATTGTAGTCGACGGAATTTTTATTGGTTTTAATCAGAATAATCTATTTTTCGATGCAAAGCATGCAGAGTATATGCTTAATGCTATGAGCATAAATATTCTGGATGACTCTGATGACGAGAGCCTAACTAATTCCTCCTGTAGTGGTGAATGGGTAGAAGTTTGGGGAACATTTATAAAAACTATTGATCCTGAGATAAGTTATTTTAAAGGGCGGATAGTAGTTGATAAGATGATATTGCATAAAAATGGTAAAACATGCTGGAAACGAATTAAGCCTTCCTTTTTAGATAAAGCTAAGTAAGTTAAAATTTATAATCGATAACTTCATTGTTTTCTGTAGCTAAAAGGATTAATTATTTGCAATTAATCCTTTTAGCATGTGCACATCAGTCAGTCTAATATGCGGCAATATCGATATGCTACTGTTATGGTGATCAAGCCAAGCGGTTTGGCAACCAGCATTTAAAGCGCCGATGACGTCGGCACGATGGCTGTCGCCGATATGTAATATTTGTGCCGGTGCTAGCTTGAGTTGTTTAGCGGCGTTTAAGAATAGATCAGAATAAGGTTTCATTCGCCCGTCAGGTCCTGCTTGCAAACTAAACTCAAACCAGTGGCCTATGTCCATCTTGTCAATGCAAGCATTACCATTAGTAATAGCAATAAGTTTATAATACTTCGCTAGCTCAGCCAGTAGTTGCTTAATTTTAATATCGACGCTGATATTAGTCCGTTGTTGTAAAAAAGCGCTATAGGCAATATCAGCAATGTTTTTGGCATCAGTTTGATTAAACTTAAGTCTTAATAAACCGGCTTCAAGACTAAGTAACCGCCAACGACCAAGATCATGACGAATTTCTGGGTTTGCTATGGCTAATAGCTGACGTTGTTGTAACCAAAAAGCATTATCAGTTTTTATTTTGCTTGGTAATTGTTGGCCGAGAGCTTGTAACATTGCATGTTCAGCCGCTGCTATAACGGGTTTATTGTTATACAGCGTATCGTCTAAATCAAAAGACAACGTTTGAATAGGCTGTAATTGTTTATAAATTTGCATTACGATTTCTTCTTCGCTCTAGGATGGGCACTATCATACACTTTAGCTAAATGCGTAAAGTCGAGATGGGTATACACCTGAGTGGTGCTTAAGTTAGCGTGGCCAAGCAACTCTTGCACTGCACGCAAATCTTGACTGGACTCTAACATATGGCTAGCGAATGAATGGCGCAGCATATGGGGGTGCAAATGTTGACTTAAGCCTTGCTGCTTGGCCCATAGCTGCACTCGTTGCCTAACATGCCTAGCACTAATGCGCTTATGTTGTTTACTAACAAACAAGGCTAGCTTGTCAGCTTCGGCTAATTGCTGGCTAAAAGCGGGGCGCATGCTTAGCCAATGTTGAATGGCATTTAACGCTAGGCTGCCAACCGGCACTAAGCGTTGTTTATTGCCTTTACCGATAACGCGTAATAACTTTTGCTGCCAATCAATATCGTTAATATTTAAATTAACCAATTCTTCTAAGCGCAAACCAGATGAATAAAATAGCTCTAAAATAGCTTTATCACGACTAGCTAAAATATCATCACTACTATCAAAGTTTAGTAGATGATTAACTTGGTCTATGGCCAAATTTTTGGGTAAGTCGCGTGCGGCTTTAGGCAGAGTTAAATATAGTGCTGGGTTATCTTGGCGTAGCTTTTGAGCTTGTAAAAACGAAAAAAAACTGCGTAAAGCGGCAACTTTTAAGGCGATAGTGCGCGGCTTAATACCCGCTAATCGCAAAGTGTTAATGTGCTGCTTAAGCTGAGCTTGCTCTAGCGTAAACCAATTTAGCTGCTGCCATTCTGGGTTGTTATATACGCTTAAGCCGACTTGCTGCAATTGACGCTGATAGCTAGCTAGGGTGTTTTTGCTATAACCGCGTTCGTATTGCAAATAGTATAAAAAGTTGTCGATTGGTTGTTGCCAATCGACACTAAGAACGGACTCTTGCTTAGGTTGCGTCATAACCTGGTAGTAACTCAGTTAAAATATGACTTAAATGCTGTAAAAACAGCTGGTCCATATTGGGCTGAAAATGATCATCATGCTCGCTACCAAAAGCCAGTAAGGCTAAAGGCTTTTTATCCTGTTTAATTAATACTAACGCTACTGAGTGAATATTGTTTGGGAATAGCATTTGCTGCTCTTCTTTATTTAACCGGCCTAAATATACCCCCTTGTTATCTAATCGGCGCGATAATAACATTTGAAAAACATCAATATCGTTATCGGTAAAACGGATAAGCTTAAAAGTATGGACTAGTGGCATAGTATCAATAAACTGCTGCAAGCCGGCTTGAGCTTGTTGCATGCTAGTTGCTTGATACAGCTGAGCTTGTAGCTGATTAAAGGCAGTAAAGAGCAATTCATTTTGGCGCGCAATAGACATTAATCGGGTTATATCATCTTCTAAAGCTTGAATTTTTTCGCGTTGCATCTCTAATTGCCGTTCAACTAAAGACACGCTACCCCGTTGTTTATGCGATAAACGTAATGACGCTAACAGTTGCGGACGTTGCTGAAAAAACTCTGGGTGGTCTTGCAAATAATCGCTAACTACTTCAGCGGCAATTATATCTTGGTTGATTAAACTTTCGGTCATAAAGCTATTTGTCCATCAAAAACATGCTCTGCTGGGCCGGTCATCTTAACGGGGTGGCCCGGGCCGTTCCAGCGAATGTGTACAGTACCACCAGCTAAGTCTACTTGTACTTGGTGTTGCAGTTTATTTTGTAACAGGCCTATAACTACAGCAGCACAAGCGTTAGCGCCGTAGGCTAAGGTTTCACCAAGGTCTCGTTGCCATACCCGCAATTTTATATGACTAGGGGTTACAACTTGCATAAAGCCAATATTAGCTCGCTCTGGAAAACGTTCATGGCGTTCAAAAATAGGGCCTTGTACATCAACAGCGGCTGTGGTTATTTCGTCAACAATGAGTATGGCATGGGGTTCACCCATAGCAACTACGCCACAAAGTAAGGTGTGCTCTTCAGCGCGTAAAATGTAGGTTAGTTCTTGTTTTTGAGCTTTAAACGGAATTTTAGCAGGCTCTAACTGCGGTGTACCCATATTCACTGTGACTTGGCCATCGGCTTCGATGTAAAGCTTCATTTTACTTGATTGGGTACTGACACCTATAGTGTGTTTATTCGTTAAACCACGGGCACGTACAAACTTGGCAAAACATCTGGCACCATTAGCGCATTGCTCTGTTTCAGTGCCGTCAGCATTAAAAATACGGTAATGAAAATCGAGCTCAGGATCATAAGGAGGCTCGGCCATCAGCAACTTATCAAAACCAATACCAGTATGGCGATTAGCTAAGGCTTTGATTTGCTCTTTAGTTAGAAACACATTTTGGCTTACAGCATCGACCATCATAAAGTCATTACCTAAGCTATGCATTTTAGTAAAATGTAATAACATTAGCGCCTTATAAATTAACTAGTTAATACTTGTTCGCCACGCCACAAGTCTTGCCATTGCTCACGAGCACGGATCAAGTGTAATGCAGTGCCATCAACTAAAACTTCAGCCGCTCTGGGGCGACTATTATAGTTAGAACTCATGGTAAAACCGTAAGCGCCGGCAGAGCGTACTGCCAGTAAGTCACCTTGCTTAATCGCTAAGGGGCGATCTTTACCTAAAAAGTCACCCGTTTCACAAACTGGGCCAACTACATCATAAACAGTTCTAGGCAACGAGTTATTTAACACTATAGGCACAATATCTTGCCAAGCACTGTATAACGCAGGGCGAATTAAGTCATTCATAGCCGCATCAACAATAGCAAAGTTCTTCTCGTTACCCGGTTTTAAATACTCAACCTTAGTTAATAACACACCAGCATTAGCCATAATGGCGCGGCCAGGCTCCATAATAAGTTCTAGCTGAGGGTAGTTAGCTAAACGCTTTACCACTTGGCTAATATATTCCGCTGGCGATGGTGGCGTTTCATCGTCATAAATCACCCCTAAACCGCCGCCTATATCAAGGTGCTGCAACGCTATGCCATTAGTCGCTAGGCTATCTACAAGAGTTAATAGCTTGTCTAAGGCATCAAGAAAGGGTTGAACTTCAGTTAGTTGCGAACCAATATGGCAATCAACACCAACAACATTAATATGACTATAACTAGCTGCGGTTTGATAAATTTGTTCAGCTTGCAAAATATCAATACCAAATTTATTGGCCTTTAACCCTGTAGAAATATAAGGGTGAGTTTTAGCATCAATATCCGGGTTAACCCGAATAGAAACCGGGGCTATTATATTGGCAGCGCTAGCGACTTGCTGTAACTGATCTAATTCAGCACTAGATTCGACATTAAAGCACTTAATACCTAAGTTTAAAGCAAAGCGCATTTCGTCAGCAGTTTTAGCTACCCCAGAAAAAACTACTTTTGCTGGATCACCACCTGCGGCAATAACTCGGCGTAACTCACCAGCCGATACGATATCAAAGCCACTGCCCAGTTTTGCTAATAAGTTTAATATAGCTAAGTTGCTATTCGCCTTAACCGCATAGCAGACTAAACTGGCTGGATGCTTAGCTGCAGAGTCAGCGAAAGCATGGTACTGCTGCTCAATAGCGGCTTTTGAATAGACATAGCAGGGGGTCGAAAACTGCTCAGCTATCTTAGTTAGCGGCTGTTGTTCAGCAAAAAGTATTTGATTTTTATAATTAAACTGGTCCACTGCCTTCACCTCCTGATTGTATCGATGTATTGTCGCTTGGTTGTGAGTTGTTTTTATCTGGTTTACTCACTTCTGCCGGTGATTGTGGTAAGGTAAGCGGGCCCATTTGGCCACAGCCGCTTAGCATACTACCAAGCAGTAAGGTGGCAATAAGGATGAAAAGTGACCTTTTAATTTTAAAAGCTAGCATGATGTTTTTTTATTTAGTTGATTGCACCCTATAATCGCATTCTTAGCGGTAAAAGCAAACAGGTGAAACAAGATGAATGACTTTGAATATGATGAATTAACCGATAGCACATTGTTAGCGGTTGAAGAAGCGATAGAACGTATAGATTTAGATCTAGATTATGAGTTTCATGAAGGCTTGTTAAGTATCACTTTTCCTGATCAAAGCAAGATTATTATTAACAAGCAGCCACCCTTGCATCAGTTGTGGGTAGCCACTAAGTTTAATGGTCATCACTTTGAATGGAAAGGCGATAAATGGATAGATAACCGCACCGGCGCAGAGTTTTGGCAACTACTGACAGAAGTAGGATCACAGCAGGCGGGTACAGCGATAAGTTTTTCGCCAAATTAACTTTTAACTTTTCTTGGATAGGTAAAATGGCTTTACTTCCCTTTGTTGATGTTGCTCCAGCCGGTGAAACCCGAGCTGTAGTGGTTTGGTTGCACGGTTTAGGTGATTCTGGTCATGGTTTTTCGCCAATAGTGCCAGAGTTAGGTATACCTGCAGATGCTGGTATTAGGTTTATTTTTCCACATGCGCCAGAACAAGCAATAACGGTAAATGGCGGCATGAGAATGCGCGCTTGGTATGACATAAAAACCATGGACTTGTCGCATCGTGCTGATGAAGGCGGGGTGCGTGGATCTGCAACCGCTGTTACTGCTTTATTAGATAGTTTAATTGCGCAAGGTATAAGCAGCGAGCGGATTATTTTAGCTGGCTTTAGTCAGGGCGGCGTTATTGCTTTACATTTATTGCCTCGGCTACCTTATAAGCTAGCCGGTGTTTTAGCGCTATCTACTTATATGTGTGCTGCAGAAAAGTTAGCTGCTGAAGCAAATAATATTAATAAAGCTACGCCAGTATTCTTTGGCCATGGCTCTGAAGATCCAATGGTACCTATGGCTGCCGGTCAGCAAGCCTTTTATAACTTAAAAAAATTAGGTTTTAATGTTAGCTGGCAAGATTATCGGATGCAGCATAGTGTGTGTGCCCAAGAAGTGGCAGATGTTAGCGCTTTTATTCAACGCCAATTAATGAATCAGGTAGACAGTTAAATGCAGGCTAATTCAACCCCAATATTTAGCAAAACAGTTCGTATCGCCACCCGTAAAAGTGCTTTAGCTTTATGGCAAGCAGAATATGTAAAAGCGGAGTTAGAAAAACATCATCCGGGGTTAAGTGTTGAGCTAGTCCCTATGTCGACTCAGGGCGATATCATTTTAGATACGCCTTTAGCAAAAATAGGCGGCAAAGGTTTATTTGTTAAAGAATTAGAGCTGGCTATGTTAGATGGCCGCGCCGATATTGCAGTGCACAGCATGAAAGACTTACCGGTAGAGTTCCCGCCAGGCTTAGTTTTGCAAACAATATGCCCACGTGAAACACCTTTAGATGCCTTTGTGTCTAATCAATTTACCAGTTTAGAGCAGTTACCTTTAGGGGCAGTGGTAGGGACTTCAAGTTTACGTCGGCAATGTCAAATTAAAGCCATGCGGCCAGACCTAACAGTTCGCGACCTACGCGGTAATGTGAATACCCGATTAGCAAAGTTAGATAATGGCGAATATACAGCAATTATTTTGGCAGCAGCAGGGCTTATTCGGTTGGGTATGCAGCATCGTATTGCGTCTATTATACCTGCTGAAGTCAGCTTGCCGGCAAATGGCCAAGGAGCTGTAGGTATAGAATGTCGCGAAGGCGACGAGTACATTCATCAATTGCTAGCGCCTTTAGAGTGCCAAGCAACCCGCACTTGTGTGTTAGCCGAACGCGCAATGAACCGGCGTTTACAAGGTGGCTGCCAAGTACCCATTGGCGCTTATGCCGAGTTAGAGCAAGATCAAGTTTGGTTACGCGGCTTAGTAGGTTCGGTTGATGGTAGCGAAATTATTCAACATCAAGTTCGTGGCCCAGCTGCGCAAGCTGAGGCATTAGGGGTAGAGTTAGCTAATTATTTATTAGCCCAAGGTGCCGATCGTATTTTACAGGCGGTATATCAGGCCGCGCCATGAGTAGTACGGATAAAAATGCCACTTTCTTAATAGCTAGGCCAGTTGGTAAAGCCGATAAAATGCTAGCCCAACTAACTAAAAACGGTGTAAATTACTTATATCAGCCGTTGATAGAGATTTGCCCGCTAGCAATAAATGATGCCGATAAGCAGTTAATTCACCAAGCTGATGCGCTAATTTTTGTTAGTGTTAGCGCCGTACGCTGCTTGCAATCGCAACTTGATGCCAGCTTAGTTAAAGCCAGTTTATACGCTGTAGGTGATACAACAGCAGAAGCCTTAACTGCTTGGTTAGGCCGCTCGGTTTGTGTACCGCAAGATCAGCGTAGCGAAGGTTTAATCAGCTTAGCAGAATTTAAACAGCTAGCAGGTAAGCGAGTGGTAGTGATTCGCGCCCAAGGTGGTAGAGAATTAATTAAGCAGCAATTATTGGCATTAAATGCTGATGTGCGCTACGTATTAAATTACCAACGCCAAGCTTTAGCATTAGATGGTAGCGCATTATACCAGCAGTGGCAGCAAGCGGGTATTCGTTGTATTGTGGCTACCAGTAACGAAATACTACAGCAAGTATTTAGCCTAATACCACTGTCTGCACATGCTTGGTTACAAAGTTTAGATTGGCTGGTAGTTAGCCCACGGATGCAACAAAAAGCACAGCAGTTGGGTATTGCCACTAACAATATTACGCTGGCAGCAAATGCTAATGATCCAGCTTTATTACACAGCATCGGCCAGATAAACAGGAGTTATCAATGAGTGAAACCGTCGTTAGAGCCACTGAAGCCGATGAGCCATTAAAAAAGTTAAAGCAAAAAATGGATAACGAGCAGCAACAGGCTAGCACTAAAAAGCCTAGCCAAGCCTTGGCTATATTTAATTTACTATTAATTATTGTTCTGACCGTTGCTATTGCAGCCGCAGCTTATTGGTTATGGCCGCAGTGGCAAAACATGCAGCAGCAATCTGCTGACACTCAGCAACTACAGCAGCGCATTAGCGCTCAGGCGCAGCAACAGCAAAATACTGAACAGCAGATTTTAAATACCCTGTCTCAAAATCAAAATGCACAAACACGTCAGTTAGAGCAACAACTTACTGTTGTTGAGCGGCAGCTTAATTTAGCACAACAACAAGTAGCAACCGAGTTGCAAGTGCAAATTCAAGCGCTACGGCAACAAGTGCAAACTAAAGACAGCGCTCCGCCACGTCATTGGTTACTGGCCGAAACAGAATATTTACTGCAGTTGGCTGCTAAAAAAGTTTGGCTAGAATATGACTTTGCAACCGCTATCGCTTTGCTTAATACCGCGCAAGAAAAACTAATTAAATTAGAAGATCCTTCTTTAGTGCTAGTGCGCCAAGCCATTACCGAAGATATTGAGCAGTTAAGCCAGTTAAGCAGCCTAGATTTAACGCAAGTACATCTGCAGTTGCAACAAGCCAGAAAAAGCACTCTGACACTGCCGTTAAAACAGCAACAAACAGAAATAAATACCGTCACTAAACCTGAGGTAACTTTAAAGCAATGGCGGCAAACCTTAGACTACTATTGGCAGCAAACATGGCGTAACTTATTTATTGTTCGCAGTGCAGTACCAGAAGACTATTTTAGTTTAACCAATGAACAACAGCTTATGTTGCGCACCAGTTTAAGTCAGCAGCTATTATTAGCTCAGCTTGCAGCCTTAGAGCATAATAATGCGGTTTACAGCGAAGCTATTCAGCAAGCAGATAACCAGTTACAGCGTTACTTTGACCCTGCAGCCATAGCGGTGCAACAGTTGCAGCAACAACTACAGCAATTACTAAAGCTTGATGTCAGTCGTGCTCAGCCCAAGGCGCTGCGTAGCCTTGGTCAAATGCAGCAATACCAGCAGCAGCTGGAAGAGAGCGGCTTATGATTAAGTTGTTATTGTTAATTATTGCAGTAGCTGCCGCTATGCTGCTTGGCCCCGTTTTAGTTAATAATCCAGGCTATATTAAAATTATTGTTGCCGGATATATGGTTGAAATGACCGTATTAGGCTTAATTATCGCCTTAGTGATATTGAGCCTAGTGCTTTGGATTTTAGCGTTTATTATCCGTAAGTTATTCCGAGTTAAGCATGTATCGTTTAACTTTTTTCGCTGGCGCCGGCAACGCAAAGCACAACAAGCTTATGAGCTAGGCTTGCAAGCTTTTGCTAAGCAGCAGTGGCCTCAAGCAGCAGAATGGCTTAATAAAGCCAGCGCAGACAGCTTTATGCAGACCGAAAAGCAAATGCTTAGCGCCTATGCCGAGTTTTATGCTGGCAATATGCAGCAAGCTGAACAACAAGCCGCAGCTTTAGTGGAAGATGATAATAATAAGCGCTTTGTGCAAGCCGACTTATGGTTACGCCAAAATGCACCGGCTAAAGCTTGTGCGGTTTTAAATGATTATGTTAGCGCAGACACCAAAGATAAAAGCTTGGGCCAGCTATATGTCTACGCACTGCAACAAGCTGGGCAGTGGCAAAGTTTGCTTCAGTTAATACCCGCTGTTATTAAGCAAAATTGGTTTGATAAACCGCAATGGCAACAGTTACGTTTTGCTATTTACCCCATTGCTTTAAGTCAATTAAGCCAAGGCGCAGGGTTTGATGAAACAGCCGATTACTGGCAAGATTTGCCTAATAAAGAGCGTAAATCAACGGCTGCGGTTATAGGTAAAGCTTGGGCGTTAGCCAAAAGTGGACAAACCGAGGCGGCTGAAAAAGCGCTAGTTGCTCAACTTGCTTTAGATGAGCTGCCCTTAGCCTTAGTTTATATAAAACAAATACCCTTGGGTACTTCAGTATTAAAATTACGTAAGCAAGCCCAACATTGGCTGCGAGATCATGATAGCAATGGCTATATTTATGCTTTATTAGCTTATTTAGCTGAGCAAGAAGGCGATAAGTCTCATGCTAATCTTGCTTGGCAAAAAGCGCTGCAGTATGAACCTTCGCTAGGTTAATATGGCAGAAATAGAACGGCTGCAAGGATTAGCAGCCGTTAGTTCAGCGCGAGCAAGGGTATTAGTGTTAGGCAGCATGCCCGGTGCAATATCGTTGCAGCAACAACAGTATTATGCCCACCCACGAAATAGCTTTTGGCCTATAATGGCCAACTTGGCAGGTTTTCCAGCAGATTTAGCTTACTCTGAGCGTTTAACCGCACTTCTAGATGCAGGTGTCGCTATTTGGGATGTTATAGGCCACTGCCAACGACAGGGGAGTTTAGATACTGCTATTAAAAACGAGCAAGTTAACGATTTTGCTTGCTTTTTTTCTCAACACCCTAAGCTTCAAGTTATCGCCTTTAATGGCGCAAAAGCAGCGCAAAGCTTTACGCGCCATGTATTGCCTTTGCAGATAGTGCCAACCGAGATAGCATTAATCAACCTACCTTCTACTAGCCCAGCTTATGCTGCTCTTTCTTTGCAGGAAAAACTTAAGCAATGGCAACAACTTAAAAGCTTTATATATTGAATTAAACTTGATCCTGTAGGTCTTAGGTTTACCGATTATAGTTTGAAGCAAGGACGCGCAGTTGTCTGGGTTTATTGTTTTATTTAAACAGTTTAATAAGCATTATAGTAAAGCAATACTCCTGTCTTTGTTATTGCATGCTATCTTGCTAGTAGCTATTTTACAGAGCAAGTTCACACCGCCTAGCATTAAAGTTAAGCCAGAGCCCATTATTTCATATCTATACTCAGCACCAGTGCCAAGTAATAAACAAAAATTACAGCCAGAACCAACAGTAACAGTACCGATTCAACCTAAAATTAAGGCTGAAGTTAAGGTTGAAGTTAAGTCGGTTAATACTAAACCAGAACCCATTACTGCTGTAGAACCGCAGCCTGGGGGTATAGAGCAGTCGCAATCCGTTATTGCAGAATTAGAGCAAAGGCCAATCACACAAAATGAAGTCGAGCCAGAACAACTCAATAGACAAGGTCTTAGTCTAGCTCAGCGAGCGCTCAATCGAGCCGCTGGGTCTACACCGGTTGATATTGAGCAGGCTGCCGCTGTTGGTTATCAGCAGTATTTACAAAGCCAACAGCAGCCTAAAATAACGGTAGCCAAGCGATATCAAGCACTAAGCGCTAATCCAGGGCAGCAGGTGATAGCTCAATTAAATGATGGCAGGCAGCTGATCCGCACCAAAGAGGGTTGCCGTATTGCTGATCCGTCAAAACATGACTTTGCTGCCCTGATGGCAGCTAAAACTGTGCCATGCGGTGATGAAGTTAGTACCAGCACCCAGCTAAAGCAAGCGCTGCAAAAGCATATAAAATATTAAATTAGCTGGTTAAGTGCTGCTCTAAGCGCTGCTTTACATCACCCTCAATGGCAACCGCTTTGCCGGTTTTTTGGTCTAAACAAACAAAGGTAATATCAGCATCGGCTACTAATTTATCAGTACCAGCAATATAAATAGCTTGATGGATAGCCGCACTTTTACTGCCAATTTTACTAAAGCGGGTTTGTACCTCAAGGGTGTGGCCCATAGTAGCAGCATCACGGTAGTTGATATTAATATTAACGATTACCCAAGCTAGCTTATGTTCAGCAAACCAAGCGACATCGCCATGATCTTCTAAATAGCTCCACCGCGCTTCTTCTAAAAATTCTAAATAACGGGCGTTATTAACGTGTTGATATACATCTAAATGATAACCACGCACTTTAATTAAGGTTTTATGTGTCATCTATTCACTCGATTAATTTAGAAAAATCTAATTGTGGCATAAATATACAGGCCATACCAGATGATAAGAAAGTGGATTGGATCGCTAGTTGTTAACGGTAGCTTTGCGCTAATTAAACTGATTGAACCAAGAAAGGCCAGCAAAATTATTTTACTTAGACTGTACAATAAAAAACAGTTTGTGATTACAAGATAAAGCTATAAGGCCGCCTGCAAAGTCACATCTGGTTACATAAAGGCAATATTTATCACACTAAAACTATGCTAACTTGGTCTTATTATTAATTAATGGTTCGATAATATTAGCAATATTGCTGATATTAACTACCTAGGGACAAAGAATGAGTAAAAATCTTATTCAGGGTATAGCCGACTTATATGTTGCGCCAAAAAGCTTATTTAATACTTTAGCGGAAAAGAAAGGCTGGAGTGTAATCGTTTTTTTCCTGTTGCTGCTGGTCAATACGGGTGTAATGTACGCGTTTTATGCTGGGATGAGCCCTATGTGGCTGGTTGAGCAGCAAATATCAGCTATTGCTCATACACTAAGCCCAGCTGAAATTGAAACTACCCGTGCAGCTATGGGGCATATGGCGGATAAAACTAAATATATAGTAGCGGCCAGTGTGCTAGTGATGACGCCTATTATGTTAGCAATTATTGCCGTTTATCTTATGTTGGTTGGCAATCCGGGCAAAAAAAGGCCATACGGTGACTGGTATGCTATGACTGTATGGGTTAGTTTGCCTGGATTATTGAACGTGCTAGGTTTAGCTGTGTTAATCCTGCTTAGTAGTACACCTGATATGCCTATTAATACACCAAATTATCTGTCAGTTAATCAGCTGTTCTTGCAGTTAGGGCCTCAGGATGCTTGGTTTAGTTGGGCCGAAAGTCTTAATCTTATTTACCTGTGGACTACGGCTCTAACGGCGGTAGGTTTAAAATGCTGGAGTGGTTATTCTACAATAAAAGCATCTCTGTTGGCTGTTGCACCTCTACTAATTATTTATGGCCTTTGGGCATTATTTATTTAAATTACAAAACGGGTGGCAGTGAACATGAAAAAGCTCTGGGTGGCAGTTCTTATTGTCTTGGTCATGGCAAGTGTAATAAGTTTTAGCCAATACCGTAAGCAGCATCAACAGCTTGACGTTAATATAGCTGAAGTTACTCAGGGATCTTTATCAGACACTATTCTTGCGTCTGGTAACTTGGAGTATCACACCCAAATCCAGATCCGCACTGAAGTAACAGGTCGAGTAATTGAAGTGCTGGTAGAAGAGGGGGATATGGTAGAAAAGGGGCAAGTACTAATGCGACTTGATCCCACTGCTTTTGCTGCAGATGTTGAGCGGGTTCGAGAGCTAGTAAAAACACAAGAAATAGATATTCAACGCAGTACGGCATTATTGGCTGATGGCCAACGACAACTAAAACGTCAGCTACAGCTTGCAGACGCGGGTTTAGTGCAGCAAGAAATGGTTGACAGCTTACAAAGTCAGGTTGATATTGCCAAAATAAATGTGGCGGCGGCACAATCTGCGCTGAGGCAAAGCCAAGCTAGCTTGGCTATGGTAGAAGATATTCTAAGAAAAACTATTTTCCGGGCCCCTATTGCCGGTTTGTTGGCTGGGGTTGATGTAAAGCCAGGTGAAACTGTTATTGCCGGCACTACTAATATTATCGGGTCACCTTTAATGATGCTGGCTGACCCTAGCACTATCTTAGCTGAACTAAGAGTCGACGAGGCGGATATTGCTAATGTTTATGTTGGGCAACAGGTAAAAGTATTTGCAGCTGCTTATCCACGAAAAGAAATACAAGGCGAAGTTATTCAAATAGCTACGTCAGCACGTGCTATGACTCAAAACCAAAGTTTATCATTTCGAGTAAAAGTATTACTGCAACCTGAGGATCTAGCCTTATTTTCTGGTATGAGTTGTCGCGCAGAGCTAGTGCTTAACCAACAAGCAGATAGTATCCAAATTCCAATTGCAGCTGTGCAGCGCCAAGGAAACTCGGTATTTGTTTGGCTAGTAAAAGATAACAAAGCAGTGAAGCAAGAGGTTGAACTTGGTTTAGCAACAGATACTGCCCAACAGGTTCTATCAGGATTAAGCTTACAGCAATCTGTAATTATTGGTCCGGCCAGAACACTTACTCATCTAACCGAAGGTACGCTTGTAAATACAACCCTGCTTACTACGCAGGAACAATAATATGACACCAATAATTGCACTGCAGGGCATCAGTAAATATTACGAGATGGCAGGTGAGCGATTTTATGCTTTAAAATCAATAAATGTTAATATCAGCAAAAATGAATACGTAGCAATTATTGGCCCTTCTGGTTCAGGAAAGTCTACCTTAATGAACGTATTGGGTTGTTTAGATACGCCAAGCGAAGGACGCTACCAGCTTGCTGGTCAAGATGTTGCAAATTTGTCTGAAGCAGAACTTGCTACTATGCGTAACCAGCAGGTTGGCTTTATCTTTCAAAGCTTTAATTTACTGCCACGGGCCACAGTATTAGCCAATGTGATGCAGCCGCTAGTATATCGGGTTATGAGCAACCGTAGCAGGCAACAGCAGGCTGCACAAGTACTGCGTAGAGTGGGACTGGCAGATAAAGCTGGGCACTTGCCTAATCAGTTATCTGGTGGCCAGCGTCAGCGGGTAGCTATCGCCAGAGCACTAGTAACTCGCCCAGGTATTTTACTAGGCGACGAGCCCACAGGGAACCTTGACAGTAAAACGAGCCGTGAAATTATGGCGTTATTTGATGAACTTCATCAAGAAGGCCATACCATTATTTTGGTGACACACGAGCAAGAGATTGCCGATCATTGTCACAGAGTAATCCGTTTGGTAGATGGCCAGCTAGCACAAGATAGTGGCACAACAGCCGGAGGCAAGCTGTATGTATAAAAGCTTGCACGCTATGCTTGAAGGGACAAAAGCAGCTTTATTATCTATAAGAGCGCACGCTTTGCGCAGTGCACTGACAACGTTAGGCATTATTATTGGCGTTGCTGCTGTCATCACTGTTGTGGCAATTATGCAGGGCTTAAGTCACAGTATCAGTAGCCAATTAGATGATCTAGGCAGTGATATGATTACTCTGCGGGCTTACACTACTACAGAGCAGCAAATGTTAGGCAATATTAACCGTTTACACCATGACGATTTTTTGATGCTAAAAAGCCGGGTACAAAACGTTGAAGATATGACAGCTACTATGCAGGCATTTAGTATGGGCAGTCAGGTGCAATACGGCCGAAACAGTACCCAAACTCAGATTATAGGTACCGACAGTAGTTATCAAAATGTTGTCCGGATTTATCCCGAATTTGGACGGTTTTTATCGTTAAGTGATGATGATCACCGGCGCCGCGTAGCCTTTGTTGGTTCATCTTTAATCCGCAAGCTAAATTTGCCTGAAAACCCTGTCGGTGAGTTTATTAATCTCTCCGGTGATTGGTTCAGAATTATCGGTGTTGCTGAAACCCGGGGCTCACTATTTGGTTTTGATCAAGATAACTATATTATTGCACCTTTTAGTACTATTCGCTCGTTAACGGGTGAGCGAGCTGCTAGCAATGTTGAAGTGATGTTTCGTCCTGCGGCTAATACAACACCGCAACAAGTGCAGGAGCAAATGCGCCAGTTATTAAGGCAGCGTCATCGATTACAGCAAGATGATGCCGACAGCTTTGAGTTTATCAGTGCTGAGCGGATGGTCGAACAGTTCTCTAGTATTACTAAAAGTGTAACCCTAGTGGCCGGTGGTGTGGTTGGCATAAGTTTATTAGTTGGTGGTATAGGCGTAATGAATATAATGCTGGTATCAGTAACAGAGCGAACCCGAGAAATTGGTATTGTTAAAGCCTTGGGCGCAACACCGCAATTTATCTTAATTCAGTTTTTAGTAGAAGCGCTGGTGCTGTCACTGTTTGGCGGCATTATTGGCTTGTTGCTAGGCTATGGCATTGCCTCTTTTATTGGCTTGATGCTACCTGCCATGCCTGAGGCATTAGTGCCGATGTGGGCTATCTTTTTGTCTATAGGGTTTACAACGCTAATAGGTGTGGTTTTTGGCTTAGCGCCAGCTATAAAAGCCGCTAAGTTAAACCCTATAGATGCGTTGCGTTATGAGTAATAACAAAAAATTATTTAACCGCGGTCGTTGCCAATAAGCCAGAGTTTTTTTCTTAGTTGTTGCAGCTATTGTCCTTTTTTGTTGCATTGATAAACTGGTGCACGCGCTTATTCACACTATCAGCGTTATCGACATTAAGAAAGTGGCCGGCATTAGCAACAATAGCGGTTTCAACGCAGGGTAAAACCTGCTGTGCTTGCTTTAAACTCTGTGCTGTATTAATAATATCTTGATCGCCAATTAGCACTAAAGTTGGCATAGCTAAGCGGCGCAGTTTGTCATCAGCAAAGGGTGTCATCTGGCTTAACAAGTCGGGCAAGGACTTATTGGTTGCTGAATAGCGATAAAAGTGGTCTATATATAGCTGATCAATGTTATCAACATTAGTCGACATGGTTTGTAGCATGGCCCTAAGCTCACTTCTTTTGGGGTTAAACAAAAAATACACGCTTTTAAGCGCATCTAAGCTTGGTGTAATCCAAGCAAAAGTTTGGGCTGGGCTTAGTAAGACTAACTGGCTAACTTTAGCAGGCTCGTTTAAAGCAATTTGAGTGGCAAACCATCCACCTTGTGACGCGCCAATTAGAGCAAACTGTTTAAGCTCTAGCGCGTTAAATATTTCATTATACCAAGCCATAACTTGGGCAATATCAGCAATATCTTTGTTAGATTCAGACTTGCCGCTGCCCAATAGGTAATCAATGGCATAAATCTTATAATGTCGAGCAAGCCAAGGCACATTGGGGTACCACATGGTAGAGTTTGTGTTCATACCATGTAGCAAAATAAGCGGGTAACCATCGGCAGGCCCAGACACCACAACTTGGGCTTCGCCAAAAGAGGTTGGTATACGAAGCTCGGTATAATCGTCTCCCCAAAGAGTCAGCGCACGATTATAAAGCTGCTCGGTACTTAAGGTTTCAGGATCCTCTTGCACTAAGCTGGCATATTGGCTTGGCTGCATGTCGGTTGCATAATTCTTAATTGCTTGTTGGCGTGCAGTTGGTGGCTCACAAGCGGTAAGCAGCAATAGTGAGCCTGCCGCTAAGGTAAGGACGTTAAATGTGGATGATCCTCTACTGGCAACTTTTTTAATGGCAAAATTGATTGTCTTCAATAATTTATTCAATGGCAACCTCCTAATGAGGGGCGCAAATATTAATAAATAATAGCAACAGTTGCCAATTTAGTACCTAGCCTGAACGTAACTTTTCTTAAGTGCTATAACCACATTAAATGAGCGCGGTTATTCGTACTATATTAGCCTGTTAGGAGTCGCTATTAAATATAAGCAAAAGCATCACAGAACATATTTTCACGCTCTGCACCATGCTCTACAAAAGCATCTCTAACAACTCCTGCCATAGCAAAAGGCCCTGCGATATAAATGTCATATCCTGCTAATGAGGCAAAGTCGTCTAGTACCGCTTGGTGAACTAAACCTGTTCTACCTTGCCAGTTGGTTGTCGGATTTTGTATGACGGGAATAAAGGTGAAGTGCTCGTTGCTACTCGCCCATTGCTGCATTTGTGGGTGATGATATAAGGCGTCTTGATCACGCAGGCCCCAGTAAGCAAAAACAGGACGGTTAACTTGTTGCTTGGCAAGGGTTTGGGCAATGCTGTAAATATAAGAAAATCCGGTACCGCCAGCTAATAAAATTAGCGGTCGGTCGCTATCGGTGCGTAGCTGTGCTTCACCTAAACCAATTTCTGCTAATACTGGTTGCTTAGCGGCAAATAATTGCTGTAAGTGAGCTAAGGCTTGGCTGGAAAAGTTATCTGCTACTGATGCTCCTATGTGGAGTTCAATTTGCTTGCTACCGGCATGGCTAGCTATGGAAAAAGGGCGTTTATCTTCAGCGGTTAAGCATAGCTGTAAATATTGACCACTTTGATAGCTTATAGGTGTTGTAGGCGTTAATAGCACGCGGTTAACAGTAGGCGTTAAGGGTTCAATAGCATCAATAGTACAGGCAATAATGGTCATAGTGCTCTCAGCAAAAGTAAACGATATTTCAAGTTGTTAAATATTATTAATCGCAGTTAGATGTGTAGCGACTAAATTAAAGACCAGCAATAGTAAGTTACTATTGCTGGTATAGTTTAAGGTTGTTCAGGTAGTGTAATTCCCAGTGTTGACCAAATTTCATCAATACGTTGTTTAACGGCTGGGTCCATAACAATGGGTTCACCCCATTCTCTATCAGTTTCACCCGGCCATTTATTAGTAGCATCCATACCCATTTTCGAGCCTAAGCCAGAAACGGGTGAGGCAAAGTCTAGATAGTCTATAGGCGTGTTTTCTACCAGCGTTGTATCGCGCGCTGGGTCCATCCGAGTAGTAATAGCCCAAATAACATCTTGCCAGTCGCGGGCATTAATATCGTCATCGCAAACAATCACAAATTTAGTATACATAAACTGGCGTAAATAAGACCACACGCCCATCATTACCCGTTTAGCATGGCCTGGGTATTGCTTTTTCATGGTAACCACAGCTAAGCGATACGAGCAGCCTTCTGGCGGCAAGTAAAAGTCGGTAATTTCTGGAAATTGCTTTTGCAGTATGGGCACAAAGACTTCATTTAAAGCCACGCCTAAAATAGCCGGTTCATCAGGTGGCCGGCCAGTATAGGTACTGTGATAAATCGGATCTTTACGTTGGGTAATATGGGTAACGGTAAATACCGGAAAATCGTCTACTTCATTATAATAACCGGTGTGATCGCCATAAGGGCCTTCAGGCGCCATTTCGTTAGGGTCTATGTAACCCTCTAAAATGAACTCGGCACTGGCGGGCACTTGTAAGTCGTTACTTATGCACTTGACCACTTCGGTATTATCGCCGCGTAATAGCCCAGCAAAACCATATTCAGATAAGGTATCTGGCACAGGCGTTACAGCACCTAAAATGGTGGCAGGATCTGCGCCTAAGGCCACTGAAACTGGATAGTTTTGGCTTGGATTGGCCTTTTTAAACTCATAAAAATCTAAAGCTCCGCCACGATGAGACAACCAGCGCATAATTAATTTATTTTTTCCCAGTAATTGTTGGCGATAAATGCCTAAGTTCTGTCGCTGTTTATGTGGGCCTTTGGTAACAGTTAAGCCCCAAGTAATTAACGGCGCGGCATCACCTGGCCAACAGGTCATAATAGGCAGCTTAGTTAAATCGACTTCATCACCGGTTAATATGACATCTTGGCATGGTGCTTTTTTTACTTGTTTCGGAGACATATTAAGCACTTGCTTAAAGATAGGCAGTTTACTAAAAGCATCTTTTAAGCCTGTTGGCGGCTCAGGCTCTTTTAAAAAAGCCAGCAGTTTGCCAACTTCTCGCAGGGCCGAGACATCTTCTTGGCCCATACCTAAAGCAACTCGCTGAGTGGTACCAAATAAATTAGCTAAAACTGGCGTGCTGAAACCCTTAGGATTTTCAAATAAAATAGCCGGTCCGCCCGCGCGTAGCGTACGATCGGCGATTTCGGTCATTTCTAATACCGGATCAACCTCGGCGCTTACTCTGACTAATTCACCGCGTTTTTCAAGTTGCGCCATAAAATCGCGTAAATCTTTATATTTCATACCAGTCTCAACATCCAGAACAGAGCGAAGTTGGCTCTTTGATAACCGACTATTATACAGCTCTGTTACAAGCTTGCTAGTTTAAGTCAGATGATAAATCCTTTAAGCCAAATGAAAAAAAACAGTTTTATCTAATACCTTAGGTAGAGATAAAACTGTTTTACATTGCATTTTCTCTTTAAGATTTTATAACTGTTATTAAACGTTAGGCACTTATTAAGTGACTTAAAATAAATAACGCGCTTCGACGAAATAGTAACCGCCATTAAAGCCAAAAGGAGCATTTGTATTTGGATATTTAAAAATACCGTTAAACTGATTTACCACAGGCTGCTCATCTGGATAGGTATCAAATAAGTTATTTACTCCTACAGTAAAGCCCAACTGTGAGTTAAAGGCATAACTTAATGAAATATCGGCCACTGTTTTGGCACTGTACTGATAATCACCTGTGGCATAACCTAAGGTATAAGGGCCAAAGCGGTTAATCCGTAAGTTAGTGATAAAATCGCCATAACTATGGGTAATACCAGCGCTAAAGCTATTTTTAGGGTTAGCTTTTGTTAACCGCGCTTTTTCTTCGTTATTAAACAGTGCTTCTTCTAACCCGCCTAATAATGCTGGCACTTTTATTTGCTTAATATCAGTATCGTTATATTGCGCAGAAAGACTTAATTTAATATCACCGTATTCAGTCTGTGGTAACTGATAGGCGAGAACTGCTTCAACACCCTGAGTACGAGTATCAACAGCGTTGGTAAAAAATCGAACTGATTCAGCTGAGTTAGTGCCCAATAAGCCATCAATAATTGGATTAGCACGACTGACACTACCAGTTAGAATAATTCGATCATCAATCTCAATGCGATAACTATCTAAGGTAAAAGTAACACCATTATCGCCCTGATAAGTAATACCCACACTAATACTTTGTGATTTTTCTGGCTTTAATTCACCTTGACCCAAGGCACTAACAACAGGTGATGTATTATTAAAGGTACCTGATTCAACAGGGTTTAATACACCAGTAACAGGGTCGGCCACAAATAAAGTGGATAAATTAGAAAAATATAATTGCTGAACACTAGGCGCTCTAAAGCCACTATTAAAAGTGCTACGAACAGCCCATTCAGGGGTAAGTTCATAACGGCCGGCTAATTTCCAACTGGTATTACTACCAAAATCAGAGTAGCGCTCTTGGCGAACGGCTGCGGCCCAATTAAATTTGTCAGTTAATTGATTTTCAACCTCAACATAAACACCAAGGTTATTACGCGATTCATCTACCGTTGATTCCGGCGTAAAACCACCAAAGCCTTGCATGCCGCCAGATTTGCCTTGGTAGCCATAATTAGCATAGGAAACTTCATCACCTTGGAAAATTTTATAACTGTTTTTACGATAGGCAATACCCGCTGACAGTACAAAATCTGACTCATTGACAAAAGCAAAGAGTTTACTGGCCTCTAGATTAAGATTTTGCTCATCGTTTCTCATGCCACCCGCATAAGCACTGGTAGGACTGGCAGGGCCCAATGAAGCATTCAAGGAATTGTTGACATAATATTGGTAACGACTAGCACCAGTATTGGCGGATAAATCGAGTTGCCAATCAGCTAGCTCAAATTTATAGCCTAAGGTAATAGCATGATCGTTAGTTTCAGGTGCTATTTCTGGTAAAAAGCCGTCTGGATAAACTTCTACAACATTTCGTGCATCTAATGGCCGGCGAAAAAAAGCGCCAGATTGAGTTTTACGTTGCGAAAGATCGGCAAAAGCATAAAACTCACTGTTGGCTAACTGATAGCCTGCGTTGACCATAAGAGCTAAGTTTTCAAAGGACGCATCACCCACACTATGGTTTAAACGGTTAGCTATTGCTTCACGTGGGTCAGGCTGGTTATTAATGTCTGCATACTGCTGACGAGGATCTAACCCGGCTCGGTTAGTTTTATTCTTGTGATGATATTCAGCGCTAATATTGACAAAACCATCTTCAGCAATACGAAAGCCCTGATTACTGCTAATTTTATATTGTTCGCCGTCACCTTCAAAAGTTTGGCCGCCATTTAGGCTAACTTGGCCTCCTGACATATTATCATTTAAAACTAAGTTAATGACACCGGCTATTGCATCAGAGCCATATTGAGCGGCTGCACCATCGCGTAGTATTTCAATTCGCTTAATGGCACTCATTGGAATGGCATTTAAATCAACGTTAGAACTACCGCGGCCCATAGTGCCATTTAAATGGACTAATGCTGAACCATGGCGACGTTTACCATTGATTAAGACTAAAGTGTGATCGGGGGATAAGCCGCGTAAGCTAGCAGGGCGCACAGCGTCACTGCCATCAGTAATAGATGAAGTTGGGAAGTTAAAACTTGGCACTAAAAACTGTAGTGCTCGCGCTGTTTCTGTCATGCCGGTCGCTTGTAGTTCGGCACTACCAATAATATCAACGGGAGCAGTACTTTCTGTTGCTGAACGCACAGATAAGCGGCTACCTATTACTGAAATTTTTTCCACATCAGCTTCATTAGTCTGCTGAGCGAAAGCGGCAGGTGCGCTTAGCGTGATGACTAAGCCTATACTAGACGTTAAGTAAGAAGCATTGTGATTCATTATTTAGTCCTATTAGTAAACTCAGTATAAACTTGGCAATAATGATATATGCCTTAAATTTAAATAATCGCCATGATTTATATCAAAAAAATTTTATATGAAAATTGTGCTTAACTAGTAAGGTGTCGTTAAAATATAGCAGTGTCCAAAAATAATGCATAAATTATCGCCGATTCGATTATATTAGTAGCATTTAATGCAGCGGACGTCTAGATGGATTAGACTGGTGACTAATAAAAATTTAAAAAGTAAAAATAATAATGAAAAAACAAACGCAATTAATTTGTGCAGGTCGTGATAAAAAGTACAGTGGCTATGCCGTTAACCCGCCAGTGGTTCGCGCTTCTACTATTATTTTTGATAGCTTTGCCCAGCTAAAACATGCGGCTGGCCAAATGGGGAATAGGGTGCCTTATTATGGTCGGCGAGGTACCGATACGCACTTTGCTTTACAGCAAGCTATCTGTGAACTGGAAGGAGGTGCGGGCTGCGCGTTATATCCTTGTGGCTCGGCCGCAGTAAGTGGCGCTTTGTTAGCCTTTTTGTCGGCTGGTGATCACTTATTAATGGTCGATAGTGTGTATGAACCTACCCGTGCTTTATGCAATAAAGTGTTAAAGCGTTTAGGCATAGAAACTGAATATTATGATCCCTTAATAGGTACTGAAATAAGTAAGTTGATTAAGCCAAATACGCGGGTAATATTTTTAGAATCGCCCGGCTCGCTTACTTTTGAAGTACAAGATATTCCGGCTATTTGTCTGGTTGCTAAGCAGCACAATATAGTTACGGTGTTAGATAATACTTGGGCTTCACCTATTTTATGCCAACCCTTTGCACTAGGAGTAGATGTTTCTATTCAAGCTGCCACTAAGTATATAGTGGGCCATTCCGATATTATGTTAGGCACAGCTTCAGCTAATGAGCAACATTGGCCGCAGTTACGCGAACAAAGTTATCTGTTGGGTTATTGCGCATCTGCTGACGATGCCTACACAGCGTTACGTGGCCTTAGAACCTTAGCGGTGCGCTTAAAACAACATGAGCAAAGCGCGTTAGCGGTAGTGGATTGGCTACTGCAACGACCAGAAGTAGCCCAAGTGTATCATCCCGCATTAGCCAGTCACTCAGGGCATGACATTTTTAAGCGCGACTTTAGTGGCAGTAATGGTTTGTTTTCCTTTGCGTTAACGTGTGGAACAGCCAGTCAAATAGCGGCTTTTATTGAAGGCATGACTCATTTTAAAATGGGCTTTTCATGGGGTGGCTATGAAAGCTTAATTACCGCCACTATGCAGGTGCAACGGCTACGCACAGCCACTTGTTGGCCGCAGCCGGGCCCGTTATTACGCTTACATATTGGTTTAGAGCATGTAGACGATTTAATTGCTGATCTTGAGTCTGCTTTTAAAAGGTTTCATGCGGCTGAATAAAATATATGACAATGATTGACGACAACGGTGACTAACATACAATAGCGCAATTTTTTAATTCTATTATGTTTAAGGTCACCGTATGAGCAGTGAAATCATTATTGCAGTGCCAACAACAGAAGGGCGCTTAAAAAGCTTTATTGAAAACAGGCTAGTGCAACGTATTTTACTAGCGCTGATTTTAATAAACGCCGTGACCTTAGGGTTAGAAACCTTTCCTGCAGTAATGGCTGTTATAGGGCCTGTTATACAGATTTTAGATAAAACTATTTTAACGGTTTTTGTACTAGAAATAGTGCTACGACTGTTTGTATACCGGCTGAGTTTCTTTAAAGATGCTTGGAGTGTCTTTGATTTTATTGTGGTGGGTATCGCATTACTGCCTGCCAGCGGGCCGTTTTCAGTGTTGCGTGCACTGCGAGTTTTAAGGGTGTTGCGGGTGCTTACCTTTGTACCCTCAATGAAAAAAATTGTTGGCGCCTTAATGCAGTCACTTAATGGCATGCTTTCTATTACTATGGTGCTCGGCTTAATTTACTACGTTGCTGCGGTAATGGTAACCAAGCTGTTTGGTGAGGCTTTTCCCGAGTGGTTTGGTAGCTTAGGCGGGTCTTTATATACCTTATTCCAAATTATGACCCTCGAAAGTTGGTCTATGGGCATTGCGCGTCCGGTAATGGCACAATTCCCCTATGCATGGCTATTTTTTGTGCCTTTTATTCTTATCGCAACTTTTACCATGCTTAATTTGTTTATTGCCGTAATAGTTAACGCCGTGCAAAGCATGCATGACGAAGAGCATAAAGCCGAGCATGATGCTGACGCCGCGACTCAGCAACAACTGCTGGCGCAAATGCAGTTATTACAACAAGAACTGGCGCACATGCGTCTGCAGATGCAATCAAAGGATAACCCAACCTAACCTACCTTTATACTAGAGCGATTGTTAGCAGCATTTACTCTAGAGGTAGTGTTATGTAATTGGTGGTTAAAAATTGCAGATAGATAACGAAAAAAAGTTAAAAATTAATTAAAATAATATCTTGTCATGGTAACATTAAGTTAATTGTGTGAGCCTTTCTGTCGCTTGCGAAGTTAGGCCCTCTATTGTTAACTAAGACAAGGATATACGATGTCGTCAATGCGAATCACGCAAGCTGTCGGGCTTGGCGGTGCTAATATGTTAGCGGATGTGAAAGCAGTACAAACCGCGTTAAATAAGCTACTAGATCAAATTCCGCCAACTAAAACATTAGTCGTAGATGGCCGTTTAGGCACTCGGCCAGAAAGCTCAAAAACAGTAGCTGCGATTAAGGTATTTCAAAGTAAAGTGGTAGGCATGCAACGACCTGATGGCAAAATTGATGTTAATGGTCGTAGTCACCGTAAGATAAATGAACAGCTCACTAAGAAAGCGGCTGTAGCTGCAGTTCCTATTTCTGGTAGTTTAAAAGTAACTTTAAAAAGTCAGATAGAAAGGTACGAAGGGCGTGTGCCGCACATGTATCTTGATACTAAAGGGTTTGTAACCGTAGGTGTGGGGCACTTGTTAAAAGATGCTGCAGCGGCAAAGCAGATTGCGTTTATTGTGCGCGAAACAGGTCAGCCCGCTTCAGCTAAGCAAATTGAAGAAGAATTTAACTTAATTAAAAGTCGTTTTTTTGGTGAAGATTATGTTGCTAGGGATTTTAAAGCATTTACTAAACTACAGTTAACCGAAACGGTCATGAATGCTCAAGTGGATCATCATATTAAGACTTTTGAAAAAGAGCTAAAAAGCATTTATGGTAGCGCTGAATTTTCAGCCTTTCCTAATAAAGTAAAATTAGCACTTTTTGATATGATTTTTAATTTAGGCATGACAAAACTTAAAAATACATTTCCCAAATTTAATAAACATATTAAGGCTGGCGATTACAAAAAAGCGGCTTTAGAGTCTTCAAGAAAAGATATTGCGAGTGAGCGCAATGCTTATGTTTATAATTTACTGGTAAACGAAAAATGATCAAGTTAACGCTATTACTGGGTTTTATGGGTATTTCAAGTTTGGCTTGTGCAAGCTTATCTGTAGCAAAAATACCACCATCGTATAGTACTGAAAATAGAACTAATGGTTACTTTATAGAGCAAGTGCCTTTAAATACCCCTGCACAAGTTCAAAGCTTACAAAATAAAGAGTGGTATTTTACACGGCAATTAATAAATGCTGAGCAGCAGAAAGTGGAAGCGAATAGCTGTGAAAAGCTGACTAAGTTATTAAATGAAGGGTTCAAGGCAGTAAGCTACCGTGAGCAGTCATCAGTTGATACTATAAATCGAGTTTGTTCGGTATGGAGCCATATTGGGCAGTTAACTGCTTCAAAAACGACTTATCTTAGCTTATTAAAACATGGAGAAATATTACCTGAAAAGATGCCCGCCGAGTTAGCGCTTATTATATCTAAAGATGATGAGCGTCGCTTAGCTAAAGCGTCAAGTTGGCAAGACATGAGTCAGATTAGTAAAATTGAAATTATTAATGCTGACCAGGCGGTTTATTATGACAACAGCGGTGGCATTCAAAGGTTAACCATTATGGCCAAAGGCGACTATAACCAAGACGGCATTGAAGATGCCGTGCTGTATATGGCGAATGCGGTTGAGCAAGGTAGTTACAGTTCAACTTATGGTTATATCATTACTAAGCTAGCAGCTGATGCTCCATATACTTTGCTTAAGCAGTTTTAATGTTAATTAGGTGCTAATTAAAGCAACATAAACTCTTCTAACGATTGGCCGGTGAGTCGGCCAATTTGGCGGAAGATATAAAAAATAGCGGCCATTAACATCACCATGCTTGGTAGGGCAATAACTGGGTAACTTAACCATGTCATGCGGCCAAGCTCTTCAGCGTAAGCGGTCGTGCCAGGTAAGCTAACTACTATGGCCTTGGCTAAAATATAATTTAACGCGGCCGAGATAAAAAAAGTGCCAGCAACAATAAAGCCGGCGCGCTCTGTGCTTTTGGCAAATTTTGCGCTGTTGCCACGCAAAGCTAAAGCGTTATCTAACTTTTCTATATCTATCACTTCTGGGTTAATTAGTAAGGTTTTTACTAAGGGATAGCGGGTGTACTGGCTAATTAATACAGCAATACCAATTAATGCTGGTACCATGGCTTCTTTAATGGCGATATAGGCAGGGTCAAGCTGCAATAAGCTAATGCCACCGGTGAGCAATACACTTATTACCCCCAGTATTGAGAAAAAATTTACTTTACCTGACTTAATTAAACTCCAGCCGCCATAAGCTAAAGGAAAAGCCAGGGCGATAACCACCGACCAGACGGGGCCTAAGGTATCTTCAGTGCTTAACTTACTTAATATCAATGCAGGAGCAATGATATTAAACAACATATCACTTAAAAAATTTGACTTTTTCTTGCTGCGAGGCTGGTTCATATGGATTTAAATCAAGCTGATAATAAGCCTGTATTGTACGCATATCTTTGCTTTAATGAAGTGCTAGTGATTTATTTTTAATAACAGCCTATTTTGTTAAGGGGCAGTGTTGAGTCTATTGTCATAACCCTATAGGGTATTTTTATCTACAATTTTAAGGTGCTTTTTATGGATCAGTATGCAGCGTTGCGAGCTAATGTAAATTTAATGGGCACCCAGTTAGGCGATACCATTCGTAACCAATTGGGCGAAAAAGTGTTGCAGCGGGTAGAACAAATTCGTTTATTATCTAAAGCCTCACGCCAAGGCAATGAACAGCAAGCTGAACAGTTAAAAACAGTTTTAACCTCATTAAGCGATGATGAACTATTACCAGTAGCACGCGCATTTTCGCAATTTTTAAATTTAGCTAACTTAGCCGAGCAGCATCATACTATAAGTAAAGCGGGGCAAAATAGTATTGAAAAACCGCAGCCCATTGATGAGCTGTTAGCGCAGCTGGCGCAACATAAAATACCGGCTGAGCAAGTTGTTGCTGCTGCGGAGTCATTATCCATAGAGCTTGTATTAACTGCGCATCCAACCGAAGTGTCACGACGAACTTTAATCCATAAGCTGTCTGAAATTGCCGGCTGTTTACAACAATTAGAGCAACAGCTTGATACTGAGCAACAGCAGCAAATCCAGCAACGGATGTTCGAGCTAATTAGCCAAGCATGGCGTACTAATGAAATTAGACAGCAGCGACCTACACCTGTTGATGAAGCAAAGTCTGGTTTTGCGGTAATTGAAACCTCGTTATGGCAGGCTATTCCTGACTTTCTACGCCAGCTCGATGGCAAACTAACCAGCGCTATTGGCCAAGGCATTGCTATTGATGCCACCCCTATTAAATTTTCGTCATGGATGGGCGGAGATCGTGATGGCAATCCTTTTGTTACAGCAGAGGTTACGCAACAGGTTTTACTGCTTAGTCGCTGGAAAGCCGCTGATTTATTTATTAACGACTTGCAACTGTTAAGTAGTGAACTTTCCATGTCAGAGGCTAATACTGAATTAAAGGCTATTACTGAGGAAGCAGAGCCTTATCGAGCAGTACTTAATAAATTAAAAAAACAGCTAGAAGCAACTCGGCAGTGGTTAACTAATACGTTAAAGGGTGAACTAACAGCAAAGCCGGCAGACATTATTTGGCATAACCAGCAGTTAATCGAGCCGTTATTACTATGCTATCAGTCACTAATAGACTGCGGCATGCCGGTTATAGCGAACAGTAAGCTGCTCGATACCTTACGTCGTGCTTATACCTTTGGGGTTTGTTTGCTAAAGCTCGATATTCGTCAAGATGCGCAACGTCATACCGATGTTTTTAGTGAGTTAACACAATATTTAGGTTTAGGCGATTACGCCAGTTGGCAGGAGTCAGAAAAGCAACAGTTTTTGTTAACTGAGCTAAGCAGCCGTCGGCCTTTATTTGGTAAAGATTGGCAACCTAGTGCCGATGTGCAACAAGTGCTAGATACCTGCGCTATAGTAGCCGAGCATGGCCCTGAGGCGCTAAGTACCTATGTTATTTCAATGGCCGGAAAGCCATCCGATGTGTTAGCGGTGCAGCTATTGCTAAAACAGGCTGGCGCCCAGTTCTCTATGCCAATAGCGCCATTATTTGAAACCTTAGCCGATTTAGAGAATGCGCCCAACTGTATGGCGCAATTACTGGCCATTGCTAGCTATCGCAGTTATATCAATAATATTCAAGAAGTGATGATTGGCTACTCTGATTCCGCCAAAGATGCCGGCGTCTTTGCTGCGGCTTGGGCGCAGTATCAAGCGCAAGAAGCCTTAGTAGCAATTTGTCAGCAAGCTAAAGTGCAGCTAACTCTTTTCCATGGTCGAGGTGGCACTATTGGCCGGGGAGGTGGTCCTGCCCATGCTGCTATTTTGTCTCAACCCCCGGGTTCATTGGTCGGTGGTTTAAGAGTGACTGAACAAGGCGAAATGATCCGCTTTAAGTTTGGCTTGCCCAAACTAGCGCAGCGCAGCTTAGCGTTATATGCCAGTGCAGTATTAGAAGGCTTACTATTACCACCGCCTGCGCCTAAAGCTAGCTGGCGCGAGTTAATGCAGCAATTAGCGGATGATTCTTGTCAGGCCTACCGAGCTGTAGTGCGTGAAGATAAAGCTTTTGTTACTTATTTTCGAGCTGCCACTCCAGAACAAGAGCTAGGTCAGCTACCCTTAGGTAGTCGGCCAGCAAAGCGTAATGCCGGGGGCGGCGTTGAAAGTTTACGTGCTATTCCGTGGATTTTTGCTTGGTCACAAAACCGTTTAATGTTACCAGCTTGGCTAGGTGCTGGCGCTGCTTTAGCTAATGCAGTACAGACTAATCAATCCACTTTAGATGAAATGCAGCAACAGTGGCCCTTTTTTGCTACCCGTTTATCTATGCTAGAAATGGTGTTGTTAAAAGCAGATAGCGATATAGCAGCTTATTATGACAGCGTGTTAGTGCCCGCTGAGTTGCAGTATTTCGGCAGTCAATTAAGGCAACAACTTGCTGATGATAAAAAGCTATTATTACAGCTTATTCATAGTGACACCTTAATGGCGAAAGAAGACTGGATCCGCGAGTCAATAATGTTGCGCAACACCTATGTCGACCCGCTGCATATTTTACAAGTAGAGCTATTACATCGAGTAAGGCAACCAGCACAACAGCATAAGCCAGAAATTAACCATGCCTTGATGATCACTATGGCCGGTATAGCTGCAGGTATGCGTAATTCAGGTTAGTTTAACGCTATATTAATGAGTATTATATTTATTACCTAGATGTTAATGGTTGTTTACTTATTGAGTGCTTGCTGTTATTTTTATGGTCGCTTCGAATGGCCGAAGTAAAATAATAAGGAAGTAACAATGAAATTAAACTTAAAAAAGAAAGAGTTAGTAAACTTATCTCACGATAATAAAGTATTACCTAAAGAGTTAACGCCAGAAGTTGCTGGTGGTACTTGGGACCCATCTAATACTAGAGCGGAATGCAGAACAAGAAGCCTAGAGCCAGGTGAAACCTGTGGTCAAAGACTCCGTGGTTGTGTTCCGGTTTTCTAATTTAATATTGAACAGCTTTTGGCGTAATGGCAAAAGCTGTTCTTAAAACCTAGTAGTTCAAAATGCCTCAAAAATACCTTTCTGATATTGTGCATGTGTTAGATGCAATTAATCAAGATTTACAAACTGCTGATTATAACGACGTACCGCCGGGGATAATTAGTGGCGTAGCGGGACATATTTTATTTTTATATGAATATTACCAGTTTGCTAAAAAGCCAGAAGTAGAGCTAGCCGTGCAACAGCGCTTTAGTTGGCTAGAAGAGCAAATAGAAGATTTACAAGACAATAGTACTTTTAGCTATGGTTTACCTGGAATAGGCTGGTTATATGAATACTTACTTAGCCATCAGGCTAGTATAGATCCTGATTCCGCTTATGATGGAACTGTTAATAACAGCACAGATATTTGGCTGCAGACTCATATCTTAAATGAGCCTTGGCAGACTGAGATAGAGTTTATTCAAGGCATAGCTGGCCTAGCACCTTATATCGCCCGTCGGGCTAAGTATCAGCCTAATCATATTTTAATAGAGAAGTTTTTACAGCAAGTAGAGCTGCTCTCAGAAAGCACACTTGAAGGGTTAAAATGGCCAACCCCTGAAGGCTCTCCCTACATTCTATTAAATGGTAAGCAAGAAAGTGAAGTTAACCTAGGGCTTGCTCATGGTATGCCAGCTATTCTTGCCGCGTTATTATCTTTAGCTGGCGTTTCATCCTACTCTGATCGCATCAAGCCACTTTTAGATCAAGGCATAAACTGGCTTTATAAACAGCAGCAGCCCATTGAGGTAGGGAGTTACTATGGTTATGCAGTCGGAGAAAATGAATGCTCTAGATTAGGCTGGTGTTATGGCGACTTGCCTTTAGCATTAATTTTTGCTCGTGCTGGGCGTTTACTCAACAATGAAAAATGGCTGAACTTTGGGAAAGACATAGCATTACATACGAGTAAGCGACGAGATAATAAAGCGGGCATTAGGGATGCTGGCTTATGCCATGGCAGTGTTGGTCTGGCATTGATATTCAAGCTGATAAACGAATTTTATCATTTAGAAGAATTAAAATCAGCTCAAGAGTATTGGTTGCAAGATGCGCTTCAGCGCTTTGAAAAAAATGGAGTTGAAGGGTTAAAGCCTTTTAGAGAACCAGGATCAGAAGCTGAGAAATTGCCGACTCAAGACTTTTTAGGCGGCACTAGCGGGGTGGGCTTAGGTTTGTTAGCGCTTATCTCAAACAGACAAGATTGGGCTGATGCTCTGCTGTTAGCATAATTAAACAAATTAGGTGTATTAATGAGTAGTAATGTTGAGTGCGTAGCTGATTTTTTTGTTGTAAGGGTGCCAAGATTAAGCTTAGCGCAATTTAAGCAACTGCCTACAAGTGAGCAAGCTGTAGTTGATTATCTAACTCATTGGCTTGCATCGCCTGAAGCTGAAGAGGCTATTTATTTAGCGAGCCCATCCTTAGTTGAACGAATTGGGCAATGGCGCGAAAAACCTTATAGCAAAACAGGTCAAAAAGTCACTACAGCATTATTAAAGTATTTTATCCGTATGAGCTGTAGGCCTACCCCTTTTGGTTTATTTGCTGGTATTTCTCTAGGGCACTTTACTGACCGAAGCTTAATTACACCGGCAAATTTACAGTTGGATAAGCGCAAAACCCGCCTAGATATGTTTTATTTAGCCACTATTCAGCAGCAATGGGCACAAAGTGACGCAGGTCAGCAAGCTGTAAACTTTATACCTAATACTACGCTATATCAATTAGGTTCATTTCTACATTATATAGAGCCTTATCAATCATCTTCACAGCGGCAATATAGGCTAAGTTCAGTTGAGCATGACGAGGCATTGCATGCAATGTTACAGCTTGCTGATGGAGGGAAATCAAAGCAAGCGTTAATCGAGCAGTTTTGTCAGCTATATCCTAGTGTCGACCAAGAAGATGTAGAAGCTTATATTCAACAGTTGATTCAAGAGCGAGTGTTAATGGCAGACTTAAAATTGCCTTTAACTAGCGGTTATCCAGATAAAGCCTTTGTTCAAGCATTATTAAATGCTAATAACACGGATGATGGCTTGGTATTACAGGCTGCACTTAAAAAGTTAGACGCCCTAGATCAGCAAACAGTTGTAAAACCGGAAGATTATCAAGCTATAGTGCAGCATTTGAAGCAATTACCCTATGCGGTTTCAGAAAATAAACTGTTTCAAACTGATGTAAAGCGCACTCTTCAAGTAGCACAATTAGACACAGGCATACAGGCTGTCTTGAAAAAAACTGTGTTGGCATTGCAATCACAAATGCCAGTATCAGAGAACCCACTTATAAATTTTATTACCAATTTTAATCAACGTTTTGAAGGCCAAGCGGTTCCATTACTTAAATTACTAGACGAAGATGTTGGGATATCATTTTCTAATGATACTGGCTATGAGACTCCTCTTTTAGCTGGAATTAATATTGCAAATAATCAGCGAAGTAAAACGGCTGAGCCTGAAAACTCATTAAGTATCAAGCTACTTCATAAGCTTAATGCTAATAGCAAGGTGTCAAATATATTACAGCTTAGTAGCGATGAGATGCTTAAAGATGCGAAAAGTGCAGAGTTATGGCAGCAAATGCCAGCTTCATTTGCAGCAAACATTAGTTGCTATAGAAATGCAAGTGGCGAACGGCTAATACATTTGCATGGTTGCACTGGCCCATCTGGGGCAAACTTACTAGGGCGGTTTTGTCACTTAGATGAAGCATTAAAGCAGCAAGTAATTTCTCATTTTGAAGCTGAAGAAGCTTTATCTAAAAATGCTGTTTTTGCTGAAGTTGTGCATATGCCAGATGGAAGGCCAGGCAATGTTATTGCTCGACCGCAATTAAGGCAATATGAAATAGTATTTTTAGCAGACACTGAACTAGCTGATGAAAAACAAATTTCGGTACAAGATCTGTATGCGTTTGTGGAAGGCAATGAAGTTAAGCTTTGGTCAAAACGTTTAAAAAAGTTGGTGATACCACGTTTAACCTCAGCGCATAATTACTCAGATAGAAGTTTAAGTATTTATCACTTTCTATGTATGTTGCAACATCAGCAAGCAGAGTTGCCGTTTTATCAATCCCCTACCTTTATAGAGCAAATGGATCGACAACCTAGGGTACAGCTTGATAATGTAATTTTATCTGAAGCTAAATGGCGAATTGAACGCTCATTACTAGAGGCGTTAGTTAAGAAAGATATTTGGCAAGAAAATGCATGGGCAGAATTAAAGCATCGTTATCAATTACCTCGCTATGTTTGCTACGCTATTCACGATAATGTTTTAACGATAGATCTACATAACCCTATTTTAATCAAAATTTTATTGGCCGAAACAAAAGGCCAGCTACAAGTTACCCTTAAAGAGTCGTTAGCGATGCAATATCAAAGTGAAGTTGCTAGTGAAGAAGGGGACTTTGCCCATGAGTTTATCGTGCCTATTTTAAACACTAAAGCTAGACCACTTGATATTTTATATGGTGAGCTGGATAAAATGCTAGATATGACAATACAGCGTCAATTTATTCCTGGCTCTGAGTGGCTTAGCGTTAAAATTTATGCCGCTGCAAGTACCGCTGAACTACTTTTAAATGAAGCACTTACAGACTTTTTGGCTTTCTGCAAACAGCAGGGAATGTTAAAGCAATGGTTTTTTATTCGTTATAGCGATCCCGATTGGCATTTACGGTTGCGAATATTAGGAGAGCCCGAGAGCTTATATAGTAAAGTGCTCCCGCTATTACATAACTATTTATCTGAATGGGTAGAGAGCCAACGTGTGCGCAAGGTTGAAATCTTCACTTATCAACGTGAAATTGAGCGTTATGGTGGTGATAGAGGAATAGAGCTAGCAGAGCAGGTATTTCAGCATGATAGCGAGTTTGTGCTGCAAACAGTTTCTTTAATACAAAACTATGGTGAATCTATAAGAACGCGTATGGCTCTACTAGGCGTAAATGCTATGTTGGATGCATTTTCTTATAGCTTAGATCGTAAATTAGAAATAATGACTCAACTGCGTACTGCTTTTGGCTTAGAGTTTAAGGAGCATAGCCATTTACGTAATCAGTTAGGTGCTAAGTATCGTGAGTATCAAAAACAAATACAGGCTGACTTTAACGCGGAGTATAAGCAAGCTGTTGAGCAACCATTACAGCAAATGTTAACTTTTAAACAACAGTTAATTGAAAACGTTAAACCATTAGCTAATCAAATACTGGCTGAGCAACAGCAAGGGCAGCTTAGTTGTACTACCGATAACTTATTGCATTCTTTATTGCATATGTTCTGTAACCGTATATTTAAAACGTATGGCCGTGAGCAAGAATTTGTTATTTATGACTTTTTAAGACGTTTATACTTATCTGAGGTGGCGAAACAAAAAGCAAGTGACAGTAAGCTTAAATCAAAAGTAGGGTAAATAACTATTGGTTTTAACAGAGCTTTGTTAATCTATGCGGGTTATTTATTATTAACAATATGGTTAAAATAGTTCGTTTTTACACAGTACTAGCGCTATAAGTTCAGCATAAAATCATAACTATAGACTTAATGTGATAGTTGATAACCTAGAGTAATATATGAAATCAATTTTCCGTGAGCAAGTATTAACGCAGCAGACATCACGGATGCAGGGTGAAGTCAGTTTAGTACAGGTTCCATCCTTTGTCTGGCTGACAGGGCTAATAACAGTCATTGTTGTTAGCTCATTAATATTTTTGTTGGCTTCTAATTATAGCCGTAAAGCTGTCGTTTTCGGTGCCTTGCAGCCTGAGCAGGGGATTATTAGAGTACAAACGTCTCAAGCTGGTACTGTAAAGCAATTATTAGTACAAGAAGGCGATAAAGTAGAGGCTGGGGAACCTTTGTTGCAATTAACTATGCAGCATTTCTCCTCAGAGGATACAGAGCTGTCTGCGTCATTACAAAAAGAGTTAACGGCAATTTTAGTTAACTTACAGCAACAAAAGCAGCAAGAGATAGAAAAATATCGAATTAAACAGCAAGATAGCAATGAACAGATTGCTAGTGTAGAAGAGCGATTAAAACAAATAGCACAGCAACAAGCTATTTTTCAGCAGCGTCTAGACTTAAATCAAAAGTTAGTTCAGCAGATCTCGCAGTTATCGGGCACAGGTTATATTTCTACTTTAGAATTAGACCGACAACGAGATACCTTGTTGTCGCTACAACAGCAAGGTCAAGCGCTTGAGAGTGAAGAGTTAAGCTTAAAAGAGCAGCTAAAGCAGCAGCAAAATATATTGCAACAATTGCCACTTGAACAACACGCCTCATTAACTTCGATAGACAACCAAATGTCGGAATTACGTAATCAGTTAACACGGTTACAGCATGAACAAACTAGTATCATAACAGCGCCAAAGTCAGGCACGGTTAGCGGTATCTTACCTAAATCGGGGCACTTTATGGATTCGGGCAGTATTGTTTTAAGTTTGATTCCTGAAGGTGCGGAGTTAGAAGCTATAGTGTATGTGCCAACGCAGTCTATTGCTTTTGTTGAGCCTAATCAGGATGTTAGATTGCGATTTCATGCCTTTCCTTATGAACGATTTGGCGTGCAGCAAGGTAAGGTGCGAGAAGTGAGTCATACAGTGTTATTGCCCGAAGAGGTGACAGATACGACAATAAAGGAACCGAGTTACCGTGTTCGGATTAAATTGTCGTCTCAGCAAATTTATGCTTATAACAGAGCATTACAATTAAGAGCCGGTATGACACTAGATGCAGACGTAGTGACGGAGCAACGAAGCTTATTGCAATGGCTGTTCGATCCAATATATAGCATTAAAGGGCAGCTATAATGCAAGCAATAACAGAAAAACTTTCTTTCTGGCAAGGTGATAGCCTACCAATAATCAACCAAACAGAAGCAGCAGAGTGTGGTCTTGCTTGCTTGGCTATGATTGCTCATTACCATGGTCATAAAGCGAGTCTTAATGAGTTACGGCAGAAGTTTTCAATTTCAATAGAAGGCTGCACCTTACTGGACTTAATGAACTTTTCAGAAAAGTTAAACCTGTCTTCTCGGCCTTTACGCATAGAGCTAGAAGATTTACCAGCATTGCAACTACCTTGTATTTTACACTGGGATTTAAATCACTTTGTTGTTTTAAAGTCAGTACATGCTAAATATATCGTTATACATGACCCTGCCAGTGGCGTTCGAAAAGTAAGCATAGATGAAGCCAGTAAAAGCTTTACGGGTATAGCATTAGAATTACTACCTACTAACGACTTTGAATTAAAGCAAGGTCAAAGTCGTTTAGGCTTATCTCATTTTTGGTCCAAAATAACTGGTTTAAAGCGTTCATTAGTATTGCTATTTACGCTTTCCATTTTGTTGCAGGTATTTACCTTAATATCGCCTTATTATATGCAATTAGTGGTAGACGATGTCATTATGACCAGTGATACCAGTTTGCTTATTGTTTTAGCATTAGGCTTTGCCTTAGTACTGCTGTTTGAGGTGATGACCAGCGCACTACGAGAATTTGTTTTACTGCATTTTGGTAACTCTATGAATATCCAAATGGCCAGTAATTTGTTTCATCATTTAATTAGGTTACCGCTGACTTATTTTGAAAAGCGCCATATGGGAGATGTGGTATCACGATTTGGCTCTTTACGCCAAGTTCGTGAGTTGCTGACAACGGGTATGATAGAGGCTCTAATAGATGGTTTAATGGCCATTGCTATTTTGATTGTTATTGTTATTTATAGCCCACTTCTAAGTATGGTTGTGCTAGTTTCAGTAGCGCTGTATGCCTTATTTAGGATGGCTATGTATAACTCTTTACGCGCTGTTTCAGAGCAAGAAATACTGGCTGGAGCTAAAGAAAATTCTAACTTTATGGAGACGGTTCGCGCTATTCAAACCATCAAGTTGTTTGGCTCAGAAGCGAAGCGAGAAGGCATTTGGCAGAATCATTATGTTGAAGCAACTAACCAATCAATACGTTTAGGTATTTTTGATATTTCATATCAGACAGTGAATAGGTTACTGTTTGGTATTGAAAATATAGTAGTGGTTTATTTAGCGGCAACGCTTGTACTAGAGGGTGGCTTTAGTACCGGGATGTTATTTGCTTTTATTGCTTATAAAAGTCAATTTATGAGTCAGATGGCCCGGTTAATTGAGAAATTAATTGAATTTAAAATGCTGAGTTTACATTTTGAGCGTTTAGGTGATATTGCCCTAACTGGAAAAGAGCGAGTTCATCCAGTGCAAGAGCGTAAGCCTGTCGAGGTTCAGGGTAAACTTGAATTACGTAATATCAGTTTTGCGTATAGTGATGTTACTAATCCGGTGTTGCAGGATCTCTCTTTAATTATAAAGCCGGGCGAGTCAGTGGCATTAGTTGGCCCTTCAGGTTGTGGCAAAACAACCTTAATGAAAATAATGCTAGGCTTGTTATTACCCTGCTCTGGCAAAGTGCTGGTTGACGATATTCCATTGAATCAACTTGGTTTAGTGAATTATAGACGACAAGTGGCTGCAGTAATGCAAGATGATCAACTTCTGTCTGGTAGTATTAGAGATAATATTGTTTTCTTTGAAGAGCAATATGATATGTCTTGGGTTGAGCAATGCGCGCAAATGGCTGCGGTCGATAAAGATATAGCAAATATGCCAATGGGCTATAACAGCTTAATTGGCGATATGGGGTCTGCTTTATCTGGTGGTCAAAAACAGCGAATTTTATTGGCTCGTGCGCTTTATCGGAAGCCAAAAGTTTTATTTTTAGATGAAGCGACCAGTCACCTAGATACAGATACAGAATCTATTGTCAGTAACGCGATTAAAGAGCTTAAGATTACCCGAGTGGTGATTGCCCATCGGCCTGAAACCATAGCGTCTGCTGATCGTGTAATTAACTTAAAGGCTTTAGTTTAAACTTAACAGCTCACCCTAAGTTAACTGTGGGTAAATTTTTCACATAATTCGATAACACCAGAAGTAGGTGGTGGTTACCCAGGTCGTACTCATCTGCGTCCATCGTTCGTCGATTGCAGAAGAACTTATGTATATGGCGAAACTTGCGGCCAAGCCGGTTGTAACCAAGTATATTAATTCGGCATGAAACAGCTTTTAGCTTTGGGTTAAAAGCTGTTACTACAAAACAGTTACCATTACGTAAATTTCAAAAATAATAGTACTATACTCTTTCACTAACCCCATTCTGGTCCATAGTTTAATGCTTAAATTTGCACCTCAGCAAAATAAATAGCCGTATTTTCCTGGTGTGACGAATAATAGCTTACATATAGTTTATTATCGTGCAGTACCATACCGGCGTAGCTACAGTCACCACCGGAGGGTAGCGTTAAGGCTTCATTTAAGCTGCCACTTTTTTTGTCTATCCAGCATAGGCTAGTGCGAACATTATTATCATATAGGCGAACACAGGCGAGTAAGCGGCCATCGGCTAATTGCAGCCATTGTGGCCCACCAATGCGACAGCCAATATCTTGCCATTGCCAGTCAGTATAAGGCGGTAAGCTTTTACCAAATAAACCGTGCTCGGGGTCACGTCTTAGTAAGCAAAGTGCTGTACCATCGTGCGTAAATAATAAACCACTTTCGTTAGCGTAACTGCCTTGATAAACATCGGTTAGCGGTTGAAACTGTATGGCGTCGTCGCTTTGGTATAAGCGCACAAAACGCGGCTGGCCAATACCATAACCCAAGGCATACAGTTTTTGCTGCTGCCATGTCATTCGCCACAACCACACATTTTTTTCGCCAACTGGCTCAGGTGTCGACCAAGTAACACCGTCATTTGAGCGCCAAATATAAGACTGATGGCTATAATTACTGCGATCGTGCAAGGCTCCAGCGCCAAGGAGTAATAGTGTACCGTTAGGGGCAATACTAAACTTTGCGTCTCGTAAATCGGCATCAGTGGCCGTTATTAGCGCTTGGCTATGCCAGCTAATACCGTTATCCGTTGAGCGTAAAATACGAAAAGCGCCATCGGCTGAGACATGAGCGCTACCTTCGCGAAATACACACCACAGTGCATCGTTAAATAAGATTAAATCCGTAAAAGCATTATGTGCGGCTTGTTGCCAAATACGTCTAACTTCAACTAGTTGCATAATAATTAGCTCCAGAGTCGATTAAGTTACTCGCTTTGCAAGGCAGTAATAGGGTCTAACTGCGAAGCTTTAATGGCAGGGTACACACCAAAAGCTACACCTATAAGTGCACAAATACTAAAAGATAAGCCTATTGCCAGCAAAGACCAACTTACTGCCCAATCGGAATAAAAAGCGATAAGTTCCGACAATAAAATACCAAATACAATACCCAGTAAACCACCCAGAATAGCAATAGCAAAGCTTTCGGCCACAAATTGCAGTTTAATATCCCGTTGTGTTGCGCCAATAGCGCGCAATAGGCCTATTTCTTTAGTGCGCTCTAACACGGTAGCTAACATGATATTCATAATGCCTATGCCGCCTACTAATAATGAAATACCCGCGACGCAAGACATAACAATATTGAAAATTTGTTGGGTTTGCTTCTGTTGCGCTAATAGTGCTGCAGGCACTATTATAGTGTAGTCATCAATGTCGTTATGGCGCTGTTTTAAGAGGGCATCTAAAGCTTTAGCTGTTAGCGCATTATTGGCATGCTCGGCCAATTGTAAGCGAAATGAGCTTAGTTCAGCACTCATAGGCAATTGTTTAAACCGAGTTTGCGCACTAAGTAAAGGCATAAACAGTTGGTTTTGTTCACCGCCTAACTTAATACCTTGAAAATCATCACTACCGGCATAAGGCTCAGCAAGTACCCCTACTACTTGTAGCCAAACATGGTTTACTTTCACGGCTTTACCAAGTGCATCGCCATTGGGGAACAAGCTTTTTGCAACTCTAGCGCCAAGAATAGCAACTTGTGCTGCATAGCGGTTTTCTTGTTCAGTAAAATTACGGCCGGCAACAAAAGCTAATTTACTTAACTCCATATAGCTGGGCGATACGCCTATGGCAACACCATCACTTTTACCTTGGTGACTATAAATGTTGTAAGTGTCTACTTTAAGTTCAGCGCTATAAGCTGTTACATCGCGTAAGGTGGCAACAGCAATATCAATATCGCTTTGATTAAGGCCTAATGAATGTTTACGTTGCTCTTGTAAGGTTTTCTCATCAAAGGTACGGCCTTCAACAATAAGGTTGCGCAACCCCATTGTTTCAATTGTCTTTAGGGCTTCACGCTCTGCACCTTCGCCGATATTCAGCATGGCAATTACGGCGCCTACACCAAATATCATCCCTAATAAGGTAAGGAAAGTCCGCAGCTTATGTTGGGCTAATTCTGCTAAAGTATCGGTAATTAAAGGGCTTAATTTCATGCTGTTATTGTTCCGGGTTAATCAGAGCTATACGATCGCCTGCTTTTAAGCCTTCAAGAATTTGGGCATGGCTTAGGCTTTTTTTACCAATGGTAATGGGCTGTTTTATAAAAGTTGTACCCTTTAGTTTATAGGCATAAAGTTGTTGTTGTTCACTAAAAATAGCTTGTAATGGGATCATAAAAATCCCTTCTATTTTGTTTACTGCAATCTGCGCTCGTACTTTATTACCGGGCATAAAGCGGGGATCTTGCTGGGCGGGTGCAACCACAACTTCTATATACTTTCTAGGATCACGCCGTTCGCGAGATTGGGCAACAGCAGCAACAGAGACTATTTCGCCGGCTAGCTTGTCGTTTGGCCAAGCAGTTAAAGTAAAGCTAACGTGTTGGCCAGGAGCAAAACCTATGGCTTCTTGCTCGATAACCTGCAACTTAACATGTTGTAAGCTGAGATCTGGAATACTACCAATACGTGAGCCAGGAAATACCATGCCGCCTACTTCAGGCTTGTCACCGCGCCAATTACTTTCAAATAATAAAATACCCTTGTGCGGTGAGCGAATCTCTAGCTCAGCCAAACCAGTTTCAGCTTGATGTAACAAGCTTTGTTGTTGGCCAAGTTGCAGCTGTAGTAGCTCTAATTCACCACTGCTACGCTGAGTAAAACTTTGCTCTTGCCAACCTAAGTAGTCGCGTTTGTCAGCAAGATACTCTTTGTTTTGCATGGAATCGAGAATTTCTAGCTTAGAGCGGATTTGCACATCATCAATACTAAAGCGGTCGGCAAAAGAAAATTCATGGCCAATTAGGTTTTGATCTAAACCTATGGCTTTTTGCTCGCTTTGTTGTTCGGCTAGCTTTTGTTGCTCGTCGGCAACTACAGTGCCTAAACCAGTATTAGCTTTAATTTTGGCTTTAAGTAGTTGAGTCGAATCAAAAGTAACCACTACATCGCCTGGCTGCACTTCAGAATACTCTTTAGCTAAAGCCGCAATAAAACGCGGGCCTTGTATTGTTTTAGGCGCGTTAATACTTACTGAATTAACAGCAAATAGCTCGCCTTCGGCATTAACTGAGTGGATTAAAGTTTCTTGTTCTACAGTGTATACAGGAACTTGAAGGGCCACTTCACTACAGCCAGTAAGAAGACTAAGCAACAGTGCACTATAGTAGTGTTTAAGGCGCATTGGTCTCTCCTTGGCTGTTTGCTAAGCGTATATTTAGCCGTGCTGTCATACCTGGTCGCATAGTGTCAGTATCTACAACATCTAGCATAACTTTGGCGTCTATGACACGGCGTAAATTGTCTTGTGATTTATCCCTAACCGCACTGCCTAAGCTTTGTAAGATGCCGCTAAAGCGCCGTTCTGGATAGGCATCTAAGGTAATCTCTACAGCTAAACCCGTCGTTAAATGTTTTAGGTCAATTTCATCTATTTCGGCTTTAATATATAAGCTGTCTAACTGGCTAACTTCTGCTACAGGTTGACCAAATTGCACCATGTCGCCACTAGAGAATTTTTCACCATCAAAGTTTTGGCTATAAACCATAACACCAGAAAAGGGAGCTTTTACTTGCATGCTGCCAATGCTACGCTTTAGATCATTTACTTCAGCTTGTAATCGGCTTACTTTAGCCAGTAGCATTTGCTCTTCGGCTTGGCGTTGTTGTTGATGACTGGCTAAGCGGGCTTCAGCTAGCTGTTTTTGGTTGTCTGAGATAGTGAAGTCAATCTGTGCTTTGCGCCTATCATTGGCAGAGCGAGATTGGTCGACAATGACCGCTTTACGCTGATCTCTGTCGTATTCCATTTTACGCTCGGCCAAGCTTAGTTTTAATTCTTCATAACGTTGCTCGTCACTACGCAAGCGGTTAGCTAGCTCTTGTTCGGCACTTTTTAATTCAATGCTTTTGTTTTTTAAATCATCTACTAAGCGTTGAGCGTCAAAAGCTACTACTAAGTCGTTTTCTTTTAATAGGCCGCTTTCAGGTGCGAGTTGTTTAATATTATATTGCCAGAAACTTTTGACTGTAGGTGGTGACGCCTTAAATGAATTTGCTGCTGTCAGCTCGCCAGTTGCTTTAACATAACTACTAGCTGGAGTTTCGTTAGGGGTGATATCTTCTGGCTGGCAGGCGCTAAGATTAATTAGCAGCAAGGCCACTAGGCTACGAAAAACGGATGTAGGCATTATGGTAAACTAACCTCAATAAGCAAGCCCATACCTAGCATTGGCTCGGTGATTGGTAAGGTGTCTGATGTAAAAGTTGCTTTGTAATACAAGGCATTGCCCCAGCTTTGCCGTTTTTCACCTTGGCGGGCAACAGAGCTTAAGCGCAGTGGGAAAGGGGATTGCGGCGCAATATCAAAGCGGGCTGTTAAGGCTTTATGCTGTTGCAGTCTAGGCATATCTGTTTCGTGTACCCAAGCTTCAATATATAAAGAATCAGTACGGTTAAGTTCAGCAATACTCCATCCTGGCTGGGCGGTAATGCCTGCGTAAATTTTGGTGCCATACCAAGGATGGGTGCCATAACTTATAGTGCCATCTTGGCTAGCGGTAACACTCATTTGGCTTAGCTGAACTTCGGCATCTAGCAGTTCTGCTTTTGATTGCTCTAATTGTAATTGTTGCTTGGTTAAGGCGGCATTAGCGGCAATGCGGGCGACGGCAAGCTGCTCGGCGGCTTTATTAGCTTCAGTGCGGCTGCGTTTTAATTCTAATTGATACTTTTCATAGTCGTATGCACTTAAGTTGGCCAAGGGAACATTGGCGTCTATACCTGCTTTTTCTAGCAGTAATTGCCGCCGTTCAAGTTCATATTCGGCTTCCATAACCTTTTGCTTGTGTTCACTTTTTAGCTGATTAAGCCGTTCGTCATGATTAATAATGCTACTTTTTAATTGCTCAATTTGGGCTTTAATATTACCGGCATCAAACACAGCTATTAAATCACCTTCTTTTACTGGTTCATCTTCTGGTTGTAACCACTGTACTTGCACCCGCCAGCTATCACTCATAGGTGATACGACAGTTTGTTTATCTGCAGATTGCAGCGTACCTGTTAACAGTAAGGGGATAGGCTGCTCGGCAACACTATTTAATAACAATACTGTATAAAGTGCGACTAACATCCGTTGTCCTCAATTATTTGACCATCACGCATCCGTATTACTCGGCTGGCGTAAGCCGCTATTTCATCTTCATGGGTAACCATAACTATAGTGTTGCCTTTGCTATGCAAATCGCACAGTAATAACATTATTTCTTTTGATGTTTTGCTATCTAAGTTACCTGTTGGCTCATCAGCAAAAATAACTTTAGGCCTATTAACTAAGGCACGCGCTATAGCAACTCTTTGCCGTTGTCCGCCAGACATTTCATGAGGTTTATGATCAGCACGATGCGCTAAGCCCACTTGCTCTAATAAAGTGGTAGCACGAGCTAATGCTTCTACAGGATCGGTGTCGGTATACCTAAGAGGTAAAGCAACATTTTGTGCTGCTGTTAATCTTGGCAATAAGTGAAAAGATTGAAAAATAAAGCCGATATGGCGGTTGCGCATGGCCGACAGCTTAATATCATCAAGTTGACCAATAACCTGATTATCCAGTTGATAACTGCCACTACTTGGGGTGTCTAAACAGCCAAGAATATTCATTAGCGTAGACTTGCCTGAGCCAGAGCTACCCATGATGGCAACAAATTCATTTTCGGCAATACGTAAGCTAACGTTATGTAACGCCCTTACCGCATTGTCTCCCTGGCCAAAAACACGACTAAGCTGTTGTGCGAATATCATGACTCTACCCTATAAAACTTTAGCAGTGCAGAATGCCATACTGTTGCCTTAATTGAAACACAGCTACACCGGAAGCAGCTGGTTAAACTGTAACAAGCTGTGTCGGTATAAAAGCAAGGAAAATTATATTTTATGGTGGCGCACTAAGGTAATAACCTGTTCTATAACTGTTGAAAAGTGCTGGCGAAACTTTGCCAAAGCTCAATGACTTGCTGCTTTTTATTGATGCCTGTTAACGCAAAATCACTAGTATGATACAAAGCTTGAGCAAGATATTAAGCGAGTTGGCTTGCTAAATGGGGGTAGGATTTGGCTGCAATTAATTCAGTGCGCAAAATACGGTAAGCCTTTAAATCTTCTAATAAGATAGCCGCTAACTCATTATCATGATGGATAACCTCTACTGTGTGCTCGGGACACAAACTATGATGCTTTTGCAGTACTTCAGCTTCTATGCGAGCGCGGTCAACGGTTAAGGGCCAATTATCGTTACCATAACCGGCATAAGGCAAAGCTTGTTTTACAATTAGACTAGAGCCTTTATCATTGCTGATCCTAAACACTTGATTAAAATTCTTTTCAGCTTCCAATTTACTATGGCTGCCAAATAAACCGCTGTGTTCGTCAGCAAATTGCATCGCATCATCATTAGTAAAAGTGTGGTACTTAGACTCAGGCATAAAGTTGTCTCGTATTGGTACTGGAAGTAGCAGTTTTATAATTGCAAACTTACTAGCTACAAGGCTTAAAAGATATAGTTTACTGATTACTCAAGAGCAAAAATAAATCATCAATCTTTTGTTTTAGTGTGCTAGTCGCTTAGCTAGGTTACAGTTAGGTGCTATCTATGCTAAATAACTATTATAGTTAACAAGGAATTATAAAAATGAGAAAGACCTTTTACGCAGTGCTACTTGGTACTGCGTTATGTTTAACTGGGTATGCCCATAGTACGGCGGTAGATATAGGCTATCAGCAACCGGTACAAGCAATTGTTGATATTGTTGATGCTGCGCCAACACCTAGCGCTAGCTTAAGCCCTAATGGCCAAACCATGCTAAGCCTAACCTATCCGGCATTACCGGTATTGGCAGACTTGGCGGCACCAGAATACCGTTTAGCCGGCGTTAGGTTTAATCCTGCTAATAATGGCCCAACTATGCCGCGTTATATTTCGGCATTACAGTTAATTGATTTAGCTTCAACAAAAAGTAAATCTATTTCTGGTTTACCTGCCGACCTTAAAGCCACAAATTTAACCTGGTCGCCGGATAGCCGTTATTTAGCTTTTATTCAGCTTGAAGCAAACCAAGCTACGTTATGGCGTATTGATATTGCTAAAGCTAAAGCTAGCCAATGGTCAAAAAGCCGTTTAAATGCAATTTGGGGCGCTGGCTTACAATGGTCTGCTGATAGCCAAGCTATTTACGCATTAACAGTGCCAGCTAAACGCGGCGCTGAACCGGTGGCGTCTAAAATCCCTACTGGACCGGTTATTACTGAAGCTAGAGGCCGCACTGCGCCAGCACGTACTTATCAAGATTTATTAAAAGATAAGCATGACGAAACCTTATTTAGTTATTACTTTACTAGCCAGTTGGTAAAAATTAGCTTAAAAAATAAAGTAACCTCTATAGGCAAGCCAACACTGTTTAGAAGTGTAGAAGTGTCGCCAGATAACCAGTTAGTGTTAGTTAGCCGTATAGAACAGCCGTTCTCTTATGCAGTACCGGTATCTCGTTTTGCTTATACCAGCGAAGTATGGAGTACCGCCGGCAAGTTAGTGTACACAGTGGCACAAAATCCTGTTGCGGATAATATCCCTATTGCCTTTGATGCCGTACCTACAGGCCGTCGTTATGCTAATTGGCGCTCTGATTTACCAGCAACCTTATACTGGGCTGAAGCGGCTGACGGTGGTGATCCTGCAAATAAAGCAATGGTTCGTGATCAGTTATTTCAATTAGCCGCTCCTTTTACTGCAGAGCCGCAAAAGTTACTTGATTTAAGTTTTCGTTTCTCTCGTTTACTAACAGCTGCAGATGGCACTATGTTGGTGTGGGAGAATTGGTGGCAAGACCGGCTAGAAAAAGTATGGCGCTTAACACCAGATCAAAACGCTAGTTTATTGTGGGAGCGTTCATCAGAAGATCGCTACAATGCACCCGGCTCACCTTTAACCACTACTGCAGCAAATGGTCAGCGTTTACTTAAATTAGAACAAGGACAAATATATTTAACTGGCGTAGGCGCATCGCCTGAAGGTAACCGTCCTTTTATTGATAAAATGACTTTAGCTACTGGTACTACTGAACGCTTATGGCGCTCTGAAGCACCATTTTACGAATATGCTTATAGCCTGTTACCTAGTGGTAAATTGCTAACACAACGTGAGTCTACAGATTTACCACCAGACTTTTATTTACGAGATTTACAATCAGGTGAATTAACTGCTTTAACGCAAACGCCACACCCTATGCCACAAACTAAAGGCATAACCCGCGAGCTAATTAATTATAAGCGTGCTGATGGCATTCCTATGTCGGCAACCTTATTGTTACCTGCTGGATATCAACCTGAACGTGATGGCCCTTTACCAACAATGATTTGGGCTTATCCGCGTGAATTTAGAAGTGCGGCTGCAGCGGGGCAAGTAAGTGATTCACCTTACCGCTTTAACCGTATTAGCTATTGGACACCGCAATTTTTAGCCACTCAAGGTTATGCCGTGTTAGATAGCGCTACTATGCCAATAGTAGGTGAGGGTGATAAAGAGCCAAACGATAGCTTTATTCAGCAGTTAGTGATGAATGCTGAAGCCGCTATTGCCGCAGGTGTTAGCCGTAAAGTAACCGATCCGAATAGGGTTGCGGTAGGCGGCCATTCTTACGGTGCCTTTATGACTGCGCATTTGCTAGCGCAAACTAAGTTATTTAAAGCCGGTATTGCCAGAAGTGGCGCTTATAACCGTAGCTTAACGCCGTTTGGTTTTCAAAGTGAGCAGCGCACCTTATGGGACGATACAAATTTATATACTCAGCTGTCACCGTTTTTTCACGCGGAAAAAATTAAAACACCGTTACTGTTAATTCATGGTACTGACGACAATAACTCTGGTACTTTCCCAATGCAGAGTGAGCGTTTATATCAAGCGGTTAAAGGCTTAGGCGGTACTACACGATTAGTTATGTTACCGCTAGAGTCGCACGGTTATCGTGCCCGCGAGTCGGTATTACACATGTTGTGGGAAACCGTTAATTGGTTAGATGAGTTTGTTAAAAATGCTGAGCCAGTTAAGGAATAACAGCAGCAAATTATAACTTACTTATTAATGCTTCATGTTTGGTTAAAACATGAAGCACTTTTTTATCTAAACTGTTATTTTAAGCTGCAAGCTTCTTTATCTCGCCACAACAACCATAACCTTGTATCAAATTCTAGCTGGTGATACGCCGGCTCCATATGCTGACAAAGCTGATAAAAGGCTTTGTTGTGCTCTTTTTCTTTAAAGTGGGCTAGTTCATGCACCACTATCATACGTAAAAACTCAGTGGGTGCTTGTTTAAATAAGGCGGCTACCCTAATGCTATTATGAGCCTTTAGCTTATTGCCATGCATTCTAGATTGATAAGTGTGCATACCGAGGGCGTGCTGGATTACCTTAAGTTTACTGTCGTATTTAACTTGGCTAAGCGGTGGGCTATTACGTAAATATTGTTGTTTTAAATCATTAATATAAGCATAGAGTGCTTTGTCACTTTGTATTTGATGTTGCTGAGAATACTTTTCAGTTAAATAGGTCGTCAGTTTACCACTGGTATAAAGCGCTTGGGCTTGTTGTTGAATATGCTCTGGGTAGCCAGCTAAATAGTTTACCGTTGACACTTATCTTTCCATTTGGGTGAAACCGTGAGCCTAAGATTATAAAGGATGCAAAATTAAAGGCTAATTTATATAGGCTGAATATTAAAAACACCTCTTATAGCAGCACGGTAATCACTTACTTACAAGTGAATATATGTTTTTTTTGCTACTGGTGTTAATTATTATGTTAATAATAAAGCACTAATTGTCTCTAAGGTGTTGCATAAAATATATACCAATCATGCTCTTAAATTATAAAAGCACTTGTTGCTCATTTAAGGTTAATGTATACTCACATTTACTCACATTTACTCACATTTACTCACATTTACTCACATTTACTCACATTTACTCACATTTACTCACATTTACTCACATTTACTCACATTTACTCACATTTACTCACATTTACTCACATTTATTTACGCATGTAAGCGCGTGGTAACACAATGGAAGTTAGAGGTTGTCGTGTCAGAGCAAGGACTGTTTCGTGCTAATGCGGTAAAGCAGCAAGGCGCTAAATTAGATGGCGATGTTATTGTTGCTCAGCCGCTGAGTAGTAGTGTGTTAACAATTATTTTAGTGGTTGTTGTTATTATCATTGTTATCTTTTTAAGCGTAACGTCGTTCAATCGTAAAGAAACGGTGACGGGTTATTTAAAACCTGATATGGGCTTAGCCAAGGTTGTATCGACTCGCGCGGGTGTTATTCAACAACTTTATGTTGATGATGGTCAACAAGTACAAGCGGGTGATCGCTTAGCGCTTATTGCTATACCCGAGCATTTAGCTGCCGGTGAAAGCCTTACCAATACGTTATTTCAAGGGCTTTTGCAGCAAACCGAATTAATAAGCCTGCGTAAACAACAATTACAGAGTCAGTTTATGCAGCAACAAGCTGAATTTAGTGCCCGCCTAACATTAAGCAAAAACTTATTGCGTGATATTACTGCCCAACATGCGCTGCTACAACAACGACTACAATTAAATCAGCAGCGTTATCAAAATTATCAAGCCCTTAATAACAGCGGTGCTATTTCCACTATGGAATTGCAGCAACAGCATGAATTGGTGCTCAATATCCAACAGCAGTTAGCTGAATTAAATGCTAACGAACAAAGCCAAAAAGCTCAAATAGAGCAATTAAGTGGCCAATTACAACGCTTACCTAGTGAGCAGCAGCAACAACTAGCCATGCTCGATACCGACATTTCACGACTGAAACAACAGCAAACAGAATTACATGCCCGGGGTGAGTTACTTATTACTGCGCCTATTGCTGGCCGAGTGACTAATTTAGTCGCTGAAATTGGTAATAATGTGCAAATTGGTTTGCCCCTATTAACTATTATGCCGGATAACGCAGAATTACAAGCCGTGTTGCTGGTGCCAACTCGGGCTTATGGTTTTGTCAAGGTTGGCCAGCATACACGCTTACGCTTTGATGCGTTTCCGTATCAGCGTTTTGGTTTGTATCAAGGGCAAGTAATAAAAACGGCGCAGGCTATCATGATGCCAAATGAAGTTGATATGCCTGTCGCCGTACAGGAGCCAGTATACCGAGTAGAGGTAGCACTGGATTCGCAACAAATCCGCGCTTATGGCAACACAGTCCCGCTGCAATCGGGAATGCTGCTAAGCGCAGATATCGTGCTGGAACAACGCAGCCTGTTAGCCTGGTTGTTTGAGCCGATTTTAAGCCTAAAAGGGCGACTATAGCTCTAAGTAAAGAGCAACCAATAAACTTAAAAACATCTCAAGGAGAGATAATATGAAAAACCAAGATACCATGCAAGAGTTAACATTTGAGCAAGTAGAAGAAGTGAGTGGTGGTAATGCTTTATGGAGATTTATCGCTAGAAATATAATCACAAAGATGGGAGATGGCGAATTACCTCCTGGCTTTGGTGATGACTTTTGTCCTAACCCTGACTTACCTGCTCCTTAATATGACACTTATTCCTAACATTTAAAATATGCCTAGCAAGGCCACAAGCTTTGCTAGGCATATTCAGAGTGAACTATATGTGCTACATGTGCACCGGGTAACGGATAACCAAGATGTATTTAATTATTTTCCTATTTGTGGCATCACTTTTTTCTATACGAATTTTTGAAGTTTTCGATTCAGTATTGTTAGTGCAATTCTGGTTTCTAATTCATGCGCTGCTGATCCTCATTGCATTTTCATTCTTGTTATGGCGCAAAAAAATGATCAAATCAGTATTTGTTGTTTCATCATTTATTTTCATTTCATTTATTTACCTTAACAACCCCGAGCTTAATGGTTATTCTGTAGATGAAAAAGGTGAAGATAGATTTACAGAATCCAATTATCCAACAATTCAACCGAATGACATTATCATTTCAAAGCACTTCAACTTCTCACTACAACTAGGTGTGATGGTTGCAGTAAAAGTAGATGATAATTTACTGCGTAAGCGCATACATGCTATGCCTGGTGACCAAGTGCACATTTGTAATTCAGAAGTTTACGTTAACGGTATGAGGTATATGTATAGCAATAATTGGGTTGGAGAGTTAATTGATGATAGACAAAAATGCATAAAAAGAAATAGTGTATTTTTCTTATTAAATGATGAATATTTTGTCATTGGTGATAATGAAAAAAACAGTTATGACTCTAGAAGTTTTGGGCCAGTAAAAAAGGCGGATATTATTGCTCAATCACTATATGTTGTTCGTTTTAATGATTATAATCAACAAGTTATTCCCCTAGCTGTTACTTTCTCAAAAAGCCTAATTAAATAGATTTTCTATCGCTCAGTGATATCGTGCTGGAACAACGCAGCCTACTCTTTATCAATACTGGGCCTGGTTGTTCGAGCCGATTTTAAGCCTAAAAGGGCGACTATAGCTCTAAGCAAAGAGCAACCAATAAACTTAAAAACGTCTCAAGGAGAGATAGTATGCAAGAGTTAACATTTGAGCAAGTGGAAGAAGTGAATGGTGCATTTGGTGTGCCTGGCATGGGCCTTGGCGCAGTTATAGGTGCAGCGGGCTATCTTGGCAGTGCTGCAACGTCAGGTAGTTTTAGCTGGGGTGGTTTAGCTGCAGCAACAGGAACTGGAGCAGCCTCAGGAGCTATTGGTGGTCCGATTGGATCTGCTGCCGCCAGATATTTGCTCCCACGTGTTGCCGCTCTTGGTGGGGCAGCAACTGGCGCCCAATAATTATTTAAATTGCGGGGCTTGCACATTGTGTTGTAAGCCCCATTGGAGGGAAAGTGAAACTTGCATATCTTAGTCTATTTATGTTTGCTGTGCTTTACGTAGCTCTAGCTTTTTTTGACTTAGAGCGCTTTGCAATATTATTTGCAATATCTGTGCTCCCTATCAATATTTTTCACGGAAACAGAGATATAAAAGATTTTCATATGGATGATAAGAAGTATAAAGGAGTCCTTTTTCTTACATACCCTCCAGTGACGTTCTTCCTCTTAGTATTGACTCATCACTGGTGGTTAAGTTGATTTTAATTGAGATTAAAAGACCGTCAAATAAATTAATAGAACCACACACGCTATTAAGCCTACAAATGCGCTTAAGGGTATAAAATTGCTTGAAACGTCAAAATGATCTACCAATCCGAAGCCGCTGAATGCGGCCTGGCCTGTATTGCTATGGTGGCCAATCACCATGGACATCAGCTGGACTTAACTACCCTACGCAACCGCTACAGCGTGTCGCTTAAAGGCGCCAATTTACAACAGTTGATGCAGCTGGGTAACCAATTAGGTTTAACACCACGCGCATTAAAGCTGGATTTAGATGATTTAAAAAACCTTCGCACACCATGCATTTTGCACTGGGAAATGAACCATTTTGTGGTGCTGAAAAAAGTCCATCGCGATGGTATTACTATATTGGATCCCGCTATGGGTGAGCGGCGTTTATTATTAGCCGAAGTGGATAAAGCCTTTACTGGCGTAGCGCTAGAATTAAGCCCTAGCACTGAATTTAAAAAAGTTGATGAGCGAGTGCGCTTAGGCTTAACAGCCTTCTGGACCAAGGTGCAAGGCCTGGTGCCATCACTGGTTAAGCTGTTTATTTTGTCTTTGTTACTGCAGGTATTTGTGCTTGCCGCCCCTTATTACACCCAGTTGGTGGTAGATGAAGTACTGGTTAGCCAGGATAAGCCGTTGCTGGTGGTGCTGGCACTGGGCTTTGGCCTTATTATGCTGCTACAGGTTATTACCCAAACTTTACGCGGTTGGGTAGTACTGCACTTAGGCTCGGTGATGAGTGTGCAAATGGAGGCAAACTTAATGCGGCATTTATTACATTTACCATTAAGTTATTTTGAAAAACGCCATATGGGCGATGTGGTATCGCGCTTTGGCTCGCTTAACTCAGTGCGAGAGCTATTAACCAATAGCTTAGTCGAAGGCGTGATAGACGGCATTATGGCCATTACCGTGTTGGTTATGATGTACCTATACAGCCCACAACTTAGCTTAGTAGTTGGTATAGCGGTATTAATTTATGGCTTATTACGCTGGGCGTTATATAAACCACTACACCAACTGACCGAAGCCAGCATTGTTGCCTCGGCCAAAGAACAAAGTAACTTTATGGAAACCGTGCGTGGCATGCAAAGCATTAAGCTGTTTGGCCTGCAAACCCAGCGCTTAAATATCTGGCAAAACCGCTTTGCTGAAGCGGTTAACCAGAACTATCGCTTAGGTAAGTGGCAGATCTCCTACAACACCATTAACCAACTGCTATTTGGCGTAGAAAACGTGCTGGTAATTTATTTAGCCGCACTGGCTGTGATGGCCGGGGACATCAGTGTCGGCATGTTGTTTGCCTTTGTTGCCTATAAAAATCAGTTTACTAACCGCACCGCTGCCCTTATTGATAAACTGGTTGAGATTAAAATGACGCGGCTGCATTTAGACCGCTTAGCCGATATCGCCTTAACCGAAAAAGAAGATGAAGGCAGTGCAAGCGACGGTCGCGATATTAGTGGTCAGCTTAGCCTAAGCAATATTGGCTTTCGTTATGCCAGTAATGACCCTTTACTATTCAATAGCCTGAATCTTGAAGTAAAAGCCGGTGAAAATATTGCCATTATTGGCCCTTCTGGCTGTGGAAAAACCAGCTTGATGAAAATTATGCTGGGTTTGCTGCCAGCAGAGAGCGGCAAAGTAGAAGTAGATGGTGTCGATATTCGTCATTTAGGTTTACGCCATTATCGCAGCCAGATAGCCGCCGTAATGCAGGATGATCAACTGATGTCGGGTACCTTAGCTGAAAATATCAGTTTTTTTGACAGCCAAATGAAGATGCACAGCGTAACTGAAGCCGCAAAGCTAGCCGGTATTCATCAAGATATTGCTGTGATGCAAATGGGCTATAACTCTTTGGTCGGCGATATGGGTAGTTCGTTATCCGGCGGCCAAAAGCAAAGGCTGTTATTAGCACGGGCACTGTATCGCAAGCCGAAAATTTTATTTATGGATGAAGCGACCAGTCATTTGGATGTACAACTAGAGCATTATGTGAATCAAGCAATTAAACAGTTAAATATGACCCGCATTATTATTGCCCACCGGCCAGAAACCATTATTAATGCCGAAAGGATTATGCAACTGCATAACGGCCAGCTGCAAGATGTAACAGCACCGTATAAGGCACAGTTTGGTATAAATACAGAAAAATAAAAACGGCGCAGGCCATCATGCTGCCAAATGAAGTTGATATGCCTGTCGCCGTACAGGAGCCAGTGTACCGAGTAGAGGTAGCACTGGCTGCACAACACATCCGCGCTTATGGCAACACAGTCCCGCTGCAATCGGGCATGCTGTTAAGCGCAGGTATCGTGCTAGAACAACGCAGCCTACTCTTTATCAATACTGGGCCTGGTTGTTTGAGCTGGTTTTAAGCCTAAAAGGGCGACTATAGCTCTAAGTAAAGAGCAACCAATAAACTTAAAAAGCGTCTCAAGGAAAGATAATATGCAAGAGTTAACATTTGAGCAAGTGGAAGAAGTTAGTGGTGGTGGCGACTCGATTGACTATATTAATCTAGCAAGCGATGTTCTGACTTTAGGAATGGCTGGTGCACGAGTTTTAACTATGGCAACACCATTAGGCTGGGGTCTTGCGGGAGTAACCTTAGCCTACTACGGTGGCCAATGGATTGGCAGTAAACTTGTAAATTAGGGTAAGCAATATAAATAGCCGCAGTTATGCATTAAAAAACTGCGGCTGATTTAGGGAGCTATGAAAATGTATTCTACAGTTATCAATATAATACTTTGCTTATGGATATTCATATTGTCCATGGTAGTGCTAAATAATTTAGAAAGTCAAAGTTTTTACTATTATTTTTTTCTGTCGATATCTGCATTCGCAATTTCAATAGTAAATCGCAATGATAACTTGAGAAATCTTGGCAAATTTTTTACCAAGCTGATTGTTGTCTTGATTTTTATAGGGGTATCAAACGACATTATAAGTAGTATGCTTATCGAAAAAGTGCCTAACTATAGGCACCTTGCCTTTTGGTTTGTTGCATTTCCAATAATAGTTTTTTTTGATTCTTTTTGGTCAGCTGCTATTAAAAAATGATTAGTCGCTAACCAGTAATAAAGATCTTTTAGGGTGACTGGATTCACAACACATCCGCGCTTATGGCAACACAGTCCCGCTGCAATCGGGCATGCTGTTAAGCGCAGGTATCGTGCTGGAACAACGCAGGCCTACTTTTTATTAACACAGGGCCTGGTTGTTTGAGCCGATTTTAAGCCTAAAAGGGCGACTATAGCTCTAAATAAAGAGCAACCAATAAACTTAAAAACATCTCATGAGAGATAATATGCAAGAGTTAACATTTGAGCAAGTTGAAGAAGTGAGTGGTGGTAATTTTTTGTGGAGATTTATCGCTAGAAATTTAATCACAAAGATGGGAAATGGCGAATTACCTCCTGGCTTTGGTGAGGACTTTTGTCCTAACCCTGACTTCCCTGCTCCTTAATATGACACTTATTCCTAACATTTAAAATATGCCTAGCAAGGCCACAAGCTTTGCTAGGCATATTCAGAGTGAACTATATGTGCTACATGTGCACCGGGTAACGGATAACCAAGATGTATTTAATTATTTTCCTATTTGTGGCATCACTTTTTTCTATACGAATTTTTGAAGTTTTCGATTCAGTATTGTTAGTGCAATTCTGGTTTCTAATTCATGCGCTGCTGATCCTCATTGCATTTTCATTCTTGTTATGGCGCAAAAAAATGATCAAATCAGTATTTGTTGTTTCATCATTTATTTTCATTTCATTTATTTACCTTAACAACCCCGAGCTTAATGGTTATTCTGTAGATGAAACAGGTGAAGATAGATTTACAGAATCCAATTATCCAACAATTCAACCGAATGACATTATCATTTCAAAGCACTTCAACTTCTCACTACAACTAGGTGTGATGGTTGCAGTAAAAGTAGATGATAATTTACTGCGTAAGCGCATACATGCTATGCCTGGTGACCAAGTGCACATTTGTAATTCAGAAGTTTACGTTAACGGTATGAGGTATATGTATAGCAATAATTGGGTTGGAGAGTTAATTGATGATAGACAAAAATGCATAAAAAGAAATAGTGTATTTTTCTTATTAAATGATGAATATTTTGTCATTGGTGATAATGAAAAAAACAGTTATGACTCTAGAAGTTTTGGGCCAGTAAAAAAGGCGGATATTATTGCTCAATCACTATATGTTGTTCGTTTTAATGATTATAATCAACAAGTTATTCCCCTAGCTGTTACTTTCTCAAAAAGCCTAATTAAATAGATTTTCTATCGCTCAGTGATATCGTGCTGGAACAACGCAGGCCTACTTTTTATTAACACAGGGCCTGGTTGTTTGAGCCGATTTTAAGCCTAAAAGGGCGACTATAGCTCTAAATAAAGAGCAACCAATAAACTTAAAAACATCTCAAGAGAGATAATATGCAAGAGTTAACATTTGAGCAAGTTGAAACGTTGGGCGGCGCCGGTTTTATGGAGGGTGCTGGCGCTGCTGGCCTTGCATTAGGAATAGGAACTACAACTTTTGGCGGTTCATTCTGCACTATTGGTGTTATAGCAGCTTTTGGGGCAGCGCCACTAGCGGCAGGCGCAATGGTCGGTTTGGCATTTTATGCCGGCTATCAAATGCTTCAATAAGTAAAATTGGGAGATTTAAATATGCAAGAGTTAACATTTGAACAAGTAGAGGAAGTGAGTGGCGCTGGCTTTATGGAGGGTGCTGGTGCGGCAGGTTTAGCAGTTGGGCTTGGTAGTGCTGCTTTCGGTTCTAGCTGGGGAGCTATCGGCGTTGGTCTTGCGGTTGCATCTTCACCACTTGTTGTTGGTGCGATGGTTGGCTAGGCATTTTATGCTGGCTACCAGATGTTGCAGTAAGTGAAAAGGTTAGGGGTGAAAGCCCCTAACCTAAAAACAGGGTAAATATTATGTCTGAAAATTTTTATTGGCTTATCCTTATTTTTGTTTTTGCGGCTTATGTTTTTTTTAATAGTCGTAGTGCAGAACGAAGAGATCTAGAGCACCTTAACTCAAGGGCCAAAAGGAAGATTCATGATACTAATCAAATTGAAACTGAAGATAAGTATCTTATTAATTTATATTTAACTGATAAAAATAGAGCTATTAAGTGGTACCGTGAAAGGCATTGCACCAGCTTAAGATTTACACAAAAAGTTGTCGAGCAAATCATTCATGAGAATCATACCTCTTAGAAAGGATATATAGAGAAGTCAAAAGTGTGAGCATTATTTACCAATCCGAAGCGGCTGAATGCGGCCTGGCCTGTATTGCTATGGTCGTCAATCACCATGGCCATCAGCTGGGCTTATTACGCTGGGCGTTATATAAACCATTACGCTAGCTAACAATGCAATCAATAGCTTATTCACCTAAGCTTAATGCAATTTAAGCTTGGGTCTAACAATACGGTTAATACGAGCGACTAAACTAATTAGCATCATTCTTAACCAACCGTGTAACGCAACTTGGTGCATGCGATATAACGAGATATAGGCCAGCCGCGCAAGGCGACCTTCTATCATCATAGTGCCACCTACTAAGTTACCCATTAAATTGCCGACAGTGCCAAAACGGCTTAGCGATATTAACGAGCCATGATCTTTATATTGAAATGCCTTTAGCGGCTTGCCAGCGATTGCAGCTGTAATATTCTTTGCCACTAAACTAGCCATCTGATGGGCAGATTGGGCGCGTGGCGGCACCCACTTATTATCAGGTAATGGGCAGCCTGCGCAGTCACCAATAACATAAATACTGCTATCGCGAGTGCTTTGTAATTGCTGATTAACCACTAACTGGTTAATACGGTTATTTTCTAATCCAGCAATATCTTTTAAAAAGTCTGGCGCTTTAATGCCAGCAGCCCAGACCATTAACTCTGCTTCAATATGTTCATCACCTAACTGCAATCCAGCTTTAGTTGCTGCTGTTACTTTAGTGTTAGTGCGAACAGTAACACCGAGTTTAGACAGTTCTTTATGTGCTGCTAAGGCTAAGCGTTCTGGTAATGCTGGAAGAATGCGTGGCCCAGCTTCAATTAATTGAATATTCATCCGGCTTTTGCGTAAGTCAGCATAGCCATATAAGTTAAGTTCTGCGGCCGCATGATAGAGCTCGGCAGCGAGTTCAACACCCGTTGCGCCGGCACCAACAATAGCAATATTTAATTTATCTTTAGGATGGGCAGGCGAATTTAATTTTAAATAGGCCATTAATAAGTGATGTTGAAAGCGTTGTGCTTGAGCTGGACTATCGAGGAAAATGCAGTGCTCGGCTACACCAGGGGTATTAAAATGGTTAGACACACTGCCTATCGCCAGTACTAGATAGTCATATTCTAGTGCCCGTGCGGCTAATACTTCTTCACCATTGTCTGCAATTGGCGCCAGTATCACCTGTCGTAGGTCGCGATTAATGGCAGTAAGGCTACCTAGTTGAAACTCAAAGTGGTGGGCTGCCGCATGGGCGCGATAACTGAGTTGATCTATTTCTACATCTAAAGTGCCAGTGGCAACTTCGTGTAATAGCGGCTTCCAGATATGGGTATGATTTTTATCCACTAAGGTGATATGAGCGAGGTTTTTCCGGCCCAACTTATTGCCCAGCCGGCTGGCTAACTCAAGGCCACCAGCTCCACCACCAATAATAACTATACGCGGATAACTCATACTGAAACCTCGTCAGGTTGCATCACTTCAACTGTAAGTATGGCCTTTTGGGCATAAAAAAACCGGTACTAACACCGGTTTTTATTATTAATTTTTTTGCCGTTTCATGGCATCAAAAAATTCATCATTGGTTTTTGTCATTAATAACCGATCTATTAAGAATTCAATACCATCGGTTTCATCCATAGGATGGATGATTTTACGTAAAATCCACATTTTTTGTAGCTCGTCGGCTGAAGCTAATAGCTCTTCACGACGGGTGCCTGAACGGTTAAAGTCGATCGCTGGAAAAACACGGCGCTCGGCAATTTTACGCGATAAGTGCAGCTCCATGTTGCCGGTACCTTTAAACTCTTCGTAAATTACTTCGTCCATTTTTGAACCGGTATCTACTAAGGCTGTGGCAATAATGGTTAAGCTGCCGCCTTCTTCTACATTACGCGCCGCACCAAAGAAGCGTTTCGGTTTGTGTAAGGCGTTAGCGTCTACACCACCAGTTAGCACTTTGCCTGAGCTTGGAATAACAGTGTTATAGGCACGGGCTAAGCGGGTAATAGAGTCGAGTAAAATAATAACGTCTTTTTTATGTTCAACTAAGCGTTTGGCTTTTTCAATAACCATCTCAGCTACTTGAACGTGACGGCTGGCTGGTTCATCAAAGGTAGAAGCTATTACTTCACCTTTAACTAAGCGCTGCATCTCTGTTACTTCTTCTGGACGCTCATCTATTAGCAATACCATTAACACACAATCTGGGTGGTTAGCGGCAATAGATTGGGCAATGTTTTGCAGTAAAATAGTTTTACCAGCTTTGGGTGGTGCAACAATTAAACCACGTTGGCCTTTACCAATAGGGGCGGCTAAGTCTAATACCCTAGCGGTGATATCTTCACGGCTACCATTACCACGTTCCATACGTAAACGTGAATTGGCATGTAGGGGGGTTAAGTTTTCGAACAGGATTTTATTGCGGGCTTGATCTGGACGACCAAAGTTAACTTCGTTAACTTTTAATAAAGCGAAATAACGTTCGCCTTCTTTAGGGGGGCGGATTAAGCCCGCTATGCTGTCACCCGTTCGCAAGTTAAAGCGGCGGATTTGGCTAGGCGAAATATAAATGTCGTCTGGACCCGCTAAATACGAGCTGTCGCCAGAGCGTAAAAAACCGAAACCGTCCTGCAGGATTTCTAGTACGCCATTACCAAATATCTCTTCACCATTTTTAGCATGAGATTTTAAAATGGCAAAAATTATGTCTTGTTTGCGCAGGCGGGCCATGTTTTCTAAGCCCTTAGACTCGGCCAATTGAACCAGTTCGCTAATTGGCTTTAGTTTCAGTTCTGTTAAATGCATATTGATGGGTTTCTTGTTGATAAAAACAGGGTAATGCTTATCAGTTCGAGGACTAAGAATTGGAAGTGGTTGTTTCGACAGACAAGCGATGTTCAGGTTGTACAAAAAGTACTGATGGCTACACAATAGCAGCTGTAGCGTTAGCCGTCCAGCATCAGAGTAAAAAAAGGCGTATAAAAATACGCCTTTTTTTATTTTAATTAAATATTGCTGTCTAAAAACTCTTTTAATTGAGTTTTAGACAAGGCGCCTACTTTAGTGGCGGCAACTTGACCTTGTTTAAATAATAGCAAAGTTGGAATGCCGCGAATGCCGAACTTAGGTGGGGTATTTGGGTTATGATCAATATTCACCTTAGCTACACTGACTTTGCCGCTATATTCTTGGGCAATATCATCCAGAATAGGTGCAATCATTTTGCACGGGCCACACCACTCTGCCCAAAAATCGACTAATACTGGGGTTTCTGATTTTAAAACATCAGTGTCAAAACTATCATCAGAAACCTGTAAAATATGCTCGCTCATGTATGTCTCCGGTTATACGTGCAGAATTACTGCAAAAAAAGTGTTATCAATTTAAACCTGGCTGTTCCTTATTGCAAGCGTAACGGTTATGCTTAGCATGTATGAATAAAACTCACTTAACATCACATAAATTCGCCGATTTCGCATTGGCACCTCAGGTTCTTGCTGCATTAGATGCGCAAGGTTATGGCTATTGTACGCCTATTCAGGCGCAATGTTTACCTTTAGCTCTTGCTGGTAAAGACATTGCAGGCCAAGCCCAAACAGGGACTGGTAAAACGCTTGCTTTTTTAACCGCCACTTTTCATCACTTGCTGACTCATCCTGCCAAAGGCAGTGGTCAGCCTAGAGCGATTATTATGGCGCCAACACGTGAGCTGGCAGTACAGATCCATCAAGACGCAGTAATAATGGCTGAAAAATCCAATTTACGTCTTGGTTTGATCTATGGGGGCGAAGGGTATGATACTCAACGTCAACTACTACAAAATGGCGTTGATATTTTAATTGGCACTACAGGCCGGTTAATTGATTATTTAAAGCAAGGCTTATACGACTTATCACAAATTCAAGTTGTCGTATTAGATGAAGCTGATCGAATGTTCGATTTAGGCTTTATTAAAGATATCCGCTTTATGTTTAACCGCATGCCACCAGCTACTGAACGCTTAAGTTTACTGTTTTCTGCAACGCTGTCATATAAGGTGCAAGAGCTAGCATTTGAAAAAATGAATCAACCCGAACATATTCACATTGCGCCAGAAGAAATGACTGGAAGCCGCATATCGGAAGAGCTTTTTTACCCTTCTGATGAGCATAAGCTGCCGTTATTGCTAACGTTAATGGAAGAAGAGTGGCCAGATAAAGCTATTGTTTTTGCTAATACAAAGCATTGGTGTGAAGAAGTGCATGCTTGGTTAGAAGCCGATGGCCATCGTGTTGGTTTATTAACTGGCGATGTTATCCAGAAAAAACGCTTACGTATTTTAGAAGACTTCAGTAGTGGTAAATTAGATATTTTAGTCGCAACTGATGTAGCTGCACGAGGTTTACATATTCCTAAAGTAAGTCATGTATTTAATTATGATTTACCCGATGACTGTGAAGATTATGTGCATAGAATTGGTCGTACTGGCCGTGCCGGCGAAAGCGGTAAGGCAATAAGCTTTGCTTGTGAGCGCTATGCACTTAATTTAACAGCTATTGAAGATTATATTCGCCACCCAATAGCGGTGAGCCAATATGATGCTACAGCTTTACTTGATGACTTGACAGTACCTAAGCCACGCGCCCGTCGTCGTTCAACAACCAAAGCGCGAAGTACCGGTCGCAGTACTACTGGACGCAATAGTCATGGCACACGACCACCTCGTAACCGTCCACGCTAATCAGGCTAACTTAGCTGAACAATCATCGCATCATGATATTTATGCGGTGATTGATTTGGGCTCTAATAGCTTTCATATGTTAATGGTGAAGGTTATTGCGGGTTCAGTGCAAGTAATTGGCCGAGTTAAGCGCAAAGTGCGCTTAGCTGCCGGTTTAAATCAACAACAAATACTAAGCAATGCTGCTATGACCCGAGGCTGGGAATGCTTAGCCTTGTTTGCTGAACGCTTGCAAGATATCCCCGCTGACAATATTCGAATTATCGGTACGGCAACGTTACGCTTGGCAACTAATGCCGATAAGTTTCTGCAGCAGGCAGAGGTTATTGTTGGTCAGAAAATTCAGGTAATAAGCGGTGAAGAAGAGGCTCGTATTATTTACTTGGGCGTCACTCATACATCTACCCATCATAGTAAGCGTTTAGTTATTGATATAGGTGGTGCTAGTACAGAAGTTATTGTTGGTACTGGCCATAAACCCGCTTTACTTGTTAGTTTAAATATGGGCTGCGTTACTTATTTAGAGCGTTTTTTTGCTGATGACAGCTTAACCAGTGCCAACTTTAATAGTGCTATTGTTGCTGCAGAACAGCAAGTGCAGCCTTTGGTTAAATTGTATCAGGAGCATGGCTGGCAATTAGCTTTAGGGGCGTCTGGCACTGTGCAGGCGATGCAAGAAATTTTAATTAGCCAAGGTAGTGATGAGCATATTACTTTGCCGCGTTTAGAGTTAATTATGCAACAAGCAATTGCTTGTCAGCATTTATCTAGCTTAAATATTATTGGTTTAGCTCAAGACAGAAAGGTAGCTTTTCCGGCTGGCTTGGCTATTTTAATGGCTTTATTTCGCCAACTAAATATTCAAAAAATGATTTTATCGGGTGGTGCCTTACGTGAAGGGGTGCTCTATAGTTTGTTGCCGCAGTTGCATCAAAGCAATGTACGTAACCGTACAGTACAAAGCTTGATGATAAGGTATTTTATTGATCAGCAACATGCTTATCGTGTAGCTGAAGTGGCCACAGACTTAGCCGCACAGCTGGAGCCTAGCTGGGATTTAAGTGACTTTGATGGCCATAGCTTATTGCATAGTAGTGCTTTAATTCATGAAATTGGTTTATTAATTGAATATAAGAATCATCATCATCATGGTGCTTATATTATTACACATGCTGAGCTGCCGGGTTTTACGCGTGCTCAACAGCAATTGCTTATGGCCTTAGTGCATAATCATAGAGCAGATATCAATACTGACATTATTGCTAAACAAACAATGACTTCAGTGTTACTTGGACAAAGGCTAACGCGAATTTTGCGTTTAGCGGTTATTCTTTCTATGCGTCGTAAAGATGAAGTGTTACCACAAGTAAAAATTAACAGTGCTGGTGAGCAGTTAACACTAAGTTTGCCTAATGGCTGGCTAGCCCAGCATCCACTGATGTCGGCAGAGTTAGAGCAAGAAGTGTTATATCAGCAACAAGCAGGCTGGCAGTTATTAATTAGTTAGTACTTAATTAAGCCAGCCCACTGGATAGAAGTTGTTAAGTTTATTGGGATCTTACTTAGCTTGTTGTAGCCAAATAGCGACTTGTTTTGCAAAGTAAGTTAAAATGCCATCTGCTCCTGCGCGTTTAAAGGCCAGTAATGACTCCATAACGACAGGTTGCTCAGCTAACCAGCCATTGGCAAAAGCCGCTTTGTGCATGGCATATTCGCCACTAACTTGGTAGGCAAAAGTAGGTACTGCAAACTCATCTTTGACTCTGCGTACAACATCTAAATAAGGCATGCCAGGTTTTACCATTACCATATCTGCACCTTCTGCTAAATCTTGGGCAACTTCGTGTAAAGCTTCATTGCTGTTAGCCGGATCCATCTGATAGGTTTTTTTATCGGCACCTTTTAAATTAGCTGCCGAGCCGACTGCATCGCGGAAGGGGCCATAATAATGTGAAGCGTACTTTGCCGAATAGGCCATAATGCGTGTGTTAACATGGCCAGCTTCTTCTAGGGCTTCTCTGATAGCGCCTATACGGCCATCCATCATATCTGAAGGGGCAATAATATCAGCACCGGCAGCGGCATGAGATAAAGCCTGTTTCACTAAAGCTTCAGTGGTTATGTCGTTTAACACATAGCCGTTTTCGTCGATAATGCCGTCTTGACCGTGAGTAGTGTAAGGGTCTAAGGCTACATCAGTAATTAAGCCTAATTCAGGACAATGCTGTTTTAATAACTTAACTGCGCGCTGCATTAAGCCTTCAGGGTGCCATGCGTATTCAGCATCTAAAGATTTAATCTCAGCTGGGGTCACTGGAAATAAAGCAATGGCTGGAATGCCTAGCTCAACCAATTGCTTAGCCTCAGCAAGCAGTAAATCTAGGCTAAGGCGCTCTATGCCTGGCATAGAGGCAATGCTTTCCCGTTGGTTTTCACCTTCAATAATAAAAATAGGGTAGATCAAATCTTTTACCGTTAATTGATGCTCAGCCATCATATCGCGACTAAAAGCATTAGCGCGCATTCGGCGTAGCCGACTGGCAGGAAAATAACGGTTAGTATTCATGGATAGCTCCTAAAATTAAAAGTTTACAACATTTGATAACGGTTGCGATGACACTTGATTGCGACCTTGGCTTTTACTTTTATATAGCGCCTTATCAGCTTGGCCTACGTATTCTTTAACGCTACTGGTGCTACTGGCAGTGGCAGCATAGCAACCTGCACTAATAGAGACCTTTAACTCTGAGAACTCTGGGATCAGTGCAGTAGCACTAAGGCTATGTCGAATAGATTCAGCAAGCGTTATGGCACCACTGAGTTCTGTGTTAGGTAATATAATGGCAAATTCATCGCCACCGTAACGGCATAGTTTATCGCTAGTACGTTTTAATTGTTGCTGAATTAAGCTGACGATATTTTTAACCACTATATCGCCGACGAGATGACCATAACTATCGTTAATGGTTTTAAATAGGTCAATGTCGATAAAGATTAAGGCTAAAGGTCGTTGCTCGCGTCGGCTTCGCTTAATCTCAGCCGCCATTTGTTGATCAAAATAGCTCCTGTTATAAGCGTTAGATAAACTGTCTATTTGCGACTGTTGCTGCAAAATTTGGTTTTTTTCTGCAAGCTCATCTAAGGTAATTTTTAAATCTAAACTATGGTTATGTAATTCAGCTGCCAAAATTGTTAGCTTTTGCTTTTGTTGCTGTAATAAAAATAATGTAATAGGTATTACTAGAGCACAAGCTAAAAGAAAACCAGCAATAAAATAACCTAAATTAGACATGATCTTGCCTTGATTTAAAGCCGAACAGTTGTTGGCTATTTTGCCAGCTTAACTGGGCAACTTCTGTTAGTGAATACTGTTTTAATTGAGCAACCTTTTCAGCAACATAATGCAAGTAAGCGGGCTCATTGCGGCGTGATTTAGGTTTTGGCTGAATAGTTTTAGGCAATAAATAAGGTGCGTCGGTTTCTAACAATAACCTGTCATCAGGTATATAAGCTATAGCTTGCTGTAATTCAGAGCCGCGTTTGTCGTCACATAGCCAACCAGTGATACCAATATATAAACCTAAGTCTAAATAGGCGCGCAACTGTTGTACATTACCAGTAAAGCAATGAGCAACACCCTGTTGGATATTATGCTGCTTTAGCATGGCAATTTGGCGAGTAAAAGCATCTCGTTCATGTAAATAAACTACTTTTTTATATTGCACGGCTAATTGTAATTGCTGAGCAAAAACATCTTGCTGTTGTGGTCTAGGTGAAAAGTCACGATTAAAATCTAGACCACATTCGCCAATTGCAACGACTTTGCTTTCTTTAATCAGAAGCTCAAGTTGCTGTAACCAATCGGCAGTAACTTGGGCTGAATAATGTGGATGAATACCTGCAGTTGTTACTAATTCTAAGTTTAGATATTGTTGTTGGCAAAATTGTAAGTTTTGCTGTGATTCCGCAATATCACTGCCTATTAATACCAGCTGGTTAACACCGCTAGCTACAGCACGATCTAGTACTTGCTGGCGATCAGCGGCAAATTGTTCACTTAATAAGTTAACGCCAATATCGCACCAATAATTCATGGTTTTATTGCCACATCACTGTTGGCGACCTATAGATATAGTGCGATTATTTCGATCATTACCTAATCTAAAAGAATTTAAGACACCGCGGGTAATACGGTGCTCTTCACCTACAGCAATAGGGTAGTACTGAGTGCCTTTTTGTCGCCAGATTTGGCCGTTATCAAATTCAATAATTAACTCTTTACGCAGCGAATATTCAAATGACTTAACCGTTACATTAATCACATCTGGATCTTGAACATTTCTTTTATGCTCTAGACCAAAGTAGCCTTCAGTGTTGGTATCGGCCTCAGCGGCTGGTGTTGCAGTTGTGGTTGCAGATTTGGCAGTAGTAATTGCAGAGCCAACATTAATTGCATCATAGCAAACTAGGCGTTTCAAAGCGTTTTGTTCTGCGCGACATAACTCTATAGCTTGCTCGGTTGGCACAGCAGCATTTGCGCCATAAGCTAGTAAGCTTAAGCTGATTAAAATGTACTTCATAACTTTTCTTCCTGTTGTTCAGTGTCTACAGTGGGTTGGTAAAACCGACTGAGGAGTAAGCCGACTTCAAATAACAGCCACATAGGTACGGCTAATAAGGTTTGAGAAATAACATCGGGTGGGGTCAATAACATACCTAGCACAAAGGCACCTACAATAATGTAAGGTCGCTTTTGGGCTAAGGCATCACGGGTTGTTGCACCAGTCCAGATCAGTAATAAAATTGCCACTGGGATCTCAAAAGATAAACCAAAAGCAAAAAATAGTTTTAACACAAAGTCTAAATAACTGCTGATATCTGTGGCTATAGTTACACCTTCAGGCGCCATACTAGTAAAAAAACCAAATACTATAGGAAAAACAATATAGTAGGCAAAAGCTATACCGGCATAAAATAGCAAAGTGCTACTAATCACTAATGGTGCCATTAAGCGCTTTTCACGACGATATAAAGCAGGTGCAATGAACTGCCAAATTTGTAATAAAATAAACGGGATAGCTAAGCAAATAGCGACAATAAAAGTCAGTTTAAATGGCGCGAAAAAGGGAGCGGCTACGTCGGTAGCTATCATGCTGCTGCTGGCAGGAAGCACTGCAATTAGAGGTTTTGCTAATAAGTGATAAATATCCTGAGCAAAGGCAGCCAGGGCGACAAATACTAGTAAGACAGCAATAATGCATTTAAGTAGTCTATTGCGCAGTTCAATTAAATGGCCTAAAAGGCTCTGAGTATTAGAGTTTAGGTTCATGGGTTGTGGTTGGCTCAGTTTTCGCTTTAGGATCAGACAGCGAAGTTGTAACATCAGCTGCGGCTTGTTTTAGTTCACTTAAAGCGGCTTGTTCTTCTGCTGTAAGATTAGTTAAACCTTTTTCTTCGGCACTTTTCAATTTTTGATGTAGTTCATGGGCACGTAAATTTTCGCTCAGTTCAGCTTGCATCTGTTGGCTAAATTGCTTTACACCACGAATGGTTTTATGCACTGAGCGTAAGGCGCCGGGGAGTCGCTCTGGCCCTAAGACCAATAACGCAACAACACCAATAACGACGAGTTCCCAAAATCCCATAATAGTTACACTTTATTTTTATCTTTGCTAGCAGCGTTGTTTGTTTGCTGTTCGCTGGTTTCGGTTGGCTTTTCTGCTAATTGTGGGCTGTCTTTGTCGTCATCCTTTGCTGGTTCATCTTTAATTGAGCTACGAAAACCTTTAATGGCATCGCCTAAATCGGTGCCAATACCACGTAATTTTTTGGTGCCAAATAATAATACTATAATAGCTAGTACTATTAGCAATTGCCAAATACCTATACCACCGAAGCCCATATATAATCCTCTTATCCAAATTGCTATAACTTATTATAGCAATGATTATTAGTGATAACCTTAATCTTAACTTATGTCAGCCAAGCTTTTAATGTAAAACCTACACCTGTAGCAACTAAGGGTACTGCTAACCAAGGGTTAGCGAAACAGAATACTATACTAGCACTGATTATACTTGCAGCGGCAAAGGTTGCTGCAACTATTTGTTGTCTAGTTTTGCGTTGCTGTTGAGCTAACTGCTTTAGCTGTTGCACTAATAGTCGCTGCTGTGCTGGACCTTGCTCTAAGTACTGGTGTAAAAGGGTTGGCATTTGTGGCAGTTTTTCAGCCCAAAAAGGAAAGTTATCTTTTAATTGGCGCCAAATAGCGGGCAGACCTACTTGTTGTTGCATCCAGTTTTCTAAAAATGGTTTAGCTGTTTTCCATAGATCAAGTTGTGGATAAAGCTGTCGGCCTAGCCCTTCAACATATAATAAGGTTTTTTGTAACAATACCAGTTGTGGCTGGACTTGCATGTTAAAGCGCTGGGCGGTACTAAAGAGATTTAGTAAGACATGGCCAAACGAAATTTCTGCAAGAGGCTTTTGGAAAATAGGCTCGCAAACAGTTCGAATAGCACTCTCAAACTCTTCAACTTTAGTGTTTGCCGGCACCCAGCCTGAGTCAACGTGCAATTGCGCAACTTTACGATAGTCTCGATTAAAAAAGGCGACAAAGTTTTCGGCTAAATAGCGTTTATCTTCAGGATTTAAAGTACCAACGATACCGCAATCAATACCAATGTATTTTGGGTTGTGGGGAGTTTCATAGGATACAAAGATATTACCTGGGTGCATATCGGCATGAAAGAAGCTATCGCGAAACACTTGGGTAAAAAACACTTCAACCCCTCGTTTGGCTAACAACTCCATATCGGTGTTTTGTGCTTCTAAGGCCGCAATGTCTGAAACAGGAATGCCATATATCCGCTCCATTACCATTACATTGCTGCGGCTATGCTCAGTATAAATAAATGGTATGTACAGCGAGTCTGAGTCGGCAAAATTACGTCTTAGTTGAATAGCATTTGCAGCTTCACGCTGTAAGTCGAGCTCATCAAGAATGGTTTTTTTATATTCTTGCACAACCTCACGTGGCCGGAGTCTTTTACCGTCGGGTAAAAACCGTCTAGCTGCATCAGCTAAAGTATCCATTAATGCTAAATCTGCTTCAATTTGCTTGCGAATATCTGGCCGAATAACTTTAATCACAACATCGGCCAACTCACCGCTTGCTAGTTTTAATTTGGCAGTGTGAACCTGTGCGATAGACGCTGATGCTAAAGGAGTTTGCTCAAAATCAACAAAAAGTTGTTCAATGTTATCTAGCTCTAGTGCTTTTTCAATCATAGCTTGGGCAGTTTCGCCACAAAATGCGGGGACTTTATCTTGTAGCTTGGCTAGCTCATCTACTAAATGTGCTGGAAATAAATCACGTCTGGTAGAGAGCATTTGGCCAAATTTCACCCATACAGGCCCTAAGCTTTGTAATGCTAAACGTAACCTAACACCAATGGCTTGATCAGGGTATTGGTTGCGTAACCAAAACAAGCTACAACGAGCTAAGCGAGCATACCAAGGCTGCCATTGTGGCGGAATTAACTCGTCTAAGCCGTACTGTAATAACGTCTTTTGGATTTGATAGAAACGGCTAAGGCGCACTATGACTCCTGATACTTATTTAACTGTTGTTGCAATAGTGCCACTTTAGCGCTTATTTCACTTACATGCTGACTAAAAAGAGCTAGTTCAATAGAAGTTGGGCTAAGCTTTAGCTCATCTTGAGCTAACTCTGTGGTTAATTGCTGCAGTTGTAGGCTTTGTTCAGCGATATAGTGTTGCAACTGTTGCAGAATGCTGGCAACTCGATGAGCAGCAGCATCACCGATATAAACTGATAAAGCTTGACCCCAGTCTGGGTCGAGCTGTTCGAAAAAACGACTGAATTGCTGGGCAACTTGAATATCACCATCAATTTGTAAGGCATCGGCTTTAATTAACCGCGTGAGTTGGCTGGGATCTCGCAATTGTTTTAGGCTAGCTAAGTCTGTGCTAATAGCACAATCGGTAGCTTCGTTGTGCTGATTAAATAACAAGGCATCGGCTGTTGCGGTAATAACCAGGGTAAGAGACAGCTCGCGTAGGGTAAAGGATAGCTGTTTGCCTTGCAATTTAGCTAAACCTTGCTTGGCATTAGGATCTAAATTAATAATACCAGCCACAGTTGCTTCTGCAGCTGCGCATAACAATTGTGGTAGTAAAGGTAACATTAAAACTTATACCCGCGATGTAATGCCACTATACCGCCAGTGAGGTTATGGTAACTTACCTCGGCAAAACCAGCTTGCTCCATCATAGCTTTTAAGGTTTCTTGATCGGGATGCATGCGAATTGATTCCGCTAAGTATTGATAGCTTTCTTTATCATTAGCAACCAACTGGCCCATTACTGGTAGCAGTTTAAATGAATATAAATCATAGGCTTTACTTAACCATTGCTGCTCAGGTTTAGAAAACTCTAGTACTAATAAACGGCCGCCTGGCTTTAGCACTCTAAACATTGAGCGTAAAGCGGCATCTTTATCGGTAACATTGCGTAAGCCAAAGCCGATAGTAATCACATCAAAGCTATTGTCGGCAAAAGGTAACGCTTCAGCGTTAGCTTGCACATATTCGATATTATTAACTAAGCCTAAGTCACGCAGCTTGTCACGACCAACATTAAGCATAGAAGCATTAATATCAGCTAGCACGACTTTACCGGTTGGCCCTACTCGTTTGGAAAATAGCGCGGTAATATCACCAGTGCCACCTGCTAAATCTAATACTTGCTGGCCGGGGCGAACACCACTGCAATCTAATGTAAAGCGTTTCCATAACCTGTGGACGCCAAATGACATTAAATCGTTCATAACATCATATTTAGCAGCAACAGAATGAAACACATTGGCAACCATTGACACTTTTTGCTTAGCTTCAACCGTTTTAAAACCAAAATGGGTAGTGTTATTATTTTGCTGACTCATCGAATTGACCTGTTAGAACCAAAGTGGCACTAGTGTAAGAGATAAAGCCCTAGCAGCCAACTTTTCTGTTGTAATATCCCGTTTTGATTTATTTAAAACCGTTATTATTGACTGTAATTAAGAAGCTTCACTAGCTATCTGATTGTAGCCTGCTTGTTGTGCCTTATCTAACATGGCTGCGGCACGAGCTAGGAATTGGTACCAGTTATTGCTGGATTGATATAAGCATACGCCTAATGATAAGGTGATTCTGGTCAGAGTCTGTTGATTGCGCGCAGTAATAAAGCGTAGTTTAGCAATTTTGTTTTTAACAGAAGCTGCTACTTCATTGGCGGTACGTAAATCTATATCGGGTAATAATACTAAAAATTCTTCAGAACTGCTGCGTACTGCAATGCCACTATTTTGGATAAAACTGCTGATTTTATGGCTAATATTACATAGCACCTGGTCGCTTATGGCAGCACCGTATTGCTGAGTAAATTCTTTAAATTGGTTAAGGCTAATTGAGATTGCAGCAATATTCCGCTCTGGCTGCTCAGCTAACCATAACTCTACTTGGTTATGCATAGCTGAGCGATTAAACAATCCGGTTAAAGGATCGCGTAAGCGCTGCTGCTTTAGTTGCTCTAACTCATTGCGTAACTGATAACTTTGCTGGTTAGCCTGTAATAATTGTTGTTGTAACTGGGTTTGTTGCTGCTGGACTTGGCAAGTTGCTTGTTGCAGCTTATTGATAATTTTTGCCACGGCAGGGTCTATTGCCAATTGTTGTAAACTCACTAGCTGGGTATCAATAGTGGTTAAGTATTCGCTAAGGTTTTCTGCGGCCATATCGGTTTTAGCGGCTAATCGATTTAACATTCTAGTTGCTTGATACACTATATGCTCATGTGGCTGACTAACCGGGGCTAGATAACGGTTATACAACTCTGTCATGCTAAAATTATCAAACCTAGTATTAGCAGCTAATTTTTGCTCCAGACTCTGGCAAAGTTCTATATTGTTTTTACTAATGTATTCATAACTGACGGCATAGTTGATTGGATTAGCAGGCAGGTAGGTTTGGCGCATAAACGCAATAGCAGCTCTAGCTTTAGTTTCAGCTTGTTCAATAGTATCTTGATACTGCAACTTAGATAACCTTACTTAAAACAATACATTGTTCATCATGGGTTCAGTTTGGTCTTCATATTACTTGAATCTGCCATGCTGACAACTGTTTAATAAGCAAAAAGTGCAATTAGTCTTAAAACAATACAGTGACTAGATTAAATAAGATTAATAGCCTGTTCAGACGGTTAAGAGTGCTGGTATCTGAAACAAAACTGGTTACAATCAATCAAAGTCAGTGTTTGGGAAATAAAATGAAAAAAATAACGATAGCCTTAGCTACTCTGGTTTTATTAAGCGGTTGCGCCAATAATGGTCAATTAAAAAAATCGGAAAGCTTTAATCAGTTTGCTCAAGAGTTGTGGCAAGCAGAGCAAGCGTTAACGCGACCTGCAGCAGATGCTTTATGGGATATGTCTGCAGAATCATTACAAAAGCAGCAACAGCAGCGTGTTTCTTGGCATGAAAAGTTGCAAGCCATTAAGCCCAGTGCCTTATCGGAACAAGATCAAATTAACTATGCTATTTTAGATTATCGGCTAAGTAATGCTATAGATGAATATAAATTTGGCAGCCATATGATGCCGATCACATCAGAGTCAGGCTTTCATGCTTATTTATCTTTTATAGCTAAAAACTCAGTATTAAAAACTGAGCAAGATTATAAAAACTACTTAGCGAAATTAGCCGCAATTCCAACTTATATGCAGCAACAAACAGATTGGATGAAGCTTGGTATCGCCAAAGGCATGACACAGCCAAAGGCTGTTTTAACTGGCTTTGAGCAGAGTATTATCTCTTATGTAGTAGCTGATCCAACGACAAGTGTGTATTACCAGCCTTTTTTACAACAGCCTGAATTTATTTCTGCTCAGGTTTGGCAACAATTAACGGCTCAAGCTGCAGATTTAGTTATGACAGCTGTTAATCCTGCTTACCAAGCTTTTTATGACTTTATGCTTAATGATTATATGCCGGCAGCGCGTGATACTATTGCCGCCTATGACTTACCCCAAGGTAAGGCTTATTATCAAAATCGTTTAGAGCATTACACCACTTTAAAAATGACGCCAGAGCAAGTGCATCAAATTGGTTTAGATGAAGTTAAGCGAATTAGAGCTGAAATGCAGCAGGTGATTGATGAATTAGGTTTTAAAGGTAGCTTTGCAGACTTTGTCCACTTTTTGCGTACCGATGAGCAATTTTACCCTAAAACGCCGTTACAGCTAATTCAATATGCTAGCTATTTAGCTAAGCAGGCAGATGCGCAGTTACCAAAATTATTTAAAACCTTACCCCGAACCCCTTATGGTGTTATAGAAGTGCCAGCTGAATTTGCGCCTAAGTACACTACAGGGCGATATTCGGGTGCGACGCGAGATGACCAAGCAGGCTTTTATTGGGTAAATACGTATGCATTAGATAGACGGCCTTTATATGAGATGCCAGCGCTAACCTTGCATGAAGCTGTTCCTGGTCACCATTTACAAGTAGCGTTAGCACGCGAGCATAATGATTTACCTGATTATCGTCGTAGTTTTTATACTTCAGCTTTTGGTGAAGGTTGGGGCCTATATGCAGAACACTTAGGCTTAGAGATGGGCTTTTATCAAGATCCCTACAGCAACTTTGGCCGCTTAACTTTTGAAATGTGGCGAGCTGCGCGTTTAGTGGTGGATACGGGAATGCACAGCATGGGCTGGAGTAGGCAGCAAGCTATTGATTTTTTAGCCAGTAATACGGCTTTATCTATGCATAATGTGACAACTGAAATAGATCGTTATATTAGTTGGCCAGCTCAAGCCTTATCTTACAAGTTAGGTGAGTTAACTATTAAGCGCTTACGCAGTAAAGCTGAACAAGCTTTAGGCCAAAACTTCAACATTAGAGAGTTCCACGATGCTGTATTAGGCAATGGTAGCTTGCCATTAGCGGTGTTAGAGCAGCAAATAGAACAGTATATTCGTGTTCAGCAAGACAAAGCAAAATAACACTTATAGGTAATGGCTAGAGATTAATTGCCTATTTTAAATGAGCCTAGTGTTAGAATCTTATTTTAACATTAGGCTCAGTATTAACTTGGCCATCTCTATCTATAGCCGCTAAGCGACTACCTGATTTTAGTAAAGCCAGATTACCATCAGTAAAATGGCGTACACATAGTAAGTCGTAGCCAAATCTATGCAGCTCGGATACGGCAAACTTTTGCGCCAAATTTAAATCATCCCAAAAAGTATGTGCGCTTCTATTTATCTGACGTCTTTCAGCTTCCATTTATTACTCCGGTTTACATAAACTAAGGTTAAAATAAAATCCTAGTGTAATTTTAATGGTAGAAAAGCATCCATCTTTGCTACGGGAAATAGGGCTTATAGTAATCAGAGTTTAGTCTAGTTATGTAATAGTTGCAGAGTTTAACTTTAGCTGTTAAGAAATAATTACTAGTGATTCTTTGCTGATTACTTCTGTTTACGGCAAAATAATAGTTAAAGCCTATGAGCAAGGAATACAGATGAGTAAAGCATTAGACGGTCTATTATCATTATTAACATTAGAGCAAATAGAGCAGGGGTTATACCGTGGTGCCAGTCAAGATTTAGGATTTAAATCGGTATTTGGTGGTCAGGTTATGGGACAGGCATTATCTGCCGCTAAAGAAACCTTAGCAGTCGATAGAAAGCTGCACTCTTTTCACTCTTATTTTTTACGGCCAGGCGATGCCTCAAGGCCAATTGTGTATGAAGTAGAAACCATTCGGGATGGTAAGAGCTTTAGTACCCGTCGGGCCAGCGCCATTCAATATGGTAAGACCATTTTCTATTTGACAGCATCTTTTCAAACGGAAGAAGCCGGATTTGAACACCAAGATGTCATGCCAGATGTGCCAGGGCCAGAGGAACTAGTGTCTGATTTAGATTTTTATCAGCAACATGCTGACCTTATTCCTGAAGGCTTACGCAGTAAATTTATTTGTGAAAAACCAATAGAGATGCGGCCAGTTGATTTTCAAAACCCTTTTAAACCAAAAGTCAGTCAGGCTAAACGTTATGTCTGGTTTAAAGCCAATGGTGCTATGCCAGATGACTTGCGGGTGCATAAATACCTTTTAGCTTATGCGTCAGATTTTAACTTTTTACCAACGGCACTGCAGCCGCATGGTAAATCGTTTTTAGCGCCAAATATGCAGGTTGCTACTATAGATCATGCCATGTGGTTTCATCAGGATTTTCGTTTTGATGATTGGCTGCTTTATGCTATTGACAGCCCTAGTGCATCGGGTGGCCGAGGGCTAGTCCGAGGGCAGTTTTTTAATCGAGATGGCACCTTAGTGGCGTCGACAATTCAAGAGGGCGTGATCAGAGCTTATCCAACTAGCCGCTAATGGCGGCCAGTTGGTAAAATACTCTGGATGCTGAGTAAGATATCGTTGCGTAATAAACTGTCGACAGTCTGATTTAAGCTGATTAAAGCATCAGCGGCATGGACTAAGTTATTGTCATCACTGTTAGTGTAACCATTGTCGCGTAATGCTTTAATTAGGGTAGAAAATAGTTGTTTGTCATAATACTCTGGGGCAGTAATACCATGCTGCTGTAATAAACGCTGGGCCAGTTGATGGCACTGCTTTTCTAACTCAGCCCGACTTTGCGGTGCTTGAGTTAACAGCAATTGCATTACCATAGCGTAGCGTTGCAAGGTGTGCTCGGCATTATCTGCTAATAAACTTAATATAAAATAATAACGGCTTTGTTGTTGTGGCGCTGAATATAGCTCACCTTGTTGCTGCACTATATTAGTTTGCACTAAGTGTTGTAACACTTGCAGACAATAGTCATTAATATTATCTAGCTGCAAAAACATTTCTTGCTTTAGTAGTGGATAAAGCTGCTGCACGATTTTCAGCAGGTCTTGTAGGCTAACCTGACGCTGATGCAAAATAGCATTGGCTAATATAGAGGGCACTATAAATAAGTGTAAAATATTATTACGATAATAACTCATCAAAATAGCACTTTCATCACTTAAGCTAATGATCTCGCCAAACTGATCTTGATGTTGCTGCACCTTAGCTATGCTAATGGCATGCTCAATCAGCGCTTTGCTATTAGTGTCGGGCAAAGTCATTTGGCTATGATAAGGAGCTTGCTGCTGTAGCTGTAAATAAAAGTCTAATTGTTGCTCAAGCTTTTGTCGGGTTAAAGTATGCTTTTCGGTAGCGAGCAATGAGAGCGCGATTAAGTTAATGCTATTGAGTGCCGCAGCTTGATTAATGCGCTGCATAACTAATTGCGAGACATCATCAACCACTGAAGCTAGCCATAGCGGCTTTTGTACATCCAAGGGGTGAATATCTTGTTTCCAATCAGGCACGCTGTTATTAAGATGCTCATTTAACGTGAGTGGTTGGCCAAAGTTAATATAACCATTACCATAGTTCCGTAAGTTGCGAATGGCTTTTAGGACACCAAAAACAGATTCTTTTTTCTTGCCGGAGCCCTGTAGCTCGCTTAAATAAGTGTTCACCTCCATGACATGCTCATAACCTAAATATACCGGCACTATAGTAACAGGGCGGTCTATACCTCTGAGCATAGATTGCAGCGTCATGGCTAACATGCCTGTTTTAGGCTGTAATAATCGACCTGTACGGCTACGACCACCTTCAGTGTAATACTTAATAGAGTAACCTTTGCTAAATAGTTGACACAGGTATTCTCTAAAGACGGCGGAGTAGAGCTTGTCGCCGCTAAAACTACGACGAATAAAAAATGCCCCGCCACGGCGAAAGATAGTACCGGCAGGCCAAAAGTTTAGATTTATTCCAGCAGCAATGTGTGGTGGTGCTAGGCCTTGTTGATAAATAACATAACTGAGTAATAGATAATCCATATGACTGCGATGGCAGGGTACATAGACTATTTCGTGGCCTTTTTGCGCCAAGTCTCGCAGCATATTTGCATTATTTATTTTGATCCCAGTATAAAGCTTATGCCACAACCAGCTTAATACTCGATCTGCCACTCTTAACGAAGATGAACGATAGTCAGCGGCAATTTCTAATAACAATTTATGAGCATTTTTACGCGCTTGGTTAACAGAAATTCGTTTAGATTTTGCTTCTTCCGTTATTGCTTTTTTCAGTGCAGGTGCAGCTAGTAGCGCTGTAAAAAGTTGGCTCCGATTAACCAGCTTTGGGCCATTGGCAGCTAAACGTTGTCGATAGAAATGAAAGCGAGACATCCGTAATAATTTACGCGAGGTTTCATTGTCAGCACCAAATTGTGTTGCCATTTGCTGTAATGATAAAGGAGCAATAAAGCGGACTAATGAGTGACGACCAGATATTAAGACTATTAATAGTTTAGCTAGCCAGTTAGGAGAATGTGCTGCACCTAATAACCATTTAATGCTATTTTCTTTACCTGGAGCACGGCCCCAGAGGATAGAAACAGGGATTATTTGGGCGTTTAGACTAGGATTTTTTAGGTGGCTGTCTAATAAAGCTAAGCCTTGTTGCAGCGCTTTTGTAGTGCCTCGCTTTAAAAATAATGAGTGAGGTTTCTCTAAAAATAAGGTTCGAAAGTGCTTAACGCCATCAAGCATAATGTAGGATGCTGGATCAGGTAGTTGTAACTTTTTACATACCTGTTTTAATGCTGCTAAGTCTGATGCAGATTCAGTTGGACAAATATAAAATACCGGCTGTGCGGTATCAAGTTTCAGCTCATCAACTGGCTGCTCAGGCACTACTTTGTACTTCAGCAGCAAGCGTAAAGGCCACTTTAACAAGGCTGCAAACAATTTAACCGAACAGAACATAATACTATTATCCTCAAAAATCCGGCGCGTAGCATACCACGACAAGGGTGAAGGTGAAATTAGCGATTAATACCTAGGCTTGCAATTGCATCTTGCCTGTATATACTAACAGTATCAACTGTATAGGTAGCCAGCATTATGAGACCATTAACGCCACGTCAGACTGAAGTTTTGCAACTGATTAAAGATTATCAGATAAAAACCGGTATGCCGCCAACACGAGCAGAAATTGCTCAACAGCTTGGCTTTAAATCGGCTAACGCTGCAGAAGAGCATTTGAAAGCCTTAGCTAAAAAAGGGGCGATAGAAATGTTGCCTGGTACATCACGCGGTATCCGTTTATTAGGCGAAGAAGAACCAGAGCAACTAGGTTTACCTTTAGTTGGTAAAGTAGCAGCAGGCCAGCCAATTTTAGCTGCTGAACATGTGCAACAGCATTATCAAATAGACGCGACTATGTTTAAACCAGCTGCAGATTTTTTGCTACAAGTTCAAGGTATGAGTATGCAAGATATAGGCATCTTAGATGGTGATTTGCTAGCCGTTCATAAGACCAGCCAAGTTGAAACCGGCCAAGTTATAGTGGCAAGGGTAGATGATGAAGTGACGGTAAAACGATTTCAGCGTGATGGCCATACCGTATTTTTGCACCCAGAAAATGAAGATTTTTCTGTTATCAAGGTAGACTTGCGCCAGCAGCACTTTGCAATAGAAGGATTAGCTGTAGGCGTTATCCGCAAAGGCGGTTGGCTGTAAAATGTACTAAGCTCAACAGCTTATTTTTCATAAGCACTGGTATGACCATTAAGGTTTGCCGGTGCTTTTTTCGTTTTGGGGTTTACAGTTTGCGATCTATGAACAATTCTTAGTCTGCAACTGATTAAAACTAAAATAAGATCAGTGTGGTTTCAGCGCTAGCCTCGAAACCGAAATAAAAATAATAATAATGTACTAATGAAGCTTGAAACATAGATTTGGTGTGGTTATGAATTAGCCGAGAAGTGCTGTGTACTGAGTTTCTGCAGTTTGCTTTGCAAAATGACAGAGGAGAAGTCCAGTGACGAAACTGAGTAGTCTTCGTTGGTCGCTGCCAGCCCTGCTATGCACAGCGTCAGTTAACGCAACCACTATGCCTTTAAATATGACTAAAGGTGTGTCAGATATCAGTATGCAAGTTTATAACCTGCATATGACGATTTTCTGGATATGTTGCGCTATAGGTGGCGTAGTGTTTAGCTTGATGTTTTGGTCTATTTTTCGACATAGAAAATCGCGCGGCGTAACACCAGCTCAATTCCATGAAAGTACCAAAGTTGAAATAATTTGGACCTCTATACCGGTCGTTATTTTAATTCTTATGGCAATTCCCGCCACTAAAACCTTGATTGCAATGGAAGATACCACTGAAGCGGATATCACAGTGTTAATTACTGGTTCGCAATGGAAGTGGCATTATGAGTTTTTGGATCATGACGTAGCCTATTATTCCTTACTGGCAACACCTAAAGAACAAATTAATAATCGTTTTAATAAAGAAGAAAATTACTTACTTGAGGTCGACCGACCTTTAGTTATTCCTACCAATAAAAAAGTCCGCTTTTTAATGACATCTGACGATGTTATTCATTCATGGTGGTTACCCGCTTTTGCCATTAAAAAAGATGCTAACCCTGGCTTTATTAATGAGACTTGGACTCGGGTAGAAGAGCCGGGAATTTATCGTGGCCAATGCGCCGAGTTGTGCGGTAAAGATCATGGTTTTATGCCAATAGTGGTTATAGCTAAAACACCAGAAGACTTTGCTATTTGGCTAGCAGAAGAAGAAAAACGAAATGCTGAAGCCAGAGCTGAAGAGCAAGAGCTATTAGCTATGAATATGTCATTAGAAGAACTAATGACAGTAGGCGAGCGTACTTATATTGGCCATTGCTCAGCATGCCATCAAGCCAGCGGCGAAGGTTTACCGGGCATCTTTCCTGCTTTAAAGGGCAGTAAAATGGTACAGCAAGATATGGCAGGGCATATCAATATGGTATTGCATGGTAGCAGTGGCACCGCGATGCAAGCTTTTGCTAAGCAATTAAGCTTAAAAGAAATAGCTGCCGTTATTACTTATGAGCGTAATGCATGGGGCAATAATACAGGTGAATTAGTGCAAGCCGCTGATGTGCATGCAGTATTACAAGGCAAAGGGGATTAATAGATGAGCGTAATAACAGAGTCTGCCGTGGTTGACGAGCATCATGATCATAAGCCTAAGGGCATTAAACGCTGGTTGTATACAACCAACCATAAAGATATTGGTAGTTTATATTTAATATTTTCATTAATAATGTTCTTTATTGGCGGCACCATGGCAATGGTGATCCGCTTAGAGTTATTTCAACCAGGTTTACAATTTGTTGAACCGCACTTTTTTAATCAAATGACCACAGTCCACGGTTTAGTTATGGTATTTGGTGCTGTTATGCCCGCTTTTACTGGCTTAGCAAACTGGATGATCCCCATGATGATAGGTGCGCCGGATATGGCGTTACCTAGGATGAATAACTGGAGCTTTTGGATCTTACCTTTTGCTTTTTTAATTTTATTGTCATCATTATTTATGCCAGGTGGTGGCCCTGCATTTGGCTGGACCTTCTACGCGCCGCTGTCTTCAACTTACAGTAGTGATAGTACGGCGTTATTTGTGTTTTCAGTTCATATTATGGGTATATCTTCCATAATGGGGGCGATTAACGTCATTGTAACTATCTTTAATATGCGCGCACCTACTATGACATGGATGAAAATGCCTATGTTTGTTTGGACTTGGTTAGTGACAGCATTCTTATTAATTATGGTGATGCCAGTACTTGCTGGTGCTGTGACTATGGTGTTGACCGATAAATACTTTGCTACCAGCTTTTTTGATGCTGCTGGTGGTGGCGATCCTGTGTTATTCCAGCATATTTTTTGGTTTTTTGGTCACCCAGAAGTATACATTATGATTTTGCCGGCTTTTGGGATTATCTCTAGCATAGTGCCGGCTTTTTCTCGAAAACCTTTGTTTGGTTATGCTTCTATGGTGTATGCGACCGGTAGTATAGCGTTACTGTCATTCTTGGTTTGGGCGCATCATATGTTTACAACGGGGATGCCAGTCTTTGCTGAATTGTTTTTTATGTATTGCACCATGCTTATCTCGGTTCCTACTGGGGTAAAAGTATTTAACTGGGTAGCGACAATGTGGCGAGGAGCTATGACCTTTGAAGCCCCTATGATGTTTGCTATGGCATTTATTGTGTTGTTTACCATAGGGGGGTTTTCTGGGTTAATGCTAGCTATTACACCAGCTGATTTCCAATACCATGATACTTACTTTGTGGTGGCTCACTTTCATTATGTGTTAGTCACGGGTGCTGTCTTCTCAATTATGGCCGGCGCCTATTATTGGCTACCTAAGTGGACTGGGTTTATGTATGACGAAAAATTAGCGCAATGGCATTTTTGGTGCTCGCTGATTTCAGTTAATTTGCTGTTTTTCCCAATGCACTTTGTAGGCTTAGCCGGTATGCCTAGGCGGATCCCAGATTATGCCCTGCAGTTTGCTGACTTTAATGCTTTGATAAGTGTCGGCGGCTTCTTATTTGGCTTATCCCAATTGCTGTTTGTTTGGGTAGTAGTGAAGTGTGCCAGAGGTGGCGAAAAAGCCACAGCCCAAGTGTGGGAAGGTGCGCAAGGCTTAGAGTGGGAAGTGCCTTCGCCAGCGCCATACCATACTTTTACTACGCCACCAGAGGTGAAGTAACGATATGATTAAGTCAATGCATAAAACACTAACAGGTAAATTAATTGTCCTGAGTTTAGGCATGTTTGGCTTTGGCTTTGCATTAGTGCCGTTATATGACGTGTTTTGCGACTTAACGGGCATTAATGGTAAAACCGCAACAACAGCAGCTTCAACTGATGCTGCTGTAATTGATACCAGCCGTGAAATTATTATTGAGTTTATTGCAAGGCCAAATAAAGACATGCCTTGGATATTTAAACCGGAAATTAGTCGGATAAAAGTTCATCCAGGAGAAGTGCACCGGATAAACTATATAGCGACCAACCCAACTCAACGCTTTATTACTGGCCAAGCTGTGCCATCAGTTGCACCTGGCCAAGCGGCTTTATACTTCCATAAAATTGAGTGTTTTTGCTTTAGCCAGCAGCAGTTAGCAGGCGGTAAAGACATGTTGATGCCATTACAGTTTTATGTTGATCCGGCTTTACCAGACAAGTTTTCTACTATTACGCTGTCTTATACTTTGTATGACGTAACAGCAAATACCGTAGATATTGCTGGTTCGCCGACAAAACTTGGGGAATAACATGAATAACAGCTATGAAAAATATTATGTTCCCGCGCAAAGCCCTTGGCCTATTGTAGGCGCTGTTGCGTTATTCTTAATTGCCGTTGGTGCCGGTAATTATATTAATGATGTCACTTATCAGCGAACCGGTTTTGGTGGCTATATGCTATTTGCTGGCATAGTAACGCTGATTATTATGCTGTTTGGTTGGTTTAGAAATGTTATTGATGAGTCTATGAGTGGTCTATATAGCCAACAAATGTCTCGCTCATTCCGCTTGGGTATGAGCTGGTTTATTATGTCAGAAGTGATGTTTTTTATGGCCTTTTTTGGCGCTTTATTTTATGGCCGCATTATCGCTTTAAACTGGTTGGGTGGCGGTGGCAATAATGCCAGTACCTTTGCCGTGCTCTGGCCTGAGTTTCAAGCTAGTTGGCCGTTATTAAAAACCCCAGGTGGCACAGAAACCCAAGCTATGCCTGCGACAGGTTTACCTATGATAAATACGGCGTTGTTACTTATTTCCTCGGTAACCTTACACTTTGCTCATACAGCGCTTGAAAAAAGTAAGCGCGGTCAACTTAAGTTAATGTTGTTTTTTACTTTGGTCTTAGGTGCTAGCTTTTTATGTTTACAAGTTTACGAGTATGTACATGCTTATCGTGATTTAGGCTTAACCATGGCCTCGGGTTTTTATGGTAGCACCTTCTTTATGCTTACCGGCTTTCATGGTGTTCACGTCACCTTAGGCGCCATTATTTTGTTTTTTATTTTTTTACGAGTATTAAAAGGCCACTTTACCCCTAAAGATCATTTTGGTTTTCAAGCCGCAGCTTGGTACTGGCACTTTGTCGATGTGGTATGGCTGTGCCTATATGTATTTGTTTATGTGTTGTAGAACAGCTTAAAACGGGGTTGCGTTCGGCTGGATTAAGCCGAGCGCTATAGCGACAAAAATCAATAATAGTAAGGCAATAGAAATTAATAAGCGTCGACCCAGATAATGCGACATCGGAACAGAGGGCTCAGCCGCCCTTAACATGATAATACCAGCACGAAATAAATTAAAAATAATAAAGAGCAGTAGTGCGATGATAACAAGTTTAATTAACATAAAAAGTACTCTATTAGGTCAGGTTTATGCGCATTAAACTGGCTAATCATATTTTTGCCTTACGCATCGGTTGGCTCTGTATAACTGTGGCTGTTTTTATCATTTTAATCAACTTATCTTGGTGGCAGTTACAGCGAGCAGCTGAAAAGTCAGCACAACTAAACCAGTTAGCACAGCAAGCAGAACAAGCTATGCTAACTGCAACCGCGCTGGCTAAAATAGATTTGCAACAAACAAAGCCAAAACACTTAGATGGCCTTAAATTTGTAGCTACTGCAACTTGGCAAGCACCTTATATTTGGCTGCTTGATAACCAAATTGTAGAGGGGAAAGTAGGTTACGATGTTATTGTTGCGGCTAAGTTAGCCAATACTGATAGGTTATTATTAGTAAATTTAGGCTGGGTAGCAGCTACCTCATCGCGCGACACTCTTCCTGAAATTACTGTTCCTAAGCAGCTAGATTTAACGGGTACTTTGCATACTGATGTTAGCGGCATGCTGTTATTAGGTCAAAATATGGAGGCTTCAACTAGTTGGCCAAAGCGCATTCAACAAGTTAACTTTGCAGCATTTGCAGAGCAAATATCATTACCTCTGTATCCTGCGCTGTTATATCAACAGCAGCAAGCAGGCTTTATTCATCATTATACAGCTGTTGTTATGCCTCCAGAGAAGCATCACGCCTATGCTTTGCAATGGTTTTTATTAGCTATTGCAGTGCTAGGCGTGGCATTAGCGGCAAGTCATCAAGGAAGGGCAAGTTATGGCGAAAAATAAGTTTTTATTGTTGTTTGTACTATGTTGTTTAGTGCCGCTGGTACTAGCATATTTAGTATTAACTTTAGGTTGGTTTGATCGTGGAGTAACTAGTAATGGCCAGTGGCAAACTGATGAAGTGTTTTTACTTGAACCAACTACAGAGCAGGCTCACTGGCGAATTATAGTATTGCCAGCCCAGCAGTGTGACCAGTTATGTCAGAATGCGATTTACACTGTCCAACAATTATTTATTGGTTTAGGTCGTAAGCAGCAACAAGTGCAGCCAGTATTGCTTAGCGCTCTGCCTATGCCTGAGCTACCTAGCAGTTTCATGCAGCAGCCTACCAGTTACGATATTAGTGGCGAACTCTCTAACCAGATAGTGTTGGTTGATTATCAAGGCTTAGCGTTATTACGTTATGCCATGCCCAGCACAGAGGCTGAAATGATATTAACCGCTAAAGCACTGCGCCAAGATTTATTAAAGTTGCTTAATTACGATAGGACTGAAGTATGACAAGACAGCGTTGGCTGGCAGGTTTTGCCATTATCCTTACATTGGGGGTTATTACCTTAGGTGCCTACACTAGATTAACTGATGCCGGCTTAGGTTGCCCTGATTGGCCGGGTTGTTATGGTTTTTTAAAGGTGCCGCAACAAGAACATCATATAGCGCAAGCTATGCAAGCTTTTCCTGATCGGCCAGTGCATGCAGAAAAGGCTTGGAATGAAATGATCCACCGTTATTTTGCTGGTACTTTAGGATTATTAATAGCTTTTATTTTTATTAGTAGTTGGTGGCGCAGTGCTAAGCCTAAGTTATTACCTAGCATCTTAGTAGTATTAGTTATATTTCAAGCTGCTTTAGGTATGTGGACAGTAACGCTTAATTTACTACCATTAGTAGTGATGGGGCATCTGTTAGGGGGTTTTGCCATTTTAAGCTTATTGGCTTTATATTGGCTAAAACATCAACCAAAACTGCCTGCGCAACCTGAACTTATAGGTTTAAAACCCTTAGCAAATTTCGCCGTTATTTTGTTAATTGTCCAGATAGCCTTGGGCGGCTGGACGGCAGCTAATTATGCCGCTTTAGCCTGTATAGAGCTGCCAATTTGCGAACCAGGTTGGTTACAACGAATGGATCTGGTAGCGGCGTTTGATTTGCACTTAGGGCATGACGATTATGAATATGGCGTAATGTCGGCTGAGGCGCGACAAACGGTACATATACTGCATCGTTTTGGGGCCTTAATTACTGTTAGTGTGTTAGCCATATTTTTATGGCAGTTATGGCAAAGAGCCATCCAACCCAGAGTGCGCAAACTAACGCTGATTGCGGCAATTTTATTAGCTTGCCAATTTTGTTTAGGTTTAATGAATGTAGTATTGCATTTACCTTTAGCAAATGCGGTAGCGCATAATGTTGTAGCTGCCAATTTATTAATGGTTTTAGTGTTATTGTTGGTACAAGTCCCGAGCCTAGGCTCGACAAGGAGCAACCATGCTGAGCATAAGTAAACCCTATGATTTTACTGCTGTATGTAAAGACTATTTAGAACTAACTAAACCTAAGGTTGTGGCGTTATTAGTATTAACAGCTTGGGTAGGAATGATGCTAGCTGTTCCTGGCTTGCCAAATATCGTAACAGTGCTAATAGCGACCCTAGGCATAGGTTTACTTTCTGCTGCAGCTGCGGCAATGAACCATGTTGTAGACCGCCGTATTGATGCGCAAATGGCCCGTACTTACAGTAGGCCTATTGCTAAAGGCCGTATTACTAGTCGACAAGCAAGTATTTTTGCCACAACCTTAGCCGCGCTTGGTTTTATATTATTATATTTTGCGGTTAATGCCTTAACGGCTTGGTTAACTTTAGCCAGCTTATTTGGTTATGCAGTGGTTTATACCCAATTTTTAAAGCGAGCAACTCCGCAAAATATTGTTATAGGTGGCTTAGCTGGCGCTATGCCGCCGTTATTAGGGTGGACGGCTATTACTGGTGAAATACATGGCCATGCTCTGTTATTAGTAATGATTATATTTGCTTGGACACCGCCTCATTTTTGGGCGTTAGCTATTCATCGTAGAGCCGATTACGCTAAAGTGAATATGCCAATGCTACCTGTTACCCATGGTATAGAGTTTACAAAAAGCATTATTTGTTTATACACAGTGTTATTGTTTGTGGTTTGCTTAATGCCATATTTAGTGGGCATGAGTGGCGCTATATATTTAATTGGCAGTGTAATTTTGAATTTGCGCTTTATGCAATATGCTTGGCAGTTAAAGTTAGCCGATGAAAAGACCGATTTAGCGATGAAAACCTTTAAGTTTTCAATCATTCATTTAATGGCGTTGTTTCTGATATTGTTAGTTGATCATTATTTAAAGGTGTCACCATTTTATGTTACGTAATATTGTTTTAGGATTAATTGCGCTAGCGGCTGTTGCTGCTGGCGCCATGTTTTATAAGGCTCAGCAACAAAGCGCTGAGCCATCTAATGCTTTAGTGTACCCACAACCAAGAACCTTAAGCGACTTTAGTTTAACTGACCAATTTGGTGCTACTGTTGATCGTGAACGCTTATACGGCCAATGGACCTTAGCTTTTGTCGGTTATACCTATTGCCCAGATATCTGTCCTTTAACTTTAGCTAAACTGGCCGGAGTGCAACCTGATCTTGCTGCTATGGTAGAGCAGCCGTTAAAGATTTGGTTTATATCGGTTGATCCCAATCGTGATACAGTTGAACAGCTAAATAACTATGTTAACTATTTTGACCAAGCCGCGGTAATAGGCATGACAGCAGGGCATGAACAGCTATTTCCGTTTGTTCGTCAGTTAGGCCTAATGTATGCCATAAGCAGTACTACAGAGCCTAATTATTTAGTGGATCACAGTGCATCAATTGTTTTAATCAATCCGCAAGGTCAGTTAGTGGCAATGTTTAAACCGCCATTAAAAGTTGGCGAGCTGCCCGTGGTTAGCTCAGAGCAATTATTAGCAGATTTCCCGCTAGTGCTGAGAAAGCTTAATCAAGCCTAATCCAAGGTTGTGAGTACCAATAATAATAGCCTTTTTTGCTAAGTGAGGGGGCAGTACAGTTATAGCGACTACGACCTTTAGCTAAAGGCTTGCTAGCTTGAACGCTAAAGCTGTTTTTAGTTATCCAGTTAGGTGTTAAAACCTGACCTGAGGCATAGCACTGTAATTGACTAGGCTGAAAGTCGTCTACCTTTAGGGTTAAGCGTAATGTAGGTGGGTTAGCTTTGTGTATTAAAGAGTCTGTTTGATGCTCATCAGTAATAGTAAAAGCTAAACTGCGAAACTTCTGACTAAGTTGAGTTAAATCTGCATATTGGCCGGCAGCTGGGAACCTAGGGATATGAGTTAAAGAAGTGTTATTACCCACAGCTCCTGAATGTTGGCCAATACCGATAAACCCCAGCTCAGATACTAGTTGTTCAAGCGCTAGGCTATATTCCCCATAAGGGTAAGCTAGCCATTTATGCGATTGACCAGTATGTAACTTAATTTTAGCTTCAGCATCTAAAATACTTTGTTGCATCCGCTCTAACCAAGCTTGCTTCGTTTCTCCAGCTTCAGGCGCTGCCATATGCTCGTGCCACATAGCATGGTTAGCAATGAGTACCCCTTCATCGGACATTTGTTTAACTTGTTGCCAATTAAGCAAAGGGCCATCTTGTTTATCAATACTGCCAGGGCTGATAAAAAGAGTATAAGGATAGCCAAATTGTTGCAAAATAGGCCTTGCGGTAGTGAAGTTGTTTTCATAGCTATCGTCAAAGGTTATAACAACGCTATTGTCTGCTACAGGTTGATTGGTTTGTAGTTGCTGAATTAAAACATCCAGCCCAATAACCTTAAAATTATGATCTTTTAAATACTGCAGGTGATCATGAAACTCCTCAGCTGTTACGCTGGTTACGCGAGGGGTATCACTGGCAACATGATGATAAATAAGGACAACAGCAGCTTGAGCTGTGGTTAGAGTTAAATTAATAAACGCCATAAACAGCACTGATAATCGCAACATAACTTCACTCCTAGCAGTAATATAGCACTAGGTTATATCACAGCTAGGAGTTTGCTTCAGCTAATAGCGTAGCTAACCCATCATCATTAATAGTAAGAGTGTTCGCCAGCTTGGTGCTCAGTAATATCACGAACGCCGGTTAATTCATTACTAAATTGATTTAACAACTGCTTTTCAATACCTTCTTTTAAGGTCAAATCAACTTGTGCGCAACCATTACAGCCACCACCAAACTCTAATACCACAACACCTTCTTTTGTTAGCTCAATGATACTGACCCGACCGCCATGACTAGCTAATTGCGGGTTAATTTCAGAATCGATGACGTACTGCACGCGTTCTTGTAAAGGCGCGTCGTCATTCACCTTACGAACTTTGGCATTCGGCGCTTTTAAAGTTAACTGAGATCCCATCTGATCGGTAGTAAAATCAATTTCAGCATCAACTAAAAAAGGTTTACTTTCTGCATCAATTACCGCATCAAAGCCAGTAAAATTAAAGCGTAAATCTGTTTCTTCAACAGCATCTGGTGGGCAATAGGAGACGCCACATTCCGCTTGAACCGTGCCTGGGTTGACTACAAAGACACGAATTAAAGTGCCTTCAGGTTGGTTAGATAAAAGTTTTGCAAAGTGTGCCTGAGCTTGTTCGGAGATCGAAATCATATTAGTACCTGACTAAATTACTAGGTTAATTACTATGATACTCCTCCTCTTTATTGGATGCCAGCCTCGCTTGAGTTTTGCTTTAAGATCTGGCTAACTTAGCCGCAACTAAGAGAGGATATCATTATGAAATATGTTAGTTTGCTGACATTGGCGCTGTTTAGTTGCTTGAGTGTAGCCCAGATACAATATGCACCCAAAGCTGAAAACCCAAGTATGCCGAGTCCAAAACAAGTGTTAGGCTTTGAGGTTGGCCAATGGCATGTACGGCATGACCAAATACAACATTATTTTGAACAATTGGCCGAGAAATCGTCACGGGCACAATTAGAAATAATTGGTTATAGTCATGAACAGCGACCCATGTTGCAAATGGTAATATCTGCTCCAGAAAATATAAATAGGTTACAGGAAATTAGGCAACAGCATTTAGCAGCTGCACGGGGAGATGCTAAACCTAATGAGCATGCACCAGTAGTCATTTGGCTGGGCTATAGTATTCACGGTAATGAGCCCAGTGGCGCCAACTCTTCATTACTATTAGCTCATTACCTTGCTTCTAGCGAAGATCCGCAAGTCATTAATTGGCTTAAAAATGCCATCATTCTAGTACAACCTAGTTTAAACCCTGACGGTAATGACAGATTTGCTCTGTGGGCAAATATGCACAAAGGTGCAACAGCAGTTGCTGACCGCCAACATAGAGAGCATAACGAACCTTGGCCTAATGGTCGGCCAAACCATTATTGGTTTGATTTAAACCGCGATTGGTTATTATTGCAGCATCCTGAAAGCCAAGCGCGTATAGCTCAATATCAGCAGTGGCTACCCAACATTGTTGGGGATTATCATGAGATGGGCACCGATAGCACTTTTTTCTTCCAGCCGGGCATTCCTAGCCGAAATTCACCTTTTACGCCAGAGCGTAACTTTGAATTGACTAAGAAACTGGCTGAATATCATGCTGCTGCCTTAGACAAAAACAATAAGCTGTATTATACCGAAGAGTCTTTTGATGACTTTTATATTGGTAAAGGCTCAACTTATCCGGATGTGCAAGGCAGTGTAGGCATTTTATTTGAACAAGCCAGTAGCCGAGGCCATATCCAAGAAAGTATCAATGGAGAATTAAGCTTTCCTGATACTATACAGAATCAATTTACGGCTTCATTGTCGATGATAGAAGGCGCGGTAGAGCAGCGCTTAGCTCTGCTAAATTATCAGCACCAGTTTTATAATGAAGCTAAACAAGAAGCACGTAACGATAAAATCAGCGGCTATATATTAACTGAGTCTGCAGATAGCTCTAGGATGGCTGCCTTATTAGATAACTTACAACGACACCATATAAGCGTTTACCCATTGCGTAAAGAGTGGAAAGAAGGTGGCGAAAAATATCCAGCTAATAAGAGTTATTTTGTGCCATTACAACAAGCACAATACCGTTTTATTAAAGCTATATTCAGTACCGATACTCTGTTTAATGATAACACCTTCTATGATGTTTCAGCTTGGACCTTACCTTATGCTTACAACATTCAGTTTAAAGCGGTAAAAAATAGCCCAAGTAAAAGTGTTTTAGGCCAAAGTTGGCAGCAACAACCAATAGCAACAACTGAGTTGGTTGCTGGCGCTTATGCATATGCCTTTAATTGGCAAGATCAGCAAGCACCACTTTTATTACAGGCTTTATTGGCTGAAAACCTAGTTGTACGGGCTGCCATGAATGACTTTAGCGCTGATACTGAGCAAGGCCAAATAGAATTACATAAAGGCGCCATGATGCTGCCAGCAGGCTTACAATCAGGCGATTGGTTTCAGCGTTTACAGCGTGTACAACAGCAATTTAACTTGCCTATTTATGCTATTAACACAGGGTTAACTAGCAAAGGTAGTGATTTAGGCAGCCGTAACTTTGTACCTGTAACCATGCCTAAAGTATTACTGATAGCAGGGCCTGGTATTAACTCAACTGAAGCAGGCGAGGCTTGGTACAATATTGAGCGGTTAGGAGGTATTTCACCTTCAATTGTTGAGCCGCAGCGCTTTGCCAGTATAGATTTAACCCGCTATAGCCATATAGTCTTACCTGATGGTAACTATAACCAGTGGTCAGACTCTGACCTGGCTAAGTTAACAGCTTGGTTGCAACGAGGCGGTGTACTATGGGCGCATAAGCGAGCTGCAATGTGGGCCGCTGAACGTAATATTTTAAAGGCAGATACTTGGTCTGCTAAAGAGATGTATAGCCTTATCTCAGCTGACGATCTAAGCTATGCTGATCAAGAGCAATTAGGCGGTAAACGACGTTTAGCGGGGGCAATTTATCAAGCACAGTTAGATTTAAGCCATCCTTTAGCCTTTGGCTTTACCCGTGCCGAATTACCGGTCTTTAAAAATAGCGTGTTATTATTAAAACCAAGCGAACAGCCCTTTGTTAATGTGGCTTTATATAGTGAATCACCACAATTAGCCGGTTTTACAGCTGCCGAATATATCCCAAGAATTAGTCAGAGTGCGGCCTTGCTGGCACATAATGTTGGCAAAGGTAAAGTGATAGCTATGACCGATAATCCAGTGTTTCGTGGTTACTTTTTTGGCTCAAGTCGATTATTAATTAATGCTTTATATCTTGGTCATAGTTTTGATGCTAGGGGCCAATAAATTTAGCGCAATTTAATCTAAAATCGTAACGGCTAAAGTCCACAAACTAATGTGACTAACGCCGTTACGCTTTAATAAGCGGCATAATTCATTAGCAGTAGCGCCAGTCGTAATAACGTCATCTATTAGTGCTATACGTGTTGGTAAGGTGGCGTTAGGCTTAAGATTAAAAGCATTTTTTAAATTATGCTGGCGCTGCTTTTTATTTAAGCCTACTTGAGCCGGATTTTTATGCTGACGTTGCAGAACCTTAAGTAAGGGTAACTGTAATTGTTTAGCGACAGCCTTAGCTAGTACTTCCGCTTGATTAAAGCCCCGCTTACGCTGTCTACTTGGGTGCATGGGAACATACAGTATGGCTTGGGGCAGTGACTCTGTTTGAGCAGCATAGCGCGTTAATAGGGTAATAAATTGCTGTTGTAATAACTCACCTGCTGCATGATTAGCAAAAAACTTCCACTGCTGGATCCAATGCTGAAATGGTTGCTGATAATAACTTACGGCAAGTAACTGCTGAAATAAAGGTTGATTAATATTTTTGCTTACCGCAGGTAACCAGAGCAGATTATAATGACACAGCTTATAAGGTAAACTAGGTATTGCTTGCTGGCAGTAGTTGCATAATTGCCGTTGGCTATGTTGCACAGGCAAGCTACACCATAAACAGCAAGACGGTAATATTAAATGCCAATAATGGCGCAATAATAGCAAAGCATTCGTAATCAAACCTAACCTTTAATTTAATAAATAGTTAACTATGAATAAGACTAGCACAACTAAACAACCTACGCTGGTGTTGCTGCATGGCTGGGGTGTTAATCAGGCTGTTTGGCAAAGCACTAAGGCTGCCGTAGCTGATAGTATTAATGTAATAACCCTTGATTTACCGGGCTTTGGTGGTGAGCGTGAGTTTCCTCAGCCTTATAAACTAGAGAAGGTGATAGAGCAACTGGCAAGTAAAGTGCCAGAGCAAAGTTATGTTTATGGTTGGTCGTTAGGTGGCTTAATTGCTATGGCGTTGGCGGGTAAGTATCCTAATAAAGTGAAGCAACTAGGCTTAATAGCCGCATCACCTTGCTTTCTAGCTCAAGCTAATTGGCCAGGTATGGCAGAGCAGGTGATGCAGCAATTTGCTGTGGCACTTAGTAAAAACTTAAGCTTAACTATAGAGCGTTTCTTGGCTATTCAAGCTTTAGGTAGCGATAGTGCTCGAGCTGATATTAAAGCGTTAAAGCAAGCTATTTTGGCATGCCCAGAGCCTGAAGCAGCTGCAGTAGCGGGGGCATTAGCCTTGCTAAGTAAAACCGACTTAAGGCCTACCCTGCAGCAGCTTAGCATGCCAATAGTAGGCTGCTTTGGCCGTTTAGACTCACTGGTGCCAATAGCTATGCTGCCTTCTTTGCAGCAATTAAATAAAGCTATACAATTAACTACTTTAGCTCAGGCTTCACATGCACCTTTTATTTCACATCCAGATGCTTTTATTACTTGGCTTAAAGCCTCAATTTTTACTGCAGCAGCAACAGACTAGCTTTTTAGTTAGTTTTGGTTAATAATTAACCATTAAGGTGGTTGGCTAAATTTACGCAACAAAGGTGGTTAAATATGGATGTAAAATCTGCATTTATGTCTGGTATCCAAGGCTACCAAAGCGCAGTTAATAGTGCGTCTGATGCTACTCGAGCCATTAATCAACCAGACAATAACTCATTAACAACTAGTTTAGTTCAATTAAAGCAAGCCGAATTAGCTGGTCAAGCTAATGCGCGCTCAATTACGGCAGCCGATCAAATGCTTGGTTCGGTGATTGATATTCGAGTGTAATATGATTACGTCGCACTATCCTAATGTCAGCATCAACACTGCTAACCCGCTTACCGAGCAAGCGCGGCGTGATAACTCACGTATAGACTTATTCACACCAGTTAAACAAGCTGAAAAATCCAGTGCAGAAAAACCGGTTGTAACTGATGAAAAAACAGCTAATTCTGCTAAAAGTCAGCCAAGTAATAATCCTGAATCAACAAAGGATACTGAGACCTATCAAGCAATTAACCCACGCTCAAAGCAAAACTCAGAGCAAGATGCTAAGAAAGAACAGCAAGCTGAAGCAGAAGATAAACAAGCTGAAGCAGCTGAATTAAAAGCAATTGCAAAATTAAAAGCTAGAGATACTGAAGTTAAAACCCATGAACAAGCTCATGCTAGTGTTGGTGGAAGCTATGCCGCAGCACCTAGCTATAGTTATGAACAAGGGCCAGATGGTAAGCGGTACGCGGTAGGCGGGGAAGTGCAAATTGATGTTGCCCCTGTTGCCAACGACCCTAAGGCAACTGTTGCCAAAATGCAGCAAGTGCAAGCTGCCGCCTTAGCTCCTGCTCAACCTTCTTCTGCTGACTTAGCCATTGCCGCTAAAGCCGCGCAACAAGCGCAGCAAGCGCGTGCCGAGCTAACGGCTGAAAACAGCTCTTATGCCACAAATAGTAAAATGGCAAAACGGCGTGAGCTGATCTCAAGCTTTTATCAGCAATCAACATTACCGCTACAACAAAACCCTGCCCAAACAGTTTAACTTTTCATTATTGTCAGATAAAACAATCGTTTACATTAAAAGTTTATAAATAGAGATTAAAACGGTGCATAAAAGAGCCACTGCTATTGTGCTGTGGCAGTTATGCCGCTTATGGTCATAGCAACTGAGTAAATGATTGATAATTTACTTAATAAGTTTATTTAAAACGCTAGCTGTCACTATTAAGACCGCTAGGTTGAAGTATGTCATGAGGCAATTAATATGAGAAAGCTTTTAACTCCCAAACTATTTAATTGGCTGGCACTGCCAATGCTGGCTTTAATTGGGGCAGAGATCGCACTTGCTAGCAGCGATTTTAATGATGGTCCGCATATATTTTTTCAACAAGATACTAATACGGTAGAGATAAAATGGTATTGCGCAGGTGCTGTTGTGGTTCAACAGCAAGCTATAAACGCTATTGTTAGCCCTAAGTGTGGTTACAATAAACCTATTACCATTAGCCAAGATTTAGTAACAGCATCAGCAGAAAAATATACAGCTACGAAAATGGCTGTGTTAAGTGATATTCATGGTCAATACGGTATTTTTAAAGCTTTATTACAAGCCAACGGCATTATAGATCAGCAATTAGATTGGCAATTTGCTGATGGCCACTTAGTTATAGCAGGCGATGTTTTAGACCGTGGCGATGGTGTAACCGAAAGTTTATGGTTGCTTTATCAATTATCGCATCAAGCCGAGTTAGCGGGTGGTAAGGTGCATTTATTGCTAGGCAACCATGAAACTATGGTGATGTATGATGATTTGCGCTATGTAAACAAGCACTACCTTGAAGCAGCAGAGGCCTTAGATACTACTTACCCGCAGTTATTTTCTGAACAGACAGTATTAGGCCGTTGGTTACGCAGCTTGCCAGTAATTACGCAAATAAATGATATGGTGTTTTTACATGGTGGCTTGCATCTTGATTTTTTAAGTTTAAATTTATCGATTACTGAAGTTAATCAGCAATATAGTCAGTCACTTGGCCTAAGTAAGCAGCAATTAAGACAAGTTCCAGTATTAGATTTTTTATATGGCTCTTTAGGTCCACTATGGTATCGCGGCTATTTTCGCGATAAAGATGCAACCACGGCTGCAGATTTAAAACTACTTTTAACCAACTTAAAGATAAATACTATTGTTGTTGGCCATACTTCTATGGAAGGTGTTTTTTCGCATTATAATGGCCAGATATTTTCTGTAGATAGCAGTATCAAACGCGGTAAAAGTGGCGAGATATTGCTGTGGCAGCATGGCAATTTTAGCCGAGGCACCCTTACTGGAGAGCAACTTCCTGTGCCAGTTTGGTCAAAAAAGCCGGAATAGTACATAAAATTATAACAACAGAAAAGTTGAAATTCTTTATGTATCCATCTGATTTTACTTAAATAGATATTAAATAGAGTTGAAGTCGTTGTAGAAACGACTTCAAGTATATTGCATTAGCTTGTGGACTAGACAATGTTGATGTGCGGCGCTGCCATCGTGTTCAGTTACGCTATTTTAAGCTTAAGTCGGATTACATAAATGTAATTAAAAACTATACGCAGTTTGAAAATCTTGGGGAAATTATAATGAATAATAAAGCGCCTTCTAGGCTACTATTTAAGACCACATTAATATCTAGTCTACTCGGTAGTCTGGCGTTTACCGCTCAAGCTCAGGAAACCGGTGTTGAGCCGCGAGTAGAAAGAATTGAAGTCACCGGCTCGCGAATTAAGCGTACCGACTTAGAGGGTGTAGCGCCAGTTTCTATTATTACTGCTGCAGAAATAGAGCTAAGCGGTTTTAGTAATGTTGAAGAGGTATTACAAGCCTCAGTTGCTAATGCTGGACGCACTATTGAGGGTAATGAAAGCAGCTGGACTCAAGGCGCAAGTACAGTCAACTTAAGAGGAATGGGGGCTAACCGTACCTTAGTTCTAATTAATGGTAAGCGTGTACCGCAATATCCAGCAGCAACGGGTGGTTCATCAAACTTTGTTGATACCTCAACTTTTCCAACCAGTGCAGTAGATAGAATTGAAATCTTAACCGGTGGTGCATCAGCCATTTATGGTTCGGATGCAATTGGTGGCGTAGTTAATATTATTTTGAAACAACGCTACGATGGTAGCACGTTAAATTTACGTCATGAAAACCCACAACATGGTGGACGCGATAGAACTAAGGCATCCTTAACATCTGGCTTTGAAACCAAGTTAGGCCAAACTATGTTAGTGCTAGAATATAGCGATGATGAAATGCTGCGCTCAGGACAGCGTGAATTTACCCAAATTGGTGGGCCAGATGGCACGGGTAAACATAGCTCTACTTCAGCATTTCTTCGTGATTATAAAAAAGTATTTCATGATGATACTTATGTGATGGCAACCCAAGAGCAGTGTAATGATTTATTCGCTGAAAATGCGGTTTGGAATGATACTGAAAGCCGCTATAAATGCCGAGTTAATAACAGTGATATCGATGGCTTACATACGGCAAAAAAAGAGTACAACTTAGTATTAAATCAGTCTGGTGAGCTTAATCAAAATTGGCAATATAGTTTACTTTTACAGGGCAGTAATAAAGATAGTGTTCGTGGTAATGGTCAAAAAAGTATTTCGCCAACCTTTTATATGAACAAGGCTAATCCGGGTGAGTATAGCTATGATGCGGCTGACTTTGCTTCTTCTGAAGAATTCCGAGTTTATCGTCGATTAGCCGATTATGGCAAAGTGCGAGATTATGCAGGTAAAGAGAAAAACCTAAATATGTCTTTAGGTGTATCTGGTAGTTTAGGGGACTATGACCTTGAAGTTAACTGGGCTTACGGTAAAAGTAAATTTGACCGCACAGGCATAAACCAAATGCGTGCGGATAGGTTGCTAGACATAATCAGCTTTAACCCTGCTGACTCAGCTAATCCAGAAAAGTGGTATCCAATGGATAAAATGAGCCAAGAGCAAGTCGATTATTTATATGCTGAAACATTAACAGATGCCGGCTCTGGTATGAATCAGATCCAAGCAATATTAACCGGCGATCTTATTGATACTGCAAATGGGCCAGTTCAATTTGCGTTATCAACCGAGTGGGCACGAGACTGGTATTTCGATATTAAAGATGAGCATACGCTTAGCGGTAATTTAATTGGTCAAGGCGGAACTCAAGGCCGAGGCTCTCGTAAACGTTATGCTATAGCTGCAGAAGCGGCGGTCCCATTACTAGATGATATGGGTGGCTATGGTAAAATGGATGCTAGTCTTGCTGTTCGTTATGATCGTTACGATGATAAATCTGATGTTGGTGGTGCTACTACACCTCAGTTAGGCCTTATCTATCGTCCGCATGAAGATCTATTATTTAGAGCTAATGCTGGGCGTAGCTTCCGAGCGCCAGATTTGCACCGTATGTACGCTGGTGTTAGCCGAAGCTTTAGCAGTACTACTATTATGATTGATCCTAATCATCCAGAAGACTTAGATGATAGCTTTGAATCTATCAGTGCAGGCAATATTAAATTAACAGAAGAGAAAGGCAAGTTCTGGAATCTAGGTGTGGTAGCACAGCTAACTGATGATTTAAGCACAAGTCTAGATTTTTGGCGGATTTCGCTAGAAGGGGCGGTATATACTGAAACAGTAGATAGAATTTTAGCCAACCCTACTTATAATATGACGGGTCAAGCTAGCTCGTGTAATGATTTACCTTCAATTGGTTATATTATGCAGCAGCGTCCTGGCCAAGATTATCAAGATATATTTTGTGTGCGCCGGGGCACTATTAACAGCTCCTACGAATCCTCACAAGGTATTGATGGCGAGATCACCTATAAACTTGACTTAGAACAGTTTGGCAGTTTTCGTTTAAAAACGAGTATCTCTTATACTATAGAAAAAACTTATCAAGCCTTTGCTGGTGGTGCTCGCATAGATGAAACTAAAGATGATTATTTACCAGAGTGGAAAAGTACAGTATCGTTAAATTGGTTGTTTCATGGTGTTAGCACTAACTTAAGTTGGTACTACATGGGAACTGGCGAAGGCCGTGATACTTGGACGTTAACCGATGCTGCTGGCAAAAAGTACCAAGAGCAAGTTTGGAGTAAGTTAGATGCGTATAAGCGTTTAAACTTAAACTCTAGCTATCGTTTTGCAACCGGAACTAAATTAACATTAGGTATCAATAACTTAACTGATACTATGCCGTCGTTATTTGCTGTTGGTCACCCAGATAGAAATAGCCATCCATTTTATCGTTCTAATATGGGCTATAACGTAATTGGTCGTACCTTTTATGCCGCTTTAGAGCATCGCTTCTAAGCAGTCAGCCTCTTTAAAGCCCCGAGTCCGGGGCTTTGTTGTTTTGGACGGTATTATGTTTCGTGTAATTATTATTTTTTTAGCATCCCTAACGCTGTCACTATTCGCTACCTCAGCAAAGGCGCTAACTTACCAGCAGCCAGATCCACGGTTAGCTTTATTGCTGGAAAGTGAAGGTAAATTAAGTTGGCGGTTATCTGCGCAGCAAAACTGGCTAATACAAACTCAAGCAGCAGCCAGGCCAGATTTAGCTGAATTAAACCACCCTGTAGCTGAATTAGCCGGATTAAAGATTAATCTACAGCAGTTAAGCTCAGGTTTAGATCGGGGCTATCAACAAGTCCGTTTACAACATACAAGTAAGGTGACACAGCAGGAGATAACCGCGACCCTGCATCAGCGCCTATATCAACCAAAGTTGTCACCAGATGAAAACTGGTTAAGTGTAGTGGTAGCCGAACCTAAAGGCTTGTTTTTAAATATTATTAATTTAGCAACAGGAAAACAAGCCCGTTTTGAGCAACGATTAAATGCAGTTTTAGGGATCCAGTATCAATGGTTAGCTGATAGTTCAGGCGTAGTGCTACTAGCAGAACATGCGGAAAAAAAAGCAACTAAGCTTACTTTGGCGCCTAGTGTACAAGATAGTAGTAGCCAAAAACTGCCACAGCGCACATACCAAATGTTGCTCAGCTCAACTAAGGATATAGCAGAGTTTGCGCAGTTAATTCAAGCCCGCTTACTCAAGGTTTCTACCCAGTTAAAAAGCCAAACTATTTTAACCTTACCTTTATATCGTTTCTCTTTATCACCTGATAACCAATTTATTCTAACTGATCAAGTAATACAGCCTTACTCCTATTTTGTGCCGGTAGCCAGTTTTAGTCGGCGTCAGGATATTTATACTTTGCAGGGGCAAAAAGTAGTTGAATTACAGCAGCAAGCTGTACATGAAAGCCGTAAAACTAGAACTGGTATGCGTCATATCACTTGGCGACCGGATCGTGCTGCCACTCTATCCTGGCTAGCAAAAAATACAGATAAAGCGTTTAAAGAAGCTCTTTGGCAATGGCCAGCGCCTTTTAGCTCTGCGCCTGAAAAACTACATGATTTAACTTGGCAGTTTAAGCAGTTGCAGTGGTCAGAGCATAACTTAGTGATACTTTATGAATCGGATAGTGCAACTCAACAAGAAAGAGCTTGGTTTTTTGATAAAGGTTTTGGCCAGCCAGCCAGTTTATGGTATCAGCGGCATAGCAAAGATCTATTGAATAAACCAGGACGGCTGTTAACCCAGGTCAATGCTTTTGGGCGCCAAGTATTAAAACAAAACAGTGATGGTGAGCTATATTTATTATCGACCAAGAATGACAATCGGCAGCAACAGCTTAATAGGTTGACTTTAGCGGCAGGCCAAGCCAAAACAAATGAGCTTTTATGGCACTCTAGCGGTGATGGGCTACAAAATTTTGTTGGTCTGAAAGACAAAGAGCATATTTTTTATACTCGACAAACTGCCCAGCAGCCGCCAGAGCTATACCAGAAAATAGCAGCGGATGAGCAAAAACTAGTAAGCGTTGGCCACAAGACACCGAGTTTTTTAGCAGTTAAGCGACAGTTGATAGAGTATCGACGCGCAGATGGCGTAGAGTTAAGTGGTTGGCTATATTTACCTGCTGGCTATACAGCTGCTGCAGGGCCATTACCCGTTTTGATGTGGGCATATCCGCGAGATTATGCTTCTGTCGAGTTAGCAGAGCAGCAGCAATTGCATAGCGAACGGTTTATACAGTTATCAGAAACTAGTGCTCAGCCTTATGTTGCTTTGGGCTATGCGGTATTCTCTGACATCAGTATGCCTCTTATTGCTAAAGGATCTGAATTAGCCAATGATAATTTTTTACCGCAGTTGATCGCTAATGCCCAAGCAGCAATTGATGCTTTAGTGGACGTTGGGGTTGCTGAACGAGATAATATTGCTATTGGCGGCCATTCTTACGGTGCCTTTATGGTAGCTAATTTATTGGCACATAGTGATTTATTCACAGCAGGCATAGCAAGAAGTGGCGCTTATAACCGTAGCTTAACTCCTTTTGGCTTTCAGTCTGAAAAACGACACTTTTGGCAGCAACCTGCTTTGTATGCAGCTATGTCTCCTTTTTTTCATGCCGATAAGATTAATGCGCCTTTACTATTAATTCATGGCCAGGCTGACGTTAATTCTGGTACTTACCCCTTACAATCATTACGTATGTTTACTGCGCTAAAAGGATTAGGTAAGGTTTCTCGTTTGGTTATGTTGCCGTTGGAAGGACATCATTATCAAGCACGGGAGTCGGTATTGCATGTCTTGTGGGAGCAACAACAATGGCTAGCAAAACATCTTAAACCAACTGCCGCTATGCTTATGCAAACATCTAACTAGCATAAGCTGCCGATTAGCGAGAAGCGGCTGTATTAACTTATTACTATGGTAGTATTTATAGGTAACTTTTTGACGCAATTAACTATCGGCAGCTCTTGATTATGCAGCAAGCATTTTATTTGACTGGGTCTTTGATTAATCCAGCTGAGTTAACTATTACTAATAACCATCTAGAACCTGTATCGGTGCAACAAAAGCCGATGGAGGTACTTGTATATTTGGCCGAATATTACCCTAGTTTAGTCAGTCGTCAGCAACTTATAGATAGTATTTGGCTAGGTAATAATTATGTTGGTGAAAAAGCATTAACTAACGCTATTTGGCAATTACGCAATGCCTTGCCAAAACATAATGCTGAAGAATTAATCTTAACTGTTAGAAAAAAAGGCTACCGCTTAACTGCAGCACCTGAATTTACAGCTGTTGCTGCTAGCCAAAACGAAAATATCCAGCTTAGTAAACATAAATGGTCGATAAAGTGGCCGTTAATTTTACTGCTGTTATTCGTGCTTATCGCGTTAGCTTGGCACAATAAAACGGTTGCGCCTATTGTCGAGTCTGCAGAGTTAGTTAAAGTTACTAATGGTGTTGGTCGAGCTATGTCGCCTGCTATTTCACCGAACGGCCGCTTTTTAGTGTTTACTTGGCGCAAACTTGCTTCGTCTTCAGACTTATACTTAATTGATTTACAGGACCTTAGTTATACACCAAAACAATTAACTTTTAGTGTCAATGATGAAAGCCGTGCTTTGTGGAGTAAAGATAATAGGACTATATATTACTCTAGCAAAACGCCGGTTTATGGTGATTGCCAAATTATGCGCTTAGATACGCTTACCTTAGCGGCTTCAGAGATGGGTAGCTGTATCCGCCATAGTCGGCTATATATGGATGAGTCGCCAGACGGCCGCTACTTAATTTATAGCGGCAAACCTGCAGCAGATAATTCCAGTTTATACTTAGTCGATTTGCAAAATCCAGAAGCAGAACCAAGCACTTTACCTTGTAATGATACTTGTCAGTATCGCGCTCGTGATGTGGCTTTTTCACCAGATAGTAAATATTTAGCCTTAACTCGACGGGTCCACCGCTTATCAGAGGACTTATATTTACTTAACTTAACAACAGGTGAAGAGGAGCAGATTACCCATGATCAGGAAGATATTTTAGGTATGTCTTGGCACCCAGATAGCCAACGCTTAGTGTATGCTGCATTGCGCTATGGTAAACAACAAGGCTTTATGTTCGATTTAAAAGATAAGCAACATCATGATCTTAATATCGAAAATTTTACTGAGCCCAGTAAGATAACAGCAAATGGCGAGTTATATTTTTATCAAAGCACCTATTTACCACAGCTGGGATATTTGCCGGTTAATCAGGGCGTACCAGCAGGGATTGTAAGGCTTACGCCATCAGATGCACGCTATGAAGCCGCCCATTATAGTGCTGCTAATACAGCTATTGCTTATGTGAGTAATGAGTCGGGTGATATGGAAATTTGGATGTCAGATCCTAATATGGAACAGCGGACACAGCTTACTCAATTAAATGGTATGGTTAAGTATCCAAAATGGTCATACGATGGCCGTTTCATTGCTTTTGTTGGCCGATTACCGGAGCAACATAATGATAAGCTGATGCTGCTAGAAGTGGCTACGGGTAAGTTGAGCCAGTTAAATACAGGGGTAAGTTGGCATGGTAAAATTAGCTGGTGGTATGATGATAGTGCCGTTATTTATAGCCACGATAATAACTTATATAAAATCTCAATTGCCAGCGGCGAAGTGGAGCAGTTAACGGTAAATGGTGGGGTTATGGCTCAAATGCCGGCAAATAATCAATTCTATTTCAGTAAGGGCCGCAATCGAGGTTTATGGCAATTATTACCCGATAAAACTGAAAAAATGCTACTCCCTGATGATGTGTTTAGTGCCAGAATAGCTTGGACTTATGCCGATGATGGTATTTACTTTGTTCAACAGCGAGAGCAAAAAACGTTTGTAAGTTTATATGATTTACAAACAGCTACAACCCAAAATCTAATTTTGTTACCACCTGAAATGTTGCATTTATTAAGCGTAATGAGTTTTGATTCTGATCATAATAGATTATTGCTTGAACTATCATTACAGCCACGCGCAGATATTTATAAATTAAAACACCCATTATTACAATAACTCGCTAGCTGGTAGTGTTACCAGCTAGCGAGGCGTAGTGTTTAAGCTTCTATTTCTAATTTTTTGCAACAAAGTTTATTTTTTTAACTTAGCAAAAGCTTCTGCAAAAGCATTGCCCATAGCAGCATTGTTATCTTGCGGTTTTTGTGGTCTTGAAGCTGCAGGTTTTCTGTTTTGTACTTTTGCTGCGGGTTGTGATGAGTTAGCCGTTTTAGCCGTTGGCTGCTCGTCTAAGCGCATAGTTAGTGCAATGCGCTTGCGTTCCACTTCGACATCAAGCACTTTAACTTTAACAATATCGCCTGCTTTAACTACGTCATGCGGATCGCTAACAAATTTATCGGTTAGTGACGAAATATGGACTAAGCCATCTTGATGGACGCCAATATCAACAAAGGCGCCAAAATTAGTTACGTTAGTTACTACGCCTTCTAATTGCATGCCAGGCTTTAAATCTTTTAAAGTTTCAACGCCGTCTTTAAAGTTAGCTGTTTTAAACTCAGGCCGAGGATCACGCCCTGGTTTTTCTAATTCTTTCAGAATATCGCTAATGGTTGGGATACCAAAATGCTCATCGGCAAAGTCGGCAGCATTAATGCTATTTAAAAACGCTCGGTTACCAATAACTTGGTCAACTGTTTTTTGTTGGGCCTGAAGAATTTTTTCAACCAATGGATAAGCTTCAGGGTGAACAGAGGAGGCATCTAATGCATTAGCGCCATTAGTTATCCGTAAAAAGCCTGCCGCTTGTTCAAAGGCTTTTGGCCCTAAACGTGGCACTTTTAATAGTTGCTTACGTTCATTAAAGCGGCCATTGCTATCTCTAAATTGAATAATGTTTTGGGCTAAGGTTTTATTTAAGCCGGCCACTTTGGTTAATAAAGCCGCAGAGGCAGTATTTAAATCAACACCGACAGCATTAACACAGTCTTCAACTACAGCATCTAGCGAGCGAGTTAATAAGCTTTGGTTGACATCATGCTGGTATTGGCCAACGCCAATGGCTTTTGGCTCAATTTTAACTAATTCAGCTAAAGGATCTTGTAAGCGGCGACCAATAGATACAGCGCCACGTAACGATACATCTAAATCTGGAAATTCAGCTGCAGCAAATTCTGAGGCTGAATAAATTGAGGCGCCTGCTTCAGACACCATAATTTTTTGCAGGTTTTGCTCTGGTAGGGCTTTAATAACATCTGCGGCTAATTTATCTGTTTCGCGCGATGCTGTGCCATTACCAATGGCAATTAGAGCAATTTTATGTTGTTGGCATAATAAACTTAAAGTCCGTACTGACTTATCCCATAAATTCTGTGGCGCATGAGGGAAAATAGTCGTATGGGCTAATAGTTTGCCGGTTTCATCAATGGCGGTTACTTTTACGCCAGTGCGTAAACCCGGATCTAGCGCTAAAGTGCGGCGCATACCTGCTGGGGCGGCCATTAATAAGTCTTTTAAGTTGCGGGCAAAAACGTTAATGGCTTCAATTTCAGCTTTTTCTCGTAACTCACTAAGAAGATCGTTTTCTAAATGTAAATGCAGTTTTACCTTCCAAGTCCATTGCACTGCCGTAAGTAAAAAGCTGTCGCTAGCACGGCCTTTATCGGCAATATCAAAGTGATCGGCTACCATTTTTTGACACACAGCATGTGCGGTTTCTTCATTACTGTCGGGGATAAGCTGCAGGGCTAACACACCTTCGTTGCGGCCTCTAAACATGGCTAAAGCACGATGTGACGGCACGTTTTTCCAGCTTTCACTGTGAGAGAAGTAATCACGGAACTTAGCACCTTCTTGTTCTTTACCTGCCACAACAGTACTTTTAAGTTGGGCATGTTGGGCAAGGTGACGGCGCAGTTGGGCTAATAGGTTGGCGTCTTCAGCAAAACGTTCCATTAAAATATATTTAACGCCCTCTAATACCGCTTTGCTATCGGCATAGCCAGCATCGCTATTAATAAAGGCTTGGGCTTCTGTTTCTGGGTTGAGCTCAGGCTGCTGTTGAATGCGGTTTGCTAAAGGCTCTAAACCGGCCTCAATGGCCATTTGGCCTTTAGTGCGGCGCTTAGCTTTATAAGGTAGGTATAAGTCTTCTAAACGGGTTTTATTATCTGCGTCTTCTAATTGCTGTTTTAGCTCTGGGCTTAACTTACCTTGCTCGTCAATAGTACGAATAATAACTTGGCGGCGATCTTCTAATTCGCGTAAATAGGTTAAACGCTGTTCTAAAAGCCGTAATTGCGTATCATCTAAGCCGCCAGTGGCTTCTTTGCGGTATCGAGCAATAAAAGGAACGGTAGCGCCATCATCAAGCAGCTGTATAGCTGCGGCAACTTGTGCGGCTTTAGCTGTGATTTCGTTAGCAATGGTATTAACAATCAAAGACATAAAAGGTTTCCTAGTGCAGTGCCAACAAGGACAGTGCCGATAAATATAAACTGATAGTGCAATTGTCTACTTTCAGTTAAATAAAAGCCAATTAACAATGCAGAAATTCGCTTTATCATAACGTCTAGCAAGCTAGTTAGGCATTCTAATGGTGCTGAAAATAGTAAAATTCAAGCGCTAAACTTGGATTAGACAAACTTTGTAACACAAATGAGCTGCTGTCATGGCTCGTTAATAGATTGTTTTAGTTTATAGTAAGAAAAAAATGTAGAGGATTAAGTGATGACAGTAACTGAAACATCAAAAGTACTAGTGGTTGATGACGATGTACGGTTGCGCGCCTTATTAGAGCGTTATTTAGTAGAGCAAGGCTACATAGTGCGCAGTGTTGGCAATTATGAACAAATGCAGCGCGTGATGGAGCGAGAAAACTTTCATCTGATTGTGTTAGATCTTATGTTGCCAGGTGAAGATGGCTTGTCAATCTGTCGCCGGTTACGGCAGCAAGAAAACGAGATCCCAATTATTATGTTAACAGCTAAAGGTGATGAGGTTGATAGAATAATTGGCTTAGAGATGGGCGCAGATGATTATTTACCTAAACCTTTTAACCCAAGGGAATTACTAGCCCGAATACGTGCTGTTATGCGGCGTAAAGTAAAGGAGCTCCCTGGCGCACCTAGTCAATTAGAAAGCATAGTTGAATTTGGTCCATTTAAGTTTAATTTAGCTACACGCGAGATGTATAAAGGTGACACCTTATTGGCTTTAACCAGCGGTGAATATGCTGTACTTAAAGTCTTGGTTAGCCACCCTCGAGAGCCATTATCGCGCGATAAGCTGATGAACCAAGCTAGAGGACGCGATTATTCTGCAATGGAGCGCAGTATTGATGTTCAGGTGTCGCGTTTACGGCGTATGTTAGAAGATGACGCAGCTAACCCCAGATACATTCAAACTGTTTGGGGCTTAGGTTATGTTTTTGTACCAGATGGTAGCGTTAGTTAAATGCGTTTAGTGCCACGCAGTGCCTTTGGTCAAACCGTATTTTTAATTGCGATGTTGCTGTTGATTAATCAGCTGGTTTCTTATGTATCTGTTGCTTTGTATGTAATTAAACCTAGCACGCAGCAAATTACTCACTTAGTTGCCAAGCAAGTAAAAATTGTTTTAATAGACTTAGATAATCCAGAGTTATTGTTGGGCACAGCAATTAACTCAAAACTACAGCAAGTCACAGGTATTGAGATTATAACTGAAACCGCAGCACTGCAGCAGGGATTAGCAGAAGCGCGATACTATGCTTACTTTTCAGATTTAATGTCAAAAGAGCTAGAGCAGCCAGCTGAAGTGAGAGTAGGCCAAGGTAGTGCTTATGCTTTTTGGGTAAAGTTAACGGGTTCACCAAATTACTGGATAAAAGTTCCCTTAACGGGGTTAGATGAAACAGACTTTTCACCACTTACTTTTTATCTGTTACTCATCGGCATCTTAAGTGTGGGTGGCGCTTGGCTATTTGCGCGGCAACTAAACCGACCGTTAAAAAGCTTACAGCATGCAGCCATTCAAGTGGGGCGAGGAGGGTTTCCTAAGCCGTTAGCAGAACAAAAAGGCTCAACAGAAATAATAGCGGTAACCAAAGCCTTTAATTATATGGCTCGAGGTATCCAGCAATTAGAGCAAGACCGTGCATTGTTAATGGCGGGGGTGTCGCATGATTTACGTACGCCACTAACCAGAATACGTTTAGCTTCAGAAATGATGCAAGAACAAGATAGCTGGGTACGAGATGGCATCATTAATGACATTGAAGATATGAATGCCATTATAGATCAGTTTATCGACTACTTACGGCATCATAAAGAAGTGCCAACAGAAAAAGAGAATATCAATAGTTTAATTGAAGAGTTAGTTCAGGCAGAGTCAGTACAGCAACGCAGTATAAGTACAGATTTAGCTGCTGATTTACCCGATATTTATGTCCGGCGCATTGCGATAAAAAGACTGTTAAATAATTTACTAGAAAACGCATTGCGCTATAGCGAAGGCGCTATTGAAATTAGTAGTGGTTATGAGCGTAAAAAGAAACGCTTGTATATACAAGTTAGAGATTATGGGCCAGGTATTCCGGAAGCAAGCATACAAAATATGTTTGAACCCTTTACCCAAGGTGATAAAGCTAGAGGAAGCAGTGGTTCAGGTTTGGGATTAGCTATTATAAAAAAAATAGTAGATATGCATCAGGGGGAGGTTGAATTATATAACCATAAAATTCAGGGGTTGGTTGTTCGAGTATATTTACCAATAATGCCCATTAAACAAACTAATTAAGCACTCTCATCTAGTAAATGTAATGCAGTCTTGACAGTTTTGTGAAAAATGGAGAATATCTAGGCTATTAAATTAACTAAAGTAAATATTTAATTAGTTACTTTTTCTGTTTAATTATGTTATCAAATAAGCCTATGTCAGAAAACATAGCTGCTTTAAGCAATTTAGTCATATTCGTACCCAGTGTTTAGTAAATTTATATGTCCAAAAGAGATATTTTACTAGCACGCTATAAGCAGAATATAAATTATAATAAAAGAGGTTTCAAATTATGCAGTCTACATCCAGGGCACTGCCAAAAATGACGGTGCTAGCCGCCTTTGTTGCATCAACAATTTCTTATAGCGCTATAGCTAACACTTTAACGCCGGTTCCAATGAAAGTGGGACCAAGCCAAATTCAAAACTATACGGGTTATGATAAATCTGCAAGATTAGCTGAAGTAGAATTTCCAACCTATTATATTATTCAATTAGAAGATGCGCCTTTAGCAACTTATCGTGGTGGTGTTAGAGGCTTAGCGCCAACCCAGCTTGCAGCGGATAGTAAAGATAAATTAGATACTCAGTCTGTCGCTGCTATTGCTTATAGCCAGTACCTAGAATCACGTCAGGCAGAAATGGTATCTGCATTACAGGCAAAATTTCCAGCATTGCAAGTACAGCGTAGCTTAAGTATTACCATGAATGGCTTAATTGTAAGCTATCCTGGGAAAGTAGATCTTAAAGCAAAATTAGAAAGCGTAGCGGGTGTTAAAAAAGTATTTGAAAATGAAATGTATGAAGCCCAAATGGATGCTTCTTTAGACTTAATAAATGCTCCTGCCGTTTGGGAGGCTATTGGTCAGCGCGACCAAGCAGGTGAAGGTGTTAAAGTTGCGATCATTGACGGCGGTATTCGCTCAGAGCACCCAATGTTTGCAAGCAATGGTCATACTCGTCCTAGCGGTTTACCTACCGATGATTATTGTGCAACCATCGATCCAACCTTCTGTAACGACAAATTAGTGCTAGCCCGTTATTACACACCCACATTTCCAGTACACCCAGATGAAAATATCAGCCCACTAGATATGGGTGGCCATGGTACACACGTTGCCGGTACAGCTGTAGGTAATGCTGTCAGCACTACTTATGCTGGTGTCGACGTTAACTTCTCTGGTGTAGCGCCAGGCGCATCATTAATGGTGTACAAAGCGTTATTTCAAACTCCAGAAGGTCGGGGTAGCGGTTCTGGTGTCATGTTAGTTGCGGCATTAGAAGATGCTGTTACTGATGGCGCAGATATTATTAATAACTCTTGGGGCGGTGGTGCGGGCGGTAATCCAGCCAGTAGTGCTTATAAACCTATTTTTGATGCTGCTGAAGCTGCCGGTGTCGTGATTGTTACTGCTGCAGGTAATGACGGCCCAGGTGCGAAAACAGTCGGTTGCCCTGGTTGTATTGAAGCCGGTATAACTGTAGCGAGTACGCAAACAGGTCGTAGCTTTGGTCATTTAGTCAATGCTTCAGGTGTAGAAGATGTTGCCGCTATTCCTGGTTCTGGTGACTTTGAAATTACAGCTGACATCACTGCGTTATTAATGCCAGCAATGAATATTGATGAAGCTAATGCATTAGGTTGTGATGCCTTCCCAGAAGAATCTTTAACAGGCCAAATTGTATTACTTTCTCGTGGTGTCTGTGCCTTTGGTGATAAAGCTGAAAACGCCCAAGCTGCTGGTGCCGTAGGTATGATTTTATATAATAACGCCCCAGGTGTTATTTTGATGTCTATGCCTGAAGCGACGTTACCTAGTGTGTCGATTTTGCAAGAAGATGGCGAAGCTATTTTAGCAGCTTGGCAAGCCGGAGATGAGGCCACTATTACGGCTGCTCTGCAGTTAAATAACAGCGCTGCTGTTGATGCCATGTCAGACTTTAGTTCGCGCGGTCCAAATGGTGATAGTAGCTTCTTAAAACCAGACATCGCTGCGCCAGGTTCAGATATTTTATCTGCATACTCACCGGGTAATGATGAAACGCAATATAATGTTATTTCTGGCACTTCAATGGCTAGCCCACATGTTGCGGGTTCAGCGGCGTTATTACGCCAGTTACGTCCAGAGCTAGATGCTTTCCAAATTAAATCTATTTTAATGACCTCTAGTAACCCGGCCGTTAAAATGCAAGATTTAGAAACGGCAACTACACCTTTTGACCGTGGTGCAGGCCGCTTAGATGTTCTGGCTGCAAGCAAAACAGCTATAAGTTTTGATAAACCATCATTTGTGTCAACAGGTTGCGTGGCTACTTGTAGTTTTGAGCGCACAGTAACTAATTTAATGTCAGCAGCCGGTGATTGGAAAGCTAGCGTTGAATTTGTTAGTGATAAGATGTCTGGCAGTGTTTCTACACCAGAATTAAGTATTGCGGCAGACGGTACTGCAACTTTCAAACTAACCGTTGATGCTTCTTTTGCGGATGAAGGTTGGCAGTTTGGTCAAGTCGTCTTTACTGATGCTTCAGGTCAATATCCAGTAGCACATTTGCCAATAGCCGTTATGGCTAAACGTTCTGACAATAGCGAAATAGTGTCGACAGCCGTTTCAGTGGCAGAAGTTACTGCAGGTCGTGCCTTTGGTATGAGCGCTCGCGCAGGTGATGTAGGTAGCAGCTTACCAGTAAGCTTTACGGTGCAAATTCCAGAGGGTACTAAGCTAGTTGAAGACTCTGTGAATGTTGACATGACGCTTGCTAGCCAAAATGGTTTTAGTTTAGATGCTAATAACCGTGTTATGACCTGGGCGGGTACAATGAATAGCCAGCCAGGCGTTAAATCAATAACCCCAACTAGCTTCCCGTTTGCGGGTGCTAGTTTAGCTGACTTAGGCGTGCCAGGCTTCCAGTTGCCCTGTGAAGCAGGCTGTGATGAGTCGTCATTTAACTATCCAATAGGTGATTTTGGTGGTTTTATTTGGAATAGTCAGCTAGTTGATACTATTACTATTTCATCTAATGGCTTTATAACAGCGGCGCCGCAAAGTACTGCTGGTTCATTTATAAACCAAAATGTGCCTTCTGTTTCTTCACCAAACGCAGTTATTGCTCCGCTATGGGCAGACTACCTAATTGGTGCGGGTGACGGTGGCCAAGTAAACTATAACCTTATCAGTGATGGTGTTAATGATTGGTTTATCTGGGAGTGGGAAGACGTAATAGAGTGGGGCTCAGCAACGGGTGATCGTTTTAGCTTTGCTATCTGGATTAAACTAGGTACTGATGAAGTTTACTTTAACTATATAGATGTCCCTGCTATGCCTAAGTATGCCACTGTAGGAATAGAAGATATTACCGGTACAAGAGGTGTGGCGCGTTACTATAACGGTAGCGGAATTGCACCTATGACAGGTGATGCACTACGTGCTCGTTTAACTGCAGATACTAAAGGCTCAGTAGTTATTAACTATGACTTAGAAGCAGATCCATTTGGTACTAGCAGTGCTGCTACAGTATCAACAGTTGAGCAAGAGCCAGTACTAGTAGACTTATCTACTAAATTTAGTACTGGAGCTGAGGGCTTGTTATCACGCGTTAGTTTAAGAACGAATGATAAAACTTATAATGCGATTCAGCCATTTGATATTGAGGCTAGTGAAGACGTTACAATTAACATTGTAACTGCTCCAGAGCACGGTGCATTAACAGCTGCAATGACAACACCTGAAGATGAGTCTGCACCTGTAGCAATCCCATTTGGCTATACTTATATTGCAGAAGAAGGCTTTGTTGGGGTTGATACTTTCACTTATCATGTGACTGATGGTGCAGGTAATAAAACCAGTGATGCGACAGTAACTATTAATGTTGCTCGTGATAATACTGCACCGGTAGCCAAAGCAAGCGCCACACCAACTGCTGCTCAAGAAGGTACTACAGTTAGCTTAAGCGCGGCTGCTAGTACAGATGTTGATGGCGATACCTTAACCTATACTTGGACACAAACAGCAGGACCAGATGTCACCTTAACAGGTGCGAATACTGTTACAGCTAGCTTTGTTGCGCCAAAATTAGGTCAAGATACAGTGTTAACTTTTAGTGTTACCGTGTCTGATGGTTATGAGACTAGTGAAGCAACGACTAATGTAACGGTTGCTCGCAAATCTAGCAGCAAAAAATGGTATGAAGGTAGCTTCAGTGCCTTAATGGCAGTGTTTGCTTTACCACTAGTATGGCTTCGCCGTCGTCGTACTGTAGCTAAATAAGCTTTTGCTTTATTTACTGCAATTAAATAAAGGGGCTGTCTAGCCCCTTTATTATTTTAATTTAATAAAGAAGGAAGACTAAATGGCTACAAGGCAGGCTAACTTAGTAATTATTAGCAGTTTTACTGCACTGTTGACTTTAAGTGGTTTAGGGTTAATGGGCTGTTCACCTGCAACAGAAACTTTAGATCTGCAGCAATCTTCAGCAGAGCAACTGACAGAGTTAGAGCTAGGAATTCGAGATTTAATTAGTAGTCCAGTCGCTAAAGATGCGGCTAGCTGTAAAGTTGTGACTTTACAGGCTGCCAATTGTCAGCAGCCAAAGCACTTACTGTACTCAGTAGAGAATACTAATGAACAAGTATTGTTAACCTTAGTAGCAAAGTATAATAAGATTATAGCGGCGCAAACCGGCAATACTGATGTAAGCTGTGCAGTGATAAATAAACCTGCAGCAATACTACGAAAGGATTTATGTCTACCGGTTGAGTTTGCTACAGAGTAAGTGGCAGATAAAAAACACCACAAGAGCACTAACTACGCCAGATAAATGCGCTGCAGTTGCCAGCGGGTTAGCACTGATAGAAGCAAGTGGTATGGGTGAGAAGATGAATTCGTAACTAGCTTTAGCTATAATAGCCAGTAGTAATACACGGCCAAAAGGCTGGCGCTGCCTTACATCTTGCAGCGCCCCCCAAGTAAATAGGCCATATAGAACACCAGAAAAGCCAACATAGTATTCTATATAGGGTGCAAACAGCCAGACCCCCATTCCACAGCCTAAGGCTAATATTGGCAACAACCACAAATAACGTTTACCTGCGGTATATTCAGCAAATAATAACCATACAAGTACTAGGCCGGCTAAATTTAATAGCAAATGCTCTGCACTAAGATGGATAAACTGACCGCTAATAAGCCGCCACAATTGACCAGAGGCTAAAGCGCTTCGTTCAAAAGTTAACCAGTCAGTAAACTGCGCAGGCAATAAAAACAGCAAGCTAAGTAATAAAGCTACAGCAACAGGCGGCAAAATAAAACGGTTTGCTACTGGTAGTGTTAATGCAAGCTTAAGCACCTTAGTTATAGAAACAATTAAGGTTTATCACAGCTTATCGCTTATTATTTGCAAATCATTGCGATCAAAAACATAGTTATTTTGGCAATAATCACAGCTAATTTCTAATTTCCCTTCTGCAATGTGCTCGTTAATAATGGACTTACCTAAACTGATAATAGCGGCTTCAGATTTTTCACGAGAGCAACCACAGACAAAGCTAACAGTTTGCGGGGTAAATAGTTCGATATTCTCCTCATGGTAAAGCCGATATAACAGCTGCTCTACTGGTAAGTTTAAAGTTTCGTCTGCGGTTAGGGTGTCACTTAAAATGGCTAGCTCGGCAAAATCTATTTTAGCTTGCTGCTGATTTACTGGCAGTACTTGCAGCATAAAGCCACTAGCACGGCTATGTTGCGGCTGAATCTCAGTGAATAAATATAGTCGAGTTGGTAACTGTTCAGATTGGGCAAAATAGCTTTCAAGCGTTTGCGCTAAACTCTCGCCGGTTAGCGGAATAATACCTTGGTAACGTTCACCTTGTTTAGGAGTAATAGTAACCAGCATATGGCCATCACCCACTAGCTCGCGAAAAGTATCACCTTGTAATTCGGAACGCATGCGGGCAATTCCTCGAAACTCTTGCTGGTTGTTACCGTTAACAGCAGCAAAGCGCAAAGGACCATCACCTTGTATTTGCACTGCAATCTCACCCTCAAGCTTTAGGGTGGCGGTTAATAAGCTGGTAGCAGCCACTAATTCGGCTAACAGCTTTTTAACAGGAAAAGGATAGTCATGATTTAGCAGCATATTATCCAAACTACTGGATAATTGCACTAGTTCGCCTCGGACATGTTTATCTTGAAATAGAAATCGGTATAAGTTATCTGAAGTCATTGTACTCTCTTACTGCTGTGATTTTAAAAGGAGCAATTTTCTGCGCTCTTTTTTATCGGGTTTAGTGTCAGGGTGAGGTGCAAATAAAGAATTCGTTTTGCGTAACTCTGAACGTTGTAAACGTAACTCAATACTTTCGGCTGTTTCTGTATATAAAGCTGCAGCTATAGGGGCAGCTAAACGTTTTTCTGATAACGCTTGTACAATTACATGTTTTTCATCACCACCTTGAGTCACTCTAACTGTTGCACCTATTTCTACAATTTTACTGGCTTTACAGCGCTGGCCATTATAATGTACTTTACCGCCTTCAATCATGTTTTTTGCTAAGGCGCGAGTTTTATAAAAACGACATGCCCATAGCCATTTATCTAAACGGATGGCTGAAGTGTCAGAAACAGAGTTTTTTGTATTTTGCCGCATATTGGGTAGTCTATTTACCTAACTAAAATAACTATTATAGAGTCTAACCTATATATATGGGCAAAATTATAAAAAAACATGGTTGCTTTAATGTAAAAAATTACTGTCGGTCTTGTTGCAAGGCTAACAACTGGGTAAGATTGGAATTGAATTAAATATAGAAGTGCGTAATGAAGCCGTTATTACAATTAGAACAATTTTGGCATCAGCTACAAAAAATTCCACTGAATAACGTTCGGTTGATATTAAATTTGCTACTGTGCATTTTATTAGCTTGGCTTCTAGCCAAGCTAAGTTGGCAATTATTGCCTGAGCCTAAAAAGATGGATGGCATAACTCCACCCGCCCATCAGTTAAGTACTGCTGGCAATAATAAGGTGAATTTATCTAGTTTAATTAGTTTTTCTTTGTTTGGTAAAGCTAAGCAGGTGGCGCAAGAAAAGCCAGAACCTGTAGCAGTAGTTACGGAAGCACCAAAAACTAAATTAAATGTTAAATTAACCGGTTTAGTTGCTATTAGTGATGATCCTAACCAAGGCAGTGCTATTATTGAAAGCCGAGGTTCAGAAGCAACTTATGCTATAGATGATCAAATTGAGGGCACTAAAGCCGTATTAAAGCAAGTTCTGCATGATAGGGTGTTAATACAGCAAGCTGGAAACTATGAAACTCTTATGCTAGATGGCATGGAGTATACTAAAATCGCTCAAGCCAATGCTGGTTTAGGCCGCAGTGATGAAAGCTATGAAGAGCCCGAAAGTAATAGTTTTGCTCCTAGTGTCGACTCAATGGCACCATTAGAAACTAATGAACTTCTTGTTGCGCAACGAGAAGAGTTAATCGCAGAACCAATGAAGTTTTTTGATTACATTCGTGTTTCACCCCAGCGTAGAGAGGGGCAATTAGTTGGCTATCGACTAACTCCTGGTAAAGATCCCGCTTTATTTAATCAGCTTGGTTTGCAAGTAAACGATTTAGCCATCGAAATTAATGGGGTACGTTTAGATGACATGCAGCAGGCTATGGCTGTAATTAATGGGCTACGTGAAGCCAAAGAAGCCACAATAAAAATAGAGCGAGATGGTGAAACTACAGATGTAGTAGTAAACCTTTCGCAATAATAATAACAACAAATTGGTTATAATTTAATGAAATCATTGCATCATTCTTTATTTTCTCGCCGCACTTTGGCCACTGTGTTTGTCGCGGCTTCACTAGCAATACTAGTACCTAGTGCTAGCGTCGTTGCAGAAGAGCCGGTGATGTACTCGCCAAACTTTAAAGGTACAGATATCAATGAGTTTATTAATATCGTTGGTATGAACTTAAAGAAAACAATCATTGTCGATCCACAAATCCGGGGTCGCGTTAATGTCCGTAGCTATGAGATGCTTAATGAGCAGCAATATTATCAATTTTTCTTAAATGTGCTTGAAGTTTATAGCTTTTCTGTAGTGGAAATGGACAACGGTGTATTAAAAGTTGTCCGTAGTAAAGATGCTAAAACCAGTAACATCCCGGTAGCGAGTGATGATAACCCAGGCCAAGGTGATGAGATGGTTACTCGCGTTGTTCAGGTACTTAATGTTTCGGTACGTGAATTAGCGCCTTTATTGCGTCAGTTTAGTAATCAGACTGGTGGTGGTCATGTGGTTAACTATGATCCATCCAACGTTATAATGATGACAGGGCCGGCAGCTGTGGTAAATCGTTTAGTTGATATTATCCAGCGGGTAGATAAAGCCGGAGATCAAGAGCTAGAAATAATCAAATTAGAATATGCTTCGGCCCCGGAAATAGTTCGCATTCTTGAGAGTATTTATAAAAGCCAAGGCCGTGCAGATCAGCCTGATTTTTTAGTGCCAAGAATAGTTGCAGATGAGCGCACTAACAGCGTGCTAGTGAGTGGTGAAATCCAAGCACGTAAGCGAGTAATTGAATTAGCTAAGCGTTTAGACTCAGAGCTGAAAACCAGTGGTAATACCCGGGTGTTTTATTTGAAATACGCCAAAGCGGAAGAGTTAGTACCCGTATTAAAAGGGGTAAGTGAGTCTATAGTTGCGGAAGTGCAAAGTGGCCAAACCCCTCCAACGGGACAAAGCGGAGCAAGGCGTTCATCTGGTGCCGGTACTGCACGTGCAATTAGCATTGACGCTCATAGTGATAGTAATAGCTTAGTGATAACGGCACAACCTGACATGATGCGCTCACTTGAAGAGGTATTGCGCAAGCTAGATATTCGCCGAGCTCAAGTACTAGTAGAAGCAATTATTGTTGAAGTATTTGAAGGTGATGGTACCGATTTAGGTGTACAGTGGTTAAACAAAAATTTTGGTGGTACTAACTTTAGTAGTGGTAATGCAATTCCAATAATTAATGTTGCAGGCGCAGCATTATCGGCAAGGCCAACTAAAAACCCTGATCGCGTAGAGCAGTCAACTATTCCAGGCGTCCCCAGTACTACAGTTCCTGTGCCTGATACTGAGGGTGATTATAATGCTGCTGCTCAAGTGTTAGGTTCCCTCAATGGCGCTATGCTTGGCTTTATCTCTGGTGATTGGGGGGCAATATTACAAGCTGTACGTACTAGTTCAAACTCTAACGTATTATCGACTCCACATATAACCACTATGGATAACCAAGAAGCCTTTTTCTTAGTGGGCCAAGAAGTGCCAGTAATTACAGGTTCCACCACAGGCTCTAATAATACTAATCCTTTTCAGCAAGTTAATCGCCAAGAAGTCGGGATTAAATTAAGAGTAACACCACAAATTAACGAAGGTAATGCGGTTCAACTGACAATAGAGCAAGAAGTATCAAGCATAGGTGGTGCCACTGCGGTTGATATTACTATTAACAAACGTGAAATTAAAACTACTGTGATGGCAGACGATGGCGCGACAGTAGTGCTGGGTGGCTTAATTGATGAAGATGTGCAAGAAAGCGAGTCTAAAGTGCCATTGTTGGGCGATATTCCCTTTCTTGGTCACTTATTTAAAACCACTAGTGTCACTAAGCAAAAGCGTAACTTAATGGTGTTTATTAAAGCCACTATTGTTCGTGAAGGCTCGGCAATTTCAGGTATCTCTAAAGAGAAATATAATTATATTCGTGCCGAGCAATTAAAGCGTGACGAAGAAGGTATTCGTTTAATGCCTAATACTAAGCAAGTCGTGTTACCAGAATGGAATGACTCACTAGAGTTACCACCTACTTTTGATGAGTATATGCAGAAACAACAGCCTAAAGCCTTTACTAATGATGAAGGGCAGCAAGACTAATGGCAGAACTGGAACAGCTAGAGCAGCTTGCTGCTGAAGAAGTTAAACCGGTAAGTAGCCGGATCCGACTGCCCTTTGGTTTTGCCAAGCGCCATGGTGTGCTGTTACAGCAACAAAAAGAAGGCTGGTTATTGTCGGTTCATACCGCCACATCGGCGCAAGCGGTATTAGAAGTTCGGCGCATGCTAGCCGAGCCTTTTACTATTGCTCGCTTATCGCCTATTGAATTTGAAACCTTGTTAGAAGCTAGTTATCAACGCGACTCTTCAGAAGCACAGCAATTAATGGAAGACATTGGTAAAGAAGTAAATTTAGCTTCATTAGCAGATGATATCCCAGAAACAGAAGATCTTTTAGAAAACGAAGACGATGCACCTATTATTAAACTAATTAATGCCATGCTAGGTGAGGCCATTAAATTAGGCGCCTCTGATATTCATGTTGAAACCTTTGAAAAAGCTTTAATTATCCGCTTTAGGGTCGATGGTATTTTACGTGAAGTACTGCGGCCTAATAGACGTTTATCCAGTTTATTAGTCTCACGGATAAAAGTAATGGCCAAGCTGGATATTGCTGAAAAGCGCTTGCCGCAAGATGGCCGGATCAGCTTGCGCATAGCCGGTCGTGCGGTTGATGTGCGGGTGTCTACTATGCCATCTAGTCATGGCGAGCGGGTGGTATTACGCTTATTAGATAAAAACAACTCGCATTTAAATTTAGCCGATTTAGGCATGACCGGCACGGTACAAACTGCCTTTGCGGAGCTTATTTTAAAGCCGCACGGAATTATTTTGGTTACAGGTCCAACTGGCTCGGGTAAAAGTACTACCTTATATGCCGGTTTAACTGATATTAATACCAAAGATAGAAATATTTTAACGGTAGAAGACCCCATTGAATATGAGTTAGAAGGCATTGGTCAAACGCAAGTTAATAGTAAAGTAAATATGACCTTTGCTCGTGGCTTGCGCGCTATCCTACGCCAAGACCCCGATGTCGTGATGGTAGGTGAAATTCGTGATCTAGAAACCGCTCAAATCGCAGTGCAGGCCAGTTTAACGGGCCATTTAGTGTTATCCACTTTACATACTAACACTGCCGCTGGTGCTATTACCCGATTAGAGGATATGGGAGTAGAAGCCTTTTTACTTTCATCCAGCTTACTTGGTGTGCTAGCGCAGCGTTTGGTTCGTACTTTATGCACTCACTGTAAGCAGCCACATCAGCCTGATGCTGAAGAATGTCGTTTATTAGGTGTGACACAAGCAAGTGAGACAATTATTTATCGCGCTAAAGGCTGTGAGCAGTGTAACTTAAGCGGTTATCGTGGCCGAACAGGTATTCATGAGTTATTACAAATTGATGAGCATATTCGCGAGTTAATTCATAATGGTAAAGGCGAGCAGGCCATTGAAAAATATGTTAGACAGCATAGCCCAAGTATACGCTCGGATGGCTTTAGTAAAGTATTAAAGGGCATTACCACCCTAGAAGAAGTGTTGCGAGTAACGCGAGAGGATGTTTAGTGGCAGCCTTTGAATATCAAGCATTAACAGCAACAGGACGCACGACTAAAGGGGTGCTTGAAGCGGATAATGCGAGGCATGCCCGCAGTTTATTGCGTGAACAAAAGCTTACGCCTATTAGCGTTATGGTAGCATCACAGCAAGAAAAGCTACTTGCATCAGGTAAGCAGTGGTTTAAGCGCAAAATATCTGCCTCTGAACTAGCCTTAATAACCAGGCAAATTGCCACTTTAGTAGAAGCTGCCTTACCTATTGAAAGCGCTTTACTTGCTGTGGCAGAGCAGTGTGACAAGCCGCGTTTAAAAAACATGATGATGACGGTGCGCTCTAAAGTAGTCGAAGGTTATAGTCTGGCTGAAGGCTTAGCTGAATTTCCGCATGTATTTGATCACCTGTTTCGTTCTATGGTGGCAGCGGGTGAAAAGTCAGGTCATTTAGATCAAGTGTTAAATCGCTTAGCGGATTATACTGAACAACGCCAGCATATGCGCAATCAAATATTAATGGCGTCAATTTATCCTGTGGTTATGGTAGTGGTTGCTATAGGTATTATTGGCGTTTTACTGTCGGTAGTAGTACCTAAAATTACCGAGCAATTCGAATATATGGGCCAACAACTGCCAGCATTAACCCGGTTTATGATTGGCGCTAGCGAGTTTGTACAAAGCTATGGTCTTGGGCTAGTGCTAGCCATAGTCATGCTAATTATAGTTGCCCAGCGCTTATTGCAAAAACCCGCCATCAAATTGGCCTATGATAAAAAGTTATTAAATATCACCTTTATTGGTCGCATTACGCGAGGTGTTAATACGGCACGTTTTGCCCGTACTTTAAGTATTTTAAATGCCAGTGCAGTACCTTTACTGGAAGCTATGCGAATTAGTGCTGACGTATTAAGTAATAGCTATATGAAGCAATCAGTAACAGAAGCTGCCGCAAGAGTTCGGGAAGGTACTTCACTACGTAATGCCTTAGATCAAACTAAGCTATTTCCGCCTATGATGTTGCATATGATTGCCAGTGGTGAGAAAAGTGGTCAGTTAGACACTATGTTAGAGCGAGCCGCAAATAACTTAGATCGTGAATTTGAAATGACAATGACCGTATCGCTAGAAATATTTAAGCCCGCTGTGGTGATTATTTTAGCAGCTATGGTATTTTTAATTGTGATGTCGATTTTATTACCAATTCTAGAACTTAATAATATGATAGGAAAATAACAATGTTAAAACAACGGGGTTTTACCCTATTAGAAGTCATGGTCGTTATCGTTATTTTGGGTATTATTGCCAGTATGGTAGTGCCCAACCTATTAGGGAATAAAGAAGCGGCAGATATCCAAAAGACCCAAGTTGATATTCAGCAATTAGAAAACGTTTTAGACATGTATAGGCTGAGAAATGGTTTTTATCCAACAACTGAGCAAGGCTTAATTGCATTAGTTCAGCAAGCAACATCAGAGCCAGTACCACGTGCCTTTCCAGAAGATGGTTTTATTAAGCGGCTACCAAAAGACCCTTGGGGTGAAGATTATATTTTAGTTAGCCCAGGTCAGCTAGGTCGGATTGATATTTTTAGTAAAGGTCCAGATAGAACTGCAGGCACTGATGATGATATTGGTAACTGGGATCTAGAGTCAGATAGCAATAAATAATGAGAAAGCCTTCGGCTCGTCAGGCTAAGAGTACCGGTTTTACCCTATTAGAAGTCATGCTAGTTCTGTTGCTAATAGGCTTATTAGCAACAACTGTGGTGCTTAACTTTAGTGGTGAAAGCCGGGCTGAGCGGCTAGATAAACAAAGTATACGTTTTCAGCAGTTGTTTCAGTTTGTTGCCGAAACGGCCCAGCTTAAACAACAAGAATGGGGCTTTTACACTAAAGGCGAACGCTATGGTTTTTTATATTATGATAATAAGAACCAAAAATGGTTAGCTGCAGATGAGCCTAAAAGCTTAAGCCAATATCAACTGCCAGAAGATATTAGCTTACAGCTTGATCTTGATGGCTTTGCAGCTGTTGAGGATAATTTATTACGCGACTTAGAGTGGCAAATAGATGATGATAATCAAGAAGATGACCAGCAAGCCACACCCGTGCTACCCCAAGTCTTTATTTTATCTTCAGGTGAAATAAGTCCATTTAAACTGATATTTATTGAAAAAAGTGCTTTATCACCGCTTTATGCCACTGTTAGTACAGAGTTCTCTATTCCGTTAACCCGAACCTTTGCCAGTGAAGAACAACCATGATGCAGGTTAAGCAGAACTATGGTTTTACTTTATTAGAGCTGTTAGTGGCTATGGCTATTTTTGCTACAGCAGGTATTGCCATTATGCAGGGCACCTCTGCCCATATTCGTAGCATTACTATGATGGAAGACAGTACCTTTGCTAGCTTTATTGCTAATAACCAAATGCAGTTAATTTTATTAGATAAAGCCTGGCCCGGTAAAGAAAAGCAGCAAGGAGAGGTGGAGCAAGGTAACAGAAAGTGGCTGTGGCAGCTAGACAACGAAAAGCTGGAAGATAACGATTTACGAATAATTAAAATACGGGTCAGTTTGGCGGCCGCGCCAGATGATATTTTATATAGTATTCAAAGTTATAAGGGTAAGCCTAATGGCTAGGCTTGCAGGTTTTACCTTTATAGAAATGCTGCTATCAGTGGCATTATTTGCGCTGGTAGGCTTAGCCTCAATATCAGTATTAACAAGTGTGACCAAAAGTGATGAATTATCTCGGGAGTCTAGCCAAAGATTAATAGAAATTCAGCGCACTATGTTAATGCTAGAGCGTGACTTTATGCAAATTAGTGCTAGACATGTGCGCGTTGATGGCGATCCTGCCGAAAAAAGCCGGTTAATTGGTGGTCAATATCTATTTGAAAGTGAAGATCACGGTGTTAGTTTTAGTCACCAAGGTTGGCGTAATCCAGGTATGATTTTACCGCGAAGTGAAATTCAAGCTGTGGCTTATCGGTTACAAGAAGGCGTATTACAGCGTTTATTTACTTTATATCCAGATGCTGTAACTGGTACTGAACCTAGAATTCAGTTATTACAAAGTGATTTAACCGGTTTTACAGTAGGCTATTTACAAGGCGAACAATGGCAGGAAAGCTGGCAAGATAGTAATTTGCCAGCAGCAGTAAAAATAACTTTGCAGCATACTTATTTAGGCCAAATAGAACGGATTTTTATGTTGCCAGATGGCTTAGCTAGCGAGGATGATTTGCGATGAGCAGCAAGCAAACACAAGCTAGGACAATACCAACCAAGCAAAGAGGGGTAGCTTTAATAGCAGTGTTAATGGTGATTGCTATTGTGGTTATTATTGCTGCAAGTATGACGAGTCGCTTGCGTTTACAAATCCAACGACAACAAAATATTCAGCAACAAACACAAGCATTCTGGTATGCCATGGCAGCAGAGCAGTTTAGCCGAGTATTATTAGCGAGAACCATAACGGCTGAAGAAACGGTTAACTTGTCACAAGATTGGGCGCAGCAAGGCGCAACTTTTCCGGTTGATAACGGTACTATAGCAGGTGAGATTACAGATTTACGTAGTTGTTTTAATATTAATGCCTTACAAAATGCTAGTAGTGAAAATGGTACGGCAAAAGTAGAGTTTTCTCCAGCGCAGCAAGCCTTTCAGCGTTTATTAGAGCTAAAATTGCCAGACTTGACTATGCCGGCTGAGTATTTAACGGCACGGATAGCTGATTGGTTAGATGAAGACAGTTTATTAATGACGAGTGGCAGTGCAGAGCAAGATGACTATGCCAGCTTAGCATACCCTTATTATGCAGCTAATACCTTAATGGCTAGTAAATCTGAACTTAGAGTAATCCTGGACCTGACCCCAGCAGATTATCAAGCTTTAGCGCCTTATGTCTGCGTTATCCCTGATGATAGAAGTTTATTAATTAACGTTAATACATTAACGGAACAAAATGCAGTGTTGCTATCAGCATTAATACCCACGCTAACAGAAGATGCAGCTATTGAATTTATTAATAGCCGACCTGAGACTGGTTTTACGACTCTTGAAGATGTAACTTCGTCAGCAGCTTTTGCTGATATCACGTTAGCCGATGATGTAAAAAGTATGTTAGTGTTTAAGTCAGAGTATTTCAATTTAACTGCTACTGCTGCTTATTTGGAGTCAGGCTTTGTGCTAACGTCAGTACTAAAAAAAACAGATAATAATAAAATTAAAGTGCTAGCTCGACGATTTGGAGACCATGGGTGAGTGAACAATTAATAATTCGGCTTGGTAGCCGAGCAGAACAACCTCTAACTTGGTTAGTGTGGGCAAGTCATAATAATGAAGTGATTGCCAGTGGCGAGCTTGCTAATGTAGAGCAATTAGCCGATTTAGCTACAAGAGTCGGTCAGCGCCAAGTTGTCGCTTTAGTCCCAGCTTCAGATGTAGTACTAAAACAAGTTGCTCTACCGACTAAACCAAATCGGCAAGTGCTACAAGCTTTGCCTTATATGCTAGAGGAAGAGCAAGCAGAGGATATTGAGCAGTTATTTATTGCTTTAGGTGATGTGCTGGTTAATGATGGCCAATATAGCCAGCAGGTAGCTATTTGTCAGCGCCATCGCCTAGAACAATGGTTAGATTGGTTGCAGCAGGCTGGATTTAAGGTTATTCGTTTATTGCCTGATGCTCTTTTACTGCCTGAACAAGAATTACCCGCTTGTATCCAACTGCAAGAGCAATGGTTAGTGAAACAAGAACCATGGCAAATAGCAGCGGTGGAGCAAAGTTGGTGGCAAGATTATTTGCAATTAGCTCAGTTACCTAAGCTTACCAGTTATAGCCCTTGGCCAGCAGAAAACTCTTATCCGCATCAACTGGCACAGCCAGAGTTACCTTTAGCATTGTTAGCTGCGCAGTTGGCTAATACTCAGTTCAATTTATTACAAGCAGAATATAAACCCAAACGACAAGCTAATACTCAGTTTAGTGTCTGGCGCAATAGTGCGATATTAGCAGTGGCTTGTATTGGCCTTTATTTAGTGCAATTAGGTGTTACTAACTTGCAGTTAGCTAGGCAGCATCAGCAATTACAGCAACAAAGCATAAGTGTTTATAAACAGGCCTTCCCAAATGAGTCTGTGGTTAATTTGTCGCTACAACTGCAGCGTAAGCTAGGGCAGGTTGATGCAGGAACTGACTTTAACTTTTTAACCTTACTAGATGCGTTACAACAACAATTAGCTACAGTACCAGATGTTAGCTTAGAAAATTTACGTTTTGACAGCAAATTGTCAGAGCTTAGGTTCCAAGCAAAAGCAGGGAGCTTTCAAAGTTTTGAGCAACTAAAAAATAAACTTGAACAAGCAGGCTTTAGTGTCAATCAAGGCACCTTAAGTAACGATGGTGATAAAGTCCAAGGTAGTGTAGCTATGCGAGGTAAAGCATGAAGCAGCGAGTGATAAGCTGGTGGTTTGGGTTGCAAGCTCGTGAACAGCGTATTGTTAGTATAGCTGCAGTAGTTATTGTTACAGCGCTATTTTACTGGCTAATATGGCAACCGATGCACCAAGCAAAAATAGAGCGTGAAAGATCGGTAGCAGCAGCAGAGATACAGTTACAGCGCTTACAACAAGCATTGCCTACTTTGTTGGCGGGCGGAGCCGCTAATGTGCGAAGTGGTGGTAGCTTATCTCAGGTTATTAGTAATAGTGCCCGCGGTCAAAATATAACGGTTAGCCGAATGCAGCCGCAAAATGAGCAATTAGCCTTAGTACTTGAAGAATTAAGTTTTGAACGTTTACTACCATGGTTATATGAACTGCAATATCAACACGGAGTACAGCTAGTAAGTTTAGACTTAGCGTTAGCAGAACAGCCAGGTATAGTTAAAGTGCGCCGTATGGTGGTTGAATAAATGACTAAGTCAGTAAAGCTTATTATCTTTTCGGTAGCAATGTATTTGGTTTTTATGTTGCTACTTACCCCCGCAGCTTGGTGGCTAAAATTGCTTCCTTTACCTACAACTCTTCAGTTAGGTACGGTAACGGGTACCTTAGCGCAAGGTAAAGTAAGCGCCGTGCAATATCAGAAGTTATACTTTTCAGAGTTGAGCTGGCAATTAAATGGCTGGCAGCTATTAACTGGCAAGCTGCAGTTCGATATAAAAAGTGGCAGTGCTAAACAGCCTAATCTGCCATACATTAAAGCTACTGCAAACTATGGCTTAACGGGCAGCAGCTTGCAAAATAGCATGTTAAAGCTACCTGTTGCTCAAGTGTTGCCAATGTTATCGCTGCCATTACCGGTAGCTGCTAGTGGTGATTTAGTCTTAGATATTACTTCTTTTAGCCAAGGCCAGCCAAAGTGTAAAACCTTAAATGGTCATGCAAGTTGGCAAGATGCTAAGCTACAAACTCCGACGGGACGCTGGCTTGACTTACAAAGTCTTTTCGCTGAGTTAAGCTGTGCTAATGGCACTCTAGTTATGACAACAGATGGCGCTAACCGGCTCGGATTAGATATTAAAGCTGTCATAAATGCAGAGCAACTATTGGTTAATGGCACATTAAAACCTGATGCTGACATGCCAGAAGAAGTGCATCAAGCCATGCAATTCCTTGGTAAGCCGGATGCAAATGGTCGCTATACCCTTAAACTCTAATAAGTGATAAAGTTAGGTTCTAGGCCTTAAGATATCAGCAATTAGCGTGTTATAGTCAGTAATAGCCGGAAAATCAGTAATAATATTATTGCTTTTTTTGCTATCAGGATTTGCTACGGCTAATAAGTGTTTGATGCCAAAGTCTTTAGCTGCCTGTAAAATGGGTAAGCTGTCATCAACAAATAAAGTATTAGCTGGATTAAAGCCAAATTTTTGTTGTACTTTATGCCACAGGGCAGCATTTTCTTTCGTTACCCCAAATTCATGGGTAGAGATACGAGTATCAATGTAACTTGCTAGATTGGTGCACTCAACTTTTAAGGCTAAACTATCTGGATGGGCATTAGTAAGTAAAATTACTTTTCGGCCACTGTCTTTTAGGGCTTGTAAAAAGACAGCTGTATCACTGCGCATAGCAATTTTAGTCATTATTTCACGCTTAAGCTCGGTGATAGGCAGTTGTAGATGTTGGCTCCAATAATCTAAACAATACCACTCTAATTTACCCGCTAAATTGACATAGGCTTGGTTTAACTGTTGCTGAGCTATATTTTTATCTATGCCACTTATCTCTACCCAGCGCTTAGGTAAATGGTATTGCCAAAAATAATTATCAAAATGTAAGTCCAGCAAAGTGCCGTCCATATCGAGTAATACAGTGTCAATTTCAGCCCAATGCAACATAGGTTTTCCTGCTTTTTGGTTTATAGTACGCTGTATCAATTGTAACAGAGCTAGTTTTAAGGCGCAGCGATAGGGTGGTCATGATGACAAATAAACAAAAACCACAGATATTACAGCAGAAAATAGTGGCGCGAAGCCTACTATTTAAAGTTGAGCAGTTAAATTTACAGTTTAGTAACGGTGAGCGGCGAGTGTACGAACGATTACGCGGCAGCGGTAACGGTGCTGTGATGATTATTGCCTGCCCAGATGTAGATAGCTTTTATTTAGTTCGGGAGTATTGTGCTGGCAGTGATAATTACCAGTTAGGTTTCCCAAAAGGTGGTATTGATGCGGGTGAAAGCGTAGTTGAAGCGGCTAATCGAGAATTAAAAGAAGAAATAGGTTTTGGTGCTAAACGTTTTGTTAGCTTAAAGCCTTTGGCTTTAGCCCCTAGCCATTTTAATGCTACAATGCATATAGTACTGGCATTGGATTTATATCCAGAATCCTTGCCAGGAGATGAACCAGAGCCGTTAGAACTTGTTCGCTGGTTAAGGTGTGATAGTTTAGCTTTATTACAGCAACCTGATTTCACAGAGGCAAGAAGTGTTGCCGGTCTGTTTTTAGCGCAGCAATATTTGGAAGCGAATCCGGATGTTTTTAAGTCAACTGCTTGAGCCAGTCAAAGCAGCCGCTCTTGAAGCGGGTACTGAATTGTGGCAGTTATATCAAAGTGGTAACTTTGAACAGCAACAAAAGGCTGATCAAAGCCCCGTTACCACAGCTGATCTTGCCGCTAATGCTATTATTATTGAGCGTTTATCAGAGCTTACACCTGATATTCCAATTATTTCAGAAGAGTCTCGTTTAGCCCCTTTGTCGCAACGTAGCCAATGGTCACGTTATTGGTTAATCGATCCTATGGATGGCACTCAAGAATTTGTTGCTCGTAGTGGCGATTTTGCCGTCAGTATTGCGTTAGTAGAAAATGGCTGGCCGGCATTAGGTGTTATCTATTGGCCTAAGCAAAAAGTGTTTTATTATGCGACGCGAAACAAAGGCGCTTTTAAACAACAAGGGCAGCTAATCAGTAAGATAGCGGTTAATCGATTTAAACAAGGCCAGTCTTTAAATATAGCTGTTAGCCGACGCCAGCCGCTAGAGCCAATTAAACGCTTATTACACCGTGAACAAGATGTTGCTTATATAGCCTTGGGTAGTTGCTCTTTAAAAAGCTGTCTAATTGCTGAAGGTAAAGCAGACTGTTATATCCGTATTGGACCAACAGGCGAGTGGGATACTGGCGCTGTACAAGTGATTGTTGAAGAGGCCGGAGGTCAAATACTTGATAGTGAGTTTTTACCCTTAAGTTATAATCAGCGTGATACTTTGGCTAATCCAAACTTTATGGTTCTTGGCCAAGCCAGTGTAGCTTGGCAGCAACTTATCAAGGCTAAAGCAACCTTACGTGATTTAATGCTATAAAGAGCTAAGATAAAATCGGCTAAGGGCAATTCTGCTAAAGATAGTTTTTCTTGCTATCTTTTAGCACAAAAAAAGGCTATTATAGCGCCGAGTTTTTGCCCAATGTTTTGTACCTTTATTGCAAAAACATAGAATTAATAAGTCCGCTAGAGACTGCACCCTTACCTACAGTACCCTAGGAGTTACATCATGTCCGATCTGGATCTGGGCCAATATGGCATCACAGATGTCGCGGAAGTTATTTATAACCCTTCGTATGATCTATTATTCGCAGAAGAAACTCGTCCTGACTTGCAAGGTTATGAGCAAGGCACACTGACTACTTCAGGCGCTGTTTCAGTTGACACTGGTATTTTTACAGGTCGCTCACCAAAAGATAAGTATATAGTACGCGATGATACTACTCGCGATACGGTTTGGTGGTCTGATCAAGGTAAAAATGACAATAAACCTATCACTCAAGATGTATGGGTAGAATTGAAATCATTAGTGACTACTCAACTTTCAGGTAAGCGGTTATTTGTTGTTGATACCTATTGTGGCGCTAATATTGATACACGTCTTGCGGTGCGCTTTATTACTGAAGTTGCATGGCAGGCCCACTTTGTTAAAAACATGTTTATTCGTCCAACAGACGAAGAATTAAAAAACTATAAGCCTGACTTTATTGTGATGAATGGCGCTAAATGCACTAATCCAAATTGGCAGCAACAAGGTTTAAATTCTGAAAATTTCGTTGCCTTTAACTTAACTGAGCGCATCCAATTAATTGGTGGCACTTGGTACGGTGGTGAAATGAAAAAAGGTATGTTCTCAATGATGAACTACTTTTTGCCATTGCAAGGCATCGCATCAATGCACTGTTCTGCCAACGTTGGTAAAGACGGTGATGTTGCTGTGTTCTTCGGTTTATCGGGAACAGGTAAAACAACCTTATCAACCGATCCTAAGCGGCAGCTTATTGGTGACGATGAGCACGGTTGGGATGATGATGGTGTATTTAACTTCGAAGGTGGTTGTTATGCTAAAACAATCAACTTATCGAAAGAAAACGAACCAGATATCTTTAATGCCATTCGTCGCGATGCGTTATTAGAAAACGTTACAGTGAAAGCTAATGGCGAAGTTGATTATAACGACGGTTCAAAAACTGAAAATACTCGTGTGTCATACCCGATATATCATATTGAAAATATCGTGACACCAGTATCAAAAGCTGGCCATGCTAAAAAGGTAATCTTTTTAACAGCGGATGCTTTTGGTGTATTACCTCCGGTATCTAAACTGACTGAAGAACAAGCTAAGTATCACTTCTTATCAGGCTTTACAGCTAAATTAGCCGGTACTGAGCGTGGTATTACTGAGCCTACACCTACTTTCTCAAGTTGTTTTGGTGCGGCTTTCTTAAGCTTACACCCAACCCAATATGCAGAAGTGTTAGGCAAAAGGATGCAGGCGTCAGGTGCCGAAGCCTATTTAGTTAATACGGGTTGGAATGGCACAGGTAAGCGTATTTCTATTAAAGCAACGCGCGCTATCATTGATGCTATTTTAGATGGCAGCATTGAAGATGCAGAGTTTGTGACCTTACCTTACTTTAACTTAGCTATGCCAACGGCATTACCAGGTGTAGAGGATGCGTCTATTTTAGATCCGCGTAATACTTATGGCCAAGTAAGCGATTGGGATAGTAAAGCACAAGATTTAGCTAAGTTATTTGTAGATAACTTTGTTAAATTTACAGATAACGCTGAAGGAAAAGCTTTAGTTGCAGCAGGTCCGCAATTATAAGTTAATTACTTTAGCTAAAAAGGCCGCTGCTGCGGCCTTTTTTATTGCTGCTATATTATTTCACTGCTCAGCTTCAGGGGGGAGTTGATTAAACTGCTGCTTAGGCATTAAGTTTATACTTTGATGTAACTCGGAAAAAACAATAACAATATCACCGGCATTTAATTGCTGCATAACATGCTGCACCTTATCGGTTAATGAAACCTCTTGGTCGCCGTAGTCTGTTCCCTCTCGTAACACATAATATTCAATCAGGTTATTTAAAGTGTCAGTATCAAGTTGTTGATGTGGAATTATCATTATTTAATTGCTCACGAATAAAAGTCGGAATGCGCTGGGTCAACCAAAAGGTTGGCTTAAAAATAGTGCCGCAAATAAATCCAACATGACCACCACCTTGGCTAAGTTCATAATGTATATGTTGATTTAGCTCATCAGGTGACGGAATAACTGCGTCGCTAAGAAAAGGATCATCTTTGGCATGGATAATAAGCGTAGGAATACTAATATGCTGTAAAAATGCTTTACCACTGGCTTTTTGATAATAATCTTGGGCACTACTAAAACCATGGATAGGTGCGGTAAAGATATCATCAAATTGTTCTAAATCCCGTATATTACGTAGTTTTTTAAGCGTAAGTGGAATAGGGAAGTTGGGAAATTGTTTTAACTTTAATGCTGTACTACGTTTTAATCGGCCTAATAAATAACGCTGATATATTTTGCTGCTGCCTTGATTAATGCGGTTAGCACAAGCGGATAAATCTAGGGGAGGGCAAACGGCAACGGCTGCAGCAAGTGGGTTAGTGCTAGTTTGCTCACCACAGTACTTAAGCAAGACATTAGCACCTAAAGAGTAGCCTACTGCTACAATTTTTTGCTCTGGAAAACGTTGGCCTATTTCTGTTATAACAGCAGAAAAATCAGCAGTGTCACCACTATGATAGGCTCTGGGCAGTTTATTCGGTTGGCCATTACAGCCACGAAAATGGATTAATACTGCAGGCCAGCGCAGTTGGCGGCATTGGGCTAACATAACTTGGATATAGTGGCTATTAATATCACCCGCTAGGCCGTGTAGTAGCACGACTAAAGGGGCATCAGCTGCAACTTTCGAAGGTTGCATCCAATTGAGCTGAATTTCATCACCGTCTGCTAACGGAAAAATTTCAGCTACCGTTTTTTGTTTAAATCTTGGACTTAAATACTTGGCAAAGATAGTTTGCAGATGAGCATGCTTAAGCCACCATGCTGGCGTAAATGAAGAATAAATAACTGGTCGGATCTGAGATTGCAAAACTAGGCTTCCTGATAAACAATGAATAATAACTTTTACTGAGAAATCACTTATGGATCGCCGACAATTTATACTTAGTGGTATTGCATTAGGTGCTGCATCTAGCTTAGGTATTTATGGCTGGCACAGCAGTTTTAATGAGAATAATGACAATCGCGATCTGGTATTAAGTGCGCTTTTACCTGCCTTATTATACGCTGCTTTACCTCAAGATACGACTATGGCCGAGCAGGTAAACCGGACTAAAGCGGCAGTCAGCGACTTTATGCCTTTTTTAGCCAAAAGACAGCAACAAGAATTGCAGCAATTGTTTAATTTATTAGCCAACCAAGTCACACAATTAGCATTGACCGGTCATGTTACGGCGCTGGCACAGCTTTCTATAGCCCAACGTTGGCAATTGCTAATAGCTTGGCGCGATAGCTATCTTGCAGTGTTGCAACAAGCTTATCATGGCTTACGCGAGCTGCTGTTTGCAGCCTATTATGGCCAGCCAGAGCACTGGCAAGCTCTAGACTACACTGCACCTAAGTATCGCTAACAGGATTTATATGAACCATCTTGATGCCAGTCAGTTTTTAACCGATCAACACTTCACTACCGATGTAGTGATTATAGGTTCAGGTGCCGGTGGTGGTATTGCTGCCGAACAGCTTAGTAACGCGGGTTTTAAGGTGCTCTTACTAGAGGAGGGAGCTTATTACAAGCGAGAGCATTTTGTGATGGAGGAGCGCTGGGCTTATCCAAACTTATATCAAGAAGGCGCAGCTCGGAAAACTAAAGATCAAGCCATTGGTATTTTGCAAGGCAGAACTGTTGGTGGTTCTACTACTGTTAATTGGACTACTTCTATACGTACCCCACAACCAACTTTGGATTATTGGCAAGCTGAATTTGGTCTCGACTTTACGGTAGCGCATAATCTTAAACCATATTTTCAGTTTGCTGAACAACGTTTGAATATAAAGCAATGGGCTCTAGCACCTAATGCTAATAATGCAAAACTAGAATATGGCTGTCAGCAGCTAGGATGGCAGTATACGGTGATAAACCGTAATGTAAGCCATTGCGCTAATTTAGGTTATTGTGGAATGGGCTGCCCGATAGATGCCAAGCAATCTATGTTAGTGAGTACTATTCCTGCTGCGCTGCAAAAGGGGGCTAGGTTAATATCTCGGCTTAGTGTAAGAAAGCTAGTTTGGCAGGATGATAAAATACAAAGTCTAGAGGCTGTTCCAGTAGATGCGCACTTTCAACCGACAGCAGCAGTAAAAGTTAGCATTACAGCAAAACATTATATTGTCGCAGCAGGGGCTATAGGCTCACCGGCTTTATTATTGCGATCTAAAGTGCCGAACCCCTCGGGGCGTTTAGGTAAGCATACTTATCTACACCCGACTGTAATCAGTGGCGCTTTATTTGCTGAAGATATTAATGGTCATAGCGGTGCACCACAAAGTATTTATTCTGATCAATTTGTTTGGCCAGCAGATAGCAGCCAACTTGGCTATAAGCTAGAAGTTCCGCCGATCCATCCAGTATTAATGGCTTCAAAGTTAATAGGTATGGCAGAGCAGCATGCAGAGCTAATGAAAAGCTTTAATCAACTTCAAGTCACTATTGCCTTAATGCGAGATGGTTTTCATGAGCAAAGTCAAGGTGGTCAAGTTAGCCTAGATCAAGAGCAGCAACCCGTTCTAGATTATCCTATTACTGATTATCTGTGGCAGGGTATGCGCCAAGCCTTGCTGTCGATGGCAGAGTTACAGTTTGCTGCTGGAGCTAAGCAAGTATTACCCTTACATCATGATGCCAAGTTATATAATAGTTGGGCCGAGGCTAAAGCAGGTATAGCGCAACTATCACTAACTGCGTTACGGCAAACCGTTGTGTCTGCTCATGTTATGGGTGGCTGTAATATGAGTGCCTCTGCAGATAAAGGCGTAGTAAATCAAAATGGCCGTCACCATCAACTGAGCAACCTTTCTGTCTTTGATGGCTCTATATTACCAACGAGTTTAGGTGCCAATCCGCAATTAACCATTTATGCGCTGGTGTGGAAGCATTGTCAGCACTTGATTGCCGAGTTAACACCAGTACTAGAGGATTCTTCGTTTAGAGAATAGGGTAGAAATTAAAAACTGCCACAGCAAGCTGGTTGGATATAACTTACTGCGGCAAAATGGTTAAGAAGACTCTTCTTCGTCGGTAGCAGTATTAATTTTATAAGTAAAATAGACCGCAAAGAATGCGCCTATACCAAGTAAAATACCTAAGCCGGTAAAAGAGGCAAAAATAATTGGATCATTAAAATATAAGTGCCATAAGTCCATAGCATACCCCCTTGTACTGTGGTTTATATCAATACCATAACTTATATGGGGATATAAATAGCTGATATAGATCAAAGATTAGTTGTTTATCCTGTTTTACAACGCTAAAGCTTGACGTAACTCTGTTAAATAAAGTTGTGCTGTTCTAGTTAGCGGTTGGCAAAGTTGTTGTAAATACAGCTCGAGTAAAGGGTCGCAGCTATTAGTTATCAGATTAAGGTTTGTAGTAAGAGTGTGCACTAGCCGTTGCTGCTCTTGTTGTTCCGCAATTAATTCAACGGCGAGTAAGTGTTGCTTAAATTGTAGTTGTTGTTGCTTAGTCAGTGTATTTAAACGGCTAACTTTACGGCGAAGCTGACGTACTCGCTGTGTGATCCGTATATTGTAAGTTGTTAGGCTTTGGCTTAAATTAAAAAGAGTTTGCTGACTAATACTCAACTGCTGCTGCTCTAGGTAGCAAAGTAACAGCAGCAAATTGACATTAGCCTTAAAGTTATCTTGCCAAGCTAAGCAAGTAGTTTGTACTTTAGGGTAAAAATCTAGGCTAAATTGCCAAAGCTGATTAGCGGTTATACTAGTCATGTTGCTGCCAAAACTCATTACTCATTTGTTCTAATTTTTCTTGCGCCTCAAACCAAGCTGTTTCCACTTCGGTTAAGTCGCGACTTGCCTTGGCTTGTTGGCTTAATAAAGCATTAAGATCTGCTTTACGATCAGCGTTATATATATCACTGTGACTAAGCTGCTGCTCTAGTTCTGACAGAGTAGTTTCTAATTGTTGCTGGCGGAGCTCTAACTTATCAATATCTTTTTTTATAGGCCGTAGTAGGTTACGTAAGTCTGCTTCTAAGCGTTTTTGATCTTTACGCACTTGATTACTACTGGCCGGCGTTGTGACGGCGACACTAGCTTGGTTTTGTTTCGCATCTTGTTGTAGCCATTGATAGTAATCTGCTAAGTCACCATCAAAAGGTGCAACTTTGCCATTAGCTACCAAATAAAATTCATCGGTACAGCTACTAAGTAAATGTCGGTCATGCGAGACAATAACTGTGGCACCAGTGAACTCTTGTAATGCCATAACGATAGCTTCGCGCATATCCAAATCGAGATGGTTTGTTGGTTCGTCTAGCAACAATAGGTTAGGTCGCTGATAGACAATTAAGGCTAGTACTAAGCGGGCTTTCTCACCACCAGAAAACGGCGCGCAGGCTTCTAAGGCTTTATCGCCATAAAAACCAAAGCCACCTAGATAGTCACGTAGTTTTTGCTCTGGTACTAAGGGATCTAAGCGGATTAAATGTTGTAAAGGTGAATCTTGCGGTCGCAAAGTTTCAAGTTGATGCTGAGCAAAATAACCTAAGCTGACGCCATTAGCAAACCAGATATCACCGCTTTGTGGCTGCATGCCACCAGATAATAACTTGATTAAAGTAGATTTTCCGGCGCCATTACGGCCCAAAAGACCAATACGACTACCCGGTAATAGTTGAAACTTAATTTGGCTTAAAATGACTTTATCAGCATAACCAGCTTGGACATTATCCATTTTTAATAGCGGGTTAGGTAATGACTTGGGTTCGCGAAAGCTAAAACTAAAAGGCGAATCAACATGAGCTGGGGCAAATAGCGTCATGCGCTCTAGTGCTTTAATACGGCTTTGAGCTTGGCGTGCTTTAGTTGCTTGGGCTTTAAAGCGGTCAATAAACTTTTGTAAATGGGCTACCTGCAGCTGTTGCTTGTCATAGTTTGCTTGTTGTTGGGCAAGTTGCTCTGCACGCTGGCGCTCAAACTGACTATAGTTACCTTTATATAAAGTTAGGGTTTGTCGTTCAATATGGACAATATTGTCGGTAACCGCATCTAAAAAATCGCGGTCATGACTGATCAGCAATAAGGTGCCTTGATAATTAGCTAAATATTTTTCTAGCCAAAGTACCGCATCTAAATCTAAGTGGTTAGTGGGTTCATCTAGTAGCATTAAATCAGCCCGTTGCATTAATGCGCGGGCTAAGTTTAAACGCATACGCCAGCCACCCGAGAATGACTTTACTGCTTGTTGCTGCATTTCACCGTTAAAGCCTAAGCCATCTAGTAATACCCCCGCTTTAGCTTCGGCTCGGTAACCATCTAAGGCTTCTATCTGCAAATGAACTGCAGCTAAGTCGCTTTCATCACAGTCGGTACGCACTTTCATTAATAATGGATATAATTGTTCATCGCCTTGTAAAACATAATCCATGGCGCTGCATTCAGCTGCGGGTGTTTCTTGCGCTACCGTAGCAATATCCCAACTTACAGGTAAACTAACATTACCGGCATCAGCACTAATTTTACCTTGTAATAAGGCAAATAAACTGGATTTACCACAGCCATTTGCCCCGACAATTCCCACCTTTTGTCCGGGAAATACGGTAAGATCGGCATCTTTAAATAAACATTGAACACCGCGGCGTAACTCGACCTGTTGAAGCTGGATCATGTTTTTTCCTGTACAACTGAATTAGGCTGCTAATTTACCCGTATAACTGTAACAAACCAAGGCTTAACCGCTAAAATAGCCAGCCTAATTATTAGTAATTAAGTGAGAATTATTATGACAACTCGTAAAAAGAAACGTTTTATTGCTGGTGCTACCTGCCCTGAATGTCATAAACAAGACACTATGATGTTATTTTTAGAAAATAATGTTGAAAAAGTAGAGTGTGTTGATTGCGGTTACCAAATGGTACAACCGCAAGAGCAAGTTACTAAAGTCAGCCGTAAATCAGAGCAAGTTATAGGTGTATTTAAACCATAAAATAGCTTTATACTGATTTAACAGCTTAATAATGCGGTGGCAAAGGTTCTTCTTCAGGCCTTAGAATGCCCATATCATCAGGTATTTGTTGCATCTTTTCTGCCAGCATTTTTATTTGTAACTGTAAACGCTCTATGCGTTTATGGTGTGCCAGAAGCTCCTGGCTTAAGCTTTGCACTGTATCTTCCTGAAAGGCTAGCTTACTTTCAAGTTCAATAATATGCAGATGCAAATTTTTGCTATCTTCACTCATGTTTAATTTCCCATACTTCTGCCATGCCACTAGAGCTTTCGCTAATGAGCTGATTATTGCTTAAAAAAGCCACCGCATGCACTACTGCACTAGCGGGGCGACTATTTGGCTTTACTGATACTTGCCATTGTTGCAGTTCTTGGCCAGTTTGCACATCCCATATTGCCAATTTTCGGCTTGGTGCGCCTGTGGCTAAGTAGCGGCCATCGGGGCTAAAACGTACTGCACTAAAAATCTGTTGGCGGGCTGTGAACTGTAGGCGACTTATTTGTTCGCCTGTTTGGATATCCCAAATTTGGGCTAAATCTTTACTATCAGCAGTAAAAGCATAACGACCGTTTGGGTCTAGTGCGACTTTAGTCACTCGACTTGGGTGGCTAAAACTATGAATGATTTGTGCGCTTTTAGTATCCCACAAGTATGCTTTATAGTCGTTACCGCCAGTTAAGGCATAACGGCCGTTGGGTGACATAGCTACACTATTTATGCGTTCGCTGTGGCCCATAAACTCTAAACGCCGACCAGAGGCTAAGGTAATATGCTGTACGCCGCCATTACTTTTGCCTATAAGTAGGTGGGCACCATTATTTGAGACGGCAACATCACGAATAGTTGCAGCGTCAAGTTGCCAAAAGCCATTATTCTTACCATCAGCAATACGCCATAAAGCAAACGTCAGCTGATCAGCGGTTAAGGCATAACTATTATCATGGCTTATTGCCATACTAAACACATAGTTGTCAGTATCGGCTTGATGCTGCCATTGATATAGTAAGGCGTTATTATTTAAGTCCCAAAAAGCAATACCATCTTCTATTGATGAGACAACGGCATATTGGGCATCATCAGAGATCGCCGCGGCGTAACTGCCATTAGCAACATGCAAAAACTGTTGCATAGGTGCAGTAGACTGTAACTTTTCGCAGCCAGCGAGTAAAACCAACAGAAAAATTAGCGGATATTTCATGTAGGGTGTTAACCTCATCAATACAAACAGTTAGTATAGTCCAGTTCATGGGACACTATTAAAACATACTTTTGCAGCTTTGCTGCCTAAATCTTGGAGAACCAAATGCGCTTAGTTACTAAAATGTCATTGATCGCCGTTACTGTTATGACACTTGCGGCTTGTCAAAAAGAAACAGAAGTAAAACCAGTACAATTAGATACAGATGGAGCTAAGCAAGCATATAGCTTGGGCGTATCAGCAGGCCGTTACTTAGGCGTTGCGCAAGATGAGTACGGTAAAATTGGCGTCACTTTAGACCAGCAATTAGTATTACGTGGTGTGCAAGATGCTATTGCAGACAAAGTTGCTCTAACTGATGAAGAATTACAAACTGTAATGCAATCATTAGATCAGCAATATCAAGAAAAGAAAATGGCCATGTTAGAAGCTGAAATGGCTGAAAATATAGCTGCAGGTAAAGCCTTTTTAGCAGAAAATGCAACCAAAGAAGGTGTAACTGTTACAGAATCAGGCTTACAGTATGAAGTGTTAGAACAAGGTGACGGCGCAAAACCGACAGCAGAAGATGTGGTTAAAGTGCATTACTCTGGCACTTTAACGGATGGTACTAAGTTTGACAGTTCTTACGATCGTGCTGAGCCAGCCCAATTTCCGCTGAACCGCGTTATTGTCGGTTGGACCGAAGGCGTGCAATTAATGAATGTTGGCTCTAAGTATAAATTTACCATTCCTTCAGATCTTGCTTATGGTGAACAGGATAAAGGCGTAATTAAGCCAAATAGCGTTTTAGTATTTGAAGTAGAGCTATTAGATATTGTTAAGCCAGATGCAAAATAATATCCAATCCTAATAAAAAAGCGGCATAGCCGCTTTTTTATTATTGATTACACTGAGATAGGGTCATCTGTTTGTGTTTTGTATAAGGTATTAATCAACTCATCTTCATAGCCAAAACGTTCTTCTAAGGCTTGGCCTAACTCGGATAGCTCTAAATCGAAAGGACCACTTTGCCGAGTGCTAAGATGATCTGCATATTTATCATTAAATGCTAACGCTAAATCTGTTGATATTGAAATCTTTGGATATAATTTTTCTGCTAATTGCCGGCAGTGATTATCTTTAGTATCAGATTCTGTAATAATACGCTCATAAACTTCAAAATGACCGGCTGATAAGTAATCGAGTAGAAGTTGACAGAACTCTTGAACCTGTTGTTGACTAGGTAAGGTACTGCGATCATTTTCAAATGGCGGTAAAGAGGCTAATTTACAATAACTGACAATAAGTTGTTGACGCTCATCTAACCAGCCATCAATAGCCGACAGCGAACCGCCCCATTCTTGTTGCGCTTGTTGCACCCGGGTGTACATTGCCTTCTCCTTAATTACAGCGATAGGCTGTAGTAGAATCTAATTAACGTAATTTTTTACTAAAAATCAACATATTTTTCATTGGTCTGCTCTGTTAAGCACATTATGATGATACTTATACAGAGTACCCCAGAGGTGAAGCTATGATCAAACACAGTATAGAATTAGCAACAACAAATACAGCTTATTGGATAGTTGTTAATAAAGGTAAGATTAAACTTAATAGCAACGGCGAAATTCCTTATGGTAATTTTAACCAATTAACTTTAGCAACAGAGCCTGAACAAGTATGTTTATTAGGAACTTTAGGGGGTGAGGATTGTTATTTAGTCGTTGATTATGATCAAGTTACTGATGATATGCATTTGGTTACGCCCCGAGAACTATTGCCACAGGGAGATGAGGTATTTGCGTTAGCGGCAAGAGCAACTCAAGTGGCCTTATTTTTACAGACCCATCGCTTTTGTGGCCAGTGTGGCTGTGCTATGAGACTAGTTAATTGGGAGCTAGCAGTTTTATGTCATAAATGCGGCCATCGCTGTTATCCGCGGATTGCACCTTGCGTATTAATTGCTGTGCAGCGACCGGGACAAATTTTGTTAGCACGTTCCAGTCGGCATAAAATAGGTCATTTTTCAATATTAGCCGGCTTTGTTGAGTCTGCTGAAACTTTAGAGCATGCAGCTAAACGAGAAGTAAAAGAAGAAGTAGGGATTGAAATAACGAATTTACGTTATGTAGGTAGCCAACCTTGGCCTTTTCCGCATTCACTGATGGCGGGATTTATAGCAGATTATGTTAGTGGTGACATTGTTTGTCAGCCAGAAGAAATTGAAGAAGCCTATTGGTACGATATTGATAAACTGCCGCTTATCCCAGCGATAGAAACTTTATCTGGTTTAATGATTAGACAAGTGCAGCAAAAAATGGCCAATAAAAAAGCCACATAAAGTGGCTTAACAAAATTTATTGCTATGACTCGTTTAAACGAGCTTCTTACTTCTGATTTTCTTTACTAGCGCGCTAATGTTATAGCAGATTGAATTTTTCATGACAAGCTTTTGTTGTAAAATGCTGAACTTAAGCTGTATCAACCAAGCAATTAGACCGAAGGCATGGCTGCTTTGGGTTTGCAGTGGTAAAATAGCTGCAACTATTTGTTAATGGCGGAGCCAAGATGCAATTAAAAAATGATCGTTACCTTAAAGCCCTATTAAAACAGCCAGTAGATAAGACGCCGGTGTGGATGATGCGCCAAGCTGGCCGTTATTTGCCAGAATACCGCGCTACTCGAGCTCAAGCGGGCGATTTTATGTCTTTGTGCCGCAATGCTGAGCTAGCTTGTGAAGTGACCATGCAGCCATTACGGCGCTATGCTTTAGATGCAGCTATCTTATTTAGTGATATTCTGACTATTCCAGATGCTATGGGCTTAGGATTATACTTTAGTGAAGGTGAAGGGCCTAAATTTGAACGGCCTATTCGCAGTGCTAATGACATTAAGCAACTACCTAACCCTGATCCAGAGCAAGAACTGCAATATGTTATGAATGCGGTGCGTACTATTCGTCGTGAACTTAAAGGCAGTGTACCATTAATTGGTTTCTCAGGTAGCCCTTGGACCTTAGCAACTTATATGGTTGAAGGTGGCAGTAGTAAAACCTTCCCAATCATTAAAAAGATGATGTTCACTGATCCTAAAGCATTACATATGCTGTTAGATAAATTAGCCGACAGTGTTATTACCTATTTAAATGCCCAAATTAGTGCTGGCGCACAATCTTTAATGATTTTTGATACTTGGGGCGGCGTATTAACCCCTCGCGATTATCAAGAATTTTCGTTGCATTATATGCAAAAAATACTGGATGGTTTAATTCGCGAAGCTGATGGCAGAAAAGTTCCTGTTACGTTATTTACTAAAAATGGCGGTTTATGGTTAGAAACTATTGCTAATACAGGATGTGATGGCGTTGGTTTAGATTGGACTATAAATATCGGTGATGCACGTCAGCGAATTGGTGATAAAGTTGCCTTACAAGGCAATATGGATCCTTCAGTGCTATTAGGCACGCCAGAGCGGATCCGTGAAGAAGTTAAAACTATTCTAGAAAGTTATGGCACAGGCCCCGGTCATGTATTTAACTTAGGCCATGGTATTACACCAGATGTTAATCCTGAAAATGTAACGGTATTCATTGATGCAGTGCACGAGTTTAGTCGTGCAATGCATGCAAACACCGGTAAGATTTAAGTTGTTATTTGCTTAAACTAGTAGCGATTAGCTCTTATTATTTTCATTAAGTGCTAATCGCTATAATCCATTAGTAAACCTTCAAAGTTTTCTACCGCCCAGTTACGGCGTTTGGCCTCTGCCACCGCTTGCTTTAGCATAGAAATACCGCGGCCTTTTTGGCCTAAGTCAATAAAAGCGATCCCCATAGCTGATAATAAGCTAGGATTATTAGGATCAATAGCACGTCCTTGCTCTGCTAAGCGAATAGCTTTTTGTGAGTCACGCACGGCAGGATCAGTAGACATAGCTAACAACTCAGCATAATCGGTAATAGCTGGCAAATATTCTTTTAATGCAGCGATTTCTAAATAAGATGCAGCTTTACGCGGGTCAAAATTAACGTTTTTGCTATCTAGTAATTCCTGAGCTAATAAATAAGCGGCCTTCTCATCACCACCATCTGCAGAGATATGTAGCCAATTAATGGCTTTATTGCGATCTCTATTACAGCCATTACCTGAGATTAGGCATTGTGCTAAGCGGTATTGTGCCGGCTTTGAGCCGTTTATAGCAGCCTTTAAATACCAATTTAAAGGTTCAGGATCTTGCACGATATTATTTTCTGCTAAAACAGCATGCAGATACTGATAACGAGCAGACTCCGCATTAGCCGCTGCTAAAATAGCATCTAGATATTCAGCATTATCTCGCTGATGTTTCCGAGCTTGGGCGCCTGATGCATATTCAACTTTAAATACTTGCGATTGCATTTCTAAGCGAACAGGATCGCCATAAATATCTTTAGGAGGTTCAAAGCGCCAACTTTTAATAGCTTCTAATACATATTCATTAATAGTGTCTATTGGAAAAGCTGAGACTACACTAGGGTTTTCTACAGAGCCATCTTCAGCTACGTCATAATGTACGACAGCCCATGCATTAACACCTATTCGACTGTAATAAGATGGATAATTAGGTTCAACTTTAGTGATAGCTTTTAATCTATTTTCAGCTGCAACATAGCGATTAGGCGTAGGGTATAAATTATCAAACAGAGCTTGTTTACCGTATTGATTATTTAAAGTGGTATAGACCTCTTTACCCTCACGACGCGATTTAAGTTGGGAGCGCAAAACAGAATATTGTTTATCAGCTAGAGGATGATCGCGGTCTTTTGCAATTAAGGTCCAAGCATAAGCAAGCTTAACATCAGTATCTACACCTAAACCTTCAGCATACATACGCGACAGTAAAAATTGAGCTTCAACATGCCCAAGCTCAGCTAAAGTTTCTAGTTGAGGCTTAGCTAGCGCATATTCTGCTTGCTCAAATAAAGCCTTAGCTGTTGGAAAGTCGGCTAATCCTGGTAAGGAGTAGGTTAGCCAAAAAAATACCAGACTATACCGAAATTTCATCATTTTATACCCCAAGTTACAATTTAATTATTATTATTATTGATTTGAGTTTACAACGATTTAGCAATCAAGACAAAATTAAATAATAAACGTAAACTTTTATATTATCTTTTAAGAAGCAGTACTTTAATCTTAAAATAAACGATTAAAGCCATTTAACGCTGCAACTCGATATGCCTCAGCCATTGTTGGGTAATTAAAGGTTGTTTGAATAAAGTACTCTAAAGTGTTACCACCATTCTTTTGCATCATAATAGCTTGGCCGATATGAACAATCTCAGCAGCACGTTCGCCGAAACAATGAACGCCAAGAATCTCTAATGTTTCACGGTGGAATAATATTTTTAAGCTACCCACACTAGTGTTGGCAATTTGAGCACGAGCTAAGTGTTTAAATTGCGCTCTACCTACTTCATAGGGAATTTTAGCTGCTGTCAACTCTTGTTCTGTTTTTCCCACAGAACTCATTTCAGGGATTGTATAAATACCTACAGGTAAATCATCTATTAAATGTTTATCACAATTACCATCATGAATAATGGCTGTGCCAGCAATACGGCCCTGATCATAAGCTGCACTTGCTAAACTTGGGTGCCCAATAATATCACCTACTGCATACACATTAGGTACACTGGTTTGATAACAATTATTTACTTTAACTTGACCACGACTATCAACATCTAAACCGATAGCCTCAAGATTCAGGGCGTCGGTATTGCCGGTTCGGCCATTAGCAAATAAAATACAGTCGGCTTTCATTTTTTTACCAGACTGTAAATGCAGCACTATCCCATCTTCCCGGCCTTCAATATGAGAAAACTCTTCGCCATGACGAATAGTGATACCGGAGTTCCAGAAATGATAACTTAGGGCATCAGAGATTTCGGTATCCATAAAAGATAATAATCGATCGCGAGTGTTCACTAAATCGACTCTTACCCCTAAACCACGGAAAATAGAAGCGTATTCACAACCAATCACACCAGCACCAAAAATAATGACATGCTTAGGTTCGTGCTCTAACGATAAAATAGTATCGCTGTCATAAATACGGGGATGACTAAAATCAACTTGGGGTGGACGATAAGGCCGTGAGCCGGTAGCAATGATAATATGGGCTGCTGTTATTTGAAACGGATTGCCTTTATGAGGAACTATTTTAATAGTATTGGCATCTATAAAACTTGCATTACCTTTGAACAACTTAACTTCGTTACGTTCATAAAAACTACTACGCAGGCGCACTTGTTTGCGGATCACTCCGGCGGCATGCTTCAAAATATGAGCAAAGGTCATACGGCCAGCTTGCTCTTCCAACTGGAACAAAGGGTTTTCTTTATATTCAATAAGACGGCTAACAGAATGGCGTAGTGCTTTAGAAGGAATAGTCCCCCAGTGAGTACAACCGCCACCAACAGACTGATAGCGCTCTATAACAGCAACACGTTGACCACTTTTGGCTAAATTCATAGCGGCACCTTCACCGCCAGGACCTGTTCCTATAATAATGCTATCAAAATCATATAATGGTTTAGTTTTTTTTGTTGCCATGAATTAGCATCCTTAGCGCCTAAATAAAATTGATAATAACAGTAATTCGATACAAGAAAACAGTATCAAGGGAGAATCCTACTATCTTAAGCTAAGACAGGCTGTTTTGGTACGACGTTTAATAACAGACGTTGGCAGCATCATTGTTACTAATCAAGAAAGAATGTAGTCGGTAACTTAGATTACAAATTTTAATTTACCGACATTATATCAAGCAGAGTTTATATATTAGCAGCTGTATATTTACTGTAATGAGCCGTTAATTGTGCCCACTGTTGACGTTGCAAATATAGATGTCGCTTAAACTCACTATAACGTTGTTTAAACTCACACTGACTATACTGCTCAACTAATTGCTGTTTTTTACGTTGTAACAATTCTTTTTTTACTTGGTAATAATCTTGGAGCCGTGTAATGAGTAAATTATATTCTTGCTCTAAAGTTTGTAAAATTTGTTCAGCATCAGGCAAGTGTTTTACTTTTTGCTGTAAGCGACTAAGTTGCATTTGTAATTTTGCTTGTTCAATTTTCTCTTGAGGGCAGGTTCTTAATTTACTGGTTAAGCCAACCCAAGAGGCGGCTTTAATAAACCATTTAGTAGGGTCAAACTGATACCACTTAATACCATTACGGTAATCATATTCAAAAATATGATGAAAGTTATGATAACCCTCGCCATAAGTAAAAAATGCCAGAAGACCATTGTCACGGGCTGAGTTTTTATCGGTGTACGGCTGTTTGCCCCATATATGAGCTAATGAATTAATAAAAAAGGTAAAGTGATGACTTAATACTAAGCGTAAAACTCCTGCCAGTATTAACATGCCTAGCACCTGCCCGGTAAGAACCCCTAAGAGCAGAGGAATACCAAAGTTAGTAATAATAGCTAAGCTTATATAATGTTTGTGCTGCCACATAACGATACGGTTTTTTTGTAAGTCTTTGACATTACTGTAGTCAGAATAACTTTCACCTTGGTAATCTCTAAGCATCCAGCCGATATGACTATACCAAAAACCTCTTCCTGCTGAGTAAGGGTCTTTATCATTATTATCAACGTGACGGTGATGAAAGCGGTGATCAGAAGCCCAGTGGAGGGCACTATTTTGGAGTGCGAATGCACCACCTATAGCATAGATAAACTGTAGTGCAGGATGAGCATCGTAGGTTTTATGTGCCCATAACCTATGATAACCAGCAGTAATAGACATCCCACAATAACCTAAGCAGATTACAGCAACCATGATTTCGGTCCAGCTAAAACCATAGACAATGGCATACCAAGGAACAGCAACAGCCGCAATCAATGAGGTTAGGGTAAACAATAATATATTAGTCCAAATTAATGGTGGATTTTTCATTAGACCTTCATTCAGCTTACAAGTGTACGCTAATTTTACTGGTCAAATTGCGTTGGTCAAGGTATATAATGGTTTTAATAAAAGTATTTAGGAAGAGCGGTGACTAGAGCACAACAAAAAGAGCGCACCCGAAGAGCAATTATTGATGCTGCATTTTCGCAACTTAGTGCAGATAAAAGCTTTGCTAGTTTAAGTTTGCGTGAAGTGGCACGTGAGGCGGGAATTGCACCAACATCATTTTATCGCCATTTTTCCGATATGGATGAGTTAGGCCTTACTTTAGTCGATGAGGCTGGTTTAATGTTACGGCAGTTGATGCGGCAAGCACGACAACGGATTGAAAAAAACGGCAGCGTCATTAGTACGTCAATTGAAACCTTTATGGAATTTGTCATTGGTAATAGCGATGTTTTTAGATTATTACTGCGTGAACGCTCTGGAACCTCAGCGGCATTTCGAAGTGCAGTTGCTCGTGAAATTCAACACTTTGTTGCAGAGCTAGCTGAATATTTACGAAAAGAAACGGTTTGTCCCGATGAATTAGCTAGGGTACAAGCAGAAGCTATGGTGACTTTAGTGTTTCATGCTGGGGCTGATGCCCTAGATGCCCCTGCGGAACAACATGCTCATTTAACTAGCCGCACTATAATGCAATTACGATGGTTAGCGCATGGTGCGGCTAGTTATGGCCGTAAAGCTAAAAACTAGCGTTTACGTAACCATACACCTGTTTCTATGTGAGTTGTATAAGGAAACTGATCAAATACTGCAAAACGCACTATGTCATGGCTTTGGCATAAGGTTGCCAAATTATGAGCTAAGGTATGAGGGTTACAAGAGATATAAATAATATCATTAAATCCAGCTACTAATCGCTCTGTTGCCGCATCCAGACCAGCACGTGGTGGGTCAACTAAAATCGTATTTAATTTTAAGTCAGATAAATCGAGCTTTTTAAGGCTAGTACCTTGTTGCAATGCAGTCGCAACATCTTCTGCTGAAATTTGTAATACTTTTAAATTATCAATATTATTCAGAGCGATATTATATTCAGCAGACTTAATAGAGGTTCGAGAAATTTCGGTAGCCACAACTTGATTAAAGTCAGAAGCTAAAGCAATCGAAAAATTACCGTTACCACAATATAATTCTAATAAATCACCTTTTAGTTCAGTTGCTACACGCTTAGCCCAGGTTAACATTTGGACATTCACGCCACCATTTGGCTGAGTAAAGCTGCTTTCTATTTGTTGATAGCGCAACGTTTTACCGAGTAAATCAAACTGTTCAATCACAAAATCATCAGAAACCATAAGTTTTTGCTTACGGGCACGACCAATAAACTTAACCTTATAGTTTGGTGCTAATAGTTCAGTCAATTGACGGGCGTGAATTAACCAAGTGTCATCCAGTGATTTTTTATAGATTAGCGAGACCAAAAGCTCACCAGATAAAGTGGCTAAATAATCTATTTGGTACAACTTATAGCGTAGTTCATGATTAAATTGTAATTGCTGCAGTAAAATAGGCATAAAGTCAGCAATAGTACGGCAAGCAACAGGGAAGTAATCAATACGAATTTTAGCTTTAGTCTCAGGATCGAACATAGCGTGATAGATATCATCACCATCGTGCCAAATACGAAACTCTGCTCTTAACCTATAATGCTCAGGTGCAGAAGTAAATACCTCTGGCTTAGGTGGTGAAAACTCGCTTAGAAGTTGATTGACTTCACTAACCTTAGCGGCTAATTGAGAAGAATATTGCTGGGGAAAAACCTGACCTACGCTCATCTGATAACTCTTAATACGACAAAAGGGCATTTTATGTCAGACCGATGCTAAGATCCAATTTCGATTGGACCAAATAAAAAGAGGAAGCAATGCTTCCTCTTTTTATTTGGTAAACTTGCCGTTTATTCCTCACTGTCGTCATTTTCCTGACGCTCTTTAGCTTCACGAACTTTTAGAGTGCGCTCTTGAAAATTAAAATCGTTTAGTTTCTGAATCATTTTAGCACCGTCTTTGTAGGCAACTTCAACAAACCCAAAACCACGGCGACGTCCAGTTTGACGATCTTTCATTAAACGAACATTGATAACGATACCGTAGCCTTGAAATAATTCACGAACCGCATCTTCATTAGCACGGTAAGGTAAATTACCAACATACAAAGTAGTAGTCTCGCCAGTATAGGTTTGAGCTGCAGCAACATTATGTGCTTGCTTAGGTGTAGATTTAACATCTACAAGTATAGGTACACAGAGACCAGCAAGTACTACACCTATTACAACATAAACAGCTTGAGGTAATCCTAAGTTAGGCAAAAAATGAAACGTGGCGAAAGATATAACAGCTAAAGCCAGAGTAAATGGTAAAGAAGCACGAAAAATGGGCAACATAATAATAATCCTAAATACGCTATTCTAGTTATTGGAATGCTTTAATATATAAAGCAGCTTTATCTTAGCGATTAAGCAGCAAACCGCAACTATTAACTTAGCCTTAATCAGAATGACTTTGGCTCATTAATAGTCAATAAGACGTTTTATTGAGCAAACAGACTCCAAAAGGTAATTTTATTTAAAGTAGCACTTGCACCTTAAAGTTAAAGCTCTATAATGCGCGCCATGCCAACGGGGATACGCAGTAAGGGTTCTCCAAGCGGTTTAAGAAGTGAGTCAAAATTCTTTTTAAAAGAGGCTTGACAGCAAGGCTTAAATCTCTAAAATGGCGCCCTCGCTTCGCAGTGGTAACAAACACTGTAAAGCAGGCAAGAAAGTCAGGTGTGAAGATAGGTTTTACGCTAGCTAAATTAGCAAAAAGAATTATCTTCACGCTTGACTTAAAAACTGGGAAGTGTAATATACGCCTCCCGCTTCTTAAGTAGAAGCACGCTCTTTAACAATTCGCAATCAATCATCTGTGTGAGCACTTATGATGGCATTTCACAAAAATGAAATACATCGGTTGAGTGACTACACATAGAAATATGTTTTAAGTCATTACAATTGAGCAGCTACTTAGGTAGCAGAAAGAACTTTAATAGAAGAGTTTGATCATGGCTCAGATTGAACGCTGGCGGCAGGCCTAACACATGCAAGTCGAGCGGTAACATGCCTTCGGGTGATGACGAGCGGCGGACGGGTGAGTAATGCGTAGGGAACTGCCAAGCAGAGGGGGATACCAGTTGGAAACGGCTGTTAATACCGCATAACGTCTACGGACCAAAGAATGGGACCTTCGGGCCATTCGCTGTTTGATGTACCTACGTGAGATTAGCTAGTTGGTGAGGTAATGGCTCACCAAGGCGACGATCTCTAGCTGGTTTGAGAGGATGATCAGCCACACTGGGACTGAGACACGGCCCAGACTCCTACGGGAGGCAGCAGTGGGGAATATTGGACAATGGGCGCAAGCCTGATCCAGCCATGCCGCGTGTGTGAAGAAGGCCTTCGGGTTGTAAAGCACTTTCAGCGAGGAGGAAGGGGTAAGTGTTAATAGCGCTTATTTTTGACGTTACTCGCAGAAGAAGCACCGGCTAACTTCGTGCCAGCAGCCGCGGTAATACGAGGGGTGCAAGCGTTAATCGGAATTACTGGGCGTAAAGCGTACGTAGGCGGTTAATTAAGTTGGATGTGAAAGCCCCGGGCTCAACCTGGGAATTGCATTCAAAACTGGTTGGCTAGAGTATGTGAGAGGGGGGTAGAATTCCAAGTGTAGCGGTGAAATGCGTAGAGATTTGGAGGAATACCAGTGGCGAAGGCGGCCCCCTGGCACAATACTGACGCTGAGGTACGAAAGCGTGGGGAGCAAACAGGATTAGATACCCTGGTAGTCCACGCCGTAAACGATGTCTACTAGCTGTTCGCGGTCTTGTACTGTGAGTAGCGCAGCTAACGCACTAAGTAGACCGCCTGGGGAGTACGGTCGCAAGATTAAAACTCAAATGAATTGACGGGGGCCCGCACAAGCGGTGGAGCATGTGGTTTAATTCGACGCAACGCGAAGAACCTTACCTACTCTTGACATCTAGCGAAGATTGTAGAGATACGATTGTGCCTTCGGGAACGCTAAGACAGGTGCTGCATGGCTGTCGTCAGCTCGTGTTGTGAAATGTTGGGTTAAGTCCCGCAACGAGCGCAACCCTTATCCTTAGTTGCCAGCACGTAATGGTGGGAACTCTAGGGAGACTGCCGGTGATAAACCGGAGGAAGGTGGGGACGACGTCAAGTCATCATGGCCCTTACGAGTAGGGCTACACACGTGCTACAATGGTATGTACAGAGGGAGGCAAGCTGGCGACAGTGAGCGGATCTCATAAAGCATATCGTAGTCCGGATCGCAGTCTGCAACTCGACTGCGTGAAGTAGGAATCGCTAGTAATCGTGGATCAGAATGCCACGGTGAATACGTTCCCGGGCCTTGTACACACCGCCCGTCACACCATGGGAGTGGGTTGCAAAAGAAGTAGATAGCTTAACCTTCGGGAGGGCGTTTACCACTTTGTGATTCATGACTGGGGTGAAGTCGTAACAAGGTAACCCTAGGGGAACCTGGGGTTGGATCACCTCCTTACCTTAAGTGAAATAAAGTTATAAGTGTTCACACACATGATTGATTGCAGAGATAGAGCAAATAAAGTTCTTGCGACGGATATTTGTTTTTAGGCGAGTTATACGCCGAGCGAGTGAAGGAGTTGACACTAGGTCAATGACTGAGCGAGTAAGAAAGTATAGCGAAGTGTAAAATCAAATAGACCAGCAAACGGGTCTGTAGCTCAGGTGGTTAGAGCGCACCCCTGATAAGGGTGAGGTCGGTAGTTCGAGTCTACTCAGACCCACCAAATTCACTTTATGCGTCGTTGCAGCAAGCCTCACATACGAAAGTATGCTTCGGTTCACTGCGCCTAGCCTAAACTGAATTTACGATTATCAATAACACTTATTACAAAGGTTTTTGTGTTAGGCGAGATATACGACGAGTAAGAGAAAGAGTTGGCTAGTGCCAATGACTGAACGAGCGAGGAAGTATAGCGAAGCATAACGCAAAAAGATGAAGTAAGAAGAGGGGTTATAGCTCAGCTGGGAGAGCGCCTGCCTTGCACGCAGGAGGTCAGCGGTTCGATCCCGCTTAACTCCACCAACACCTTTTATGCGTTGTTGCAGCGAACCTCACATACCTAAGTATGCTTCGGTTCACCGCGCCTAGCCTAAAAGTCGTTGGTTAGACTGATAATGATTGCTCTAAAAATTCAAATATAAGCACTTAACAAGCTTAAGTTTTTATATTTGAGTTTAATCTCAAACTGCTCTTTAACAATTTGGCAAGCTGAAAGTAAAAAGAAACAAGCTAAGCAACCGCTTCTTTATAAGAAGTGAGTGTGACGCAAGACACACTGTATAATACTCAAGACATCTTGGGGTTGTATGGTTAAGTGAATAAGCGTACACGGTGGATGCCTTGGCAGTCAGAGGCGATGAAGGACGTGTTAATCTGCGAAAAGCTTAGGTAAGGTGATAAAAACCGTTATAGCCTAAGATATCCGAATGGGGAAACCCAGTGCATTTATGCACTATCGTTACATGAATACATAGTGTAACGAGGCGAACCGGGAGAACTGAAACATCTAAGTACCCCGAGGAAAAGAAATCAACCGAGATTCCGTCAGTAGCGGCGAGCGAACGCGGACTAGCCCTTAAGCTAGCTAGGTGTTAGTGGAATACGTTGGAAAGCGTAGCGATACAGGGTGATAGCCCCGTACACGACAATACCTTTTTAGTGAAAACGAGTAAGACGGGACACGTGATATCCTGTTTGAACATGGGGGGACCATCCTCCAAGGCTAAATACTCCTGACTGACCGATAGTGAACCAGTACCGTGAGGGAAAGGCGAAAAGAACCCCTGTAAGGGGAGTGAAATAGAACCTGAAACCGTGTACGTACAAGCAGTGGGAGCCCCTTCGTGGGGTGACTGCGTACCTTTTGTATAATGGGTCAGCGACTTACATTTTGTAGCAAGGTTAACCGAATAGGGGAGCCGTAGGGAAACCGAGTCTTAACTGGGCGATAAGTTGCAGGGTGTAGACCCGAAACCGGGCGATCTACCCATGAGCAGGTTGAAGGTTGGGTAACACTAACTGGAGGACCGAACCCACTAATGTTGAAAAATTAGGGGATGACTTGTGGGTCGGAGTGAAAGGCTAATCAAGCTCGGAGATATCTGGTTCTCCTCGAAAGCTATTTAGGTAGCGCCTCGAGCGAATACCATTGGGGGTAGAGCACTGTTTGGGCTAGGGGGTCATCCCGACTTACCAACCCCATGCAAACTCCGAATACCAATGAGTACTACTCGGGAGACACACGGCGGGTGCTAACGTCCGTCGTGGAAAGGGAAACAACCCAGACCGCCAGCTAAGGTCCCAAAGTAATGATTAAGTGGAAAACGATGTGGGAAGGCATAGACAGCTAGGAGGTTGGCTTAGAAGCAGCCATCCTTTAAAGAAAGCGTAATAGCTCACTAGTCGAGTCGGCCTGCGCGGAAGATGTAACGGGGCTAAATCATTCACCGAAGCTGCGGACTTGTGCTTGCACAAGTGGTAGAGGAGCGTTCTGTAAGCGGTTGAAGGTGTACCGGGAGGTATGCTGGACGTATCAGAAGTGCGAATGCTGACATGAGTAACGATAAGGGGAGTGAAAAACTTCCCCGCCGAAAGACCAAGGGTTCCTATCCCATGTTAATCAGGGTAGGGTGAGTCGACCCCTAAGGCGAGGCTGAGAAGCGTAGTCGATGGGAAACGGGTTAATATTCCCGTACCGACCAATACTGCGATGGGGTGACGGAGAAAGCTAGGCAGGCGCGGCGTTGGTAGTCCGCGTGAAAGTAAGTAGGCTGAGAAACTAGGCAAATCCGGTTTCTTAAGGCTGAGATACGAGACGAGTGTCCAAGGACACGAAGCTGTTGATGCTATGCTTCCAGGAAAAACCTCTAAGCTTCAGGTATTGGTGATCGTACCCTAAACCGACACAGGTGGTCAGGTAGAGCATACCAAGGCGCTTGAGAGAACTCTGCTGAAGGAACTAGGCAAAATAGTACCGTAACTTCGGGAGAAGGTACGCTCTGGTGTGTTAAGGACTTGCTCCGTAAGCATACTAGAGTCGCAGTGACCAGCTGGCTGCAACTGTTTATTAAAAACACAGCACTCTGCAAACTCGTAAGAGGACGTATAGGGTGTGACACCTGCCCGGTGCCGGAAGGTTAATTGATGGGGTTAGCGCAAGCGAAGCTCTTGATCGAAGCCCCGGTAAACGGCGGCCGTAACTATAACGGTCCTAAGGTAGCGAAATTCCTTGTCGGGTAAGTTCCGACCTGCACGAATGGTGTAATGATGGCCAGGCTGTCTCCAGCAGAGACTCAGTGAAATTGAAATTGCGGTGAAGATGCCGTATACCCGCGGCTAGACGGAAAGACCCCGTGAACCTTTACTATAGCTTGGCACTGAACATTGACCCTACATGTGTAGGATAGGTGGGAGACTTTGAAGCTGGAACGCTAGTTCTAGTGGAGTCGTCCTTGAAATACCACCCTTGTATGTTTGATGTTCTAACGTTGGCCCCTAATCGGGGTCGTGGACAGTGCCTGGTGGGTAGTTTGACTGGGGCGGTCTCCTCCTAAAGCGTAACGGAGGAGCACGAAGGTTGGCTAAGTACGGTCGGACATCGTACGGTTAGTGTAATGGTAGAAGCCAGCTTAACTGCGAGACAGACACGTCGAGCAGGTACGAAAGTAGGTCATAGTGATCCGGTGGTTCTGTATGGAAGGGCCATCGCTCAACGGATAAAAGGTACTCCGGGGATAACAGGCTGATACCGCCCAAGAGTTCATATCGACGGCGGTGTTTGGCACCTCGATGTCGACTCATCACATCCTGGGGCTGAAGTCGGTCCCAAGGGTATGGCTGTTCGCCATTTAAAGTGGTACGCGAGTTGGGTTTAGAACGTCGTGAGACAGTTCGGTCCCTATCTGCCGTGGGCGTTGGATGATTGAGTGGAGTTGCTCCTAGTACGAGAGGACCGGAGTGAACGAACCGCTGGTGTTCGGGTTGTCATGCCAATGGCACTGCCCGGTAGCTACGTTCGGAACGAATAAGCGCTGAAAGCATCTAAGCGCGAAGTCGGCCACGAGATGAGTCATCCCTCAGACTTAGAGTCTGCTAAAGGGTCGTTGAAGACCACAACGTTGATAGGTCAGGTGTGGAAGCGCAGCGATGTGTTAAGCTAACTGATACTAATTGCCCGTGTGGCTTAACCATACAACGCCCAAGCTGTTTTGACGCCAGAGCGCGTGAAAGAAGTGTTATAGTGTGTCGAATTACCTAAGCTTGCTGAATTATTGGAATAGAGTTTTATCACATCCCTCCATGGATTTGGCCTTAACAGGCCGCACTAACGTGCGATAAACTTTGTTCCCGACAAAGTTTTTGCCTGGTGGCAATAGCGCTGTGGAACCACCTGATCCCATTCCGAACTCAGAAGTGAAACGCAGCTGCGACGATGGTAGTGTAGCATTCGCTATGCGAGAGTAGTTCACCGCCAGGCTCCCAATAACAGACCCCAGCTCGATGAGCTGGGGTTTTTTTATTGTCTGCGATTGGTTGGTAACAGCTCGGAATACTGTAGTTCACCGCCGGGCATCCAATAACGACCTATTTGCGCTTATCTGTTTGTAGCTTTACAATAACGGCATTCTTCTTAAGTGTACTTATTATGCGTATTCTGTCTCATGTATCAGCTAAGCCATATTCTACTTTTAGATTTCAGCAAACTTTAGCTGAGGTAATTGAGTTAAGCTCAATAGCAGATTTAAACGCCTATAATCCAGTTAGTGCACCTATTGTCTTAGGTGAAGGCAGTAATACAATATTTCTACAAGATATCACAGCACCAATATGCCGATATATTGCGACAGAAAAATCCATTACAACTATAGATGATAATTATGGACTATTGCATGTTGCTGCTGGACATAATTGGCATGAATTAGTGACATGGACCGTGGATAATTCTTGGTGGGGGATAGAGAATTTAGCTTTAATCCCAGGTGCTGTTGGTGCAGCACCGGTACAAAATATAGGTGCTTATGGCGTAGAACTAGCTGATAGATGTTTGTATGTCGATTTTTATCATTGGCAAACTAAACAAGTGCAACGTATTACCGCTGCCAGATGTAGTTTTGGCTATCGTGATAGCATATTTAAGCAAGATTTAGCTGGTAAAGGTATTATTATAGCCGTTGGTTTGCTATTGCAAAAGGCAGCAATGCCGATCCTCAATTATAATGGTTTAGATAATTTAACTAAAAATGTCAGTTTAAAAACTGTTTATGAAACTGTTATTAATGTCCGAAATGCTAAATTACCTACACCAGATAAGTTAGCAAATTGCGGTAGCTTCTTTAAGAACCCTATTATCAGTCACGAGCAATTTGTGTCGCTACAGCAGGTTTTTCCAACTATACCTGGCTATAAAGTGAATCAGCATTCGATTAAGGTTCCTGCGGCTTGGTTATTAGAGCAACAAGGATTTAAAGGCTACTGCCATGATGGTGTAGGTTGCTATGAGAAACAACCTCTGGTTCTTGTTAATTATGGCTCTGGGACACCTAATAAACTGCTAGAGTTAATAGCTATGATCACTGATACAGTTCATCGTACTTATGCCATTACTTTAGAGCCAGAAGTAAGATTATTATCCGCTTCAGGAATAATTAAGGCGTGAGTAAATCAAGTTTAATTATAATTCGCACTATTCTTGCCAAGTTAAGCTCGGGTGAATTTTACTCTGGTCAAGCTTTAGCTAATGATTTAGGGCTAAGTAGAACATCTGTAGCCAATTATATAAAGCAACTTAAAGAGTTAGGCTTAGATATTTATAGCGTCAAAGGGCGTGGTTACAGCTTATCTTCTGCTATTACTTTACTTGATCCGGTGCAAATAAATGCACCTAAAAGGGTAAAAAGACCGGCTATATTGGTTCATGAAATTACAGACTCCACTAACATTCAACTACAACAGCGAATTAAATCGGGCACCATAACTGAACTAGGATCTGCTATTGTGGCTGAAGCACAAACTGCTGGGCGTGGGCGCAGAGGCAGAAATTGGTATTCTCCCTTTGGCTCTAACTTATATTTTTCTATGTATTGGCGTTTAGACCATGGCATGCAAGGGGCGATGGGGTTAAGCTTGGCTGTTGGCTTAGCAATAGTGCGTACGCTAAAACACTATTATAGTGTAATAGCTAAATTAAAATGGCCAAATGATGTTTATATAAATGATAAAAAAGTAGCGGGTATTTTGATTGAGCTATCAGGTCAAGCGAATGCAGATTGTGATGTCGTTATTGGCCTAGGATTGAATATTAATATGCCTGCTAATGCCAGCAGTAATATAGATCAACCTTTTACTAGTCTAGCGCAACATACTGTATTGCCAATAGATCGAAATAAGTTGATTGTTTATTTACAGCAAGAACTAATTCATATTCTAACAGAATTTAGCCAGTCAGGCTTTGCTGGTTTTGTTAATGAGTTTAATGATGTTAATCAATATCAAAATCGTCTTATAAAAATAATTACAGCAGAGGAACAACTTGGTATTTGTCGAGGAGTTGATGACCAGGGTGCACTTCTATTAGAAACAAAACAGGGATTACAGACAATTTTTGGTGGAGAAGTCTCAGTGCGAGGCCAAAATTAATATGTATTTATTACTTGATATTGGCAATACACGCTGTAAAGCTGCAATATATGAAAAGGGTAATCTACATTTAGTTTCTGATTTAAATACGATTAAATCTAATTATCAACCTATTAAAAAAGTTATCGTTTCCTGTGTAGCTGCAGACTCAAAGGTTCAGTTAATTAAGAATCAATTAAATTATTTAGAGATACCTTGGGTATATGTATATGCAGAAAAAACAGCTTTTGGTCTTATAAACAGCTATATCAATCCAGAGAAGCTAGGTGTTGACCGTTGGCTTGCAATGATAGCTGCTAAGAAGATGTTTGATAATCAAGATTTACTGGTGATAGATGCTGGTACAGCTGTGACATTTGATTGGATTGATCAACAGGGGAATCATCAAGGGGGCTGGATTTTACCTGGCATAAGACTTCAGCAACATGCTGTTGTGAGCAACACGGATAAAGTGATTAATGAAGATAATTTTATGGCTAAATTATTACCGGCAACTAATACTAGTAGTGCGCTACAAAATGGTTGTTTGGCTGCAATAGTTGGTGCTATTCACATGGCTTGGCAAACTAAACGGGTGAGCAAAATAATCCTAACAGGCGGTGATAGTAATTTGTTTTCTGAACACTTAGCCCAGTTACCTGTGGTTATAGAACCTTTACTTATTTTTAAGGGGTTAAGTTGTTATTGCCCGCATTAAATGCTGGTTTTGCACACTTAATAGGCGCTTGGTTAAGAAAAAAGCTTTTTTATGCTATTTAGTGTTGCACACTTTCATTCATTACACTAGAATTCGCACCCACTGACGTTGTGCCGCTTTAGCTCAGTTGGTAGAGCAACTGACTTGTAATCAGTAGGTCATCCGTTCGACTCGGATAAGCGGCACCATTAGTTGTGGAGGGGTTCCCGAGTGGCCAAAGGGATCAGACTGTAAATCTGCTGGCACTGCCTTCGAAGGTTCGAATCCTTCCCCCTCCACCATTTTCGTCAGCAATATAGCTTCGAGTAGGCCGCGGGCATCGTATAATGGCTATTACCTCAGCCTTCCAAGCTGAAGATGCGGGTTCGATTCCCGCTGCCCGCTCCAATCAATTAAATGCTGATATAGCTCAGGTGGTAGAGCGCATCCTTGGTAAGGATGAGGTCCCCAGTTCGATTCTGGGTATCAGCACCAGTTTGAACCTACCTTTAGCTATTTAATCCATTAATTATTATAACTGCCGTTTTGTTAAAAGGGTCTACTCATGGCTAAGGCTAAATTTGAACGTATTAAACCGCACGTTAACGTGGGCACCATCGGTCACGTTGACCACGGTAAAACTACTTTAACTGCAGCAATCACCAACGTATTAGCAAAAACATACGGCGGTCAAGCGTTTGCATTCGACATGATCGATAAAGCGCCAGAAGAAAAAGCACGTGGTATCACTATCAACACCTCACACGTTGAATATGATACACCTACACGTCACTACGCTCACGTAGACTGCCCAGGCCACGCCGACTATGTTAAAAACATGATCACAGGTGCTGCGCAAATGGACGGTGCTATCTTAGTAGTAGCGTCAACAGACGGCCCAATGCCACAAACACGTGAGCACATCTTGTTATCACGTCAGGTTGGTGTTCCTTACATCATCGTATTCATGAACAAATGTGACATGGTAGATGACGAAGAATTATTAGAATTAGTAGAAATGGAAGTACGTGAATTACTTTCAGACTACGATTTCCCAGGTGATGACTTACCAGTAATCCGTGGTTCAGCGTTAAAAGCGTTGGAAGGCGTAGCTGAGTGGGAAGCTAAGATTGTAGAATTAGGTGAAGCGTTAGATACGTATATCCCTGATCCAGTTCGTGCAATTGATAAGCCATTCATCATGCCAATTGAAGACGTATTCTCAATTGCTGGTCGTGGTACAGTAGTAACTGGCCGTGTAGAGCAAGGTATCATCAAAGTAGGCGAGACAGTAGAAATCGTTGGTATCAAAGATACAGTAGCGACGACTTGTACTGGTGTAGAGATGTTCCGTAAGTTGTTAGACGAAGGTCGTGCAGGTGAGAACATTGGTGCCTTATTACGTGGTACTAAGCGTGAAGACGTAGAGCGTGGCCAAGTATTAGCGAAGCCAGGTTCAATCAAGCCACACACTAAGTTTGAAGGTGAAGTGTACGTATTATCAAAAGAAGAAGGTGGTCGTCATACTCCATTCTTCAAAGGTTACCGTCCACAATTCTACTTCCGTACGACAGACGTAACGGGCTCAGTAGAGTTACCAGAAGGCGTAGAAATGGTAATGCCAGGCGACAACTTGAAGTTTGTTGTTGAATTAATTTGCCCAATCGCGATGACAGAAGGTTTACGCTTCGCTATCCGTGAAGGTGGCCGCACAGTAGGTGCTGGTGTAGTATCAAAAATCGTTGCTTAATAGTTAACGTATTTTAGATATCTAAAAGGCCCCAAACGGGGCCTTTTTTATTTAGTTTGCTGCAAAAAAACAAAAAAAGTAAAATCTATTTGCAATAAACAATCACTATGCTTGTGTTAGCCTGTGTACGCAGTATAATAAGCGGCTATTAAAAACTTGGTATTAGTATCAAGTAGTAGTCAGAAGATATAACTTTGTAGGGGCGTAGTTCCAATTGGTAGAACAGCGGTCTCCAAAACCGATGGTTGGGGGTTCGAATCCCTCCGCCCCTGCCACATTTTTTGGTGTAGAAATAGTCTACATCTGGTAGTTAGTTGCTTTTAGCAGTCAAGTTAAGTGAGTCGAAGCATGAGCGCAGCAAGTGAAACCCCAAATAGTGGATTAGAAATAGTTAAATGGTTGTTGGTGTTTGCAATTTTAGCTGCTGCAGTAGTAGGTAATTATGTTTATGAGTTATCTGCATTAGAGCGAGCCATCGCTGTTGTGGTATTGGTTATTATCGCTGGTGTGGTTGCAGGTCAAACATACAAAGGCAAGACCTTTATTAACTTTGCTAAAGAAGCGCGTACAGAAGTACGTAAAGTGGTATGGCCAACTCGCCAAGAAACGATGCAAACAACAATAGTAGTATTAATTGCTACTGTTATTATGGGCATAATTCTTTGGGGATTAGATGCAATTTTATTAAGATTAGTTTCATTTTTAACTGGATTAGGGATTTAAGACATGGCAGAAAAGATGCGTTGGTATGTAGTACAAGCCTTTTCTGGCTATGAGCAGCGGGTAGCAACTTCATTGCGCGAATATATTCGTATTAACGAGATGGAAGATAAGTTTGGTGAAGTCTTAGTGCCTACTGAAGAAGTCATTGAGATGCGGGCAGGCCAAAAGCGTAAATCAGAGCGTAAATTTTTTCCTGGCTATGTATTAGTACAGATGGAAATGTGCGAAGAAGCTTGGCACTTAGTAAAAAGCGTGCCTCGCGTGTTAGGCTTTATTGGTGGCACATCAGATCGCCCAGCACCTATTTCTGAAAAAGAAGCCATGACGATATTAAATCGTCTTGAAGATAATGCTGATAAACCAAAACCAAAAACACTGTTTGAAACAGGTGAAGTTGTCCGTGTTACGGAAGGTCCTTTTGCTGACTTTAACGGTGTGGTTGAAGAAGTTGACTACGATAAGAGTCGAGTTAAGGTGTCAGTACTTATATTTGGTCGTTCAACACCGGTTGAACTTGAGTTTGGCCAAGTAGAAAAAGCATAATTAAAGATTGTAACCGGGCGCTGATTAAAATATAATCTGCGCCCTTTTTAACGTTGGGGAGCCGCTTGAGTAATTGTCCTCGCATTTACAAGGCTAAGACCCTAAAACTGAGGTGAAACATGGCAAAGAAAGTTACTGCACTCATTAAATTGCAGGTAAAAGCTGGTATGGCTAATCCGTCGCCACCAGTTGGTCCAGCATTGGGTCAGCATGGCGTAAACATCATGGAGTTCTGTAAAGGCTTTAACGCTCGTACAGAAAGCATTGAAAAGGGTATGCCAATCCCAGTAGTTATTACTGTATACAGCGATCGTTCATTCACGTTCGAAACCCGTACACCACCTGCAGCTTATTTATTATTAAAAGCAGCCGGTTTAAAAAGCGGCTCAGGCCGTCCAAATACCCAGAAAGTGGGCAAGATCTCTGCAGCTCAGATTGATGAAATCATTAAGATTAAAGAACCTGACTTAACAGCAGCGGATCATGCAGCAGCAGTACGTACTATTGAAGGTACTGCACGTTCAATGGGTTTAGAGGTGGAGGGTTAATCGATGGCTAAATTAACAAAACGTGCAAAGTTAATCCGCTCTAAAGTAGATTCAACTCGTGAATACGATATCAACGAAGCCGTAGCTTTATTAAAAGAGTTAACAGCGGGTAAGTTTGTAGAAAGCATTGATGTAGCTGTTAATCTTGGTATTGACGCTCGTAAATCTGATCAAAACGTTCGTGGCGCTACGGTATTACCACATGGTACAGGCCGTACAGTTCGTGTTGCTGTATTTACTCAAGGTGCTAATGCTGAGGCTGCTAAAGCTGCCGGCGCTGAAATCGTTGGTATGGAAGATTTAGCTGAGCAAGTTAAGCAAGGCGTTATGGATTTTGACGTTGTTATCGCATCACCTGACGCTATGCGTGTTGTCGGTATGTTAGGTCAAATTTTAGGCCCTCGCGGCTTAATGCCAAACCCGAAAACTGGTACAGTTACACCTAACGTAGCAGAAGCAGTTAAAAATGCTAAAGCAGGTCAGATTCGTTACCGTAATGATAAGAATGGTATCATTCATACTACTATCGGTAAAATTGACTTCGAAAGCGATAAGTTAAAAGAAAACTTAGAAGCTTTATTAGTGGCATTAAAGCGGGCTAAACCATCAGTAGCAAAAGGTGTTTTCATCAAGAAAGTTACCATTTCATCTACTCATGGTGCAGGCTTAACCTTAAATCAAGCTTCGTTAACAGCTACGGTTTAATCGTTTAAAGCTTTACAGGGCGTGTTGATTATTTTATAATCTCGCGCTCAATTTTTAGGGTAGAAAGCGCAGGAAGAATTGCGCTTTCCGTCCAAGACCGTAGGTGCTGTAATCTGATTTTACGGCTTAAAATATCAACCTACGCAGACGGTGTAGACCCCAGGACAGATTAGAATCTTTCTGGCCTCACCGTAAATCGCGCGCTTTATGCCAGCATAAAGCGATGTGTAGGAAACTGGACACTAATGTCCAGATGAACCAGGAGTTAAGAGCCAATGGCTATTAAGCTTGAAGACAAAAAAGCAATTGTTGCTGAAGTCCAGGAAGCTGCCAAAGGTGCTTTATCTGCTGTAGTCGCAGACGCTCGTGGTGTCACTGTAGGCAAAATTTCTGCGCTGCGCAAGCAAGCGCGTGAAGCTGGTGTGTGGATGAAAGTTGTCCGTAATACATTAGTTCGCCGTGCAGTAGAAGGCACTGAATTTGAGTGTTTGAAAGATGTATTTGTAGGTCCAACGTTAATTGCGTTCTCTTCTGAGCACCCAGGTGCTGCAGCGCGAATCTTTAAAGAATTCGCGAAAGAGAATAAAGACTTTGAACTTAAAGGTGCAGCTTTCAGCGGTAATACAGTGGATATCGAGTTGTTAGCATCGTTACCAACATACGACGAAGCTATCGCACGCTTGATGAGCACAATGAAAGAGGCAGCAGCCGGCAAACTTGTACGTACAATTGCCGCGGTTCGCGACCAAAAACAAGAGCAAGCCGCGTAATTATACGTATGGTTTGATAGTAAAGTTTAATCGGGATTCGTCCCCTAATTTAGGGATCTGAGCAATGTCAGTGACTAAAGATCAAATCTTAGATGCTATCGCAGCAATGTCTGTAATGGATGTAGTTGAATTAGTATCTGCAATGGAAGAAAAATTCGGCGTTTCTGCCTCTGCTGCCGTAGCTGTTGCTGCAGGCCCAGCGGCTGCTGCTGAAGAGCAAACAGAGTTTAACGTAGTGTTAGCTGGTATCGGTGCTAATAAAGTATCTGTTATCAAAGCTGTTCGTGGCGCTACAGGTTTAGGTCTGAAAGAAGCTAAAGACTTAGTTGAATCAGCTCCAGCTGTTATCAAAGAAGGCGTTTCTAAAGACGAAGCAGCAGAACTTAAGAAAACTCTTGAAGAAGCTGGTGCCTCTGTTGAAGTCAAATAATCCGGCTTATACTGGATTATTTGCCTAAAATTTAGGCTGGGCTGGTGATGAATTAATCACCGGCCTTTTTGCGCTGTGGGACAATGATTTCCCCACCCCGTTGCTACCCAAACTGGTATCAATTACATCCAATAATGGATGTCGGGAAAAAAATCAGCAAGCTGAGGAACCCCATGACTTATTCTTATTCTGAGAAGAAACGTATCCGTAAGGACTTCGGCAAGCGTCCGGAAGTTCTGGATGTGCCATACCTGTTGTCGATTCAGATTGAATCATTCAGCAAATTTATTGAGCCAGATCCGGAGGGAGGTTACGGCCTTGAAGCCGCATTCCGCTCTGTATTCCCAATTAAAAGCTACTCGGGTAGCGCGGAACTGCAGTACGTAAGCTACCGTATTGGGGAGCCCGTATTTGATGTCAAAGAATGTCAGATCCGCGGTATCACTTACTCAGCGCCATTACGCGTTAAGCTGCGTATGGTCATTTATGACAAAGAAGCCGCACCAGGTACGATTAAAGACATTCGTGAGCAAGAAGTTTACATGGGTGAAATCCCGCTAATGACTGAGAATGGTACTTTTGTCATTAACGGTACTGAACGTGTTATCGTTTCTCAGCTACACCGTAGTCCAGGTGTATTCTTTGATCATGATAGAGGTAAAACCCACTCCTCAGGCAAGGTACTATATAACGCTCGTGTTATTCCTTACCGTGGCTCTTGGTTAGACTTTGAATTTGATGCTAAAGATAATTTATTTGTCCGTATTGACCGTCGCCGTAAATTACCGGCTACGATTTTATTACGTGCATTAGAGTTAAGTACTGAAGAAATCTTAGAAACTTTCTTTGAAAGCACTAAGTTTGAAATTAAAGATGGCAAGCTGCTAATGGCAGTTATTGCAAATCGTCTGCGCGGTGAAACTGCAGCATTCGATATTAAAGATAATGACGGCGAAATAATCGTAGAACAAGGCCGTCGAATCACCGCCCGCCACGTGCGTCAGCTAGAAAAAACTGGCATGACCATGATGGAAGTACCGCATGAGTACGTTGTTGGCCGTGTTCTATCTAAAAATTATGCTGACCGTTCAACCGGAGAGATTATTGCCGAGGCGAACGCAGAGCTCACATTGGAGCTGTTGGCAAAACTAGCAACTGCTGGTTATGATAGTTTTGAAACCCTCTATATAAATGACTTAGATCATGGTCCTTATGTCTCTGAGACAATTCGTATTGATCCAAGTAGCAATAAAATGGAAGCTTTAGTTGAAATCTATCGCATGATGCGTCCTGGTGAACCACCAACGCGCGATGCAGCTGAAACTTTATTCCATAATCTGTTTTTCTCAGACGACCGCTATGATTTATCAACAGTGGGCCGGATGAAATTCAATCGTCGTGTTAATTTTGAAGATAACATTGGTGCAGGTGTCTTAAATAAAGAAGATATCCTGGCTGTAATGAAAGTGCTAATTGATATTCGTAACGGCCATGGTGAAGTGGATGATATTGACCACTTAGGTAACCGTCGTATCCGTTCAGTGGGTGAAATGGCAGAAAACCAATTCCGTGTTGGTTTAGTTCGAGTAGAGCGTGCGGTTAAAGAGCGCCTTTCATTAGGTGATCTAGATGCTGTTATGCCACAAGACTTAATTAACGCTAAGCCAATTTCAGCTGCAGTTAAAGAGTTCTTTGGTTCAAGCCAGTTATCACAGTTTATGGACCAAAATAACCCATTATCAGAAGTGACGCACAAACGCCGTATTTCAGCACTTGGCCCAGGTGGTTTAACTCGTGAGCGTGCAGGCTTTGAAGTACGTGACGTTCACGCAACTCACTATGGCCGTGTTTGTCCTATCGAAACACCGGAAGGTCCAAACATTGGTTTAATTAACTCCTTATCAATGTTTGCTCAAACCAACGAATATGGTTTTTTAGAAACACCATATCGCCGTGTTGAAAATGGTGTTGTTACAGATGATGTAGATTATTTGTCTGCAATTGAAGAAGGCAACTTCGTTATCGCTCAGGCAAACGCTGAAATGACCGACGAAAACCGTTTGTCAGAAGAGTTAGTGCCGTGTCGTTATAAAAACGAAACTACATTAATGCCAGCAGATAAAGTACAGTATATGGATGTTGCTCCTCAGCAAATCGTATCTGTAGCAGCGGCTTTAATTCCATTCTTAGAGCATGATGATGCTAACCGTGCCTTAATGGGTGCGAACATGCAACGTCAAGCTGTACCTACTTTACGTGCCGATAAGCCGTTGGTTGGTACTGGTATTGAACGCGTTGTTGCTAAAGACTCTGGTGTAACAGTGGTAGCAAAACGTGGTGGCGTAGTCGACTATGTTGATGCCAGCCGTATTGTTATTAAAGTTAACGAAGACGAGACCCTTCCAGGTGAAGCGGGTATCGATATCTATCGTTTAACTAAATACACGCGTTCTAACCAGAACACCTGTATTAACCAGCGCCCATGCGTAAATCACGGCGAGCCGATTGAGCGCGGTGACGTGCTAGCTGACGGTCCTTCAACAGACTTAGGTGAATTAGCACTAGGCCAGAACTTACGTGTTGCCTTTATGCCGTGGAATGGTTACAACTTCGAAGACTCGATTTTATTATCAGAGCGTTTAGTAGAGCAAGATCGTTTAACCACTATTCATATTCAAGAATTAAGCTGTATCTCTCGTGATACTAAACTTGGTGCTGAAGAAATTACTGCAGATATTCCAAACGTAGGTGAATCGGCTTTATCTAAATTAGATGAAGCGGGTATTGTTTATATTGGTGCTGAAGTAAAAGGTGGCGATATTCTGGTTGGTAAGGTTACACCTAAAGGTGAAAGCCAGTTAACACCAGAAGAAAAATTACTACGCGCTATCTTTGGTGAAAAAGCGTCAGACGTTAAAGATTCTTCTTTGCGGGTACCAAACTCTGTATCAGGTACTATTATCGATGTTCAGGTATTTACACGCGATGGTCTTGAGAAAGATAAGCGTGCACTTGAAATTGAAGATATGGAAGTTAGGCAAGCTAAGAAAGATCTTAATGAAGAATTCCGTATTCTTGAAGCCGGCATCTATAACCGAGCCCGCAACTTACTTGAGCAAGCTGGTTTAGATCGTGCCATGCTTAACACCTTAAAAGGTGACAAGTTATTTAATCAAAGCTTAAGCGATGAAGATAAACAAAGCGAGCTAGAGCAATTAGCTGCTCAATTTGAAGAAACGCGGATTGAATACGATAAGAAGTTTGAAGCTAAGCGACGTAAAATTACCCAAGGTGATGATTTAGCACCAGGCGTATTAAAAATCGTTAAAGTATATTTAGCCGTAAAACGCAGTATCCAGCCAGGTGATAAAATGGCCGGCCGTCACGGTAACAAGGGTGTAATCTCTACTATAGTTCCAGTTGAAGATATGCCATATGACGAGCACGGTAAACCTGTTGAAATCGTACTGAACCCGCTAGGGGTTCCATCGCGAATGAATATCGGTCAGATCTTAGAAACACACTTAGGCTTAGCTGCTCGTGGTATAGGTGACAAAATCGATGCCATGATCAAAGAGTACAAAGAAGTGGCTGAGATTCGTGAGTTTTTAACCAAAGTTTATGCTTTAGGTGATTCACGGCAAAGCGTAGATATTGCAAGTTTCAGTGATGATGAAGTTCGTCGTTTAGCCCAAAACTTACGTGCTGGCTTACCGGTTGCAACACCGGTATTTGATGGCGCTACAGAAGCGGAAATTAAACAACTGTTAGAGCTTGGCGATTTACCATCTAGTGGTCAAATCACCTTGTACGATGGCCGTACTGGTAATAGTTTTGAGCGTAAAGTAACCGTAGGTTATATGTATATGCTGAAACTGAACCACTTAGTAGACGACAAAATGCATGCCCGTTCTACCGGCTCATACAGCTTAGTAACGCAGCAGCCTCTGGGTGGTAAAGCTCAGTTTGGTGGTCAGCGTTTCGGTGAGATGGAAGTGTGGGCACTGGAAGCATATGGTGCTGCGTATACGCTGCAAGAAATGCTGACAGTGAAGTCAGACGACGTCAATGGCCGTACTAAGATGTATAAGAACATCGTAGATGGTGACCACAGAATGGAACCTGGTATGCCAGAATCTTTCAACGTATTAATGAAAGAAATCCGTTCGCTCGGTATTAACATCGAATTGGAAGAGGAATAAACCGACCTTGAGTTGGGGGGCAGAACTCTGCCCCATTCCGGTTTACCTCTTACAGGAGAGCTAAGGTGAAAGACTTATTAAAGTTTCTGAAACAACAAACTAAAACCGAAGAGTTTGACGTAATTCGCATCGGTTTATCTTCACCAGATATGATCCGTTCATGGTCATTTGGTGAAGTGAAAAAACCAGAAACAATTAACTACCGCACTTTTAAGCCAGAGCGTGACGGTTTATTCTGTGCTCGTATCTTTGGCCCAGTTAAAGACTATGAATGTTTATGCGGTAAGTATAAGCGTTTAAAGCATCGTGGCGTTATTTGTGAAAAATGTGGCGTTGAAGTTACATTAACTAAAGTACGCCGTGAGCGCATGGGGCATATAGATCTTGCCAGCCCAACGGCCCATATCTGGTTTTTAAAATCATTACCAAGCCGGATAGGTTTATTACTTGATATGACATTACGTGATATCGAGCGGGTACTTTATTTTGAAAGCTATGTTGTGACAGAGCCTGGTATGACTTCTTTAGAGCGTCGGCAGATGCTAACTGAAGAAGAATATCTTGATGTTCTAGAAGAGCATGGCGACGAGTTTGAAGCTAAGATGGGTGCTGAAGCAGTACTCGACATCTTACAAGGCTTAGACTTACCGCTTGAAATTAAACAAATGCGTGAAGAGTTGCCCACTATTAACTCTGAAACCAAGCGGAAGAAAATCAGTAAGCGTTTAAAGCTAATGGAAGCTTTCCATAGTTCTGGTAACAAGCCAGAATGGATGATTATGACAGTACTTCCGGTGTTACCACCAGATTTACGGCCATTAGTGCCATTAGATGGTGGTCGTTTTGCTACCTCTGATTTAAACGATTTATATCGCCGTGTTATTAACCGTAATAACCGTTTAAAGCGCTTATTAGACTTATCTGCGCCGGATATTATTGTTCGTAACGAAAAGCGCATGCTGCAAGAAGCGGTTGATGCCTTACTAGATAATGGTCGTCGTGGTCGTGCTATTACTGGCTCTAACAAGCGCCCGTTAAAATCTTTGGCCGATATGATCAAAGGTAAGCAAGGTCGTTTCCGTCAGAACTTACTTGGTAAACGTGTAGACTACTCTGGCCGTTCGGTTATCGTTGTTGGCCCAACCTTACGTTTACACCAATGCGGCTTACCGAAAAAGATGGCTTTAGAGTTATTTAAACCTTTTATCTATGGCAAGTTAGAAATGCGTGGTTTAGCGACCACCATTAAAGCCGCCAAGAAAATGGTTGAGCGCGAAGAAGCGGCAGTATGGGACGTGTTAGACGAAGTTATTCGTGAGCACCCGGTATTATTAAACCGTGCACCAACCCTGCACCGTTTAGGTATTCAAGCATTTGAACCAGTACTGATCGAAGGTAAGGCTATTCAGTTACACCCATTAGTGTGTGCGGCTTATAACGCCGACTTCGATGGTGACCAAATGGCGGTTCACGTGCCATTGACTATTGAAGCACAGCTTGAAGCGCGTGCCTTAATGATGTCAACTAACAACGTATTATCACCCGCTAACGGTGAGCCAATCATAGTTCCTTCACAAGACGTTGTATTAGGCTTGTACTATATGACGCGTGAAGCAGTTAATGCTAAAGGCGAAGGCATGTTGTTTAAAAGCGCTAAGGAAGCAGAAAAAGCCTTCCGCGCTGATGTAGCAAGCTTACATGCTAAAGTTAAAGTACGTATTACAGAGGTAGTATTTGCTGAAGATGGTAGCCGCACAGAAACGACTGCAGTACGCGATACTACAGTTGGTCGGGCTATTTTATATTCAATCTTGCCTGAAGGTTTAGACTTTAACAGTGTTAACCATGCAATGGGTAAAAAGCAAATCTCTAAACTGTTAAACGGCGCTTATCGTCGTATCGGTTTAAAGCAAACTGTTATTCTTGCTGACCAAATTATGTATACCGGTTTCCATTACGCTATGTTATCTGGCGTATCGGTTGGTATTAATGATTTAGTTATTCCAGAATCAAAAACGACTATTATCAATGCAGCAGAAGATGAAGTCGCTGAAATTCAAGATCAGTTCCAGCAAGGTCTAGTAACAGCCGGTGAAAAGTACAATAAAGTTATTGATATTTGGTCAACCGCTAACGAGACATTGTCAAAATCGATGATGGAAAACTTGTCAGTTGAAGATGTAGTTGATCGCGATGGTAATACCGTTAAGCAGCAATCATTTAACTCGGTTTATATGATGGCTGACTCAGGTGCACGGGGTTCGCCAGCCCAGATCCGTCAGTTAGCGGCAATGCGCGGCTTGATGGCTAAACCAGATGGTTCAATCATCGAAACACCAATTACTGCAAACTTCCGTGAAGGATTAAGTGTATTACAATACTTTATCTCTACCCATGGTGCTCGTAAAGGTTTGGCCGATACGGCATTAAAAACGGCAAACTCAGGTTACTTAACGCGTCGTTTAGTAGACGTTGCCCAAGACTTAGTAGTAACAGAATTTGACTGTGGATCTGAGCACGGCATAGTAATGAAACCACTAATCGAAGGTGGTGATGTAGTTGAAGGTTTACGTGAGCGGGTACTAGGCCGTGTGGTTATAGGTGACGTGGTTATTCCATCAACAGAAGAAGTGTTAATTGAAGACGGCACTATGCTAGATGAAGCCTTATGTGATGCGTTAGAGAAGCATTCTATTGATGAAGTGCATGTGCGGTCAGTAATCACCTGTCAAACTGACTTTGGTGTTTGTGCCAAATGTTATGGCCGTGATTTAGCCCGTGGTCACTTAATTAATGCTGGTGAAGCTGTAGGTGTTATTGCTGCTCAATCAATAGGTGAGCCCGGTACCCAGTTAACGATGCGTACCTTCCATATCGGTGGTGCGGCATCACGAGCATCAGCAGAAAACAGTGTACAGGTCAAAAATGCCGGTACCTTAAAGCTGCAAAATGCTAAATATGTACGTAATCCTGATAATAAAATTGTTATTACATCTCGTTCAGCTGAAGTAACAGTATTTGATGAGTTAGGTCGTGAGAAAGAGCGCTATAAACTCCCATATGGTTCAGTTTTAGCAACTGATGACAATGCTAAAATCACTTCAGGGCAAATAGTTGCTAGTTGGGATCCGCACTCGCATCCAATTATTCTAGAACGTGGTGCTCACGTTACCCATAGCGATGTTGATGATAGTAATACTGAAGTTCAACAAGATGATTTAACCGGATTAACCCGTACTGTAGTAAAAGATTTGGCTAAAGCTAACGCTAAAGAACCAAAGCTTATTTTGACTATGGACGATGGTGCGCTACAAGAAATTCGTCTTCCAAGCTTTGCTACTATTGAAGTTGGTGATGGGGTTGCAGTGCAAGCCGGTGAAGTATTAGCGCGTATTCCGCAAGAAAGTTCGAAAACACGGGATATTACCGGTGGTCTACCACGGGTTGCTGACTTATTTGAAGCGCGTAAGCCAAAAGATCCAGCTATACTAGCTGAAATCTCAGGTACTATTAGCTTTGGTAAAGAAACTAAAGGTAAGCGTCGCTTGTTAATCACACCTGATCAAGGTGATGTATACGAAGAAATGATCCATAAGTGGCGTCAAGTAAACGTATTTGAAGGTGAGCGCATTGAAAAAGGCGAGGTGATCTCTGAAGGTCCTGAGTCAGCTCACGATATTCTACGTTTACGTGGCATCCATCATGTTGCCAGTTACATTGTTAACGAAGTACAAGATGTATATCGTTTGCAAGGTGTAAAAATCAACGATAAGCATATTGAAACGATTATTCGTCAAATGTTGCGTAAGTGTCTGATTATTCACCCAGGAGATAGTGAATTCTTAGAAGGCGAACAAGCAGAAGTGGCGCGAGTCAATATTGCTAATCGTGAATTAGAAGCTGCAGGGAAAATACCGGCTAAGTACGAACGTGCTTTATTGGGTATCACCAAAGCTTCATTGTCGACAGACTCTTTTATCTCGGCAGCATCGTTCCAAGAAACTACGCGAGTTCTAACTGAAGCCGCTGTTGGCGGTAAGAAAGATGAACTACGTGGCTTAAAAGAAAACGTTATTGTAGGTAGGTTGATTCCAGCGGGTACCGGTTTTTCGTTCCATCAAAACCGTGCCCGTGAACGTCAGCGTATTGCCAATGGCGAAAACGTTGAGCCAGCAATGAGTGCAGAAGTAGCGGAGCAGGCTTTGTCTGATGCGCTAAATATGGACTTATCTGGTAAAGACGAGTAACACAAGTAAAGAGGCTAATTGTTGCTTAAATTAGCAGCAATTAGCTTTCGAGCTTGACAGGTCAAAGCTTGACCATTAGAATTCCGCGACCTCATTTTTGAGGGCGGAATTTTCACGTTTATTGGGTATTATTAACCAGGAGTATTTAATGGCAACAATCAACCAGCTAGTGCGTAAGCCGCGCAGCCAGAAGGTAGCCAAGAGCGCCGTGCCTGCGCTAGAAGCTTGCCCGCAGAAGCGTGGTGTTTGTACCCGTGTATACACCACTACACCTAAGAAGCCAAACTCTGCAATGCGTAAAGTTTGTCGTGTTCGTTTAACTAACGGATTCGAAGTTTCTTCTTATATCGGTGGTGAAGGCCATAACTTGCAAGAGCACAGCGTTGTGCTTATTCGCGGTGGCCGGGTAAAAGACCTTCCAGGTGTGCGCTACCACACCGTACGCGGCACATTAGACTGTGCAGGCGTAAAAGATCGTAAGCAAGGCCGTTCTAAATACGGCGCAAAACGGCCTAAGAAATAACGGTACTCCGTTAGTAAGGCCAAACTAAACGACTTTTTTTCTTTAATGTATTAAAAGTTTTGGAATCACCTGAAGCAATCGGAGTTACGAATGCCAAGAAGACGCGTCATCGGACAACGTAAAATCCTTCCTGATCCTAAGTTCGGAAGTGAATTACTTGCCAAATTTGTAAACGTCGTTATGGTCGACGGTAAAAAATCTACAGCAGAATCAATAGTATATGGCGCATTAGAACACGCTGTAGCCAAGTCTAAAAAAGAACATTTAGACATTTTTGAAGTTGCACTGGATAACATTCGCCCTACGGTAGAAGTTAAATCTCGCCGTGTGGGTGGTTCTACTTACCAAGTACCGGTTGAAGTACGTCCAGTACGTCGCAACGCACTAGCAATGCGCTGGTTAGTTGAAGCAGCTCGTAAACGTGGTGAGAAATCAATGGCACAGCGTTTAGCTGGTGAGATGCTTGATGCACTTGATAACAAAGGTTCTGCGGTTAAAAAGCGTGAAGACGTGCACCGTATGGCTGAGGCGAATAAAGCATTCGCACATTTCCGCTGGTAAGCACATCTTAACAAGAGGATATTATTGTGGCACGTACAACCCCAATAGAACGCTATCGTAACATTGGCATCTGTGCGCACGTAGATGCGGGCAAAACCACCACGAGCGAGCGTATTATTTTTTATACTGGGCGCTCACATAAGATCGGTGAAGTACATGATGGTGCAGCGACAATGGACTGGATGGAGCAGGAGCAGGAACGTGGTATTACTATCACATCAGCTGCTACTACTACCTTTTGGTCTGGTATGTCTAAGCAGTTTGATATGCACCGCGTTAACCTTATTGATACCCCAGGTCACGTTGACTTTACAGTAGAAGTAGAGCGTTCTTTACGCGTTCTCGATGCTGCTGTAGTGGTACTTTGTGGTTCATCAGGTGTTCAACCGCAAACTGAAACTGTTTGGCGTCAAGCTAACAAGTATGAAGTTCCGCGCATGATCTATGTAAACAAGATGGACCGTACTGGTGCTAATTTTTTACGTGTTGTTAAGCAAGCTAGAACTCGTTTAAATAGCACTATAGTACCAATCCAATTGCCAATTGGCGCTGAAGATCATTTTGAAGGTGTAGTAGACCTAATTAAAATGAAAGCGATCAACTGGAATATGGAAGATCATGGTATGACATTCACTTATGAAGAGATCCCAGCAGATATGCTGGAGGAATGTAATGAGTGGCGTCAAAATATGATCGAAGCGGCTGCAGAAGCTAGCGAAGATATGATGGAACGTTACCTTGAAGGCGATACGTTCAGCGAAGAAGAAATTCGTAAAGCGCTGCGTGATTTAACTTTACGTAACGAAGTAGTATTAGTGCAATGTGGTTCATCTTTCAAAAACAAAGGTGTTCAGGCCATGTTGGATAACGTAATTTATTACTTGCCATCACCTAGTGAAGTTAAACCTATTATGGGTATTAATGAAGATGAAACGCCAGGTGAGCGTCATTCTTCAGATGATGAACCTTTTGCAGCTTTAGCATTTAAAATTGCTACGGATCCATTTGTAGGTACCTTAACTTTCTTCCGTGTATATTCAGGCATTATCCGCTCAGGCGATACTGTTTATAACCCGGTAAAAATGAAAAAAGAGCGTATTGGCCGTATCGTACAGATGCATGCTAATAGCCGTGAAGAAATCAAAGAAGTTTTAGCTGGTGACATTGCAGCTGGTATCGGTTTTAAAGATGTTACAACTGGTGACACTTTATGTGATCTAAATAACATTATTACTTTAGAGCGCATGGAATTCCCAGAGCCAGTAATTTCTGTTGCAGTTGAACCAAAAACAAAAGCTGACCAAGAAAAAATGGGTATAGCACTAGGTAAACTAGCTGCAGAAGATCCATCTTTCCGTGTTCACACTGATGAAGAAACGGGGCAAACCATCATCTCTGGTATGGGTGAATTACACCTTGATATCTTAGTTGACCGTATGAAACGTGAATTTAAAGTAGATGCTAACGTGGGTAAACCACAAGTTTCTTATCGCGAAACTTTACGTCAAACTACTGAAGTTGAAGGTAAGTTTGTTCGTCAATCAGGTGGACGTGGTCAGTTTGGTCATTGTTGGTTAAAACTAGAACCGCAAGAAGAAGGTGCTGGTTATACGTTTGTTAACGCAGTTGTTGGTGGTGTTATTCCAAAAGAATATATTCCAGCAGTTGATAAAGGTGTCCAAGAACAAATGAAAAATGGTGTTCTTGCAGGCTACCCAGTTATCGACGTTAAAGTAACAGTATTTGACGGTTCATACCATGATGTTGACTCGAACGAAATGGCGTTTAAAATTGCAGGTTCAATGGGCTTTAAGAAAGGTGCGCTACAAGCAAAACCTGTTATTCTTGAGCCAATAATGAAAGTTGAAGTTGTAACGCCTGAAGAGTTTATGGGTGATATCGTAGGTGACTTAAACCGTCGTCGCGGTATGATCAATGGTATGGAAGATGCCCCAGGTGGCATCAAAATCGTTGATGCAAACGTGCCTTTATCAGAAATGTTTGGTTATGCGACTCATATGCGCTCATTGAGCCAAGGTCGTGCTTCATATTCAATGGAACCATTGAATTACCAAGAAGCGCCTAGTAACGTTACTGAAACAATAATTGCAGCGCGTAAAGCTGATTAACTTAGTTTGGCCTGCTTAGGCAGGCCGCATATAAATAGAGAAGGGTTTACTCATGGCTAAGGCTAAATTTGAACGTATTAAACCGCACGTTAACGTGGGCACCATCGGTCACGTTGACCACGGTAAAACTACTTTAACTGCAGCAATCACCAACGTATTAGCAAAAACATACGGCGGTCAAGCGTTTGCATTCGACATGATCGATAAAGCGCCAGAAGAAAAAGCACGTGGTATCACTATCAACACCTCACACGTTGAATATGATACACCTACACGTCACTACGCTCACGTAGACTGCCCAGGCCACGCCGACTATGTTAAAAACATGATCACAGGTGCTGCGCAAATGGACGGTGCTATCTTAGTAGTAGCGTCAACAGACGGCCCAATGCCACAAACACGTGAGCACATCTTGTTATCACGTCAGGTTGGTGTTCCTTACATCATCGTATTCATGAACAAATGTGACATGGTAGATGACGAAGAATTATTAGAATTAGTAGAAATGGAAGTACGTGAATTACTTTCAGACTACGATTTCCCAGGTGATGACTTACCAGTAATCCGTGGTTCAGCGTTAAAAGCGTTGGAAGGCGTAGCTGAGTGGGAAGCTAAGATTGTAGAATTAGGTGAAGCGTTAGATACGTATATCCCTGATCCAGTTCGTGCAATTGATAAGCCATTCATCATGCCAATTGAAGACGTATTCTCAATTGCTGGTCGTGGTACAGTAGTAACTGGCCGTGTAGAGCAAGGTATCATCAAAGTAGGCGAGACAGTAGAAATCGTTGGTATCAAAGATACAGTAGCGACGACTTGTACTGGTGTAGAGATGTTCCGTAAGTTGTTAGACGAAGGTCGTGCAGGTGAGAACATTGGTGCCTTATTACGTGGTACTAAGCGTGAAGACGTAGAGCGTGGCCAAGTATTAGCGAAGCCAGGTTCAATCAAGCCACACACTAAGTTTGAAGGTGAAGTGTACGTATTATCAAAAGAAGAAGGTGGTCGTCATACTCCATTCTTCAAAGGTTACCGTCCACAATTCTACTTCCGTACGACAGACGTAACGGGTTCAGTAGAATTACCAGAAGGCGTAGAAATGGTAATGCCAGGCGACAACTTGAAGTTTGTTGTTGAATTAATTTGCCCAATCGCGATGACAGAAGGTTTACGCTTCGCTATCCGTGAAGGTGGCCGCACAGTAGGTGCTGGTGTAGTATCAAAAATCGTTGCTTAATAGTTAACGTATTTTAGATATCTAAAAGGCCCCAAACGGGGCCTTTTTTATTGACTTAAGAAAACCAACTAAGCATTAAGTGTTAAAGTTAGTTTTTAATTAATTCAAACGCTTGTTTGAATTTTCAAGCTATGCCATGATTAATGAAACTATGTTGCACAGAGAATCATTATGAGCCAATACCAAGCCCCAGTTAACGATATTTACTTCAACTTATTCGATGTTTGGCAGTTAAATGATTATTGGCAGCAGCAAAGCCAATTAAAAGAGCAATTAGATTCTGATACAGCAAAAGCGATTATAGAAGAAGCCGCTAAAATTTGTGAGCAACAGCTAGCGCCTTTTTCAATGCAAGCTGATCAACAAGGGGCAACATTAAAGGACAATAATGTAACGCTGCCAGCACATTATAAAGCCGCTTATCAAAGCTTATGTGAGGGGGGCTGGACCGGCTTGAGTGGTGATGTCGAATATGGTGGTATGGGCATGCCGAAAGCTTTATCTATGATGGTAGATGAAATGTTATGTAGTGCGGATATAGCTTTTTCACTTTATCCAGGTTTAACAGCCGGTGCTTGTGTAGCTTTACTACAGCATGCAAATCAAGACATTAAAACAACATACTTACCAAAATTATATAGCGGCGAGTGGTCGGCTACTATGTGCCTGACTGAAGCTCATGCTGGTACAGATTTAGGTATTATGCGGACAAAGGCTACACCAAAAGATGATGGCAGCTATCAAATTAATGGTAGTAAAATATTTATCACTGCGGGTGAACATGATCTAACTAGTAATATTGTCCATCTTGTACTAGCTAAATTACCAGATGCACCAGCAGGAAGTCGCGGCATATCTTTATTTTTGGTACCAAAGTATTTACCGAATAATAAAGCACAACGCAATGGTATTACAGTTGGCTCAATAGAACATAAGATGGGGATTAATGGTTCTGCTACTTGTGTTTTGAATTTTGATAATGCCCAAGGCTATTTGATTGGTAAACCACACCAAGGTTTGGCTTGTATGTTTACCATGATGAATTATGAGCGCTTATCAATGGGTAGCCAAGGTTTAGGTGCTGCAGAGCGTGCTTATCAAAATGCACTTTCTTATGCAAAAGATAGATTACAAGGCCGTGCAACAGAAAGAGATCCTAGCAAAGCAGAGCCTATTATTGTCCATGCCGATGTACGCCGTATGCTATTAGATATTAAGGCAATGAATGAAGGCGGCAGAACTTTTGCTACTTGGGTTGCATCTTTATTAGACAAAGCAAAATATGATGATTGTCAACAATCTGCAGCAATTGCAAACTTACTAACCCCTGTTACAAAAGCTTTTATGACAGACCAAGGTTTTGCTGCCTGCGTTACTGCACAACAAGTGTTTGGTGGTCATGGTTATATTAAAGAGTGGGGTATGGAGCAGCTAGTACGTGATGCCCGAATTGCACAAATTTATGAAGGAACTAATGGCATACAGGCATTAGACTTTATGCAAAGAAAAGTAGTTGCTGATCAAGGCAAGGTACTGTCATCTTTATTGACAACTATAAAAGATGAATTAACCAATGCACTATTCACACCAAGTACAGTTTTAATCCCTTACATTATCCAGGTTGAGCAGTTATTAAGTGCAATACTTAAACAAGACACTGAAAGTCAAAACGCCAATGCCTATGATTTTCTTAATTTAGTCTCTTATGTACTATACGGTTACATGTGGTATAAAAGTTGTGTAGCTTTAGACGACAGTAAGCATAGTGCAGATTTTATCGAGGCAAAAATTAAAACAGCAAATTACTTTTATCTGCGTATATTGCCAAAAGTTGCCGGATATATTGCCGTGTTACAGCAAGAGCCATCAGTAATGATAAAAATTAAAAATCAGCAATTTTAATTATAAAGGACAGTTATGCGATTTTTGCTTGGATGCTTGTTAGCCTTATTGTTTACATCAGCAGTTGATGCTGCAGATGCTTTAGAGAAAAGGCTTAAGTCAGAAGATTGGGATTCCTATAAACCCTTTAGTATATTACCTCATCATAATAATTACTTATTACCATTTTCTTATGTTAATGGCATCAGAAATAATATTACCCAAGACGGTGTAACAGCTCCTGCGGATAATATAGAAGCAAAATTTCAATTAAGTTTAAAAACACCAATCTGGAGCAGAATTTATGATGGCAAAGGATATTTGTTCTTTGCTTTTACTCAACAAGCCTATTGGCAAGCCTATAATGATGAAGTATCGTCACCTTTTAGGGAAACCAACTATGAACCTGAATTAATTTTAACTTTGCCTCACTACGCTAATGTTGATGAAGCTGCCAGTAGAATAATAAGTTTAAGTTTATCTCACCAGTCTAATGGCCGTTCTGGGCTGGAGTCTCGAAGTTGGAACCGACTAAAATTAAGTTGGGTCACATCAATTGGTAATGTATTTGTCAATTTTGAACCTTGGTATCGATTTAACGAGCGTAGAAAAACCTCTATTAATGATCCCAAAGGTGACGATAACCCTGACATACGCGAATATATGGGTTGGTTTGAATTATCAGCTGCCTATAAACAAGGTGAAACCACTTGGCGGATGATGGTTAGACACAACTTGCGAGATGAGCAGCGTGGCGCGATAAGATTATCTTATTCAATACCTTTTAATGAACACTTACGATTTTACGTCGAAGCATTTAATGGTTATGGCGAAAGCATGATTGACTATGATAGATCAGTGACACGTTTAGGAATTGGTTTTGAGTTAAACGATATTTTATAGTCTAATTTATAAACATGTATTGCGTTATTCGTATAACGCAGTATAATGCGCGGCCAGTCTAGCTTTTTGACTGGTGCATTAAAGCTGCTTTTGGCTTCTTTAATGTCGACAGTGCTCCCGATTGGGGAGCAAACGTTACTTTGGTGCATAAGCATCTTCCATAATGGAGGTTGGCTTGTGTTTGTTTTTGCTCTTTTTGCTCTTTGAGGCTTTGATTTATGAGTAGTCAAAGGATTCGCATCCGTCTGAAAGCGTTCGATCACCGTTTGATCGATCAGTCAACAATGGAAATCGTTGACACAGCTAAGCGTACGGGCGCTCAGGTACGTGGTCCAATTCCACTTCCTACCCGCCAGGAACGTTTCACTATATTGATTTCACCTCACGTAAATAAAGATGCGCGTGATCAGTATGAAATCCGTACCCACAAGCGTTTAATCGACATTGTTGAACCAACAGAAAAAACTGTTGATGCTTTAATGCGTTTAGATTTGCCTGCTGGTGTTGACGTTCAAATCAGCCTGGGCTAATCAGCCAGGTTTATAGAGAGGTTTAGGATATGGCTATCGGTTTAGTCGGTCGTAAAGTGGGAATGACTCGCATCTTCACTGAAGACGGCGTTTCAATTCCAGTAACCGTAATCGAAGCGACACCAAACCGCGTTACTGCTGTTAAGACAGCAGAAACAGACGGTTACAGCGCACTGCAAGTGACGGCTGGTTCTGTGAAGGCTTCTCGCCTGAACAAGCCAGATGCTGGTCAGTTTGCTAAAGCTGGTGTGGACGCTGGTCGTGGTCTGTGGGAATTCCGCCTAGCAGATAACGAAGGTGCTGACATAGTTGTTGGCAACGAAATTACAGTTGAAATTTTCGCTGAAGCGAAAAAAGTTGATGTGTCTGGCACATCAAAAGGTAAGGGATTCCAAGGTGCTGTTAAGCGCTGGAATTTTAGTACCCAGGATGCTACGCACGGTAACTCTTTATCACATCGTGCACCAGGTTCTATTGGTCAAAACCAATCGCCAGGTAAAGTATTTAAAGGTAAAAAAATGGCTGGCCACATGGGTTCTGAGCGGGTAACTGTTCAGTCACTAGAAGTGGTTCGTGTAGACGCAGAGCGCAACATTCTGTTAGTAAAAGGCGCAGTGCCTGGTGCTATCGGTGGTGACGTGATCGTTAAACCAGCTGTAAAAAGCTAACGTCTGAGGAGATAAGTGATGGAATTAGCATTACGAGACGCTCAAGGCGTTCTTGAAGTTTCTGAAGCTACCTTTGGACGTGAGTTTAATGAAGCTTTAGTACACCAGGTCGTTGTTGCTTATGCAGCAGGTGCTCGTCAGGGTACTCGCGCACAGTTAACACGCTCTGAAGTACGCGGTGGCGGCAAGAAGCCATGGCGTCAAAAAGGTACTGGCCGCGCGCGTGCTGGTACAATCCGTAGCCCAATCTGGCGCGGAGGCGGTGTTACATTTGCGGCTAAGCCACAAGATCACAGCCAAAAAGTAAACCGTAAAATGTATCGTGGTGCGATCCAAAGCATCCTGTCTGAATTAGTACGTCAAGAGCGTTTAATTGTGGTGGAAGATTTCGCCGTTGAAACGCCAAAAACCAAAGAATTAACTGCAAAGTTAAAATCTATGGACTTAAAAGACGTATTAATTGTGACTAACGAAGTTGATGAGAACCTGTTCTTATCAGCACGCAACCTATATAAGGTTGACGTGCGTGACGTACACGGTATTGACCCGGTCAGCTTAATCGCCTTCGACAAAGTAGTAATGACTGCAGCAGCAGTTAAACAACTTGAGGAGCTGTTAGCATGATTCGCGAAGAACGTTTACTGAAAGTTATTCTAGCGCCACATGTATCTGAAAAGAGCACTGTGTCAGCTGAAAAACACAATACAGTCGTTTTCAAAGTTGCCACTACTGCGACTAAAGCTGACGTTAAAGCAGCAGTTGAAAAACTGTTCGAAACGGAAGTAGTTGGTGTACGTACTGTTAATGTTAAGGGTAAATCCAAGCGCACAGGTGCGCGTATGGGCAAACGTAGCGATTGGAAAAAAGCATACGTTACTCTTAAAGAAGGCAGCGAAATCGATTTCGTTGGCGGCGCTGAGTAAGAAGAGGAGTTAGGAAATGGCACTTTTAAAGTGTAAACCTACGTCACCAGGTCGTCGCCACGTTATTCAAGTGGTTAACCCAGACCTGCACAAAGGCAAGCCTTATGCACCTTTGTTAGAAAAGCTAGTTAAATCTGGTGGTCGTAATAATAACGGTCGCATCACTACCCGTCATATTGGTGGTGGTCATAAGCAACATTACCGTTTAGTAGACTTTAAACGTAACAAAGATGGCATACCAGCCAAAGTGGAACGTTTAGAATATGATCCGAACCGCACTGCAAACATCGCTTTGATGTTATATGCAGACGGTGAGCGTCGTTATATCCTTGCACCAAAGGGCTTGAAAGCGGGTGATACTTTGCATTCAGGTATTGATGCGCCAATTAAAGCAGGTAATGCTTTACCATTGCGCAACATTCCAGTTGGTCAAGTGGTACACAACATCGAGATGAAGCCTGGTAAAGGTGGTCAACTTGCTCGTTCAGCTGGTGCTTTTGCCCAGATCTTAGCGCGTGAAGGCCAGTACGTTACTCTGCGTTTACGCAGTGGTGAAGTACGTAAAGTATTATCTGATTGCCGTGCAACTATCGGTGAGATTGGTAACGCTGAACACATGCTTCGTCAATACGGTAAAGCGGGCGCTATGCGCTGGCGTGGTATTCGTCCTACCGTACGTGGTGTTGTAATGAATCCAGTGGATCACCCACACGGTGGTGGTGAAGGTAGAACATCTGGTGGTCGTCATCCAGTAACCCCTTGGGGCGTACCGACGAAGGGCTACAAGACTCGTTCAAACAAGCGTACTGATAAACTTATCGTACGTCGTCGTGATAAATAATTTGTGAGGAATTGCCATGCCACGTTCTCTCAAGAAAGGTCCCTTTATTGACCTTCACTTGCTGAAGAAGGTAGAGAAAGCGTTGGAAAGCGGAGACAAGAAGCCTATTAAGACTTGGAGCCGTCGTTCAATGATCATACCTGATATGATCGGTTTGACCATCGCTGTCCATAATGGTCGTCAACATGTACCAGTATTTGTCTCAGAAGAGATGGTTGGTCACAAGTTAGGTGAATTTGCACCTACTCGTACTTACCGTGGTCATACAGCCGACAAAAAGGCCAAGAAGCGCTAAGGGGTAAATGATGGAAGCATTAGCTAAACACAAATTTGCCCGTTCTTCTGCTCAAAAAGCGCGTTTGGTTGCAGACCAAGTGCGTGGATTGCCAGTTGATAAGGCGTTAAATATATTAACTTACAGCCCGAAAAAAGCTGCGGAGTTAGTTAAAAAGGTACTTTTATCAGCCATTGCTAACGCCGAGCACAACGAAGGCGCGGATATTGATACGTTGAAAGTGAAGACCATCTTTGTAGATGAAGCTCCTTCAATGAAGCGTATTATGCCTCGTGCTAAAGGTCGTGCTGATCGTATCGTTAAGCGTAATAGCCACATTACAGTGGTTGTAGCTGATAACTAGGAGATAGAAATGGGACAGAAAGTACATCCTAATGGTATTCGCCTAGGTATCACTAAGCCATGGAGCTCTACCTGGTTCGCGAATACGAAAGACTTCCCGGATTTCTTAAACGGTGACTTTAAAGTTCGTCAGTATCTGACTAAAGAACTTAAAGCTGCGTCAGTAAGCCGGATCGATATCGAGCGTCCAGCTAAGAGCATTCGTGTGACTATTCACACAGCTCGTCCAGGCGTGATTATCGGTAAGAAAGGCGAAGATGTTGAAAAAATCCGTAAGCAAGTAGCGGCAATTGCCGGTGTACCTGCACAGATCAACATTTCTGAAATACGTAAACCAGAGCTTGATGCTAAGTTAGTTGCAGATTCAATCTGTAGCCAATTAGAGCGTCGTGTTATGTTCCGTCGTGCTATGAAGCGTGCGGTACAAAACGCCATGCGTATTGGTGCTAAGGGTATTAAAGTTGAAGTAAGCGGCCGTTTAGGTGGCGCAGAAATCGCACGTACTGAATGGTACCGCGAAGGCCGAGTGCCACTGCACACTTTACGCGCAGACATTGATTACAATACTTCAGAAGCACTAACTACTTACGGTATCATTGGTGTTAAAGTTTGGATTTTCAAAGGTGAGATCTTAGGAGCTTTACCATTGAATGCAAACGCAAACAACGCCAACAATAATAACCAACCTAAAGCGCCGAGAAAACCGGCACGTAAGGCTAAGTAGGGGTATTGAGCGATGTTGCAACCAAAACGTACAAAATTTCGTAAAATGCACAAAGGTCGTAACCGTGGCATGTCCTTGGTTGGCGATAAAGTATCTTTTGGTACTTATGCATTGAAATCTGTAGAACGTGGTCAAATGACTTCACGTCAAATAGAAGCTGCACGACGTGCTATGACACGTGCTGTGAAGCGTGTTGGTAAAATCTGGATCCGTGTGTTCCCAGATAAACCAATCACTTCTAAGCCGTTAGAAGTACGTATGGGTAGTGGTAAAGGTGCTGTTGATCACTGGGTATGTCAGATTAAACCTGGCAAAGTCCTGTATGAAATGGACGGTGTGTCTGAAGAGTTAGCACGTCATGCATTTACATTAGCAGCGGCAAAGCTACCATTTAAGACAACCTTTGTAACGCGGACGGTGATGTGATGAAAGCCAGCGAATTAAAAACCAAAAGTGTTGAAGAGTTAAATGCTGAATTATTAAGCCTATTACGTGAGCAATTCAATTTGCGCATGCAATTAGCTACAGGTCAGCAAGCTCAAACGCATTTAATTAAGCAGGTGCGTCGCAGTATCGCGCGCGTTAAGACTATCTTAACCCAGAAGGCAGGTGCGTAATGACAGAAAAAAATATTCGTACACTGCAAGGTAAAGTAATCAGCGACAAAATGGATAAGTCTATTGTTGTTGCGATTGAACGTTCAGTGAAGCACCCAATTTATGGCAAATTCATGAAACGTACTACCAAGCTGCACGTACATGACGAAACAAATCAGTGTAAAGAAGGGGATGTAGTCACAGTACGTGAATGCCGTCCACTATCTAAGACTAAGTCTTGGACACTTGTTGAAGTCGTTGTAACAGCATCTTAAGTAATTAAGATACTTAAAACGGTTCCTTCAGGAACCGTTTTTTATTTTACGCTACCTTTTTCCTAAGAGTGCTGTTATAATCACGCGCCCTCTTTGTAAGAGGGTAGTTTTTAACAAAAAGCGTAGCCTGAAAGGGTTATTTAGTATAATAGCGGAGCACTAAGATGATCCAGATGCAATCTATGCTGGAAGTCGCAGACAACAGCGGCGCGCGCAGCGTAATGTGTATTAAGGTCTTAGGTGGTTCACATCGCCGTTATGCTGCAATTGGTGACGTCATCAAAATTACTGTTAAGGAAGCAATTCCGCGCGGTAAGGTTAAAAAAGGTGATGTACTAAATGCAGTGGTGGTGCGTACACGCAAAGGCGTACGCCGTCAAGACGGTTCTTTAATCCGTTTTGATCGCAATGCAGCAGTGTTGTTAAACAGCAAGCTGGAACCGATCGGCACACGTATTTTCGGGCCAGTTACTCGCGAACTTCGTGGCGACAAGTTTATGAAGATCGTGTCTTTGGCACCAGAAGTACTGTAAGGAGTCACCATGGCTAGTAAAATCCGTCGTGATGATGAGGTTGTTGTTCTTACTGGTAAGGACAAGGGTAAGCGCGGTAAAGTTACTAAAGTTTTAGTAGCCGAACAACGTGTTTATGTTTCCGGCGTTAACTTGGTTAAAAAGCATCAGAAGCCTGTACCGGCTCTGAACCAACCAGGTGGTATCGTTGAGAAAGAAGCCTCAATTCATGTTTCAAACGTAGCGATCTTTAACTCTAAAACGAGTAAAGCAGATCGTGTAGGTTTCCGCCTTGAAGACGGCAAAAAAGTCCGTTTCTTTAAGTCGAATAACGAAGTAATTTAATTGCTATTGGAGTAATACGATGGCGAAACTGCATGAAATTTATAAAGACACCGTAGTCCCAGAACTGTTTAAACAGTTTGGCTACACCAGCGTCATGCAAGTCCCTCGGATTGTAAAAATCACACTCAATATGGGTGTGGGTGAAGCAGTTGCTGATAAAAAAATCCTTGAACACGCGGTAGCTGATTTAACAGCTATCTCTGGCCAAAAGCCATTAGTGACCAAGGCACGTAAATCAGTAGCTGGTTTTAAAATCCGTGAAGGCTACCCTATTGGCGCAAAAGTGACCCTGCGTGGCGAACGTATGTGGGAATTCTTAGAACGTTTAGTTTCTATTGCTATTCCTCGTATTCGCGACTTCCGTGGTGTAAATCCAAAGTCATTTGATGGCCGTGGTAACTATAGTATGGGTGTACGTGAGCAAATCATTTTCCCAGAAGTCGATTATGACAAAGTAGATGCAGTACGTGGTTTAGATATCACTATTACAACTACAGCGCGTACCGATGACGAAGGACGTGCTTTACTTGCCGCGTTTAACTTCCCATTTAAGAAATAAGGTGTAGGGTCATGGCAAAACAATCAATGAAAGCACGTGAATTAAAGCGTGCACAACTGGTAGCCAAGTTCGCTGCAAAGCGTCATGAACTTAGGGATGCAATTGCGAATCCAGCGACTTCTGATGAAGACCGTTGGTCAGCAGTTCTTAAGTTACAGACGTTGCCGCGTGATTCAAGCCCTTCACGCCAACGTAATCGTTGTCGTGTAACAGGTCGTCCACACGGATATCTTCGTAAATTCGGCATGAGCCGGATCAAGATCCGTGAAGCGGCGATGCGCGGTGAAATTCCTGGCCTTCGTAAGGCTAGCTGGTAAGAATCACGGGAGTAACGAGCTATGAGTATGCAAGATCCAGTAGCAGATATGTTTACTCGCATCCGTAACGGCCAATCGGCTAATAAAGTTGCGGTTAAGATGCCATCTTCTAAGTTGAAGGTGTCTATTGCGAAAGTATTAAAAGACGAAGGTTACATCGCCGATTTCGCTGTAACTGGTGAAGTTAAACCAGAATTGGAAATTACTTTAAAGTATTTCCAAGGCAAATCAGTAATTGAAACTATCGATCGTGTTAGTCGTCCAAGCTTACGTATCTATAAGAGACGTGGTGAATTACCAAAAGTAATGGGTGGTTTAGGTGTAGCTATTGTATCTACTTCTAAAGGACTAATGACGGACCGTGCCGCGCGCAAGGTTGGAATCGGTGGCGAAATTATCGGCTACGTAGCGTAACGGAGGTAGTAATCTATGTCTCGTATTGCTAAAGCCCCAGTCACTATTCCTGCTGGCGTAACTTTTACGCAAAACGGCCAGGAAGTGTCTGTAAAGGGCAAAAACGGCGAGTTAACATTAACTGTTAACCCAGCTGTTGAAATTGTCGTAGAAGAGGGTGTGTTACGCACTGTTCCTCGCGAAAATTTCGTAGATGCTGATGCGCAAGCGGGTACTGCCCGTTCATTAATCAACAACCTGATCACAGGCGTTAATGAAGGTTTCTCTCAGAAACTTGAATTAAACGGTGTTGGTTACCGTGCAAAAGCAGAAGGCAAAGTATTAAACCTGAGCCTTGGTTTTTCTCACCCAGTCGTGTTTGATATTCCTGAAGGAATTACTATCGACACGCCTAGCCAAACTGAAGTTTTGGTTAAAGGTGCAGACAAGCAGTTAGTAGGTCAGGTTGCCGCTAACATCCGGGCATTCCGCAAACCAGAGCCATATAAAGGCAAAGGTGTGCGCTATGCAAATGAAAACGTGCGTCGTAAAGAAGCGAAGAAAAAGTAAGGTAGGACGATGGATAAGAAACTTGCTCGTCTGCGTCGTGCCAAACGCACTCGCAGAAATATTATCGAACAAGGTGCGAATCGCTTGGTTGTACACCGTACACCACGTCACATCTATGCTCAGCTTATCGCACCAAATGCTGAAGTGATTGCTGCTGCTTCTACTTTAGATGCATCAGTTAAAGAGTCACTTAAGTACTCTGGTAACGTTGATGCTGCTAAAGCTGTAGGTAAAGCGGTTGCCGAACGTGCACTAGCTAAAGGTGTTACTGCTTGTGCTTTTGACCGCAGTGGTTTTCAGTATCATGGTCGTGTACAGGCTTTAGCTGACGCGGCGCGTGAAGCCGGTCTTCAGTTCTAGGAGTAGCTAATGGCTAACGAAGAAGCTAAACAACAATCTGATTTACAAGAAAAGCTTGTTGCAGTAAACCGCGTGTCTAAAGTAGTAAAAGGTGGACGTATATTCTCGTTCACTGCTTTAACAGTGGTTGGTGACGGTAATGGTCGCGTTGGTTTTGGTTATGGTAAAGCACGTGAAGTTCCAGCTGCTATTCAAAAAGCAATGGAAAAAGCACGTCGCAACATGACCCAAGTTGAGTTAAATGGTAGCACTTTGCATCACCCAGTTAAGGGTGTGCACTCTGGCTCGAATGTATATATGCAGCCTGCTGCTGAAGGTACAGGCTTAATCGCCGGTGGTGCAATGCGCGCCGTACTTGAAGTTGCTGGTGTACATCACATTCTTTCTAAGTGTTATGGTTCAACTAACCCAATCAACGTAGTTCGCGCTACTATCAATGCGTTGGCGTCTGTTAAGTCGCCTTCACAAATAGCAGCAAAACGCGGTCTACGCGTTGATGACATTCTGGGGTAATTTGCCATGGCTAAGAAAACAATTAAAGTAACCCAACTGAAGTCTAGCATCGGTCGTTTACCGAAGCATAAGGCTACTATCAAAGGGTTAGGATTACGCCGTATCGGTCATACTGTTGAATTAGAAGATACACCTTCAGTTCGCGGTATGGTTAATGCTGTGTTTTACATGGTTAAAGTGGAGGAGTAACAGATGCTATTAAATACTATTGCTCCGGCACCTGGGTCAAAGAAAGATAAGCGCCGTGTCGGCCGAGGAATCGGTTCAGGCTTAGGTAAAACTGCTGGTCGTGGTCACAAAGGTTTGAAATCACGCTCTGGTGGTAAAGTGCGTCCAGGTTTCGAAGGCGGTCAAATGCCATTGAAACAGCGCTTACCTAAGTTCGGCTTTACTTCGCAAAAGTCATTAGTGACTGCTGAAGTTAGGTTGCACGAACTTGCTGCTGTGAAAGGTGATGTAGTTGATTTAGCAAGTCTAAAAGAAGCTAACATTCTTTCTCGCAACATTAAGTTTGCTAAAGTAGTCCTGTCTGGTGAGATTTCTCGTCCAGTAACCGTAAAAGGTTTAGGCGCTACTAAAGGCGCGCGTGCAGCTATTGAAGCCGCTGGCGGTAAAGTCGAAGAATAATAAGGATAGTACGCGATGGCAAAACCAGGTTCGGACTCAAAAAGTACAAAAGGCAGCTTCAGTGAGTTAAAAGCACGTCTATTATTTGTACTTATGGCTATAGTCGTATTTCGACTAGGCTCCTTTGTGCCAATTCCTGGAATTGACGCCGCCGTGCTGGCCCAGTTATTTGAGCAGCAAAAAGGTACCATCGTTGAAATGTTTAACATGTTCAGCGGTGGTGCACTTGAACGTGCATCAGTATTTGCGTTGGGCATTATGCCCTACATCTCGGCTTCTATTATTGTGCAACTGTTATCGGTGGTTCATCCGACTTTAGCAGAGCTTAAAAAAGAAGGTGAGGCTGGAAAGCGTAAAATTAACCAAATGACACGTTACGGTACCTTAGGACTTGCTACCTTACAGGCAATTGGTATAGCTACAGGCTTACCAAATATGATGCCAGGGTTAGTTATTAATCCAGGCTTTGCATTTTATTTCACAGCAGTAATAAGTTTAGTTACTGGCACCATGTTTTTAATGTGGTTAGGTGAGCAAATTACAGAGCGCGGCATTGGTAATGGTATCTCGTTACTAATTTTTACCGGTATTGTTGCGGGCTTCCCGTCTGCCATTGGTCAGACGATAGAGCAGGCACGTCAGGGCGATTTGCACTTCTTATTGTTGGTAGCAATCGGTGTAATTGTAATTTCAATAACGTGGTTTGTAGTGTTCTTTGAGCGCGGTCAACGTCGTATTGTAGTTAATTATGCTAAGCGTCAGCAAGGCCGTCAGGTGTTTGCTGCCCAAAGTAGCCATTTACCTTTAAAGGTTAATATGGCTGGTGTAATACCACCGATATTTGCATCCAGCATTATTTTGTTCCCTGGTACCATAGCCAGTTGGTTTGGTTCAGGTGAAGGCATGCTGGCTAATTTCTTACAGGAATTAGCATTAACATTATCTCCGGGACAACCGTTGTATATGATGTTATACTCAGCCGCTATTATTTTCTTTTGTTTCTTCTATACTGCGTTGGTATTTAATCCGCGTGATACAGCAGATAATTTAAAGAAATCTGGCGCTTTCATCCCAGGTATTCGTCCGGGTGAACAGACTTCAAAATACATTGATAAAGTAATGACTCGGTTAACCCTAGCGGGTGCATTGTACATTACCTTTATCTGTTTAGTACCTGAGTTTATGATGGTAGCATGGGACGTTCAGTTCTACTTTGGCGGGACATCTTTATTGATTATCGTTGTTGTTATCATGGACTTTATGGCACAGGTTCAGACTCATTTGATGTCTCATCAATATGATTCTGTGCTTAAAAAGGCAAATCTTAAAGGCTATGGCCGTTAAGATACTTTCGGAGTTTAAGTTATGAAAGTAAGAGCTTCCGTTAAGAAGATCTGCCGTAACTGTAAAGTGATCAAACGTCACAGCGTTGTTCGCGTAATTTGCAGTGAGCCGAAGCATAAACAGCGCCAAGGCTAATAGCAGAAAATAATAAAACGGGTTGAGCTGAAAAGTTTAACCCGGTTATTGTTTGCATTATAAGCGCAATTTGAGTATCCTTACGGGCTTTTCAAATTGACACATTTAAATTTCATTATAGGAGAACGTTAGTGGCCCGTATCGCTGGCATTAACATCCCCGATAATAAACATGCGGTCATCTCATTGACTTATGTTTATGGTATCGGTAAAACCCGCGCTAAAAGTATTTTAGCTGCAGTGGGTATCGAAGAAAGTATGAAAATTGCTGCGTTAACAGACGCACAGTTAGATACGCTTCGTGACGAAGTTGCTAAGTACACCGTTGAAGGTGACTTGCGCCGTGAAACTACGTTAAATATTAAACGTTTGATGGACTTAGGTTGCTACCGTGGTTTACGCCACCGTCGTAGTTTACCTGTTCGTGGTCAGCGCACTAAAACAAATGCGCGTACCCGTAAAGGCCCACGCAAAGCGATTAGGAAATAGGACGGAGTATAAGACATGGCAAAAGCACCAGTTCGTACTCGTAAACGGGTAAAAAAGCAAATATCTGACGGTATGGCTCATATCCATGCTTCTTTTAATAACACCATAGTGACGATTACTGATCGTCAAGGTAATGCATTATGCTGGGCAACAGCAGGTGGTTCAGGTTTCCGTGGTTCACGTAAATCTACACCTTTCGCTGCTCAGGTTGCTGCAGAACGCGCAGGTACTGCCGCGTTAGAATATGGTGTTAAAAACCTTGAAGTGTTTGTGAATGGCCCAGGCCCAGGCCGCGAATCAGCGATTCGTGCTCTTAACGGCGTTGGCTACAAAATCACAAATATCACCGACGTGACGCCTATCCCTCATAACGGATGTCGTCCACCTAAAAAACGTCGCGTGTAATTACAGCGCTTCACGGATTATTGGAGAAAGAAGATGGCAAGATATTTGGGTCCGAAGCTCAAACTTAGTCGTCGCGAAGGTACAGATCTGTTCCTGAAAAGCGGCGTAAGAGCAATTGATTCCAAGTGTAATTTAACCACAGCCCCTGGCCAACATGGTGCTCGTCGCGCTCGTTTGTCAGACTATGGTTTACAATTACGCGAGAAACAAAAAGTACGTCGTATGTATGGCGTATTAGAGAAGCAGTTCCGTAACTATTATAAGGAAGCTGCTCGTTTGAAAGGTAATACAGGTGAAAACTTGTTAGTGTTATTAGAGTCTCGTCTTGATAACGTAGTATACCGTATGGGTCTAGCTAGCACGCGTGCTGAAGCACGTCAGTTAGTAAGCCACAAGTCGATCATGTTAAATGGTCGCGTGGTAAACGTTCCATCACATGCTGTATTGCCTGAACAAGTTGTTTCTGTACGTGAAAAAGCGAAAAAGCAAGCCCGTATTGGTGCTGCGCTAGAAATCGCTGGTCAACGTGAGAAGCCAACTTGGATCGAAGTTGATAATACTAAGCTTGAAGGCGTGTTTAAACGTCAACCAGAGCGTTCAGATTTGTCAGCTGACATCAACGAACAGTTAATCGTCGAGCTTTACTCTAAGTAAAGCTAAATGTTAAGAGAGGGTACAATGCAGGGTTCTGTCACCGAATTCCTTAAGCCGAGATTAGTTGGTATCGAAAAAATCAACCCAACTCGAGCCAAAGTTACTTTGGAACCACTAGAGCGCGGTTTCGGGCATACCTTGGGCAACGCGTTACGTCGCATTCTATTGTCATCTATGCCTGGTTGCGCAGTGACTGAAGTAGAAATTGACGGCGTGCTCCATGAGTACAGCGCCAAAGAGGGTGTCCAAGAAGATATTATAGATATCTTATTGAACCTGAAAGGCCTTGCCGTTCGCCTGGAAGACAAAGATGAAGTATTGCTGACTTTGACGAAAAAAGGTGCTGGCCCTGTAGTTGCTGGAGATATCCAGCATGACGACGGTGTGGTTATCACCAATCCTGAGCACGTAATTTGCAACCTTACTGGTGATACTGAATTCAGTATGCGCATTAAAGTTGAACGTGGTCGTGGTTATGTTCCTGCATCAGCGCGTTTGTCCTCTGAAGATGACGAGCGTCCTATTGGTCGTCTGTTACTTGACGCGTCATTCAGCCCAGTTGAGCGTATAGCCTATACTGTTGAAGCCGCGCGTGTTGAACAGCGTACCGACTTGGATAAACTGATTATCGATATGGAAACTAATGGCACAGTAGAGCCAGAAGAAGCCATCCGCCGTGCAGCAACGATTCTAGCCGAACAGTTAGAATTCTTCGTCGAGTTGCGCGATAAGAGCGAGCCGGAAAAACGCGAAGAGAAACCGGAGTTTGATCCGATTCTGTTACGTCCGGTCGATGATTTAGAATTAACAGTTCGCTCTGCTAACTGCTTAAAAGCAGAGCAGATACAGTACATTGGTGATCTGGTTCAACGTACCGAAGTAGAGTTATTGAAAACACCTAACTTAGGTAAAAAGTCACTTACCGAAATCAAAGACGTGTTGGCATCGCGCGGGTTATCACTAGGCATGCGCTTAGAAAACTGGCCGCCAGCGAGTTTGGTAAATAAAGACTAATCAGGCATCAGTTTCTGGTTTAGTGAGAAGGAATAGATCATGCGCCATCGTAAGAGTGGTCGTCAATTAAATCGGAACAGCAGCCACCGTACGGCAATGTTCCGCAATATGGCAAGTTCGTTGGTGAAGCACGAAATCATCAAAACGACCGTGCCTAAAGCTAAAGAGTTACGCCGTGTGATCGAGCCATTGATCACTTTGGCAAAAAATGACAGCGTTGCAAATCGCCGTTTAGCTTTTGCCCGTACTCGTGATAAAGAAGTAGTTGGTTTGTTATTTAATGTTTTAGGTCCGCGTTACAACGCGCGTCCAGGTGGTTACACTCGTATTATGAAGTGTGGCTTCCGTACAGGTGATAACGCACCTATGGCTTATATCGAATTAGTCGATCGTCCAGAAGTGGACGCACTGCCAGTTGAAGAAACTGCTGCAGAATAAGCATATAACTAATAAAAAAGCCGGTTAATAACCGGCTTTTTTTTACGCCTTTTTATAGCTAATAGTTTTCCTCTTTAATATTGATTGCTAGATTACTCTTCTATATTACTTCTCATTTTCTGTTGATCGTAAATAACTACTATTACTTAGCATTATCGATTTTTGAAGAAGTTTGAAAATAGATTTTAATAGAGGGGTTGTGGCTAAACATCATCTGTTTGACAATTAGCTTACTAAATTAAGCATAGTGGCAGCTGAAGTATCCACTTTTTATCTGTTTTACGGTTTATTAAGCACAATATGTGCACTTATAGCTATTAGTGACAATTAGAATAGTGTTCAAGCTGTCACAACTGCTGGCTAAACAATCAATTTATCGATTATTTAGCCACATTGATTAAAAAACACGCTGTCGATCAACTTTATGCAAAATAGATCTTGATCGTTATGGTTTGATCTCTATAATGCGCAACACACAGACGGCGGCAAGCGAAAGCAGCCAAAGTCTAACTGAAGCGAAAGCTTCGCGTTTATTTAAAAGTAAACGCACGCTCTTTAACAATTCGCAATCAATCATCTGTGTGAGCACTTATGATGGCATTTCACAAAAATGAAATACATCGGTTGAGTGACTACACATAGAAATATGTTTTAAGTCAGTACAATTGAGCAGCTACTTAGGTAGCAGAAAGAACTTTAATAGAAGAGTTTGATCATGGCTCAGATTGAACGCTGGCGGCAGGCCTAACACATGCAAGTCGAGCGGTAACATGCCTTCGGGTGATGACGAGCGGCGGACGGGTGAGTAATGCGTAGGGAACTGCCAAGCAGAGGGGGATACCAGTTGGAAACGACTGTTAATACCGCATAACGTCTACGGACCAAAGAATGGGACCTTCGGGCCATTCGCTGTTTGATGTACCTACGTGAGATTAGCTAGTTGGTGAGGTAATGGCTCACCAAGGCGACGATCTCTAGCTGGTTTGAGAGGATGATCAGCCACACTGGGACTGAGACACGGCCCAGACTCCTACGGGAGGCAGCAGTGGGGAATATTGGACAATGGGCGCAAGCCTGATCCAGCCATGCCGCGTGTGTGAAGAAGGCCTTCGGGTTGTAAAGCACTTTCAGCGAGGAGGAAGGGGTAAGTGTTAATAGCGCTTATTTTTGACGTTACTCGCAGAAGAAGCACCGGCTAACTTCGTGCCAGCAGCCGCGGTAATACGAGGGGTGCAAGCGTTAATCGGAATTACTGGGCGTAAAGCGTACGTAGGCGGTTAATTAAGTTGGATGTGAAAGCCCCGGGCTCAACCTGGGAATTGCATTCAAAACTGGTTGGCTAGAGTATGTGAGAGGGGGGTAGAATTCCAAGTGTAGCGGTGAAATGCGTAGAGATTTGGAGGAATACCAGTGGCGAAGGCGGCCCCCTGGCACAATACTGACGCTGAGGTACGAAAGCGTGGGGAGCAAACAGGATTAGATACCCTGGTAGTCCACGCCGTAAACGATGTCTACTAGCTGTTCGCGGTCTTGTACTGTGAGTAGCGCAGCTAACGCACTAAGTAGACCGCCTGGGGAGTACGGTCGCAAGATTAAAACTCAAATGAATTGACGGGGGCCCGCACAAGCGGTGGAGCATGTGGTTTAATTCGACGCAACGCGAAGAACCTTACCTACTCTTGACATCTAGCGAAGATTGTAGAGATACGATTGTGCCTTCGGGAACGCTAAGACAGGTGCTGCATGGCTGTCGTCAGCTCGTGTTGTGAAATGTTGGGTTAAGTCCCGCAACGAGCGCAACCCTTATCCTTAGTTGCCAGCACGTAATGGTGGGAACTCTAGGGAGACTGCCGGTGATAAACCGGAGGAAGGTGGGGACGACGTCAAGTCATCATGGCCCTTACGAGTAGGGCTACACACGTGCTACAATGGTATGTACAGAGGGAGGCAAGCTGGCGACAGTGAGCGGATCTCATAAAGCATATCGTAGTCCGGATCGCAGTCTGCAACTCGACTGCGTGAAGTAGGAATCGCTAGTAATCGTGGATCAGAATGCCACGGTGAATACGTTCCCGGGCCTTGTACACACCGCCCGTCACACCATGGGAGTGGGTTGCAAAAGAAGTAGATAGCTTAACCTTCGGGAGGGCGTTTACCACTTTGTGATTCATGACTGGGGTGAAGTCGTAACAAGGTAACCCTAGGGGAACCTGGGGTTGGATCACCTCCTTACCTTAAGTGAAATAAAGTTATAAGTGTTCACACACATGATTGATTGCAGAGATAGAGCAAATAAAGTTCTTGCGACGGATATTTGTTTTTAGGCGAGTTATACGCCGAGCGAGTGAAGGAGTTGACACTAGGTCAATGACTGAGCGAGTAAGAAAGTATAGCGAAGTGTAAAATCAAATAGACCAGCAAACGGGTCTGTAGCTCAGGTGGTTAGAGCGCACCCCTGATAAGGGTGAGGTCGGTAGTTCGAGTCTACTCAGACCCACCAAATTCACTTTATGCGTCGTTGCAGCAAGCCTCACATACGAAAGTATGCTTCGGTTCACTGCGCCTAGCCTAAACTGAATTTACGATTATCAATAACACTTATTACAAAGGTTTTTGTGTTAGGCGAGATATACGACGAGTAAGAGAAAGAGTTGGCTAGTGCCAATGACTGAACGAGCGAGGAAGTATAGCGAAGCATAACGCAAAAAGATGAAGTAAGAAGAGGGGTTATAGCTCAGCTGGGAGAGCGCCTGCCTTGCACGCAGGAGGTCAGCGGTTCGATCCCGCTTAACTCCACCAACACCTTTTATGCGTTGTTGCAGCGAACCTCACATACCTAAGTATGCTTCGGTTCACCGCGCCTAGCCTAAAAGTCGTTGGTTAGACTGATAATGATTGCTCTAAAAATTCAAATATAAGCACTTAACAAGCTTAAGTTTTTATATTTGAGTTTAATCTCAAACTGCTCTTTAACAATTTGGCAAGCTGAAAGTAAAAAGAAACAAGCTAAGCAACCGCTTCTTTATAAGAAGTGAGTGTGACGCAAGACACACTGTATAATACTCAAGACATCTTGGGGTTGTATGGTTAAGTGAATAAGCGTACACGGTGGATGCCTTGGCAGTCAGAGGCGATGAAGGACGTGTTAATCTGCGAAAAGCTTAGGTAAGGTGATAAAAACCGTTATAGCCTAAGATATCCGAATGGGGAAACCCAGTGCATTTATGCACTATCGTTACATGAATACATAGTGTAACGAGGCGAACCGGGAGAACTGAAACATCTAAGTACCCCGAGGAAAAGAAATCAACCGAGATTCCGTCAGTAGCGGCGAGCGAACGCGGACTAGCCCTTAAGCTAGCTAGGTGTTAGTGGAATACGTTGGAAAGCGTAGCGATACAGGGTGATAGCCCCGTACACGACAATACCTTTTTAGTGAAAACGAGTAAGACGGGACACGTGATATCCTGTTTGAACATGGGGGGACCATCCTCCAAGGCTAAATACTCCTGACTGACCGATAGTGAACCAGTACCGTGAGGGAAAGGCGAAAAGAACCCCTGTAAGGGGAGTGAAATAGAACCTGAAACCGTGTACGTACAAGCAGTGGGAGCCCCTTCGTGGGGTGACTGCGTACCTTTTGTATAATGGGTCAGCGACTTACATTTTGTAGCAAGGTTAACCGAATAGGGGAGCCGTAGGGAAACCGAGTCTTAACTGGGCGATAAGTTGCAGGGTGTAGACCCGAAACCGGGCGATCTACCCATGAGCAGGTTGAAGGTTGGGTAACACTAACTGGAGGACCGAACCCACTAATGTTGAAAAATTAGGGGATGACTTGTGGGTCGGAGTGAAAGGCTAATCAAGCTCGGAGATATCTGGTTCTCCTCGAAAGCTATTTAGGTAGCGCCTCGAGCGAATACCATTGGGGGTAGAGCACTGTTTGGGCTAGGGGGTCATCCCGACTTACCAACCCCATGCAAACTCCGAATACCAATGAGTACTACTCGGGAGACACACGGCGGGTGCTAACGTCCGTCGTGGAAAGGGAAACAACCCAGACCGCCAGCTAAGGTCCCAAAGTAATGATTAAGTGGAAAACGATGTGGGAAGGCATAGACAGCTAGGAGGTTGGCTTAGAAGCAGCCATCCTTTAAAGAAAGCGTAATAGCTCACTAGTCGAGTCGGCCTGCGCGGAAGATGTAACGGGGCTAAATCATTCACCGAAGCTGCGGACTTGTGCTTGCACAAGTGGTAGAGGAGCGTTCTGTAAGCGGTTGAAGGTGTACCGGGAGGTATGCTGGACGTATCAGAAGTGCGAATGCTGACATGAGTAACGATAAGGGGAGTGAAAAACTTCCCCGCCGAAAGACCAAGGGTTCCTATCCCATGTTAATCAGGGTAGGGTGAGTCGACCCCTAAGGCGAGGCTGAGAAGCGTAGTCGATGGGAAACGGGTTAATATTCCCGTACCGACCAATACTGCGATGGGGTGACGGAGAAAGCTAGGCAGGCGCGGCGTTGGTAGTCCGCGTGAAAGTAAGTAGGCTGAGAAACTAGGCAAATCCGGTTTCTTAAGGCTGAGATACGAGACGAGTGTCCAAGGACACGAAGCTGTTGATGCTATGCTTCCAGGAAAAACCTCTAAGCTTCAGGTATTGGTGATCGTACCCTAAACCGACACAGGTGGTCAGGTAGAGCATACCAAGGCGCTTGAGAGAACTCTGCTGAAGGAACTAGGCAAAATAGTACCGTAACTTCGGGAGAAGGTACGCTCTGGTGTGTTAAGGACTTGCTCCGTAAGCATACTAGAGTCGCAGTGACCAGCTGGCTGCAACTGTTTATTAAAAACACAGCACTCTGCAAACTCGTAAGAGGACGTATAGGGTGTGACACCTGCCCGGTGCCGGAAGGTTAATTGATGGGGTTAGCGCAAGCGAAGCTCTTGATCGAAGCCCCGGTAAACGGCGGCCGTAACTATAACGGTCCTAAGGTAGCGAAATTCCTTGTCGGGTAAGTTCCGACCTGCACGAATGGTGTAATGATGGCCAGGCTGTCTCCAGCAGAGACTCAGTGAAATTGAAATTGCGGTGAAGATGCCGTATACCCGCGGCTAGACGGAAAGACCCCGTGAACCTTTACTATAGCTTGGCACTGAACATTGACCCTACATGTGTAGGATAGGTGGGAGACTTTGAAGCTGGAACGCTAGTTCTAGTGGAGTCGTCCTTGAAATACCACCCTTGTATGTTTGATGTTCTAACGTTGGCCCCTAATCGGGGTCGTGGACAGTGCCTGGTGGGTAGTTTGACTGGGGCGGTCTCCTCCTAAAGCGTAACGGAGGAGCACGAAGGTTGGCTAAGTACGGTCGGACATCGTACGGTTAGTGTAATGGTAGAAGCCAGCTTAACTGCGAGACAGACACGTCGAGCAGGTACGAAAGTAGGTCATAGTGATCCGGTGGTTCTGTATGGAAGGGCCATCGCTCAACGGATAAAAGGTACTCCGGGGATAACAGGCTGATACCGCCCAAGAGTTCATATCGACGGCGGTGTTTGGCACCTCGATGTCGACTCATCACATCCTGGGGCTGAAGTCGGTCCCAAGGGTATGGCTGTTCGCCATTTAAAGTGGTACGCGAGTTGGGTTTAGAACGTCGTGAGACAGTTCGGTCCCTATCTGCCGTGGGCGTTGGATGATTGAGTGGAGTTGCTCCTAGTACGAGAGGACCGGAGTGAACGAACCGCTGGTGTTCGGGTTGTCATGCCAATGGCACTGCCCGGTAGCTACGTTCGGAACGAATAAGCGCTGAAAGCATCTAAGCGCGAAGTCGGCCACGAGATGAGTCATCCCTCAGACTTAGAGTCTGCTAAAGGGTCGTTGAAGACCACAACGTTGATAGGTCAGGTGTGGAAGCGCAGCGATGTGTTAAGCTAACTGATACTAATTGCCCGTGTGGCTTAACCATACAACGCCCAAGCTGTTTTGACGCCAGAGCGCGTGAAAGAAGTGTTATAGTGTGTCGAATTACCTAAGCTTGCTGAATTATTGGAATAGAGTTTTATCACATCCCTCCATGGATTTGGCCTTAACAGGCCGCACTAACGTGCGATAAACTTTGTTCCCGACAAAGTTTTTGCCTGGTGGCAATAGCGCTGTGGAACCACCTGATCCCATTCCGAACTCAGAAGTGAAACGCAGCTGCGACGATGGTAGTGTAGCATTCGCTATGCGAGAGTAGTTCACCGCCAGGCACCCAATACAAAGAAAGCCCTAGTCGAAAGTCTAGGGCTTTTTTGTATTTGAAATTCCGGTGGTTAAACCGCTCGAGCAGAGCAATCTTATACATCTAGAACCTAATTGCCAGCTAACAGCTTATGATCCGCTGGGCTAATTAAACTCCGATACATTAAGCCGTCTAGGCCTTGTAATCCACCGGTATGAAAAAAACTAATTCGTTTATACTGCGCAAGCTGGCCTTGTTCAATCAGTTTAAATAAACCGAATAAAGCTTTACCGGTGTATATTGGCTCTACATTGATACTGGATGCTGCCATATTTTGGCAAAATGATAATAGCTCTGGGCTAAATTTAGCATAGCCACCTTCTGTAAACTCTGTATTTATCGACCAGCTTAAAGCGTTATACTGTGTTGGGAGTAATTGAGCCACTCGGTTTGGCAATGTCGGGTCTTTAACCACAGCAATACCTAAAATATTACTTTTGTTAGCTTTAATTGTGCCAGCTAAAGTACCGCCGCTAGCAGTCGCTAAGCTAATTAAATCAGCATCGCCGTTAGGTGTTGCAGTTAAATTTAGCTCTGCTACGCCTTTTACGCCATCGACGGATGAGCCGCCTTCAGGTACTAATAGTAGGTTAGGGTGTGCATCTACAATATTCTGACAAAATGCCATATTATTTCGCAACCGGTAGTCAGCACGGTTGAGTAATTTAAACTGCATTCCATGCTGTAAACATAGTTTTATGGTCGGATTATCGTAATCTACTCTATCAGCACGTAAATAGGTTAGGCTTGTTAAATTTAGCTGAGAACAGGCTGCTGCAACTGCTGCAATATGATTAGAGAATGGGCCGCCAAAAGTAACTATACCCTGCTTATTTTCATAAAATACTCTAGCGAGATGATATTTTAATTTTAACCATTTATTACCTGCTAGTTGTTTTGGCTCTGTAGGTAAAGAACAAAGCCAAAGCTCTGTTTGATTTTTTACTAAAATAGAATGTTTAACTTGCTGCCATAAGGGTTTTTTAATAATAAAGCTGCTTAGATCTTGTGGCATTTTAATGCGTTACATTACAAAGTATAAAGTGTTGAGTAGTATAACGTTAATATCAGAGTAAAGGACAGCGGATGCTAACAAAGATAATTAAACGTTTTAGTTTTGCTGCAACTAAGCAAACCGCTCAGGCTATCATTCATATATCAGATGCTATGATCAGGTATTTGACCCTACCTGCTGGAAACAATATAGCTGGATTAACATTAGATACGGTTACTGTTGAAAATAATCAATGGCAAAGTGCTTTGAACTCTGTATTAGAAGTCTTACCTAAAAAATGTCAATTACATATAGTTTTATCCCCTGATAGTTATCAAATTATTCAACTAGATAAACCGGCTCTACCTGACGATGAAATGTTACAAGCGCTACCGTGGCTAGTGAAGGATTTAGTAGAAATAGCGCCTGAAGAAATGGTTGTCGATTATTTAGAGTTACCTGAAATCATCGCTCAACCTAAAAAGATTAATGTAGTAATAAGTCGTTTATCTAACTTAAGGGAGTTAGTGCAGTTAATTGAGCGACAAAATAAAACTCTATCTAGCATTAAACCTGAAGAATGGGTACTAGCGGGTCAGTTAGAGCAGTCTGCTCAGCCAACCATGTTAGTGATGCATCAACCAGGCCAAGAGTTATTAATTCAAATTGTTCGCGCAGGTACAGTATATTTTTCACGTCGTGCTCGTGGTTTTAATCGCTTATCAGAAATTTCAGCTGCTGAATTAAGAAATGAGTTGTTAGATACGCTGTTGTTAGAGCTGCAGCGCTCGATGGATTACTTTGAAAGTCAGTTGAAACAGCCGCCAGTGCGTGACATTCGGCTAGTGGTGAATCAGGCTAATACTATGATTGAATTACTAGTGGTGTTTTTAGTTATTTTGGTCAAAAAGATTTTACTACAAACTTTAATATTAAAGCGTTAAATAGCAATGGCATTGTCACCCAAAATTACAAAGATGGCTTTGCTAAGCTTAATATCAACCTATGGACAGACGCTGCAGCTAGTTTAGGTTTACGATATAGCGCACCTAGTTTGCCTATAGGCTCAATGTTGCAAGAAGGTGATATGGCACCAGTAGGTAATTGGCTAAATGGTCAAGCAGATATTGTAAGTACTCACTATGCAACTAGACCTAACTCATTAAATGCACCTTTATTACTAGATTTATATGCAGAGCCTATAGATAGTGACGGTATTACTATCTTAACCAGCGCCACCGGCGCTATTAGCAGCAGCCCTACAGAGCTACGCTTTGGTCGCTTAGTGCTAGATAATGCTTATGGCCCTGAAGACATTGCTCTGCCTTTAAGCTTTTATACTGAATACTGGCAGGGTAGTCAGTTTGTCATCAATAAACAAGATAGCTGTACGCTCATTGCCAGCCCAAGTGCAGTACAAAGTTGCCCTTCTTCATTAGGGTCGACTGATTTTTGTAATACTATTACGGGTAGCCCAGCACTAGCAGTCAGCGGCTTAGGTGGCAATCTTATTCAAGGTAAGTTTTCGGCCGATAGTTTGCTAATTCAAGCAACAGCTAGTCCAGGTGAGTGGCGGTTACAATATAACACTGAGCCTTAGTTGCGATATAATTGGCGTGATGCTGCTAGTAGCTTTACTGAACAGCCACAAGCTGATATTCATTTTGGCCGTTTTCGGGGTAATCCGCGGCAAATTTATTGGCGCGAACTTTTTTGATTTTCTATGGCCTAATCGCTGTTAGCCCGATCAATAGCGATTATTAGGCCTTATTAATAGATAAAGCTGGTTTAATTGCAGAAAAATGTAAGATAAGGCTATTCACTGGCCATAGAGTTACATAGAATAAACAATATATTTTTACAGGTGCCAAACGCTGGCGCACTTTTTATGTTGCAGTGCAGATTTTAGCTTTATAAGGATCCGATTTTTTCATGTTTAATAAATTACGTGGCCTATTTTCAAACGACTTATCCATTGACCTTGGTACTGCGAACACAATTATTTATGTCAAAGATCAAGGCATAGTGTTAGATGAACCTTCGGTAGTTGCAATTCGTCAAGAACGAGCCGGAGGACCTAAAAGTGTTGCTGCAGTAGGCCATGCCGCAAAGCGGATGTTGGGTCGGACTCCAGGTAATATTAAAGCTATTCGGCCGATGAAAGATGGTGTAATAGCTGACTTTTATATTACCGAAAAAATGTTACAGCACTTTATTCGTCAAGCTCATAGCAATAGCTTTTTACGGCCAAGTCCACGTGTCTTAGTGTGTGTGCCTTGTGGCTCCACTCAAGTAGAGCGTCGTGCTATTCGTGAATCTGCCCAAGGCGCTGGCGCACGTGAAGTTTATTTAATTGACGAGCCAATGGCAGCGGCTATTGGTGCCGGCCTACCGGTGTCTGAAGCCACTGGTTGCATGGTGGTTGATATTGGTGGCGGTACTACTGAAGTTGCTATTATTTCTTTAAATGGCGTGGTGTACTCATCATCAGTACGTATTGGTGGCGATAAGTTTGACGACGCTATAGTCAGTTATATTCGTCGTAACTACGGTATTTTAATTGGTGAAGCAACAGCTGAGCGCATTAAAACTGAAATTGGTTCTGCCTATCCAAGTGATGATGTACTTGAAATTGAAGTGCGTGGCCGAAATTTAGCCGAAGGCGTGCCGCGTAGCTTTACCTTAACCAGTAATGAAATACTAGAAGCCTTACAAGAGCCATTAGCGGGTATTGTAAGTGCAGTTATGGTTGCCTTAGAGCAATCACCTCCTGAATTAGCCTCAGATATCTCTGAGCGCGGCATGGTGTTAACCGGTGGTGGTGCTTTGTTACGTGATTTAGATCGCTTGCTAATGGAAGAAACCGGTATTCCAGTTGTTATTGCTGATGACCCTCTTACTTGTGTTGCTCGTGGTGGTGGTAAAGCCCTAGAAATGATTGATATGCATGGCGGTGATGTCTTCAGCTATGACTAATTGCTCAACGCGGCCTTAGTGTATGAACATGATGTATCGCCGAGGCCCATCATTACCGTTACGTTTATTTTTAGCGGTGCTTTGCAGTATAGGGTTAATGTTTGTTGACCGATATACGGATAGCTCCACCCAATTGCGTAGCTACCTTACGGCAGCGGCAAGCCCATTGTTTTACATTGCCAGCTTGCCCGAAGCCTTGTTTTCTGGTGCCTCAGAGCGCTTTATGTCACAGCATGCGCTGTTAGAAGAAAATGCCCGCTTAAAGCAAAATTTACTGCAACAAAGTGGCCAATTACAATTATTAAGTTATCTGCAACAAGAAAATACTAAGTTGCGGGCTTTATTAGGTGCCTCACCATCTGAAGATGGCCAACATTTAATAGCAGAAGTGTTAGCTGTCTACAGTCATCCTTTTAGCCATCAAGTGGTGTTAAATAAAGGTCGAAGTGATGGTGTTACTGAGCGCCAAGCTATTATTGATGAGAAGGGTATAGTAGGCCAGATAGTTAGTGTCGGTCCAAATAGTAGCCGAGCCTTATTAATCTCTGATAATACCCATGCTATTGCCGTACGTGCTGAGCGTACTGGGATCCGGGCTGTAGTAGAGGGATTAGGCCAGTGGGATCAGTTACGGGTGATGCATTTGCCGCAAAGTACCGATATTCGTGAAGGTGATCGTTTACTATCTTCGGGGCTAGATGGCGTCTTTCCTGAAGGCTATCCCGTCGCTAAAGTAATAAAAATAAATCAAGACGCTAGCCAGCCATTTATGTTGGTCTATGCCGAGCCTTTTGCTCAGCTGGATCGGGTGCGGCATGTATTATTATTGTCAGCTATTCCGGCGCTAAGCTTGCCAGTAACACCGCAGGAGCAGCCCGATGCGTAAAGCCCGCATGAGTTTTGTCTATTTATCATTATTTATGGCGTTATTACTAACCGTTATGCCATTACCGCAAGCTGTTAAGTTAGCTAGGCCAGACTGGACTTTATTAGTGCTAATGTACTGGACCTTAGCTATACCGCACAGAGTGAGTATTGGTACTGCCTTCGTATTAGGTTTTATGGTCGATATCTTAGTTGGTACTGTTTTAGGTGTTAACGCTTTAACTTACTCTATCGTTATTTATGTTGTTGCGTCCCATTATTTAAAAATACGCAATTTTTCGGTTATTCAGCAGGCTTTATTGCTAGGTATGCTATTAGCGTTTTATCATTTATTATTATTCTGGCTTAGTTACTTTTTAGTAGGCGTTTACTTTTTACCTGAATACTTATGGCCGGTGTTAACTGGATTATTAGCCTGGCCTTGGTTATTCTGGCTATTAAGGCGTTATCGTCGTCAATTTAAGATCCAATAATGTATCCCAAAATCGCACTTGCCTCGGCATCTCCTCGCCGGCGTGAACTATTAACGCAATTAGGCGTTGAGTTTGAACTTGTCACCTCAGATATCGATGAGACACCTTATGCTGCAGAGCAACCCGCAGATTATGTCCAGCGCTTAGCCTTAGCAAAAGCTAAAGCAGGCTTAGCACGGCTGGCACAGGATATCCCCACTTTAGGCTCAGATACTATCGTTGTGGTACAGCAACAGATTTTAGGTAAACCAATAGATTTTGCTGACTTTCAGCGCATGATGACATTGTTATCAGGCCAGATGCATCAAGTTATGACAGCAGTGGCATTAGTTGACAGCAAGCGCAGCTTAAGTACGCTAGTTCAGACAGAAGTATATTTCCGAGCTATAAGCCCAACCGAAATGCTAAGCTATTGGCAAAGTGGAGAGCCACAAGATAAGGCAGGAGGTTATGGTATTCAAGGTTTAGCAGCTAGATTTGTTGAGCGCATTAATGGCAGTTATACCGGGGTAGTGGGCTTACCTTTATGCCAAACCGAATGTTTATTGCAGCAATGGCAGGAGCAGGCATGAGTGCAGAGTTGTTACTTAATGTTACCCCAAGCGAAACGCGGGTAGCCTTAATTGAAAATGGTGTCTTGCAAGAGCTACATATAGAGCGCCAAGCTAAACTGGGATTAGTTGGCAATATCTATGTGGGTAAAGTAAGCCGGGTGTTACCTGGTATGCAAGCTGCTTTTGTTAATATCGGCTTAGATAAAGCTGCGTTTTTACATGCCTCAGATATTGTCCAGCATGATGGTTTAACTGAATTAGATAGCAAAGTTGCTATTAGCAAGGATATTCGGGTATTAGTGCATGAAGGTCAGTATTTATTAGTGCAAGTAGTTAAGGACCCATTAGGTAGCAAAGGTGCTCGTTTAACGACAGATATTACCATCCCATCTCGCTATTTAGTCTTTATGCCAGATTCTGCTCATGTTGGTGTATCGCAACGGCTTGAAAGTGAAGCAGAGCGGACACGGTTAAAAGATATTGTTAGCCAGTTTAATGATGAAAGTGGCGGCTTTATTATCCGTACCGCGGCCGAAGGTGCCGGTGAAGAAGAGCTGGCGCAAGATGCTAAGTTTTTAAAAAAACTGTGGGAAAAAATCATTAAAAGAAAGCAGAAAACCCGCAAAGAAGGAGTAGTGTACGAAGACTTAACTTTAGCTTACCGTATCTTACGAGATTTTGTTGGTGCAGAGTTAGAGCGAGTACGAGTTGATTCTAAAATAACCTATCAGCAGCTAACCGTTTTTTGTGCTGAATTTATGCCGCATATTTCAGATTTGTTAGAGTATTATCCTGGTGAGCGGCCTATTTTTGACATGTTTGATGTTGAAAATGAAATTCAGCGCGCCTTAGAGCGCAAAGTCCCTTTAAAAAGTGGTGGCTATCTTATTATTGACCAAACCGAAGCCATGACAACTGTTGATGTTAATACCGGCGCTTTTGTTGGTCATCGAAACTTAGAAGACACCATTTTTAATACTAATGTTGAAGCTACCCAAGCCATAGCGCGGCAGTTACGTTTGCGTAATTTAGGCGGTATTGTCATTATCGATTTTATTGATATGCAAAACAGTGATCATCAAAAACGGGTATTTCATAGTTTAGAGTTGGCATTGGCGCGCGATCGGGCTAAAACTAATATACATGGCTTTTCTGCATTAGGCTTAGTAGAAATGACCCGTAAGCGTACTCGAGAAAGCTTAGAACATATTTTGTGCTCTGAGTGCCCAGCATGCAAAGGGCGAGGCAGCTTAAAAACAGTTGAAACGGTATGCTTTGAAGTATTAAGAGAAATTGTCCGAGTAAACAGAGCTTATGCCGCAGATAAATTTGTAGTTTATGTCTCGCCTGAAGTGAAAGATGCGCTGACTAACGACGAGTTTCATAATTTAGCCGAGTTACAAGTGTTTATTGGTAAACAAATTAGTATTAATATCGAACCTTTATATACTCAAGAACAATTTGACGTGGTAATGATGTAGTGCCTAAAGTAAAACGGTTTTGTTTCTTCTGCTTACATAAACTCTGGTTAGCTTTAGCTATCAGTGTTGTTGTGTTGGCGGTAGTAATTTCTGTTTTACGCTATAGCTTACCTTATGCCGATAATTACAAGCTGCAATTAGAGCAATTTATTGCTGAAAAATATGCAGTGGAAGTGAATATTGGGGAGTTAAGTGCGGGCTGGCAAAAGTTTGGCCCTGCTTTATTGGTTAAAAATCTGCGTTTAGCTAGCCAAGGTCAAACCCAAATTTATATTGCAGAAACCAGAGTTCGCTTAGATTTTTGGCGAAGTTTGCGTAATTTAACCCTTACCGCACAGCACTTTGAGCTGAGTGGATTAAAATATTATGTTGATGCGGATAGTTTGTTTAGTGTGGAAAGCAGCACTAATTTACCAGAAGCTCCAATCTTAACCGCTCTTGAGCAATTATTTTTTCAGCAGCTCACTTATTTTTCAATCGTTGATAGCCAGTTAATAGTACAAGATGATAATAGCGCTGATGTTGTCGTAAATGTTAGCCAGTTGGATTGGACAAACCATGATAAACGGCATCAAGGTAATGGCGAGCTATCTGTAGCGGGCGTTACCAATAATTCTGTCTCTTTTATCTTAGATTTGTATGGTAACTCCTGGGCTGAAGCTTATGGCCAGTTGTATTTACAAAGCGATAAGTTAGATGTACTACCTTGGTTCAGAAGCTGGTTGCCTACTAGTCAAAAATTAGATTACGCTAAAATTAATATGCAAGCTTGGGGCGTAGTAAAGAAGGGCACATTACAGCTGTTACAGATAGAGTTGGCTGAGAATAGCTTGTCATGGCAGCGTGATGGCCCACAATTTTTGCAGCTTGGAGCAGGTCAATTACTCTGGCAGCCTATTAATGATGGTTGGGAATTAACTTCAGGCTATTTAACCTTATCTGATCAAGAACAAACTTGGCCAGAAATTAGTTTTGCTATTCAACGTCAAGGTGATAATTGGCAGGGCAATATTAATCAGTTTCAATTAGATGCCATTACTCCCTTAGCTAATTTATTTGCTGAAGACAGTCAGCTATTACGGCAGTTAGTTAAATACCAGCCCTCTGGTTATTTAAATCAGTTTAATTGGCAACGGCTTGCAGGAGAATGGCAAGGCGCTGGTAGTTTTAGCCAACTTGCAAGCAGTGCGGTGCAAGACATTCCCGGTGTCAGTGATGTCCAAGGCAGCTTTGTGTTTGATGGCGAGCTAGCTAAAATTACCTTACAAAGCACTGATAGCCGTCTAGAGTGGGATGGGTTATTTAGTGAAGCTACAGATTATATCATTTTAGATGCAACAGCTTACTTGCGGTATCGGCCACAACAGCAGTGGCAGTTAATAATGCCACAAATTGCATTACAAAATGGTGATTTACAACTTGATGCTGCAATTCAGTATGATGGTAAATTAAAAATGCTGGCTAAATTACAGCATCTTGATGCGGTAAAAGCTAAGCGCTACTTTCCTAACCGCTATATGCCTGAAGCAGTAGCAGATTACCTTACTGATGCGATTAAAGCTGGCCAGCTAGAACAAGCAACTATGTTATGGCACGGTGCCACGGCTGAGTTTCCGTTTCAACAGCGACAAGGTGTGTTTCAAGTAAAAGCTGAACTTAAACAAGGTGAGTTTGCTTTCCAGCCTGATTGGCCTGAATTAACCGATTTAGCTGTAGAGTTATGGTTTGAGAATGCTGCTATGGTGATTAGTTCGCAAAGTGGTAACTTAATGGATATTAAAGCTGGCAAAGGGGTTACTGCTAGCATAGCTGACTTATTTCATGCCGATCATTTAGATATTCATATTCAGCGTCAAGCTGAAGCCAAAACGGTTACAGCTCTTATGCAGCAGTCACCTTTAGCTGACAGCTTAGGTGCAACCTTAGCCTACTTAGGCGCTTCAGGTGTGGTAAATGGCGATGTCACTTTACAGGTAGCCTTAGATCATAATGAGGTACAAGCTAAAGGTAATATAACTTTTAATCAAGCTAGCATAGCATTACAGGCGCCAGAAATGGCGGTGCAACAACTTAAAGGAACTTTATCTTTTGAAAATGATAAAATTCGCGGTCAAAATGTACAGCTCAATTGGCGGGGTTTGCCTATACAGGCTGATATAAATGGTAAAAACACTAATGTTGGCTATCAATTGGCTTTAAAACTTAGCGCTGAGCAAGAGGCGAAGCAACTTGCTTTAGCTTTGTATCCTAGCGCGGAGCCTCTGGTGTCTGGTACCAATGCTTGGCAGTTACGCTTAGCTTTAAATTTAGCCGACACAGGGTTTAATTACCATGCTCAGCTTAATAGTAACTTAGCCAATACCGAGCTTAACTTACCCGCCCCTTATAATAAAACTGCCGACGAACAGCGAAAGCTCAGTATTACTGTGCATGGTAATGAGCATGAAAATGATGCCAAATTAGCCATTAACTATGCCAATATGTTGTATTTTCATGCTGATATTGATCGCTTACAGCATAATTTAAATCGTGCTCACTTAGTATTAGGTAGCCAAGATGAAGCTATCCCAAGTGATGACTTTACTATTAGTGTTAATCTGGCTCAGGCCGATTTTTTAAGTTGGTATGAGCTTATTCAGCCGCAGCTAGTGGTTGAAACTAATGAGCAGCCAGCGCTGTTTCCTCATTTAAGTTATATCCGCGGAAGAATAGGCCAACTGCAATTACCAGCGGATATTAGATTAAATAATGCTGTGTTTGATCTTAACCAATTAGCCGACTTATGGCAGTTGCAGCTTAACGCTACTGAGGTTGCTAGCCGATGGCAATTTCATAAAAATTGGCAGCAACAAGGTATAACTGCCGAACTAGATTATTTGATGTTGCCTTGGCCCTTACGACCTAAGGCAGAGTCTAACACTAGAATAGCTAGTGTTAAGGCAAGTAAAAGTAATGAGCTAGATCCACAGCTATGGTTAGTAGAGTTACCACCAATAACTATAAATTGTGCTGATTGTTCAGTAGGAGCTTATCGGTTTGGCAAAGTGTCAGCGCAAGCACACAGTACAGCGGATAGCTGGCAATTAGATCGTTTTAATGCGCGTTATAAAAAACATGAGTTAAATTTAACAGGTGCATGGCAGCGTGATGCTAACAATGGCCTTAGCAACTTTAGCGGCGGCTTAACCAGTCCTAATTTTGGAAGTTTACTGGATGAGTTCCAATTAACTTCTGCAATTAGTGGCAGTGATGCTAATGTTAACTTTAACCTAAGTTGGGCAGCAGCGCCTAATCAGTTTGATTTAAGCAAGCTAAATGGTGAAGTGGATTATAAGCTAGGTGAGGGCTCACTAACCGAAGTGAGCGATAAAGGTGCCAGGTTATTTTCTATTTTCAGCTTAGACTCATTAGTACGTAAGTTACGCTTAGACTTTCGAGATGTGTTTTCTAAGGGGTTTTTCTATAACAAAATGACCGGTAATTTAACCTTAACCAAAGGGGTAGCCCAAACCAGTGATGCGGCTATTGATGGCGTGCCAGGTAATTTAGCTATTCAAGGCTATGCCGACTTAGTAGGGAATAAACTCGATTACCAAATGTCTTTTGCACCAAAAGTCACCTCAAGCCTACCTATTATTATTGCTTGGATGGTAAACCCTGCAACGGGCTTAGCCGCGTTAGCACTAGATGAAGTATTTCAAAGTGCCGAGGTTATATCGAAAATAAACTTTACTATTACGGGCAGTATTGACGAACCTATAGTCACCGAAGTAAACCGTCATAGCACAGAAATTCCAGTGCCGGTGCGTATAGCGAAACCCGATCCGGCAATTGAGCCCGATCCCACTGTAAACAAACTGCCACAACAACCTGAGCAATTACAGGAGCAACAACCTAATGGCTAAATGGCGCTTAAGTGCAATTCAATTAACCAGTACGCCATCTATTCAGCATAACCTTAATCAAGTTGAAACCTATTTAAGCCAATTACCCACAGCCTCGCAACACTTAGTGGTATTGCCTGAGTGCTTTGCTATTTTTGGCAGCCGCGATAGCTTTAATTTGCAGTATCAAGCAGCTTTGGGCGAAGGCAGCATTATGCAAGGTTGTGCTAAGTTAGCTAAACAGTTTTCGGTTTATCTGCTGGCGGGAAGTTTGCCAACAACAACCGATGATCCAAATCGTTTTGCGGCGTCAAGTGTGCTGTTTGCACCCGATGGAACTATTGTTGCCGATTACCAAAAAATGCATTTATTTGACGTTGAGGTAAGCGATAATATAGGCAGTTATCGCGAATCGGCGACAACAAAACCGGGCGATAAGCTGGTCTTAGCAGAATTACAACAGTTAAAGCTGGGCCTTAGCATATGTTATGATGTGCGCTTCCCTGGGCTAGCGCAGGCACTTACTGCTAAAGGTATGAATGTATTAAGTGTGCCGGCAGCTTTTACTCGAACAACAGGACAGGCGCATTGGCATACGTTGCTACAAGCTAGAGCAATTGAGAATCAATGTTTTGTTATTGCAGCTAATCAAACCGGTGTTCATGAAAATGGTCGTGAAACCTTTGGCCACAGTCTTATTATTGACCCTTGGGGTGAAATTTTAGCCGATGCAGGCACCGAACCAGGCTGGATTTCCAGCGAAATAGATCTGGCGCAAATAGCGCGCGTGCGCCAAGGTATGCCCGTCGCCAGCCATAACCGATTTATAAGTGAGCTTAAACCATGACTGCAGTAGAGCAGAACCTGATCAGCGCATCTGATCTTAATGCCAATGACTTACAGCGTACGCTGGGTTATTTATTTGAACATCAGCTCGATTATGCTGATTTATATTTTCAATCGAGCATTCATGAGTCTTGGGTGCTAGAAGACGGCTTAGTAAAAGACGGCTCTTTTAATATTGAACGCGGCGTAGGTGTGCGCGCCATTAGCGGCGAAAAAACCGGTTTTGCTTATTCCGATACCATTAATGCTGCGGCCTTAAAACAAGCAGCTACTGCTGCGCGCGGCATTGCCGCGAATGGCCAACAAGGCCAAGTTAAAGTATTTAGCAAAAGCAGTAACAGCAAAATTTACTTACCTTGCGATCCTCTGCAAAGTTTAACCAATACTGAAAAAGTAAATTTATTACATCAAATTGAAGCTTATATTCGTACCTTAGATAGCCGCGCCGAGCAAGTGATGGTTAGCCTAACTGCGGTATACGAAGAAATTTTAGTGGCCGCCAGTGACGGCACTTTTGCTAGTGATACGCGGCCTTTAGTACGTTTAAACTGCTCGGTGTTATTACAACAAGGTGACAGGCGCGAACGAGGCAGTGCCGGCGGCGGTGGCCGAACCGATTATGCCTACTTTACCGAGTTAGTCGATGACCAACCACGCTGGCAGCATTATGCACGCGAAGCGGTACGCATGGCACAAGTAAACTTAACCGCTATTGATGCCCCAGCAGGTACTATGCCGGTGGTGTTAGGTGCAGGCTGGCCGGGCGTATTATTACATGAAGCCGTAGGCCATGGTTTAGAGGGCGATTTTAATCGTAAAGGCTCATCTACTTTTGCAGGTCGTATTGGCGAGCAAGTTACCTCTAAGTTATGCACTATTGTTGATGATGGCACTATGGCGCATAGACGTGGCTCATTAAATATTGATGATGAAGGTGTGCCTAGCCAGTATAACGTACTGATAGAAAACGGGATCTTAAAAGGCTATATGCAAGATAAGCATAACGCTATGTTAATGGGCGTACCTGCAACAGGTAATGGTCGTCGTGAATCTTTTGCCCATTTACCTATGCCACGTATGACCAACACTTATATGTTAGCCGGCCAGAGCGAGCCAGAAGAAATTATCGCCAGTGTTAAAAAAGGCATTTATGCGCCTAACTTTGGCGGTGGCCAAGTTGATATAACGTCGGGCAAATTTGTGTTCTCGGCATCAGAAGCGTATTTAATCGAGAATGGCAAAATTACAGCGCCAATTAAAGGTGCAACCTTAATTGGTAGCGGGCCAGAAGCGATGCAGCAAGTCTCTATGGTAGGTAACGATTTAGCCCTAGATAGCGGCGTAGGTGTTTGCGGCAAACAAGGGCAAAGTGTTCCGGTTGGTGTAGGTCAGCCAACCTTAAAACTAGACGCCATGACCGTTGGCGGCACAGAATAATTTTAACTTATTAGACAAAACAGGAAACGCAACATGTCAGCTTTTGGAACCGTATTTGCTCCTGAGATGAGCCTAGCGCACTATAAGCAAGGTCAGTGGAGTAACGCAGAAATAGTAAAAACCGATAGTATTAGCTTACACCCAGGTGCCCACGTGCTGCACTATGCTAGTACCTGTTTTGAAGGCTTAAAAGCCTTTAAGCATCAAGATGGCGCTATTAATATTTTCCGCATGGACCAAAATATTGCTCGCTTAATTCAAAGTAGTCAGTTGTTATCGCTACCGCCGGTTGACGCAGCGCAATTAAAGCAAATGATTATTAATATTGTTAAACGTTATGCCGCTGATGTGCCAGTACCGCCAGGCTCAATGTATATTCGGCCTACTCATATAGGCACTGAAGCGTCAATTGGTAAAGCCGCTTCGCCTAGTCTTGAGTCTATGTTGTATATCTTATTATCACCAGTGGGCGATTACTTCTCTGGTGGTAGCAAGCCATTGCGCTTGTTATTAGCCGACGACACTCGCTGTGCATCACATATGGGTATGGTAAAAAGTGGCGGCAACTACGCCAGTGCGTTACAACCTATCTTAAAGGCGCGCCAGTCAGTGCAAGCTGACCAAGTGTTATTTTGCCCAGCAGGTGATGTGCAAGAAACCGGCGCTGCTAACTTTATCCTGATTGACGGCAATGAAATTATTACTAAGTCGTTAGATAGCTCATTCTTACACGGTATTACCCGTGACTCTATTTTAACTATAGCGCGTGATCGCGGTATGACTGTATCAGAGCGGGCCTTAAGTGTAGACGAGCTATTAGAGCGTGCACAAAAGCCAGGTGCAGAAGCGGCTTTATCAGGCACCGCAGCCGTACTAACGCCAGTAGGCACTTTAATTCATAATGGTAAAGACTACACCGTAGGTAATGGTGAAGGCGGCCCAACGACTAATGCCTTACGCCAAGCGTTGAATGATATTCAATGGGGTAAAGCTGAAGATAAACATGGTTGGTTAACTAAGGTTTGCTAGTAGCAAGCTCTATAAAAAAGAACGGCTGCTAATAACAAAAGCCACTAGTTAGCCTAAATAGCAACAGAGATATCCTAAACCAACCGTTGAAGCCCCGGACGGGCTGAGTCGAGCCCCACAGGATGGGTTCACGACGTGTTGGTATAAGTAACTCTGTTGCTACCTCAATACTAAAAACTATCGGTTATTAGCTATCACCATTATTAATCTTGAATAATTAACGGTTTAATTAACTGAAATAATTCACGATAAGCTTTTGGTGGTAGTTGTTTTTCTTGTTCTTTTTTCGCATTACGAATTAGCTGGCGCAACTGCTGGGTATCCACTGTTGGGTGATCGGCAATAAAAGCGGTAACTACATCGTTATCTTCTAACATTTTATCACGTAACTGTTCTATTTTATGAAACTGTCGCGTCGCCGCTTGGTTAGTGTTACGCAACTTAGCTAAACCTAGCTCTAGTTCTGTTAAATCTCGGTCGCGCATTAAACGGCCAATAAATTGAATATGGCGGCGCAGTGCTTCTCGCTTTTTACTTAGTTTATCGGCTAACACTAAGGCATCATTTAGCTCTTCATCTAGTGGTAGTTTAGCGCGAGCTGCTGGGCTTAGTGCAACTAACTCTTCACCAATAGCTTGCAAGGCATGCATTTCGCGTTTAATTTGCGATTTACTTTTACCTTCTTCTTCATCCCAATTATCACCATGTATAAATTCTGTCATTTTTTTAGGTCGCTTTAGCAAATATTGCGTTAAGTATACATGATCCTGCAGCATCACAGCAGTCAGCATAGCAAGACTATGGTAAACTTAGTGAAAATAATTTTCTAAAGTTGAATTATGCAAGTAACAGAACCAACAATTTGGCAAGAAATAGACGAAGTAAAGCAAGCGGTAGCAGAGGTGTTAAGCCATGCTAAGCAGTTAGGCGCTAGCACCGCTGAGGCGTCGATGAGCCGCACTAAAGGCTTAAGCGTAGAAACACGGCATGGTGAAGTTGAAACGGTAGAGTTTAACCAAGACGGAGGCTTAGGCATTAGTTTATATTTTGGCCAGCGCAAAGGCTCGGCCTCTACTGCAGATTTAAGCCCACAAGCATTGCGCCGTGCAGTGGAAGCTGCTGCCGATATAGCTCGTTATACTTCGGAAGATCCGCACACCGGCGTAGCAGAAGCCAGCTGGTTAGAAATGTCACCGCCCGATTTAGATTTATTTTATCCAGATTCCATCAGCACAGAAGAAGCCATAAGCTTATGTGCTGGCGCTGAGCAAGCCGCTTTTGCTACTGACCCACGCATTACTAATTCTGAAGGGGCATCGTTTTCGTCGCATCAAGGCTTAAAAGTCTATGGTAATAGTCATGGTCAGTTAGTTGGTTACCCTAGTTCACGCCATAGCTTTAGTTGTGTTGTTATCGGTGAAGATGGCGATGACATGCAGCGCGACTATAGCTTTACTGTGGCCAGACAATATCAAAAATTGCTTGATCCTAAGCAAGTAGGCCGCGAAGCTGCAGCAGAAACTATCGCTAGGTTAAATGCACGTAAAGTTGCCACCCAAAAAGTGCCGGTTATTTTTCGTGCCGACATTGCCAGTAGCCTATTTGGCCATTTAGTGTCGGCTATTAGTGGTGGTAGTATTTATCGAAAATCTAGCTTTTTATTAGATAAAGTGGGTAAGCAGGTAATGTCACCTAAGATTACTATTTTAGAGCAACCTCACTTAAAGCAAGCGTTAGCGTCTAGCCCGTTTGATGCTGAGGGCGTAAAAACCCGCGATTTAGCCGTTATTGAGCAAGGCGTATTAAATACCTACCTAACAACGAGTTATTCAGCACGTAAGTTAGGCATGGCAAGCACAGGCCATGCTGGCGGTATTCATAACTGGTTGCTACAACACGGTGATGAAGATTTAGCCCAGTTATGCCGCACTATGGGCAAAGGCTTATTGGTTACCGAATTAATGGGCCAAGGCGTTAATACCGTCACCGGCGATTACTCTCGTGGTGCAGCAGGCTTTTGGGTTGAGAACGGTGAAATACAGTTCCCAGTTGCAGAAGTGACTATTGCCGGCAATTTAAAAGATATGTTTATGCAAATTCAAGCTGTAGGTTGTGATGTTGACCGTCGTGGTGGCGTCCATACAGGCTCTATATTAATTAGCCAAATGCAGGTAGCGGGAAGTTAGTGCTGCTTAGTGCTTAGTGCTGAGTTATGAGTGCTTAGTTGTGAATGTTAAGTACCTAGTGTTCAGTTAAAAAAAGCCCTGATTAATCAGGGCTTTTTTATTAGATAAATTAATCTACTTTGGTTTTTAAACCGCGGCGAATTAATAAGGCATCTGTAGTTGGCTCTTGGCCACGGAAAGCTTTGTAAGACTCCATAGGCGCGCGCGAGTTACCTACCGATAAAATATGTTTACGGTAGTGCTGACCATTTTCAAGTTTTAAACCACCTTGCTGTTGCACATAGGCAAAAGCATCAGCCGCTAAAATTTCACTCCACATATAGGCATAGTAACCAGCAGAGTAGCCGCCGCCCATAGAGTGTGAGAAGAAGGTCGACTTATAACGTGGCGGTACAGCCGCTAAATCAATGCCATGTTTCTTCAGAGCTTTAGCTTCAAACTCGTTAACGTCTTGTAGCTCATCATCAGCGCTAATAGAGTGCCATTCCATATCTAATAAAGCAGCAGACATATATTCTAAGGTGTCAAAACCCTGATTAAAGCTGCGAGACTTCATTACTTTTTGTAATAGCTCAGCAGGGATAGGCTCACCCGTTTTATAGTGCTTAGCGTAGTTGGCAATAACATCAGGGTAGGCTGCCCAGTCTTCTTCAAAAGTAGATGGGAATTCAACGAAGTCACGAGATACTGAAGTACCCGCTAAACTTGGGAAGTTGACATCAGACAGCATGCCATGCAAACCGTGGCCTAATTCATGGAACATAGTGGTTACGTTGTCATAGCTAACAAGGGTAGGCTGGCCTGGTTCAGCTTTAGGAATGTTCATTACATTCACTACTACAGGTTTTTGGCCTGTTAAGTTAGATTGGCCAACAAAAGAGCTCATCCAAGCACCGCCACGCTTACCTTCACGAGCAAAGTAGTCAGCATAGAAAATAGCAATGCTACTGCCATCAACGTCAAATAGCTCATAGGCTTTTACGTCTGGATGATAAGTAGGTAAGTCAGGGCGTGGTTCAAAGCGAACGCCGTATAAGCGGTTAAAGGTATAAAAAACACCGTCATTTAATACCCGCTCAAATTCAAAGTACTGCTTAACTTCATTTTCGTCTAAGTTAAATTTTTCTTGGCGAACAAATTCAGCATAGTATTCCCAATCCCAAGGCTGTAATTCAAAATCACCGCCTTTTTGCTTGATCATTTGTTCAATCGCCGCTGCTTCAACTTTAGTGTTAGCAATAACAGCTGGCACCATAGAGCCTAGCATGTCATAAACAGCCTGTGGTGTTTTAGCCATTTGTGACTCTAAGCCATAGCTGGCCCAGTTGTCATAACCTAACAAACGAGCACGTTCTGCACGTAACTGCGCTAAACGGGCAACGATAGGACGGTTATCGGTTTCACCGCTTTGGTTACGATAAGCCGAGGCTTCCCATACTTTTTTACGTAATTCACGGTTGCTTAGCTGGCTTAATACCGGCTGGCGCGTAGTGTTAGTAATACTTAATAAGTATTTGCCTTCATGGCCAGCTTCAGTTGCTGCAGCTGCTGCTGAGGCAATTTGCGACTCAGATAAGCCGTCTAATTCTGCTTTAGTATCAACAATTACGGCAATTTTTTTCGTTTCGGCTAACAGGTTTTGTGAGAACTTATTGGTTAACGTAGAGTGCTCTTCGTTAAGCGCTCTAATAGCTACTTTTTCTTCTTCAGTTAACTGGGCACCAGCACGAACAAAGCGCTGATAATACACTTCAATTAAACGTACCGATTCGCCGTCTAACTTAAGTTGGTCACGCTGCTCGTATAAGCTTTTAATTCTGGCAAATAGTTTTGGGTTTAAATTAATATCGTCTGAGTGGGCAGCTAGTTTAGGTGCCATTTCAGATTGAATTTCACGGCGAGCGGGGTTAGAGCTTGAACCTGCTAAGTTATAAAATATGCGTGAAGTACGGGTTAGTAATTCACCGCTTTTCTCTAAAGCAACTAGGGTGTTTTCAAAGGTTGCTGGCGCTGGATTATTGGCAATTGCCAATACTTCAGTCATTTGTTGCTTCATACCTTCAGTAAAAGCTGGTAAGAAATGCTCGTCTTTTATATCAGAAAAATTTGGCGCTTCGTATTGTAAGGTACTTTTTTCCATTAAAGGGTTACTCGTGCTTATCTCTGCTGTTGCAGCAGTAGGTTGAGGCGATGCTTGTTGCTGTGAGGTGGTATTGTCGCCGCAGGCAGTCAGGGCTAAAGCTAAGCCTACCGCTGAGGCAATAAGAGTTTTACGCATGTGTATCCCCTAGAAAAATTAATTAAAATTATAACAGTGTTGCTAATGTTACGGTTTAAAGTTAAATGGCAGTAGCTTTATTAGCTTGATGACAATGCAATTCAATATAAAAACAACTGCCTTGAGGTTGGTTTGGGTAATAGCCAATACTGCCATGCATATTGTGCATTATTACCTGACTGATTGCTAAACCAAGCCCTGTGCCACCGACATTCCTAGTATCGGAGCCATCTGCTTGAGTAAAGCGATTAAATAGGTTAGGTACAAAACTTTCTTGTACGCCTTTACCGTTGTCAATAACCGTTACTCGTATTAAGTCAGAGGCTTTAGTAATACTGACCCTGATAGTACTATTGGCCGGTGAGAATTTACAAGCATTAACCAATAGATGCAGCATTACATCGGTTAAACGTTGTTTATCTGCGAGTATCTGTATGGTGTTGAGCTGTTCTGCAGCTTCAATTTGAATAATTTGATGGTTTTCTTGGCAAACTGTTTTTACTGATCCGACACATTGTTTTATAACCTCAACAATAAGGACGGGTTTAATATTAAACTTCATACTTTGGTTAGTTAATTGCTCCATATCCAATAAATCATTAATTAATTGGCTAAGCTGTTGGCTATTGTTAAGGGCTAATTGCAAAATTCTAGCTTGGGCTGGAGCTAAGTTACCCAAAGCACCACCAACTATAAGGCCTAGTGCGCCAGTAATTGAGGTTAAAGGGGTGCGTAACTCATGGCTAACATTAGATATAAATTGTTGCTTTAATTGTTCAGCTTTATGCCACTGTGATAGATCGCGCAACACTATTAAATGTCTTGGCTTTTGCTGCAGAGTAATAGCACTTAGCCTTATAGCTAACGGAAAAGAAGAACCATCGTAACGTTGGCCTAAGGTTTCATATTCAGTGTTTTTATCGGCAATAGTGCGAACAATATCATCAGTTAAACTAGGCTCTGCTAATAAAGTAGACCAATGCATACCGGGTAAAGTAGCAGAAAGGTAGCCAAAAATACTGTAACAAGGTAAATTGCTGTGCTCAATAATGCCACTAAGGTCAGTAGTGATAATAGCATCAGCCACGTTATCCATTACCGTCTGTAAATAGCGTTTACTACGCTGTTGTTCTAACATACTTCTGTGTAAATATTGCTTAGATAACAATAACCAAAACAATAAAACGACAATTAAACCAGTGGCTGAATAACATAACAGGCGGATAAGGCTACTTTGATCAGCTAGTGTCGCTAAGGTTCGAACAGCAAGTTGCCATTTAGCGCCACGTAACTCTATATCTAATAGTAAACTAGCGTCATAAAATAAACTGTTATCACCATAAAAAGCAGGTGCAACAATTTCATTGTTAGAGGCTGGTCTAATGGCGATGGCAATATTTTGCTCAGTGGCTTGCTTAGCAACCAGTTGCCAAACAGAATCTATATTAACAACAGTGCTAATTAAGCCCCAATAAGTATCCGACTCGGCTAAATACACAGGAATTCGATAAATAAACCCCATACCGCCTTGTACTAAAGGTATAGGCCCAACCAATTTGGCTTGGCGTTTGGCAATAATGTCTTTAATTTGCGGCCATTGATCGGGCAAGTCAGGATAATATATACCTAGAGCTTTAGCATTGTCCTGTAAGGGATATAAATGTAGTAAGTGGTTATTAGGTGCTGCGCCAATATTACGTATATGCTGAGCTTGACTGACTAAACCTTGTAATAAAAGGTTAATTTCAGTAACCGAGACTTTGCCATTACTAGCTTTTATATAAGCACTTAAAGCGGCACTTAAATAAAGCGGAGAATTCAACTCTGACTCAATTAAAGACCGTATTGGGTCTGCACTAGCAATTTCTTGCTTTAATAGTTCACTTCGGGTTAGCTGTTGTTGGTATTTTACCAACTGTTCAGTTGCATATATCAGCGTGCCTAGTAAGGTAAATAATAATAGCCACTGGCCAGCAGGCAACAAAAACTTATTCGACATAGATTTCAAAGCATCTTCAAAAGCGTGGCAAATATAACTGTAACGGTAAGCTATAAAAGTTGCAAACTAAGACGAAAAAAACTAACTGCAGAAAAAGCGAGCGGTTAAGCAATAGACATAGAGCCAAAGCCTGACTATAATGCGCAGCTTCTGTATAGCAGATTACGCACCCGTAGCTCAGATGGATAGAGTACTGCCCTCCGAAGGCAGGGGTCCCGCGTTCGAATCGCGGCGGGTGCGCCATAAAACATCAAAACCACCTATAGGGTGGTTTTTGTGTTTTAAGCACCCAGCCCAGTGAGAACGCGTCGTTCGACCAAAATGTCAGGAACATTTTGGAACAGCTTCAGCTGGCCCAAAGGGCGAGGGCAGGATAGCCCGAGTAATCCGGCGGGTGCGCCATATAAATCAAGGTCTTAGCTGAAAAGCGAGACCTTTTTTTATGCCTTGTGACCACCATGTGACCATATCGTGACCAACGTAATTTTTACTCTTATAAAGAAAAAGCTGAAATTGACTTCTGCTTTATCGGCGAGTCCTGCAGTGGCTTGATAATCATGAGCCAGAAAGTGCGATATTGTTACGTCATCTATGGACCTGCAGTAGTCCTGGTGCTCGTTATGGTTATAAAGCAGAAACCTACTTAGCGCCTGCATTACAGCTGGCTGATAGAATGAGTTCACAAATTACAATGAGTGCTTAAGGCCTTTTAAAATTAAGCTATTGATACCTAGTAATTGCTGCCTAAAATACTTATCAAGTGTTTTAAGCGGTAATATTTGTATAAGTTAGGATTGTCATTATTAAAGACTGAGCGCTACGGCTTTGCTGAGTGTTGTTTTTTAGAAAGGTAGGGATATCATGTTACAATGAATATGTTGTAACTTGTAAAAACAATATATTCGTTGTATTCTTTTAAAACAACATAGATGTTGTATGTTTAAAGTGAATAGGTAGCCACTATGCAATATCCAGTATTAACAATCGCTCAATTAAAACTGTATATCAAAGCGCTTCGCAACAAGTTGGGTTACACACAAGCTAATGCTGGTGAGCTATTAGGGCTTACACAGCAAGGGTATCAACGATTAGAAAATAACCCAGAAAGTATGAGTGTTGAGCGGTTACTTGTGCTACTTCAAACTCTACAAGCAGGTTTAGTTATAGAAGTGCGCACCAAGCCAGAAGATAACATTCAGAGCTCAACAGCTATCAGCGAGCCAAAAAATATAGACACTCGAGCTGATAACCCTTCAAACCAGTCAAAAATAGCGAGTGAAAGCAACAATAAATCTAGGGTGTTAGCGGTTCGCTCTAATAAAAAGTTGGAGTGGTGATGTATGCAGATTAAATTAACCTCGCAGCATTTAGCAATATGGATGAATGGCGATATTGTAGGGTACTGGCACCCTGTTAAACATACCTTCCAATATGATGATGCATGGATAGCAAACCCGTTATGCCGGCCACTTTCTCTTTCATTGCCAATTGTTCCTGGTAATAGTGAAATTAAAAGTGAAGCGGTTCTTAACTATTTCGATAACTTGTTGCCGGACACGATGGATATACGTAGGCGTATAGCAACAAAATTTGGTACTAAAAATACCGAGGCGAGTGAGCTACTTAGAGCTGTTGGTAGAGACTGTATTGGCGCTATTCAAATATTGCCTATAGATGAAATTCCAGACATATCGCAGATCGAAGGTAAGTTACTTGCTGAAAGTGACGTTGCTGACTTATTAATTGAGGTGCCAAAAGGGTTCGGCCGTAGCCATAAGGATGACCCGCTTCGGTTATCACTTGCTGGCGCTCAGGAAAAGACAGGCTTGTTATTATTTGAGGAAAACTGGTATATCCCAAGTGGCTCTACGCCAACGACACATATATTTAAATTGCCTCTAGGCCTAATAGCAAATATGAATGTGGACCTATCGACATCCGTTGAGAATGAATGGCTTTGCTCACGCATTGTTCAAGGCTATGGGATCCCGGTTGCTAACTGCCAACCAATGTCTTTTAGTAATGGTAAACAATCGGTAAAAGCATTAGTAGTAGAAAGGTTTGATCGTAAATTGCTTATTGATGACGGCGTAATCTTAAGGTTGCCTCAAGAAGATATGTGTCAAGCGCTAGGCATTAACTCATTAAATAAGTATGAGAGTGATCAAGGTCCTACTGCAAAAGCGATTATGGATATATTGCAAAGCGGCTCAAATTCGCAAGCAGACAGTCAACTATTCTTTAGAGCATTGATTGTTTTTTGGATATTGGCAGCAATAGATGGTCACGCTAAAAATTTTTCAATTCAATTAAAGGGCGGCAACAAATATCAGCTTGCACCATTGTATGATGTTTTGTCTGCACATCCGATTATTGGTAAAGGGGCCAATCAAATTGCAAAACAAAAAGCTGAATTGGCAATGTCAGTTGTTTCAAATAATAAACACAAAAAAATATTCTCAATGGCAGCACGACACTGGATTACTTTTGGGCAGCATTTAGGTTTACGCCCTGATATTGTCATGCGCGAGCTATCTTATGTTTACTACCAAACAAATAAAGTAATCGACTCAGTTAAGCTAGAGCTACCAAAAGACTTTCCTGAGTCAGTGTCAAATCCGATATTCACTGGTATGACTGTACTTAATGAAAAATTGGCTGTAATACTTGAATAAACCTTTTTGATTTGTAACTACCCCGTAAAATAATACAGATTACTCGTAGAATTTCTTTTAAGCTAGAGCAAAGGAGTTTTACGATGAGCAAACGCAAAACAGAAAGCCAAATTGTGGCGATTTTGAAAGAAGCCGAAGTGGGCGTGCCCATTAAAGATATCTGCCGTAAGTATGGCATTGGCAATTCCACCTTTTATAAGTGGCGTGAAAAGTATGGCGGTATGGAAGCATCCGATGTACGGCGCTTAAAAGAGCTTGAAGAAGAAAACCGGCGACTCAAGCAGATGTATGCCGAATTAAGCCTGAAATCACAGATGCAGTATAACGCGAGTATTGTAAAGTGCTGTAATGTGGTCGGCATCAGCCGTACCGCCTACTACTACGAGCCTAAGCTGGCCGATGATGATGAATTCATTGATGCCTTAAATGCGTTAGTTGAAAGGCATCATCGGTGGGGTTTCCCTAAATGCTTTAAACGCCTTCGACAGCTACACAAGCGTGTCTATCCTGTTTATACACAACTAAAACTGAACCTACGACGCAAAGGAAAGCAGCGGCTGCCCAACCGTAATCCGGACCCCTTGGTTGCACCGAGTGCACTGGGTAAGTGCTGGTCAATGGATTTTATGAGCGATATCTTGCACAACAAAGTCCGGTTTCGGACATTTAACGTTATTGATGACTTTAACCGTGAAGTACTAGGGATTGACATCGCGACCAGCATGCCATCATTACGTGTGATACGTTATCTAGATCAACTTGCTGAATGGCATGGCTATCCTGAAAAAAATCCGAGTTGATAACGGCAGCGAGTTCACCTCAGAAGTCTTCGTCAACTGGGCACAAGCACATGGAATTATGATTGACTAACCGGGTTGCCCATACCAAAACGCATATATTGAACGATTTAACCGAACGTATCGTGATGATGTACTGGATTTATACATATTCAACAACCTGAATGAAGTGAAGCAAATAACTGAAGAGTGGATTGAGTTGTATAACACTGAACGGCCGCACGACTCACTTAATGACATGACGCCACTAGAGTACAGAAATGCGGCATAAATACTCTACGAGATGACTGTGTTATAAATGGGGCATTTACAGCTTGGTTCCCTGCTGGAAGCACTTTATCTTCAAGACAATTTAAAGGTTTTTCAGAAAAATGGGAGTTTGTGGGGCAAAAGCTAGACAAACATCCGCTTTTGGGACGTTTACTGGTTGATGATAATTTAAAACCAATTCCGAATATGCAAAAAGGTTTTAGCTATTTACCGCTTACTACTTATTTAGATCGCAGTGCAAACCAAGCATGAACCAAACTTGCTTGATAAAACTGCACAGGTGAGTCAAAACCACCACGCTTAATAATAGACTCAACAGTACTTGGCGGCAAAATTGCCATATCTCTTACTAAGGCTGAACCTAGCTTTTCTTTAGCATCTGCGGGGACATTGCCAGCATGTAGCATAGTTCCCCACATTTTTAGCAAGGCGTTATATTCGGCTGAACCTACCTCTGACGATAAATCGGCGCTAACTAATAATCCGCTGGGTTTAAGCCTTTCTGCAATTGCCCGAAAAAAGCATGAGCGTTGTTTATTATCAAGAATAAACTGTGAAACCATAAAACAAGTGGCCGCATCATAGAGTTCAGTATCGTCTAGTGATTCAACATAGCCATTATGAAATTGACAGCGAGAAATAAAGCCTTCTTTTTCTGCCCTTTGCCGACACAAGTTAAGCATGGCAGCAGAGGGTTCAACGGCAGTAAATTGCCAGCTTGGAAACTTATTAGCTAAATAAGACAACTCTCTGCCGGTACCTAACCCGACACACATTATTCGAGCATTTAGTGGTAAGTCTGCAAAGATCCATTCCAGCTGAAAATACAAGCCTTGGTGAATAGGCGCCAGCTTGTTTAGCTGAACCTCATAGCTGGAAGCTAGCTTATCAAAAACGGCTTTTAATTGTTTTGGATCCATCTAGCACCGCCACCTATTTAACTGTCTGTACAGTCTGTTTTATCTGAGGTATCCCCAGAAATTCTGTAGTTAATCGCCAAAAACATCTAACCATGAATACCGCCATGAATGTTAAAACTATGCTCGCCGATTTCCTCTGATTTGTCACCCCTAAAAGTATGCAGAAAGCGCGATTTTCTGTCCTGTTGGACGCGGTTACAGCTCTTTGTCCACATTTGCACTGGGCGTTTTTAAAGCAACTCAAGGCCATGTTACCTAGCGACTGTAAGCCTGTTATTGTCACCGATGCTGGCTTCAAATTGCACTGGGTTGCACAGTGGAATTGGGCGCTAATCAAATTGGCAAAGAGCTGATACTATGGGGTGTAAATTTGTGGGGATCCCTCAGCTAGTTCGGTTTATTTTATTGTTCATTATTAATAAACTTGAACAGATAAATAAACGCCGAATAACATTAGGTTTTAAACAACACGATATGATGCTGCAAGTAGGGATATCGCGTCAGCAATATCAGAGACTAGAATCGAAAGGCAACCCGCGGCTTGATACGCTTGAGTTAATAGCTAAAGGGCTGAAAAGTGAAATATTACTTATTCCAAATGAAAAGCTTAATGCCGTGATAGCGTTACTGTGCGAAGGATCTAGTCCATCCATTGATGCATTGCCTTCTGATAATGAGAAAAGTAAGTTTTAACTGATGATCCATGGCAAGGATTGCTGGGGGAAAATGAATGAGCACTGCCAATGAATAATGAGCATAAAGCTGGGTTAAAAGCGCACTGGAGTAAACTTCATGATGATTTTAAAATTTATGCCTTACCTAAAGATAAAAATTGAATCGCTAGAGTTAGCAATTTAGTTCAAATTAGCTTAAAAACTGTCGAAAATTTTCGACATCAAAACTCAGATATTTTTTATAAATTATAAATTTTTGTCGAGGGAAAGAGTCAATATCGATGCTCGAATTGATATTTATTTGTGCCCAAATATGTGCCCAAATGGTGCTGTTTTAACAGGGGATTTGTTGGCGCTGATATATGCATATGTGTTTGATATATAGGGATTTTATTTTTGTGGGGTTGGTTTTAATTGCCCTCCGGAGGCAGAGGCCACAGGTTCGACAAAAACGTCGGGAGCGTTTTTGAACAGCTTTGCTGGCCCGAAGGGCAAGGGCAGGACAGCCCGAGTAATCCGGCAGGTGCGCTATAAAAATCAAGGTCTTAGCTTTTTCTTTTGCCAGTAATCATTGGTCGAAGTAATGAAATCTTCCCCCACCAACTAACTAAAATTATTGCGATAATATGTATTAAAACGATTGCATACAAAGTATTTGCAAATATTGAATGTATATTTTTTATTAATGAATTACCAAAAAAATAATCTATTTCTTCAAGTATAAACCCCGTTGTTGCTAAGCCAATAACAAGTAACCAAGTGCTAATAATCATTAACCAGCCTATTGGGTTGTGGCCGCTCTGACTAGGAATATTGCGGGAACGCAGATGCGAATAATGTAATGCGAAATTTTTATAATGCAGATTTAAATGCTTAAAACTAGCATAATTTGTAGTTATTGTTGCCCAGACAATTCTGACTAAAATAGTGGTTAAAGCAATATATCCAAATACTTGATGTGGATTACTTCCTGGTTCAAGTAAAAAATAATTTAAAGTAAAAGCCAATACGAGGATCCAATGGCATACTCTTACCAATGGATCCCATATTAATAAGTATTTAGCCAAATCTAGTGGCTTTCTTGTTTTACTATAGAGCCATCTACAGGATTAAAGTAAATTTCTACCTTACTGTTATTTTTATCTGTTCCATAAATTTCATAACAATTCCCTTTAGTAACTTTAAACTCATTAATTTTATAGCCTGAAGCAAGTAAGCTGGCTTGAAACTTATCTTGATCTAGCCATTCAGATTGTGGATCACTTGTGCAAACTGTCGGGTTATCAGCTACACCACAACCGTTTAGTAAAGCTGCACTGAATACTAATGCAATTAAATATTTAATTTTCATTTTACATTTCCTTTTTAGATGAAAGTTATACAATTCATATTGATTAGGATAAGAATAGGTTAAAAAATTAGAATTTTTAAGCCTATCAATATTAACACAATTCCGCCTAGTAGCTCTGCTTTACTTTCTAACCAAGAGCCTGTTAGCTTTCCAATGACGACACCGAGCCAGCTAAAAATTAAAGTGGTTATGCCTATAATAAAACAAGCAGATATAGGATTAACTTGTAATATAGTTAGAGAAAAGCCTGCAGCCATTGCATCGATACTAGTAGCCAATGCTAGAATAAGCATAACCTTATGAGTTATTTTAACTATATTATTTTCAACGCCTTCACTTCTTGATTCATATATCATTTTCCCGCCGATCAAAGTAAGTAATACAAAAGCAATCCATGGTGCTAATACTTCAATCCAAACAAAAATTCCTATACCCACAGCATAACCAATTAAGGGCATGATACCTTGGAATAGTCCAAAATAAATACCAGCAATTAATCCTAAAGGTAATCTGGTCTGGCTGTGTTTGGCACCAAGCCCAATAGATACGGCGAATGCATCCATACTTAATGCTAGTGCTAGTACGATAACTTCAAACATTTAGAACGCGATCCTTTTACTTAGTTGTTGCTTCTATCAATATCCACTAGTAATAACTGAAGCAAAATATTTTCACAAAAATAATGATACTCTATTTACGTTAAGATAACGCTTTCTACTTGCCCCCTCTGGCAGGATAGTTGTCACTACTTAAAATTTAACCAGTTGGGGCGTTAAGGGCTGATTATGCCAAGTTACAGTGAAGAACGTAAACAAATGATTTTGAGTAAATTATTACCACCATCAAATATGTCTGTTGCCCAAGTATCAAGAAGTGAAGGTATTGGTTTGCAAACTTTGTATAATTGGCGAGATAAAGCCAAACAACAAGGTCGTCCTGTGCCCGGAAACAAATCCACCCCAGAGCAATGGTCAGCAGAAGCTAAGCTTGCCACCGTGATTGAAACTGCCAGTTTAAATGAAGCCGAACTAAGTGAGTATTGTCGTCAAAAAGGGCTTTATGTTGAACAAGTAAAAGCGTGGAAAGCAGATTCTTTAAGAGGTTTTAAAAGCTCTCGTGAGCAAGAGCTTGAGACAAAACGCCAGCGTCAGGCTGACCATAAAGAAATTAAACAGTTAAAACGCGAACTTCGCCATAAAGAAAAAGCACTGGCTGAAACTGCGGCATTGCTGGTACTACGAAAAAAGTTAAATGCGTTGTGGGAGAACGACAGCGAGGACGACTAACCTCGTTCTCACAGCGCACAGAGTACGTGTTGTTGATACAAGAAGCGAATAAAGCGGGAGCGAGGCTTTATCTGGCGTGTAATGAAGTTGGCATTTGGCCTCTTTTTTCTTTTAAGCCAAGAATAATAGTACCACCGTCAGTGTTGGCAAACGCGCTATAGGTTTCCCACATATCTTTCGGTATTGCACCTTTTCCATCTATGCCACTAGCTTGCTTACACTCTAGCTCTGATGATTCTCGTAAAAGAGATATATCTTCTAGCGTCTTAATTTCAAATCTTGCCATTTATCACCGTATGAATAAAAAAGTGAGCTACCGAGAGTGAAAAGTTTATATCGATATTTAAACACTTTTTGCCAAGTAAAACTAATCTAACTCCAGAGCTGTGTATATTGTTTTAAGACAGGTAATGGTGGATCGTTAACATAAAATTAATGTGCTACGACCCCATATTAGGTGTTACTCCACGTTTTGGATCTGCTCTCGCATTTGCTCTATTAGCACTTTAAGTTCTACTGCTGCATTGGTGATTTCTGTGCTGATGGCTTTGGATGATAGCGTATTGGCTTCGCGGTTGAATTCTTGCATCATAAAGTCTAGGCGTCGGCCACAGGCGCCGCCTTTTTTTAGGATGTGTTGGGTTTCTTTAATGTGGGCGTCTAGGCGGTCTAGCTCTTCTGCTACGTCTGATTTAGAGGCAATAAAGGCCATTTCTTGCTCTAGGCGGCTTTGGTCGAGTTCGGCTTTAATTTCGGTTAAACGGTTTACAATGCGATCACGTTGCCATTGCATGGCTTGCGGTAGGTGGCTGCGAACAAAAGATACTTGTTCTGTAATGCCGGTTAAGCGTTGCGTAATCATTTGTTCTATGGCGTCGCCTTCGCGGCCACGGCCGGCTAAGAAGTCTTGCAAGGCGGCATCAAAACCAGCGAGTAGTTCTTTTTGAATGGCATCGATGTCGTCATTCGGTGTTTCCATTACGCCTGGCCAGCGCATAATGTCGGCGATATTAAGCTGAGCTTGTGGTGCCTTGGCTAGTAATAATTGCGCTTGCTGTAGCAGTTGCTCGGCAAAGCTATGATTAATGTTAAGCTCGCCGGCGGCTTGGTTTGCATGAAAGCGAAGGTTTACTTCTACTTTACCGCGATTCAATTTAGCCCGTAGTTTGTCACGTAATAGGTTTTCTAAGCCTCGAAATTGCTCTGGTAGGCGAAAATAGGTTTCTAAATAACGCTGGTTAACTGAGCGAATTTCCCATTGGGCGCTGCCCCAGCTGGCGTTGGTTTCGTGACGGGCGAAAGCGGTCATGCTATGGATCATAATTAAGTCTCTAACAATAAATAATGCCTGAGTATACCTTAGCTTAATCGATTTTGGCGAATTGATAGCCCTGTAAGCCGTTAGCCTTTATAATAAGCACCAAATTCATTATAGGAGTGCAGCTATGCGTCCAAGTGGCAGAACCGCCAGTCAGATCCGTCCCCTTACTTTTACTCGCCAGTTTACGGCTCATGCTGAGGGCTCAGTATTAGTTGAGTTTGGCAATACTAAAGTGATTTGTACCGCTAGTGTGGTTGAAGGCGTACCGCGCTTTATGAAAGGCCAAGGTAAAGGTTGGATTACAGCTGAATACGGCATGTTACCTCGGGCGACTCATACCCGTAATGACCGTGAAGCCGCGCGCGGTAAGCAAGGTGGGCGTACTATGGAAATTCAGCGCTTAATTGGCCGTGCTTTACGGGCAGCGGTGAATTTAAAGTTATTAGGTGAAAACACTATTACTATTGACTGTGATGTGATCCAAGCTGATGGCGGTACTCGTACTGCTTCTATTACTGGCGCTTGTGTTGCATTAGTGGATGCGCTTAATTTTATGCGTGCTAAAGGCACCATTAAAACTAACCCGTTAAACTTTATGGTGGCAGCGGTTTCTGTTGGTATTTATAAAGGCACGGCCATTGCCGATTTAGATTACGATGAAGACTCTAATGCTGATACTGATATGAACATTGTAATGACCGAAACCGGCAAAGTGATTGAAATTCAAGGTACGGCTGAAGAGGCACCATTTAGCTTTGAAGAAATGCAGCAAATGTTCGACTTAGGCAAGCATGCTATTCGCGAAATTTGTGATGAGCAAAAACGGGCTTTAGCATAAAGCCATTTTGTTGAACGCTAATTTAAATAGGTATTTATTGCATGAAACAGTTTCAACGTGACTTTATTGAATTTGCCTTAGCGCGTCAGGTTTTAAAATTTGGCAGCTTTACCTTAAAGTCGGGCCGCACTAGCCCGTACTTTTTTAATGCAGGTTTATTTAATACAGGTAGTGATTTAGCTAAATTAGGTCGCTTTTATGCCGCTGCATTAGATGATGCAGGTTTAGAGTTCGATGTGCTATTTGGCCCTGCTTATAAAGGTATTCCTATAGCCACGACAACAGCTGTAGCGCTGGCGGATCACTATAATCGTGATGTGCCTTATTGCTTTAATCGCAAAGAAGCTAAAGCCCATGGTGAAGGGGGCAATTTAGTTGGCTCACCTTTAGCTGGGCGCATTATGTTGGTAGATGATGTGATTACTGCAGGTACAGCTATTCGTGAGTCTATGCAGCTTATTCAAGCACAAGGCGCAAGTTTAACCGGCGTATTAATTGCGTTAGATAGACAAGAACGCGGTAAGGGTGAGTTGTCGGCTATTCAAGAAGTGGAACGTGACTTTGCCACTAAAGTTATTTCAATTATTAGCTTACCAGATTTAATTAACTATTTAGCTGATAAACCAGAAATGGCCCAGCACTTAGACGCGGTTAAAGCCTACCGCGCCGAATATGGTGTTGAAGCCTAGGTTGGTATCTAAGTAGTGACTAGCTTGCTTTGCAAGCGTAACAAGTTCGCACGCGAACGGTAACTAGCGCTTACAGCGCGGTCACTGTTGCCAAAGGCAACTAGTCACTACTGTTTTTTACAGCGGTAACTAGTTCGCACAGCGAACGGTCACTAGCGCTTAAGCGCGGTCACTGTTGCCGAAGGCAACTAGTCACTATTATTATTTACACTCAACACTCAACACTCAACACTCACCACTCAACATTTACAACTCAAGCTTAAGCTTGCTCAAACAGGCTCTGTTGCATCAACTGCCACTGTGCTGGCCAGTGTTGGGTAGGTAGACGTTTAAAGCCTGAGCGAACAAATTGGTTTAATTTGCCTTCTACTGTGGCTAATAGCAGGTTAGCTAAGTCGGCTTCGTCGATAGCAAAGCTTTTGCCTTCACGCAGTTTGCGTTCGCGCAGGCATTGTTTTAGTTGGGTTTCAAGCTTATCAAAAAGCTGCTCTACTCGTTCTTGTAAGCGCTCGGGTTCACCTTGCAGGGCTTCGCCGGTTAAAATACAGCAGATCCCTGGATTACGTTCGGCAAAGATTAAAATTAATTGTAAGATCATTTCTACCCGGCTTTGGGTGTCTTTGTATTCGTCTAAAATGGTGTTAATGCGTGAAAGTAGGGTATCTTCAATAAACTCAATTAAACCTTCAAACATTCGCGCTTTGCTGGGAAAGTGGCGATATAAAGCGGCTTCTGATACGCCTACTTTAGCGGCTAAGGCAGCTGTGGTAATGCGTTGGCCATTATTACTTTGCAACATAGCGGCTAGTGCCTGCAAAATGTCTTCTTTGCGATTACTACGACGTGGTGCTGGCATTGATTATCCTGTTAAAATCTAAAATAGGGTTCTGTGCAGGCATCTACAGCAGAAAATACTTATTTCACCGCCTGCAAGGAGCACATCCCTGTGCCCTTTCCGGCTACGCGGCATCCATGCCGCTGCGAAATAAGTACATCTGCTTCCGATGCTTGTTAGATTCTATATATTTACTAAGCTTTGCCTGAGTGGCCAAAACCACCTTCGCCGCGCTGGGTTTGTTCAAAGCTGTCTACCAGATTAAATTCAGCTTGCACTACGGGCATAAACACCAACTGAGCAATGCGATCGCCAGGCTCAATGCTAAAGCTATCTTGGCCACGGTTCCACATCGACACCATTAAGGGGCCTTGGTAGTCTGAGTCAATTAAGCCGACTAAGTTACCTAGCACTATGCCGTGTTTATGGCCTAAACCAGAACGCGGTAAAATAGTGGCACATAAATTAGTATCGCCAATGTAAATAGATAAACCAGTTGGTATTAACTTGGTTTCGCCAGGGGCTAATTCAAGTGTGGTGTTGATACAGGCGCGTAAATCTAAACCAGCAGAGCCTGGTGTGGCATAAGCAGGTAAGGGAAATTCTGTTCCAATGCGAGGATCAAGTATTTTTAAATCTATGGCTTTTTTCATTTAAGGCTTCTATCTAAGTTGTTGGGTTTACATTGTTAGCAATTATATTTTAGCTACTAATTGAAACTGTTGTAACACATGCTGCAATATCTGTTGTGCTAAAGCCGATTTAGCTTGGGCAGGTAAGGCTAGTTGGCCTTGTGGCCAAATTAGCGTGACCGCGTTATGTTCGCTATTAAAACCTTGGTTAGGATCTGAAACGTCATTAGCACAAATCATATCCAGCTTTTTACTGCTTAATTTAGCTTTGGCATAGTCGATAAGATTATGGGTTTCAGCCGCAAAGCCAACGGTAAAAGGCCGGTGTTGGCTTAAGGCTGCAACGCTAGCAATAATATCGGGGTTTTTAACCATTTTTAGAATTAATTCAGCGTCACTGGTTTTTTTCAGTTTTTCTGCCGCAACTTCGGCCATTCTATAATCAGCAACAGCAGCACAACCAATAAAAATAGCACTGTTTTGTGCTGCCGTTAAAGCGGCTTGGTGCATTTGCTCTGCGCTAATAACATCTATTCGCTTAACACCAGCGGGTGTTGTTAAAAGTGTTGGCCCAGCAATAAGGGTAACATCAGCACCTAATTGCGCGGCAGCTGCTGCTAAAGCAAAGCCCATTTTACCCGAGCTATGGTTAGAAATGTAACGCACTGGATCTATCGCTTCGCGGGTAGGGCCGGCGGTAATAGCAATAGATATTCCTTGCCAGCTTAAATGGCTATCGGGCTTAGCTGCAACAAATTGCTCAATAGCAGCAACAATTTGTAACGGTTCTTCCATTCGGCCTAAACCAACATCACCACAGGCTTGTTCACCTGCTGCTGGGCCAATTATGTGAAAATTATGTTCATTTAATGTTGCTATATTTTTTTGTGTTGCTATGTTTTTATACATCTGCTGATTCATTGCAGGTGCGATAAAGAGTTCAGCTGTAGTCGCTAGCACGCAGGTTGTTAGCAAATCATCGGCCATACCTTGAGCTAGTTTGGCGATAACATTTGCTGTAGCTGGGGCAATAATAAAGATATTGGCCCACTTGGCTAACTCTATATGGCCCATAGCGGCCTCGGCGCTGGGATCTAACAAGCTGGTACTAACAGGGTTGCCCGATACCGCTTGCAAGGTTAAAGGGGTAATAAAATGTTGGCCAGAGTCGGTTAAAATAACTCGAACCTCTGCGCCGCGTTCGGATAAACGGCGGACTAAATCTGCGCTTTTATAGGCAGCTATACCGCCACTTACACCCAGTAAAATACGTTTGTTTGCCAAAGTTTGTTGCATATCAGGCTTACCAAGACCAAAAAAACTGTCGCTAAGATAGCACGAAAAGAGCATATCGGCATCAGTTCAGGGAGGATTCAGATGAGTATTCGTAATTGGCCAGCGGCAGAGCGACCACGCGAAAAGCTGCTACTACATGGAGCTAGTGCTTTGTCTGATGCAGAGTTATTAGCAATATTCTTACGCACTGGCATTGCCGGAATTGATGCCGTGAGTTTAGCTAGGCAGTTATTAAAGCAGTTTGGTAGCTTAAAAGGGTTGTTGTCGGCTAACCAGCAACAATTTTGCACGGGCAAAGGTTTAGGCGAAGCTAAATATGTGCAATTGCAGGCAGTATTAGAGTTAAGTAAGCGCTATTTAGAGCAACAAATTCAGCGAGAAACTGTTTTTACTGAGCCCTCAGCGGTAAAGCGTTATTTGCAGCATGCTATTAGTAATAAGCAGCGTGAAGTGTTTTTATTATTATATTTAGATAGCCAACATCGGCTTATTAAGACTGAATCACTGTTTAGTGGCACAATAGATGCCTCGCCGGTGTATCCGCGTATTGTAGTTCAGCATGCATTAGCGCATAATGCGGCCGCTGTTATTCTGGCGCATAACCATCCATCGGGTGTGGCTGAACCAAGTCGAGCGGACAGAAGTATTACCGACCGGCTTGTTCAGGCATTAATGCTAGTAGATATCAAGGTATTAGATCATTTTGTGGTTGGCGACACTGATGTCATCTCCTTCGCTGAACGAGGCTGGCTATAATACTTGGCTGGTGTTTATGCGAAAAACCTAGTGCAAAAAGAAGAATTAGCTTGAATAGCAAGCCTAATTCGTGTATAAATTGCGCCCTCTTTGTTTTGAGGTAACCTTCTCGGCCAGAAGGGTGACGACAGCTCGAGCTGATGTAATTTTGGAGAACAATTGACATGTCTAAAGTGTGCCAAGTAACTGGTAAGAGACCTATGGTTGGTAACAACCGCTCTCACGCCAAAAATGCTACTAAGCGCCGTTTCCTGCCTAACCTACAAACACACCGTTTCTGGGTTGAAAGTGAAAACCGTTTTGTTACATTACGTACTACTACTCGTGGTATGCGTATCATTGATAAGAATGGTATCGATGCCGTCCTAGTTGACGTGCGTGCTAACGGTCACAAGGTTTAAGGAATTAAATAATGCGCGATAAAATCCGTTTAGTTTCTTCTGCTGGTACTGGTTTCTTCTATACAACTACGAAGAACAAACGTACTATGCCAGAAAAAATGGAAATCAAAAAATTCGATCCTAAAGTGCGTAAGCATGTGATTTTCAAAGAAGCGAAAATCAAGTAATCGAAAAAGAAACCCGGTTTATTCCGGGTTTTTGCTTTTTAGTCCCCGCCTAAGTTACTATGCCGCTGCAATGGACGTTCACCTTGTGCAGATAGGCAGCAATATGATTAAACTCTCTCAGCGAAACTGGAACAATGTACTTATCTTTGTTGTGCTGATTTTAATGTTTTTTTTATATGGTATTCCACAACGTTTACTGCAATCTGATCCTATTCGTTATCGCTTAATACCCGAACATAGCCAGTTATTAATGGTTAGCTTTGGCCAGCAACGCTTAACCCAAGCCGGTACCCAGTGGCGATTACAGCCACAAGCGGTTGCTAATAATGGTGAGGCTAGGCTAGTAGACGCTGAAAAGTTAGCTTTAGCCTGGCAATATACCGAGTTATCAGAAGTGAAAACCGCCTCATTACAAAGTAAAGTGCCAGTTGCTCAAGCTAGTGTTCAAGTTGTAGGCCAATTTGAACCGATGATTTGGTTACTTTACCCAACTGATACTGGCTATTTAGTGCAGCAAGCTGGTAAAACTAACTTATTTCAGCTTACAAGCGAGCAAGCCGCACAGCTGTTTTTATTGCCTTAAATTAAAATTGTAACTGCCGGCCGTATTAGTATTAGCCAAGTTTATGTATTGGAGTTTTTAATGCCAGAGTTACCCGAAGTTGAAGTGTCGCGCCAAGGAATTAGCCCCTATTTACAAGGGCAAACCTTACTTAATGTTATTGCTAGGCAGCGCCAATTACGTTGGTGGATCCCTGATGAAGTGGTGGAGCAAAAGCAGCAACCGATATTATCAGTAACCCGACGGGCTAAGTACTTATTAATTGAATTACCTAAGGGCGATATTATTTTGCATTTAGGTATGTCGGGTCATTTAAAAGTTTTACCAACTGGTACAGTGGCAATAAAGCATGATCATATCGACTTTGTGCTATCGGGCGATAAAATATTACGTTTAAACGACACCCGCCGCTTTGGCGCAGTGTTATGGCAAGACCGAGGCCAAGTGCATCCATTACTAGCAACGCTTGGCCCTGAACCACTGAGCGATAAATTTAATGCTAGCCATTTAAACCAAGCCTTTGCTAAAAGACGCACAGCGGTAAAGCAAGTATTGATGGATAACCATGTTGTGGTTGGTGTAGGTAATATTTATGCTAACGAAGCCTTATTTAAAGCAGGTATTTTGCCTACAAAGCCAGCTAATCAAGTGTCTATAGCACAAGTGGCGGAACTGGCTAAGCAGGTAAAGTTGATTTTAAGCGCGGCCATTAAACAAGGTGGTACTACGCTAAAAGATTTTAGTGCAGCAGATGGCAAACCTGGCTATTTTGCTCAAGAGTTATTAGTTTACGGCCGTGGCGGTGAAAACTGTGTTAGCTGTCAGTCTGTATTAAGTGATATTAAAATTGGCCAGCGCAGAACAGTATTTTGTCCAGAGTGTCAGCAATAATAAGGTTAGAGATTAAAAACTACGGCTAGCCATTAATCTAAATTCAACACCGCTTAGGTTATCGTTATCAGTTAGAGCTTTAGTAATATCGATATGGATCATGGCTCCACGGCTAGAATGGCTAGAGAGCAGTCGTAAGCCACCACCAACACCTACTAAAGTTGAGCTATCAGTGTCTGGCAATTGCTGATCACTGCCTGGCCAAACTTTACCTACATCTATATAACCAACAAAAGCTACGTCTAGCAATTGCCATAGTGACCAATCGGTATAGCGGCGGTATTCAATACTATTAATTGCTCGGGCTGTACCACTGCGAAAATACTCAGGGTAAGCGCGCATATTCTGCTCGCCGCCTATGTATAGCGGCTCATCGCGAAACAAGTTATTACCTTTATCAATATTTACCTTAAACACTAAGCTGCTGTTATCAGTTAAGTGTTTAACTAATTGCCAATGGCTACTAAATAAAAACTGCTGTTGCTCAAAGCGACGTTGCAGCCAAGATGTCGCAGATAAAAGCCAAATGTCGTTTGCAAGTTGCCAGTTCTTTAAAGCGGAAAGTTGCCAAAATAGGGCGTTCTCATCTGCTCCAAGTCCTTTATTATATTGCCCAATCCGAGCATTAAGCTGCCAGCCAAAGTTAAAGTCTTCGGTACGGTTGAATGAGTTAATATTATAAAGCTTACGATAATCCGCAATAATATATTCATATTCCAGCCAAAAACCAGATAAGTTACGATCTTCTGGCAAAGCAAGGTAGGTGCCTTGCTCAGCAAGATTGAAATTGAAATCGTTTAACTCTGCAGCCAGTTTTATGCGGTGTATGTTTTTGCCTTTTATTGGTAATTTATAACCAAACTCAGCGTCAATTAAGCTATTTTGTCGCTGAAAGCGGTTAACTTCCTCACCGGCTTCATATTCGCTAACCTCTTCCGTATCACGCTGAATATTAAATAAAAATGACCAAGGCGAGGATAAGCGGTAAAAAGGCCGACTAAGTTGCAGTTGATAGTTGTCGCCATCTGAATTATTAGAGTATCGTAGTGAGCCATCCCAAAAAGTGCCAAACATATTGGGTGAATTAAAGCTTAAACCATAGCCAGTACGTTCAGTTTCACGCTTGTACTTAATGCCAAGCTTATTACCGCTACCCAGTATGTTATCGTCTTCAAAGCCTAAGGCGCTTTTGCTACGACCACCTTCGCTAGAAAAATCGATAGTAGGCAATAACGACCAGTTATCCCAAGTTTCTACCTCAACAATAATGCTGTTTTCATTGGCGCAATAATGGCTAATGCGTACTGTGGCTTCGCGTAAATAACTGCGGGTACGCAAGAGTCGCTCGGTTTCAGCTAGCTCTTTGGGGTCTAATAAAGAGCCTATTTCAAATAAGATATCGTCTTTAAGTACAGATTCTCGGGTGATGGTGTGGCTATAGTTAGCAAACTCATGTAGCCAAAAAGTACTTTTATGGGTTAAATCAAATACATTATTAGGGCTAAAAGTAATATCTTTAATAGTAATATTACTGCTGTCGACTAAAAAGCGGTTATCTGCCACTGGTTGGCAGTCGGCAAAAGTATAACTGCTAAAAACACATCCTATTGTTAGGTAAAGCGCAAGCCGCATAATAACTCCCTATAATGCTTTTTAGATAATATAGTGCAGCTAAGTGAAGCTAATATTAATAATTAGCCGTATAACCTACCCCAAGTTATTTGCTGGCATAACTATATTTATATCATGCCAGCAAGCTATGTACAGATGTATATAATTACTTATCGTTAGCATGAGTAAGAATAACACTACGTTGTGGGAACGGGATCTCAATGCCTGCAGCATCAAAGGCGACTTTAATATCTTCGTGCAAGGTGTTGCGTAATTCACGAAACTTCTCACGTTTTGCCCAAACTGAAAACTGAATATCTAAAGAAGACTCACCAAAACCGAGAAACATAAAAACAGGTGCTGGGTCGTCTAAGCTCAGTGGATTGTTGTCAGCCACTTGCAATAATAGCTCACGAACTTGGCGAATGTTCTCTTTGTAGGCTACGCCTAATTTAAGATCAAAACGTCGAATTGGAAACCGAGTTAAGTTTGTTACTTCGCTTTTAATTAAACTTTCGTTAGGAATACGAACAAATAAGTTATCAAAAGTCCGCAGTTTTACTGACAGTAAATCTATGGATAATACTTCACCTATAGTGCTGCCGACTTTAATGGTATCGCCAAGCTGAAAAGGTTTTTCACCAATTAAAAATAAGCCACTAATAATATTGGATGCTGAGGTTTGGGAAGCAAAACCAATAGCAACAGATAAAACGCCGGCGGCACCAAGGATAACACTTAAGGAAAAGCCAACCTGATTTAAGGCTGAAGCAATAAAGAGAGCCAGCACTAACCAATAAACTAAGCGCTTAAAAAGCACTATATGATGTTGTGAAAAGTTACTTTTGAATGTTTTTTCCACAGCCCGCGCTGCGATAGAGGCAATTAAAAAACCTAAGATTACCGATAGAATAGCCAAGAGAATGTTGCGCAACTGTTCGTGTTGGAGCCATGTTAAAATAAAGTCTGCCATCTTAGCCTCGCTGGTCGGAAAGCATATCAGTAAAAGCACGGATTAAATTGTGCTTTTCTGCTTTTTTACGTGGTGGGCTCAACATGGTTGCTGCTTGTTGCGTAGTGATGCTGAGCTTGTCTATTTTAAAGCTGGCTAAGCTTTGCGAACTTTTATGGTGCAAAGTTAAGCCATCTGTCCATAAGTTACCATTTAGATCACCATAAAGGGCAAGCAAGGGGACTGGAATACTAATTTTATCCACAGCTAACATCTGCTCTGAAAGGTTGTGAACCTGTACCGGTGTAATAGCGCGATGTGGTCTACATTTTAGCTCAGCCTGACTGTGCCTAGCATGGGTTTTATCGGCGTAACAAAGTTCACCAATTTGGGTAGAAGGGCCAAACCAAGTATCAGACAAGCGTTGTACTGCAATATCGGTTAAGATAAGTTCAGATTTTTCAGCATTTGCTGCCGGTAGTACTACGCTAATGCACACTGGTGAACTAATATAAAACGTGGCTTGCTCGCCAGGCGGAATACTGACGGGTTGTAAGGTTTTAACCACAACGGACCGGTCTAATAATTGTGGCACTAAACGGCATACGTTAGGGCTTTTAGTAAACATATAGCGCTGTGGTTGCAAATGGCCAGGTATCATCTCAACATTATATTGTTGAACCGGTACTTTTGTATCATCGCCTAGGTTATCAGTGGCAATTAACCATTGCTTTGCTTGGCGCTGTAAATACAGTTGCAAAGCACCTATCCGGAAACCTTGGCATTGATTAATAGCGAAGGTCATAGGTTGCCACCAGACTGAGTTAGCTGTTGAAGTCACAATATTGCTTATCCATTTTATAGTAGGTTTTGTGGTTATCTTAACAATAAGATACCAGACTTAGCAGCGGCAAAGTGATTATATTCAGTTGTTATTCAAGGCTATCCTTTATAAAATAGCCTGTATTATCGGTATTTTATATATTTCTGCTTAAAACTTAGGAGAAAAGTGAATTTTATGGATGTACCGGGTAGTAGGCGAAGCCTAAAAATTAACTTTGCCATCAATATGAATTCAGCTGAGTAAGCTTGCCTGACCGCATCCATAGCCTTACTCAGCCTGTACTGTAAGAGGTTGCTATGGAACTACCTGCATTAATTGAGACCCTTCGCCTTGCGCTAGAAACAGATACTGTGCATTTAATGCGTGAGCAGTTAGAAGATATTCACCCTGCAGATTATGCTAGTGCTATTATTGAGTTTCCTATCAACGATTTATGGACACTGCTGAGTGTTCAGCCTAGATCAGATCAGGCTAAAATATTTGGTTATTTACCACCAGAAGTACAAGTTGAACTGTCTATTCGGATTAGTCGGCGCCGGTTATCTCCTATTATTCGCCAAATGTCATCAGATGAACGTGCTGATTTATTTAATCGCTTAAGTGAAGAGCAACGAGAAACCCTATTACCGGCTTTAGCTTTAGCTGAGCGTGAAGATTTGCTGCATTTATCTTCGCATGAGGAAGGTACTGCTGGCGCTATTATGACGTCTGATTACGCTATGTTAGCGGCTGAAATTACCGTAGCCCAAGCCATGGACGTGCTACGCCGAGAAGCGCCCGATAAAGAAACTATTTATTCTGCTTATGTGGTTGACCGTGATCGGCACTTAATAGGTGTAGTGTCACTACGAGATTTAATCTTAGCACCTGTGACTATGCGCATTGAAGAGCTAATGAACCACGTACCAATTTTTGCCAGTGTTGATACATTGCAAGAAGAAATAGCTTCATTAATTTCAAAGTATGACTTATTAGCCTTACCTATTATTAATAAAGATAATCAAATGGTCGGGATTGTTACTTATGATGATGCGATGGACGTTGTGGCTGAAGAGGCGACAGAGGACTTCCATAAAACGGCAACCATAGGTAAGTTAGAAATAAGTGTTAAAGATGCTGGCATTCTACTGCTGTATCGTAAACGGGTATTTTGGTTAGTTATTTTGGTCTTTGGTAATATTTTTTCTGGGGCGGGTATTGCCTTTTACGAAGGGACAATATCAGAACATATTGCTTTATTATTCTTTTTACCTTTACTAATAGGCAGTAGTGGTAATGCAGGCGCCCAGTCAGGTACTTTGATGGTAAGGGCTTTAGCTACCGGTGAGATTAAATTGCGTGACTGGGGCGCATTACTGGGCAAAGAGTGCATAGTGGCAGGCCTGCTTGGGCTAACGATGGCTGGCTCGGTAGTAGGTTTAGGCTGGTGGCGAGGCGGTTATGATATTGCTGTTGTAGTGGCATTAACTATGATGCTAGTGGTGCTGGCAGGTAGCTTAATTGGGTTGTCGTTACCGTTTTTATTAAGTAAATTTAAACTTGACCCTGCTACGGCAAGTGGGCCATTAATTACCTCTATTGCCGACGTTGCAGGGGTAGTACTGTACTTTTCTATCGCCACTTGGTATTTGGGGTTATAAAGTTGTCTGATCTATAGGGCCATGCGCGTAGTGTGGCTCTATATGTACTGCTAACTCTACTCCTATAGCTTGTAATGCTTGTTCTGCTTCATCCGCTACTTGATGGGCGCGTTGTACCGTCCAATCTTTAGGCACCTGCATATCGGCCTGAGCAAACTGTAAGGTGGCAGCAGCGCGGGTTCTTAAGTTAATAAAAAAGACGTTATGGCAGCTAAACTGACCAAGCACTTGCTCTATTTCCGCAATGCGTTCATCAGATAAGGCTTGGTCCATCAAGCCATTACTGGCTTTATATAAAATTTGCCAGCCTTCATGCAAAATATGCAAAGCAACACCAATAGCGACGATAGGGTCAAGCCAAGTATAGCCTGTTAGCATAGCCAAGTTAACACCCACTACAACGCCTACTGTAGTCCAGACATCGGTCATTAAATGTTTGCCATCACCTTCTAATGCCGGTGAATAATGCAAGCGGCCACCACGCAACAACAATAAACCAACCGCTAAATTTATTATGCTAGCTAAGACAATTAATACTGTACCTATGCCTAAATCAGCAATAGGTTGGGGGTTAATTAAACGCTCTATGGCGGTAACAGCTATAGCTAAAGCAGCTAATAAAATCATACCGCCTTCAAAAGCGGCTGATAAATATTCTGCTTTGCTATGGCCATAAGGGTGATTATCGTCAGCTGGGCGCTGGGCTAAAGTTACCATAAATAAAGCAAAGCCAGCGCCGGCAACATTAACTAAGGACTCTAGTGCATCTGATAAAAAACCAACAGAGCCGGTGAGATGCCAAGCTATTCCTTTTAGCGCCATAGTAGCAAAGGCAGCCATTAGTGAAAGCAGTAATAATTGACGTGGTGACAGATTTAGCATAACAGACCGTAAAAAAGCAGTGATACGAACTAGTGTAAAGTAGCACTGAGCTAAAGTCATATTTGTCTGCTTGATAATTTACTATTCGTGAGCAAATTTTTAGGGGTACTTATTTAGATTTCAGCGTTTATTGTCATACAAGTGTCATATAATATTTATAAAATACCCACTCAATGTTTGATGAAATGCAGCTAGTCAGAATGTTTAGCGCACTTATTATGACCAATATAGGTAATATTATATGACAACAACTAAAAGCTTAGCGACTTGTATTGCTAGTGTTTTTGCAATAGCTACATATAGTGGGTTTAGCCAAGCCGAACCAGTACAGCTTTACGGTAAGGTGGATGTATCCTTGCAATCTAGTGATGAAGGCGAGGGCCGCTTTACTGAATTAAAAAGTAATTCTTCACGGTTTGGTGTTAAGGGAGATTATGCTTTAGACAATGGTTTAAGCCTAGTATATAAGCTGGAATGGCAAGTTGATGTCTCAGATGAGAGCAATGAAAAAAATATTAAATCACGTAATCAGTATGTAGGCATTAAAGGTAATTTTGGTGAAGTGCGACTAGGTAGACACGATACTGCACTTAAAGTGTCGCAAGGAAAGACCGATCTGTTTAATGACTATGAAGCAGACGTTAAACATTTATGGCAAGGTGAAAACCGAGCTAACGATTCAATTAGTTATTTAACTCCTAATTTTTCAGGTTTTGGCGCGCAACTAACTTATATTATTGCTGATGCCAAGGATGCAGATGATGCTTATTCTGTCGGAGTGCATTATGGCGATGCAGCGTTAAAACAACGTAACTTTTATACAGCACTGGCCTTTGATAGTGAAGTAAAAGGCTACGATGTAGTACGGGCTACCGTGCAATTTAAGGTGGCTGATTTTATTGTCAATACAATGTATCAACACCAAGAAGAAGTAGCCACTAAAGTGGAGAAAGATGGCTACTTAGTAGGCTTAGCTTACCCTTGGCAAAACTTTACTTTTAAAACCCAGTATCAAGTTATGGAAGATGACAATGGTGCTAGCTTGGGAGTGGATTATAAACTGGGAAAAAATACCAAGGTTTATGCATGGTATTCAAGTTTTGATTTTGACCTGACTGAAGATACTAATTATCTTGCTGTTGGTGTAAGTCATCAGTTTTAATGTAAACAACTGCCGCGCTAGGACAGCGCGGCAGTTGTAATAAAGTAGCATGCTTTAGCTTTACACTTCAAAACAATATCTAAACTGCTAATACTTTTATTTCTTTTTCAGAAACTTTCTGCTACTAACAAGCATTAAGCCTGTAACCATTAAAATTAAGGTGCCCGATTCTGGAACTGGGTTTGGCTCTGGGTCAGTAATAACGTTACCATTACGGACGCTAAAGATATAACGGCCATCAACGGTACTGTTATAACGGTTGCTAATTAAGGCGTTAGGGCCACCATTTAAAAAAGCGCCATTGATTGCTGAGCCTTGCATCTCAAACTGGGTACCAGCTGCGCCTGTACCATTTGAAAAGCCTGCACGAGCAGAAAATCCGCCTAAGCCATTTTCATCTGAATCATTAGCGGTACCTGCTTCCCACAGAATATTGTCATAGTTAAAAACTATGTCGAAATCACCGACAGCAAAGTCACTTCTTTCTACTAAAATTAATTGGAAACTATTAAAGTTAGTGTGATCTTGGTTGCTAGCAAAATAGTCTACGTTCACCCAGTTGACGCCAAAAGCATTAAAACCACTAAAAGTGCCAGTGCCATAAGTGACTTCACTGCGATTGTTTCGGGTATCAACGTCAGCAAAGAATGGAGCAATATTTTGCTGGCCAGTTGATGTTAAGTCAAAAGGGGTATATGCAGAAAGCGTGGAGTCAAAAGTAATGTTGCCGTTATTGTTGACAAATAAATCATTAAATACTAAACCAAAAAAGTCTACACTAAACCCTATAGAAACTGGTCCTGTTGAACCATCATCGTTAGCGGCTAAAGTATTGTCATTAATAATAGCACTGCTAAAAGCAGGGGCAGATAGAGAAAGAGCAATCAAGCCAGTTGCAAGAGTCTTTTTTAGCATTTTTACTCCATATAGTTATTATTTCGCGCCATAATAAGCAATAATTAAATCAGTCTTTAAGTTATTGTTTTAATTGTTAAAAAATAATCGGCTTTTTATTTTGTAAAAATTCCTGTCAGTGCAAGGCTAATATTGCAGCGGCTAGTAAAAAGCTATACACTTGCCGCGCAACCAAGGGGTGCAATTGCTGAGATGCCAAGAGGCGAACCCTAAGAACCTGATCCGGATCATACCGGCGGAGGGATGGTGCTGACTCCTCATGCCGGTATGATCTCTCTCTAATAACGGAGATCTATACAAAATATGCGCTTAATACCTAGTTTAATCACCCTGATAATGGCTATTCCTGCAATATCCATTGCTGATGAAACTCATTCTGATACCGCAACGACGTTGGAAAGAATTGAAGTACAAGGTGACTTTAGACGTCATTCAGTACAACAAATCTCTGGCAGCGTTGCTGTACTTAGCGATGAAGATGCTAAGCGCACTTCTGCTCAACACTTAGATGATTTACTACATCAATTTGCCAATATTAACTTTACCGCTGGCGCATCACGGGGACGTTACTTACAAGTACGAGGTGTGGGTGAGCGCAGTGAATATGTTGATACCATTAATCCATCTGTGGGCATTTTAATAGACGGTATTGATTATTCAGGTATGGGTATTAGTGGTATTCATGATTTAGCGCAATTAGAACTATTTCGTGGCCCTGAAGCAACGCGATTTGGCGCAAATGCCTTAGCGGGTATGCTTAACTTAACAACGAAAGGGCCATCAGACATAGCTGAAGGTAAGTTTAGTGCTACTTTAGCTGATTATAATAGCTACCAAGTTGCTGGTTTTTACAGTAACGCCATTAATAATCAGCTAGGTTATAGTGTTTCGTTAGAGCAGCAGTCGTCTGATGGCTTTATGGAAAATGCCTATTTAAATCGTAAAGATACCAACAATATTGATGAATTTACCGGTCGCTTTAAATTGCGTATGCAAGCAACTGAGCACTTAATGTTGCAATTAGTCAGTCATTTTGTTGATCAAGATAATGGCTTCGACGCTTTCTCTTTGGATCAAAACCGCACTACTTTATCTGATAATCCAGGCCAAGATATTATTCGTAGCAAAGCCTTAGCATTACAAGCTGAATATACTGGCGTTAAATACTTTACCGCTTCTGGTCAAGTCAGCTGGTTAAACTCGGATAGTGATTATGGTTTTGATGAAGATTGGAGCTACGAAGGGATTCATCCAGACGAATATGCAACTACAGATAGATATTTACGTGATCGTGAACAAGTAAGTGCCGACTATCGTTTAGTGTCAACGCCAGCAGGCAAGTTAGGTAATAGTGATTGGGTATTTGGCATTTATGCTACTAATAAAAACTTTCGCTTAACTCGCCAGTCGTGGGATTGGGACTTATGGCAACCCGCACAATTTTCAAATCAATTAAAGCGTAAAAACATGGCTACTTACGGCGAAATAACTACACCATTAAATGATGAGTGGAGTGTTATTTCAGGCCTACGGGTAGAGCGTTATGACGATGCTTATGCTGATACTAGCGGTAATGATATTCGTAATCACGATACTATGTGGGGCGCTAAAGTCAGCTTTAATTATCAGGTAAACCAACAAGCCTTAATTTATTTATTAGCATCACGGGGCTATAAAGTAGGCGGTGTAAATGGTGATGCCTTAGCTAAAGCTAGTGGCGGCAATTTACCTGAATTAAACAGCAAGGCGAGTTTTGCGCCTGAAACCTTATATAACGCAGAATTTGGTGTTAAAGGCAGTGCGCTGGATCAAAGCATTATTGCTCGGGTGGCGGCATTTTACATGTGGCGTAAAGATATGCAGGTTAAAGGCTGGTTAAACCCAGACAGTGGCCCGCAATTCGCTGGTTTTATTGATAATGCCGGTAGTGGTCGTAACTACGGTATTGAAGTAGAAAACCGGCTGCAACTGCATCCACAGCTGGCGCTTTTTGTTAGCGCAAGTTGGTTAAAAACTAAGTTAGGAGATTACACAACTTTAGCGGGTGATTTATTCACCGGCCGCGAACAAGCACAGTCACCGCGCTTCCAATATAGTGTCGCAGCAGATTGGTATATTTCTGAACCACTGACTTTTAATATTAGTCTGCAAGGCAAAGATAGCTTCTTCTATTCTGATGGCCATAATGCGCGCTCTTCTCGCTATGAGTTAGTTAATTTACGTCTAAGTTATCAATTACCGCACTGGAATATTGCGCTGTGGAGCCGTAATGCGCTAGATAAAGATATTGGCGTGCGTGGTTTTTACTTTGGTAATGATCCGCGTGACGGTTATGAGCCTCACACTTATGAGCAGTTTGCCGAACCTCGCCGTGTTGGTGTTACTGCCAGTTATCAATTCTAATAGGGGGTAATAATGAAACTAACCGTAGAAATAAGCAGCTACCCTTTAGCTGATGATTACCTAACCCCAATTAAAGGCTTTATTGAGCAATTAAATGGTTACCCTTCTATTTTGGTGTTAACCAATACCTTAAGCACCCAAATGTTTGGTGACTATGATGAAGTGATGCAGGCCTTACAGGAATGTATTAAATGGTCATTTGAAAAATACGGCAAAGTTATCTTTGTTTGTAAGTTTTTACATGGTGATTTAAGGCCATGAGTGAGTTGCTAAGTAAAGCTATTGCCGATTGGCAGTTAATGCAAAGTGTTGAACTAATAGCAACTTTACTGGCGCTGGCTTATGTTATATTAGCTTTAAAGCAAAGCTTATGGTGTTGGCCTGCGGCTTTACTTAGTACGATTTTATTCACTCAAGTAATGTGGCATTCGGCGTTATTGTCGGATGCTATTTTGCAACTCTATTACGCCGGTATGGCCGTTTATGGTTGGTGGCGTTGGCAACAGCTAAAACAAAGCGCTAAAGCCAGTGTCGAAGCTGGCGAGCAAGCACCTGTGTATGAATGGTCTTGGCAATGCCATGTTAAACTAATAGCTATTACTGCTATAGCGGGGTTAGGCCTGGGTTATGCTATGGCTGGTCATACTCAAGCTGACTTTGCCTACTTAGATGCGCAAACTACCGCTTTTAGTGTGATGGCAACTTGGTTAGTTACTCGTAAATTAGTCTCTAATTGGCTTTATTGGGTGGTGATAGATGCAGTGTCTATTTATGTTTATGCACAAAAGCACCTGTATTTTCTCACTGGCTTGTTTATGCTGTATACCATTATCGCAATTATAGGGTATTTTGCGTGGCGTCATCACTTTTTACAACAGCAGCCACTAGATATGACTGCCAGCGCATAGCGCAGCTGTGTAAGCAATTAGAGTTTTTTGCTAATCAGCAAGTGCAACATATTCAGCCATTATCTCATGGTCAAAGCAACCAAAGCTATCATGTTACTACCGAACGGGCTGAATACGTATTACGTTGTTACCCGCCAAAGCAGTATAAGTGTCGGCAACAAGAACTAACCATACAGCATGCAGCGGCAGCTAATGGGTTAGCACCAGCACCACTGTGCTTAAATAACCATTTACAGATAATGATTAGTGATTACATTAGCGGTGGTGAAGCCTTTAATTATCATCAGCATAGTAGTCAGCAGCTAATACAGAGCCTAGCAAGTTTGCATCAAATAACTGTTCTTACCTCGGTTTTGCAAGTAGAAGATTACTTGCGATTGCAAATGGACTTCATTGCAAATCAAAGCTTACTGGATAGCAAATTAACTGCTCAATTGTTAATGGTGGCTAAGCAGTTTGCTGAATTACCTGAAGACATAGTACTTTGCCATCTAGATTTGCATGCTGATAATTTATTATGGGCGAATGGTCGACTCTGGTTACTGGATTTTGAATATAGCCAGCTAGCTGATAGTAGCTTAGATTTAGCCGCTATTAGTGTCCACTTTAATCTTAATTCAGCCGAACAGCAGCAGTTGCTTGTAGAGTATTGTCAGCAACGGCAAGAGGCTAGCTTATTAGATAGTCTAAGCGTAAAAATGTCTTTAGCCAAACAACTTTATTGTGGCTTTTGTTGGCTCTGGTATTTATCTATACCGGGTTATGAGGCAGAAGCCTTGTTATGGCAACAACGCTTAGTTTATTTGACTCGACAGTGATGGCTTAAGCAATACTCGGTTACAATTTAAGGCTGATCTTATTGGGCTTGCAGTATTGTTTATGTTAACTTTCGTTGTAGCATATATTGGAGAGAAAATAATGCATAAACAAGTTTTAACCCTGCTTTGCCTTAGCGGTATTAGCTGTTTTGGGTTGTCGGCTGCCGAATCAAGCGCACCGATTGCAGTACAACAACCTTATACCGTCACATCGCCGAATGGTGACCGTCAAGACCCTTATTATTGGTTGCGTGATGACAGTAGAACTTCTGCAACAGTATTAGATTATTTATATCGTGAAAATAATTATTTTGAGCAATATAGTGCTAAATATCAGGAGTTAACAGACAAGTTAACCGATGAGATTGTTGGCCGTATTAAACAAGATGATAGCTCATTACCTTATACAAAAGGCGATTATAGCTATTACAGTCGCTTTGATGCGGGCAAGGAATATCCAATTTATCTGCGTAAGTCATTACAAGATGGCACTGAGCAGGTAATGTTAGATGTTAACCAATTAGCAGGTGATAGTGACTTTTATCAAGTGGCTAATTTGAAGGTTAGCCCAGACCAAAACTTGCTGGCCTACATGGAAGACACTAGCGGTCGTAGGCAATACACATTAAAAGTTCGAGACTTACGTACAGGTAAAAACTTACCCGATGAAATGACCGGTTTATCGAGTAGTATTGCTTGGTCAAAAGACAATAAAACCTTATTTGTAATACAAAATGATCCTGTAACCTTACTCACAACCAAAGTGTTAAGGCATACTTTGGGTCAAGATGTCGCTAATGCTCAACTGGTATACGAAGAAAAAGATAACAGTTTTTATATGGGTGTAGGCAACAGCGGTGATAACAATTATGTGGTTATTTACTTAGGCAGTACCGTGTCTACCGAGATGCGAGTACAAGATGCTTCTAAGCCAGATAATGAATTTAAAGTGTTAGCGCCAAGGCAGCGTGACTTTCAATATTCTGCTAGCCATATTAATGACCGTTGGATAATAAGTACCGATTGGGATGCGCCTAACTTTAGGTTAATGAGTGTGACTGCTGATAAAATTGGTGATCGTAATAATTGGCAGCCATTAATTAATCATGATAAAGATGTTTTTATTGAAGATTATGAAGTTTTTACTAACTTTTTAGTAATAAACGAGCGAAGTAATGGCTTACGTCGCTTAAAAGTCATGCCCTGGTCTGAACCTCAAAAAGCCTTTTATGTTGCATCAGATGAAGCTGCTTATGTTACTTATTTAGAGAATAATATAGAACCAAATACTGACTATTTACGTTATAGCTATAGTTCATTAACGACGCCTGAGCGTATTTATCAGTTAAACATGAAAACGGGTGAAAAACAGCTATTAAAACAAACAGAAGTATTAGGTGGCTTTGATTCAAGCAACTATAAAACAGAACGAGTATGGGCTACGGCGACTGATGGAACCAAAGTCCCTGTATCTTTATTATATGGCAAAGACTTTAAGCCTAATGGCACTGCGCCTCTGTATCAGTATGCTTATGGCTCTTATGGTAGTTCTTCCGATCCTAGCTTCCGCTCTGTTGTATTATCTTTGGTTGATCGGGGCTTTGTCTATGCTATTGCCCATGTTCGTGGTGGTCAAGAAATGGGCCGGCAGTGGTACGAAGACGGTAAGTTGCTAAATAAAATCAATACCTTTACTGACTTTATTGCTGTTACTGATTATTTAGTTGCTAATAACTATGTTGCTAAAGATAAAGTCTTTGCCATGGGCGGCAGTGCTGGGGGTTTATTAATGGGCGCTATTGCCAATATGGCACCGGAAAAATACCGTGGTTTAGTGGCTCATGTGCCTTTTGTTGATGTAGTAACAACTATGTTAGATGAAAGCATTCCATTAACGACCAATGAGTTTGACCAGTGGGGCAATCCAAAGCAGAAAGAGTATTATGATTATATGTTGTCATACTCGCCTTATGACCAAGTTAAGCGCCAAGCCTATCCAGCAATGTTAGTGACAACAGGGCTGCATGACTCGCAAGTACAATACTTTGAGCCAGCAAAATGGGTAGCCAAGTTACGTACCCATAACACTAGTGATCAGCCGCTAATGTTTAAAGTAAATATGGAAGCAGGCCATGGTGGTAAGTCGGGACGTTTTTCACGCTTGGCAGAATATGCCCAAGAATATGCTTTTATACTTAATTTGTTAGAGCAATCTAAGTAGTGTTAATAAAGTAACTGTGACTAAGCCGCTGCGACTAAGTCACAGTTAAATAAAAAAGCCGAGCTAGATTAATCCAGCTCGGCTTTTTACTAAACACTCATTATTAAGCACTTAACACTTAACACTTAACACTATGCACTCACTAGTACTTAGCTGCAACACCTTCTGCTGGAATAGCATCTAAAATGAATTCACGTAAATCTTGATTCGATTGCTCTAAATCTGCACGCCTTAGATACATCATATGACCACTGCGATAGCCTTTAAAGCTTAAACGATCTTTCATTTTACCGCTTGGATCAAGTTGCCACATATTGTATTTAGCATCAAAGTAATTGGTTGCTCCGTCATAATAACCTGACTGAGTTAATACTTTTAAATAGGGGTTTTGTGCCATGGCTTGGCGCAGGTTTTCACCGGTGTTATCACCTGAACGATCCCAAGGATGTACTGGACCAAACATATTATATTTGATATCGGTTTTATAATTTAACTCAGCACGTAAGTAGTAGTTAATTGCCGGAGTAAAAGAATGTAACCAAGAGGTTAGTTCGGCATTATAATCTGGACGGCTACCAGCTTCTTGCTTATCGATACCCAAATAACGTGAATCTAACCGGCCGACGGTTTGGCCGCGTTCGCGTAGCAAGTCTTTCCAGAAAAAAGCTGGGCTTATATCCAAGTTATTCTGTAATACGGTTTTAACTGATAAGCCTGAATAGGCAGCTACTTTAGCGGCAATCTGTTGTTTTTCTTGCTCAGAAATAAAAGCACCTTTAGCTAAAGCGGGTAAGTATTGATTAATAGTGAAGTCTTCTACTTCAGGCAAAATATCGTATAAATCTTTTTGCTGTAACTCGGGAGTTAAGGCTTTATGATACCAAGCAGTAGCTGCAAAGTAGGGAAGTCTGTTTGCCGCATCGACTGGACCGTCACGTTTAATGCCAAGATCCGTAGGTGATACAAGTACTACGCCGTTTAGATACATCCATTGCTGATTTTGTAGGGCTAAAGCTAAACCTGATACGCGGGTTGTACCGTAGCTTTCACCAATTAAAAACTTAGGTGACTGCCAACGCTCGTTGCGGGTAACAAAGGTATTTAACCATTCTGCTAAATATTTTACGTCAGCATTAACACCAAAGAACATTTTTTGTTGTTCACTTTTACTGGGCATTTTGCCGTCTTTATTTGGTAATACGCGCGAATAGCCAGTATTTACTGGGTTAATAAAAACAATGTCAGCCACATCTAATACTGAGTATGGGTTAGTTTTTACACCGTAAGGCTGTACTGGATAGCCTTCGTCATCTACATTTAATGACTTAGGACCAGTGTAAGCAACATGCATCCAAACTGAAGCTGAACCTGGGCCGCCGTTAAAAGACATTAATAAAGGGCGCTTACTGCGATCTTTAATATCTGAGCGTTGATAATAGGTATAAAACAAAGTGGCGGTTGGTTCGCCGTCTTCGTTCCATACCGGTTGAGTACCTGTAGTTGCGGTATACTCAAAACGTTTACCATTGACGCTGGTTTTATGTTTAGTCACAACACTACTATCAATTTCAATTTGGCGTTCAGTAGCAAATACTTGACTGCTACCTAGTAGAAGCACAAGTAATAGCGACTTTACTATTGGCATGGTATTTAATTGCATAGTTATTCCTATGTATTTATCTTATTAGTTCCATGTAAGGTGTACCGTAAATTTTTTCAAATTACAAAAGTGTTGAGACTAATCACGCAAAAACTCAGTTAATGTAGAGCAAGTGAATCGCCCCGTGTTTGCCAGAGACTCAATAACTTGAGAAACTGGAACTATGAAAAAATCAAATCGCTATACATCAGAATTTCGTGAACGTGCAATTAGGCTTGTTACCACACAACAGCATGAATACCCTTCTCTTTGGGCTGCGCTAGTATCGATTTCAGATAAACTGGGATGTACCCCAGAAACACTTAGAGCATGGGTCAAGAAATCTCAAGCTCAACCGTCTAAACCCTCTTCTAATACGCAATCAACTGAAGAACGCCTTGCCGCCTTAGAGCGCGAGAATAAAGAGCTCAAGCGAACGAATGATATCCTGAGGCAAGCTGCCGCTTTTTTCGCCCAAGCGGAGCTCGACCGCAAACAGAAGTAACAGTGGATTTTATTGATGCTTGCAGAGAGCATTACGGTGTCGAGTCAATTTGCAAGGAATTGCCGATTGCACCATCAACGTATTATTCTCATAAACAGATACAAAGAGAGCCTGAGCTACTGTCTAACCGCAAAAAGCGTGATGCTGAGCTGATAATACTCATTCGCGAAGTGTGGGAGGATAATATGTCAGTTTATGGTGCAAGAAAAATATGGAAGCAGCTACAGCTTGACGACCATCAAGTCGCCCGCTGTACAGTCGAACGATTGATGCGAGTTATGGGAATTCAAGGTGTTCGTCGGGGTAAAGCACATAAGACAACGATACCTGACGAGCAACAAGATAAGCCACTTGATTTAGTTAATCGTCAATTTACTGCTGAGCAGCCAAATCAACTTTGGGTAGCTGACATCACCTATGTTGCCACATGGAGTGGGTTTGTTTATGTCGCTTTCGTGATAGATGTTTTTTCACGATACATTGTAGGTTGGCGTGTATCAACGACAATGCACACAGAGCTTATTCTTGATGCGTTAGAGCAAGCTATTTGGCATCGTGGCAACCCCGAAGGGTTAATTCACCACAGCGACAGAGGCAGCCAATATTTGTCTATACGATACACTGAGCGACTTGCTGAAGCTAGAATTCAAGCGTCTGTAGGCAGTGTGGGTGACTCTTATGACAATGCATTGGCTGAAACAATAAATGGATTATTTAAAACAGAGATTATTCGCAGAAATGGCCCGTGGAAGAATGTTGATGCTGTTGAATACGCAACGTTAGAGTGGGTCAATTGGTTTAATAATCAACGCCTATTATCTTCAATTGGGTATATTTCACCAGCTCAATATGAAACAGACTACTATGATAATTTAAACGAGTCAGGTAAAGTGGCCTGACTTAAACAAACTGGTCTCCGATGAACTCGGGGCGATTCAAAGCCTATTTTTAATAAAACATAGCTGGACTAATAGTGTTAGTAACACGAATTATTATCAATAATATCTTGTTGATGTATAGGCTATTTTTGCTAAGCCTTGGTTTCTGTACTACTATGTGACTATAAATTTATTAATTGTTATGAAAAGGAGAAGTTATGCAAGGTAACCCTAAGGTTCTGGCTAAGTTAAATGAAGTACTGACTGGCGAATTAACTTCTATAAATCAATATTTCTTACATGCTCGAATTTATAAAAATTGGGGCTTACAAGCTTTAAATGATGCCTGTTATAAAAAGTCTATTAAAGATATGAAGCAAGCAGACAAGTTAATAGAGCGGATTTTAATGTTAGAAGGTTTACCAAATTTACAAGCCTTAGGTAAATTACGTATAGGTGAAGATACTGCTGAAATGATGCAGTGTGATCTTGAGTTTCAACTGGAGCAATTCCCGTTATTACGACAGGCTATTGCCTTGTGTGAAACTGAACAAGATTATGTAAGCCGCGATATTTTGACCGAGATACTTGAATATGAAGAAGGCCATTTAGATTGGCTAGAAACACAGCAACATCAAATTAAAGCATTAGGTTTAGCGAATTATCTACAAGCCCAATTAGGAGGAGAATAATATGAAAGGTAATACTAAGATTATTTCTGCACTTAATAGGCTATTAGCTAATGAATTAGCGGCAATGGATCAATATTTTATTCACTCGCGTATGTATGAAGATTGGGGTTTACAAAAGTTATTTGCCCGAATTGACCATGAATTTGAAGACGAAAAAGGCCATGCTTCAGCATTAATTGAGCGGATTTTGTTTCTAGAAGGAACGCCAGATTTAACAAAACGTGATGCTATTCATGTTGGTAAAGACGTACCGGAAATGCTGCAAAATGACTTAAATGTAGAATACGCAGTAGCTAAGCTATTAAAAGAAACTATGGCGTTGTGCGAGCAAGAGCAAGACTATGTTAGCCGTGATATTTTACTCACTTTATTAGATGACACTGAAATAGACCATGCCCATTGGCTAGAGCAACAATTAAAACTAATAAAATTGTTAGGTTTATCTAATTATTTACAGTCGCAAATGTAAATAAAATAACAGATGAAAAAAAGCCGGTTTACATACCGGCTTTTTGTTTCTAATGTAATAATACTGTTAGCTAATCTTTGACACACTTTATTACAAAGCAATACTACGGCTGACTAGCACTATCTTTGCTGCTTGGTTAAAGTAGGCTATATTCACACTTTTTTTCGACCCACATAAAATATGGTATCTAAATGAAAAAGATTCTTATGGTAAGTGCAGTTGCTTTAGCTGTACTAGCAGGCTGTGCTACTGAGCAAAGTGCAACGGATAGACAAAACAGTCAGTTTCAACAACAGCAAGTCGACGTTATTACTAGTCCTAATGATCAACGCGCTTATAAAGTATTAACTTTAAATAATAAACTAGAAGTGATGCTAGTCTCTGATCCGACAGCAGAAAAGTCGGCAGCAGCCTTAAGTGTAGGTGTAGGTATATTACAAGATCCAATGAGCCAGCAAGGTATGGCACATTACTTAGAGCATATGCTGTTTTTAGGTACTGAGCGCTACCCTGATACTAAAGGTTATAGCGAGTTTATGACTAAGCATGGCGGCGCTCAAAACGCTTATACTTGGTTAGATATTACTAACTATATGTTTAAAGTTAATAACGATGTTTATGATGAAGCCTTAGATCGTTTTTCAGACTTTTTTAAAGCACCAATGTTGTATCCAGAGTATACCGATAAAGAAAAAAATGCGGTAAATGCAGAATGGTCAATGCGTCGCGAGATGGATTTTTTTGGCCAATACAATTTGGCACGCAGCATGATGGGCGACCATACGGCTAATCGTTTTTTAATTGGTAACTTAGAAACTCTAGGTGATAAAAAGCACAGTCAATTACATGCAGAGACGGTAGAGTTTTATAATAAGTATTATTCAGCAAATATTATGAAAGTAGCTTTAATTAGTAACCTACCTTTAGCTGAAATGGAAAAATTGGCACAAAAGCATTTTGCTAGCATTAAAAATAAAAATATCACTAAACCTAGCGTAACCGATAAATTAGATTTTAGTCAGTTTGCAGGTAAGCGTATTCATTATGTGCCTAATGCTGATGTAAAACAGCTGCGTATTGATTTCACAATTGATAATAATGCGGATCAGTATGCAGTTAAACCTAATGAGTTTATTAGTTATTTGTTGGGCTCAGAAATGCCTGGCAGTCCAGCGCAAAAATTAAAAGAAATGGGCTTAATTTCTGGGTTAAACGTTAGCACTTCTGCCGAGGCTTATGGTAACTATGGCTCTTTGAGTGTTGATATTAATTTAACCGATATGGGCATGCAAAATCGTGAAGGTATTGTTGCCGTTATTATGCAATATATCGATTTAATTAAGCGTGAAGGCGTTGATAGTAAATACTTCAGCGAGATTCAAACTAGTTTAAATAACAGATTTCGTTTTTTAGAGAAAAGCGATGAATTTAGTTATGTGTCTAGCTTAACCGATGCTATGCAAAAAGTGCCGGCAAAACATGCTATTAATGCTAACTATTATTATCAAAAATTTGATGCTGCTGCAGTGCATCAAGTATTGCAGCAATTAACACCAGAGCGCTTACGTATTTGGTATATTAGTAAGCAAGAGCCAAGTGATAGTGAACTGCATTTTTATGATGGTAAATATAAAATTGTTGATATTAGCGCTGAAGAGCAGCAAAGCTGGAAGCATGCAGAATCACTAGCTCTAGCTTTACCTAGTGTAAACCGTTTATTGCCTGAAAATTTTGCAATTAAACAAAATGCCGAACAAGATAAGCCTAAACTTGAAGTTGAGCAGAATGCTATTAAAGCATGGTTATACCCCAGTCAGCAGTTTAGTCATCAACCTAAAGGTACTTTAACTTTACTAGTTAATAGCAATAGCGGTCAGCTGGGGGTGAATGCCAGAGTAATGCTGGCGTTATGGCGTGATCTTTACAATTTGGAGCAAAGTGCCTTAGCTACAGAAGCATCTATAGCTGGCATGTACATGGGGTTAAGTGAAGCTAATGGTTTAATTTTAACTGTTTCTGGTTTTACGGATAAACAACCTGAATTAGTGAAGCAGGCTTTAGCGGGTTTAGCTGTAAATGTTGATTTGCAAAGCTTTAATCAAGCGTTAGACCGCTTTATTAGAGGCGTGCAAAATCAGTCTAAGCAGTTCCCTTATTCTCAGGCTTTTAATGCTTATAATAAGCTGATCCGTAGCGATAATTATGAATCAGAGGCTTTAGTTACTGCTGCGAAAAATATAAGCTTAGCGCAGCTGCAACAGTTTATGCAGCAAACACTTAAGCATAACCAGTTGCGTTTATTTGCTTTTGGTAACTATGATAGTGCCGACCTACAGCAAGTAGTAACAGAAGTAAATAAAGCTTTACCAGAAGAGCGGGTATCTCAGCCTTACCATGCCACTACATATTGGCAACCACAACCAGGCCAAACATTAGTTATCCAACGGGATATTGATGTTGCTGATGTTGCATTAGTGGATGTGCATGTTCATCCCGAGCCGTCTTATCGTCAGCTGGCCAGTGCAACTGTTTTAAGTAGTCATTTTAGTAATATTGCTTTTGATAAGTTACGTACTGAAGAGCAGCTTGCTTATGCTGTTGGTGGTACAGCAACTAAAATTGATAACTATGTTGGCTTTGCTATGTATATTCAAACGCCGGTAAAAAATGTAGTGGATATGCAAGCTAGATTTGATAGTTTTAAACAACAATATGCTATTGAATTAAAAGCTTTAACTGAAGAGCAATTTGACCAGTTTAAAGCCAGTACTTTAATCACGTTAAAACAACCAGCTAAAAACTTGCAGCAAGAAGTAGGGCCGTTTTTAACTGACTGGTACCAAGAAAAATTTGACTTTGATAGTAAGCAAAAGTTGATAACAGCGGTAGAGCAACTTAGTTTAGCTGATGTTAAAGACTTTTATCAGCAAACAATGTTAAACCCTGATGCAGCTAGAATATCTGTGCAAATGCGCGGCACTAAATTTCAGCAACAGCCTTTTGCTAACTTACCTAAGCAAACATTAGTTACAGATATTGCTGAGTTTCAGCGCACTATGCCTAAACAGTAAGCTTTATTCTCCATAAGGCTATTTAGTTACTAGATAAGCCAAGCAGTTTTGCTTGGCTTATCTTTTTATTATTACCACTTACCGCATAAATTCTAATGCATAGTAATTAACTATTGCTTGCACATGACAAAACGTTATAACATCACAATCTCTTTGTAAGATGTTATGTTATCACTTTATCTGTAATGCTTAAAAAGTATCTATCAGTGACGCAATAGGAAAAATCTATGTTTAACAAAAAGCGATTAACCAGTGTTATTGCTGCGTTAGCCTTTTCTAATCCGCTTTGGGCACAATCGGTAATAGGTGTAGTGACTGACACCTCAGGCAAGCCTTTAATTGGTGCTTCAGTCTCTATTGTTGGTGAAAAAGTGCAAGCAATAACGGATGAAACTGGCCGGTTTAAACTGGAAAACTTGCACACACTTAATGCTGAAATCCATGTTGAAGCTAAAGGCTTTGCTCATCGTAACTTTCATTTTAAGGTGCCAGAGCAAGGCTTAACAGATGTGCAATTAACCTTGTTGTCATCCGCGATAGAAGTAATAGACGTCACAGCTAGTCCATTTCATGCTTCTGCTAATGAATCAGCTTTACCCGTCAGTGTTTTAGCTGGTGATAATTTAAAAATGCGTCAGGCAGCGACCTTAGGTGATACCTTAAAAGCTGAAGTAGGCGTACATAGTAGTTTTTATGGTGGAGTAGCAAGTAGTCCTATTATCCGTGGTTTAGATGGCCCACGAGTGCTAATTATGCAAAATGGTTTAGATTCTGGTGATGCTTCTAGGGTTGGCCCAGACCATAGTGTAGCTGCCGAAACCAGTACCGCCACTCAGATAGAAGTTTTACGCGGCCCAGCAACCTTGTTTTATGGTAGTGGAGCTATAGGCGGTGTAGTTAATGTAGTAGATCAGCGTATACCTACCGATAGCAGTACTCGCGCTGAGTGGATGTTAGAGCATAACTCAGTTAATAATGAGCAGTTAGCAGCAGGTTCAGTAAGTACTGGTGGTGATAACTTTGCTGTTTATATGGATGGCTTTGTTCGAGATAATGATGCTTATAAAATCCCGCATAATGCAAGCCATGCCGAAGCTGACTTAGGCACTAAAGTAGATAATAGCCAAGCTAAAGCTACTGGCTTTACCTTAGGCGGTAGTTATTTGTTAGAAAATGGTTTTGTGGGTATGTCTTATGGGCGCATGGACCGAGAGTACGGTATTCCTGGCCATAGCCATGCAGGGCATGATCATGCTCAGAATGAGCAAGTAGCAGATGTTTATGCTGATTTAACCCAAAATAGATGGCAGCTATTAAGCGAGTTGAATTTACAGCATGATTTTATTAGACAAATTAACACTCGCTTTGCTTATACCGATTATAACCATAAAGAAATTGAAGACGGCGAAGTGGGCACTAGGTTTAGTAACGATAGTTACGAGGCACGGCTAGAGATTCTGCATAGACCACTCTTTGATTGGTTAGGTGGCATTAGCTTACATTATAAATATAGTGACTTTTCGGCTGTAGGTGATGAAGCTTTTACGCCAGCATCTCGTAGCAAAATGCTAGCCTTAGCTTGGATGGAAGAACGGCATTTTGGCCCGTTATTATTGCAATTGGGTGCTAGAATAGAACAGGTCAGGCTTGATGCTGCAAAAGTCACACTACCCAGTTTAGAGCTGCATGCTCATGAGGCACCGGAGCAGGAAGTTCATGAGCATGATGATAGTGGTCAGCTGTTTGCTTTTAATAAAAAGTTTACACCTTATAGTATTTCTGCCGGTGCAGTATGGGATTTTGCAGAAGGTTATAACTTTGGCGTCTCACTATCACGTTCACAGCGAGCACCTTCAGCGGCAGAGTTACTGGCTTTTGGCCCACATATTGGTACTGCCTCGTATGAAGTTGGGGCTTTATTTCAACTAGAAGCAGATCATTTTACGGTTAATCAGCAACCGATTAAGCTAGAAATTGCCAATAATATTGATGTTTCGCTGCGCAAATTTAGCGGTGACTTTGGTTTTGTGTTTAATGCATTTTATAATCAGATTGATAATTATTACTATCAGCGGAATACCGGTTTATTTGCGGAAAGTGGTCATGACCATACGGCAGCTGAACATGAACATGCCGATGAATTGCCTTTGTATTTATTTACCCCTGCAGATGTAAATCTGCATGGTTTTGAAGGTCAGTTTGTATGGCGGCTGGCCGAACCCTACACCTTAACTTTACAGGCCGATTATATTAGGGCCCGCTTACAACAAGGCGGTGATTTACCGCGCACACCACCAATGCGGTTTGCCGCTGAGTTTGCTTATGACTTAGGCGATGTTAGTGCGGGCATTAGAGCGACTTATTATTTAAAACAAAATAAGTTAGCAGCAGAAGAGACAGCCACTTCTGGTTATACTTTAATTGATGCTAGCGTCAACTATCGCTTGTACTTAGCTCAGCAAGAAATATCACTATATATAAAAGGTCAAAACTTAACTAATGAATATGCAAGTGTCCACACTTCATTTTTAAAGGATATAGCACCTTTGCCTAGCCGTTCCGTTGGTATAGGTGTTCGTGGTAGCTTTTAGCTAAACAAATAACTCGCTTTTTGCTAAAATTAATTAGCAGAAAGCGAGTTTGTATTGAGAACCATTCTTGTTTGTGTTCTAATTATGGCAGTTTTTTAGTGTCCGCCATAGGAGCAGCAGGATGAAATTAGTTACCGTTATTAGCCTAGTGGCTGCCAGTGTCATAAGCAGTCTTTTGCCTGTAGTTAATGCTGCTGAAGTGAATATATACTCAGGCCGACAGGAAGAATTAGTCAAACCGCTATTAGAGCAGTTTAGCGCGCAAACAGGTATTAAGGTCAATCTTATTACCGGAAAAGCCGATGAGTTAATTAGCCGTATGGCTAGCGAAGGCCGTAATAGTCCCGCTGACATTTTAATTAGTGCTGATGTAGGCCGACTTTATAGGGCTAAACAACAGCAAGTGCTGCAAGCGATACAATCAGACACCTTAACCAATATTATTCCAAGTGCATTACGTGATCCAAACGGCTATTGGTTTGGTTTAACTATGCGGGCTAGGCCAATTATGTATGTTACTGGTAAAGTTGATCCTGCAGAGTTATCAACTTATGCCGATTTAGCAAATCCTAAGTGGAAAGGTAAAATTTGCGTACGTTCGTCAGATAATATTTATAATCAATCGTTAACCGCTAGTTTTATTGCTCATGATGGTGCTGAAGCAACGGCGAAGTGGGCTCAGGGTTTTGTCGCCAATTTTGCCCAGCCACCACGCGGCGGTGACAGAGATCAAATTAAAGCTGCAGCAGCTGGCATTTGCGATATAGCCATTGCTAACACCTATTATTTAGCCGGTATGTTAGCGGACGACAAAGATAGAGCAACGGCTGAAAAGCTCAGTGTGTTTTGGCCTAATCAATCAACCGATGGTGTTCATGTTAATATTTCCGGTGCTGGGGTTGCAAAATATGCACCTAATAAAGCTGAAGCCATTAAACTACTTGAGTTTATGACCACTGCTGATGCCCAAGGTTGGTATGCAGAAGCAAACCATGAGTATTCTATTAGAGATGATGTAGTCAGTAGTGACATTCTCCAGCGCTTTGGTGAGTTTAAAGCCGACACCCTACAACTGGAGAATTTAGGTAAATTAAATGCTGATGCAATTCGTTTAATGGATCGTGCTGGCTGGAAGTAATTGCCTAATGCAACATTTAAAAATTGATTATTGGCGCGGGCTAGTATTATTTTCCGCGTTAATTTTAGCCTTGCCGGTACTGGTGGTATTTGCCAGTGTCTCTACGCCACAAGTTGAGATATGGCAGCATTTACGGCAAACAGTATTAACCGACTACATTGTTAACTCATTGCTTTTGGCTGCGGGCACCGGCTTAGGTGCACTTATCATTGGTACTACTACTGCTTGGCTAGTTAGCCAATATAACTTTTTTGGCCGTCGGGTATTACAATGGCTATTATTACTGCCACTTGCTATGCCCGCTTATATCATTGCCTATACTTATACCGGTTTATTAGACTTCTCAGGCCCAGTACAGAGTGGTCTTAGGACTAGTTTTTCTTGGTCTTATGGGGATTATTGGTTTCCAGAAATACGTTCGCTAGGCGGCGCTATCGTGATGTTGATGTTAGTGCTGTATCCTTATGTATATATGCTGGCACGCAGTGCTTTTACTGAACAAAGTGCCTCTTTAGCAGAAGCGAGTCGCAGCTTAGGTTTAACCACCCGCCAACACTTTTTTCGGGTTGCTTTACCATTAGCCAGGCCGGCAATTTTAACGGGTACAGCTTTGGCTATGATGGAGGCGTTTGCTGACTATGGCACTGTGCAATATTTTGGCGTCTCTACTTTTACTACAGGTATTTTTCGTACCTGGTTTGGCTTAGGTAATCAACCTGCAGCGGCGCAGTTAGCTGCCATGTTAACTAGCTTTGTCTTAATATTATTATTGTTAGAGCACTGGTCTAGGCGTAAGGTGCGTTATTACCATCAAGGCCAACGTAATAGAGCTGCGGCACGTAAATCCTTGTCACTGGCGAAACAAATAATCGTATTTAGCCTATGTTTATTACCTATTATATTAGGTTTTATCCTCCCAGCGAGCCAATTAGCCTTATGGGCGACTGATCGCTTTAGTATGCTATTAGATCCAGATTTTATTCGATTATTATGGAATAGCTTTTCGTTAGCGGCCATTGCTGCTGTGGTGTCGGTTATTTTGGCTTTAACTTTTGCTTATGCTAAGCGTTTACGCAATAGTTTGTTTATTCGTATACCCGTGCAAACAGCGGCATTAGGTTATGCTATTCCTGGTACTGTTATTGCTATTGGCGTTATGATCCCATTGGCGTGGTTAGATAATCGTATTGATTTACTTGCTGAAAGTTGGTTTGGGATCCGTACGGGTTTACTCTTCTCTGGTAGTCTATTTGCCTTAGTATTAGCCTATAGTGTGCGCTTTTTAGCTGTCTCGCTCCATAGTGTTGAGTCTGGGTTATCTCGGATTAAGCCTAATATGGATCATGCAGCGCGTTCGCTAGGAGCAAGTTCTAGCCAAGTGTTAACTAAAATACATTTACCACTATTGCGAGGCAGTGTATTAACAGCGCTATTGTTAGTTTTTGTTGATGCTTTAAAAGAATTACCCGCTACTTTAATTTTACGGCCATTTAACTTTAATACCTTAGCTGTTCGCACCTACGAACTGGCATCAGATGAACGTTTAGCGGATGCCGCTTTGCCAGCATTATCTATAGTGTTGGTTAGTTTAATTCCCGTTATTATATTAGCGCGCGGTCTTGATTCGGATTTAAAAGGGTAGTCTATGCTAGCTTTACAACAGGTTGCTATTGCATATAGCGCAGATACTGTAGTTAAAAATGTTAGTTTTGCTTTAATGCCAGGCCAAATTGGTTGTTTACTTGGCCCTTCTGGTTGTGGCAAAACGACCTTGCTCCGAGCTATTGCAGGTTTTGAACGCCTTAAAACAGGCAGTATAGTATTACAAAAAACTGAAGTGAGCAGTGGCCAAAAGCATATTAATCCTGAACAGCGTCAAGTTGGTATGGTATTTCAAGACTTTGCTTTATTTCCACATTTGTCAGTTGCCGATAATATTAGCTTTGGTTTAAATCGTGCAAGTAAAACTGAAAAAGCGGATAAAGTAGGGGAACTCCTGCAATTAGTAGGTTTGCCAAATTTAGGTAGTCGCTTTATGCATCAGTTATCTGGGGGGCAGCTACAGCGAGTGGCTTTAGCCAGAGCCTTAGCGCCAGAGCCTAAAGTCTTATTGCTTGATGAGCCCTTTTCTAGTTTAGATGCAGAATTACGTGAGAGTTTAGCTCATGATATTCGTAATATTTTAAAACAGCTGAATATTACTGCCTTGTTAGTTACCCATGACCAGCATGAAGCTTTTGCTATGGCTGATATTATCGGAGTAATGTCTGATGGTGAGTTGCAACAGTGGGCCACGCCTTATGAATTATATCACCAACCTGTTAATCGCTTTGTTGCTGATTTTATTGGCAGGGGAGTATTGCTGCCAGGTAGGGTAATAGAAGATGGGCAAGTAGAAACCAGCCTTGGCACTTTTACCCAGCATTATACTAATGTTCTAGTAGAAGGTGCTAGGGTTGATGTGTTAATTCGGCCTGATGACATTGTGCATGATGACCACAGTGCTATTACAGCAGCAGTATTAGAGAAGACCTTTCGTGGCTCGCATATTTTGTATAAGTTACAGTTAAAAAGTGGTGAAAAAGTACAATGCTTAGCGCTAAGCCATCATAATCATGCTATAGGTGAAGCTATAGGTATTAGGCTAGATTTGGATCATTTAGTGTTATTTCCTGCTTAAGTTTAGTTGTAAAACTAAAGTTGGTATTACCTTAATAGTTAAGTTATGCTTAAACGCATATAGGTTTTATTGATTGATTAATATGACTTAATTTTAAAAAGGTAAACAATGCGATTTAAAGTATTCGTCATAGTTTTTACGCTTAGTATACTTATGCTGCTACCTACATCTGTATTATCTGCAGATCGCATTACCATTGAAAATTTAGAAAAACTTGAAGCTTTACCTGCTGAATATGAAGCTTATACCTATGCCCAAAGAGTTGAGTGGTTAACCAATACTATTAATCAATCAACTAACCCAGTAAATAACTATCGTTTAAATAGAGAGCTAGCTTTTCAACATATTGAAGTTAGCGCTAACGATTTAGCCGATGCCGCTTGCCAATCGACACCACCTGAAATATTTGATTTAACTTATCGTTTTGTCTGTTTATCGGCGTTAAAAAATAATGATGACATTAAATTGGTTAAGCTATTAGAGCTGCAAAAAGATGCCTTTACGGAAAGTGATATTACTATAGCAGCAGAAACCTTAAGTCTTATAGCTTGGGTGCAATCTAGCACCGGAGACATAGAGCAAGCCTTTAATAGTTATGAAATTGCCTTACCTCTGGCAGAGCAAGTAAGCGTTTATTTGCTTAATGATATAACATTAAATTTAGCGACTATTTATATTGTCCATGGTGATGACGAGTACGTCACTAAAGGTATTAACTTAATTCTTGAATCTATTAATCGTCTCAATATTATGCGTCAAGAGGAGCCAAATGCCGCGAATTATGTTGCAAGAACCTTAGCCAGAATTCATTTTAACCTTGGTATAGCTTATACCCTGCATCGTTCAGATTATAAAGAGGCTTTAAAATGGTTTGGGCTTATTGACCCGGAAGTTACTATTTTAAGGGAGTCAGTTTTAGTTTTTTCAAGCTTAGCTTATGCCGAACTTGGCAATTCAGAACAGGCCAAACAGTATCTGCAGCAATCGTTTTCAGCACCCAGTAGCGCCTTGTTTAATTCAGATTATTTGCAGTGTTACCAACAGTTAATCCAGGTTAAGTTGGCAATATCATTTGAAATCAATGACTGTGAGCAGCTAAATGAAAACACAGTACTTGAAGTGCAGTTAGATCTTTTTAAACGCATGATTGAATCTAGTTACTCAGAACTGAGTATGCTGGGGCTTAAGAAGTTTTATGCGTTATATCTAAACCGTTTACGGCCATTACTAAAACAAAACTCAGCAAAATCTGCTTCTAGAGCTGAGTTAAGTCGTTTGCAGCAAGAGTCTAGGCTAAAAGGTGAGTTGATTGAAAAAGAAAAAGCATTAACAGCAGCGACAAAAGCTAAAGTGGATAGTCAACATCAACTGACTATCGCAATAATATTAGTGTTTTTACTTATTATCTTACTAGTATTACTACAATTAAAACAAAAACAAAAATTGGCTAACCAATTTGCCAAATTGAGCTTATTTGATCGCTTAACCGGGTTACATAATCGATATTATTTTGAACAAAATATTGAAAGAGAGATTAGCTTTGTAAAACGAGCTAAAGATGATAATAAGTATAACCCAATAGCTATCTATCTTTTTGATATAGATCACTTTAAAAAAGTTAATGATACTTATGGCCACGATATTGGCGATAGTGTACTTAAAGAGTTTTCAAGCAGAATAAACAAATCTATTCGTGAGTCAGACATGTTTATTCGCTGGGGAGGTGAAGAATTTTTGTTAGTAGCAAGGTTGTTTGATACGGCAGACTACCATCGCATTGCAGAACGAGTACGAACGACTATTTGTGAAACCGAGTTTACAGTTAAGAATAACCTTAGTTTAAAAATTAGTTGTACAGTAGGAGGGGTAATTTACCCTAACTCTCCACGAGAAAGACTGGATATTCCTTGGCCCGAGTTAGTAAAACTAGCTGATAATGCTCTGTACATGGGGAAAAGACAGCAGAGAAACTGTTGGGTCTGTATTGATGAGGTATTGGAACCCAATTGTTTTAATTTAGTATTGCAGCAAGAATTAGAACAGTCGGTTACAAATAAATTAGTATCTATTAGCCACTCAATGACTAAGCCTTTTCCTTAACGTTACCTTTTAAAGCTTATTAGGGGTTAATTTAATGAGTTAAGCTGCTTAGCTTGATATTAACTCTGCAAAGGCATAATTAGCTAGTAAGACTTGTCTAAAATATCGCTTGTTTTTTGACTACTAACTCCGTACTATATGCGACCTTCGGCCATACACTAACGTTCCTTGCCTCTATGAGAACCAAGGCCGAGTTCTTTGAGGCTTACTAACCGTAAGGAGCTACAATGCGTCATTACGAAATCGTTTTTATGGTTCACCCTGATCAGAGTGAGCAAGTACCTGGTATGATCGAGCGTTACACAGGCGCGATCACTGAAGCGGGTGGTTCTATTCACCGTCTTGAAGATTGGGGCCGTCGTCAATTGGCTTACCCAATCCAAAAGTTACATAAAGCACACTATGTGTTAATGAACGTGGAAGCTCCACAAACTGTGATTGATGAGCTGGAAACTAACTTCCGCTATAACGACGCAGTATTACGTAACCTAATTATGCGCACTAATGAAGCCGTAGTTGAGCCATCTCCAATGGCAAAGGTTCGTGACGAACGTCGTGAGCGTGCTCCTCGTGAAAATGACGAGCCGGTAGCAAACCAAGAGTAATATTTGTTTATGGATAATTGCAGCGTGCTTGTTGGTAGCTTATGCCGCCAGCCAGAACACAGCGAAAGTCCAGCGGGGATCCCGCATTCAGTACTAGTATTAGAACATCGCAGTATGCAGCAAGAAACCGGCTTACAAAGGCAAGTTTATGTTCGGATACAAGTGGTTGCTACTGGCGCTGAATTTCAACCGATAACTCGAAAATTAACGTTGGGCGATACACTTAAAGTGACAGGTTTTTTAAGCCGCCACCAAAGTCGCAGTGGACAAGCAAAGCTAGTACTGCACGCGCAACGCATTGAACAAATAAGTTAGGAGACAGACATATGTCACGTTTTTTCCGTCGCCGTAAATTCTGCCGTTTTACTGCAGAAGGTACTGTAGAGATTGATTACAAAGATACCGCTGTTCTGAAAAACTATGTTACAGAAAGTGGCAAAATTGTACCTAGTCGTATTACTGGCACCAGCGCTAAGTATCAGCGTCAATTAGCTCGCGCTATCAAACGTGCTCGCTACTTGGCTTTACTGCCATACAGTGACTCACACAGTTAATACGAAAGGGGTATAAGCAATGCAAATTATTCTATTAGACAAAGTCGCCAATTTAGGTGGCCTAGGTGATAGTGTAACGGTTAAGTCAGGTTATGCTCGTAACTTCTTATTCCCACAAGGAAAAGCAGTTCCAGCGACCAAAATTAACCTTGAAAAGTTTGAACAGCGTCGGGCTGAATTAGAAGCTAAACTAGCTGCTGATTTAGACGCTGCTAACGACCGTGCAACTAAACTTGTTGAATTAGCTGAAGTAACTATTGCTTCTAAAGCTGGTGATGAAGGTAAGTTGTTTGGTTCTATCGGTACGCGTGATATTGCAGATGCAATTTCAGAAGCCGGTGTTAGTGTTTCTAAAGCTGAAGTTAAATTACCTCACGGTACTTTACGTGAAACTGGCGAGTACGAAATCGACGTTCAGTTACACGCAGAAGTAACAGCAACCATTAAGTTAGTGGTTATTGCTGAAGCTTAATATGCTTTAAAGCGCACTACTATTGTAGTGCGCTTCTCCCTAGCTACTCCTATTACAAAAATATCTATTACTTTACTTCTTATTCCGCGCTGAGCAGGGTAGCATTATGCTGTCTAATGCAAACAGATACAGGTGTTATGAGTAGTTCAAAAGATAAACAAGTTGCTGCGGTTAAAATGCCGCCCCATTCTATTGAAGCTGAGCAGTCGGTACTTGGCGGCTTGATGTTGGACAACGAAGCCTGGGATCGGGTGGTAGAGAAAGTTGTCGAACAAGATTTTTATTTGCGCGCCCACCGTTTTATTTTTAATGCTATGTGGCACTTAGCTGAGTCTAATCAGCCCATTGATATTATTACTGTCTCAGAAGCACTAGAAGCGAATCATAAACTTGAGGATGTAGGTGGCTTTGCTTATTTAGGTGAGATTGCTAAAAATACCCCTAGTGCCGCTAATATTCTAGCTTATGCCGTTATAGTGCGAGAGCGGGCAGTGGTTAGAGATATGATTTCAGTCGCCCATGATATTGCTGATGCTGGCTATGATCCACAAGGTAGAAGTAGTGCTGAATTACTCGATTTTGCTGAAACTAAAGTATTTAAAATTGCTGAGCAGCGGGCTGATGCCAATGAAGGCCCTGAATCTATTAATAATATTTTAGCTAAAACTATCGATAAAATTGATGAGCTATTTCGTAACCCAAGTGATGGCGGTTTAACCGGTATTTCTACTGGTTATGTTGATCTGGATAAAATGACTAATGGCCTGCAACCTTCAGATTTAATTATTGTTGCCGCTCGCCCTTCTATGGGTAAAACCACTTTTGCGATGAACTTATGCGAACATGCTGCTATAACTAGCGATAAGCCGGTATTAATTTTTAGCTTAGAGATGCCATCTGAACAAATTATGATGCGTATTTTGGCGTCATTAGGCCGCATAGATCAAACCAAAGTGCGCACTGGTCAATTAGAAGATGAAGATTGGGCAAGGTTATCTTCGGCCATAGAGCTGTTAAATAGTAAAGGCAAAATGTATATCGATGATGCATCAGGTTTAACACCAACAGAAGTACGTTCTCGGGCTCGTCGGGTTGCGCGTGAGCATGGGGGGTTAAGTATGATAATGGTCGATTACCTCCAGTTAATGACAGTGCCTGGTTTAACTGAAAACCGTACTTTAGAAATTGCCGAGATTTCGCGCTCATTAAAAGCTTTAGCTAAAGAGTTAAAAGTGCCCGTAGTGGCTTTGTCGCAGCTTAACCGTTCATTAGAGCAGCGTTCAGATAAACGGCCTATCAACTCGGATTTACGAGAGTCGGGCTCTATAGAGCAAGATGCTGACTTAATTATGTTTATCTATCGTGACGAAGTCTATAACGATGATAGCCCCGATAAAGGCACTGCAGAAATTATAATAGGTAAACAACGGAATGGGCCTATAGGACGTATGCGCTTAACTTTTCATGGCCGTTTCTCTCGGTTTGATAACTATGCAGGCAGTTCACGTTTCGAGGACGAGTATTAATGAATCGGCGACCTCAAGCGCTTATTAACTTACAGGCTTTAGAGCATAATTATCTACAGATCAAACAACTTGCTCCTAATAGCAAAGTATTAGCAGTATTAAAAGCTAATGCTTATGGCCATGGCATGCTGGCAGTTGCTTCAGCGTTAAAACAAGTTGATGCCTTTGGCGTGGCACGTATTGATGAAGCGTTAGCCTTACGTGGCGGCGGCGTGGTTAAGCCTATCGTATTGCTAGAAGGCTTTTTTCATGTTGATGAACTAGAGCAGATTGTTGCCTCTAATTTACAAGTAGTCATTCACCATAGTGCCCAAGTAGATGAGCTATTAGCGGCTAAACTAGATGCGCCGGTTAGAGTGTGGTTAAAAATTGATACTGGTATGCATAGGCTAGGCATAATGCCAAATGAGTTTGCTGCTATTTATCAGCGCTTAATGGCCAGCAGTAATGTGCAAGGGCCAATGCGACTAATTACTCATTTCTCTAGTTCTGATGATGTCTCTAGCGAGGCAACGGTAAATCAGTTAGCGTTATTTCAGAGTATTACCACCGATGTTAGTGCAGAGCATTCGTTGGCTAATTCTGGGGCAGTATTAAATTGGCCTGATACACATGCCGATTGGATAAGACCTGGCCTATTATTGTATGGCGTATCACCTCTGCAAGGCTACACGGGGCGCGATCATGGTTTAATACCTGTAATGAGCTTAGTTAGTAGTGTTATCGCCGTGCGTGACTTGGCACAGGGCGAGACTGTAGGCTATGGTAGCAGTTGGCTGGCAGAAAAAGCTACCCGTTTAGCTGTGGTAGCTATGGGCTATGGTGATGGTTATCCGCGAGCAGCGAGTAATAAAGGTGAAGTGTTAATTAATGGCCAGCGTTTTGCCATTGTTGGCCGAGTATCAATGGATATGATAACGGTCGATATTGGCTCAGCCGCTGTTTGCGTTGGCGATGAAGTTATTTTTTGGGGTGAAGATTTACCCGTAGAATTGTTAGCAGAAAAGGTCGATACTATTCCTTATGAATTGCTTTGCAACATTAGCAGCCGAGTACAATTTAGTTACAGCAATCAGCCTGAAACTTAAGGTTTAATGACATTAAACACTAAAGGCGCTTACTTATCAAAACTGACTTCAATATGTACTTTGCCAAAATCGGAATCGAAAGGCATTAAAATTTTCGCGCCTTCTGACTTATGAGAAATAGTATGGTTTTTACCTGAGACAACAACAGGTGTAGCCATAGTAAATTCATAGCCTTTATCGCCTAGAAGGCGTTTAGCCCCGCCAGTAACCATATTAGTAATTTCGCCCACCATATCAGTGACATCTTCGTTTATGCCATTAGGGCGCTCGCCTAGCATTCTAAACATAAGCTCTATGGCTAGAGGAGCTTCAAAAGTGATTGAAAATGAGCCTTTAACTTGTGGGCCTATCATACCGATTAAACCAGAAACATCTCCTCTTGCTATCTCATCTGTTTTAAGTCTAGGTTTACCAGGGATGATTTTAGTATTAGCCATAGTGCTAAGCACATTTACTAAAGAGGACAGAAAAGGATTAATAAACTCTACATTCATATCTCAGCCTATTGATATATCGATAGTTTAAAATAGCGAATTACCAACAAAAAATAAAACTTTATTAAACAGTTATTTATTATTGTTACACTTTTTACATAACCCATGAGCTTCTATGGTCTGGTGCGAAATACTAAAACCAAGCTCTTGGGCTTGTTGGTCAAACTCTTGTTGCAATACATCAGAGTGTAACTCATGGACATTACCACATTGAGTACAGACTAATAGTTGCGCTGGATGGTGTTCATCAAAGTGATGACAGAGTAAAAAAGCATTACTCGACTCAATTTTATGAATAAAACCTTGTTCAGTTAAAAATTCTAAGGCTCTATATACTGTTGCTGGTTTAGCGGCAGTTTCAGTTTGTTTTAGTTGTTCAAGTAATTCATAGGCACCAATGCCACCATCAACTTGTGCTAAGAGGCGAAAGACTTTCTCTCTTATTGAAGTAAAACGGGCTCCATTATTTTGACAAACGGCGCGAGCACGAGCAACTAATGATTCTGTATGCATATATAGCTCCAAGTAGCAATTATCGGCAGTGTACCATAACAGGATATAACTGCCATACTGGAGCTATAGCAAGATGATTTACTTCAAGCTGTCGATTTGTTCTTTTAATTGATATGATTTGTCAGTGACGATGGTTTCTAGTGTTGCGATACGTTGCTTAAGGCTATTAAGCTCCAATTTCAAATCATCAACATCTTTGCTGCTAGTTTTATGTTTATTTTTACTATGCACTTCATAAGCTGAATAAGCTAAACCGCCAATAATCGCAATAGCAGCAATTTCAAATGGTCCCATAGTGTTTTCTCCCTGATGATATTTTAACTAAGTAAAGTGTAATTTATATATGGTTAAAGCAAAGCTAATGCCATATTTATAAATAATTATAAAACAAAGGCTTACCTTTTTTTGCGTTCTTGCTGAATTAATTTAAAGTAATAAAGTGGCTAAATTAACTAAAATATAGTGGTAAACTTAACTTAACGTCTAGTGATAAATTGTAAGCCATTATGAATGATGAAACTTGGATGCGTCATGCTATAGACTTAGCCGCCAAGGCGGAAGCTATAGGTGAAGTACCCGTAGGTGCAGTTTTAGTTAAAGATAATCAGTTGATAGCCGAAGGATGGAATCAAATGATTAGTACTCAAGATCCCTCTGCCCATGCTGAAATGCAAGCAATACGTGCTGGTGCGAAAAAATTAAATAATTATCGACTAACTGATTGCACCCTCTATATTACCTTAGAGCCTTGCAGTATGTGTTCTGGGTTAATGGTGCATAGTCGGATTAAGCGTGTCGTCTTTGGTACTCATGACTTGAAGACGGGGGCTGCTGGCTCAGTATTAAATATTGTGCAGCAGGTTGAATTTAACCATCAGCTTGAAGTGGTCTCAGGTGTATTAGCACAGCAGTGTTCTGAACAATTATCTGCATTCTTTCGCCGACGAAGAGCAGAAATTAAAGCGGCGCGTCAGCAAACTCTTGTTGGCGAATAAAACCATAATAATGACGGCGACGTTGATGGCTTTTTACTACAGCGATATGGCGTTTTACTTTGCGTCTATTGGCTGAAACATGAGACTGGCGACGGCGCTGTAGTCTAAGTAAGTTATTGTTTTTTATTTGCATAGGCATCCTTAATTCTTAAAAATTGTTATGTTCGGGTTCAGGCTTAAGAGCACTCTCTGGCTCAACCTCTGGTGTAATAGGCGGCAGTGTTACTGAGTCAAGCTGTTCACTTAAGCGAAGCTTTTGTTGTTCTATTCTTTGTTCTGCTTGTTGGCGTTCGTCTACCCAGAGCAAGGTATCATAATAGCGACGAATATTTTCAACATAAGTCACGGCTTCATCGCCTCTAGCAAACCCATACTTAGTGTGTTGATAATAACGGCGTTGTCGCAGTAAAGGTAACTGTGGTTTTACTTCGAGCCATTTGTCAGGATCTGCGCCCATAGCTTGGCTAAGTTTACGGGCATCTTCAACATGGCCCCAGCCTATGTTGTAGGAAGCTAAAGCAAACCATAATCGATCGGGCATAGCGATCCGCTCAGGAATACGGCTAAATAAACGATGCAAGTAACGACTACCACCTCTAATGCTCTGTTCGGGATCAAGCCGACTGGTTACGCCCATTTGTTTTGCTGTTGGCAAGGTTAACATCATTAAACCACGCACCCCAGTAGGGCTTTTTGCCACTGGGTTCCAATGAGACTCTTGATAACTAACCGCGGCAAGTAAACGCCAATCTAACTCACCTGAGTAATGCTCAAACCAAGGCCGATACTGGGGCAAAGTTTGTTCTATGGCGTCGATATAAGCTAAAGTATCAACATAATCAAACTCTTGCACATGGCCAAAATATTTATCTTCTAAGGCAATTAAATTACCATTTTGATAAACATTACCAAAAAACTCAATTAACACCGTAAATAAAGAATCATCGTTGTTATCTGCTAGTAACCAGCTAACGGGAAGATTATCTTTGACCGTCATAGCTAAGCTGAGTTTAGGGTAAAACCGTCGGTTTAATGCTAGCTGGTTAGAGTCGGTAATAGTATAAGCAACTTCGCCATCTATAACTTGTTGCAAGATTTCGTCAGAATCTAAAATGGGTTCTTCTTGCCAGACTAAATCAGGGTTTTCTTGTTGTAATTGACGTAAAGTTTCAGCATGGCTACTGTCTTTTACTACTATAGGCGCGGTTAATTCACTTAAAGAACGAGGCCAAGTCTCGCCTTGGCGAAATACTAATACCTCATTAATCCAGCGATAAGCAGGGGTGGCTCTAAATTGTGCTTGTCGCTGCTCGGTTAAAGTTAAACCTCCTGCTATATAGTCAACTTTACCAGTGGCCAGTTTTTGCAGTAAGTCTTCTAATTGATAACTAGGAAATAACTCTAACTGAACACCAAGTTTATCTGCTAGGGCTTGGCTAAGCTCTAACTCAAAACCAATAGGGCCATCTACCCCAACATAATAACTGGTTGGGCCATGCAAAATGCCTACTCTTATACTATCACGAGCATAAATTTGTTTTAATTGACTAGAAGGTTGTTCAGGGGAACAGCCAATTAATATAATTAATAATAGTAACCAAAAGCTACTTTTTAGCATGAATTCTCACTTTTACGTCATTCTGAGCGCAGTTATAGCAAACTTCTGGTCATGAGTCAGTGTTTACTCATACCACTTTGCAAGAAATTTCATTATAATGATGCGCCTGTTTTAGGTTCCATCGTCGTTCAACCAACGGAAACCAAGCCTATGTTGATCCTGCGTGGTGCACCAGCACTGTCTGATTTCAGAATCCAAAAGCTACTTGAGCAAGCTGCTCAAAGTGGTTTAGCTATCAGCAATATTTATGCTGAGTATTATCATTTTGCTGCTGTGTCAGCGCCCTTAAGCGCTGAAGAGCAACAAACCCTTAATAAATTACTGACCTATGGCCCTAGTATTGCCAGCCATGAACCACAAGGCCAGTTACTAGTAGTCACACCACGGCCTGGCACTATTTCGCCATGGTCATCTAAAGCGACCGATATTGCCCATAATTGTGGTTTACAGCAAATTCAGCGCTTAGAGCGCGGTATTGCCTATTATATCAGGGCAACGGCTGATTTGGATCAAGTGCAATTACAACTGTTATCCACTTTACTTCATGACAGAATGATGGAAACAGTTTTTAGCCAGTTAGAGCAGGCTAAAGCATTGTTTCAACAGGCAGAGCCAGCTGAGTTAACCTCAGTTGATATCCTTAAAAATGGCCGCCAAGCTTTAGTGGAGGCTAATAATGCTATGGGGTTAGCCTTAGCAGAAGATGAAATTGATTATTTATATGAAAATTTCATTAAATTAGGCCGTAACCCTAATGATATTGAATTATATATGTTTGCGCAGGCTAACTCTGAGCACTGCCGACATAAAATTTTTAATGCTGACTGGACTATAGATGGTGTTGAACAGCCTAAATCGCTGTTTAAAATGATTAAAAACACTTATCAGCAAACACCTGATTATGTTTTGTCTGCTTACAGCGATAATGCTGCGGTAATGGAAGGCTCTACTGCTGGTCGTTTTTTTGCCCAGCCTGACACTCATAATTATCAGTATCATCATGAGCCTATCCATATATTAATGAAAGTGGAAACCCATAACCACCCTACTGCTATCTCACCTTACCCTGGCGCTGCGACAGGTTCGGGCGGTGAAATTCGTGATGAGGGCGCTACCGGTATTGGTTCTAAGCCTAAAGCGGGTTTAGTGGGCTTTTCAGTATCAAACTTAAGAATACCTGGCTTTGAACAGCCATGGGAAACTGATTTTGGTAAACCAGATCGCATAGTCTCAGCTTTAGATATTATGTTAGAAGGGCCTCTAGGTGGCGCTGCTTTTAATAATGAATTTGGTCGGCCAAATATCTTAGGTTACTTCCGCACTTACGAAGAGCAAGTGCTTAGCCATAATGGTGTTGAAGTTCGTGGTTATCATAAACCAATCATGCTTGCTGGTGGTTTAGGGAATATTCGCCAAGAGCATGTGCAAAAAGGGGATTTATTACCAGGCTGCAAATTAGTGGTTTTAGGCGGCCCAGCGATGAATATCGGTTTGGGTGGTAGTGCAGCATCATCTATGGCATCGGGAGAGTCTGCTGAAGATTTAGACTTTGCCTCAGTGCAACGTGAAAACCCAGAAATTGAACGCCGCTGCCAAGAAGTTATCGACCGTTGCTGGCAAATGGGCAAAGATAACCCTATTGTATTTTTACATGACGTGGGCGCGGGTGGTTTATCTAATGCTTTCCCAGAGTTAGTTAATGACGGTGGCGTTGGCGGTAACTTTGAGTTGCGCAAGGTACCTAATGATGAACCGGGCATGTCGCCATTACAAATTTGGTGTAATGAGTCGCAAGAGCGCTATGTTATGGCGATACCTGCTGACAAGATGGCGATTTTTGAAAAAATATGTATACGTGAGCGGGCGCCTTTTGCTGTGGTCGGTGAAGCCACTTCAGAACGGCATTTAACCCTAACCGATAAGCATTTTGGTAATACTCCTATTGATTTACCATTAAATGTTTTATTAGGCAAACCTCCTAAAATGCATCGTGATGTAGTCAGTGCTCAAGCTGCAGGTGAGCCATTAGCATTAACTGATGTAACGGTATCTGATGCAGCAGAGCGGTTATTGCGCTTACCAACTATTGCTGAAAAGTCATTTTTAATCACTATTGGCGATCGTTCGGTTACAGGTTTAGTGGCACGGGATCAAATGGTTGGCCCTTGGCAAGTACCGGTAGCTAACTGTGGTGTAACAGCAGCAAGTTACGACACTTACCATGGTGAAGCCATGGCAATGGGTGAGCGTACGCCAGTAGCCTTGTTAGACTTTGCGGCATCTGCTCGCTTAGCAGTCGCTGAAGCGATTACTAATATCGCTGCAACAGACATTGGTGGCTTAAAGCGAATTAAACTATCTGCAAACTGGATGGCCGCAGCGGGTCACCCAGGTGAAGATGCTGGTTTATATGCGGCAGTAAAAGCTATTGGTGAAGAGTTATGTCCAGCACTGGAAGTGACTATACCGGTTGGTAAAGACTCAATGTCAATGAAAACCCAGTGGCAGCAAGAGGGTGAAGAAAAAACCGTTACATCACCTTTATCATTGGTCATTACTGCCTTTGCTCGAGTAGAAGATGTGCGCAAAACGGTTACACCTCAGTTGCGAACTGACAAGGGTAAAACTCACTTAGTGCTAATTGATTTAGGCGCTGGCCAAAATCGTTTAGGCGCTTCGTGTTTAGCTCAAGTATATAAGCAATTAGGCAAGACGCCGGTTGATTTAGACAACCCTGAGTTGTTAATTAACTTCTACCAAGCTATTCAGCAACTAACTACAGAGCAAAAGCTATTGGCGTACCATGATCGCTCTGATGGTGGTTTGTTTGTAACTTTGGCAGAAATGGCTTTTGCTGGTAAAGCCGGTTTTAATGTTGATATTGCTGCCTTAGGTGCAGATGATTTAGCGGTATTGTTTAGCGAAGAATTAGGTGCAGTTATTCAAGTGTCAGACGCTGAGCTAGCCTATGTACAACAAGTTTTAGCGCAACATAATTTAGCTGAGCTAAGTCATGTTTTAGGCACAGTTAATGACAGTGACGTATTAAATATTAGCCGCAAACAGCAAAGTGTGTACAGTGAAAGCCGTACTCGTTTACGCTGTATTTGGGCTGAAACTAGCTATCAAATGCAGGCATTGCGAGATAACCCTGAAACAGCAAAACAAGAGTTTGCTGCTAAAGCGGATAAAACGGATCCCGGCTTAAATGTAAAATTAAGCTTTGACTTAAATGAAGATGTTGCTGCACCTTATATCTTAAAAGGTGCAGCGCCTAAGATAGCTATCTTGCGTGAGCAAGGTGTTAACTCGCACGTTGAAATGGCCGCTGCCTTTAATCGGGCTGGGTTTAGTGCCATTGACGTTCATATGAGTGATATCTTAGCTGGTCGCGTGCAACTAACAGATTTTAATGGTTTAGTAGCGTGCGGTGGTTTCTCATACGGTGACGTTTTAGGCGCGGGTGAAGGTTGGGCTAAATCTATTTTATTTAATCCACAAGCTCGTAAGCAATTTAGCGACTTCTTTGAGCGTGACAGCACCTTCTCTCTAGGGGTGTGTAACGGTTGCCAGATGATGTCTAACTTAAAAGAGCTGATCCCTGGCGCCGATTTATGGCCACATTTTGTGCGCAATAAATCAGAGCGCTTTGAGGCTCGAGTAAGCTTAGTTGAAATTCAACAAAATCCATCATTGTTCTTTGCTGGAATGCAAGGATCTCGGATGCCAATCGCCGTATCACACGGTGAAGGTCATGCTGAATTTGCTGATAAAGCGGCGTTTACTAAAGCTGATCAAAGTGGCACTGTGGCGATGCGTTTTGTTGACCATTATGGTCAAGTTACTGAGCAATATCCATTAAACCCTAATGGTTCAGTTGCAGGTATTACGGCGTTAACTTCTGCCGATGGTCGTTCTACTATTATGATGCCACACCCAGAGCGAGTATTCCGTGCGGTAGCTAACTCTTGGCAGCCTGATGGCTGGCAAGAAGATAGCCCTTGGATGCGGATGTTCCGTAATGCGCGAGTCTGGTTGGGTTAAATTACCGCTAGAACAGTAAAAGAGTAAAAAAGCCGATCCTTATTAATAAGGGTCGGCTTTTTAATTATCGACAATGTTTTATACGTTAACTCGCTGTTGGCTAATAGCGCTTCAGTTCCTAGTTTTAATCAATATTACGATGTTCTTGGCGCCGCGTAGTGATGGTTTGTCTCTGTGCTTGCGACCGAGATTCGCGTACTACAGATGGCGTTACTTGTCGTTCTGGTGCATTTCTTATCTGCGGTGCAGGGCGAGTTGGTGGGTTAGCTCTTTGCTGCGGTATTGATTGGCGAATCTGGGGCTGACTGCTAGCTTGTTGCTCACGCAGCTGTGAGGTATTAATAGGCTGTTTTCTCACGTTAATACGCGTATCTTCAGTTTGCTGAAAGCGACGGGTATGAATTTGTTCTATCGGCTTAACTCTATCAACCGGCAGGGTATTATCGCGAGGGGCAGTACGTATCTCGCGCGTAGTTGTTGTATTATCGCGATCGCGGCGATTATTAATAACAGTATCTTGCCGGCTATGACTTCGATTAGGCACAGCTTGATTAATATTGCGATGTGGGATCGCAACTTGCTCAGCTGAACGACGCTGATAAGTTGGTCTTGTTTCCCGTGTTTGGCTATTAACGTGGCGATTATTGGTATTAGCTTGGCCTTTGTATTCACGAGTAGACTGTTTTGGACCATAACCACCATTATAGCGTTCATTTAACCGGTTGTTACGATAATGAACACCGCGACGATGATAACTATCATGATACCAGCGGTTACTGGCGGTAAAGTGCACCCTACGTCTTGGATAATAACGTGGCGGTGCATAATAATAGTTATGATTAACTATTATATGGCGCTGATGCCAGTCAAATACACCGAAGTAGAACCAAGGATTTACATTAACACTGACCCCCCAATTAAGGGAGCTTCTGTTATAACGGGTTGCAGCATTATGCCAATAAACCGGTGGGTAAGCCGGCCACCACCAGTTACCATAAACAACACGAGTGTCATAAACCGGCACATAGATAACTTCTTTGCGAGCAGGCTCTATAATAATAACGTCACGCTCACGTTCAACAACTAGATGTTTAGTGTCGTTTAAAAAGCCTTGTTTATCTGCTTTTTGCCGTAACAACTGCACGCGAGCGAGTACTGTAGTTTCATCTTGTAAAAAGGCTTCTCCTAGTTGTTCAGTCCAGCTTAAATCGTCACTTAAGCGAGCCAAAATTTGCGGAAAAGCTATTAAGGCTTTAACGCTAGGGTCCCAGTTTTCATCTTCTACAGCATTAACTGCAGCTTGGCTGCTTAGCTTGCTATTGCGCTTGGCCCAGCGGTCAGCTTGTACCACTTCTAATGGATAAGTCGCAGCAATTATAATATGGGTTAATACTGTGTCAGGGTAGAGTGCTATGGGGGCGAGCATTTGATCCAGTTCTGCTTCAGAAATGGTATTATCTGCTGCTATAGCAGTGACAGGGCTAAGGAGCAGCATTAAGCAAACTGTCATCGCATAACTTAATTGCATCAGTAAGCGTTTCATTTCAGCTTCCTCTTTGCTATCGCGGCACTGTATATATATATAATACTGTTGGCGATATTTTGTTCAATTAATATAACTTATAGGCTTTAGCAGCTGAATTGAAACTGAACTTTACGAAAACTTTACATTCATCAGTTGCATGCAAAATAATTAGTGGTGACTTTATGAGCATAGCATTAATCATACCTGATCGGGACTTAACCGACCTGCAGCAGCGTTTACAACAGGCTTTACCGCAAACTAAAGTTGAAATTTGGCCTAATGTTACTGAGGTTGAGCAGGTAAGCTTTGCCTTAGTGTGGAAGCCCCCTGTTGGCAGCTTATCAAGCTTGCCTAATTTAAATGCTATTCAGTGTTTTGGCGCTGGTGTCGACGCTATCTTTTTAGATAAAGCTGTACCTTCTGTACCCATTGCCAGAATTATTGATGACAGGCTTAATCAAACTATGGTTAATTACTTAGATGCAATCGTTAGTCACTATAGGTTGCGTTTTGATAGGTTTAGCCAACAGCAACAACAGCAAGTATGGAAGCCCAAAAGCCCAAGAAAGTTAGCCAATATTTGTATTCTCGGCTTAGGCGAGTTAGGTACAGCTGCTGCTAAGCACTTTGTCAGCTTAGGTTATAAAGTTAGTGGCTGGTCTAGGCGAGCCAAAAATTTGAGCCAAATTAGTTGTTATCATGGTGATGCGGAGTTAGCTATGGCAGTGGCAGAAGCGGATGTTGTTATTTGTTTATTACCTTTAACTGCGCAAACCGAAAATTTACTAGATGCTCAGGCTTTTGCTAAATTCAAAAATGATAGTATTTTTATTAATGTAGCCAGAGGAGCTATCGTTGACGATCAAGCATTAATAGCGGCCCTTAATAGCGGTAAGTTACAAGCAGCCTGCTTAGATGTATTTCGTCAAGAGCCTTTACCTACTGACCACCCATTTTGGCAACACCCAGCTATTTTTATTACCCCACATATTTCTGCAGTGACTAATATAGAGTCAGCCATAGAGCAAACTGTTATAAATTATCAACGTCAACAGCAAGGTTTAGCCATGCTGAATCTTATTGATCGAACTCAAGGTTACTAATAATGGCAACCCCTAAAGTGAATAAATCAAATGAAACCTTAGTAACTACCTGGTATTTAGATTATCAAGGTCCAGCTCTAAACCCCGTGACTTGGCCAACTGGAGTGCAATTAGTAGAGGCTGAAATCGTCTGTCCTGAATTAAATCAGTTCTTTTTCAGAACAGTGGGTGGCCCTTGGCGCTGGTATAGCCGATTAAATTGGAGTTATCAGCAATGGCGGACGTATTTAGAGCAACAACAAGTAAGAACTTGGCTGTTGTGGAACAAGGGGACGCCAGCTGGATATATTGAGTTGGTGAAACATCAAGACAATAGTGTAGAAATTATGTTTTTTGGTTTATTACCACAGTTTGTCGGTCAAGGACTAGGTAAAAAGCTAGCTCAACAAGCGGTATATTTAGCCAATGCTTGGCAAGCAACAAAAGTATGGTTACACACCTGTAGTGCTGATCACCCAGCTGCTTTACATAACTATCAAAAAGTTGGCTTTGTTATAACAAACAGCCAAGAAGCATTAGAGCAACTGCCAACTATCGATGATAAACAGCTTTTAACAGAAAATTTTGTCTATAGTTCTTTAGCCTTTCATGCCAAAAGTGCTGGCTAAATAATCAGTTATTGTTTAGTTGTTACAACTTCTTTAAACTACTGAGCGGCTTAAGGAAACTTAAGCTAGTTAATAAAAATAACAAAGCGTGACTGAGGTTAGTAATGAGTAAAGCGTCCAGTCGTGGTTTTGGCTTTACCGCAATCGCCATAGTAGTAGTTTTAATGGCGTTATCAGCATTTTTGACCAGAGCCGAAGCAGCCTTACTCTACTTGTAAGTTATTTTAATAAGTAGAATATTGAAGCTGTAGGAATCTAGAGGTCGAACGGATTGACCAACACAGCCCCCAATTCAATTGGGGGCTGTTTTATTTTAACGCTTACTGTGTCGTTCACGGTTCTCTAACTTTTGTTGCTGATTTTTTTGTAATAAGACATAAGTAGCAGAATAGCCGCCATGATGACGTTGTGCTGTATTACAGGCTAAAACAATTGGCATCTCGGGTAACCATTTAAATACGTAACTGCGTAATATTGCTGGATGAGGTTTGCTCTTTCTACCCATACCATGATGAATAAGCAAAGTGCGAATACCTCTTTGTTGGCAATCAGTAATAAAATTGAATAATTGGCTACGGGCTTCTACTAAGGTCTTACCTAGTAAGTTTAGTGTGGCATCAATTTGATATTTGCCTAGCCTTAGGTTGCGATAAACACCATCTTGAACGCCATCTTTTTTATAGGTAAATGGCTCATCAGGCTTAACTAAATCGACATACTCCATACTAAGATAGTTTGGATCATATTCCATTTCTTGCTCAGCAGCTTTTCGTCTAGCTTGTTGAGCTAGAGTAGGAGTAAATTCACCACTAGATTGCAAGACCTCATCTTGGGTTAGTGGGGTAACCCCCAGCATTTCCTGCAAAAACAAATCTGAATCATTGTTAGCCATATAAGCCCCCATTTTAACTACTAGGGGGATTATAGCGTTAAGGTAAGTGCGAAAAAAGTATTGGTAGAGTGTTACTCAGGTAGTGCTGTCACAGTTTGGTTGACTAGAGTAGTTTGTTGCAGTGCTTTTTCAGCTCTTTTAGCTTTTATAAATCGCATAATATAATAAGCATTGATTAACAATACTAATAAATTTGAAATTACACCTTGCAGAATGTCAATGTGACTGTAGTAAACAAATAACATACTACAACCAATAAGTGTTGCTAGGCGTAAACGGAATACATCCTTAATAAAGAATGCTCCAATACAGATAACTAAGCCAACCCAGCTAATAATATCAAAAAATAAATTTTCCATATCTGCACTGCCAATATTTTAAGGTGAGGTTTAATTGGAGGCATTATGCTGTTGAAACCCAATTTGCTCAACTGAGTAATATTGCAGCATACGCATTAGTTTTAGTAATCAAAGATACTAGGGTTCTGCTAGTGTTATTGAGTTGGATTTTCTCGTATAAAAGCAAGGCTAGTTAGTTTGTTGAGCAATAAAGCAGCGGTTTAAATAGCTGCTATACTTAAAGGCCATGTTGTTGTGCAGGAGGCACGCTATGGTTCCGTTAAAGTTATACGAAGTTAAGCCGTATATTTATTTTCTTGCTGGAGCAAGCATTTTACAGTTATCTATTGTCACTGATTCTTGGTTTGGGTTAAGTGCTGCATTCTTATTGATGGCTAGAGGAGCAACAATTTGGGTGTTACGCTCTTATAATCGTCGTTCAGATGGGGTTAAAAATAAAAACTTAGGCACTTTGCCTTTTTGGTTGTATGAATTATTACCTTTTGTCTATGCAATTGTTGCAATAAGCATTTTTACTATTGCTGACAATGCTTACTTATATCCATCAGCTGCAATATTGTTAATTGTATTTATTCAGTTGTATTTTTTACGTACTTTATATCGTAAGCATCAGCGGCCTGGCGCTAAACTTTCTCGCCAGGCGCTACGTTGATTAGATAAACTTACTGTCGTAAATCTATATCACTGTTGGCGACGGCTTTAGTCGTGATTATCCAAGCAGCTAGGTTTTGCGCTAAAGCTTCAGCATTTACTTTATCAAAAGTGTCGTTAGCGGTGTGATGGTAATCAAAATAATCAGTACCGTCTTGCAATAAAGTAACTACAGGAACACCAAGGGCTTTAAGTACAGATACATCTGGGCCACCATAAGCATCATTGTTACCTAAGCTGATGTCTAAGTGAGCTAACTTTTTATGTAAATCAGCAATAAAGGCTAATGACTTTTCGCCCACGCCACTGTCTAAACGCCAAATACGATCGGCACCAAAATCAGACTCGGAAGCAAAAACATGTTTATCTAAGTTATTAGCATGTTTAGCAGCATAAGCTTTAGCACCTAATAAACCGCCTTCTTCATTACCAAATAAAACTACTCGGATAGTACGTTCAGGTCGGCCTTGTTGTTTTATTAAAGCACCGACTGCCATCACTAAGCCCACACCAGCAGCATCATCCAAAGCACCAGTTCCTTGATCCCAAGAGTCTAAATGAGCGCTTATAAGCACAATTTCATCGGGCCGAGTGCTACCTGTAATCTCAGCAATGACATTATGGCTTTTTACTGTACCGGGTAATTTATTTTGCATAGTTAAATGCAAGGACAAGTTCGGCTCTAGCGCCAACATTTTTTCTAATTGAATAGCATCAGGTACCGAAATAGCTGCAGCAGGTATACGGGTTACTTTATCGCTATAACGCATAACGCCTGTATGGGCAAAGCGATTTAAGCTAGTGCCAACTGAACGGATAATAACAGCCTGAGCTCCCAGTTTTGCGGCTTCGATAGCGCCTTGCGAACGAACACCAACCACTTCACCATAAAAGTTACCCTCTTGGTCTTTTTCCATGCTTGTATTAATGAAAACGATTTTACCTTTGACGTTTTTTGCTGTCGCTTGCTTTAATTGCTCTAAACTCGCAAACATTACAACATTACTGTCAATGCCATTTACGGGTGTGGCAATAGAGCCACCTAAGGCAGTTACTACTAAAGATTGATGAAAAGGCGCTTTAACCGTTAATGAAGCTGCACCACGTTGCCAATATGGCATATCAAAAGCTTCTCGCCATACTTTATCGTAGCCAAGAGCGGTTAAGTTCTTTTCTGCCCAAACTACGGCTCTTTCATCTGCGGCACTGCCAGCAATGCGCGGGCCTACCTCTACAGTTAATGATTCTGTAAGCTTGTATGCTAAAGAGTTGTCTAGTTTTAACTCATTAGCTGACAAGTTTATACTAATTGCAGCAATCAGCATTGTTAACCAAATTTTCATGTTTTAATTATATCCTTAGGTTAATAGTGCTGTAGACTTTAGCATTATTAGTAGCCTTCTACAGTAAGAATAGTGTAATTTATATCTAGTCAATTGGAATGACATGGAGTAGCAGGATGCAACAACAGCTAAGTATGCGGCCATTACGAGCTTTAATTATTGATGATATGACAAATATCCGCCAGCACTTACGGCAGATATTACTGCAACTAGGCATCCATGATGTTATAGAGGCTAAAGATGGTAATAGTGCTGCATTGCTATTTAATAGACACAAGCCAGAATTAGTTTTTCTTGATCTGCAATTGCCTGATATAAACGGTCACTTGTTATTAAAGCAATTTAAGTTAAGTCGGCAGCAAACAGAAGTATTTATTGTTTCAGCTTATTCTACGGTAGATAATTTAAAGCAAGCCTTAGAGCATGGCGCTAGTGCTTTTATTGTTAAGCCAATATCGGTACAAAGAATTACTAAACTTGTACAACCACTATTAATTTAAGTTGAAGCTAAGTAAATCAGTCTTCTATTTTCTAACATGTTTAATTTATGATATTACAAATAATATGCTTCGCGTTAAGCGAGGTTTATGAAGGAGTGTCGGTACGATGAAGTTAACTGATATGCTAGACAACTCAGCCAAAGCAGTTAAATTACTGAAAGCTGTTTCAAATGAGCGGCGATTATTAATTCTATGCCATTTACTGCCTGGAGAGTTGTCGGTAGGGGAAATGAATGAAAAGCTAGAGTTGAGTCAGTCTGCGTTATCACAGCATCTAGCGTTATTAAGGCGGCACAAGCTAGTGAAAACCCGTAAAGTAGCTCAAACGGTGTATTATAGTATTAATAGTACTGAAGCCGAGGCGTTAATTGGCTTGCTATATCAGTTATATTGTTCTGATTAAGGCGTAAAAACAAAAAAACCGGCTAATGCCGGTATTTTTTATTACTTTGTCTTAAGCAGCGCTTAATGCTTTTACATGTGCATTTAAACGAGCTTTATGACGTGCTGCTTTGTTTTTGTGGATCAGACCTTTAGCGGCCATGCGATCCAAAACAGGCACCACTTTCTTTAATGCTTCATTTGAAGCAGTTACGTCAGCAGTAATTACCGCTGCGTAGGTTTTCTTGATGAAAGTACGCATCATAGAGCGTTGACTAGCGTTTTGCTGACGACGTTTCTCTGATTGAATTGCGCGCTTCTTAGCAGACTTAATGTTAGCCAAGGTAACACTCCTAAAACTTAAAAACTGGACCCTTTAAAGGCCGCATAATATGCCTATTTAATGGCCCATTGTCAAATGCTTTTACTATAAATACCTAGATTTTAATCTAACTAGCTACTGGTAATTGTATTCTATAAACAGGCAGAATAGCACTGCTATATTATGTGGAGTAATTGTGTGTCAGATAAGTTATTAAAATCAGGCCTTATTGTTAGTGCTATGACCTTGATTTCTAGGGTGTTAGGCTTAATTCGAGATGTGGTTGTGGCTAACTTTATTGGTGCTGGCGCTGCGGCTGATGTGTTCTTTTTTGCTAATCGTATTCCTAATTTTTTGCGGCGCTTATTTGCCGAAGGGGCTTTTTCGCAAGCTTTTGTGCCGGTATTGGCGGAAGTGAAAACTAAACATGGTGATGATGCTGTACGATTATTGATTGCAAAAGTGACGGGTAGTTTAGGTGTTGTTGTTACTGTAGTGACGTTAATTGGCGTTGTTGCTTCACCTGTTATTGCCATGTTATTTGGTATGGGCTGGTTTGTTGAATGGTTAAATGGCGGACCAGAGCAGCATAAATTTGAGTTAGCTAGCCTTATGTTAAAGATTACCTTCCCTTATTTATGGTTTGTAAGCTTAGTAGCATTATCTGGTGCAATTTTAAATACTTATAATCGCTTTGCTGTAGCAGCCTTTACGCCTGTATTTTTGAATATTGCTATTATTGCTTGCGCTATTTTTCTGGCTCCTAGGTTAGAAGTTCCTGCAATGGCACTAGCTTGGGGCGTGTTTATTGGCGGTGCTATTCAGTTGCTGTTTCAATTGCCGTTTTTAGCTAAAGCAGGATTTTTAGTTTGGCCAAAATGGGGCTGGCATGATGCCAATGTGGTTAAAATTAGAAAACTAATGTTGCCAGCACTATTTGGGGTCTCTGTTAGCCAGATTAATTTACTACTTGATACGGTAATAGCTTCCTTCTTATTAACAGGGGCAGTAAGCTGGTTATATTATTCTGATCGATTAATTGAGTTCCCATTAGGTTTGTTTGGTATTGCTATAGCGACTGTTATTTTACCTAATTTGTCGCGCCATCATGCCGGTGAGAATGCTCAACGTTTTAGCCAAACTTTAGACTGGTCGCTTCGCTTTGTTGCTTTGTTTGGTATACCGGCAATGGCAGGCTTAATTGTTTTAGGTAAGCCAATCATTAGTTTATTATTTATGCGTGGTGAATTTAGTCAAAACGATGTGCTAATGGTATCGCATAGTTTAGTGGCATATAGCTTGGGCCTATTTAGTTTTATGTTAATTAAAGTTTTGGCGCCTGGTTTTTATGCGAGGCAAGATATTAAAACGCCTGTCAGAATTGGTATTATTGCGATGGTGGCCAATATGGGGTTTAATTTAATGTTGGCACCATTTTTAAGTTATGTCGGTTTAGCTTTAGCCACTTCTATGTCGGCCAGTTTAAATGCTTTTTTACTTTATCGTGGTTTAAAATTGGCAGGGGTATATCAAATAACTAAAGCAACATGGTTATATTTAGCTAAGTTAGTGTTAGCTGCGGTTATTATGGCTGCACTTTTGTATTGGCAGATGCCAAGCTTCTCAAACTGGTTGCTATTTAGCTTTAGCCAGCAAGCAATGCATCTTATAGGGTTGTGTATGGCGGCTATTTTCATCTATTTTCTACTGTTATTAGTGCTTGGCATCAGATTGAGTCAATTCAAGGTTAATTCTATTGCTGAAAGCAAATGAATTAGCGGTTATAATGCGCGGTTTATAAACAGCAGGTAGAATCAGCAGGCATGGAGTTAATTCGCGGGTTACACAATATTAAAGCTGAGCACCATGGCTGTGTTTTGACAATAGGTAATTTTGATGGCGTGCATTTAGGTCATCAGGCAGTGTTAACTAAGCTTATTTCGGTAGCTAGGCAACAACAGTTACCTGCATGCGTCATGCTATTTGAGCCGCAACCATTAGAGTTATTTGCTGCCGAGACTGCTCCAGCACGGTTGTCACGGTTTCGTGAAAAATATACCGCTTTGGCAGCTTTAGGTATTGATCGACTTATTTGTGTCAATTTTAATCTAGCTTTTGCTGGCCAGCAACCTGAACTATTTATTCAAGAGTTATTGCTGCAGCAGTTAGGCGTGGCACATTTAATTGTTGGCGATGATTTTTGTTTTGGCAAGAATCGGCGTGGTAATTTTAGTATGCTTAAGCAAGCTGCAAAGCAATACCAGTTTGGTTTAACTAATACTTCTAGTTTAGTGCTTGGTGAACAGCGTATTAGTAGTACCCTTATACGAGAAGCTTTACAGCAAGATAAGTTAGGCTTAGCGAAAGCTATGTTAGGGCGGCCGTATTCATTAACTGGCCGAGTGCGGCATGGCAGAAAACTAGGGCGTGATCTTGGTTTTCCTACCGCTAATGTATTTTTATATCGCCGTAAATTACCGGTTGCTGGTGTCTATGCGATAAAAGCTAAAACTATTTATGGTGATTTTACTGGTGTTGCCAATATTGGTAACAGGCCAACAGTGCAAGGTAAGCGGCAACAGTTAGAAGCGCATTTATTTGATTTTAAAGCTGACTTATATGGCAGCCAAATTGAAGTGCAACTTATAGCCAAGATTAGAGATGAACAACGTTTTGCAGACTTATCTGCATTACAACAACAGATTGCAGCAGATGTAGTTGCGGCAAAACAGTTTTTTAATAGCGAGGCTGATTTAACTTCATCAGACGCTAACACTGACATAACGGAACAAAACGGATGAGTGATTACAAGCATACCCTGAATTTGCCACAAACTGGCTTTGCCATGCGAGCTAATTTAGCTCAGCGTGAACCGCAAATGTTAGATAAATGGACCCAAGCAGACTTATACGGCAAAATTCGTGCCGCGAAAAAAGGCAAGAAAAGTTTTATTTTGCATGATGGCCCTCCTTATGCAAATGGTAATATTCATATTGGTCATGCCGTAAATAAAATTCTTAAAGATATTATTGTTAAAGCAAAAACCTTATCTGATTTTGATGCGCCTTATATACCGGGGTGGGATTGTCATGGCTTACCCATAGAGCTAGTGGTCGAGAAAAAGTACGGTAAGCCAGGTACTAAGCTTAGCGCTGCTGAATTTAGACAAAAATGTCGCGACTATGCAGCAACGCAAATTGATGCCCAGCGCAATGACTTTATTCGCTTAGGCGTATTAGCTGATTGGGAAAAGCCTTATCGGACGATGGACTTTGACTTTGAAGCTAATATTATCCGTTCATTAGCGAAAATAGTCGATAACGGCCATTTACAACAAGGCTTTAAGCCGGTGCATTGGTGTACTGATTGTGGTTCTGCTTTAGCGGAAGCTGAAGTTGAATATCAAGATAAAGTTTCACCGGCTATCGATGTGCGCTTTGCCTTAACAGATGAAACTGATGTTGATCGTTTTGATCATCCAGAAGGCCACAAAGGGCAAGGGAAAGTATCAGTCATTATTTGGACCACCACACCTTGGACCATTCCAGCTAACCGTGCTGTTGCGGTTAATGCTCAGTTAGATTATAGCTTAGTTCAAGTTGAACAAGGCCCTAATGGCCCTGAGCGACTGATTATGGCCACAGACTTAGTAACCGACGTGATGGCCCGCGCGGGTATTGAACATTATCATGCTTTAGGTTTCGCTAAAGGCGAAAGCTTAGAGCTGATGTCTTTACAGCATCCACTTTATGATATGACAGTACCTGTAGTGTTAGGTGAGCACGTCACTACCGACTCTGGTACCGGTTGTGTTCATACCGCACCAGGACATGGTCAAGAAGACTTTGTGGTGGGTAAGCAATATAATTTAGAAATAGCGAATCCTGTGGGGGCTAATGGTGTGTATTTACCTGATACACCCTTATTTGCAGGCCAACATGTATTTAAAGCCAATGACAGCGTGGTTGAAGCCTTACGTGAAGCGGGCGCTTTGTTTTTACATAAAGCCTATACCCATAGCTATCCTCATTGCTGGCGCCATAAAACGCCTATTATCTTCCGGGCGACGCCACAGTGGTTTATTAGTATGGAGCAGCAAGGTTTACGTCAGGCTTCATTAGAGCAAATTGAGCAAACGCGCTGGATCCCAGAGTGGGGCCAACAACGGATTGAAAAAATGGTTGCCGGCCGTCCAGATTGGTGTATTTCCCGACAACGTACTTGGGGTGTGCCTATTGCTTTATTTATTGATAAAGACACCGGTGCTTTACACCCTAATACCGCAGATCTGATGGAGCAAGTTGCGCAGTTAGTAGAAAAAGAGGGTATTCAAGCTTGGTTTGATTTAGAGGCTGAAACCTTAATTGGCGATGATGCTAAGCAGTTTGTAAAAGTAAAAGATACCTTAGATGTTTGGTTTGACTCAGGTGTAACTCATGCCTGTGTGGTTGGCGCGCGAGCTGAATATAATGGGGCTAGCCAAGCTGATTTATATTTAGAAGGCTCGGATCAACATCGTGGCTGGTTTATGTCATCGCTAATGACAGGCGTTAGCATTAATCAACATGCACCTTATAAACAAGTATTAACTCATGGTTTTACTGTTGATGGTAGCGGCCGCAAAATGTCAAAGTCATTAGGCAATGTGGTTTCACCACAAGATGTGATGAAAAAACTCGGTGCTGATATTTTACGCTTATGGGTAGCCACGGCGGATTACACCTCTGAAATGACAGTTTCTGATGAAATACTGAACCGTGCTGCAGATAAATATCGTCGTATTCGTAATACGGCTCGCTTTTTATTAGCTAATTTATCTGGTTTTAATCCGGCTACCGATATGGTCGCTTTTGATGACATGGTGCAATTAGATCTGTGGGTAGTTAACCGCGCTGCCCAGTTGCAGCAAGAAATTGTTGATGACTATGATAACTATCAGTTCCACCAAGTGAGTGCAAAAATCATGAATTTCTGTACCGTAGAGCTAGGTAGTTTCTATTTAGATGTTATTAAAGATAGACAATATACCGCTCATACGAATGGTCTTGCTCGTCGCTCATGTCAAACTGCGCTATACCATATTGCTCAGGCTATGGTGCGTTGGATGGCGCCTATTATGAGCTTTACAGCGCAAGAAATTTGGCAAGAGCTGCCAGGTGAACATGATGAGTTTGTGTTTACTGATGTTTGGTATCAAGGCTTAGCTGGCATTAGTGGCGGAAAGTTTTCTGACAGCTACTGGCAGCAGTTATTGCAAGTACGTGATGCGGTAAATAAAGTGCTTGAAGCTGCGCGTCGTGAAGAACGAATTGGCGCTTCGCTACAAGCTGAAGTTACCTTATACGCTAATGAACAGTTAGCTGCTGATTTAGCGTTATTAGCTAATGAGCTACGCTTTGTGTTAATAACGTCAACAGCGACAGTCAGTACTGATGCAGCACCTGCGGATGCGGTTGCAACTGAAATTGCCGGCTTAAGTGTTTTAGTTACGGCGTCTACTGCGGCTAAATGTGAGCGTTGTTGGCATCACCGCCATGATGTTGGCGCAAACCCAGCACATGAAGCTTTATGCTTGCGCTGTGTTAGCAACGTTGAAGGCGATGGTGAACAGCGAGAGTTTGCTTAATGACGCTTTTTAGCCAAACAGGTTGGCGATTTTGGTGGCTTATATTGTTGCTATTAATCGCCGATCAAGTAACAAAGCAAGTGGTTATCCACAATATGCAGTTATTTGATTCTATTTCGGTAGTGCCATTTTTTAATATTACTTATGTCCGTAATTATGGCGCCGCATTCTCTTTTTTAAGTGATGCCGGCGGCTGGCAACGCTGGTTTTTTACTTTAATTGCGGTTGGAGTCAGCATAGTTATTGCGGTTTGGCTAGCTAAGTTACCGCGGCAGCAAGTTAAATTAAGCTTAGCATTAAGCTTAGTGTTAGCCGGTGCTATAGGTAACTTAGTTGATCGCAGCATCTATGGCTATGTTATTGACTTTTTACATGTGTTTTATCAAGACTGGCATTATCCAGCTTTCAATGTCGCAGACTCTGCAATTTGTATTGGTGCAGTGTTATTAATCTGGGATAGTTTTACTAATAAAGCAGAGGCAAAACATGACTGATGCAACTCCTATTACTAATTCAAATACTGCTAATTCAACTAATGTTAGTGAAGCGGCAATAGGTGCGAATAGTACTATTCTGTTTCATTTTGATATTAAGCTAGCTGATGGCAGCGCTGCAGATAGTACGCGGGTGCATAATAAGCCTGCTAAGTTGCAAATGGGTAATGCCAGTATTTCAGCGGCTTTTGAGGCTGAATTAACAGGCTTAAAAGCGGGTGATAAGAAAACCTTTACCCTAGCACCAGAAGATGCGTACGGTATGCCTAATCCGGATAATATTTATTATGTTGATCGCGCCCGTTTCTCAGCTGAGACAGAAGCTAAAGTTGGGGCTATTATAGGTTTTGCTATGCCAGATGGCTCTGAATTACCAGGGCTAATTCGTGAAGTCGCCGGCGAGTCAGTAACGGTTGATTTTAATCATCCTTTAGCCGGACAAACTTTAACTTTTAGCGTAGAAATAGTGCAGGTACTTTAAATCTATGGATATTTTATTAGCAAACCCGCGTGGCTTTTGTGCTGGTGTTGACCGAGCGATAAGTATAGTTGAACGTGCTTTAGAGCTATTTGAACCGCCAATTTATGTCCGCCATGAAGTGGTACATAATAAATTTGTGGTGGATGGCTTACGCCGTCGCGGCGCTGTGTTTGTTGATGAGTTGGATGAAGTACCAGACGATAATATCGTTATTTTTAGTGCTCATGGTGTTTCACAAGCGGTACGAGCAGATGCAAAGCAACGTGGCTTAAAAGTTTTTGATGCTACCTGCCCCTTAGTAACAAAAGTGCATATGGAAGTGACCCGAGCTAGTCGCAAAGGCGTAGAGTGTATTTTAATTGGTCATGCTGGGCACCCTGAAGTAGAAGGCACTATGGGCCAATATAGTAACCCGGAAGGTGGTATTTATTTAGTTGAGTCTGTAGAAGATGTGGCTAAATTGATGGTTAAAAATGCCGCTGCCTTATGCTATAGCAGTCAAACTACTTTATCTGTTGATGATACAGCTGATGTAATTGATGCGTTACGTAAGCGCTTTCCTGAAATTGAAGGGCCACGTAAAGATGATATTTGCTATGCCACGCAAAATAGGCAAGATGCAGTGCGCGACTTAGCCAATAAAGCTGATCTATTATTGGTTGTTGGTGCCAAAAATAGTAGTAACTCTAACCGGTTGCGTGAGCTTGCTGATAAAATGGGCTGTGTAGCTTACTTAATTGATACTGCAGAAGATATTCAGCAAAGCTGGTTAGACAATGTAAAAGCCGTTGGGGTGACTGCGGGCGCTTCTGCTCCTGAGGTCTTAGTGCAGCAAGTTGTTAAGCAATTACAGCAATGGGGTGGAGTAACGGTTACTGAAAACCCAGGCCGTGAAGAAAATGTGGTGTTTGCTATTCCTGCAGAGTTACGCTACTAATTTGTAATTAACTGAAAATATTAAATGTTTCGGTTGCATAGTTAAGTTATAACTATAAAGATGACTAATTAGATCAATAATCAGATTGGCAAATAATAGGAGGCTTAGCTATGCCAAGTGCATTACCAGCGCTCAAGTTACCTTATTTATGCCGAGGCCGATTTTTATTGCGAGCCATAGTGCTGTCGCAGGCGGTTGCCGTAGTATTAGCATTTGCTCCCGGTGTTGTTACTGATCCTTGGTACCGACTAGGTCTAATTAGTTTATTTGTGCATTGGGTAGTGCTACTAACTACTAGTTGCTTCTGTTGGCTAAGACCGCAGTTAAATAAGCTTCCCTCTATGACCATTTTGGCTTGTTGCACTATTATATTTATAACTATAACGGTGGCTATTAGTAGTTTAGCCTATCACTGGTTGCAGGCTCAAAGTTGGCCATTAAATCAAAGCTTAGGCGCGTTTTTAATGGCAAATAGTATGATTGCTTTTATTATTAGCATGATTGCTATGCAATTTTTTATTATGCATGCTGAACATAGCAACCAACTTGCAGCGCAAAATCGAGCAGAACTTAGCGCTTTGCAGGCACGTATCCAACCGCATTTTTTGTTTAATAGCTTAAATACTGTTGCAGAACTTACCCAAATAGATGCTGATTCCGCAGAAAAAGCTTTGTTAGATTTAGCGGCATTATTTCGAGCGGCATTACATGTTGGTGAAGTAATAGTTTTAGAGCAAGAGGTACAACTTGCTAAGCAATACTTATCACTAGAACAGTGGCGATTAGGCAGTAGAATGCAAGTGGAATGGCAGCTACCTGATTCTTTACCTAATATTCACATTCCTGTATTAACTATTCAACCACTGCTAGAAAATGCAGTACGACATGGCATTGAAAGCAGCCACGATAGGGCTATATTGCGCATTCAATTATTAGAATCACGCTCTGCAGTAAGCTTTGTAATTACCAATCCTTTTTATCAGTTAAGTAGTAACCGACCTAAAAATGGGATAGCAATTGACAATATTAGACAGCGATTAGAGTTGCATTATGGGAAAGGTGCTAGTTTAACTTATAGTGTTACCGATAATTTGTTTAGGGTGAAGCTTGTTTTGCCAAAACAGTAGTTAAAAAGATTGACTGAAAGTAACTATTATTGCGTAGGAGTGGAGTAAAAAGAAGTGAATACTCAAAAGCTGAAGCGAATACTAATAGTAGATGATGAGCCTTTAGCGCGGGCAAGAATAAAGCGCTTATTGCCACAACAAGAGGGCTTTACTTGTATTGCAGAAGCTGAGAATGCTAAGCAAGCTTGGCAGTTAGCGGAACAATATAAGCCAGATATCGTTTTACTTGATATTGAAATGCCGGATATAGACGGTATAAGTTTTGCTTGCGAATTAGATAAGCTAAGTATGCCGCCGGCAGTTATTTTTGTTACTGCTCATGCTGAACATGCTCTTGAGGCTTATAATGCCAACCCACTAGATTATATTCTAAAACCAGTTTCAGCAGAACGCTTGTTAGTAGCACTAAACCGGGCGCAAGCAAGAGTAGTGCCTGCAGCTTTAGCGCTTGAAAAGCTCAGCTATACTATGGCTGGAGTAACTAAGCAGTTATTTATTAATGATATTTTATATTGTATAGCTGAAGATAAGTATGTGCGTGTTGTGACAGAGAATACAAGTGCTTTGATTGATCACAGTTTAAATCAATTACAGCAAATGCTGCCACAGAAGTTTTTAAGGATACATCGTAAGACTTTGATAAATAGTGATTACTTCTGCAGCTTGCATGTTGAAAACGAGAGCGGAACTTATATTAAATTGCAAGGAGTGGATGAGCCACTAGATGTATCTAGACGCGCTTTACCGCATGTAAAACAGGCTTTGCAAATTACTTCTTAACTGACCGTTTTACCATTTATCTACCACTTGTCTGCAAATTAGGCCGTTCATCAGTATGAAGCTTGCTTCTAGAATGGTGATAGGTTAACTGTAATGATAACAAAACCTTATTATTGCAAAATGGATGGCCAGCAAGGTGCTTAAGATCAAACATTATAAAATAACGCAGGGCTTTACTTTAATTGAATTGATGGTGACTGTAGCGGTACTGGCGATAGTGTTAACAGTGGCCGTTCCTAGTTTTAGTGGTCTAGTGAGTTCAAACAGGTTAAATGGCCAAGCTAATAGTTTATTAGCTGCTATTGAGTATGCTAAAGCTGAAGCTATTAAAAACAATGCTAATGTGGCCTTTTGTCACTCTAGTAATGGCAGCAGCTGCAGTGCAGCACCAGCTTCTAGCTGGCAAGGTTGGATAGTTGGTTTAGCAGCCACGCCATCAGGAATTCAGGCTGACACTGTTATGAGAGCAGGCATTTTAGATTCAACGCAAATAGTTATTCGCAGTAGCTCGACCTTATCAGATGCAGGCGATCAAATCAGAATAACGCCACAAGGCTTATTACGAAATACTAACCGTTTACCATTGCAAGCAACCTTACTGGTGTGCAACCCAACAACCTCAAGCAATCCAAATAGTAGAAACTTACGGATCCGCTCAGGAGGTCAGTTGGCTGTGATTAGTGCTCAAAATACAAGTTGTACAGCGCCATAGGACTTTGAATATATGAAAACTACGAATAAATTTACTAAGCAACAAGGCACGAGTTTATTAGAAGTGCTAATTGCTGTTTTGGTTTTAGCTGTGGGTATCCTAGGCATTGCAGGTTTGCAATCGGTAAGTTTACGAAGTACTAATACTGCACATGAGCGGGCAATGGCTGTGATATTAACTGAAACATTATTTGAAGTGATGCGCACTAACCCTGATTTAGCACGAGCGGGTGGCTTTGAAATGACTACTTGTGCTGGCGCAGCTGGTATAGCTGCTACAACCGCTTGGCAGGAAGATGTCAAGCAAGCAACCTCTGAGTGTGCTGTTGTGGAATGGAATGATGGTGTTTATACCGTCACTATAGATTGGGCCGATCAACGGCTAAACTCTAATTCCGTAGTAGTGATGGAGGTGAGACCATGAGATCTTATAAAAAGAGACTGGGCTTTACCTTAGTTGAGTTAATGATTGCGATGGTTTTAGGTTTAGTATTGCTAGGTGGCGTGCTTGGTATCTTTCTATCTAATCAAACTACTAATAGAGTTAATAACGAATTAGCGTCATTGCAAAGTAGTGCTAGGTTAGCTTTTCAGTTAATGTCGCAAGATATTAAAAGTGCTGGCTTCTCTGGTTGTAATAATTCTAGCCGAGTAGTCAGTATTATTACCGGTGCGCCTGCTTGGTCGCAATGGCAAGGAGGCTTAGAAGGTTTTGCTGCTGGGACTAATGGATTAAGCGAGTCTTTACGTTTAATGTATGGTGCGGGAGAGTCAGTTTCAGTCAGTACCCATGTGCCACCAGTAATCAATACTAATGCCAGTTCGACCCTTAACGCTAATGATATCGCCATGATATGTGATGATATACAAACCAGTATATTTCAAGTGTCAACTGTAACTGCAACTACGGTAAGTCATGCTATGGGACCAGCGCTTAGTTGTTCTGCAGACTTAGGTTATCAATCGCCACTTGTTTGTGCTGATCCGCGGCCGAGAATTTTTCCCAGTGATTCCATGTTAATGAGATTTGAATCTGTGCTGTGGTTAGTAGCCGAAAGTACTGATGACCCTACAATAAGCTCACTTTATAGGCAGGCTATTATAGCGGGTAATGTAGTAACCGAAGAAGTGTTGTTTGGTGTTTCTAGTATACGTTTTGCCTATCAAGATGGTGACTTACCCTTTGGTCCAGCTAACTTTTCTGCAGCAGTGCAAATGGGGAATGTGACGGGAGTGCAGGTAACCTTAGTGATGGATGCTAATGCTTATGCTAATGCTAATCTGCCTTTAGAAATGCGTACAATTGAATTTTTCGCTTCTGTGCGAAACAGATTAAGGTAAGGCTATGAGAAATTATCAACGTCAAACCGGAGCGGTTTTGGTAGTAGGGTTATTATTGTTGTTAGTAATAACCTTAGTTTCTGTTGCTAGTATGCAGCGCTCAGTGCTGCAGGAGCGGATGACCGCAAACTTATACGAAAGACAACTGGCTGTGCAACAAGTCGAAGCAGCTTTACGTTCGGCTGAGAATTGGATTGCAGCACAGTTACCTGATCCGAGGGACAGCATAGCAGGCAATGATTGGTTTTATAACCTGCCGATGCCTGGCGCTGCAGACCGTTGGACTTCTGCAGCAACCCAGTGGCGTGCTGCGCCAGTAATTAATACCGATATGGCCAATGCAGCACAATATTTTATCGAATATTTAGGCGAATGGCCTTCACCCATTAATCCCGACTGTGCCAGTGCGACAACAATAGAGCCAGATTGTTTGTCACCAACCTTTAGGATTACTGCCCGAAACATCTCTGCGGCGGGTGAGCCCGGCGTCCAGATGCAAACTATTTGGCGTTTGTAAGACTATGAAGGAATAGACTATGCGAGCTTTTATTAAAAAATCATTAATGTTTGTGATTAGTTTAAATGCAGGAGTAGCGATTTCAGTATCGGCTAGTACTTTGGCAATTCCCAATGTACCACTGCAAACCGCTAGTGAAGTGCCTGCTAATATAATGTTTTTAATTGATGATTCGGGATCGATGAATTTCGAGTTTATACCAGATTCAATAAATGGCTATCAGGGCGCACCACAAGTAGAGATCTGTAGTAGTTGGTGGAGTTGTGCATGGGTACGCTCAGGGGAGAATGTAACTTATAAGTGGTATTATTCGTCGCATGTTAACTCCTCTTATTATGATAATGATGTCACTTATGAAGTACCGCCTTCTGCTTCAGATCCTTTAAGTGAGCCCACTTATAATACCGCTTGGCGGGATGGTTTTGCTAAAACTGGCGCAAGAAACTTAAATAATAACTTTGAAATAAGTTACCATCAATTAAATAGTGATCATTCATCGATTACTTCTCAAGGCAGCTTGACCTTTGATAAGGGTGGTTTTTATTATAAATATGCACCAAGTGCAGCTAATGCTGCGTCTTGTAGCGATAATCGATATCAAAATAAGTGTTATACTTATGTTTCTATGAACAGTGCATCTGCCGCTGATAAGAAAAACTTTGCCATTTGGTACTCTTATTATCGCAGTCGTTTGTTATTAGCAAGATCAGGTATAGGTATTGCTTTTATTAACTTACCAGAAAATGTGCGTGTTGGTTATGGAGCACTTAATACCTCTCCAAAAATAGAGCGTGGTGTGCGTGAGTTTTCCGGTTCAGGTAAAACTGGTTTTTATAGCTGGTTATACGGAAAAGGCGCTTCCGGAGGAACCCCCTTACGTTTAACCTTAAAAGCTGCAGGTGAGTACTTTAAAACTGAAAGCCCTTATTTAGTTAACCCAGCTATAGCTAAAAGTAGCAGTAACCCTATTGTAAGTTGCCGTCAAAACTTTAGTATTTTAATGACAGATGGAGCTTGGAATGGTGACTCGCCAAGTGTAGGTGACCAAGATGGTGACAATGTTAATAATACGCTTGCAGATGTCGGATATTATTATTACAAAACTGACTTAATGCCAGGGTTGACTAATGATGTGCCTAAACCAACCCCTGAGTCACCAGACTGGCAGCATATGGTTACATTTGGTGTTGGTTTAGGTGTTGATGGTACTATAGAAAATGTTGAAGATGCCAAAACTTGGCCTAGAAATGACTCTAGGTGGCCAAATCCTACGCAAAGCCCAGATGTTAGCTTGAAGAAAACAGATGATCTATTGCATGCCAGTGTTAATAGTGATGGTGACTTTTTTAGTGCCAAAGACCCAGTTACTTTTAGTAAATTATTAGCTGACGCTTTAGATAGTATTTTAGGGGGTGTAGCTTCAGCAACTAATTTAGCGACAACAACAACAACTTTACGAGAAGAAAATAGTATCTTTCAGGCTTCTTTTAATACTGAGGACTGGAGCGGTAAGTTAGTCAGTAATGATGTTGCAGATTTATCGCAGCAGTGGGTATCTAACTTTAAACCTTGGGCGAGTCGACCTATTTATTCAAGTCGTACTGATACTTCAGGTGCCACGATAAGCTTTGAATTTAACTGGGCAAATTTAACTAGTTCAGAGCGTACTGTGTTGGAATCTGAAGATATAGTTAACTATTTGCGTGGTGATAAGAGTAAAGAAAATCCTACGGGAGCATTAAGAAAGAGAAGCTCACTACTAGGTGATATTGCACACTCATCACCAGTTTATGTAGGAGCACCACAAAATCGTGGCTATCAGCGTTATAATTGGCCAGGTGCAAATAGCTATAATGCTTTTGTAGAAGCTAAGAAGAATCGGTTACCTGCAGTTTATGTGGGGGCAAATGATGGCATGTTTCATGGTTTTGATGCAGACCCAGTAAGCGCAACAAAAGGGCAAGAAATATTTGCTTATGTACCGCAGCGAATGTTAACTGCATCTGCTCAATTATCGTCTTATGCTAAAAAAACCTATTCTCATCGATTTTATGTTGATGGTGTGCCAACCTTAGCAGATGTATATATTGATGGTGAGTGGCGTTCTGTATTGGTTAGCACTCTTGGTCGTGGTGGTAGTAGCATTTTTGCCCTTGATGTAACAGATCCTAGTGATATTAGTTTGTTGTGGGATCTTGATATTCCTGAGCTAGGCATTATGACTTCTAAACCTATTATTACTCGTTTAAATAATGGTAAATGGTCTGTGATAGCAGGCTACGGTCATAATAATACTGCTAATAAATCAGGTATTTTAGTTATTGATATTGAAAATGCTGCAACAGCACCTGTTATTAAACTTGAAACCTCTGGGACTGAATCTATTGGTATGGCACAGTTAGAAGGCTGGGACCATAATAAAAATGGTAATACAGACTGGATTTTTGCTGGTGATATTCAAGGTAATGTCTGGAAGTTTGATCTTAGTTCATCTACTTGGCATGTTGGCTATGGTGGCACACCATTATTTGTAGCCAAAGATAGCGCCGGTAATCCTCAGCCTATTACTGGCGGTGTTACATTGCAAAGCCATCCCGATACTGCTGAATTATGGGTGTTTTTTGGTACTGGTAAGTTTATTGAATCAGGAGATAATGCCAATACAGATATTCAAAGCTGGTACGGTATTAAAGATGGTTCAGCAATCTTAACAAGAAGTCAGTTAGTGGACCGTACTATGGTTAATATTGATTATACTAACCCAGATACAGGTGAGGTACGTCAAGCTAGGCGGTTACCGACTGTTGACACTAACGACATGATTGGTAAGCGGGGCTGGGTGATGGACTTAGTGGATACTCGTGAGCGTATTACTTCAAAACCAAGGTTTGTAGGTGGTAATTTAGTAATGAATAGTATTATTCCAGATATCGATTTGTGTAATCCGGAGGGGGATGGCTGGGTAATGGCGGTCGATCCTTTTAAAGGTTCTCGATTAAATTATCACTTCTTCGATTTATCTAGAGACAATGAATTTAAAGATTCTGATGGCTTGCCTGATGGTGCAGCTGCCAGTGGTGTTAAATTTGAAGGTATGCCAGGCGAACCAGTATTTGTAGGTGATGAAATGATAGTAGGTACATCAAAGGTAGCGTTAGATGCAAGCCGAGTAAACCTAGAAATCCGGCGTGGTAGATTGTCTTGGCGGGAGATTATTAACTAATGAATAATTACCTAAGAGTTCAAAAAGGGATGACATTAATTGAAATTATGATAGTGGTGGTTATTGTCGGTATCTTAGTGGCGGTAGCTTATCCTTCATATCAAAATCATGTCTTGCGTAGTCATAGGGCAGCTGCTACTGGCTGCCTGCTAGAGTTATCGCAATTTATGGAGCGTCATTATACCGAAAATATGCGCTATAACTCTGCAACTTTTGCTTTGCCTGCACTGCAATGTATGACTGAAGCCTCGGGTAGGTATAATTATAATAGTGTGCAAGCTCAGCGCACTTATACTATCACAGCAACAGCAACAGGGGCGCAGACTAAAGACACTAGCTGTTTGACACTTGGTATTAATCAAGCGGGTACTAAACTTGTAAATGGCGGTAGTGATGTTACAGCTGTTAGAAATTGCTGGTGATTATTTGATCGAATAATTTGATCTTTTGAAATAATGTTGTAACTTTAAAGTTAACTTTGGTTAGCTTGGGCATAGGGAAATGCGGTTACAACATGGTTTTAGTCTGGTTGAAGTATTAGTTTCACTGCTGATTATTAAAGTAGGTCTGCTTGGTGTTTTGGCTGGGCAGACACTAGCTCTACGCAATATTATTGATGCTACTCAGCGAACGCAAGCTGTGGCATTAACTAACGAATTAATTAATACCATTTATAGCAATCAGCAACTCCTTCCTCTAGTGGCGGGCCGCCTAACTATGGCGGCAGAGTTAACTGAGCCGGTAAATTGCTCTGCAGACTTTAGCTGCAATAAAACTCAACTCGCTGAGCATCAGCGCTACAGATGGTATCAACAATGGGCTGACATTGCTGAGCCTTTAATTGATCCTGAATTTTGTTTAGCTTCAACTCCTAGCGGTGTTGCTGTTTTGGTAAGCTGGCAGCAACGTATAGCGCACTCCATTCCTAGCTCGTTGGATTGTGAAATAACCCAAGGCCGTAGTGGTTTTAGATTGGGTGATAGCTGATGCGTATTCGATATGGCTACTCAATCACAGAGTTATTAATTGCTATGCTGTTAGGGCTATTGTTATTGGCAATAGCTCTAACTGCTTTTAGTAGTTTAAGCCGTTCAGCCAAGCAAGCTCAGCAGCTCGCCGAGCTACAACAAACGGGCCAGTTTATGCTTAGCTTAATGCAGAATGAGTTGCAAAATATTGGTTTTTGGGGGGGTAAGGCGAATGTGATATTGGCAGCTGAAACAACCAAGCCAGATGCACCAAGCCCAGATTGTGCCAATGATGCGCTAGACAGTGGTAGTTTCCCAAGTGCTGAGCTGCCCTTTGTTACGCTCTATGCCAAGTTAGTCTCTTCTGGTGGCCAGTTAAACTGTATCTCATCAGCATTAAAAGACAGTGAGTTATTACAAGTAAAACGTTTAATTGGCCAAGTACAATCATTAGATATGCTTAAGGCAAATCGATTTTATCTAGAAACTAATTGGCAGCATAGCCGCTTTATCAGCGCAGCGAGTGACGGCTTGCAGTCGGCTATGGATTATTATCCTTATCAACATCTTGTATTTTATGTGCAAAATCAATGGCGAGAAATTGAATTTGTACCGGTATTAATGCGTAAACGGTTAATACGCAATGCTAGTGGACATGCCAGTATGGCAACAGATTCTATTATCGATGGTGTAGAGAGGCTACATTTTGAATTCGGTATAGATACAGATGCAGATGGTAGTCTTGACTATCAACAAGCAACAGCGCATATGACTGCTAATCAGTGGCAGCAACACAGTAGCCGTATTGTTAGTATTAAATTTTATATCTTGTTACGTGCCCTTACTCAAGATAAGCACTATATCAATAATAATATTTATAAAATGGGTAGCCATCAATTTAACGCGAACGGCGATCATTACCGTCGCTTATTAATTAGTAGTACAGTTTTCTTTCATAATACACAATTATAGGAGGAGATATGGGTACTTCACGCGGTATGGTATTAGTGATAGCTCTAATTGTATTGTTAAGCATGACGCTTGTTATGACAGCAAGTTTGTATGTAAGCCAGTTAAGTCAAAAGTCTGCAACTGCTGGCCAGCAACAGTTGCAAGTTTCGCAACAAGCACTAACTGAGCATAATGTTGCTTTAGACACAGCGTTAGCTTTAACTGATGATGATTTGGTGGCTTGTCCTGCTAAATATGCTGCTTGGTCAGATACAGCGCTCCGCTGTAAGGCTATTTTCCTCTCCACCCAAACTTATAGCTCTGCACAACATTTTTATAGTGGCTATACCAGCCTGTTGTTGCGGCAAGCTTTAGCAGAGGAGGTAATAACTGATGACTTGGAATAAGCTTATTTGGGGGATCCTGTTATTAATTTCACCTGTATTTAGTAAGGCAGAATGCCATTTTAATACCGAGCAGCCATTATTATTACAGTTGGCCGTAGCGAGTACAGCACCTAGTGCAACACAAAAGTTTGCGTTAAGTTATAACAGATTGCTTGGTGAAGAAACGGCGCAAGCTAAGGTAGAGTTACGTGATGCTGAGAGTGCAGCTTTGTTTAGCCACCTTAGTGACTGGGCAAACGCTGGTGTTCATGCTGATCTGATTATGGCCGAACCTGCAATATTGGATCAGAACTTAGATGGCATAGCAGATGCAGTATATGTTGTTGATATTAATGGCCGAGTTTGGTTTATTGCTTTATCTGCTAGTGGGTTTTCTAGTCCAGTTTTGATTGCTGATTTTAGTGCAGAGGGTGCTAAATTTACTCAGCCATTACAGTTAGTGCAAGCTGCATATAATGTGGACTATGCCAGTATTGGTAATATTCAGCGAGTTAAGGTGAGTTTAGTTTTAATAGCTAGTTATGCTGACACGGGTGATAGCTTAATTTTATTTAACCATCAACCTGAACAAGATTGGCTGGTAACTTTACATGATTTAAGTGATAGAACTGAATTAGGATTAGATGATGTTGATATTGGGTTAACTGATTCAGTCTGGCGAGATTTGCAGCAAAGTCCAGGTTGGTTTATTCAGCTTGGCTCTTCAGTAAGATCTAAGCCACAAGTTTATGCGGGTGTAGTGTATTTTGTGGCAGTAAGTAACGTAAGCGAACCAAGTTCATGCGAAATAAATACTAGTGATGAGACAAAACTATTTGCTATCCACTTACACCATGCCGGAAAAGTGTATGCAAAGCGAAGTTGGCAGCTTACTGCTATGGGCAAGGTGACATTACAATTAAATACAACTGGCGAACAACTGTCACTTAGCCTAGTAAACGACACCGAGCCTAGTGAAATTATTTCAGAAGTTTTAGCTATTACTGAGGATTGCTTTGATTGTACTGAAGAGCTCACTACCAGTAGTTTTCCACGAACTTTACGTCTTGCTACCTATATGACAGAATTTGGTGCTTGGTAGTATGTATAAGTTTAGAGGCTTTAGCTTAATAGAGTTGATGATTGCGGTAGTGATAATGGTAATTTTAGCCAGTATTAGCTACCCAGCATATCAGCAATATGTACTGCGCAGTTATCGAGCAGAAGCGATTCAAGCACTATTAACGCTAGCGAATGTCCAAGAGCAGTATTTTGCTGACTATGGTATTTATCAGGCTGATCCTACTCAGCTAAGTGGCGTTGCAATGATTACAGCCTCTAGTAGCACTGAATCAGGACGTTACTTAATTAGCCTTACTTTAACAGATTCAGCAAAAGGGTATGTGGCGTTGGCAACGGCAATAGGATTACAGACAGCTGATATTGACTGCTTAAGTTATCAGTTAAATCATTATGGTCAGCGTAATAGTGATAATGGAGTGGCATTAAGCTGTTGGCAATAAATTTGATTTTATTTGGTAATATTATCTCTAGCTAGCTGGGCAGCTGCTGTTAATAAAAGCTAATTTATTACGGCCGGCTTGATTTATAGTCATTTTATAATGCCAGTCATACTTTGTGCTAGGGCAATAATAAAAGCTACCATTCTCAAAACCATCTAAGCTACCATCACGTCTAAAGCTAACCTGCTCACGGTTATAGGCCAATTTATGCGACTGATTTATAGCAGGTACTTGCCGTAACAGCTTACTAGATAAGTCAGGGTGAATTATGCTTATTTTAATGGGCAAGTGTTGCCAGTCGGCACTACAAGTTGTTCCGGTTGCAGGGCATAGTTGTACTGGCAAATTACTGGTGACAGCCATAATCCTAGCATAGGCTAAATGCTGGCTAAAATGGCGCATGTAAGCGGAAGCTTGCTGACGCTCGGTTAACTCTGCCATAGCAGGTATACCAATAAAAACTAAAATGCAAAAAATAGCCACTGCAACCAGCAGCTCTAATAGAGATAAGCCAAGATGTTGGTAGCGCATTTTTGATTACCTTTAAATATTTAGGTTAACAAAAAGTATAGCTACCATTTATTAATTGTGAAATTAAATGGCGAAGTCTAGTTGTAAATAGTTGGAATAGGCTGACGTTTATGTTGGGTTTTATTATAGATAGCTATTAACTTTTCACTGACCTCTGCCGTAACAGCTTTCCCTTCTAAAAAGTCATCTATTTGTTGATACGTAAGACCTAGCGCTACTTCATCTGCTTTAAGTGGTGCTAAACTTTCTAAGTCGGCAGTAGGGACTTTGTCTACTAATAAAGCGCTAGCGCCTAAGGCTTTACCCAGTAAGCGAACTTGGCGCTTATTTAAGCCAAATAATGGTGCCATATCGCAAGCGCCGTCACCCCATTTAGTATAAAATCCGGTAATGTTTTCAGCCGAGTGGTCAGTGCCTACTACTAAGCCTTTGACTAAAGCGGCAACATGATACTGTACTATCATCCGGCTGCGAGCTTTAACATTTCCTTTTGCAAAATCAACTTCATAGTCATTTGCTGGCAGTAATGAGCAGGTGGCTAGGGCACTAAAAGTTGCTTGATGTAATGCATCTACTGCTGACTGTATATTTATGGTTAAAGCTTGGCTAGGTTGAATAAATTCGACCGCTAATTGGGCATCATGCTCATCTTTTTGTTCTGCGTAAGGTAAGCGAACAGCAATAAACTGATAACTATTTGGTTGGGATTGGTTTAACTCATTTACGGCAAGTTGAGCTAATCGACCACAGACAGTAGAGTCCACTCCTCCGCTGATACCTAATACTAAGTTTTTCAGACCTGAGTTTAGCAACTGCTGTTTAATAAAGTCGACACGGCGCCGAATCTCAAAGTCAGCATCTATCTGGGGTAACACCTGCATTTGTTTAATAATATCGGCGGCATTCATGGCAACAAACCTCTGGTACTGTTATCTGTATTCACAAGGACTGGATTAACCTAAAAGATAGTTAAGTTATACTACTGATTGCATTCAGGCTATGTATTATACTGCTTATAATCTTTGTGGCTAATTTATGGATGCTTAAATGAAGAAAATTGAAGCGATTATTAAACCCTTTAAATTGGATGATGTACGAGAAGCATTAGCCGATATCAATATTACCGGTATGACAGTCACAGAAGTAAAAGGTTTTGGCCGGCAAAAAGGGCACACAGAGTTATATCGTGGTGCTGAATATATGGTCGATTTTTTGCCTAAGGTAAAGCTAGAAATTGTAGTGACAGACGATCAAGTCGAGCGTTGTATAGAGTCTATTGTACAAACAGCACAGACAGGTCGTATAGGCGATGGCAAAATCTTTGTATTTGACGTTGAGCGTGTTGTGCGGATCCGGACCGGTGAAGAAGACGAAGACGCTATTTAAGCTCAAGCTGGGATATTTATTTAGCATAAGATGTAAATGTTGTAATAGATTTAAAGCTAGTTAGGTCTACTACTAAGCTACTTATAAAATAATAGGAAATAACAATGAAAACTTTAAAACATAATAACGTTGCTGTGGCTGTAGGAGCTTTAGTATTTGGCTCACTAACTACGGTAAGTACTAGTACCGATGCGAATCCTTTTACTGCCCAAGAACTTGCCACAGGTTATGAAATGGTAGCTAGCGAAGGTAAGTGCGGTGAAGGCAAATGTGGCGAAGAGATGATGAAAAAAGCTGCCGATAAAGCCAAAGAAGCAAAGTGTGGTGAAGGTAAGTGCGGTGAAGGCAAATGTGGCGAAGAGATGATGAAAAAGGCTGCCGATAAAGCCAAAGAAGCAAAGTGTGGTGAAGGTAAGTGTGGCGAAGAGATGATGAAAAAAACGACCGACAAAAAAGTGGATAAAGCTAAACAAAAAGTGCAAGAAGCTAAATGTGGTGGGGCTATTTAATCCACTAACTTTAGCAAAATGTTGATAAGTTACTTGTATCTAAATGTAAAAACAGGAATTACTCCATGACGGCAGTCCAAGGTGTGGGTTTAGGCTTGCGCCGCGAAATGCTAGAGCAAATGTTACAGCACAAGCCTGAAGAAATTGATTTTTTTGAAGTGGCACCAGAAAACTGGATACCTTTTGGTGGTGCTTTACAAAAGCAATTTATGCAGTTAACTGAGCAGCACCGTTTTGTTTGTCATGGCTTATCTTTATCTATAGGTAGCCCAGCTCCATTAGATATTCAGTTTGTACGGCAAGTAAAAAAATTTTTACAGCAGCATAATATTAGCTTATACAGTGAGCATTTAAGCTATTGCTCAGGTGCAGGACATTTATATGATTTAATGCCCATACCTTTTACAGTTGAAGCGGTCGACTATGTGGCTAAGCGAGTTCAGCAAGTACAAGATATTTTAGAGCAAACTTTAATCTTAGAGAATGTGTCTTACTATGCTGCGCCAGGCCAGGAAATGTCTGAGCTAGATTTTACCTTAGCAGTGTTAGAACAAGCAGATTGCAAGATGTTGTTAGATGTCAATAATATTTATGTTAACGCTATTAATCATAACTATGATCCTAAGCATTATTTACAAGCTATTCCTAGCGAGCGGATCGCTTATTATCATATTGCAGGACATTATCAGCAGGCAGAAGATTTATTAATAGATACCCATGGCGCAGATGTTATAGACCCAGTATGGCGATTGTTAGCTTTAGCTTATCAACAGCATGGGGTTAAACCTACCTTACTAGAACGAGATTTTAATATTCCTAGTTGGCAAAAACTACAGCAAGAGTTAAAACAAATTCATTGTTTGCAGCAACAGGCTGAACAAACAATTAGTAATAAGCAGGTTGAATAATGAAATTTCAACAGATCCAACAGCAATTTATGGCGCATATTCAAGATCCTGATCATAATCCTGCGCCTAGTGATCTGGAAGAACGCCGGCTAGAGGTATACCGAGAGTTATTTTTTAATAATGTTGTTAACTTTGTCAGTAATGCTTTTCCAGTTTTGCGCTCGTTATATACTGAATCTCAATGGCATAACTTAGTGCGACAGTTTTATGCTGAGTTTTCGTGTCAGAGCCCATACTTCTTACATATTGCCGAGCAATTCTTGCAGTTTTTACAGCAGCAATACCAGCTTACGGCCGCTGATCCTATTTTTATGCTAGAACTTGCCCATTATGAATGGTCGGAATTGTATTTAGCAACTAAACAAGCACCTGTAACCATTAACTTGCTAGACAGCAAAAGCATAACGACCAGTCAATTACAATTATCACCATTAAGCTTATTGTTAGCTTATCCCTATCCGGTGCATAAAGTTAGTCAAACCTTTAGGCCAAATAGCGCAACAGAAAATCAATTTTATCTGTTATATAGGGATCTAGCAGATGAAGTTAAGTTTGTCCTGATTAATCAATTAACGGCTTTATTGTTACAGCAAGTTCAGCAAACACCAGGAATAACCAGTAACAGCCTTTTGCTTCAGATGCAGCAACAGTTACCGCAGCTAAGCCAGCAACAATTACAGCAAGGCGCCACAGCTCTGCTGCAAGAGTTTGCTGCAAAAGGTGTGATTCAGGCTTTCCAAATGGGCTAAAATTCATTACCATATCAATATCATTATTTGGCACGGTAAAGAGTAGCAAAATGGCAGACGAGAACTTCAAAGATTCATTTAACTTTTGGCAATTCTTGGCGTTAGTAGCAACTTTTGTTGGTTTGTTGTGCTTAGCACCAATTTTGCGTTGGATCCAAATTTTTAGTTAATTAGTAGTATTTGGATTTATTATTATTGTGTAAAGCCGCCTTTGGGCGGTTTTTTTGTCTACAACTAGCGGCTAGCTGCTAAGTTAATTAAGGTTTTATGATGGATAAACAACGTCTTGCAGTTGAATTAAAACAAGTGATAAAAACGGTAATGGATTATCCCAAGCCTGGTATTGTATTTCGTGATGTCACAAGTTTGATGCAAGATGGGGCTAGCTTTAAAAAAGTAATAGATGCTTTTTGCCAAATTTATGCAAACAAAGGTATTACTAAAATTGTTGGCACTGAATCACGCGGCTTTATTTTTGGTGCTCCTTTAGCTTATGCCATGGGTATTTCGTTTATCCCAGTGCGTAAGCCTGGCAAATTACCCCGCCATAAAATTAGTCAAAGTTATCAACTAGAATATGGTGAAGATACCTTAGAATTGCATGCTGATGCAATCAGTGCTGGAGATAAGGTGCTGTTAGTGGATGATTTATTGGCTACTGGCGGTACTATTGATGCCACGGTAAAACTAGTGCGTCAATTGGGTGGAATTGTTGAGGATGCCGCTTTTGTTATTGCCTTACCTGATCTAGGTGGGGTAGCAAAGTTACAGCAAGCTAACTTAAAAGTACTTAGCTTGGTTGAGTATGCAGGCGAATAAGCTTAATCTGAGCTTAAGTAAATTTACAGAGTGTAAACAGCAGTTATGAGTTATCAGGTTTTAGCACGCAAATGGCGACCACAGCACTTTTCTCAATTAGTGGGGCAAGAGCATGTTAAAAACGCGCTAAGTAATGCCTTAACTAATAATAGGCTGCATCATGCTTATTTATTTACTGGTACCCGAGGAGTTGGTAAAACCACTATTGCGCGTATCTTTGCCAAAAGCTTAAATTGCGAGCAAGGCATAACCGCTTCTCCTTGTGGCACTTGCTCAGCTTGCTTAGAAATTGATGCTGGCAACTTTGTTGATTTAATGGAAATTGACGCGGCTTCTCGGACTAAAGTAGAAGATACTCGTGATTTATTAGACAATGTGCAATATGCGCCAAGCCGTGGCCGTTTTAAGGTGTATCTAATAGATGAAGTGCATATGTTGTCTAAACATAGCTTTAATGCCTTACTAAAAACCTTAGAAGAGCCACCGTCACATGTTAAATTTTTATTAGCGACAACCGATCCACAAAAGCTGCCGATAACAGTACTGTCGCGTTGTTTACAGTTTAATTTATTAGCTTTAAGTCCCAACCAAATTTCCCAGCATTTAGCTTATGTGTTAACGGAAGAAGGTATTCCTTTTGTTGAACCCGCTTTAAGTCTAATAGCTAAAGCGGCTAAGGGTAGTTTGCGCGACTCGTTAAGCTTAACTGACCAAGCCATAGCACAAAGTAATAGCAATATTCAGCTAGATGTTATTAGAGCCATGTTGGGGTATCTAGAGCAGAGTTGGGCCGAGCAATTGTTACAGGCCGTTTTAGATCAAGATGCCGTGAGTTTACAACAGCAATTAGCAAGCTTAGTCCAGCAGCATAATGATTATGCTCAAGTGTTAGATGATATTCTGGCAATATTACATCTAACAGCACTAAGTCAATTTACGCCCGCCGCTGCAGCAATAAGTGAAAGTGCAGACTTTATCCTCCAGTTAGCTCAGCGTTTAGAGCCAGCTCAAGTGCAGTTATATTATCAATTATTAATTAGTGGCAAAAAAGAATTAGCTTATGCGCCTGATGCTTTAATTGGTTTAGAGATGGCGCTGTTAAGAGCGATGGCGTTTGCGCCGGCAAAAGTAAATATAACTAGCTTAGCTACTCAGCCCATTATCGAACCCAGCCCTGAAAGCTTGCCGCAAACTGCGCCGGCAGCAATTGCTGTTAGCCCTGATATTGCTAAAAAAACGATAGTTGAACCTGCAGTATCAGCACCAGAAATACAGCAGCCAGCAGCAGAGCAATCTATCAGCGGAATTGATTCTGTCACCTCAGGTATTATGGCTAGACGAGGTATAAAGTTAGCACAACCAAGTCGAGATGCAGAAAAAAAGATTGAGCGGCCAAAAGCGCCGCACTCGCTAGAGCTACAACAAGTCGAGCCGCCATTTAAATCACAGCAGCTTAGCCACTCGTCACCAGTTACTACAGCTGAAGCTATTAATACTAATGAAGTACAACCGCAGCCGGTATTAGATGATGAACCTGATTCTTATGTGGCTAATGATGAACCAGAGATGTTTGAGCATGCTCAAGCCGATGTTATGTGGCAGCAGTTTCAAACTGAGTCACCTGCATTAACCGAGTTTGACGGTAGTATTAATCAGCAAAATTTTTCTATTAAGTTTGCTGCTCAAGTGGATGCCTGGGCAGCAAGAATAGAGCAACTAGATACTGGTGGCTTAAGCCGTTTATTTTTACTTAATGCCGCTATGAGTTTGCAAGCAGAAAACATGCAGTTAACGGTAGCAAAGAGTCAGCAGCATTTAGATAATGCAGAATTTAGACAAAATTTACAGCAGTTGTTAGAACGCAGCTTTAATCAGCGGTTACAAGTGCATATTCACTATCAGGATGAGGTGGCAGATAGTCCTTTGGCTATTCAGCAGCGGATAGTGGCAGAGCGTCGAATCTATGTGCATAATCTATTGCAACAAGATCCTAATATCATTCAGCTTCAACAGTTGTTTGGTGCCCAAATGCTTGAGGATACAATTCAGGTAAACTAGTGGAAACAAGTAGACAAGGCTTGTCTTTATGTGACTGGATCTTTATCTTGTCGCCCCTAGGCAGAGCTAAAGTACGCTGATAAGTGCAAAATATAGCAATATATAACTTAATTAATACTAACTAACAGAGAGCGATATTATGTTTAAAGGTGGTATGGGCAATATCATGAAGCAAGCGCAAGCTATGCAAGAAAAAATGCAAAAAGCGCAAGCCGAAATCGCAACCATGGAAGTCACTGGTGAGTCTGGTGCTGGTTTAGTAAAAATTACCATGCTAGGTAATCACAATGTGCGTCGAGTCAGTATTGACGACAGCCTATTAGAAGATGATAAAGAGATGTTGGAAGACTTAATCGCGGCTGCTTTAAATGATGCTGTGCGTAGGGTGGAAGAAGCCAGCAAAGAGAAAATGGGCTCAATCGCTGGGGGTATGCAATTACCACCTGGCATGAAAATGCCATTCTAATGAGTCGTTATACACCATTATTACAGCAATTGATTGATGCCCTACGCATTTTACCCGGTGTAGGGCCTAAGTCTGCTCAGCGTATGGCTTTTGCCTTACTAGAACGCAATAGAGATGCAGGATTGGCCTTAGCCGATGCTTTGACCCAAGCTATGACTAATATTGGTAATTGCCAAGGTTGTCGTACCTTTTGCCAGTCAACTTTATGTTCAATTTGCACTGATCCTAAACGCGAGCTAGATGGTATTCTTTGTGTGGTGGGATCTGCTGCCGATCAGCATGCCATAGAACAAACAGGGCAATTTAAAGGGCGCTACTTTGTGTTACAAGGCTATTTATCACCCTTAGATGGCATAGGGCCACAAGATTTAGGCCTTGATAGCTTAAATGAGCTATTGGCTAAGGGCAGTACCACTGAACTTATATTAGCCACTAATCCTACTGTTGAAGGTGATGCTACCGCATTTTATATTGCTGAATTAGCTCAAAAGTATAAGGTTAAAGTGTCACGTATAGCTCAGGGCATACCTATAGGTGGTGAGCTTGAGTTTATTGATGGTACTACCTTATCGCATGCTTTTAGTGGTCGTAAACAGTATTAAAACTAAAAAGGGGTCAGAGTGATTTTAAAATCACTCTGACCCCTTTTTAATATTTTAGCTTGAAATCTGCTAAATCCTCCCCATATTAGTTAACAGTATCTTGCTGCCCTTACTGGCAGTATTTTAATGTTATTAACCAGTTATTTTGAGGATTTACACAATGAGTGATACCACAGCAACTTCAGCTGGCCAGAAGCAAACCCATGGCTTTCAGGCGGAAGTAAAACAGCTATTGCAGCTGATGATCCATTCACTGTATTCAAATAAAGAAATTTTCTTACGTGAGCTAGTATCAAACGCATCAGATGCGGCAGATAAGCTGCGTTTTATGGCGCTATCAGACAGTAGCTTGTATGGTGATGATGGCGAATTACGGGTTCGTATTAGTTTAGATGAAAAAGCCCGCACCTTAACCATCGACGATAACGGCATAGGTATGTCAGAGCAAGATGTTATTAGTCATCTTGGTACTATTGCTAAGTCTGGCACTAAAGAGTTTTTCTCTCAGTTGTCAGGCGATCAAAGTAAAGACTCAAATTTAATTGGCCAGTTTGGTGTTGGTTTTTATTCTGCCTTTATCGTTGCTGATAAAGTAACAGTCCGCACTCGTAAAGCGGGTGCAGCGGCTAATGAAGCTATTGAATGGGAATCGGCAGGTGAAGGTGATTACAGCATTACACCTATTACTAAAGACAGCCGTGGTACTGAAATAACCTTACATTTACGTGAAGGTGAAGATGAGTTCTTAAGCCGCTGGACGGTTGAAAGAATCGTAACAAAATACTCAGATCATATCAGTATTCCTGTCGAGTTATGGCAAGAAGCGCAAGCTGAAGTGAAAGGGGAAGACGGCGAAGTAACTACGCCAGCGAAGCCTGGTCAGTGGCAAGCGGTTAATAAAGCAACTGCTTTATGGACGCGAGATAAGTCAGACTTAACTGATGAAGAGTATAATGAATTTTATAAGCATATTTCACACGACTGGAGTGACCCATTAAGCTGGAGCCATAACAAGGTAGAAGGTAACAACAATTACACTAGCCTGTTATATATCCCGAAAAAAGCACCATTCGATATGTGGAATCGTGATGCGCAGCATGGCTTAAAACTTTATGTACAACGTGTCTTTATTATGGACGACGCTGAGCAGTTTATGCCAAGTTACTTGCGCTTTATTAAAGGGGTATTAGACTCAAGCGACTTACCATTAAACGTATCACGAGAAATTCTTCAAGATACTAAGGTAACGCAAAGCTTACGTAAGGGTTGTACTAGCCGTACTTTAAAAATGCTTGAAAAGCTAACTAAAGATAGCGAAAAGTATCAAGCCTTCTGGGATGAGTTTGGCCAAGTATTAAAAGAAGGCCCAGCTGAAGATATGGCGAATAAAGAGCAAATTGCAGCTTTATTACGTTTTGCTTCAACTCATACCGATGAAAGCGTGCAAAATGTATCTCTAGCTGATTACATTAGCCGGATGAAAGAAGGCCAAGACGAAATCTATTATATTGTTGCCGATAGTTTTGCTGCGGCTAAAAATAGTCCGCATTTAGAAGTATTACGCAAAAAAGGTTTAGAAGTCTTACTGCTTTCTGATCGTATTGATGAATGGTTAGTGCAGCATTTAACTGAGTTTAATGATAAAAAATTACGCTCAGTGGCTAAAGGCGGCTTAGATTTATCTAAATTAGATGATGAAGAGACTAAAAAAGCCCAGCAAGAAACAGAAGAAGCTTTTGCATCAGTGCTAGAGCGCTTTAAAACTGCTCTAGGCAACCAAGTTAAAGATGTGAAGGTTAGCCATCGTTTAACCGACAGCCCAGCTTGTGTGGTCACTGACGAGCATGATATGAGCACTCAGATGATTAAGCTAATGGAATCTGCAGGGCAAAAGGTGCCAGAAGTTAAACCTATTTTTGAAATTAACGCTGAACATACCTTAGTTAAGCATATTTCTGAGCAGCAAGATGAAGATCGCTTTAAAGAGTGGGCAGAGGTTCTGCTTGATCAAGCCTTGTTAGCCGAAAAAGGTAATTTGAAAGATCCAGCAAGCTTTGTTAACCGCTTGAATAAGCTGTTATTGTCTCTAGCGAAGTAATAATATTACTGCTTAAAAAACCACCTTAGGGTGGTTTTTTTATTGTAATTTTATGCCCACTAACAGACTGTTTATATTAACTCATAACATTTTGCTGCTTAGTTCCTAGCTATGAACATTTTTATTTAGCTAGGTGCCGCCACTGAAGCGTTAGCTGATGCTAGTCAGACAAACTTCTTGTTTCAAGTTAGACATTGTGTAAAGATCTCGGCTTTCTTATTAAATTATTTATCTCAGAATATGAGGAATTTGCTATGCGCATAATATTGTTGGGTGCCCCAGGTGCCGGAAAAGGAACACAGGCTCAGCTCCTGATGAATAAATATGGCATTCCACAAATATCAACGGGCGATATGCTGCGCGCAGCAATTAAAGAAGGTTCAGCCTTAGGCGTAGCTGCTAAACAAGTGATGGATGCCGGCCAATTAGTCTCTGATGATCTTATCATTGGTTTAGTAAAAGAGCGGATCGCCAAGGCTGATTGTGCTCAAGGTTTCTTATTAGATGGCTTTCCGCGCACTATCCCACAAGCCGATGCTATGAAAGAGAATGGTATTGTAATAGATCATGTTATTGAATTTGATGTTGCTGATGATGTAATTGTTGAGCGTATGAGCGGACGTCGTGTCCATCCAGCATCTGGTCGGGTATATCACTTACGTTATAATCCGCCAAAAGTAGAAGGTAAGGATGATATTACCGGTGAAGACTTAGTTATCCGAGTTGATGATGTTGAAGAAACAGTGCGCAAGCGTTTAGCTATTTATCATGAGCAAACTGAGCCATTAGTGGGTTATTACCGCAAAGAAGCAGAAGCAGGGAATACTAAGTATCATCATATAGATGGCACTAAGCCAGTTGATCAAGTTGGTCAAGAATTATTATCACGCTTAAGCTAAAATGTGCTAAATAAAAAAGCCCAAATTTAGAGTTTGGGCTTTTTTATGGCTGTCGAAAGCCGGGCTAAGTTAACCTTTAGCCGCTATACGGCTTAATGCATTTAACGCATCAGTATAGTCTGGCTCTGAAGCTAAGTTAGGCACTAGCTGTTGATAAGCTAAGTCACCTTTACTATCAATAATTAATACTGCTCGGGCTAAAATGCCCATATCTTTAATTAATAAGCCATAATTGGTACCAAAGTCACGCCAAACTGCATCAGATAGCACTGCCATATCAACGACTTGTTCTTGTTGGCAAAACCGCTTTTGAGCAAAAGGTAAATCAGTGCTAATTGTTAACAACACAACTTGTTGTGGTAAATTAGCGACTTCAGTGTTAAATCGTTTAGTTTGTAATGAACAGATACCCGTATCAATACTTGGCACAACACTGATTAAAACTGTTTTGCCTTTAAAGTCTGTAAGCTTAACAGTTTGAAAGTTTCCATCTACTACTTTAAAGTTAGCTGCTGGATGATTAAGTTTAGCTTTATCACCTAAAAGTACTATATTTTTATCACCTGCTTTGATTAAACTTAGCCGTTCGGGTAGTTTAGCTTGGAGATCAACTGCAGCTATACTGGGACTAAAAATAAAAAGCATAAAAATGACCAGTAGCATTGAGCTTAAATGATATAGTGCAGCCATAAGGTCGCTCCTGTTATGGTAATTGCGTAAATATTGAACTATTAAAATAGCTATTTAAGACTGTTTTGCGCGAATGGCCTATTTCAGGCTAGACTGAATTAAAGCTTAGGCAAAGTGAGAACCAGATGCACACTGCTGTTTTAATATGTGATGATTCAAACTTGGCGCGAAAACAGCTCGCTAAGATATTACCACAAGACTGGCAAGAAAATTTATATTTTGCTGGCCATGGTGCTGAAGCACTTGCAATTTTAAGTAAGCATGCAATTGATTGGCTATTTTTAGATTTAAATATGCCGGTTATGGATGGTTACCAAGTTTTAGCAGAACTAAAAAAAGCTAATACTAAAACTAAAGTTGTGATTGTTTCTGGTGATATTCAGCCTGAAGCCTATGAGCGAGCTAAAGCTTTAGGCGCTATCGATTTTATTAAAAAACCAGCAACTGCGGTAGTTATTCAACAGTTATTACAGCGCTTTAGTGGCTCAACTAACCCTAGTCAATCAGCAGATAAAGTAACAAAAGTATTGCAGCAAGAGTCGATAGAGTTAAGTTTTGAGGTACGAGATGTACTGCAAGAGCTGACTAATATTGCTATGGGTCAAGCAGGAGATCTATTAGCGCGCTTGCTTAATGTATTTGTGAAGTTGCCCATTCCTAATGTCAATCTTATTGAAGTCAGTGAGCTGCATATGGCATTAGCCTCTGTTGAGCAAGAAGCAAGCACAGCAGCTGTATGCCAAGGTTTTATTGGCGGTGGCGTTTCTGGTGAAGCCTTATTAATTTTAACCGAATCAAGTTATAAAGATATTGCTAACCTAATGAATTACCATGGCGCTTTAACAGCTAAAGTTGAATTAGAGTTACTAATGGATATTAGTAATATTTTAATTGGCGCTGTGTTAAAAGGTTTATCTGAACAGTTAGATATGGCTTTTAGCCAAGGCCATCCAGTGGTGTTAGGGCAGCGAGAAACAGTAAGTGATTTAATTAAAGCTAATACGCGGCGATGGCGAAAAACTTTAGCCATAGAGCTCACTTATGGCATTGAAAATTATGATATAAGTTGTGACTTATTATTGTTGTTCACGGAAGATAGTTTAAAAACCCTGAATTACAAAGTTGCTTATTTTCTGGAGGGATAGCATGTCGCAAGCGCAAATAGATGTCTCAGAAATTCACTGGTTGATGGATATGTTTCAAACTGTGGATGTGGGGCTAGTAGTATTAAATTGCGACTATAGAATTCAAGTTTGGAATGGTTTTATGGAAAACCATAGCGGCTTAACGCCAAGGCAAGTCAGAGACCGCTATTTGTTTGATTTGTTTTCAGAGATTGATGAAGACTGGTTACGCCGAAAATGTGATCCGGTTATTTTATTAAAAAACCGCGCTTTTACTATTTGGGAGCAACGGCCTTATATTTTTAAATTCCGTAATTATCGCCCTATTACCGGCTCTGCTGAGCACATGTATCAAAATTGCACTATCTTTCCTTTAACAAATAATAGCGGTGAAGTAACACACCTGTGTTTTATTATTTATGATGTTACTGATATTGCGGTTAGCCGGACAGAGCTTGAGCAAATGAATACCCGCTTAGAGCAATTATCAAAAATAGATTATTTGACCAAATTGTATAACCGAGGTCATTGGGAAGAAAGTTTAATTCAAGAGTTTAAGCGCTTACACCGTTACGCCCATAAAAGCACCTTACTAATGTGTGACATTGATCACTTTAAAATGGTCAATGATACCTATGGTCATACTGCTGGTGATTTAGTTATCCAGAAGATTGCTGATGCTGTTCGAGTAAATTTACGTGACACGGATATTGCTGGTCGTTATGGTGGTGAGGAATATGCTGTTTTACTAGTAGATACCACAGTTGAACAAGCCACTTTTTTTGCCGAACGACTACGTCATGCTGTTGAAGGCTTAGTGGTAATGTATAATAAAACTCCACTAAAAGTAACTATAAGTATAGGCTTAGCTGAGTTCCATAGTGACATGAAACAGCATGTGCAGTGGATAGAAGCAGCAGATGAAGCGCTATATCAATCAAAAGAAGGCGGCAGAAATCAGCTGACTTGTTATCATCCGCAATAATTAAAAATTAAATTATTAGCAATAAAAAACCCAGCTTAAGCTGGGTTTTTTATTAAGATAAAGGTGACTTATTTAGCAAAGTTTTCTGCAGCAAACTTCCAGTTTACTAATGCCCAAAAAGCATCTAAATAAGCAGGACGAGCATTACGGTAATCGATATAGTAAGCATGCTCCCATAAGTCGACCGTTAAGATTGGGGTTAACGACTTATCTGAGATAGGGGTTGCAGCATTGCTAGTATTAACAATATCTAATGAACCATCGGCAGTTTTCACTAACCAAGTCCAGCTAGAACCAAAATTGTTAACCGCTTTATCATTCAGGGCTGCTTTAAAGTCAGCAAATGAACCCCATTTTGCATTGATAGCATCTGCAAGGGCGCCTGTAGGCTCGCCACCCGCGTTAGGAGCTAAGCAATTCCAATAGAAGGTATGGTTCCATACTTGAGCAGCATTATTGAATACACCGCCATCTGAAGTACGGATGATTTCTTCTAAAGACTTACCAGCAAAATCAGTTCCTTCAATTAAGCTGTTTAACTTAACAACGTAAGTATTATGGTGTTTGCCGTGATGGTACTCTAAAGTCTCAGCAGAAATATGTGGGGCTAAAGCATCTTTTGCAAAAGGTAATGCAGGTAATTCAAAGGCCATTGTTGTTCTCCGTTAACGTTGTTTAACATGTCTGTGTGGCGTAGACTACAAAACTTGACTAAATTACTCAAGTTTTACTCTGTCTAGTTTAGGGCGATTTATATTATAATGTAAGAATCGTTTTTGAGTATCTAACTAGATATGGGGTTTTATTTATAAAACTCAAGTGTAACTGAGTAAACAACAGCGTAAAATAGCGTTAGGCTCATTTTTTGGTAAGAGGTAACCATGGAAACAATTGACAAAATTAAGCAACAAATTTCTGAGAATCCGATACTTTTATTTATGAAAGGCTCACCTAAATTTCCAAGTTGTGGCTTCTCTGCTCAAGCATCTCAAGCGTTAATTGCTTGTGGCGAACAGTTTGCTTACGTCGATATCTTACTCGACCCAGAAATTCGTGCCGAATTACCTAAATATGCTAATTGGCCTACTTTCCCGCAATTATGGGTGGATGGTGAACTTATCGGTGGATGCGATATTATTTTAGAAATGTTTCAACGTGGTGAGTTGCAGCCATTAATTAAAGAAACAGCAGCTAAAGCTGATTCAGCTTCTACTAGCGATGCAGATACTGAGTAATTGCTTACGCTAACGCCAGCTATAGGCTGGTGTTAGCGGTTTGAGTTAATTTAAGTTGCTTAAGTCGGTTTAATGTCAGATTGAGCATCATTCTTGTCTGTTGACTCATCCTCTTGTTGTTCCTCATTTTGCTCTGGTGCGCTAGCTAATGGCCAGCCACCTAAATCTCGCCACTTGTTGACAATGTGGCAAAATAACTCAGCTGTACGTTCGGTATCATAGAGTGCGCTATGGGCTTGTTTGCTATCAAAAGCAATACCTGCATATTGGCAAGCTTTAGCTAACACTGTTTGGCCAAGAGCTAAGGCAGATAAAGTGGTAGTGTCAAAAGAAACAAAGGCATGAAAGGGCGAACGTTTATACTTTAAACGTTCAATAGCGGCATTAACAAAGCCTTGATCAAAGGCCGCATTATGCGCCACTATCACGCTACGTTGGCATCCCGCTGCTTTTTGCGCTTTACGTACCGCTTTACATATTTCACTAATGGCTTCGCGTTCACTTACAGCCCCCCTTAATGGATTAAACGGGTCTATGCCATTAAAAGCTAATGAGCTAGCATCTAGATTAGCTCCATCAAAAGGCTCAACATGGAAGTGTAATGTTTGTAGCGGCAATAAATTGCCTTCGTCATCCATTTTTAGCAAAGTTGCTGCTATTTCTAATAGTGCATCGGTTTTTGGATTAAAGCCTGCGGTCTCTACGTCGATAACAACAGGGTAATAGCCACGAAAACGTTGAGCTAATAGTGAAGTAGATTTTGTCATAAGTGCGCCATATTACATATTAAAGGCTATTATGCCAAAAAAATACGCTAACGTCTTGGTACGGCATAGTGTTTGCTTATGTTAAAGTTAAATAAGCAATTGCTTAAAATAAATATAGTGGTGAATCATGCAAAGGCTCCTGATAATCATAGCTCTTACGGGTATATTTACGGCAACTAGTGTGGTGTCAGCACCGCAGTTGCGTCAATATTCTGCCGAAATTGAAAACTCTGTATGGCAATTGAGTAAAAATACGCCATTAGAATGTCAGTTGCAGCATGAGATCCCGCGCTTTGGGCAGGCTGTTTTTCGCAGCGTTGCGAGTAAAGGCCTTAATATGGCCTTTGAATTACAAATGTTACGCTTACCTGATAATTATGCCTTAGCTGAAGTATTGTCTATACCTCCAGCCTGGCGAGCGGGAGAGCCAAGTAAGGCCATTGCTAATATGCAATTATTAAAGCAGTACAATGGTGAGTTACCTAAAGAGTCGGCTTGGACCTTATTGACAGAACTTGAGCATGGTTTTAGTCCTAGCTTTTACTTTAATGACTGGTATAGCCCTCACGACAAAGTGGTAGCGGCACTGAATCCAGTACAGTTTGCTACTCAGTTTACAAAGTTTAATCAATGCATTTCGGCTTTATTACCTTACAGTTTTGAAGATATTGCTTTTACTGTCTTAAATTATGAATCAGGTAGCGATCAATTAAGCCGTGAGTCTAGTCGACGTTTACAGCAAATAGCAGAATACCTTAAGTATGATAATGATATCGACTATATTGAGATTCAGGGCTATAGCGATAGTTATGGTGGCCTTTGGATGAATGAGCAGCTATCGATTAAGCGGGCTGAAAAAGTTAAAACGTTTTTTGTATCGGTCGGATTAAGTGCAGATAAAGTACAAGTAACAGGATTTGGTGAGCGGCGGCACATTGCACCGAATCAAATTGCTATTGAGCGCAAAAAGAACCGCCGAGTTGTATTGCAGCTAAGTAAACCTTAGTTTAAGTTGGTATTTATTGCACCATAATGTCAACTTGGCGCCAGTTTTCTCGTTCTGATAACAAAATACGCACTTGTTTGCCATCTAGGTGAAAAAATAGATTTTCTCTACCATATATAGTCTCTGCTTTAAAAGGCTCGCCAAGGTGCTGTAGGTAATATAGGCGTAATTCAGGCATGCTCTTCTGGCTAAAGTAGCTAAGTACCGCAGGCAGTTTATTATCTAAACGAGCAAATTCTCGTGCATCAGCCGCGATGGGCACTTGATAAAAATCTGCTGCCTGTAAAGCTGATGATAGGCTTAACGCTACCAAAAATAAAAAAGTTAAACGCATAGTGTTTCCTTATTTACATGCTGTTTTTTAAACTTTAACAAATTTTCGCAGGTTTTTCTTGATAAATTGGCTTTAGTTATTCAGTATTAAGTCATGTTTAGCAAACAAGCGCATAGCCGCTAAGATTTTATCGCCAGTAAAGGGTTTAACAATAAAAGTCGCAGCCCCTGACTTTATACTTAGCTGGACATTTTCTAAGGTGCTGTTTGCACTGACCATGACTACAAAGCAATCTGGTTTTACATTTTTAATTTTAGCTAGTAAGTCTAGGCCAGACGCATCAGGTAACTCAATATCAAGGAAAATAATATCAGGCCTTTGTAAGCTAAAAATATTCATTGCCGAAGCTGCTGAGTTGGCATTATAAAACTGAAAATTATCAACATTAAGAGTTGCATTTTTGGCTATTGCCATAATGTTATTGCGCAACAGTTGTCTTGTATAATCAATATCATCAACCAGTAAAACTTTAGCTGCTCGCATTAGCCTCTCCACACTGTTGCAGTAACTGACCAAACTGCTGGCAGATTAACAAAAGTTGGTTATCAAGGTTTTTATGTTGTAGCAAGGTTTGTAGTTTATCAGCAGCATTGGTAAGTTCGGCATGGCCAAAGCTTGCCGCTCCACCTTTTACTTTATGACAAATTTGGCGCATAAGATTAGCATTTCGTTCAGCTAGGGCTTGCTGAAATTGAGTTTCTTGTTGCTGCAAGTTTTCATAAAACAACTTGGTTAGCGCATCATCTATGACTAAAGGTATGCGTTTTTGTGATGATGTTTGCAGTAAAATGTTAGCTAGGTGCTGGTTATCGACAGGTTTTGTCAGGGTGTCATCAAAGCCCTCAGCAGTAACAGGATCGGCAGACATAGCAAAAATAGGTCGATTATAACCCAGCTGTCTAAGTAACTGCATTGCCTCAATACCATCACAAATAGGCATTTGGATATCAGTAATAATAATATCATACTGATAGCTGAGAGCTGCGGTGAGAAGCTGTTCACCATTTTCTACAGTATCAACCTTAACACCTAGCTCTTCACATTGTGTCTGCAACAACAAGCGTAAAAAATCGTCATCTTCGGCAACTAAGATCTGCTTGTTAGTGTTCATAACACTCCTTAGTGCTAATTTATAAGCATTATATAGCTGTTATTACTTATTTTTATTAGTGAACCTTGAAGCATCTAAACTAGAAAACTGCTCTTTTGTTAACGGTAGAGGTTCTGCACAAATTTGGCAAGCTATTATCTCAGCTAATAGGGGGGAGAACATAATCCCTCGAGCACCTAAGCCGCCTAAAGCAAATAATGCCGGTTGGATCTCGCCTGCAATGGGCCAGCGGTCTGGTAAGCTAGCTCTAAATGCTGCTGCAGCGCCTTGCACTGTCGCACCTTTAAGCCAAGTAGGTGAGTTTAGTTGCTCGTTTATTTGTTGTAGGTTTGCACAGTTATCTGCAGCTTTAACAGCAGCAACTTTAGCTTTACGGTCAAAAGTTGCCCCTATTGAATGTAAGCCTTGCCACTGCGGTGTTATATAACCTGCATGGCAGATCACTGTTTTTAAAGGGTGCATTTCTTGTTGGCTAATGTGGCTCACTTGACCGCGAATAATGTTCATGGGTAAAAACTTAGTAGCTGTAAAGCTGGCTAAGGCACTACCTGTAGCCAGGACAATATAATCACTATTAAACTGTTTGCTTTCACAGTTAACTACCCAGGAATTATTGTTAGGTTCTAGTGTTTTTACTAAAGAGTTGTTACTAAAACGAAAGTTAGCTTGTTGCTGCAAAAAAGCTAAAGCCGCTTGGCAAAACTGCTTAGGGTTTAACCAACCCGCTAAGGGGTAATAAACTGCATTTTGCTGCAGGTTAAGCCCAGCTAACTCTGTAGCTTGTTCAGCAGTGACATTGCTGACTAAGGTATTAGGCCAAAAGGTAGCAAGCTTTGCTTGTCGCTGTTCTAGCCTTGCAGTCGTCGCAAGATGCAACATACCACAAAAATCCATCTTAAAATCTAGCCCCTGCTGCTGCCAAATTTGATAAAACTGTCTTGCAAATAAAAATGCTTGGACTTGAAGTAAACTGGTTGCTGAAACTTCTGCAGGTAAGTTTGGATAAATGACCCCTTGCCTATTTTGTGAAGCTTGCATGGCAACATCGTGATCAGCGCAAATAAGATGCACTGCTATATTACGTTGTTGTAGAGCTAAAGCGGTACATAAAGAGGCTATACCGCCGCCAATTATAGTAACTGTTGGAGGGGCGTTATTATTAAGTGTATTCGTAAAGTTAACTGCGCTAGTAGGTATAGTGGCCGTAATCATTTCACGCTTACGGCCAAAGCCTTTTACTTTCTTTACCGTAAAGCCCGCTTCTTCTAATCCTCTTTTAACGCTACCCGCTGCAGTAAAAGTAGCAATAGTCGTATTAGGGTGGCTTAATCTAGCTAAGGCTGAGAATAAACTTGGTTGCCACATTTGTGGGTTTTTACTTGGAGCAAAACCATCTAAGAACACAGCGTCGGCAGCGGCTAAGTTAGGCATAACTGTACTAACGTCACCAAACCATAAATCGACAATAACAGCACCTTGATCGAACACTAAGCGATGGCAACCTGCGATGCAAGGTGGATATTGCTTTATTAACTGTTGAGCGAAAGGCTGTAATTCTGGGTGTATAGCCAAAGCTTGTTGCAAATCAGCTGGCGTAAGTGGATACTTTTCAACACTAGTAAAATGCAAACGTTGACAGCTTGCATTAGGATTTTGTTGTTTAAATTGGCAAAAGCGTAACCAAGTGAGTAAAAAATTAGCGCCAGTGCCAAAACCAGTTTCAATAATATGAAAAACTGCCTGCGTATGACTTTGCCAGCGTTGCGGTAAGCCGTTTTGCTGTAAAAACACATAATCTGTTTCAGCTAAGCCTCCGGCATCTGAACAGTAAGCGTCAGCAAAGTCTTCAGCATAAGGGATGCCTGCTGCGTTGAAATGTACGTTGGCATAGCTAAGCTGTGACATAAATTGAAAATCCACACATTTTGGGCTTGTAGTTTACCTGAAGCTTAAGCAAAATTGGTAATAGAGTACAAGTGTGCGCTGAAAGCTGACCACTTTAATAAGCGAAGTCCGTACAATAGGGCAAATAAATTATTTATAACGGTGTGGTACTGAACCAACCAATGGGAGTTAGCATGAAAAGAGCCGTAATCACCGGTATGGGAATCGTTTCTAGTATAGGTAACAATAAAGAGGAAGTGTTAGCTTCATTGCAAGCTGGCCGTTCAGGGATTAGTTTTGCTCAAGAGTTTGCAGATTTAGGCTTACGTTCACAAGTTTGGGGTGACATTAAGATTAACCCTGCAGAGCATATAGATCGTAAAGCTTACCGATTTATGGGAGATGCCGCTGCATATGCCTATATTGCTATGCAAGAGGCGATTAAAGATGCAGGTTTTACTGAAGAGCAAATTTCTAACCCACGTATTGGCTTAGTTGCTGGTTCTGGTGGTGCATCTTCTAAAGTACAGGTTGAAGCAGCTGATATTTTACGGGAAAAAGGTGTTAAGCGAGTTGGCCCTTATGCTGTGCCAAAAACTATGTCTAGCACCTGCTCTGCTTGTTTAGCGACTCCGTTTAAAATTAAAGGCGTTAACTATTCAATTAGTTCTGCTTGTGCTACTAGTGCTCACTGTATTGGTCATGCTGTGGAGTTAATTCAGCTAGGTAAGCAAGATGTGGTATTTGCTGGTGGCGGTGAAGAAGTTCATTGGACTTTAGCCATGGAATTTGACGCTATGGGTGCTTTATCAACAAAGTTTAATGACACGCCAGAACTAGCTTCGCGTACTTACGATGCTAATCGTGATGGTTTTGTTATCAGTGGCGGTGGTGGTATGTTGGTAGTTGAAGAGCTAGAGCATGCCTTGGCTCGTGGCGCAACCATTTACGCTGAAGTAGTGGGTTACGGTGCAACTTCGGATGGTTTTGATATGGTAGCGCCAAGCGGTGAAGGTGCTGTGCGCTGTATGGAAATGGCAATGCATAATGTGTCTGCTGAAGTTGATTATGTAAATACTCATGGTACCAGTACACCAGTGGGAGATGTTAAAGAGTTAGCGGCAATCCAGCAGGTATTCGCAGGTAAATCACCAGCAATTAGTGCAACTAAAGCTATGACTGGTCACGCTTTAGGTGCAGCGGGTGTGCATGAGGCAATATATTCATTATTAATGATGAAGCATAACTTTATTGCGCCTTCAATTAATATTACAGAGTTAGATGAAGCTGCTGCCGGATTAAATATTGTTACTAAAGCTCAACCAGCAGAATTAAATACGGTTATGTCAAATAGCTTTGGTTTTGGTGGTACTAATGCCACTTTAGTGATGCAAAGATATAAGGCTTAAAATTTAGTCAAATAAAAATGGGCGCATTTGCGCCCATTTTTATTCATCATCATCTAGATCCCAATCATCGAGCAAACTACGTAAACGCTTCTGTTCCATTAGTTCATCAATACGCCGTCTTGCTTCAAGTTTTTGCTGCATTTTACTGTCTTTAGGCACCAGTGTAGCAAGCAGTTCAGCATCATCAGATATGTCATCTGAATCAAATTCAGCTGTTTCTAGTTCTGACATCAATATATCCTCATGATTTTTTTGCCTATTTACGCAAACTACTCATTAAATGATAGTGAATTATTTTTGTGCAGACGATAAATTGTTTTTAATTAATGTTTTTTTATTTTAATCTACTTTTAAATCATAGATTTAAATTAAATTTTGGCCAAGATTACATTAAGAGCTAGGCTTCCTTTGCATTAAATTATTAGCACTTTTGCGAAAAGTAGCAAAGTTAAGACTCAGTATTCACTAATCAGTAGCAAGAGAGCTAAAAATTTTTGTGAATAAAAATAGGCTAGACTACATTGGCAACTAGACTGCATATCCTGTCTACTAAACAGCAATATGAGTAATGGAGAATAGTAATGAAAAACTGGATACTAACGGCTGCTGTAGCGGTAAGCTTTGTGGCATCGTCAGCGTTAGCGAATCAATGTGGTGATATTTTAGGCCATTCCATGCAGCAATTAAAAACGCGCGAAAGTATTGATTTATGCCAAGAATATAAAGGTAAAACTTTACTCATTGTCAACACTGCTAGTAAGTGTGGTTTTACGCCGCAATTTGACGCCTTAGAAGCTTTGTATCAAAAATATAAAACAGCAGGATTAGTTGTTTTAGGTTTTCCTTCAGATAGCTTTAAGCAAGAATATGATGATGCAGAAAAAACAGCAGAAGTATGTTATTTAACTTACGGTGTACAATTTCCGATGTTTGCCAGCTCAAAAGTTAGGGGGGATGAGGCTAATCCAGTCTTTAAAGCCTTAATTAATAAAACAGGTAAATCTCCTTCTTGGAATTTTAATAAATATTTAGTGAGCGCCGATGAGAAAAGTGTTAAACACTTTGGGAGCAGGACTAAGCCAGATAATAAAAAGTTTATTACTCAGCTGGAAGAGATGTTAGCTGAGGCGAAAGCGAATACTGAGCAGTAAGTAGCAACCAGCAGGGTTCTATAAGTACTATTGCTAAACGAGGTCATACCGGCCTCGTTTAGGTGTATTAATTTAGACTATTTGTTTCTGATTAATAAGTATACTTATAGTAATGCTGTGATCTCAGGGTCATTAAAAGCTATTTCAAAACGAGCTTTATAAAGTAGTAATAAGTCATTAACTGTTAAACTTGGCACATCTTGTTCACCGATAAAGTTTTTTTGAATTAATGTATTACCATTTGCATCTTTAATGATGACATCAAAGTTGTACCATGAGTTATCTGTGAAAGCATGGTAGTCATACTTCCACTCTTTAAGAACGACTAACAGCATTTTTGAGTCAGTAGCTTGTAAATCATTAAGGTTAATATCTGGTGTAGTTGTAATGCGAAATTAAAAGTAGTTTTTTCATTTTATACTTCCTGTTAAGTAATTCACTTCAAACTGTATTTAAAAAAATAGGAAAATAGCGTTATAGTTATTTTTAAATGTAATAAGTATTTTTTTGTTAATAACTTTTATTTTTAATGCTATTCACCTGTGAGGTGTTATTCATAAATTATTTATTATTGCTATGCCTATTTATAAGTAAATTCATTACTCTTTTGAAAAATAACAAAGAAAAATCTATCTTAAGTATGTGTACTAGGCAGTTATTGTATCTAGCTAAATAGTTTTACTTTCTATCTAACTGCAGAATTAAACTTGTAAATTACTATCCATAAAATAGTTAGAGCTTTATAGGGAAGCTTGTTAAAATCATGGTGGACTGTTTAGCGACTACATGAGTATTAAAAGGAGGGGTATGAATAAAGTAAACAGTGGGGTACAAGCTTATCAACAGCAAGAGCAGGGGTATAGAGATAAAGCGTTGAAAATGTACCCTTGGGTGTGTGGTCGTTGTGCCCGCGAGTTTGTTTACTCTAATTTGCGTGAATTAACGGTACATCATATTGATCATAATCATAGTAACAATCCGGCTGATGGCAGTAATTGGGAGTTATTATGTATTTATTGCCATGACAATGAGCATAACAAATATCATGAATATGTGATGTACGGTGGTACAACAGAGCAAAAAGTTGTAGCAGCGACTCATAATCCTTTTGCAGATTTAAAAGCTTTGTTAAATAATAAAGCTAAATAAAATATTAAATAGACAATGGGTGCAATGGCTGTAGGCATTAGTTGTTATTCCACTAAATCTGCATATACTGGCTTATAGCCAAAATAAAGAGGTACCTTATAAGTATGTATGGTTATGTTGCTCGCCAGCCAATTTTTGCAGCAGATAAAACTCTTTATGGCTATGAACTGTTGTTTCGTAATGGTGAGGTAAACAGCTTTCCTAATATTGATGCAGATGAAGCGACCAGTAAGTTATTAATGCAACATCATTTATTGTTGGGTGTTGAAAATATAACTGCCAATAAACTCGCTTTTATCAACTTCTCTGCCGATACCTTGCTGTATCGTTTTCCTGCCTTTATTAATCCAGCCAGTACTGTGATTGAAATATTAGAAACTGTGCCCGCTACACCTGAGTTATTAGCGGTATGCCAATCTTTACATAGTCAAGGTTATAAGCTGGCACTTGATGATCATGATTTTGATCCTAAGTGGGATGAATTTTTACCTTATATCAGTTATATAAAAGTAGATGTCTTACAGTTTAATATACTGCAAATTAGTCGTTATTTACGGCGCATTGCTAAGTATCCTTTACTACTCTTGGCAGAAAAAGTTGAAACAGCTGAGCAATTTGAAAAACTAAAAATGCTAGGCTTTCATTTGTTTCAAGGTTATTTGTTTGCTCGGCCAGAAATGCTTAAACAAAAGCAGCTTAGTTAAAATAAGGCTAATTTATTAGAGTTGATAGCAGAAGCATCAAAAGTAGAATTAGATTTTGATTTGCTAGCTAATATTTGTCAGCGTGATCTTGGCCTATCTTATAAACTATTGCGCTTTGTTAATAACAGTCTTTTTGCTGCTCGCCAGCCAATAAGCTCGTTAAAGTTGGCCATGGTGTCGATGGGCGAGCCTGAGCTGAAAAAGTTTTTAGCTTTGTTAGCATTAGCTAATTTAAGTGATAGCGCACAAGACAATAGGTTGACTACGGCTTTAGTGAGAGCCCGTTTTTGTGACTTATTGGCTATTCAGAAACGCTTATCAAGTAATCCGCCGAGCGCTTTTTTAACTGGATTATTTTCTAATGTACATGAAATCATTGAGCAGCCGCAACAACTGATGCTTGATCAATTACCGCTAGAGCTTGAGATTAAACAAGCACTGCTAATGGGTACCGGTTTGCTGGGGCAAATGCTGCAATTAACCTTAGCTTTTGAGCGTGGCGACTGGGAGCAAACTATAGCTTTAGAGCAACAAATAAAAGGCATTGCAGAGTTAGCTGAAGTCTATCAAGAGGCCGTGCGTTGGGCTGATAGTGTTCTGCTGAATTAGCTATTTATTATTAACCAGGCTCTATTTCACTGCTATCTGCAATAGGTTCAATTATCATAGATAAGCGTTCAGATTCAAAGTCACGATGTGATGTCTCTAGTTGCGGTAAAGTTTTGCTTACTTTTGTCGAGAGCTGACTAAAGCGATCTACCTTGCCATATAAGCCTTGCTGTCCTGCTAAGGCGGTAACAGTACTATTATAATGATTACTAACGGTATTTAAGGTAATACCTAGTTTTTGTAAGCGCTCGGCCACTAAGCAAACTTGATTATAAACTTCGGCTGCCCGTTCACTAATTTCACGTGCCTCAGTGTTACTGCGCTCTATCATCCATAAATTTGAAACGGTGCGTAAAATAGGAATAAGGGTAGTGTGCGACACTAAAACAATATTTTGTTTATAGCCGTATTCAAATAAGTCTTTGTTGTGTTTTAGTGCTTCAATATAAGCGGGCTCAATGGGCATAAACATTAACACAAAGCTAGGGCTGTGCATGCCAATTAAGTTAGTGTAATCCTTGCTAGCTAAATCATCTATGTGCCGACGTACGGCTTTAATATGTTCAGTCATAGCAAGTTGGTAAGCTTCATTAGTTTCTGCTGCAATGGCGCGGTCATAAGCAATTAATGATACTTTGCTATCAATAATAATATGTTTATTATCAGGTAGCTTAATTAAGAAGTCGGTCTGTTTTTGCTTGCCTTCACTATCTTTAAAACCAGTTTGCACCGAAAAGTGAGCGTCTTGTACTAAGCCACTCATTTCTAAGGTGCGTTGTAGTTGGGCCTCCCCCCAAGCTCCGCGTTGTTGTGAGTCGCCTTTTAACGCTGAGGTTAAGTTATTAGCTTCAGTGCTCATACTTATGCCTATATCGAGCATCTTTTTAATTTCAGCATTTAAATTAGCATTACCACGGGTAGCTGAGTCATGGACTTCATTTACTCGTTTTTGAAAAGCGTCAATTTGTTCCCGAAATGGCTTTAACATAATATCAATACTGTGTTTGCTGGTATCGGTAAAAGTTTTGCCCTTTTCTTCAAATATTTTATTGGCTAAATTCTCAAATTCTTTACTTAATACTTGTTTGTTATCGGCTAGTTGTGCTAATTGCTGTTCAAAGTGGCGCTCGCGTTGCTGTAATGAAGTATTGAGTTCGGCATGAAGCTTTGTCAGCTGTAGGTGCTCAGCCTGTAAGTTGGTTAACTTAAGTTGTTGCTGCTCAGATTGGCTTTTAAGTTCAGTGATGTACTCTTTAGCTTGTTGCGTAGCAGTTTCAAACATCTGAGCTTTTTTACCTTCATGACTTAATTGCTGCTGTAATTGAGCGTTACTGTTTAGTGCTAATTGCAACCGCTGCTCAATATCTTGCTGGCTGGTATGAGCGGCAATTAATTGCTGTTCTAATCGACTGAAGCTAATGGCGTTATCTTGTAACTTAGCTTGCAATACGGCTACACGACGCTGATTTAATAAATAAGTTAGTAGGCAACTAAGTGCGGAAGCTACAAAGCATGTCATAGCTAAAATAATAATAAAGTCTGTATTCCACTGAATAGATTGCATATTTAATCCTACAGATTAACGAAAGCTAGCAGAGTACTATCTAGCAGAGCACTATACTGTAATGAGCTAAATCACTTAGCTTGCTGTTGTTTTATACAGTATATATAGTGTGTTAAATTTTACAATATAAGATGGCAGCATCTTTATTATCAGCGCCTATAATAATGCTAGTTAGGTGGGCTTGGCTTCTGGCTTAAAATGGCTACCGACATTTAACGCTTTTAGCTGTAAATTAAGCGGATCTTACCTTGATAACATACAAGCATGTATGTATATTGCAGGGCATTACTATGCCGAGATATATCGACTATTTTTTAATTGTGTTATCGGCAGTTTTCTAAAGGAATTTTTTATGACATTAAAGCTGAAATTACTAGCCACAGCTGCAGTTAGCCTAGTACTACTAGCCTGTAGTGAGCCAGAGCAGGCTCAAGCTCAGCAACCCGTGCCTGAGGTGGAAGTGATTACTTTAGCTACCGCTAGTGTTGGCTTAAAGACTGAGCTACCAGGTAGAACTATAGAGTTTCGTCAGGCTGAAATTCGACCTCAAGTAAGCGGTATTTTACAACAACGCTTATTTCGTGAAGGTCAGCAAGTTGAAGTAGGGCAAGTATTATATCAAATAGATGCCGCTACATACCAAGCCGCACTAGCTAGTGCTAAAGCTAATTTAGCTAGCGCTAAAGCAGGGCAATTAAATGCTAATAATAAGGCCAAGCGGATTAAAGGGTTGCTAGACAGTAAAGTAGTGAGTCAGCAAGACTTTGATGATGCTAATGCTTTAATGATGCAAGCTGATGCCGCGGTAGCTAGTGCAGAAGCAGCATTACAAACTGCGCAAATTAACCTTGATTATACCGAAATTAAAGCGCCAATAAGTGGTCGTATTGGGCGTTCAGCAGTGACAGAAGGTGCTTTATTAACGGCTAATCAAGCTCAAGGTTTAGCGACTATTCGACAGTTGAACCCTATTTATGTGGATTTAACCCAATCAAGCACTGAGCTATTGAAGCTAAAGCGGCAATTAACTGCACAAGATAAACAGCAAGTCAGTGTCGATTTAATATTAGATGATGGTTCTAAGTATGGCCATCAAGGTAGCTTAGAGTTTTCTGAAGTAAATGTTGATCCTAGCACTGGTATGGTGACTTTACGCGCTGTGTTCGATAATAGCGAAGCAGATTTATTGCCAGGTATGTTTGTTCGTGCTGTGTTAAATCATGGTACTAATGATAATGCGATTTTAGTGCCGCAAGCCGCTATTAGTCGCACACCTAAAGGTGATGCTATGGTGATGATAGTAACAGCTAACAATCAAGTTGAATCAAGGCTAGTTCAATTAGGCCAAAGCACTAAGGGTAATTGGGTGGCCGAAGGCGGTGTGCAAGCAGGTGAGCGTGTTATTATTTCAGGCTTACAAAAAGTGCGGCCTGGTGCAACTGTGCGTGCTGTGAGTGCAAGTAACAATTCTACTAACACTGCTACGCAGTAAAGGGAGTAGCAGATGGCCAATTTCTTTATTAATCGCCCCATTTTTGCTTGGGTAATAGCTATTGTTATTATGCTGGCAGGCTTGTTATCGATTAAACAATTACCTATTGAACAATATCCAAGTATAGCCCCGCCAGCCGTTACTATTAGTGCTAGCTACCGTGGTGCCTCGGCGCAAACAGCTGAAGATGCGGTTACTCAAGTTATTGAGCAAGCCATGAACGGCTTAGATAACTTAATGTATATGTCAGCCAATACCGACTCTTTAGGTAATGTATCTATAACCTTAACTTTTGAAACTGGTACCGATGGCGACATAGCTCAGGTTCAAGTGCAAAATAAGTTGCAGCAAGCTTTACCTTTATTACCACAAGAAGTGCAGCAACAAGGGGTGCGAGTCGCTAAATCAAACGGTAGCTTTTTAATGGTAGTAGGCTTTATCTCGCATAATGAGAAAATGAGCCGTGAAGATATTGCTGATTACGTTGTAGCTAATATTAAAGATCCGTTAAGCCGGACCGAAGGCGTGGGTAATGTAGTGGTATTTGGTAGCCAATATGCCATGCGTATTTGGTTAGATGCTAATAAGCTAAACCAATTTAACATGACGCCGTCAGATGTTACCGCAGCTATTCGAGTGCAAAATAACCAAGTAACAGCGGGCCAGCTTGGTGGTGCACCAGCTTTAGAAGGCCAGCAATATAATGCGGCAATATTAGCGCAAACCCGTTTAACCTCAGTGGAAGAGTTTAGTAATATTTTACTACGAGTTAATCAAGATGGCTCTTTAGTACGTTTAGCCGATGTCGCTAGAGTAGAGCTTGGTGGTGAAAATTACTCGGTTAAAGCTAGGTATAATGGCAATATTGCAACAGGTATTGCTATTGAGCTTGCTACAGGGGCCAATGCGCTAGATACTGCTGCTGCAGTAAAACAACGTATCGCAGAATTAAGTCCTTACTTTCCTGAAGGTGTTACTACTGTTATTCCTTACGATACAACACCCTTTGTTGAAATTTCCATTAGCTCAGTAGTACAAACATTAATAGAAGCCATCATTCTAGTATTTTTAGTGATGTATTTATTCTTACAAAACTTTAGAGCAACTTTAATCCCGACTTTAGCGGTGCCAGTTGTTTTACTAGGTACCTTTGGCATTATGGCGGCTTTTGGTTTTACCATTAATACCTTAACCATGTTTGGCATGGTGTTATCTATAGGTTTGTTAGTTGATGATGCGATAGTAGTAGTAGAAAACGTTGAACGGGTAATGACCGAAGAAGGCTTATCAGCGGTAGAAGCAACCCGTAAGTCAATGGGGCAAATTACTGGTGCTTTAATTGGTATAGGTTTAGTGCTGTCGGCTGTGTTTGTACCTATGGCCTTTTTTGGCGGAGCAACAGGTGCTATTTATAAGCAATTCTCTATCACTATTGTTTCGGCAATGGCCTTGTCAGTATTAGTTGCCATTATTTTTACCCCAGCACTTTGCGCCACTATGTTAAAGCAGAATAAAAACGGCCATGTAAAAAAAGGCGGTTTCTTTGGTTGGTTTAACCGTGGTTTTGACAGCACCAACCATAAATATCAGCGCGGTGTGGCCGGTATGCTGAAAAGGCCAGTGCGTTCAATGATGGTATACGGGGCAATTATTATTGTCATGATAGTGATGTTTATGCGCTTACCTTCATCGTTTTTACCGTCAGAAGACCAAGGTATTTTTATTACTATGGTTCAGCTGCCAACAGGCGCTAGCCAAGAGCGTACCGAAGCGGTAATGACTAAGATTGCTAATTATTATAAAGGTGAAGAAGCGGTTGAGTCTGCGTTTACTGTGTCCGGTTTTAGTTTTAGTGGTCAAGGTCAAAACGTTGGTTTAGCCTTTGTTCGCTTAAAAGATTGGGATGAGCGAGATGCAAGTCAAAGTGTTAATGCGGTAATTGGCCGTGCCATGGGTTACTTTAGTACGGTAAAAGAAGCGCAAATTTTTGCCTTTAACTTGCCGCCTATTGCTGCTTTGGGTAATGCCACTGGTTTCACCTTGTTTTTACAAGATCGAGCTGGTTTAGGCCATGAAGCTTTATTAAATGCTCGTAATCAATTATTAGGCATGGCTGCTCAAGAGCCTACTTTGATGGGTGTTAGGCCAAATGGTATGGAAGATGCCGCACAGTTACAGGTAGATATTGATCAATTAAAAGCTCAAGCGTTAGGGGTTTCACCAGCAGATATTAACCAAACTTTATCTATTGGTTGGGGATCTAATTACGTCAATGACTTTGTAGACCGCGGTCGGGTGAAAAAAGTCTTTGTCCAGGCAGATGCTAAATTCCGGATGAAACCTGAAGATATTAATAACTGGTATGTACGCAACAAAGCGGGTGATATGGTTAATTTTGCCTCTTTTGCTAGCAGCCGCTGGGTGTATGGCCCACAAAGGTTAGAACGTTATAACGGTGTATCGGCGATGGAAATTCAAGGTGAACCAGCTCCTGGGATAAGTTCGGGGGATGCTATGCTAAAAATGGAGCAGTTAATTGCTAATTTACCCGATGGTATCGACTTTGAGTGGACTAGCACCTCGTATCAGGAGAAGCAATCAGGCTCACAAGCGCCGGCATTGTATGCCCTGTCTATCTTAGTAGTGTTTTTATGTTTAGCGGCTTTATATGAAAGTTGGTCTATTCCGTTTGCGGTTATTTTAGTGGTGCCACTAGGTATAGTGGGTGCATTAGCGGCAACTTTTATACGCGGTTTAGAAAACGATGTGTATTTCCAAGTTGGTTTGTTAACGACTATGGGCTTAGCATCTAAAAACGCTATCTTAATCGTTGAATTTGCTCGTGAACTGCAGCAACAAGGAAAAGGTATTATTGAGGCTATTTTAGAAGCAGTAAGATTACGTTTACGGCCTATTATTATGACATCAATGGCATTTTCGTTAGGGGTATTACCTTTAGTGATTAGTTCTGGTGCCGGCTCGGCAAGTCGCAATGCTATAGGTACTGGTGTGTTAGGCGGTATGATTACGGCAACAGTATTAGCTATATTTTTAGTGCCAGTGTTCTATTTGGTCATTATGAAAATCTTTGACAAAGAGCATGCAGAGACTAAGTAGCTGTAATTAGAAATAATACTAAGTAATAAGTGTACTAAAAGCCGGCTGGTAATAACTAACTAGCCGGCTTTTTTAATCCTAACAGCATAGTATCTACAAGTGCCGGAGCATCAGAACTAAGATCGCAGTGTAATGGTTTAAGTAAAAAGTGACTAATAATACCACCGATATACATGTGCAAAGATAAAGCAGCTAAGCGCGGGCAAACATCTTCACGTAATAAACCAGCTTGCTCGGCACGGTTAAAAGCTTGTTCTAATACAGCTATTGCTCTGGTATCTAGCTCATCTTGTTTAGTGACAACCGGATTAAGCTCGTCTATATATTCACAACGATGAAATACAATGGTCAAAACGCGATGATGCTGTTCGCTATTGGCGACTAAACGTAAGCAATTGATCATTAGCTGTCTAATTTGCGTGAAAGGATCACTGGTTTCATCTTTATTAATATCAGCTAATAAGTGCTGAAAGGGCAACCGAACACGCTCTAGCATGGCATTAAATAAATCAGCTTTATTTTCAAAGTGCCAATAAATCGCGCCACGAGTCACATTAGCTTGTTGAGCAATTTTCGCTAAGGTAGTTTGGGATACGCCATGTTGATAAAACAAAGATTCTGCCGCATCCAAAATAGCGGCACGAGTGCCTTCTGCATCTGCTTTAGTACGTCTTGCCATTGCTTAGGCCATGCTCCAATCAGACAAAATTTTATTTACATAGCTTAGCATAAATACACCTTGCAGGCACTTATACTAGGGGCTTTGCTTATTGCACAACAAAGTCAAAATAGGTTTCTGTATAAGCTGGTGGTTGATGGGTAAAGTGCCACCATTCCATGCTATAAACTTTAAAACCAGCTTTTGTCATAAGCTCTAATAATAGCTGTCGATTAGCTTCTTGTTTAGCAGAAATACCGCTGGCCCCTACATTAGAAATAGGATCAAATAAATCAAAGGGGCTGCCGGTATCAAGGACTTGCCATTGGCCTGATGGATCTTTTTTAGCTAAGGTTAAATCAACAGTGCTGCCACGGCTATGCCCCGATTTTTGTGCAATATAATCGCCAACTAAAGTGTTTTTAGCTAAATTAGGATAAAACTCAGCTTGAGTTTGAGTATCTGCTAGATCGGCTGCCCAGCGCATAAAGTGATCTACTGCCCGTTGTGGTCGATAACAATCATATAGCCATAAGCTATAACCTTGCCGCATAGCCGCCTGTTGTGCGTTAGCTAAAGCTTGTGCCGCATCAAGGTGTAAATAACATTTATTGGCTTTATAGCCATCGACAACGGTGCCGACAAAATTGTTGGTTGTGAAGTACGCCATATGAACTTGAATGGACGGTGCTAAACTGGTTACATCAACAAAATTAGTAGGAATGGGTGGGCTACCAGCACTTGCACTGCTAGCTAGGGCCGCAGAGAATAGCGCCAGTTTAGTCAGAGTTAAAAATGGCCTCATATCATTAGTACTCCAGCGATTAAAAAGGCTGTTAAGGCCAGTACGCCACAAACTAAAGCATAAGGAAGTTGCGTTTTAACGTGCTCTAATAAATCGCAACCAGAAGCCACTGAGCTGACAGCCGTACTATCGGAAATGGGGGAGCAATGATCGCCAAAAACGCCACCACTTAAAATAGCGGCTAGCACTAAAGATGGCGGTAAGCCAAGCAGCTCCACCATAGGCATACCTATAGGGATTAAAATGGCAAAAGTGCCCCAGCTAGTGCCAGTAGTAACAGATATTAAGCTACCCGCCAGAAATAGTAGCGCGGGAATTAAGACTAAAGGTAAGTTTTCATTCACAATTGAAGCGATAAAGGTGCCAGTGCCTAAGAGTTTTAAGCTGCTACCTAAAGATAAAGACAGCAGTACTATAGTGACTAAAGGTAGGAGTTCACTCATACCTTTAAAACCAATATCAACTAATTGCTGGTGTTTAAAACGACGACTAATTAACATCATGCTATAAGCAACTAAACAGGCAAGGGTAGTAGCGTATAATACGGATTTGGCACCGGAGCCAGCAACTAACTTACCTTCACCTGTCAGTAACATAAAGCCGAGCATAGCGGCAACTAAAGTAAATAATGGCACTAGCATAAAAGAAGGGTGAGAAGCTGGAATATCAATTTCGGTATGTTGCACTTGGCTTTGCATTTTTTGTTCAGCACGGCGCAAGGGGCCATGTACTTTGCCTGTAATAACAGTGTAAAGCACAGCAGTTAATGTAAATAGAGCATAAAAATTTAAAGGAATAGTGCCAATAATCACCGATACAGCGTTATCACCTAAAGAATAATTACTTAATAAGCCTAAAATATAAGCCCCCCAGCCATTAAGCAAAATAATAATGCAAATAGGCGCGCTAGTACTGTCAATAATATAAGCTAATCTAGCCCGGCTCATGTTGAATTTGTCAAATAGGCCTCGAGAACTAATACCTGCAGTGAGTGAGCTTAGGTTTGACTCAATAAAAGTAACAGAGCTAATAAAAAAGGTGAGCAAGCCGGCTTGTCTAGGCGTTTTAGCTATGCCTTTACGCACTAACATTTCTACAGTAGCTGAAACGCCACCAGAATCACGCATATAAGCTAATAGGCCACCGACTAATAATGAAAACATTAATATTCTAGCGTTGTCAGCATTGGCAGTGACGGCGACAATACGCTCTAGGGTATTAATACTGCCATGTACAACAAGCTCTGGTGTAACAGCGGCTCCGCTAAAAATAAAGATTAATAACTCGGAACAACAAAGCGACAGCAACAGTGCCAAAATAACTTCTTTACGCCACAGTACAACAGCTATAGCAACCAATGCTGGCACTAAGGTAAGCCAATCAGCCAAAGTGGCCTCCTGTTTTTATTATTATATTAATTATTGTAAAGGCTAGAATACTAGTATGAAATAGGTTGTTTTACCATGATGAATATTATGGCGGCAGTGCTAACAGCTACGCGATAGTGAATTAATTGCAACTGCTTATTATTATCTTAGCTGGTTAGTTAACCTAACCAGCTAGACTATAACCGTGAGGTTTTATGTAGCTAAATAGTTTAAAAAAGGTTTATATCTCTATAAAGCAGGTTGCTGATGCTTAAAATACTAACGATTTAACTGTTGGTGCCAACTTAATAAAGCGTCTAATTGCTTAGTAACAAGGCCTTGGAGCCTTTCGTCTATTAAGTCGCCGTTATTATCAAAACTACCACTAAATGCATTAGCGAATACTTCTGGCTGGTTTAGCGGATAGAGGTTTAAAAAGACACAAACTTGGCGTAAGTGATATTGAGCACGAGAGGTGCCCATGCCACCGCCTGAACCCATAATAGCTACAGCTTTACCGGTTAGCATATGATTATCTGGCTCTCTTGATGCCCAGTCTAAAGCGTTCTTTAATGCTGGCGCTATAGAGTAATTATATTCTGGACAGGCAAAGATCAGAGCATCGGCTTGGCTAATTTGCTGTAGCAAAGTTTGCACTGCTGCTGGCTTTTCAGCTAAATCAGCATTATAAAAAGGCACGTCAATTAAATCGGCTACATGGATTTTCATCCCTTCAGGGGCATGAGCTTGGGCATAACGTACCAAACCATGGTTAGTTGACTTGGCGCGTAAACTACCGCAAATAGCTAAAACATTTATACTCATTCATTACTCCAGTTAATAATCAGCTATCAGTCCAATAGCTTACTATAAGAAATTATTGTAGCGCAATTAGTTAAACTAGCAGTATTTAATCATATTAAGTGTATAAATAAGTGTTAAGTGTAACTTTACTTATAGATACAAAAGATAAGGCTGGCGCTGTTGTTTAAATTGGCTTAATTCGGCTTGCCAGCTTTGGCGGATCTGTTTTTCGCTTAAGCCTTGCTCAATTTGTAAACGAAGTTTATTAGTTCCAGCTAGTTTATCCATAAAGCTCTCTGAGCTAAAAAATACCGCATTATGCTGTTTAAACAACTGATACCAATTAATAAGATAACTTAAATTCAAACCTTGGCTGTGAACTTGGCGTAAATCTTGGCCTAAAACCTGTGTATTCATTAAAGGCGGAGTTAAAGCTGCACCCGGTGTAGAGACGGGCGTAAAACAAAAGTTAGCTAAACTAAATTTGTCGTAGCCAATAACCTGAAAAGGGAAATCAGTGCCACGGCCGATACTTAACGGCGTAGCCTCAAAAAAACCAAGCGAGGGGTACAGCGCTATGGCTTGATCATTAGGTAAATTGGGGCTGGGTTTAACGGGTAATGAATAGGCCATATCACGGCGATAATTGGCAAGCGGGATTACCGTTAGCTGTAGGTTATCGGCTTGCTCAATCCAGGCTTCACCTTTTATCATTAAGGCTAACTCGCCTACTGTCATGCCGTGCAATAAAGGAATAGGGTGCATGCCAACAAAGGATTGATAGGCTAAATCTAACACTGGGCCATCTATAAAGGCTGCATTAGGGTTTGGCCTGTCTAGCACGAGTAATGGAATCTTAGCTGTCGCGGCCGCTTGCATAAAGTAATGTAACGAGCTGATATAAGTGTAATAGCGCACGCCGACATCTTGAATATCAAAAACTAACACATCAATATTGGCTAATTGTGTTGGCGTAGGCGCTTTGTTGGCGCCGTATAACGAGACAATTTTCAGCCCGGTTTTGCTATCTATGCTGTTATTAACCTGAGCGCCTGCATCATAATTACCTCTAAAGCCGTGCTCTGGCGCGAAAATAGTCTCTATATTGATATTCTGTTGCAGCAATAAATCCACTAGGTGCAGATCGTTGACAGTTGCAGTTTGGTTAACCAGTAAACCGACTCTTTTGTTAGCTAATAATGGCAAGTAAAGATCGAGTTGAGCCGCGCCTATAGTTAGCTCTGTGCTAGCTGCTTGTTTTTTTACGCTATCAACCGGCAATGCTTGGCTACAAGCACTAATTAACAGCACAAGTAGCAGTAGCGCACCTTGGCTAGCTGTTGCCAATAATTTAGCTAAGTTCATGACTTAGCAGCCATTAAGGTTTGCCGAATTGAGCCGGAATTTTGCTGCAACTTGTGCTGGCATTGCTCAATAGTGTCTCCGGTTAAAATATGCAAGATGGCTAATTTTGCGCTGTTATTGGCGGCGGTTAAAGCGGCGCGAGCTATATCTGGGCTACATTCAGTAGCTTGCATCACAATGCGCACAGCGCGAGCCTGCAGTTTTTCATTGCTGGCGTGTAAGTCGACCATTAAATTTTGATAAACCTTACCGCTGCGAATCATAGCTGCTGTGCTTAGCATATTTAAAATCATCTTTTGCGCTGTACCTGCCTTCATTCGGGTTGAGCCTGTCACTACTTCAGGCCCGACAACGGCACAAATGGCATAATCGGCTTTGCTTAAAATAGGCGCTTTAGCATTACAGCTTATTGCTGCTGTAGTTGCGCCTACAGTGCGGGCATAATCTAAACCACCTAAGACATAAGGCGTGCGGCCACTAGCTGCGATGCCAATTAAAATATCGTTGTGGCTAAAGTTAATTTGCTCTAAATCTGCTTTGGCTAAATCAAGATTATCTTCAGCACCTTCTACCGCTTTATAGATGGCTTTATCACCGCCGGCGATTAAACCAATCACTTGTGTAGCTGGCACACTAAAAGTAGGCGGGCATTCCACTGCGTCTAAGATCCCTAAACGGCCACTGGTGCCGGCGCCAATATAAATTAAGCGGCCGCCTTGGCGAAAGACCGTAACAATTTTATCAACTACTTGGGCTATTTGTGGCAAGCAAGTGGCAACAGCAGTGGCAATAGTTTGATCTTGTTGATTAATTTTTTCGACAATCTCTAAACTAGACAGCTGATCTAGATCCCAAGTATCAGGGTGTCGTGATTCTGAAGCCATAGCTTCAAGTTGCTGCAATAAGATATCTTGCCCTAGCTTAGTCATGGTAAATCTCGATTAAAAGTTGGTCGATAATATAATTGGCAAGCTAAAATATGAGCGCCTTCAACCGAGTCACCTTTAGCAGGCTGTAATAAAGCTTGTTCTGAACTTCTTAACAATGGCTTGCTAACACTGGCCAAACCGCCTAGTAGCATTACTGGCAAGTTAGTGTCTTCGCGTACTGCGTAAATTAGCTTACTTAGAGCTTGCCCGTGCTCTATTAGCAATTGCTGGGCAATAGCACATTGATTTTGATATTCAAACACTAAAGGGGCTAATAAGGCATAGTCAGCTGGCGTTGCAGATTTTAACCAAGTTAATAATGACGCAGGTGTTGCAGCGGTCTTATCGGCAATGGCTTGTAATAGCGGGCTTTGCACACCAGTTTTACTGTCAACTTGCCACAACAATTTACGCATTGCCATTTTACCTAACCAAGCGCCGCTTGCTTCGTCTGCAATATTAAAGCCCCAACCGCCAACTTGATGCTCTTGACCGTCACTTTGTAAGCGCATAGCAACAGAGCCAGTACCAATAGCGACCATAGCTATTGGTTGACCTAAGTTGGCGCCATATAAAGAAGTGCGGGCATCAGTGGTAATTAATAACTGTAGAAATAACGGTGCTAAAGCTGTTTCAGCTTGCTGATGTTGCTGTGGATTAGCAGCACCGGCCAATCCCATCACCGCTGTTATTTGGCTAGGTAAAGCCCCAGATACTTGGCACAACTGACTGATTAATTGATTAATATTGGCCATTGCTAGGTCAAAATCATTAGTTAACGATGCTGGACCTGCTTGTTGCTGCCATTGTTGGCCTGTTTCTAGATTGGTTAGTCGAGCTAAGGTTTTACTACCACCGCCATCTAAGGCTAAAATCCACATAATAACCTCCTGCGTTTTAGAGCTTAACTTTATCATAATGGCCAATATTAGAGTAAAGTATTCATTAGATTAGGTTAAGATAGTTATTTTCTAGCAAGTGCTTTTTAACATTATAGGAAGCCAAGGTGGCCATATTGCGTATTGGAGTTAATAAATTATGCCAAGCCTCATTTTTACTACCATTATTAACAACAATAGCAACAGTCTGTGCTTTGTTAAGCAGCAACTTATTGGCGAACACTATGGTGAATAAACAGGGCTTAAACAACAGTCAGCAAAGCTTAGCTGCCGCAAAAATCCCACCAGCGAGCATTAAGCAAATGCTAGGGCAAAAGCTGATGTTAGATTTGCGTTATTATTGCCCATCGGTAAAGCCGCAAGCTAAAGGCAGCTGTAAAACCGCCATGACAACCTTACCTGCCGAGCTAGCACAATTAATCCGCGACTATGATATTGGCGGTATTATTTTATTCGCTGAGAATCTAGCGGATGTAGAGCAAATTGTGCGTTTAAACCGAGACTTACAGCAGGCTGCTGCTGAGTCTAAGCTTAAGCAACCGCTTTTTATAGCTATTGACCAAGAGGGCGGTCGCGTAGCACGTTTACCTCGGGCCTTAGCGACCTCTTTTAGTGGCAATATGGCCATAGGGGCAACTTATCCGCAGCAGGGCACTTATTTTGCTTCTGAGGTAGGCAAGGTGTTTGCTGCTGAATTACTGCCGCTGGGTATTAATGTCAATTTTGCGCCTACTGTGGATGTTAATGTCAACCCAGATAACCCGGTGATTAATGTTCGGGCTTTTTCAGAAAGCCCGCAGCAAGTAGCCGAGCTAGGTGCGGCTATGACAGAAGCCATGCAACAACAAGGTATGATAGCGGCGTTAAAGCATTTCCCAGGCCATGGTGATACTTCGGTTGATAGCCATTTTGGTTTACCGGTAGTCAAACATGATGCAAAGCAAATTCGAAAAGTTGACTTATATCCTTATAAACATATTTTTCAGCAGCATAGCCCCGGCATGGTGATGACGGCGCATATCCAATTTCCAGCCTTAGATAATAGTACCTTTGTGGCTAAAAGCGGCGAGGAAATGATTAAGCCTGCGACCTTATCACGCAAAATATTACATGATGTATTGCGTCAAGAATTAGCTTATCAGGGGGTTATCGTCACAGATGCGCTAGATATGGCGGGGATCAGCCAGTTTTTTAGTCAGTCAGAGGCGGTTATTCAAACCTTTGCTGCCGGAGCTGATATTGCCTTAATGCCAGTTAAATTGCAGCAGCCAGCAGAGCTTACCGCTTTAGGGGCTTTATTAGATGAGTTAAGCCAAGCGGTAAGTAAAAATGTTATTCCACAAGCGGAGTTAACCGCGTCTTATCAGCGTATTATTCGTTTAAAGCAGCAATATCCTTTATTACCTAAAGCAAACTCTATTTCTGAGCAGGTGCAACAAGCACTAAAGGCCTTAGGTAGCCCAGAGCACAGAGCAACAGAGTTAGCCTTGGCTCAAGCGGCTATTAGCCAAGTTAAGCCTGCGACAGCCAACCCTAAACTGCTAAATAAAAAGCAGAATATTTTAGTCATTATGCCGGATCAGGCCAAAGCGGCGGCATTAAAAGCAAGCTTGCACCATTATAGCCCGACAGCGCTTAAAATAGAGACCCTAAGCTTGCTGCAGCCAGATATCAGTCGGGCAGCTGAAAAAATTGCTGTAGCAGATGTCGTTATTAGTGGTTTTATTTCGCCGATGCAAAGCCTAGCCGAGATTGGTGGCATGGATGATATGGCCAATATTCGTAATGTATCAGCGGCTTATCAGCGCCAAAAATCACGGTTTGAAGCTTTATTACCACAGATTACTGCGGCTAAAAAAACGCATGTTTATATAAGCTTACGCGCGCCTTATGATATTAGTGAATATGGTCATACAGCAGAGTGGGTATTAGCAACCTATGCTTATAATACAGCTGAAGATCCCACTAATATGGCTGGGGGTAATGCAAGTTACCAAGCCTTAGCACAAGTCTTGTTAGGGCAAATTAATGCCGTTGGGCAACTCCCTGTCACCGTTAAGCCGAGTTCACTGTAATATGTTGCGCGCTTTTAAGCAGCACTGTCAGCAGATCATGGCTCAGTTACCGCCAGAGCGGATGTTGGCCTTAGATGTATTACGTGGCTTAACCATAACGGCGATGATCTTAGTGAATAATCCAGGTAGTTGGCGTTATGTTTATGCGCCACTGCAACATGCCCAGTGGCATGGTTGGACATTAACCGATCTTATTTTCCCATTTTTTATCGTTATAGTGGGCATATCAATTCAACTGAGCTTAGCTAAAAAAACACTTTCACCTAAAAGACAGCTCTTAAACCAAGGCCTAGTCCGCAGTGCTAAGTTGTATATTTTGGGGCTGTTTTTAGTGCTGTTTTACTATAATTTTCGTGATCCTAATTATAGTTATCTAGAACAAAAGCTGCAGACACTGCGAATCTTTGGTGTGCTACAACGTATAGCGGTTGTTTATTTTATTAGTTTAATTATCGCTTTATATTGTGCGACTAGAGGCAGAATTATTGCAGCGGCTAGCTTAACCATTATTTATTTACTGGCTATGTATAAACTACCCTATCAATCGGTATATGGCCGCGAGTTTGTAGGCTTATTTGAGTACGGTAATAGCTTTGCTGCTTGGCTTGATCATACCGTGTTAGGCGCTGCACACGTGCATTTTAGTAAAGCGACACCTTTTGCTTTTGATCCCGAAGGACTTTGGTCAAGTTTACCGGCTATTGTAAGTTGTATTAGTGGTTTACTTATTGGTCAGTGGCTGCAAACAGAGCGCAACCTAGTGGCTAAAGTACGAGGTTTGGCATTATTCGGTGTAGTGGCTGTCTGGTTAGCCGAGCTGTGGCATTTTGGTTTGCCTATTAACAAAAACCTGTGGACTCCCAGCTTTGTGTTATTAAGTAGTGGCTATTGCGCCTTAGCGCTGGCGGCTTGTCTTTGGTTGTGTGATATCAAACGCTACCGATTATGGTCTGCACCCTTTATTGTGTTCGGTGCTAACGCCATTTTATTTTTTATGTTCGCGGGGGTAATGGCGCGAGTGTTAGGCATGATAAATGTTGGTGGTAGCTCTTTACATAGTTGGTTATTTAACAGCCTTTATCAGCCGGCTTTTGGCAATTATAACGGCTCATTGGCTTATGCATTAAGCTTTCTAGTGTTGTCGTATTGCATTATGTATCAGTGTTATCGGCGCGGTTATATTTTTAAAGTCTAGGCTTGAATATCCAGATTAAAATATAACCGCAGCCTGTAGCTTATTAGGTTGATGGGTTAATTGCCATCAAAGTAATTACTCACGCGCTGTGGCCAATTGGGTGAATTAATTCTACTTAATAAGCTAGCATTAATTTGCTCTCGTATAGGGCTGTTATCAGGCAAAATAAACACATAATCTTGCCGAGCTAAGGTGATAGGTAATACTTGTAGCTTACCTGAAAACTCTTGCTTAATGGTCCAGCGCAATAAAGGCTCATCATAAATAACCGCATCTACCTTGCCATCTTTAAGTTGCTGTAAGGCTTGGCTTAAATTTTCGGCTTTATTGTAGTTTAATTTGCGACCTTCTAACCAATTAGCGCTAGAGCTACCGCTTAAGCTGGCGATATTCATACCTTTTAAATCATTGGCACTACTTAGTTTATTGCTAAGTTGGCCAACGGTTAAAGCACTAGTAATAGAGGCAGTAACTTTACCGCTAGATGCAGCATCTAGCAGTTCGGTTAAACTATAAGGTTGATATTTAAACTTCCAGCCATGTTCATCGGCAATTTCTTACCATAAATCAATAGATAAGCCGCTGTATTCCGTACCGTCATACATAACAAAAGGCGGTGCTTCTTTAACACCTATACGTAAAACAGTTTGTTCGGGAGCAGCTAAATTAACCTCTTGCGCTTGGCTAAGGCTAGTTAGCGTTAGTAAGATTAATAAAAACAAGCCAAAAAGCGGATTAAGCTTTAATGTCACAAGGAACCTTATTAAATTTAGAATATGTATTTATAAACATACTACAATATTCTAAATAATCACGCACGGACTTAAAAATAGTAGAAAAGGCACTAACCCCTAGTTATATCTAGAATTATATTCAGCTGGTAGGTTACATAAAGCGGAAACGTATAAAGGTTCAACAGTGCTATCAGTTGCATATTGCTCAGGCTCTTTTGCTAGCTCGCAGTGTAAGTGGCTTAAAACCTCACTAATAGGATGTTGTAGCAATGTATAATGGCTTTGCCATGAGAATAAATTGATATGCTCATTGTCTTTGCGCATAAAAATACCATGTTTAGCTAAAGTTGGCTTTCTACGCTCAGCAAACCAACCAGGCCGAAATGAGCGGATGCTATGAGCAGGAAAACTGAATTGGCCATTTTCATCGGTTATAGTAGTGTGATCTGCGTAAGTACCATACTCTAGTTGACGAACTAATATAGCTCCCTCTACAGGCTCACCATTATCGGTTAAAATACCGGTTATATTAGGGCTCAGTTCAATATCTACTGCACGAAAGCCTGTCAGTATTGGCAGATAAGAAAGCGCTGCTGCTACTAAGCCAAAAGTAAAAGGGGCAAAAATAATAATCATGGCCCATTTAAAACTAATATAAGCCCACAACAAGCTAGCGATAATACCAAATACCGCAATACCACCAGTAAAAATAAATAACCAATGCGCCATCATCATGGCATACAGCACACCACTAATGTCCTTACCAAACACATAGCAAGAACTGACACCACCGCTTTTTTGCTCACAATTAAGCACATTAGCAAGTAATGACCCCAATAATGCGATTAAAACGGGTGAAGCACCAATAATAATACTGATTAAAGCAAGGCGAAGTGGTGTCATATATTTCTTTAATTAATGCTTTCTAAGGCTTGCCTTGCCATACGCATTAAGGCGCCTACCGTAACCTCAAATACCCAGCGAATAAATTGATAAGATAAATCAACTACTTTAACTGCACCTTTACCTGCAAATACTAACATATGGCCTAAAAGCCCTAATGTTTGAGCGGGGAAATTGTCACCTGGTAGTTTAGCTATTTTTTCAATAGTCGATGCCAGCATGTCATAAAACGTAAGATAGGTACCAATTTTAGCCTGAGCGTATATTAATGGCAGCATACCCGCTTTTTTCAGTAGTGTAATCAAAGCATTATTTATGCGGTGTGCCCAGTAGGAAGTGAAACTAACTTGATGCCGATCAGGGTATCTAAGTTCAGTTTCCTTAAATAATTCAGTAGACTGGCTTTGTAATGAATCCCAACTATTGCTGTTTGCAGTATTTAAATAACCTGGCGTGCCATTAGCTCCCATGCTATGGCCTGAAGCGCGTAAGCCAGGTGCAGAGTTTAGTAAAATTTCTGGAGATTTATAAGGCGCATGCATAAAGGGCCATAGTGGAATTAACGGTATGGGATCACTAGCATGGGTACAGCGAAAAATTTTATCAATGTTCCCTGTTGTTTTTATAGAAAAACCATCTAAACCAACTCTGGGCGAGCCAAAAGTATATAGGCAAACACGATTTTTATATCTTCGCTTAACCCAATCTGCCGTAATGTGTGCTAGTGCTCCACCCAAACTGTGACCTACACAGTGTACAGTGCCAGTCCCATTGCTTGCTAACAAAGGGGTAAGGCTTTGCTCTAAAGCTGGTTTTATACTTTGAAATACTTTGTTAAAACCGGCATGTACTAATGAATTATTATCACCACCCGTTAAACCGATATGTAAATCTGTAATAATATCTTTTAATCCGTCAGTACCGCGGATAGCGACAACATGATCTCCAGCATATGAAGCTTTGCCTTTACCAATAGCAGCAAAGCCTGTTTTTTGGTTAAACAGTCTAGAAACAATACTGCCCGACACCCCAGTAATGCGATGGTTTGCTAAATCAAAATCGAAATTTTTTGTAACTAGAAGAGATAGTGCATCAGTAAATACTTTTTCTTGACCATTTTTTTTCAGTTTGTAGACGGCATCTGCTAAAGATGCAGCCATGAGGGGAGTCAGCTCGTTCATTCATTCAATTCCTTTTCGATTATGATGTTATCGTGCTCAAAATTACAGTTGCTAACTAGCCAAAGTGGAGGTGATAGAGGATTAGTTCTTGGTATGCCAATTTTCATTTCAGCCGACGTCAGCTCGCAGTCCAAGCTAGACAATAGTTGATGCACACTGTTATAGGTAAGTGTATTGGTCGCTCCTGTTGACCAAATCTTCACTTTTTGCTTTGCACTTTCAACAATTAAAAGTTGTGATACCCAAGTGTCAAACATAGGTGAAACTCGGATTTTTACTGTCTTAACTGGAAACTTAAATCGGCCGTCAATATCTGTTGTGATGTTATCATTAAAATCTTTATCACCATATGATAAATACCTGTGCACCGTTGCACCGGCAACCGGCTTACCGTTTAACTTGATTGTGCCATTTATCTCGGGGGACAACTCTAATTCTGTCCTTTTAAACCAACTAAACATATCTGCATTAACCTGTGGTGATATAACAATAAATAATATGGAGCTAAAAACAATCGCGAGTAAAAACAACGGCTTTAGCCAAAGAGTAAAGTGGCGCATGTGAACTCCTGATGGCTTATGTTTTTAAAAGGTAACAAAATAGAAAGTAAATGTAAATTAATTAAGTTGAATGACTACGGCAGAAGTTCAAATAACTGTTTTAAAAGGAGTCTATATCGGAAAAACTAAAGCTGGACAATATGCCCTTATTTCCATAATTCCTTTTCTAAAATGATTTTATCATGTTTAAAAGTACATAAACTTCCAACGCCGAGAGGAGGAGATTGAGGTGTAGCCCTAGGGATTTCTAGTCTCATCTCTGGAGAGGTTAGCTCACATTTCATGTCAGATAATAATTTATGAATGCTATCGTAATTCAGTGTATTAGTTGTACCAGCAGTCCAAATGTTAATTAATTCATTTTTATGCTCAACGTCTAAACTTTGTGTAACAGCTGTATCAAACATTGATGAAACTCTTAGCTTTACTACTTTAACCGGCAATTGAAAATGGCCCTGTTCATCGGTAGTAGTCGCATCAATAAACCTCTTATCGCTATAAGTCAGTGTCCGAATGATTTTTGCACCAGCAATAGGTTTTCCATGCAATGTGACAATTCCCTTAACCTCAGGTGATAACTCCAACTCAGTCTTTGTAAACCAACTAAACATATCTGCATTAACCTGTGGTGATAAAACAAAAAACATTAAAATACTTAATGCTGCTATCAAGAGCAGTAAAGGCTTTCGCTAGAAAATAGGTAGCTTCATATAGGCGCCGACTAAAAATGTATGAAAAAGGTATCAAAATAATATCATGATGCAAATTAATTTGTTTGAATAAGTAATAAAAAAGCTGCCAGGGCGGCAGCTTTTTAGACCTGCTAGTATGTTTAGCAGGTAAAGCGATTTTGCTCAATCAGCTTAATAGTATTTACTCAGTAATCAAATTTGTGAGCGCTAAATAACTGCTGGGCAACTAGCCATAAATCGCCAACTTGGCCGTTACCTACAGGCTGGTTGTTGACGGTTAATACTGGTGCTACTTCTTTACTAGAACTGGTTAGCCAAATTTCATCTGCGGCTAATACTTCGGCTTGGCTTATCTCGCGTTGCTGTATTTCTATATCAGTATGCTTGGCTAAAATAGCTAACAATATTTGCCGAGTAATGCCAGGCAGTATTTTGTTGCTTAATGGCGGGGTGGCAATAACGCCATCTTTAATAATCAAGACATTAACAGAGGCACCTTCGGTTAAATTGCCTTGCTGATCAAACAGCAGTATTTCTTGAGCACCTTGATCGGCCCCTTGCTGATAATGCAGCACATTACCTAGCAGTGACGTCGATTTAATATTACAACGCTGCCAGCGTAAGTCTTGTCCAGTGACTACATGGTAAGCGGCGGCTTTAGCTTTATCAGCGATAGGTTGTGCAGGAATAGCAAAGGCAAAAGCAAAGATCGTTGGCGTAATATTAGCGGGAAAAGCATGGCCGCGTTTAGTATCGGTGCCACGACTGACGTGTAAATAAATACCTAAATTATCGCCTAATTCAGCTCTGTTGTCGGCAATTAGCTTATTGGTTATCTGTTGCCAGTCTTTAGCCGTTAACTTGGCATCAATAGAAAGTAAGGCTAAGCCGTTTTGCATCCGCTCTAGATGCGGAGTAAAACCAACGCAACGGCCGTTATAGCTGGGGATAACCTCATAAATACCATCACCAAATAAAAAGCCTCTATCCATAGGCGAAATTTTTGCTTGGTTGGCGGGAATAAAATCGCCATTTAAATACACTGTTGTCATAGCTGTTCTCGTATTAAAGCAAGTTTGAAGTATTCAACATTGAACCGACGTGTTCTAAGCCAACCGTTGCAGCCCTGGACGGGCGGAAACGAGCCTACAGGGATGTATTTACGGCGTGTTGGTGTGGACACGACAGTTCTAAGTTTAGTTAACGCCTTGATATAGAGCGAGTAGATTGTTAATTAGGCTTAAGCCTTCGCTAGGGGCCAAACCGTCTTCGGTTAAGGTGTTTAATCGCGTTACACCATCCACGCTGCCTTTGGCACTTAGATACTGCAAAATGGATAAGGGATCGGCCTTTGCTAGTAAATCTTGTTTTGTTAACGCTGATACCATAGCAATAAGTCCCCATGCCGCCCAATTAGACACATCCGCCACTATTAATTCATCACACTCAGTTATAGAGGGAATAATATCAAGTTGTGCTAAAGCTTGCTTGAGATTTCCCATACCAATTTCGTTGCCGCCATCGCCAATACCTATAGTTGGGCAAGTCGCTAAATTTAAAAAATGATCAAAGCTAGCACAGCGTTCTGAAATATCTTCGCCGCGCATATTGCTATAACGTTGGGCGGCATTAAAGCCTGGGCGCTCAATTGCAATTATTAATTCTGGCGCTAGGTGAGTTAAGGCGTGCTGGGCTATATCGGTTAAGGCCTGATACTGATTTACCTCAAGTTGATAACAATGATAATCAGCTTCTAATTGGCTAAAAAGCGGATCACCACAAACAATAATAGGCTTGGCGCCTAGCTGTTGTAATAATTGATATAAGGCAATAGCGCCAACCGGACCATCGGTTTCAAAGGTGTCTAGTACCGGAAAACCCGTGCCAATTAATACCGCACCGCGGCATTGCACAATTAACTGAGCCGCGCGTAAGATATAGCCAGGTTTAAGTAAAGGTTGTAACTGGGCCATTCCGCGCAAATTTTTGCGCACTAATAGCCTTTCAATGTGCTGGCTTAAGGCTAAATGATTTTGGTTTAAGTTCTGAGGTAAAGTGTCCATTTAAGCTTGAGCCCAAGCTGCTGTGAGCCGCTTAAAATGGGCATCGGCTAAGCATAAAGCATTATGCGCTTGTTCAATAGAAATAGGTGTAAAATAAACTTTAGTGCCAGGGCTAGCTTGGGCGAGTAAAGCGCAATCTAAAGATAATACTGAGCCTATTTTTGGATAGCCGCCTAAAGTTTGGCGGTCATTAAGCAAGACAATAGGTTGGCCATCAGGCGGAATTTGTACCGCACCGTAACTAATACCTTCTGACAATAAGCTTTGTTGCTGGCAATGGATAGCGGCGCCGGTTAATTTGTAACCCATTCGATCCGACTGTGGCGTTACCGTATAAGGCTGTAGATAGAAGCGTTGTCGCTCAGACGTTGAAAATTGCTCAGCTTGATAACCTTCAACTAAACGCAGGGTTAAGCTGTTATTAAATTGCCGCCAATGCTGTTTAGCTAAACTATGCGACGTTGCACGACTGACACTAGTAATAGCTAAAGTATCGCCAGCTTGTAATTTATCGCCATTTAAACCGCCAATTTTTTCCCGTAATACAGTAGCGGTACTAGAAAATTGTGGTTTAACCTTAAAGCCTTGAGCAACTGCGACATAAGCGCGTAAACCGGCACTGGCCATACCTAGTTCAATAATATCTCCTGCACTAACGGCTAGACTCGTCCACATGGCTGCAGCTTGGCCGTTAATCGTTAAACTAAGTTCAGCGCCAGTAACCGCAATAAAGCTGGCGCAATGGGCTTCTAATTGTAAGCCGCCAATGCTGCACTCAATTAAGGTTGCGTTGCTATTATTATTTAATAGGGCGTTTGCCATCGCCGCAGAGTAGGGATCCGCCGGGCCACCCGTGGTTAAGCCTAAATGACTTTGGCCAAAACGACCGCGATCTTGCAATAAGCTAAGAATACCGGCAGAACGCACAGTAAAACTATTGCTATCACTAACACTAGCCATTTTGTGACTCATAGCTCACCACCTAAGCGGATAAATTCGGCTTTATCAATAGCGACAAATTGCACTTCATCGCCTACTGCAACTGGCATAGCGGGTGTTGCTTCTGGTGTAAACATGGGGCTTGGGCATAGGCCTATTAAATTCCAGCCACCAGGTGATGCAGCAGGGTAGATGGCAGTTTGTCTATCCGCAATCGCCACCGCACCTTTAGGCACCTTGGCTCTAGGAGAATTTAAGCGGGGCATCTGTAAAATGGGATCAATTTGGCCTAAATAAGCAAAGCCGGGGGCAAAGCCAATAGCATAAACCCGATATACTACAGCTTGGTGCAGTTGAATAACCTGACTAATGCTTATTTGTTTAGTTTTAGCAATTAAGGCTAAGTCGGGGCCACTTTCTTCACTGTAATAGACAGGAAGCTCAACTCGCTTGCCGCTGCGGCTTTGTGCGCTAAAAGGCTGAGCTAAACAGCGCTTAATGTTAGCGCTGACAATAAAGTGATTGGTTGTCAGCGGATTAAAAACAACTAATACAGAAGCATAAGAAGGTAAGAGATCAATTAAATCATCAGCTAAGGCAAGACGAATTTGCTCAGTGGCCCATTGTACTTGGCCTGATATCTCTGCTGACATTTGCTGCTGAAAATAGACTATAAACGCATTCTCACTGGCAATGTCTAATTGATACTCTAGCTGCTGCGGCTTCATAGTTGCTGACTCATAAAAACTGTCTGCTAGCAGTTATATCTATTTTCATACTAGTAGCTGACGTATTTTGGCTATTTGTAAAATAGCCGCAGAATTATCACCATGCACGCATAGCGTATCTGCTTTTAAGGCTAATTTTTGGCCAGACTGGGTGGTGACAGTGCCCGACTGCACGAGCTGTTGCACTTGTTGCAACATCTCAGTTTCTGATAGCACAGCACCGGCTTGGCTGCGTGGGGTTAGTTTGCCCTCGTCGGTATAGCGGCGATCAGCAAAAGCTTCAAATAATAAGCTAACGCCGGCTTGTTTTGCCAAGTGTTGATAATGATCCTGCTCAGCGGTAGCTAAAATCATTAATTTTAACGGCTGATGGTAACTGGCAATCGCTGTTAATACGGCATTAAAAATCTGCGGGTTACTCATCATATCGTTATACAAAGCACCGTGTGGCTTAACGTATTCAAGGGGTAAGCCTTGCGTTTTAGCCATGCCTTCTAAAGCGGCAATTTGATAATGGATAGCATTAATAATTTCACTATCAGATAAAACCATACTACGCCGACCAAAGCCCTGTAGATCAGGATAAGCAGGATGAGCACCAATGCTAACATGATATTGTTTAGCCAGTGCTAAGGTGCTGGCTATTACATCTGGATCACCGGCATGAAAACCACAAGCAATATTCGCCATATCGATATGAGGCATGGCGCTGGCATCTAAGCCCATTTGCCAACTGCCAAAACTTTCGCCTAAATCACAGTTTAATTTCATTTTTTTACCTTTTCCAAGCGAGACAAACAGTGTGCGATATGGCCGAAATTAAGTCCAGCCGATCTAGCTTATTGGCTTAGTATTTTGTCGTAATTGCTTAAAATTAATGATGGATGTTTAGATGGCTCTATATAGCTAATTTGAATTAATAAGCTTTATTTGTTACTTATTGTTATAGTTGATTCAGCCTAATATAGCTGTATTGATGATTAATGTTAGGTGGAAAAATGGCTCAATTAAATTTGCCGGTGTTAGATCTTAGCTTATGGTTCGCAAAAGGACAGTCTCGGCAGCGTTTCTTACAGCAGTTAGCAGAAGCATCACGCGAGGTCGGCTTTTTTTATTTAACCGGTCATGGCGTAGCAATAGAGCAGCAACAGCATATTCTAGACTTAGCAAAAACATTTTTTGCTTTACCCGATGCCGATAAGCAAGCAGTACAAATGGTTAAATCACCGCACTTTCGTGGTTATACCCGTTTAGGTGGCGAATTAACTCAAGGCCAAATTGATCAACGTGAGCAATTCGACATTATGAATGAGCAACAGGTATTGCCTGCGAGTACTGAAATGCCAGCTTGGCAAGGTTTAGTTGGGCCTAATCAATGGCCTGCGGCTTTACCTATGATGCAATCAACCTTACTTAACTGGCAGCAACAATTATCTGATCTTACTGTTACCTTGCTTGAAGCTTTTGCTGCGGTGTTACAGCAACCTGAAAATGCCTTTGCTGATACCGTAGCAGATGGCCCTTATACGCATATGAAACTGATTCGTTACCCAGGCTCTGATACAGCACAAAAGCAAGGAGTGGGTGCGCATAAAGATCCGGGTTATTTAACCTTAGTATTGCAAGATCAGCATTCTGGTTTAGAAGTATTAACCGATAAAGGCTGGGTAGGCGCGGCACCTTTAGCTGGGGCATTTGTGGTTAACATAGGTGAGCTGTTAGAATTAGCCTCAAATGGTTATTTAAAGGCTACCTTACATAGAGTTGTTAGCCCGCCTGCTGGTATAGAGCGATTATCCTGTGCTTTTTTTATGGCAGCCCAGCTTGATGCAACAGTGCCTTTATTAAACTTGCCTGAAGCTTTAGCAGCAGAGGCAAAAGGGCCGGCCAGTGATCCTAATAATCCATTATTTTATCAAGTGGGTGAAAATGTACTAAAAGGCCGCTTACGCTCACATCCGGATGTAGCCCAGCAGCATTACGCCACTTTAAAAAAGATAGCCTAACAGCGCGACGATAACGGAGCCCAAAGATGAAGTTTAAAACCCAATTGTTGCATAGCAACGGCGGTGCTGATGCGCAAACCGGCGCCTTAACTACCCCAATCTATCAAAGTAGTACTTTTACTTACGGTACGGCAGAACAAGGCCGGGCCCGTTTTGCCGGTGAACAACCTGGTTTTATTTATAGTCGTATGGGTAATCCAACAGTGCAAGCCTTAGAGCAGCAATTCGCTAAATTAGAAGGTGCTGATGAGGCTCTGGTTGTAGCCAGTGGTATGGCGGCAGTGAGCAGCATTTTTTATGCTTTAGCTAGCCAAGGTGATGAAATTGCATTTATTGATCCTGTCTATGGTGGTACAGCCGCTTTTTTAATTAATACCCTAACCCGAGCGGGCATTAAAGTAAGCCGTTATCAAAGCGATGATGATTTACTAGAGTATATTAATTCAGCCACCAAAGTTATTTTATTTGAGCCTATTACTAACCCTAATCTACGAGTGAATGATTATCGCAAAATTAAGGCCGCAGCAGAAAAATCTGGTGCTATTACCGTGTGTGATAATACCTTTTTAACCCCGTATTTATTTAAGCCTTTAGAGCATGGTATTGATATTGTTATGCACAGCGGTACTAAGTACCTAAGTGGTCATGGTGATATTATTGCTGGTGTAGTGGCGGGGCGCACTGAACTGATGCAACCTATTCGCACTATAGCGTTAAAGCATATAGGGGCGCCAATAGGGCCACAAGAAGCCTATTTGTTACAGCGCGGTATGCGAACACTGGCATTACGAATGGATGCGCATTTAGCTGGCGCAATGCAAGTGGCCGAGTTCTTAGCTAAGCATCCTAAGGTTGATAAGGTTATTTTCCCAGGCTTAGCCAGTGATGCCGGCCATTCGGTGTTAGCAGAAACTGTCGGCGCCTTTGGCGGCATGATAAGCATAGAGTTAGAAGGCGGTTTTAGCCGCGCTGCCCGCTTTTTAGATCAATTACAACTATTTACCCAAGCGGTGAGTTTAGGTGATTTAGAGAGTCTAGCTTGTCATCCTGCTAGTACAACGCATGCTGCCATGGATAAGCCTAGCCGCTTAGCCGCAGGTGTTACAGATGACTTAATTCGTTTTAGTATAGGTGTTGAAGATCCGGCCGATTTAATTGCTGATTTAAAACAGGCATTAGAATACTAAATAAGTCGCTAAGCCGTATTTAAAGCACTAGGGGCATGGCTAAATTAAACAGCTGCAGTAAGGTTAACAATTCTGTTAATAATAGCTGCAGCTGTTTATTGGCGTTAAAGCAGCGACAACTTACTATTGGCTAAATCGGTTACTAACATATAGCCTGGGCTATGGGTAATACAAATAGCTAATTTAGCGTTAGCAATTGCCACTTGCGGAGTCACGCCACAGGCCCAAAATACCGGGACTTCACCGGCTTTAATGCTAACAGCATCGCCAAAATCGGGTTTATTAATATCAGTAATACCAATAGCGGCCGGATCAGCAAAGTGCACCGGCGCACCATGCACTTGCGGAAAACGTGAACATATTTGGATAGCCCGTATTGCATCCGCTGGCTTCATAGGGCGCATACTTACAACCATGTTGCCAGAAAATACGCCTGCGGGCTGACAAGCAATATTAGTTTTATACATAGGCACATTAACCTGCTCGGTAATATTGCGAATTTCTAAGCCATCGGCAATTAACGCTTCCTCAAATGAAAATGAGCAACCAATAGCAAAGCTAACAAAATCATCCTGCCAAAAAGGCGTAATATCACTCACTTCTTCGGTTAATTGGCCTTGTTTAAATACCCGATATTTAGGGATATCGGTTCTAATATCTAAGTCTGCTGCCAGTTGCGGCATATCGACAGCACCTGCTGTAGCCGACATAGCTAACAGAGGGCAAGGTTTAGGATTAAAATGGCAAAACTGTAAAAAATCTGCCGCATATTGCTTGGGCATAATGGCTAAATTGGCTTGAACAAAGCCCGGTGCCTGGCCAGAGGTATGAGCGGTAAATTGATTTAAGCGAATTTGCTGGCGCAATTGTAATGGCGATAAGATCGGACTTGCAGACATAGCGACACCTTGATAATTAGTTGATGTTAAGCATTACCGTATATTTCTTTATTAGCCAGCCAGCGCTGAATTAAGGCTTCACATTTGCTTGGCTGCTGTTGCCACAGTGTAGTAGCAATTTGCTGCGCCTGAGGGATCAGCTCAGCGTCACGGCTTAAATCGGCAATTTTAAATTGTAATATGCCTGTTTGCCTTGTGCCAAGTAACTCGCCAGGGCCGCGTATTTCTAAATCACGCTGGGCAATAACAAAACCATCATTGCTGTCACGCAGCACGGCTAAGCGGGCTTGGGCCGTTTTTGATAAAGGCGCATGGTATAGCAAAACACAGTGCGATGCCGTGCTTCCTCTACCGACTCGACCTCGAAGTTGGTGCAGCTGGGCTAGGCCTAACCGCTCTGGGTTTTCAATAATCATTAAACTGGCATTAGGTACATCAACCCCGACTTCTATTACCGTAGTAGCCACTAGCAGATCTAATTTAGCTTGGCTAAATTGTTCCATTACAGCTTGTTTTTCTGCAGGTTTTAACCGGCCGTGAATTAAGCCCACTTTTAAATTAGGTAAAGCTTGTTGCAAGTTTTGCCAAGTATCTTCAGCAGCTTGGCATTGCAAGGTTTCCGACTCTTCAATTAAGGTGCATACCCAATAAGCTTGACGCTGTTCTTGGCTAACAACATGCTCAACCCGAGCGATAACATCATCACGCCGCGAGTCGGGTAGGGCAACAGTAGTAACGGGGGTTCGTCCCGGTGGTAGCTCATCAATAATAGAGGTATCTAAGTCGGCATAGGCTGTCATGGCTAAGGTGCGAGGAATAGGTGTCGCTGTCATCACGAGCTGATGCGGGTAAAGGTTTTTAATACCGCCTTTTTCGCGTAGCGCTAAGCGTTGATGAACACCAAAGCGGTGTTGCTCATCAATAATAATTAAACTTAAAGCATGAAATTCAACTTGTTGCTGAAATAAAGCATGGGTGCCCACCACCATTTGGGCGCTGCCATCGGCTATTGCCGCTAAGGTGCTTTGTCTTGCTTTACCTTTCGTTTTGCCTCCTAGCCATGCCACACTAATATTCAGCGGGGTAAACCAAGTAGCAAAGTTAGCGGCATGTTGCTCGGCCAGTAATTCAGTCGGGGCCATAAGTGCCACTTGATAGCCATTACTAATAGCGGTTAAAGCAGCAAAAGCAGCAACTAAAGTTTTACCTGAGCCAACATCACCTTGTACTAGCCTTAACATAGGTAAAGCTTTAGCCATATCATGGCTAATTTCAGCACTTACTCGTTGCTGTGCTTTAGTTGGCGTGAAAGGTAAAGCCGCTAAAAATTGCTGTAATAAATCTGGATTAATTTTAAGCGGTAAGCCCTGCTGCTGTTGGCTTTGGTTGCGCAGTTTAATCATACTTATTTGCTGGGCAACTAATTCTTCAATAATTAATCGTTGCTGGGCAGGGTGTTTGCCTTGCTCTAACAAGGCTAAGCTAGCGTCAGGTGGTGGTCGATGAATATAGTGTAAAGCTTCGCTTAGCGACCAAGTTTGGCTTAAGTTATTGCCGCATAATAACTCTTCTGGCGCTATTTGGTTTAAGTAACTTAATGCCGCATCGGTTAAATTACGCCAAGTGGCTTGGCGTAGACCTTCAGTTGTGGGGTACACCGCTGTTAGCGTTTCAGCAACTTCAATTATAGGTTGGTCAGCTTGTAAACGGTATTCAGGATGAAGCATTTCTAAACCGCGAGGGCCGCGTTTAGCTTCACCAAAACAGCGTATAATAGCGCCTGGTGTTACCGCATTTTTTTGCGCGGCACTAAAATGAAAAAAACGTAAGGTTAAAAAACCACTACTATCTTTTACTTTAACTAACCAGCTGCGTCTTTTACCAAATTGCACCTCACTAGACACAACTTCAGCAACAATAGTGGCATGCATTAAGGGCATAAGATCGGCAATGGCATAGATACGGGTGCGATCTTCATAGCGCAGTGGTAAGTGAAATAGAACATCTTGGATATTAAAGATATTTAATTTCGCTAGCTTTTCAGCTACTTTAGCGCCAACGCCTTTAATTGAGGCGATGGCAACTTGATGCAGTGCGGTGCTAGACATTAGTAAGTTGAGGGCACTTCCATAACACCATCAATTTCAACTTGGCTGGCTTTAGGTAAGGCGCTCACTTGAACGGCGGCTCGGGCAGGGTAAGGTTGAGTAAAATATTGACTCATAATCTCATTTACCGTAGCAAATTGGCTTAAGTCAATCATATAAATATTAACTTTAACCATATCGTTTAAAGTGCCGCCAGCCGCTTCACACACTGCTCGTAAATTTTTAAACACTTGATGGGTTTGCTCAGCAAAGTCTTCTGATACCATCTGCATAGTGCTAGGTACTAAAGGAATTTGCCCAGAAATATAAACTGTATTTTGAATCTTAACAGCTTGGCTATAAGTACCAATGGCAGCAGGTGCGGCCTCAGTGTTAATGATGACTTTTGACATGTCGCGCTATCTCCTTCTATAAACTTTTTGTACGTCTGGCATAACCCTAATTTTTCGCATAACGTTGGCTAAATGAACGCGGTCTCGCACTGACAGGGTAATTTTAATCACATATTCGCCAGTATCGCGATCGTCAGTAACTAGATTTTGAATATTGGAACCTTGAGCAGCAATAAGGGTAGTTAATTTGGCTAATAAGCCATGGCGATTTAAAATAAAAATTCGAATATCACATAAAAATTGCTGATCAACAGTTTTGTCCCATTTCACTGGGAAAAATTTACCCGGCTCTTTATCCCAGCTTTTTATGTTTCTGCAATCAGAGCGGTGTACGTACAGACCTTTACCTGGTGTAGCACTAGCTACTATTTCATCACCGTGAATAGGGCGACAGCACTTAGCAAAAGTGATAAGCATGCCATCAGAACCAACGATAAAAGCTTTACTCTTCAACTTGCTATCAGAGTTTTCGGTTTTAGCGCTTGAATTTGGCTCGGGTGAATCAAACTCACCTAGTAAGCGTCTTGCTACAGCTATAGCCAGTTGATTACCTAAGCCTATCTCGCTACATAATTCATCTAAACTTTGCTGTTTACTATTTTTTAAAACTGGCTCTAGGCGTTCAGGTGGAATATCTTCTAGTTTAATATCACCCAGCGCTGAGCTTAATAAGCGTTTACCTAAATTAACAGCTTCAGCTTGTTTTTGCTTTTTAAGGTAATTACGAATGCCCAATATAGCCCTGCTAGTTACCACATAATTTAGCCAGTTAGCATTTGGCTTACCGCCTGGGCTGGTAATAATTTCTACCGTTTGACCAGTTTCTAAAGGCTTGTTTAATGGATAAGGGCGACGATCTATTTTGGCACCAACACAACGATTACCAATGTCTGTATGCACTGCGTAAGCAAAATCGACAGGCGTTGCCCCTATTGGCAATTCAACAATGCGGCCTTTTGGCGAGAAGACATATAATTCATCAGGATAGAGTTCAGATTTAACATTCTCAACAAATTCAGCACTATTGCCAGCATGTTGTTGTAGCTCTAATAAACTTTGCATCCATCGCCGAGCGCGCACTTGGGCGGTAGTGTCTTGATGCTCACCATTGGCTTTATACATCCAATGGGCTGCAATGCCATTATCCGCTGTTTCATTCATCTCATGGGTACGCATTTGAATTTCGATTGGAATCCCGTGCGGGCCTATTAATGAAGTATGTAATGATTGGTAGCCATTTTGTTTTGGCATGGCTATATAATCTTTAAAGCGAATTTCAATCGGCTTATATAAGTTATGCACTACACCTAAGGTGCGATAGCATTGATCAATGCTATCAACCACAACTCTAAAAGCATAAATATCCATTACATCATTAAACATCAGCTCTTTATTTTTCATCTTGGTATAAATGCTATACAGATGTTTTTCGCGGCCTGTGACTTCAGCAATAATTCCCACTGTTGTTAGGCGATCGAGAATTTCATGTCTAATTTTTTCTAATAATTCTCGACGATTTCCTCGCGCTTGGCGTACTGCTGTGGATAAAGCGCGATAGCGCATGGGATATAAGGCTTGAAAACCGCAATCTTCTAATTCATTTTTTATATTGTGAATACCCAAACGATTAGCAATTGGCGCATAAAGCTCTAAAGTTTCTTTGGCTATGCGGCGGCGTTTTTCAGGTCTAAGTGCACCTAAAGTACGCATATTGTGGGTACGGTCAGCTAACTTAATTAATATCACTCTAATGTCTTGGGTCATGGCCATAAACATTTTTTGCAAGTTAGTGACTTCAAATTCGTGATAGTCTTTAAACTTTACTTTATCTAACTTACTTACGCCTTGAACTAGTTCGGCGACTGTCTCGCCAAAGAGTTCAGCTAAGTCTTTTTTATCATAAGGCGTGTCTTCAATAACATCGTGCAGCAAAGCGGCCATTAAGGTTTCATGGTCCATGCGCATTTCTGCCAAAATGCTACTGACTGCAACGGGGTGAGTAATATAAGGCTCGCCACTAGAGCGGGTTTGCGGGGCGTGTGCATCCCGTGCCACTACATAAGCTTGTTGCACTAAGGCAACTTGCTCGGGTGGTAGGTAAGCGCTAATTTGTTTTTTTAGACCTTCAAATAAATACACTGGTGCTCCCAAACGGTGACAGCAAACAATAAAACGCCGGAAAGCGCGGGATCTATTATGAATATACGTCTATTTTACGAAGTTGCCAACGGCTAATATACCGCTGGCATACAGATATGGGGAATTTTTATTGATCAGAGCCGATAATAGCAGCAACTGCGGCCATTTCTGTCGCTTCTTGCTGAATTTGATCACGACGTTCTTGCGCGTCTAACGAAGTGCTAGTGATCAAGCCTTTTTCAATTTCACGTAAAGCAATAACTGTTGGTTTATCATTTTCGATATCAACTAATGCTTCTTTACCCTCAACCGCTAACTGACGAGCACGACGAGATGCTACTAAAATCAAATCAAACCGGTTACCAATTTTATCTACTGCATCTTGAACTGTTACGCGAGCCATTTACCACTCCAGTGTGTTTTCACAAGACTAGACAGTTTACGCTATTTTGTTGCTTTGGCCAACAACTCTGTGAGTAAAGCTGGATGTTTACTCAATTGCGAGTCAAAGCTATTACGCTGTGCTAACACTATTTGGCTAAATTCACGCTGAGCCTGAGCAAAATCATCATTAATAATTAAATACTCGTACTCATTGGCATGGCTCATTTCGCTGTAGGCTTCCGCCATTCGCTTAGCAATAACTTCAGCACTATCTTGGCCACGATTAGTTAATCTATTCTCTAATTCTGCAAGACTTGGCGGTAGGATGAAAATACCAATAGCAGTATTAGTTTGCTGACGAATTTGCCGTGCACCTTGCCAATCGATATCTAAAAATACATCTATGCCTTGCTCTAAACTTTGTTGAATACTGTGTTTAGATGTACCGTAATAGTTACCAAAGACTTCAGCCCATTCAAAAAAAGCATCTTGTTTAATTAGCGCTTTAAACTCTTCAATACTAATGAAGTGATAGTGAACACCATCAACTTCACCTGGTCTAGGTGCTCTTGTAGTATGAGATATGCTGACCTGCATATCTTTATGTTGCTTTAAAAGCGCTTGGATCAGGCTAGATTTCCCCGCACCACTCGGTGCAGAGATAATAAATAGATTACCGCTAAGTTGCTGCATAGTTTTCAGTATTAAAGTAGCTAATAGACTGGCAGATTCTAATCGTTGTCATCGTTAGGTGCAAACCGCTAGCCTTTACGTTTTTTGGCTTTTACTGAGAGTGTTAAGGTAAATGTCGCCATAGCTTCAGAGCCATGTAAGCTAGGGCAAGTGACAACAACTGAAACTGGACGGTTAATTCGCTCGCCACTGGCTAATGACTCATCAATCATCTGGTCGATAATATCACCATCGTGGCTAGTAAAATGCACTTTAGCTTCAGGTCGCTTTAAAAATTGCCCTTGCACATCTTTAAATGCAAAGTTAGCGTTCACACCGCGGTTTTGAGCCTTAGTAAATACCAGAAAAGCACCGGCTAAGTCAGCGCCAATGGCTAAGGCGCCAAAATAGACACTGCCTAAATGGTTCTTGGTTCGCCAACCATGAGGGATAGTTACTTCAAGGGTTTTATTGTCCATATGAACAATTTTAGGTGAACAAAAACCTATTAATGGAATATAGCGCCAAGCAAAAAACTTTAAAGCCCAGTTAGCTTTACGTAATGATAATGCCATTTATTTAATTCCGTTTGATTACTTAATCAAAGCTTATACTGGTACGACCATTACTGCAAGGTGGCCGTTTAAGTATTAAAACAGACCGTTCGTCGGTGAAAATTTTTGTTTGTTAATCATTTTATAGTAGAGTCAGTACATAAAGAGAGCAAAGGTAGATCCTAATTGGCAAGATTTCAGTTAATTTTTTGGCTGCTTCTATTTAGTTGCTTTAGTGTGACGCAAGCTCAGGCTAGTTTAGATAAGCAAGAAGAATATTTATACCGCTTTTGGTCGGTAGAGGCTGGCCTTCCCCAGATTTCAGTTACTGCAATCGAACAAGATGATGCAGGCTATCTTTGGGTCGGTACGCAAAATGGTTTAGCTCGTTTTGATGGTGTAAATTTTACGGTTTTCAATACTGCGAATAGCCCTGCTTTTTCATCCAACTTTATTACAGCTATCCATTTTGATAAGCAACAGCGCTTATGGATCGGTACAGCTAATGGCCTTATTCGTTATCAAGATAATAAATTTTCTGCTTTAGACAAGGTGCGACTCCATAATGGTATTAGTGATATTGTCGAACAAGAAGATGGCGCTATTTATATAGGAGCGGGTGATTTATATCAATGGAATGAGCAGCTAGAGTCATTACAGCGGGTATTAGCTCATCAAGGAGTGGTCACTTCACTACTTAACCACCAAGATATTTTATATATTGGTGGTCAGTCAGGATTTGCAGTATTAAATCAAGATGGATATCAATGGTATACGGCACCAGATAATTTGGGTGAGTTGCAAGTTTTACAATTAGGTTTGCAAGAAGGAGATTTATATTTAGGCACCACAAATGGCTTGATACGCTGGCATAATCATCGGTGGTATCCTATGTCTTTGCCAGATCACCCTGATGGCAAGCAGCTCGAAATGTTCTATTCAGATCCAGAGCAGCGACTCTGGGTTGCTAGTTATAAAAACTTATATCAAATTTTTCAGCGTGAAGTCTTTACTGCCCAGCAAGTCCAAGGCAAATTCGAAGAGTTTTCTTGGATTGAAGCCATGCTGCGGGATAAGTTCGGTAACTTGTGGCTAGGTAGCCATGCTTATGGCTTAAAACGGCTACGCAAGCCACAAACCCAGAGGTACAGCACTAAACAAGGTATAGCGGATCCTTTTGTTTGGTCACTTCAGCCGTGGCGAGAGCATATGCTAGTGGGTACTAATAATGGTTTATCTTTATTGAATGATGGCCAGTTTGAAACAGTACCTGCTAATAAACACATACCTAACCCTTTAGTCTATAGCATGTTTTTGGATAGCAAACATAGGTTATGGCTTGGTTTACGCGGTGGTTTAAGCCGACTTGATGGCAATACTTTAGTGTGGCAACAAAATTATGATTCCATTTCGCATTTAATGGTCTCGTCTTTTGCGGAAGAAAATGAGCGGGTGTGGGTAGGCACAAATCGTGGATTATACTTTGTTAAAGAAAATAAGTTACAGCTACAACTAGAGCCAGAGGTATTACAAGAGGCTCAAGTGCGCACTGTGGCACTTGATAGTAAGCATCGATTATGGGTTGGAACCGAAAATGGTCTTTATTTACGAGAAGGAGATAGTTTTACTGAACTCAAGGACCTACCTATATCTGGTGGCTTTATCAGTGTGGTAAAAGAGTTTTCTGATGGCAATATACTGATTGGCAGCCTTAATTATGGTTTTGTTTTTGGCCAACCCGGAGAATGGTACTGGTTTAATCAAAATAATGGCTTGCCAGGTAATGGTATTATCTATGTTGAAAAAGTAGCAAATCACTTGATAGTTACTAATTTAGAAGGCGCTTATCGGCTGAATTATGCAGCGCTTAGCCAAGGTAAAGCTGAGCAAGTATATATGATGCTAGATGATCGTAGGCCTGAATCAGTGACTGACTCACGTCGATGTTGTAATGGCGCAGGTAGTAGCAAAGGTGCTTTATATGCTAACCAATTATGGTTCCCTACCTTAGATGGTGTACTGGCTTTTCCTGTCGAACAATTAGAGCAATATGGGCCTATACCTCAACCAGTATTAGAAAGTTTAACGGCAAGTGGTCAGCAGTACTTTAACCATAAAACAATATTGACACCTGAACAAAGAGACTGGCACTTCCGCTTTACCGCACCATTTTATACCTTGCCATCGTCTTTAATGTTTAGGTATCAGTTAGAAGGTTATGATAATAGCTGGATTGATGCCGGTAGTCGCCGCGAAGCCTTTTACACTAATTTACCACCAGGTCAGTACCGTTTTACTGTGCAATCCCGTTTAGCATCAGATTACCGCTGGAGTGATGCTGTGAGTATGGATATTAATTTACAGTATTATTGGTATGAAACAAACACAGCACGCATTGTAGTGTTATTGCTATTTATATTATTATTTTGGCTATTATATCGCTGGCGATTAATGAACTTAGCCAGTGCTAAGCAGAAACTAGAAATATTAGTACAAGAACGTACTAACGAGCTACATCAAGCTAACCAAAAGTTACAGCGTTTAAGTATGCAGGATGCGCTTACAGGATTGGCTAACCGGCACTATTTAGATACCAATATTAAACAAATAATTTCTCGTTCTGATCGTAGTAGCAGGCCACTGATTTGGGCTTTGCTTGATTTAGACCATTTTAAACAGATTAATGATACTTTTGGTCACCAAGTAGGTGACAATGTTATTAAAGTGGTAGCAGAGTTGTTGCAAACAAATAGTCGGCAGTCTGATCATATAATCCGTTGGGGTGGCGAAGAGTTTTTACTTTTGTTAGAACATAGTGCAGATGCTTTGTTAGTTTTAAAACGCATCCATCAAGCTATAGGTTGCTATCCATGGCAGCAAGAGATGGGTTTAAAGCAGCCGTTAACCTGTTCAATAGGCGCAATAACACAGCTAAAAGATTGGGATTGGCAGCATAGTTTACGTTTAGCTGACCACGCATTATATTGGGTAAAAGAGCATGGTCGTAATGGCTATATGTTATTGGAAGTAAGCTCGCCGCCCCAGAGTGAACTGTTGGCAGAAACCCTTAATATTAGCCAACTTTTGGTAGAAGGTAAGCTAAAGGCTAACACTAATCTAAAGTTTGCTAGTAATTAATAATTAAGTTAGTTAAATGAAAGGGATAGGTATAGAAGAGGATTTCTTAGGCTAGCTACAGTGAATTAGTAGCTTTTCTTTACATAATATGATTAATATAGTTTTATCACATTTTTGAGAAGAGTAACTATGAACGGAATTAAACAGCTGTCTATAAAACAAAAGTTTCTATTTAGCATAGCTTCAGTTATTACTATTTTATCCGTACTAACCTCTTGGTTTACAGTAAATCATATAAGTAACCTGACTCTTGATAGAGTAAAAACAGAAGTTAGCAGTAAAGTAGAAGCTGGTGCTATCGATGCATTAAAATTCTTTTCTGAATATGCTCAGGTATCACGTACCTTTATTGAAAGTCCGCAATTTATAAAGTGGTTTGCTGAGTATCCGGGCCGAGGTGTTGATCTAAGCACAGTGCCAGGCTATGACGATATTAATAATACCTTTAAAAGCATAAGTGAGCGAGATCCGGTAATTTTATCGGCATTTTTAGCTTTTGGCCCATCAGATGAATATTTCCGCGAAGATGAACGTACAGGAGTCGATACAGAAGGCCCAGATGCAGGTAAGTTGGATAAAGGCTACTTTGTAACAAGAAGACCTTGGTACCAAGAAATGATGAAAGAAACTACCTATGTCGTTCGCTCACCACACGAAGACTTTCAAACCGGTCGCATTTCAGGTGTAGTTCAAGGTCCAGTTTATCTACCCGATGGCACCTTAATGGGCTTTGGTGGGGTAGATTTATACATGAATAAAATAGGCGAGCAAGTTGACCGAGTGCAATATGAGGGTGAAGGTTTTGCTTTTTTACTCGATGAGCAAGGCAACTTAGTCCACTTAGCAACTCAAGCAGGTATTGAAGCTATAAAGGTTAATGATAGCTTTAGTAAATTAAATGACTTACCAGACTCCTCAGGATTTCATTTACTGGTTGAAGCGGCCAAAAATCAAACCTCAGGCTTTATTCCCGTTAAGCTGCAAGGTCAAAATTATTATGCTTCATTTCAGCCGGTAGCAGCGGATTTTCCTAAAATTGCTTGGTTAACCGGTTTGTTAGTGCCGGAATATATGATTGAAGAGCCTATTCAACAGGCTGCAAACTGGGCTATTGTCTTCACTATTATCTTTATTACTGCCATGGTTATCGTGGTGTTACTGTTAATCCGCATTATTCTAAAACCATTATCTGAATTAGAAATAGCGCTTCGTGGTATTGCTAGTGGTGATGGTGATTTAACTCGAACTATCCAAGTTAAAAACCAGGATGAAGTAGGAATATTAGCAAACCACTTTAATGCCTTTGTAGCTAAGCTTCGTCAGTCATTGCAAAACACTGCTAGCCAAGCTGATAAAGTTCAGTATTCTAGTCAGCATCTTACTGCAGTTGCAACTAACACTAACAATGAAATTCAAGCGAGCAAACAACAAATAGATTCTGTTTCAACAGCAGTAAATGAAATGGCCGCGACGGTACAGGAAATTAGCTACAATGCCCACGAAACTAGCGATGCCGCTATTATTGCTCAGCAGCAAGCAGATGAAGGTACTAAGCTGTCTAATCATTCTGTATCTGATATGGATATGTTAGCCCAAACAATGTTAGATAGTGTGGAAGTTATTGCAGGTTTGGCTAAAGAATCTGAGAATATAGGTACTGTTATTGATGTGATTGAATCCATTGCCGACCAAACTAACTTATTGGCACTTAATGCCGCTATAGAGGCAGCCCGAGCGGGGGACCAAGGCAGAGGCTTTGCTGTAGTAGCTGATGAAGTGAGATCGTTAGCGGGTCGTACTAGCGATAGCACTGAGCATATTCGAGTAATGGTAGAAAAGTTACAGAATATCGCTAAGCATGCAGAAAATAAAATGGAGCAGGGTAAAAAACAAACAGACCAAAGTGCTGATAGAGCCAAAGCTATCCAAAGTGCCTTAACTAAAATTAGTGCCGCTATTGATAAAGTGCAGCAGCAAAGTAGTGAAATTGCCGGAGCAACCTCACAGCAGCAAGTGGTGGCTGAAGATATTAATCAGCGCCTAACTGAAGTGAATGATCTAGTGAATAGTACTGCTAAACATGCGGATGCATTATCTTTAGAAGCTATTTCGTTAGATAAGTCAGCTACTGAACTTAATAAAATAGTTCAGCAATTTAAAATTTAATCCTACTTAAACCTAGATGCTGTTAACCGTTTTGGTTAGCAGCATCTAGCCGAAACTATTTTATTCTGGAGATCCTTCCATGCAAACAATAACTAAAGTTCTTAGCGTCTCTTTGTTAAGTGCACTAATATCCGCTTGTAGTTCTACTGTTACTAGCCCTGAACAGAGTAATATTGCTTTAGACCAAAAAATTCGCCAAACAGCACAAGCAAGTTTGCAAGCATTTAATATTCCAGGTATTGCCGTAGTTGCAGTACAAGATGGCAAAGTTGTTTTAGCTGAAGGTTTTGGTATTCGCGACCTTGCCAACCAAGAACTGGTAACGGCGGATACGTTGTTTGGTATTGCTTCCCATACTAAGGCCTTTACTGCTGCGGCTATCGGCCAACTGGTTGCACAAGGGAAAGTGAACTGGGATGATAAAGTTATTCAACATTTACCTGAATTTCGCTTAGCGGATGCAAGCTTAACGCAAAAAGTGACTATTAGAGATTTATTAAGTCATCGCACAGGCTTAGGCTTAGGTGCAGGTGACTTAATGATTTGGCCAAATACAGATAAAACCTCAGAGCAACTCTTAGCTGGTGTTGCCCACTTGCCGATAGAGCAAGATTTACGCCAAGGGTTTGCCTATAACAACCTAATGTTTGTAACCGCAGGGCTAGTAATAGAACGAGTAACCGGCATGCCTTATGCGCAGTATATTGCAGAGCACTTTTTCCAGCCGTTACAAATGGATAACAGCGTTGTAGGCTTTGATAACTTAAAGCCAGATAACAGCAATATCGCTATTGGTAATATCGACTATAAAGGCGAAGTACATCGCTTCCCGCTTGATTATTTACAAGATTTTGCAGCTGCAGGTGCCACCCTATCTAGTGTCGATGACATGGGGAACTGGCTATTGACGTTATTAAATGAAGGTAAAAGCCCAAGCGGTGCGCAAATAATAGCGCCTGAACAATTAGCGCAAATGTGGCAGCTAACTACACCATTGCCGGTGCGGCATAAGTCGGGCCAGCAAAGCACTCATTTTAGAGGCTACGGCATGGGCTGGTTTGTAAAAGACTATCATGGTGTAAAACATATCTCTCATAGCGGTGGTATCTTAGGCATGCTGTCGTTAACAACGCTAATTCCAGAGAAAAATTTCGCCATTACAGTGCTGTCTAATCAACAGGCTTTTCAAGGTTTAACAACAGTAACAGAAGAAGCCTTAGAGCAAGTGCTTAACTTGCCTGACACTGATTGGTTAGCATTGCAAACTAAACAATATCAAGAATTTATGCAGCATAAAAATAGCTTTGAGTTAAAGCCTGCTGATAATAAAACTGCTGCATTACCGTTAAAGCATTATGCCGGTAAATATCAAGACAATTGGTATGGTGAAGTGACCGTTCAGCAACAGGCTGAGCAATTGCATATTAGCTTTGACCATACTGAAATTCTAAAAGGAGTATTAGAGCACTATGATGGCAATACCTTTGTTGTACGCTGGAATGAACCTTTATTAGAAGCTGACGCTTTTATCCGCTTTACTGCGGCTGATAACGGTAAAATTAACAGCGCAACAATGGAAGCTATAGCCGACTTTACTGACTTTAGCTTTGATTTTCATAATTTAAACTTAGTTAAAAAGCAGTAACGAATAACGTATGCAGCGGCGTAAGTTTATCCAATACGCTCTTGCCGTTCCATTAGCAACCTTATTAGGTACTAAGGTTGTTGCTATGGTGCGGCATTATCCGTTATTTGATTTGCTGCAACAGCTTAAACGTTATCCAGCAAATAAGTTAATTAGCCACGGCGACTGGCCTGTCAGTCAGATATTGCAGCACTTAGCGCAAAGTGTCCGTTATTCTCGCCTTGGTTATCCTGAGCATAAATCAACCTTGTTTCATTATACTACTGGCAGCATTGCATTTAATGCTTTTGCTGCCAGCGGTAGCATGCATCATGCTTTAAATGAACCTATACCTGGAGCACCGAGTTTAGTGAACAAGGTGCCTAATGATGTCGCGTTGGCTGAGTTGATACAAGAGCTAGAAATATTTATTGCTTGGCAAGGCGATTTAGCGCCGCACTTTGCTTATGGCCACCTAACTAAACAGCAATATTATACTGCGCATTATTTGCATATTCAGGGGCATTTAATTGAGATCAGTCTCAGTTGATACCAATGCACTGAATGAAAAAATTGCTAGGCTTAATCAAGATGGCTGGATGGTAAAATCTATAACCCCAAATGCATCATTAATGGGTAATGTTATTTCTTATACCTTATTTATAGAATTAAAAGTCTAATGCACCAGTGATAAAGGCAGCCTTAGGTCAAGTATGAAACTAAAAAGCCCAAATTAGAAATTTCTGGTTTGGGCTTTTTAGTAGCCAGGGCTAACTAGCTTGCAAAACGTTGCTGTAAATATTCAAACACGGCACGAAGACCAAAGGCTTCACCGCCTATAGGCCGGCCAGGTAGGGCGCGATTATTCCAAGCCATTATATCAAAATGACTCCAGCTAATACCTTCGTCAACAAAAGCTTCTAGGTATAAAGCGGCTGTTATCGCCCCGCCAAAAGGTGTTTTGCCGCAGTTAGCTAAATCGGCGATATCACTGCCGGTTAAGTCATAATAAGGCTTATATAGCGGCATGCGCCAAACCGGATCTTCAACCTTTAAGCCCGCGGCGGTTATCTCTGCGGCAACGGTATCATCATTACTGAAAAAACCGGGTAATTCAGTGCCTAAGGCTACCCGCATAGCACCGGTTAAGGTCGCAAAATCAATCAGTAAGTCAGGCTTATCGTTACTGGCTTCTGCTAAGGCGTCACATAATACTAAGCGGCCTTCGGCGTCGGTATTATCTATTTCAACGGTTAAGCCTTTGCGCGTTTTAATTACATCGCCAGGCCTAAAGGCATTCGCCGACACCGCATTTTCAACCGCAGGCACTAATACCCGCAGGCGCACGGGGAGCTTTGCCGCCATAATCTGGTGAGCAAGGCCAATAACATGAGCAGCACCGCCCATGTCTTTTTTCATTAAGCGCATGCCAGAGCCCGGCTTTAAATCTAAACCGCCAGAGTCAAAGCAAACACCTTTACCTACTAGGGTGACTTTAGGTGCATTTTCATCGCCCCACGTTAGGTCAATTAAGCGCGGTAAATTATCACTAGCACGGCCAACCATATGAATAGTAGGGTAGTTTTGCTTTAATAAATCATCACCAACAATTTGCTGAACCTTGCCACCAAATTCGTCGGCTAATTGCTGCATAACCTCGGCTAAGTGTTGCGGCATCATGTCTGCTGCAGGCGTATTAACAAGATCACGTACTATCGACACCGAGCGAACTAATTGTAAAGTACTGGCTACGATATCGGCGTTATCAATAACCAGTTGCGGATACTGCTTATCGTTTTTCTTATAACGATCAAATTTATAAGCACCTAAAGCCCAACCAAAAGCAGCAACACGACACTGGGCATCACTGGCTGATAGTAAATATTGATTTGCTGGCAACTGATTAACAATATCACCACATACCCAATAAGCATCAGGCTTATCGGTAACATAAATAACTTGGCTAATTTGGCCATCGCTATCAGGAATAAGGCTTAAGCCTTTAGCTGAAAATTGAGTGGCCTTAAGCCAGTTTTGTAGCGAAGAGGCTTGTTTAGAAAGCCATTGCTCAAAGTCTTGCTTAGCAATAATAGTTAAAGGAATTCCGGCTGAGCCGTTAATAAGTAATGGGGTCATATAAAGTCAACTTTGTCTGATAGAAATAAAACTAACTAAGATTAGCATGAAGCGAAGATAAGATGAATCGAGCGACAGGAGACTCCTAGTTAAGTTGGTAACGAAGGGGCAAAGTATTTGCCCCTGTAGTGCAGTTATATACCAAAGTTAATAGTTAAATACGGTTGCAACACCTCTTGAGCGTGGATCGGCAACAGCTTCAACTTTACCCTTGGAGACTTTAATCGCCTGAATGTCCCCTAGGTTCCAGCTTTGGGTTACTAGCTTATAGCCTTTATCTTCTAATGCTTGCTGCACATCTTTTGGTGGCTGGGCATAGGGCTCCATAGTGATTTGATCTTTAGGTAATAGTTGGTGGTGAAAGCGGGGCGCCGCTACGGCGTCGGCTAAGGGCATTTTATAATCGTAGAGATTATTAATTACCTGAAAAATAGAAGTGAAAATGGTCGAGCCGCCGGGGGTGCCAATAACTAACTCTATTTGTTTGTCTTTAAGTAGTAAACTCGGTGCCATTGACGACAACATACGCTTACCTGGGGCTATGGCATTAGCGTCACTGCCTACCACGCCAAAGGCATTAGGCACACCTGCTTTGGCAGAGAAGTCATCCATTTCGTTATTTAGTAAAAAGCCAGCGCCTTCAACAACAACTCCGCTGCCAAAGTCTAGGTTTAAGGTGTAGGTATTAGATACCGCATTGCCGTCTTTATCTAAAATAGAAAAGTGCGTGGTGTGATAGCCTTCTAAGCCGGGTTTAACATCAGCTGTTACTGAGATGTGTTTTGGGTTTATTTCGTTGGCGCGTTTGTCTAAATAGCTGGGGGCAACTAATTGCGCTTGGGGGACTTCAGTAAAGCTAGGATCACCTAAGTAATCGGCTCTGTCGGCAAATACCCGTTTTTCAATTTCTGCGATTAAATGAACATATTGGCTGCTATTTAACGCCACGCCATCAAAATGACTCGCTAAACGCTGCTTTAGGCCTAGTAATTGGCTTAACGCAATGCCGCCCGAGCTAGGCGGTGGCGCTGTAACTACTTGATAGCCTTGCCAGTCGGTAATAACAGGCTGGCGCCATACGCTTTGGTAAGAGGCTAAATCGGCTAAGCTGATAAGGCCACCGCTGCGTTGCATTTGTGCCACTAACAACCTAGCGGTTTCACCTTGATAAAAGTCTTTCGGGCCTTCTTGTGCTATACGTTGCAAGGTTGCGGCAAGCTCGGGTTGTTTAAAGTTTGTGTTGGCAATCATATCGCTAAAGTACTGCGCAAAGTTGGTTTTACCTTCTAATTGCTGCAGTAAGTCTTCCCGATATTGAAACTGGTTTTCAGCAACGGTAAAGCCCATTTTAGCGTAGACAATGGCAGGCTGTATTAAGTCGGCCCAAGGTAAGTTGCCAAATTTCTGGTGCGCCTCCCATAAGCCCATTACTGTGCCGGGTACGCCACTGGCTTTAGCGCCAATTAAGCTTAAGTCGGCAATAACTTCTTTGTTCTCATCTAGATACATATCTTTATCTGCGGCAGCAGGGGCGGTTTCGCGGTAATCTAAAAAGTAGGCCTTGCCGTCAAACCAAATGGTCATAAAACCACCACCACCAATATTACCCGCTTCGGGATAAGTGACCGCTAGGGTAAAAGCGGTGGCTACAGCTGCATCTACCGCGTTGCCGCCTTTGCGCAGAATTTGTTCGGCAACAAGGGCACCGTATTGATCGGGGGAGGCGACTGCGCCGGTGTTGCTTGGTTTAACTGATTCTGCAGGTTTGGGTGAGCAGCCAAAGCTAACAATTAGGTATAAGCAGATAATGAATAAGCGAAAGACCATGATGTCAGTGTTCTCTAATAGCAATTTGCTGTAGTTTTAACTCTTAGTATCTGGAATTACAAGAGGTAAAAAAAGCGGTTTGAGATAAGTCAGTTACATAATATTCACCTTAATGTATAGTAAGCGGCTGTATTTGCACCAAAAGGAGTAAGGTGTTGCAAACAAATCAGTTACTTATTCAGTTGATGCTTTATGTTTATCTACCGCTATGGGGGATAGCCGGTTTTGTTGACTGGTGCTGCCATCGCGCTACTCGTATTGAACATACCTCTGGCTTGAAAGAATCATTAGTGCATTCATTAATGGGCATACAAATGGCTGTGCCTATTTTGTTGTGTCTGTTGTTTAAAGTGAATGTGCTTATTTTATTAATTTGCATCGCGGCTTGGCTGGCGCATGAGGCGGTTGCCCATTATGACGTGCATTATGCTGCGCCTAAACGGCATATTAGTGTTTGGGAAATGCATGCCCACAATTATTTAGCTACCTTGCCGTTATATATGCTGCTGTTAATTATTGTTATTAATTATCAGGTGTTTATAAAGCTGATTACCTTTAATTGGCAGGGCGAGTTTAGTTTAAACCGCATGCCTTATGCGCATGGCGGTGACGGTTATTTGCCTTATTATCTTGGTTTTATGGCCGTGGTATGTGTGTTGCCTTATATGGAAGAAAACTTACGCTGCTTAGTGGTGGCATTAAAGAATAAGACGAGTACAGCATGAGTGTGTTTATTACCAGTAGTGGCCGGCATTTGCCTGGGCCGCCAATTAACAACGAGCAAATAGAGCCTTTATTAGGCTTAGTGCATGGTAAGGCTAGCCGGTTAAAACGACGTATTTTGCAGTCTAACGGCATTCATACTCGGCATTATGCAATAGATGCTAATCATAATACGCTAATAACTAATAGTGCTATGGCTGCACAGGCGGCTGAACAGTGTTTACACGATAGCTTTTTAAACAAAAGACAAGTAAAGATGCTAAGTGCGGCCACTAGCCAAGGTGATATTGTGTTGCCGGGCTTTGGCTCTATGGTGCAAGCCGAATTAGGCTTAAGTGATATAGAGTTACATAGCAGTCATGGTATTTGCTCTAGTAGCATGATGGCATTAAAGACGGCTTATACCAATATAAAAGCCGGTGAGCAAAACAATGCCTTAGTGGTTGCCAGTGAGCTAACTTCGCGTTTATTTAAAGCCAGCCGTTATGAAGCCGCTGGCGCTGCAATAGATTTTAATGCTGAGTTTTTACGCTGGATGTTATCTGATGGTGCCGGTGCTTTATTGTTAGAGCAACAGCCGCGTGGCCAGTGTTTTCGTATCGATTGGATCCGCAGTTTTTCACATGCCGATGCTTATCCGGTATGTATGAGCGTCGGCTTCCCTAGCGAGCAAAATGGCGATAGAAGCTGGCAAGATTACCCCACTTACGCTGAGGCAGAAGCTGCTGGCGCCTTACTTATTCGCCAAGACGTTAGGTTATTAGAAAACATTGTTAAGTTAGGTGTTGATGGTTATTTGCGTCTTATCGCTGAAAGCCGAGTGCAGCCCGAGAAAGTAGACCATGTATTATGCCATTATTCGTCGCATTACTTTCGCGGTAAAATTTTCGACATGATGCAGCGTGCTGGAGTCGGTATTGCTGAAGAAAAGTGGTACAGCAATTTATACAGTCGGGGCAATACTGGCTGTGCCTCAATTTTTATTATGCTTGATGAGTTTAAGCGCACCCAATCTTATAAAACCGGTGACACTATTTTATGTATGGTGCCAGAAAGTGGCCGTTTTAATAATGCGTATATGCAGTTAACTGTGGTTGAAGCTTAGTTACACTCTTTGATGCCAAGGAAACAATTTAATGTCTGAAAATACATCTGAACATATTTTAACGCCGCAAGGCCAGCAGTGCTTGCAAGCCTTAATGAGAACCTGGTTTGAGTTTGAGCGTCAGTTAGGCCGAGTGCCATTAATTCAACGTTTAGAGCGTGGCCAATTTAGCCAAGCCGATTACCGCCAGTTACTGCTTAACTGGCGCCAGCAAGTTATTGAAGGGTCGCGCTGGATCAGCCGTTGTGCCTCTAGTTTCGACCGTGATTATAGTGATGTACGCTCTGTTATTATTGGCCATGCCCGTGAAGAGCACCGTGATTATGAAATGCTAGAGCAAGACTTCGTTGCCGCAGGGGGCGAGTTAACCGCTATTCAGCAAGCTAGCAGGAATGTGGGCACTGAAGCTTTGCATGGTTTTTTAATGTATCGCGCCAGCCAAACAAACCCAGCAGACTTAATAGGCGCTATGTGGATTATTGAAGGTTTAGGCCAAAAAATGGCCTCAAGCTGGGCCGAGCAAATTGATAAAAGTACTAAGAGCGATGGCAGCTTTACTCGGTTTATGCGCTATCACGGCGCTAATGATGATGACCATATGCAAAAGCTGTATCAGTTAATTGACCGTTTATGCCAAAGCCCAGATCAGCTTAGTGCCATAGTGCGCACGGCGCGCGTTACCGCTCGGTTGTATTGCCTGCAATTAGAAGAGGTAGACAATGAGTACTGATTTTAACAATGGCAATACTCATTCTAGCAAGCAAAGCGCTAACTCTAGTAAGGCTAGTGCTTATTTAAAGGCGATTGCTCAAGACAATTCGTTGCCAATAGAGCAGTCGGCGTTAGATTTATGGTTAAAAGACTTACAAAATCCCCTGCGCTGGGGCATTCGGCCATTGTTGCAGTTTATCTTTGCTGTATTACTGCACATTGTTTGGTTTTTTAAGCGACTGCCGTTACCGCAATTTAGTGCTCATGTTAGTTTACAAAAGCTTATTTGCTGGTTTTGCACCCATTTTGTTAGTCGTGAAGCTAACCTGCTGATATTGCGTCATTATGCGACGGAATCAAATATTCTTAACTTTTTAGCGGCTAATAGCCCTGATGCTAACTTTAAACCCGTGCAGCTATATCCTAAAAGTATCGCTCAAATGCAACAGGCAAGTTTTGTCGACCATGATCAAGAGCTATTTCGATTGTTCGCAGAGCTAGGGCCTTGGCATCATCCGGCCAAGCCATTAGCTAAAGCTGAGCTTAATTGGCAGCATTGGCAGCCTATAGATATGGCAGAGTTTCAGTTTACTGAAAAGCGCCGTCAGTGGCTTGATTTTGAAAGTGCCCACGCGTTATTTATGTGTTTATTCTGCTTGCTGTTAACTCGAGAAGAATATCGTGATGCCATTAATGGTTTTAATTTAGATCAGTCTATTGCTAAGCGTATTGGCGATTTGGTGGGCAATCCTAATTTAACCGAAATGGCTTATAACAAGTACCCTCATTATTTAGTCGGGCCATGGAACTTAGGTCAGCGCTTTTTAATGCACGGCTTTTTTACCGAGCATTTATACACTTATTTAGACCAGCTGCGACAAAGTAGTAAGGATAGTGGCGAAAAAGACACTAGTACCATTTAATTTTTGTTACATATTATTAATGTGCACCGACCCCATATTATATTTTACTACTTGCTTTCTTTAATACTTATGCTAGAAAAGTAAGGTCAAAATAATAATAAAAATGATAAAACAACAATAAAAAAAAGGTGATGAAACAAAGCAGCCTTCGGCTTATTTGGTGGAGCTAAATTCTCAGCCAACGAGTTATGCCTTATCAGGTAAAAGCTTTGACAGACAACGTGCTCAGCAGTTAACTATGCAAATAGAGCAGGCTCAGCAACAAGTCGCTGGCTATTTACAACAGCTAGATAAAGATGCCCAAGTTTTAACAACCACTAAGCATCTAGCCGTATCTCTAGTAGTTAAAGCCACGCCTGAGGCATTAGTTAAATTAGCAAAAAATCCTGCAGTTAAACAAATTCTTCCTGTATTTGATAGCAAGCCAATGGTCGCTGCTAGCCAGGAGTATATTAATGCGAAATCTGTTGTTGAGTCGGGTACGGCAACAGGTGCGGGTATTAAAGTTGCTATTTTAGACTCGGGTGTCGACTATACACATGCTGCCCTAGGTGGCGAGGGTACTGAAGAGGCTTATGCAGCAGCCTTCGCTAACCAAACAGCGGTTACCTGGCCGCAAGGTAAGGTAATTGGTGGTTATGATTTTATTAATGATGATCCAAACCCAATTGATCCTTTAAGTGGCGGCCATGGTACATCGGTTGCTAACTCGGTTAATGGTATTGCTCCTGAAGTTGAATTTTATGCCTATACAGTGTGTACTGGCACTTGTCCGGGTGTAGCACAAATTAATGCCTTAGAAAGTGCGATGGACCCAAATGGTGATGGCGATTTATCTGATCGTGTAGACGTTATTAATATGTCGCTAGGTGGCGATTTTGGCTCAACAAATGCCAGTGGTGGCGCGCCGTTTTTAATCCAAAATGCAGTAAACCTAGGGGTTAACGTTGTTATTTCTGCCGGTAATGATGGCCCGAATCCGTTTATCATTATCACCAGAAGTATCATTAACTGATGAAGCGGGCGAGATGTTAACTGAGTTAGCTCCTGGTCAATCAGGTATTTTAAACTGGAACACAACGTCAGGTTTTGTATTACTCTCTGATGTTGGTGATGGCATGGTAGTAGCTGATATAAATGCAGGTGATCAAGCGCCTGTAATTACAGCTAACCAGGTGTTTAGCGTTGAGGAAAACACGGCTAATGGCACTGTGATTGGTAAGGTAGATGCTGAAGTTGACTTCTTATCACCTGTGTCAGAGTTCTTGTTAGTAGGAAGTAGCTCAAATGCAGTATCAGTAGCAAGTAATGGTGATATTGTGGTTATGAATAGCAACTTGCTTGATTACGATGCGTGATTAACTTCAGTTCAGTTAGAAGTTATTGCGCTTGATATTCAAGGTAATACGTCAACTCCTGTTGAGGTGGTTGTTAATGTAGCTAATATTGCTGATGAAGCGCCTATGGTAACAGCAACAATGAGTAAAACCTCAGTTGATGTTGGTACTAATGGTGGCACAGTGCTTGGTACTGTTGCAGTTCAAGTGAAAGAAGCTGATGCTACTTTAGTTAGTGTAAGCACAAATAACTCACTATTTAATGTGGTTAATAACAATTTAGTGTTAACGCGTATGCCGACTAAAGCAGATGCTAAATCACACAGTGTTGTTATTACGGCTACTGACTCTTCTGGTATGACTGGAACATCAACAGTAACTGTAACGGTTAACAAAACATCAAGCGGTACTTTTGGCTGGTTTAGTTTATTAGCTTTACCCTTGTTGTTATTACGTCGTAAGCGTGATTAATAGCTAAGTTAATCGCAAAGTAAAACCATCTAAAAAGCAGAGCCTAGTGCTCTGCTTTTTTATTGCCTTAAAAGACATAGCAAGTTATTCAACTTAAATTTATTACACTAAGCCGATAGCCGTTTGCACCTGAGGCTTGAACATGGATAATCCAGATAAACATTTATATCTATTGCAATAAATTTAGATTGTTAAGTAAAAATAACCAGTTGAGAAAAGTATGAAAGCTATTTACCTATTAAGTGCTGTTGCGTTAAGCCTCAGCTTTAGTATTAAGGCCGATGAAGGTCAATGGCAGCCGCATCAAATGCCACAATTACAGCAGCAACTTACTGCTAAAGGTATCCAAATTTCAGGAAAGCAGTTAGCTGATTTAAGCCAATACCCAATGAATGCTATTGTCGGTTTAGGCTATTGCTCGGCCTCTTTTGTCTCTCCGCAAGGGTTAGTGGTGACAAATCATCATTGTGCTTATAACGCTATACAGAATAATTCCACTCAAGAGAATAACCTTATCACCAAAGGCTTTTTAGCTAAAACGTTGGCTGAGGAATTACCTGCAGGGCAGCAAGAACGCTTATATATTACTGAGTCGGTAACTGACGTGACGGCCAACGTGATTGGAGATTTAGCGGCGGATCTGTCAGGAGAGGCACGCTTTAGCGCTATTGAAGCTAACCGTAAAGCATTAATAAAAAACTGTGAGGCAGATCCTAATTACCGCTGCTCTGTAGTGAGCTTTCATCATGGATTAGAATATTTTCAAATTAAACAATTAATGTTACAAGATGTGCGCTTAGTCTATGCACCAGCAGAAGCTATTGGTAACTTTGGTGGTAGTATCGATAATTTTGAATACCCACGCCACACCGGCGACTATACTTTTTTACGTGCTTATGTCAGCAAAGAAGGTAAGCCAGCGCCTTATTCTATAGACAACGTGCCTTATCAAAGTAAAAACTATTTAAAAGTAAATGCCAGTGGCGTGCGGCAAAATGACGGCATTATCTTGGCAGGTTATCCAGGTAGTACTAGCCGCTACCGCTTAGCTGATGAAATAGCATTTGCTGCCAATTGGCAATATCCGGCGCAAGTAAAAACCTATCAACAGATTATTAGCACTATAAATCGTTTAAGTGAGCAAAACCCTGACTTACAAGTAAAGTATGCAGCAACGGTTAAAAGTTTAGATAATCGGATGAAAAAACTAGAAGGGTTACTAGATGGCTTTAAGGTTACGGATATTCATGGCATTAAATCTACAAGTGAACGGGAGTTATTAAACTGGATTAACACCGATAGCAGCCGTAAACAGTATCAACAAAGCATTAACTCATTGCAAAGCGTAATTGATGCTCAGCATGCCTTTAGTCAGCAAGTTTATTATTTTGAAACGGCGAAACGTAGTGACTTACTTAATACTGCTATTTTACTTTATCGGCTAGCTCAAGAAAGCCAAAAGCCTGATGCTGAAAGAGAAATGGGCTTTCAGCAGCGGGATATAAGCATGATAAAAAGTCGCTTAGCTAGGATGGAAAGAAGCTTTGATCCAAAAATGGATTTAGCTATTTGGTCCGAACAAGTGGCTGAGTACTTAGCTCAACTTGATGCAGTACGAGTGCCAGAATTAGATGCAGCCTTAGGCGTTAAGCCAGGTATGAGTCAAGCTGAAGTAAGTGCTAAACTTGCTGGTTTATATGTAAAAAGCCAGCTTACTAGTACTGCAGGGCGGGAAAGCTGGTTAGGGAAAACACCTGCAGATTTTGCTACTAGCCAAGAGCCCTTTATTCGTATTGCTCTTGCTATTGCTGATAAAAATAAAGCCCTAGAACAACAAGAGAAAGAATTAAAAGGCCAGTTACTGGCTGTACGGCCTGCGTATATGCAAGCGATTATTGCATATAATAAAACCTTAGGTAAGCCAGTGTACCCAGATGCTAATAGAACTTTGCGTATTACTTATGGCTCTGTTGATGGTTATCCGGCTAAAGATGGCGTTTATAAGACACCATTTACATCGGTACGAGGAATCATTGCTAAACATACTGGCAAAGAGCCATTTAATGCGCCACAGCCATTGATGGCAGCGTACCAAGCAGGGAAAACTAAAGGCTATTTTTATCAAGATTTGGCAGCTAAACCTCAGCAGCCGTGGTCATGTAAACTATTTAGCTGCCCTAAACCAGAAGTAAAAGCCTTTAACTCAGTGCCGGTTAACTTTTTATCCAGCGCTGATACTACAGGTGGCAATTCTGGTTCTGCGGTGATGAATGGTAAAGGCGAGTTAGTAGGCTTAAACTTTGACTCTACTTATGAATCTATTACCAAAGACTGGTATTTTAATCCAGAAATTACCCGTGCCATTCATGTCGATATCCGTTATGTATTATGGTTGATGCAATACGTAGACGGTGCACAGAACTTGCTTGCTGAAATGGACATCGTCCAATAGAATAGCCGGACAGGGCATTAACATTATAGACTTAATGCCCTATTCCTACCCTAACTGATAATTCGAGACAATATGCGCTGGTTTAGTCGTTTTGCTCTAGTGTGTTATTTGTGCCTACTGTGTACGCCGCAAGCTTTTGCCGTACAAGATTTGCGCTTATCGCCGTTAGCAGAAAATCAACTACAAGCACTGTTATCAAATGTTGCTAGTGCAAACCATGACCAGTCAACGCAAACGGATAATCAACCGCCAACTGGGTCACCAGCTAATGATTTAATTGTTTTAATACCAGCCTGTTATGGTAGCAGTATTGCACTAGTGCCATGCTATCAATTTATACCTTTTCAGCCGCAGCAAGCGCGTGCCCCACCTTTAACTACTTAACTTATTTAATTTCGAACTTATTGTAAATAAGTTGTTGATTTTTATGCTGTTGCGGCTGTGCTGTAGCAATATTAGTTTATAGATAACGGCTGTGCTTGGTTTAGGCTAAGCGCGGGCGAGGTAGTGTTATGCAAGTATTTAATTTTTCTCAACCATTAAATTTTATGGGTTATAAAGGGGTTGCCGTATCGTTATCGGCAGTATTAATAATAGCGGCATTATTATGTATTGCTATAAAAGGGGTAAATTGGGGTTTAGATTTTACCGGTGGTACTGTTATTGAAGTGAATTTTCAGCAAGCAGCCGATTTGCCGCAAGTTAGGCAAACATTGAGTCAGGCTGGCTATACGGATGCTATAGTGCAGCTATTTGGCACTAGCCGCGATGTGCTAATCCGTATTCCACTACAGCTAGATAAAGAGCAAGCAGAAGTTGGCCAAGCTATCTTAGCTGCGCTTAATGTAGATGGTGCAGCGCAAGTAGAAATGCGCCGGATTGAGTTTGTTGGCCCCAGTGTGGGTGATGAGCTAAAAAATGAAGGCGGCTTAGCCATGTTGATCGCGCTATTAGGTATTTTAGCTTATGTTGCTATGCGCTTTGAATGGCGGCTATCAGTAGGCGCAGTTGTAGCATTAATACACGATGTGATTTTAACAGTGGGTCTGTTCTCATGGTTACAAATAGAGTTCGATTTAACGGTTTTAGCGGCAATATTAGCTTTAATCGGCTATTCAATAAATGACACTATAGTGGTGTTTGATCGTATTAGAGAGCAGTTTCGTAAGTTACGTGATACCAGTCCTGCAGAAGTGATTAACGATGCCATAACTTCTACCTTAAATCGAACTGTAATAACGTCGTTAACAACGGCTTTAGTATTAGTGGTTTTATACTTTAAAGGCGGTGCTTTAATTCATGGTTTTGCCACCGCGCTTTTATTTGGCATTGCGGTAGGTACTTATTCTTCAATTTATATTGCCAGTGCTATAGCTTATATATTGGGTATAAGTCGTGAAGACATGTTGCCGCCGGCGATACCTAGTGATGAAGTAGATAATGATGGTGCTGTATTATAGTTTTCTTATGTAAATTTTAGGCTGTAACTAAGGCTGCAGCCTAAAATGTTAAATGAATTCAATATCTAAGTAAGCATTTAGCTATAAGCTAAGCTACAATAAGTTTATACCCACCTGTTTTAACTCAGTAAAAGGACATCTTTATGTCGCTAGATGCAACATTGCAGTTTGTTGGGGCAGCTCAGCAAGTTACCGGCTCTTGTTATCTTATCAAACATAACAATAAACAGATTTTACTCGATTGCGGCATGGTACAAGGCGGCGATCAGGTGCGGGAGTGGCATAGTTTTCAGTTTAGTTTTAAGCCCAAAGATATTGATATTGTTATCCTATCTCATGTGCACATCGACCATAGCGGTCTGTTACCTTTATTGGTTGCCCGTGGTTTTAATGGCAAAGTTTTCTGTACGCCTAGTTCGGCAGAGTTATTGCCTATTTTATTAAAAGATTCGGTCCATTTATATTTAAAAGATTTGGAGTGGAAAAATAAAAAGGCAGCAAGAGCAGGCAAGAAAATTCAACCAGCTCAATTAACGCTACAAGATGCTGAACGAGTTGAGAAGCTTTGCCAACCGGTTCCTTATAAAAAACGGCTAGTTCCTATGCCCGGTTTAGAGCTAGAATTTGCCGATGCCGGGCATATCTTAGGCTCGGCAATAGTACAACTATGGCTAAAAGGTCATAAGAGTATGCGTAAACTCGTATTTTCAGGCGACTTAGGTAACCCAACCACAGTATTAATGTACGATCCTGCTGAAATAGGTCTGGCCGATGTAGTCTTAATGGAAAGCACTTATGGTGATCGTGATCATAAGAATATTGAAAATACAGTCCAAGAATTGACCGACGTTTTAGCACAAGCCCATCGTGATGGTGGCAATGTGTTTATTCCTGCTTTTGCTTTAGGCCGCACCCAAGAAATATTATATTATTTAGCACTTTTACATCATCAAGGTAAATTGCCGCAGCGACTTATCTTTTTAGATAGCCCTATGGCTATTAGAGTGACAGAAGTTTACAACAAATATTTAACTCGGTTAGAGCAGAAAGATTTAGCCGCTATAGGCTTTAAACCAGGTATGCAGTTACAAGACTTACTGCCTATGCTGCGCCTGACTGAAAAAGTTGAGGATTCAATGGCAATTAATCGGATTAGCCAAGGCGCCATTATTATTGCTGGCAGTGGTATGTGTAATGGCGGTCGAATTGTTCATCACTTAAAGCATAATTTGTGGAAAAACTCGAATCACCTAATATTTGTTGGTTTTCAGGTTAATGGCACCTTAGGGCGACGACTAGTAAATGGTGAGAAGCGTATCAAGCTATTTGGTCAAGATATTGTAGTTAAAGCACAAATACACACTTTAGGTGGCTTTTCAGCTCATGCTGGGCAGTCTGAATTATTAGCATGGGCCAAAGCCATTGGTGGCCAACCACAGTTTTATTTAGTCCATGGTGAAATTGAAGCCCAACAAGCATTACAAGTTAAGTTAGAGGAGTTAGGAATATCAGCTGAGATCCCTGCTAAGGGTGATGTTATTACCTTATAGTTAGCCGAGGTTTCTTTTTCGAATTTTGTGCTTCGAAGTATCATACTTTATATTGTAGAAGGTAAAAAAACTGTTGCTAGGAGTTTAAATAGCCGTAGAATATGCAGCCTCTTGGCGTTAGGTAAAGATGACAACAAAACATGAAACTAACAAAAACTTGCCGTAAGCTTGATGGCTATACCCAAAAAGCAGTAGCACTGGTAGAGGAGCAAGCTAAGGTTAACATTGCTGGTTTTGTGTCACTGACTTATACCGCTAGCTTTAATAACTTTCCTGCAAGTTTACGGGTAGTTTGTCTTTTTACTGACGATATTGCATTAGGGGTTGCTAAAGCCGCTGGGGCAGAGCAACTATTACAAAAGCTGCTGCACAAACAAATGTTTAAAGTAGGCTTTATACTGAAAGATGCCCGTCACAATGTTATATTGCAAAGTGTCACGCCTGCAATTATTGCAAATTAAAATTTCTAAGTTGTCTGATGCTTAATATATATATAATTTATCGTGCTATGTTTGACGCTAAAGGTAACATGCACACCATTGGCGGTATTGAAAACTACCTATTAAATTTATGCGCTATCTTTAACAGCCAAGGCTGGCATTGTCATATTGTTCAGCCAGCTAAAAAAGCATTTTCACTAACTCAACATAACTTTACATTACACGGTGTTACTACTGGTTTATATCGAGGTAATTTAAAAAAATATGCATTAGCAAACTGGGTCCGAAAGCAGATTGATTGTGAAAACAGTAATCAAAATCGTAATAACTCTATTGTAATATTTGCTACCGACTCTTACTCAGTGAAAATGGTTAACTATAACAGTTTAGCTATTCAGCATGGCGTGTCTTGGGATAAGCCAACTAATTCAACACAATCTTTATCGCAATATTTTTTCTCGTCAATTAAACAGTATAAGTACTTATCATATATTAAAGCAGATAGTCGTTTAGTTTGTGTTGATCATAATTTTGTAAATTGGTATCGCACTTGGTTTAATACTGCAGGGCAAGATATAAAGGTTATTTATAATTTTTATGATAACAAAATTAGCGAAGCTGAGTTTGCAGAAAAATGGTCTGATACTAAGTCTATTACCAATATTATTATTGCTCGGCGCTTTGTTGACTATCGCGGTATTAAATTGATAGCCCCTATTATTAAGCAGCTATTACCTAAGTACAATATTCAAGTAAGTTTTGCTGGTGACGGGCCTTTAAAACCGTATTTGACTGAAATGTTTTCCCAGCAACCGCAGGTTAAACTTATCGAGTATGGTGTTGATGACAGTTTTAACGTCCATAAAAGCCAGCATATCGCTATTATTCCAACTTTAGGCTCTGAAGGTACTTCGCTGTCAATGATAGAAGCTATGGCAGCAGGTTGCCTAGTTATAAGTAGTAATGTCGGCGGTTTATCTAATATTATTATTGATGGCTGTAATGGTCGACTATTAATGCCAAGTAGCCAGCAATTTAGCCAAGCGCTAACTGCTAGTTTAAATAACCCTGAGCAAAGTAAAGCCATGGCTTATAACGGCTTAAAATCTATTGAACATTCTTGCTCAAAAGAAAACTGGACAAGGCAGTGGCTTGATACTATAAAAACATTGTCTGAAACTAGTTTATAACTATTTAGCCATTGTTTATTCTGTTAAGACTATGATGCAAAAAGCATTGCTTACTATGGCTATTAATTAAACCGCAGGCTTGTAAGTAAGCGTAGCAAATAGTAGAGCCAAAAAAGGTAAAGCCGCGCTGCTTTAAGTCGGCACTTATTTTATCTGATAGGGCAGAGGTCGCAGGGGCTACTGTTGTGTCATCAACCTGATTCATTATTGGTTTATTACCAACAAAATCCCAAATGTACTGGCTAAAACTGCCAAACTGCTGTTGAATGGCAATAAAAGCTTGCGCATTATTGATAGCGGCTTTTATTTTTGCTCTGTGGCGAATAATAGTGTCATTTTGCATTAGCTGTTCAACTTTAGCGGCATTAAATTGGGCAACTTGATTCACATCAAAATTAGCGAAAGCCTTCCTATAACCATCACGTCTTTTTAATATGGTGTACCAGTTTAAGCCGGCTTGGGCAGACTCTAGTATAATAAATTCAAACAGCTTGTGATCATCATAAACCGGTACTGCCCATTCTTCATCATGGTACTTAACGTAATCGGCTTTAGTGCAATCTAACCATGCGCAACGTGTAGGGCGAACAGAATTTATCGTCATAACGTTTTCCTTGTAAGGACTCTATTTAAGCATAGTAAAAGTTAGCTAACTAGTTTGCTAAACATAACGGCTGTTATATTTGCTTGCAATTGATTGATATCGCAAATTCACAAAAATGATAAGATAACAAAAAGTAAATAAATAGGGATTATCAATGCAGTTAATTGTTACCGCAATTAGTAAGGCTTACGCTACCGTTCAGGCGGTGCAGCAAGTCAGTTTTCAAATTAATAGTGGCGAAATATTTGCATTATTAGGGCCAAATGGCGCCGGTAAGTCATCCATTATTCGCATGTTAGTGGGAATGACCCAGCCTGATAGTGGCAGTATTATGATTAGCTACCAAGATCAGCATTATGATCATGTGCCACGGCGGTTGCTAGGTTATTTACCTGAGGATCGCGGGCTTTATGCGGATAAAAGTATTGAAAAAAATCTGCTGTATTTAGCGCAGCTACATGGCATCTCTAAGTCTGAAGCGCTTAACGAGATGGAGCAATGGCTAGAGGTGTTTGAATTAACCGATCGGCGCCATGATGAATTAAAGCAGCTGTCTAAAGGTAACCAACAAAAAGTGCAATTAATAGCGGCTGTGCTGCATAAGCCTGCACTAGTGATTTTAGATGAGCCTTTTTCCGGTTTAGATCCAGTTAATCAAGAAAAAGTGGTTGAGTTTTTACGCCAACTTAAAGCTCGAGGTATGACGGTTATTTTAAGTGCTCACCAAATGGCATTAGTTGAAAAACTGGCTGATCACATGCTGTTAATGGCGCAAGGCCAAGTTATTTTAGCCGGTACATTAGAGAAGATTAAAAGCCAAAGCCAAGAGCAAAAACAAATGAAAGTCGCCTTTAGTACAAAGGTCGCTCAAGAGCAGCTAGAAGCCTTATCTGCGGTAGAGCAGGTTGCCTCTATTAATGCTCAGCAATGGCTGCTAACCCTAAACCAAGCGGTTGGCGTATCTGACTGCCTAGAGCAGTTATTACAAGTTGCTGAATTAACGCAGGTGGAAATGGTTACGACTGACTTACATCAATTGTATTTAGCTGCCATGGCTAAGCATCAGCACTCTGGAACTGAGGGGGTAGTATGATTTCTCGGCAAAGTTTAGTTGTTGCACGTTGGGAGTTCTTGCGATTTTTCAAATGGAAACAGCAGCTTATCTCTTATTTGTTGATGTTAGGTATCTTTGCTGCTGTGGCATCATGGAGTTATTTCACTGATGAAAGTCGTCAGCAGTATCGCATAGCCGTGCCTGCCGATTTTGCTATTGAAAACACCGAGCAATTTCAGTTTCAGCGCCCTAGCATTGATTTTTCTGCTCAGTTAGAACAAATGCAAGCAGATGATTCTTGGCATGCCATTTTGACAAAGCAAGAAGATAAAGTGAGCATTCATACCTTAACCGGAAAAAAATGGTTAAGTCAGTTAGAGCAAGTGTTGTTGCAGCATTACCGTAAAGATACAGCCAATAAGTTAGGGCTTACAGCCGAGCAACTGCTGCAATTAGAACAGCCGATTAGCATTAAAACCGAATTTTTAGATCAATCTTATAAAGGCAAAGATGCACCTGAAAAAATGGTCGCTATTGGTATGCTGATTTTGCTGTTTGTAGGTTTAACCACCGTATTTGGTTATATGCTTACTAGTATAACGGCAGAAAAGCAGCAGCGGGTTACTGAACAGCTTTATGCCATATTAACACCACAACAATGGATGGATGGCAAGGTGTTAGGCCATAGCTTTAGTGCCTTAAAATCTATGCTGACGTCAGGCTTAATTATGTTAGTAAGCACGATTGTTATTAGCGTCTTTTCTAAAAATCAGTTTGATTTAAGCTGGCTAGATGTCAGTGTCATACTTTGGTTGTTGCCGTTTTCATTATTAGGTGTCGTGCTATGTGCAAGCTTTATGGGCGCTATTGCAGCCTCGATTGATGATCCTAATACCAGCGGTAAAAGTGCGGTGATGATGCTGACTTGGCTACCTATGGTATTTACCTTTTTTGTTATCGACAGCCCTGCAGGTTGGGCCATGACGCTATTGAGCTTTTTTCCTTTAACCTCATTTGCGGCTATGCCTGTAAAAATGACAATGGTAGATATCAGTTGGTGGCAGCCGCTGCTATCCTTAGTATTACTCTTTGCTTCAGTTTGGTGGATGCGTCGTGTTGCGGGGCGAGTATTTCTTCGAGGAATGCAGCTATATGGCAAAGAGCCAAGCTGGACAGAGATAGTGCGCTGGGCGCTTAGTAATAAAACCGATTAAGCGGTAAAGGCCGCTAGCTTGAGATTATTTTCAATGTCAGGCTAGCGGTGTGTTTCTTTGTAATTAACTTTCTGGCTCATACACTAAGATATCGCCGGGCTGGCAATTCAATACTTTGCATATCGCCGATAACGTACTAAAACGAATCGCTTTTACCTTGCCATTTTTAAGCAAAGATAAATTAGTCATTGATACATTAACCTGCATAGAGAGCTCGGTTAATGACATCTTGTTTTTAGCTAACTCTATATCAAGATTAATTCGAATAGACATTTGCAACGTACTCCGCTTTATTCTGCACTTAGCATGACTTAAACAAGGTCAATGCTATGGTCATTGCGAAAAAACTGGATAGCTAACAACACCAATAAGATAGGAAAAAGCACAATATTACTGGCCGCAAAAATAATGCTCAGCTGTAACAAGCACATTAATAACAAACCTATAGCGAAGGCTTTCATAATAGTGGTTAGCTCACTAAAGCGGGTTAACAGTAAAATGGCAAAGACGCCAGCAACAAGGCTGTATAAAACCAGTAAACTTATACCGATAATGCTGCCGCTAGTTATCCAGCTATCTATGGCAGTAGTCACTATTCCGGTTGCTAGCAGCACATCAATAACAACAGTGCTGTGAAACAGAGCAATTATCGCTGTCATTATTAATATCAGTATTGCTGCTGCACCGCCATTTAGCTGCTCACGGCATAACTGGTACAAGCCAAGATAGACCACAATCTCAAGCAAACCTATGATAACAAATAGCAGATCCCACGCATTCAGGGTGCTAAAGTCGGTAGCCATCAAGCTAATAGCATCTTCGCTAAAAACACCAGTAACAGCGTAAATCCAGTAAATGGGGAATAAAACAGCTAGGCATACTGCGGCCATACCTGATATTAGGTTTAATTTTATATTCATCACTTCTGTCCTTGTATGCACTAATAGATAAGGCTTATTAATTTAGCTGGTAAATTAGCTTTTATCAATAACTATTTTATGTTTATCATAAAATAGTTATTGATGAACATTGTTATAGATGAGTAGGTAACCCCCCGCCCGGCCGCTTGCTTTGCTGTCATAAATTTGTCATGAGCTGTAACTAAACTGCTTCGCAAATTAAGCTTTGTGGAAGTACTGTTTTGTCAAAGTTGAAAGGGTTGTCGAAGTTAAATATATCCAGTCGGATCTTGTTGCTGGGGGGCTTACCTGTATTAATGTTGTTATTAGTATTGGTAGCGGCTTATGGCTCTGCTCAGAAAAAAGATAAGTTGTTTAATCAGTTGTATGACAACCATTTAGCGGTATTGTCAGATGTGATGGCAGTACAGCAAATTTTACAGCAAAGTGTGCTGCAGAATGTGCGCAAGTATCGCACCGGTTGGATGTCAGCACAAAACACCGAGCAATTAATTAAGCAGCATTTAACAACAGCACAGCAACATTGGGCGGCCTTTGGGAAAATTCGGCCGCAGCAGCTAGAGCCAGAGTACTATACTGATCTAGACAACAGCTTTACCGCGGCCATAAAGCTTTATCAACAATGGCTAGAATATGCCGGCAGTGATGCCTTACAGGTTAAAATACTGAATGAGTCGACGGTAAATAACCAGGTTGAATTACATATTGCTCACTTTGTTCAGCTAACAGATACTTTTATTCAACAGCAATTAAGTGCTGCAGATACCGTGCGTGATACTGCACAAGATTTCACCAACAAATTAATCCGCACCTATTGGTTTGGCGGGGTATTTTTATTGCTGGTTACGGTGCTATTAATATGGGCAATACAGCGTTCGATACGGCTACCACTTTGGGCATTGCGCGATATGTTAAATAAAGTGTCAACCACCTCTGATTTAAGGTTACGTGCCGATGAAAATGGCAGTGATGAATTGTCACAAGCGGCAAAAGCGCTTAACCACATGCTGCAGCATTTTGAGCATTTGATCACTAAGCTTGGCATTAGCGCGGCTTCATTAAGCCAGCAAGCAGTGCAAGTGTATGATACGAGTGCTGCAGTGCAGCAAAGTGCTTCAGTACAAGCAAGCCAAGCACAGCGACTATCTACGGCAGCAGAGCAGATGAGCACCAGTGTGCAACAAGTGTCTTTCAATGCTAGTCAAGCAGCAGATGCGGCATTACAAGCTGAGAAACTTTGCACAAGTGGTTTAGGCGTCGCCAGCAGCAGTGCCCAAGGCATAACCGAATTAGCCTTACAGTTAGAGCAAAGTGCCAAGGTGGTGAGTTGCTTAGAGCAGGAGTCTGGGCAAATAACCACTGTGCTAGATGTAATACGTAAGATTTCTGATCAAACTAACTTGCTGGCCTTAAACGCAGCGATTGAAGCTGCCCGAGCGGGAGAAGCAGGGCGCGGTTTTTCTGTTGTAGCCGATGAAGTGCGAACACTGTCGTCGAATACTAAACAGGCTACTGAATCTATTCATACTATGATTAGTCAGTTGCAACAGCAAGCTGTCAGTGCTGTAGAGGCGATGCAGCAAGCACATAGCCAAGCAAATGCTAATGTGGCATTAGCTCAAGATACTGGAGCGCGTTTTCAGCAATTGGCAACGGCGGTAGAGCATATCAGTGTCTCAAATAGGCAAATTTATGCTGCTGCAGCGGAACAACAGCAAGTAGCTGAAAATATTAATCAGTCTATACAGCAGTTAAATGAAGAAGTTGCTCAGTTAAATCAAGGCGCTTCTTGTTCAGCTAAAGCGAGTGAACAATTAAGCGCCGTTGCTGTTCAGTTAGATGACGACTGTAAGGTATTTACTACTCGCTAGGGCCTAAAGTATTAGGCTAAACACCGTTTTAATTTAGGCCCTAGCGCAGAAGCAGACTGATTATTAGGGTGAATCTTCCCTTGCAGCTTAGGCCTCTTTATTGGCAAAAAGAGGCTGTTGTTTTAGCGCGCTTTCAAGGTTTTTCTCTTGCTGAGATGGCTGCATTAGCTTGCTGGTGATCACGCCTGATGTCATCGCACCTGATACGTTTAATGCGGTTCTGGCCATATCTATAAGTGGCTCTATCGATATTAACAAGGCCACTATTTCTATGGGTAGGCCCATTGTAGGCAGCACCACTAAAGCGGCAAAAGTAGCACCACCACCGACACCGGCAATACCAAAAGAGCTAATAACCACAATGCCAACTAAAGAGGCAATAAACTCGAATGTCATAGGGTCAATACCCACGCTAGGCGCCACCATCATAGCTAGCATAGCGGGGTAAATGCCGGCACAGCCGTTTTGGCCAATAGTGGCACCAAATGACGCCGATAAATTCGCAATAGCAGAAGGCACCTTTAGCTGATTAACTTGCACATTTATATTAAGCGGTATAGTGGCGGCTGAACTGCGCGAGCTAAAGGCAAAGGTTAATACTGGCCAAATCTTTTTAAAATAAGCTGTTGGGCTAACACCGGCTAAGCTTAGCAAGGCACCATGAACAATAAACATTAAGAATATCGCCACATAAGAGGCAACAATAAAGGCAAGTAAATTAACAATATCACTGCCGCTCGATTGCGCTATAACGTTTGCCATTAAGCCGGCAACGCCATAAGGCGTTAATGCAATAACCATTTTAACTAAACTCATTACAATGGCTTGTAAGGCATTAACACCATTGCGGATAGGTTCTGCTAGTTCAGCTTGTTCTAGCATTACCTTACGGGCGGCAATACCCACTAGCACACCAAAAATAACCACCGCTATAATTGAGCTAGAGCGCAGATTGCTTAAATCAGCAAAAGGGTTTTGCGGAATAAAACTTAGCAACATCTGAGGTACAGATAAGTCAGCCACGTTTGCGGCTTTATTTTGTAAAGTGCTTATTTGCGCGGCTTCACGAGTTCCTGCGATTAAGCCGTTAATATTTAAGTCAAAGCCATAAGTTACGGCAATAGCCACTAACGCTGAAAGGGCAGTGGTGAAAAGCAAAATAGAAATGCTGATAAAGGAAATTTTGCCTAACGAGCCTTGCTGCTCTAGCTTGACTACAGCGGCAATCATGAAAATAAACACCAACGGCATTATTAGCATTTTTAATAGGCCAACATAGCCTTTGCCTACTAGGGCAACCCAGCTTAAAACTTGGTTAATTACTTGCGGTTGCTCGGCAAATAAAAACTGTAGCAGCAAGCCAAAGGCGCTGCCTAGCACTAAACCCAAAAGCACTCGTTTAGATAAGGTGTTTTTCTGTTTCGAGTGTTGTTTGGAAAATAAATAAATCGCGAACAATAAGCCAACAAAAATTGCTAACATAAAATATGCAGCAACTGACGCTGTAACTGGCATAGTATCCTCATCAAAATAACTAGGTAGCAGGATACTCTAGCGCTTAGCGAAAATTTAAGACAATACGCTTTAGCTATGACTTAGATGAAATAGTTATGCTTATATAAAAGTTATCCATTTTATGGATAGTTGCTGTGTTATCACCTAGTACAGCAAGTTAACTGTGCTCGCGATAAAGTTTACTTACTTGATCGGACTCTGCAAAATCAATGCATTTCATTAGGTTGTTCTGTATTCCTGAGTGTGAGGCATAGTCTTTCTTTAGCCATAGCTGCATCGGAGCAATTAATGCTTCATATGCTTCTAGCGGCATTGCACCAAACTCACGGTAGCCATTTAAAGCAGTTACAGCCTGTTGATAGATGGCACCTTGTGTAAAAGCTGTGGCTACACAACTAGTCAGTGCATAGTGTTGATACAGCTTTAAATCATTCTTGTGCTTGAACGCCATATCAGCTTGAGCAGAACAAGCAGCCAAACTATAAACTGATATTGCTAATGTTATTATTTGCTTCATCTAATTTCCTTTTAGGCTAAATTTTTTATCTAATAATAGCGAGGTTAATCGTTTTAAGCCCTTGCCTTTATTGGTTAGTTTCCAAGCGAGATATAGATCTTCCGTTGGTCTTGGCTCAGTGAGTTCTATTATCACCAGCTCGCCCGAGCTTAGCTGATTTTGAATTAAATACTTTGGTAGATAGCCAATACCAATACCGGCGCTAATAGCGGCAACTTTCTGGCTGACAGAGCTAACAAAAAAATGCTGGCTGCCTTCGATAATATTAGCTGACCAGGGAATTTCATTTTTTGCAGAGTCATGCACTATGATGCTTCTATAGCAGCTTAACTCGCTTGGCTGCATAGTTTTGTTGATGCTAGCCAGTGGGTGCGATTTATGGGCAACTAAAACACTAGCAAGCTCGGTTAATTTAACGGCCCTTATGCCTTTTTGGTTAGGCACAGGCCCAGGGGCGCCGATAACTAAATCTACCTTATCTTCTATTAACACCTCCCAAGTTCCACTCATTACTTGTTCTTGAATATCTATTTCTACGTTTTGATGCTCAGTTAAAAACTGGTTTATCTGTTGCAACACCGGCTGTATATCAATTATGGCATCGCAGGCAATGCGAATTCGTGGCTCCCAACCATTAGCAATGGTCTGGGTTTGTTCAGACAGGGCGTTAATGGCATACAGAATTTTTCGGCCTTCGGCCAATAAATGTTTGCCAGCAGGGGTGAGCACGGCACGGCGACCTTGGCGTTGAAATAAGGTGACTTGCAGCTGCTCTTCTAACTTTTGCACCACATAAGATAGCGCTGACGGCACTTTATTTAATTGCTCTGCGGCTGCAGCGTAACTACCACGATACTCAATAGCGTCTAAAATCACTAAGGCTTCTATACTAATAAGGTTTTGAGTCATTACTGATCACCTAAAACAACTGTTCAAATTATTTGAACAAATTACGCAAATTTTAGGGGTTATTCAATAGCTAAGTAATGCTTACAATGGCTACATACTTAATTAATCACAAACTAAGGTGAACAAAATGACTATGAAGAACATTATCAATACAATCACAAAAACTGAACAGTCTGTAGCAGCCTTACCATTACGACTTGTTGCAGGTATTTTATTCGTTGCCCATGGTGCCCAAAAACTCTTTGCTTGGTTTGGTGGCTATGGTCTTGAAGGTACTGGCCAATGGATGGAATCAATAGGCTTAGCGCCAGGTTTTTTAATGGCATTAATGGCAGGTAGTGCAGAGTTTTTTGGTGGCTTACTATTAATTATTGGTTTTTTAACTAGACCAACCAGTTTTGTGCTAGCCATTACCATGATTGTTGCTATCTTTACGGTGCATATTAATAATGGCTTATTTATGAGCAACAACGGTTATGAGTTTGGTTTATCACTATTAGCTATTACTGTTGCTTTATTAGTGCAAGGTGGTGGTAAATTCTCTGTAGATAACCAAATTCAGCATGCTTTAAATACAAGTAAATAATTCACGTCTAACTTATTAAAGGACCATCAATGAATGGCCCTTTTTCTATGCTAAGGAGGCTGTAATGGGCTTAATAGTAAACGGTAAATGGGTTAACGAATGGTACGACACCAAAAAGAGCGACGGTAAGTTTGTACGCCAAGCTAGTGTATTTAAAAATCAAATTTCAGCAGAGGCTAATAGCAAGTTTACGCCAGAAGCGGGGCGTTACCATCTGTATATATCTTTAGCTTGTCCTTGGGCGCATCGTACTATGATATTTCGCAAGCTAAAGCAACTTGAAGACGTCATTTCTTATAGTGTAGTAAAGCCAGAGATGTTAGATAAGGGCTGGGAGTTTGGCGCTGATGGCGATCCTCTCTACCATTTAGATTATGCTTATCAATTGTATTTAAAAGCCGACCCTAGCTACGAGGGGCGAGTGACAGTGCCTATTTTGTGGGATAAAAAAACACAAACTATCGTGAATAACGAATCTGTTGATATTATTCGCATGTTTAATAGCGCCTTTAATGAATTAACCGGCAATAACGACGATTATTATCCAGCTGCACTGCAAGCTGAAATTGACCAGGTGAATGCACGTATTTACGATACGGTAAATAATGGCGTATATAAAGCCGGTTTCGCCACCTTACAAAGTGCCTATAATGAAGCCTACCTAGCCTTGTTCGATAGCTTAGATTGGTTAGAGCAGCGCTTATCTAAGCAACGTTATTTAGTTGGTGAGCAAATTACAGAAGCCGATTGGCGCTTATTTACCACTCTTATTCGCTTCGATGCTGTTTATCATGGTCATTTTAAATGTAATAGACAAAAACTTAGCGAGTTTCATAACCTAAGAAACTATGTAAACGAGCTATACCAAGTGCCTGGCATTAAAGAAACCGTGGATTTGGAATACACAAAAATTCATTACTACGCCAGCCATACCAGCATTAACCCAACCCAAATAGTGCCCCTAGGCTGTGATCAGCACTTCGACGCCCCACACGATCGTGATCGGCAATATAATTAAAAGAGTTTAGCGGTAACCAAAGCCTCGGAATGGGGCTTTTTAATCAGGGTTATGGCTAATAATGCAGGTGTGGGAGTCATTATTAAAAGCTATTTCAATAACTATTCAAAAGCTAAATAGAAAAAAGAAAAATATCAGCGCATGAAATTAGTAAGTATTGTTCAAGTCTAAGTATATAACCGTTTTGCAATCAGAGGCCGATGGCTAGTTACAAAGCTAGTTATCGGGGAATATATGGGGCAATTACTAGGTTTTAAGCTGTTAAGCAAAATCTGGAAAATCCAATTTAGCAATTTAGGTTAACATAGAACTCTGAGCGCCCTCTGGGATTCAGCTTTAGTGATTGTATTAAAAATACTTTCAGCTACAGCTTCAATCACTTTTACGCATACTGAATTCCCAAATTGCTTGTAAATTTGCCCCTGAGAAACAGCATCAACTATAAATTGCTCTGGAAATCCTTGAAGCCTTGCGCACTCTCTTGGTGTAAGTTTTCTTGGATTTTTATTTAAGTTAGATTGATCAATAAGAATTTCAGAACCATCTTTGTAATATCGAGCACTAATAGTATTTGTATATTCGCTATCTGCGTTAAATAGAGAGTAACCAAAGCCATTCCCTTTGTTCTGGTGCTCTAATTTTCGTTTTTGGTGACCTTCCCATAATTTATCTGAAATAGTAAATTTATCTTCTTCTGCTGGAATACTTGATAAATCTTCTAAAATATCTGCAACTTTAGTAGGTGACATTGGTGGAATAGGCCAATCATACAAATCTTCGAAATTAACTTTTGGGCCAAAGTAGTCTTTATCAAAACCCACAATAAACACTCTTTCTCTATTTTGCGGAACCCCAAAATCACCGGCTCTTAAGACGCGTACATCAACCCAATAATTTAATTTCTGTTCAAGTGCTGCACGTGACTTGTCATTCATAGGAATATCTTGAGGGATTTCTTGCTTATGCTCACCGCGCAAGATTTCCAGAATTGTTTTTAATGTGCGGCCTTTATCGTGGCCTTGTAGCTGCTTTACGTTTTCTAACAGAAAAGCTTTAGGACGTTTTTTTGTTAAAATTCTTTGGATTTCAAAAAACATTGTACCACGGGTGTCACTAAACCCCTGCTTTAATCCTGCTTGTGAAAATGCTTGGCATGGAAATCCAGCTAACAAAATATCGTGGTCAGGTATATTCAATTCATCAATTTTTGTAATATCGCCACTAGGCATTTCTCCAAAATTCGCTAAGTAAGTTTTTTGTGCAAACTTATCTATTTCAGAAGTAAAAACACATTTCCCACCAAGTTGTTGGAACGGTAGCCTTATGCCACCTACTCCAGCAAATAGGTCAATAAACTTAAACTTAGGCTGGATAGATTCATCATAAGCGAATGGTGCTTTTTTTCGATATGATTCTAGTGTGGCTTCCAGTTCTTCGAGCGCTTTCAGTTTAGATCTAGTTGGCTTTTTTTCACCGTCCTCCCAAGCAGTTATCGTGTCAACGGCAGCGCCATTCAAATTTATTAGATGCCCTAATTCAGCTTTATCTAAATTAAGTTTAGTTCTCACTGATTTTATGAAATCAGCAATTGAATCTATTTTTAAATTTTGTTGCACAATTCTTACCTAAGAATATAGTTTATTGCTGTATTTATACACAGTACTCTTAAGTAATTCAACTATAAATAGTAATTATGTATTGTTAAATTGCCCTAGGTAGAGATACCCTATTGATTAGTTTGGATATTTAAATAGGGAAAGTTTTATGGATGTAAATAAAAAAACTATTATAGAACGTTTTCGGGCTAACGTTAAAGGAAGAAAAAACGGAGCTGGGGGGAATGTTAGGCATGACGGTAGAGATGGCTATTGGTTAGAGCAGCAGATGGGAATACTTAATAACGGTAACAATGCCCCAGACTTGTTAGGTTACGAAATGAAAAACGTTACAACTTCTGGTAAGACAACTTTCGGCGATTGGTCACCCGATAAATCTTTGTGGGGACGGCAGAGAGTGGATCCAAGTATTCCAAAGTTAGACAAAGATAGTGAATTTCTTGAATGGTTTGGAACACCAAATCCAGCCAAGAATAATAGAAAGTCTTGGTCAGGTGCAGTGGTACCTAAAATTGGCGCTTTTAATCAATATGGCCAAAGGTTAGAAATAACAGCTAACGAAGATATTCAAGCTGTTTATTCTTTTCAACATGATCAAAGGCATGATAAAAATCAGCTAATACCACATTACCTTCAGAAAAGAGTTGTGTTAGGGCAGTGGTCTAAAAATGTTATTAAAAATAAGTTAGAGCGTAAATTTAATAATAAAGGTTGGTTTAAATGCTTAAAAGATTGCAATGGGTATTACAATGAAATAGTTTTTGGAGCACCAATTAATTATTCAACATGGCTTCCTTTGGTTAGAACTGGTGTAGTTTATTTTGACTGTGGTATGTATCAGACTAACCCGCGACCTTATTCTCAATGGCGTGCTAATAACATTTATTGGGATTCGTTAATTATAGATAGGTATTAATAAGTTAAATTGTGGCTAGTGGGCTTATTTCAAAAGTCCACTACTCTCTATTTATAGTTAAATAAGCTATCAGATAGCTTATGTTCCCCTTATCTGCATCAAACTGAGTGTCGATCATATAATAATTGGTATAACCAGCCTCTGGCTGGTAATATCCAGGTTCTGCTTTGCAGAGCCAAGCACTTTCTTCAGCCAGCCCTTTGTCAGAGTGCTTGAGGCACCAAGTAAATCAGAAATCAGCTTCTTCATATTGGCATTGCACTTCGTGCCAGCTTCAATCATATCTTCAACAACTGCAACTGTCTTTTCATTGAAGCCGCTTTTATAGGCTTTTATAGAGCTGTCTTCACCAATCATCGCGATGATGACTTCGTACAGCCGATCCTTTTCGTTAGTTTTTAGCATTTAATCCTCCTTTAATTAAACCAGTGAATTCCTTTTTGCTCATACCCATTGCATGAACAGTTAAAATAAAATCGGTGTTGGTGGGTTTAACCACAAAAGCCAAGCAGTTTGTTTCTTTGCATAAGCTGTATAGTTTCCCGCTATTGACGTCGTGTATTTCCAATGCTGAGAGGTCATAGCTGTAATTCACCTCCTCGCTACTATTCTCGAATAGCTTTGCAGTTTCGGGGGGGCAAGTTTGTCAGTGGGGTGCGTTTTAACAAGTAATCAGGATACTGCTGGATATTTAAACTCTGTGGCAGATTCTCTGAATCAACAGACAGCAACCTACCTGATATCAGTTGATTATTAGCAGTTTTTACGGATAACTCGTCGCTTGAGAACATCGTTGCTCCATCCATCAGCGACTGCCGTAGAGTGAGTTTAAAATCCGCGCCAAATGATAAAGTGGTATCAGCATTTGCTGAGCAAGCGCTCAATAGCACCGCCAGTATCCCTGTGATATATGTTTTCATAATGCATCCTTATCTGAATGCCTTATGATGCATTACAGTAAATTAAATGTAAACTTAATTCTGGCTTTTTTGGCTTGTTAGAAAACGAATGTCATTTTCGCCAGATTAGCCAGGATGAAACGCCTATAAACACAACAAAGGCAATACCAAACCAGGTGAAGTGCTGATGAAAGTCTTTATCAACAGTCACTGTGTTTTGTTTTGCTTCGTTAGACGGGTTAGAGGGGCGGTAGTATACACAGGCATTGTTTCATAGTGGGGCTGCTGTTGAATATCAATTGGGGTCATGAATATCAATTGGGGTCAGGTCCTGAGGGATCCCCACGAATTTAGCTCCAACACAATCCATACTCTGCGGTTTTCTGCCTGAAGTAAAGAACGCCGGATAGCCAATGTTTCAAGGTTATTGTCAACAACAATCCAATAGTGATCCACCCCAACAATTTAAAAGTGATCCACTACTCCTTGGGTTTATCCATTAATCCGGCTTGTTTCTTTTCCTTAATTCGGTAACTATCTCCTTTAATTTGTAAGATATGAGAGTGATGTAAAACTCTGTCTAACATGGCTGATGTAAGCGCAGTGTCATTTGCAAACACTTGTCCCCACTGACCAAAGGGTAAGTTGCTTGTTAATATTACTGAGCCTTTTTCATAGCGTTTTGCTATCACATCAAACAGCAATTTAGCTTCATGTGCATTGAACGGCAGATAACCGATTTCATCGATAATAAGCAATCTTGGCGCAATGACTGAGCGCTGCATAACCTGCTTATAGTTTTCTTGCCGCTGTGCTGTGGCAAGTTGCAGGATTAAATCTGATGCACTGATAAAGCGGGTTTTGATACCAGCTTGTACGGCTTTATAACCCAAGGCAATGGCGATATGCGTTTTGCCAACGCCTGATGGCCCCAGCATGACAACGTTCTCTTGTCGTTCAATAAAGGACAGCGAGGCTAATTCTGTTACCTGTTTTTTAGGTACACCGGTGGCGAAGCTAAAATCAAAGCCCTCTAATGTTTTGTTTCCAGGAAAACCGGCCATTCGAGTAAACATATGTTGTTTGCGTTGATGGCGTGAGCGCTTTTCACATAAAAGCGCTTGCTCTAAAAAGCTCAGATAATCCCACTCTTCTTTGGCGGCTTGCTGAGCTAAATCACAGGCATTAGTATCAATGCCGGCGAGTTGTAACTCTGCACTAAGCGCACTAATTCGCGATAATTGTAGGTTCATATGGCCTCCATCAGCTGGTCATAAACACTAAGGTCATGATGTAGTGGTTGCTGATTAAATACCCTTAGTGATGGCAAGGGGACGCTCGTATCCAGTGAAGCAACAAGGGGTAATATTAACGGCGGTAACGCCTGTAATACCTTGCGCTCTTCAATGAGCCGCTCAGCAGGTTTTTGTTTAGTGGTGTCATGAATACGCTGATGCGCCACCGTTTCAAGCCATATCACAACCTCTTCATTCGCACTCTGCACATCTAATGTTTGCCCTAATGCCATTAACTTTGTATTGAACGGCCTAAAAAAGTTATCACGGACATAACGTACCATTCGTTCAACTTTGCCCTTGGTTTGTGGTCGGTAGGTATGGCACAGTTTGGGAATAAACCCCATGCTTTTAGCAAACTGATAAAATGCCTGATTAAGCTTGTGCTGGCCTTCTCCATAGGCATTGCGCTCAACGACAACCGTTTTCATATTGTCGTACCATACTTCGCGGGGAATACCTTGGAAGTAGTCAAATGTTAAGCGATGACAATGTTCAAGTGTGTCGTAGCGCATGTTATCGGTGAAGACCACCATCATCGCACGACTAAAGCCTAAAACGGCGATAAACGCATGAATGGGCTGCTTGCCACCTCGCATTTGCCCCCAGTCTACCTGCATTTGTTTACCGACTTCGGTTTCAAACCGCACAACCGGCTCTGGTATGGGCTTACCACGGTATTGATATAAATATTGTCTCAATAAAGACAAACTACCGGTATAACCGAGTTCTTTGACTTCACGAAATAATACTTCACCAGAAAGGTGTACCGGTTTAGCTTGCGTAATACGCGAATGTAAGAATGATTTATAGGGTTCAAGCAATGAACGGCCTTTAGCTCGCGCTGTGTAAACGGGCGTATCTAATGCGGCTCGAAGGTAGCGCTTAACCGTGTTACGCGAGATGCCAAGTTGTTTAGCAATAGCACGTTGGGACAGGCCTTGTTGGTGCAAAATCTGAATTTTCATGAGCTCTTCTTTTGTGATCAAGGTGCCTCCGAAAAAGCACCATAGTGAAAACAAGTGGATCAGATTTCAATTGTTATAGTGGATCAGTTTTGCATTGTTGGTAACAATTCGCCAAAAGATTCCTTTTACAACCGATGGAGTACGCCTGAGGGCAAGTTGCTTTGCTTTATCTTTAATGTCAATAAAACTCATAATGAGCCTAACTAATATAAAAATCTTTTATGATTAGTAGCGTAAGAAGCTACACAAGCAGTGTTAAAGCTTTTCTTGGAAGAAAGATAAATATTTCGTTAGGATATCTGTAGCGTAGAGGTAGAATCGGGCTATCTTCAGAAAGTAGTTAAAGCGAAAAGCCTTTAAAAATGGTGGCCCCAGCTGGACTCGAACCAGCGACCGATCGATTATGAGTCGAGCGCTCTAACCAACTGAGCTATGGGGCCATGTGAAACTTTTGTAGCAGCTTTTTAGAAAGCGAGGGCAGTATAAAAACTTTTAACTGCTTTGTCATCTGCCTTGTGTGTTTAAAGTGGTTTGACTGCTTACTTTTTAAGCTTTTACGCTAAATAAATAATAAAGGCGCCTGTGGCGCCTTTATTTTAGCGGGTTTTATTCGTCTAAGAAGCTTTTTAAAACTTCTGAGCGTGAAGGGTGGCGGAGCTTACGCAGCGCTTTTGCTTCAATTTGACGAATACGTTCTCGGGTTACGTCGAATTGCTTACCTACTTCTTCTAAGGTGTGGTCGGTATTCATATCAATACCAAAACGCATACGTAGTACTTTAGCTTCACGCGGGGTTAAGCCGGCCAGTACTTCATTAGTGGCATTTTTTAAGCTTTCGATAGTTGCAGAGTCTAATGGTGACTCGCCACCTGAGTCTTCAATAAAGTCACCTAAGTGGGAATCATCGTCATCACCAATAGGGGTTTCCATTGAAATAGGCTCTTTAGCGATTTTTAACACTTTTAGGATCTTATCTTCTGGCATTAACATGCGTTCTGATAACTCTTCTGGTGTGGCTTCGCGTCCCATTTCTTGCAGCATTTGCCGTGAGATTCGGTTTAGCTTGTTAATAGTTTCAATCATATGCACTGGAATACGGATAGTGCGCGCTTGGTCTGCGATTGAGCGCGTAATAGCTTGGCGTATCCACCAGGTAGCATAAGTTGAGAACTTATAACCACGACGGTATTCAAATTTATCTACGGCCTTCATTAAGCCGATATTACCTTCTTGGATTAAATCTAAGAATTGTAAACCACGGTTAGTGTATTTTTTAGCGATAGAAATAACTAAACGTAAGTTGGCTTCAACCATTTCTTTTTTAGCACGGCGTGCTTTAGCTTCACCGATAGACATACGACGGTTGATATCTTTAATGCTAGCAATGCTTAAACCGGTTTCTTCTTCAACTTTTTTAAGTTTTTCGATACAACGAAACAGTTCTTCCTGCATTTCTTGCAATTTAGCTGAGTAAGGTTTACCCGCTGCAAGTTCAGCATCTAACCAAGCGGTTGATGATTCAGTGCCGGTAAAAGCTTTAACAAAGGCTTTTTTCGGCATTTTTGCATACTCAACACAATGCTTTAAGATTAACCGCTCTTGTACTCGAACATGGCCCATCATTTCGCGCATGCTTTTAACAAGACGATCAAACTGTTTAGGTACTAAACGGAAACAGCGGAATATTTCGCTTAAGGCTTCAATTTCAGTTTTAGTTGTTGGATGTTCACGGCCATTTTTTTCAATAGAATTTCTGGTTATCTCATATTGAGCGCGTAATTCCGTGAATTTTTCCCGAGCTAGCTCAGGATCTGGACCGGTATCAACTTCTTCCTCTTCTTCTTCCTCTTCGTCGTCGTCTTCGTCGTCGTCTTTATCTTTGTCGTCACGCTTGTTTTGTGGTACTTCTGAACCAATATTGGTGCCAATAACAGGCGCGTCTTCAATTTCATTAGGGTCAATAAAGCCGCTAACAATGTCACTTAAACGAATTTCTTCAGCTTCATACTTATCCCACTGCTCTAGTAAATAGGTAATCGCTTCTGGGTATTCTGCAACCGAAGACTGTACGGTATTAATACCTTCTTCAATACGTTTTGCGATAACGATTTCGCCTTCGCGGGTTAACAGTTCAACTGTGCCCATTTCACGCATGTACATTCGTACTGGGTCCGTTGTCCGACCCAATTCTTTATCAACGCTAACTAATGCTTGTGCGGCTTCTTCAACTGCATCTTCATCAGTATTAGCATCTGCCATGATTAAATCATCGGCATCAGGGGCGCTTTCAAATACTTGAATGCCCATATCGTTGATCATGCGGATGATATCTTCAATCTGATCCGAATCGATAATATCTTGTGGAAGGTGATCGTTAACTTCAGCAAAAGTTAGATAACCTTGCTCTTTACCTTTCACGATCAGGAGTTTTAACTGCGACTGAGGATTTTGATCCATAGAGACGTATCTTCCACCAATTTGATTAATGTAAAATTGCGAACTAGTGATTATAACAAACTGCGGCTTTTCTAGCCAGCAGCATTAATTCGCAAGCTTTGGTTTTTTGCTTTTCAGCGCTTGTAATAATAATTTATATTCATGCCACTCTACTTTTGATAGCTGTTCTAGCTTATCTTTACGCTCAAGGGCTTCAAGCCTTTGTTGTAGATATTGGTCTTCTATTGAATGGAACGTGTCGACAAATTCTTGCGACAATTGCTCCGGTTCAATTTGGTGTTGCCATGATGCAAGTTTTAGCAAAATATTATGCTCAGGTAAATCTCGCCAGCATTCTAGTAATTGTGCCGTGGTTTGTGACGGCTGCTGTTGTAACCTTTGTTGTAAAGCAAGTAAGAGGCCTATACCTGGTATATTGCTGTGTGCAAGCTCAGGTGCGTTAGGCATTATATTTACTAAGTTGGGGTACTGTAGCAATAAACCAATAGCTCTGCGCATTGGCGTGATTTTAATTTTAGCAGGTTTTAATTTATTCGCTGATTTAAAGCTGGTTTTTTTTTGCTGCTGTCTGGTTTGGCCTAGTAAATTTGCTAGCTTATCTAATAAAGTATCTCGGTAAAAATCACTGGGTATTTGTTTAATTAATTCCGTAGCTTGTACTGATAAAGCTGATTTCCCCGCGTCGGTTGCCGGGTTATGCTCTTGCATTAAACGCTGGAAAAAATATTGGGTTAATGGCACTGCATCTTGGATGCGTTGTAAAAAGGCTATTTTGCCTTCTTTTTGTACTAATGAGTCTGGGTCTTCACCTTCTGGTAAAAACACAAAGTTTAACTCTACGCCATCTTTTAACTTTGGCAGTGCGCTTTGCAGTGCTCGCCAAGCGGCATCTAACCCCGCGCGGTCGCCGTCATAACAACAAACTACTCGTGGTGTATAGCGAAATAGGGTGTGCATATGTTCGCTAGTTGTGGCTGTGCCTAAACAAGCAACAGCGAAGCGAATATCTTGCTCGGCTAAAGCGACAACATCCATATAGCCTTCAACCACTAATACTTGCTCTAAATGGCCAGGTTGCTGACGTGCTTCATATAAGCCATATAATTCACGGCCTTTATGAAACAAGCGACTTTCAGGTGAATTTAAATATTTAGGTGTGCCATCACCTAAAATTCGGCCACCAAAAGCAATAACACGACCACGACGATCACGAATAGGAAACATTAACCGCTGGCGGAAAAAGTCATATTCACGACCATTGTCGCTGCGATTAATTAACCGCAGTTCAATTAATTGTTCACGCAACGCTTTATTATTGCTAGGGCTTAGCCGTTTTAATAAGTTGTCCCAGCCATCTGGTGCATAGCCTATGGCAAAGTCGCTAATAGTTTGTTGGCTAAGACCACGCTTCGCTAAATAATCTTTCACGCTCGCACTGTTAGGGTGCTGTTGTAACTGTTGTTGATAAAAGTCTGTAGCTTGTTGCATTAGGCTGTAATCATCAGCTTGAGCAGTAGGGCGTTGCGGGTGCAAACTTTGCTCACGTGGCACTTCAAGATGATGAATTTGTGCAAGCTCTTCAATGCTTTCAACAAACTCTAGTTGTTCAAATTCCATTAAAAAAGTAATGGCATTGCCGTTAGCACCACAGCCAAAGCAATGATAAAATTGTTTATCAGGGCTTACCGTAAAAGAGGGGGATTTTTCATTATGAAAAGGACAACAGGCAGCATAATTTCTACCGGTTTTTTTTAACGGTACACGGCTATCTATAAGTTCGACTATATCGGTGCGGGCTAGTAAGTCATCGATAAATTGTCTGGGAATTTGTCCGGCCACCTTTTTCCTTCACAGTTATTCAGAAAAAGACAAACCGTGCCTTGCGAGCACGGTATGCAGATGTCGGCTTGTGCAATACTAACTTTTTCTTGCTAATGTATTAATAATAACTATTTAGCAGTATTAAGCTTATATAAGCTTAAATTTAGTAGGTACGCGCAGCTTTACTAGTGAAATCTTAGTAAAGCTTGATACGACGTGAGTTTTCGCGTGACAGTTTTTTAGCATGACGCTTAACTGCTGCTGCTTTCTTACGTTTACGGATCCAAGTAGGCTTCTCGTAGAATTCTTTTGCACGTACGTCTGCTAATACGCCAGCTTTTTCACATGAGCGTTTAAAGCGACGTAAGGCTACGTCAAAGGGTTCGTTCTCTTTTACTTTAACTACAGGCATTAAATTTCTCACCTCAGGCCAAATTGGTTATCATTGAACCAATAGTATTAAAAATGGTGCAGCATTTTACGCAAAAAGGTAGGCCGATGTAAAGCCATTCCGCGATCTAAATCTCATCTCTAGCTCTAGAGCCAGAGAAACGCTACAATATGCGGCTATTCTAACAAAATTGAGACGTAGATGCGAGTTTTAGGTATTGAGACTTCTTGTGATGAAACCGGTATTGCTATTTATGATGGTGAAAAAGGTTTACTCAGTCATGTGTTGTATAGCCAAATTCCTATTCATGCTGATTATGGCGGTGTAGTGCCAGAGCTGGCATCTCGTGATCATATTCGTAAAACAATTCCTTTAATCAAACAAGCATTAGCAGAAGCTAATTGTGATGCAGCTAGTATTGATGGCGTAGCTTACACGGCAGGCCCTGGCTTAGCTGGTGCCTTATTAGTGGGTGCGACTATAGGCCGTTCTTTAGCTATGGCGTGGCAAAAACCAGCATTAGCTGTGCACCATATGGAAGGGCATTTATTAGCCCCTATGCTAGAAGACAATGCGCCGCAGTTTCCGTTTTTAGCCTTGCTAGTGTCGGGGGGCCACACTCAGTTAGTAGCGGTAGAAGGTATAGGCCAGTATCAGTTATTAGGTGAGTCTATTGACGATGCTGCTGGCGAAGCCTTTGATAAAACAGCAAAATTAATGGGTTTAGATTATCCTGGTGGCCCTTTGTTAGCAAAATTAGCCCTGCAAGGTGATGCTAAAAAATATCGTTTTCCACGACCAATGACAGATCGTCCAGGTTTAGACTTTAGCTTTAGTGGTTTAAAAACCTCAGCGGCTAATGTGATTGCTAAAGAAGGCAACAGCCCAGAAGTACAAGCTAATATTGCAGCGTCATTTCAGCAAGCGGTAGTTGATACCTTAGTGATTAAGTGTAAACGTGCCTTAGAGCAAACGGGCTATAAGCGTCTGGTTATTGCCGGTGGTGTTAGTGCTAATACCTCTTTACGTGCGCAGTTAACGGTATTATTAAGGCGTTTTGGCGGTGAAGTGTTTTATCCGCGCAAAGAGTTTTGTACTGATAATGGCGCCATGATTGCTTATGCTGGTTATCAGCGACTAGCGGCTGGCCAGCAGCAAGATTTAACCATAGGTGTAACACCTCGTTGGCCAATGCAGGAATTACCGGCTATTTAGTTTTGTCCCACACTTTACTTTCTTTGCCGCGCCATAAGCGGACAATATTTTCATGATGGCGCAAAATAATTAACAGGCTAAGCATAGATACTGGCAAGGTATATAAAGGCTTAATAAACCAAGTAAATAATGGTGCTAAGCTAACAGTTACAATAGCCGCAAGCGAAGAGTAACCGGTTATTGCTACGAGTAACATCCAGCTAGCCAGTAATAAACCGCCTAGATCTAAGCCGATAGGCAGCATGGCACCAAAAGCGGTTGCTACTGCTTTGCCGCCTTGAAAGTTAAAGAAAATAGGGAAAATATGGCCAATACAGGCGCTAACGGCGATTAGTCCTAGGTATAAAGGTTCGATATTTAAAAAATATGAGCCCCAAACTGGAATAGTACCTTTAAGTAAATCAAAAACTAGAACAAGACTGGCGGGAAATTTACCGCCTAAGCGCAAAACATTAGTGGCACCAGGGTTGCAAGAACCGTGAGTTCTAGGATCAGGTAACCGGAATAGTTGACTAACCAGTACTGCAGATGAGATGGAACCGCACAGGTAAGCACTTAGCAGCATAATTCCTATTAGCAGGGTCATTAATTGCGGTTCCTCAACACCAGTTTTTACGTTAAGATTATACCTTGCTTTTCGGCTAGCACAGAACAGGGTTTTAACGCTTTTATCTACCCGACCAGCCTACCTGAAACCAGAAATAACGCAATGCGGATTAACCAAATGGACATAGTTTTTATAAAGCAGCTACAAATTAATACGGTAATTGGCGTTTATGAGTGGGAAAAAAGTATTCAACAGCGCTTGTTAATTGACTTAGAGCTAAGTACTGATATTCGTAGCGCAGCAGCGGATGATGATATTCGTCAGGCGTTAGATTATGCGGTTATTAGCCAGCGTGTACAGCAATTTATAACAGCTAAACCGATAGAATTAATTGAAACAGTAGCAGAGCAAGTTGCTGATTTGTTACTGACGGAGTTTGCGACTAGCTTAGTTAAAGTGACTGTGTGTAAACCAGATGCTTTAGCAAATGCAGAAACCGTAGGTGTTAGCATTATGCGCAGTAAAAACGGCCGAGGTAACAGCTAATGGCACTAATTTATATTAGTGTTGGCAGTAATATGGATCGTGACCGTCATATTCGTCAGGGTGTGAAGGCTTTAGAGCAACATTTAGGTGCTTTACAATTATCTTCTGTTTATGAAAGTGAAGCCGTCGGTTTTTGCGGAGATAGTTTTTATAACTTAGTGGTCGGTGCTAATACAGGCTTATCGATACTAGAATGTAAAAGTTTATTTAAGCAGATTGAAGATAAGTATGGCCGTGACCGAACAGCAGAGCGCTTTAGCGGACGAACCTTAGATTTAGATTTGCTAACTTATGATGATTTAATTTGCCAACAACCGGTACAATTACCGCGGGCAGAGATAACGGAAAATGCTTTTGTGCTATGGCCATTAGCTGAAATTGCCCCGCAGCAAATTCACCCTATAACTAAGAAAAGCTATGCTGAGTTATGGCGTAATTATGCAAAACAACAAAAGTTATGGCCAGTGCCGTTTGATTGGAGTTAATCTTAGTGAGTACAATTGAAGTTATTATCTTAGCTATTATTCAAGGCTTAACCGAGTTCTTACCTATTTCTTCGTCTGCTCATCTTATTTTGCCATCGGCAATTTTGGGTTGGCAAGATCAAGGTATCGTATTTGATGTCGCGGTTCATGTTGGGACCTTATTCGCGGTAATGTTGTATTTTCGTCAAGATATTGCCAATTTAACCTTAGGCTGGGTCAAGTCCTTAGCTGGCCAGCATAGTACCGAAAGCAAATTAGCGTGGTGGGTAATTTTAGCTACTATTCCAGCTGGGTTAGCTGGCTTGTTTGCAGCCGATTTAATTGAGCTTTATTTACGCTCACCTTATGTTATAGCGGTAACAACTATCGTCTTTGGCTTAGCCTTGTGGTTAGCGGATGCTAAAGCCAAGCAAATTCAAAGCATGGAAAGCATAACTTGGCGCCAAGCCTTGCTTATAGGCATAGCGCAAGCTGTAGCTTTAATTCCAGGTACTTCACGCTCTGGTATAACAATGACAGCGGCTTTAATGTTAGGCCTAGATCGGGTAAACGCCGCTAGGTTTTCATTTTTATTATCTATTCCTATTATTATTTTAAGCGGCGGCTACCAAGGCTTAAAGCTAGTATCAACGCCAACTAACTATGACGTAAATGCTATTTTACTAGGCACTGGACTATCTTTTGTTAGCGCTTTAATTTGTATTCACTTATTTTTAAAAGTTATTAATCGCATGGGCATGTTGCCCTTTGTTATTTATCGTTTAGTGTTAGGCGCTGTTCTTTTTATTGTCCTAAGCCAATCTGTCAGCTAAGTCGCCTGTATACTGCGAGTTATTGTAAATTTAACCATTTTTGTTTGGCGGTTGTTAATACATCTAAACGCCGCTGCTGTAAGGCGGCTTTAATGTCGGGACCACTAACCCCTTCTGCTATTACTTCTTGGGCATTAACTTGACGCGCAGCCTCAGCTAAACAGGTTAAATAGTCGGCTTGTGGATATTCTGCTTGCTCAAAGCCGGTGCGACCACGCATATCTGCAGTACAAGCAAGCAAGATGGCATTTAAGCGCTCTGGCTTGCGCCATAAATCAATGTTGTTAAACATTTTTAAGACAGTGGCCGGCTTTAGCTCAAAGGCCTGGTGAATTATTTGATGATACTGACAAACCAAAAGTGCTAAGTCTTTGCAGTCATTAGGTACACGTAGGCGCTGGCACAGTGCTTCTATTAACTTTAAACCACTATGGTCATGGCCATGATGGGCTGGCCAATTAATAGGATTAGTTGCGCCTTTACCTACATCATGCACTAAAGCGGCAAAGCGTATATCTAACCGCGGGCTTAATTTTGCCGCTTGTTCTAACACTAATAAGGTATGAATGCCGGTATCTATTTCTGGGTGCCACTTTTCAGGTTGCGGCACACCCCAGAGTGCCGCTACTTCAGGCATTAACTGGCTTAAAGCAGAGGTTTGCTGTAACAGCTGAATAAAAGCTTCCGGGTTACGTTCTTGTAGGGCTTTAGCAGTTTCAACCCAGATCCGCTCAGGGCTAATAGTGTTTAGCTCACCACTTTGGCTTATATCAGCCATTAAAGCTAAGGTTTCATCCGCAACGGTAAAACCTAAATGAGCATAACGAGCATAGAAGCGAGCAACCCGTAGCACACGCAGGGGATCTTCACTAAAGGCGGGGGAAACATGGCGCAATACTTTGTTTTTAATATCTTCAAGGCCAGAGAAAGGATCAACTAACTGGCCATTTTCGTGTTTAGCAATAGCATTGATTGTTAGATCTCTACGCATTAGATCTTGTTCTAGTGTAACATCGCTATCAGCATAAACGGCAAAACCGGTATAGCCTTGACCATTTTTACGCTCAGTACGAGCCAGTGCATATTCTTCTTTAGTTTTAGGGTGCAGAAACACAGGAAAGTCTTTACCAACTTGCTGGTAGCCTAAATCTAACAGTTGTTGCGGCGTCGCGCCTACTACCACCCAATCTCGTTCTGTAAAGGGGTAGTTTAAAAGTGTATCGCGTACTGCGCCACCAACTAGATAAATTTGCATTAGCTTTCCTGTTTGCTATTTTTTTGCCATTATAGCGCTGTTGTAACAAATTGCAGTGACTTAACCGCTAGGAAGCATCATGTATACCGGATTTTTCGGCTTAATCAGCGCACCTTTTTCAATTGCGCCTAACCCTGACTTTCTTTATTTAAGCCCGCGCCATGCTGAAGCTTTAGCACATTTGCGCTATGGCTTAGGTGATGCCGGTGGCTTTGTATTATTAACCGGTGAAGTAGGCACTGGTAAAACCACGGTATCTCGCTGCTTATTGCAAGAGTTAGACGAAAATGCCCAAGTGGCGTTTATATTAAACCCGACCTTGTCCGAGCTAGAACTATTGGCTGCTATTTGTGATGAATTAAAAATACGCTATAAAAAATCAGATGCGAGTCTCAAGCTGCTTGGTGATAAAATTAAGCAGCGTTTATTAAAAAATCATCAGCAAGGAAAACAAACCTTATTGATTATTGATGAGGCTCAGCACTTACAGCCTGCAGTGTTAGAGCAGTTACGTCTATTGACCAATTTAGAAACTAATACCCGAAAACTATTACAAGTTATTTTAATTGGCCAGCCAGAATTGCAGCAGTTGTTAAAACGTAATGATTTACGCCAGCTAGCTCAGCGTATTACGGCAAGATATCATTTGTTACCATTAAACCAGCATGAAGTGCAGCAATATTTAAGTTATAGGTTAAAAGTGGCAGGTTGCGAAAGGCCAATTTTTAATGCTGCCGCTATTAAAAAGCTGTATCAACTAAGTGGCGGTATTCCGCGGTTAGTTAACTTAATGGCAGACCGAGCATTGCTAGCGGCTTATAGTCAGCAACAAGCCTTAGTTAATGATAAATTAGTGTTACGTGCGGCGAGTGAGATTTTACCGCTGTCTGATAGCGCTAAAACAGCTACTTTACCTAGTTGGTTTTGGCCATTAGTTGGGACGGCGGCTGTAGTACTTGGTTTTAGTTTAGCCTTAATACTGATGACCATTCTGCAGTAATAGTTAAATACTGTTGATAAGCAAAAATAATAAAGCAGAGACCACTATGTCAATTTTAATGGATGCGTTAAAACAGCAGCAACCGGCTACAGTTGTACCGCCTAGCAGTAATATGTGGCGCAATATTGCTATTATATTAGGTGTGTTGTTAGCCTTACTAATAGGGGCAACAGTCGGCTATTTTTTACAACCAAAGTTAACCGCCAGCCCAGTCATAGTGAGTGAAGAGGTGAGTGTTAAAGCAAAACCAGAGCAAATACTGCTAGCACTTGATAGTGTAAAAGTAGTGCCAGAAACTAATAGCTTAGTAGAATTAGCACCAAAAGAACCGATAGCCGTTTTTACAGGACAGGATCCGGTTGTAACCGTAACTGTAACCGATAATCCAGCAGCAAGCGCAACTGTAACTGAGGAGTTGATTGAGGCTGAACGTGCAGTAAATGATAATATTGTTGAGACAACGCCGGTAGAGATTTCAGCCGAACTTCGAGATAAATTTGCCTCAGCACTACAAGCGACAGAGCATGCTAGCTCAGTACCGTCACGGCGAAGTAAAGAGGCTCCTGCGGCTGATATTAGTGAGTTAGCGCTAGAAATTAGGCAAACTATACCTCGTATAAGTTTTGAAGCTCATGTGTATGCTACTTCGTCTGCACAGCGCTGGGTGAAGGTGAATGGTAAAACTTTACAAGAAAACCAGTGGCTAACCGCAGATATTAAAATTAAACAGATTACGGCACAATTTGTGTTACTAGATTATAACAACACCTTATTTAGTATGGCTGCTTTATCAAGCTGGACGCCTAATTAAAGGTAGTTTTTAATATCTAAACCATAACTACTTAGGTTGATGCAGGCATCTATGCTTTCTTCGTGCTGTTTAGCTAAATCTAGTATTTTTACTGGAATATGATGCTGATGAACACTGTGATAAAACAGCTTAACTTTAGGTAATAAAGGCTTTTTAACATTGTTTTCTAACACTAAGGCTAGCTTGCCACTACTTAATTTGACCACTGAGCCTGGTGGGTAGATGCCTATACATTTAATAAACTGCTGCAATAGTGTTTCATCTAATTGTTTAGGTGCCAGTTGTAACAATTGCCTAGAAGCGGCTAAGGGGTCTAACTTACCTTGCTGGGTCGAAGTCAGCTTCTCATAATTATTAACAATAGCTAACATTCTGCTGCCAGGGTCAATGTGCAAAGCCGTAATTTTGGGGTAACCTGAACCATCTATATGGGCACAATGCTGACCAATCCATAATGAGATCCCGCCTGCCAGTTGAGGATGTTTGTGTAATAACTTTAAACTTGCAGAAACACTAAGGTGATCGGCTTGTTGCATAGGATCCGCAAAATTGGCTTTAGCAATGTCATGCAGTAATGCTGCAGTGATTAGGGCTTGAATTTTATCTATAGGTAAATTGAGATAACGAGCAAAAGCAGCAATGTAAATAGCACAATTAATACTATGTTGTAACAAGGCGTCACTTTGTTCTGCTATGCGCATTAAAAATAATAATACGTCTTGATTGCGGGTAATAGAATCTGATATCCCAGCACTAACTTCATGCACTAGGCTAAGATCTATCTTTTTTTCATGCTGAGCAGCATCCAATATATGACGTTGTACTTGATGTGCCTGCTTAATGATTCGCTCTGCTCGAGGTTGCTCATCGGCAAACAATACCGGCTCAACCACAGCTTCTTTACTGGGAGAAGCTTCAGCATCAGTTTTGGCCTGTTCTGCAGGCATAAGGTGCTTACTGGGGTCAACAAGAACAACTTGTACCCCTTTACTTCGTAACAGCTCAATAGCAGAGTTTGTTCTTACCCAGCCTGCGTGTTTTACCGCAATATCACCACTTTGCTCTAAAACTTGCACCACAAAGCTACCGGGTGATAATTCAGAAATAGTAACGGGTGTAAATGCCATAGACCGCCTAAAAGCAGATTGATTATAAGATAACTATATAACGGTAGTGACCGTTTAATTTAACATCATTCTAACTTCTTTAGTTATGAAATGCCATATTAAGAATAATTCAGAGCAGGAATAGATATAATTATAGCGCTAAATTAGGCGGAGAAAGGTGTTATTAGAAAATAAAGCTGCCAGCCGCAATAAAGTAGGCTGGCAGCTTTATATAGACTTAGCCTAGGCTAAGTTGTCTTCCATGGTCATTAAGGTTGCATTACCGCCTGCAGCCGTAGTGTTAATGGTGATAGTTTTTTCAGTTACTAAGCGTTGTAATAAGCGAGGACCTGCTGGTGACGTTATTAAAGGTAATATAGCCCCTTCACGGCTTGCTAGTAACTCAGCACATAAAGGCTTAACTGCGCTACTTACTTCCACCATGGCCCCTGCTAAATCAACATGAGCTAATAAGGTAGTTAAGCAGTCTATGCGAACAGCAGCCACTAAATGCATAGGCATGCCGGCTTGAATTAGGGCTTTTATACAGGCTTCGGCTTCTAGTAAGTCTTGCTCTTCTACGGCTGTTATTACGGCATTACCTGTTGCTAAAGCGGTAATAATAGCTAATAACCAATGTTGAAATGAACTGGTTTCATCACGAATTAAAGCCACAGTACCACGGGGATCTAAGGTTAATTGATTAGATTCACCTGTTGGCCCTGGTAAGGTGATCGGCTTTTGTAATTCACGTTCAACACGTTGAAGCTTTTTCTGTGCTAGGGTTAAAATCTTTTCTAGGTCTGGTTCATTTTTATTCACTACAGTATTAGAGGCGAGTAAAGCTAAAAACTGCCTTAATACAGAAGTGCGCTGATTAATATTAATTTGTGACCATTGCTGTTGTGCTATAGCGGCAACAGGCATAGCATAAGCAACGGCACTACTGGTTGTTTCGCTTAATAAACGTAGCCTAGTCTCAGGTGCTAACTCAGGGCAATCTGTATTATCGTTATCTTTAACTAAACGAGTGATATACAGCGGGCCACCTGCTTTGGGGCCTGTACCTGATAAAGCCCGACCACCAAAAGGTTGGACACCTACAACAGCACCAATCATATTACGGTTAACGTAAATATTACCTGCTTTAATATCGCGAGTAATTTGCTTAGTAAACTGATCAATACGGCTATGAACACCCATAGTTAAGCCATAACCAGTAGCGTTAATTTGCTGAATAACCTTATCTACTTCTTCAGCTTTAAAACGAATGATATGTACTACAGGGCCAAAAACTTCGCGCTCTAGCACTGTTAAATCGCTGATCTCATATAGATGAGGGGCAAAGAAATAATGATTATCACCTGCGGGTATTTCACAGCTGTAATGTAAAGTTGCTTTATCATGCAAGTACTGAACATGGCTGGTTAAACGCTCGTGCGCTTTAGCATCAATTACTGGGCCAAGGTCGGTGTCTAAGTAAGCAGGATCAGCTACTTTTAGCTCAGCCATGGCACCTTTAAGCATAGTAATAATGTTGTCAGCGACATCTTCTTGTAAAAAAAGCACTCTAAGAGCAGAACAGCGTTGGCCGGCACTTTGGAAGCCTGAAGAAATAACATCATCAACCACTTGTTCTGGTAAAGCCGTAGAGTCAACTATCATGCAGTTTTGACCGCCAGTTTCTGCAATCAAAGGTACTGGTTCGCCACCGCGCTCAGCTAGCTTGCGGGCAATCCAACACCCTGTTTCGGTTGAGCCGGTAAACATGACGCCTTGAATGCGCAAATCAGGCACAATATGTTCACCTACGGCACGGCCAGGTGCAATAACGAGTTGTACTACATGTTCTGGCATGCTGCACTCAAGCATAAGCTCTAAAGTGCGCATAGCGACTAAACTTGTTTGCTCTGCTGGCTTAGCAACAACAGTGTTACCTACAACTATAGCTGCAGCTACTTGGCCTAAGAAAATAGCTAAAGGGAAGTTCCAAGGGCTTATGCATAAAAATACGCCGCGGGCTTGCTGTGGTTCAGCAAATAGCAGCTCAGCACGGGCGGCATAATAGCGACAAAAGTCGATAGCTTCTCGTACTTCAGCAATACTGTCTAATGCTGTTTTACCGGCTTCTTTGATACATAGTGCTAAAAGCTCATCACGGTGTTGTTCTAGAGAATCACCGACGCGGCGTAATAGATTGGCTCGCTCAGTAACCTCTGTCTGTGACCAGTCCTGAAAAGCTGCATCAGCTTGGCTAATAATTTGCTGCATCTCTTCTGCATCTGCATGGCGGATATAGCCAATAACTTCATCTAAATTAGCAGGATTCGTTACAGCAGTGGCATTTTCTTGCACAGGCATATTATGTAAGGTGGGTAGCCATTGATCCATAACGTTTTTTACAGCCGTTATTTCATCAACATCAGTAAGATCTAAACCGTTGGAGTTTAAACGTTCTGCACCATATAAATGGGCGGCTTGTGGAATACTTTTATTCGCTTTATGTTGCCAACCAGACACTACTTCAACCGGATCGGTCAGGAGAGACTCAACCGGAATTGTCTCATCAATAATGTTATTAACAAAAGAGCTATTTGCACCATTTTCTAATAAGCGACGAACTAAATAAGCTAATAAATCAGCATGTTCACCCACAGGAGCATAGATACGACAAGGAATTTTATCATCATTTACAATAGTGTCGTATAAAGCATCGCCCATACCGTGTAAACACTGGAACTCAAAGCCTGTATAGTCTTTGGTCATTTCCATAATGGTGGCAACAGTGTAAGCATTATGGGTGGCAAATTGTGGATAAATAGTATCGCGATATTCTAATAATTTTTTAGCACAAGCCTGATATGACACATCGGTAGAAGGTTTACGAGTGAAGACCGGGAAACCAGCAAAGCCTTCAACTTGGCAAACTTTAATTTCGCTATCCCAATAGGCACCTTTAACTAGGCGAACCATCATCTTACGGCCAACACGAACAGTTAAGTCACGTAGCCATTCAATAACGTGGAAACCTCGCTTTTGGTATGCCTGTACAGCTAAACCAAAGCCTTGCCAATCGCCTAAATCTGGATCACTAAATACCGCTTCAATAATATCTAAAGAAAAATCTAGCCGGTCGGCTTCTTCGGCATCGATAGTAAAATTAATATCATAAGCCTTTGCTGCTAGCACTAAAGATTTTAAACGTGGCACTAGTTCAGCCATTACACGATCGCGTTTGGCAAACTCATAGCGGGGATGAATAGCTGATAATTTTACTGAGATGCCAGGGCTACTAAAAGGACCACGACCTCTTGCAGCTTTACCAATAGTGTCAATGGCGTTCATATAGCTGGCAAAATAGCGGTCGGCATCGGCCATAGTACGAGCGCCTTCGCCTAACATATCATAAGAATAACGGAAGCCTTTGCTTTCTAATTTGGTTGCTCGCTCTAGTGCCGCAGTAATGTTAGTACCCATAACAAACTGCTCGCCCATTATCTGCATAGCATAACGTACAGCTTGGCGAATGACCGGCTCACCTAAACGGCCACAAGTACGTTTAAGGACGTTAAATTGCTGCTTTTTGTCTTCATCACTGTAATTAACTAACTTACCAGTTAGTAGTAGACCCCAAGCAGAGATATTAACAAAAATAGATTTACTATTGCCGATATGGGCGCCCCAGTCACCGTTAGCTAACTTATCTCGGATCAGGCGATCTGCGGTAATATTATCTGGAACCCGCAATAGTGCTTCGGCTAAGCACATTAGTACTAAGCCTTCTTCAGTAGAGAGTGAAAACTCATTTAATAATGCATCAACGCCACCTTTACCCACCTGGGCTTGGCGAATACCCAGTACTAGCTGGCGTGCGCGCTCCCAAGCCCGGCTACGAGCATTAACACCAATATTAGCGATAGGCAGTAAAAACTCTAGCACCTTATCTTCATCGGCACGGTAATTATTACGAATTGTTTGACGCAGCGGTTGGGTAGCAACCAGGGAACCATTAAACATCATAGTACTAAGCTTCCTGACATTGGGTAAGAATGCGGCATTCTATTGAAAACTCCGCAGTATAGGGTAGTTATTTTTGTTGTTTAACGCTATAAAATGCTGTTAAATGCATTAAAAACCATAAAAGTAACGGCCATGACAGTTTCAGTTAAAACTAAAATTCTTGATCGCATTGATATTAACATACTTGAGACCTTACAACGCGATGGCAGAATCTCTAATGTTGAGCTAGCAAAAAAAGTAAATTTAAGCGCTAGCCCTTGTATAGATCGTGTTAAACGGCTGGAAAAAGAAGGTTACATTGATGGCTATGGTGCCCGACTTAATGCCGCTAAACTAGGTTGTGGTACCGCAGTTTTTATCCAAGTGACCTTAGATAGAACTACTAGCGATGTTTTTAATCAATTTCGTGACGCAGTTGTTAAAATCCCTCAAGTTGCTGAGTGCCATATGGTCGCAGGTGGCTTTGATTATTTATTAAAATTGAGACTAGCTAATATGGACGCTTATCGCAGTATGCTGGCTAAGATTGTTGACTTACCAGGCGTTGCGCAAACTCATACTTATGTGGTGATTGAAGCGGTTAAGCAAGATCAAGGTTTACCACTTAAGCCAACTGGTGAAAATCCAGTTGGCTAGAGCTAGTTATTATACCATGATACTCAAAGCCCTATTACATCCAGCGATCTTTGTTTTTGCGACTAGGTATAATAATAGGCAATAATAAGCCAAAAATTAATCCTATTATTAAAATTAAAGAACCAAGTACCATAGGTTGTTGCCAAATAGAACTTTGGGTAGTATCTAAACGTTCTTTTAATAAAGTATAAGTATGTTGAGTTTGCTCAAGTTGCTCTTGGGCTAGTTGTCGCTCGTTAATAGCAATACTTAATTCAGCACTTAGGCTATCGCGCTGCTGCTGTAACTTTGCGACAATATCACTATGATTGGCATAGTCAGTTTTTAGCTGTTCTAACTGGTTAGCTAAACTTGGTGTAAAGCTAACGTATTCTTTAGGTAACCACGCAGTTTTATCATCATCGTACTTAATTTGTGCATAGCCTGATTCATCATCTTGTTTAATGTAAGTTATACTTTTACCGGCATTTATAGTGCCGACAATACGATATTGCTTACCTGGTCCTGAGTGGATATAAGCAAATAATGAATCACTAATAAAAGCCGATGTACCTGCTTGGTTATCAGCTGTTTGCTGTGAAAATACAGAGAATGGCAATAAAAATAATACCAGCAATATGCTTTTATTTAATGTGAACATAGGTATCCTGAGCTAGTTTACGAAGGCAGTTTTGCAACCGATGTTTTCGATGATAGGCAGTTGTGCTGTATTTGACAAGACCTAATCTTCGAGTCTGCTGTGATTATCCGTTAGCAATATTAGAGAGTAAAGCATGACAACTGAACTGGAACTGAAATTTTCAATCTCAACTGAGGCCGCAGAACAGTTACCTGCTTTAGCGTCAGAAATAGCAACAATAGTGCAAACAGATGAAGCTAAGTTAGTTAATGCGTATTTTGATACGAAAGAAAACTGGTTTCGCCAACATGATTTTGGCTTACGCACTCGTAAAAAAAATGCTAACTATGAGCAAACCATTAAATTAGCTGGCAAGCATCATGGCGCTTTACAAATGAGGCCAGAATATAACTTAGCTTGTTCCGGAGTGATACCTCAATTAGCCGCATTTCCAATAGAAGTGTGGCCTGAAGAGACAGCTAATAAGACGGCTATTGCTCAATTACAACAGAGTTTAATTAAACTATTTAGTACTAACTTTATTCGTAAGCGATGGTTATTACAGCTAGATGATAATACTAAAGTTGAATTAGTTTTTGATCTAGGAGAGGTCATCGCTGAGGGTAAAAGCCAACCTATTTCGGAAGTAGAACTAGAGCTTATTTCTGGTGAGGCTAAACATTTATTTATTATCGCTCGGTATTTAATGCGTCACTTAGCTATGCGAACGGGCTGGTTAAGTAAAGCGGCTCGTGGTTATTTGCTATATCAGGATCAAGCGCTAACTTTACCTACCACTATTGGTAATAGCTTATTGCAACAAATCACTGCTTTGCAGCAAGCAGAAGCTTGTTTTTTACAGTTGCAATCAAGCTCAGCGCTGCAGTTTATTCAACAAGCATTAACGGCAGTAGCAGGTTCAGTGCATAATATTAAAGCGTTACAGCAATGGTATGACGTGGCAATGGCTTTAGCCAAGATGGTGCAGGATGATGCAAGTGTTTTAGAGAGTAAGCAGTATAATTTATTGCTTTTAGCGATAAGTGAGTACTTATTTACTAACGCTTAATTGGAGAGGGCTATGATTGAGAGTGGCATGACAGATAAAGGAATTAATACTAGCACTGGTGTAACTTTGTCATCTCAAGCTTTAGCTAATTTAACTAAATTAACTGCGGCTAGCACTTTTATTCAACAGATACTGCAACAGCAGCCTGCTTTGCTGACAACTTTAACCGATACTGCTGCTTTGCAGCAGTATATTGAACTAGGCCTTAAATCTATAACCTTGACCTCTAGTGATGAAACTGAGGTGTTTAAGCAACTACGGCAGCAGCGCAATGCCATGTTAAGTGCCATTTTAGCCGCCGATATTTTGCAGCTGCAAGACATTACAGCTAGCTTAGCTCAAGTATCTGCCTTGGCTGATAGTTTAATTAACACAGCTTATGACTGGGCTTATCAGCAACTAGCGTTGCAATGGGGCACACCACAAGATAAAGATGGTAAAGCCTTACCGCTATTAATACTTGGTATGGGTAAACTAGGCGGTAAAGAGCTTAACTTTTCGTCGGATATCGATCTTATTTTTACCTATCCATGCCATGGCGAAACAGCTGGGGCTAAGCGCAGCATTGAAAACCAACTGTTTTTTACTAAATTAGGCCAAAAACTAATAGCTGTATTGCACCAAGTAACAGCTGATGGGTTTGTCTATCGCGTTGATATGCGCTTACGCCCTTTTGGTGATAGCGGGCCTTTGGTACTTAGCTTTGCTGCTATGGAGGATTATTATCAAGAGCAAGGCCGGGAGTGGGAACGCTATGCCATGCTTAAGGCTAGAGTAATTAATGCTGATAGCTATTATACACCTGAGCTACAGCAGTTATTACGGCCTTTTATTTATCGGCGTTACATAGATTTTTCTGCTATTGAATCATTGCGGCGCATGAAACAGCAGATTGAGCAAGAAAATCGGCGTTTAAATCGTAAACATAATATTAAACTTGGTGTCGGTGGTATTAGAGAGGTTGAATTTGTTGTTCAAACGTTGCAGTTAATTCGTGGTGGCAGGATCCCAGCATTACAGCAAACCTCGTTATTAACCGCCTTAGCTGCTTTAGTCAGTGAAGACATACTCACTAAGCAAGAAGCGGCAGAGCTGCAAGCTGATTACTTATTTTTACGCAAGGTTGAGCAAGCATTGCAAGGTATTAATGATCAGCAAACTCAAACTTTGCCACAAGAGCAAGCTATACAACAGCAATTGTTAGCATCCTTATCTGTGGCCGACTGGTCAAGCCTGACTGTAGCAATAGAGCAAGCTATGCAACGGGTGCATCAGCATTTTTGTCAAGTAATAGATATAGAAGAAGATGTAGAAGAGCAGGATATTACACTTGGCCGCTTACTTTGGGATAGCGATCAGGATGCGGCTGAACTTGCAGAGTTAATAGATTGGCTTGAGCCGGCAGATGCCAAGCAGACCATAGTGTTATTGCAGCACTTTAAACAGGATTGTCAAAAACGTAGTTTAGGCGTTCGTGGTCGACAATATCTGGCTAAGTTAATGCCACATTTATTATTTATGTTACAGCAACAACAATCCGCGCCAGTAGTATTAGAGCAAGTGTTAGTGGTGTTTAAACAAATAGTTACGCGAACGGCTTATTTAGAATTATTGTATGAAAACTTAGCAGCCTTGCAACAGTTAGTCACTTTATGTACCGAAAGTGGCTGGTTAGCACGCCATTTATCGCGGTTTCCGATGTTGTTAGATGAACTTATTGATCCAGCGCAGTTATATCAAGTATCTAGCAAAAAAGATTACGCCGACCGTTTACGACAGCTATTACTGCGGGTACCAACAGATGATCTTGAACTGTTAATGGAAACCTTGCGTCAGTATAAACAAACTCAGCAACTGCGGATTGCCGCAGCGGATATTCGTGGTGTCTTGCCATTAATGCAAGTTAGTGATCACTTAACTTGGTTGGCTGAGGTAATTCTAGAGCAAGTGGTAGATATTGCTTGGCAGCAAATGGCTGCGCGTTATGGTGAGCCAGACGGCTTTACTGCACAAGACAAAGGCTTAGCTGTTATTGCATATGGTAAGCTTGGAGGCATAGAGTTAGGTTATGGCTCAGATCTAGATGTGGTTTTTGTCCATCAATGTCAGAGTCAGGCTGCGACTAGTGGCCAACGGCAAATAGACTCTAGGCAGTTCTATTTAAAGTTGGTGCAACGGATATTGCATTTATGCAGCACTAGAACCAATAGTGGTGTCTTGTATGAGGTAGACACTAGGCTTAGACCCTCAGGTAATTCAGGGCTATTGGCTATTCATATTAATACTTATGCTGAATATTTGTTACAACAAGCTTGGACATGGGAGCATCAAGCTTTAGTGCGAGCTAGGCTGGTGTATTCTAGTGGCAACTTAACGGAGAAGTTTAGTCAAATACGGCAGCAAATTTTAACCTTGCCGCGTGACCAAAATAAGCTAGCAGCAGAAGTACAGCAAATGCGCCAGAAATTGCGCCAACACCATAATGCCGAGCGGTTCGACTTAAAGCATAGTGTGGGCGGTATTATTGATTTAGAGTTTATTAGCCAGTATCTCGTCTTAGCCTATGCCGCGCGCTACCCTGAATTATATCGTTATAGTGATAATATCCGTATTTTAGATGCCGTGGCTGCAGTGGGTTTATTATCAGCGCCACAAGTGGAAGCATTACAGCAAGCCTATCAAACATTAAGAAATATGGGGCATAGACAAACTTTATTGCCGGCAACTTTACCGCTTGTAGATGCCGCAGAGCAAGCACTGCAGCAAGTGGCTGAAGTTTGGTTGCAACTATTTAAAACAGACATTTAAAACAGTTAATTTAAGCTCAATCTAGCTGTCTAGAAAGAGCTATCTTGTTGCATAAGTATGCAACGTTGTTGCACGTAATTATTGGCTTTATCGGTGATAACAGCTGCTCGCTCATGTGGGCAAAAATAAGCTAATACGGGTGAAGCAAAATCAGGCGCTATGGCTCGGCTGATATCATAGATAGTACCAATTAAACTGCTATTAGTTTGAAAGTAGTTCTTTACCACATAGTCGCGAGGCAAGGTCCAATATAATTGAACATCTTGCTCAGAAGCATAGCGTTCTAAAACTGTTTTTACTGTTTCGCCATCACGAAAGCGGCGGTCTGTAACTTGGCCGCGCCAATTTGTTTCCAAAGGCATGACTGTTACTACACGCTGTTGTAATTGCGAGGTTAAATCTGCACTTGTATCTGGTAGTGTTAATTTAAATTTAGATAACTTATTAGCGCTGTTACTAATAGAACTACGAATACTACTATAAAAATTACTAAAACCTTCAGCTGCTTGGTTGGTTCTGCTAGAAAAATCTACTAAATCAGGCCGTACTAATAAGACATAGCCAATACTACTTAAAATTAGCAATAAGACGGTGTTTCTTATCCAAAACCACATGTGATACCTCTTGACAGCTATTAGGCTATACACTTATTTATATAATGAAGCATCCTCAGGCTTAGGTCGAGTTTTAAACCGTCTATGTAGCCACATATATTGTTCAGGGTTTTGTAATACAACTTGCTCTACCCATTGGTTCACTCGAGTAACATCCGCTTTATTATCTCCAGAAGGGAAAGATTGTAGTGCGGGTAAAATACGTATTTCATAGCCTTTATTATTAGGCAAACGGCTAGGGATTACCGGTATAACAACACAATTGGCAGCATTAGCAAATAATAAAGTACCAGTGGTAGTGGCGGTGTGCTGTACGGCAAAGAAAGGTACAAATTCCGCGCGTTGTCGGCCATAGTCTTGATCTGGTAAGTAGAAACAGACTTCTGCTTGATTTAACGCCGCAATTAAACCTTTTACATCACGCTTGCCTATCATATATTTATTCGCTCGGCTGCGACCATGATACTGCAAGTAATCTAGCAGAGGATTGTTGTTAGGCCGATAGAAACCGATGCTGGGATGAGTTAAGCCAAAAATACGCCCTGCAGCCTCTAAGTGTAATACATGAGGGGCTAGCATTAAGATGCCTTTACCTTCAGCAATGGCTGCTGCAACATGCTCATAACCGTGAATATGGGCTAATTTACGTAAACGCCAACTAGGCCACCACCAGCCAATAACGGTATCAAATAAAGCTCGCCCTGTTTCAACCGCATTTTTCTGCACCAGTTGTTGCTGTTCATTCGCGGGCATATCAGGAAAACAGAGTTGAATATTGCGTAAGGCTACTTTGCGGCGCGACTTAAGCAACTTAAACAGTAATTTACCAAAGCCAGCACCTAACCACATTAAAACAGAATAGGGCAGCCAGCTGATTAACCATAATAATCCAGCGCCGAGCCAGAGTAACCAATACTTAGGCCGTAAAAAGTACCAGCTAAATTGAGGGGCGTTAACCACAGCATAACCTCAGTAATTAATAATGGGATAATGTACTAAAACATGAGTATAAGCGACTAAAGGGCTACCAGCTTCAGATTGAAGCTGGTATTTATAGCAGATTATTGATTGGTTAGCGCTTGATTAATAGCTAATAAATCTTGCTCAGATAAACTTCCTGCAGCCTGCTTTAATTGCAGCATAGTAACAATGTAGTTATAACGAGCACCGGATAAATTACGGCGAGCTTCAAATAGATTACGGGTGCTTAGTAGCACGTCAACAATAGTACGAGTACCGACTTCAAAGCCAGCTTCAGTGGCATTAAGTGCACTTTCAGCAGAGACAACGGCTTGCTCTAAGGCTTTAATCGACGATATTTGCGCATTTACACCGTTAAATGAGTTACGTACTTGGCGGATAACTGCACGATGATTTAACTCTAAAGTTTGGCTAACTTCAACGTAGTTTGATTGGGCTACGGCAACGCCAGCTTGCACACCACCACCGCTATAAATAGGTACGTCTAGGTTAATACCAATAGAGCTATCATCATTTCTATCAAAACCAGAGGTTTTGTTGACACCAAGCCTAGCGGTTAAGTTTAACGTTGGGTAATGGCCGGCTTTAGCTAAATCGATATCTTGATTAGCAATGTCTAGTAAGACTCTTTGGCTTTTTAGCACTAAGTTGTCTTGTTGGGCTAAGTTAACCCAATCTTGCACTTTTTCAGGGCTTGGCAGACCAGGTGCAAATTTGTCGGTATTAAGTTCAGCTAAATCTTGGTGGTATTGGCCAGTTATTTCACGCAGAAACTCGCGCATGTTTTCTAGTTTATTAACGGCGCCAATTTCACGAGCTACGGCACTGTCAAACTGAGCTTGCGCTTCATGAACGTCGGTAATAGCGGTTAAACCGACGGCAAAGCGTTGTTTAGTTTGCTCTAATTGGCGTTCTATAGAACGTTTTTCTGCTTGAGCAAAGCCTAAGTCGTCAGAGGCACCTAATACATTAAAATAGGCTTCAGTCACCCTAACAATTAAATTTTGTACTTCACTGTCATAAGCGGTTTGCACTTGAAGTGCTACTTTTTCGGCGCGATCAAGCTTGCCCCAATTAGACCAACTAAATAAACTTTGATTCAAAGTCACGTTAGCCGACAAAGTGTTAGGGCCATCAAAGTCAAAGCTGTCTTGGCTGCTGCGATTAAAACCAGCGCGACCAGTAACACTTGGTAATAAAGCTGCACGTGATACATCAATGCTAGCTACAGCACGGTCACGCGATGCAGCAGAACGCAATACCGTTGGATCTTTTTGCGTTGCTAACTGATAAATATCTTGTAAGTCATTAGCAGCGAATGTTTGCCAGCTAAGTAAGCCTATCGTTGAGGCTAATAAAGTGCTTAATAACGTTTTTTTCATTTTACCAATTCCTAGCCAGATAAATGGAGACTGCACAAATGATACTCTGATACGGTAAACTAAGTAATCATTAAAAAGTAAAGTTACGCTCAATAGTGTAACAGAATGTGAGTATAACTATGTCAAATTCTAATGCTGCACAGTATCCCTCATTTAACAGCAAAGATCTCGAAATACTCGATAAAACTACGGTTTTTCAAGGCTTTTTTCGTATTGAACTCTATACTTTACGCCACAGGTTATTTGCTGGTGGCTGGAGTGAGCCTATGCAGCGAGAAATATTTGAACGCGGCCATGCAGCAGCAGTCTTGCCATATAATCCTGTAACCGATGAGGTGGTTTTAATAGAGCAAATCCGAATCGGCGCTGCTGCGTCAAGTGCTAGCCCTTGGCTATTAGAAATTATCGCCGGTATGATTGATACAAATGAAACGGCCATGCAAGTTGCTATTCGTGAAGCGGAAGAGGAAGCCGGCATTGTCCTAACTGAACTATTGCCAATGTTAAATTACTTGTCTAGCCCAGGTGGAACGACTGAGCGGATCCAGCTTTATGTTGGCAAGTTAACTCAAGCCGTAACAAGCGGTGTTTTTGGTTTGGCCCAAGAGCATGAAGATATTAAAGTTCATGTTATGCCGCGGACTAAGGCGTTACAATTACTTGCAGAGCAAAAAATAGACAATGCGGCAACGGTAATTGCGTTACAATGGTTGGCGCTAAATCTAGATAAGGTTAAACAAGCTTGGGTTAATAATTAATGGATTATGTTTTTCCAGCACAACGGCAGTATAGACTTGCGCAAATTACGGATTGTCATTTACTGCCTACGGTTGATCAATATTATCAGCAGATCCAACCGGCGAAATATTTACAAGCTATAGTGGCGCAGTTATGTCTTGAATTACCGGATGCGGTAATTTTAACCGGTGATTTAGTGCAAAATGCCAGTGCAGCTTCTTATCAGTTGTTAGCGGAAATTTGTCAGCCCTTAGCTTGCCCGGTTTTTTACTTGCCTGGCAACCATGATGATTTACAGCAGCTAGAGTTATTAAATAAAATTGCACCGTTTCAAGCGGCTAAAAGTTTACGTTTAGCAAGTTGGCAGCTGCTGTTGCTTAATACTAAAGGCGAAACGCCTAGCGGTGTTTTTGGCGTTGAGCAACAACATTGGCTGCAACAGCAGTTAAAGCAAAGTGACGCTACAGCAGTTTGGTTATTTTGCCATCATCATCCGCGGCCTATAGGTAGTTCTATTGATAATCATGGCCAACTTGATGCCGCTATATTATGGCAGCACATTTTTGCTGAGCCAAGGATCCAAGGCATTGGCCATGGCCATAGTCATTATGCTTATAGTGGCCAGTTTGGTAAGGTAAATATAGTGGGCTGTCCAGCAAGCTCAGTGCAGTTTTTACCAACGCCAGAGTGGCAGACAATTGATCAAGGGCCGCAGTGGTGTGATTGGCTATTTAATGCTGACCAAACAGTGCAATGGCAGTTTAGAGTAATTGATTGGGATCTGAATGACTAAAACAGTAGTATATTTACATGGCTTTGCCAGTTCATCACTATCAGAAAAAGCTCAGCTAACCCAGACTTACTTTAGACATCATTACCCACAGTTAGACTTTACTGCGTTAGATGTACCTTACGAACCTGTTGCAGCCTTGGCGACAATAAAGCAACATTTAGAGCAAAGAGATATTACTACTGACAATGCAAAGGCGAAGCAGCTGGTATTAATAGGTAGTTCTTTAGGTGGGTTTTTAGCAACCTGTATTGCCGAGCAGTACGGCTGTCGCGCTTGCCTAATTAACCCAGCTGTTGCACCGCACTTAGTATTATCTGCACATCTAGGTGAGTATTTTCATCCGGTTTTACAACAAACTTATCAGGTAACGCTTGATCATATGGCAAGCCTTAAACAGCTGATGCCCAAGACTTTGCGCCAACCAGAGAATTATTTAGTGTTATTGCAAACAGGTGATGAAGTGTTAGATTACCGTTTAGCAGTAGATTATTATCAAGGCGCCACCCTGATAATTGAGCAAGGTGGTAATCATAGCTTTGTTGATTATCAGCAACAATTAAGCACTATTACTGAATTTTGCCAACTTAACTAGCGTTTTGGTAACCTACTTAATATCGTACTGAAATTAAGTATAAATACGCTGACGTTTTCCGCTAAAGACTGAGACTATGACGACACAAATATATAATGCCGATTCAATTGAAGTTTTAACAGGTTTAGAACCGGTACAACGCCGTCCAGGTATGTATACCGACACTACTAGGCCTAATCACTTAGCCCAAGAGGTGATCGACAATAGTGTAGACGAAGCTTTAGCCGGTCATGCCGATAAAGTGCAGGTAATATTGCATAACGATCAGTCATTAGAGGTGATAGATAATGGCCGTGGTATGCCGGTTGATATCCACCCAGAAGAAGGCGTAAGTGGTGTAGAGCTAATTTTTTGTCGCCTTCATGCTGGTGGTAAGTTTTCTAATAAAAACTATCAATTTTCAGGTGGCTTACACGGGGTAGGTATTTCAGTGGTGAATGCCTTATCCAGCAGAGTTGATGTGACAGTTCGTCGTGATAGTAATATATATGAAATGGCGTTTGAGCATGGCGAAAAAGTGAGTGAGCTCACCATTACCGGTACTGTAGGTAAACGTAATACCGGCACCCGAGTGCGTTTTTGGCCAACGGCCACCTATTTTGATTCAGCCAAGTTTTCCGTTAGTCGCTTATTGCATGTGTTAAAAGCTAAAGCTGTTCTGTGCCCAGGGTTAACGGTAAGTTTTGATGACCAAGTTAATAAACAGCAATATGAGTGGTGCTATCAGGCTGGGATTGAAGATTATTTAATTGAAGCAGTGCAAGGCTATGTTTGCTTACCAGAAACGCCTTTTGTTGGTAAATTTGCCGCCAGTAATGAAGCGGTTGAATGGGCACTATTGTGGTTACCTGAAGGCGGCGACTTAGTAACAGAGAGCTATGTCAATTTAATTCCAACTCCGCAAGGCGGTACTCATGTTAATGGTTTACGTCAAGGTTTATTAGAAGCTTTACGTGAATTTTGTGAGTTCAGAAATCTATTACCGCGCGGGGTTAAATTATCAGCAGATGATATCTGGGATCGTTGTGGCTATATTTTATCGACTAAAATGCAAGATCCGCAATTTGCCGGCCAAATTAAAGAACGCTTATCGTCTCGCCAGTCGGTGGCTTTTGTTAGTGGTGTAGTAAAAGATGCCTTTAGCTTATGGCTAAACGAGCATACAGTAGTGGCTGAGCAGTTAGCAGAGTTTTGTATTAATAATGCCCAAAAACGCTTAAAAGCAGCTAAAAAAGTAGTTAGGAAAAAAGTGACTTCTGGTCCTGCTTTACCCGGTAAACTAGCCGACTGTTCTGCTCAAGATTTAAAACAAACCGAACTATTTTTAGTAGAAGGGGACTCAGCAGGTGGTAGTGCTAAACAAGCACGAGATCGTGAGTTTCAAGCCGTGATGCCACTAAGAGGTAAAATTCTTAATACTTGGGAAGTAGATTCAGGGCAAATATTAGCATCGCAAGAAGTCCACGATATTTCAGTTGCTATTGGCATCGACCCTGATAGCGAAGATTTAACAGCATTACGTTATGGTAAAATATGTATTTTAGCCGATGCTGACTCAGATGGCTTACACATTGCTACCTTATTATGCGCGCTATTTTTACGTCACTTTCGCAGCTTAGTGGCTGCCGGCCATGTTTATGTGGCCATGCCACCTTTATATCGTATAGATATAGGCAAAGATGTTTATTATGCCTTAGATGAAACAGAAAAAGATGCGGTCTTAGATAGAATAGAAGCGGAAAAAAAGCGCGGTAAAGTCAATGTCCAACGGTTTAAAGGTTTGGGTGAAATGAATCCGTTGCAATTACGCGAAACCACTATGGACCCAAATACCCGTCGTTTAGTGCAGTTAACTATAGATGATAACGAACAGACCTTTGAGCTAATGGATATGTTATTGGCTAAAAAGCGGGCATCTGATAGACGCGCTTGGTTAGAGTTAAAAGGTGATAAAGCGGTTGTTGCTTAACTAGCATAAAACAATGTCGGTTAATGGTACAAACAGTTAACAGGAATAAGCATGACAGAAACGGTAATTTCTCAAGACGGCATTGAACAACTGCCATTAAGACGTTTTACAGAAGACGCCTACTTGAACTATTCAATGTACGTGATTATGGATCGTGCATTACCGCATATTGGCGATGGTTTAAAACCGGTGCAAAGACGAATTATTTATGCCATGTCTGAATTAGGCCTATCGCATTTAGCTAAATATAAAAAGTCAGCCCGTACTGTGGGTGATGTATTAGGTAAGTTTCATCCTCATGGTGACTCTGCCTGTTATGAAGCTATGGTATTAATGGCCCAGCCGTTTTCATATCGATATCCGTTAGTTGACGGTCAAGGTAACTGGGGTGCACCTGATGATCCTAAGTCTTTTGCCGCTATGCGTTATACCGAGTCAAAGCTATCGCGTTTTGCTGAAGTATTATTATCTGAGCTAGGAGCCGGTACAACAGATTGGCTACCTAACTTTGATGGCACTATGGAAGAGCCTAAGGTATTGCCAGCCCGGCTACCACATATATTACTTAATGGTATTACTGGCATTGCGGTAGGTATGGCGACAGATATACCGCCACATAATGCCCGTGAGGTGGCGCAAGCCTGTGCTTTATTGTTAGATAAACCAAAGAGTACAGTCAGTGATTTAATGCAGTATATTAAAGGCCCTGATTACCCAACAGATGCCGAAATAATTAGCCCCAGCCATGAGCTTGCTGCTATTTATGAAACTGGGCGTGGCAGTGTAAGAATGCGGGCACTATATCAACTTGAAGATGGCGATATTGTTATTACCGCTTTACCGCACCAAACATCTGGCTCTAAGGTATTAGAGCAAATTGCTAGCCAAATGCAGGCAAAAAAGTTGCCTATGGTAACTGATTTGCGTGATGAATCGGATCATGAAAGCCCCACACGCATAGTAATAGTGCCGCGCTCTAATCGCGTGGACATTGAGCAGTTAATGCAGCATTTGTTTGCTACAACTGATCTTGAAAAAAGTTATAGAGTGAATATAAACATTTTAGGACTGGATCAGCGACCACGAGTGAAAAACTTAGTTGAAATATTAACGGAATGGTTAGCATTTCGCCGTGATACTGTCCGCCGTCGCTTGCAGCACCGTTTAGACAAAGTTCTAGATAGATTGCATGTATTAGAAGGCTTATTAATCGCTTTTCTAAACATTGATGAAGTTATTCGGATTGTTCGTAATTCTGACAAACCAAAACCAGAATTAATGGCTGCTTTTAATATTACTGATCGCCAAGCTGAAGCTATTTTAGAGTTAAAATTACGTCAGCTAGCTAAATTAGAAGAAATTAAAATTCGTGCCGAGCTAGATGAATTGAGTAAAGAGCGAGATAAGTTGCAGGCAATTTTAGCTTCAGAGAAAAAATTAACAAAATTAATTCGTGATGAATTATTAGCTGATGCTGAAAAATATGGTGATGATCGCCGCAGCCCAATAGTACAACGCGGTGAAGCTAAAGCGCTAAGTGAAAGAGAATTGTTACCCAGCGAGCCAGTAACGGTAGTGTTGTCGGAAAAAGGCTGGGTACGTTGCGCAAAAGGTCATGATGTTGATGGTAATGCCTTAAGTTATCGAGCAGGTGATGCCTTTAAGGCTATGGTCAGTGGCCGTTCCAATCAGCAAACTGTATTTATTGATTCATCAGGCCGTAGCTATGCTACTGAAGCTCATGAACTGCCTTCTGCACGAGGCCAAGGTGAGCCCTTAAGTGGTCGTTTTGGTATAGTTGCAGGTGAAAGTTTTGAACATATATTGATGGGTGAAGATAAAGAAGCGCTGCTATTAGCCTCAGATGCGGGCTATGGCTTTGTAGCCGAGTTTGCCGACTTACTTAGCCGCAATAAAGCAGGTAAAGCAGTCTTAAACCTACCAAAAGGTTCGAAAGTATTAGCCCCTGTGGTAGTTAATCAGCCTGAAACTGACTTAGTGTTATCCATCTCTAATGAAGGCCGGATGTTAGTCTTTCCTGTAGCAGATTTACCCAAACTGAGTAAAGGTAAAGGTAATAAGATTATGTCTATTCCTACTGCTAGAGCAGCCAGCCGTGAAGAGTTTATTTGCCAATTAACTATAGTACCAGTTGATGGAAGCGTGACACTGATAGCGGGTAAGCGTAAACTGACCTTAAAACCAGATGATTTACAGCATTATCATGGTGAACGAGGTCGTCGCGGCAATAAATTACCAAGAGGCTTACAGCGAATTGACGCTGTGCAGCTAAATAGTGATCCAACCAGCACAGATAGTTAGACTCGTTATACTAGGCGCCTTTTCGGCGCTTTTTTAATTCGCTTGTAGTGTCAAGGGAGAATGTAGTGATAGCGGTTTTACGAATAATATTATTAATTTTGTTTTTTTTCTTTAGCACCATAGCCGGTTTGTTAATTTGTATAGTGCGGCCATTTCATGCTGATAACGTGCGTATATTTTCACATTGGTATGGTAGTGTATCCAAAATATTAGGTATTAAAGTTGAAGTGCGCGGCCTTGAGCATATTGATTATACTCAGCCTTATGTTTATGTGGCTAATCATCAAAATAATTTAGACTTATTTACTATTAGTAATGCGGTGCAACCTAGAACCGTAACCTTAGGTAAAAAGAGTTTAAAGTATGTGCCTTTTTTTGGTCAGCTGTATTGGCTTAGCGGCAATATTTTAATTGATCGCACTAATAGAACTCGGGCTTTATCCACTATGCTCGCCGCGGCACAGCGCATTAGCCGTGAGAATATTTCTGTGTGGATGTTTCCTGAAGGCACCCGCAGTTATGGCAGAGGCTTACTGCCTTTTAAAGCCGGTGCTTTTCATATTGCCTTAGAAGCAAAAGTGCCCTTAATGCCCGTATGTATGAGTACGACACATCAGCAGTTTAAGTTAAATCGCTGGAATAACGGCAAAGTAATTATTCAAATATTAGCGCCTATTAGCTTACCTGAAACTAAACCTAATATCCGCCAATTTTCTGAAAATTTACATCAGAAGATGGCAGAGCAAATTATGATGCTTGATACCGAACTTAGCAAAGATTACACTGCAGACAAAATTACCGCTGAGGGGTAGAGCTATGGAAAACTGGCAAGAATTTACTGAAGAAACAATTAATGCGTTATTAGAGGACGGTAGCGATCCTGATGCGGAATATACCATTGAACATCACTTTTATGATAAAGATTTTGCTAAATTAGAAAAGCTGGCTGTGGCGTTATTTAAACTAGGCTATGAAGTTACAGATGCTGAGGAAGTTGAGTTTGAAGAAGGTGATAGCGCATGGGTTTTTGACGCTATACGTGAGCAATCACTGGTAACAGAAACTATTATTGCCGATGCTATAAAACTAGAAGCTTTAGCTAAAAAGTATGGGGTTGAATATGATGGCTGGGGCACTTACTTTGAGGGTGACGCAGCTGATTATAATGACGATGATATGGATGACAACGACGAAGACTTCATCAGTCATTAACTAGGTATCTTAAAAATAGTCTGCTAGACCTAAAACCAGTTGCTAATCACAACTGGTTTTTTAATTACTGTATTAGTTGTAAAGTTTTATGGCGGCTATTAATTCAGTAAAAATAATTAACATGTTCTGCCCTTTTATTAAGGCATGATGCTATTATTTAGAGATTCCACTTTAATCGGCTTAAGTAAAGATGGGGTTCTTAAAGGCAATAGCGTCAATACTAAAAGGTTGTAGATGATTGACAGTAATGAAAAAGGCCAGAGCAAAACTAAAGTAACTAGCAGGCAATTATTGCAATACTTTTTCACTTTACTGGCAATCGTAAGTTTGACTTCAGCTGGCCTTTTGCTTTGGCAGCTGCCTGCATTAGCGACTAACTTTTCTTGGTTATTTTTTTTCCCTGCCATTATTGCTATTAGCTTGTATGCCGGTTTTTATGCAGGAATAATTACCACAATACTCGCCTGTTTAACTGTTATGTTTTTATGGCCATTATTACTTAACTTGCCATATATAAATAATGACATTGAGCTTTTAAAGATAGTGATCTTTGTCGTGACTAGCTGTTTGCTTTCTTATTATATTGAGTCTATGCAGCAGTTCCAAAAAACGCTTACTCAGGCTAACTCCATCGCGGCGGCTAGTAATAAGACTGAGCAGTTTATACACTCCATTATTGATAACACACCTAATATGATGGGGTATTGGGATAGAGACTTGCGTTGTTGTTATGCTAATCGTGCTTATAGTGAGTGGTTTGGTATGCCAGCCTCAGAAATTATTGGTATGACTTTTCAGCAATTAGTAGGTGAGCAATTATTTAAGTTAAACGAACCTTATATTAAAAAAGCACTAGCGGGTGAAGCACAGCGTTTTGAACGTACATTACGCAAAGCTAATGCTAATGTTGGTTATATTATTGGCCACTACATTCCTGACTTTGATGATAATGGTGTGGTTAAAGGCTTTTCTATTCAAGCTAATGAAGTTACACAATTAAAAGAAACAGAAGCTAAGCTAAAACTGGCTGCTTGTGTTTTTGACAACACCTTAGACGGGGTGTTAATAACCGATGCTGAAGGGGTAATTTTATCGGTCAATCCTAGCTTTACCGATATAACAGGTTTTAGCAAGCAAGAGGCCTTAGGGCAAACCCCGCGTATTTTACAATCAAAGCAGCATGACCAAGCTTTCTATGCTTTGATGTGGCACGAGTTAACTACAAAAAGTCGTTGGCATGGTGAAATATGGAATAGACGAAAAGATGGTACCCTTTATTTGCAGCGCATGCATATTAGCATGGTGCGTAATGACGAGGGTGAAGCGGTGCGATATGTTTCAGTATTTAGCGATATTACAGAGTTTAGGCGTAAAGACGAGCAGATCAAGCATTTGGCTTTTCATGATGCCTTAACAGACTTACCCAATAGAACCTTGCTAATGGATAGAATTAGTCAAAAGTTACTTAATTTTAATCGTGATCAATGCAAGTTAGCATTAATGTTTTTGGATTTAGACGGTTTTAAACAAGTTAATGATCAATTTGGCCATAATGTAGGGGATATACTGTTAAAGGAGATGGCAAAGAGATTAGTGGCACTAGTGCGGCAGTCTGACACTGTTGCCAGAGTCGGCGGTGATGAGTTTATTTTTATCTTAAATAACCCTTTAAATAAAATTGAAATAAGTGAAGTAGCAGAGCGCATAATTAACTCTATCAACCAACCTTTAGTGATTCAAAATAATGAGTTTAAAGTAGGTGTTTCTGTAGGTGTAGCTATGTTCCCTGAAGATGCTAACTCTGCTGAAGGTTTAATTAGAAATGCCGATACTGCTATGTATATGGCAAAAAGTTTAGGTAAAAATAAAGCCTATTTTTACAACTCTGCAGATACGGTAATAAAAGTGTAATAATAAGGCCGTTAGTGTTTATCTAAAACGGCCTTATCATTTTACTCACAACTAATTTCCGCTGCCTAATTTATTCTTTAACCGATCTTTTAGTTTATCTTTTGCTTGGTCTTTAATATCATCTAGCTTAGCGGCTAACAACTGCTCTACATTACCACTAGCATCTTCCGTGCTAGTAAGCTGCTGGTTTAATAATGCCGACCAATCTTCTTGCCCTGCTAAGCCAGACTGCAATTGGCCATCTAGTTTAGTTTTTAAATCAGACTGTAAAGCGGCTATTTTTTGTTTAGCTTCGCCTAATAAGGCATCACCTAATACCTGATCTAAAGATGAACGAATGCTTACATTAGGTGCACTAATTAAGCCGCTGGCATCAATAGTCAATGGAATACTGCTTTGCTGATTTAGAATGTCGGCTAATTGTTGCAAATACTTATTACCTATACTTGTAAAGTTAGCTTTATTTAAGGCTAAACTAGCATGCTGCATTAGTTGTTTATTAGTTAAGCTTACTTTACCGCTAGAGCTAACTAAGCTACTTGCTAGGGTGAGTGCGTTATCCCCTTTACCTAACAAGACTTCTTCTACTTTTAAGCCATCTAATTGCCAATTAAGGTTAGTGATCATCTGCTGTAAAATAGCAAAATCACCTTTAAGGTTAATTTGTTTTAATTGCGGCAAATCAGTTGCAGCTAAAGCAAACTTAGTTGCCTTATTAATAATGCTATGTTGAGCAGTAATATCTTGTAGTGACATGGCAACATTACCGCCGCCGATTAACCAATTAACTTGAGCGTTTTTCACCCAAAAATTAGGGTAAGGTTGGCTGGGTAAGGGCAATACTCTATTTGGTAATCTAATCTGGGTTTCAGCTGCAGTCTCAGATTTTTCTGGAATGTATGGCTTGATAAACTCATACAGATCATTAAGTTGGCTTAAACGATCTGCCCATTCTTGGCCAAGTAAAATTTGGCTAATACCGGCTAAACCACCGTCAGATAAATTAGCCAATTGTTGGGCTTTTTGCCAGTCGGCTTTACTAGCTTGTTGTAAGTCAGTTACGGCAATTTGCAGTTTGTCTTTACTTTGTTCTAGTTGATTTTTTACTTGCTCTATCCGCTCTTTTTCTAGCATTAACTGCTGTTTTAGTTGCTGTAGTTGGCCAGTTTTTGTTGCCAAATCTGCGGCATTTTCAATCTTACTATCAGTGAGGGCTTTAATATCAGCTTGATATTTAGCTAAAGTGGCTTTATTGGGTAATTGCTCAGGTAGCTTTTTCAGCGCAATTTGCTCGCTAGCGGCTAGCTTTTGTAAAGCTTCGGCTTTGGCTGGGCTTTGTAAATCGACTCTGGCTAACAGCTCATCTGCTGAGGGTAACTCCGATTTTAATAAGTCGGCTAGTGAAGCTTCTTCACCCTCAACATTAGGCAGGCGATAAACCTGACCCGTTTTAGCGCGTTTAGTGCCGTAAGCGGCATCATTAACTTCTAAGTCATTAATAACGTAATAGCCAAGCATAGCGGGCCAGACCTCTATAGCTGCAATGGCGTAATTAAAGCTAAAACTATTATATTCAGGAGCAGCAGGATCTGTTAGCTCAAGTTTATTAATTTTTACAGCTAAAGGTGCTAGTTGTACTGAGACTTTAGCAATATTAACTTCAGCGCCAGTCACTTTTTCTAAGCTATAGATCATGCCAATACGCAATGCTGGCCCTATAAATAAGTAGATTAAAGCTAAGAGTGCAGCACTAATAGCAATGAAAATAAGCCAACCCGATTTACGAATCATAGTCTGCTCCTTATTGAATTTTTTGATACAAAGAAAATAACTTACTGGCTTTTAGCATTTGAGTTAGTTTCCATTTTTCAACTTTGCTCATTACTTTAGCCCGATATTGCTTAACTAGGCTGCTACTTAACCATGCCACAGGCACCAGTAAGATTAAGCCGAGAACAAAGCTGCCTAGGGTTAAGGTATGGTGTAAGTGTAATAACTGTAAGGTTTCACCTTCTGCTAATAACTGTAGTAACTGTTTGTTTTGGGCCAGTTGCCAAGTAAGGTTTTCTAGTGGGGTGGCAAACAGCAGCATCAGGCCTTTTGTTAAGCCCCAAGTAACCAAAAAGATGGAGAGATTGACGGTAAATAAGCAGACTATCAATAGTAAAATAAAAGTTAATAAACCTAAGGGTAAAATACCAATAAATAATCCTAATGCAACTGCCCAACCAATTTGCCAAGTTGAAGTTTGCGAATTAAGCACTTTGAGGATCTTTGCTAGTAACGTCAACATTATGCTCACCTAAATATTGAATGATTTTAATGCATTAAGGTTACCAGCGAATGAACCATTTGTCAGGAAAAAATGAGTTTTTACTAAGGATGCAAGTTAAGGTTAAAGGAAGATTAGTAGAGTAGTAAGCCAACACCGACTAATGCTAAGGCTGTCCACCGCCAACTACCACTTGGGATAGGCTCTTTAGCTAGCTTAGCTAGTAATAAAGATAAAATAACACTGGTTGCCAGTAAGGTTTGCACTACTGCCGCTTTAGCATAGCTAAAAGCAACCATTTGTAAATATAAAGAAGCGGTAGTGCCAATTAGTGTTGCGATTAATAGCAATAGCCAAGGCTTGATACTATTAGTCGCCTGAGGCAGCCAACGACTGCGTTTACATAGCATTAAAATAATGATTAATACCATGCCACCGAGTAAGCGCCAACTACTAGCACTAAGCGCGTCCATTTGGCTGTTAACCAACACATCGCGACTAATAACGGCACCCAGGGCCTGACATAAGGCGGCTAAGGCAGCAAAACTAATCCCGCTAAGCTCTTGCTTAACTGGCGGTATAGACGAGCTGCGATGGCCCAGCATAAAGCAGTGGTTAATGCGGCGATAATGCCTATCATAATAGCCTATATAAGATAGGCGTTAACCAAAGGCTAACGCCATAGTCGCAATAACAGTAAAGTATTATGCGATAACTATAAAACCAACAAAAGCTAAGGTTGCGGCTATTAAGGCGTAAGGCAACTGAGTAATAGCATGTGACACTAAGTTACAGCCTGAGCCTTGGGCTGCAAGCACGGTTGAGTCGCTATAAAAACAGGCCTGACTACCAAAAGAGCTGGCTGACATTAAAGCGCCAATTATTAGCGGAATATTAGCATCAACTGCATAAGCTAATGGCATCACAATAGGAATACTAACTGCAAAAATACCCCAACTAGAGCCAGTTGCAAAAGCTAATATCGCCATAGATAAAAACACCATGGCCGGTAATAATTGTGCTGTCATATAAGGTGCTAAGTTGTTGATAATATATTGTGGTAGCATCAACTTGTCACAGACATCTTTAAAAATAAAGGCGGCAATAACAGTGCCAATAGCAGGTAGCATGGTTTTAAAGCCATTAATCATGGTTTCCATCATGTCAGCTAAAGACATTAATCGTTGAATAGCATAAAACGGTAAGGTGATTAATAAGGTCACTATTAAGCCTTTCCAGACATCAATATCAAAATAAACTGTAAATAGCACCAACATAACCATTGGGATTAAAAAGTTATGTAAGCGACCTTTAGTTTGGGCATCATCGAACTCTTCCTCAAAGGCTTTTACTGCATATTTGTCTGCGGCTAAGTTATCTGGGTGAGTATCGGCAAAGCTAACTGCTTCTGGTTGATGCTGTGCTGCAGCTAATTCGGCTTTTTTCATCGGGCCAAATGCTGGGATCACGCCAATAATAACCAAGAACACTACTAACAGTGCTAGCCATGCATATAGCATGTAAGGAATAGCTTGCATATAAACATGAATACCTTCGCCAACACCAGCCACATTGTTATTTTCTAGTAGGCCACCAAAAAAGATAGCCCAAGTTGATAGTGGTACTAATACGCAGACTGGTGCGGCGGTAGAGTCAACTACATAGGCTAACATTTCCCGCGATACTTTAAATTTGTCGGTGACACGTTGCATAGTTTCACCCACGCTTAAGGCGTTAAGGTAGTCATCAACAAAAATCACTAAACCTAGGATAAAGGTCATAAATAATGATGACTTTTTACCTTTAGCAAACCGCTGTGCTTTAATGCCAAAAGCTAAAGCACCGCCGGTATGAACTAAAAGCCCAATTAAAGCACCAAAGCCACCACAGACTAAGATAAGCCAGCCTATGGTTTCATCTTGCATCACTTTTAGCGAGGTATCGGCAAAATTCTCTAACGCATTGTGTGGGGCATAGAGCAATAAGCCGACAGTAGCACCGATAATGAGTGCTAATATTGGTCGTTTTAACCAAATAGCTAAGGTTATAACAACTAAGGGTGGAATTAAACTAAGTGCGGTAGGAGACGCTGCGGCCGCTTCGGCCGCAGCCGCAACAGGTTCGGCGATCTCAACTAAGCTATCTGCTGACATCATGTTTAATACTCTTCTGTTTTCCGATGAGCCGGAATAAGGTTATTGGAACCGTTGCAGCAGATAAGCCAACTCAACGGTACGCTTGTGCTTGTGACAGTTGGCGGTAGCGCCTTAAAAAAATTAAGGCTAAACCATTAGCTGAATAGCCTGAATAAGCTATGCAAGCATTATTTCAGCATTATTCTGTAGAAGAGTGCTGAAATAGCGCGCAATAATAGCAAAACTATTTTAATTAACAACTGTATTATGAGACTGAAGAATTAACATTATAGTAGAGGAAGCAGCTGGGTAATTAGTTGTAAATAACATCAAGCCAAGAGTTACCTTGGCTTGATGTTTTATACTGGTTACTGTTAGCGAAAACTATAGCGCGGTAATTTCAGCTTGTTGCTGCTGTAGTTTCAGTAGTCCTTGTTCTAGTTCGGCTTGTTTGGCTTGCTCTTTAGCTAATACAGCTTCAGGGGCTTTAGCTACAAAACCTGGGTTAGCAAGCTTGCCAGAGACACGAGCTAATTCTTGTTGAGTTTTTTCTAATTGCTTACCAATACGGCTTAACTCCGCATCTTTATCAATCAAACCGGCCATAGGGATTAATAAATCCATACTACCAATTGATTGAATGGCGCTGACAGGTGCGATTTGGTCGTTAGCTAAAATATTAATACTATCTAGCTTAGCTAAGTTTTGTAAAAAGTTTTGGTTTTCACTTAATCGGCGCTGCTCTTGAGCGTTAAGATTACGCAGTAAGATATTTAAGCCTTTACTAGGGGCAATGTTCATTTCGCCGCGAATATTACGAATAGCTGTGATAACGGCTTTTAACCATTCTAAGTCTGCGGTGGCAGTTTCGTTGATTAAAGCGCTGTTATGCTCTGGGTAAGGCTGCAACATAATGCTGTCTGCTGCAATACCGGCTATTGGCTTAACAGATTGCCAGATGGTCTCAGTAATATACGGCATAATAGGGTGCATTAAGCGTAATAAGCTTTCTAGCACAGTAATTAAGGTATGACGAGTGCCACGTTGTTCTGCTTCTGTGCCTTTAAATAGCACAGGTTTAGTTAGCTCTAAATACCAGTCACAGAACTGATTCCACGTAAACTCATATAAGGTTGAAGCCGCTAAATCAAAGCGATAGCTGTCGAAATACTGGCGAACCTGAGTAACGGTTTGTTGATACTGAGCTAGGATCCATTTATCTGCTAAAGATAATTGGCGTTGCTCGGCGCTGTCGTTAAAACCGCAGTCTTTATCTTCAGTATGCATTAACACGTAGCGGCTAGCATTCCATAATTTATTACAGAAGTTGCGATAGCCTTCTAAGCGTTTCATATCCCAGTTAATATCACGACCGGTTGAAGCTAAAGCGGCGAGGGTAAAGCGCACCGCATCAGTACCACTGGCACTAATACCTTCTGGGAATTGTTCTTTAGTGGCATTAGCAATTTTTTCAGCCAATTTAGGCTGCATCATATTACTAGTACGTTTAGCCAGTAAGTCCTCTAAACTAATGCCGTCAATCATGTCTAAAGGATCGACCACATTACCTTTAGATTTTGACATTTTATCGCCGTTTTCGTCACGGATAAGGCCGGTAACATAAACAGTTTTAAAGGGCACTTGTGGCTTGCCGTTTTCATCTTTAATAAAGTGCATGGTCATCATGATCATGCGGGCAACCCAGAAGAAGATAATATCAAAGCCGGTCACTAAGACATCAGTAGGATGAAAAGTGCGTAGCTCTTGGGTATCTTCAGGCCAGCCTAAGGTTGAGAAAGTCCAAAGCGCAGAGCTAAACCAGGTATCAAGTACGTCATCGTCTTGGCGTAAGCTAACATCATTAGCTAAAGCATATTTAGTGCGTACTTCTGCTTCATCACGGCCAACATAGACTTTACCGTCATTGTCATACCATGCAGGAATGCGGTGCCCCCACCAAAGTTGCCGTGAAATACACCAATCTTGAATATCACGCATCCAGCTGTAATACATGTTTTCGTATTGCTTAGGTACAAATTCAATTTGGCCGCTTTCAACAGCTTCAGTTGCTGTTTTAGCCAAAGGGGCAACCCGAACATACCATTGGTCGGTTAAAAACGGTTCAATAACAACACCGCTACGATCGCCATAAGGTACTTTTAATTCATGATCATCAATTTTTTCTAATAAACCTGCTTGATCAAAGGCGGCTACAATGGCTTTACGGGCTGCAAAGCGTTCCATGCCAGCGAATTCGGCTGGTAATTGATTGTTTAATTCGTTGTTAGCGCTACCATCGATATTATAAATTTCGGCAGTGGCTAATATTATGGCGTCATACGATAAAATATTGTACAACGGCAGCTGATGACGTTTACCCATTTCATAGTCATTAAAATCATGGGCTGGAGTAATTTTAACGCAACCAGTACCAAACTCTTTATCTACATACTTATCTGCAATAATAGGAATGCGTCTGTTAACTAAGGGTAATTGAATAAATTTACCAATTAAAGCTTGATACCGCTCGTCATCAGGATCAACAGCAACAGCGCTATCGCCAAGCATAGTTTCTGGCCTAGTGGTAGCAACCACTAAATAGTCTTTGCCTTCTGCCGTTTTAGCGCCATCTGCTAATGGGTAGCGTAAATACCACAAGTGACCTTTTTGTTCTTTGTTTTCTACTTCAAGATCAGAAATCGCTGTGTGTAATTTTGGATCCCAGTTAACTAAGCGTTTACCACGGTAAATTAAGTCGTCTTCATATAAGCGAACAAAAACCTCTTGCACTGCGGCAGATAAACCTTCGTCCATGGTGAAGCGTTCGCGGGTCCAATCCACTGAGTTGCCTAAGCGGCGCATTTGGTCTGAAATAGTGCCGCCAGATTCTTCTTTCCATTGCCAAATTTTATCAATAAAAGCATCACGGCCAAGCTGATGGCGGTTAGGTGAGTTCTCAGCCGCTAGCTTGCGTTCAACTACCATCTGGGTAGCAATACCGGCATGGTCACTACCAACTTGCCATAAAGTGTTTTTGCCTTGCATCCGCTTATAACGGGTTAGGGCATCCATAATAGTTTGCTGAAAGGCATGCCCCATATGGAGGCTGCCAGTAACATTTGGCGGTGGGATCATAATGCAATAATTGCCGTTACTTTGATCACCGCTGGGCTGAAAATAGCCTTTGGCTTCCCATGCGTTATACATGGCTTGTTCAATTTCGCTAGGATTAAAGGTTTTTTCCATGATAGTACCTGTTTGTCAGTCGATGGTTATCGTGCTTGGCGTGATACCATGCTGACGATATTGCTTATATCGTTCTCTGGCTTGGGCTTTTAAGTGCTCTTCTGCAGGAACGAATTCGATAATTTGTTTAAAGCGTTGTGCAAAGTCTGGCACTTGCTCGGTTAGGTTAATTAATACTGGACGGTTCTGCTTTGGTGTTTGCCAGCCAATCTCTACGGCAGCGCCATAGCTTGGGCCTTCACCGCTTAAGTTATGGGGGACAAAGCGCTCGGCATCAAATTGCCACAGCTGCTGGTCAAATGCTTCAGCTTGTTCTTGGTCGGCAGTATAAACGAAAACCCGTTGCTTTGCCCGATACAGATCGGCACAAAGCTGACAGGCTAAACCAAAATGAGCTGGCGAAGTGCGCAGCTCATTTTGGTTGCTTGGCAAAGCAGTTAATATATAAAAAGTAACTGCCATTAACTTTCCTGTTGTTGGTTAGCGCGGTTAATTAAAAACTGCGTTAACATGGGTACAGGCCGCCCAGTTGCCCCTTTATCTTTACCACCACTGCGCCAGGCAGTCCCAGCAATATCTAAATGGGCCCAGTTATATTTACGGGTAAAGCGAGACAAGAAACAGGCTGCGGTAATAGTGCCAGCGGCACGGCCACCTAAGTTACTAAAGTCTGCAAAAGGGCTTTCTAATTGGTCTTGATAATCGTCCCATAAGGGTAAGCGCCATGCCCGATCGCCGCTTTGATCTGAGGCATTTAATATTTCGTGCGCTAAAGGGTTATGGTTACTGAGTAAACCAGTGGCATGTTTACCTAAGGCAACAACGCAAGCGCCAGTTAAGGTGGCGACATCAATAACGAGCTCAGGATCAAAACGTTCCACATAAGTTAAGGCATCACATAATACTAAGCGGCCTTCGGCATCGGTGTTTAATACTTCTACGGTTTGTCCTGACATAGTCGTTAAGATATCACCAGGCCGATAAGCGTTAGCATCTGGCATGTTTTCAGCTGCAGCAAGTACTACAATAAGATTAATAGGTAATTGTAGCTCTAACACAGCACGCATAGTGCCAAGTACTGAAGCTGCACCACACATGTCGTATTTCATTTCGTCCATGGCTTCGCCAGGCTTAATACTAATACCGCCAGAGTCAAAGGTTAAGCCTTTGCCCACTAATACTACAGGTGCTGAGTCATTATCGGCACCGCGATAATTAATCACTGACATTCGCGGGCCGTTAACAGAGCCACGGCCAACTGCTAAATAAGAATGCATACCTAGCTTGTCTAGCTCTTCTGGGCCTAAAATCTCAACACTTACTTTGTTAGATAGCTGACATAGCGCTTGGGCTTGCTCGGCTAAGTATTGCGGAGTACAAATATTAGGTGGCATATTGCCGACATCTTTAGTTAATTTGCTACCGGTAGCGATAGCTAAACCGTGCTCAACCGCTTTTTCGCCAATAGGCAGGTCACGGCGTGTTGGTACGTTAAATACCATTTTACGAAGTGGCCGACGGGTTTCATCTTTTTTGCTTTTTAGTTGATCAAATACATATAAGCTATCTAAAGTTGTTTCTACCGCTTGGCGTACTTTCCAATAGGTATCACGGCCTTTAACATGTAGTTCAGATAAAAAGCATACTGCTTCCATAGAGCCGGTTTCATTTAAAGTACTAATAGCTTTGGCAATAATCTGTTTATATTGACGCTCATCTAATTCGCGCTCTTTACCGCAGCCAACAAGTAGAACTCGCTCACTTAAAATATTAGGCACGTGATGTAATAACAGCATTTGCCCCGATTTACCTTCTAAATCGCCGCGGCGTAATAAGTTGCTAAGGTAGCCATCACTAATCTTATCTAGTTGCTCGGCAACTGCAGATAAGCGTCTAGGTTCATATACACCAACAACAATACAAGCACTGCGTTGTTTTTCGGGACTGCCACTTTTTACACTGAACTCCATGCTTACTCCTGATTCTAACAGACGGTATAAACGTCACGTGGTACATTAATAACCAAATTCTACCGTGAATATATAAAAAAGCTCGGTTTTCTGTGTCGTTTAGTCGATAATAATTACTATAGGCATTAAGTTTACTGAAAAATCGCCAAGCTTCCAGTAAAAAGGTCGGTTTTAGGGGGCGTATTGATCATTTTTCGTTATTTGTTAGGTGAAGTCTTAAAATCTCAGCTAACAGTATTTGTTATTTTGATGACCATAATTATAAGCCAGCGCTTTGTAAAAATTTTGGCTGATGCCTCAGAGGGCGAATTACCAGGTCAATTAGTGATGAGTATAGTGGCACTTAAATTACCGCAATTAGCGGTAATTATATTGCCGTTAAGTGCTTTTGTTGGCGTTTTGGTGGCCTATGGCCGAATTTATGCTGACAGTGAGATGACAGTGCTGCACTCTACTGGTGTTAGTGAGTGGTATGTTGCGCGAATAACGATAATATTATCGTTATTGTTAGCTATGTTAGCTGGAACTGTCACCCTTTATATTAGCCCTTGGGCAACAGAGCAAGAGTATCAGTTATTAGAAAAAGCCGATGCTAGCGCGGGGCTATTCTCATTAATGCCTGGCCGTTTTCAGCATACATCAAATGAAAAAGCAGTTATTTTTGTTCATGATATCAACCGCACTGGTGAATTAAGTAAGGTATTTGTTGCACAAAACAATAGTCAAAGCGGTCAAGATACTAACCCAACCCATGCTATTGTTTATGCACAACTTGGTAAAGTTACCGAAGACGCTACAGGCGCACAGCAATTAGAATTAGCGCAAGGGCGCCGTTATGCGGGTGAAGGTAAAACAGCTGCCTTTGAAATTACTGAGTTTGGCCGTTATCAAATTCAAATACGTGAACAAGAAGTCGAGCAGCGACGCCGCAAACTAGGCAGTTTAGCAACAGCAGAGCTAATCCAGCTAGATAGCAGTGAAGCCTTAGCCGAGTGGCATTGGCGTATTGCTATTCCCTTGTCTATTCCGCTGTTGACGCTAATAGCGGTGCCGCTAAGTCGAGTGAATCCACGCCAAGGTAAGTTTGGTCGATTAATGCCAGCCTTGCTATTGTATTTAGGCTATTACGCTATGCTGATTATTGCTCGTTCTGCCCTAGAAGATGAAACTATCCCAGCCATCTTAGGCATGTGGTGGATCCATGGCTCAGCTTTATTACTAGGCATGGTTTTAATTATGCGCAATAGAACAGGTGCGCAACGGTTCCAAGCTTGGCTTGTGGGGCGCAGTTAAGATGTTAAAAATAGTAGATATTTATATAGGCCGCACTATTTTAAGCACATCAATGCTTACCTTAAGCGTGTTATTGGTCATATCGGCCATGTTTAAGTTTATAGACCAAATGCGCTCTATAGGCCGTGGTTATTACGATATGGTTCATGCTGCACTTTATACGCTGTATACAGTACCTGGTGATTTAGTAACCTTTTTTCCTATGGCGGTGTTAATAGGCGGCTTAATTGGTTTAGGTATGTTAGCCAGTAATAGTGAGCTAGTGGTAATGCAGGCGGCAGGTATGTCCCGCTTCAATATAGTTAGTTCAGTTATGAAAACCGCTGTTGTAATGGTGCTAATTGTTATGGCGGTTGCTGAGTGGGGAGCGCCTATTAGCGATAGAGTAGCCCGCGAGCTGCGAATAAAAGCTATTTCAGATGGTAATTTATTTGCATCACAGCAAGGTGTATGGGCTAAAGATGCTGATCAATTTGTTAATATTAAACAAGTTGATGACTTTGGTAATTTAAATAATATTATTATTTATCAATTTGATGATGATTTAAAGCTAGTGTCTATTGTTAATGCTGAAACTGCAGTATTTAAGAATGACGCTTGGTTGTTACAACAAGTACAGCAACAGCAATTTACCGAACAAAAAATTGACCAGCAACAGCTAACAAGACTGCGTTGGCGCTCTTCATTAACGCCGGAAAAGCTAGGTGTGGTGACCATTAAGCCTGAAATGCTGTCTATTACAGGACTGGCAGATTATGTCGATTATTTAGAACAGAATGGCCAAGATGCTAGCCGGTATCAGTTAGCTTTTTGGCGTAAAGTATTACAGCCATTAACCATCATTGCTATGCTATTAATGGCGTTGTCTTTTATTTTTGGGCCGCTACGTAGTGTTACTATGGGCGCCAGAGTCTTAATGGGTATTTTAACTGGCTTTGCATTTTACATGAGCAATGAAGTCTTTGGCCCTATAGCATTGGTCTATCAACTGCCATCTATTGCTGGCGCGGCATTACCCAGTGTATTATTTATAGTGTTATCTATATATTTGATGCGTAAAAAGGTATAAGCCTGCTTATACCTTAGCCAGTTAGTCGGGGTTGTAGTTAGGCAAGTTTAAACACTCTAAATGAAAGGTGATTTTGCGCAGTTGCTTTTGCTCGCTTTGCAAATAAGCAGCTAATAAGCTTTGTTGTTCTAACCAATTGGTTTCTATATACAACTGTAATTGTTGCTCACTGCCACTAATGCGAATATCAGGCAAAAAGTTGTCACGACGTTTTTGATTAAGCAAGACAGCAAGTCTTAATAAGACTATTAAATTAACCACTTGTGATAGCTGATATAAGCTAAAGTGTGGGATCTCTTCCGCTCGAATTTTTCGCCGATGAAAACGAACTAAAGTTGCAACTAGCAGTTGTTGCTCTTGGTTAAAACCAGGTAGATTAGCGTGCTGTAAAATATAGGCAGAGTGTTTTTGCACACTTGACGAATTAATATGTAAACCCACTTCAAATAAGTTTGCTGCCCAGATTAAAGCTTTGCCATGTTCAGGTTCTAATTGCCAGCTAGCACTGACTTGGTTAAATAAGGCTAAGGCAGTACTGCTAACACGGTTTGCCTGTGCGATATCAATATCATAACGGCGTTGCATACTAGCTACGCTTTGTTGGCGAATATCATGATGCTGTAAGCGGTCGCTCATTTCATAGAGTATGCCTTCACGTAAAGCGGCATCTATATAAGAAAGCTGTTGGATTTGCAGCTGTTTAAAAGCGGCTATTAATATCGCTAAACCAGAACAAATAAGCAGTTTACGATCTTCATTTAAGCCAGGGATAACTAATTCACTGCAATTTTCAAATTGTAATAAGTAGCTTTTTAAGGTTTCTAGATGACAAGCTTCGATGCTGTCGTTACTAAAACCTAAAGCAACAATAATATCGCGTACAGCTTTAACAGTGCCAGATGTGCCAAGTGCTTTTTGCCAGCCAATATTTTTAAAGTTATTAGCAATATGCTCTAATTCTTGTTCGGCATGTAAAATCGCTCTATTAAAACGTTTTGCACTAATACGACCTTGGCTAAAATAATCTTTGCCATAACTAACACAGCCTATATTACGACTGCTAAGGCAAAGAGGCTGTTGACCGCAGCCAATAACAAACTCAGTGCTACCGCCACCTATATCAATAACTAATCTTTTATCGTCAAAATGTTCATAGTGGGCGACGCCTTGATAAATTATTCGCGCTTCTTCTTGACCTGAGACTACTTCTATTGGAAAAGGAAAAACCGCTTTAGCACGGCGAATAAAGGTGGCTGCATTTTTAGCTCGGCGTAAAGTGAAAGTAGCAATAACCCGTACAGAACCTAGTGCAAAAGGGGCTAATGTATCAGAAAACTGTGCTAAGGCTTTTAAACCGCGCTCTATAGCCTCTTCACTGAGTATAAAATGATCATTTAAACCTTGAGCTAAATGAACTTTTTGCTTTTCACGATGCAGTAGCTGAATGTCGCCATCGATGATCCGTGCAACTACGAGGTGAAAGGAGTTTGAGCCTAAATCAACAGCAGCTATATAAGGTTGATGTTCTGTTTGCTCGAGCTTTGATCGAGAAGAGTTCATTCAGTTTCAGTGTCTAGTTGCGGCCGCGCTTGGCGAGCCCAATAATTATAAATCTGCTGCTGCGAGCGGATCTTACGTTTATTGCCACGTTTAACATAAGCGTTATCATGGCAAGGGCCAATAATACGTGCCTTTACGTTGTCGCGCCACTGAATATCTAAAATGTCTAACATATTTTGTTTTAATCGAGGGTCTAAGATTGGTACGCCGACTTCAACCCGCTGATCAATATTGCGGGTCATCCAGTCGGCAGAAGATAAATAGACTTCGGTATCGCCAGCGTTATGAAAGACATAGATGCGGGCATGTTCTAAAAAGCGGTCTAAAATACTAATCACTTTTATATTGTCACTTTTACCTGGAATACCGGAAACTAATGAGCACATACCACGGACAATTAAGCGTATTTTCACCCCAGCTTGGCTAGCAAGATAGAGTAAATTAATAATTTCATCATCAGCTAAGTTATTTACCTTAAGTAGGATCTCAGACTTTTTACCCGAGTTAGCTAGATCAATTTCGCGTTGAATTAATTGCAATAATTTAGGCCTAGCCCAAGTTGGTGAGACAATTAAGTGCTTAAATATATAAGGGCGGTAGCTATGTTCAATAAACTCAAATACTTGCTCTAGTTCGGTGGTAATCTCAGACTGACAAGTAAATAAGCTAAAGTCGGTGTAGACTAAGGCTGTTTTTTCATTAAAGTTGCCTGTTCCTATATGGCCATAATGTACAGCTTTGCCTTTTTCCTGCCGGGTAATCAGACACAATTTAGCGTGCACTTTTAAACTGGTTAAGCCAAAGATAACCTGAATGCCGCCTTCGGTCATTTTTCGGGCCCAGTTAATATTGTTTTCCTCATCGAATCGAGCTTTTAACTCCATAACAACGCTAACTTTTTTACCGTTACGAACGGCATCTAGTAAAGAATGAATAACCCGCGAATGCTTAGCTACCCGATACATTGTAATTCTGATCTGGCTGACTTTAGGATCAAAAGATGCTTGGCGTACCCACTCAGTAAAGTAATTAAAGCTATGATAGGGGTAATGCAACAAGATATCGCTATGGTTAATAGCATCAAAACTAGTGGTGTGACGTTCAAATGCTGCACTAGCTAAGGTAGTTAATGGTGGGAAGGCTAAACTAGCATGACCAAAGTTAGGAAAATTAATAAAGTCTTTAAAGTTACGGTAACGGCCGCCAGAAACTAAAGAGTCGTTGGAGCTGGTGCCTAATTGTTTATTTAGCACTTTGAGCATTTGCTCTGGCATAGCTGCATCATAAACTAAGCGGACAGGTTCTGATTGTAAGCGCTGGCGAATACCTTTAGACATTTTATCTATCAAGCTTTGGTCTAAAGTGTCACTAATATTATATTCCGCATCACGAGTAAGTTTTAATGAATAGGCTTGAATTTGTTCAAACTGAAAAAAACCACTGAATAAATCAGCGATGCAGTGCACGATGACATCGTCCAATAATAAAATTTGCCGCCGATAGTGACCATTTTTCTTACGGGTATTTAAGTCTAGCGGTAATTCTATAAAACGTGACAGTTCTGCGGTTGGTACTTGGACTATGGCATATTCTGGTTTACTGTTACCTAACATTTCAACCATTAGGTAAGTGGTATTATCTTCTAAAGCTTTAGTTAATTTAACCTCATCACCGGATAAAATCATCGGCGAAATATGCTTAAGCACATTTTGCCTAAAGTACTGTTTTACCCAGTCGCTTTGCAACTCGGTTAATTTGAAATGATCTATTAACTCAATATTATGTTTACGCAGCTCTAGCTGGATCTCTAAGTAAATAGCATTAAAGCGTTGGCCTAGTTGCTGTACTTGTTGTTGAATTTTAGTTAGCAGTTCTTCGGCATCTTCTTGTTCACTAGTCTGGTATTTTTTTAACAGGATCCGTCGTTTAACATCAGCAACGCGGACTCGAAAGAACTCATCCATATTGTTGGAGTAAATACCAAGAAAACGTAATCGCTCTATAGCCGGATTACGTTCATCAGCTGCTTCTTGTAGCACTCTGCCATTAAAGTCTAGCCAACTTAATTCTCGAGGATAGCAGGGAAAGTCTAGGTTATTAGTTAAGCTGTGCTGCGGCATTGTATTACTACTCCAAACACGAATAGGCATCAGCATAAGTTGTAATAATGAAGTCTAACTGAATTCAGCGGCAAATTACCGCTATATTCAGTTAAAAAATAGTTTAAACATCAGTATCAATATCAACAACAATATCTGTAGCTATAGCCTCTAATGCTTTTACAACCTCACTACGGCTAACATTAGCAGGCAGCTCAACTGTAGCTACTGCGGTAAATAGCGGCACGCCCCAATTAGGTGCACCTTGTTTACTACTTTCAAAATGAATAATGTTAGTGCCTTTATGTTTAATAACAGATGATAACTCGCGGACAATACCTGGCCTATCATTACCTGTTATCACAAAGCGTAAATGTTGTTGTTCATTTAAAGTATGCTCAATACCATGCTGAATTTTGACTTCTAGATCGCTCATTTGCTCAAGCGCTTGGGTTAATTTGGGTAAGTCTTGCTCTGAAACCTCAAGTTGTAAGATACCGGCAAAGTAACCGGCTAAATGACTTAAATTACTGGCTGTCCAGTTACCATTGTTTTCATTAACTACAGTGGCAAGATTATCGACTAATCCAGGCTTATCTTGTCCTATTAGCGTAAGTACTAACTGCTTCATTATGTATTCCTATTCAGAGCTACTGTTAAAGCTAGGCTAACGACTAGTTGTTGTTGCCAAGCTAATGCAATTTAATTTTAATCTATTATCAGTGTAGCGCTATGTTTTTACTTTGGAAAATATAACAGTAAAAATTAATATTTAAACAAGGTTTGTGCCTTGCTTAGCTCATTAGTAAAACAGGTGTTTAATGCTTTAACTCATTGAGTTGGCAGTTTTATACCAGTACTAAATTTAATATTTTAACCACTTCAGTTAAATATAGAACTGAACAAATGATTACTAGCAGGTGATTTTTTTATAGAAAACGGTAAAATTCAACTCCATATGCAGTCTTTTAGCTTAAAAGCACAGTGCAGAATATGTAAAGCCAGAGACTAAAACCAAATTATGACCTAAAGTGACTACGTAATGACTACAAATAAAGCTTTTTTAGGGTTATTTTCATTTTGTGTTCACTTTTCATTTTTCTTGCGCTTTGAATATCGTTACAATGCGCCCCGACTACCGTCAAATAAATATACGAGGCCAGGCTATGCCAGCTAGTACTTTTTTATCCGTGTTTGCTAAATCACCTATTAAGCCGATAGAGGAACATATCCGCAAGGTGCATGAAACAAGCGAACAGTTATTGCCATTTTTTGAAGCTGTGTACCAAAAAGATTGGGCCATGGCGACAGAAGTGCGGAAGAAAATCGTTATGTTGGAAAAGGAAGCTGACATTTTAAAGCGGGAAATTAGGGTTAATTTACCCCGAGGTTTATTTTTACCTGTCGATCGTGCCGATATTCTGGAGCTGGTTTCACAGCAAGATAAAATTGCCAATAAGACCAAAGATATTTCTGGGCGTATTTTAGGCCGAGAACTATTAATCCCGGCTGAGTTACAACAAGACTTTAAACAATATGTTCAGCGCTGTATTGATGCTACTCAATTAGCTAGCGATGTGATAAATGAGTTTGAAGAACTGCTGGAAACTGGCTTCCGAGGCCGTGCAGTAGATCTGGTTGTTAAAATGATTGGACGCTTAGACCGGATTGAAAAAGATACCGATGACATGCAAATAAAATTACGTAGAGCTTTACGTTTATTGGAGCAAGATTTAAATCCAATTGATGTTATGTTTTTATACCGTACGTTAGAGTGGGTTGGCGACTTAGCCGATATCGCGCTGCGAGTGGGTTCACGGCTCGAAATAATGCTAGGTCGCTAAAAAAGGTTTATTCTGATGGATATTATACAATCGTACGGTTTAATTTTAATTTTTATTGCAGTAGTGTTTGGTTTTTTAATGGCTTATGGCGTTGGTGCAAATGATGTTGCCAATGCGATGGGCACTTCTGTTGGTTCTAAAGCGTTAAGTATTAAACAAGCGATATTTATTGCAGCAATCTTTGAGTTTGCTGGTGCTTACCTCGCAGGTGGCTCTGTTACATCAACAATACGGGGAGGGATTACTGATCCTTCCTTCTTTATAGATGCACCTGAGCTGATGGCCTACGGCATGATTGCAGCATTATTAGCTGCAGCAACTTGGTTAATAGTGGCTTCTTATTTTGGTTGGCCAGTATCAACCACTCACTCTATAGTTGGTGCTATTATTGGCTTTGCCGCAGTTGGTGTAGGGGTAGACTCAGTAAACTGGGGTAAGGTTGGCGGTATAGTGGGCAGTTGGGTTATTACACCCATTCTAGCCGGTGTCTTGGCTTATATGTTCTTTATGAGCGCGCAAAAACTAATATTTAATACTGAACAGCCGTTAGAAAATGCCAAGAAATATGTCCCTTTCTATATGGCATTTGCTGCTTTTATGATGTCTTTAGTGACTATTCAAAAAGGTTTAAAGCACGTTGGTTTAGGCCTAGGCAGCACTGCTAATGGTTATTATTTAGCCATTGCCATCGCCATTGTGGTTGGCGTCATAGGTAAAGTTGTTATTTCACGCTTAAAGTTTGATCCAGCCGCAGATAAACGGATGCAGTTTAATAATGTAGAGCGTATTTTTGGTATATTAATGATAACAACAGCTTGCTGTATGGCATTTGCTCATGGCTCTAACGATGTAGCTAACGCCATAGGCCCATTAGCAGCAGTAGTTAGCGTTGTCACTTCAGGTGGTGAAATTAATAGTACAGCAGCCTTAGCTTGGTGGATTTTACCTCTAGGTGCTATTGGTATTGTAATTGGTTTAGCCACTTTAGGGGCAAGAGTTATTAGAACCGTGGGTACAGCTATCACCCATTTGACACCAAGTCGTGGTTTTGCTGCAGAACTATCAGCAGCTTCTACAGTGGTAATAGCCTCGGGTACAGGCTTACCTATTTCAACCACACAAACCTTAGTTGGGGCTGTGTTAGGAGTAGGCTTAGCACGCGGTATTGCAGCGCTTAACTTAGGGGTTGTACGTAATATCTTTATTTCTTGGATTATTACCTTACCTGTTGGTGCAGGGCTAGCTATAGTGTTATTTTATATTTTAAAGCTGATTTTTGGTTGATTTGAACTAGCTTAAAGGTCACTAAAACTGCTATCGATTGCTGATAACAGCCGATGGCGGTTTTGCATTTTATTCCTACTATGTTTGATTGAAGACTTGGAAATTGTTATGAAACACTTGCCTAGTTTAAAGCAGTTACAATATTTATTAGCTTTGCATGAGCATCAGCATTTTGGTCGAGCAGCTGAAGCCTGTTATATCGGCCAATCCACACTAAGTGCTGCTGTGGCAAACTTGGAGCAAACCTTAGATGCTCAGTTATTAGAACGAGATCATAAAACCTTTATTTTTACAGCTGTTGGCGAAGAGGTTGTGCGTCAAGCCAGACATATTGTTAGTCAATGCGAATCTTTAGCAGACTTTGCCCGTTATCAGGGTAAACCTATGGCTGGTCCTTTTCGGCTAGGGTGTATTCCTACCATAGCACCTTTTGTGTTAAGTGAAGTGATGCAAGCCTGTCGGCAACAGTATCCTGAATTAAAATTACTGCTGCGCGAAGACACCTCAGATAATTCACTTCAAGCTTTAGCAGACGGCCGTTTAGATATGGTGTTGTTAGCACTACCTTATGAAACCTTAGGCATGCATAGCCGTACCTTAGCGCAAGATCCGTTTAAACTGGTCTTACATAAAGACTGGGAAAAGCGCGGTTATAATCAAGATGTCAGTCAGTGGCCAGACGAAAGTATTTTTTTATTAGAGCGGGAACATTGTTTAACAGGGCACGCTGTTACTGCTTGCGAACTTGCTGATAGCCGTAAAGTAAACCCATTTTTTGCCACTAGCTTACATACCTTAACCCAGATGGTGAATAATAAACTAGGGGTAACCTTTATGCCGCAAATGGCCATTAATAGTGGCTTATTAACGGGTACAGAGTTAATTGTTAAAACACCCGCAGCAGAAAATGCTTATAGAGAAATTGGCGTAGTTTGGCGGCCAACATCCAATAAAATAGCAAGTTATCAGTTAATGGCAGATTTAATTGCAACCGTTTTACAGCAAAAATGCCAATAATTGCTGGTTTCTGCTAATATCGCCGCTGTTTTCAGCTTTGCGCCTTGTGTCGGTAAAGTGTGGTCGGTAAAGCCAACTAGGATCTTAGTTATGCAAGTGAGTGATTTTTCTTTTCAACTACCCGAGCAACTTATTGCTCGTCATCCTAAAGCAGAACGTTCATCTAGCCGTTTGTTAGCTATGAATAAGAAAAATGGTGCTTTAAGTCATCATATTTTTAAACAAATTATCGACTTTATTCATCCTGATGACTTAGTGGTATTTAATAACACTAAAGTTATTCCCGCGCGTTTGTTCGGTCAAAAAGCCTCTGGTGGTAAAGTTGAGGTATTAGTAGAGCGAGTATTAGATCAAAAACGATTTTTAGCCCATGTTCGCGCCAGTAAAGCCCCTAAGCCAGGTACAAAGTTAATTTTAGAGCAATCGGCTGAAGTTGAAATGCTGCAACGCCATGATGAGCTGTTTGAATTGGCGGTGTGTTCTACTGAGCCCGTATTAGAGATGTTAGAGCGTTTAGGCCATATGCCTTTACCCCCTTATATTGACCGCCCAGATACAGCAGAGGACAAAGCCCGTTATCAAACAGTATATAGCGAAACTCCTGGTGCCGTAGCCGCACCGACAGCTGGCTTACACTTTGATGCCCCTTTGTTACAGCAGTTAACCGATAAAGGTGTCGAGTTTGCTTATGTCACTTTGCATGTTGGGGCAGGTACCTTTCAACCAGTACGAGTTGATAATGTGTTAGAGCATAAAATGCATGCCGAATATATAGATATACCGCAGAGCACAGTTGATGCCATTGCTGCTTGTAAAGCTCGGGGTGGCAGGGTTATAGCCGTTGGTACTACGTCGGTTCGTTCATTAGAATCTGCTGCTCAACAAGGTAATGGCGAATTAATTGCTTATAAAGGTGATACCCAAATATTTATTTATCCAGGCTATGAATTTAAAGTAGTAGATGCCTTAATTACCAACTTTCATTTGCCGGAATCAACCTTAATTATGTTGGTGTCTGCTTTTAGCCAGCGTGAATATGTAATGCAAGCTTATGCCACGGCAATAGCAGAGCAATACCGATTCTATTCCTATGGCGATGCTATGTTTATTAGTTAGGCTATATTAGCAGGTGTTTATTGCTTAGCTTTGGCGCATTTGCTGTTATAATCGCGACGAAAATTAGCCAGACTGTTTATCTGGCGTATAAAGGATAACAATGAAATTTGAATTAGATACAACTGATGGTAAGGCACGGCGCGGCAGGTTGATTTTTGAGCGAGGGGTAGTTGAAACGCCCGCTTTTATGCCTGTAGGCACTTATGGCACGGTAAAAGGCATGACGCCAGAAGAGTTAGAAGCAACTGGCGCTCAAATATGTTTAGGCAATACCTTTCATTTAATGTTACGCCCAGGCACAGAGATTATTTGCAAGCACGGTGATTTGCATGATTTTATGCATTGGCATAAACCTATTTTAACCGACTCTGGTGGCTTTCAAGTTTTTAGTTTAGGTGAGCTGCGTAAAATTACAGAAGAAGGCGTTAAGTTTCGTTCACCACTAAATGGTGAGCGCATTATGTTAACTCCAGAGCGCTCTATGGAAGTGCAACGCGCTTTAGGCTCTGACATTGTCATGATTTTTGATGAATGCACGCCTTACCCCGCCACTGAACAGCAAGCTAAAAAATCAATGGAATTGTCATTGCGTTGGGCTAAGCGCAGTAAAGATGCTCATGGTGATAACCCGTCGGCATTGTTTGGTATTATTCAAGGTGGCATGTACCCGAACTTACGCGATGTATCGTTGCAAGGCCTTGAAGAAATTGGCTTTGATGGTTATGCCATTGGCGGCTTATCAGTAGGTGAGCCTAAAGATGATATGATCAATATTTTAAACCATACCACAGATCAAATGCCGGCTTTTAAACCGCGTTATTTAATGGGCGTAGGTAAGCCGGAAGATATAGTTGAAGCGGTGCGCCGTGGAATTGATATGTTTGACTGTGTTATGCCAACTCGAAATGCTCGTAACGGCCATTTATTTGTAAGTACAGGTGTAGTGAAAATTCGCAATGCGAAATACAAAGACGATATTACGCCATTAGACCCAGAATGTGATTGTTACACTTGTAAAAATTATTCTCGGTCATATCTACATCATCTAGACCGTTGTAATGAAATTTTAGGTGCTAGGCTAAATACCATGCATAATTTGCGACATTACCAAGTGTTAATGCAAGGATTGCGTGACGCTATCGCTGCTGGTAACTTGGAGCAGTTTGTTGAACAGTTTTATACCAAGCGCGATTTACCAGTACCAACATTAGAAACTTCGCTAATCAAGACAGAACAAAATTAATTATAATTAAGGGGATATCCATGAGTTTATTTATAAATAAAGCATACGCAGACGTAGCAGGCCAAGCTACACCACAAGGTGGTGGTTGGGATTTGATTATTATGCTAGTGGCGTTTGGTTTGATTTTTTACTTTTTAATTTATCGCCCTCAAGCGAAAAGAGTAAAAGAACACCGTAATTTAATGTCGGCTTTGGGCAAAGGCGATGAAGTCTTAACTCAAGGCGGTATTGTTGGTCGAATTAATAAAATTGCTGATGATAAAGACTATGTAGTAGTAGCGATTAACGATAATACAGAAGTAACGCTACAAAAGTCTGCTATTAGCGCAGTATTACCAAAAGGCACGCTTAAATCGCTGTAAGCCGACAGAAAGGATAAACAGGTGTTAAATAAAAACCCTTTATGGCGATATTTGCTAGTTATTGGCGTGCTGTTACTGGCGCTAGTCTATGCTTTGCCAAATTTGTACCCGGAAGATCCGGCATTAAATATTAGCGCTACCCGAGGTGGTGTTGTTTCTGAGCAAGCTCGTGCTGAATTAGAACGCAGCTTTGACCAAGCCAATATAAGTGCGAAATCAGTAGTGCTTGAAGAAGGCCAAGTATTAGCGCGTTTTAATACTACAGAAGACCAACTACAAGCCCGTGAAATTGCAGCTGAAAAGTTAGGCGCTAATTATGTTACCGCTTTAAATTTAGCCCCAGCAACGCCGGCTTGGCTAAATGCTATAGGCGCGTCACCAATGAAGTTGGGCTTAGACTTACGCGGCGGGGTGCATTTTTTAATGGCGGTTGATATGAAAGCTGCCTTAAACAAAAACCTAAACGATATGGAAGAAACGTTCCGAGCTGATTTGCGTGAGGATAGAGTTCGCTACCGTAATATACAAGCGGATCTCGCTAAAGGTTATGTAACTATTACTATGCGTAGTGCTGAAGATGTGGCCGCAGCCCAAGCAGCATTAAAGAAGCGGGATCGTGAACTAGTCTTTAGCCCAGGTGCTGAAGAGTTTAGCTTTAATACTAGTATCAGCGAACTGCGTTTAAAAGAAATTCAAGAATATGCTTTAGAACAAAATATTACGATTATTCGTAATAGGGTCAATGAAATTGGTGTTGCTGAGCCTATAGTGCAACGCCAAGGAGCAGATCGCATAGTGGTGCAATTGCCAGGTGTGCAAGATACCGCTAAAGCCAAAGAAATTTTAGGCGCAACGGCAACCTTAGAGTTTAGGTTAGTTGATACGGATGCTGACTTAGCAGCAGCCCTAGAAGGCAGAATACCACCAGGCACAGAGTTGTTTTATAGTCGCGATGGGCGCCCTGTGCTGCTGGAAAAGAAAATCATGTTAACCGGTGAGCATATTACTGGTGCTAGCTCTAGCTTTGATGAGTATAGCCGGCCACAAGTGAGCATTAAACTGGATGCTAAAGGCGGTAATAAGCTATCTGAGTCTACCCGCACCGCCATAGGTCGTCGCATGGCATCAGTGTTTATTGAATATAAACCAAGCGAAGAGTTAGATGAGAAAGGTAATCCTATCTTAGTTAAAAACCAAGAAGTGATTAACGATGCGACTATTCAAGCTAGGTTAGGCCGTGATTTTCGTATCACCGGTATAGACTCGCCAGGTGAAGCACAAAATTTAGCCACCTTGCTGCGAGCGGGTGCCTTATTAGCACCTATTCAAATTATTGAAGAGCGCACTATAGGCCCAAGCTTAGGTAAAGAGAATATTCAGCTAGGTACCACAGCAATTATGTGGGGTATGGTAACAGTATTAATCTTTATGGTTATTTACTATAAAGCCTTTGGTTTAGTGGCTAACTTAGCATTGGTTGCCAATCTAGTCTTAATTGTCGGCGTAATGTCTATGATACCAGGGGCAACGTTAACCTTACCAGGTATGGCAGGTATTGTATTAACCGTAGGTATGGCAGTTGATGCTAACGTACTCATATTTGAACGTATTCGTGAAGAATTAGCTGATGGCCGCTCGGTGCAGCAAGCTATACATCATGGTTATGATCGTGCCTTTGCCACTATTACCGACTCTAATATTACCACCTTATTAGTAGCGTTAATTTTATTTGGTATAGGTACAGGGCCAGTAAAAGGTTTTGCGGTTACTTTAGCTATTGGTATTTTAACCTCAATATTCACTGCTGTAGTAGGTACGCGTTTATTGGTCAATTTATTCTGGGGTGGCCGCCGCGTGCAGTCATTACCAATATAAGGATTACGGCATGCAAATTTTTAATTTTAAACAGCCGTTAAACTTTATGCGGTTAAAGTGGGCAGCGATAATACTGTCTTCAATTATGCTAATTGCCTCAGTGGCATCTATTAGCATTAAAGGTATTAACTGGGGCTTAGATTTTACTGGTGGTACTGTTATAGAGGCAGGTTTTGCCCAGCCGGCCGATTTACCGGCAGTGAGACAAACATTAGCTGTGGCGGGTTATTCAGATGCTGTAGTGCAGCTGTTTGGTACCAGCCGAGATGTATTAATTCGTATACCTTTACGTGAAGATATAGAGCAAGCTACCTTAGGTGATGAGGTAATGGCTATCTTAAATCAAAACAATGCCAATGGCGTAACTATGCGCCGGATTGAGTTTGTAGGGCCAAGCGTTGGTGAAGAGTTAAAACAAGATGGTGGCCTTGCTATGCTAGTGGCATTAATTGGTATTTTACTTTATGTCACTATGCGCTTTGAATGGCGATTATCGGTAGGTGCAGTAATTTCATTGGCGCATGATGCGATAATTACTATGGGGTTATTTTCAATTCTAGGTTTAGAGTTTGATTTAACGGTATTAGCGGCAATTCTAGCCCTAATAGGTTACTCGATAAACGATACTATAGTGGTCTTTGACCGTATCCGTGAGAGCTTCCGTAAGTTACGTGATACAAGTGTTACAGAAACGATTAATGATGCTATTACGTCAACACTCAACCGGACCGTTATCACCTCCTTAACTACAGTATTAGTGTTAATAGTGCTGTTTTATATGGGTGGGGCACTTATTCATGGCTTTGCCACAGCCTTATTGTTTGGCGTTGCTATAGGTACCTATTCTTCTATTTATGTTGCCAGCTCAGTGGCAGAAATTCTCGGCATTAGCCGTGAAGACATGCTACCGCCGCCACCGATAGAAAAAGAAGGCGAAAATACCGAAGCCTTACTGTAATTTAGATTAAATAGTGTTAATAATGCCAGTCAATGACTGGCATTTTATTTAGGGAGTTCTGCTTATGACACAGCATGCACCTGCATTTTTAGCCTTAGTAAATAAGGTTAAATTACGGATTAAAGAAATCACTATTCCTGAATTACAGCTACTGCAACAGCCGTATCTGTTACTGGATATACGTGAGGATCATGAATGGCAAAAAGGCCATCTTCCGCATGCTCAGCACTTAGGTAAAGGCATTATAGAGCGAGATATAGAGCAACTAGTGCCTGATAAAACGCAGGTGATTATCTTATATTGTGGTGGTGGTTACCGCTCTGCTTTAGCTGCCGACAACTTACAGCTGATGGGCTACAGCCAAGTTTTTAGCTTAGATGGTGGCTATAGAGATTGGTGTCAACGTGGGCTAGACGTAGCCGCTTCTGACAGCTAGTACAGAGTGTAGTTAATAATAGCAAAGGGATATTTAAAGATGATTCGTCGTGTTTTATTGGTTATTTTATTACTTATTTGCGGTAGCGCTTTTGCACAAACTTCGGTGTTTGAAGTAAGTAAAGGTGAGCATAAACTTTATATAGCTGGCACTGTGCATATATTACCGAGTTCGGCATTTCCGTTACCAGAAGCCTTTAATTATGCCTATGACAATAGCAGTATTGTGGTATTTGAAGCGGATATCAGGCAGCTAGAAACAGCTGCGGGTATGCAATTATTAATGCAGCATGCTAGGTATCAAGATGGTAATAGCTTAACAAAAGTATTAAGCCCTGCCAGTTATAAAGCTCTATGCCAATATGCTGCTAGTTTAGGCTTAAGTGTATTAGGTTTAGATAGCTTTAAACCGGATTTTGTTATTGTTAATTTAATGCAACTAGCACTCACAAAAGCAAACTTAGCTGGTACAGGTGTGGATAAATTCTATTTAGATAAAGCCCAGCAAGATAAGCGAGAATTAGCATTTTTAGAAACTATTGAGCAACAGTTAGCGCTATTATTTAATGTATCGACGGGTAATGAAGACTTTTTTATTGAGCAATCTTTAAAAGATTTACAACGTATTGAAGCTCAGTTGACCAGCATTATAAAAGCGTGGCGAGAGGGCAACTTAAACAGTTTAGCTGAGTTAGCTATGGAACATGCAGATACGGCTATAGGCAAGCAGTTTTACGATAAGATGTTAACGCAGCGCAATAAAGCTTGGCTACCACAGTTAGAAGCTATGTTAGCCACAGCAGAAGTTGAGATGGTATTAGTTGGAGCTTTACATTTAGCCGGTGAACATAATCTATTACAGTTACTGCAACAGCAAGGCTATCAAATTACTCAATTATAAGCTTTATCGTTAAACAAAAATAAAGCCCTTTGGTCGCTTTATAAATTACAAAGCGACTAAAGGGCGGTAAGCCTGCTGGCTTAACGGGAAAGGCTATCGGTTAAATGTGGCCGAATATGCTTAAGCATACCTGCTAGCACTTTCGGGCTAGCGGCAACGATATTGCCGCTGCGAAGTTGATTATTACCACCGACAAAATCACTGACTAAGCCACCAGCTTCGCGAATAATTAACTCGCCTGCTGCTATATCCCAAGGCTTTAAGCCAATTTCAAAAAAACCATCAAAACGACCTGCGGCTACATAGGCTAAGTCTAAAGCGGCAGAGCCTGTGCGGCGTATGTCTGCTGCATCATTAAATATTGAGCTTAACATGCCTGTATAAGCTGGCATATGGGTTTTGTTTTTAAATGGAAAACCGGTAGCGATAATACTACCAGACATATCTGGTAAATTAACAACCCGAATACGAGTGCCATTTAACTGGGCGCCACGGCCGCGTGATGCGGTAAATAGTTCACCGCGCAGGGGATCAAAGATCACTGCTTGGTCTAATTTACCTTGATGTTTTAATGCAATAGAAACGGCAAAATGAGGGATGCCTTTAATAAAGTTGGCAGTACCATCAAGCGGGTCAATTATCCATTGAAACTCGCTATCGTTATTGCCGTAATCACCATGCTCTTCACCGACAATACCATGATTGGGAAATGATTTTTGTAATATATGAACAATGGCTTGTTCGGCTTCTTTGTCGACATTAGTGACAAAGTCATTAGTGCCTTTTTGGAGTTTCTGGACCATATCAAGTTGGCCACAGGCACGAGCGATCACGTTACCCGCACTGCGAGCAGCACGAACCGCGATGTTTAACATCGGATGCATAGCGATTACCTTATTTTAAAAAGAGCAGTATAAATATTGTTCAAAACAGCGGCGCAAATTATAACGACTAAGCTAGGAAAGTAAAGTAAAAACTAGTCCGTTTGCTGCTAGGCAATGCTTTGAGCTAAACTTAATAGCTGTAATAGGATATTGCTGTGGTCTTGTCTGTATTCATTAATGGTTCAGGCATAAGCACTAAATTAGCTGCAATAACCGAAAGTGGGGGAGTAAAATGAATAAGCTTACCAGTCTAGTAGTGTTAGGGTTAGTGATTGCTTTGGGCGGCTGTGGTGCTTTACATACTTCAGTGGCAAAACGTAATTTAGATGTCCAAACCAAGATGAGTTCAAGTATTTTCCTTGACCCGGTGGATCCTGAATTCAGAACTATTTTTGTTGATATTCGTAATACCTCAGATAAGCCAGAGTTTGATTTAAAACCACAAGTTATTGCTAGTTTAATTAGCCGTGGTTATCAAGTCATAGACAGTCCTAGCCGTGCCCATTATTGGTTGCAAGCTAATGTGTTGCAAGTGGGGCGTACTAATGGCCGTGATGTTAATACAGCTATGCGTATGGGGCATGGAGTAGCAGGTGGTGCCGTTTCGGGCTATGCTTTGCACAGAGCAACTGGTGGCTCTTCAGGTGGTGCTGCAGTGGGAGCAGCGGTGGGCGGGGCTATAGTCGGCACTGTAGTAGATGCTTTAGTTGAAGATGTTTATTATAGCGTTATTACTGATATTCAGATCATGGAACGCTTTGACGGCACTGTGCGTGAGAGTTCGCAGCATCAATTGTTACAAGGTGACAGTGGTAGTACAACCTCCAGCTATAATCGCAATACCGATATGCGGAAATACCAAACCCGTGTGGTCAGTTATGCTAATCAGGCCAACTTAAAATGGTATGAAGCCGAGCCAACCTTAACCCAAGGTTTAACCCGTGCTGTAGCAGGCTTATTTTAGATGCGTATTTGGCTGCTTTTGATATTAGTCTGTTTAACGGGTTGCTCGGCGATACATACATCGGTAGCCAAGCGGCAGTTAGATGTGCAAACTCGGATCAGCCAAACGGTTTACCTTGATCCTGTAGAGCCAGAGCAGCGTAGTATTTTTCTTGATATACGCAATACCAGTGCGAAATATCAGCTGCCGCTGGCGCAGGATCTGCGTAGCTTTTTATTTAGCCGAGGCTACAATATAGTGGACTCACCCTTACAAGCCCAGTATTGGCTACAAGTGAATGTTCGTGCAGTATTAAAAGAAAAACCAGCAAAAGTATTAGCCCAAGAATATGGTATGACAGCACAAGAAACCCATGCCTTATTACATCCGGATAGAGCACCATTAGTTAACACTGAATATAAGCCTCACTATACAACTAGGAATAGTGCTGTTTATGTTGATGCTGGCGTGACAACGCATGTTGACGGTAAAGATATTGTTAGAGGCTTAGTGGTGCTTGCGGCATTTGCTGGTGCTGAATATGTTGGTAATCAGCTAGTTAAAGATAAATATTATACTATGCTAACGGATATTCAAATTGCTGAGCGGATAAACCCAGACTCAATAGCGTTAGTTCATGAAACTAGCCGTCATCAATTAATTCAAGGAGATAGCGGTAGTTTTGAGCAATTGTGGCAGCGTGATACGGATATGCGAAAATATCAAATTAAAGTAGTCAGTTTTGCTAATAAGTCTAATCTTAAATGGCAAGAGGCAGAGTTGCCTTTACACCAAGGCCTGTTGCGATCTTTAGCTGGTATATTTTAAGCGAGTAATTTTTACTAACGTTTTAGTTGAAATTCAAGCACTAAGCCTCCATATAGCTGCTATATTATCTCTTATCTTCAATTAAGCTTAGCTGTGTCGTTAGATTTAAGCTAAGTATGAGAATCATCCATGTTTATTATTGACCACATTATTTTGTTGGCTGCGGTGTTGATCTTACTGGGCATAATGTCGAGTAAATTATCGGCTAGATTAGGCTTACCGGTATTAGTACTATTTTTATTAGTCGGTATGCTAGCCGGTGAAGATGGCCCTGGCGGTATAGTGTTTGACAACGCAGGTGCGGCTCATGCTCTAGGTACCTTAGCCTTAGCCATGATCTTATTTGATGGTGGTTTACAAACGCCCTTACGCGCTATTAAAAAAGTGTGGCGACCCGCTGCTACTTTAGCCACAGTTGGTGTTCTAATTACAGCTACAGTAACAGGGGTAGCAGCGGCTTATATACTTGAGATCCCTTTATTACAAGGCATGTTACTAGGGGCTATTGTTGGCTCTACCGATGCAGCTGCTGTTTTTTCTTTATTAAGAAATGCCGGTATTCATTTAAATAAAAAGTTAAAAGCGACCTTAGAGATTGAAAGTGCTTCTAATGATCCTATGGCAATATTTTTAACCGTAGGCTTGTTAGAAATTTTAATGCATGACATGCAACCCGGAACTGGGTTGTTAATGATGTTTGTGTCGCAAATGGGTTTAGGGGCTTTAGTTGGTTTAGCGGTAGGCTGGTTATCAGTCAAAATGATTAATAAAATTCAACTCGTTGCTTCAGGGCTTTATCCAGTTATGGTAGCAGCTTGTGGTTTATTATCTTTTGGTATTACGGCTAATATTGGCGGCAGTGGCTTTTTAGCTATTTTTATTACCGGCGTGGTAATAGGCAACAGCCGTTTTGTTTTTCAGCGCAGTACATTTTTATTTCATGATGGCTTAGCTTGGTTAAGCCAAATTGCCATGTTTGTGGTGTTGGGCTTATTGATTAACCCATCCTCTTTAATGGATGTATGGTTTGAAGGCTTGTTGATTGCGTTAGTTTTAACCTTTGTGGCTCGGCCTTTAGCGGTTGTACCATTTTTAGCTTTATTTGGCTTTAACCGGCGCGAAATCACCTTAGTATCTTGGGTGGGATTACGAGGCTCAGTACCTATAATTTTAGCTATTTTCCCTTTGTTATTTGAGTTACCAGGTGCTGCGCTAATTTTTAATGTAGTATTTTTTGTGGTACTAATATCTGCCACTATTCAAGGTTCTACTTTGCCTTGGGCTGCCAGAAAACTAAAGCTAACTATAGCACCACCGGCCTCACCGGCAGCTACTCTGGAAATAACAGCTTTAGGTGAAGTGGATGCTGATATTGTTGAATATACCTTAGGCGCAACATCACGGGCTGTAGGTCGGCGGTTATCACAAATGGCGTTACCTGACACAACAGTGGTTGCCATGATAACGCGTGCCAGTACTGTTATTACACCCCGCGGCTCAACCTTGCTTTGTGCAGATGATCATTTATTTATAGTGCTAAAGCCAGGTACTCGTAGCTTTGTTGATTGTGTGTTTTCGGCAACAGTTGATGATTATGAGAGTAATGAGTTGCCAATGCGCGAGCTGACAATTAAAGGTAATACTAGAGTTGCAGATTTAGAGCGCTCTTATGGGATTAAATTAGCTGCAGATAATGATGACAGTTTAGAGCAAGTATTAAGAAAGGCCCTAAACTCGACACCACAGCTTGATGCTAAGGTAGAGTTGGGTGATGTTCAGTTATATGTACGTGAAATGGTGGGCCAGCGTATTATAACGGTAGGTGTAATGCTGTTAATTGACGATGATTACGATAGCACTGACGGTTAAGCTAAGCTTTTAGCTAACTTAAGCGTTAATACCTACAAGGTTAGCGGTATTAACGCTAGTTGGTTATTACTTCCAATATTGTTCAACCGTAATATTGCCTGGTTTACGGCGTAAATTTTTTATTAAGCCTAAGGCTTCAAGTTGGGCTCTAGTGTCAGTAATCATAGCTGGATTGCCACAGAGCATAACCTGTGAGCGATTATCAAGCTTTTGCTTACAGGCTGCTTGTAATTCACCTGTACGGATAAGCTCGGGTATGCGCTTACTAAGCGCACCACTATGAGCTTCACGGGTTACTATAGGCTGGTAGTGCAGCATGCCGGGGTATTGTGCTTGCTTTTGCTCTATAAAGTCTCGATAGACTAAGTCGGCGACAGTACGCACGCTATGCACTAAAACAATATGCTCAAAACGTTGCCAAAGATTATGGGTGCCTAACATAGATAAATAAGGGCCTATGCCGGTTCCGCTAGAAATAAGCCATAAATTATCGCCATCTGGTATTTCATCTAAGATAAAAAAGCCTGAAGCCGGTTGGCTAACTTGCAGCGTATCGCCCATAGTTAGCTGTTGTAAAAGTGGCGACAAGCTGCCATCAGGTACAGTGTTTATTAAAAACTCTTGTTCGGTTACCCCAGGGCTATTAACTATTGAATAGGCACGTTGTTTACGACCATCTGCGGTATCCATAGCTAAGCGTACAAACTGGCCGGCGATAAAATCAAAAGCAGCGGTTTTAACTTTTAAACTAAATAAGTTAGGGTGCCAGTGTTTGTTTTCTAAAACTGTCGCGTCCAACCAATTTGCCATTTGTATATCTCCAAATTAGTAATATACCTCAGCCATACTACGTAAAGTTGCTGTTAAACACGCTTTATTGCAGTTAGGCAAACCCACTCTTCTTGTTCAGTGATAGGGTTAAAAGTGAACTCGTCGGCATAAGCTGCGATAACACTCTGGGCTTGACTTGTTAAGATGCCCGATAATGCCAATAAGCCGCCTGGTTTAACATAACCACTGATAACTGTTTTTAACTCTGCTAAAGGCCCGGCTAAAATATTAGCAACCACCACATCGGCTGTTAAGCTAGGTTGGTCTTTAGGTAAGTATAGCTCTATTTGTCCGGCCACATTATTACGTTTAGCATTATTAGTACTGGCTTCAATTGCTTGCGGGTCGATATCTATACCAATAACGCGTTTAGCGCCAAGTTTAAGCGCTGCTATACCTAAAATGCCTGAACCACAGCCAAAATCAACCACAGTTTGATCCGGCTGAATTACCTGATCTAGCCATTGCATACATAAAGCTGTGGTAGGGTGAGTGCCAGTACCAAAGGCTAAGCCAGGATCTAGCATTACATTGACAGCAGATGGGTCGGGAATATCCCGCCAGCTTGGGCATACCCACAGCCTGTTACCAAATTTAATGGGATGAAAGTTATCCATCCACTCCCGTTCCCAATCTTTGTCTTCTAACTGTTCTAATTTATATTCTAAGCTATTTTTAAAAAAGGAAACATTTTGTAATTGGCTAATAACCTCTGCCATTGGATGCTCAGCATCAAATAAACCTACCACTATAGTATTAGTCCAATAAATCACCTCACCAGGCATAGGTTCGTATATAGGGGTGTCATGGGCATCAACAAAGCTAACGGCTTGTGCGCCCCAACCCATAAGCATATCACTGACTTGCTCAGCTTTTTCTTCGGTAGTGTTAACGCGCAGTTGGATCCAAGGCATAATGTGTCTCGTGGCTATTTATAATTTGCGTATTATAACAAAAAGGCCGCAAATAGCGGCCTTTAATCTTACAAGAAACTTAGTTATGACAACCCCAGCTTTTTCTCTAAATAGTGGATGTTAGTTCCACCTTTACAGAATTCAGCATCATTCATAATAATTTTATGTAAATCAATATTAGTTTTTATACCTTCGATTAATAACTCATCTAAGGCATTGCGCATTCTGGCTAAAGCAATTTCGCGGTTTTCACCATAAGTAATTAACTTACCTATCATAGAGTCGTAATTTGGTGGAACCGTATAGTTGGAATAGATATGAGAATCCCAACGAATACCATTACCACCTGGCGGGTGAAAACGAGTAATAGTGCCAGGTGAAGGCATAAAGGTTTTTGCATCTTCAGCATTAATACGGCATTCAATAGAATGGCCACGAATAACAATGTCTTGTTGTTTAATGCTTAATGGCATGCCAGAGGCAATGCGTAGTTGCTCTTTGATTAAATCAACACCGGTAATCATTTCGGTAATAGGGTGTTCTACTTGGATCCGGGTGTTCATCTCGATAAAGAAGAACTCACCGTTTTCAAATAAAAACTCAAAGGTACCGGCGCCGCGATAATTCATCACTTTACAGGCCGCCACACAACGCTCACCAATAAAGCTACGTAACTCTTCAGTTATACCAGGCGCGGGTGCTTCTTCTACTACTTTCTGATGACGACGTTGCATGGAGCAATCGCGCTCACCTAAGTGGATAGCGTTACCTTGACCATCAGCTAAAATTTGAATCTCAATATGGCGAGGGTTTTCTAAAAACTTCTCCATATAGACCATATCGTTACCAAATACAGCTTTGGCTTCGTTTTTAGTAGCGGCAATAGAGTCTACTAAGTCTTCTTCGCTGCGCACTACGCGCATACCGCGACCACCGCCGCCGCCAGATGCTTTAACAATAAGCGGGTAACCAATACGTTTAGCTATAGCTATATTAGTTTCGGCGTCATCGCCGACAGCGCCATCAGAGCCTGGTACACAAGGAACGCCAGACATTTTCATCGCTTCAATAGCAGCAACTTTATCACCCATAGTGCGGATAGAGTCTGCACGAGGACCAATAAACACTAAACCACTTTCTTCTACTTGCTGGGCAAAGTCTGCACGCTCAGCTAAAAAACCATAGCCAGGGTGAATAGCTTGGGCATTAGTGACTTCGGCTGCAGCAATTAAAGCTGGAATATTTAAATAGCTTAGTGGCGACGGTCCAGGACCAATACAAATGGTTTCGTCGGCCAGTAAAACGTGCTTTAAGTTGCGATCCACTGTGGAGTGTACCGCTACCGTTTTTATGCCAAGCTCTTTGCAAGCACGTAATATACGTAGTGCAATTTCGCCACGGTTGGCAATCAGTACTTTTTCTAGCATCAGTCTGCCTTTTGTATTATTCGATCACAAAGAGGGGTTGATCAAACTCAACCGGCTCGCCGTTTTGCAGTAAAATTTCTTTAACCACGCCCGCTTTATCAGATTGGATTTGGTTCATCATTTTCATCGCTTCAACAATACATAAAGTATCACCTACTTGTACGGTTTGGCCTATTTCTACAAAAGCTTTAGCGGTTGGTGATGAGGCGCAATAAAAAGAACCCACCATAGGAGATTTAACAACATGGCCACTGCTAGCTTTAGGTGCTTCTGCTGCTGGTGCGGCTGCAGGAGTAGGGGCCAAAGGGTGCTGTTGTTGCTGAGGTTGCGCTGGTGCATATTGCACAGGTGCATGTTGTGGAGCTGCAGCATGGCGGCTAATACGAACCGACTCTTCACCTTCAGTGATTTCAAGCTCAGAGATACCAGAGTCCTCTAGTAGCTCGATAAGTTTTTTGATTTTTCTAATATCCATTTCATTTGCCTGATTTTAGTTATGACTATTTGGTTGTGTTTAACAGTGATACTGCTGCGTCTAGTGCGTAGTGATAACCTTTGGCACCAAGGCCACAAATTACCCCTTTTGCAATATCAGATAAATATGAATGCTGACGAAAATTTTCACGAGCATGCACATTAGATAAATGAATCTCAATAAACGGCACTGCAACAGCGAGTAAAGCATCACGTAAGGCAATGCTTGTATGGGTATAAGCACCAGGATTAAACAAAATAAAATCTTGTTGGCCCAGGCTTTGCTGAATAGCAGTAACTAATTCATGCTCTGCATTTGACTGCATATGGGTCAGTTTGACACCAAGCACGCTCGCCCGTTCCATCAGGTCGTTGATAATTTCTGTTAAGGTTGCGCTGCCATACACTGCTGGCTCACGAACACCAAGCATGTTTAAGTTAGGCCCATTTAAAACTAATATATTAAATTGTGCTGCCCTTGATTCTAGTGGCATAGCTGCGACTTTCCCGCTTATTTTTATTTGACACCATTTTGCCAAAACTTGGTTGCAATTGCATCTATTGTCAATTGGCTTAGCAAAAATGACGTCTGAACGGTGCAGTTAGCTTAACAATAGCGCCTTATTATAGTGAATTCGTAACAAATGGCAGCAAAATACTGGTCTTATCAGCCAGAACTTAGCTAGAAGTAGGCGGCGTTGCAAATAAAACACCACCTAAACTTTAGTTTTGTATTTGCTGCAAGTGGCTAGCGAACTCGGCTGCAGCCATAAAACCGGTTACCCGAGCTTGGCTTAGCTCTTGCTCATCAGGGGCAAAAAATAAAATTGTTGGCAAGCCTAAAACATTGAATTTATCTAGCACAGCTTGGTCTTTTCGGGTCATTTTTGTGACATCTACCTTAATTAATTGCATTTTTTGCATTTGTTGCTGCACTTCAGGCTTAGGGAAAGTAAGGTGCTCAAACTCTTTACAGGCAATACACCAATCGGCATATAAATCTACCATAGTGTAGCGACCATCAGCTTGCTTAAGTTGCTGCTGCAGCTCCTCTAAGGTTGCTACTGTTATAAATTCGCTGCTGCTTTGGCTGCTAGCATTGGCTGTAACTGCTGTTGCTGGCCACCAATATTGAATATTTAACCATAAGCCGGCTATAAGTAAGCCTTGTCCTATCAGCAGTAAAATAGCTTTAGCGTTAACACTGTTTAAGCTAAACATAACCCGATAAATATAAATTAAAAAGCCTAGGGTTAAAATTGAGCCTGCAATCAGAACATAACTAAACGGCAGCATTCGCTCTAATAATACTAAAGGTACCGCTAATAATAAAAAACCAAAGCTAGTTTTAACGGCATTCATCCACTGACCCGCTTTAGGTAATAAAGTACCACCTGAACTGCCTAATAATAAAAGAGGTAAGCCCATGCCTAAACTTAATACATATAAAGTAATAGCCCCAACCAATAGATCACCACTTTGCGCGACATACAACAGAGCGGCGGACAAAGGGGCTGTGGTACAAGGTGAGGCAATTAAACCAGATAAGGCACCCATAACAAAAGCGCCTTTTAAAGAACCGCCTTTTTGTTTATTGCTAATACTGCTTACTTTCTCTTGCCAGCTAGCGGGTAAGGTTAAATTAAATAGGCCAAACATAGATAAGGCTAATAATACAAAGATAATACTAGCAACAATTAATACCGCAGGGTGCTGCATATAACCTTGAAACTTTACACCTAAACTAGCAATAACTAAGCCTAAAGCTGAGTAAGTGATGGCCATACCTTGGACATAGGAAAAAGATAAACTAAAAGCGCGTTTATTAGAGAGCTGTTTGCCCTGCCCGACGATAATACTGGTTAAAATAGGGTACATAGGAAAGACGCAAGGCGTAAAAGCTAAGCCCAAACCAAGCAAAAAGAAGCCAAACAGGGTGGCTAAACTGGCGCCGTCTGTCAGTTTGTCTGCTAGCGTATTTTGGCTAGAAACTGGCGTTTGCTTAGCATCATTAGTCAGTGCCTTGCTTATATCTGCACTGCTACCATTTTTAGCCATTGAAATAGGCAGTTCTTTAGTTACCGGTGGGTAGCACAAACCTGCTTCAGCACAGCCTTGGTATTGAATTTTAAATACGGCATCTTCACTAATATCAGCCAAGGGAATACGTAAAATTAACTGATGGAAATAAACATCAGTTACTCCAAAAAACTCATCTTCAATTTGGATGCTAGCTGGATAAGAAGGATGGGAAAAGCTAACGGCAATACCGCCCAGTTTTATTTTGTCTTTATATAGATAGTAGCCATCGGCAATAGTCCAGCTAACAATAAGCTGCTCATCTTGCTGATTAAAGTCAAACTCAAATGCTTGCTCAACGGGTAAAAATGTTTCTTGAGTATTAAACAAACTATCTAGAACAAAACTATTACTTTGGGCTTGCAATAATCCACACCAAAGAATGAATGGCAGTAAAAACAGCTTATACATAGCTTACAACTTCCTATATATCGTAGAGGGTTGCCATTAAGACCTGTGCATACCCAATCCTATTTCAAGGTAATGGTTTAAGTCTATCAGGCTTTAACTAAAAGATGCCTAGTTAATTTTAAGCAACGCGATGAAGCTGGATAAAAATGCGCTTGAAGAATTTTTTAGCCTTAAGCCTTGGGTTTTATCTTAACTTGCCCCATATACAGCTCAGTCAATTTAACAGCCTTGTTAAACAACAATAACTCGCTTTAGGAGATAGAGCATGAATATTCGTCCATTACATGACCGTGTGATTATTAAACGTTTAGAAGCTGAAACAAAATCAGCTGGTGGCATTGTGCTTACAGGTGCTTCAGCCGAAAAATCTACACGCGGTGAAGTTGTCGCTGTTGGCAATGGTCGTTTGTTAGATAACGGAAATGTAAAACCATTAGATGTAAAAGTAGGTGATAAGGTGTTGTTCGGCAGTTATGTAGAACGCACTGAAAAAATTGAAGGTCAAGAATATGTAATTACTAAAGAAGACAATATCTTAGGCGTCATTATAGACTAATTACAGCAACAATTTATTATTTTGATACTAGATTAACTACTTTAATAAGGATTAGATAACATGGCAGCAAAAGACGTACGTTTTGGTGATGATGCACGCAATAAAATGCTAAAAGGTGTTAATACTTTAGCAAATGCAGTGCGCGTAACTTTAGGCCCGAAAGGCCGTAACGTAATTTTAGATAAATCTTACGGCGCTCCTATGATCACCAAAGATGGTGTTTCAGTAGCTAAAGAAATTGAGTTAGAAGATAAATTTGAAAACATGGGCGCACAAATGGTGAAAGAGGTTGCCTCTAAAGCCAATGATGAAGCCGGTGATGGTACTACTACTGCTACTGTTTTAGCGCAGAATATTATTGCTGAAGGCGTGAAAGCTGTTGCTGCTGGTATGAACCCAATGGATTTAAAGCGCGGTATCGATAAAGCGGTTCAGGCTGCAGTTGAAGGCTTAAAGTCTTTATCACAACCTTGTGCCGACAGCAAAGCTATTGCTCAAGTAGGTACTATTTCAGCTAACTCTGACGAAGAGATTGGTAATATTATTGCCGAAGCTATGGGTAAAGTGGGTAAAGAAGGCGTTATTACTGTTGAAGAAGGCCAAGGCTTAGCCAACGAGCTAGATGTAGTTGAAGGTATGCAGTTTGACCGTGGTTACTTATCACCATACTTTATTACTAACCAAGAAGCTGGCCAAGTAGAATTAGACAGCCCGTATATCTTGGCTATTGATAAGAAAATCACTAATATCCGTGAGTTATTACCAGTATTAGAAGCAGTAGCTAAATCAGGTAAGCCATTGTTTATTATTGCTGAAGATGTTGAAGGCGAAGCCTTAGCTACTTTAGTAGTAAACAATATGCGCGGTATCGTTAAAGTATCAGCGGTTAAAGCCCCAGGCTTTGGTGACCGTCGTAAAGCTATGTTGCAAGACATTGCTACATTAACAGGTGCTACTGTTATTTCTGAAGAAATTGGCATGGAATTAGAAAAAGCCGGTTTAGAAGAATTAGGTACAGCTAAGCGCGTGGTTATCACTAAAGATAACACTACTATTATTGACGGTGCTGGCGAACAAGATGCTATTAATGGTCGCGTTAATCAAATTCGTCAACAAGTTGAAGAAGCAACTTCAGATTACGACAAAGAAAAACTGCAAGAGCGTTTAGCTAAGTTATCTGGCGGTGTTGCTGTAATTAAAGTAGGCGCTTCAACTGAAATTGAAATGAAAGAGAAAAAAGCTCGGGTTGAAGATGCTTTACATGCAACTCGTGCCGCAGTTGAAGAAGGTGTAGTACCTGGTGGTGGTGTTGCTTTAGTTCGCGTTGCAGCTAGCTTAGCTGATTTAAAAGGCGCTAATGAAGATCAAACCCACGGTATTAAAATTGCCCTGCGCGCAATGGAATCACCACTGCGTCAAATTGTTGAAAACGCAGGCGAAGAAGGCTCTGTCGTTATCAATAAGGTTAAAGAAGGCAAAGGTAACTACGGTTACAACGCAGCAACTGATGTCTACGGCGATATGTTAGAAATGGGTATTTTAGATCCAACTAAAGTAACGCGTTCAGCATTACAGTTTGCAGCTTCTATAGGCTCATTAATGATCACAACAGAAGCTATGATCACTGATAAACCAGCCCCAGAATCAGCACCAGCAATGCCTGATATGGGCGGCATGGGCGGAATGGGCGGCATGATGTAATATGTCGACATAAAGTTATAAGGCTTTATCAAGAGTAAAACAAAAGCCCCAGAAATTTATTTCTGGGGCTTTTGTTTTTAAAGGGGTCTATAAACGGAGCGGATATAAGTTATAATTATTTATTTAGCCGTCTAAATGGCTATATTTAATTGGTTGTTTTAGTATGAGCTCATTGACAATAATTAACCTACACATAATAAAGGAAACCTTATGAGCTCTTATATATTAGAAGTTGCTGCCCACAGTGAATGGCAATCAGGCGTACAAACCCATAGCCAAATTCGTGATTTTAAACCGGTGATCATGGATGAACCTGCTATTTTAGGTGGCGCGAATCAAGGCCCAAATCCTTTAGAATATTTAGTTGCTTCGCTTAATGGTTGTAAAGGCGTTATGATTCCACTAATAGCAAAAGAATTGAGTTTTCAATTTACAGCGTTATCTTTTGCTACTAAAGGAGTAATTGATCTACGAGGATTATTAGGTCAGCCAGAGGTGTCCACGCATTTTCAAAGTTTGCACTTTACTGTAACGATACAAACAGAAGAATCTGCAGAGAGGTTACAAGAGTTGCAAGATACCGTTTCTCGGCGTTGCCCTATTTACAACTTGTTGCAAGAGGCAAAGGTTAATTTACATAGCCAATGGCTGCGGCAGTAAAGGCAAGGCAGTGCAGCAAGGGTAAAGCAGGGATAAAGTAGACTTGCTACAAATTTAAACAATTTATTGCATTATATAATCTACAATAGCGTTATAGTAACTTAGTCGCTCCCTAATGGAGTGGCTATAATTAAGTTTAAATAGTTAAGTTTAAACTAACTTAGACCAGGAGATAAAGTATGCGTAAATTTGCGTTAGTCTGTAGTCTGGCTAGTTTAGCCTGTATTGGCAGCAGTGCTTTTGCAGCTGAAGTAGAAGTAAATTGGCATCAACCAGAAAAATTTACTGATATTAAGCCTGCGAATGAATCTCACAAGGCTTATCGGGAACGAGTATTAAAACACTTTGATGGCCTCTTTGCTGATTTAGCAAACAAGTTGCCAGAAGGTTATAGCTGGACAGTCACTGTTAATGACTTAGATTTAGCAGGTGATATTGATCCTTTTGCTGGCAGATCGGGCCAAGGTATAAGAATAGTGAAAGAGCTCTATTCACCGGCAATAAAGTTTCACCATATTCTTCAAGATAAGTATGGTGAGCAAATTATTAATCAAGATGAACAGTTACGCGATCTGGGGTTTATGCAAACAATTCACAGCCCTCAGATTAATAAAGAGTTTTATTATGAACAGCAGATGCTAGAGCAATGGTTTGAACGAAATGTGCTACCAAAGGTTGCCGCCGCACAATCTGCAGCAGCAAAAGTTAGTTCTAATTAATAAGCAACAGTACTAGCAATAAAGGCTGTTAACTCGCCTTAACCGCTTGGCGGAAATCGGCTAAGGTTTTATGTAATAGTTGCAATTGCTTTACAACACGCTCTAAGGTAGCAGTATTAAATTGCTGGCTTAAGCGCATAGCGGCAACTTGCTCTGCTGTTTCGGTAAGATAGGGCATAAAGCGATTGCTGGTGCTTTGAAAAGTGCTGTTATCAACAAAGATACGCTGATGTTTTGCATGCCCTTGTTGGCTTAATTGCTCAAGCATGGCGTCAGCGTCTACCGCTTTACGATAGAGCTCTTTTAAGTTGCCATCGAGTTGATCTAATAACTTATCCATAACTACTGCCTATAAAACGATTGCTAACAATTAAATTTGTATTATTATGCCACACTCTTCAGTGATTCGCTGCTGGCATAGCGTAGGATTAATTTATTTTCGTTGTAGCATTCCTATCCTAATTGATTTGTTATATTATATCGTTTCATCAATTTTAGTGTGAGAATTATCACAGTGTTAGCTAGTTTTAGAAGTATATTTGATAAGGTCGGTATCACTATAACGTCGTTATGTGCCATCCATTGCATTATGTTGCCTGTGTTATTGCCGGTATTACCTTTGTTTGGTTTAAGTGCAATGCATAATCATGCTTTTGAACGTATCGTTCTATTAACGACTATGGTATTAGGTTTTATTACGCTATTTATCGGCTTTCATCGTTACCATCGCAAGTTGTACCCATTTTACTCACTTTTTTTGGGTGGTTTTATTTATTGGCAAAAAGATGCGTGGGGCACAGAGCATGAACACGTTATTTTAATTATAGGTGCCTCTTTAGTGGTATTGGCTCATTTAATGAATATGCGTTTGTGTAGTCAGTGCACTAGCTGTGAAGACGAACACTAGTGCTTGTTTATTGCAATACTTTAGGCTTACTTTGAGCTTAAAGTGCGACTTTTTGCCGGATAATTAGTAAAAATACCGTCCACCCCATACTGAGCCATTTGCGCTATATCATCTGCTTGATCAACAGTATAAACATAAACTTTCAAATTACGCTTTTTAGCATCATCGACAAAAGCTTGGTTAATAAAGTTAACATCACAGTTTACAGCATAGGCATTTAGGGCACTAGCAAAAGCAGCATAGTGCTTTGGCAAGCTTGCTGTTAAAGCTGCTAGCTTGATATTTGGCCGTTTAAGGGCTAGCTCTGTTAACAGATGATGGTTAAAAGATGAGATAAGTAAGCGGTTACAATCAAACTGTAACTCTTGCTCAGCACGAGTTAACAACTCAATTAAAGGTCTAACAGTGTCGGCACCTTTTAATTCAATATTTAGCCACAGTGAACTTGACTGCAGTAGTTGCAATACTTGCCATAGTGTTGGGATGGTTTGACCAAGGCCGGCATCGAACTGTTGTAATTGGGCTAAGCTATACTGATAAATACTGCCTTTACCATTAGTAGTGCGCTCTAGATGATGGTCATGAATAACAATTAATTGGCCGTCAACAGCAAAGACATCAATTTCTATAGCGTCAGCTGCCTGCTTTATAGCTTGCTCTAAAGCTAATAAAGTGTTTTCAGGAAACTCACCGCTAGCGCCGCGGTGAGCTATTATTTCTAGTTTAGTATTAGTCTGCATCTTGTTGGTATCGTGTAGCAAAAGGTGCGCCCATGCGAGTTACACTGCCTGGCTCTAGTTCTGGTAAAAATTGTAATGCATTGGCAGCAAAGGCTAGTACTACAGTAGAGCCTAGCTTAAAGCGGCCCATTTCTTGGCCTTTTTCAAGCTTGATAGCAGTTTTACCATGAGCAGGATAAGACCAACGGAAAATATGTTTACCCGCTGGTGGCGTGACTGTACCGGCCCAAACGGTTTCTATACTAGCGACGATAGTGGCGCCAACTAACACTAGTGCCATAGGGCCAAGAACGGTATCAAAGATAGTGACTACGCGCTCGTTACGGGCAAATAAACCAGGCACATTAGCTGCTGTTAAAGGGTTAACTGAAAATAGTTCGCCTGGAACATAAATCATTTGCCGTAAAGTGCCGGCAACGGGCATATGAATGCGGTGATAGTCTTTAGGTGCTAAGTAAATAGTGGCAAAATCACCGCCCATAAAAGGTAGCGCCTCATGAATATCGCCACCAAGTAAGTTTTGTAATGAATAGTTATGATTTTTAGCTTGTACCAACTGGCCATCAACTATAGGCCCCAGTTGGCTGATGCAGCCATCTACAGGGTGGGCAATAACATCTTCATCTGTCGCTAGAGGTCTAATGCCTTCTTTTAATGGCCGAGTAAAAAACTCGTTAAAACTGGCATAATCTTTCGCATGTTCAAACTTGGCCTCTTGCATATTAATCTTATAAGCACTAATAAAGCGATTGATTAAAAAGTGGCTAAACCAGCCTAGTTTTGCAGCAGCAAGTTTGCCGATTAACCGTGATACTAAATGCTTAGGCAGCAAATATTGCAAAGATATTTTCAAGTTATCCATATGACACTCAATAAAAGTTAAAAATGATTAGGTTTGTCTTGGGCCATGCTGACCAGAATTTTTAAGTAACTATCATAACGTTCTGCGCTGATCTGGCCAATTTCAACAGCATGCTGAATTGCACAGCCAGGATCGCTAATATGTTTACAGTCACGAAACTTACAACGACCTAGCCAAGGAATAAATTCATTAAAGCCGCGAGTGACTTCTTCGGCTGTTAAATGCCATAAAGCAAATTCACGAATACCAGGCGAATCTATTAAGTTACCACCATCTGCTAGATGATATAAGCGCGATACGGTGGTTGTATGCTGACCTAGGCCAGAATTAGTTGATACATCTTGGGTTTGTACATCTAAACCTGGCATTAAGGTGTTCATTAAAGAAGATTTACCCACACCTGATTGACCGACAAAGATGCTAGTACCACTTTGAATATAAGCTAATAGTTCAGTCATGCCTTGGTTAGTTTTAGCGCTTACCAGTAAATATGGATAACCTAGGTTTTGGTATATCGCCAATTTACGTGCAATGGCTGCTTGTTCATCAGTTGTTAATAAGTCTATTTTATTAATGACTAATAGTGGTTTAATGCCCGTGATTTCGGCTGCGACTAAATAGCGATCAATAATATTAAGTGATAGAGTGGGCAAAATGGCAGAGACAATAATCATTAAATCAATATTAGCCGCAACAGGTTTTAAGCCATCATAAAAGTCAGGCCGCAATAATACCGAACTTCTTGATTCAACGGCATCTATAACACCATCAATACCGCCAGTAGGTTGTAAGGCTCGCCGCCAAATCACCTTATCGCCGGTTACTAATGAAGCGATAGACCGGCGCATATTACAGCGTACGACTTGGCCATCGCTAGCTTCAACATCAGCATGTTGGCCAAACCGGCTTAATATTAAGCCGGTTTCTGCACCGGCAAAAGCGTCATCATCAACACTCTCTAGTTGCTTATTTTTATGTTGGCGTAGCCGTTTTTCAGCGTTATCAGAAATACGCTGTTTTTGGCGTTGGGTTAAATGTTTTTTCTTTGTCACTTATTTTTAGTCACTGTTTTAATCACTGCTTTATTAACTAGGGTTTGCATTGTAAAGCTAAAGTTGGCTATCAATCTTTAGCTTTAGCCGTGTATGATACCTGTATTCTGCGAATGAACAAAGAGACAACGATGATAGGGGCAACTAATGAATGTAAATGATAATAATTTAATTTGGTTAGATTTAGAAATGACCGGATTAGAGCCTAAAACTGATGTGATTTTAGAAATTGCGACTATTGTTACGGACAGCCAATTAAATATTTTGGCAGAAGGCCCAGTATTTGCCATTAAGCAACCAGATGACGTTTTAGATAATATGGACCCTTGGTGTGTAGAGCAGCATGGTAAAAGTGGTTTAACAGCACGCTGTCGTGCCAGCACTGTAAGTTTAGCTGAAGCTGAAAAACAAACTATAGCTTTTTTACAAGGCTATAGTGCTGCAGGTAAGTCGCCAATGTGTGGCAATAGTATTGGTCAAGATAGACGCTTTTTAGCGGAATACGCGCCCAGTTTAGAGGCTTTTTTTCATTACCGTAATATTGATGTTAGTACCGTTAAAGAGTTAGCAAAACGTTGGAACCCTGAAGTCGCTACTTTAGTTAAAAAATCGGGCACACACTTAGCTTTGGATGATATTCGAGAGTCAATTGCTGAATTAGTAGTCTATCAGCATAATTTTTTCAAAATATCGTAAAAAGTACTTGCAATAGTAAGCCGATTTTGTAAAATGCGCGCCATCACCACGAAAGATTGTTGGTCGATGCGAGTATAGCTCAGTTGGTAGAGCGCTACCTTGCCAAGGTCGAGGTCACGAGTTCGAATCTCGTTACTCGCTCCAAATTAACAAAAAAGCCGCTTTTATAGCGGCTTTTTTGTGTCTGTTATTTTTATATATAAGTTCCTGTTCTATGCTTACTATAGGTTCAACAAGATTAGCTAGCACCGCAGTTTTAGGGCTGTACTGGTTAAGTTAGAAATAGGCCTATTATGTTAAAGTCACCCTGTGTTAGAAACTGTTGCTTAGATCAGCAGGATTGTTGCCTTGGCTGTGGCAGGATATTGTCAGAAATAACCGGCTGGGCAGCGGCGAGTGACCAGCAACAACAAATTTTAGTGCTAGCAAAAATGCGTAAGCAGCAAAGAGAAGCACGACTTAATTTAAGCGTCTCTAGGCAGGCCTTTTTCAATAATACGGACTAAGCGAGCTGTTTGCCGCGGTAGTATAGATTGTTGTTGCCAACCTTTTTGTTTTTGCTGCTGTAACGCCCATTGAATATGTTCAGCTACTAAAGCGCTTGCATTTGTTAGCTGCTGTTGTAAAGCGGCTATAACAGCTTCGCTATAGGGGGCATTGCCTAAGGCAACCGCAATGTTACGTTGCCAGCGCTGAAAGCCAATTCGTCTTATAGCACTGCCTTCAGTATTATTTAAAAACTCTTGTTCTGACCAAGCAAATAAGGCGAGCAAGGATTGATCTTGCCATTGTTTGCGGCGTTGAAAGTCATTTTCTTGACTAAGCGGGGCTTGGCGGTTTTCAGGGCAAACTAGCTGGCAGTCATCGCAGCCATAAATTCTATTACCTAGCAAGCTGCGAAATTCTTCTGGGATCGCATCTTTTAGCTCAATAGTTAAATAAGAAATACAGCGCCGTGCATCTACAATATAAGGGGCAACAATAGCACCGGTTGGACAGCTGGTGATGCAGGCTACGCAGCTACCGCAGTCACCTTGATGTGGTTGATCAATAGGTAGTGGAATATCAACTAGTAATTCGCCTAGAAAAAACCATGAGCCTTGCTCTGAGTTTAGCAGTAAGCTATGTTTACCCACCCAGCCTAATCCAGCTTTTTGGGCTAAAGGGCGCTCTAATATAGGGGCAGAATCAACAAAAGGTCTAAAGCCCAGGGCGCTCACCTGCTGTTTAATTTTCTCACCTAATTGCTTAAGCCTATTACGCATTAACTTATGATAATCACGACCTAAGGCATAGCGACTGATATAAGCTAGGTTAGGGTCGGCTAAGTTAGTGGCAAAAGCCGCTGCAGTTGGTAAGTAGTTTAAGCGGACACTTAATACTCTTAAGGTACCAGGAAGCAACTCAGCAGGGCGCGCTCGCATCATGCCATGGCTAGCCATATAATCCATTTCGCCATGAAAACCTGCGTCTAACCAACGCTGTAAATGCGGCTCTGCATCTGCTAGGTCAACGTCAGTAATGCCGAGCTCGGCAAAACCTAATTCTTTGGCCCATTGTTTAATTTGTTGGGCTAAATGTTGATAATCAATGTCCATAAGCGCTGCCGATGAGAAACACCTGCGTAATTTAGCATAAATGTTAACATAACAACTAGCCGAGATTAAATTGAGCCTAATCATGATATTCTGAGATAGCTTGTAGTTTAACTGGTTACCTTTGGCGTTAATTTGTTAATATAGTTGGCTTGTTAGCCTAAACAGAGAGTATAAATTGTGGCAATATTTTACGCAGAGCTAAAAGATGAAGCAGCAACACTACAATTAGCAGCTAAGATTGCCCAGTATGTGCGTGGTGGCCAAACACTATTTTTACAAGGGACTCTTGGTGCAGGTAAAACGACTTTTAGTCGAGGTGTGCTGCAAGCTTTAGGGCATAATGGCAATGTTAAAAGCCCTACCTATACTTTAGTAGAGCCATATCAGTTAGCTGGGTTAGCAATATATCACTTTGACTTATATAGGCTTAACGATGCAGAAGAGTTAGAGTTTATGGGGATACGTGATTATTTTCGTTCCGATAGCTTATGTTTAATTGAATGGCCAGAGCGAGGTCATGACTGTTTACCTGCGCCTGATCTCGACATACACTTAATTTATGTAGATCAACAGCGTCGTGTAGAAATACGAGCGGCCACTTCAGCCGGACAGACTATAATAAATGCGCTAAATGATAATGAAAAATAATAACATCTTATGCAAATTGTTTATTTTATGCTTAGCTTGGTTGGCCTTACCACTATTTGCAGCTAATCAAGTGCAAGGTATTCGTATCTGGCCATCCCCTGATAGCACTAGGGTAGTGTTTGATTTAAAAGAGCCAGCCGATCACAAAAGCTTTAGTTTAGATAATCCCGATCGTTTAGTTATAGATTTAACTAATACTAGCGGCGGTAGCCAATTACCAAACATAGTAGGTGATTCTGCTTTAATTAAAGCTATTCGTAGTAGTGGTGATAACAATAGCATGCGTGTTGTGCTTGACTTGACAAAAGCGAGTAAGGCCAATGTGTTTACTTTGCCTCCCACAGCGCCTTATGGCCATCGCTTAGTGGTAGATTTGCCTGATAGCCTAGCCGCTGAGTTTGTGCCACCGCCAGCAATCCGCGCTGCTCGCGATATTATTATTGCCATTGACGCAGGGCATGGTGGTGAAGATCCGGGCTCTATAGGACCTAGTGGTTTTTATGAAAAAAATATTACCTTGCCCATAGCACAGCGGTTATTAACACTTATCAATCAACAAGACGGCATGCAGGCTATGCTAGTGCGAACCAATGATTATTATGTTCATGTTAATAGGCGTACTGAAATAGCTCGAAGCCAAAAAGCAGATTTATTGATTTCAGTTCATGCTGATGCCTTTACTTCTGCCCAGCCACGAGGAGCCTCAGTCTGGGTATTATCGCAAAAGCGCGCTACTACTGAAGTGGGCCGTATGTTAGAGCAAACCGAGCGTCATTCAGAATTATTAGGTGGGGTAGCTGAAATTATAAAAGATTCAGCCAATGAGCGTTATTTAGCGCAAACGGTATTAGATTTATCGATGCATCATTCTATGACTACCGCGCACCAAGTAGCTGATCATGTATTAGCAGAGTTAGGTAAAGTGGCGCACTTGCATCAGTCTAAACCACAAAAAGCCAGTTTAGGGGTGTTAAAGGCGACAGATATTCCTTCAATTTTAGTTGAAGTGGGTTTTATCTCTAATCCGCAAGAAGAAAAGCTTCTGCGCTCATCTTCACATCAATCTAAACTAGCTAAAGCAATGTTTAATGCTGTAAATAGTTACTTTAGACAATCACCTCCGGCAGATTCAAAATATGCCCTCTATAGGGCTAAAGAGCATAAAGTTAGCGTTGGAGAGTCTTTGTCTGTGCTAGCACAACGCTACAAAGTGTCAGTGGCTGATTTGCGTCAATATAATCAGCTAAGTAGTGATAATATTCATGTTGGCCAGGTGTTACGGATCCCATAATCATGTCTATCCAAATCTTATCACCGCAGCTGGCTAATCAGATTGCTGCCGGTGAGGTAGTGGAGCGGCCGGCTTCTGTTGTTAAAGAGTTGGTGGAAAACAGTCTTGATGCTGGCGCTTTACATATTGAAATTGATATTGAAAAAGGTGGCAGTAAGTTAATCCGAGTGCGTGATAACGGCAGTGGTATTGCAGAGCACGATTTAGTGTTAGCACTTAGTCGCCATGCCACTAGTAAAATTACTAACTTAGATGATTTAGAAGCCATTAGCAGCTTAGGTTTTCGTGGTGAGGCCTTAGCGAGTATTAGCTCTGTATCACGTCTAACCTTAACTTCACGTACCGAGCAACAAACGGCTGCTTGGCAAGCTAGTGCAGCCGGTCGGGATATGCAGGTAGATATTCGTCCAGCAGCGCATCCAGTTGGTACCAGCATAGAAGTAGTAGATTTATTTTTTAATACGCCAGCTAGGCGTAAATTCTTACGGACTGATAAAACAGAATTTGGCCATATTGATGAGCTAATTAAACGTTTAGCCTTAAGTCGATACGATGTTAGTTGGTTATTAACTCATAATGGTCAACGTATTAGGCAATTAAAACCTGCGCTAACAGCAGAACAAAGGCAACAAAGAGTAGCCGCTTTATGTAGTAAGGCCTTTGCTGAACATGCTGCAGAAATTGAAAATAGCTATCAAGGCATCAAGCTGTGGGGCTGGATTTTGCACCCAGATGCCTGTCAGCCACAATTAAACTGTCAATATAGTTATGTTAATGGCCGGATGATGCGGGATAAATTGCTTAACCATGCTATTAGGCAAGCTTATGGTGAGCGTTTAAGTGATGATAAAGTGCCGGCTTTTGTGTTGTATTTAGAAATAGATCCACGTCAAGTTGATGTTAACGTCCATCCAGCAAAGCATGAAGTTCGTTTTCATCAATCACGGTTAATTCATGATTTTGTAGTTTCAGCTTTAGCTGATGCACTTAGGCAATTAGAACCAGAGCAACAATCTATCACCAGTTGGCCACAAAGGGATAAAGCAACTGCAGCACAAATGCAGCCAAGTTATTCAGCTAGCGAGACTAGGCTTACAGAAGCTAATGAGGCTCAACCACAAACTAGAGCCAGCCGTTCTTATTCATATGCTATGCCTACTTATGCTAAAGCAAAACCAGGCATAGCTCAGTTACAGCAACAGCATCATTATTTATCCTCAACAGCAGAAACAGCTGCAGCAAGCTTATCCACAATGACTGCAGAACTGATAGCAGATAACCGCTATTGGATACGTCAGCATCAAGGACAGATTATGCTGATAGACTTGCTAATAACTTTGATTGATAACCATGGCTTAACTCAGGCTAAAACAGCTAATCTGTTATTGCCATTACGTTTTAATATTACTGATGAGCAAATTGCTATTTTGACTACAAATGCTACTGCCATTAAGCAATATGGTTTTGATAGCGTCATAACTGACAAATTATTAATTATTAAAGCGGTGCCAGTATGGCTAAGGCATACTAATATCAATCAATGGTTTCCTGAGATTTTGCAGCAGTTGGCTGAAGATGAAAGATTATCTGCGACCGATAGTCAAAGTAAAAGCAATAATAGCCTTGGTTATAACTTGTTGTTTATGTTGCTAGATGGCGATTGGTTGGATGCCAAAGTATTGTTAGAAAATTTTTCGATACAGCTTAATAAGCCTGAACTATGGCATGCTGTACCTTTACAACTACAAGACAGCATAAAGCTGTTATCGAAGCAGAATACATGACTATAAATTCTAGTTTAGCTAAAAATAGCGTCATCTTTTTGATGGGCCCAACCGCATCGGGTAAAACTGCTTTAGCCTCTGCATTGTGCCAACAATTACCGGTGGAGTTAATTAGTGTTGATAGCGCTTTAATATACCGTGGTATGGATATTGGCACAGCCAAACCAACCACATTAGAGTTAAGCCAAGCGCCGCACTTTTTAATTGATATTTTAGACCCTGTGCAAAGTTATTCTGCCGCAGATTTCCGTCATGATGCGTTACAGCTAATTACCGAGATCCAACAGCGTGGTAATATTCCGTTATTAGTTGGTGGTACTATGTTGTATTTTAAAGCCTTACTAGAAGGAATTTCTCCCTTACCTGAAGCTGATGCCGCTATAAGGTTGCAACTAGAGCAAGAGGCAGCAGAGAAAGGTTGGCAACACTTACATGCTGAATTAGCGATAGTTGATCCAGTTGCAGCAGCACGTATTCATGCTAATGATCCACAACGAATTAACCGTGCACTTGAGGTATTTCGTCTTACCGGTAGTACCATGACAGAATTAACTGCAATAAAAGGTGAACCTTTACCTTTTTCTGTACACCAATTTGCTATAGCGCCAAGTGATCGAGCGTTATTACATCAGCGTATAGCAATAAGGTTTGAGAAAATGTTAGCTGATGGTTTTGCCGCAGAGGTTACTAAGTTAATGCAAAGAGCAGATTTGCATCTTGACTTGCCCTCTATGCGTTGCGTGGGGTATCGACAAATGTGGCAGTATTTAAGTGGCGATTGCAGCGAAAGTGAAATGAAAGAGCGTGCTATTGCAGCTACTAGGCAATTAGCTAAACGGCAGTTAACCTGGTTAAGAAGTTGGCCAAATTTACAGCGTTTAGATAGCGAGCAAGATCTTGCTAAAAATATTCAAGCAGTGTTATCGACACTAAGCTAAACTTTACAGTAATTTATTAACTTAATTAATTAATACAGCTTGAAATACAAAAACCTAGACCAATATAAGACATACTAATAACAAAAGGAAAGCGGCACATGGCAAAGGGCCAATCACTACAAGATCCATTTTTAAATACCTTAAGACGGGAGCGGATCCCAGTTTCAATTTATTTAGTGAATGGAATTAAATTGCAAGGTCAAATAGAATCATTTGATCAATTCGTTATTTTGTTAAAAAACACTGTGAGCCAGATGGTCTATAAACATGCCATTTCTACTGTAGTACCAGCACGAGCGGTAAATACCAGTATGCATCACAGTGCAACACAAGATGACCAAGAGGATGTAGAATAATCGCTGGAGGTTGTTCGCTTGTCTGAAATAAACTTAAGTCTTGAACAAGCAATACTTGTTCATGTGAATTTTCCACAGCAGCATAATAGTGAAGATTTAACAGAGTTACAGCTATTGGTTTCATCTGCTGGAGTTCAGGCATTACAGACGATTAGCCTTAATCGTAGTGCCCCCGACACTAAGTATTTTGTCGGTACAGGTAAGGCGGCTGAAATTGCCGGTTTGATTGAACAAGCACAAGCTAATCTTGTGATTTTTAATCATGCCTTAACGCCAGCCCAAACCCGAAATCTAGAGCGGTTATGCCAAACCCGAGTAATAGATCGTACCACCCTTATTTTAGATATTTTTGCTCAGCGTGCTCGTACTTACGAAGGTAAATTGCAAGTCGAATTAGCACAACTGCAACATTTAGCATCGCGATTAGTTCGAGGCTGGGATGGTTTAGATAGGCAAAAAGGTGGTATTGGTATGCGCGGGCCAGGTGAAGCGCAGCTAGAAACAGATCGCCGTTTATTGCGGGCACGAGTTAAAGCGTTACAAGCTAGATTAGAAAAGCTAACAGTGCAGCGTGAACAAAGTCGGCGAGCAAGACAAAAAGCGGCAACACCGGTTATCTCATTAGTGGGCTACACTAATGCTGGCAAATCTAGTTTATTTAATCGTATGACCGATTCTGATGTCTATGCTGCTGATAAATTATTTGCTACCCTTGACCCTACATTACGGCAATTAAATTTACCTCTAGTTGGCAAAGTAGTGCTAGCTGATACGGTTGGTTTTATTCGCCATTTACCGCATAACTTAGTTGCTGCGTTTAAATCTACCTTGCAAGAAACCCGAGAAGCCGATTTACAATTACATGTTGTTGATGCGGCAGATCCGCGTAAAACAGATAATATGCAGCAAGTTGCTGCCGTATTAGAAGAAATAGCTGCAGACCAAATTGTACAGTTAACAGTGTATAATAAAATTGATCTGTTAGACCAGGCGCCAAGAATAGAATATAACGAATATGATTTACCTGTAGCAGTTTATGTTTCTGCCAACACAGGACAGGGCATAGACCTGCTAATTAAAGCTATAGCACAGCTTTTATCGCAAAAGCATTTATATCTAAAATTGGCGCTACCACCTGAGCAAGCAGTATGGCGTGCCCGTTGCCATGAGCAGCATTGTATTGAAGATGAATACTTTGATGATGACGGTAATTGTCATTTAACTCTCAGTATTGCTGAGGCAGTTTGGCAGCGTTGGTTAAAGCAAAGTAATGGTGAATTAGAAAACTATGTCGTCAACACCGCAGATATTTGATACATTAACCCTCAACAAGTAACTTTTAACGGAGTACAGCATGGCTTGGAATGAGCCGGGTAACAATGGTAAAAAAAACGATCCTTGGAAACAAGGCGGTCGTGACCAGGGCCCACCAGATTTAGATGAAGTGTTTCGCAACTTTGGTAAAAAGTTTGGCGGGATCTTTGGCGGCGGTAAGTCGTCTAATAATAACTCAGGCGGCGCATATGCGGCCTTACTTTTAATTGTAGTAGTAGCTGCGATAGTTTGGGCGCTAAGTGGTTTTTATACCATTAAAGAATCAGAGCGCGGGGTAGTGTTGCGTTTTGGTCAGTACAATAGTGAAGTTGAGCCAGGTATCCATTGGAAGCCAACCTTCATTGACCAAATTATCCCAGTTGATATTACCAGCGTGCGTTCATTACGTACTGATGGCTTTATGTTAACTCAAGATCAAAATTTAGTTCGGGTTACATTTGAAGTTCAATATCGGGTATATAATGCACGGGACTACAAGTTCTCGGTAGTGGATGCTGATCGCAGTTTACATGAAGCGACAGATGCAGCATTACGTTACGTAATAGGTCATTCAATAATGGATGATGTATTAACCCGTGGCCGTGAAGTGGTTAGACAAGATACACGCCAAGAACTGGAATCTATCATTGAACCTTATAAATTAGGTTTAGCCATAGTTGATGTTAACTTCCGTGATGCAAGGCCGCCAGAAGAAGTACGAGATGCCTTTGATGATGCGATAAAAGCCCAAGAAGACCAAGAACGCTTTATTAAAGAAGCAGAAGCCTATGCCCTTGAAATAGAGCCTCGTGCCCGTGGTCAAGTTAACCGTATCATGCAAGAAGCTGACGCTTATAAACAACAAATTGTGTTAAAAGCACAAGGTGAAGTTGCTCGCTTTGAAAAACTATTGCCAGAGTATATAGCGGCACCAAAAGTAACGCGTGATCGTATGTATATAGAAACAATGGAATATGTTTATAGTAATACGTCTAAAGTTATGGTTGATGTTAAAAATGGTAATAACATTATGTACTTACCGCTTGATAAAATGATTAATTCATCATCTTCTACAACTAGAGATACTGGCTCTGCTAGTGGTATGCCAGTAATACCAGCACGTAGTCGCTCAGATAGCCAAGCAGCACAAGATCGTAGAGATCCGATACGCAGTACATCAACACGCAGTAGTGGCCGGGGGTAAATGATGAAAAACTTATTAGTAGCCATAATTGCGGTAGCAGCTTTTATATTAATTTCTGCTCTGTTTGTAGTACCAGAAGGCCAGCGCGGTATAGTTATACAGTTTGGTAAAATTCAACGTGATGCAGATCAGCAAGTGGTTGTGTATGAGCCAGGCTTGCACTTGAAAATTCCATTTATCGAATCAGTGCGTAAACTTGATGCGCGGATCCAAACTTTAGACGATGCAGCCGATCGTTTTGTAACAGCTGAGAAAAAAGACTTATTAGTGGATAGTTATGTTAAGTGGCGAATTAAAGATTTTGCTGCTTACTTTTTATCTACAGGTGGTAATACTGCTCAAGCTGAGGTTTTATTAAAGCAGTATATTAATAACGGTTTGCGCACCGAGTTTGGTACTCGCACTATCCAAGAGATAGTTTCAGGTGAGCGTACCGAGCTAATGGAGCGGGCACTGCAGCAAGCCGGCGAAGCAGCTAAAGAGCTAGGTATAGGTGTGGTTGACGTGCGAGTTAAGCAAATAAACCTACCCGACGAAGTCAGCAGCTCTATCTTTGCTCGAATGGAAGCAGAGCGTCATGCTGTGGCTCGTGAGCATCGCTCTAAAGGTCGTGAGAAGGCGGAAGTTATTAAAGCTGATGTAGATGCTAGAGTAACTGTTATGGTAGCTGATGCCGAGCGTAACTCGCGTACTGTTCGCGGTGATGGTGATGCATTAGCTGCAAAAGTCTATGCTGATGCTTACAACAAGAACGCAGAGTTTTTCTCTTTTGTTCGGAGTATGGAAGCCTACCGTAATAGCTTTAATAGTAAAGATGATATATTAGTTGTGCAGCCAGATAATGATTTCTTTAAATATATGAAGTCAGACAAGGTACAAAACTAATAACAAATCTTATCTAAAAAAGGCCCGAAAGGGCCTTTTTTATAGCAAAATAAGGGTGGCAGCATGTATAAACAATTCTATCAACGTTTTTTAAGCGCAAACCAAGGCAAGCAGCACTTTGCCTGTCATTCACATCATTATTGGCCAGATATAACCCGTGATGCCATGTTAGAGTATTGGGATGACAGCGCCCGCTTGGTTGATGATAAATGGCGCTATATTTTTAGCGAGAAACTACCCGAAACCCAACAGTTAATTGCTGACATTCTGCAACTGCCCCAACCTGAGCAATTGGTATTTGCGCCTAATACTCATGAATTAGTGATGCGTTTAATCAGTTGTTTTGATCTACGTCAGTCGCTTAAAATTTTAAGTTCTGATAGTGAGTTTTATAGCTTTAGCCGTCAAGTTAAGCGTTTAGCTGAATACGACAATGTGCAAGTAGACAGCATTGAAACAGAGCCTTTTGCTAGTTTTGAGCAAAGGTTTATCCAAGCCGCAGCGGCAGAGCAGTACGATATGATTTTTGTTAGTCAGGTGTTTTTTAATTCTGGCTATGCTATTGCGGATCTAGGCAAATTTGTCCAGCAATTAGCAGCGCAAACTCAGGCTATGATTGTTATTGATGGCTATCATGGCTTTATGGCGTTACCAACAGATTTGTCTAGTATTGCCGAGCGGATATTTTATGTTGCCGGCAGCTATAAGTATGCTCAAGGCGGCGAAGGATGCTGCTTTATGGCGGTACCGTTAAGCAGCGAGCATAGACCTATGTATACCGGTTGGTTTGCAGAGTTTGGAACTTTAACTGCTGAAAGGTCAGCAGCAGCTTTGTACAGTGAAGATGGTTTTCGCTTTGCGGGTTCAACTATGGATTTTAGCGGCCTATATCGTTTAAATGCCGTGTTACGTTTTTTTAAACAACAAGGTATTAGTGTGGGCCGTAGCCATAAATATGTTCAAGAGCTGCAGCAAGTATTTTTAGCTAAGCTCGATGCTCTAGCTCATGAAAAACTCAATAGAACCAACTTATTACAGCATGATTTAAACCATCATGGTCATTTTTTTACCTTTATTTTAAACAGTACCGCTGAAGCAGCAGAGCTAGCCAGCCAGTTAAAGCGAGCGGGTATTGAAACAGATTATCGCGGCGAACGGTTACGGTTTGGCTTTGGACTTTACCATAATAGTGCTGATTACGATTTAAGTTGCTTAAATCAAAATGATTAAATGTTGTTGTTTATCAATACGTTATTAAATATACGGTTTTTTTTCGTCGGGATGGCTGAAACTTAGGAAACGATTTGGTAGAATTCTCACCTAATTTTTTCCATGATGTAGGAACCATGGCCAAAAACGTTGTAGTGCTCGGCACCCAATGGGGTGACGAAGGAAAAGGTAAAATCGTTGACTTACTAACAGAGAAAGCTAGCTATGTGGTGCGCTATCAAGGCGGGCACAATGCGGGGCATACTCTAGTGATAGACGGTGAAAAAACTGTATTGCATTTGATCCCATCAGGTATTTTGCGTGCAAATGTAAAATGCGTAATAGGAAATGGTGTTGTGCTGTCGCCAGAGGCGTTCTTAAAAGAAATGACCATGCTAGAACAGCGTGGCGTTCCAGTTAAAGAACGTTTACTACTTAGCGAAGCGTGTCCTTTGATCCTGCCATTTCATGTTGAGCTAGATAAAGCACGAGAACTAGCACGTGGTGATAAGCCAATAGGTACAACCGGTCGCGGCATAGGCCCAGCCTATGAAGATAAAGTTGCCCGTCGTGGTCTACGCGTTGGTGACTTATTTAATCCAGAGCGATTTGCTAAAAAACTGAAAGAAGTAATGGAGTTACATAACTTCACTTTAACTCAGTTTTATAAAGTGCCGGCTGTTGATTACCAAAAAACCTTAGATGATGCTTTAGCAATCGCGGATATTTTAAAGCCACTGATTGTTGATGTCACTGACTTACTGGATCGTGCACGTTTAGCGGGTAAAAAGATCATGTTTGAAGGTGCTCAAGGCACCCTATTAGATATTGATCACGGTACTTACCCTTATGTCACCTCGTCTAATACAACAGCGGGTGGTGTTGCGACAGGCACGGGTTTTGGCCCGCGTCATTTAGACTATATTTTAGGTATAGTTAAAGCCTATACAACACGGGTGGGTGAAGGCCCATTCCCAACAGAGCTAAGCTGTGCAGCTGGTGAACACTTAGGTGTTAAAGGTCATGAGTTTGGTGCCACTACAGGTCGTAAGCGTCGTACGGGTTGGTTTGATGCGGTTGCTGTAAAGCGTGCCGTTCAACTTAATAGTATTTCAGGTTTTTGTTTAACTAAGCTAGATGTGTTAGATGGCTTGGATAGTATAAAAATTTGTATTGGCTATAAAGATGCTGCAGGTAACATCAGTGATGTGCCGCCGTTAGCAGCTGAATGCTATGATATTGTTACTCCTGTATATGAAGAAATGCCAGGTTGGACCGATGTTACTTATGGTGTACAGCAAGTAGATAAGCTACCAGCAGCCGCTCGTAACTATATCGCTAGGTTAGAGCAATTAACGGGTGTGCCTATTGATATTATTTCAACTGGCCCTGATCGTAATGAAACCATAGTGTTACGAGATCCATTTGACGCTTAAAAGCTCAATACAATACTATATTGAAAAACGCTACCATTTGGTGGCGTTTTTTATTATGTAGTTACTAATAAAATCAAAGCAACGTTTTAGTTTATAACAATAAGACGACAGTAGTACCTTTATGCGGGTTAGTTGCTTGAGTGGTAAAGCATATTTCACAAGCCTTAGCCTTGTGTTAATGTTAAGCATCTTGTAAAAAACATTATCACAACGATAAAGTTACTATAGAATAACTAGGCTTGGCCGATAACAGGTAATGTCGCAATATTTAGGCGTTGTCATGATAAAACTGCGTATTTTTTTTCTATTTTTCTTACTCCTAGTCCCTACATTTGCTGTTAGCCAAGAGCTGGAAGCGGTACAGTTATATACCCAAGATGAGTTATTAGGTTTAATTCGCACTAATAGTCATTTGCAGCGGGTATTAAAAGACGATTGTCAGTTAGTCAAAGATATTGAAGCTCGAGCTGATATTATGCAGTTACCGGCTTATCAGTACTTGTTTGGCGATATGTTAGCCTATGCTATTTGTGTACCGCGTAATGTTGAGCGAGGCTGGGATTTAATGTTGCAGTCTGCTGCCCAAGGCTTACCTGAAGGACTAGAGCAAGTAGGCCGTTATTACCATATAGGCCGTTTTGTGCAACCCGATACCGATAAAGCTATTATTTATTTACGTGAAGCTGCAGCTTTGGGTAATTTAAAAGCCCAGTTGCGTTTAGCGCAATTATTAATATCTGGTAAAGGTAGCCCAGTAGATTTTGAGCAAAGCTATCGCTGGTTACATTATGCGGTTACGGCCGATCCGGCACAGCATAATCAAATTAAACAAACACTCGCCAAGTTAGCCAGTAAAATGCCACCAAGCGTGGTAGCAAGAGCTAAACGGCCAATTAAATGAATACAGACAATAGATACGCAATATTGTGTATCACTGTTACACTTAACATAATTTAGGAAGACAAAGATAACTTAATGACGGTAAATGATCCGCATCTTGCGCGTGAGCAGGAAAAATATGAAAACCCTATCCCAAGTCGCGAATTTATTCTGCAACATATTGAAAAGCGTAATGAACCTGCCTATTTTGAAGAATTAGTCCAAGAGTTAGGTTTAGCGGATGATGAGGCTATTTTCGCACTAAAAAAACGGTTACGCGCTATGGAGCGTGATGGCCAGCTTATTTTCACTAGAAACCGACGTTACGGTTTAGTGGATAATATGGATTTGGTAAAAGGCACAGTGTTAGGGCATCGTGATGGCTTTGGTTTTTTAAAGCTAGACCAAGGTGGCCCAGATTGGTTTTTGCCGCAGTTTGAAATGCGTCGGCTTTTGCCCGGTGATAAAGTGCTAGCTACGGCACAAAATATAAAAAGTAAAGATAAGATCGAAGCTAGGATAGTACGAATTTTAGATGCACGACCTGAGCCTATAGTGGGCCGCTACTTTAAAGACTTTGCTTTAGGTGTAGTGGTTCCTGAAGACCCACGTATTACCCAAGATATTGTTATACCTGATGGTGAGCAAGGCGCAGCTCGACATGGTCAAGTTGTCTTAGTTGAAGTGACAAAGCGGCCATCGAAACGGGTTAATGCTATAGGTAAAATAACTGAAGTATTAGGTGAGCATTTAGCGCCTGGTATGGAAATTGAAGTAGCCATTCGTAATCATCAAATCCCCCATGAGTTCTCTAATGCTGTGCTTGAACAAGTAGCCGTCTATGGTGAAGAGGTTTCAGAGCAGTCAAAGCAAGGCCGAGTTGATTTAACTAAACTAGGCTTAATTACTATTGACGGTGAAGATGCCCGTGACTTTGATGATGCTGTTTATGCTGAAACTAAAAAGGGTGGAGGCTGGCGCTTATATGTGGCTATTGCCGACGTTAGTGCTTATGTGCAACCTAATACTGCTCTAGATGCTAGCGCCCTAGAGCGAGGTAACTCGGTCTATTTCCCAGATCATGTAGTGCCTATGTTGCCAGAAGCTTTATCTAATGGCTTATGTTCGTTAAATCCCCATGTCGATCGCTTATGTTTAGTCGCCGATATGCATATCAATAGTAGTGGTGAATTAGAGAGTTATCAGTTTTATCAAGCTGTAATGAATTCTAGTGCCCGCTTAACTTATAATCGGGTGCATAAAATTATTCAGGGTGATGAAGAACTTCGCCAGCAATATGCAGCAAACCTAAGCAATATTACTGCTTTGCAGCAGTTGTATACTAAGTTAGCTGAAGTGCGAACTAAACGCGGCGCTCTAGAGTTTGATACGGTAGAAACACGCTTTATTTTTAATAGTCACCGTAAAATTGAACAAATAGTACCAGTGCATCGCGTAGAGTCACATAAGCTCATTGAAGAATGTATGATAATGGCCAACGTGGCAGCCGCTCGTTTTATTGAAAAACACCAAGCTCATGCCTTGTTCCGGGTTCACGAGCGGCCAGATGCCGACCGATTTGCCAATTTTCGTCGCTTTTTAGCTGAACTTGGCATAGAGGCTAATTTATCAGCCGAACCTTCACCTTTAGAATTAACCCAAGCTTTAGCCAGCCTGGGTGACCGACCAGATCGTGAGCTAATTGAAACCACTATGCTGCGCTCAATGAAGCAAGCTGTGTATCAAGGTGACAATCAAGGCCATTTTGGCTTAGCCCTTGAAGCTTATGCCCATTTTACATCACCAATACGGCGTTATCCTGATTTAGTGTTACATCGCAGTATTAAAGCTATTTTAGCTAAGCAAGGCCAACAGGTAACAGGTTCTCGCTATTACAGTGCAGAAGAAATAGTCCCTTTAGGTGAGCAATGCTCTATGACAGAGCGTCGAGCCGATGATGCTACTCGTGAAGTAGCTGACTGGCTGAAGTGTGAATATATGCAAGATCATATAGGTGCCGAGTTTGCTGGTGTAGTGGCAACGGTAACTAACTTTGGTTTATTTGTTCGCTTAACCGAGCTGTATATTGAAGGCTTAGTGCATATTTCGTCATTAAAAAATGATTACTATCATTATGATGCCGAGCGCCAAGCGTTAATTGGTAAGCAGGGTAATAATAGTTACCGTATGGGCGATGTATTAAGGGTAAAAGTAGCAGCGGTAAACTTAGAAGCTCGTAAAATTGATTTAGTCTTAGCGGATGCGGGCCAAGATAGAGTTAGAAAAAAGCCCAGTAAAAAGAGTAAAGGCGTTAGTGCGGATAAAAAGTTAGGGACTAAGCCAGCAAAAGCTAAAGGTGCCCGCAATATTACGGCAGCCAAAAAGCCTAAAGCTAAACCTAAGGCTAAAAAAGTAAAAAAAGCGAAAAAGAGCACTTGATTGCTTTAACCATGAATAATAAAACATATAGTGTAAAAGGTGTTAAATGAGTGCAGATTTAGTATTTGGTATCCATGCCGTTACTGCTTTATTACAGCGAGCGCCACAAGATGTGCTGGAACTGTTTGTAATGAAAGAGCGAGAAGATAAGCGGATGCAGCCAATTGTCCAGCAAGCACGACAGCATGGTATATCAGTGCAGTTTTGTAATCGTAAAACCTTAGATAATCTGGTTAATGGCCAACATCAGGGCGTGGTCGCCAAAGCGCGGCCACAAAGTACCGGCACAGAAGCTGATTTAGATGACATTATTGCTAAACAAGCTAAGCCTTTTATCTTAGTCTTAGATGGTGTAACCGATCCGCATAACCTTGGCGCTATTTTACGCAGTGCCGATGCAGCAGGGGTGCATGCAGTTGTTTCACCTAAAGATCGCTCTGTTAAGCTAACCTCAGTAGTACGCAAGGTAGCTTGTGGTGCCGCTGAAACAGTGCCTTTTATTACTGTGACTAACTTGGCACGAACTTTACGTCAGTTACAGGATGCAGGTTTATGGATAGTAGGCACGGCTGGAGAAACAGATACCTTGCTTTATGAGGCAGACCTTAAAGGGCCAATTGCTTTAGTGTTAGGGGCTGAAGGTGAAGGTATGCGGCGGTTAACGCGTGAAACCTGTGACAGTTTAGTCAAAATACCCATGCTGGGCAGTGTTTCTAGCTTAAATGTCTCGGTAGCCGCTGGAATTTGTTTATTTGAAACGGTTCGGCAACGGCAATAAAATAATTAACTAAATTCAATTCTACTCATAAAAACCCCAAGCTATCTTGGGGTTTTTATTAAGTTCTATTTAGTCATTAAAGATCTTTTGGCTGCTCTAAAGGCAGTGCGGCACTAGCCTCTGCATCTGCTTGTGGGCTAGCTAAGGTTGCTTGGTCAGGGCTGACAGGCATAGCACGAGATTGCTGGTTAATTTGATGAATTTGATTAGTGTTCGCCAAGTCTTGTTCATTCTTAATGCTGGCTATAGTTTCCCTATCAGAAAAGAAGCTACGAATATCATCAATAATAGACTGCATTTCTTGCGGGTTTTCTTTCATCTCTAAAATATGTCTTGGGTGCTCAACATTTTTAGCGCCACTGTCGGCAAAAGTACTGGTCATAATACGTGAGCTAATAATCCAAGGCGTTAACGATGAGCGCATCACATAGTTTTCAGAAGCTGTGGAATCGTAAATACCTTTACCCGTAGTTAATTTACTCTCGGTATAAGTACCTTCACATTTTAAATAAACTAATAGCGAATTAAAGTTAAGCTCACCCCAAAAGGTGTGGCTATAGTTCTGTAATAAACGGCCAAAACTATGACAAATTAGCCAGCTAAATAATAAGCTTATTATAAACTGGCTTTCATTGAACAGTTGTACTGCTAGCTGCTGGGCTGCTGCGCTGTTGTCTAAGCTATTAGAAAAGCTAGTAATTAAGGTTATAACTTCTTTAGCTTCAAACATTAAGTAGAATAAAATAATTGGCCCTACTAATAGCAATACTTGGCCAAGGGCGGTTGCAATAATACGTAATTGCTTAAATAACGGGGTATGGGCTAAAGGTGCATATTCGGGTTGAGTTTCAATCATTACCTCACCGCTAAAATTACCTTTGCTTTCTGATTGTTCGTTTAAGTTTGGATTTAACTCTCGATAAACGCGGTTAGGGATCTCTTTATAGCGTCGATTAGCCATAACAATATTATCAATATTAACAAACAGTTCCCGAGGGTGAATATTTTCTTGCCAATTAGCTCGGTACTCGGCAACTTTGGTCTGCGCCTGTACTTGTGCTGTTCTTTGCTTTAAAAGAATAAAAATGATGCTGCCGCTAATTATTGCAAACACTAGTACTAACAGTAATTGTGGCAGTACGGCGAAGCTTTCTAAATTAGAATGTTCCAGTTCTGCTACAAACTGAGCAATATCTCGCTGTTGTAATAAGTAATTAATAATTAGGCCTAAGATTACGGGTGCTAAAATTGCAAAGGTCATTATTTTTGCAAGTTTTAAAGTACCTTGAGTTTCAATAGTGCGCTCAGCATGGCGATAAACTGTACTAGCTGCACGCCAAGTTAAAATTAAATATACTACTAAAACAAATGAAAAAATGGGCAATAAAATATCGCCTGTTGTGCCAACTAAACCCGTTAAGCAAACAAAAGCAGTTAAGGCATAAGCAATTAATGCAACTAAGGTAGCAATAAGAGCACCAGAAAAGCGTTGGGCAAGATTTCGCAGTGGGTATGGTAAGAAGATTAATTTAGTGACTAAAGTATGAACAAAGCGAGAAATAAAACCATCAGGTTCAACAAAGGTTTTATTTTTACGGCCCATCAGCATTTCTTCTAAATCAATGCTTTTATAATGCGGCCTTTCAAGTTTAGCCGTTTCACGTTCAGACTTACTGAAGTTAGGTGCCAGCGAAGTAGGGACGCTGCGACCAACAAAGAAGCGCAGCATTTGAAAAACTCCACCACCTAAAGCGCGCAAGCCACCGGCTAATAAAATAAAACCCACAGCGGCAAAGATCCAAGCTAGTGTTTTATCTTCTTGTACTAAGCTTACTACTTGTAAAAGCGGGTATATGCCCAGTAAAGTTACCAGTAAGCCTCTAATGGCTCTAAAAAGTCCTTCTACTTTAAAAGGGTTACGGATCCCTAAAGATTCACTGCCATAATCATAGGCCATTACTGCTTCCTTATGTATTTAACTAATCGTTTAGTATTTTGCCGTAATGGACTCATATTGCAATAATTTTTGTTAACGATGAATCGTATCAATTTAGAAAAGCAGCAATTTTATCCGCAACCATAAGAACGCGGCGGAAGCTGCAATTTCATCAATTAGCCTGCTGCTGTAAGTCGGCAATAACCACCTGATGTTGTTGCTTAGCAAAATGCTCTGCAATGGCAAAGCCTATACCACCGGTACCACCGGTCACTACTATGCGCATAAGAGGCTCCAATTATTATATCAATGTAAATAAACTATGCTAGGTGGGTCTTAATGCAACAGCAACGCTACTTTAGTGCTATGCGGTGTGGTTGAAAATTAAGCCAATTAACTAAGTCGATTAAAATAGTAAGCTGCTTTTTATCGTTATTTCAGCTGTATTGCTCTCACTAATAGCTAAAAATAGCCTTTGGAAGCTTTTTAGCGTTAGTAATTTATGCTAAGTTGCGGTCGCTTAAAAATTACCTAGGTTTAAAGGTATTTAACATTTAAAGGAAATAACATGTCCGAACATCAGAATAACCAGGTGGCTAACGGCAAAAGAAGTGGTTTTACCCGCTTTTTAGATACCGTTGAGTGGCTAGGTAACTTATTGCCCCATCCTGTCACTTTATTTGCCATGTTTGCTGTTGCAGTGGTTTTAGGTAGTGGTATAGCAGCCTATTTTGATGTTAATGCGATTGACCCTCGCCCAGAAGGCGCAGCAGGCCGTGCCGCTGACGGCGTTATCCGCGTGGTTAATTTAGTTAGTGTGGATGGTTTACAGCGCATAATATCCAATTTAGTGACAAATTTTACTAATTTCCCTCCCTTAGGTGTGGTGCTGGTGGCTTTATTAGGGGTCAGTATAGCTGAGCATTCGGGTTTAATTTCTGCCGCTATGCGGGGCTTAGTTATGGGGGCATCAAAACGTGCTGTTACTATTACTATAGTCTTTGCCGGTATTATTTCTAACACAGCATCAGAGTTAGGCTATGTGGTATTAATTCCGATGGCGGCAGTAATATTCCATTCTTTAGGTCGGCACCCTCTAGCTGGTTTAGCCGCTGCCTTTGCTGGTGTTTCAGGTGGCTATAGCGCTAACTTATTTATTGGTACTGTCGATCCCTTATTAGCCGGCTTTACACAGCAAGCTGCAAACTTAATTGACCCCAATTATACCGTAGGTCCAGAAGCAAACTGGTTTTTTATGATTGCCAGTACTTTTGTTATTTCAATCTTAGGCGCTTTTGTCACTGAAAAACTAGTTGAACCTAAGCTAGGTAAATACAATGTTAATGAAGCAGCTATAGATTTGGGCAGTCCAACCTTAGACCCGCTTACTAAGGCTGAAAAGTTTGGCTTGAAAATGGCAGGCTTAGCTTTTGTTGGTTTAGGTATTTTACTGGTATTAAGCGTATTGCCAGAGTGGGGGCCATTACGCCATCCAGAAACAGGAGAAGTTGCGGGGTCACCATTTTTAAAAGGTATAGTAGTGTTTATTTTTATTACCTTTGCTATCCCAGGTTTTGTTTATGGCCGCATTGTCGGCACTATGCGCACTGATCGTGATGTGATTGACGCTATGGCTAAAAGTATCAGCTCTATGGGCTTATATATCGTTTTAGTCTTTTTTGCTGCTCAGTTTGTGGCCTTTTTTGGTTGGTCAAATTTAGGGGCTATAATTGCTGTCAATGGAGCCACTGCGCTACAAAATGTTGGTTTAACCGGCCCTGAGTTATTTTTCTTCTTTATTGCTATGTGTGCCATTATTAATTTGTCACTAGGTTCGGCATCCGCACAGTGGGCTATTTTTGCGCCTATTTTTGTACCTATGCTAATGATAGTGGGGTATTCACCAGAAGTGATTCAAGCGGCTTATCGCATAGGAGATTCAGTGACTAACTTAATTACGCCTATGATGAGTTATTTTGGTTTGATTTTAGCGGTTGCAGCTCGGTATAAAAAAGATTTAGGTATAGGCACTTTAATAGCCACTATGCTGCCTTATACCCTAGTATTCTTTATTGGTTGGACTGCTCTATTCTATATCTGGGTCTTTTTGCTCGGTTTACCTGTAGGCCCAGGCTCACCAACTTACTATCAGTTTACCGGTTAAAAATAAAGATGTTTTGATGTTAGCTAGGGAGTTGATCCGCTAGCTGACTTAGCGCATGATAAGTGCGAACTGTGGCATAAAACTAAAGTGCCAGCCTAATTTAATGAAAGTAAAAGAGCTATTTTATGACTTCAACTCCAAAAATGATGCCGTTAAACAAAGAGATACATGGCGCATTAAAAATAAATAATGATAATGCTTATGCTCATATAGCTGATGAGCATTTATTACCTCTTACCGTCCATGAGTTTGTATTTGCAGGGGCTGAATACCCAATCATTTTCATTAAAAATGAAAAGGAAAACATTTATCAATCTGTATTAATGCTAGGATTAACGCAAAAACAAAACTTATTTGTAAAAGATGGTAATTGGCAGGGTAGTTATATTCCTGTATCTGCACGTAATTATCCGCTGGCATTAGTAAAAGAAAGCCTTGAAAGTGACCGCTTACTGATTGCAATTGACGAGGCCTCTTCACGGGTTGGCACTGAGACAGGTGAGCCTTTATTTAATGAAGATGGCTCTGAAAGTGAGCATCTAGCTAAGCGTAAAGAACATATGGCTGAGTATTTAGAACTGGGCCAAGTTACAGTAAAATTTATTGAAAAGCTGCAAAGTTTAGATTTGCTTAAACAACAAGTTTTAACCTTAGAAATACAAGGTGAAGAACTGCGAATTAATGGTATTTATATCGTTGACGAGCAAAAGTTAAATGAAATAGATGAGGCAGTATTGGTAGATTTGCATAAAAATGGCTATTTAAAAGTGATTTATGCTCACTTATTGTCACTACAGCAAACGCCAAGATTAGTGCGAAGAGCTGAGCAAGAAGCTAGCTAAAACAATTATTGAGTTATGTTTAGTACTGTCTTTAACAAAACCAGCTAAAGTTACTTTAGCTGGTTTTGTTTTTAGCACTAGATAAATTTAATTGGCCATTTTACACTGACCAATTAGGTTGCAGTCGACCGAAGATTAACATCTGTATAGTCAGCAGTTGGGTGTGAGAACGCACGGTAGGTGCAAATATTCATAAGATAAGGTAGTAAATGAATCACAGTACTATTATGGCAATGGAAGCTAGAGAAGCACCTAGTCGCATTAAAGAACAGTTAATGGCAAATGCAGAAAAAGTACAACAAGTTGTCGGGGTTATTAACACTAAAAAACCTAAATTTGTTTATATTGTTGGCCGGGGTTCATCTGGCCATGCTGGTATTTTTGCTAAATATCTAATTGAAATTGAAATTGGCTTGCCTGTGGTGTCTGCGGCGCCTTCTGTTGCTAGTATTTATCACAAGTCATTACAGTTAGCAGATGCTTTCGTTATTGTTATTTCACAATCGGGACGTAGCCCAGATCTGTTAGCGCAAGCTGATATGGCCAAAAAAAGTGGTGCTGTGGTGTTGGCTCTAGTTAATGATATTAGCTCTCCTTTAGCAAGCATGGCGGACTATAGTTTACCGCTAAATGTTGGTGAAGAAAAAGCTGTAGCTGCCACTAAAAGTTACTTAGCCACCTTAAGCGCAATTTTGCATTTAGTCTCTGTTTGGTCAGCTAAGCCTTCGTTGATGGATGCTGTGCAACAATTACCAGCATTGATGCAGCAAGCTGTTGATTTACCGGTGCAACTGAATACTGCCGCCTTAATTAATGTTAAGCACCTAGTCGTTTTAGGTCGAGGTTTAGGTTATGCCGTATCGCGTGAAATTGCTTTAAAGCTTAAAGAAGTCTGTGGCATTCAGGCCGAAGCTTTTTCCAGTGCTGAGTTTTTACACGGCCCCGTGACCTTAATTAAAGATAGCTTTACTATCATTGATGTCAGTATTAATGATGAAACTATTGCTGCTCATAGCCAACAAATTACCGACACAACAAGTCGTGGCGCTGCCGTTTTACAATTGCATCACCAGCCAATTGTCGCACATCAACGGTTATTACCCTTATTAGTATTGCAACGCTTTTATATAGATGTAGAAGTAGTAGCACGAGATTTAGGAATTGATCCAGATGCGCCTGTAGGTCTAAATAAAGTAACAAAAACACTATAGCGCAATCAGAACACAAAAGTAGGGGACTCGTTATGACAGAGCAAATAAGCGTAAGCAGGTTATTTGATGGTACCTATTGGTTAGAAAATATTACAGTCACTATTGCTGAAGGTATCATTCAAGCTATTACCCCAGCAAGAGCTGACATTACAGATGGCATCTTAGTACCAGGCTTTATTGATGTTCAAGTCAATGGCGGTGGTGGTGTTTTATTTAATACGGCACCTAACTTACAAACCTTAGCAACTATGCAGCAGGCGCATGCTCGCTTTGGTACTACTGCTTTTTTACCAACGGTCATTACAGATAACCTAGAGTTGATGCAGCAAGCAGCAGAAACTGTGGCGCAAGCAGTAGCCACGGAGCACTCAGGTGTGCTTGGTATTCATTTTGAAGGGCCGCACTTAGCGGTAGCTAAAAAAGGTATCCATTCAGAACAGTATATTCGGCCTATATCTGCAGCTGAAATGGCTATTTATAGTCGGACAGATTTAGGTATTAAATTACTAACAGTAGCGCCTGAAACAGTTAGCCCAGAGCAAATTGCTGAGCTTGTCGCTTTAAATGTGATTGTTTGTTTAGGTCACTCTAATGCTGATGTCGAAACTGTTCAGGCCGCCTTAGCCGCTGGAGCAAGTGGCTTTACCCATTTATATAATGCTATGTCAGGCTTAGCTTCTCGTGCTCCAGGCATGGTAGGTGCTGCTTTGGCTGATGAGAACTCATGGTGTGGCCTAATTTTAGATGGTCAGCATTTGCATCCGGTTGCGGCTAAAGTTGCATTAGCAGCTAAGCCAAAAGGGAAGGTTTTTTTAGTCACAGATGCCATGTCACCTGTGGGGAGTGCAGAAACTGAGTTCACTTTTTTTGCAGATTTAATTAGCCGTGAGGGTAATAAGCTTAGTAACACTCAAGGTCAACTTGCAGGTTCAGTGCTGGATATGATTTCAGCGGTCAATTATGCAATTAATGTTTTAGGGTTATCAAAAGAAGAAGCGCTAAATATGGCTTCTCTTTATCCAGCACAATTGCTACAAAGCCAGCAGCATGGTCGAATTGAAGTAGGCTATCGGGCTGACTTATTATTAATTGATGAGAAAAATACCGTGTTAACCAACTGGGTAGGTGGCAAGGTGGTATATCAGCACAGCTCAAGCTAAGCGGTGTTATTAAGTATGCTTAGCTGCGAGTGTTAAGCTTAATTTTTTGCTTGCAGTAAGCGTGCTTTCAGGGCAATTTCAACATGTGAAGGAACAAAACTAGACACATCACCGCCATGACGACAAACTTCTTTGACTAAGGTAGAAGAAATAAAAGTGTTTTTCTCTGATGGCGTCATAAATAAGCTATCTAATGCTGGGTTCAGTTGGCGGTTCATACTAGCAAGTTGAAATTCGTACTCAAAATCTGCCACTGCGCGGACACCCCGTAATAATACTTGGGCATTTTGTTCATGTGCAAACTGGGCTAATAAGCCAGAAAAGCCAATTACAGCTACATTTTTAATATCAACAAATTCTTGTTTCGCTAAAGCGACACGGTCTTCTAAGCTAAAAAGTGGCTGTTTGCTAGGGTTAGAGGCAACACCAACAATAACTTGATCAAACATACGGGCGGCTCGTTGCACAATATCAATATGGCCATTAGTTAAAGGATCAAAAGTGCCGGGATAAATTGCTTTTATTTTCATAAAGGGTCGCTTTTTAGTTTAAGCTTTAGCATCAGCTATATTCTGGTACTAGAGTTTATAGTCTATTTAGCGGTACTATAACAAAATTGTAATCCAATAAGTAAGCCTGTTGAGCCGATGGAAAAAAAGTTAAGAACCAAAGATAAGATATTGCACGCTAGTATTGAATTGTTTAATCAAGTTGGCGAGCGGCAAGTCACCACTAATCATATAGCGGCTCATCTTGGTATTAGCCCAGGTAACCTTTATTATCACTTTCGCAATAAAGAAGATATTGTTCGGCAAATATTCAAAGAATATACCAAACTATTAGAAAGTCGTATTCAACCACCGTTAGCAGATGAATCTGCACTAGACTCTTTAGCTTCCTATTTAGATGTGGTGTTTGAGTTGATGTGGCGTTTTCATTTTTTTTATGCCAATTTGCCAGACATTTTGGCACGCGACCCCGCACTACAACAAGATTATATGCGGGTGCAGCAAGGTGTGTTAGCCAAAGTTACAGTTGTACTGACAGCGTTAAAAAAGTCAGGTGTCATTGCAATAGAAGATAACGATATTAACAGTTTGGCGCATAACATTAAATTATTAGTTACCTTTTGGATTAGCTATTTAAAAACACAAGCACCAGCTAAAACTATTGATAAAGCTAGTGTTTATGAAGGGGTATTGAAAGTTATTTCTTTATTTAAACCTTATGCAACAGCAGCAGCGCTGAATAAAATTCAACATTTAGAGCAGCAATATCAAGTCTTAGCCAGTGAGGTAAGCTAGCTTAGTAAGCTTATTTTTATAATTTAAGCTGTTAGAAGCAGTTATCATATTAAAAAGCACAGCAGTAGTGACTTATAAGCATTACAATAAGTCACTTTGTAATTCCCGTCATTTTTGCTTTAGGAGGCGTTATGCGCAGCAACCGTTTTTTGCAACATATCCAACAACAAATAGATGAAGTTAAAGCCGAGGGCTTATATAAGGCAGAGCGAGTTATTACGTCGCAGCAGCAAACAGATGTCACTGTTGCTGGTGAGCAAGTCATAAACTTTTGTGCTAATAACTATCTTGGCTTAGCAAATCATCCTGATTTAATTGCAGCTGCTCAGCAAGGTTTAGACAGCCATGGTTTTGGTGTGGCGTCGGTGCGTTTTATTTGTGGTACTCAAGATATTCATAAAACCTTAGAGCAAAAGCTTAGTAAGTTCTTAGGCACAGAAGACACAATTTTATATTCTTCTTGTTTTGATGCTAATACCGGTTTATTTGAAACCTTATTAGGCGCAGAAGATGCCATTATTTCTGATGAATTAAATCATGCATCTATTATTGATGGTGTTCGCTTATGTAAAGCTAAGCGTTATCGTTATGCTAATAATGATATGGCAGCATTAGAAGCTCAATTAAAGCAAGCTGATGCTGATGGTGCACGCTTTAAGTTAATTGCAACTGATGGTGTGTTTTCAATGGACGGCGTTATTGCCGATTTAAAAGGTATTTGTGACTTAGCCGATAAATACGATGCTATGGTAATGGTTGATGATAGCCATGCTGTCGGCTTTGTGGGTAAAGACGGTCGCGGTACCCATGAGTATTGTGATGTTATTGAAAGAGTCGACATTATAACCGGTACCTTAGGTAAAGCTTTAGGTGGTGCGTCAGGGGGTTATACCTCAGGTAAGAAAGAAGTTATTGAATGGCTACGTCAGCGCTCACGGCCTTACTTGTTTTCAAACTCTTTAGCGCCTTCAATTGTTGCCGCGTCTATCAGTGTGTTAGATAAGTTACAAAATGGCGGTGAGTTAAGAGCCAAGTTATGGCAGAACGCCAGTTATTTCAGAGAAAAGATGACCGCAGCAGGCTTTACGCTAGCCGGTAATGATCATGCTATTATTCCTGTCATGCTAGGCGATGCTAAAGTGGCAGCAGAAATGGCGAAACGTATGTTAGCTGAAGGTATTTATGTTATTGGTTTCTCTTTTCCTGTGGTGCCTAAAGGCCAAGCTAGAATTAGAACTCAAATTTCAGCAGCTCATACAACAGAGCAATTAGATAAAGCTATTGCCGCCTTTATTCGTATTGGTAAAGACATGGGCGTGATTGCATAGTTTTAAACTAGCATTAAACCCGATTATAGCGAGTGTTAAGCGAGAGCAGAAATGAAAGCATTAGCAAAACTTAAAGCGGAACCAGGAATTTGGCAAACTGAAGTTGAAAAGCCAGAAGTAGGTCCGAATGATGTATTAATCCGAATTAAAAAAACTGCCATTTGTGGTACTGATGTCCATATTTATAAATGGGACGATTGGGCTAAAGAGACTATTCCGCATGGCATGGTAGTTGGTCATGAATATGTCGGTATTATTGAAGGCATGGGTTCAGAGGTTAAAGGCTTTAAAGTTGGTGATCGTGTCTCTGGAGAGGGGCATATCACCTGTGGCCACTGCCGGAACTGTCGTGCTGGTCGGGTGCATTTATGCCGTAATACCTTTGGCGTTGGTGTTAACCGAGCTGGAGCTTTTGCTGAGTATTTAGTGATCCCTGCCTACAATGCTTTTAAAATTGCAGATAATATTCCAGATAATATTGCTGCTATTTTCGACCCATTCGGTAACGCTGTTCATACTGCTTTATCTTTTGACTTAGTGGGGGAAGATGTCTTAATTACTGGTGCTGGACCTATTGGCATTATGGCTGCAGCGGTAGCGCGCCATGTCGGAGCCCGCCATGTTGTGATAACAGACGTTAACCCTTATCGTTTAGAGCTTGCTTTAAAAATGGGCGCAACTCGTGCAGTAGATGTTAGTAAGCAAGATTTAAAACAAGTGATGAAAGAACTTGGCATGACTGAAGGCTTTGATGTCGGCTTAGAAATGTCAGGTGTACCAGCGGCCTTTAATAGTATGCTAGAAACCATTAACCATGGTGGCAAAATTGCTATGCTAGGTATACCACCTAGTGATATGGCAGTAGATTGGAATAAAGTTATTTTTAAAGGCCTAATAATAAAAGGCATTTATGGTCGTGAAATGTTTGAAACCTGGTACAAAATGGCCAGTTTAATTCAATCAGGCCTAGATTTAACGCCAATGATCACTCATGAAATGCCGGTAGATCAATTCCAAGCGGGCTTTGATATTATGTGCTCAGGTCAATCGGGTAAAGTGATCTTAAACTGGTCTTAGTACTAAAACTTTAAATAAACATTAATTAATAGCTGTATTTTTAATGAAATTAGGCAAGTTTTTATTGCCAATTATCATTTTAAGTACAGCTTTTTTATTTGTGTTGGCTACTTTTCAGTCTAATTTTGTTAAAGGTGTCAGCTAATTTAACACTATTAACCTTAAAAGCTATTCTCTCTCTACTGTTTTACCCTAACTTATTGAAATTATTTATTTAACTTTAATGGTTCACTTAATGCATAGTCCGATTCGTGCAAGTAGTTGCACCTAAAAATATAAATAATAATAATTTGGGGTTTAATATGATTCAAAAGTCTATTTTTATCTTAATGCTAACGATATTTAGTTTTGCATTAATGCCGCAAAGTGCTCAAGCAGGGCCAATTTTAAGTCAAGAGTTACTTATTGATGATCCTGATGGTCCTGTTTCTATTGGTTTTTTATCAATAGATATTGATCATATTATCGACGGTGAAGTAATGCAGTGGCAAACGTTTAATCTGTTTGGCATAGATATAGTTAATAGTTTTGGTTTTTTTGCTGATTATAATGAGTTTGACCTTAATACTGGGTTTACTTTTTTAAACTTTGATGTTAGCGATTTTTCTAACTCTATTGCATTCCAAGGCTTTTGGGATCTAGATCTTGGTTTAGGCTTTCTTGATGTCTTTACAGCAGATGCTGACTTTTTATTTGCCGATTCGTTTTTCTTAGGCCCTGTAACAGCTGCATCGCCAGTTTCTGAGCCGGCAACAGCTTTTTTATTCCTAATTGCTGCTGGTGGCTTATTAATGCGTCGTCGCTTTAACTCATAAGTGTCAGGTTTTTATACAACAAAGTTAACGTTAACTTAACGGTAAGTTAAATTTATTAACTTGGGTGATTAGCGTTAAGCACTAATAAAATAAAAATATAATAAAATGGAGACACCTATGCGTTTTAATAGATTTATTTCCCCAACCGCTTTAGCGGTTGCTTTAGCAATTGGTAACGCACAAGCAGCGTTAGTACCAAGCCAACACGAAGTTGACATTGACTTGTCGTTATTGCAATTGGCTGCAGATGACCAACAGCTACACACTTACATTGTAGAGATTAAAGGTAAGACTGGGATTGAAAAGGCTGCAGAGTTGGGGGAGCTATTACCGGCTCGACAAAATGTTACTCAAGGCTTAAATCGTTACAATTCAACTTCTGCCAACTTACAGCAGTACACTAATAAATTAACTGAATTTCATCAGCAGTTAGCTAACCAAGCTGGCAGCGAGAAAGTACTTTATTCTTATACTCATACTTTTAATGGTTTTTCTGCCAAAATGACTGCGTATCAAGCAGAGATGTTAAAGCATCATGCTAATGTGGTAGGAGTATGGCGTGACGAAGCGCAGCAATTAACGACAGCTAATACACCTGCATTTTTGGGATTAACTGGGCCAGAAGGTCAGCACACCTTAGGTATTAAAGGTGATGATGTTGTTATTGGTATTGTTGATAGCGGTATTTGGCCTGAACATCCTAGCTTTGCCGATGATGGTAGCTATGCGCCATTAGCCGGTTGGAGTGGTGCTTGTGATGCGGGTGAAGATGCGGCTTTTAGCTGTAACAATAAACTCATTGGTGCTCGCTATTTTAAAAATAGCTTTGAATCTACTTATACCATTCAACCTGGCGAGTTTATTTCACCACGTGATGCTGACAATCATGGTACCCATACAGCATCTACAGCTGGTGGTAATGAAAATGTTACGGCAATCTTTAATGGTGTGCCAGTAGCCACTATATCTGGTATTGCTCCGCGCGCACGTATAGCTGCTTATAAAGCCTGTTGGAACAGTAGCTATGTTAGCCCAGAAGGCGCTAATGAGCGTGGTTGTTTTTACGGCGACACTATGGCCGCGATAGATCAAGCCGTTGCAGATGGTGTTGACGTATTAAACTATTCGATTGGTGGTAGCTTAACCGATTTAACAACTGTAGCAGCTGCAGCTAAATTACGCGCTGCACAAGCGGGTGTCTTTGTTGCTGTATCAGCTGGCAACAGTGGTCCTACGGCCGAAACTGTAGGTACACCTGCACCTTGGGTAACGACTGTTGCTGCTTCTTCTTACACCGGTTTTAGCATTACCAATGGTATTGAGGTTACATCAGGACCGCTTAGCGGCGTGTACCGTGCAGTTGAAGGTGCGCAATCAAGGCCTTTAAGCGTAACAGGAGATATCACTGCTAATGTGGCGATAGGTGTGCCGCTTGATGGTTGTACAGCGTTAACTAACGCTACGGAAATTAGTGGCCAGTTTGCACTAATTCAACGTGGTACTTGTAGCTTTGATATTAAACTCACTAACGCCCAAGCTGCAGGCGCGGTAGGTGTTATTGTTTATAATAACTCTGATGTTGCACCTAGCATTATGGGCGGTTCAGTAACAGACCTTGTTATTCCTGCTGTTATGATTACTCAAGCTACAGGGAACGCCATCAATAGTGCAGTGTCGGCAGGCGGTACGGTCGAAATGAAAATGAGTCCGAACGTTTTTGTTGATGATGTGCCTGAAGTTGGTAACATTATGGCAAGCTTTTCATCACGCGGGCCTAACCAAGCCAGCTACGATGTTATTAAGCCAGATATTACTGCGCCAGGTATGAAAATATTGGCAGGTGCGTCGTCAAAACCTATGCTTACTCCTCCTGGACGTGACTTTATGTACTTACAAGGTACCTCAATGTCTAGTCCGCATATTGCTGGTATGGCAGCTTTACTAAAAGGCGAGCATAACGATTGGACACCCGCGATGATTAAATCAGCGTTGATGACCACGGCAAGACAAAACGTCACTAAAGAGAATGGTACTACACCAGCGGATCCTTTTGATTTTGGTGCCGGTCATGCGGTTCCTGGGCAAGCGAATAATCCAGGTTTAACTTATGATATTGAAAACTTAGATTACTATGCTTTCTTATGTGGTCTTGGTAAAAATAGTTTTGTGCAAAATGCCAGTGGTATTAGTTGTGCAACGTATGAGTCCTCAGGTTATTTAACTGATCCTAGTCAGCTAAACTTACCATCCATTGCTATTTCAGAGTTAGCGGCGGCAAAAGTTATCTATCGTACAGTAACTGATGTTAGTGGTTCGGCATCTAGTTATACGGTGTCAGTTAATGCTCCAGCTGGTACTACAGTATCAGTACTGACTGAAGACGGTAGTGGTAATTTAGTGCCAGGTTCACTGATGAATATTGCTGCAAATGGTAAGGCTAATTATGCTTTAGTATTTAAACCTGTATCGGGTGCAACATTAGAGCAGTGGAGTTTTGGCTCAGTGACCTTAAGCAATGGGATTAATAATGTTCGCAGCCCTATAGCAATCAAAATGATAGCGCCAGAGCTAATTACAGCGCCGGCAAATGTAGCGGGTACTTTAAAAGCTAATCGTGGTCGTTATACTTTCCCTGTGTTAATGAATTACACAGGCAGTACTAGCACCAGTATTGCCGGCTTAAGTGCCCCATATGGCTCTAACGGTACTGTTACTCAGGATCCAGATGGTACCTTTAGCTTTAATGAAGCCGGTATGGGTGCTCATAGGTTAGCGATACCAGAAGGCGTGAGCGCAGTACGCTTTAGTCTAAAATCAGCGTTAAGCAGTGTGCCAGAAGCTGACTTAGACTTATATGTGTACCGTTGTATTGCCTTATCTTGTACCCAAGTAGGAATCTCGTTACGAGTAGGTGGTAATGAAGAAGTAACTTTACTTAACCCGTTACCGGCAAATGATGCAGCTGCAGGTAGCTTTTATATGGTATGGGTACATGGTTATAATCTAAAAGGTGCTGCTTCAGCTGACTATATACTGCCATATTGGATAGTATCAGGTGATGAAGCTAATACGCGTATTGCTGCTAGTAGTCGTGCCATTGAAACTCGTTATAACAATATAACGATAACAAGCAATGGTTTAACTGCAAGCCCATTCCCATATCTTGGTGTCGTTAAATTCCATGATAATGAAGGTACAGAGCAAGCTACAACTTTAGTTGAATTAACGGCAAACTAAGTTTGCTATCTAAAAAGCTCAGTCTTTAGGCTGAGCTTTTTTTTATAGTATGGTTTATTGCAAATTGTCATATCAGTGTCATAAACCCCTAGCATACTGTAGGTGTTACTTCATTAACAGTTGGAAACTTGATATGACATTGCAAACACTTTCTAAAATAGCTTTAGCCGCTTCACTTGTTGTTGGCATTAATACGGCACAGGCAGCAAGCCGCGATACCATTCAAATTGCTGGTTCATCAACCGTATTGCCTTTTTCATCAATAGTGGCTGAGGAGTTTGGCCAAAGCTTTGCTCAGTTTCGTACTCCGGTAGTGGGTTCGGGGGGATCATCAGGTGGTTTACGCCAGTTTTGCCAAGGAGTAGGGGCTAATACCATTGATATTGCAAACTCTTCACGAAAAATTCGTTCAAGCGAAATTAGCGCTTGTCATAGCAATGGCGTGAAGCAAATTATTGAAGTGAAAATTGGCTATGACGGCATTGTTTTCGCCTCTCGTAACGATGCAGCAATTTTTGCTTTACAGCCTTTACATGTGTTTTTAGCTCAAGCAGCAAAAGTGCCTGTAAACGGTAAAATGATAGCTAACCCTTATAGCCGTTGGTCACAAATTGATAAAGCCTTACCCGATCAAGAAATTTTATTAGCGATACCGGGTTCTAACCATGGTACTCGTGAAGTGTATGAAGAAAAAGTTGTATTACCAGGCTGTAAAACCTTACCTATTGTAAAAGCCTTAGCAAAATCAGAGCAAAAAAGTTTTTGTACCGCTATGCGCACTGATGGCAAGGTAGTAGAAATTGCTGGGGATTACACTGAAACCTTAGCCAGATTAACTGCGCAAAAAGATGCACTAGGTGTCTTTGGTTTAAGTTTCTATGAAGCCAACCGTGACCGGATTAAAGTGGCAACGGTATCAGGGGTTGAGCCTAATTTAGAGAGTATTCTAAGCGGGGAGTATCCGGTATCAAGGCCTTTATACTTCTATATTAAAGGCGAGCATATAGGGATTATTCCAGGCTTAGAGGAATTTGCTCAGTACTTTGTCAGTGATGCTGTCTCTGGTTTTGATAGCCAATTAGAACAAGCAGGCTTGATACCCTTATCTGAAGAAGAGCGAAGTACTATTAGCCGCAACATTAGACAAAAAGTGGCGTTATAACCACCATTTTAATGAGTTGCACTAACTATACAGGCTCAGCATTATGCTGGGCCTGTATAGTTATAACACAAGTAAAGCAAGGTGCCGTAGTATAAAATGTAGCATTAAAAAACACTGTCATAAAACTGAAATAATCGGGCTTTATACTGCAGCAATAAACAACTAAACAGGCGCAGAGTTTTAGCACTGGCCATGCAAACAAGCAGTAACCACTTAGGTACCCCTGCTAAGGAACCAGAATATTAATGAGTAACCTTACACTACTTACGCTGTTGTTAATCTTGATGGCAATAGGCTACCAGCTGGGTATAAGCCGCAGTCGCAAAGTAGCTAGCCTAGATCAAAGGCAAAAAATGTCTGCTCGTCATCATCATTATGGTGTCATGGTGGGGCTATGGGCTGTACTACCGGCTTTTTTATTACTGTTGTTGTGGTTGTGGCTTGCCCCTTTGGCAATAAATGGCCTAATGCTGGCGCAGTTGCCTGCCGAAATTGCCAGCTTACCGGCTGATCAGCTAAAGGTGGTGTCGCAGCGCATTAGCAATTTAGCCAGCAACTTTGCTATTGCCGGTGATGCTCAAGAATGGGAGCTAAAGGCTGCTAGCCATTTACAGCAATTGCGCACCAATAGCGCCTTGGTTCTAACTGCCCTTATTGCGGTTATTGCCGCTATGGGCTTATTGCTTAGCTTATATAAAATAACACCTAGATTACAGGCGAGGCAGCAAGTTGAGTCTGTGGTTAAAGTGTTACTTATTTTGTGCTCGGCCGTAGCGGTATTAACTACCATAGGCATAGTGTTATCTATGGTGGGTGAAACCCTTAAATTCTTTAGCTTTATTAATCCGGTCGACTTCTTCTTTGGTACTACTTGGAACCCGCGCTTCTCTACTGTGGGCTCGGCTGATCAAGGCAGCTTTGGTATTTTACCGTTATTATCGGGCACTTTTTTAATCGCTATTATTGCCATGTTAGTGGCTATTCCATTGGGCTTATTGGTCGCGGTGTATTTAGCTGAATATGCGCCCTTAAAGTTACGCAATACAGCTAAACCGTTAATCGAGGTGTTAGCGGGGATCCCTACTATTGTTTATGGCTTTTTTGCCTTAGTAACCGTAGGGCCATTTTTAAACCAATTTGGTACCTTGGTAGGCTTAGATATTCGTGCAACCTCAGCTCTGACTGCAGGTGTGGTGATGGGGATTATGATTATTCCGTTTATTTCATCACTTACCGACGACATTATTGTGCAAATACCGAAATCTTTGCGCGATGCCTCTTTAGGCTTAGGCGCAACTAAGTCTGAAACTATTATTAAGGTTGTTCTGCCCGCGGCCTTGCCAGGCATTGTTGGTGCTGTGTTGTTAGCTGCCAGTCGTGCCATTGGCGAAACGATGATAGTAGTACTAGCGGCGGGTAATAGCCCAGCGTTAACGGCAGATCCTTTTCAAGCTGTCTCCACCGTGACTGTGACTATTGTTAACCAGTTAACCGGCGATAATGACTTCTCTAGCCCGCAATCGTTAGTTGCCTTCGCCTTAGGTTTAACCCTATTTGTGATTACGCTACTACTAAATATCTTCGCCTTAATTATTGTGCGTAAGTACCGTGAACAATACGAGTAAGCTATGACTATGCCTTCAGCCAATACTACAGCCGCAAGCAGCAATGCTGCTAAACAGCAGCAACAGAAGCAATTAAAAGCGCAGCAGCTTGTGCAGCAAAAAATACAAGCTTCGTTAGCCAAACGGCATTTTAAAGAAAAGCTATTTCGCCGCTTAGGTTTATCAGCGGTGCTTATTAGCCTAGCCTTAGTGGCGATTTTATTTATTAATATTTTTGCTAAAGGCTTACCGGCTTTTTGGCAATCTAGTATTACCTTAGATATCTACTTTGATCCTGCCATTGTAAACATTAGCAAAATGCCAGAGCGGCAAAAAGAGGAAACAGAGCAAGCCTTTGCTCAGCGTTATCTAGAATGGCAAACAGAGCTGGGTTTTATTAACTTTAATCGGTTAATTACCAATAGCTTAAAGCAAGTGCTGCCCGATGCGAATAAGCACAGACGAGAACTCAGTCGCATTGTGACGTCGGGTGAGCGTTATGCACTGCGTGACTTAGTAATGGCCGATCCCTCTATAATAGGCCAAACCAAACAGCTTAACCTATTAACCGATGCCAATATTGATGTCTGGTTAAAGGGCAATATTGACCGCAGCTTACCTGATGAGCAGCAACAGCTAAGCCCAGTATTACAGCGTTGGGCCGAGCAGCTAGCAGAGCAGGGCATTATTGAAAATCGTTTTAGTTTTGCCTTATTTATGAACCCAGACTCACGCAGCTCTTTGGCTTCAGCCGGTTTAGCCGGTGCTTTTATGGGGTCGTTTTATATGCTGTTAGTGGTGATATTACTGGCAGTCCCCATGGGCGTAGCCGCGGCGATTTATTTAGAAGAGTTTGCGCCGCAAAACCGCTTTACCGACTTAGTTGAAGTGAATATTAATAACTTAGCCGCCGTACCTTCTATTGTATTTGGCTTGCTTGGCGCATCGGTATTAATAGGTTGGTTTAACCTGCCTATGTCGGCACCGATTGTCGGCGGTATTGTATTGTCATTAATGACCTTGCCCACGGTCATCATTGCTACGCGCTCTACCTTAAAAGCCATTCCGGCTTCTATTAGGCAAGCAGCGCTTGGGTTAGGTGCCTCAAAAATGCAGTCGGTGTTTCATCATGTGCTGCCCTTGGCTATTCCAGGCATTTTAACTGGCGCTATTTTAGGTGTTGCCCAAGCCTTAGGTGAAACCGCGCCCTTGTTATTAATTGGTATGAAGTCGTTTGTCGCTTCGGTGCCTGCCTCACCTTTTGAACAGTCGACTGCACTGCCAGTGCAAATTTTCTTATGGCAAGGTAATGAGCTGCGTAACTTTTTTGAAGCCCGAACCTCTGCTGCCATTATAGTGTTGTTAGTGATGATGCTAAGTTTAAACGGCATTGCGATTTACTTACGAAAAAAATTCCAACGCAATTGGTAATGTTTTACCAAGACGCAGTTAATTGTAAAAATGGATAGCCTAATGATTAAAAATGCACTTAAAAACGAAGATAAGCCCGCTAACGTAAAAATAGCCACTAAAGGCGTTAAAGTGTTTTATGGCCAAAACCAAGTGCTGCATGGCATTGATATGGATATTTATGCCAACGAGGTTATTTCGTTTATTGGCCCTTCAGGTTGCGGTAAGTCGAGCTTTTTACGTTGTATGAACCGAATGAATGACACTATTGAGCATTGCCGTGTTGAAGGGCAAATTATGCTAGAGCAGCGTGATATTAATGCCGCCAACATTGATGTGGTGCAATTAAGAGCCCAAGTGGGCATGGTGTTTCAAAAGCCCAATCCTTTTCCTAAGTCTATTTACGAAAATATTGCTTATGGCCCTAAGTTGCATGGTTTGGCCGAGCGTAAAGCCGACTTAGACGATATTGTTGAATCTAGCCTACGTCGCGCAGGTTTATGGGATGAAGTAAAAGATCGCTTAGATCAACCCGGCACTGGCTTATCTGGCGGCCAACAACAACGCTTGTGTATTGCTCGCAGTATTGCCGTTAGCCCAGAAGTGATTTTAATGGATGAACCATGCTCGGCGCTGGACCCCATTGCTACCGCTATTATTGAAGAGCTAATTGATGAGTTAAAACAAAATTTCACTATTGTTATTGTTACCCACAATATGCAGCAAGCAGCACGAGTCTCTGATCGCACAGCATTTTTTCATTTAGGCCAAGTGGTAGAGCTAGGCTATACCAATGAGTTATTTGCTAACCCTAAGCAAAAACGAACGGAAGACTATATAACGGGTAGGTATGGTTAATGGGCTATTTTAGTGCCGTGAAATTCATTTTTATCTAATACCGATAGGAGCGTCAGATTATGTCTAATAAAATTGGTGGCCATTACTCACAGGCTTTTGATGCAGAGTTACAACAAGCAGTTGATCGCTTACTACAAATGGCTGCTTTAACTCAGCAACAATTAACTGATGCTATAGCCGCTTTTGTAGAAGCAGATTATCAGCGTGCTGAACTAGTGGTAGCAAGTGACTTTCGAGTTAATGACTTCGAAGTTGATATAGACGAGCACTGTTTAGATATTCTGGTGCGCCGTCAGCCAGCAGCTAGTGATTTACGTTTAGTATTAACTATATTAAAAAGCATTAACGATATTGAACGTATTGGTGATTTAGCAAAAAGAGTGGCTAAAACTTTATTACAGCAACCGGCAACACAGCGGCCTACTCAGGCGCAAATAGATGATATAGATGTGATGGGCCACCGGGTATTACAAATGTTGCAAAGTGCTATTGCCAGTTTTGAACGGATGGATGCAAGTGAAGCGCTTAAGGTATTACGAACAGATATCGCTATAGATCAAGATTATGATCGTATTGTAGGCCAAAGTATAAGTATAATGAGCGCTGACAGTAGCCAAGTAGGGCCTAGCATGCTGCTATTTGTTATTGCTAGGGCGTTAGAGCGAATTGGTGATCACAGTCGCAATATTTGTCAGCATGTTATTTTTCTGTGTAAAGGCCGTAATGTTGCTCACTTTACTGATGCAGAATTACAACAAATAATCGAAAAATAGCACGGAAGGTTTAAGATTACCGTTTCATAAAACTGTCACATTATGCAGCGATACTAAGCCGTAACACAGTAATACCGTAACAGTATTACCGTAACAGAATTTAAGACTATTTGAGGACGCTAATGTCTAGACGTGTATTGATTGTTGAAGATGAAGCTGCAATTCGTGATATGTTAAGTTTTGTGTTAGAGCAAAATGGCTTTCAAGTCATTATGGCGGCCGATTACCCAGCAGCACTAGAGGCCTTAGTTGAACCTTACCCCGATTTAATCTTACTAGATTGGATGCTGCCAGGCGGCAGCGGTATTCAAATCGCTAAAAAAATGAAGCAACACGACATTACCCGTAATATTCCTATTATTATGCTGACCGCTCGCGGTGAAGAAGAAGATAAAATTCGCGGCTTAGATGTAGGGGCTGATGATTATGTTACCAAGCCATTTTCACCTAAAGAACTAATGGCCAGAATTAAAGCTGTGATTCGCAGAGTGTCACCAACCAGCTTAGACGACATTATAGACATTCAAGGTTTAAATTTAGATCCAGTAAGCCATCGTGTAACTGCGAATGGTAAAGCACTAGAGATGGGGCCAACTGAGTTTAGGCTGTTACATTTTTTTATGACCCATACCGAGCGGGTTTACAGCCGTGAACAATTATTAGATCATGTATGGGGCACTAATGTTTATGTAGAAGATAGAACCGTAGACGTGCATATTCGCCGTTTGCGCTTAGCTATTTCGCATGGCGGGCATGATAAACTCATTCAAACCGTACGGGGCTCAGGTTACCGTTTTTCAGTTAAATAAGGTTAATTACCAGCATGCGCCAATTGCTGTCTAAAAAGAAAGTGTACAGCAAAATAGCATTATTATTTTGTGTTATGGCTGTAGTTGGTTTCATTTCTAATAGCCTCTTGCCAGCATTACTTATTTTAAGTGTGGCACTTTTGCTGTGGCACTATCATCACTTATTTATTTTAGATAAATGGCTCTGGCAAGATAGAAAGTTATCGCCTCCTTTAACCGAAGGAATATGGGGTAAGTTATTTGAAGCTATTTATTATCAGCAACGCAAAGAGCGGCGCAAACAAGCCCAGCTATACCAAGTAATAAGGCGCTTTCGTGATGGTGCCGAAGCCTTGTCACAAGCGATTATAGTGCTTAATAAAGACTGGAGCTTGGTGTGGAGCAATAAACTGGCACAACATTTTATTGGCATAAGTTGGCCCCAAGATGAAGGCCAGCGCCTACATAATTTAATCCGCCATCCTAATTTTTTACTCTTTATACAACAGCACAACTTTACTAAGACCTTAGAGCTAGTCTCGCCAGTTAATGAACAGTTGATGCTAGAGTTTACTGTTAGCGCTTATGGTACAGAGCAGTATTTATTAACAATACGCGATATCAGCCAGATAAAGCTGTTAGAGCAAGTGCGTAAAGACTTTGTGGCTAATGTTTCTCATGAATTACGTACACCATTAACAGTGCTGCGCGGCTATTTAGAGTTAATGGACGATAATAGCGCAACCAACACCAAAGTATGGCAGCAAGCGCAGAGTGTTATGCTAGAACAAACCAAACGGATGGATGGCTTAGTACAGCAATTATTAACCTTGTCGCAAATAGAAGCGACAACTAAAGTCCAATTTGAACCTAAAGTAGATGTACCGGCTATGCTAGCGCAATTAAAGCTAGAAGCGACTAGCTTAAATAGTGAAAAACAGCATAAGCTTAGTTTTAGCATTGATAATAGTTTAATGGTGATGGCAATTAGCGAAGAGCTACGCAGTGCTTTTGCTAATTTGGTCAGTAACGCCATTAAATACACCCCAGCCGGCGGTGATATTCAGGTGAGTTGGCAACGAGATAATTTAAGTGCCACTTTTAGTGTTATCGATAATGGTGAAGGCATAGCACCACAACATGTAAAACGTTTAACCGAGCGCTTTTATCGAGTAGATCAAGCAAGAGCAAGAAACACTGGCGGTACAGGGCTAGGGCTAGCTATTGTTAAACATATTTTATCACGCCACAAGAGCCGGTTAATTATTGCCAGCGAGCGCGGTAAAGGTAGCTGCTTTAGTTTTACCTTACCGGCTGAGTTAGTTTTGAGTGATTAGTGCTTAATGGTGAGTGTTAAATGCTTAATGTTGAGTTTTTAGTGAAGTTAACAACTTAACATTCATAACTAAACACTCAACATTAAAAATGTTTAGTTCGCTCATCTGGCATTTCTATAGAGGTTTAAGGCGCTACTTTGTTGCTTGGTTAATACAATCACCTGAGTCTTGCTTAGTTGATCTTGCAAGGCTAAGTCTTTACCCCAGCGTATTAATAGCCATAAATTACCTAAGCCTAGTAATGCTGTACTGGCGCGAATAGCGGCTTGTTTTAAGGTTATCGGTTTACCATTTTGTTGCACTAATAAAATACGCCAGCTACGCATGCCCAAGGTTTGGCCTCCTTTGCACCAAAAATACAAATAAAAGCCAATAAATAAGGCTAAAGAATACAGCTGAAACCAAATTTTATGAGCAGCAATATAAGCTGCAGGATCAGCATAGCCAGCAAAAGAAATCAGCCCCGCGCTATTAAGTAATGCCACTACGCCTAGGCCTAAAGCCATGGCTAGCATCCATAAGGCAATTAAAATTAACCAATCATAAAATAAAGCCGCTAAACGGCGCCATAAACCGGCCTGTGGCGCTGTAGCAAATTCAGAACTAGGCTGTGAAAGTGATTCAGAGTTAGACATAGCAAAATCCATATTAAAAGGCGCGGCAAGTGTAACACTAAGCCCGCATATTTCGAAGCTGCTGTAATTTTATGCAAATAAAAAAATAAGCCAATAAATTATCTTGCGCTACAGCATATGCATCGTATAATGCCAGCGTTTACTGCAAAAAATCCCTCAATGCCTGGGTGGCGAAATTGGTAGACGCAGTGGATTCAAAATCCACCGTTGGCGACAACGTGCCGGTTCGAGTCCGGCCCTAGGCACCATAATTAAATTAGCATTATTTTCTAATATAAATCTTTATTCTCAATGATGTCTGACGTCAAAATTTGACCCTTTGGGCCTTGTTATCTCTCAAAAATCTGCTGTACCTATAACTTATTGTATAAAATAATGAACCGTTGTAACCTTCTAAATATTAAGTTTACAAAGGTGGAAAGGCCGAATTTAACTATGAATTACTCTGCCTAATAAGCGTTATGTGAAAAAGCTACTCAAGGTAAATTATGGAGTATATTGATTGGGCTGACTTTCAAAAAGTCGATATCCGTGTTGGAACTATTGTTGAGGTTGAAGACTTCCCAGAGGCTCGTCGACCAGCTTACAAACTAAAGGTAGATTTTGGACAAGAAATCGGTATTAAAAAGTCTAGCGCTCAAATCACTGATTTATATGCGAAAGAACAACTTCTCGGTAAGCAGGTGCTAGCAGTAGTGAATTTCCCCGCAAAACAAATTGGTCCTATTATGTCAGAGTGTTTAGTCACTGGTCTGCATCGGCCTGACGGTTCTGTAGTGCTATCAACTGTGGATATGGAACTACCCAATGGAACACGGCTGGCATAACATATATGAGCCATCTCGGAGCAATAGGTAAAACCGTTCTTTTTACCGAGTTATCGGCCTGATTCCCCTGCTAGGTTAAGAAAGTACGGTTAATTTATTGAGTAATAATTGTTGTTGCTCAGGAACGGCTTTTATTCAGCCTTATGAGGTGACAAGGGGGATATTCTGAATGTTATGAGTGGCAGGTGTTTGTTTTAGGAGCGCTTATTATCGAATTTGCAGAAGAGTTTTCAAAAGTAGAGAAAGTAAAAAGAGTTATCCTCTACGTTTTATTAGGTGCTTTCATTGTGATTAGCCATCAAAAGTGGTTGCTTCCTTATATTAGTTGGTATGCGAATACAGCATATTGTCATACACCTTTTGGTTATTCTGGGGTAACGGTACTTTGGTATGGGCTATTTGTTGGCTTACCTATATTTTGTGCAATATTAGTGGCTGCCTATTCAGTTCCAAATGGGATTAAAGGGCTCAGGGATGGTCAATTTCCTCCCAAAGGAGTGAAAGTATATAAGCCAACTAAAATAATAAGAGGACGGCCGTCAAAAGTTAAATCATTAGGCCATTTAATTGCACCGTTATTATTTGTTGTAATTGGAATATGGGGGAGTTTTCAAGTGGAGAATTTACCAAATGATCCTGATAGTTTTGATTACAGTGTCTGTGAAAGTGAATAAGCAGCTAGCTATTTAAATGATGCTTTTGGGCTCTTGCTACATTATTGATAATAATGTAGCAAGAGCCTAATTGACTAAAGCAGAGGGAGTTATTGATTTACCGGTGACCAGTTTGGTAATGCGGGTTCTATAGGTGTATATAACTCTGGGTAACTGGCTTTATTGGCAAATTTCACCTTGCCATCAACTACCGTTAACTCTGATTTTGTTTGTAATACAGTAGTTATAACAATAGTCATTCTACATCTTTTTGTGAATAGCTGCTGCTCTATTCAAGACGAATCAAGACGAATATTAAGCTAGTAGCTTGCGAATACATCATTACCTCTAACAGTCGGTCCATTTAACTGCTTTTCAGTTAATCATTTGATTTTATTATGGTTAAAACTGCTGATTACCTGTCAGGTAATTTTACACTCTATAAGATTAAATCATAATTTATGATTTATTAATCAAATGCTTAATCTTTGGCTTAATCTGTGCTTAAGCCTGCCCGCTAAAAATAATATAACTATAATATTTAAAAGGAAGTGGGATGAAGCAGTTTTTAGTTAATGTAACCTTGAGTAGCGCGTTAATGTTTAGCGCCGTTTCAAATGCCGCTATTATTGACTTTGCCGGTGGCACTGCACATTTAGCCAACGGTGGAGCTTGTGCAGCATCAGATACAAGTTCGTGTGGTAATGTTGATTATTATGAAGAAGATGGCTTTATTTTCGACTTTATAGGCAGTAATGAGTTTATTGGTAATTATTACGGGGCATCAAATGCAGTTGTGCATGCTCACTGGAATCGCGGCTTATCGGCGATGGAAATTAAAAAAGCTGGTGGTGGCTTATTTGATTTAAATTATTTTATTTTAACCAGTAATACTATCGTTGGTGGCGGTTGGGCTTCAGGTGTTGAAGAAACTTACGTTGAAGCTTGGAATGGCGGCGTGCTGCTAGAGCGGATGTTATTAACGCCAGATTCTTGGGGTTTTGTTGGCATTAATAACGTAGGAAGCCCATTACAAAATGATCCGCAAATATTCTTAAGCGCAAATTTTGATGCTGTAGATACTGTTAAATTTACATCAGCTAGCACTGTTCATGGCCAACCTGGCCATGTCCATGATGCATATTGCTTTGGTATGGATATGTTTTATATAGACCAAGCAGCTCCTATCGCAGAAGGCGTGCCAGCTCCTGCCACACTCGCACTATTTGGCTTAGGGTTTATGGGCTTATTTAGTCGTGTTTTTCGTAAAGGCTAAGCTATTTACGTTAGTGTTAACCCCAAGTGCAGTAACAAGTGCTTGGGGTTTTTAATAGTTACAGTTTTTAAACTAATCTACCTGATATAAATCTCTGCTTAATATTACTCTTCCTTTTACAGTTAACTGGTTTATGCTTAATTCATTACAACACATTGTGCTTTAAAAGCTGATGGAGAAAATATGAAACCATTAACTATGACTTTCTTGCTGCTAAGTCTTGGCCTAATAAGCTTAACGAGCCATGCCGACTCGGATATCCTTAAAACCCGCTGGGCGGATGTTAAAGTAGACACAGTCACCAGTGGCCTTAACCACCCTTGGGGTTTGGCTTTTTTAGGCGATGGCCGAATGCTGGTAACTGAACGCGCGGGTAATTTACGTATTGTTGCAGCGGATGGCACTATTGGCGAGCCAATTAGTGGCTTACCAGAAATAAAAGTACGTGGTCAAGGTGGCTTGTTTGATCTTAGGCTCAGCCCTAATTTTAGCCAAGATAACATAATTTATTTTTCTTACTCTGAACCCGAAACTGCCGGCAGCGAAATAACCAGTACGGCAGTTGCAAGAGCTCGGCTTGAGAATAATAAGCTACATGATCTTAAAGTAATTTTTAGTCAGCAGCCAAAAGTAATGGGCGGTCGTCATTATGGTGGTCGACTAGCATTTTCTGCCGATGGTGAGTTTTTGTTTATCGGCTTAGGTGACCACGGCCATCGCCAAGAGGATGTACAAAATTTAAGTAACCACACTGGTAAATTAGTGCGTATTCATCCAGATGGCAGCGTGCCAAAAACTAACCCGTTTGTTCATCAAGCGGATGCAAAGCCAGAGATTTGGTCGTATGGTCATCGTAATATTCAAGGTATGGATATTCAACCGACAACAGGAAAACTGTGGACAGTAGAACATGGCCCACAGGGGGGGGATGAAGTTAACATGCCACAACCCGGTCTTAACTATGGTTGGCCCGTGATTACTCATGGCGAGCAATATGGTGGTGGCGAAGTGGGTATTGGCTTTAAAAAAGACGGTATGGAACAACCTATTTGGCACTGGACGCCGTCTATTGCCGTATCTGGGGTTGCGTTTTATCAGGGTGACCAGTTTCCACAATGGCAAGGTAACTTATTAGCTACCGGGCTTAAAGGTCAACAAGTTGCACGGTTAGAAGTGAATGGTGATCATGTTATTCATCAAGAAACATTGAACCTAGAACGACGGATACGTGAGGTTAAAATTGCCTCAGACGGCAGTATTTATTTGCTAACAGATGAACCCAAAGGCGCAATTTTACGTCTTTTAGCAGCCAAATAAGTGCAACGTAAAACGACGTTTAGGCTCGCGCTTTTAGCGAGCCTTTTTATTACCGCCAGTCTTACGAAAGTAAGTGCTTCAAGCCCCGATTTAACAAATACAGCAAGCCAAGCCGAACTTGATACTCATGCTGCTCAAACAGAGGCAGAATTGATAGAGCGTATTGTTGTTACTGCCACTCGCACTGAACAACCTTGGCTTTCTAGCCCTGCGTCTATAGACACTCTATTAGTAACCGAGCAGCAACCAGGCATGCGAACGGACATGGCTGAAATATTAGCCGGTATTCCGGGTGTGCAAATAGACACCCGTTATAACTTTGCTCAAGATACTCGGATTATTTTACGCGGTTTTGGTGCTCGGGCGGCATTTGGGGTGCGGGGCATTCTAATGCGCTTAGATGGTGTGCCGTTATCCATGCCTGACGGCCAAGCTCAAACCTCGAGTATCTTTATTGATGAACCTAGCCAGGTTGAAGTATTGCGCGGGCCTATCGCCGCCGTTTATGGTAATGCCGCCGGTGGCATTATTAACCTACAAAGCCAACCCGCCGCCAGCAGCTATATGGCGTTAAGCCATGCCATAGGTGCTAATGATCGTCAACGCAGTCGTTTAGATGCCGCTATGGTCAAAGATACATTTAGTGTAAGTGGCCACTATGCGCGCTTTAGAACGGACGGTGATCGAGATCATGCTAGTGCCGAGCGCGATCAGTATGCACTGCGTGGCACTTATCAGCTGGCTAATAATATCGAATTAATTGCCCGCGTAGATGACAACAACGCACCTTTATTACAAGATCCAGGATCATTAACCTCAGAGCAATGGCAACAAAACAGCGAACAAACATTTGCTGGTGCCAGTAAATTTAATACCCGCAAAAGTATTCGCCATCGGCAACAATCACTGACGGTTAATCAGCAATTAAGCCACTCTGATTGGCAAATGGCGGCATGGAGCGGCGTGCGTGCAATAGAACAATTTTTGCCTTTTCGAGGTAATGATGTCACGTCATCGGGTGGCGTTATTGATTTAAAGCGTGACTTTCATGGTGTGCATGGTCAATTTAATTGGCGACCGCAAGCTTTTGCATCGCGTTGGCAGCTAAGTTTAGGCACGGATATTGAGCGACAAAAAGATACACGGCAAGGCTTTGTCAATAACTTCGGTGCAGCAGGTGAGCTACGCCGTGATGAAACCGGTCGGGTTGAAAAAAATGATATTTATACTTTAAGCACTTTAGCACTAACAGATAAATTAACCTGGTTAGCAGGTTTACGCTTATCTCATTTATCGTTTAATGTTAGCGACCGCTACATTATACAAGGCGTTGTGCCAGACGATAGCGGCCAAACTAGCTACCAAGAAACCTCTTGGACTAGCGGTTTAAATTATCAATTAACCAGCCAATGGGCGCTATTTACTGCTGTTGGTAATGGCTTTGAAACGCCTACGTTAACAGAGCTGGCTTATCGCAACCAAGGCACTGGCTTAAACCCCAATCTTGGGCCAGCGTTGATCTCCCAATACGAAGCAGGTGTTAAATGGCTCAGTGTTAATGGTAATGGCCAAGCGCAATTAAGCCTGTTTCGAATAGATAGCAATAATGAAATTGTGGTTGATCAATCTATTGATGGCCGTACAACTTATCGTAATGCAGCACAAACGGAACGAGAAGGGGCAGAGTTAAGTTGGCGTTATCAGTTGCATCCCGCGCTACAGCTACGTGGTGCTGCAACACTGATGAAAGCCCGCTATCGCGATGAAGAGCTGAATTATTCACTCAACGGACTGCGTATACCGGGTATCGCTGACAGCAATGTGTTTATACAAGCTAATTATCGGCCTTGGCATAACGACAAAATACAGGCTTCAATCGTGGTCCAATATCGCTCACGCGTGGCCACATCCGATAGCAATGATGAGTTTGCGCCAGCTTATATGCTGTGGCATGCCAGCCTAGATGCTAAGCAAAAAAGCGCCGATTGGCATTTCAGTCAGTGGTTACGGCTAGATAATATATTAGATAAAAACTACGTTGGTTCGGTAGTGGTTAACCAATCGAATGGCCGCTCGTTTGAACCCGCACCCGGTCGACAGCTTAGCGCAGGCATAGGGGTAGAGCGTCGTTTCTAATATAGTATGCAGTTTGTCACCGCACTATCAACTTGGTTAAAAACGTCATACTTAACACCTTTTGTTATCGTTATTTCATACTAGCAGGCCTGTTTAAGCAGCTTCAAACATACACGGCTATCTCAAAATTTCACAATTTATTCTCTAACTAGTTAACTTATAAGCTTATTCTTATCAGCGATACAATATTCCAATTTTAAATATAGACGTCTAGACATTTAGCTGTCTTTAATTATTTTTGCATGCTAGTATCCCTTTCCTACGCAAAATATTGTTTTTATATTCAACTGATGAATATGTAATGAGGCTTAACATGAGATCGAAGAAGAATATCCCTGCATTCGTTTTAGCACCTATTAGTGTTTTTTTAAGCACGGTATTGTTCGCTCAAGAATCGCAGCAACTGGAAAAGGTTGAACGAATTGCAGTAACAGGTTCACACATAAAACGGATACATAATGAAGATGCCACACCGGTTTTGCAGGTAACAGCTGAAGAAATTGCTGTTAGCGGTAAGGTGACATTAACGGAAGTATTGCGCGATCTGACTATTAACACTGGCAATAGTCATAACGAACAAGCGACTAACAGTTTTTCTGCAGGTTCTGCATCAATTGGCTTGCGTGGTTTAAGCCCAAAAAACACCTTAGTTCTGGTTAATGGTCAGCGTATTTCTAATAATGGTTTTGCCCAAAATACCCAAGATACTTTTGTTGATTTGAATGCCTTACCATTAAGTGCAGTAGAGCGAATAGAAGTTTTAAAAGACGGTGCATCTTCGGTTTATGGTTCTGATGCTATTGCCGGCGTAGTTAATATTATTTTACGTCGCGGATATCAAGGTACAGAGGTTAAGTTATCAGCAGGTGATGCTACTGAAGGCGGCCTGAAGCAAGTGGGCGCGGGTTTAGTAACAGGGATCGGTGATATTTACCGTGATGGCTATAACATTACTGCCTCAGTAGACTATTTTCACCGTGAAAGACTAGATGCTAATGAGCGAAAATTAACCCGTTCGGGTGACTTTAGACACTTACCTGGTGGCAAACTATCAGGTTGGAGTTCACAGGGTGGTAATTATTTAGCTGCAGCTAATAATCCGCAAGCATTTGAAAACTGCCCTACCGGTTCTGAATTACGTGCCGGTAGCGACTTTAATGCCGGCTACAGCAATGATGTATGTGCCTTTAATACTCAAGAGTATACTACGCTGCAGCCAGAAATTACTCGACGTCAGTTCTCGTTATTAGGCACTTATCAGCTAACTGAAAAACTGCAAAGTAGAGCAGAATTTTTGTATAGCTATAATGATGCGTCTCAGATTTTTGGAACACCGTTAACGGTCGGTGCTGGTTTAAGAGCTTATGATCAAACCAGCGGTGGCTTAGTGGATATTCCAGTGCGGTTTCCAGTAGGGCATCCGAATAACCCGACTGCTGAAGCCTTACCGTTTGAAGTGACACTATTTGAATTAGGTCCACGTTTAAAAGACAGTAATCAAATTTTTAAGCGTGTAATAGGTAGCTTTAATTATGAAGGTGATAATTGGGATTGGAACTTTACAGCGCTAAATTCTTCAAGTAAACAGCGCGAGGAAGTCGATAATTTTGTCAATCGTTATGTTTTTGAGCGAGTGTTAGCAGACGGTAGCTATGATTTTGTGAATGGTAATAATCCACAAAGTTTAGTTGATGAATTACGTATTCAAACATTGCGTCCTGGCAGCTATGAAATTTCTGCCGCAAACTTCACTGCAAGTACCATTTTAGCTAACTTAAGCAGTGGTGAATTAGCTGTTGCTGGTGGGGTTGATTTTCGTCATGAAAAAATGAACGCGGGTACTTCAGAGCAAGTGCTATCCGGTACCGAATTAAGGCCCGCTATTAATCTGGTTGATGGTAAGCGTGCAGTATGGGCTGCATTTGCCGAATTGTCCGTGCCAATTATTGACAATTTAACCGCAGATTTAGCCGGTCGATATGATCATTATGATGATTTTGGTAGCGCTTTTTCGCCTAAATTGGGTGTGCATTACGTGTTTAATGATGAATGGTTATTACGAGGCTCTTGGTCAAGAGGTTTTCGTGCACCGTCATTACCAGAAATTGCTAATAGTAATACTGTAAGTTATGCCAGTGCCAATGATCCTGATGATCCGGTAAATGCAGGTAGACGTGTCGGTTTTACTCAGTTTCGTGCTGGCAACCCAGATTTACAAGCTGAGCGCTCAAAGAATATTAATGCCGGCATAATCTGGTCGCCTAGCCGTCGGTTGAGTTTAGGCTTTGATGTTTATCGTATTGAACAAGACAAAATAATTGCCTCAGATAATGTGCAGTTTATTCTTGATAACCCACAGTTGTATGGTGATCGAATTATTCGTGATGCAGAAGGAAGATTGCAGATAATCACTAACCAATTTCGTAACCAAGGCGTGCGTTCAACATCTGGGTTTGATTTAGATTATAGCTATAATATAGAGTTAGGCGACGGTCATCAGATCCATTTTAATAGCATATTATCTCATTTATTAAGCTATAAACAGGCACTCGTTGTAGGCCAGCATAAAGTAGACGGCGCAGGCAATAACCAGTTTGGTGTGTTACCAGAATGGAAAAATAATACCAGTATCAGCTGGCGCTATAATGATTGGCAAACAGTAGTAAGCGGCGCTTTTACGAGTGGTTATAAACAAAAAATTGCTAACCAGACCAGTAATCCAGGCTTAAACAGTAAAATAGCCAGTAATTTTAGAGTTAACTCGCAGTTAAGTTATGCTGGTTTTGCTAATACTCGAATTGCATTATCGGTAAATAACTTACTAGATAGAGACCCGCCATTTGATCCTAATGCTGGTGCAACTTATGCTAACATTTCTCAATATAATGTTATAGGCAGGACAATTAGTTTGTCTGTTAGCTATCAGTTATAATTGATTAACTGACTACCGGTGGGCAACTGGTAGTCAGTTTTATCCATACTGAAACTGCAAAATATCAATGATTATTAATAGCCAGTATTTATGTTCAGTATTATCCTCGCCATTTTACGACATCTTTATCGCCATCTTTTAATGCTTGTGTACTCTTGTCTGCGAGGTGTGGATAGCATTATACTGGTTAATTGTTAACAGCAGAGCATAGCCGGTTTATTTCAAGCTATCATATTACAGGACTGTTTTATGACAACTCCACATTCTTGGTCATTCTCGCGCATAGGCGGTTTTGATCAGGTTTTACTAACAAGCGCAGCAGACTTATTAAACTTAGATCAATTAGATCCAAAATTGTGGACAGCATTAGCTTGTCCAACAACAGGATTACATTTTGATAAGAAAACACTACAACTGATTGATAAAGATAACGATGGCCGTGTTAGAGTGCCTGAAGTACTTGATGCAGTGCGTTGGGCTAGCACTATTCTTAAAAATCCTGAATTATTATTAGAACCAGCAAGCTTTTTGCCGTTGGCTGAATTTAATACCAAAACGACAGAAGGCGCAGCCTTACATTATGCAGCGCAATGTTTATTGGCATTATTAAATAAACCAGAAGCTGACCACGTATCGTTGGAAGATGTAACTAACCAACAACAAGCTTTAGCAAGTGCCCGCTTTAATGGTGATGGCATTATCACCCCAGAAACAATAGATGCTGCTGACCGTGACGTTATTGATAAGGTAATGAGCGGGGTAACGGCTGTTATTGACGCTTCGGGTAAAGCAGGCATTAATCAAGCGGGTGTTAGTGCTTTTTATGACGCGATAGCGGCTAGAAAAAATTGGTTAGCTAGCGCAGAAACAGCCTGGCTGCCAGACGGTGTCGACGGTGCAGCGGTTGCAGGCTCATTGGCTGCTGTTCGGACTAAAATTGATGATTACTTTAGCCGTTGCCGTGCCAGTCAGTATGACTTACGTGCTGCAGAGCAGTTAAATCGCTCAGTAGATGATTGGCAAGCGATAAACAGCAGTATTTTGTCTGCTGATTGCGCGGAAATAGCTGACTTCCCGTTAGCGATGATTAGCCCTGAAGCTGAATTACCATTAACAAAAGATTTAAACCCAGCGTGGGAAAGTCGGATTAATACTCTGTATACGGCAGTGATTAAGCCAGTTTGTGGTGAAACCGACACGTTAACTTACCCAGTATGGCAACAGTTAAAAGCTCGTTTTGATGACTATCATGGTTGGTTAACAGCTGAAGCCGGTAAAAATGTGGCGCATTTAAGCCCTGAGCAACTCGATAGCATACTAACTGATGGCAGCAGAGACAAACTAGAGGCTTTAATCGCAGAAGATTTAGCGCTTAAGCCCCAAGTGGATTCTTTGGTTCAAGTTGAAACAATACTACGTTACCGTATGTATTTAAAAACGCTGCTTAATAACTTTGTAAACCTGACTGATTTCTACTCACCCGATATCCGCTCAATTTTTGAAGCGGGTACCCTGTATTTAGACGGCAGAGCTTGCGAATTATGTATTGAAGTACATGATATGGCTAAACATGCGACTTTAGCTGGGTTGAGTAAATGCTTTTTAGCCTACTGTTTGTGTACCCGTAAAGATGGCGCTAAGAAAACGATTGTCGCGGCCTTTACTGGCGGCTCACAAGATTATTTATTGGTCGGGCGGAACGGGGTTTTTTATGATCGTGATGGTCTAGATTGGGATGTGACTATTACTAAATTGGTAGAAAACCCTATTAGTATTCCGCAGGCATTCTTTTCGCCTTACAAACGTTTGGTGCGTTTTTTAGAAGAACAAGCAGCAAAAAGTGCAGCGGCTGCTGAAGCATCTAGTCAATCATCATTAGAAAATAAAACTTCAGAAACACTGGCTAATCGTGAAACTGAAGCGAGTAAAGTAACCTCTAAACCTAAGTTTGATATTAGCATTATTGCTGCTATGGGTGTTGCTGTCGGTGGTATTGCTACAGCTATGGGTATGTTATTACAAGCATTTTTTGGGCTGGGTTGGTTGATGCCAGTGGGTATGTTTGCGTTAGTGCTGTTAGTCAGTGGCCCATCAATGTTTATTGCATGGTTAAAATTACGCCAACGTAATCTAGGTCCTATTTTAGATGCGTCGGGGTGGGCGATTAATGGTCAAGTGAAAATTAATGTGCCCTTTGGTAGTAAGTTAACCCAAATTGCTAAACTGCCTACAGGGTCTCGTCGTAGTTTAAAGGATCCTTATCAACAGCGTTCTATTTGGCCTAAAGTTATTACCATTAGCTTACTTGTAGTGGCTATAGCAGCGGGTTACCTATACTGGAAAAATAAATCAGACGATTCTAGCCAACCTATCATTATAGAATCAGCTACTGTGATAGAGGTACCAGAGCAAAAATAGGGCCAAAGTAAAGCTAAAGCTCTGCTATACCAGCAATAGATAAAATACACTGCCAATGAACAGCGAGTTTATTGGCAGTGTTAGCTATTGATAGGCATGTTCAACATTTTATTAAGCGGGTGAAAATAGTCATTTAACCTGGCTCGCCTCTCTCAAGTGACCATTCCAGATATTTTACCCGTTCAAACTAAGCAAAGGCCCAGCAAGTGCTAAGACACGGATAGGATTATCGTTGCATTGCCTAGCTTAGTCGGCCTGAATATGCTCGGCACCTGTTTGTGACCAACCAGCGGGATAGCGCATTAGAATAGAACAAGCACCATCTTCAGGGTTACGACTGAGCATTTTGTACTCAACATTAGGCCTAGCTAAGCCACCACCAATACGCTGCCACGGCAATTGCTGTGACTGAATAAATTCAATATAACCGCGTTGTGGCATAATATATGTCCCTAATAAATTACTGACAATTTAGTGTACAAGTAACTAAGGTAGTTTCATTGATAAGAATCAAATAAGTTATATTTAACTAAGTGAATTTCTCTATTGGCCGATTAGCAGAGCGTTTAAACGTAATGAATTTAATAAGATAAGAATGTAAAAAGAAATACCTCAATATTAACGCGGATATTTCTTTTTATAGTTGATTAGGGGTGGCTATTCTGCATTTTTGCTATCATTTTGCGGTGGATTGGCTGCCAGCTCTAACATTTTTTCACGAAAGCTACTTAGACCTTTCATCACTAAACCATAGGTTTTGTCTACGCCGCTTTCAACTTCGCCTTCATAGACTTGTAAGCCTTTTAGAATATCTTTTGCATCGGCAAAACCTTTTTCAATGCCACCGCCAATAACTTTCAAAAAGTTATCTAGATTTTCTTCTTCAGATTTGCCCGGGTTTTGCTCTTTATATTTGCCATAAAATGCAGTAGCAAAGCCAACAATACGCTCTGCCGTGGCTTCGGGTGAAGTATCAATGCCAGAGTCATATATTTTTTGCGCAGCATTAGGCCCCAATATCGGTTCAAGTTCAGCATTAATACCTTCTAATGCTGTTTTGTATAACAAGCTTAATGAGTCGTTGTTACTACTTAATGATACTTTTTCAGCTGCACGCATTATTCCTAGGTTATTAGCCTGTTTTAATTGATCAGCTTGATATTTAATTTGTTTGTTTTCATCGGCTTTAACGGGGGTTGCGTTAGGTTTTGTTGCGCCGATAGTGGATGTATTACTACCTGAAGTAATAGACATAATTTAGCTCCTGCAAAGCCGAGATTAGTTTAGTATTAATCAGGTTATCGGTTGCATGAAATAAAACTTTAATTTTTATTTAGATTAATTTTCATTAAATCACCCATCATTCACATTTATTCCACTAAGCTATTAATTGAGTAGACTAAATATACAGTGCTTATATAAATTCTAGCCAATTAAAAATTAAAAAAAGAGGAACTCATCATGGATAAAGTTTTATTAATTGTACTGGCACTTTTATTGCCACCGGTTGCTGTTTTATTAAAGGAAGGCGTTGGTAAGCAACTCTTAATTAATATTGTTTTGTGCCTGCTATTTCTGTTTCCAGGAATAGTGCATGCGCTTTGGGTCACAACAAAATAGTCTTAATTGACCAAAATTAAAAAGTAAACGAAAGGTCTGATATCGAGAATTTTTTAGCGCTTAAATTCATCCTTGTTAATGTATCTAGCCCTATACTAGGGCTAGTGTTTGCCTATTACGTTTAAAGTTATGGTTCAAATTAGCGTACAGGTGAGGCGTGTGCTGCTCCTCGGAAAATAGCGTTTAACAATAAAACAAATTGGCCATGTTGGTAAGCGCGTAAATTTGGCTCCTGAGTAAAGCTAATGACTAGTCCTTTATGTTCTGGTTGAACCAATAAGTATGGACGACCTGCCAATTGCTGACGATTTTCTGCCCATAAATGACCGCTAGCGACTAAGTTATCTGCATCAGCAAAGTTAATAACATTACGTCCTTTAGAGATAGGCAAAGCGGCATAAGTCTCTGTGCCAATATAGTTGGTGAAAAGTTGCTCTGGTACACCTGCAGTTAGCCAATGTTCTTGATCTACCGTGCTGCGTGCAATGATGCCAGGCACGCGATCAAAAGTGTTTTCTTTAGCTTCGTTTAGGGTGCTGATTAAGCTACTTTGTAACAAAGGTTTTTTACCTGACACGGCGAAGCCGGTTGCATTGCCAAGGGTAATGATTACACCACCTTTTTTCACCCAATCCCGCAGGTTTTCTCGGCCTGGTTCGCCTAATGCTTTTTCATAGGCTCCAGCTTGATTCGTTGCTGGCAAAATAATGACTTGATAAGCCGATAAGTCTGCATTTTGTAGCTGACTAGAGCGAATAGCGGTTGTTGGGTAGTTAAATTCACGCTCGATAATGAAACGTGTGCTGCCGGCACTAAGAACACTCGTGGGCTCATCCCATAAAACGGCCACTTTAGGAGCCAATACTGGAGTAAATGCACGCGAGCCAATACTAGGTCCGCTTGTAATCCAGCTATTCGCTAATGGCTCGATATTAGCGCCAGACTGTTCTGCTAACTTGGTTAAGCGCTCGGTTAAATTTGCCGGATTTGCGGCTCGTGAAAACACTAATGTGCCGGCTGGGAATTCTCTGCCGTCTTGGTGTTTAAAGCTACTGTCCGCGCTGCGTAATGACAAACCTTCGCGTAAGGCTGCGGTTAATAACCGACCAGCATTCATATCGCCCCAACGAACAATATAACCATAAGTTGCATCACCTGGTTGAATAGTGCCCGACAGAATACGTTTGCTACCTACTAAATCAGCACTAACACTCACGGTTTTGGTGCAGGTTACTAAATCTAAGTTATACAAATGCGGTAATGACCAAGCGGTAACATCGTAAATTTGTGGCCGTAAGTTATTCGCTCGCAAACGCTCTTGTTCAGCCAAAAATTTAGGATCTAAAGGTACGTCTGCATCAAGTAACGCGCGTACTAAGTGATGGCTTGGTTGAGCGGCGTCAATAACATAAGCACCGGCTTGGTATTGTTTGCCGCAGGCTTGGAAATCTTTACTGGTCTGGCGTACTTCAATGCCTTGCTCGGTTAAAATGGCGGCTAAACGCTGGTGCCCAGCAGCATCACGCTGATTCGGTAAGATGTAAGACTGTACGGCTTGACGTTGACCACCTTTATCTAACGCGCTACGGCGATAGTCATAAAAGTTTTCTAATAATGCTTGGCGATTATTGGCAACATTTTCAATACTGGATAAATAAGCAACGAAATTACGTTGTACGCCATCAGCATAAGTTAAAACATCACCTCTTTGGGTGGTAAAGTGATGGCCCCGCGCCGACGCCATTTCATAAGTAGTAGCTAAACTGCCAGAGTAGTTTGGCCAGTTGCCACCATAGCCTGGATAAAACAGATCAAAAATTTCCGCGGTAAAGTAATCATAGCCAAAGCGATCAAACCAACGGCCATTATTCTTACCTAACCTAGTTAAACTATTGCGTTGATTGGGAGTAACCAGCGGATTTAAAGGCTCGGCTGATGGAGCAAAAAAGAAAGTGGAGTCGCCACCCATTTCATGTGAATCAATAAAGTGTAAAGGTAAGGCTTTTAGAAAAGCAGCGACTTTGCCACGCGTTTCTGGTTGGGTTAATGCAAACCAATCACGGTTTAAATCAAATAAATAATGGTTAGTACGGCCATTGGGCCAAGCTTCATTATGCTCTGCTGATAAGCGGTCAGATGAAGGTTCTATTCCTACTGTTGAATAATAACGGCTAACAAAGCGGGCGCGGCCATCGGGATTTTGCAGTGGGTCTAGATAAATAAGAGTATTGTTTAATAACTGCTGGTTTTCTGTTGCTTGGCTAGCCAGTAAATGCCAAGCCGTCACTAAAGTGGCTTCTGCTGGTGAAATTTCATTACCATGAACACTGGCACCAATCCAAATGCTACCTGGTAACTCTGTAATTAGCTTTTTCGCTGTACTTGCGTTAGTCACTCTAGGATCGGCTAATGCGGCTATTGATTGTTGATGGTCAGCAAGTTTTGCGATGTTGTCTGCAGAAGAAATTACCGCATAAAATAAACGCCGACCTTCCCATGTTTTACCATAATCAAACAGCTTAATTTTATCAGGATGAGCCGCAGCTAAGCTTTCAAAATAGGTGACGATTTGTTCAGGGCTACTGACACGGCTCGCTGCTGGATAGCCTAATATATCTTCTACAGTTGGCGTAGAGTCATATTGTGTGTGCGGCCAATGTGGCACTTCAAGTTGAGGCGTGATTGCCGAATTGTCAGCAAGTGCCAAGTAACTTGTTGACAATAAAGCCAACGTTACTAAAGTGACACTAAAAAACTTACTACCTTGCATATTATTTCCCTTATAAATTTTAAAAAACTAATTGAGCGCCTAGACGTCTAGATGGATGTATCTCATAAAGTAGTAATAAAAGCAAGCAAGTTTATTAAACTTGTCTAGGTCAAAGTGCTTTATGGGCTTTTTAAAAGCTTATTAAATAATCGGTAGTTAATTAATAGGTTAATGGAATAATGACTGTTAACTTATAGCCTAAGACCTAAGTAGAACACTGTTGTTGATTTATTGTTTAGGTTTGGCTTTTATAATAAGTGTTGGTACGGATCAAATGTACTGGATAAAGACTATGTCGGCTCGGTAGTGGTAAATCAGGCAAACGGCCGCTCTTTTGAACCAGCAGCTGGCCGTCAACTTAATTTAGGCTTTAGTGTAGAGCGTTATTTTTAGCCTAAGTTACTGTCTTCTTGTCCAGACTTAGCTGCTTGCTCTAACATTTTTTCTCTGAAACTTGCTAAACCATCCATGACTAAGCCATAGGTTTTATCTACGCCGCTTTCTACTTCACCTTCATAAACTTGCAAGCCTTTAAGAATATTTTTGGCATCAGCAAAGCCTTTTTCAATGCCGCCACCTATCACTTTTAAAAAGCTCTCTAGATTTTCTTCTTCTGATTTACCCGGATTTTGCTCTTTGTATTTACCGTAAAATGCAGTAGCAAAGCTAACGATACGCTCAGCAGTTGCTTCTGGCGAAGTATCAATGCCAGAATCATATATTTTTTGTGCTGCGTTAGTGCCCATTATTGGTTCAAGTTCAGCATTAATACCTTCTAATGCTGTTTTGTATAACAAGCTTAAAGAGTCATTATTACTACTTAACGATACCTTCTCTGCAGCGCGCAAGATCCCCAAATTGTTAGCTTGCTTTAATTCTGCCGCTTGATTTTTAATTGTTTGGCCATTATCAGCTTTATTAGGGGGGGTAGTCTGTTTAGTTACGCCAGTTATTGGTGTATTGCCTGTTGTTATTGCCATAATTTGCTCCTGAAAATCTGATATTAGTATCATACTAGTCATGTTATCGGTTGCTGTGGCTGAAACTTTAATTGTTTATTTTTCGTGCAAATAAAATAATCATGTACACTCGTTAAAACACTAGGTTGTTAGCGTTATTATTAATGTAGGAATAAGATGAATAAATCAGTTAAAGCCCTATTATTATCGGCTTTTTTGTATCCAGGCGCTGGCCACTTTTTTCTTAAAAAATATGTTATGTCAGCAATTTTTGTAGTAGCTTTTTCAATACCCTTGCTGTTTATCTTCAGCAGTATTATAAGTAAAGCCCAACAGATTGCTGAGCAATTGAGCAGTGGGCAAATTCCTTTTGACAGTGCAGCCATTGTCGCGGCCGCAACAGATGCCACAACAGAGCTGGTTAGCAAAGAATTAAGCTTTAATCTGTATATGTTAATAATAATATGGGTTATAGCTATTATTGATGCCTATAGACTTGGCAGCAAAGAAATGAAAAAGCATGCATAAAGTAGGTTAAGTTAATAATGATCAAAAAAGCCTTAGCAACAGAGTGGTGTTTACTACAAAACCAATACGATAGTTATGAAAAACACTCATTATATATAAAAATGCTTAGCATAGTGGTGATGCTAGTGGCTGTGACATTACAGGCTTCAAGTTTTTTTATCGTGCTACTGTTACTGGTATTGTGGTTACAAGACGCGATATGGAAAACCTTTCAGTCAAGAATAGAGCCACGTTTGTTACAGTTGGAACTTTATCTTAAGCTGCCAAGTGAATTAGAACCTAGCCAATTATCAACTAAGGCAGTTTGTGTATTTCAATTTAATAGTGAATACCAAAAAGTTAAGTTAACCGGTTTATTACTTATTAAAGAGTATATTGCTCAATCTGTTCGACCAACAGTGGCTTTTCCTCACTTAGTGTTAATATTACTTTTACTGATTACAAGTGTGTTTTAGCCAAAATAAATTAACTACGGAGCCTTTCATTGAGTGTTGTCATTACAGAAATTAGCCCACAATATGACGCTAAAATTGCTGAGGTAATTAAGCAGGTAGGTGCCGAGTTTGGTGCTATAGGCGAGGGGTTTGGCCCTTCAGATCCGGAAGTAGAAGCCATGAGTCAGCATTATCATGCTTATGATGCTAGCCGCTATTTTATTGCTTTAGTTAATAACAAGGTTGTTGGCGGTAGTGGTATTGCCCCGTTTAATGGCAGCAGTGAAGTATGTGAATTGCGTAAATTGTTTTTACTACCACAGAGCAGAGGGCTAGGTATAGGTAAAACACTGACCGAAAAGTGCCTAGAGTATGCAAAAAGTAGCGGTTATAGCCAGTGCTACTTAGATACTTTACACAGCATGACAACCGCTATAGCCTTATATGAACTGTTAGGATTTAAACATCTACAGCAGCCATTAGCGGGCACTATCCACAACGGCTGTGATGTTTGGATGCTCAAGCAGTTATAATTATATAAATACTAATAATGAGATCAGCTATGAAGGTTACAAGGAAGGTGCTAGGTGATGCTGTTGAGAAGAAAATTATTTCATCTGAACAAGCTGACTCGCTGTTTGTATTTTTACAGAGTCAATCCCAAGATAGCGCAAGGTTTACTTTTACTCATGTCCTGTATTACTTAGGCGGCCTTATTGCTATTGGTGCTATGACACTATTTATGGGGATAGGTTGGGAATCCTTTGGTGGAGGGGGAATTGTATTAATCTCATTGCTTTATGCCGTTATAGGTCTGGTTTTGACTCATATTTTTGCCGCTAAAAATTTAGCTATCCCAGCGGGAATTTGCGCCACTTTTGTGGTCTGCTTAACGCCCTTAGTAATTTATGGTTTACAGCATTGGCTAGGCGTATGGCCAGACCATAGCCAGTATCAAGATTATCATCGCTACGTTCAGTGGCATTGGCTTTATATGGAGCTGGGCACCTTAATTGTTGCTGTTATTGTAGCTTGGAAATATAAGTATCCATTTTTAATCATGCCAATTGCAGTAACGCTATGGTATTTAACCATGGATATTTCGGTAATGATTGCTGGCGATGATTTTTCATGGCAAATACGGCAATTAGTCTCCCTTTATACGGGATTATTAATGATAGGCTTGGCATTTTGGGTAGATATTCGTTCACGTTATAAAGCTGATTATGCGTTTTGGCTATACTTGTTTGGTGTTATTGCTTTCTGGGGCGGTTTGTCTTGGCAGCATTCGGACGATGAGCTATCTAAGTTTTTCTACTTCTGCATTAACTTATTTATGATAGGTATAGGGGTAGTGTTAGTACGGCGAGTTTTTGTTATTTTTGGTGCTATAGGCTGTTGTGGTTACATTAGCTATTTAGCTTATAATGTTTTCAACGATAGTTGGCTATTTCCAATGGTATTAACAGCTATTGGCTTACTGATTATATACTTAGGCATCCTTTGGCAAAAACATGAAAAAGCCATCACAGTTAGGTCGCGTAAATTACTGCCTAGCCCATTAAGAGAGTTATTAGAAAGTAAGCCTTAGCCGTAACTTAAGCATTTCTTAAAGCAGTAAAAGTAATAACTTTTCTGCTTTACTCTGAGAACTCTTGAACAAATATAGCTTGTAGCTGAGACTTATTATCACTGACTAAGTCTGCGACTGTGTATTTACTTAAATGCTCATAAAACAAAACTTTACCTTGTTCTACTATGCCATTTAATTTGCATGCAGGCAGGGCGACACAGCGAGGAGAGTTGCAATCAATCCATTCTTCATCACCTTCTAACTGGCGAATAACAAAGTCTAACTTAATGCTATTTAATGGTTTAGCCAGTGTGAAACCACCATTTTTACCGCGCTTGGTATCAATTAGTTCTAACTTAGCCAAATGATGGACAACCTTATTTACATGGTTGGCTGATAAGTTAAACACTTCACAAATAATGCGTACATTAGTCATGGTTTGCTTTGGTTGGCATGCCAGATACATTAAAACTCGCAGCCCATAGTCGGTATATTTTTTTAATTGCATAGCTTTCTCTGTCTTAGGCTAAAAATTAATCTAAATAACTCTTGAATTTTATCTAATATACATTAATAATGCGCATTATAAATACACATTAGGAATGCGCATTATGAATCCAAGAAAATTACTCGTTACTGCCAATAGTGCCATGGTGATTACCTTAGTGTTATTTTGTGCGGCAGCCTACCTAGCCTGGTTTCAAGATCAAATATTACCACTACGCATTGTCGCTGTGATGCATATGCTACAAATTGTCTTTGCAGGCTTATTTAAATTATCTTATGTATTACGTTTAATTGCCCAAAATCAATTGGGCCAAGTTTTACGTTAAAGCCTAACATTAAACTCAATGCTTTAGGCTATTTTGCTAAGAATAACACGTCATTAGTAATGAGTTGCAGCTAGTTAGCCTGTTTGTTAATAGCTGTAATTTAACTCTAGCTATTAATCTAGGGTTCAGCTATTAACATATGTAACTTATTGTTTTTAATAATTTTTACTATGTAAAAACTACATACTAATAAGCCGACTCTACATACTTATTCTTTATTTTTAACTATAGGGTTATTTAAAAGAAGACAACTAACTATCTGAAATAAATAGGTTAATGGCTATGAATTAGAGCTTGGCATAAAGCTTGTAGTAGCTAAGGTGACACGTTAAGCGATAGCTTGTTACTTATTAATTATATTTCGGAGTTTATAATGAAAAAGTCATATTTAGCTACTCTGGCTGCTGCATCTTTACTGACTACTTCTGGTTTTGCTGCTGCAAATAGTTTTGTAGATAACATGGGCCCTTATGTTGGTGCGAGTTACAGTTTATTAAAAGCAGACGGTGACGAAGATTTTGATAAAGAAGATAATGCGACTAAGTTATTTGTCGGCGCGCAATTTCACCAAATTTTTGCTTTAGAAGCCGGTTATATTGATTTTGGTAATTACGGAAACAGTGTTTTTAATACTGATTTAGACGGATATACATTAGCTATTAAAGCCGGCATTCCATTAGGTGAGCGTTTTACCCTATATGCTCAAGGTGGTAATTTATGGTGGAATGCTGATATAAATGCAACCGATGAAAGTTCTGATGCCGATGGCTCTGACTTTTTCTATGGTGCCGGTATGGCGTTTGCTATATCAGAAAGCTGGCAATTATTACTAGAATACACTCGTGTTGACGTTAAGTTTGATCGCGATGAGATTGGTATTCTTGCTGAAATTGATAGTTTTGATACTAAATTTGATCAAGCCAGTTTAGGGATTAAATATACCTTTTAATCTGTTTTTGCCATAACCATCTTGCTTACAATTAGAACAGGCTGCTTAATAATTAAGTAGCCTGCTTTATTTTAATAGCTAGCTTTTAATTAAGTGTAACAACAAAGTGCATAGTTTGTTTATTATCATAATAGTGTAATTTTCTTTTCGCTTTATTACTAAATTCATTCTAAATTGAACACTTAACTGTAAATATAGCTATATTTATGAGTAAGTTGTTTGTAGTGTAGATATGCATGCACTATTAGATTTATGAACTAAGGTAAAGTTATGCAAGTACCGCCGCTTCCAGAAAATGAACAAGAGCGTTTAAAGGCGTTACGGCGATCAGGTTTATTAGATAGTGCTGCAGAGCAGCGGTTTGACCGTATTACCGCTTTGGTTAAAAGCTTATTTGATTGCGATATTGTTTTAATTTCTCTGGTTGATTCTGATCGGCAGTGGTTTAAGTCTAAACAAGGGTTGGCGTTGGAAGAAACGGAGCGTTGCTTTTCCTTGTGTGCTTATGCCATTTTAAGCAATGATTTAATGTTGATCCCCGATGCGACGAAAGATCCACGCTTTTCAGATAACCCCTTGGTTGTGAACTCTCCCTTTATTCGCTTTTATGCTGGTGTGCCTTTGCAGTCGCCTGATGGTTATAATTTAGGCACTTTATGTTTAATAGATGCTAAATCTAAACAACTAGATAAACAACAGCAATAGGTACTTAAGCAATTTGGTCAATTAGTAGAAAGTGAAATAAAACAAAGCTTTACGATTAGACGAAATTTTGAGCTTGATAATGAACTCAAAGGCATTCTTGCTACAGAAGATAAGTTAAACGCTATTATTGAAACCAATCAACTTGCGACATGGAAGTATAATGTTAAGACTGGGGCAACTATTTTTAATTCGCGTTGGGCTGAAATTGTTGGCTATGATTTAGAAGCATTACAGCCAACTACGGTAAATACCTGGTTGGCTTTATTACATCCTGATGACTATCAGCGCTCAACAGAAGCCTTAGCTAATCATTTTTCCCACAATACTGATTTTTATGACTGTGAAGTGAGGATCCGGCACAAGCTAGGGCACTGGGTATGGGTAAGAGAGCGCGGTAAAGTTATTACTTGGGATGAAAATAAAAAGCCGTTAATTGCCTTTGGTACTTTAGAAGATATTTCAGAACAAAAACAACAACAGTTAGCGCTGCAACTACAGCAAAAGCTTACTGCATTTCAGGCTAGTATTTTATCGTCTAAACAAATTTTTTCTGCTGATCAAGCTTCATGGGCTTATTTTTGTCAGCAAATTTCACAGGAATTACAAGTAGATCGTGTTAGCATTTGGTTACAGCAAGGGGCTAGTAGTTCGTTGGCTTGTCAATTCTTGCAACTTGAAAATGAAACTGGCCACCTTGATCATATTCTTTTATCTAAAGAAGCCTTCCCAGATTATTTTAATGCCCTTGAAACTAATACCTTAGTTGCGGTTACTGACGCTAAACAAAGTGCTGATATGGCCGAGTTAGTCGCCCCTTACCTTATACCCGAAAATATCACTTCTAAATTGGACTGTATTATTATGTCTGATACCGGCGTGGCTGGTATTTTATCGGTGGAAACCACACAGCGACAGCGGCAATGGCATAGTGAAGAGCAGCGCTTTATGCTAACAATGAGCTCTATTGCTAGAACCATTTTGTCTTTTATTACATTAAAACAGTTAAATGATGCCTATCAGCATACTCATACTTTATTAGCGCGAACATCTGAATTAGCTACCATAGGCTTATGGGAACTATCTTTACCTAACTTTGATATTCATTGGGATAAAGTCACGCGGCAAATTCATGAGGTAGACGATGTATTTTCGCCTGAAGCAAGCACGGCGATAGAGTTTTATGTCGCAGGTGAAAACAGAACTCGCATTCAGCAATTACTTGAGCAAAGCATTAATAACAATATTTCATTTGATGACAGCTTTGAAATTATAACTGCTAAGGGGAATAGAAAGTGGGTAAGATCAGTGGGTGAAGCTGATTTTGTCAATGGAGAGTGCCGGCGTGTGTATGGTTTATTTCAAGATATTACCGTGGCAAAACAGTCTTATCAGGCCTTGCATCAGGCCAATACAAATTTAAGCTTAACTCAAGAAAGATTAGATATTGCCTGTCAAAATGCTCGTTTAGGTTTTTGGCAAGCTTGGCCTGAAACAGGTGAACTATGGTGGTCATCTGTAGTGTATCAAATATTTGGTTTTGATGAGGCTACTACTAAGCCTAGCATAGAGTTATTTGAGCAAGCTGTTCATCCAGATGACATTCATATCTTGAAGGCAAGTGAACAAAAAGCTGAAGAGTCAGGTGTGCATGATATAGTTCATCGGATAATTTTACCTAATGGCGAGGTACGCTGGGTACACGAATTGGCTAAATTAGTGGCACAATCAGACAAAGGCTTACCTACTCTTGTTGGCTCGGTGCAAGATATTACGGCAAAAATTATTGCTGATCAGGCCCATCATCGGCTGACATCCTTATTGCAAACAGTGTTAGATGCCGCATCTGAGGTGTCTATCATTGCTATCGATACAGCAGGTGTTATCCAGCTAGCCAATAAAGGCGCTGTGACTATGCTAGGCTATCAAGCTGATGAGCTTATACAGCAGCAATCATTAACTATTTTGCATGACAAAACTGAAGTGACTAATCGCTCTGTAGAGTTAACACAGAAGTATGGCGAGCCTGTATTAGGTGTGGATGTTTTTACTATTGAAGCTAGGCGTTATGGTTTTGAACGTCGCCGTTGGATATATAAATGTAAAGATAGTAGCGAGTTATTGGTGCAGGTTATCGTCACGCCTATGCGTGATGAGCAAGGTAATATCAGCGGTTACCTTTGCTTAGGCCATGATATTACTATGCAAGAGCAGATGAGCTTTGAGCTCAATCAGTTTTTTAATTTATCGCAAAGTTTATTGTGTATCGCCAGCCCTAGCGGCTTTTTTGCTCGGGTTAATAAGGCGTTTACTCAAGTACTAGGCCATAGTGAAGCTGAACTGCTTAGCCAGCCCATTCTCAGCTTTGTTCATCCAGATGATATAACGAAAACCCAAGTAGAATTTGCCAATATTGAGCAAGGTACAGTCTCGGCTAAGTTTAGTAATAGACTACGGCATAAAGATGGCCATCATGTATCCTTAGAATGGTTTACAGCTATAGATCCTGACTCGGGCAAATTATACTCCGCAGCTCAAGATGTAACAGAGCGTTTAAAGCTAGAGCAGTTAAAAAGTGAATTTATATCTACGGTTAGCCATGAGCTGCGAACACCTATTACCTCGATAAGCGGAGCCTTAAGTTTAGTGCTTTCCGGTGTCGTCGGCGAGGTGACAGAGGAGTCGAAAAAGTTATTAAACATTGCTAATAGCAACTGTAAACGGTTAGCCAATTTAATTAATGATTTACTGGATATTGAAAAACTACACGCCGGTAAAATGCAGGTAGAGCTAAAAACACACTGTTTAACTGCACTGTTACAGCGGGCTGTTGAGGAGAATCAAACCTATAGCAAAAAGCAGTCGCTTAAATTGAGCTTACAATTGCCAGCTGAAGCACAAGGCTGGCAGGTGCGTGTTGATGAGTTTCGTTTCTTGCAAATTATGGCCAATTTAATTTCTAATGCGGTTAAGTTTTCTGAAGAAAACAGTGAAGTGATTATTAGTGCTACTTTGCAGCAATCAATGCTAACTATCGCTGTAACTGACTTTGGCTCAGGTATTGCCGAGCAATTTAAAGGCCAGATCTTTGAAAAGTTTTCGCAAGCAGATGCCAGTGATGCTAGAGAAAAAGGCGGTACCGGCTTAGGCTTAGCCTTAAGTAAGCAACTCGCTGAGGCCATGTCGGGTACGCTTAGTTTTGACTCAACCTTCGGTGAAGGTAGCACTTTTTATGTCCATTTTCCGATTGCCAATAAGCAATAACCAAAAATTAAAAAGCAATAAAAATAAAAGAGGTTATTAGCAGCCTAGGCTTAAACCCAAACAGCGTGTTAAGTTGCTGTTTGGGCTAGGCAAAAACGAAATTATCTTAAGGTAACAAATTCTTCAGCGCTAGTGGGGTGTAAGGCCACAGTGGCATCAAAGTCGGCTTTTGTTGCGCCCATTTTCATCGCAACCGCAAAACCTTGCAGCACTTCATCCATACCTTCGCCTATACCGTGTAAACCAACTACTTTTTCGTTATCGCCAGCACAAATTAATTTAAAGCGGCTTAAGGCGCGGTATGCGGTTATCGCGTTATACATGGCGGCAAAATTAGAGCGATACACCTTAATATTAGCCTCACCGTATTCTGCCTTGGCTTCCTCTTCGGTTAAACCAATAGTGCCAATAGTCGGATGACTAAAGACAACAGTAGGAATTAAGCTGTAATCCATATGCGCATTAGGCATATCTTTATTAAATAAGCGCTCTGCAAGTAAGCGGCCGGCTTTGACGGCAACCGGGGTAAGTTGGGCTTCACCGGTAATATCGCCCACAGCATAAATACCATTAACATTGGTATTTTGGAATTTATCGGTACGAATGTAGCCTTCTTTATCGGTGTTAACACCCGCAGCGCTAAGGTTCAGTTTATCGGTGGCTGGCTCACGGCCAATTGCCCAAATTAAGCAATCAACATCGCTAAAGCTAGTACCACTTTCAGTATAAACAGTTAAAGTGCCATCAGCAGCTTTTTCTATCTTAGAAACATTAGTCTGTTTATGTAAATTAAATTTATCTTGAGTCATGCGCTCAAGTAGCATGTCTGTAATGTCTGAATCAAAATTACGTAAGGGTCTGTCGCCGCGTACTAATAAGTGGGTGTCGGTGCCAAGTGCATGTAAAACACCCGCAAGCTCAACCGCAATATAGCCCGCGCCTATTACTAGGGCTTTTTTAGGTTGCTTAGTTAAAGCGAAAAAGCCATCTGAGTCTATACCATGCTCAGAGCCCGGAATATCTGGACGAGTAGGTCGGCCACCAACGGCAATAGTAATATGATCTGCCGTAATACGCTCGCCGTTTACTTCAACAGTATTAGCATCAATAAAAGTAGCAAAACCTTCGATAAATTCGACATTGTTACTGGCGAAGCCTTTATGGTAGCTAGCATGAATACGCTGAATATAAGCTTCACGATTTTTAACTAAGGTAGCCCATGAAAAGTTATTTTGGCTAATATCAAAGCCATAATCACGGCTGTACTTTAAGGCTTCGGCAATATGGGCACCGTACCACATTACTTTTTTAGGTACGCAACCGACATTAACGCAGGTACCACCGACTGCTTTAGCTTCAATTACAGCTGCGCTAGCGCCACGCATAGCGGCACGGTTTGCACTGGCAATACCACCACTACCACCACCGATAGCGAGATAATTAAAATGACGGCTCATATATAGATTCCTTAACGTTAAGATTATCCTTTATTTATAAGGGCTAACAGGGCGCTTTACAAGGTCATGCCCTGAACAAGGCGTAACTCAGGCTATTGATATTAAGCGGTTTCGCCCCAAGATAATGGCGATACATATTTAAATTAAGTTAAATTAATAAGGTTATTCATGTCCAATAGCGAAAATGTTCTTCTGTCTTTTACCGGCTTACCGCCGTTTTCAACCATTAGCGCAGATCAAATCCAGCCTGCAGTTGAGCATGCTATTGCCCAGGCTAAAGCAGCAGTAGAGGCTGCGGTAGCCAAACCGCAAGTGAGTTGGCAAAGTTTAATTACTCAGTTAGATGAAGATACCGACCGTTTAGGTAAATTATGGTCACCGGTATCGCATTTAAACTCTGTGCTTAATAGTGCCGAGTTACGTGAGGCCTATGACAATTGCTTACCGTTATTATCTGAATTTAGTACTTGGCTGGGGCAGCATGAAGGCTTATATCAAGCGTATCAAGCGCTGGCGCAAAGCGACGAATATGCCAGCTTAACTGAGGCGCAAAAGAAAGTAATTGAAAACGCATTGCGCGACTTTAGCTTGTCGGGCATTGGTTTATCGGCAGATAAAAAACAGCGCTACGGTGAGATCCAAAGTGAACTGGCAGATTTAAGCTCTCAATTTGCTAATAATACTTTAGATGCCACTCAAGCTTGGTTTAAGCATGTTACTAATGAAGCTGATTTAGCCGGCTTACCAGACGATGCCAAATTAGCAGCCGCAGAAGAAGCACAAAGCCGCAAATTAGAAGGCTGGGTATTTACTTTAGAGTTCCCAAGCTATATTGCCGTGATGACCTATGCTGATAGCCGTGCTTTGCGCGAGGAGCTATATAGCGCCTATTGCACCCGAGCTTCTGATCAAGGCCCAACAGCGGGTCAGTTTGATAATAGCCATATTATTGAGCAAACCTTGGCTTTAAAACATGAGCTAGCCCAGTTGCTTAACTTTAATAATGCGGCAGAGCAGTCGTTAGCGACTAAGATGGCGCAAACGACTAACCAGGTGTTAGATTTCTTACAGGATTTAGCTAAGCGAGCTAAACCGCAAGCCGAAGCTGACTTAGCAGAGTTAAAAGTCTTTATGGCCAAAGAGTTTAAGCAAACTGAACTGGCAGCTTGGGATCTGGCTTATTATGCCGAAAAGCTAAAGCAAGCTAAGTACGCCATTTCTGATGAGCAACTACGACCTTACTTTCCAGAGCATAAGGTTATTTCAGGCTTATTTAGCGTATTAAATAAATTGTTTGGCATCCAAGTAAAACGCCGTCAAGGCGTTGATGTTTGGCATCCGGATGTTAGTTTTTACGATATTTTTGACCAAGAAAACCAGTTACGAGGTAGTTTTTATTTAGATTTATATGCCCGCGGCCAAAAGCGTGGCGGAGCTTGGATGGATGATTGCCAAGGCCGTCGTATTAAAGCTGATGGCAGTGTGCAAACTCCGGTTGCCTATTTAACTTGCAACTTTAATAAGCCTATCGGCGGTAAGCCTGCTTTATTCACTCATGATGAAGTGGTCACGCTATTTCATGAATTTGGTCATGGCTTACACCATATGCTAACTAAGGTTGATGCGTCAGCGGTAGCGGGTATTAATGGTGTTCCTTGGGATGCGGTAGAGTTACCTAGCCAGTTTTTAGAAAATTGGTGCTGGCAACCTGAAGCCCTAGCTATTATATCGGGGCACTATGAAACCGGTGAGCCCTTACCGCAAGCGATGCTAGATAAAATGCTAGCGGCTAAAAACTTCCAATCCGCTATGTTTTTAGTGCGGCAATTAGAGTTTGCCTTGTTTGACTTTAGGCTGCATGCTGAATATGACCCAGCTAGCGGTGGTAGGGTGCAACAAATTTTAGATCAAGTTCGCAGCGAAGTATCAGTTATGATCCCGCCTAGATTTAACCGCTTTCAGCATGGTTTTAGCCATATTTTTGCTGGTGGTTATGCGGCCGGTTACTACAGTTATTTGTGGGCAGAAGTGTTATCGGCTGATGCTTTTAGCCGGTTTGAAGAAGACGGTGTATTTAATGCAAACACGGGCCGTGACTTTTTAAATTGGATTTTAGAGCGAGGCGGTAGCGCTGAGCCTATGGCTTTATTTACCGGTTTTCGTGGTCGCGAGCCGTCTAATGAAGCCTTATTGCGCCACATGGGTATTAATGGTTAATTAAGTGTTGCTAAGATAACAAGCCTCTGCCAAGCTAAATATAACAAATGCTAGTCTACAAAAGGGATAGGTATGCCAAGAACAATATTTAAGCTAAGCGTGACTGTAGCCGTATTATTCGCTAGTACGACCTTAATGGGTTGTCAGCAAGGTACTGCAGATGAGCCAAAAGCCGAGCAGTTAACACCTGCAGCACTAGTAGAGCCAATTGATCCACAAACAAATCCAATTGGAGCAAGCAAAGCAAGGAAAACTCAAATGGCCAAAGATAGTGAATTAACTGCCCAGTTAACCGAGTTGAGACAGGAAGTTTTAGCGTTAATTGGTGATGCAAGGGCTGATAATGTTCAGCAATGTCGAGTAATTGGTTTTGGTGCTAAACCTTGTGGTGGACCAGCGGGTTATATTGCCGCTTCAGTCAAAGATATTGATGAAGCAACTTTAATGGCAAAAGTAGAAGCTTATAATGCTGTTAATGTTGAAAATAATAATAGATTAGGCTTGATGTCTGATTGCGCTGTAGAACCTAGACCAGAAGTAAAATTAGAGCAGGGTGTTTGTCGTTTAGTAACTGCAAAGCAAAACCAGCAGTTTTAATATTATAGCTATACACTAGTAAAAGTGTTTTAAGGCAGCCTGTTTAGAGCTGCCTTTTCTTTTAGGAAAAACCGTGAATTCAGCAGAATCTTTTAATCATATTTACCAGCGTGCTTGTGAGCGTAAAGGGGGAGTGGCTGCGTTAGCAGCTTTACTTAGCTTGCCGGCTGCAGCTGCCGATATTAAAGCCATTCCAGATAACATATGTTTAGCTGAGCTAACAAAAAAAGTATTTCAGTCAGGCTTTGTTTGGCGTGTGGTTAAACAAAAATGGCCAGGTTTTTGCGAAGTGTTTTTTGATTTTGACATTGAAAAAATGCTGTTGATGAGTGATGAAATGCTGGAAAATAAAGCTCAAGACACACGTATTATTCGTAATGCTAAAAAAGTTTTTACTATTCGTGAGAATGCACAAATGATTGCCGATATTCAGCATAAACACGGTAGCTTTGCTGGCTTTATTGCCGAGTGGCCAACAGACGATATTATTGGTTTATGGGCCTATTTAAAGCAGTACGGTGCGCGTTTAGGGGGCAATACCGGTCCTTATGCTTTGCGTGCAATTGGTAAAGATACTTTTATTCTAAGTACTGATGTTGAAGCCTATTTGCGAGCGACTAACGTATTTGATGGTGGTATCAGTAGTAAACGCAGCTTGGCGCAAATTCAACAGCAATTTAATCTATGGCAACAGCAGTCAGGGCGAAGCCTAACTGAGATAAGCCAGATTATAGCCTTGAGTACTGGGGATAATTATGTGGGCATGCAGCAATGAGCCTATTGTTAATTAATCCGCAAATAGATCCTGAATATCAAGCTAAATTATGTGACAAATTCTCACTTGCTCTAGTAAATGACGTTAGCGGTTGGCATTTAGCATGGCATAACAATGCCTTAGTACTTAGAAATAGCAACTTGCCTAAGCAAGGCGATATTTTAGTCGACTTTGACAGTGGCGCTTCAAGTTATCGCCGACAGCATGGTGGTGGTAAAAATGAAGCCATAGCTAAAGCTTGTGGCTTAAATAAAAAGCGTGATTTAACTATTCTTGATGCCACCGCAGGCTTAGGCCGTGATGCCTTTGTTTTAGCAAGTTTAGGTGCTAAGGTCACTTTAGTTGAACGTAACCCTGCGGTAGCTGCCTTATTATATGATGGGCTTCGTCGTGCGGCAGCTCAGCCCGAGCTACAATGGGTTAATGAGCGTATGAACTTGCTACATAGTTCAGGGTTGCAGGCATTACAAAGTTACCAGTCAGTAGATGTGGTCTATTTAGATCCTATGTTCCCACCGCGGGATAAAAGTGCTTTGGTAAAAAAAGAAATGCGTGCTTTTCATGATGTAGTTGGCAGTGATACTGACGCCGATGCTTTATTAGCACCGGCATTGAAGCTAGCGCTAAAGCGTGTAGTGGTAAAACGGCCAGGTTATGCTGATGCGTTGGCTCAGCAAGAACCTACCATGGCGGTAACAGGCAAAAACAATCGTTTTGATGTATATATTAATGCAGCGATTTAACTCTTATCTAAAACTATAAACAGGGGAATAAAATGATTAAAGTAGGTGATAAATTACCAGAAGTAAGCTTTTCGCAGTTAACTAAAGAAGGGGTGATGAATCCAACCACTAGCCAAGTCTTTGCCAATAAGAAAGTAGTGCTATTTGCAGTGCCAGGCGCCTTTACGCCTACTTGCTCAGCTGCACATTTACCTGGCTATATTACATTAGCAGATGAAATTAAAGCTAAAGGTGTGGATGCTATTGTTTGTACTGCTATGAATGATGCTTTTGTAATGAGTGCCTGGGCTAAGAGCCAGAATGCAGATGAGATTACGTTTTTAGCTGATGGCGGTGGTGCTTTTCATAAAGCCATAGGTTTGACTATGGATACGGAAGACTTTGGAGGCTTGCGCTCACAACGTTACGCCATGATTGTTGAAAATGGTGTGGTAACTACCCTAAATGTTGAAGCGCCAAAAAGCTTTGAAGTAAGTAATGCAGAAACATTATTAGCAGCACTTTAATGGTATTAAGCGTAAGCATCTAGCGGTGTTTACGCTTTTTTAAACCTTTTAACTGGTATTTTTTGTAGCCTAACTCTTTACCCCCATCTAGCTCTACAACATAATCTAGCAGAACTTGCAGCTATCTTTGGAATATCCGCGTTAACTTTGGCATTATAGCCAATATCCGCCATGGGCTAGCAGTAGCATTTTGCTAGCAAAGTTGCCTTGTTGTACTGTATTTTATTAATTATGGGACTAAATCATGCCCGTTTGGTGTTCTCGTTTACTGTATCAATTGGTTCTATATTGTTCGATACCACTAGTGTTGCTGTATTTTTGTTATCGCTCGTTGAAAGATGTTGCCTACCGACAACGTTTTAGTGAACGTTTTGCTTGGCAATCTGTACCAGCTGAAGCTGTAGGCGGTATTGTTGTGCATGCGGTATCAGTGGGTGAAGTAGTAGCAGCAACGCCTTTAATAAAACGCTTATTACAGCAGTATCCTAAGTTACCTATTATTGTTACTTGCACTACACCAACGGGTTCTGAGCGAATTAAGCAGACTTTTGGTACTAGTGTTTTTCATTGTTACTTACCTTTAGATACCAAAGGAGCAGTAAAGCGCTTTTTAACGAAATACCAGCCAACGGCGCTGATTATATTAGAAACAGAACTTTGGCCAAACCTATTACAGCAAAGCCATAAGGCGCTTATTCCGAGTATTATTGTTAATGCTCGTTTATCTAAACGTTCAGCAAAAGGCTATCGTCGTGGCTATTGCTTTAGTCAGCTATTGTTGCCCAATATCAGTTTGTTGCTTAGCCAAGATCGCGCAACCCTACGTCGCTTTAGAGCCTTAGGCTATCAAGGCGCAGCACAAGTATGCGGTAATATTAAATATGATATGGCGATCCCAGAGCCAATAGCGGCATTAGTACAGCAGATAGCACCACAACTTAAAGGGCGTCCAGTTTGGGTGGCAGGTAGTACCCATGCGGGCGAAGACCAACTATTAATTAATGCCTGTAAGCTATTAAAACAACGGTTTGAGAATATATTACTCATTATTGTACCTCGCCACCTAGAGCGTTTTGAGCAGGTAGCAGAGCTAATTCAACGTAGTAATTTATCAATGCAAAGGCGCAGCTCAGGTGAGGCAATCCAAGCAGAAACGACAGTGTTACTGGGTGATACTATGGGCGAGCTACTAGCTTGGTATCAACTGGCCAATGTAGTATTTATTGGCGGCAGTTTAATTGAGCGTGGTGGCCATAATCCGTTAGAGGCTATGTGTTTTGCTAAGCCCGTTCAAGCCGGCCCTTATGTGTTTAATTTTACTCAAGCCTATCAATGGCTGGCGCAACGTAAGGCGATTAACTGGTTAACAGACGAAGCTAGTATAGTCGCTAATACTCAGTTGTTACTAGAGCAGCCTGCTTTAGCGCAGCAGCAAGGTGATGCTGGTTTGGCGCTATATCAACAGCATAGTGGAGCTTGTCAACGAATTATGCTGGCAATGACTACATTTTTGCCAACAGACTTAGCGCACTTTCGGCAACAGCAGCTTGCTAAACAACATGTTTGGTATCAAAGCAATATATTCAGTAGCTGGCAGTCAGAGTATTTTAAGCCTGAGTATTGGCAGCAACAACAAGCTGTTATTGGTCAGTCTAAAGGTCGTAATACCGCTTGGTTTATTCAGTATCAACAAACAAAGTTAGTTTTACGTCACTACTATCGTGGCGGCTTAGTGGGTAAGTTATTGTCAGATCAGTTCTTTATCACTCCAGTTAATCATAGCCGGGCAATGCAAGAGTTTACGTTATTACGACGGATGCATGGTATGGGATTACCCGTACCTAGGCCTGTAGCAGCGAGTTATCAGCAACAAGGTTTAATTTATCGTGCATCTATTATAATTGAGTTAGTTCCTTATTCCCAAGACCTAGCAACAGTAATGAGCCAACGACAACTTACAGCGCAAGAATGGCAAAATGTTGGCCAAACTATTGCTAAGTTTCATCAACAAGGGGTTTATCATTCTGATTTAAATTGTCGCAATATTTTACTCGATGATAATGGTAAAGTGTGGCTGATAGACTTTGATAAATGTGAACTACGCCAAGCTGGTGCTTGGCAGCAGCAAAATTTACAACGTTTACAGCGTTCATTATTAAAAGAGCAAGGTTTAAGCAACCAATTTTATTGGCAGCAACAGCAATGGCAAGATCTTGAACAAGGCTACAAACTGCAAAAAAAGACCTAAACAGCTAAAATACCTGCTTAATCGTGAATTTTAGCGCCATTTTCTTCAATGACTACCTATATTATCTTGTCAGGATACTTGGTGTCTTGCTGAATATTTGATATAACAAGTTAGCAGGGGAGGTGCAATGTATGCGGCTAAATAAAATAATAACAATCCTTATGGCAGCTAGCTTTATTGTAGCTGCTGAACCGCAACAACAATTAGCGCAAGCCAAAGCGGCTTATGCTGAAGGCGATTATCAAACAGCAGCACAAATATTCCAAAATTTAGCCATAGAAGGTAATGCTGATGCGCAAATGGAGTTGGCCAAATTATACTCGCTTGGTCATGGTGTCGAGCGTGATGCCTTGCAAGCGTCATATTGGTTAGAGCAGTCAGCATCCAAAAGTACTGACTATGCAGAGACAGCGCAGGCTCAACAAGATATTAAACAAGCTATAACGCAACAGCGAGAGAAGAGCAAAGCAGCAGAGACTACTGCAGCTAGTACTATGCCAGCTGCAACTGTAGTAGTTGCATCGAGTACGCAATTAGAAAATACACCCAAATCAGTTACCACAGCTAAGCCAATGGTTAAAGAACCAGTAAAGCCAATGTCAGTTGCGACTAGGATAGAGCAACCCAGCTTGCCTGTTAAAACTCTGGCCGATGCTAGATTTGAAGTTGGCATGCGTGCATTTCAGCGCGAAAACTATAGTGAAGCTTATAGCCATTGGTACCCTTTAGCGGTTAATAATCTTGTTGATGCACAGTTTAATTTAGCCGCTATGTATGCTAGCGGTTTAGGAGTTGATGTTGATTTATTAACTGCAGCACATTGGTTTAGTGCAGCAGCAGAACAAGGCTTTGCCGATGCTCAATACTATTTAGCTCTTTCTTATGCGCAAGGCCGAGGCTTGGCTCAAGATGATAGCTTAGCCATTTATTGGTATAAGCAAGCTGCTGGCCAAAAACATTTATTAGCCGAATATAATCTAGGCTTTATGTATGCTAATGGGCGTGGCGTAGAACTAGATGAAAACCAAGCTTTATTTTGGTTTGAAAAGGCAGCAAATCAAGGTGATGTTGATGGACAATATGTTGTAGCCAGTCGTTATTTACAAGGACGTGGCACTGAGGTTAACTTTGGTAAAGCAAGAGAATGGTACCAGAAAGCTAATGAGCAAGGCCATGCCAATGCTGGATTTCAATTAGGGTTACTTTATTTAAACGGTAGCGGTGTTGCACAAAGTGATAGCCGAGCTTTTGAATACTTTTCTCGTGCGGCTAACCAAGGCATAGTGGAGGCACAACGGGAAGTCGGTATTAGCTACTCGTTAGGCCGAGGTACACGTAATAGTGACAACCGAGCTGTAGAATGGCTAGAGCGAGCTTGTACAGCAAATGATTTAAGTGCTTGTTACTATTTTGCAGTACATTTAAGCGAAGGTCGCGGGGTGCGAGCCGATCCGGGTCGTGCTATGCAGTTGTTTACCCAGTCAGCGAAAGACGGTAATAAAGAAGCTCAATATCGTTTAGGTTTAATTTATGCTAATGGTGAAGGAGTGGCTGTTAATGATCAACAAGCCTTTAGTTGGTTATTAAAAGCAGCGGAACAAGGGTTAGCGGCGGCACAATATTTAGTTGGTGTTCGTTATGCTAATGGTACCGGGACTGCGGCGGATGATAAAGCGGCCGTTAAGTGGTATCAGCGGGCAGCAGATCAAGGTGAAGCTTATGCTCAATATAATTTAGGTTATATGTACGCTAATGGGCGTGGTGTAGCAGCTGATCAGCAGAAAGCTTTATACTGGTATACTAAAGTGGCCGCCGAAGGTGATGCTGATGCCCAGTTCAATTTAGGATTGCGTTACGAAACCGGTAATGGTGTAGAGCAAAACGATAAAAGTGCTGTTGAGTGGTATGAAAAAGCAGCCGCTCAAAATCATGCTCGTGCCATAGCGCACTTAGGGTTTATGTATGAAAAAGGCTACGGGGTAATGATGGATGAGCGTAAAGCTTTTCAGCTATACCAACAGGCTTTACCGGCAAAAGTACCAAGAGCGTTAACTGCACTGGGGTTATTTTATAAAAATGGCCGTCAAGTTAAAGCAGACGATAGCATAGCGGTTGATCTATTTCGTCAAGCAGCTGAACAAGGTTACGCAAATGCTCAATATAACTTAGGTTGGATGTATGAGTATGGTCGTGGGGTGCGTAAAGATTTAGTTAAAGCCCGTGATTACTATCAATTGGCAGCAGAGCAAAATGAACCTCTTGCTCAAAGCCAACTTAATAGATTACTGAATCATTAAGCTTAAATTTTAAGCTAAGCCTGACTTTCCTATTAAGCTAGAAGTAATTACTTCTAGCTTTTTTTATACTTTAAACTAGTAAAGATAATTAATTTTATTATTTAATTTGTGAAGCTGACTAAGCAAATGAAAAGGCCAGCATAAAGCTGGCCTTGTTAGATTGCATAATCTTTACGGATTGTATTCAGCGTTTAGTGTTACACCGCTAAAGGTACGGTATGAACGAATACTGATATGCCAAACATCTGCTTGTGGGTTAGTGAAGCTACAGCTTTCATTGTTACCTGTTCTATATGGGCGACAATCATAGCTTGTAGTTGTAGGGCGTGAACCACGACGTACGTATAAATCGCCGTCACCAGTACCGCTAGAGGTTGTGATATTCAGTGTACGCATGCCAGCAGGAACATTTAAGGTGTAATGTAACCAATCACCACTATTAGCAGATAAATTATCTAATCTAGCACTACCGCCAGTATTGCCGCCACCGGTTACTGGAGTGTAGTCGGCAACGAGTGAAACACCTGAGTGAGCTCTATACGAACTTATCATTACGTGGTAAGTACCAGCTTGAGTGGTGGGGAAAGAGCAGCTTTCATTATTACCTGTTCTGTACGGGCGACAATCATAGCTGGAGCTTGTTGGTGCGCTACCAAACTTAACATATAAGTCTGCATCACCGGTTCCGCCGGACATATTAAAGGTTAGATCTGTTGCTCCTTGTGGCACAGTAAAGGTATAGAAAGTATTGCTACCGCTAGCACCAGATATGTTGGTTTTAGCCACTGCTTTTTGTAATACACTACCGCCTGTAGGAGGTGGTGGTGTACCACCGCCAGAGCCCATAGCGTTTAATACAGCAGCATTAGCATCAACAATACCGGTACCACAACCTGAACAACTAGCAGGGAAGCTACGAGCAGTTGATTTTAAAATTTGCTCTATTTGATCTGGTGTTGCTGATGGTTTAACTTGCTTAATTAAAGCTGCAACACCGGCCACATGAGGTGCGGCCATAGAAGTACCCTGCATCGAGCTATAAGAATCAGAACTTGGCGTAGTAGAACCGGTATTATGAGTAGATAAAACTCCATCAGCGTTACTACCCATAGCACCACCAGGGGCCGCTACATCTACTGAAGTACCGTAGTTTGAATAGTAAGCACGACCACCGTTACGGCCTGTTGCTGCTACGTTTACTACGCCAGGGCAGCTACCTGGGTTAAAGTTGTTGGCATTAGTATTATCATTACCAGCAGCAACAATAATTACCGAGCCATTATTTCGGGCAATATTAATGGCATTTTGCGTGGTTGATGAACAAGAACCACCACCGCCTAGACTCATATTAATAACATCAGCAGGGTTAGGGTTGCTAGGTACACCAGAAACAGTGCCACCAGATGCCCAAATAATACCGTCTGCAATATCAGAGGTATAGCCACCGCACTTACCTAGTACCCGAACTGGTACAATTTTGGCGTTATAAGCTACACCTGCCACGCCTCTATTATTATTTGAGACAGCTGCAATAGTGCCGGCAACATGAGTACCATGCCAGCTTGAACCCCGGAATTGTGAAGGATTACCATTGCCACACTCACCTGGATTTAACCAGTCACCTGGATCGCGGGCATCGCTGTCACGACCGTTACCATCGTTACCCATAAAACTATCAGAAACCATATCATAGCCTGGCAGTATATTGGCGTTTAGGTCGATATGCGGACGGTAACCAGTATCTAATACAGCAACAACTACGCCGCTACCAGAAGCATTATCCCATGCACCTGGCGCACGTAAACCACCCACAGACTCATAATAATGCCATTGATCATTGTAGCTAGGATCATTAGGTGTAGCAGTTGCTTGCATTAATATATCTTCTTCAATCATTTCGATTGAATCGTCTTGAGCTAACAACTCCATCATTCGCTTAGTGTCGCGCGCAGATAATCTACGTTCAGCACTGAATAGAGCATGCTTTTCTAAGTTTAGCTGGCGTACATAATGTAAGCTTTCGCCAGAAAAAGAGCTAAAACGTTGAGCTTTTTCTGTCATGCTTTGTTTTTGTAGCTTTTGCGACATAGCTTGAGGTAAAGCTTGCATGATGCCCTCATTAGGGGCTTCTTTATATTTAATAATAAAACGTGTTGGTGGACCATCTGATGCAAAACTTAGGTCATTTGCAAAAGCTTGAGTTGAAAGAAGTACTGCTGGTAAACAAAGTGCTGCAAGTGCTGTGCGCTTGAATGAAATGGGTTTCATAGTGATTTTACCTTGGATTTTATAATTATTTTTATTGTGCGACTTATTTACTTCGCCGCTGCCTAATTCTTAACCGCTTTGCTAGGCAAAGTAAATCTATTTTTTTTAACAGCAGTCGAGCAAAAAGGAACAAAAATATTAAATGTTTCTAAAAAAGGGGTATTTGTCGTATAAAAAACACACAAAAATGTCATGAAACTGTGATTAATACTGCAATTGTGAGTAATAACAGTTTAGAGTTATTGGATATATGTTATAGCTAAAAAGAATATGCGAGTTAGATTAAAAAAGATGCTTTATCACAAAGTTGACCATTGCATACTGCAAGAGGGTACAAGACAATAGTGGTTATTAATGAATATAGGCAAATGCAATGCAGCATTATGATGTGATAGTAGTAGGGGCCGGAGCTGCCGGTTTAATGTGTGCAATTGAAGCAGGTAAGCGCGGTAGAAAGGTTCTAGTACTAGATAATGGTAAGCGTGTAGGCCGCAAAATCTTAATGTCTGGCGGTGGCCGCTGTAATTTTACTAATATGTACACCAGCCCAGATAACTTTTTATCGCAAAACCGCCATTTTTGTAAGTCTGCTTTAAGCCGTTATACGCAGTGGGATTTTTTAGCCTTAGTGCAAAAACATCAGCTCCCGTACCATGAAAAAACCTTAGGTCAGTTATTTTGTGATGACAGCGCTAAAGACATAGTGCAAATGTTAGTGACAGAAGCTAAAACTGCTGGCGTTGAAATAGCCTTACAGCAGCATATTCAACAGGTTAGAAAAACAAATGCTGGCTTTATTGTTGACACCCCAGATGCTAGTAGAGCATGCTACAGCTTAGTGGTAGCAAGCGGTGGCTTAAGCTTACCAAATTTAGGCGCTACCGCTTTTGGCTATCAACTTGCAGAGCAATTTGGCCTTAATGTACTCCCTTTACGTGCGGCTTTAGTGCCGGTAACCTGGCAACCGGCAGATAAAGCTATTTTCGAAGAAATTAGCGGCGTATCACTGCCTGTAACTGCCGAAGCAAACGGAAAGGTTTTTCCGGAAGATATGCTATTTACTCACCGTGGGTTAAGTGGCCCAGCTATATTACAGGTTTCTAGCTACTGGCAACCCGGTGATGATATTAAAGTAAACTTATCACCAGAAACCGATATCCATGCTTTTTTAACCAGCCAACAACAAAGTCACCCTGAGCAAGAGTTAAAGACAGCTTTAAGCAAATTGCTGCCAAAACGTCTGGTTGAAAAACTGCTAGCCTTAAATGTGATAACTAACCAGCCCTTAAAGGCGTTAAATAGTAAAAGTAGCCAAACCATAGCGAATAGTTTACATGGTTATATTTTCAAGCCCAATGGTACTGAAGGTTACCGAACAGCAGAAGTGACTTTAGGCGGCGTAGACACCAACGACTTGTCATCTAAAACCATGGCAGCTAAAGAACACGATAACTTATATTTTATTGGTGAAGTCGTCGACGTTACCGGTTGGCTAGGTGGCTACAACTTCCAATGGGCCTGGGCCAGCGGCTGGGTAGCAGGGCAGTATTGTTAGTCATTAAAGGCAAACAGTTATAGTGTGCTAATGTTCGCTATAGTTCCATAATAATTAATTAGATAAACCTATTAAGTTAAGGTTCTAAATGCATAATCATCATAGTCACGGACATAGCCATCATCACGCTAGCGGCAGCGATGCGTCAAGGCGCATTGGTTGGGCGTTTTTTCTTAATGTTAGCTTTACTATTATCGAGTTTATAGGTGGCTGGTTAACCAACAGTACGGCAATTATGGCTGATGCCGTGCATGATCTAGGCGATAGCTTATCTATTGGCTCCGCTTGGTTGTTAAATAAGCTTAGCGACAAAGGTGCTAACAGTACTTTTTCTTATGGCTATAAGCGTTTTTCGTTACTAGGTGCTTTAATTAATGGCACAGTGTTAACAATTGGCTCTATTTGGATTTTATTAACGGCTATTCCGCGTATATTTGATCCTGTTATGCCCCATGCTGAAGGCATGTTAGTTTTGGCTATTTTCGGCATGGCAGTAAATGGCTTTGCAGCTTATAAACTTAGTGCCGGTAAAACCTTAAATGAGCGGGTGCTAAATTGGCATTTGTTAGAAGACGTACTTGGCTGGGTTGCCGTGTTTATCGTGTCTATTGTCTTGATGTTTAAGCCTTGGCCTATTCTTGACCCCATTCTATCGATTGGTTTTACCTTATTTATTCTATTTAATGTGCTGCGCAACCTTAAACTTACTGTTATGTTATTTTTACAAGCCGCGCCAGATAAAGAGGTCGTTAAACAGGTAAGGCAAGTGTTGCTGGCAAGGCCACAAGTTGCCGCCTTGCATCATTTTCATATTTGGTCTTTAGATGGCGAACACAGTGTGATGTCGGTGCATCTTGAATTAAAATCAAACATTACAATTGCTGATATGAAGCAGTTAAAACAACAGCTAGATCAAGAATTAGCTGAATTTGAATTTGCTCATACTACTATAGAATTAGAATTCGCCGATGAAGCCTGTCGAGATGAGTTACCTTGAGATGCTGCTATACATGAAAATAAAAATTTAACTATTTAAATTAAGCAGTTAAAAACAAATAATATATAGCATTCAAAGAAATAATTTTTATTCTGTAATCTTTCTATCTTATTTTTAGCCCCTCAGCTACTAATGGTAAGGTAATTTTGACAATGTTTTCGGCCCAACCTCAAAAGTAATAAAATTTTGTTTTGTAATTAATAGATAGAGTGTCAAAGGCACTTCAATGTTTCTTTAGTTAATTAGATGTTTATTTTTGTGGCTCTTTAGTTTATTTTATTGCTCTATTTATTTAGTGTTACGAGTATTTTTTATTGAAAAGTTCGAATTTTCATGGAGATCACCAACTTAATATAAGGATTTAAGTATGAGTAAATGCCCAGCGATAGTCGGTATAGTTTTTGATTCTGCTAGTTTAGATGCTATAGAAAAAATTAATGAACTTCATAAGTTAGAAAAATCTGCCAAGTTCTTTATCAGTTTAGGAAGCTTAATTAATATTTTTGGAGGCAATGCAGTTAAAGGAGCTGGAAGTTCAGGCTTAACAAGTGCAATCTCTGCAGTTCCGGTTAATGGGAGCTTGCAAAAAGTTAGAGATGTTAGTGTAGCAATAGGTAAGAGCGTTTCATCAGATGCTGGACAAACAGCATGGAATATAACACAAGCTAATTGGGAATATTACTTTAGATCTTATAGTGCGTTAGATTCTATAAAATTGCGTCAAATTGATTACATTGCAACGCAGCAAGCACTGCACCATGTTGCGGATAAAAAGCAATACCGTTTTTGGAAAGCTATAGCTGATGGGTGTAAGTTATGAATAAGCTTTTAATTTTAATTTTAATTTTTTTACCAACATTTTCTTACGCTAATGCCAGCATAGAGGAAAAATTATTTGTTGAAGTAAATGATGCAATTTTTATTTTAGGTCAAAGAGTTAAAGTTTGTAAAGAAATTGAGTCGCAAAATAAGCCTAATAATAAAACTATAGAATTTGTAAAAAACAGACTAGAAAAGTTGGCACCAATATTAGCTTATCTAAACTATTTAGCTATTGAGCGTTGTAGTTTTAGTGAAAAAACTAACTTAGCATATAGTTTGTTAATAGCAAAAAATAATACTCAACGCCTAACGACACTGGAGCTTATAAAGGCTACCGAAAAGTTGAACTTTGTTCTAGATAAAGCATCTCAGAGCAGGTTTGATGCTCTAAATCCGGAACTTAAAGAATACTTGTTAAAATCTGCTTTCTTCTCTAAACCTTTTAATGTATTAGAGCTGTATGAGCTAGCTAGTACTATGTAGTTTTTGTACAGTCAAAAGGCAATTACAGCTTTCATAAGGTATCAGTTCGATAGGGAATAGCACTGTTGCAGATGCTTCATGCCGCTGTTAATGACTTGTTTTTGTAAATTTAAGCTCAGCGTTTTACACAAACAAAGAGGGCGTTACCTGAGTCTGTTTGATATTGTTGAATACTGTCGTAATTATGCTCTAGCATATACACTTCAAACCATGGTAATAGTAGCTGCTGTAGTTGGTCAAAACTTACTGCTACCATAGCGTGTTGGTCTTGCCAATGCTTAGCTAGATTTGCATTGGTTTTAGTTATGTTAAGTTTTAGTGCTTGGGTGTCGCCTTGGCCTGAGTAATACCAAGCTGATTCAAAATCAAATAGCTTATTATCATATATAGTACTGTGGCGTACCGCTGAATTATTACAAATTAGATTTTTATCAACCGCATTAAAGCAAAGTAATCCGGCTGGGGTTAGTGCATGATAAGCTTGCTGGATACATTGTTGTAAGTCAGCAATGCTAGGGTTGTAGTGCAATGAGTATAAAAAGCAGGTAATTAAATCAACTGGTTGTGCTAGCGTAAAATTATTCATGTTTTGCAACATAAACTCAGCTTCAGGGCAGCGAGCCTTAGCAATATCTAGCATAGGTTGATTTAAATCTAATCCACAACTTTGATAACCGGCATCAATAAAATGGCGAATATGCGGACCTGTACCACAGGCTAGATCGAGATGATTTTTACCGCCATTACCGAATAAATCATTTAACCGCATAACAGCGCGGCTTTGTTGCTGATAATCAATATCGCAACACATTAAATCATAGTAGTGAGACAAATCAGTATAGAGCATAGTTGATGACGACATAGTGCATGCAGACAACAAAAATTAAGGTGCCGCATCATATAGCAGTTCATCAGTTAAGCGAAGCCTTTAGCGGTTAAACTAGGCTATTAAAGTTCAGGATAGACGCGTAAAAAACGAGCAAAGCGGGGTAAGCCATGTTTAGTTAGTCCATTATAACGATAGGTGATTATAGTCCCTATCTCAGGTGGTGTTTGACGTAACTCATCAGTTAAGCCACTGCCAATGGCAAATTCTTTACCTTCAGCCGTTTTAACAATTAAAGCTCCAATCATGTCTTGGTATTTGCCTTTACCCGCTCGGTAGCCAATAACTTTGGCTTCAGTATCTAAATAGCTTTTTAGTTTAAGTAAGTCTTGGCTTCTGCCGGTTTTATACAGCGCATCTTGGTGATGCAACATTAAGCCTTCTGCACCATCTGTTTCTAGCTGATTAAGTTTAGCCATCAGTTGCTGTTTGCTGTTAAGGCGAAACTGTGGAATAAGCTGTAAGTAAGCCGAGTTTTGCTGCTTAACAATAGCTTGCATAGTGTTTAACCGCTGGCTAAAAGTGCCAATTGCATTAGGCAGTTCAAAAATATAATAGCCAATTTGCTGCCACTCAGTATCGATTGGACTATCTTTACTAATAATGCTTAAGGTAGTAGCGAATTGACCTCGGCCTAACCATAGCTCGCCATCTAGCTCAGTATTAGGAAAATTAGCCGTAAACCAAGCAGGTGCTGAAATTAGCTTGCCACCGCGGGATATTAACTGTTGGCCATCCCAATAAGCCCGCACCCCATCTAGCTTTTCACTAATCCAGTATTGCCGAACATCAATAGTATCATGGTATATTTCCGCCAATAACAGATCGGGCTTAGAGCTGGCCGTGAGGTGAAAACAGCATAACGATAAAATTAAAGTTAACAATTTCCTCATTATTTTGCATCCTTTAATTTAAAATTAGAAGTATAGTAATGAGCGCTGTTTTCGCAAGGTTAAAGTGGCTTACATAAAATGCTGTTAGGCTTAGCATGATAATTTAAACGTGCTAGCCTAAGCTTGATAACTGATCTGGTTGATGGTCCAATTTTGCGAGCCGGTAGGCGTTTGTACTATAACTTCGCTATCAACGGTTTGCTTAAGTAAGGCTCGTGCCATGGGCGAATCTATGGAGATATAATCGTTACGGCCATATATTTCATCTGGGCCGACAATGCGTAGCTTTTTTATTTCACCGGCATCATTTTCTATTTCTACCCAAGCGCCAAAAAACACTCGACCTTCTTGTTGCGGTGAGTATTCAACAATTTTTAATGCTTCGATTCTTTTACGTAAAAAGCGTACTTTAGAGTCTATTTGCCGTAATAAACGCTTATTTTCAGTATAGTCAGCGTTATCTGATCTATCCCCTAAGCTGGCTGCCCAAGCAACTTTCTTAGTAATTTCTGGTCGAAATTCGCGCCATAAATAGTTTAATTCTTGATTAAGTTTGTTATAGCCTTCAGCAGTAATTAAATTAGTTCTCACTTAAGCTGCCTATAAATATTAAATAGATGCGCTAGATCCTACTGCGCTTAAATTTAACAGCAAGTGCCAGGGGATATTTTAAACTTGGCACAAATAAAAAAGCCGCTGTTGCGGCTTTTTATCAGGCTAACTATTTAGTTACTTAGCTAGTTACTTAGCACCTTAGCGACTTAATGACGGAAGTGTCTAACGCCAGTAAATACCATTGCCATGCCGTGCTCATCCGCAGCGGCAACCACTTCGGCATCGCGCATTGAACCACCAGGTTGAATTACCGCAGTAATACCGGCGGCTGCTGCTGCGTCTATGCCATCACGGAATGGGAAGAAAGCATCAGAGGCCATTACTGAACCTTTAACTTCTAGGTTTTCATCCGCGGCTTTAATTCCAGCAATTTTAGCACTATATACGCGGCTCATTTGACCGGCGCCAACACCTATGGTCATGCTATCTTTAACATAAACAATAGCATTTGATTTAACATATTTAGCTACTTTCCAGCAGAATAGTAAGTCGGTTAACTCTTGCTCTGTTGGTTGGCGCTTACTCACTACAGTTAAGTCGTCAGCGCTGATCTTAGCTTGATCGCGGTCTTGTAATAAGATGCCGCCATTAACTTGCTTAATATCAACTGCTGTTGTTGTTTGGTTAAATTCACCACAAACTAATAAGCGCACATTTGGCTTAGTGCCTACTGCGGTAACTGCTGCTTCTGTTGCAGAAGGAGCGATAATCACTTCAACAAATTGCTGGCTAATAATAGCGTTAGCTGTGGTTTCGTCTAGTTCACGGTTAAAAGCAATAATGCCGCCAAAAGCAGATGTTGGGTCTGTTTTATAAGCACGGCTATAAGCCTCTAAAATAGACTCACCAATGGCGACTCCACAAGGGTTTGCATGTTTAACAATAACGCAAGCTGGCTCGGCAAATTCTTTAACGCACTCTAAAGCTGCATCAGTGTCGGCAATGTTATTATATGATAAAGCTTTACCTTGTAGCTGTGTTGCGCTTGAAACTGAGGCAGTTTGGGTGTTGCTATCAACATAAAATGCAGCTTGCTGATGGCTGTTTTCGCCATAGCGTAAATCTTGCTTTTTAACAAACTGAGCGTTGTAGGTGCGCGGGAACTTGTTACCAGTTTCTGAAGGAGTAGAGTAGGCTGGTAATTTAGTGCCAAAGTAGTTAGCTATCATACCGTCATACTGAGCCGTATGCTCAAAGGCACTAATGGCTAAACTAAAACGAGTACAGTGGTTAGTTGCCCCGTTATTTTGCTGCATTTCTGCAATAACCTTGTCGTAATCACTGGCATTAACAACGATAGTGACATCTTTATGGTTCTTTGCTGCTGCGCGTACCATAGTTGGGCCGCCGATATCGATATTTTCGATGGCATCTTCTAAAGTACAGCCTGGTTTGGCAACAGTACTGGCAAATGGGTATAAATTAACAACAACTAAATCAATGTGGCTGATGTTGTTTTCGGCCATTACATCTTCATCGATACCGCGACGGGCTAAAATACCACCGTGAACTTTAGGGTGCAGAGTTTTAACTCTGCCACCCATAATTTCAGCGTGGCCGGTGTAATCAGAGACTTCTATTACATTAATGCCTTGCTCGGTAAGTAATTTAGCGGTACCGCCGGTAGAAAGAATTTCAACATTTAAAGCCGCTAAAGAGCGGGCAAATTCTACAATACCAGTTTTGTCAGATACGCTTAATAATGCGCGGCGGATAGGGCGTAGTGTGGTCATGTTTAAAATCTCATTTCGCGTTTAGAAATTGGCTATAGCTAATAATAAAAAAGCACCCGAAGGTGCTTAAATCGCAGGACAAACTGCCCTGCGTTGGTATTAACCCATACCGTATTGCTTTAATTTCTTGCGAAGCGTACCACGGTTGATACCCATTAAGTTTGCGGCGCGGGTTTGGTTGCCGCGAGTATACTTCATAACTTCTTCCAGTAACGGGCGCTCTAGTTCAGATAAGACCAACTCGTACAAATCATCAACGTCCTGACCGTTTAATTGCTGCAGGTAGTTAGCAACAGCTTTTTGGGCTGCACTGCGTAAAGCCTGTGGCTTTTCCTGCGTTTGTACGTGGGCGTTAGTTATAAATGGCGAAGTAACGTTCGAATTAAACATTGCTTTTCTCTTTTACGTTAGGTTGCTGCTAGTTTATGAAAATAGTCATTTAAGGCATTAAGCTGGGTTTGAGCCTGCTCAATACCATTGAATTCACTACGAAACACACCGAGTTTGTCATGCTCGGCTAAATACCAGCCCACATGTTTGCGGGCAATGCGAGAACCGGCGAGCTCACCATAAAGCTGGTGTAAACCCTGCACGTGCTCTAGCATAATTTGTCGTACCTCAGCAATGCTGGGTGCGTCTAGTTTCTCGCCAGTAGCCAGATAATGCACTACTTCGCGGAAAATCCAGGGTCTTCCTTGCGCGGCTCGTCCAATCATAATGGCATCAGCACCGGTGTAATCCAGCACGAAACGCGCTTTTTCTGGGCTTGTTATGTCACCGTTAGCGATAACCGGTATCGACACTGCATTCTTGATTGATCGAATAGTGTCGTATTCGGCCTCACCTTTGTACATACAAGCCCGAGTCCTGCCGTGTACAGCAAGCGCTTGAATACCATTATCTTGGGCAATCTGCGCAATCTGAATACCGTTTATATTATCTTGATCCCATCCAGTACGTATTTTTAACGTGACAGGAACCTTTACTGCATTTACCACTGCACGAACAATGTCTTGCACCAGATCGGGATATTGTAGCAAAGCCGATCCGGCTAATTTTTTGTTCACTTTTTTTGCTGGGCAGCCCATATTAATGTCGATAATGTCTGCGCCATTGTCGACATTATAACATGCTGCTTCAGCCATTTGCTGTGGATCTGCTCCGGCTATTTGAATTGAACAAATACCCGACTCTAACCGATGGCCCATGCGGAGCTGTGATTTATCACTTTGCCACACCAGAGGATTACTCGACATCATTTCAGATACAGCTAAAGCTGCGCCAAAACGCCTGCAAAGTTCCCGAAAAGTATGATCCGTTACTCCTGCCATAGGAGCGCAAATTACTTGGTTCGTTAACTGATATGGACCTATACGCACCACTGAATCCACGGCTTAACCCTTAAGGGGCGCTAAGTTTACGGATTTTTTGCTGCAAAGCAAAGGTTATTATTTAAACAAATTGATAAATTTACTAGGGGTTGCCATCTTGACTTTCGCTAAACGGCTGAAAAACAGTATTTTGTAACGCAGATTAAACAGCTAGCAGCCAAATGCTTGCACTAACATTATCGAGTTGATTATTTATTGTACAATAATGATTAGCCTAATTTCTTGTTACTAAGCAAAATTAGGCGCCCAGCCAATCAACTTGACCGCGAGCTTGACGGCGTTTAATCATCAAGTCTTCAACTAAAGGGGTTAAAATTAACTCCATGGCTAAGGCCATTTTACCACCTGGTACAACTAGGGTGTTAACCCGAGACATAAAAGAGCCATTAATCATCCGCAAATAATAGGGAAAATCGACATGCTTAATGCCACGAAAACGTATAACAACAAAGCTTTCATCTAAAGATGGAATATCCTTAGCGCTAAAGGGGTTTGAGGTATCAACTGTAGGTACGCGCTGAAAGTTAATATGAGTACGAGAGAACTGCGGCGTGATATGGTTAATGTAATCATCCATACTGCCTACTATACTGGCTTGCACAGCTTCACGGCTATGACCTCGCTCAGAGGTGTCACGGATAATTTTTTGGATCCACTCTAAGTTAACAATAGGCACCATGCCAATAAGCAAATCGACATGCTGGGCAATATTGTTTTGCTCGGTAACAGCGCCACCGTGTAAGCCTTCGTAAAATAATAAATCGGTGTTTTCACCTATACTTTGCCAAGGGGTAAAGGTGCCGGGTAACTGGTTGTAAGGCACAGCTTCATCAAAAGTATGTAGATAATGGCGTACTTTGCCGCAGCCAGTTTCAGCATAACTAGTAAAAAAAGTTTCTAATGCAGCAAAATCATTAGCCTCAGGGCCAAAATAACTAATGTAACGGCCTTGCTCTTTAGCTTTACGCACAGCTACTTCCATTTCAGGACGACTAAAACGATGAAAACAGTCACCTTCAACAAAAGCAGCATTAATACCTAAAGTGCGAAATATATGTTTAAAAGCAGTACTTGTCGTTGTTGTGCCTGCGCCAGATGAGCCGGTAATGGCTATAATAGGGTTTTTATGTGACATAAATAACAGCACCGTTAACTATAAGACCGAATACCTTAATGCAAAATCTTGGCTTAGTGCAACATTTTAAAATTTAGGCTGTCGAGTTGGCATTGTTTTGTTACTAAAACAAAAACCAGCTAAGCCGCTGTGCAACTTAGCCGGTTAATAAGCTAAGGTTAGAATCTAACCTTAGCTTTGCTCGCGAGCTATAGCTCGATAACCAATATCACTACGATAGAACATAGCATCCCAACTAATTTTATTAGCTAATTGATAAGCTGCTTGTTGGGCTAAGCTCACGCTATCGCCTAAAGCCGTAGCGCATAAAACTCTACCACCACTGGTAACGACTTGGTTATCAACTAGTGCAGTACCAGCATGGAATACTTTAGCTGTGTTGCTGTCAATACCAGATAAGCCGTTAATAACTAAACCTTTAGCATAATCGTCTGGATAGCCGCCAGCGGCTAACACTACACCAACAGCAGCTTTGGGGCTAAACTTGATGCTTTGCCCTGCTAGGTTAGTGTTACAAGCATCTAAGCAAAGTTGAACTAAATCAGACTCTAAACGCATCATAATCGGCTGCGTTTCAGGGTCGCCAAAACGGCAGTTAAATTCTAGTACCTTAGCGCTGCCATCGGCTGCTATCATTAAACCAGCATATAAGAAACCGGTAAAAACAATGCCTTCATCAGCCATGCCGTTAACAGTTGGGTAAATTACTTTTTCCATTACCCAGTTATGTACTTCTGGTGTGACAACAGGCGCTGGAGAATAAGCACCCATACCGCCGGTATTTGGGCCTAAGTCGCCATTATCACGGGCTTTATGATCTTGCGATGAAGCAAAAGGTAAAGCCGTTTTACCGTCAACCATGACAATAAAAGATGCTTCTTCCCCGGTTAAAAACTCTTCTATTACTACGCGACTACCAGCAGAGCCAAATTTATTACCAGCTAACATATCGTCGATGGCGGCATAAGCTTCAGCTGCGGTTTGAGCAATAATAACGCCTTTACCAGCAGCAAGACCGTCGGCTTTAATCACTATAGGGGTGCCTAACTTATCAACAAAAGCTTTAGCGGGCGCTATTTCTGTAAAGGTTTGATAAGCGGCAGTTGGGATCTTATGCCGAGCTAAAAAGTCTTTTGCAAAGGCTTTAGAGCTTTCTAATTGGGCAGCCGCTTGGCTGGGGCCAAAAATAGCGAGACCAGCAGCATTAAAAACATCAACAACACCTTTAGCTAGTGGGGCTTCAGGGCCAACAATGGTTAAATCAATCTGTTGTTGCTTAGCAAAGTCCAAAAGGGCGTTAATATCATCAGCTGCAATAGCGACATTTTGTAAGTTAGGCTCTTTTGCCGTACCTGCATTGCCTGGTGCAACAAAGACTTCAGTAGCTAAACTTGATTGAGCCGCTTTCCATGCCAGGGCATGCTCACGGCCACCGCCGCCAATTACCAATACTTTCATTAATATATCCGTCGTTAAAATTATGGAGTTAAAGGTTTACGAAATTTTAAAGTCATTCGATTACTTTCGCCAATAGCTAAATACTTAGCTCGATCTTGCTCTTTTAAGCGTAAAGAGGGCGGCAAAGTCCAGACGCCGTGTACATAATCTGCGCTATCTTTAGGGTTAGCATTAATATCGCTACTTGCTTCAAAGATAAAACCCGCTTGTTTAGCTAATTTAATCGTCAAGTCTTCAGGTACATAACCACTTTTTAACCAGTCAGAGTCTTTTTGCGCGGCGGGCAAACTATGTTCTACTACGCCTAAGATACCACCTGGTTTTAAGGCAGTATAAAACTGCTTAAAAGCGGCAACTAAGGCTTCATCGCGGCCTTGACTATACCAGTTATGTAAATTACGAAAGGTTAATACTACATCTGCACTGGCAGCAGGCGCAATTTCCTCAGCGTCACTTACCGCAAATTCAGTCAACACTACACGATTATAAATAGGGTTAGCAGCTAACTTTTTAATAAAAGCCGCTCTATTAGTTTTGTAGTATTCAGAGTTACTGTTAGCTGGGAAGTGGGCTGCATACAACTTACCATGAGCGGCTAATAACGGGGCTAAAATCTCTGTATACCAACCGCCACCGGGTGAGATTTCAACCACAGTGCTGCTTGGTGTTAACTCAAAAAAGCTTAAGGTTTCAACTGGATGTCGATATTGGTCTCGTTGAATATTCTCACTACTGCGACTATTGTGCTCAACGGCTAACTGTATTGATTCTAGGTTATTATTTGCGCTGCTTAGCGTGCTAAATAACAAAGTAGATAAAGCTAATGCTAATGAAACTTTTTTCATGGCGCATATCCTTTGAGGGTAAAATTGGCTTTAGTGTAGCAAAGCCAAGGTAAAAATACAGAAATTCGTGGTCAATAAATTAGGCTTTAGCTATAGATAGAGCGACTCTTTTTCATAAACAAACGTTTTTGCCTATGCTAGAATGCTGGCCATTTTACCTAGGGCGCCTTTAATGTTAGAACAGATTAGAATTGTATTAGTTGGCACTACCCATACTGGCAACATTGGGTCGGTTGCGCGAGCAATGAAAACAATGGGCTTATCTAGCCTGTACTTAGTTGCGCCCAAAGAACAGCCAGATGGTCAAGCTTATGCCTTAGCAGCAGGCGCAAGTGATATTTTAGCTCAAGCAAAAAGTTTTGATTCTTTAGCGCCTGCTATAGCTGATTGTGGCTTAGTAGTGGGCAGTAGTGCGCGGTCTCGCACTCTCAGTTGGCCCATGTTAGAACCAAGAGAATGCGGTCTAAAAGCGGTGGCTGAAGCTAAACAGCAGCCTGTTGCTATAGTGTTTGGCCGTGAAAACAGCGGTTTATCTAACGAAGAACTACAACTGTGTAACTATCATGTCTGTATTAATGCTAATCCAGAGTACAGCTCATTAAATTTAGCTATGGCGGTACAGCTACTTTGTTATGAAGTACGGATGGCATGGCTTGGCCAAGTTGGCCAAGCTGAAATAGAAGATACAGCTAATTATCCAACAAATGAGCAAATGAATAGTTTTTATCAGCATTTAGAGCAAACGCTAGATGATACGGGCTTTATTATTAAGCAGCACCCTGGTGTGGTGATGACGAAATTAAAACGTTTATTTAGCCGAGCCCGCCCAGAAGAGGCTGAGTATAATATTTTGCGTGGCGTTTTAACGTCAATTCAACGCTTTAGTTCTGCAGCAAAGCAGGCCAAGGAGTAATAGCATGTTTGCAGGTATCCGCGAAGATATAAAAAGTGTCTTTGATCGCGACCCAGCGGCACGTAATACATTTGAAGTACTTACCACTTACCCAGGTTTACATGCAATTTGGTGGCATCGGCTTAGCCATAGACTATGGCGAGCAAACTGGACTTGGCTAGCACGTTTTATTAGCACTTTTGCCCGTTGGATTACAGGGGTAGAAATTCACCCCGGTGCTAAAATTGGCCGCCGCTGCTTTATCGACCATGGCATGGGGGTGGTGATAGGTGAAACTGCCGAGATAGGTGATGATTGTACTTTATATCATGGTGTGACCTTAGGTGGCACTAGCTGGAGTGCAGGCAAACGCCATCCAACTTTAGGTAATGGTGTTGTTATTGGCGCTGGCGCTAAAGTATTAGGGCCATTAAATGTAGGTGAAAATGCCCGTATTGGCTCTAATGCTGTGGTGGTTAAAGATGTACCAACAGGGGCAACTGTTATTGGCATACCTGGTCGCATTGTCGCCAGAGCAGATGTAAAGCTAAGTGATGAGCGTAAACATATGGCTAAAAGGTTTGGTTTCGATGCCTATGCAGTGGCAGCGGATAACCCCGATCCTGTAGCTAATGCTATTGGTCGGATGCTCGATCATATTCAAATGCTAGATACTAAAGTTGAAGAACTCTGCCATGGCGTAAATGAACTCGGCGGTGATGTCTGTAGTATTATGCCAACAGTAGATATTGAAGAAGAAGACTTTTTGCAAGCAGAACAACGGGCTGCAGAGGCTAGAGCGAAGGATATAGCTGCTTTTGATCCAGAGATATAAGGGCTAATTTTAGGCTAATACCTGACTGTTTTACTCAGCTTAATACTTGACTAAATTAGTCAAGTATGTAGAATGGAGCTATAATTATCAGGGAGCAGACTATGAGATTAACATCCAAAGGCCGTTATGCAGTAACCGCTATGTTAGATGTAGCTTTACACAAAGCGACTGGCCCTGTGTCTCTGGCTGACATTTCAGAACGGCAAGGTATTTCGCTGTCTTATCTTGAGCAGTTATTTGCTCGCCTTCGTAAGTATGGGCTAGTAACCAGTGTCCGCGGGCCGGGTGGTGGTTATTTGCTAAGCCGAGAGGCCGCTTTAATTAGTGTGTCTGAGGTTATAGCAGCAGTAGACGAAAGTGTTGACGCTACCCGTTGCCAAGGTAAGTCAGATTGCCAAGGGGGTATGCGCTGCTTAACGCATACTTTGTGGAGTGATTTAAGTCACAGAATTGAAGATTTTTTAACCAGCATATCGTTGGGTGAGCTGGTAAACCAGCAAGATGTAAAAACTGTAGCAAAGCGACAACTTAGTCGCAATGCAAAAAATACGGCAACGAATAATATTGTTGTCAGTTGAAAGTAAAACACGGAGCAAATAATGAAGCTACCTATTTATCTTGACTACGCTGCAACTTCTCCTGTTGATAAACGCGTTGCAGAAAAAATGATGCAGTTTATGACGATGGACGGTGAGTTTGGTAATCCCGCATCGCGTTCGCATCGTTTTGGTTGGCAAGCCGAAGAAGCGGTAGAAATTGCTCGTAGCCAAGTGGCCGATTTAATTAACGCTGATCCGCGTGAAATCGTTTTCACCTCAGGCGCAACTGAGTCAGACAACTTAGCGATTAAAGGTGCAGCAAACTTTTACCATAAAAAAGGTAAACACTTAATTACGGTAAAAACTGAACATAAAGCGGTATTAGATACCATGCGTCAATTAGAGCGCGAAGGTTACGAAGTTACCTATTTAGAACCACAAACAGATGGTTTATTAACTCTTGAGCAAATTGAAGCAGCAGTACGCCCAGACACAACATTAATTAGTGTGATGTTTGTTAATAATGAAATTGGTGTAGTGCAAGACATAGCTGCAATTGGCGAGTTTTGTCGTAGTAAAAATATTCTATTCCATGTTGATGCCGCACAAGCGCCAGGTAAAGTTGAGATTGACTTACAAAAACTTAAAGTCGATTTAATGTCGTTTTCTGGCCATAAAGCTTACGGACCAAAAGGCATAGGCGCTTTATATGTTCGCCGTAAACCTCGTATCCGTTTAGAAGCACAAATGCATGGTGGTGGTCACGAGCGCGGTATGCGTTCAGGCACGTTAGCAACTCACCAAATTGTTGGTATGGGTGAAGCCTTTGCGGTAATGAAGCAAGAAATGGCCGCAGAAAACCAACGTATTACTGCTTTGCGCGACCGGTTATTAAAAGGCGTGGAAGGCATGGAGCAAGTGTTTTTAAACGGTAACGCAAAACAGCGGGTACCGCATATTACTAATATTAGCTTTAACTATGTTGAAGGCGAGTCGCTAATAATGGCGTTAAAGGATGTTGCAGTGTCATCGGGTTCTGCTTGTACTTCTGCTAGCTTAGAGCCATCTTATGTATTACGTGCTTTAGGTATGAGCGATGAGCTCGCGCATAGTTCTATTCGTTTTAGTATTGGTCGTTATACAACAGAGCAAGAAATTGATCACACTATTAAGATTGTGCATCAAGCAATAGACAGACTTCGTGCAATGTCACCGCTTTGGGATATGTACAAAGACGGTATCGATTTAAACACTGTGGCTTGGACTGCGCATTAAGCGTAGCTCACCACCAGAGAGGTAATTATCATGGCATACAGCGATAAAGTAATAGATCACTATGAAAATCCACGTAACGTGGGTTCATTTGAAGATGGTGATGACAACGTAGCAACAGGTATGGTTGGCGCACCTGCTTGTGGTGACGTAATGAAACTACAAATTAAAGTTAGTGCAGACGGCATTATTGAAGATGCTAAGTTTAAAACTTACGGTTGTGGTAGTGCTATTGCATCTAGCTCATTAGTAACCGAATGGGTTAAGGGTAAAAGCTTAGCCGAAGCCCAAGAAATTAAAAATACCGATATTGCTAATGAATTAGCTTTACCACCGGTAAAGATTCACTGCTCTATTTTAGCAGAAGACGCGATTAAAGCCGCTATTGCTAACTATAAGCAAAAGCGAGGAGAGTAATTGGTATGGCGATTTCGATGACTGAAGCTGCAGCAGACAGAGTGCGGAACTTTTTACATAATCGTGGCAAGGGTATTGGCTTGCGGGTCGGTGTAAAAACAACGGGCTGTTCTGGGTTAGCCTATGTGCTAGAGTTTGTCGATACGCTAAACGAAGATGACCAAGTATTTGAACATGACGATTTAAAATTAGTCGTCGATGGTAAAAGCTTGGTTTATATCGATGGTACCCAGCTTGATTTTGTCAAAGAAGGCCTGAACGAAGGTTTTCAATTTAACAACCCTAATGTCGATGGCGAATGTGGTTGTGGTGAAAGCTTTACTGTTTAACGTTTAGGGTTCTGATGAATTATTTTCAGCTGTTTAATTTACCTGCTCAGTTCGAACTTGATCTTGCTGAGCTAAACTCGCGCTATCTTAAGCTACAACGTCAGTTTCATCCCGATAAACACTCGGCAGGATCTGAGCGTGACCGGCTAATGGCTGTCCAGCAAACCGCTAATATTAATGATGCCTATCGTAGTCTGAAGCAGCCTTTGCTTCGGGCTGAACACTTATTGGCATTACGTGGTTTACTTATTGATGATGAACAACGCAGTTTTAATGAACCGATGTTTTTAATGCAGCAAATGACGTTGCGTGAGCAATTGGCAGAGATTAAAACTGCAGCCGATCCTGATGCGGTTATTGATCATGTTGAAACCGAGTTACAGCAAGCTAAAAAGCAATTATTAGTGCAGTTAGCCGATGCGCTTAGACAGGCCAAGCCTGAGCAAGATCAGCAAGCAGCTGACTTAATTCGAAAACTTAAATTTTTCTATAAATTACAACATGAGTTAGAGTTTATAGAACAGCAACTAAAAGATTAAACTTTACTATGGCATTATTACAGATCGCAGAGCCTGGCCAAAGTACTGCCCCACATCAGCATAAGCTGGCTGTAGGTATTGACCTTGGTACAACCAATTCATTAGTCGCAACTGTACGTAGTGGTGAAGCAACAACCTTGTTTAATATACAGGGCCAAGATATGTTGCCATCGGTGGTGCGCTATACGCCAGAGCAAGTCATTGTTGGCCAAGCAGCCATGCAAGCAGCTATAACAGATGCTGATAATACTATTGTTTCAGTGAAGCGGCTTATGGGTAAAGGCTACACTGAAATTGCCCAGTTAAATGAAAAAGTACCTTATCGCTTAATTGATCAACATGGCTTAGTCGCCATAGATACCGCACAAGGGGTAAAAAATCCTGTTGAAGTTTCAGCTGCAATTTTATCCAGCTTAGCTAGCACAGCAACAGAGGCCTTAGGCGGCGAATTAACCGGTGTTGTTATCACTGTGCCAGCCTATTTTGATGATGCCCAGCGCCAAGCAACTAAAGATGCGGCTACCTTAGCCGGACTTAACGTTTTACGCTTATTAAATGAACCTACTGCAGCGGCACTTGCTTATGGTTTAGATTCCGGCCAAGAAGGTGTAGTGGCTGTGTACGATTTAGGCGGTGGAACTTTTGATATTTCTATCTTACGTTTACGCCGCGGCATATTTGAAGTACTAGCCACTGGCGGTGATGCTGCACTGGGCGGTGACGATTTTGACCATGCTATAGTCGCATGGCTACAGCAGCAAACCGGCGAAATTAGCTTAAATCACCAAGCCATGCGCCAGTACTTAACCACAGCACGTAGTGTTAAAGAGCAATTAACGGATACTGATGTAGTTGAGTTTAGTTTACCTACAGCTAGCGGTAATTTTAGTGCTAGTTTAAGTCGTACTGATTTTGACCAGCTCGTCTTAGCACTAGTTAAAAAAACAACCCGCACTTGCCGTCAAGTATTGCGCGATGCTGGTGTAACGGCCGATGAAGTAGTAAAAGTGGTGATGGTAGGTGGCAGTACTCGGGTACCTTGTGTCCGCGCTGGTGTAGCCAGCTTCTTTAATACAGAACCTTTAACCAGTATTGATCCAGATAAAGTTGTTGCTATAGGTGCAGCCATTCAAGCTAATGTACTGGTAGGGAATAAGGCAGATGAAGATACCTTATTATTAGATGTTATCCCATTGTCATTAGGCCTAGAGACTATGGGTGGTTTAACCGAGAAAATTATCCCTCGAAATACTGTTATTCCAGTAGCTAGGGCGCAGGAGTTTACTACCTTTAAAGATGGCCAAACTGCTATGGCCTTACATGTAGTTCAAGGTGAACGTGAACTAGTTGCTGATTGTCGCTCATTAGCAAAGTTTGAATTGAGAAATATACCGGCTATGCCTGCTGGTGGCGCCCATATTCGCGTTACCTTTCAAGTGGATGCTGATGGTTTATTAAGTGTAAATGCTGAAGAAAAATCGACAGGTGTTAAATCGAGCATTCAAGTTAAACCTTCCTATGGTTTAACTGATGATCAAGTTGCAACTATGCTAAAAAGCTCGATGCAATACGCTCGTGAAGATATGCAATTGCGTTTATTACGCGAGCAACAAGTTGAAGCAGAGCGAGTGTTAGAGGCTATTACTCAAGCACTAGCGGCTGATGCTGCATTATTAAATGCCGAGGAATTACAGCAGATTGAACAAGCTTTGCTGGCATTAGTACAAGTAAAATCAAGCGACGACACCGCAGCCATTAAAGCTGCAATTGAACACACCAATACATTGACTGACGACTTTGCTGCGCGCCGAATGGATACTTCTATCCGCTTAGCGTTACAAGGTCATAACGTGGACGAGGTATAGCAAATGCCACAAATAGTATTTTTACCCCATGCAGAACTATGCCCTGAAGGTGCAGCCTTAGATGCAAAAGTCGGCGAGACAGTGTTAGATGTAGCACTGCGAAATGGCATTTCTATTGAGCATGCTTGTGAGAAGTCTTGTGCTTGTACAACTTGTCACGTCATAGTGCGTGAAGGCTTTTATTCATTAAACGAAAGCGATGAATTAGAAGACGATATGTTAGATAAAGCTTGGGGCTTAGAGCCTGAGTCGCGGTTAGGTTGCCAAGCTAAAGTTGCTGATGAAGATTTAATTGTTGAAATACCTAAATACACTATTAACATGGTGAGTGAAGGCTAAGCAGCTTACTGCCAAGCCCTAGAGTACAATTACATTAACCTTATCGTTTTCGATAAGGTTTTATTGTTTTTATACTAGCGACTATTTTGCAGCTATTTTGCTTTATTGGTTATAAAATCGGCTTATTTGCGGCAACAAATAGGTTTTTTTCTACTTATAGCGTATAATTTGCCGCCTTAAATTTATCAATCTATTTATTCATTAACTTTAATCAGGAGCCTATGATGGCGTTAGAACGTACTTTTTCAATTATTAAACCAGATGCCGTTGCTAAAAATGTAATTGGTGCTATCTACAATCGTTTTGAAACTGCTGGTTTACGTATTGTTGCTGCAAAAATGGTTCACTTAAGCAAAGAACAAGCAGAAGGCTTTTATGCTGAACATAAAGAGCGTCCATTTTTTAATGCTTTAGTGTCATTTATGATCTCTGGTCCAGTTATGGTTCAGGTTTTAGAAGGCGAAAATGCTGTTTTAAAAAATCGTGAAATAATGGGTGCAACTAACCCAGCTGAAGCCTTAGCCGGTACTTTACGTGCTGACTATGCTGCAAGCATCGATGAGAATGCGGTTCACGGTTCTGATGCTGCTGCATCAGCTGCACGCGAAATTGCTTACTTCTTCACAGAAGCAGAGCTTTGCGCACGCACTCGTTAAGAAGTTGTTCTTAACCTTGCTGAACTAAGGGGGCGTAAGCCCCCTTAATCTATATAGCTAGTAGGTCCCTATATAGAAAGTGCAGTATTTTATAGCTATTGTTTATTGTGGTAAGGAGTGCTCTAGATATGACTGAGCAACAAAAAAAAATTAATTTACTTGATTTATCGCGCAGCGAAATTCAGCAGCTTTTTGTTGATATGGGCGAAAAGAAATTTCGTGCCGATCAGGTAATGAAATGGATATACCACTATTGTGTTGATGATTTCGACCAAATGACTAATATCAATAAAGTATTGCGCGAAAAATTAAAAAGTCGCTGTGTTATTTCTGCGCCAGAAGTGGTGATGCAACAAGAGAGTAGTGACGGTACTATTAAGTTTATTATGGCGGTAAGTGGTGGCCAAGAAGTTGAAACTGTATGGATCCCTGAAAAAGATCGCCGTACACTATGTGTTTCTTCGCAGGTTGGTTGCGCTTTAAACTGCTCATTTTGTTCGACAGCACAACAAGGTTTTAACCGTAACCTAAGCGTGTCTGAAATTATTGGTCAAGTGTGGCGAGTGGCTAAAATTATTGGTAGTTATGGTGGTAGCAATGTTAAACCTGTCACTAACGTAGTGATGATGGGGATGGGTGAGCCTTTGCTTAACCTAAATAATGTTGTACCAGCTATGCAGTTAATGCTGGAAGATTACGGTTTTGGTTTATCAAAACGTCGTGTAACTCTCAGTACTTCAGGCGTTGTGCCCGCATTAGATATTTTGCGTGAAAAAATTGATGTGGCACTGGCAATTTCGCTACACGCACCTAATAATGCTTTACGTGACCAACTGGTACCGGTAAATAAAAAATATCCAATGGAAGAGTTTTTAGCAGCTTCTAGGCGTTATGTTGAAGCCTCTAAAGCTAATGATAAAGTAACGATTGAATATGTGATGCTTGATGGCATCAATGACAGCATGGAGCAAGCACATGAATTAGCGCATGCTTTAAAAGATACGCCATCAAAAATTAATTTGATCCCATTTAACCCTTATCCAGGGTCACCTTATAAAAGATCAAGTAATTCTCGCATTGACAGATTTAACAAAGTCTTACATGAATATGGCTTTACTGTTATTGTACGTAAAACTCGTGGTGATGATATTGATGCAGCCTGTGGTCAGTTAGTGGGTGATGTAATTGATAGAACTAAACGCGTCATTAGAAATCAAGAAAAAGAGCAGTCAATCGCGGTGAAGGTACTGTAATAATTCAAGGAATGGCCTGTGTTTAAGCGCAAGATTATCGTTGGTATTGCTGCCTGTAGCATCATGCTTACAGGTTGCGTGTCAGAGCAAAGCTATGTAGGAAGCGAAAAGCCAGTGGCTAATCGCTCGTTCGATAATATTGAAGCTGCCCGTACTCGTATCTCACTTGGTTTAAACTACTTGCGCCGTGGAGACTCATCGCAGGCTAAGTATAATTTAGAGCGAGCTCGAAGTTTTGCGCCTAACTCAGCTGAAGTATATAGTGCTTTAGCTTATTATTATGAAAATGTTGGCGAAACAGATCAGGCGGAAGAGCATTATTTAATTGCTATCAATAAAGATCCTAACTATGCCGATGCTTATAATAACTACGGTGCATTTTTGTGTCAGTTACAGAAGTATGAAGCAGCAGAACGATTACTGTTGCAAGCAATAAACCGCCCTGGCTACATTCGCGTAGCAGAAAGCTATGAAAACTTAGCCTTATGTCAGTTACAACAAAATAACTTCACAAAAAGTAAAGCCTTTTTAAATAGCTCTATTAACCATAATAGCACTCGTATTAGCTCATTAGTGTTAACAGCGAGTTTGTCTTATGCCATGGGTGAAATGACCGAGGCAAAAAACCAATTAGCCAGAATTCAACGCTTAGGCCGAGTATCGGCTAGAACAGTATTATTAAGTTATTTAATTGCCGATAAAACAGGTGATACTACAACCAAAAATAATGCTGAACAGCTGTTACTAACACTGTATATGGGCTCTGCTGAGACAACGCTATTATTACAAGATAAATTAGCATTAAGTGAATTTGAACTATTGCGAGAGCGGTACAAAGAAACTTTAATGTCGAATATCCGCTTACCTAGTCAGAGCACAAACAGTGCGCCTATCCGCAAGCCAGTTGCTAATCCTAAGCTTAAAGTAGTTAAACGTAAAACAACAGGAACTGCTGATGCCGAGTTAGCAGGAACAGCAGCGTTAGAAGAACAAGACACTAATCAACTGACGAAAGAAGCTAGTATAAATAGTAACCAAGTTAATGCTAAAGTCGAGCCTGAGCTTGTTACTGCGCCAGTGTTAAAAAATGCCACTAACGATATAGCTAATAGTTTGCAGTTAAGCCATAAAGAAGCTAAGGCTGACCTTATCGAAGTGACTAAAGCGGCTGAGGTTGGCGAAATAGAAGCAACACCATCAGCAATAACTTTAGCGGCCGCAGAAACTGAAAGTTTACCCAAAGAAACGCTACTAATAGAAGAGCAAGCTATAGCAGAGCAGCTAGAACTACAGCAAACAGCACCAGCATCTACAGCTCAGCCAATAGTTGAGGAAAATCTAGCTGAAGTAAAGGCGCCCGAAGTACAAGCAGCAGCGATCATTAGCACTGATATAACCACTCAAGATAAACCTGAGCCTAAGTTTCACTTAGTGCAGGAAGATGACTCTTTATATGCTATATCAGTAAAGTATAATATTAGATTGCAGCGCTTAATGGAATGGAATAAATTAACTCCTGAATCAGCTATTCATACCGGCCAAAAAGTTTGGTTACAGCAGGTTGAAGAATCAGAGTTAAATAAAAAAGCTAAACCAGAAATAGCGTCTAGGCTTCAAGTCAACACAACCGAACCCTATCATAAGGTAAAGGTAGGAGAGACGATGTTTAGTATTTCATATCGTTATAACATTAGACTAGATAAGTTTATGAGCTGGAATAATTTGACTGAACAGAGTAAATTATATGTTGGTCAGCAATTATTGGTCGTGGACCCTGCATTAACTACCCATGAAAATTGAAGCAGAAAGTCAGCAAGATCCAAGTATAGGTCAGATGCTACATCAGGCACGCACAGCCCGTGGTCTTTCTGTACAGCAAGTAGCATCACAGTTAAACTTATCCCAACAACTGATCAGCCAGCTAGAGCAAGACCAGTTTAATGGTAATATGCAAGAAACTTATGTTAAAGGCTATATACGAGCTTATGCTAAGTTACTTAAAATTCCTGAAAAACAACTTAAAGCAGCTTTTAATCGTGATAGTGCAGGCCAGCAGCATGTTGTGAAGCCGATGCAAACGTTTTCTAACCGCAGTAAACGGCAGCTAACAGATAAACGTTTTATTTGGCTAACTTACTGCATTATCGCTTTGTTTGTCGTGTTATTGTTTATTTGGTGGTGGCAAACTGAAGCAGATTTTTCGTATTGGACAGCTGAACCTACTGCCAATGAGGAGTTAACGCATACAGCTTTACCACAAGAGCGACAACAAGATGCAGATAAAGAATTAGTGTCTTTAACTAATACTAATACTAATACTAATACTAATACTAATACTAATACTAATACTAATACTAATACTAATACTAATACTAATACTAATACTAATACTAATACTAATACTAATACTAATACTAATACTAATACTAATACTAATACTAATACTAATACTAATACTAATACTAATACTAATACTAATACTAATACTAATACTAATACTAATACTAATACTAATACTAATACTAATACTAATACTAATACTAATACTAATACTAATACTAATACTAATACTAATGACAGTGCTACACCAAGCGATGTAAAACAACTAGGCAATGAAACCCTTAATAGCGAAATAACTGTGCCTCAAGTTGACACTATAAACGTAGAAAAACAGTTAGGTATAGAGCTAGAGCCAAGTTTAGCAATAGCCGAGGCTGAAACTACTGTTATTGCAAGTGTAGAAGATACACTTAATATGCGCTTTAGTGATGCTTGTTGGGTAAATGTTATTGATGCTACAGGTGAGCGTATAGCCTATGGCACTAAAGGCAAAGGCTATACTATGACCTTAAAAGGTAAAGCGCCTTTTGTTGTTACTTTAGGTAACCCAGCTGTAGTGACAATTAATTTTAATCAACAACCTTATGATATATCTGCTTTACCAACAGGTAGAGTAGCAAAATTTACTATTCCCGGATCTGAGTAACAATGTTTGCAGAGAACCCGATAAAACGTCGTGCCAGCACCCAAATTAAAGTGGGTAATGTATTAATTGGCGGTGATGCACCTATAGCCGTGCAATCTATGACTAATACGTTAACAACAGATGTTGCTGCGACTGTGGCACAAATTAATGCTATTGCTAAAGCAGGCGCAGACTTAGTTAGAGTATCTGTACCTACTATGGATGCTGCTGAAGCTTTTAAGTTAATTAAACAACAGTCACCTATTCCGTTAGTGGCTGATATTCACTTTGACTATCGTATTGCTTTAAAGGTCGCCGAATACGGCGTAGATTGCTTACGTATTAACCCTGGCAATATAGGCCGCGAAGATCGTATTCGTGCAGTAGTAGATTGTGCACGAGACTATAATATTCCTATTCGTATAGGGGTAAATGGTGGTTCACTAGAAGCAGACATTCAAGAAAAATATCATGAGCCTACTGCAGAGGCATTAGTAGAATCTGCTATGCGTCATGTCGATATTTTAGATCGGTTAAACTTCGACCAATTTAAAGTTAGTGTCAAAGCCTCAGATGTATTTTTAGCTGTAGGCGCCTATCGTTTATTAGCAAAACAAATTAAGCAGCCGCTACATTTAGGTATTACAGAAGCGGGTGGTGCACGAGCGGGTGCAGTTAAGTCGGCTGTTGGTTTAGGCATGTTATTAGCCGAAGGCATTGGCGATACCATGAGAATTTCGTTAGCTGCAGATCCAGTAGAAGAAGTAAAAGTTGCTTTTGATATTTTAAAATCGTTACGCATTCGCTCACGTGGTATTAACTTTATTGCTTGCCCTAGTTGCTCACGGCAAGAGTTTGATGTTATCAAAACTATGAACCAACTAGAGCAGCAACTAGAAGATGTAGTGGAGCCATTGACCGTATCAGTTATAGGCTGTGTGGTGAATGGCCCAGGTGAAGCTTTAGTGTCAGATTTAGGTGTTGCCGGAGCTAGTAAAAAAAGCGGCTTTTATATTAATGGGCAAAGGCAAAAGCTGCGGTTAGATAATAGCAATGTTGCTGAGCAATTAGAGCAACAAATTCGTAGTTATTTACAGCAAAAAATTACCATTCGCCAGCTATAACTGCTTTGTAGTCATAGTTGGCCTTTAGTCGTGCTGCGCCTATAATCGCGGCAGTTTTTCAGTTTTATTAGTGGATACATAATTTTGTCGAAGCAAATTCAGGCAATTAGAGGCATGAATGACTGCCTGCCGCAGGATACTCCCGTTTGGCAATATGCTGAACAAATATTAAGACAAGCCATGTTTAATTATGGCTATAGTGAAATTCGTTTTCCTATTGTCGAGATGACAGAGTTATTTAAACGCTCTATTGGTGAAGTTACTGATATCGTTGAAAAAGAAATGTACAGCTTTGCTGATCGTAATGGTGATAGTTTAACTTTGCGTCCAGAGGGGACTGCCTGCTGTGTTAGGGCGGGTAATGAGCACGGCTTGCTGTATAACCAAGAGCAGCGCTTATGGTATATGGGGCCAATGTTTCGTCATGAACGGCCACAAAAAGGTCGTTATCGCCAGTTTCACCAATTTGGTTTAGAAGCGTTCGGTATAGCGACACCTGATATAGATGCTGAGGTGATTTTACTTAGCGCCCGTTTATGGCAGCAATTAGGCTTAACTCCTTATGTTAAGTTAGAGATTAATTCTTTAGGCTCTGCCGAAGCACGCAGCCATTATCGTGATGTGCTTGTTGCTTATTTAGAGCAACATAAAGAACAACTTGATGAAGACAGTTTGCGCCGTATGTATACTAATCCACTACGGGTATTGGATAGCAAAAATCCAGCCTTAGCTGAGTTATTAGCAGCAGCGCCACAATTAGCAGATTACTTAGATCAGGACTCTGCAGAACACTTTGCTCGGTTAAAGCAATTATTAACGGCAGCAGGAATAGACTTTACGGTTAATCCACGTTTAGTCCGCGGTTTAGACTATTACAATAAAACCGTATTTGAGTGGGTAACCACAGAACTAGGTGCGCAAGGTACAGTTTGTGCTGGAGGTCGTTATGATGGCCTAGTTGAGCAGCTTGGTGGCAAGTCGACACCTGCCGTTGGTTTTGCTTTAGGTATGGAACGTTTAGTTTTGCTATTGCAGCACTTAGACTTAGTGCCAACATTAGCAAAGAATGCCGATATCTATTTGATGGCGTTAGGAGAAGAAGCGGAACTTGCTATTCATTCTGTTGCCGAACGCTTGCGCAATGAATTGCCAACCAAAAGAATAATGTTGCATTGTGGTGGCGGAAACTTAAAAAAACAGGTAAAACGTGCAGATAAATCGGGAGCGACTGTTGGTCTAATTTTAGGTCAGGATGAATTAGCCCGAGGTGAGATTACCGTAAAATGGCTTCGTGAAGATAAGCCACAACAAACCCTATTAATAACTGAGTTGGCTAAACAGCTAGCCTGAGCAGTACGGACGGAGTAACACAGTGGAAATTTATAGCAGTGAAGAGCAACAAGTAGAAGCAATTAAACGCTTTTGGAACACTTACGGTAAAGCCATTTTAGGTGGTGTGGTGCTTGGTTTTGTAGTGTTATACGGCTTTCGTTATTACCAAGCTCAGCAGCGCAATAATGTTGAACAAGCTTCGGCAGGTTTTAGCCAGTTATTGCTTAAGAGAGAAACCGCACAAGACGATAATTGGTTAGCACAAGCTCAAGGTTTTATTGATAGCAGTAAATCAGAAAATTATGCTGTTCTTGCTGCCTTGTTAGCGGCTAAAGATGCGGTGGTTGCAGAGGATCTAGAACTAGCTGCAAAGCAATTAAGCTGGGTGTTAGAACATGCTAAAGAGCCAGCTCTTTTAGCCTTAACCCAATTGCGCTTAGCTAGAGTGCAAAAAGAACAAACTAATTTTGATGCAGCTTTAGCAACCTTAGCTAAGCCAGTACCAGATAGCTTTAAAGCATTACAGGCCGAGTTAAAAGGCGATATTTTGTTATTAAGTGATAAACCTGCGCAAGCTAAAACAGCTTACCAGCAAGCATTAAATGCTCGTGGTGAAAATCAGCAGTTGCTTCAGGTAAAACTGGATGAACTAGCACACATCACCGCAGCATAACGAGAGGTAAGTGTGAGATTACAGTTAAAACTTATAACGATAGCTTTAGTACTGTTAGCGATGGCTGGCTGTTCGACTAAAGAAAAGTTAGTACTACCGGCAGTACAGAATAGTATTCAACCTACCGTAGTATGGAAAACTAAAATTGGTAAGGGTGTTGCCCACTTTGAGTCTAGCTTGCAGCCACTTATTGTTGAGCAAACAGTCTATGCAGCCAGTAGGCAAGGTATTGTAGCTGCTTATGATTTAACTAGTGGTAAGCGTCACTGGCAGTTTGACTTACGGCAGCCAAATGGTTCTTCTGCTTGGCAAGGTATTAGCAACTTGTGGTCAGATGGCAATGCTCGCATTTCTGGTGGTGTCAGCTATGGATATGGCAAATTGTTTTTGGGCACTGAGAACGGAGAGGTGTTTGCGCTTGCTCCAGAGACGGGTGAATTGCTGTGGCGGGTCGAAGTTAAAGGCGAAGTGTTAGCTAAGCCTGTTATTGGCGAAGGTTTAGTGATAGTTGCTACAGGCGCAGGTGGTTTAATTGCCTTACATCCAGATGATGGTGAACAGCGTTGGGAGTTTGAAACTGAACAGCCTTCATTAACCTTACGAGGCGTTAGCCAGCCAGTTATTCATGGTGGTGGCGTTATTTATGGTTCTGGTAGTGGTCACTTAGGTGTTGTCTTAGCTGATCGTGGTTATCAAGCTTGGGAAGAGCAAATTTCAGTTCCTGCAGGTACAACCGACTTATCGCGTTTAGCCGATATTGATGCTGCACCAATAGTGGTAGGTAGTGTTATTATTGCTATAGGTTTTAACGGCGAACTAGTGGCGCTAGATATCCGCAGCGGTAAAGCATTATGGAAACGTGAGTATTCAAGTTTTCGGAATATGGCTATGGCCAATGACACTTTATATTTAGTGGATTCAGAAGGGCGTATATCGGCATTAGATAATAAAAATGGCACTGAAATTTGGACTCAATACGGCTTGCATAAACATTTTCTAACTGGCGCTACTGTTTATAAAAACTATATTGTAATAGGCGATAGTAAAGGTAACTTACATTGGTTAGATCGTAGCGATGGTCGTTTTGTTGCTCGACAAAGTATGGACAGTTCGGGCTTTTATACTGAAGCTGTTGCCAATGCAGAGTATTTATTAGTACAAAGCCGTAACGGCGAACTAGTGTTATTACAAACACCTTAATTAGGTGTTTGTAATTATTTTTATAAACAGGTCTCTTTGACCTGTTTTGTTATTTCTGAGGTTTACACCATGTTACCTGTCGTTGCCCTTGTTGGGCGTGCCAATGTCGGAAAATCGACGCTATTTAACCGTTTAACACGTACTCGTGATGCTTTAGTAGCAGACTTCCCGGGGTTAACCCGTGACCGTAAATATGGCTCTGTTAAGTATGAAGGCTTAGAGTTTATTGTTGTTGATACCGGCGGTATTGACGGTAACGAACATGGCATTGAAGTAGAAATGGCCGAGCAATCGTTAAAAGCCATAGATGAAGCTGATGTAGTGTTATTTATGGTAGATGCAAGGGCAGGGGCTACTGTAGGTGACCAAGCTATAGCGGCACATATTCGCAAAGTAGAAAAAAAGGTCTTTGTAGTAGCCAATAAAACCGACGGTTTAGATGCTGATACTGCGGTTGCCGATTTTTATAGCTTAGGCTTAGGTGATGTGTATCCTATTGCTGCGGCGCATGGCCGTGGGGTATCCAGTTTATTAAACTTTGCCTTAGTACCTTTGTTAACAGAAGAACAACAGCGAGCTTTAGCAAACGATAATGAGGCTGAGCCAACGCTAGAGTTAGAGACGTTAACCGAAGAAGAAGCCAATGCCGAAGCCGCACGTTTACGCAGTCAGCATATCAAATTAGCTATAGTTGGCCGGCCTAATGTGGGCAAATCAACCTTAACAAACCGTATTTTAGGTGAAGAGCGGGTAGTTGTGTTTGATATGCCAGGCACGACACGTGATTCTATTTATATTCCAATGCAACGCAATGGCCGTGACTATACTTTAATAGATACCGCAGGTGTGCGTCGTCGCGGCAAAATTGATGATGTAGTGGAAAAATTCTCGGTGATTAAAACCCTGCAAGCTATTGAAGATGCCAACGTGATTATTTTGGTACTTGACGCCAGAATGGGGATTTCTGATCAGGATTTAAGTATTTTAGGTTTTGCTTTAAATGCGGGTCGCTCCTTAGTTATAGCGGTAAATAAATGGGATGGTTTAAGCGAAAGCATTAAAGATGAAATTAAACGTGAATTAGATCGCCGCTTTGGTTTTATTGATTTTGCCCGTTTACATTTTATTTCGGCATTGCATGGCTCGGGTGTGGGTAATCTATTTGAATCGGTTGAAGAAGCCTTTGACTCTGCTACTACCCGTCATAGCACAGCTTTATTAACGCGGATTATGAAAATGGCCGTTGAGGACCATCAGCCTCCTATGGTGCATGGCCGTCGGGTTAAATTAAAATATGCTCATGCGGGTGGTTATAACCCACCTTTAATTGTTATCCATGGTAATCAAGTAGACTCATTACCAGACTCTTATAAGCGCTATTTAATGAATTACTTCCGTAAGACATTAAAAATGATGGGCACACCTATCAAAATTGAGTTCCGTGAAGGCGATAACCCTTTTGCACCAACTAAAAAAAATACGGAAACACCGTTGCAAAAATATAAACGCGAACGGTTAATGAAAGCACGTACTAAATTCTCTAAATAGATTTACCAACAAAAAGGGTAATTGCTATGAAATTTCGTTTTCCAGTTATTGTTATCGATGAAGATTTTCGCACAGAAAATATCTCGGGCTCGGGTATTCGTGATTTAGCCGAAGCCATAAGTAATAAAGGCTTTGAAGTTGTTGGTTACACTAGCTACGTGGATTTAAGTGCTTTTGCCCAGCAAGCCAGCCGGGCGTCGTGTTTTATTTTATCTATTGATGATGAAGAATTTGGTGATGGTTCAGCCGAAGAAGTTGAAATCGCCGTAGCGGGCTTACGTCAGTTTATTAAAGAAGTGCGTAAGCGTAATGCAGATATTCCGATCTTTTTATATGGCGAAACCCGAACAACTCGGCATATTCCTAATAGTATCTTGCGTGAATTACACGGCTTTATTCATATGTTTGAAGACACGCCAGAGTTTGTTGCTAAGCATATTATTCGTGAAGCAAAAAAATACCTTGATGCACTAGCGCCACCATTTTTTAATGCCTTAATGGATTATGCATCAGACGGCTCTTACTCTTGGCATTGCCCGGGCCACTCAGGTGGTGTTGCCTTCTTAAAAAGCCCAGTCGGCCAAATGTTCCATCAATTTTTTGGTGAAAATATGCTACGCGCCGACGTCTGTAACTCGGTAGATGAGCTTGGTCAGTTGCTTGATCACACTGGCCCTGTTGCGCAAAGTGAGCAAAATGCTGCCCGGATCTTTGGCAGTGATCATTTATTTTTTGTGACTAATGGCACCTCAACGTCTAACAAAATGGTTTGGCATTCTGTTGTGGCCCCAGGCGACATAGTGGTTGTTGATCGTAATTGTCATAAATCTATATTGCACTCTATTATTATGACCGGCGCTATACCAGTATTTTTAATGCCAACGCGTAACCACTACGGCATTATAGGCCCTATTCCGAAAAGTGAGTTTTCACCAGAAGCTATAGCGAAAAAAATAGCCGCTAATCCGTTTGCGCGTAATGCAAAAAATAAAAAGCCGCGAATTCTAACTATTACTCAAAGTACCTATGACGGTATTTTATATAACGTTGAAGAAATTAAGCAGCAGCTTGGTTCTACTATAGATACGCTGCACTTTGATGAAGCTTGGTTACCGCATGCTAGTTTTCATGAATTTTATAAAGATATGCACGCTATAGGTAAAGACCGGCCGCGTTCAGAAGATACTTTAGTTTTTGCTACTCAATCTACCCATAAGTTATTAGCAGGTTTATCGCAAGCTTCACAAATATTGGTGCAAAATGCGCAAAATCGCAGTTTAGATACCCATAGGTTTAACGAGTCTTACTTAATGCACAGCTCTACTAGCCCTCAGTACGCCATTATTGCTAGTTGTGATGTTGCCGCTGCCATGATGGAAGCGCCAGGCGGTACTGCTTTGGTAGAAGAGTCTTTATTTGAAGCCATCGACTTTAGACGTGCTATGCGCAAAGTGGATGCTGAATACGGTGATGATGACTGGTGGTTTAAAGTCTGGGGACCAGATACCTTACCTGAAGAGGGCTTAGGCGATCGAGATGATTGGATGTTGCATGCTAAAGACAGCTGGCATGGTTTTGGTGCCATAGAATCTGGCTTTAACTTACTAGATCCTATTAAAGCTACTATTATTACCCCAGGTTTAAACCTGCAAGGCCAGTTTGATGAGCAAGGCATGCCAGCCGCTATTGTTAGTAAGTATTTAGCTGAGCACGGTATTATTATCGAAAAAACCGGTCTGTATTCATTCTTTATTATGTTTACCATAGGTATAACTAAAGGCCGTTGGAACTCTATGGTGACTGAGTTGCAACAGTTTAAAGATGACTATGATCAAAACCTGCCCATGTGGCGGGTGATGCCAGAGTTTGCTAAAAAGCATCCACGTTATGAAAAAGTAGGCTTGCGTGATTTATGCCAGCAAATTCATAATATGTACCGTCAGTATAATGTGGCTAAAGTCACCACAGAAATGTACTTGTCTAACATTGAAACGGCCATGACACCAGCAGATGCTTGGGCAAAAATGGCCCATCGTGATATAGAGCGGGTGGCTATTGATGATATAGAAGGCCGAGTTACTGCTATGCTAGTTACGCCTTATCCACCAGGCATACCGCTAATGGTGCCAGGCGAGCGCTTTAATAAAATTATTATTAGCTACTTGCAGTTTACCCGCGCTTTTAACAAAGCCTTCCCCGGCTTTGAAACCGATGTGCACGGTTTAGTGCGGGAAATGGTCGATGGCGAACTGCAATATTTTATTGATGTAGTAAAAGAAGCTTAATAGTAGTAACTAAATTTATTATTACCATGAAAAAGCCTGATATAGAACAGCTATATCAGGCTTTTGTTTTTTATTTAGCGGGTGTTATAGCACTAATATTAGCTATAAAGCTGCCATTAGCTAACTGCGTAGTTACGCTATCGCCAATAGTTAACAGCTCGGTTGAAGTTAACACCTTCTTGTCTGCGGTAAAGCTAATGCTGTAACCACGAGCTAGTGTTGCTAGTGGGCTAACGGTATCTAATTTCCCGACTATAGCGCCAAGTAATTGCTGTTGTTGTTTCAACTTTAGTTTTTGAGCATTAGCTAAGCGCTGGCTTAAGTGGGTAACGACTTGCTGTTGTTGCCCCAATTGTTTTGCCGGTGATAATTGACGCAGGCTTTTCGCTAAATACTGTTGCTGCTGGCTGGTATTGATTAAGCGGCGTTTAATGCTGTTAGTTAAGCGCTGCTGCATCTCGTCTAAACGTTGCTGTTGCTGCTGTAAGCGTCTTTTTGGTTCAGCTGCTAGTAAGCGCTGGCTAAGATTAATTAAACGTGGTGCCAGCTGTTGTAGTTGCGAACGCTGGGCTTGATACAGCGCATTACGCAAACGGTTAATACGTTCTAAAATGTGGCTTTGATCAGGTGAAACGAGTTCGGCGGCTGCTGATGGTGTGGCGGCACGAATATCGGCAACAAAATCGGTTAGGGCAAAATCAATCTCATGGCCCACGGCGCTGACTGTTGGAATAGGGCAGGCAGCAAGTGCGCGCACTAAGGTTTCGTCGTTAAAACACCATAAGTCTTCTAAAGAGCCACCACCGCGGCCAATAATAAGTACATCGACTTCGTTACGCCTAATAGCGGTGCTAAGCATAGCCCGTAATTGTGCCGCGGCAGTGTCACCTTGCACTTGGCAGGGGTAAACTATCACTGCAATACTAGGCGCTCGGCGCTGTAACACGGTAATAATATCGCGAATAGCAGCACCTGTTGGTGAGGTGATAACGCCAACACGTTGAATATTGGCAGGTAACGGCTTTTTGCGTTCTGGGGCAAATAAACCTTCGGCATTTAATTGTGCTTTAAGTTGTTCAAACTGTTGTTTAAGTAAACCGGCACCAGCACTTTCAATAAACTCAGCAATCAGTTGGTATTCACCGCGCGGTTCATACACGCTAATGCGGGCGCGAATTAATACTTGCTGGCCATTTTTGGGCTGAAAAGCACTGCGGCGATTTGCCATTTTAAACATGGCAACTTTTACTTGAGCTGCTTGGTCTTTTAATGAGAAATACCAATGGCCAGATGCAGCTGCTACAAAGTTTGACACTTCTGCTTGTAGCCATATCTGCTGGAATTGTAATTCTAAGGTTAAACGCACTTCGCTGTTTAAACGAGAAACGCTATAAATATCGGGTGTTTGCATAATTAAAGTTCATGGTATCGCTAATACTTAGGTAGACTGTAACATAAATTGAAAAAGTGATTGTTAAAAGCAAACAAAACCGCTAAAATTGCACCGCAACATTCCTTATCTTTTCAGCCATAGCGAGATTGTTGCAATGCTCAGGATCAAACAAGAAGCTCTTACCTTTGATGACGTATTATTGGTACCAGCACATTCCACCGTTTTACCCCATACCGCCGATTTGCGCACAAAATTAACCAACACTATCACGCTTAATATTCCTATGGTATCTGCTTCTATGGATACGGTAACCGAAGCGCGTTTAGCTATAGCTTTAGCTCAAGAAGGTGGCTTAGGTTTTATTCACAAAAATATGACCATTGAAGATCAGGCTGCCAATGTACGCCGAGTGAAAAAGTTTGAAAGCGGCGTGGTGTCAGATCCTGTCACTGTAACACCTGATATGAGTATTCGCGACGTTTTAGCGCTAGCTCAGCAATGTGGTTTTTCTGGTTTTCCGGTGGTAGATGCTAATAATAACTTAGTGGGCATGTTAACCAGCCGAGATATGAGTTTTCAAGCTAATAATAATGAAATAGTTAGTAGCTTAATGACGCCGCGAGAGCGTTTAGTTACAGTAAACGAATCGGCACCGCGCGAAGAAGCATTTAAATTAATGCATCAGCATCGGATTGAAAAAGTATTAGTCGTTAATAACGACTTTAAACTTAAAGGGTTAATTACGGTACGCGATTATTATAAAGCAGCCAGTAAACCTAACGCTTGTAAAGATGAACTTGGTCGGTTACGTGTAGGTGCAGCAGTAGGCGTAGGCGCAGGTACAGATGAGCGTATAGCGGCCTTAGTTGAAGCTGGCGTTGACATTTTATTAATAGATACCTCACATGGTCATTCGCAAGGCGTTATAGATAGAGTTAAGCAAACTCGAGCAAAATACCCAGACTTACAAATTGTTGCTGGTAACGTTGCCACAGCAGAAGGGGCTAAGGCCTTAGCTGAAGCGGGTGCAAATGCGGTTAAAGTAGGTATAGGCCCAGGCTCTATTTGTACCACACGTATAGTTACAGGTTGTGGTGTACCGCAAATTACGGCTATTTCTGAAGCGGCAATGGGTGTTGCTGGTACAGATGTTACTATTATTGCTGATGGCGGTATTCGCTTTTCTGGTGATGTAGCAAAAGCTTTAGTGGCAGGTGCTCATGTGGTGATGGTTGGTTCTATGTTTGCTGGTACTGAAGAAGCGCCAGGTGAAGTTGAGCTGTACCAAGGTCGCTACTATAAATCGTATCGCGGTATGGGTTCTTTAGGTGCAATGGCACAAAGTAATGGCTCATCAGATCGTTACTTTCAAGGCAGTAACAGTGCAGAAAAACTGGTACCAGAAGGAATTGAAGGCCGAGTAGCCTATAAAGGGCCAATGGAAAACATTATTCATCAGCAAATGGGCGGTTTACGCTCGGCTATGGGCTTAACCGGTAGTGCCGATATAGAACAGTTACGCACTAAGCCAGAGTTTGTAAGGGTAACATCGGCTGGTATGGGCGAGTCTCATGTCCACGATGTGCAAATTACTAAAGAAGCGCCAAATTACCGTATAGGTTAAGCTTTTATCTTGTAAGCCACGGCCAGTTAATTCTGGCCGCTCTATTTTAAAGGTCGCTATGAACACAAATATTCATCACCATCGTATTTTAATTCTCGATTTTGGTTCGCAATATACGCAATTAATTGCCCGCCGTGTGCGTGAAATTGGCGTTTATTGTGAGCTATGGGCTTGGGATGTTAGTGCTGAGCAAATTAAAGAATTTAATCCAACAGGCATTATTTTATCTGGCGGCCCAGAAAGCGTACACGCTGCCAATTCACCGCGTGCGCCGCAGTATGTGTTTGAAGCTGGCGTGCCGGTGTTAGGCATTTGCTACGGTATGCAAACCATGGCCGAACAGCTAGGTGGTAAAGTGCTTGGCTCTGATATGCGCGAGTTTGGCTATGCTCAGGTAGAGGTAACAGCCGCGAATGAATTATTTGCCAAAATTGAAGATCATATCAGTGCTAACGGTAATGCTCAGCTAGATGTCTGGATGAGTCATGGCGATAAAGTGATTGAAATACCAGCAGGCTTTATTACTTGTGCCACTACGCCAACCTGCCCACATGCAGCTATGGTTGATGCTGAACGTAAATTTTATGGCGTTCAGTTTCACCCAGAAGTTACGCATACTCGCCAAGGCCAACGTATATTACAGCATTTTGTGGTCGATATTTGTGGTTGCGAGCAACTATGGACACCAGCAACCATTATTGAAGATGCGGTTGAGCGTTTAAAGCAACAAATTGGTGACGATGAAGTTATTTTAGGCTTATCAGGCGGCGTAGATAGCTCAGTTACGGCTATGTTATTACACCGTGCTATTGGTAAAAACTTACATTGTGTCTTTGTTGATAACGGCCTGCTGCGTTTAAATGAAGGCCAGCAAGTGATGGATATGTTTGGCGATCACTTTGGGTTAAATATTGTTAAAGTGGACGCTGAACAACGCTTTTTAGCTGCCTTAGCTGGCCAGACCGATCCTGAGCAAAAGCGCAAGACAATAGGTCGAGTTTTTGTTGAGGTGTTTGATGAGCAATCGCAAAAGTTAGCTAACGCTAAGTGGTTAGCCCAAGGTACTATTTATCCTGACGTTATTGAATCAGCTGGTTCTGCTACGGGTAAAGCTCATGTTATTAAATCGCACCACAATGTGGGAGGTTTACCTGAGCATATGAAGCTTGGTTTAGTGGAACCGCTGCGTGAATTGTTTAAAGACGAAGTACGTAAAATTGGTTTAGAGTTGGGCTTACCTTACGACATGCTATATCGTCACCCTTTCCCTGGGCCAGGTTTAGGCGTACGAGTGCTGGGCGAAATTAAAAAAGAGTATTGCGATATTTTACGCCGCGCCGATGCCATCTTTATTTCTGAACTGCAAAAAGCAGACTTGTATAATAAAGTAAGCCAAGCCTTTGTGGTGTTTTTACCGGTAAAATCAGTTGGTGTTATGGGCGATGCGCGTAAATATGACTGGGTAGTCTCATTGCGTGCTGTAGAAACTATCGACTTTATGACCGCACACTGGGCCCATTTACCTTATGACTTCTTAGGTAAAGTATCTAATCGCATTATTAATGAAATAGATGGTATTTCGCGTGTGGTGTACGATATATCAGGTAAACCACCGGCAACTATTGAGTGGGAATGATTCCGCGTCTGGCACAGCCAGGCACCTGATGGCATGAAATGCCGCTAAGCCCGCGTAATTGCGGGCTTTTTTTTGTTTGTGTTTGGCACGATCTGGCAACGGGAGGAAGCGCCAAGCACCGTTTGAGCATGGCATTAAAGCTGGTATTATGGTTTGGCGATGCCATGATTGATGCCGATACCATGCTGCGTTCTTTTGTGTGTTCATGGTATTAATATTCTATAAGTTACTGTTTCGTAAGAAAAAATACGATAAATTCGAGATTTTTTCAGCATGGTATCGGAGACGAAGAAGGACAAGGTACATGCTGACCGATACCAAGCTGCGCAATCTCAAGCCCAGGGACAAACTCTACAAAGTGAATGACCGGGAAGGTCTCTATGTGGCAGTGACTCCAGCCGGCTCCATCTCGTTCCGTTACAACTACTCAATCAACGGTCGGCAGGAGACCATCACCTTTGGGCGTTATGGTGTCGGTGGCATCACCCTGGCCGAAGCCCGCGAGCTGTTGGGTGACGCCAAGAAGATGGTTGCGGCGGGCAAGTCGCCGGCCAAGGAGAAAGCCCGAGACAAGGCGCGGGTGAAAGATGCAGAGACGTTCGGTGCCTGGGCGGAGAAGTGGCTGCGTGGCTACCAGATGGCCGACTGTTACCAACAATGCAAAACTGATCCACTATAACAATTGAAATCTGATCCACTTGTTTTCACTATGGTGCTTTTTCGGAGGCACCTTGATCACAAAAGAAGAGCTCATGAAAATTCAGATTTTGCACCAACAAGGCCTGTCCCAACGTGCTATTGCTAAACAACTTGGCATCTCGCGTAACACGGTTAAGCGCTACCTTCGAGCCGCATTAGATACGCCCGTTTACACAGCGCGAGCTAAAGGCCGTTCATTGCTTGAACCCTATAAATCATTCTTACATTCGCGTATTACGCAAGCTAAACCGGTACACCTTTCTGGTGAAGTATTATTTCGTGAAGTCAAAGAACTCGGTTATACCGGTAGTTTGTCTTTATTGAGACAATATTTATATCAATACCGTGGTAAGCCCATACCAGAGCCGGTTGTGCGGTTTGAAACCGAAGTCGGTAAACAAATGCAGGTAGACTGGGGGCAAATGCGAGGTGGCAAGCAGCCCATTCATGCGTTTATCGCCGTTTTAGGCTTTAGTCGTGCGATGATGGTGGTCTTCACCGATAACATGCGCTACGACACACTTGAACATTGTCATCGCTTAACATTTGACTACTTCCAAGGTATTCCCCGCGAAGTATGGTACGACAATATGAAAACGGTTGTCGTTGAGCGCAATGCCTATGGAGAAGGCCAGCACAAGCTTAATCAGGCATTTTATCAGTTTGCTAAAAGCATGGGGTTTATTCCCAAACTGTGCCATACCTACCGACCACAAACCAAGGGCAAAGTTGAACGAATGGTACGTTATGTCCGTGATAACTTTTTTAGGCCGTTCAATACAAAGTTAATGGCATTAGGGCAAACATTAGATGTGCAGAGTGCGAATGAAGAGGTTGTGATATGGCTTGAAACGGTGGCGCATCAGCGTATTCATGACACCACTAAACAAAAACCTGCTGAGCGGCTCATTGAAGAGCGCAAGGTATTACAGGCGTTACCGCCGTTAATATTACCCCTTGTTGCTTCACTGGATACGAGCGTCCCCTTGCCATCACTAAGGGTATTTAATCAGCAACCACTACATCATGACCTTAGTGTTTATGACCAGCTGATGGAGGCCATATGAACCTACAATTATCGCGAATTAGTGCGCTTAGTGCAGAGTTACAACTCGCCGGCATTGATACTAATGCCTGTGATTTAGCTCAGCAAGCCGCCAAAGAAGAGTGGGATTATCTGAGCTTTTTAGAGCAAGCGCTTTTATGTGAAAAGCGCTCACGCCATCAACGCAAACAACATATGTTTACTCGAATGGCCGGTTTTCCTGGAAACAAAACATTAGAGGGCTTTGATTTTAGCTTCGCCACCGGTGTACCTAAAAAACAGGTAACAGAATTAGCCTCGCTGTCCTTTATTGAACGACAAGAGAACGTTGTCATGCTGGGGCCATCAGGCGTTGGCAAAACGCATATCGCCATTGCCTTGGGTTATAAAGCCGTACAAGCTGGTATCAAAACCCGCTTTATCAGTGCATCAGATTTAATCCTGCAACTTGCCACAGCACAGCGGCAAGAAAACTATAAGCAGGTTATGCAGCGCTCAGTCATTGCGCCAAGATTGCTTATTATCGATGAAATCGGTTATCTGCCGTTCAATGCACATGAAGCTAAATTGCTGTTTGATGTGATAGCAAAACGCTATGAAAAAGGCTCAGTAATATTAACAAGCAACTTACCCTTTGGTCAGTGGGGACAAGTGTTTGCAAATGACACTGCGCTTACATCAGCCATGTTAGACAGAGTTTTACATCACTCTCATATCTTACAAATTAAAGGAGATAGTTACCGAATTAAGGAAAAGAAACAAGCCGGATTAATGGATAAACCCAAGGAGTAGTGGATCACTTTTAAATTGTTGGGGTGGATCACTATTGGATTGTTGTTGACACCGACTCCACCCGCGATATGCGCCGCTCGGTTTATGAGCGTGAGCTGAAGCCGAAATTCAGCAATCAGAAGCTGGTGGAGATCACCCACGAAGACTTGCGGGCGCTGGCTGATGCCATTGTTGAGCGAGGCGCACCGGCCACCGCCGTTCATGTGCGTGAAATCGTGTTGCAGGTATTTCGCTGGGCCATCGAGCGTGGGCAGAAGGTCGAAAACCCGGCAGAACTGGTGCGCCCAACAAGCATCGCTCGATTCGAGCCACGTGACCGAGCGTTGACGCCAGAAGAAATTGGGCTGATGTACCAGTACATGGAGCGAGTGGGCACAAGCCCAACAAACCGTGCGGCGGCCAAGCTGTTATTGCTGACGATGGTGCGCAAGAGCGAGCTGACCAATGCGACCTGGAGCGAGATCAATTTCAGCGAAGCGTTGTGGACGATTCCAAAGGAGCGGATGAAACGCCGTAACCCGCACCTGGTATTTCTGTCCCAGCAGGCTCTGGATATTTTCATTGCCATGAAAACCTTTGCCGGTGGTTCCGACTTCGTTTTGCCATCACGGTACGACTCGGATGCGCCGATGAGCGCTGCCACACTTAACCAGGTGCTGACGCTGACTTACAAGGCGGCGCAGAAAGATGGGAAGTCACTTACCAAGTTCGGACCGCATGATTTGCGGCGCACAGCCAGCACGCTGTTGCATGAGGCCGGCTACAACACCGACTGGATCGAGAAGTGCCTGGCGCACGAGCAGAAGGGCGTGAGGGCTGTCTACAACAAGGCTGAGTACCGCGAGCAGCGGGCGGCGATGTTGCAGGATTGGGCCGATATGATTGATGAGTGGACTTCGGGAGGCAGTAAGGGTTGATGTTTTTGCTATCTTTGATAGCATTGAAGTTGATGCCGTGAATTTATAAATAAGGCCGCCATTGGCATCGGGCAGGTCAATTACCGATTAGCTGCTTCGCGCAGCTACTCGATGAATAGCAACTATTCATTTGAGAGGTATTGACCCATGCAAAATATAAAGACCCTCATCAACAGGAAGAAGCTCCTGGAGATGATCCCGCTTTCGACACGAACAATTTATAACCTGGAGCAGCGAGGGGATTTTCCACGCCGTATCGCGTTAACCAGTAGAAATGTCGCCTGGGATTTGTCAGAGGTCGAAGAGTGGATTGAGGCACGTAAATCATCGGGTGATCAAGCTGCGCGACCTGGCCCTATAGAGGGCTAGTTATATGGCTCTTGATCTTATGGCGGCTTTCACGGAATTGCCGCCACCCATTGATTATGTTCTGCCTAATATGGTTGCTGGCACTGTTGGTGCTCTTGTGTCGCCTGGTGGGGCTGGTAAATCCATGTTGGCCCTTCAATTGGCTGCACAGATTGCAGGCGGGCCTGATTTACTTGAAATAGGCGAGTTTCCCACCGGGCAAGTGGTCTATCTGCCTGCTGAAGATCCACCGGCCGCTATTCACCATCGTCTGCACGCCCTTGGGGCACACCTCAGCGCAGCGGAACGGCAAGCCGTGGCTGATGGTTTGCTCATTGAACCCTTGATCGGTAAATGCCCAAACATCATGGCTGCTAGCTGGTTCGATGCTCTCAAACGAGCCGCTGAAGGTCGTCGCTTGATGATCTTGGACACTTTGCGGCGCTTCCACATTGAGGAGGAGAACGCTAGCGGGCCGATGGCGCAGGTTGTTGGGCACATGGAGGCCATAGCCGCTGATACAGGCTGCTCCATTGTGTTTCTGCACCACGCGAGTAAAAGCGCAGCCATGATGGGGTCGGGCGATCAACAGCAGGCCAGTCGTGGATCGTCCGTACTGGTTGATAACATCCGTTGGCAATCGTACCTATCCGGCATGACGCAAGGCGAGGCCGAGATACTGGGGGTCGATGATTGTCAGCGTGGGTATTTTGTCCGCTTTGGCGTCAGCAAGGCCAACTATGGCGCACCTTTTCAAGAACTCTGGTTTAGACGGCACGACGGCGGCGTGTTGAAGCCTGCTGTACTGGAGCGGCAGTGCAAGGTGAAAAGGAGACAGCGTGAAGAAGCCTAAGCATGACCTGACCCACGTCCGACATGATCCCGCGCACTGTTTGGCACCTGGCCTGTTCCGCAGCCTCAAGCGTGGCGATCGCAAACGCTGCAAGCTGGACGTGACCTACACCTTTGGCGAGGACGAATCCATGCGTTTCGTCGGATTCGAACCTCTCGGGGCCGATGATATGCGTCTTTTGCAAGGCATCGTGGCCCTTGGCGGCCCGAACGGCATCTTGCTAACCCCGGAACCGACCAGTGAGACGGGGCGACAGCTACGGCTATTCCTTGAACCCCGTTTCGAAGCCATTGAGCAAGACGGCTTGGTGGTTCGTGAGAGCCTGACCAAACTGCTCTCAGAAACGGGCATGACGGATAGCGGCGACAACATCAAGGCGCTCAAAGCCAGCCTGCTGCGCATGTCGAACGTCACCATCCTTGTGACGAAGGGACGGCGGCAAGCCGCGTTCCACCTGATGAGTCATGCTTTTGACGAGACGGACGGCAGGCTATGGGTTGCCCTGAATCCGCGTATTGCCGAAGCGATCCTGGGGCATCGTCCATATGCCCGTATCGACATGGCGGAAGTGCGGGTGCTACAGACTGATCCGGCACGGCTGATGCACCAACGGCTATGCGGCTGGATCGACCCCGGCAAATCCGGGCGCGTGGAACTGGACACGCTTTGCGGCTATGTCTGGCCAGATGAAGCCAATGCCGAAGCTATGAAAAAACGCCGTCAGACTGCCCGGAAGGCACTGGCCGAACTTGCCGCCGTGGGTTGGGTAGTGAACGAATACGCCAAGGGAAAATGGGAGATCAAGAGGCCTGGCCCCACGGCAACTGCACCCGTTTACCGTCGTAACGTTCCCTTGTTACCGTCGTAACGCTCCCCTTCTGCCGTCGTAACGTTCCCCGTCCCAATTTGGAAAACCCAGACGGTGCGCTGCTTTGCGGGCAGTTTGGGAAATCCATCCAAGATTATCTAAAGATAATCCATCATGCGCGGTGCAGCTCGCGCCTTGAGGGCGCGTTCTGACCTTGCCAATAAAGCCCTGGCGGGCTTTATCAATCGGCCATAGGCCGATGGTTTAACGCCAAGAAGAGAAGGCGGCTTCAGTGGCCGCTGAAACGCCTTGTGAGAGGGGAAAACAACCCGGAGTCCCTTATTCCATGAGCTGAAGCAGAATCTGCGTCTAACGGTGCTGGAGGGCCGCTGTGTGCACTTGTAGTTATCTGTACTGAAACCTTGGCTCGAAACGTGAAATGGCTAAGCAGTGCCCATTCGTTCGGTAAGAATAATAAGAAGATTATTATTCTTATTATTACCAAGCAGGAATGAGCCGTGTGTGTTGGACGCCCATAACCAGTAACCTGCGTGAAGGTGTCAACATCAGGAAAGGTTGCCCCTCAAGTATCAATACGTCGCCTTAGTGGTATGACGGGAGGGGAGGCAAATTTCTTGTGTTCATTGACACTTGAGGGGCGGGTTATGCCCTTCTTTTTTGGCGTCCAACTCGCCCCATCGGGGCGAATGGTTTGTGTCGATTGTTGGCATTTTAGGTTCCGATTTAAAGCCGATTGAGCAGCGATTTTGAAGCGACTATGTCGATTGCAGGCCGATTTGGTGACGATTACGGTTATGTTGCCAAGAATCGGTGTTTGTTTGACGATAAAACGCTTTACGTTCGATATGCGCTAGATTTTCAATAGTGGGTGAAATGCGGGCAGGATGGGTGAAGTTAGCTAACCGGCAAGCCGGTTATCTATCTTCACTGTCCCTTATTCGCGCCGGGGGCACTCAACGGGAATCCTGCCCTGCGGGGCTGATCGGCTACCGCCGGTTGCAAGAGTATAGGTCTTGCTATTTTTAATATCTTTGATAGCATGGTTGTCGGGTACACCAAAAGGGTATTGATATGGCAAATGTGCTTATCAGGAATTTACCCGCCGAGGTGCACCGTGCGTTGAAAGTTCGAGCAGCGCTCAACGATAGGAGCACCGACGCGGAAATACGCGAAATACTGACGGCGGCAGTACAGCCGCTAGAGCTTGAAGAGATTGGCCGGGAAGTTGGCTTGTCCGAAAGCGATAAAAAAACAGAGTAGTTTTACGTTTGTAAGTCCGGGCCTCAGCGCCAAGGGCAATACCGATCAGCTAGTGGCGTAGCTCTTCGATGAAACGTTGCCGAGAACAAGCACAACGCTTGGTCAAGGCAATGCCTTCTTTTCATCGACGGAGTACGACCATGAAGTCCAAAATTTTAGCGGCTAAAAAAACCGCTCTAGCCGTTGCACTCGCAACCGGCTTTATCACCACTACCACCGCCCCTGTGCAAGCTGGTATCCCCGTCATCGACGGCGGCAACCTGGCCCAGAACATCATGACGGCCATCGAGTCGGTGGCGCAGACGCTCAAGCAGATTGAGCAGTACCAGACCCAGTTGCAGCAGTACGAAAATCAGCTCCAGAACACGATGGCCCCAGCCGCGTATATCTGGGATCAGGCGCAGACTACGATCAACCGGCTGATTGCCGCGCAAAACACGCTGGCCTATTACGAGAACCAGCTAGGCAGCCTGGATCGTTACCTGGCCAAGTTTCAGGACGTGGCCTATTACCGCAGCTCGCCATGCTTCAACGGCAGCGGCGGATGCACGCCGGCCGAAAAGGCAGCGATGGAAGAGAACCGCCGCCTGGCGTCAGAGTCGCAAAAGAAGGCCAACGATGCCCTGTTCCAGACCGTTGCCGACCAGCAAAAGGCTTTGAAGGATGACGCCCGTACCCTGGAGCGGCTGCAAGGCGCGGCCCAGGGTGCAACTGGCCAGCTACAGGCCATCGGCTACGCCAACCAGCTCGCCAGCCAGCAGGCCAATCAGCTCTTGCAGATTCGCACCATGTTGACCGCCCAACACAACGCGGAGGCAGCCCGGATTGCAGCAGAACTCGATGCCGAGGCGCGAGGTGATGCCAGGGCCGAGCAAATGCGTACCTGGACGTTTCGCCCGAGTCCGGCAGACAACTACTAGGGAGGCGGTGAGATGAAAAAAATCTTTTTTACTACCGCGGCTACGTTGCTGTTGTTGGCTGGATGTGAACAGGAAAGGATGCCCGAACCAAATGCGGCGACGTGTGCCCCCGATGCGTTCCAGGCAGCACTGAATGAAATGCGCAGCGAAGCGAACCGAGAGGCCTTTACCGAGGAATGCAGAGCATTCCAGAAGGCCAAGCAGATGCGTCAGTGGGAGTTCAAGCCCAGCCCTAAAGATGATTATTGAGGTGGTCGCCATGAGAAAGAAAATTGCTCTAGGTGGCTTGATGATGGTCGCCACAATGGTGCTGGCTGAACCTGCAATGGCGCAGGAGCTAAGTAGCAGCGGTGTTATGAATGATGTGCTCAAGCGTTTTCATGATGCTGCCGCAACATGGGGGCCAGCTATTGAGTCCGCTGCATCGCGTTTGTTCTGGACGCTGGTTGTGATTTCGATGGTCTGGACATTCGGCATGATGGCTTTGCGCAAGGCCGACATTGGCGAGTTCTTCGCGGAGTTCGTTCGCTTCACGATCTTCACCGGCTTTTTCTGGTGGTTGCTGACGAATGCGAACCAGGGCATGAATATCGCCGGTACGATTGTTCAGTCATTGCAAACTCTGGGCGCGCAGGCGGGGGGACTTTCCAATAGCAATCTTGGGCCCTCCAGCATCCTTGATCTTGGTTTCGAGTTATACAACCGCACAGTACAGGCCACCTCGGAGCTGGGATGGCGGCAGATGGCAACTGCTCTGGTCATGGAGCTAATGGCCCTGGCTGTTTTGTTTGTCCTGGCGTTGATTGCGGTCAACCTGTTGCTGTTGCTCGCATCAGCCTGGATTCTGTTGTATGCCGGTGTGTTCTTCCTTGGCTTTGGTGGAAGTCGTTGGACTTCCGACATGGCGATCAATTACTACAAGACCGTGCTGGGCCTGGCCGCACAGCTTATGGCAATGGTGCTTCTGGTTGCGATTGGCAAAGAGTTCATCAATCACTACTACACGCAAATCAGCGAGAACATGGCATCCCAGGAACTGGCCGTGATGTTGGTTATATCGGTCATCTTGCTTTTCTTGGTCAACAAAGTTCCGCCGATGATTTCTGGTCTTGTGTCTGGTGGTGGTATTGGCGCAGCCGGTGGAATTGGAAACTTCGGTGCGGGTGCGGCAGTTGGGGCGGCGGTGACGGCGGCCAGTATGGCAACTGGCGGCGCTGCCCTGGCAGGTAAAGCGGTTATGGGTGCCGCAGCCGGTGCAGCCGGAGGTGCAAGTGCACTCCAAGCGGCTTTTCAGAAAGCATCAGCGAGTATGGAAACCGGCGGTGACATGTCCAGCATGGGGTCAGTTGTCAGCAGTGGCGGAAACGGTGGTGGTGAAGCGGGTACTGCTGGCAGTAGCCCATTCGCCCAAGCGGCTGGCTTTGGTGACAGCGGCAGTAGCTCAAGCGGTGGCGGCTTTGCCAAGGCCGCGAAGCTGGCCACAGGCACGGCCTCCGAGTTAGCCAAGGGTGTCGGCTCTCAAGTGAAGCAGGGATTCCAGGAGCGAGTGAGCGAAACCACAGGCGGAAAACTGGCTGCTTCGATACGCGAAAGCATGGAGCCGAAAGAAGCAAGCCAATCTGGCCAGTTCGAGGGCAATAGCTTGGGCGCCGATTCTGGCCCAGATAGTAACGAAGTCAGGAGTTAGCACGATGACGACATCAACATACATGGCCGCATTGGCGGCCCTGGATGAAGCGCCAAGGGAAGAAGTCAGCCAGGTATTTATTTCGCCGCTGGGTGATCAATCGACCGAGGTCGATGCAGAGACAGAAACAGCCGCTTTTGTATCACGGCCAGACCCTATGAGAGAGAGCGAAACTAAGCCGATAAGTATTGAGGTTAATGGCGGCAGGAATGAGCGGTCAGCATTCGCGGAGGCGGCGGGGCTGTACCTGTAGGCGCACCGGGCTGGCCACAACCAGCCCGGCACTTTCAATCAACACCTACTGGAGAGGTGAATTATGACAACACAACATATTATCGAACCAGGGCAAGCAGTGCATCAAGCAGCGGCTATTCTTTCTTCTTTGGAGTACATCAACCAAGCGGAAGCGCGGAGCCTTGGGCCATTGGCCGAAGCCGTCGCTAATGCTTTTATGGTGGTGTACTACCAAGCTGAAACGGGCCGGGCGACACAGGCTGATTTTCAAGAAGCAATGAACGCCTTGCGCCAAGCGTGCAGCTAATGACGAAAGGGCGGCCACTCGAACTGGCCGCCTTTTTCAATCTTCACTGTTTGGCCATTCCCGACCCACAGACGGCGCATCCATCCATTCGCGTTCCTCCGGCGGCAGCGGGTAAGCCCCGGATGCTTCCGCGTCGGCCAGTAGTTCGGCCAGTGTGTAGCGCACCCGACCAGTGGAAACGGCGCGGGCCGGGTCGGCCTTCTCATGCAGCCTGTTCTCTAGGTTCTTTGGGTCTGTCATCGGGCGACCTCAGCAAGCATGGATACTAGGTGTTCCAGGTCAGTGATCGAATGCGCCAGGAAGCGGCCGGCGCGGCAATCTGCAATCATTTCCTCAGTTTTTTCCTACTCATGTTCAACCTCGTTCGTACCAGCTCTTCGAGCGATTCACCACGCGCACGACCAGCAGCATCACCGGCACTTCGACCAGGACGCCGACCACGGTTGCCAATGCAGCGCCGGAGTGCAGACCGAACAAGCTGATGGCGGCCGCCACGGCCAGCTCGAAGAAGTTGCTGGCACCGATCAGGGCCGAAGGACAGGCGACAGAGTGCTTTTCCCCCGCCCGCTTGTTCAGCCAGTAGGCTAACCCGGAATTGAAGAACACTTGAATCAAGATCGGCACGGCTAGCATGGCGATCACTAACGGCTGCCGGATGATGGCCTCGCCCTGGAAGGCGAACAGTAGAACCAACGTCAGCAGCAGCGCGGCCATCGACCACGGCCCGATCTTCTGCATGGCCCGTTCAAAGGCGGCCTGTCCTTGCTTGAGCAGATGCCGCCGCAAGAGCTGCGCCAGGATCACCGGCACGATGATGTAGAGCACGACCGAAATCAGCAGCGTGTCCCAAGGCACCGAGATCGAGGACATGCCCAGCAGCAGGCCGACGATGGGCGCGAAGGCCACGATCATGATGGCGTCGTTCAGAGCCACTTGCGAGAGCGTGAAAAGCGGGTCGCCGTTGGTAAGGCGGCTCCACACGAACACCATTGCCGTGCAGGGCGCGGCGGCCAGCAAGATCAAGCCCGCGATGTAGCTGTCCAGTTGATCGGCCGGCAGGAACGGAGCGAACACTTGTCGGATGAACAGCCACCCCAGCAGGGCCATCGAGAATGGCTTGACGGCCCAATTCACGAACAGCGTGACGCCGATGCCGCGCCAATGCTCTTTGACCTGGTGCAGCGCCCCGAAGTCGATCTTGACCAGCATCGGGACGATCATTACCCAAATCAGCAGGCCCACCGGCAAATTGACCTGGGCCACTTCCATGCGGCCTATGGCCTGGAACACGTCAGGAAGGCCCTGGCCGAGCGCAACACCGGCGACGATGCACAGGGCCACCCACAGCGTCAGGTAACGCTCGAAGCCGCTCATCGGGGCCTGGCGCGGCTTCGCGGCGATGGCCTGTGCGCCGGCGCTCATGCTTCCTGCTCGGTCTTGCCGATGTTCGCCAGCTCGCGCTTGATGGCCGTCTGGTCAAGCATTTTGAGAGGCAGATTCACGAACAGGCGGACGCGGTTCATCATGTGCCGGAAGGTTTGTTCGAAGGCCCGGCGCTTCTCGGCGTCAGTGCCTTCGACGGCGGCCGGGTCTTCAAATCCCCAATGCGCCGAGATCGGCTGACCAGGCCACACCGGACACATTTCGCCGGCGGCGTTGTCGCAGACGGTGATGATGAAGTCCATCTTCGGTGCGTCGGGCGTGGCGTACTCGTCCCAGCTCTTGCTGCGCAGATTCTCGGTCGGGTAATTCACCGACTCCACCTTTTCGACGGCGAAGGGATTGACCTTGCCGGTTGGGTGACTGCCGGCGCTGTAGGCGCGGAAGCGCCCTTGCCCCATCGTGTTGATGAGAGCTTCGGCCATGATGCTGCGCGCCGAATTGCCGGTGCAGAGGATGAGGACGTTATAGATTCTTTCGGTCATGATGTTTCGCTTTCTGGTAGTGGCTGGGGAGCAATGGCGATGGATGAAAGATCGGTGGCCTCGTCGATGACGTGGCCGGCCGCTTTCCGTTCGGAATAGCGGTCTGTCAGTGCTTCACGGTGCGGCCGTACCAGCGCCGTGAAGCGCACCAGTTCTTCCATCACATCGGCTATTCGGTCGTAGTACGGCGAGGGCTTCATGCGGCCCGCCGCGTCGAACTCTTGGAACGCTTTGGCGATACTCGACTGGTTCGGAATGGTGAACATTCGCATCCAGCGGCCGAGCAGACGCAAGGTGTTCACGGCGTTGAAGCTCTGCGAGCCGCCGGATACCTGCATCACGGCCAGGGTGCGGCCTTGGGTCGGCCGGATGCCGGCCATTTCAAGCGGCAGATGGTCAATCTGCGCCTTCATGACACTGGTAATCTGACCGTGGCGTTCCGGGCTGCACCAGACTTGTCCCTCTGACCACTCGGACAGGGCGCGCAGCTCCTTGACGGCCGGGTGATCGTCGCTTTGCACTTGATCGGGCAACGGCAAATCGGACGGGTCGAAGATGCGTGTTTCTGCGCCAAAGAATTGCAGCAGCCGGGCCGCTTCCTCGACGGCCAGCCGTGAGAACGAGCGGGCGCGCAGCGAGCCATACAGCAGCAGGATACGCACCGGCGGGGCGTCGGGTGCCAGCCCGAGCGCCGGGCGCTCGATGGCAAAGGATTTGTCCAAAGCGGGCAAAGAATCGGGGTCGGAAAGATGGCGAAGTCTCATGCCAACACCTTCCCGGCTTCCGTGGTGCAAGACAGGTTGCACACCTGGCCGCCGCAGCAGTTTTCCGTGAGAAAGGCCACCAGGTTAGTGGCCGTCGAAAAGTTCGCCTCGTAGATCACAAATCGGCCTTCTTGCCGCGACGTGACCATGCCGGCGTGTGCCAGCTCTTTCAGGTGGAAGGATAGCGAAGACGGCGGGATGCCGGCCGCTTCGCTGATTTTTCCGGCGGCCATGCCGGCGGGGCCGGCCTGGACGAGAAGCCGGAACACCGCGAGGCGCGATTCTTGAGCGATGGCCGCCAGGGCGGCTACAGCATTTATCGTTTCCATGTTTCAATAATAGTCGAAATATGGAGTGTGCTCAATAGCTCATTTAAGCTGTAAAAATGAGCTAGGCGCATTTAGATCGATATGTGATAAATTGGCCTGCCAGTTTAAGATGGGTGCATTTGAGTATGCCCAAAGGAGCCCGCAAGTATGCGCAGGACGAAGCCAGTAGCCGCGCCGATGGTGGCGCGGGTCTATCTGCGCGTCAGCACCGACGCGCAGGACTTGGAACGCCAAGAGGCGATCACTACGGCCGCGAAGGCCGCCGGCTACTACGTCGCCGGCATCTACCGTGAGAAGGCATCCGGCGCACGCGCCGACCGGCCTGAGCTGCTGCGCATGATCGGCGACCTACAGCCCGGCGAGGTGGTCATTGCCGAGAAGATCGACCGCATCAGCCGCCTACCTTTGCCCGAGGCCGAGCGCCTGGTGGCCTCGATACAGGCCAAAGGCGCACGCCTGGCCGTCCCTGGCGTGGTCGATCTATCCGACCTGGCGGCCGAGGCCCAGGGCGTCGCCAAGATCGTGCTGGAAGCCGTGCAGATCATGCTTTTTCGCCTGGCCTTGCAGATGGCCCGCGACGACTACGAGGACAGGCGCGAACGCCAGCGCCAAGGCATTGAGTTGGCCCGCCAGGCCGGGCGGTACAAGGGCCGCCGTGCTGATCCGAAGCGCCGCGCCCAAGTTGTCGCGCTGCGCAAGTCCGGCTACAGCATCAACAAGACCGCCGAGCTGGCCGGGTACAGTGCGGCCCAGGTGAAACGGATATGGGCCGAGGTCAGCCAGGCCGAAGCGAAGCAGCACGGCGCGTTCGTGGAGGACGCATTGACGGAAGCCGATGCCCTGGCCGCTGTCGGCCAGGATGAGCGCCAGGAGGAAAGGGCATGAAGAAGCCGAACCAAGACGACGAGCCGTTTTTCATCACCGAGGAGATTGCGGCCGAAATGATCGCCGGCGGCTATGAGTTCGAGCTGCCGCCCATTCCTTGCACCATCCGCCTACGCGACGTGCTGGAGCGCATGACCGATGCTGAGCTAGCATTGCAGCCGGGCGAGATCGCCGACCAGGAGCGTGAACGCTGCCGGCGCAAGCCGTGTTCAACCTCATGATCTGGTCATGGTATTTTTCATGGTATTACCAATTAGCAGGAAAATAAGCCATTGAATATAAAAGATAAAAATGTCTTGTTTACAATAGAGTGGGAGTGACGGGCACTGGCTGGCAATGTCTAGCAACGGCAGGCATTTCGGCTGAGGGTAAAAGAACTTTCCGCTAAGCGATAGACTGTATGTAAACACAGTATTGCAAGGACGCGGAACATGCCTCATGTGGCGGCCAGGACGGCCAGCCGGGATCGGGATACTGGTCGTTACCAGAGCCACCGACCCGAGCAAACCCTTCTCTATCAGATCGTTGACGAGTATTACCCGGCATTCGCTGCGCTTATGGCAGAGCAGGGAAAGGAATTGCCGGGCTATGTGCAACGGGAATTTGAAGAATTTCTCCAATGCGGGCGGCTGGAGCATGGCTTTCTACGGGTTCGCTGCGAGTCTTGCCACGCCGAGCACCTGGTCGCTTTCAGCTGTAAGCGTCGCGGTTTCTGCCCGAGCTGTGGGGCGCGGCGGATGGCCGAAAGTGCCGCCTTGCTGGTTGATGAAGTACTGCCTGAACAACCCATGCGTCAGTGGGTGTTGAGTTTCCCGTTTCAGCTGCGTTTCCTGTTTGCCAGCCGGCCCGAGATCATGGGGTGGGTGCTGGGCATCGTTTACCGCGTCATTGCCACGCACCTGGTCAAGAAAGCGGGCCATACCCACCAAGTGGCCAAGACGGGCGCGGTCACCCTGATCCAGCGTTTTGGATCGGCGCTCAATCTGAATGTTCACTTCCACATGCTGTTTCTCGACGGTGTGTATGTCGAGCAATCCCACGGCTCAGCGCGTTTCCGCTGGGTCAAGGCGCCGACCAGCCCAGAGCTCACCCAGCTGACGCACACCATCGCCCACCGGGTGGGTCGCTATCTGGAACGGCAAGGCCTGCTGGAACGGGATGTCGAAAACAGCTATCTGGCCTCGGATGCGGTGGATGACGACCCGATGACACCCCTGCTGGGGCACTCGATCACTTACCGTATCGCTGTCGGTTCACAGGCGGGGCGAAAGGTGTTCACTTTGCAAACTCTGCCGACCAGTGGTGATCCGTTCGGTGACGGGATTGGCAAGGTAGCCGGGTTCAGCCTGCACGCCGGCGTGGCGGCCAGGGCCGATGAACGCAAGAAGCTCGAACGGCTGTGCCGGTACATCAGCCGCCCGGCGGTATCCGAGAAGCGGCTGTCGTTAACACGAGGCGGCAACGTGCGCTACCAGCTCAAGACGCCGTACCGGGACGGCACCACGCACGTCATTTTCGAACCATTGGATTTCATTGCAAGGCTGGCCGCCCTGGTACCGAAGCCCAGAGTCAACCTAACCCGCTTCCACGGGGTGTTCGCACCCAACAGTCGGCACCGGGCGTTGGTCACGCCGGCAAAACGGGGCAGGGGCAACAAGGTCAGGGTGGCTGATGAACCGGCAACACCAGCACAACGGCGAGCGTCGATGACATGGGCGCAACGGCTCAAGCGTGTTTTCAATATCGACATCGAGACCTGCAGCGGCTGCGGCGGCGCCATGAAAGTCATCGCCTGCATTGAAGACCCTATAGTGATCAAGCAGATCCTTGATCACCTGAAGCACAAAGCCGAAACCAGCGGGACCAGGGCGTTACCCGAAAGCCGGGCGCCACCGGCTGAGCTGCTCCTGGGTCTGTTTGACTGACGAGCCTGAAGGCCAACGATACCAATCAAAATGCTGCGTTCACAGCGCCGCGGCAGGGATCCGCCGTGCTGGTTGTCGGAAAAGGAGCCGCTAGTGGGAAAGAGGAGGGTAAATTTTCAGCGTTGCTGGCTCCCCGTCAGCCGGATTGGGTTGCATCGCAGGGGTGTCGAAAGAGTCAACTGCGGTCCAAAGCTGTTGGACTTGGGTGAAAAGGGCGTTTATTCTTCCTATACGTAATTGTTTCCACAGGATTAAGAGATATTTTGATTCCGATTCAAAGTGAAACAATGCTCCACCAATTGCAACCTCACTTTGAAGAGATTAAAGCTGTTAGCGAGCGATATAACACTATCGGCTTTCATCTCTATACTTTTAACAATGATCGTATCATCTGTAGAAACTTCGCACCGAGATACGATATTAATGAAGAAGCTGCTACCGGCACATCTAACTGCGCCCTAGCTTGCTATCTACATGCGAAACACAATATTCAAAAACCTCTCTATCAATTTGAACAAGGCTATTCGCTCAACTCTCCCTCTGAGATCAGTGTTAAATTAGTCACCACCGCCCAAAATGATATTGAACAAGTCTTTGTAGGCGGAAATGGCTATTACACTGAAACGAAAGAACTTAATCTTCTCAAAGACTAAAGAACTCTAAGAGCGCGTATTTAGAACCTTTTCCATTTTCGCATCTAACCAAAACATCTCTAGTAGATGATAAATTGAGAACCTCCTTTTATCCCAAAGCAGGTTCTCTGTTATTTTCTAGCAATTTTACTCCTGATTCCCCTTCTTCTGTTTTTGCTTCGCTTCTAAGCCTAAAATAATCACTTCTAAACCAAACAGAAAAGGTTTCTCCCCCGTATCTTGCTCCATAATCTCTAAAGCTTTTGTTAAAAGTGGCGGCATTGCCGCATGAATTGCAGGATCATCATCACGCATCGCTTCTAAGTACTCACGCTCTTCTAAAACAGAGCCAAGCGTAAAATGACTCACAACACCTAATGTATAAAGAGCTTCTTCCAAGCTAAAACCTTGCTCACAGAGAAATGCAAGTTGAGCTTCAACGGTCTCAAACTGCTCCGGCGAGGGTCTTGTTCCTAAATGGATTTTTGCCGCATCTCGGTGACTTAATAACGCCCTACGAAAGCTTTTCGCATTTTCTCGCAGAAAATCCGCCCAGTACTCGCCCTTTTGAGGTTGAAAGTGATCATGATGCCGTAACAAAATTTCTACCGATAAAGCATCTAACAACGCCCGCTTATTTTTGACATGCCAATAGAGGGACGGCTGTTCAATATTCAGCTTTTGCGCCAATTTTCGAGTCGTTAACCCTTCCATCCCTACTTCATCTAAAAGCGCTAAAGCGCTTTCAATTACTCTTTTTTTATCTAATCTTGCCATCATTATTCCTTATTATTTTCTTGACACTCTATCACTGATAGGGTTATATTTCCACACCTTCAAATCTATCAATGATAGGGAAACTTATAATGATGAATCGCTATATCACAATCGCCCTCTTAATTACCTTCCTAGATGCAACAGGAATGGGCTTAATCATGCCTGTATTACCAACACTTTTAGAAGAGTTCTCTGTCAAAGAGTCTATCGCCACTCATTATGGTTTTATCCTCGCAATCTATGCGCTGATGCAAGTTATTTTTGCACCAATATTAGGACAACTCTCGGATAAATTTGGCAGAAAACCGGTCTTGATTCTCTCATTAATAGGCGCTGTTTGTGATTACACCCTACTCTCATTTTCTAGCGCCTTATGGATGCTCTATCTAGGGAGAATGATTGCCGGCATTTCTGCTGCAACAGGAGCCGTAGCAGCATCAATGGTCGCAGATCACACAAAAAAAGCAGAGAGAACTAAATGGTTTGGAAAGTTAGGCGCAGCTTTTGGGGCGGGACTCATTGCCGGACCCGCTATTGGTGGATTTATCGGACAATATTCTGCACATTTCCCCTTTATCATTGCCGCAATTTTAAATGCCATTGCTCTTATCATGGTCATTATCCTCTTCCCTAAAGAGCAATCACGCCCAAAAGAAATCGAGCAAGATCAATCTAAAATTCATGAAAAAACCACCATCAATGCCCCGCTAATTCATATTCTCAAACCCGTTTTGCTACTTCTCATGCTGTTTTTTACAGTACAACTCATCGGACAAATCCCTGCATCAACTTGGGTTCTATTTACTGAGTACCGTTTTGAGTGGAATACCTTTAACATTGGTTTATCCCTTGCAGGGCTAGGGTTAATGCATATTATCTTTCAGGCTTTTGTCGCAGGATATATCGCATCTCGCTGGAAAAATGAAACCGTATTTATTCTCGGATTTATACTAGATGCGAGCGCATTCTTATTACTGGCCTTTATCTCTCAAGTTTGGCTCGTAATTCCTACATTGATCTTATTAGCAGGAGGAGGCATCGCCTTACCGGCATTACAAGGATTAATCTCTATAAAGACAGCAGATGAACATCAAGGAAAGATACAAGGTATCATGGTTAGCCTCACTAATATTACCGGAATAATTGGACCGCCCATTTTTGCATTTTCCTTTGCAAAAACGGTTACAAACTGGGATGGCACACTTTGGCTAATCGGTGCTGTACTCTATAGCATTTTATTAGGTCTCTATTTTCTCTATCAAAAGATACGCGCCTATAAACAACTTAAGTCTCAAACTGCTTAAGAGCTCAAACACTAGAATGAAATAATATCTAAGATAAACCTATAAACCTATAAACCTATAAACCTATAAACCTATAAACCTATAAACCTATAAACCTATAAACCTATAAACCTTCAATAAAAATATATCAATAGACATAAAAAAAACCAATTGATAAGTTATACGTTGTCGGCAGCGGGCCAAAAAGGAATACGTCCATGCCCATCGAGGTGAAACCGGCTGTGAGCGCGGGTTCAAGCATATAGCCCGACAGGCGCGTATCCTTGCCGATCACGACACGATGGCGGTGGTCACCGCGACGAAAGACACGGCCAGCCGCCATGCCGACGCGCAAGGCGGTTTCCGCCGTCATCGCGCCTTCGTTGGCTTTGCCACGAATACCGTCTGTGCCGAAATATTTGCGCACCATAAGGTCGATTATCCTGTCGTCGGGTCGCCCTCAAAGGGGACATGCCTGCTGAACCGCGAATATAGAGAAATATCCCGAATGTGCAGTTAACGAATTCTTGCGGTTTCTTTCAGCGCCGCCAATACCGCCAGCCCGTCGCGCAAGGGGCGCGGCTCGTGTGTGCGGATGAAGTCAGCTCCACCTGCGGCGGCGGCAAGCTCTGCAGCGAGTGTCGCGGCCCCGACATCCCCCGGACCACGGCCTGTGAGCGCGCGCAGAAAGGATTTGCGCGAAACAGACAGAAGCACCGGCAAATCGAAGCGCAGCCGCAATTCATCGAACCGCGCCAGCACCGAGAGCGAGGTTTCGGGAGCAGCCCCCAGAAAAAACCCCATGCCGGGATCAAGGACAAGGCGGTTGCGTTTGATACCGGCACCCGTCAGCGCCGCGATGCGCGCGTCAAAGAACGCCGCAATGTGATCCATGATGTCGCCAGCGGGTGCCTCGCGCCGATCTGCCTGCCCGTCTTGCACCGAATGCATAACGACGAGTTTGGCAGATGATTTCGCCAATTGCGGATAGAACGCAGCGTCTGGAAAACCGCGAATATCATTGAGATAGGCCACACCACGCGACAAGGCATAGGCTTGCGTCGCGGGTTGATAACTGTCGAGCGAGACGGGAATGCCATCTGCCTTGAGCGCGTCCAGCACCGGCGCGATACGCGCGATTTCTGTGTCGGACGAAACAGGCGCGGCGTCGGGATTGCTGGATGCCGGACCGAGGTCGATCACATCTGCCCCCTCGGCCATCAGCTTACGCGCCTGCGCAATGGCTGCGTCTGGCGCCAGATACCGGCCTCCATCGGAGAAACTGTCCGAGGTTATGTTGACGATGCCGAAAATGATGAGCGATTTATTCATGGGGGCTTCTATAATAATAATCGAGCATGAGTATCATACAGATGCTCGGGTCGAAAGGGAATCCCCAGGCGAGTAACCTGTTTGCGGTGATCCATTAGCTGCAGGAGCAGAAGAGCATACATCTGGAAGCAAAGCCAGGAAAGCGGCCTATGGAGCTGTGCGGCAGCGCTCAGTAGGCAATTTTTCAAAATATTGTTAAGCCTTTTCTGAGCATGGTATTTTTCATGGTATTACCAATTAGCAGGAAAATAAGCCATTGAATATAAAAGATAAAAATGTCTTGTTTACAATAGAATGGGAATAAGTATTAAAGGTTAAGAGAAAAGGCGCTACGGCGCCTTTTTTATTTCAGCTATATAGCTTATTATTTTGTTGATTTTATCTAAATTATCTTATTATTTTCCTCTTATTAATAAATACATTGTAATTTTTCTTGTGCTATAAGGTTAATAAAAACTTCTATTTAACTTTTTATTGGCCTAATATCAGTTAGCCAGTCTTTACTATTCACTTTAGGTTCAAGCCTAGTGCCGGATAGTGATATTAACTATAGTGTTTAATTATTTATTGCGAGCTTAACTTTGTTATCAATTTTGCTAGTAGATGATGATCAGGAATTTACCAAAGTAGCCAGCCATATTATGGAGTTTTTAGGCCATACCGTAGATATTGCTCATGACTTAAAGCAAGCCCATGAGTGGCTTGAAAATAATAGTTTTGATCATGTTTTACTGGATTTTATGCTGCCTGATGGTAGCGGTTTACATTTGATGGATAGGCTAAAGCAATTAAGCGTTATGCCAAAAGTGACTTTTATTACAGGGCATCCATCCGTTAAATCTGTAGTTGCAGAATTATGCGGGCCAAAAGTAGATTACTTAATTAAGCCCATCCAGCGTGAAGATTTAGAACGAGTGCTCAGCGGTGCAAAACCTAAGCAGATAGCGTCAGCTATTAAGATGCCACCCATGCACTTTGGCTGCTTAGTAGGTGAGTCAGCGCCTATGCAGCAGCTTTATAGCATGATTGAGCGGGTAGCTAAAACCTCAGCGAATGTGATGCTAATGGGGGAAAGCGGTGTTGGTAAAGAGGTGGTTGCCGCGGCTATTCATAGCGCTAGTGGTCTTAAAGGCCCTTTAGTAGCCACTAACTGTGGTGGTTTATCAAAAGAATTAATTGGTAGTGAATTATTTGGTCATGAAAAAGGCGCTTTTACCGGTGCTATAGCGCAAAAGACTGGGGTGTTTGAGCAAGCAGAAAATGGCACTTTATTTTTAGATGAAGTCACTGAAATGCCAATAGATATGCAACCAACTTTATTGCGAGTGCTAGAAACTAAACAGGTTATTAGGGTTGGTAGCACTAAAGAAACAGCCGTGAATTGTCGCATTGTATCTGCCACTAACCGTTCATTACAGCAAATTGCAGAACAAAATATTTTACGGGAAGATATTTACTTTCGTTTGGCGGTATTTCCAATTGAAATCCCACCTTTACGGCAAAGAACAGCCGACATTAGTTTATTAGCAAAATTGTTTTTATTGCAATTTAATAATGAAAATAATACTAGTTATGTGTTAACGGCGGCACAAATTAAACGCTTAGAAGCATATGACTGGCCGGGTAATGTGCGCGAGTTACGCCATACTATACATAGAGCCGTTATTATGAGCGATACCAAGTCTAGCCACTTAGTGTTACCTGAGGTTTTTGCTTCTCCTTTTTCATTTAATAAAGATAAACAACAAGGTTTAACAGCGGGCAAAACAATTGAAGAAGTAGAAAAAGAATTAATTTATTTGACCTTAAAAAAAGTCGATGGCAATAAAACCTTAGCAGCAGAAATGTTGGGCATTAGCGCTAAAACCTTATATAACCGTTTACATGCTTATGGTGGTTTAGGTGAATTTAGCTAAGCTTGTAATCATTAAAATTAGGAGTTCTTATGACTAAGTCTAGCCAGCAAGATTTAGCTCAAGTTATTCACGATGTTAGAAAGCCGTTAAACCGCATTTCAATGCAAGCAGAATTAATTAAGTTGGTATTAGAGAATGATTTAGCTAAAGATAAAGCGCTGGCGGCTGTCGAGAAAATTATTCAGTCTTGTCAAGATTGTAGTAGCCAGTTACAGCAGATCCTGACAGATAAATAACCTGTTAATTACAAGGATAAGCCGTGTCAGAATCGACTATTATCACTAAACAACGTGGAGTTTGGCTATTAATAGGTCTAATTGTAACTAGCATTATTAGTTTTAATGTTTATCTTGCTTTTAATACCATCAAAAACTTATCTGCTATTCAAGTTAGCTTAGCGAATACAGGTAATATTATTTTACGTTTAGATGATTTACATATATCTGTCATTTCAGCAGAATCAGGACAACGTGGTTATTTATTAACTAACGATGCTGCTTTCTTAAAACCTTATCAAAGCGCTTTAGATAAAGTGCAAGCTCAAATTGCAGCACTAAAAGCCTTAGATTCAGAAATACCAGCTCAACAACAGCGGATAGCGCGTATTATTGATTTATCAACAGCAAGAATTGCTGAGCTAGAGCAACATGTTACTTTAGTTAAAAATGACAAGTCTGCTTTATCTTTGCTGGCATTAAAAGCAACTTCTCATGCCAGTGTGTATGAGCAATTAAGGCAATTATTTAATGATGTCAATATTGAAGAAAAAGTCTATCGAGCGGCTTTATTACAGCGTTTAAGTAAAAGCAAAAATGAAGCTTTAGTTACCTTTACTATTTCTGGCATCACTAGTGCAATGTTAGTCATTATTTTGCTATTAATTTCGTGGAGCAGTAATCGTAAGGAACAGCAATATTTACAGTTATTAGAGCAGAAAAACATAAACTTAGAACATACAGTGGCTGAGCGAACGCAAGAGCTTAATTTATACGCAGAAGAATTAAGCCGCAGTAATAGAGAGTTAGAAGATTTTGCTTTTGTTGCTTCGCATGACTTGCAAGAGCCCTTACGTAAAATTCAAGCCTTTGGTGATAGGTTAGAGTCTTCTTATGCCGACGCTTTAACAGAGCGTGGTTTAGATTACTTACATCGCATGCGTAATGCAGCAAGTAGAATGTCGACTCTTATTACCGATTTATTAGAGTTTTCTCGGGTAGGCACTCGAGGGCGAGACTTTGCTACAACAGATTTAAATCAAGTGCTAGAGCAAGTGCTGGATGATTTAGAAATTGCGATTAAAGAAAGTGCTGCTCAAATTGATATAGTTGGCTCCTTGCCAACCATTCAGGCAGATAATAGCCAGTTGCAGCAACTGTTTTTAAACCTATTATCTAATGCCATTAAGTTTAGGCAAGCTAAGCAAGCTGTGCATATTGTTATTAAATCCCAAGCTTATGCTGCTAGCGCAGCTCAATTAGCTTTGTGTGATAACTGGTATCAATTAACCATTAGCGATAATGGTATTGGCTTTGCTCCAGAGTACGCAGAAAAAATATTTACGCCATTTCAACGTTTACATGGTCGCACCGAATATAAAGGTACAGGCATAGGTTTAGCCGTTTGTCGGCGCATAGTAGAGCGCCATCGCGGTGAAATTAGCGCTAGCAGTAAGCTAGGGCAAGGCGCTACTTTTAGTATTATTTTGCCAGAGCAAGCAACGGCCTTTGCAATAATAGGAGATGAAGATGCCCCTCAACAAAGCTAGGCCTATTACTATATTAATGGCTGATGATGATGAAGATGATCGTTTACTGACCCAAGATGCCCTGACAGAAAGCCGAGTGTTAAATAATCTGTATTGTGTTGAGGATGGTGTCGATTTACTGGAATATTTAAAAAGAGAAGGTAAATATGCTACTGGCGTACCTTGCCCTAGGCCCAGCTTAATATTACTTGATTTAAATATGCCCAGAATGGATGGCAGAGAAGCGTTAAAAAATATAAAGCAAGATCCTGAACTAAGAACTATCCCTGTGGTTATTTTAACTACTTCTAAACAAGAACAAGATATGGTGCGAGGTTATAATTTAGGGGCCGCATCTTATATAACTAAGCCGGTAGACTTTGCTGGATTAGTAGAGTTAATGCGGACCTTAGGTAAATACTGGGTTGAGTTTGTTGAATTGCCTAGCCAAGATCATGACTGAGTTAAAATACCCACAGCAGCAGGCACATATATTATTAGTTGAAGATGATGAAGATGACTATATCTTAACCCGAGAGCATCTTGAAGATTTAAGCTCATTATCTTGCCAGTTAACTTGGGTAAAAAGCGCTGAAGATGGTATACAACACTTACTGCAAGGCAAATATGATGTGTGTTTGCTAGATTACCAGTTAGGTGGCCAAACTGGGCTAGCATTGTTACAGCAAGCCATGGCAGCTAGTGTATCTACGCCTATTATTATGCTAACTGGCCAACCAGATAAACAGTTAGACTTACAAGCTTTAGAATATGGTGCCGCAGATTTTTTAGTAAAAAGTGAATTAAGTGAAACCCGTTTTGCCCGCGCTATACGTTATGCACTAAGTCGTCGTGAATATGAGCTTGAGCGGATTAGTCGGTTACGCTCAGAGGAGGATAATCGTTCTAAAGACCGATTTTTAGCCCATTTAAGTCATGAAATACGCACCCCTTTATCTTCCATTTTAGGTTATACCGAATTATTGCTAGAAACAGATTTTGCACAAAAATCCGCGCCTGAGTTGAATATTATTCTTAATAATGGTCAACATCTTTTAAGCTTATTAAATGATGTACTAGATCTATCAAAGATAACGGCTAACAAGTTAGAGTTAAGGCCCGAAGTCTATAGCTTTGCCAGCCTAATAATAGATGTATATTCACTGTTAGAGGTAACAGCGGCAGATAAAGGTGTACGGCTTAGCTTTAATGCCTTAAATACATTGCCAGAGCAGGTATATTTAGACGGTACCCGATTAAAACAAATTTTAATTAATATTATTCATAATGCGATTAAGTTTACTGCTGCAGGCTCAGTAACGGTTGATATTTGGCTGCAGCAACAAAAGTTGTTTTTTAAAGTAACAGACACCGGCATAGGCATTCCAGCGTCTAATATTAAAGACATTTTCTCGCCATTTATGCAAATAGAAGAGATGGTTAAGCGTAAAGTTGGAGGGGCCGGTTTAGGTTTAAGTATTGCAGCCGAGTTAATTCAACGAATGCAGGGGAAAATTGCAGTAGCTTCTGTTGAAGGGGTAGGCAGTGAGTTTACGTTTAGTGTGGCGGCAGGTGATCTTAGCAAAAGTAAAAAAGCTAAATTTAATTTTTCTGTACCAAATCTCAACCGGACACCTAATATCGAGTTTCCAAGATTAACAGGTCGGGTTTTAATTGTTGATGATGTAGCTGAGTTGCGCAAACTGGCTGGGCATTGGGTGCAAGCTGTAGGCGCTAAAGTGGAATTTGCTAAAGACGGCGCAGCTGCTATTGCTAAGATAAAATTAGCCTTACAGCAAAATAACCATTATCAATTAGTTTTAATGGATTTGCATATGCCAGTTGTTGATGGCCGTGATGCAGTACTTGCTATTCGTGAGTTAGGCTACCAATGGCCTATTGTTGCTTTAACTGCGGCAACTGGCAAAGGCTTAAAACAAGAGTTAACGGGTTTAGGTTTTAATAATTTACTAGCTAAACCGATAAATAAATCCCAGTTGTATCAATTATTAGCAGCGCATTTAAGCATTGAATCTAAACCTGAACCTAAGATAAAAACAGCACAAAAGTATTTAGTGGTAGAAGATGATATAGAGGCTGCAGAATTAATGCAGCTTTTTTTACAGCATGAGGGGCTTACTGTCACGCTAACCCATACAGCTGCCGACTGTTTGCTAACCCTAGAGCAAGATCAAAGCTTTAGCACAATTGTATTAGACTTAGGCCTACCAGATAGTACTGGTTTGGCACTAGCAGCTAAGATAAAACAGCAATATCAGCACTTAAGGTTGGTAATAGTCAGTGGTTCTGAACCCAATCCTGCTGAGTTGCAAGCCTTGGGTATTACAAAAGTATTATTAAAACCCGTAACAAGACAAAACTTATCGAAACTGGTAAACCCTGACACTAAACACTAATGCAAAAAGCAGCTAAAACCTTAGCTGCTTTTTGCAGGGTAACACTTTTTGAACGCTGTTTATTCTGATTTGGTCCTATACATTTCAAACCAAGCTAGCATATATTCTACTTTATTAATCATCCGGCTTGGCTTATTTGAGATGCCATGCGGCGAGCCTGGAATACGGACTAGCGCGGTATCTATACCACGTAATTTAAGGGCTTGATAAAACTGTTCAGATTCTGAAATAGGCGTACGTCTATCTTCTTCACCTGTAATTAAGATGGTTGGTGTTTGCACATTGCCCACTAAGCTTAGTGGCGAACGCTGCCAATAATGCTCTAGGTTTTCCCAAGGGACACCAGGAAACTGGAAGTAGGTTTGGTATAAATAGCTATCACCCGTTAGCACTTTACTTAGCCAGTTAATGATAGGTTTTACCACTGCCGCTGCTTTATAGCGATTAGTTAAACCAATAGCGTAAGCACTGGCAATACCACCAGCTGAGCCGCCGCCAATAAACAAATTATCCGCGTCAATAAAACCCAATTCAATCATCGCATTTACGCCACTATCATGATCGGCATAATCTTCAGGTGAGCTATATTTATTTTGCAGTAATAAAGCAAAGCGTTCGCCGTAGGATGAACTGCCACGATGATTATCATAAAATACCACATAGCCTTCTTTGGCGTAGCGTTGCATTTCAGCACTCCATTGCGGACCATAAGCTAAATGGGGGCCGCCATGGATCTCAAGTAGTAAAGGGTACTTTTTATTAGGATCAAAATCCGGTGGCGTCATATACCAACCTTGAATCTCTTCACCATCAAAAGCGGACTTATAAATAATCTCATGGGTTTGAGCCAGTTTTTTATGGCCCAGTAAGTCTTCATTTAACGCTGTTAATACCTTAGTTTTATCTTTATTAATGATGGCAATATCAGCAGGGCGTTGACTAGTACCATGGGTATAAGCAATAACGCCATTTGTTGATAAGCTATAGTCACCACTTAAATAAGGTTGAGGCTGACTAACACCACCTAAGCTAGTTGTTAGCGTTTTTAGCTTACCTCTTAGGCTTAAATTGGCTAGTTTACGCTGGCCTCTGTCATCATATTGCACTACCAAACTGGTGTTATCTAACCAAGCAGGCTGGCTTATTGAGCGATCAAAATCAGCTGCAACCTCGGCAATAGTATTATTGCTTAGCGTAAGTACTTTCAGTTTAGCGTTACTATAAGGTACTTGTTCATTGTTTTGCCATAAAAATGCTAACTTTTTGCCATCAGGAGAAAAGGTTGCAGCGCTTTCAGTGCCTGGCATAGTAGTTAAGGCGGTAAGTTTTTCCGTTGCTAGATCTAGTTGATATAAATTAGCGTCACGGGGTTGAAATTCCCAATTAGGATCTAAATTTGCAGAAAATATTAATGATTGGCTGTCCGGGCTAAAACTAAGGTCGCTACCATAATGAAAATCACCTTGGGTAAGCTGACGTGCTGTACCACCGGTTGCAGGTAAAATAAATATTTGTCTAAATTCGGGTTTTAAAAAGCCACTACCATCAGCTTGATAGCGAGCTCTATCTAGCACTATAGGCTCAGCTGACCATTTAGCGCCTTTGGGCTTAGCAACTTTCTTAACGGCTTGCTCTACTTTAGCTTTGCTAGATAGTACGCTCATGGTAAAAGCTAGCTGCTTACCATCTGCAGACCAAGTTAAATTGCTAGGGCTGTTTGGTAGTTGCGACAATAGCGCGGTTTTATTTTCAGCTAGCCAGTGTAAATGAATTTGCCTTGACCCTGTTCGATCAGAAATAAAAGCAATACGGCTGCCATCTTTGGACCATCTAGGTTGACTATAGTTATATTGATCGGCGAACAGCGGTACTTGATGGCCCGATTTTACATCAATTAACCATAAGCTGTTATGGGTGCTGTCGGTCATAATGTCGTTACTATTACGGACATAAACAATTTGCTGACCGTTAGGAGAAATTTGAGGATCAGTTGCATATTCTAAAGCAAAGATATCTTCAGCTTCAAAATAGGGGCTACTAGCTAAGCTGCTTGTAGCCGCATGCGCAGTTAAACACAGCAAGCTCGAGGTGAGCATTAGTACTGATAAGGTGGCTAATCGCATTATATCTACCTGTTAGTTGAATAAATATTATAGTTAGTAAACTAAAGTAGCGGTTATTCTTTAGTTAAACAAACCCAACAGCGATAAAGGGACGATTATAAGCGGCTGATACCCAGCCGCTTATAAGTATCAAGTCAACTAACAACAAGGCTATATTCAGCTAATTACCTAGGCTAAGACTATCAAAGATATGTAAAAAGGTTGGGGCTTGCTGGATGGTTAAAGGTATACGTAATCTTCTTGCAATATCCTGGGCTGAAATAATGCCACGAATTTGATGGTTTTCCCGATCTACTACTAAGCAATATTGTTCACCGCTCGATTGCAGGGTATTTATAACATCAGCAATAGTACAATTTTTAAGTTGTTGATATGCTATACCTTTAATGCGATCGCGAGGTCGCATCAAATCCGTAACCTTAATATCTAGTCTATTTTGACCATTAGCAACATGGCGCATTATTGCTTGATCACTTAACAAGTCGACATCGATAAGCCCAGTCAAGATATCATTATTATCGACTACTAATTTTATTTTTGTTTGCTCTTGCTGCATAAGTGCTAAAGCATCAGCGGCAGAAGTGCTGGCTAAAATTGTATTTGGCTGGTTATGTTTAAAGTCGACTAATACATTAAGTGCTGGTGAAGTCATAGCGGTGCCAGCAAAGTCTGCAGGTTGTACTAAATGATCTATAGATTCTAACGTATATAAAGGTAATTTTTTCATTTTATATTCCTCACCAGCAGCAAAATATAAGCTGGTTATTATCACAAGTTTTTCGTATTAGGCAGTCAGAACTGCCAATGTTAATTTGTTACAAGTGAAGAATAATTGGCGGGGCACGAGCATAAGCCGAAGTATACTGCTGCTGAACCTTAGCATTAGTAAAGTTATCAGCTATTTCAATTGTATAACTTTGAATTAGTTGGCTATAAGTGTTGGTTAAAATGGGTTCATGATCAGGGCTGTTTTCTGTAATAGCCTCAACATTAAAACCATTAGGCGAAGGGTTGACGGCATAAAAAGGGTTGTCGGCTAAAGGAGATAAACGCGAATCATAAGCATGCCCAGGTTGAATGCTGCACAACAGGCTGACATATAATAATATTGCTAATAGCACAATATTGCGCATAAAACCTTAGTCTTAATCTTTACCATCAATAATATCAATATGGTAGTGTCGGTCTATTTATGCAATAGAGGCGCCTAACAACTGCGATTAATGGCCTTAATTTTAGGCTGTAATCACTGGATTGGCTTGGTAGAGGAATTTGCAATACTAGTCTCAGGGGCAATGCAATATTGATTGCCGCCATTTTTCTTGGCTAAATACAATTGTTCATCTGCCCGTTGAATAAGGTTTACTTTATAATCGGTTGTTGCAGCTACACCAATACTAATGGTGATTTTACCTAAGGGGCTAGTAGGATGGTCTATGGCTAAATCACGAATGCCAATAAGCATTTGTTCAGCTAAGTGTGTTGCACCACGAGTATCTGTATTAGGTAAAACACAAATAAATTCTTCGCCACCATATCTAGCCACTAAATCTGCAGGCCGTTTAGAGGTTTGCTTTAGGCGTTGGGCGACTAACTTTAACGCATCATCGCCAGCTAAATGGCCTAAATGGTCATTATATTTTTTAAAATGGTCAATATCGATAATCAAAATAGCTATAGGTTGCTGTAACCGTTTACATACTGCTAGTTGGCTATGTAAATGTTGGTCAAAAAAACGTCGGTTATAAACACCAGTTAAGCCATCTTTCTCTGGCATAACAACATCCATTAGCACTAAGTCAGGCATACTCTTTTTACAAACTTTAATAGCTTCAGCGCCAGTGGTTGCCATTAATATTTGAAATTGATCACCTAAAATTTGATATATAACTTGAATATTAATAGGCTGATCGTCAACCACTAAAATAGTGGCATCATCTAAAGTTTGCAGATATGACAGGTTTAATTCACTGATCATTAATACGCCTATCTAAAATTTGTTTTAACTTTACTAGCAACTTTTCTGCTGCAACAAATGCTAATGAGGCCATCTCTTCTGCCAGTTTTTGGGTTATCTCTGAATCCAACTGTTGCAGTGATGGCTGGAGTGTATTAAACAACGCTAGTGCTGCCATATTGGCTGAATTTAGCTGTGACTGCAATAAGTTGATACTATCAGCTAGTTCTGTCAAATTAAAGTTAGCTGCTTTTTCTGTTGGCGAAGGCGTTAATAATAGCAAGATTTTTCTGCTTTGTTCTTCTGCTAGGTTTAACTGTTGAGACACAGTGGCTAATTGTTCTTGAGTAATTAAAGCAGCGCTTTGACTAAGTTGTTGCTCTAAAGAGCTGGCTGTTTGTGCAAGCTGATTAAAACCTAACATTGCAGCTGTACTTTTTAAGCTATGAAATAACAGTTTTTGAGCAGCAAGGTCTGGTTGTTCATTAGCAAGTTGTAGCAAGTAGTGGCCAAGATCGAGCTTAAATTGTTGCAACACTTTAGTATAAAGCTCAATTGAATTTCCTAATCCTTGTAAGGCTTGATCAAAGTCGATGCTTTGCTCTGTTGAGTACTGTTGCACATTGGTTAAAGCTGTCGTAATGGGTGTTTCTGCAATTAAATTAGTTTTATCTAACCTGATATTTTCAAGATTATTACTGTGCTGGAGTATTTTATTAGTTAGTTCGGTTAAATCAAATGGTTTAGCAACATGATCTTGCATCCCCGCATCTAAACAAGCTTTTACGTCAGAGGGCATGGCATTAGCGGTCATGGCAATAATAGGTATATTGGTAAGTTTAAGCTGATGGCGAATTTGATAGGTTGTTTGATAGCCATCCATTTCTGACATAATAATTCGCGCTTGCTTATTATCATCGACAACTAAAACGTTAAGATTTTTGGGTAAACTTAAAGCTTCGGCTGGACTTTGCACATTAGCCACTTGCAAGTCTAAGGTTAAAATAAATTCACTGCCCACATTAGGTGTGCTACTGACACTTATGCTGCCCTGCATTAAATCGGCAAGTCGTTTACTAATGGCAAGCCCTAGGCCAGAGCCGCCAAAACGGCGACTAATAGACGACTCTGCCTGCTGGAAGCCACTGAAAAGTAAGTTTATTTGTTCTGCTGTCATGCCAATGCCGGTATCTTTAATACTAAAGCTAAGCCGTACAGTATTGGCTGTATTAACTAAGGCTTTAATACTGATAATAACTTCGCCCACAGCGGTAAATTTAATAGCATTACCAGCTAAGTTAATTAATATCTGTTTTAATCTTAGGGCGTCACCTACTAACATATCGGGAATGTCGGTAGCCAAATCGTATAAGATTTCTAAATTTTTATCAGCAGCGTTAGCAGTTAAAATAACAGCTAGTTCGTGCATTACTGTCGACAGACTAAAAGTATGCAGTTCTAGCTCTAACTTACCCGCTTCTACTTTAGAAAAATCAAGAATATCATTTAAAATAGTGAGTAAGGATTGTGAGGCAACTTGGGTTTTTTTAATGTAATTGCGCTGTTGATTATTTAAATCTGTTTGTTGTACTAGAATGATAAAAAGTTAACTGTGCATTATCAGCATTATCAGCATTATCAGCATTATCAGTAATATCAGTAATACTTAAGGTAATATCTGGTTTAACAGATGAAACAGTACCTAATATTTCCTCGATTAAGATAGGCGCATAACTCCAGCCGTATAATTGCTCTAATCGTTGTTGTTCTGTATTTGGTGCTATTGCTTGGTTATAAATGGGCATTAACAGTAAAAAACCCTGTTGGCTTTTTTGTTGGGCCTGAACCAAGGTAATAGGGGCAGTTAATTGAGTTTTATTCTGTTTAGCGGCATTAAGTGCAGCTGTACGACGCATGGATTCTGAACCTATATTTAAACCAATTGCATTATAATTATCTGCTTCTGGTTCAATATATTGAATCACAAAGTAGCTGTCTTCATGGTTATCCAGTGTTTGCAAAGTGAATTCACGGTTACGTTCGGCGCTAGCTTTGAGTAAAAACTTGGTTAGGTTATTTTTGTTTACATGGCGAATAAAGCCAAAACCACGGGCGCCAGGAAACTCGACTTTAATGTTTCTGCTAGCAGAGTAATTTAAAATGGTTGCGTGTGCTAAATTCTCTAGTCCGGTTGTTAATGTTGCACTGCGTAAACCACTTAATCCATATTGGTATAGGCTAACCTTATCAGCTATGTCTGCACTTACTTCTTGTAGCCGAACTTGCATTTCTTTTTGGCTACGTTCAGTGTTTTCTTGTGATACTTGTTTTATTAAATAGAGGCTAATAAAGGCGCATAGCACCATTGTTAGTAATGGCAATAGCGATAGTTTGACTAATGATGTCGTTTTTTTACTGGATTGTGCTGGCTGCTCTTGTGCCACTTTAGTCGCCTTGACGTTGCATGAATTGTCAATTTTCTACATAAGGGATTAATAACTCTGCTGCTGCAGTATAGTTTAGTTGTGCCAAGTATTTAAAAAAGTCAGCTGCAGTATTAGAGGGTAATAATTGATTTAATAGGCTTGCTCCCTTATTGGCTAAAGCTGTTGCTGCCATATTTTGTTGCTGTAATAAATGGAGTAACTGTCTCAGGTCGATCTCCGTATCAATAGCTGCTTTTATTACAGTATGTTGTTGCACAAACTGCTGTAATACTTGGCAGCTATCTTGATATAAAGCAAAGAGTGCGGCTTGCTCAGTAGGGCTGGGTAATACTTCACGTTGTAGTTGTAGCTCTATATCCGCGCAGCTATTGGCAAAAGCATCGGCACCTATAGTGGCAAAGGAGCCTCGGATTTTATGTAATAACTGCTTTGCCACTTCTTTATTAGAGGCTTTAAAAGCTTGGTCTAATTCGGCGATATTAGCAGAGCAATTATCTACCATGTTTTGCAGTGAGTTAAGTAAGGGCGCTTGGTTTTTATGAGACAGCAATAGCAAGTTTTTTAGCGTTGTGGTATTTAATATATTCACAGCATAACAACTTAGATGTTAACAACTATATAATTCAGATTTAAGCATGTACAGGAAATATTGCAAGATAAACTCTTGTTATATTAAGGCTTGCTGTACTAGCCAGTGATTAAGTAAGCAGTTAGCTACAAAGTTTCGTTTTAATTTAAATCGTGTTAAAAGTATAAGTTCAAGTCCAAAAGGTGCGTTAGCATCGATTATAACTATTACATTTAGGATAGTCAGATAATGAGAGCTGTTGGATATCAAGTTTCTTTACCTGCTAGCGATAAGCAAGCTCTGTTAGATATAAATCAGCCTGATCCTGTGGCGAGCGGTCGAAATATTTTAGTTAAAGTGGCTGCAGTGTCTGTTAATCCGGTCGATGCAAAAATTCGCCATAGCATGCAACCAGAAGTAGGCCAATATAAAGTGTTAGGTTGGGATGCTGCTGGTGAGGTTGTTGCAGTAGGCGAAGCAGTTAGCTTATTTAAACCAGGTGACAAAGTATTTTATGCTGGCTGCTTAACTCGGCCTGGCAGCAATAGTGAATTGCAACTTGTAGATGAGCGTATAGCTGCGATTATGCCAGATAATTTAAGCTTTGCAGAAGCTGCTGCTCTACCGCTAACTGCTATTACTGCATGGGAACTATTATTTGATCGTTTAGAGTTGCAACAACCCAGTTTGAAATATCCGCGGCCGGTGCTGCTTATTGTTGGCGCTGCAGGAGGGGTGGGGTCAATTTTAATTCAATTAGCGCGACAATTGACCACAGCAACTATTATAGCGACAGCATCACGTGCACAAACAAAGCAATGGGTAACTGAGCTAGGTGCACATTATGTGTTAGACCATAGCCAACCTATGCTAGCGCAACTGCAAGCCTTAGACTTAGCCTATGTTACTCATGTGGCCAGTTTAACCCATACCGAACAGCATTATAGCGACTTAGTGGCAATGCTAGCACCTCAAGGTAAGCTGGCTTTAATTGATGACCCAATCCAGGGATTGGATATTATGCGGTTAAAACATAAAAGTATCTCATTGCACTGGGAGTTTATGTTTACCCGCTCCATGTTTAATACTGATGATATACAGCAGCAACATCAGCTGTTGACAGATTTAAGTCGGCTAGTGCAACAAGGGCAAATTAAAACAACATTAAAGCAGGTGTTGGGAACTATTAATGCTGAAAACTTGCGTGCTGCTCATCAGTTAATTGAAGCCGGTAAAACAGTGGGTAAAGTTGTTTTAGCCGGCTGGGATTAGCTTATTTAAGTTTTTACGCGATATTTGTATCATCGTCATAACCTGAGAACGATGCAATAAATAATACTTTTTCCAGGGCATATTTAAGCGCTAAATTAATGGGTTGCATGGTATTACCAAAAGCATAATCTAATTCTTTTATTGCTTCAGATGCCAGCATCATTAGTGGTGGTGGTGAAGAGGTTATCATAATTAAGCTTTGAGCATATTGTTCTGGAAGATCAGTCTTAATAACTTTACATACCGATAGGGCAGTTTTACCCATTTTGTCTCGAACACCTGCAGCAGCAAATACACGACAAATACTGGGCCTTTGTTGATAAACAGTGCATTGGCCTTGTTTCCCATCAAAAGACTTTTTTTGATAAAAGACACAACTTTTTTGTAGTGGCTCTGCCTCTAACTTATATAAGGTTTGCTCTGCGCTGCCTTGGTCAAATAAATATAAGGCTACAGGAAGCATTTCTAAGGGTGTTGATTCTATAGTAGGTTGTAGGCAACATTCGCCACAACCTGGACGGCAGTTTAATCCTTGTTGTTGCTGGTAGGTTGAAAATTTCTCAGTTATTTCGCCAAGTACTGTCTCAACACGACGCGATAATTCACGTAGACGTAACATAACACTCCAACCTTAAGTGGTGGTTTAGGCGGCAAATTGCCGCTCGCTATTTTACGGCCGCGACTAGTATTTCAGCAATAAAAATTTAGAAGTTTTTTATTTTAATAGATCAGCTAAAGGCTGGGGCTTAGCAATAGCATAGCCTTGCGCAAAGTCGATGTTAAGTTGCTGCAGCTCCGCTACAATTTGCTCGTTTTCAACATATTCAGCAACGGTGCGCATCCCCATAGCGTGAGCAATATCGTGAATAGACTTTACGATTGCTCTATCATACTGATCGTTCAATATATCTCGAACAAAGTGGCCATCTATTTTGACGTAATCTGCTGGAAAGCTTTTTAAGTAGCCATAAGAAGAAAAACCACTGCCAAAATCATCTAGTGAAAACTGGCAGCCTAATTGGCGAAAATGATTAATAAAATCTAAGGTACTCTGTAAATTAACTATAGCCACAGTTTCTGTAATTTCAAAGCAAATTAACTGATAAGGAATGCTGAAATCGGTAAAGAATTTTTGCACATCTTGCTTAAAGTTTATATCTGTTAAGGAGTTGCCAGATAAGTTTATGCAACACAAGTGTAATTGCTTAATATGTTCGGGATGCTGTTGCAACCAATAAAAATATTGCTTAATCACCCAGCGATCAATCAGCGGCATTAAGCCGTAACGCTCTGCTGAGCTCATAAAGCTGCTTGGGCCAATAATATGATTATCGGCTGTGCGTAAACGTAATAAAATTTCATAATGGAAACCGGTTTCAGCTGTCGCTAGCGGTTTAATAATTTGTTGATACAGAATAAATTGATCTTGTTCAATAGCTTGACGGATAAGTGAAACCCAATTTATTTCTTCTTGATAACGTTGAGTATCTCGATCTTTTGCATCGTAAAGTTGGATCCTATTTTGGCCTTTTTCTTTAGCCAAAATGCAAGCCGCTGCCGCACGTTTAATAATAGTGTCGGCATTGTTTTCATGGGGAAGGATTTCAGTAATACCAATGCCTAGACTAATGCTAAATACTTTATCTTGCCAAATAAATTTAAATTCTTTCATCGCGTCTAGTAGGCTATAAGCTAACGCAAAAGCTTCATTAATACTTTTATCAATTAATAAAATACCAAACTCATCACCATCAAGACGGGCAACAGTGCCATTACTAGCAACATTATGCTTTAATAATTGACTTAATTGCTTAAGTAAAGCATCGCCAGCACTATGGCTACAGCTATCATTAACTAAACTAAATTGATCAATATCGATAAAAAGCACGCAGCCGGCATTATTAGATTTCTTTTTGAAAAGGTTTATTATTTGTTGCTCAAAACAATAGCGGTTAAATAATGCCGTTAAAGGATCGTGATTAGCTAAATAGGCTAATTGATCGTTGGCCTGTTTCTGTTCAGTAATATCAATCACAGAGCCATGAATAATGGTTTCTTTACTGTGTGGTGATTGAGATAATCGAGCTGACATTAACACCCAAAAAATGGAACCATCAGCGCGTATAGCCTTAGTTTCAAAATTACGATTATGTTCGGTATGTAATTTAGCTATTATTTTTGCTCGTTGTTGCGCATCGGTATAAAAAACACTCATTCCGGTTTTTTCGGTAGCTTGCTTCAGCTGTGCTAATGAGTCATAACCTAAAATTTTTGCTAAAGCTAAATTGGCATTAATTAACTGACCATTCAAGCTGGTAATAAACATCCCTTCAACGGCGCTATGAAACAGGTCATAGTACAGCTTTAAATCAAGTAGCATTTCAGCATGGTCAGTATCAGGTTTAGGCGTTTTAAAACCATGCAAATTAAAGATGGTTAAGGCTAAACTAAATAACACTATAGCAAGTAAGATATAGGGCCAAATTAATACTTGTTCAAAGTGTCCAGCTTGGGTAACAGTGAGTAAAGCTATGCTAATTAAGGTGAAAATTGCTACCCAAATAAAACGAGTAGATTGTGACTTGCCGGCAAGGCTTAGTCGCAATGCTAAAATTAAATTGCTGCCTAACACCCAGAAAATACATATAAATAGTAAATACAGTCTAGCTTCGCCACTGGCAAATAATGGACTAAATAATAAGAGCAAAGCACTGATAGTGCTAAAAATATTACTGAAGCGCCAAAAGCCTTTAAGGTAGCTGCCTAAAATATGGCTAATGGCTAAATTAAACATCAACATAGCTAGGCCAACACTTAGATATAATGTTGCTTGATTAATTTCAGGATGCTGTGGCCATAATAGTGAAAATGCCGTGCCATTTAAGATGGCAATAGTGAGGGCAAAGCTAATAAAAAACACACTATGGTAAAAATAGACTTTATTACGGCTACGATAGAGTAAAACTAAATTGTACAGGGCTAATAACCACATGACCCCTTGCAGCATGCCATCAAACATGGCTGTATGTTGTTGATAGCGAATAAAAGCTTCAGGCTGCCAGAGCCGAAAGTTACTGGGGATAATAGCAGCATCACGCACTTTAATATAAATATCTGTTTCTTCAGCACGTGCTAACTCTAAATTCACTGCATAACTACGATAGGGCAAATTACGTTCGGTAAAAGGAAAGTCATTACCGGTACGGCTTAATAATTTGAAGCTTTTATTTTTTTTATCTACTTGATAAATTTCTACTTTGTCGGCAAGTGGAAAGTGATAGTCTAGTACAGTCTGGATAGTACGAAAGTCAGTATTTACAATCCGAGCTAAAAACCATGTTGTTTGATGTTCGTTAAATTGCACCCGATCTTTATGGGTTAGCTGTTGAAACTGCTGTGGTAAGTCTGGGCTAGCAAGTAAGTCTTCTAGTTTAATATGGGGCTCAGTTACTTGGAAGTAAAGTTGGCTTAATGCTTGGTTTGATTTTAGATGGTGGTTTACGGAATTAACTTCAATATCTAAAGCGAATACAGGTGCCGTAACTAAGTATAAATAAGCTAACAATAAACCAAAATAGACTCTCAATCGTTATGCTCCGTGTTTAACTAGGTCTTTAAGTTCTGGTTTTAACAATAATATAACTTAAAGGCATAAGGTGAGCAATAGCTCCATTTTTAATAATATAGCGCTATATCTTACTTTGCTACTGCTTAACTTATTGCTGGTCAGTTGCTAAATAATCTGATATTTCGTCAATAAAGTCTGCTCCATACCGAGCTAGCTTAGTTTGGCCAACCCCTGATACTGCTAACATACTTTGGTTATCTGTAGGTAATTGTTGGCACATATCAATCAGCGTTGCATCACTAAAGACCACAAAAGGGGCCACATCATCACGAGCTGAAATATGCTTGCGTAACGCTCTTAGTTTAGCAAAGAGTGCTCTATCATAATTCTGCTTAGCTAAACGCTCTGGCCCCCGCTTAGTTTGTTCTATTCTAGGTACGGCTAAAGATAATGCAACTTCACCACGCAATACTGCTCTGGCTGCGGGTTGCAGTTTTAACACTGAATGGGCGGTAATATCTTGCTGTAATAAGCCAAAGTGGATCAGTTGGCGCAAAATGCTTAACCAATAATCATGGCTAATCTCTTTGCCAATGCCCCAAGTAGAGAGTTTATCATGGCCTAACTCGATAATCTTTTGGCTCTGGCTACCACGTAAGACATCTATTACATGGTGCATACCAAAGCGTTGGCCAACACGGTATACGCATGATAAGGCTTTTTGGGCTAGTTCTGTGCCATCAAACTGCTGAGGTGGTTGTAAACAGGTGTCGCAATTACCACAAGGTTGCTGTCTGGCTTCGCCAAAATAATTAAGTAAAACTAAGCGTCTACAGGTTTGTGCTTCGGCAAAAGCGGCCATAGCTAAAAAGCGCTGCCAACTTACTTCGGCACGTTGCTGGTTAGGTTCGGCATCCAGCCAACGTTTCATTCGGCCAATATCAGCTGGATCAAATAACAGCATGGCTTCAGCTGCCACACCATCTCGCCCAGCTCGTCCAGTTTCTTGATAATAAGCTTCAATGGTGCGGGGTAATTCAAAGTGGATAACAAAGCGAATATTAGATTTATTCACCCCCATGCCAAAGGCAACGGTTGCTACTATTAATTGATAATCATCTCGTTTAAAAGCATCTTGTACTTTATCGCGTTGCTCACTGCTTAAGCCTGCATGATAAGCGGCAGTATTATATCCGCGTTGTTTTAGCTGCTCGGCAACTTCATCTACTTTACGCCGCGAAGCGCAATATATAATACCTGCAGCACCGTCTTGGCGTTGTAAAAAGCTAACTAGCTGCTCTATTGGCCGAAACTTTTCTTGTACTGTATAACGAATATTTGGCCGATCAAAGCTGCTTTGGTTAACATAGGGTTGTTTAAGAGTCAGTTGCTGCACTATGTCATGTCGAGTGGCAGCATCAGCTGTTGCTGTCAGCGCCATAATAGGCACTTGAGGAAAACGCTGTTTTAATAAGGCTAATGCCATATAGTCTGGACGAAAATCATGGCCCCATTGCGATATACAGTGCGCTTCATCTATGGCAAACAAACTTACACCAACATCTTCTAATCGAGATAAAAATGCTGGCTGTAATAAGCGCTCTGGGGCGACATAGAGTAACTTTAACTCCCCACGGCGTAATAGACCGAAGATATGTAAAATATCTTCACGGCTTAAACTACTATTTATATATTCTGCTGCTATACCGTTAGCTTTTAAGGCATCTACCTGATCTTTCATCAGTGACATTAAAGGCGATACTACTATAGTCACTAAAGGTAGGGTTAAAGCAGGTAATTGATAACAAAGTGACTTGCCGCCTCCTGTAGGCATAAGCACAAAACTATCTTGGCCTTGTAGGGTTGCCGCTATCACTTCGGCTTGGCCATCGCGAAACTCGGAAAAACCAAAGAATTTTTTTAATAGCGGTAATAAATCAGCAGTCACGGCTCACATTCAATTAATGAAAACTGCCGCTATTGTAATGACAATTAGCCGAATGTACATGTTTGGCAACAAAAGGTGTAAGGCGAATAGGCTTAATCTACGTTTTACGATTTTTAAGCTTAGGGTTTTAGCGTATCATATAGGCTCATATTTTGGAGTCGCTGTTGATGTCATTAACCAAACAACAAAAGCTAGGTGGCATCTTTGCTGCTAGTGCTTATAGCTTGTGGGGGCTAGCTCCCATTTACTTTAAACAAATTGATACTATACCTGCGGCAGAGATCTTAGTTCATCGTATTTTGTGGTCATTTCTTTTATTGTTTTTAATAGTAGTAGCCTTAAAACAAGGGCAGCGTATTTTGCAAGTGATGCGCCAGCCCAAGCAACTGGCTATTTTATTAGTATGTTCAGTACTGCTTGGCATAAATTGGGGCTTGTTTATTTGGGCTGTAAATAATGACCATATGTTAGATGCTAGCTTGGGCTATTATATAAACCCTTTATTAAATGTCTTACTTGGTATGTTCTTCTTGGGTGAGCGATTACGTAGCCTACAATGGCTGGCAGTTGCTTTAGCTGGTTTGGGTGTCTTTATTCAGCTGATTACTTTTGGCTCTTTACCTTGGGTAGCATTATGTTTAGCCAGCTCTTTCGCCGTTTATGGTTTATTGCGTAAAAAGCTGGCAGTAGATGCTATTAGTGGTTTATTTATTGAGTCTTTGTTGTTATTACCTTTAGCTTTACTCTATTGGTGGCAGTTTGCCGATAGTTATGCGGTTAATTTATTTAATAATGACTGGCAGTTAAATGCGTGGTTAATTATTGCCGGTGTTGTAACGACAGTCCCTTTATTATGCTTTATTGCTGGCGCTCAACGTCTGCAACTATCTACTATGGGCTTCTTTCAATATATTGGGCCTAGTTTAATGTTTGTGTTTGGTGTTTGGTTATATCATGAGCCTTTTGCCGTTGAACGCTTATATACTTTTGGTTTAATTTGGACGGCCTTATTGGTTTATACTGCTGATGCATGGCAACAAAGCCGGCAACGCAAGCAGTTACGAAACGCGGCTTAAATACTTTATTTTTGTACACTTTTATCTACTGTGAAGGATGTTTAGTGATGCCAGGACTACTCGATATTTTTGCCCTAACATGGTTTATCGCTTTATGGATAGGTTATACCTTGTTTGCTAAACGGCGGGCTAAAGTGCAGAGCTGTTTATCTTATGAGTTAAGACGCAAGCGTACCGACTGGATGCGCAAAATGCTGTCGCGTGAAAATAATATGCCCGATGTTGGCTTAATTTCTACTTTAGAACGTAACGTAGCTTTTTTTGCATCTAGCTGCTTATTAATTATGGCCGGTTTATTAACGGCGATGAGTTCGGCTGATCAAGTTAGTTCTATGCTAACAAACTTGCTGCCTTGGTCTACGGCAACGGGTACTAGTGTGCAGTTAAAGATATTATTTTTGACCTTTATTTACGTGTTCGGTTTCTTTCAATTTACTTGGTCATTGCGCCAATATGGTTTTAGCGGTGTTTTAGTTGGTGCAGCGCCAGATGGCCGTTCTATGACTGATGAAGAAAAAGAGCTATTTGCTAACAGGGCAGCAAAGGTTTTAGACCAGGCCGGTCACTCATTTAATTATGGTTTAAGATCGATTTATTTTTCACTGGCGGCATTAAGCTGGTTTATTCATCCTTTGCTATTAATCATCTCGTCGGTAGTAGTAGTGGTGGTACTTAAACAACGTGAGTTTCATTCCGCAGTATTAAAAGCTTTACGGCTTTGTTAAGTTAGATTTTGCCTAAAAAAAGCAGCTATAAGCTGCTTTTTTTTTAATCTATTGTTGGTTAGCCAACTAGTTAACGAACCTCAAACGCTTTAATCACTCTAGATACACCATCGACATGGCGGGCAATATTGACGGCAGTATTGGCTTCTTGCTCGCTGACTATGCCCATTAAAAATACTTCAGCGTTTTCTGTTACTACTTTGATATTTAAACCGCTGACTTCTTTATCAGCCAAAAGCTGCGATTTTACTTTGGTAGAAATCCAACTGTCGCGGGTACGGGTTGTCATAGAGGTATTGCTACTTAAGCGTATTTGGTTTTGTACACTGCGCACACCTGCGATTTGCTTTACAGTTGCAGTGGCTTGTTGTCGGGTCTGTTCACTTGCAGTTTGCCCTGTTAGTAATAAAACACCGTTATAACTAGTAACATTAATATTGCTGCCATTGGCTGTAGCAGGATTATCAGCTAAAGCGCGTTGGGCTTTAAGGACAACGTTTTTATCATCAATTTGTGCACCAAGTGTACGCCTATCATTGGCTGAGGTGACAGCAGTTGCACCACCAGCAACAACTGCAGCGGCGCAACCTTGTAAGATAGCGACTACTACAAATACACTTAGCAATTTTGTTGTGTTCATAAGGCTCCCTATTGCGGAAAAAGTGTCATATCTATCAGTTCACATAAGCTGTGTACTAAAAATGTGTAACATTCAAAAACACGGGCTCTGCGATGCGGTGGTACTTTTAATTCAACATCTTGTTGATTAAGTAGTCCAGAGAGTTCACCACTGTTATCAACCGTAAGTGCAATGATTTTCATATCATTAGTTAATGCTGCTTCGACTGCTTTAATTAAGCTAGGTTCAGCGCCGGTTAGTGAAATAACTAATAAAATATCGTCAGCTTGGCCTATAGCTTTGATTTGTCGCGCTAAGTAATCACTATCGCGTTGCGGATTATAGTGCAAGCTGGCGTGGTGAGGTTGTAAAGCGATAGCCGGTAAACAAGGCCGCTCAGTTTCAAACTGATCAAGTAATAATGCACAAATATGGTTACTTAATGCTGCAGTAGAGCCTTCACCACAACAGATTATTTTACCGCCATTAATTAAGCTGTTTACCATGACAAAAGCAGCATTCTCTAATGGCTGTGCTAGGCTTTCGCCACTGGCAATCATGGTTTGGATATTTTCGCTAAATAGCTGGCGAATATGTTCTTGCATGGATTAATCCTGTATCTGAAGTAGGCTAGTTAATGGCATTGCGAATCCAGTGATACTGATAAGGTTCAAGACCTTCAATGGCAATAACATCGAAGCGGCAGGCAGCATTGCTAAGGTTGTGTTGTTGTAAATACCATTTTGCAGTACGGATTAGCTTTTTTTGCTTCGCCACTGTTACTGCAGCCGCCGCGCCACCAAAGGCATTGCTAGCACGATATTTTACTTCGACAAATACTAGCTGCTTATCATGCTGCATAATTAAATCTATCTCGCCTACTTTGCATAAAAAATTTTGCTGAATTAAACGCAAGCCTTGCTGTTGCAAATAAGCAAGAGCAAGCAATTCAAAGTGCTGGCCGCGATTATTCATGACGATTTAGGGTTCTTGTACCGCTACTAAACGGTTATTTTGGTATTTAGCCCAACTAAGTTGCCGCACAATACTGCCGTTGCTGTTTAAACGCAACTGACCGGTTAAACCAGGAAAGACAATAGCGCTTAATTGTTGCTGTTGGCGTAAGCTGCCAATTAGCCGGTAGGCATCAAAGCCCATGGCAAAAAGGCGTTGCAAGCTTTCATCTTGAGTTTGGAACAGCTGTTGATATTCCTCGCGTAAGGCCGGGTTGGTCTTCAATGGTAGCATCCAAGGCATTTCGGTAAAGGTTAAGCCATTTAAATCACGTTGCTCGGTACTGTCTAAGGCGGTGCTATGGCTGCGAGAACTAGCATAAATGGGTAATCTTGGCGCTGTTTCACTTACTGATACATCGACAAAAGGTTTAAACAGTTGGGTTTGCACTGGGTCGGCAATTAAATAAATTGCATCAATGTCTAAGCGGCTATGGGTGTCGCTATGCAACTTAACTGGCACTAAGTTATCTATTTGCTGCACTCTTTCCTTACTTTGTTCGGTTTCTAATAACTGATTAATTAAGGTATCTAAATCAGCTTTATCATTAAATTGATAAAGCTGCGGAGCTTTATGGCCTAACTGCTGCCAAGACTGAGAAAACTGCTGTTGCATTCGTAAGCTAATATTATTAGCAGCACTAATGACCACAGGTTGCTGATAATCTTTTTGTTGAAATAATAAAGCAGTTTGCTGTGCTTCATCTTCCATACTTAAGGCAAAGAAAAAGTGTTTGTTGTGGTAAGGCAGTTGGCTATCTTGGCTATTTAAAAATAAAGTTGGCCAAATCCATTGTTCTAGCTGGCTTATAGTATCCACTTGATTTTTTAATAAAGGCCCAAGCACAAAATCAGCTTGTTCTGCTGTCAATTGTTCTACTAGCTGCTGTGGGCTTTGTTCACTATCGATAAAAATAATTTGACTGGATTGGGCTTTAGCAGCTGCCGCTAAAATACCGTACTGAATAGCCAGTGCATGTTGTCTAAATTGGCCACTTAGTGGTAGCAAGACGGCAATCTTTTGCGGCTGAAAGGGTTGCAGCGATAACAGTTGCTGTACTGTTTCTGGCATGGCTTGTGGTTGTGGCATCCAAGGGTTACGTTGTTGCCAATCGGCATAAGCTGCTTGTAATTGCTCTGGCTGACCAAGCAGTCTTCTACTTAAATCGGCTAATGCTAGCCAACTACTACTTGGACTATTAGGGTTAGACTGCAAACTAAGAAGTTGGTTATCAGTTAAGGCGGTAATGTTTTGCCATAATAGCGCCATATGCTCAGGGTAAGTGGTTTGGCTGTTAGGTACGTCAGCCAGCAATAATAAGTTTCGGCTGGCAGCTAACAGTCGTTGTTGTTGGCTTAAATATTGACTACTTAGCCATAAATACTCAGCGCTATCTTCTTCTGCAATCTGTGAGATAGTAGTGTTTCTTAATAGTAGTTGTAAGCTTTGGTGCTGTTCGGTAGCAATATAAGCTTGTAATAGCGGCAAGATATTTTGCGCTTTAATATTAGGGTAGGGACTTTGCTTTAAGTTTTCACTAATAGCTAGTGCTAGCAAATAGTCTTGCTCGGCAATAGCTAATCTGGCTGCCTTTAATAAATGATAGTGCTGTGGTTCGGCCTGATATTGAGTGGCTAATTTATACTGGATTCGGGCAGAAGGGCTATCTAGCTGCTCTTGACTAGCCTGGCTCTGCTCAGGCTGCTGCTTGGGATCTGTTGTAGTGATATTTGATGCACAACCAAATATTAAACTACTGCAGCCGATAAAAATTAAGGTCTTTAATTTGCTGGAAATCACAATGCGCAGTACCATATTAAAATAATAGTTAAATAATAGCCTTATCTTACTGGCAGTGTTAGATAAGCTCAAATAAATAGCGATATATAATCGAAAATGATAACAGAAACTGGTTGTTTATATGTAGTTGCCACTCCTATAGGAAATTTAGGTGATATTAGTCAACGCGCTATTAGTACTTTGCAGCAGGTGCAATGGATTGCTGCTGAAGATACCCGTCATACTGGGCGTTTATTACAGCACTTAGCTATTGCAACCCGTACTATTGCCTTGCATGACCATAACGAAAAACAACGCGCAGCTAGCATTATTGATAAATGCTTAGCAGGTGAGTCTGTCGCTTTAGTGTCAGATGCTGGCACGCCTTTAATTAGTGACCCTGGTTATACTTTAGTGCGGCAATGCCGGGAAGCGGGGGTACGCGTTATCCCTATACCTGGGCCTTGTGCTTTAATTACTGCTTTATGTGCTGCGGGCTTACCTACAGATAAGTTTCACTTTATTGGTTTTTTACTGCCCAAAAGCTTACAGCGCCAAGCCCAACTTGCAGCTGTGCCTAATGGTGTTGGTACTATTATTTGTTATGACACTGCAAGGCGCATTAAAGCTACATTGCAAGACGTAACAGCAGTGTTTGGTCCAGAGCGTGAGTTAGTCTTAGCCAAAGAACTGACAAAAACCTTTGAACACCTAGAATATGGTACAGCTGAGCAAATAACTGCATGGTTAGAAGCCGATCCACAGCGCTGCCAAGGCGAGATGGTACTTATGATAGCGCCCACGCCAAAATCTGATGGCGATATCAATGAAGAAGTGCAAAAAACTCTACAATTACTGTTGGCTGAACTGCCGCTAAAAAAAGCCGCTGCTCTTACGGCGCAAATTCATAATGAAAAGAAAAACGCTTTATATAAACTCGCTTTGCAATGGGCTGGTACTGAGCAGTAAATCGGGTATAATCGCGCCGTGAGTTGGCCAAGGCAATCGCTGCTTGCGTAAGCAAGGGGAGGAAAGTCCGGGCTCCATAGGGCAGGGTGCCAGGTAACGCCTGGGGGGCGCGAGCCTACGACTAGTGCAACAGAGAGTATACCGCCGATGGCTCAACTTTGTTCGCAAAGGCTGAGAACAGGTAAGGGTGAAAGGGTGCGGTAAGAGCGCACCGCGCGACTGGCAACAGTTCGTGGCACGGTAAACTCCACCCGGAGCAAGATCAAATAGGCTCTCTTTGGCGCGGCCCGCGCTGAGAGCGGGTAGATTGCTTGAGGCTTAGGGTGACCTAAGTCCTAGAGGAATGATTGCTACTCTGGCAACAGAGCACAGAACCCGGCTTAATGGCTAACTCACACCTACTTTATAAAACCGCTATTAATGATAATAGCGGTTTTTGCTTTTAAGCAGATTAATATTAATTCTTACTTGGCTGTCTACAGTTGTTTAATCGTTAATCTATCCCACTTTATCCCACCAAATTATTAATCTTGCTATAGCGCTTATTTTTACCGCTTTAGATATCCGACTATCAGTAGGGTTTTTACCTTGACAATAGACAAAGCTGCACCCTAAACTGTAGGTTCGTGGAGAATTGTGGGTAATTGTGGGTCAAAAGTGATTCGGCAGTAAAATTATCTAGCAAGAGGCCGTAAATTGAACAGTAAATAATGCAGGCAACTTAATGTTTCGTGGCTCATTTACATTGACATTAGATGCAAAAGGCCGGTTAGCGCTACCCGCACGCTACCGTGAAACCTTGCTGTCTGATTGTCAGGGCCATTTAATCTGCACTATTGATATCCACGATAATTGCTTATTGCTGTACCCGTTAGCTGAATGGGAAGTGATTGAAGAGAAATTAAATAGGTTATCTAACATAGATCCTAAAGCACGGCGCTTACAACGTTTACTGTTAGGTCATGCAACTGATTGTGATATGGATAAAAATGGCCGTATTTTGCTGCCAGCATTATTACGAAATCATGCTGGGTTAAATAAAAATATTCGTTTAGTTGGCCAACTTAATAAATTTGAAATCTGGGATGAAACAGCCTGGTTAGAGCGTGCAGCAGAAGATATAGCACTAGAGCAAGCTCAAGCCGGTGATGTTGAATTATCAGAACGATTACAGGACTTTTCACTGTAAATGACTACTTCAGCCCATATTAGTGTGTTATTAGAAGAAGCAATTCAAGGCTTGGCTATCAAGCCTGATGGTTGCTATCTGGATGGCACCTTTGGTCGTGGCGGACATAGTAGAGCAATTTTAGCGCAATTAGGGCCACAAGGGCGCTTATATGCCATTGATCGTGACCCTGCAGCCATAGCAACCGCAGAAGCGTTTAAAGAAGATAGTCGCTTTCACATTACCCATAGCGCCTTTTCGGCTTTAGCCGATATTGCAGAGCAGCAAAATATCGTAGCTAAAGTTGACGGTATTCTATTAGATCTTGGCGTTTCTTCGCCGCAACTTGATGATGCCGATCGCGGCTTTAGCTTTATGCGCGATGGCCCTTTAGATATGCGGATGGACCCAACAAGTGGTATCAGTGCTGCAGATTGGCTAGCCCAAGCTGATGTGGAAGATATCAGCTTTGTGTTAAGAGAATACGGTGAAGAGCGCTTTGCTTGGCGTATTGCCCAAGCTATTGTTGCGGCTCGCGTTGCAACTCCTTTTACCCGTACTGCTGAGCTAGCTAAACTTATTAGTGACAGCGTGCCAAAAAGCAATAAAGAGAAAAAGCACCCCGCGACCCGCAGTTTTCAAGCTATTCGTATTTATATTAATAGTGAGTTAGAGCAAGTTAATCAGGCTTTGCATGCGGCACTTAAAGTATTAAAGCCGGGCGGCCGCTTAGTGGTAATTAGCTTTCACTCTTTAGAAGATCGTTTAGTGAAACAATTTATGCGCCGCTTCGCTAAAGGCGAGCCAGTTCCGCGCGGCATTCCACTAACCAATGCTCAAATGCAGCAACGCACCGAATTAACGCTTGTTGGCAAAGCCATTAAAGCCTCAGAGGCAGAATTAGTGGCTAATCCAAGGGCACGAAGTGCCGTGCTGCGTATAGCCCAGAGGCAAGCTTATGACTAGTATTAGCTTACCTCGTCTTATTGGCCAGCAGTTATGGCAGCAAAAGTTTGCTGTGGTGTTATTAGTAGCTTGTATTATTACTGCTTTAGCCATTGTTCAATTTGCCCATTTAAATAGGCAATTAATTACTACTCAAGACAAGTTGTATCATGAGCGTGATCAGTTAGATATTGAGTGGCGCAACTTATTATTAGAACAGCGGGCCTTGTCGGAGCATAGTCGGGTAGAGGATATAGCCCGTCATCGGTTAAACATGATTAGGCCCAGTGGTGCTCAAGACATTAGGGTGACAATGCCATGAGCCGAAGCACAAAAACACCTCAGGCTAAAGCCAGAACTACACCGTCAGTAATAAGCTGGCGTTTTGCGTTAGTAATGGGGCTATTAACTACAGTGTTTTTTGCTTTAGTCGCACGAGCGGCTTGGTTGCAGGTAATAGAGCCGGATATGTTAATTAGCCAAGGTGATAGACGCAGTTTACGCGTCGAGTCTGACAGTGTTATGCGCGGTATGATTGTAGACCGTCATGGCGAAGAATTAGCCGTAAGCGTGCTGGTTGAAGCTATTTGGGCCGATCCAAAAGTTGTTATTGAAGAAAATGCTGCAGCAGATGAGCGGCGTTGGCATGCACTAGCTGAAATTTTACAATTAACACCAGCCGAATTATTAAACAAAATTGGCAGCAATACTCAGCGCCGTTTTGTGTATTTACAACGTCAAGTTAACCCTGCTGTTGCCGGTTATGTACGGCAATTAAAAGTGCCGGGTATTTTCTTTCGGCAAGAATCGCGTCGTTATTATCCTGCAGGTGAAGTGACGGGCCAGTTAATAGGCTTTACCAATGTTGATGATGTTGGAGTTGAAGGCATTGAAAAGCGCTTTAATGATTATTTAACCGGTACTGAAGGTCGCAAGGTTATCCGTAAAGACGCCAAAGGCCGAGAAATAGAAGTTGTTGCCCGCGAACAAGCAGAAAAAGCCAATAACTTACAGCTAAGCATTGATCAGCGTATTCAATCTGTCACTTACCGTGAATTAAAGTCGGCAGTGTTGTCTTATGGTGCTACTTCTGGTTCGGCTATGGTAGTAGATGTGCAAACAGGTGAAGTGCTAGCTATGGTCAATAGCCCTTCTTTTAACCCCAATAACAGACGTAACGCCCCTGCTTATTTATTCCGTAACAGAGCCATTACTGACACTTTCGAGCCGGGCTCGACTATGAAACCGCTAGCAGTGTTAAGTGCTTTAGAATTTGGTGCCACTAGCCTAGATGCAAAAGTAGATACCAATCCAGGTTATATGCGGGTAGGCGGCAGCTGGGTTCGGGATGGCGTCAATAATAAAACCTTAGATTTAACCGGTATTATCCGCCGCTCTAGTAACGTTGGCGTCAGTAAGCTAGTTTTATCTATGCCGGTTGAGCATGTGTTAAATCTATACGCAAATATGGGCTTAGGTATAGATACCGGCTTGAGTTTAAACGGCGAAAGTAGCGGCATGTTAAGCCATCGTCATCGCTGGTCTGACTTTGAGCGTGCTACCTTATCCTTTGGCTACGGTTTATCCGTTACTGCTGCGCAGTTAGTACGTACTTATGCCACTATGGCTAATGGCGGTATTAGTCGGCCACTGAGTATTTTAAAAACAGAGCAAATTCAACCTGGTGAACAAGTACTTAGCCGGCAAAATGCTTTAGCCATGCTAGAAATGATGGAAGCTAATGTGTTGCCAGGCGGGACAGCTACTAGAGCGCAAGTGCGCGGTTATCGTGTTGGCGGTAAAACAGGTACGGCGCGTAAAGCCATCACCGGTGGTTATGGTGAAGATTATATTGCTTCTTTTGTTGGTGTTGGCCCTATTTCACAGCCTAGGCTAGCCTGCGTTGTGGTGATTAATGAACCGGCAGGTGACTTTTACCACGGTGGCGAAATTGCAGCGCCAGTTTTTGCTAAAATAATGGCCGCTACCATGCAGCTATTAAATATTGCGCCTGATGCGCCAGAACAAGCTCAACTATCTTTAATCGGAGGTGGCAATGCCGGTTAATGCAGCTAAATGGTTAGCCCCGTTTTACTTACTACCCGCTGATTTGATGGTAAATCAGTTACAGCTTGATAGCCGTAAAGTTAAAGCAGGCGATGTGTTTATTGCTATTCCGGGGCTAGCCCAGCATGGCAATATCTATATAGAACAAGCCTTAGCTAAAGGCGCCGCTTTAGTGCTAACCGAGAGCGGTCACTATGCTGATGCGCGGATTGTAGTGATGCCGCAGTTAATTAAAATCTTGCCAGAATTAGCGGCCAGTTTTTACCAACAGCCAACTGAGCAGTTTGATTTAGTGGGCATTACTGGTACTAATGGCAAATCCAGCGTAGCATTTTTTATTAACCAATTAGCGCTAAGTGTTCAGCGTAAAGCTCAGGTTATTGGGACTTTAGGCTATGGCAATATTAAGCATTTAACGCCGCTTGCTAATACCACACCACATTTTATTGATCTGCAAAGAATAATCAGCCAAGCCAAAACTGAGCAGGCTGATTTAGTGGCGATGGAAGTATCTTCTCATGCTTTAGCCCAGCAGCGTTTAGCCGGCTTACAATTTAAGGTTACGGTGTTTACAAATTTAACCCGAGATCACTTAGATTATCATGGCAGTATGCAGGAATATGGTGCAGCAAAAGCTTTATTATTTCAGCCAGACATGGCGCAATCGGCAGTAATTAATGTTGCTGATGAATTTGGCCGTCAGTTAGCTCAGACGACAAGCTTGCCTTGTCTTGTTTATGGCAATCCAGAGCAATGCCAAGGTTTTAGCCGATTTTTAGCTTATTCTGATGTTTTAGCCACGCCAAGTGGTTATCAATTTGTTGTTAGTACGGAAAATGAACGTTATAGCCTTAACTTACCCTTATTAGGCGAATTTAATATTCAAAACGTTTTAGCTGCTATAGGCAGTATGCAATTACTTGGTTACGACTTAGCTAGCTTAGTTAAAGCTGCAGAAAAACTGACAGCTGTACCAGGTCGCATGGAGCAGTTTGTTTGTGAGCATGAGTTTACTGCAGTTATTGATTATGCCCACACACCAGATGCGTTACAACAAGCATTAATATCGTTAAAACAGCATAGTACTAACCATATTTGGTGTGTGTTCGGTTGTGGTGGAGATCGAGATAAAGGAAAACGGCCTTTAATGGGCCAAATTGCAGAAAAGTACGCCGATCATGTGATTATTACCGCTGACAACCCACGTAGTGAGGATGTATTAGCCATCTGTGCCGATATTGCTGCGGGTATGAGCGCAGATGCTTATTATCAAATAGAGCCAAACCGGCAAGCGGCTATTAAGCTGGCGCTAATTAGTGCCCAGCCTGAAGATATTGTACTGATAGCCGGTAAAGGTCACGAAACTTTACAAATTATTGGCCAGCAACAATTAATTTATGACGAACGGGCTTATGTCCAGCAGTTGGTAACGGAGTTAGCGCTATGATTAGCTTAAGTTGCCAAGATATTACGCAAATAGTCCAAGGTCGCTTAGTCGGCGCTGATGCTATTATTACTAGTGTCAGTACTGATAGCCGTAATATTAGTCCAGGTCAGTTATTTATAGCGTTAAAAGGGCCTAATTTTGATGCTGCTAATTTTGTTGCCGATGTTAAAGCCCAAGGGGCGGCAGCGGTAATTGTTGAACGACCTGTTGCGGTTGAGATAAGTCAAATTATTGTTGCTGATAGTCGGGTCGCTTTAGGTCAGTTGGCTGCTGCGGTAAAAGCTAAACTAGGCTTAGCAAGCGTTGCTGTCACTGGTAGTGCCGGTAAAACCACAGTTAAAGAAATGATCGCAGCTATTTTAAGCCGCTCAGGTTCAGTGTTAGCCACTAAGGGCAATTTTAATAACGATATTGGCTTGCCGTTAACCTTACTCGAATTAACCCAGCAGCATAAGTATGCAGTATTAGAGTTAGGTGCTAATCATCAAGGCGAAATTGCTTATACCACAGCCTTAGCTAAACCTGATGTGGCTATTATTACTAATGTAGCGGCTTCGCATTTAGAAGGCTTTGGTAGTATTGCTGGGGTAGCGACGGCAAAAGCAGAAATATTTACGGGCTTAACCACTAACGGCGTAGCCATTATTCCAGCAGATAGCGAGTTCACTGAGTTTTGGCTGCAAAGACTTAACGGGGTAAAAGTGCTGCAGTTTTCTAGTAGCCAGCACAGCAATCAACAAGCAGATTATTATGCCAGCCAGATTACGCTCGCTTTAGATGGCTGTGCTCAGTTTATATTGCACAGCCCACAAGGCCAAATAGCGGTCAAATTGGCATTGCCCGGCAAACATAATATTAATAATGCGCTGGCAGCTGCAGCAGCTAGTATCTGTTTAGGCGCCAGTTTAGCTGATGTGCAATTAGGTTTAGCTAACATGAAAGCCGTTAAAGGCCGGACCAATATTTTACAACTTAGCCCTAAATTACGCATTATCGACGATAGCTACAATGCTAATGTCGAGTCAGTAAAGGCAGCAATTGATTTATTAGCCTCATATTCAGGAACACAAATTTTAGTGCTAGGTGATATGGGAGAGTTAGGCCCTGATGCGCGCTTATACCACCAAGAAGTCGGATTATATGCTAAAAAAGCCGGTATTAATCTGTTGTTCACCCTTGGCGTGTTATCTAACAGCGCCAGTGACTTGCTGCAGCAGCAAGGCGCTCACTTTAGCTCGCGACAAGCCTTAGTTTCACGCTTGCTCGCTACCATTAATGAACAGCAGAAAGTCACTCTACTAGTGAAAGGTTCGCGTAGTGCGAAGATGGAGTTAGTTGTGCAAGACTTGCTAGAAAGTTGTCAGCAGGAGATTAACCCATGCTAGTTTGGTTAGCAGAATACTTAACCCAATACTACAACGCTTTTAACGTTTTTAGTTATTTGACCTTTAGAGCTATTTTGGGTGTTTTAACCTCGTTATTAATCAGCTTATATTTTGGTCCTAAGTTAATTGCTTATTTACAAAAAATGCAAATTGGCCAAGTGGTGCGTAACGATGGCCCAGAAAGCCATTTCTCTAAACGCGGTACGCCTACTATGGGTGGTCTATTAATTTTAGGCTCAGTGCTTATTAGTAGTTTGTTGTGGGCCAATTTAAGCAATAAATATGTTTGGGTAGTGCTGTTTGTGTTAGTAAGCTTTGGCACGGTAGGCTTTATCGATGACTACCGTAAAGTGATCCGTAAAGATCCTAATGGCCTGATTGCTCGCTGGAAATATTTTTGGCAATCGGCTTTTGCTATTATTACGGCATTTTTCTTATATTTAACCGCTGAACGCCCAGCTGAAACGGCATTATTAGTGCCTTTCTTTAAAGATGTAATGCCGCAATTAGGGATCCTATTCATTGCTCTAAGTTATTTCGTCATAGTTGGCACCAGTAATGCGGTTAATTTAACAGATGGTTTAGATGGTTTAGCCATAGTGCCTACTATTATGGTGGCGTCAGCCTTTGCCCTTATTGCTTATGTTAGCGGTAACGTTAATTTCTCTGCGTATTTAAATATTCCTTATCTGCCCCATGCTAGTGAGCTAGTGGTGCTTTGTGCCGGCATTATTGGCGCGGGCTTAGGTTTTTTATGGTTTAACACTTACCCAGCGCAAGTCTTTATGGGTGATGTTGGCTCTTTAGCCTTAGGCGCTGTATTAGGCGTGATTGCCATCTTAGTTCGTCAAGAAATAGTGCTGTTTATTATGGGCGGTGTTTTTGTGATGGAAACCCTGTCAGTTATTTTACAAGTGGGCTCATATAAGCTGCGCGGCCAGCGAATTTTTCGCATGGCGCCTATTCATCATCACTATGAATTAAAAGGTTGGCCAGAGCCGAGAGTAATTGTTCGGTTTTGGATTTTATCCATCATCTTTGTATTGGTTGGCTTAGCCACCTTAAAATTGAGATAAAAAAATGATGCAAGGTTTAGCTAAAAAGCGGATTGCAGTAGTAGGGTTGGGCCTTTCAGGTCTGGCGACTGTGCGCTTTTTACAAAGCTTAGGCATTAAACCAGTATTAATGGATAGCCGAGCTAAACCTGCAGCTATAGAGCAAATTGCAGCAGATAAAGTAGATGGCATTTATTTAGGCAAGCTAGATGCAAATCGCTTAGCTAAAATGGATATGATAGTGCTAAGCCCTGGGTTAGCACCAAGCCATCCAGCAATCCGCTTTGCTGTAGGTCAAGGTGTGGAGCTTGTAGGTGATGTAGAGCTATTTGCCCGCTTTTGTCAAAAGCCTATTATTGCTATTACCGGCTCTAACGGTAAATCTACCGTCACTAAACTAGTAGAAACCATGCTGCAACATAGCGGTATTAACGCTTTAGCGGCTGGTAATATTGGCTTGCCAGTACTTGATGCTATTAGTCAAAAAAATATAGATGTTTTTGTGTTAGAGCTATCTAGTTTTCAGTTAGATACTACGACCTCCTTAACTAGTGTAGCTAGCTGTATTGTTAATATTAGTGCCGATCATTTAGATCGCTATAGCAATATGGCGGCTTATACCCAGTCTAAACAACAAGTCTATCAGCAAACTAAACTTGCTGTTTACAATTTAGATGATGCAGCTACTAAGCCGCTGCAGGCGGAGCAGACTTTAGGCATTAATCTAGCAGAGACAAATTATGGTATTACCCTGCTAGATAACAAAGCTTGGTTAAAGGTAGCAGGTGAAGCTTTACTGCCAGTGGCGAAAATGAGCTTATTTGGTGCTCATAATCAATTTAATGCCTTAGTTGCCGCAGCTTTAGCTTTAGCTGCAGGTGCTAATCGCCAAGGTTTAATTACAGCCTTACAACAATTTACGCCTTTAGCTCATCGCTGTAGTTTAGTGCTAGAGCACAAAGGTGTGCGTTGGGTTAATGATTCTAAAGCAACCAATATAGGCGCGACTTTAGCTGCTATAGCGGGTTTAAAACCCAGCATAGCAGGCAACTTAATTTTAATTGCCGGTGGTGATGGCAAAGGTGCTGATATGACCGAGCTGCAACCAGTATTGCAGCGCGAGGTGCAGCAGCTTATTACCTTAGGTAAAGATGGCCCAGCAATAGCAAGATTAAAAGCTAATAGTATAGAGGTTAAAAGTTTAGTTGCTGCTGTTGAAGCTGCGGCTAAATTGGCAAAGTCGGGTGATATGGTGTTGCTATCGCCAGCCTGTGCCAGCCTAGATATGTTTACTAGCTACGCAGACCGCGGCGAGCAGTTTACCCAAGCGGTTAAGGCGGTTCTGCTATGAAACAATTAAGCTTAACCGTTTGGCCTAATCCAATAGCTTACATCTTGCAGCAGCTAGTAAATTGGTGGCAAGCCGATGATGCTGCGGCCTACGATAAGCTGTTTCTTGTTCTATTAATGGTTATTTTATGCTTAGGCTTAGTTATGGTCACGAGTGCGTCAGTGCCTGTAGCCGCGCGTTTGTTTGATAACGAATTGCACTTTACTATTCGTCATTTAATTTATATCGGCATAGGAATTGGCTTATCAATCTTAGTACTATCTGTGCCAGTGCAGTGGTGGCATAACAGTAACTTATTGTTATTAATTGCTGGAGTAGTGTTACTGGTTGCTGTTTTGCTAGTTGGTAAAAATGTTAATGGTAGTACCCGTTGGTTGTCTTTGGGGCCGGTTGGTATTCAAGCCGCTGAGCCAGCTAAGTTGTTTTTCTTTGTCTATTTGTCTAGTTATTTAGTACGCCGGCATGAACAAGTACGAGAGAACTTTAAGGGCTTTTTAAAACCATTAATTATGCTGGTTGTTTTTGCTGGTTTACTACTAATGCAACCAGACTTAGGCACTGTTATTGTCATGTTTGCTACCACAGTAGCCTTGCTGTTTTTAGCGGGTGCTCGAATTTGGCAGTTTGGCTTATTGATTGTTACCGGTTTAATGTTAATTTTTGCCCTGATTTTTTATAGTGAATATCGCTGGAAACGTGTTACAGCTTTTCTTGATCCTTGGGATGATCCTTTTGGTAGTGGTTATCAATTAACCCAATCTTTAATGGCTTTTGGCCGCGGTAGCTGGTTTGGTCAAGGCTTGGGTAATAGCATTTTAAAGTTAGAATACTTACCAGAGGCTCATACTGACTTTATTTTAGCCGTTATAGCCGAAGAAACCGGCTTTGTTGGCGTGACTATTTTATTGGCTTTACTCTTTACTTTAGTTTACCGCGCTTTACGCATTGGCCAGCGGGCTTTAGCCAAAAATATGAGTTTTCATGGCTTTTTAGCCTACGCTTTAGCTATTTGGATTGGCTTTCAATCGGCAGTTAATATTGGTGTAGCAACTGGTGCCTTACCAACTAAGGGCTTAACTTTACCTTTCGTCAGTTCGGGTGGCAGTAGCTTAGTGGTAATGTTAATTGCAGCCGCCTTATTAATTCGGATTGACTTTGAAGCTCGCTTAAAAGGCCGTCAGGCCATTAGTGGTGGCCGCCATGCCTAAATCAATCCATTCACCCCGTATTTTAATTATGGCCGGTGGCACCGGAGGCCATATCTTTCCAGCTAAAGCTGTTGCTATGGCTTTGTTAGAGCTGGGCTGGCAAGTGCATTGGTTAGGTAGTGCAGACAGAATGGAAGCGCAACTAGTGCCTCAATTTGGTATACCTTTTCATAGCATTACTATTTCTGGCTTACGTGGCAAAAGCAAATTATCGCTATTAACCGCACCTTGGATGTTGCTGAAATCAGTGTGGCAATCTTTAAGTGTTGTCAAAGCTGTTCAGCCTGATGTTGTGCTAGGCTTTGGTGGTTATGCTAGTGGACCAGGTGGCTTAGCGGCTTGGTTAAGAAAAGTGCCTTTAATTATTCATGAACAAAATGCGGTAGCGGGCACAACTAATAAGTTACTGGCAAAACTTGCTAAACAAGTTTTAGTCGCTTTTCCAACAGCATTTCCAACTTTAGCTAAGCAACAGCTAGTGGGTAACCCAGTACGGGCAGAATTAATTGATGCTGCTTTAACACCAGCAGCTAGCAAAGTGCTAGCAGATAACAGTTTAAATATTTTAGTCATTGGTGGCAGCTTAGGGGCAAAAGCTTTAAATGAGCAATTACCCGCTATTTTTGCTACGGCAGCAGCTTCTGGCCAGATAAATGTTCAGCATCAAACCGGCAGCGCCTTGTTAGCAGCAACTTCTGCAGAGTATAAAGCACTGGCTCAGCCAGGGTTAAGCGTTACTGTGGCAGCATTTATTGATGATATGGCCGCAGCTTACCGCTGGGCTAATATTGTTATTTGTCGGGCTGGCGCTTCAACCGTAAGTGAAGTCGCCAGTGCAGGTGTGGCAGCCATTTTTGTGCCGCTACCTAATGCGATTGATGATCATCAAACGGCTAATGCTAACTGGTTAAGCCAGCAAGATGCAGCATTAGTGCTTAAACAAACAGAATTAACGGCTGCCAACTTGCTGCCTTTATTACAGCAATGGTTAACAGATAAAACCCCATTACAACAACTTGCTAGTGCGGCCAAGAGCTGCGCCTTAGATAATGCTACGCAAAGTGTGGTGCAGTTTTGTCAGCAAGTTGTGGCGCAGCCCGTAACAGGAACAACGATATGAATCAGGCACCTCAACAGCAAAAACTTGCTATGCGCCGTGTAGAACGTATCCACTTTGTTGGCATAGGTGGTGCCGGCATGGGGGGGATAGCTGAAGTCTTAGTAAATGAAGGCTATAACGTATCTGGCTCAGATATAGCGCCAAGCGCAACAACAGAGCGCTTAGCCGAGCTAGGTGCAGTGGTACACTTTGGCCATAGTGCTAATTATATTGCCGGAGCCAGCGTTGTAGTTGTATCCAGTGCTATTAATCCAGAAAATCCTGAAATTAGTGCTGCTCGAGCTTTACGTATACCTGTAGTGCGTCGTGCTGAAATGCTGGGCGAACTGATGCGTTTTCGCCACGGGATTGCGGTTGCTGGCACTCATGGTAAAACTACTACCACAAGTTTATTAGCCTCTATTTTTGCCGAAGCTGGTACAGATCCAACCTTTGTTATTGGTGGCTTATTAAATTCAGCTGGCTCTAATGCCCGGTTAGGCGCGGGGCGTTATTTAATTGCAGAAGCAGATGAAAGCGATGCCTCATTTTTACATTTGCAACCACTCACCTCAGTGGTGACTAATATCGAAGCCGACCATATGGATACCTACCAAGGCGACTTTGAAAAAATGAAAGAAACTTATATCGAGTTTTGTCATAATTTACCCTTTTATGGTGTAGCGGTAATTTGTTTAGATGATCCAGTATTACGCGAGTTAATTCCACAAATTGGTCGGACTATTTTAACTTATGGCTTTAGTGCCGATGCTGATTTTGTGATCAGTGATTTTGCCCAGCTAGGCACGCAAACTCGTTTTACAATCACCGATCCCAGTGGTAAGCAACGCCAAGTACAACTGAATTTGCCAGGAAAGCATAATGCTTTAAATGCAACAGCCGCTTTTGCTTTAGCTGTAGATGAAGGCATTTGTGAAACTGCAATTTTAACTGCACTGCAGCAATTTGAAGGTATTGGTCGTCGCTTCGAGCAATATGGTGAGTTTGAGACTGGTAAGGGTAAAGTTTTAATGCTGGATGATTATGGCCATCATCCAACTGAGGTTGCGGCGACTATTGCCGCTGTGCGCGCTGCTTGGCCAGAGCGACGCTTAGTGATGGCTTATCAGCCGCATCGCTATAGCCGGACTCGCGATCTGTATGAAGACTTTATTAAAGTATTATCAAGCGTAGATAGTTTATTGTTGCTAGAAGTCTATGCTGCAGGTGAAGCCCCAATTACGGGGGCTGATAGTCGCAGTTTATGCCGCTCTATTCGCGCCCGAGGCCAACTAGATCCTATCTATGTTGCTACACCAGCCGAGCTTGCTAGTAATATTGCCGATGTATTGCAAGATGGTGATGTATTAATTACCCAAGGTGCAGGCAATATTGGCTTTTTAGTTAAACAATTAGTCGCTATGCAATTAAATATTCAGCAATTAAAGCAAACAATAGGAGCCACTGTATGACAGAAAAAGTCGCCGTATTATTGGGTGGACATTCTGCAGAGCGCGAAGTCTCATTACGCTCAGGCACCGCTGTGTTAAATGCTTTACTCGCCAGCGGCGTTAATGCTTTTGCTTTTGATCCTAAGCTGCAACCTATAACCGAGCTAGTGACCAGTGGTGCTACTAAGGTATTTATTGTGTTACATGGTCGCGGCGGTGAAGATGGTACTATGCAAGGTGCCTTGCAAACACTGGGGTTAGCTTATACCGGTAGCGGTGTTTTAGGTTCAGCCTTAGCTATGGATAAAATTCGCTGTAAGCGCTTATTTCAAGCCCAAAACTTGGCTACCGCGCCTTTTGCTGTAGTACATAGTCAAGACACTGATTTTGCTAGTTTACTGGCAGACTTAGGTGGCAAAGTTATGGTTAAGCCAGCTAATGAAGGTTCTAGTATAGGTATGAGTGCCGCTAACAACGTGGCAGAGCTAGAGCAAGCTGTAAAAAATGCCTTAGTTTATGATACAGAAATCTTAATTGAGCGTTGGATCAGTGGCCGTGAATTTACGGTTTCTATTGTGAACGATCAAGTGCTACCCATTATAGAAATGCGTACACCTCATGACTTTTATGATTACGATGCTAAGTATCAAGCCAATACCACTGAATATCTATGCCCGGCACCTATTTCAGCCGAGCAAACTGCATTAATGCAACAATGTGCCTTACAAGCATTTAAAGCAGTTGGTGCCAGTGGTTGGGGCCGAGTAGATCTGATGATGGATAGCGCAGGCCAGCATTATTTATTAGAAGTAAACACAGTGCCAGGTATGACAGAAAAGTCATTAGTACCTATGGCAGCTAAAGCTGCTGGTATGAGTTTTCAGCAGCTAGTTGTGGCAATTTTAGCCCAAGCAGATAGCCACACTACTAGTAAAACGGAGCTAATGTCTAAATGAGTCAGCAACCGAACACTTATGGCAAACAACCTGCAGCATTCTATGCTGGCTTGGTGTTTTTCGTCTGTTCGGTTATAGGCGTTATATGGCTAGGGGTAGCGGCTCACTCTTGGTTACAAGGCCAGCAAGCTGCGCCAGTGCAGCAGGTTAAATTGTATGGCAATTTTAAGCAGATTGAAGCCAGTAGTTTACACCAGCTGTTACAACATCAGTATGTAGGTAATTTTTTTTGGGTAGATGTGGCAGAGGTGCAAGAGTTTATATTACAGCAACCTTGGGTATATCAGGTGGCCGTTCGTAAACAATGGCCAGATGCTTTAGTCGTGGTAGTAACAGAGCAACAGCCAGTAGCGCGCTGGAATCAGCAGCAATTAATTAATAAACAGGGCGACTTATTTACGGCGCCTATTCAAGAGCTAACAGCAGAGCTGCCGTTACTAACAGGGCCTGAAGGTAGCCAGCAAGATGCTTTGGCTATGTTTGAGCATATTAAAGGTTTACTGGCATTGTATCAGTATACTCCAGCCAGCTTAACCTTAACGGAGCGGTTTTCGTGGCAGTTAACCTTAAGCGATGGCATAGCCTTAAAATTAGGGCGCGAAGATATATTAAAACGGGTGCAGCGTTTTGTGGAACTGCATCCGGTAATTAGCAAATATAAAACTGAACCCGTTAGCGAAGTAGATTTACGCTACGACACCGGTATAGCTGTGCGTTACAGCAATAATCAGACGAAGAGAAAAGCATGACCAAGTCTTTAGAACGAGATTTAATCGTAGGGTTAGATATAGGCACTGCGCAGATTAAAGCGGTAGTAGGCGAGATCACCGCTGATAATCGCTTAAGCATAGTTGGCGTAGGTACCCATGTTTCTCGCGGCATGGATAAAGGCGGTGTTAATGATCTTAATTTAGTGGTGCAAGCGGTGCAGCGGGCAATTAATGAAGCTGAACTTATGGCCGACTGCCATATCTCATCAGTGTATTTAGGTATTTCTGGTAAACATATCCGCTGCCAAAACGAAAGTGGTATGGTGCCAATTAATGATACTGACGTTACCGCAGAAGACGTATTAAATGTTATCCATGCCGCTAAATCGGTGCCTATTTCTGCAGAGCGCAGAATGCTGCACGTTTTACCGCAAGAATATTCAGTTGATATGCAAGAGGGAATTAAAAGCCCTATAGGCATGTCAGGCGTACGGATGGAAGCCAAGGCGCACATTATTACTTGCGCTAATGATATGGCTAAAAATATTGAAAAATGTGTAGAGCGTTGTGGCTTACAAGTTGATCAGCTTATTTTTACCGCTTTAGCTTCTAGTTATGCCGTATTAACTGATGATGAAAAAGAACTAGGTGTCTGTGTAGTCGATATTGGCGGTGGCACTATAGATATTGCCATCTTTACTAATGGTGCTTTACGCCATACTGCTGTGATCCCAGTGGCAGGAAATCAAGTAACGAGTGATATCGCTAAAATATTCCGCACGCCAATTAGTCATGCAGAAGATATTAAAGTGCAGTATGCTTGCGCGCTGCGTAGCATGGTGGGTAAAGAAGAAAGTATTGAAGTACCAAGCGTAGGTGGCAGACCCGCACGTTCAATGTCACGCCATACCTTAGCTGAAGTGGTTGAGCCACGTTATCAAGAATTATTTGAACTGGTACAAGAAGAAATTCGCAGCTCAGGCTTAGAGGAGCAAGTTGCAGCAGGAATACTGCTTACAGGCGGCACGGCCAAAATGGAAGGTGCAGTTGAGTTTGCTGAAGATATATTTCAAATGCCGGTACGTGTAGGGCAACCTATGCATATCAGCGGATTAAAAGAGTATGTACAAGATCCGGCCTACGCCAGTGTGGTCGGGTTATTGTTATACGGCAAGGATGCACGCACAGAGCAGAAAAAAAATGCCGATGTGCGCAGTACAGTTAGCAGTTTCGTTAAACGGATCAGCAGCTGGTTTAAAGGTGAGTTTTAAGCAGCAAAGCGTAAAAACAACGGAGAGAGAGCTATGTTTGAATTAATGGAAAACCACAGCCAAGAAGCTGTAATTAAAGTAATAGGTGTTGGCGGCGGCGGCGGTAACGCTGTTGAATATATGGTTGCCAGCAATATTGAAGGTGTTGAATTTATAGCAGCAAATACCGATGCACAAGCATTACGTAATTCATCTGCTAATATCACCTTACAACTAGGGGCAACTGTCACTAAAGGTTTAGGCGCCGGAGCTAACCCTGAAATTGGCCGTCGTTCAGCAGAAGAAGATCGCGAAAATATCAAAAAAACTATCCAAGGTGCTGATATGATCTTTATCGCTGCCGGTATGGGTGGTGGCACAGGTACAGGCGCAGCGCCAGTAGTAGCAGAAATTGCCCGCGAGCTAGGCATTTTGACTGTTGCTGTGGTCACTAAGCCTTTCCCATTTGAAGGCAAAAAGCGTACTGCTTATGCTGACGAAGGTATTTTAGAATTAAGTAAGCATGTTGACTCTTTAATCACTATTCCTAATGACAAGTTATTAAAAGTATTAGGTAAAGGCACTAGCTTACTCGATGCTTTTAAAGCGGCTAATAACGTATTATTAGGTGCAGTACAAGGTATTGCCGAGTTAATTACTCGCCCAGGTTTAATCAACGTCGACTTTGCAGACGTCCGTACTGTTATGGCGGAAATGGGCACTGCTATGATGGGTAGTGGCCGTGCTTCAGGGCCAGACCGAGCAGAAGAAGCCGCAGAACAAGCTATTTCTAGCCCGTTACTAGAAGATATCGATTTATCAGGTGCTAAAGGTATTTTAGTCAACATTACTGCTGGCCTAGATATTAGTATTGAAGAATTCGAAATCGTTGGTAATGCCGTTAAAGCCTTTGCTTCAGAAAATGCGACTGTTGTTGTAGGTGCGGTAATTGATACCGAGATGGCCGATGAGTTGCGGGTAACTGTAGTAGCTACCGGTATTGGTGCAGAGCGTCGCCCTGATATTAGCTTAGTGCAAAGTAGCCGTCAGCTTGAAACTAGCCGTCCTGTGTATGGTACTGCTGGTGGTAATGCCTTGCAGTCAGAAACGCAAACGGTACGTGTTGAGCAGCAGCAAGTGCAAACGCAAGCCCATAGCCATGTGAATACTCAGCAGCAACCAACAGCTAAGGCACAAGCAGAAAGCAAAACGAATATAGATATTTTTGATATTCCAGCATTTTTGCGTAAACAAGCAGACTAATTGATAGTGTTGAGTGCTTAGTGTGAGTTATGAGCGCTAACAGCTTAGGCTGTGCAGGTAAAACTGTACTGCTATTAAGCGGTTGTTCATTAGAATTTGGTAAAATGGCCAAGTTATGCTATGCTTCGCCGCCGTTTTGGTTAAGGGTGCTTAATTTTTGAGTAGGGCTAAATTATGACTAAACAACGTACAATTAGTAAAATTGTCAGCTCTATTGGGGTTGGGTTACACAAAGGCGAGAAGGTTACGCTTACTCTCCGGCCTGCGCCTGATAACACAGGAATTGTGTTTCGCCGTGTAGATCTAAACCCTATAGTTGACTTTAAAGTGTCACCAGAACTGGTAGGTGATACGGTGATGTGTACCTGTTTAATTAATGAAAACGGCGTCCGTTTGTCTACTACTGAGCATTTAATGGCAGCAGTAGCGGGATTGGGCATAGATAACTTAGTTATTGAAGTTGATTCGGAAGAAATTCCAATAATGGACGGCAGTGCTAATCCTTTTGTTTACTTGCTACTTGAAGCCGGTGTCACCGAGCAGCGTTTAGCTAAAAAGTTTATTCGGATTAAAAAAGCAGTGCGAGTAGAAGACGGTGATAAATGGGCAGAGTTTAAGCCTTATCACGGTTTTAAAATTGATTTCGCCATTGATTTTGATCACCCTGTGATCTCCGAAACCGTGCAGCATATGCAACTAGACTTTTCAGCTGCTGGCTTTATTAAAGATATAAGCCGTGCCCGTACTTTTGGTTTCTTGCATGAAGTAGAATATTTACGCGCTAATAATTTAGCTTTAGGCGGCAGTTTTGATAATGCGGTAGTTTTAGATGAATACCGAGTATTAAATCAAGATGGCTTACGTTATGAAGATGAATTTATTAAGCATAAAATACTTGATGCTGTAGGTGACTTATATATGGCAGGTCATAGCATTTTAGGCGAATTTAGCAGTTTTAAAACTGGCCATGCTTTAAATAACCAATTGCTATGTGAAGTTTTAGCTCATCAAGAAAACTGGGAATTTGTTACCTTCGAGCATAAAGAAGAGATGCCAATTTCATATTTAGCACCACAACTAGCTTAAGCAAAAGTTTAAACTAACTCTCTTTATTAAGTCAGTTAAAGCCACAGCCTTAACTGACTTTTTTGTATCTAGTAAGCCGTTACTTGGTTCTATTATTAGCTAAATTTAGTAAGGCTTGTTTTAGCTTACCATCTGCGCCTTCCGCTACTGCCAATAACGCCTCAGCAGCTTGCTTAGATAAGCTGTGCTGCACTAGAGTAGGCTGAGCAATTTCAACCTTAAACTGTCGAGTTTGCCCTGTTGGCGAAGCTTCAATTTCAATCCCTGCTAAATCAGGCAAGATTTTCTTGCGAAAATTGTCTAGAATAGCGTCGCGCTGCATTTTAAGTCGAGTAAGCCAAGTCGGCGAGCTACATAATATTATGGCTCTACCGTCACGAATAGTGGTTACTCGGCAAAAGCTAAGCTGCTCAAGCTGTAATACTTGTGCTAATACCGTATTTAGCTGTTGCATCAGTTTAACCTGCTGCTGTTGGGTTGCTAGCGAGCTATGGGCTAATACCTTATTGATATCCTTTGGTTTTTCAGTAAAACGTACCATGGCTTTAAAGCGCTCAACGTAATTTAATCGCTACACTAGTGTATCAGTTTCTGTATTTTTTCACAGAATCTAAATAGACTCTTGAAAGTTTTAGCGTTAAACACCATATCTAGCGTAATATGGTGAAAAATTCACTTAAAAATACTGGTGTGCATGAGCTAGCCAGGGCTGCACTGCAGTTTTAACTTAATATGGTAACTGGATAATGTTTGGAAAACTTTTCACCAAATTAGTTGGTAGCCGCAACGACCGCTTCTTAAAGAAATTACAAAAACAAGTACAGCAAATCAATGCGCTAGAGGCTGAATATCAAGCCTTAACTGATGAGCAGCTACAGGCAAAAACCGCCTACTTTAAACAAAAAATTAAAGACGGGGCTAGCCTAGATGACATCTTAAATGAAGCCTTTGCCACTGTGCGTGAAGCTAGCGTACGGGTTTTTGGCATGCGCCATTTTGATGTGCAATTAATAGGCGGCATGGTGCTGCATCAGGGTAAAATATCTGAAATGCGCACTGGTGAAGGTAAAACTTTAACCGCTACCTTGCCTGCTTATCTTAATGCCTTAAGTGGTGGCAGCGTTCATGTTATTACGGTTAACGATTACTTAGCCCGACGTGATGCTGAAACTAACGAGCCTTTATTTCGCTTTTTAGGCATGACAGTGGGTGTAAACGTACCGGGTATGTCACATGCAGATAAGCATAAAGCTTATGCTGCTGATATTACTTATGGTACTAACAACGAATTTGGTTTTGACTACTTACGTGACAATATGGCGTTCTCGCCAGATGATAGGGTACAGCGCGATCAAGCCTATGCCATTATTGACGAAGTTGACTCTATTTTAATAGATGAAGCTCGTACGCCACTAATTATTTCTGGCCCAGCTGAAGATAGCTCAGAGTTATATCAAAAAATTGATACCTTAGTGCCGCAACTGATTAAGCAAGATGAAGAAGACGAAGAAGGTAAGCATGGTGATGGCCATTTCACCTTAGACGAAAAAGCCCGCCAAGTATATTTAACCGAGCAAGGGCAAATTAAAGTCGAAGACATGCTGCGTGAAGCTGGCATGATTGGCGAGCATGATACCTTGTTTTCTGCTGCCAATATCACCTTGTTGCACCACGTTTATGCTGCGCTGCGTGCCCATCAACTATTTAAACGCGATGTTGACTATGTAATAAAAGACGGTGAAATCGTTATAGTAGATGAGCATACTGGCCGTACTATGGAAGGTCGTCGCTGGTCTGAGGGCTTACACCAAGCGGTAGAAGCTAAAGAAGGCGTGCATATCCAAAATGAAAACCAAACCTTAGCCTCTATCACCTTTCAAAACTACTTCCGGTTGTATAACAAACTGTCAGGTATGACGGGTACAGCAGATACTGAGGCTTTTGAGTTTCAACAAATCTATGGTTTAGAAACAATAGTAGTACCTACTAACCGGCCTATGGTACGCAATGATATGGCCGACTTAGTTTATTTAACGGCAGAAGATAAATACCAAGCAATTATTGCTGATATTATTAAAAAGCAACAAGCTAATCGCCCAGTTTTAGTCGGTACAGCTTCTATAGAAAGCTCAGAATACCTATCTGAACTGCTTAACAAAGCTAAAATTACCCATAAAGTGTTAAACGCTAAGTTTCATGCTAACGAAGCTGAAATTATTGCTAATGCCGGTCGGCCAGGCCATGTCACTATTGCAACTAACATGGCAGGTCGTGGTACTGATATTGTATTAGGTGGTAGCTTACAAGCTGAATTAGCCGGTTTAACTGAGCCAACTGAAGAGCAAATAGCCAAAGTGAAAGCGGACTGGAAAGTACGTCACGATGCAGTTGTCGAGTCAGGTGGTTTACATATTATTGGTACCGAGCGTCATGAGTCACGCCGTATCGATAACCAATTACGTGGTCGCTCTGGTCGTCAAGGTGATAAAGGGTCAAGCCGCTTTTATCTATCGCTAGAAGATTCGCTAATGCGCATTTTCGCTTCTGATAGAATGGCCGCTATGATGCGCCGTTTAGGTATGGAAAAAGGCGAAGCCATAGAGCACCCTTGGGTCAGTCGTGCCATTGAAAACGCTCAGCGTAAAGTGGAAGCCCGTAACTTTGATATTCGTAAGCAATTACTAGAATTCGATGACGTAGCTAACGACCAACGTAAAGTGGTATATGAGCAACGTAATGAGTTATTAGACGCTACAGATATTAGTGAAACTATTACTGTTATTCGTGGTGATGTAGTTGAAGATTTAATTAGCCAATATATTCCGCCAGAGTCTTTAGACGAAATGTGGGATATTCCAGGATTAGAGCAGCGTTTAAAAGCTGACTTTGCGTTAAATTTACCTATAGCGCAGTGGTTAGCCGATGATAAAAAGCTATTTGAAGAAAAATTGCGTGAGCGTATTCAGCAAGAAGTAGAAAACGCTTATCAGCTAAAAGAGCAAATGGTGGGTGCCGATGTTTTGCGTCAGTTTGAAAAAGCCATTATGTTGCAAAGCCTAGACACGCACTGGAAAGAACATCTAGCGGCTATGGATCACTTACGCCAAGGGATCAACCTACGTGGTTATGCCCAAAAAAATCCTAAGCAAGAATATAAGCGTGAAGCCTTTGAGTTATTTTCGGCTATGCTAGAAAACCTGAAAATAGATGTGGTGGGTGTGCTGGCTCGAGTTCAAGTACAAGCTGCTGAAGACGTAGAAACGGTTGAAGAACAAAGACGTAAAGCCGATGCCGTGCCGCACAGCTATGAGCATGCTGAAGCTGAGCAGTTAGGCGCCGAGCTGCCAGAAAATGCTACTGAAGCTAAAAATCCACAGCCAATGATCCGCGATGGCGTAAAAGTAGGCCGTAACGATCCTTGCCCTTGTGGTTCAGGTAAAAAGTATAAGCAATGCCATGGTAAGTTAGTGTAAAGATGGCAAGCAATAGCAAAGCAAATACAGAGTCAGCGCAAGCTGGCTCTGTTGTTTTAGCCGCAAAACAACTGCATGTTGCAGTAGGCGTTATTATTCAAAATAACCAAGTACTTTTAAGCTTGCGCAGTAAGCAGCAGCATCAAGGTGGCAAATGGGAGTTTCCTGGTGGCAAAGTAGAAGCGGGTGAAACCGTCTACCAAGCCCTAGCGCGAGAGTTAAAAGAAGAGTTAGCCATAGACATTATTAATGCCGAACCTTTTATGCAGCAGGCGTTTAGCTACCCTGAGCGCGATGTGTTACTAGACATCTACTTAGTTACAGACTTTAGCGGCAGCCCGCAAGGAGTAGAAGGCCAGCCATTGCAGTGGGTTAGCTTTGCTAAGCTGTCACAGCTTAAGTTCCCCGAGGCCAATCAACCCATAGTTAACAAGCTACAACAGCAGTTTAGGTAAATAGATTATTCATTTTTAGGTTATTATTAATAACTACTTCATTTATTAGCGGATAAGTTATATTTGCTTCTTTCTAACTCAAAACTATAAATTCAATAGCTATTTTTTATATACCTTAAAAAAACACTTTAAGTAGTAAAAGCTAGAAAGTTTAAATATCTATATTAGATTTTAAGGCGTATTACTAATAATAGGACTATTGAATTTTATTTAATTATTTGGCCATACCAACTCTTTTAATGCGAGCCCATTAAATGGTATTTGCAATGTTTGGATTTTTTCTAATTTTTGTCTTGTTTCACTAGGTAATTGGGAATAATTAATTTTAATTTCCAAGTCTGTTGCATTAAAATTATTTAATTTGTGATTTTGAAGATATTTAACAACTTCTTTATTGAATTTATCTTTATTTAAGTTTTCAAGTAATATAAGTGATTCAATATAAACGGACTTTTCTTCTAATGCACAAAGTTGAAACGCTCTATCTTCAAGATATAGAATAATGAAAGGGGTATAGGATATATTAGAAAGTAATTTTCTTTCATCTACCGTCAATGTGATTTCAGAATTTCTACTTTCCATACACTTCTGTAGTGTTTCTTCATATTGATTAAATTTAGATTGACTATATTGCATAGCACTTTCTAGAGTAATACTTTTTGCAGTTCCAGATATTAAAATTAAAACTAATAACAATTTACTCAAAATGGCATCCTTCATAAATCGCTTTCCAAAATTGATATTCTTTAGAGCTTACTGTGTTTTGTAATACTAATTTAAGAGCAACCTTTTCAATTTGGCGCCTTTTAATCGCATTTTGGCTATGAATAGAACTAAAAAATATATCCCAATTAGCTGAATAAATAGCATATCCTGATTGTGATAAATCAGAAGATGCTATATTAAAAGCTAATCCTTTATCGAATTGTGGAAGACCAGATCCTGAGGCACCTTTTCTAGCAGAGCCACCAAAAATAGACCATAAATGACCTAAAAGAAGTACTTTAGTACCTAGCTTTTCAAGCTCAGCTCAAGCTCAGCTAATCGTTCAATTTCTTGAATAGCACTTAAACTACTTTGGCTTAGCTGGAGATCAATAATTGTTGGGCATTTCATTTAATACATTCCTTTGCTTCGAAAACAAAAGAGTAGCATAATAGAGGTAAAAATGTAACACCCTTGTGTCAATGGTGTGCTAACTGTTAAAAAAATCATTATCCTGAGCAATAAACTCTTGCTCTAACTCGTCTAAGTACTGCTCTGACAGTGCCGCATCTATAGGCGACTTATCAGGAATACGATGATTCTCCGCCGCCCAATCGCCTAAATCAATCAACTTACAGCGCTTACAACAAAACGGCCTAAACTCAGACTCAGTTGACCAAACAACTTCTGCTTTACAAGTTGGACAATTAACTTTAGTTACCATAATTGAATTTTATCCTAGTTAAGCCTAAGGCTAATAATGAACTCTAAACTGGCAGGATAACGATTTTTTAGCAGCACGCAAGTTTAAAAGCTTGGTTATCACTGCTGTTGCTGCGGCCGCTTTGATCGCAAAGTTGCATAAAGCGGATAGCGTAACGGTATTTGTTGCCGCTAATAGTGGGGTAAACACCGGCATTAATTGGGTAGCTTAAGCGCAGTAACTCGTATTTATCAGTGTTACTTTGGTAAAAACCATTATCAGCGGTAAGGGCTTCAAAGTGGCCGCGTTCGCGGATAAAGCTTAAAACAAAATCTATAGCTTGCTGGACTAAGCTTAGCTGTTGATACCAAGATTTAGCCACTTTTTGCCGATAGCTTAGCTCTAAATGCAGCCAATATTGCAGTTGCGGCATATCAAAATAACAGCTGCCACCTGGGATAGAAAACCTTTGGCGCAATGGGGCTAAAAAAGGATCTTGTTTAATGCTAGCAATAAACTTAGTGCTACGCAGTAAGTCGCTTTGTAGTTTAACGGCCTGTTGCAGCATCGTTTGTAATTTATCGTCCGATACCGAAGGGTGGCTAGACCAAGCAACTAAGGCTGCCTCGCAGCGCTCTACGTCTTTTATTAAGTCTGGCCTAATGTCGTTACGGTCGAGAATTTCAATTAAATTAAACAGGTTATTAAAAAAAGCTTGTTGTTGCCATTCGCTGTCTAAACTGAGTAATTGTTGCAGCTGATTAAATAAATGCTCTACCCGCAAGTAAGTTCGTACTTTTTCATTTAAGGGGTGTTCATAAATCAGCTCTGTCATGCCATTCCTATTGGTTAGCCTGAATTGCCTTTAGCGGCAAGTTGTAAATAGCGTTGATGTAAGGCTTGCACTTGGGGCACTAATGCCTCTAGGTTGCTATGGTTATGTATTATATCATTGGCTTGGGCTAAGCGTTGTTGCCTGGGTAACTGCGCTGCCATTATTGCTGCCACTTGTTGCTCTGACACCTGATCCCGAGCTAAAGTTCGGCTTATTTGCAGGCTTTCTGGTAAATCAATCACTAATATCCGCTGACAATAAGGTTGCAAGTTGTTTTCAAGCAATAAAGGCGCAACTAACAAGGCATAAGCTGAATTGCAACTAGCTAATTCGGTTAACAATTGCTGGCGAATGGCAGGGTGTAGTAGTTGCTCTAACCAAGCTTTAGCGGCGCTATCAGTAAAAACTAGTTGTCTAAGTGCGGCTCGGTTTAAACTGCCATCAGCTTGTAATATTGACTGACCAAATTTAGCTGTTATAGCCGCTAAACATTTAGTGCCGGGTTGAACTAAGTTGCGGGCTATTACATCAGCATCAACATGCTGCACACCTAAATTGGCAAATAATTTAGTAACAGTGGTTTTACCACAACCTATACCACCGGTTAGACCAACTATAAATTGACTCACAACTCACCACTAAACATTCAATCCTCACCACTAAGCATTAATAAACCCCAATATAATTTAAATATATTTGGCTTATTTGCTCGCCCCACAGCATGGCAATCCAGCCCGCTGCTGCTATATAAGGGCCAAAGGGGATAGGGGTAGTTTTATCTTTACCCTGAATGCTAAGTAAGGTTATGCCCACTACAGCACCAACCAAGGAAGATAGTAAAATAATTAAGGGTAATTGCTGCCATCCTAACAGGGCGCCAAAGATAGCCAGTAATTTAAAGTCGCCATAGCCCATACCTTCTTTACCGGTTAATAATTTAAACAGCCAATACACCGACCATAAGCTTAAATAACCTGCAGCTGCACCTATAATGGCTTGGCTTGGGCTAACCAAAGCTGAGTCGCTAAGGCTAAATAGCAGTACTAACCACAGTAAAGGCAAAGTTAGCTGATCGGGCAGGAGCATTTTATCAATATCAATAAAGCTTAAGGCAATTAGGCCCCAAGTAAGCACTATCAACAGCATAGCAGTTAAGCCAAAGCCTAGTTGCCAGGCTACCAACATGGCCATAACTGCTGTTAAGCCCTCAATAAGCGGATAACGGCTACTAATAGGCGCTTTACAGCTGCGGCATTTAGCCTTAAGTAATAGCCAACTTACAATAGGAATATTGTCATAAGCTTTAATCGGCGTTTGGCAATTAGGGCAGCATGAGCGCGGTACGGCTAAATTAAAGCTAGCTTCATCAGTGTCAGCACCAGTACTAGTATCATCAGCAGCAGGTTGGGTAAAATAGGCTTTATACTCAGCTTGCCAGTCTAGCTCCATCATTTTGGGTAAACGATAAATTAGCACATTTAAAAAGCTGCCTACTATTAAGCTAATTAGGCCAACTAGAATAATAAACAGCACGGGCTCTTGTTGCAGCACTAAGCTTAGCTCTGCCATTACACTATTGAACCCATAGCAAAGATAGGTAAGTACATAGCAATAATAAGGCCGCCTATTACTACACCTAATACCGCCATTATCATTGGCTCTAATAGGGCGGTTAAGCCATCTACGGCATCATCTACTTCTTGCTCATAAATATTAGCCACTTTAGATAGCATGCTGTCTAAAGCACCGGTCTCTTCACCTATAGACACCATTTGCACTACCATTTCCGGGAAGCGCTTAGTCTGCTTCATAGCAATGTACATAGGGTTACCTGAGGATACTTCTTCGCGAATATACATAATAGAATTTTTATACACTTCATTACCCGAGGCACCAGCGGCAGACTCTAAGGCTTCTATTAAAGGCACACCAGCGGCAAAAGTAGTAGATAAAGTGCGGGCATAACGGGCCACAGCGGCTTTATTTAAAATATCGCCTATTACTGGGGCTTTTATTATTAAGCCATCCATCCAGGTTCTAAACCTTAAATTGCTGCCATAGGTTTTTTTAACTAAGTAACCAAAACCAATTAAGCCAAACAGCACTACCCACCAATAGGCTTGCATTAGTTCTGACAATTTTACCACTAGCTGAGTAAAGGCCGGCAGCTCAGCGCCAAAGCCAGCAAAAATTTCGGCAAATTGCGGTACTACAAAAATTAATAAAATAGAGCTAACAATACCGGCTATAATGAGTACAGCCGCAGGGTAAAACATGGCTTTTTTAATTTTTGACTTTAAGGCTTCGGCCTTTTCTTTATAAATAGCAATACGGTCAAAAATGCTATCTAAAGCACCTGATGCCTCGCCCGATTTAACTAAGTCACAATATAACTCATCAAAATACTTAGGGTGCTCGCGTAATACCTCAGACAGTGGTATACCAGCTTGCAGCTTAACCGAAATCTTTTGCATTAAAGCGCCTAAGTTTTTATGGTCTGAGCCACTAGCAATTAAATCGACCGACTGCACTAAAGGCACACCAGCGCCTAGCATAGTGGCAATTTGCCGGGTCACTAAAGCGATATCGGCAGCAGTTATTTTTTTGCCTTCGCCAAATAATGAGCGCGGTTTTTTCTTAACCCCAGAGGGGGTAATACCTTGCTGGCGCAATAAGGCTTTAACCTCAGCAATATTAGCGCCTTTTAACTCACCGCTAACCTTAGTACCGCGGCGGTTAACCCCTTTGTAATTATAGATATCAAGCTGTTTTATTTTTAGGTTATTGGCCTGAGTCATAGTTAATCCCTGTTGTCATCATGCTGCTTACAGCTTTTGCCTAAGCAAATAGCTAAAATACCATATTAGCTAATATTTTATTATGCTTAACTAAAGCTAAGTTAAACTTAAAACTTAAAACTTAAAACTTAAAACTTAAAACTTAACACTTAACACTTAGCACTTAGCTTAGCCTTGAGTCACTCGGTTTACTTCCGCTAAGCTAGTTAAGCCAGCAGCGGCTTTAATTAAGCCCGACTGGCGTAAATTGTTAACGCCTTCTAGTTGGGCTTGGTTGCTAATATCTAACGAATTACCGCCTTGCATTATAATGTCGGCCATTTTAGCGCTAACTGGCATAACTTCATAAATACCGACTCGGCCTTTATAGCCACTAGTGCAGTTATCACAACCAACAGGTTTATAAATAGTTATACTACTTAGTTGCTCTGGGGTAAAACCTTGCTTTAATAATTCTGCCTCTGGCAGTTGCTCGGGAATTTTACAATGGCTGCATAGCCGGCGCGCTAAGCGCTGGGCAATAATTAGGGATACTGAACTGGCCACGTTATAAGAGGGTACGCCCATATTAAGCAGTCTGGTTAAGGTTTCTGGTGCCGAATTAGTGTGCAAAGTAGACAATACCAAGTGACCGGTTTGCGCCGCTTTAATGGCTATTTCGGCGGTTTCTAAGTCTCGCACCTCACCCACCATAACTACGTCGGGGTCTTGGCGTAAAAAAGATTTTAAAGCCGATGAAAAGGTTAAACCTGCGCGTGGGTTAACTTGCACTTGGTTAATGCCAGCTAAGTTAATCTCTACAGGATCTTCAGCAGTAGAAATATTAGTTTGCTCAGTATTTAAAATGGCCAAGCCGGTATAAAGTGATACCGTTTTACCCGAGCCAGTAGGGCCTGTTACTAAAATCATGCCTTGCGGTTGCTTTAAAGCATTTAAGTACAGCTGTTTTTGCTCTGGCTCGTAGCCTAACACATCTATGCCTAACATAGCGCTGTCGGAGTCGAGGATCCGCATTACTATTTTTTCACCCCAAATAGTAGGCAAGGTACTAACCCGAAAGTCTATGGATTTTTTAGCAGAAATTTTTAACTTTATGCGGCCATCTTGCGGTACCCTTTTTTCGGCAATATCTAAGCGCGACATTACCTTTAACCGTGCCGATAGCCTAGTGGCTAGTTCAACAGGTGGGCTGGCCACTTCATTTAAAATACCGTCTATACGAAACCGAATGCGGTAGGTTTTTTCATAAGGTTCAAAGTGTAAATCCGAGGCGCCCTTGCGAATAGCGTCATGGAGCATTTTATTAATAAAAGCAATAATGGGCTGATCTTCAGCGTCCACTACCATGCTGGCATCATCGTCTGCTTTATCTTCAATGCCTAAAGAGCCTAAATCCCACTCGGTATGGCCATACTCTTGGCCAAAACTGTTATCAAAAACGGTATCAATTAATTTAGTTAATTGGCTGTAATCTACTACAACCACTTCAGCGTTTAGGCCAGTATTAAATTCGCAATCTTCAATGGTTTGAATATCAGTAGGGTCTACTACAGCTAAAAACATACTGCGACCGCGTTTACCTAGCGGTAACATATGGGTTTTGCGCACTAGCTTTTCGTTGCGCAAATCTTCTGGCACCATGCTGCTGTCATAATGGGTTAAATCAAACTGAGTAGTTAAACTTATTTTAGCCGCAGCATTGGCTAGCATCTCACTACTAATTAGCTTTTCGGTAATTAGCAGCTCGGGCAAGTTTTTATATTGACTGCCTTTTTCAGTAATCACTTTTAGGGTCTGATCAGAATCAACCAAGCCAAGTTGACTTAAGCGTTTTAATAAAGTAGAGGTTGCTGTAACTGCCATTAAAGGAAAAGTTCCTATTGTTATTTTTTATATTAGGAAGATTAATTGATTATGCCATTAATAGCCGTTAATTCAAGTTTTAACGTTAGGTTAGGTAAGACAGCTGGCAAAGAAATTGATGTCTCTTTAACAGAAATAAAAAGCTGTTCACTACAGTTTAAACAAGCTATTAAGTAATATTCTTTAAGCTATTTGCTAAAAAACTTGTGCTGGATGTAAGAGTTTAAAAGCAAATTGATGAGCGGTTTAAATAACAAATAACCTAGTATTTAAATCGCCAAGTTAGCCCATGCTGTAAATCGACGAATGGAGATGATTAACAATTGGTTAAGCCTCGAAGGTTTCATTGAATTGATTTTGCTTCAGTTGTGAGCTTATAAGGTAATGCTTTATAGCGTTCTAACCTTAATAAGCGGTTATCAATAAGCTGAATAAAATGCTCAGAAAGTTGCACGGAATACATTATTGAAGAGAATAATCGCAGTAAAAACTGCTTTTTAAAATCTGGCTCTACGTTAATACTAATTAACACCTAATTTACTCAATAATGGCAGTAGAACGCTTTCTACTCGTTCATCTGTTATTTGATAAGTTTGAGGTTGTGATGCTAAAATATGTGAACTTCTCGATTTATTGACAATTTTAAACCCTGCTTTGCCATACTCACCCGCATTCATACTGCGACCGATTAAGAGTTCTTCGCCAGCAAATTTTGCCATACAAGTATGTTGGTTTTTAGGCAAACCACCTTGCGAGGGTAAGCGCCAAAAGCCATCTACTATAGTGTCTTTAATCCATTGTAACGCAGAAAGCGGTAACTCGGTTTGGTCCTCTGTATTGTAATTTTTCCCACGGCTTATCTCGTAAATAACAAGTAAATTATTATTTGCAAAGCAACTAACTTCATCATTACCTTTATCGTCAAGCGTAATGTTTTCTAAAAGCTTAAAATCAGCTTTATTTGAATCAGTATTTAACAGATTTATTTTTTTCATAGGTTTAACACTTACCTTTTAGCTTTAATGTCTTCACTACTCGTTGTGATTCTAATGTTTTAAGAGATTCAGGGCTATGTTGAATTTCTAAAACCTCTAATGCACCAGCTGTGCCTTTTTGACTATAACGTTCAGTCAGCCCATTACCAGTAAAAATCTCCCAAGCACCTATTTCAGATAATATTTTTTGTCTTGCAATAAACATTTCTTGCTGCTTGGGATCAGAGAAGTGAATAGCTGCATACTTTACAGCTTCATCCTCATCAAACGATTTTTGCCAGCTTTTACCATTAGCTGCTAAATCATTATTGAAGTCATCCCAATGCACCCTGAACTCATCAGCATATTCAGGAGTCATTACTTCATCAATCAATTCAGGTTGTATATCACCAGTAAATTCACTTTTGAGTTTTGACTTCATGTTTTCAAAAGTAGGCACAAATGTATCTGAACCATCAACTAAATAATTCTCTCCGCGGTCAATAATATAAAGCGAATATTCTTTTTTCGGATCATACTTTGTACCGAATACATCTGCAATTAGCTCAGGGTCGGTATCTGCTCGTTCAATCATATCAAAAGTAGACATCCAAAGAGGATGTCTACCAGAGGGGCGTTGATGACCAATCGGTGCATCAGGCGTCCTCGCTGAAGGACTAAATCTTACTAAAAAACGATCTTTGGGAAGTGTACCTGCTGCGGCCATTGCATGAAGCTCATCATTACTATATTTGGGGACATAACCGTTCTTTGCTAAATTTTCTGCGGCTATTTTTAGCAAAGCTTCACAATCTTCTAAGGATTCTGGGTTGATATTGGTTTTTTTTGATTTATCTGGTTTTGCTTCATGCTCTTGCGCTTTCGCTGGGGCGTTTTCAGCTGCTGCCGTGGTGCCGCCTTTTGGTTTAGCAGCTGGTTTGTTTACTGGGGCTTTATTGCTTGTGTTGCCTGCGTCAGGGGCTAGGCCGCCGTCGCCTATGCCGTTGTTATCGGTTTTTTGGCCCCAGCCGTCGCTGAGTAGATAAATAAATGAAAGACTTTAGTGACGCATCGTCACTAAAGCGAGACAAAGAAACTTCAAAAGGCGCTGAACCGGAAACGGGTAGCGGGTTGTAATTAAATCCGATTAAACAAATACTGGGCGCAGTTGTTCGCGCATAGCGTGGTAATTGGCCGGGCCCATATTCCAGCGCTTGGGGTTATCAAACTCGAAGTCGATATGAATTTTACCGGCTGAGTTCATTTGAATAAGTAGTTGCACAAATTTATGACCGCAAGCTTCAAATATTGCTTGTTGAAACTCGCGGATTTTGTTGCTTAAAGCCATTTTGTCTTCTTGTATTCTCGCGGATGCTGGAATAACTTCATCACCAATATAGATAAAGCCTGAATTGGCCATATGGCCATCAGCAATATCAAATACAAAGGCCAGCAAATCCCAATTATGTTCTGCGATAACATCTTTGCAACGCAGTACTAACTTCCCCAACTCCTGAATATATTTTGGATCAATCTTCATCGTTAACCTCTATAGTTCTGCATATCTTTGCGGGCAACTCGCTTAAATGCCTCACCTTGTTGATTATTAAATTCGTGATCACGCTTAAAGACTCTTGCACCAGTGACCTTATCAAAAACCTGATACTCGGCAATAATGTTATCTGGTCGTTCAGCGCCGGGCGGATCTAATTCTACCGTTAACCGGACCTCATAGCCCTCTTTGGTCCAGTCTTCCCACTCATTTTCCATCGATTTATAGGCACCGCGGTTTAAGTTAGCATCTTGCGGAAACAGGTTCTTTAAGCCCTGGTCGCTCATAAAACGGTGGCCGATAATATGGCCGCCATCGTCTGAGCTTAAGCGGGCATCACCACCTACAGTGCGTTGATGCTGCTTTTCCTGTGATGTGCGGGCTTCACTATAGGTGCTGGTTAACGTGGCAGTTACCGATAGCGGACGGCCTTGCTCATCTATTACCCATACTGCTTCGTTGTCACCAAAGCGCTCGGTGACACTTTGCGTTGCTGGCGCGGAACTAGCTGACGGATCTGTACTGCTATGCGCTGCTGTTGTGGCGTTACTGCTAGCTGCCGGCGTTACGCCACCGCTGGGTTTAATCGCTTTTTTGCTGACGGGGCAGAGACAGCATTGCTGCTTGCCTCTGGCGCTAAACCACCTTCGCCTATACCGTTGTCTTCTGGCGGCGCGCCCCAGCCGTCGCTGAGTTGCCATACGCGCATTTCATCAGCAGCGAAGATTTCAAGCAGTGCATCACGTAACTTAACTACGCTGTAACTTTTAGTTGCGAAGCCTCACCGTTTAACCCGTCACTCAATGAGTCCAACAATTTTCCGTAAGCCGCTAATGCGGCTTGCTGGCTGGTGTAGTGCCGGTTACTCAGCCGATACCAATTATTGCAGCGGTAGCCGGGAACTAATAAGTAATAGCCTTGCTCACAATACTGCAGTTTAATCAACGACAGCAGGTTTTTTACCCTGCTGTTGCCATAGCTTCAGTTCGGTTTGGACCTGTGTAGCTGTAATAACAAGGTAAGTGAGGTTTATCACGTATTTACCTTTGTCCATTCGCGGGCTGCACCAGGTTCATACCTGACAAACCATGGGTTAGGTTGCTGCTCAGCAGGTATAAAGTTAATGGCGTTTGGTGTTTCAAATACGCCTACCGGCTGGCCATTAGCTGTCAACTGGACGACTTGAGTATCAATTAATTCAAATATGCCAGCCTCACCACCAGCTAAAAATACCCGTTCAGCCAAAGTGCCTACACCATACCAACTGTACTTAGGCGAACCAATATCTTTAAACCCGTCGGCGGCATTACCAACCAACAGGCAACCGCTGCGCCCTGTAATGTAAACCAGGTGCTTTGATACCACTTTTACATCAGTAAAGGCATCTTGCTGTGGAATGTTGGCAGGCAGTGTTACTTTGCGCCAATGGTTACCGTCAAAATGGTGAATATTGCCATGATAACCAACAATGTATATATCATCGCTGGCAGAGCCATCAATGGCGTTAGGTGCTTGCGGCAGGGTGTACTCGGTCCAGTCTTTGCCATTCCAGTGTAAGGCAGGTCCTTTAAAGGAAGTTACCCACACATCGTTGTCGGTTGTGCCCCAAATACCGTTTAGTTGGCCTTTAAAGGCTTCAGTTACTTGCCAGTCAATATCAAAACTACCGGCATTATACTTTAATAAACGATAAGGCGGCTGGCTAAAGCTGACCTTAGCAGTAGTAAACACATCGCCTTGATCATCAACTACCCATAAATTACCGCTGTCGGATATCCACATTGCGTTTAGCTGGAAGTTAGCGCCGAGATAAGTTCTGGAACGTGTTTTACCATCAACATCTACTAAATGTTGAACGGAGCCAACAGCTTCCAGTGACGATGCCTCATTGTAATAGGTAATTAACGCAAAATCGGATTCGCCAGTACCTGTTAGATCAATCACATGCACAATTTCGTATTTATCTGTGTTGCTCATTTGCCAAACCTATATTAAACGGAATTCTTCTTTATCTTTATCTTGATCAATCTGCGGCACATCACCACCACCCACCAGATTAGATAGCGGTGCATTTTTATCTACACCAGCACTGTCCAAGTAGTTTTCTGTGTCAATCCGTATGGCCTTAGCCACCAGTTTTGCTTCGTCGTCTGGTACACGCGCTTCATATACGCCCGGTGAGCGCTCTATGGTGTCCATACATAAGGATGTTGCGGTTTCGTGCTCCATATGGTCTAACCATTGATTCACTGTCGCGTACTCGCCAGCATCATTCAGTGATTTGGCATAGTTTTTTTCAACGTCAGTGAGATAGCGGTGCTCTGTACCTTTACTTTGGTCATCAAACACAAAGTAAGTAATGGCATCGGCTTCATTATAAGAACCAAAGGCCGCACCAGTAGGCACATTAGCACGGCTCTCGCCACTGGCCACCGAGCGCACCATAAAACAGCTATGCGGTATAAAATGCTCACGCTGATAACCCGGCTTGGTGATTTTTTGTAGCTCTTTGTAAGGGCCGACTTTAATGCCATGCTTGGCATACAACGCTTTGCGTGCGGCAGGGGCGTTTGCAATATCATCTGCTGATGTTGCTTTTGTAGTCTCTGCTTTAGCATCGTGGTTAGCTGTATTAATAGGCGTTGGATTATCTTTATTCGCACCCCCGCCTTGTGGTTTAGCAGCTGGTTTGTTTACTGGGGCTTTATTGCTTGTACTGCCTGCGTCAGGGGCTAGGCCGCCGTCGCCTATGCCGTTGTTATCGGGCTCTTGGCCCCAGCCGTCGCTGAGTTGCCAAATCCACATTTCATTATTATTGAAAATATCAATTAACCGGTCGCGTAACTCAAAGTCACTTAAGCCAGATAAATTAAGCTGATAAGGGCGGGCCAATTACTGTTCAATTAATACAACAATCGATTTACCTTGCTCAGCGGCGTCTCTAAAGGTCACAAAGTATTTATCGCGTACAATCTCATAAGCCTCAGGATTAACTTCATCAACACCGTCTTGCTCTATTGCAGCGATAATGTGTTGGCCTTCTTGGCTATCAATATCAAAGTTATATTCTTCTTGCATGACGGTATATAAATCTTTCACCATATCGGCAGGAAAGAAGCCAAAACTGCCACTGATGTCAGCGTCAGGTGGTAGCAATTTGTGCGGATAAAAGTTAAAACTGGCAATCAGTAAAATACGGCTATTACCCGCAACGGCATCCCATAATTGCAACGCTGGTTCAAAGCCACGCATGTTCATTTCAATGCTTTGCCAGCGAATGGCATTTTCTTCGGTGATTTCAAGCAGGGTTTGGTATTTACTTTCATCATCACCTGACAAAGTAGTGGGGTACTCGTCTTCATCAACAAGATATAAGTGTATTAAACTGCTCATGCGTTATTCCGTTATAAACTGTTAAAGTAATGGTTAAATTAGTCAATTAAAAAAAGGGGTAGATATAATGAGTCAGTGTCACATTGCCAGCCATGTAGGTCTTTGCCTAGCTTTGCCATAGTGAGGGCATTTAAACAAATAAAACCATCAATCATGTCTTTATAATCACCAAATTTACATTCATCAGCATGCCAAGCCACCGCTTTATCTATGGACGACTGCCATAAGGCTTTATCACCTGAAACAAGCGCACTTATGGCTTCAATTAATGGCAGAATATATTGCTGTACGTCTTTGTCTTTGGTTGCTTTAGCTTCAGTGATGGCATCGCTTATATCGGTTAGGGGTGGTGTTTGACCTGTGCCTATTTTTAATAGAAGATGGTCGTATAAATAACACGCTTGGTTGATAATATTATCATCTGGTAAGCACCAACTGGTGGTACTTAATTTGTTAATGATGTCTGATTCAGCAAATAATATAACAATATTAAGCTCTTGTTGAATTGTCCAATCAACATTGCTGGTTTTTAATTCAGGATCAAACCCCCGCAAAAAAGCATACGGAGCGGCTTTTTGTAAGTTAGGTTTGACTTCATCGAAGTGTTCGAGCCAATAATTTAGATAGGCCAATTGTATATATTTACTTGCAACGACAAAGGTTGCTTGTTGCCTGTCATAAGGTGTTAAAGTTGAGTCGAGAACCTGAGGTTCACGCTTTGCTAATACCTTCGGAGCGCGCCTGAAAACACGTTCATAATCTTCTTCAAATTTATTTAACTTCAACATTATTTTTCTCTAAGGTAAAGGCTGCAATTTTGCACCAATCATATTACTATTTTGTTCAACAGCTTCGATTACCAGTTTTCTAATAACAGGCTCTTGATCTTCAATAGCATCTAATAAATCTTGCCCGAGTTGGTTTCTTTCAGGATACTTCTTTGAGTTTTTCATTGAATTCATATTAGATTCAATCCACCTGTCAGACATTTGCACGCCTTTGGTGCTTGTTTTTTGCAACTTAGCCCCTGGCCCCTTGGCTTCAACAATAAAATACTCAAGCACATTGCCGTTTTTATCACGTTTAGCCCAAATTTGGTCAACACCAGGGCCTGGGCCAAAGCCAAGCTCCATTTGTGCAGGAGGTGGTGGCTTACTAAAGTGTTTTTCCATATAGGCAGTAGCGGCTCGTTCACCTTTAGCTTCGGTTAACCTTGCTTTAAATGCACCTATTCGGCGAGTAGACTCGCCATTTTTTATGGCATTATCCAGTTTTTGTTGGTAGTGCTCTTCATATTCTGCAAGTTTTTCATAATGGGCATCAAGTGTAGTATTGCGTGTTTGTTTAATAGCGGCAGCATTTTCAAGCTTATTAGTGCTTTTATTAACATCGTTTGTTTTAGCATTATGGCTAGCAGTATTAATAGACGTTGGATTATCTTTATTCGCCCCCCCGCCTTGTGGTTTAGCAGCTGGTTTGTTTACTGGGGCTTTATTGCTTGTACTGCCTGCATCTGGGGCTAGGCCGCCGTCGCCTATGCCGTTGTTATCTGGCTCTTGGCCCCAGCCGTCGCTGAGTTGCCAAATCCACATTTCATTATTATTGAAAATATCAATTAACCGGTTGCGTAACTCAAAGTCACTTAAGCCAGATAAATTAAGCTGATAAGGGCGGGCTTGCTGGTACATTTTGGCCCAAATTTTCCGCTGCTCAATAGCTGGCTCTAAATCATGTAAAAAAGCACGGCCGTAAATTTTATCTTTAACGTCGCTAATTAGGCTGGGGCCTAAGTCTGCATAAGCGAAAAGGCAATTACTGCACAGGTAGGTTTTACCCCATTTGTCTTCGAGTATTACACCATCGTACTGACTGCTTAACATCCTGCTGCCTTATATAAAAAACTTACCTGTATAAACAGTAAATTTACATGACGGGCATTTTACAATTTGGCAGGATGTTGTCAAACTCAATTAACGATTGGTTAATAAACTGCATCTGCTTAAATTTATGCATGGTTTTGCTAACAAGACTTTAGCCGAAATTTGTTATGCCAGCCAAAAAGGTTGGGTGCTTGGTAGCGAACGGTTTAAACAACAAATAGCCCAGCAATTAAACCGCCGGGTTAGCCCAAGCCGCAAATCGCCGAAACAAGATAATTAACACTTGGATCTGACCCCGAAGGTTTCTTGGATCTGCCCCCGAAGGTTAATTGAGTGCTGCAAGTACATGTTTAGGGTCACGCTCAATAGCTCGCAACAATGCTTTTGCTGGGCCGGTTGGTTCTCTGCGGCCTTGTTCCCAATTACGTAAAGTACCCAACTGAACATCAATTAGGTCAGCAAAAGCAGCTTGGCTTAGATTAGTTCGCTGACGTATTTCTTTAACTTTAATAGCGGCAATAAAGGTTTCACGACAAGGCTGGCGTTCACCGCGAACAATTTCATCCATTTGCTGCACACTTTCTAGAAGCTCATTAAACAAGTTGTCGTTCATGCTACCACCTCTCGATTATATCTTTTAATATTTTCAGTTGTTTATCGGTTAAAGTAGTTTGTTCGCTCTTTGGGTATATTAACAAAAGTCTTATATGGCTGTCGGGCTGTACGTAATAGTAAATTACTCGGACTCCACCGCTTTTGCCCTGACTTTCAGAACCCCAGCGTACTTTACGTAAACCTCCGCTGCCTTTTATTACTTTTCCAGCTTCTAGCTGATTTACCAAAAATTGTTAAAATTTACGATATTCATCGTCAGGTATCAAGGCTTTAAGGTGTTTGGTGAAAATGGTTGTTTCAACAAATATCACAAATATTTCCAGACGCTGCGCCAATGGCGTACTTGATGTCATTATGCGGTAAAGAAATACCGTCGTCAATTCGAAAAAAACTTTTGATTCTGATTAGCCCATTCGAAGGTTAGGATCTGACCCCGAAGGCTGTTTGGTGTATATTTATTGTTGATTAAAGGATAAAAATTCGGAAGGATAATGGCAAGGCAACCGCGCTATCATATCTCAGGTATGGCACAACACGTTATCCAACGTGGTAACAACAAACAGGTGTGCTTTTTTCAGCCTGACGATTACCGAGTATATTTAGACAAAGTGAAACTATACGCAGCCCAACATGGTGTTGCAATTCATGCGTTTGTGTTGATGACAAACCATGTGCATATGCAGCTAACACCAGAGCAGGAAACTAGTATTAGTTTATTTATGCAGGCTTTAGGTCGGTTTTATGTACAATATGTTAATAAAGCTTATAACCGTACCGGAACGTTGTGGGAAGGGCGCTATAAAGCAACGTTGATAGAAAGTGATAACTATTTTTTGGCTGTTAGCCGTTACATAGAATTAAACCCAGTACGAGCGGCTATGGTAACGCACCCTGCTGCTTATCCGTGGTCGAGTTTTCATGCCAATGCATTGGGTAAAGCTATTCAGCTGTGGCAGCCTCATCCATGTTATCTTGCTTTAGGTGATACCGATGAGCAACGGCAACAAGCGTATCGAGCATTATTCGAACACGCTTTTGCCGACAAAGTTTTGGCTGAAATTCGCTATGCTAGTCAAAAAGGTTGGGTGCTTGGTAGCGAACGATTTAAACAACAAATAGCCCAGCAATTAAACCGCCGAGTTAGCCCAAGCCGCAAATCGCCGAAACAAGATAATTAACACTTGGATCTGACCCCGAAGGTTTGTGGGAATCCCTCAGGATCTGCCCATGAAGGCTTTCAAGAGTAATGGTTGATATTAAGACTAGAGCTTAGTTAATTTGTTACTGAAAATATACTTTTATATGCACTCAATAAAAAAGCCAGCTTTGCTGGCTTTTTTTGAAATACTATATATTTACGGTACTAATTCACAAGATGCACTTGCCGCGTTACAGGTAGTATCCTTATCGCCACGACTAGTAACTGTAAATGTTATAGTATCCTCGCCAGTATAGTTAGCTACTGTTGGTACTGCAGAGATACCATCGCAAGCTTGAGGTGTATAAGTTGGAGCCGATTCGCCATTAGCTAAACTAGCAACTGCCGCACCCATATAAGCACGAGCTTCACCTAAACAGCCAGTGTTTGCTGAGCGAATGGTGTAGTCTTTGTAAGCTGGTAAAGCAATCGCCGCTAAAATACCAATAATCGCTACTACGATCATTAATTCAATTAAGGTAAAACCTTGTTGTACTTTTTTCATGGTAAATCTCCTGAGTTTTTTAAAGCCATAAGGCTAGTGTCTATTTTGCGTATTTTTAGCCTAGGTGCAAGGGTTAAACTAAAAAATAAATAATATATATTTAAGTTATTGGTTATTAATAAACTTTATTGTTTTGTTAACAATTTATTCTAGCTAGCAGCTAGTAGTAAAGTACTAGTTACAATACTCTAAAATGACTGCTTAAACCTAAGTACAACGGCTTTTATCCTGCAAAAAAGGCAAACTGGCTAAAAAAGTCGATGCCATTGCTAGAGATTAACCAGATAACCAACAAAGTGTTAGCTAAAATAACTAAAGCAAATTCACGTTGAAATAACCATTTGCTGCTTTTATGCTTTAACTTTTTTTGGGCAATATAAGCACCAGGCCAGCCGCCAATTAAACTAAAAAGCTGTAAGCTTTGCTCGGGTAACCGGTCACGCTGGCGTAACATAGCGGCCTTTTTATCGGCGCGGTATAACCAAAAAGTAAATAAGCTGGCTTCTATATACAAAATAGGCAACACATAAGGCAAGGTGCCAAATAATACGGCGATAATAATTAATACCATAAAACCTAGCCGAAAAAACAGCGCTATGTCTTTAGTGTATTCTATGTCGATATTTTCAAGCTGGGCTTGAGTTTTAGCCGCTGGCTTAGTGTTGCCGCTATTAGGTTGGCTAGCAGCAGCGGGCTTAGCTAAAGGTTGAGCTAATGCCTGGGTTAAAGTAGCAGTGTTAGGTTGCCAAGGGGCGGCGATAGTGCGGCCTTTATGGTCTTTGCCTAAGCTAAAGTTAAGAGTGTCACCAACTTGTGGCCTATAGTCTTTGCTGGTTATTTTGGTTATTTTGGTTGTTTTGGTTAATTGGGGCTTAGTTGTGCTTTTGGTTACGCTAGTGCTAAGGTGCAAATCGCGGATATGAAAAAATAACTTGTCTTGGCTATTAGCATTGTGGCCGTTAGGCACAATAAAACAAAAACCTTTATCATCACGCCAAAATACCACTGTACCAGTTAACTGCATATTCACCACTTGATCCGCTATGCGGAGTGTTTAGTTGTGAGTGTTGAGTGCTTAGTTGCAAAAAAGTTCACTTATAGCTTACCTGTAAGCCCGTAACCGTTCGCAAAGCGAACTAGTGACCGCAGCGCAGCTGCTAGTTACTGCTTGCTAAGCAAGCTAGTTACTCACCACTTACCATTAAGCCCGTAACCGTTCGCAAAGCGAACTAGTGACCGCAGCGCCGCTGCTAGTTACTGCTTGCTAAGCAAGCTAGTTACTCACCACTTACCATTAAGCCCGTAACCGTTCGCAAAGCGAACTAGTGACCGCAGCGCCGCTGCTAGTTACTGCTTGCTAAGCAAGCTAGTCACTCACAATTCATCACTCACAACTCCCCACTAAAGAATCTCCAGCCGCATCGACAAATCGACTGCTTGCACATGCTTAGTTAACGCGCCGCTTGAAATATAGTCTACGCCGGTTTGGGCGAGTTCAGTTAAGCGCTCGCTGGTAATGTTGCCTGAAACTTCAAGTTTTGCTTGGCCGTTATTAGTTTGCTTGTTTTGCGCTACGGCTTGTTCGATATCCGCTAAGCTAAAATTATCTAGCATAATAATATCGGCGCCTGCTGTGAGTGCTTGGTTAAATTCAGCTAGGTTTTCTGTTTCAACTTCAACCGGCTTACCTGGGAAATTTTGTTTAGCGGTAGTCACGGCATTAGCAATAGAGCCTGCTGCGGCGATATGGTTTTCTTTAATTAAAAAAGCATCAAATAAACCTAAACGGTGGTTAGTGCCACCGCCACAGTTTACCGCATATTTTTGGCTAAAACGCAGGCCGGGTATGGTTTTGCGGGTGTCTAGCAGTTGAGTGTGAAAGCCTTCTAGAAACGCAACATAACGGGCTGTTTGCGTGGCTGTGCCGCTTAACAATTGTAAAAAGTTAAGTGCACTGCGCTCACCGGTTAATAAAATTCTGGCCGGGCCTGTTAGCGTACATAGCAGGCTATTGGCGCTAACTTTATCGCCATCTTTTACTTGCCAGCTAATATTGATGTCTTGGCTTAATTGTTTAAAAACTTCATTAACAAAGGCAGTGCCGCAAATAACGCAGTCTTCGCGAGTAATAATAGTGGCCTTTGCTTGTTGCGTAGGCGGGATAAGCGAGGCGGTAATATCGCCTTGTTGCATGGTTAAAAAACCTAAATCTTCGGCCAGCGCAGCGCTGACGTTACGTTCTATTTCGGCTTGTAATAAATCTGTGTACTCTGATTGTTTAGTAATGGTTTGCTTAGTGATGGTTTGCATAGTAGTTGGCTTAGTCTTTGCTGTTTAATGGGTTAGGTTGTTGGCATATATCAGTTGTGCTGAATAAGCGTAAGTTGATTGCCTTGTTGGTGGAATTCTAACTGTTTTAACGCGCTCATGCCTAGCAATATCTCGGTTCCTGCTAAATTAGGGACTATACTAGCGGGAATATTATATAACACTATATCGCCTAATTGTAGTTGCCTAATTTGGCTGCGATAAGCAGTAGTCAAACCATTAGCCGTGCTTACTTGCATAGCTTGGCCAAGTGGCATACCTAATTGCTTTGCAGCATCGGCAGTAATAGCAACTGTAGTAGCGCCGGTGTCGAGCATAAAGTTGATAGGTTGTTGGTTAACTAGGGCAGTGCCAACATAGTGACCTGCTTTATTGCGAATAAGCACAGTACGTACTTCGCCTTTACTGCCAATGCTGCTGTTTAATTGCTGGTTGGGGTTAAGCTGGGCATTAATAGCGTCTTGAAAAAATAAATATAGCATTGCCATTAAAATCAGCCAAGCCACTATAGAGAAAGTTTTGCCAAAGCTGTGGCTAGACGTTTTATTATTAGCTTGGTTAGCTGTTTGGGGTGTTGGCTCTTGCATTCAGATCCTCCAGCATTGACAATGTGCTTTAGCTTAATAATGGCTAACTAGTAAGGCAAAAGCTTTAAGGTAAAGCGCTAATGAACTCATTTACAGATACTAACACAACTAGGCCTGTTTTTCGGCAAAGCCCGCATTTTGATGCTAGGCCCGCCAATACAGAAATAAGCCTGTTGGTAATTCATAATATTAGCTTACCCGCTGGCCAATTTGCAGCTAACCCTGAACAACATGCTTATGTTGATGATTTATTTATGGGGGTGTTAGATCCTAAAGCTGATGCTAGTTTTGTCGATTTAGCAGGCGTTAAAGTGTCGGCACACTGTGTAATATGGCGCGATGGCAGGGTATTTCAATATGTGCCTTTTGCTAAGCGGGCTTGGCATGCCGGCATTAGCCAGTTTGCGGGGCGTGAGCGCTGTAATGATTTTTCTATCGGGATAGAGTTAGAAGGCACAGACAATTTGCCTTATACTGACAGCCAATATCAAAGTTTAATTATGCTAACACAACAAATTATGCAATTTTATCCAGCAATTACGCTAGAGCGTATTGTCGGCCATAGCGATATTGCGCCAGGACGAAAAACCGATCCGGGGCCAGCATTTGACTGGGCTCGATTTCAAACCGCTATTAAGGAGTTTACCCTATGACGTTAATCAGTATGCTGTTAGCGCTAATTATTGAGCGTTTAGCCGTACGCAGCGATGCTTGGCAGGCACATGGTTACTTAAAAAGCTATGTTCGCTTAAGTGCCAGCTCTGGCTTAAGCAAATTAGCGTCACATCGTTTTGGCCAGTATCTTTGGTTAGCCTTACCCGGCGCTGTGGTTGGCTTAGTATTGTGTTTACTAGATAGCCATTTAATTAGTTTTGTTGTTAATACCTTAGTGTTATTAGTTTCAATAGGGTGTTGGCATTTTAGACAACTGTATAAGCAGTATTTAAATGCAATGGAACGCGGCGATGAAGAGGCGGGCTTTTTGGCTATGCAGCAAATTCGGCATGACAGTGGCAGTCGTGAGCAAAGTAGTTATGGCCAAGTGTTAGTTTGGTTAAACTTTCAATATTATGCCGCTGTCGTCTTTTGGTTTTTAGTTGCTGGTGTCTTTGGGGTTATTACTTACGCCTTAGTACGCCACTTACAGCAACCTATAGCAGAAGATGATACAGAGCAAGCCGCAGCCCATGCCAGTTGTGTACCAGTTAACAGTAAGGCGGTAGCAAGATTAGGCCATTGGTTAAATTGGTTTCCAGCCCGGTTATTTGGTTTAGGTTTTGCTTTAGTTGGCCACTTTTCTCATGCCTCTTCAACTTTACTTAGCTACTTTTTAGACTTTACGGCCGACAACGAGTTGGTAATAACAGAAGTCGCTGCTGCTGCCGAGCCTATTCCTGAGTTAGTAGTAAATACGTTAGATGAAAGCAGTCATTTGTTGCAGCTAGCTAAGCGTAATATGTTGTTTTTATTGGCTTTAACGGCTGTTTTAACCTTAGCCGGTTGGTTAGCTTAACTGGCAAGGGGTCAGAGTTGTTGATAGCAAAGCGTTGCAACGACTCTGACCCTTTAAATTATAGCTTGGCGTAATCTAGCACCCAATTGATATAAAGCTCAGTGCCGGTTTTTAGTGCTTTTTCATCGGCATAGAAAAACGGCGAGTGATTACTCGGTGCTGTTGCTGCATCTTGGCCTTCTGGTGTGACACCTAAAAAGACAAATAAGCCGGGTACTTCTAGTGCGAAGAATGAAAAGTCTTCAGCGCCTGTTACTAGCTCACTAATATGAACTTTATCTGCACCGGCTACACGCTTTATAGTAGGCAGCATTTTTTGAGTTAGTTTTATATCGTTTACGGTAACAGGGTAGCCTTCAGCTATATGGACATGGGCTTCAGCACCTGTAGCTTTTGCTGTCATTTCGGCGCTAGTTTTTAGGTTTTTAAATATTTGCGCTCTATTATCCATATCAAAGTTACGAATAGTGCCTTCTAGGTAAACTTGATCGGGAATAATATTATTGCGCACACCGCCTTCGACAATACCAAAACTGACAACAGCAGGCCCTTTAGTGATGTCTACTTGGCGGCTGACGATAGCTTGGCTATTACTAATAATTTGGCCAGCAGCGATTATAGGATCAACACCACCCCAAGGCCGCGAGCCATGAGTTTGCTGGCCTTTAACGGTAATTTCAAACCGATCGGCTGAGGCCATAAGTGGCCCTTCACGGTAACCAATATGGCCAACAGTACCGGCCGACCAAACATGGATGCCAAATACAGCTTCAGGTTGATGCTGCTTAAACAGGCCTTGTTTGAGCATTAGCTCTGCGCCGCCTTCTTCGCCAGCAGGGGCACCTTCTTCGGCAGGCTGAAAGATAAAGACAATTTTACCGGCTAGTTCACTTTTCATGGCGCTAAGTTGCTCTGCCGCTCCCATTAACATAGCAACGTGCATATCATGGCCACAAGCATGCATAACGCCGACTTCGTTACCGCGATATTCGGCAGTAACCGTAGATTTAAAAGGCACATCGGTTTGTTCGATAACAGGTAGCGCATCCATATCGGCGCGTAAGGCAATAGTAGGGCCGGGTTTGCTACCGGTTAACACAGCCACTACGCCGGTATGAGCTATGCCTGTTTGCACTTCTAAACCTAAAGCAGTGAGATGGTTTGCAATAACTTTAGCAGTGCGAAATTCGCGGTTACTTAATTCTGGGTGTTGGTGCAAGTCGCGGCGCCATTCAATTACCTTTTGTTCTAGGGTAGGAGAGATGGCAACACTAGGCTGGGCTTGAACGCTAGTAAATAAGCCAGCGGCGGCAACAACAGCAAGGCTAATTGACGATAATTTCATACAGAACTCCAGGGCAGTTAAACAGATTAGCTGCTTTGAGTATGCATGGCAGGGCTAGTGCTGACAATATTTGTTTTTAAACCCGTCTAATTACAGCTTGCGTAATACATTAAGCAAACCACCTTCTGTAAGTAAGCGATCTGAAAATTGAATATCTTGATAGTCTTCATCAAAACTTACGCTAGGTCGACTAGAGTTCATTAAAATAAAGCCTTTATCTCTGTCGTTACCGACGGCCATTACACGACGTAAAGTCAGTGTTTCACCAGCTACTTGTTCTCTAACTGAGTTCTTTCCTGACGGTTCACCACCTTCTGCTGCAGAGCGCCAAAGGCGGTTTTCTATGGTATCAACTATCCAAGCTGCTGCAGCTCTTGGAAATTCAGTTTGATAAATACGAAGCCCAGGCTCATTCTCCTTGTGTTTATAAGGAGATGGCTTTTTTTTAATAAATATTAATTCCTGTACGGAGCTAATAATAAATAACTTTTGATTGGGAAATAATAAATAATTCATTTCTGATATAAGTTTGTAGCCAGCCGGAAGGTTGTCGGTATGAAGTAGCATTTATCCATCCTTTAATGGTCTTGCAGGAATAACTGCAACACAAGAACCAAGCTCATTAGGCTTTAAACACTTTAATCATAACTGTTCAGAGTATTTAATTGATAAAAATAAACGCGGTAATAACTGCTCTTTCAATGCTGGATTCATAGCTACATATCAGTCTAAACTATTGATTAATTTAAACTTTAGTTGATTTTCAACATTAATAACTAATTTGTTTAATTAATGCCACACACCCATATATTTATAACGCATTTTGGAGATATTTATCAGATAGCGATTTCCATAGTGCTAATAACCCGCCTTCAAACAGTAAACTATCGGAAAAAGATATTTGCTGAAAAGTCCCTGGAACTTTGCGATCTTCTCTTGAGAAGTTATTAATTTGATAACCACCATCACCTCGGCGATTACCTGCATTCATCAGTCGACAAATTGCCAGACTCTCTGTAGCGACTTGCTCTTTATCTGTCATAATTTTGCCATGGGGTAAGCCACCTTCATGGGGCATTTTAAGGAAAAAATCAAACTTATCGACAAACCACGGCAATACAGCTAACGGAGCATCAAATTGAGATATTATTAATTTTTTCGTACCATCTTCCAACTCGACAAAACGGTGGCGGCAAATTGACAAATAGGCACCTTGCATAAAAAATGAATAATAGCGGCCTGGGTAATTAAGGGTATCTTCTATTGTAGCTAAAGCCCTAATATCTGACGGTAAACTAGTGGGATCTTGTATAGTGGTTATATTAGGTTGAAATACTTTATTCATGGTTTATCCGTTAATAGGCTTAAGTTTGTTATTTATGCTTATGGCATTGCCGTAATCATCAAAGCTAATGACTTTTCGTTCAAAATTAACCGTTTCTACAACGCCGTATTGTTGTTCGCAATCTAATAGGTTTTTAGTAAGCCCGTTTCCTAGATAATGTTGGTTATTGCCGAGCGTTTTATGCATATCAAGTCTTTTTCTAAGTAAATCGAGCTCGGTAATTGGAAGATTTTGTTCAGTAAAATAATCAAAAGCACCATCAGTATCATTACTCCATTCCATATAAGGCGAACTTAGTGCTTCTGCATATTTTTCTGCATAATACTCTTGATATTCAGCAGTTAAAAATAAATCAATTTCGCTGTCAGTAAAGTTATCGCTTAGCTCTTCTTTGCAAAACGTATTTAACTCTGAAAATGACGCAACCACACACTTAGTATCAGCAATCTGATGAGCTTGTTCAGTATCAATAATGACTAATGCCCACTCAGTAGCGGGATCGTAATCAATACCAATTGCTTTACAAATAATCTCAGGATCAGAATCAGCAGCTTCCATTTGATCAAAGGTTGTTGACCAATATTTTGCACCTTTCCCGGTATTGCCTTCTAGTACAGCACCTAATGAGTTGTACTTTAAATTACTTGCAGCCATAAACCTAACATGAAAACGTTCGTTAGCAACATCGCCAGCATCAGCCATCTCTAACAATTCTGAATCTGAATATTTTGGCTGATAACCATTTTTTTCAATTTGTTTACGACGCTCGGCTAAAATTTGCTGAGCATGTTCTAAACTTGCTGGCTCAACTTTTTTAATATTATTCGTTTTAGGCTGAGTTTGCACCGTAGTTGTAGGCTTTGCCTCATGCGAAGCTGCTTTCGTTGGGGTGTTATCATCGCTTGCAGCACCACCGCTAGTTTTAACTTTTTTAGCTGTAGTAGTAGGGGGCTTGCTGCTTGCACTGCCTGCGTCTGGGGCTAGGCCGCCGTCGCCTAAGCCGTTGTTATCTGGCTCTTGGCCCCAGCCGTCGCTAAGTGGCCAAATCCACATTTCATCATTGTTAAAAATATCTACTAAGTTGTCACGCAGTTGCAGGTTAGATAGATGAGACAAATTTAATTGCCCAGGACGGGCCTGTTGGTACATGTTAGCCCAAATTTTCCGCTGCTCACTAGCTGGCTCTAAATCATGTAAAAAAGCACGGCCGTAAATTTTATCTTTAACGTCGCTAACTATGCTGGGGCCTAAGTCTGCATAAGCGAAAAGGCAATTACTGCACAGGTAGGTTCTTCCCCATTTGTCTTCGAGTATTACACCATCGTACTGACTGTCTAGCATCCTGCCGCCTTATATAAAAAACTTACTTGTATAAACAGTAAATTTACATGACGAGCATTTTACAATTAGGCGGGATATTGTCAAACATTGTATGTAAATAGTTAAAAAGATGTGTTTGATTTAAGCTGACTAAGAGCCTGTTGCAGGGTAGTAAGAATGTCACTGCTTTTACGCTGTAGCCTTAGCTGGATAAATAATGTGGCTGCTTCTGGATATTGGAGTTTTAGGTAACTAAACCATTGCTTAATTCTATTGGCATAGTATTTCCCTTTATCACCACAAATCTCATATTCTGAATATTGCATCAGTAGGGTGAGCACTTCTGACCAAGGCATAGCAGGGATATTGTGTTTAATGCTTTGGGCTAAATTAGGCATGGCTAAGACGCCACGGCCTAGCATAATATCTTGGCAGTTGGCTTGTTGCTGACACAAAAGGGCAGAGTGTCGATCCCAAATTTCGCCATTAGCAATAATAGGTATAGTTAGATGCTGTTTAATTTTAGCTATCCAAGGCCAATAAGCAGGTGGTCGATAGCCGTCGGCTTTGGTTCTAGCATGGATAGCTAAAACTGTGGCACCAGCTTCAGCAATAGCTTGAGCATTTTCTAAGGCCAGGCTGGTATCATCATAGCCTAAGCGGACTTTGGCACTAACACTATGCTGGCTTGGTACTGCTAAGCGAACCGCTTTAACAATTTGATATAGCTGTTCGGGTTGCTTTAATAATACAGCACCGCCACGACTTTTATTAACGGCCTTGGCGGGGCAGCCAAAGTTTAAGTCAACGCCGTGAGAGCCTAAACTAACGGCGCGATAAGCATTCTCTGCTAGCCAGTTTGGCTCTTGGCCTAACAGTTGAATACGCACTGGTGTGCCGGCAGGGGTTTTTCCTTGCTGGGCTAGCTCTGGGCAAATGCGCTGAAATACCCGCGGTGGCAGTAACTGATCAACAATGCGAATAAATTCGGTGACACATAAATCAAAACCCCCTATGCGGGTGAGCATGTCACGCATTAGGTGATCTACTACACCCTCCATAGGGGCTAAGGTGATTTTCATGTCTGCTGTTAGGAGTCTAAGTAAGGACGGCCTAGCATCATCTGTTGGGCTAATTTTTGTTCAGATTGAGCTTCATTTAATTGTAAGTCATTAAATTGAACGTCAAACTGCAATAAGTCTGGATCATCTAAATTTTGCACTAACAGTTTATCGGGCACTTGGTTTACCTGGCGATAAGCATTAATCGCCACTTGTGCTGCTTGTTCCATTAACAATAAAAATTGGCCTAATGGAAAACGCTGGAAGATTTCTTGATCTAAATGGGCCCAGCCCAATAAGTCACCACTGATGCTGCCATCGGCATGATCAGTAAACAACATAGAAACAGCCGCATTTTCAGGGTTTTCGCCGGCTACAAACTTTTCGGCATCGTCACGACTAAAGACCAGCACATAACCAAAGCTAGGGCAGCCTTCTACGTCCATTTCATCAAATGACGCATCATACATCAGAAATAATTCATTATCTGTCATCACGCAGCTCCTGCTGAAAAAACGGTGGCCAATTCTACCTGATTATTCAACAAGGCTAAAGCTTAGTGCGAACTAAATCTAATTTGGCTTAGATTTCGTTGCTGTTGTAGGGCATTTCTAATAATAATGCTAAGGCATGCAGTAAGGCTTGCTCTTGAGTGGTAAGTTGATTATCGGCATTAACAGCCGCCTGTATTGCCTGCCATAAGCGTTGCTTATCATTAGGGGCTAAGGCTAAAAACTGCGGTAAGGCAGCACTGAGCTGCGACCAGTCAATATTAGGTCTAGCCTTAGTATCAGCTAACTCTAAACTTAGTAGCGCATGCTGCCAAGCTGTTGCTTGCTCAGCGTCGTTATCGCCAGCTGCTTGGCTAATTAGCGCCAGTAGCATAAGTATTGACGGTTCTAATTCAGTTATATTTTGGCGGGTGAATTTACGGACAATTTGTTTTTTATCAAATTCTACCGCTACAGTATGTTGAATAAACTGATAGGTTAACCAGCTACTAAGATTTTGCTGCGGTAGCTGTTGTTGTAATGATTTAAGTAACTGATTTAGCTCAGTGAACTCATTTAGGCTTAAGGTTTTTAAGGCTGGAATAACCCGCTGTAATAGCTGAACTTGTTGCAGTAAATCTAACTTTTCAACTTGATCGCAAAGCTGATCAACCTGTTGTAATAATTCGTTTGAGCCTATTTGCTTAATTAAGCTAAGCTGGGCTTGACGAATTTCAGGGTCAGATTGTAACAATAAACAACAGACCAAAGCGCTAGCAGGTTGGCTTTGTCTGGTACTGTGTAGTAGCAATAAGGGTAGAGCGGCCATTAGCTTTTCTTGCACGCTTTGCGGGGTTGCAGATGAATTGTCACCTGCTAATTGAGCGTTAGCCTCAGCTATTTGCTGCTCTTTATTGCGGGGCGTGGGGTATTTGCCATTCCAGTGTGGATCTAGACGTTGAATGCGTTTTGCTAAAGGTGGGTGAGTGGCAAAAATGCTCAGCCAACTACTGATAGCTTCGCCAAAGAATAGATGGCTATTTTCACTGGCATTTTCACTGCGGATAATGCTTTTACTACTGTGGCTACCTATTACTTTTAACGCCCCAGCTATGCCTCTTGGATTACGACTAAATTGTACGGCTGAAGCATCGGCTAAATATTCCCGTTGGCGACTTACCGCAGCTTTAATAAGGTTGCCAATAAAAGAGCCAAGATAGCCAATTACAATAAAACCTAAAGCTAAAGCTAATATGCCGCCGCCATTGTTTTTATTATTGCTGCTACGGGAACGATTAATTGAGCTAGCACTGCCGCTGCGCATTAAAAAATAGCCAACATGGCCAATAAATAAGATGCCGTTTAAAATGGCAATAAGCCGAATGTTCATCCGCATATCGCCGTTTAAAACATGGCTAAACTCGTGACCGATAACGCCTTGCAGTTCATCACGATTTAATTGCTCTAACGCGCCTTGAGTAATACCAATAACAGCATCAGCAGGGCTATAACCTGCAGCAAAGGCATTAATACCTGATTCTGGCAATAAGTAAACCGGCGGTACGGGTAAGTTAGCCGCCAGCGCCATTTCTTCTACTACATTTAATAAGCGGCGCTGTAATGGCTCTGTGCTATCTGGTGTTAGCCGTACGCCACCTAAAGATTCAGCCACGGCTTTGCCACCATGGCGTAATTTATGCCACTTTAATAAAATGGCAATAGATACAGCCCCTATCACAAAAAAACTTATCCAAGCAATAATTGACCAAGGCAAAGGATCTGAACCGTATTGGTCATCCAAGGTGCTGGTGTCAATAAAGCCTAAACTAAACAGCACTACGGCATTAGTTAAGGTGACAAGTAACAGCACAGCTAAGGCAAATAACACTATTAACAAACGAGTGTTGCGCCTAGCTAAATCTTGTTGGGCAAAAAAATTACTGCTCATGATATTGGTTTATTGTTAATTAAAGCTAACTTTAGGTGCAGCTTGAATTTCTGCGCTATCGGCAAATTCAAGTAGTTTAGCATCGTTAGCGTGACCAAAGCTGGCTGCTAATATTACGGCTGGAAAGCTTTGTTTGTAACTATTGTATTCTGTTACGCCATCATTAAAGGCTTGGCGAGCAAAAGCCACTCTGTTTTCAGTACTGGTTAGTTCTTCTGAAAGCTGCATCATGTTTTGGTTAGCTTTTAAGTCAGGGTAAGCTTCCATGACTACATTTAAACGACCCATAGCTTGTTGTAAGGCACCTTCAGCTCCAGCTAGCTCGGTCATGGCATTGGCATCACCTGGATTATTAGAGGCTACTTTAAGGCCAGCCATAGCCGCATTACGCGCCTGAATTACAGCTTCTAACGTATCGCGCTCGTGTGACATATAAGATTTAGCGGTTTCAACTAAATTTGGGATTAAGTCATAACGGCGTTTAAGTTGTACTTCTATTTGAGCAAAGGCATTTTGAAAGCGATTTTTTAATTTAACTAAGTTATTAAAAATACTAATAACCCAGAATATTATTGCTAGCAGTAGACCTAGAATAATTAAGCTTGTCATAGTTACCTCTGTTATTTAATTTTAATTAGTACATTGTTAACGAAAGTTTAAACTTATGTCTAGTGATTCTTGCTTAAAGTTGCCATAAATTTGACTAATTTAGCTTTTAACCTTACCTGGTTTAGGTAATTAAAAATATTACTTGGTTAATATAGCAGGCTTTAGGTTATTATGGTCAGCAAAAATAAAGGAGACAGCATGAGTAACTTTAAGCATATTAGTGTGCAACAAACTGCTGATTTAATGCTACAACAAAACGTGATTATTGCTGATATCCGCGATGAACAGAGTTTTGCTGCCGGCCATATAGCTAATTCACATCATTTAACCGACGGTAGCTTGCATCGTTTTATGCAACAGGTTGAGTTTGAACAGCCGGTTATTGTGGTTTGCTATCATGGCAACTCTAGCCAAGGTGCAGCGCAATATTTAGTTAATCAGGGCTTTGAGCAAGTTTATAGTTTAGATGGCGGCTTTGAAAGCTGGCGTCAGCAGCAACCTTTTACTACAGCTAACGTTTCGGATAAAGATGACTAATTTGCAGTTAACCGTATTTTCAGTATTAAATTCAGCTAAAGCTGCTCAATTGTTTGCTGATTATTGCCAAGCCCAAAATATAGGGGTGCATGTTGAGGTTAAAGCCGCCGACTTAGCCGAGTTATATTGTACAGAGACAGATTTAGCAGCGGCAGAGCGAGAGTTAGCGCGTTTTATGCAACAACCAAAGCATAAACGTTATCAACAAGCTGCTTGGCAATTAAGTAAGCCTAGCGCAGAAAACGCCGCTATTTTACCAAGCATTAATTGGCAACAAGCTTTATTAGTAGCGCCATTAACCTCAGCAGTATTAGTATTATGTTTATTGGTTTATGGCTGGATGCAGCTAGATTGGCCCAGTGCGGCTAAATGGTTGCAGTTAAACCAGCCAAGCCAGTTATGGCGCTGGTTTACGCCTATGCTGCTGCATTTTTCACTCACCCATTTAGTATTTAATTTAGCTTGGTGGTGGTTATTAGGTCGTCAGTTTGAGCGGGTGCTAGGTATTGGCTTGCTGGTTAATTTTACTTTGTCGGTAGCCTTAATCTCTAATGCCGCACAATACTTTTTGGTTGGCCCTAACTTTGGTGGCTTATCTGGCGTAGTTTATGGCTTATTTGGCTACTTTTGGTTGGCGGGTATTATTAACCCTAAGCAAGGTTTGTCTATTAGCTCGGGTTTAGCGGGCTTTTTAGTGTTATGGCTAGTGTTAGGCTTTTTTGACTTGCTATGGGTTAGCATGGCCAATTGGGCGCACTTAGCTGGTTTAGTTACCGGTATGGCTTGGGCACTAATATTACGTAAGCAAAGTGGCCGCCATTAAGTTAATAATTTGCCATTATTACTGGTAAAGATATTTAGTAAACAATACATCGCGCACTACGTCTTTACCGGTTTCGTCTTGCATTCTTTTTTGTATTTTATATAAAACTTCTTTGCGGATTTCTTCGCGGCCAAGTAATGATTTTATGGTCGTTTCTGGCTGTTGGCTAAAGGTGTCAATAATCGTATCTAAAATTAAAGGTTCATGATGCTCAGCTAGAGGTAAATAGCTTTTATTATCTAACATTAGTTCTACTACAACACGAATAAAGCCGACAGAGCGCCGATTGGTAGAGATATAGTTAGTGACAATATCGCTGTCAAAACCGTAATAGATAATTTCTGGTTTTGTTTCATTTGCAGCCACTGCAGGTATTGAAAAACTTAGCGCAAATAATAGATAAGCTAGAAAATGTTTAGGCATAAGGTTCACTTTTAAGGGTTTAAGTTCAGCAATATTGGCTGTTACCATAACGATTTAGATGTATTTTAACAGTTTAAAGAGGAATTGCTATTAGCATAATGTATTGGCCTAATCCCAAGTTAGATAAAATACTAAGCCGTTATGATAGCTGAAAAGCTCACTGTAACTTGTTATTATATTGCCAGTATATATTTTTAGATGATAATTATTTGTGCCTACGCCTGTTATTTCTTTGCAAGCTGACTGGTCAGTTGCAAACAGTCTTGAATTACCCGCAGCAATAGCGCCTTGGCTATTGGAAGTGGCTTCACTAACCGCACGTTTAAAGCGGCATTGTCAGCACTTTAAACTTCAGGTGTTGCATGAAAGCTTGCAACCTTTGCCATCTTTTTTACAGCCATTATTAGCAACTAGTTGCTCAGCATTATTGCGAGAAGTAATTTTATACTGTGACGATTTACCTTGTGTTTATGCCCAAAGCTGGTTACCTAAAACAACCCTAGATACTTTGCAGCCCTTAGCTAGTATGGGGCAGAGACCTTTAGGTGACTATATTTTTAGGCAGGATAATTTATATCGTGGTGAGATTGAAGCTTGCCAGCTAGATATTAGCTTAGAGCAAGTTGCTAATGGTAGCAGTCAATACTGCTGGGCTAGGCGGTCGGTATTTGAATTGCAACAGCAGCCTTTTTTGGTTGCTGAGGTGTTTTTACCCGCCATTTTGCAGTTGAAACTTGCTGAACATAATTTAACGAGAGCGCAATAATGCAGTGGCAATTAACCAAACAGCATTGGTCAGATTACTTACAGTTAATGCGCTTAGACAAGCCAATAGGTACTTATTTACTGCTATGGCCGACTTGGTGGGCTTTATGGATAGCGGCTGAAGGCGTGCCGCCGTTAGGTCTTTTAATTGTTTTTACCTTAGGCGTAATATTAATGCGTGCCGCAGGTTGCGTGATTAATGATTTTGCTGATCGTAAAGTAGATGGCGCTGTAGCTAGAACAAAACATCGCCCCTTAGCTGCCAAGCGGGTTAGTAGTGTTGAAGCTATTCAATTGTTTGTTGTGTTAGTGCTAGCAGCAGCAAGCTTACTTATTTTTTTAAATTGGCAAACGGTTTTATTGTCGGTGGTGGCTTTAGGCTTGGCGGTGGCTTATCCGTTTATGAAGCGTTATACCCATTTGCCGCAACTAGTATTAGGGGCTGCTTTTAGTTGGGGCATGCCTATGGCGTTTATGGCCTTACAATTACAATTGCCGTTAATAGTGTGGCTGTTATACGCTGCCAATTTGTTTTGGACTGTGGCTTATGACACTTATTATGCGCTGGTAGATAAACCGGATGATTTAAAAACCGGTATTAAATCTACAGCTATTTTATTTGGCAAACAGGTATTTTTAATTATAGGCTTGCTGCAATTAGCTACCTTAGTTTTATTGTTGTTGGTAGGCTATTTAGCGCAATTGCATGGGATTTTTTATATTAGCTTAATAGCGGTGGCTGTCTGTTTTGGCTATCAGCATGTTATTGCCAAAAAAAGCTTAGCCGGCTGTTTTAGCGCTTTTTTACATAATCACTATGTGGGTATGCTAGTTTTTATTGGTATAGCCCTAAGTTATTTGCTGCAAGGGTAAGGTATGAATAAAAGATTACTGTTGGCATGGCTGTTGTTAATAAGCTCTGCTGCTTGTGCGTCAAAACCGACAGAACAAGAGGCTAGGCGACTGTTTTCATTACAAACCCTTAATATTGGCGATATTAATATTGTAGTGCAAGTGGCTGATACAGCTAAGAAACGAGCGCAAGGCTTAATGTTTCAGCAAACGGCTAAACCAGGCATGTTATTACTTTATCAGCAGCCTGCGGCTATTAGTTTATGGATGCGCAATACAACTATGCCATTAGATGTGGCTTTTATTGGCCCAGATTGGACTATTTTACATATTGAACAGCTAGTGCCTTTAGATGAAACCCCAGTAGCGGCAAAAACTGCGGTTATTGCTGCGTTAGAAATGCCGCAAGGTTGGTTTGCGGCAAAACAGATTAAGCCTGGTGCCCAAGTGCAATTGCTCGATTAAGCTGTTTAAGCTTATCGAGCAACTGAAATTCACTTCCTGATTATAAAAGTTACTTTATTAACTGTTAGCAACTTTTATATTGTTTGCGCTGTAATAAAAAGTACAACACAGGCAGTAATAACATCGAAATTAACGGCGCTGCTATCATGCCGCCTAACATAGGTGCGGCTATGCGTTGCATCACTTCATTACCTGCACCTGAACCGAGCATTATAGGCAATAAACTTACTATAATAGTTAGTACTGTCATGGCTTTGGGTCGCACTCTTTGCACGGCTCCTTGCATAATAGCTTGCCATAATTGTTGTTCATTACTCGGTTTTAACTCAGCGATGGCGCGTTTTAAATACAACAGCATAACAACAGCAAACTCAGCAGCGACGCCACTTAAGGCTATTAAACCCACAGCAACGGCTACCGATAATTGATAATCCAGTAAATACAATAGCCATAAGCTACCGCTTAAAGCTAAAGGTAAGGTTATAAGGACTAAGATCACATCGGTTAAGTTTTTAAAGGTGAGGTATAGCAACATCATAATAATAAGCAAAGTGACCGGAACCAGCTGTTGCAAACGTTGTTGGGCGCGTTGCATATATTCGTATTGACCACCGATAGTTACGCTGATTTGTGCCGGATAAGTATTATTGGCAATCAGTTGCTCTAGTTGGTTTAAATAGTCGCCTAAATGGGTATCGCTAGTTAAATCGACATAAATCCAGTTAGTTAGCCTTGCGTTTTCTGAGCTAATCATAACAGGGCCATTAATTAACTCTACCTTTGCGACTTGCTCCAATAAGACATAAGCGCCATCACGACTTTGCAAGGGCAGCTTACGAATTTGCTTGGGATCACTGCGTTGATCGCGGGCAAAGCGCAAACTAATATCGTAGCTTTCGCGGCCTTGGATACTGGTAGCTATAGGTGCGCCGCCTATAGCAAAACGTACATAGTCGTGTAGCTCGGCTAAGGTAATGCCATAACGACCTAACTGACTAATATTAGGCTCTATCTGTAAATACAAACCGCGCTGGGCACGTTCGGCATAAACAGAGCGGCTGCCGTCTAAAGTTTTTATTTTTTGCTCTAATTCTGTAGCAACTTGTTGAATACTAGTTAAATCTGGTCCTGTTACCTTTACGCCTATAGGCGTGCGAACCCCAGTTGATAACATATCTATGCGGGTTTTGATGGGCGGTAACCAAGCGTTAGTTAAACCAGGCACCTGCACCTTAGCATCAAGTTCAGCAATAATATCGTCTAAAGTTATGCCAGGTCGCCACTCTGTTTGCGGTTTTAGTCGAATGCTGGTTTCAAACATAGTCAAAGGTGCGGGATCGGTTGCGGTATTTGCGCGGCCACTTTTACCCAAGACGACAGCTACCTCTGGTACGGTTTTTATTAAGCGGTCAGTTTGCTGCAATAACTTAGCTGCTGTAGCTGGGCTAATACCTGGTAAGGTTGTGGGCATATACAACAAATCACCTTCGGCGAAGTCTGGCATAAACTCGCTAGATAAGTTTTGCCAAGGCATTAAGCTACTAGCAAAGGCAATAATAGACAACAGCACTAGGGTTTTAGGAAAGCGTAGACACAGTTTTAATACGGGCTGATATAAGGCGATAAGCCAGCGATTAAGTGGGTTTTTCTGCTCGCTAGGTATGTTGCCGCGCAATAAATACAGCATTAATACTGGCACTAAGGTGATTGCTAAGATAGCTGCCGCGGCCATAGCGAAGGTTTTAGTAAAAGCTAAAGGTGTAAATAGGCGCCCTTCTTGAGCTTCTAAAAAAAACACTGGCATAAAGCTGACGGTAATAACTAAAAGGGAGAAAAACAGCGCAGGGCCAACATCAGTACAGGCAGAGCTAATAACTTGACGATAAACACTAGGGCTGAGTGACGGTTGATGCTTTTTGGCTTGCTCGAGTTGTTTGTGAGCATGCTCTACCATAACAATAGCGGCATCAACTAGCGCCCCTATGGCAATAGCTATACCGCCTAAACTCATTACGTTGGCATTAATATTAAGCATGTTCATTAACAAAATACTGCTTAATAAGGCCAAGGGTAAACTAATAACAGCAACTAGCGCTGAGCGAAAATGCAATAAAAACAGCACACAAATAATTGCTACTACGACCATTTCTTCTAGCAGTTTTTCGCTAAGATTACTTACGGTAGCTTCAATTAACTCAGAGCGATCGTAGACGGTAATAATTTCAACGCCTTTAGGTAGGCCAGTGCTTAATTGTTGTAGCTTCTGTTTTACTGCGTCTATTGTATTTAGCGCGTTTTCACCATGGCGCATAACAATAATGCCTGCGACAACTTCACCCTCGCCATTTAACTCGGCAATTCCCCGCCGTGCCGCTGGCACAACTTGTACTGTACCAATATCGGCCAGAGTTAAGGCTAAATCGGCCTTATTGCGTATACCTAGCGGGACTTTAGCTAAGTCTTGGCTTGACTGGATATAGCCGCTGCTTTGAATTAACAACTCGGTTTCGGCTACTTCTATAATGCCACCACCAACTTGTTGGTTATGGCTTTTAACCGCGGCTATCACATCGGCTAGGGTTAAGTTGTAAGCGCGCATTAAGCGAGGTTGTATTTCTAATTGGTAGGTTTTAGCCATACCGCCAATACTGGCCACTTCTGAAACACCATTGACACTTTGCAGTTCAGGGCCTAAGTAAAATTTTTGCAAGCTAGTGAGCTGCTCTAAGGAATGCTGCCCCGTACGGTCAACTAAGGCATACTGAAACACCCAGCCGACACCACTGGCATCTGGGCCTAAGGTAGCAGTAGCACCTTGTGGTAGGGTGACGGTTTGTAAATATTCTAATACCCTAGAGCGCGCCCAGTAGGGGTCGGTGCCATCAGCAAAAATTACATATAAGTAACTGTCGCCTGCCATAGAGTAGCTACGTACGGCTTTGGCTTTAGGCACAGCTAATAAAGCTGTGGCCAGAGGATAACTAACTTGTTGCTCAATTAACTCTGGAGTTTGTCCTGGGTAGCTGGTTTTAATAATAACTTGGACATCAGATAAATCGGGTAAGGCATCTAACTTAATTTGTTGGCTTGCTTGCCAGCCAAATAACACTAAGGCTAAGCTACAAAGTAAAATTAATACTGGGTTTTTAAGTGACCAGCGAATAATAAAGTTAATCATGGCCACTTGCTCCATGCTGATGCGCATCAGTGGCAGTAGAGCTAGGCAATTGGCTTAAACTTGCTTCAGCATCTAGTAAAAATTGGCCAGAAATGACTACAGTTTCGCCCTCATGCAAGCCACTGCGTATTTCTACAAATTGCTGCGCGGTATGGCCAGTTTCTACTTCACGGACACTAAACTCTTGGCCAGATTGAACAATAACTCGGCTAGCTGTTGGTGAAAGCATAACCGCTTGTTGGGGTACAGTTAATACATTAGGCAAAGCACCGCCATATAACCTTACGGGTAACACCATATTGGGTTGTAATTGCAGCTGTTTATTTTCTATGGGCAGCCTAGCTTGGCTAGTACGGCTAATGCCATCTACGGCGGGGTAAATAAAAGCAACAGAGGTTTCAATGCCTTTACGTTGCAAAGCAGGCACATCAACTTCAGCAGCCATACCTAAGCGTAACCAAGTCTGCTGACTTTCAGGTACGTCGGCAATGACCCAGAGGTGTTGGCCGTTAGTGATCTCTATTAAAGTGTCGCTAGGTTTGATAAACATACCATCACGGATATTAAGTTGGGTGACTACACCATCTTGCTGTGCATAAACCGTTATAAGATATAAACTTTTTTTGCTTTGTTTTAAGCTGGCTATTTGTTGATCGGTTAAGCCTAATAGGCGTAAACGGGTTTCGGCTCGTTGTAATAAGCTGCTACCGGTATTGCTGTCGCGCTCTATAACAGATAAGGCTTGCAAGTAGTCATCTTGGGCGACTAATAAGTCTGGTGCATAATAGCTAAACAGCTTATCGCCAGCTTGTACTTTTTGGCCTAAGCTGCGCACATATAAATGTTCAATCCAGCCTTCAGCGCGGATATGGCTATGGTGGATGGCATCTTCTGCGTATTGCACTTGGCCAAAGGTTTCAATAAAGCGCCATAATTTACGTTTAGTCGCAGTGGCAGTACGAATACCTAGGGCTTGCTGCATGTCACCTGAGACAGTTACGCTGGCGCTATTGGCTGCAGAGTTAGGTTTTTTTTCCACTAAGGCCATACCACAAATTGGGCAGGTACCAGCATGGTCTTGCTGAATATGCGGGTGCATAGGGCAAGCAAATATTGGCGCAGCTTGTTGTAAGGTTACAGGGTTTAATAGATTAGAGCTGATACTGGCTTGATTTGCCGAAACAAAGAATGAGCAAATTAGCAAAAAAGTAAAAATTAAGCTGAAGAAACGCATAAGTATGATCCTGATAAATACTAAAATGGCTAGAAAATCTAGCGTAAAATTAGAATGTTAATCAGGCATTTATAGGCGGTGGCGGATCGTTAAAAAATAACCAAGTAGGTAAAGTTGCTATAGCGTTATTGCTGGCCATAGATATAGCAATATAGTTAAATAAAGTGGTATTAAGTAAGGCTGTACTTACTGCACAGTGCTGAGCACAACAGCCTTTATCACAATCGCTATCATTACAGATTTTATCTTGCATGCAGCAGTCATGGTTTTGGTCAGTGATATTGGGCGCTGTGGTTGAGGCTGCTAAGCTATGACAAGGTGTTGCTGAACTTGCTTGTTCAGTGCTAACTAGTTCGCTATGGGATAGGTGAGTGTTAATTACTTTAATTTTAGCTGGTTTGCTGTTGGTTAAGCTTAGTGCTGTTTTACCATGGGCTAAAGCCACCGATCCGGTAAAGCTGGATAGTGTTAAGCAAATTAAAATTAGATAGCTAATTAGTGTACGCATTGGCGCTTATAATAAGCGCTTAAGCAGTTATTGCAAAGACAATTTTATCCAGTTGGGATAGATACTGAATAAAAAAAACAGATGAAAATTTAATTGGCAGGGTCAAGTACGCCATTAATGTTCGCATTTTTACGAAACCAGCCAGCAATACTAAAACGCGGATCTTGTGCAGGTAAAACCTCATGAGGAAAACGTTCGCTTTCAAATAATAATAAGCTTCCAGCTGTGGGGGTAATAGTTTGGATTAGCTTGTCTGTCTCATCATATAAGGCTAGCTGGCCGCCTTTTTCTACCGTATTTAGGTAACTGACGGTGGTTAAGACTCTATTGGTCCGGCCTTTAAAGGCATCTAGATGCTTTTTATAAAAATCACCTTGCTGATAACGAGCAAAATGACATTCAAAATCAAATAGCCCTAAAAAGCACTGGCGGTTAAGCGCAAGTTGTAATTCGGCCATGAGTTGTAAATATGCTTGCTGAGCTGGTGTTGTTGCGTCAAACCATTGGGTAGCATCACGGCGAATCTGTTGGTTAAGTTGATGGGCGGTGTTACGGCCAATACCAGCTAAGGTTAAATCTGCTTCGTATTGGGCTTCATGTAATAAAGCTGCATTAAGTGAGTCAGTTAGAAACTGGGGTAATAATACCCAGCCATCTTGATAAAAGCGTTGTATTAAGAAGGCAAAAGGTGTGGCTTTATAGGTTACGGAGTCGGTACCAACAACAAAAGTAGTCATAGTAAATTAAACCTCGGAGAAAGCCCTAGCCAGCGCTGATTAATACTATCAGCCGCAGTTTCTAAACAAAGCGCTAAACTTAATGATTAGCGCTTTAGTTAGAACCGAGGTAGAGAGTTGCTTAAACTTATTTCACCGGCTGCGGATAAGTTGGATACTGTTGCATAATTAAGTTTACCACTTTATTAACGGCTTGCTGAGGATGTTGTAAATCTGACTTTTTTAAAGTGCCCTCAGATATACCTTCCCAAATTAACTGTTTTTGTTTGGCGTCAATAATATCAATATTTACTGTGCCTACTTTATAATTAATGGTATCAACTTCTGTTGTATATATTGGGAAACCGGCATAAACACCACGCCGATAATTATAGTAGCCGTAATTAAAGCTAGCACTTGGCGTAGATCGCACCTCAGTGCGGTGTTGAATATTTGAGTTGAAGTTAACTAGCAAGTCAGGGTTTTGCTCTGTATATTGATAGCCAGCTTTTTTCATTTCATTGCTAATGGCGGCTTTAAAATTTTGGGTAACGATAGTGGTGTAACCTGCTTTGTCAGTTGCAAGCTGATCTATAAAGCCAAAAGTTTTATAGCTGCTAAAATTAGTACCAAGAACCGAATCTGAGCGCACTTGCGGGCCGGATGAACAAGCTGCTAGTGTTAACAGTATTGCAGCACTAAACAGAGCAGTAATACGTTTTCGATTAATGTTCAGCATAATATTGTCCTTTAATTGTGGAGCCTAGATGCAGGTTGAGTTAAAAACATCAAGAGCATACTATACTATGTAAAGCATCATGAACCGGGGCTTAAACAAGATAATTTGCTTTATTAATGCTAGAGTATAAGCGTATAATTTAATCAAGTGCAACCTAAGTAGCTGTTTTAATTTATATTAGTGTAATTGTTTGCCAGATATATTATTAGCGTTAGCTATCAGAGGGAACTCATATTACACTAAAGCAAGGTGCTTAGTTGCCCAAGTAATAATTTAAACGTTGCTAATTGTAGCTTGTTTAAAGATAAGACAGCTAGAACAACAACGATGTATTGTTATAGCCTAAGTAAAACGAGAGCTGATGATGACTGCCGTGAATAAAAATCAAAATAAAAATAAAAATCCGCAACGTATCGCTGAGTTGTCTCAAGCTGTGCAGCAGAGTTTGCAAGCCAGTATTGAGGACTTCTCTCGTCAGCTGCTGGAGATGCAACAAGAATCTATCCAGCAGTTTGCTACTGAAGTATTAGCTGACACAGACAGTCAGTGGCAAAAGCGTTTAAATGAACAAGAACAAGCTTATCAGAAGCTGTTTAAAGAATGGCAACAAGCAAAACAGTTATTGCAGCAGCAAGGTGGCGCTCAAACTGCAGATAATGGAACTGCCGTTAAAGAGTTGCAACAAGCCAAGCAAGAGCTAACTAACCGCTTAACTGAAGTAGAATCTGAATTGACTGCTACAATGCGGCAATTAGTCGCCGAGCAGCATCAATATCAAGAGTTAGAGCAAGAACAGTTAGTGAAAATGCAGCAATTAGAGCAAAAAATAGCCGAGTTGCAGACTAAGCAAGGAGCCGCTAATCAAGCTGAAGCAGAGCAAGAGAAAGCCGTTGCCCATGATTTAAAGCTTGCATTACAACAAGCTAAAACTGAACTTAAACTGTTACAAACTCAGCAACAAAATCAACTAACTGGTCAGCAAGAGCTACATGCCCAATTTGAACAAGATATTGCCCAACTGCAGCAACAGCATGATGAAAGAGTGCATCAGTTAAAACATCAGCATGAGGTAGAGCTGCAATCTACTAAGCAACAGATTGAACAACTTGAAGCAGCAGCACAACAAGCTGGGCAACAGCATCAAAAACAACTTGAACAGTTAAAAGCGCAGCAGAGCCAGCAATTAGAGTCGACACAAGAGCAGTTAAGTCAGCTAGAAGAGTCGTTGTTAGAAGCTAAGCAGCATATTAGTGCTCAAGAACAAGCCCAGGAAGATAAGTTACATACTATTGCTAAGCTGCAACAAGAAATACAAGATCGCAGTAAAACAGTAGAGCTACAACAGGAAAAAATTCAACAGCAACATCAGTCGCTGCAAAGTGCAAACGAGGATATGGCTGCACTACAACAACAATTAGAAGAAGCTTTGTCCTTACAACAGCAATATTTAGATGAAAATGCAGAGTTGGGCTCAGAGTTAACTCAGTTACAAGCTCGCTATGTTGATGTGTTTGAACAACAAAAAACACAAGAGTCACGCCAGCAAAAGCTTGAAGCTCAACTAGAGCACGCGCAAAATAGACAATATGCTGCAGAAGAAAAGCAGCATGCTGATGCAGATAGCAGTAGAGAAATTATCCGTACTTTACGGATGGAGCTAAAAGAGCAAGAAGAGCAGCAGAAGCAAGTGGTACAAGAAATGGAAGAGCGTATCATGGAGTTTAAACTGAAGTTCGAATATGCCCAAAAACAATTACAAGTACCGAGTTAATAGCCGATACCCGTTTTACTCAGGATTTAAATGAAACCAAAAGCGAATAACTTTCAAGCAATGCGCGAGCTAAGCTTTTATCAGCAAGCGGCGATAGCCGCTACTTTACTAGAGCGGATGCTACCTAATTATCAATTGTTTTCTGAGGTAACTAAAACTGGAGATCCTGTATTACCAAGGCATATATTAACTTTAATATGGGAATGGTTAACGGTTAAAAAAGCCAAAATTAACTTTGAAAAGCTAGCCGCTGATCTAGAGCTAATAACACCTGAAGTAAACCAGTTTGATATTTTTGGGGTTTATCCAGCTGTAGACAGTTTAACGGCGTTAGATATCATGCTAAATGGTATTGCTCAGCAAGAGGGCGCTGCTTTTATAGATGTAGCCAAAATATCTCAAGCTACAGTGGCTCGTTTAATTGAGTATGAAACGGCTGAGCTGGAGATAAGTAGCGAAGCTGAACTGAAAAAGCTAGTGCGTGAACATCCGCTAATGCAATATGAAATGGATTGCTTAGCAGAACTAATTAGTTTAGTGCAGCCAATTCAGCGTTTTGACCGTGAGCAGCGTCAGCTGTTACAAGCTTGGGTAAAAGAGCAGGGTTTAACGAATTTGGGTATGGAGTTAACTGAATCCAGCCTAGAGGCTAGCTAGCGTAAAGCTAGCTATGGTTTTGCCGCTGGTATAGGCGATATGCCAGTTGGCCAGCTTGTTGGTGTTTTATTAATAACCAATTGCTGGGAATAAGCTGAATATTTAATTCTTTTTCTACTTCTAAATAAATAAAGGCATTATCTGCCAACCAGCCGTTTGTTTCTAAAGCTTGGCAGCATGCTATGGCTAAGTTTTTATGAAAGGGTGGGTCAATAAAAGCAATGTCGTACTTTTTAATAGCCGTTTTAGCTAACACTGTTAAGCAGTCTTGATTAATCACTTCAGCATTGCTACAACTTAAGCGTTGTAAGTTTTGTTTTAAATGTGCTGCTAGTTTTCTATCCCGTTCAATTAAACTGGCATAGTTTGCATGTCGCGATAAGGCCTCAATAGCTAAACTGCCACTGCCAGCAAAGCAATCTAATACTATAGCACCATCTATATGCAGCATTAACCAGTTAAATAAGGTTTCTTTAACTCTGTCAGGAGTTGGCCTTAAGCCTTCTGCATCAAAGACAGGCAGTTTACGACCACGCCACTTACCACTGATCACTCTAACATCGCCAGGTGCTTTATTTGTTGCTGTTTGTTGCTTTGCTTTTGCTTGTTTCATCGATTCCATTTTGCCTTTAACGCAAAGGTGTTAGTATAGCAGCTAAGTTTACCTTAATTTTTATTTGTATACACTTGAGCTTATGAGCAAAAAAAATAAACTGTTTTCTTGGCTAGGCCTTGGCAAAAATAAATCGACTGACGCTAGTGCACCAGAAACGCTAGCAACAGAGCAAATTAATCATTCTGAACAAGATGTTCAATCAGATGCTGTTGCAGCAACAACGGCTAACTTAGCTGTAGCAACAGAAGAGAGTAGCAGGCAAAATACTGAGCAGTTAGTTGCTCAAGATGCAGTTACTAATGAACCAGTAAAAGCCCCTGTAAGCGCTAGTGAGCCGGTTGTAACAGAGCCTGTTAGTCTAGAGCCTGAGGTTGCAGTGACTCCGCCTGAAGCCCCTGCTAAAAAAGTGGGTTTCTTTGCCCGTCTAAAACAAGGCTTAGCAAAAACTAGCCAGAATTTAGGGGCCGGTTTAGCTGGTTTGTTTACTGGCCGTAAAATTGATGAAGAGTTATACGAAGAGCTAGAAACGCAATTGCTGTTAGCGGATATAGGGGTAGAGACAACCCAAAAGCTAATTGGTCAACTAGAACAGCATGCAGATCGTAAGTCATTAAAAGATGCCACCTTATTATTTGATAAATTACAGCAAGATATGGCGGTGTTGCTGCAAGAAGTAGAACAACCTTTAGTACCAAAATGTGATACTGGCCCTTTTGTTATTTTAATGATAGGGGTAAATGGCGTGGGTAAAACTACTACTATCGGTAAAATGGCACAGCAATATAAGCAACAAGGCAAAAGTGTGATGTTAGCTGCAGGTGATACCTTTAGAGCTGCTGCCGTTGAACAATTACAAGTATGGGGCGAACGGAATAATATTCCTGTTATTGCTCAGCATACAGGGGCTGATAGTGCGTCGGTGATTTTTGATGCCTATCAAGCAGCTAAAGCACGTAAAGTAGATGTGTTGATTGCCGATACGGCAGGCCGGCTGCAAAATAAAGCCCATTTAATGGAAGAGCTAAAGAAAATTGTTAGAGTATTGCAAAAAATAGAGCCTAAGGCCCCCCATGAAGTGATGCTAACCTTAGATGCGGGTACAGGACAAAATGCATTAAGCCAAGCAAAAGTATTTAATGAAGCAGTACCTCTAACGGGCATTAGTTTAACTAAGCTAGACGGTACAGCTAAAGGCGGTGTTATTTTTGCTGTTGCGGATAAATTTAATGTACCCATTCGTTACATAGGTGTGGGTGAAGGCATTGAAGATTTGCGTGAGTTTAATAGCAAAGACTTTATTCAAGCCTTATTTAACCGAGATCTCTAATATGTTGCAGTTTGATCAGGTAAGTAAAAGTTATCCAGGTGGCTTTGTAGCCTTGGATCGCGTTAGCTTTAAATTAGAGCGAGGCGAAATGGCATTTTTAACCGGCCATTCTGGTGCAGGTAAAAGTACCTTATTAAAACTTATTAGCTTGATTGAACGACCATCAGTAGGGCAAGTATTAATTAATGATGTTGATTTAAGCCGTATTCGCCGTGCACATATTCCTTTTGTGCGCAGAGATATTGGTATTATATTTCAAAACCACCGCTTATTAATGAATCATACCGTGTTTGATAATGTAGCTTTACCATTAATAATAGAAGGTTTTAGCGGTAAAGATATGGTTAAGCGCGTTCATGCTGCTTTAGATAAAGTAGGCCTGTTAGATAAAGTACGTTGTTTACCGCAAACTTTGTCTGGTGGAGAGCAGCAACGGGTAGGTATAGCTCGTGCTGTGGTTAATAAGCCGCCATTATTATTAGCTGATGAGCCAACTGGTAATCTTGATCCTGAGTTATCTAAAGAAATTTTACGGGTGTTTGAGGCCTTTAATCAGGTTGGAGTGTCGGTATTAGTGGCTACCCATGATTTAGGGCTAGTGGCGCGAAAAAAATACCGTACTCTTACATTGAAGCAAGGCAAGATGATCAATGACGGTTTATTACATACCGAGGATGCGCCTATATGAGTATGCTGTTTACAGGGCGAGCAACTAGTGGGGCCTCATCACGAAAAGTCGGCTTAGTTCGGCGTTTTATTATGTTTTGGTTAGATCACTTTCGCCAAGCGTTATTTAGTTTAGGCGAGCTCTGGCGTACACCATCGGCATCAATTTTAACCATTGCTGTTCTAGGGGTTAGCCTAACCTTACCTACAACCTTACATTTGTTGGTTAAAAACGTACAACAAATTAGCGATAGCTTTACCGAAGCGGCAGAGATTAGCTTATTTATTAAAGAGGGCAGTACTGAAACGCAAATTGCTAGTTTGGTTCATATTTTACAAGCAGATAAAGATATAGCCCGAGTTAGTTGGATTAATAAACAACAAGCCTTGGCTGAATTTTCGCAAGTATCTGGTTTTGGCACTGCTTTATCATTATTAAGCGATAATCCACTACCCGATGTGCTATTAGTTTTACCGCAAAATACTGCCGCAGAACAGGCTAAACAACTGTTAACTCGATTACAAAATGAAGCCTTAGTAGAGACGGGTAAATTAGATATTGATTGGTTAACTAGGCTGGATGCTATTGTTAGCTTATTACGTCAAGCAGTATTAGTTATTGCCTTATTACTATTAAGTGCAGTGTTATTAATTATTGGTAATACGATTCGTTTATCTATAATGAATAAAAAAGATGAAATAGAAGTTATGAAGTTAGTAGGTGCTACTGATGCATTTATCCAAAGACCTTTTTTATATAGCGGCGTTTGGTTTGGTGTTTTTGGCGGCCTATTATCATACTTAATTGTTGAAGTTATGCTGCTGTGGCTGCAAAGTGCTATAGGTAGCCTAACATCCTTATACCAGAGTCAATTTCAATTAATGTCATTAAGTTTAAGTGAGTTTATTAGTTTAATGCTAATAGCTGTTATCTTAGGCTTGTCTGGTTCTTATATCTCAGTTCGCCGTCATATCAGTGCCATAGAGCCGACAGGCCCTTAATAACGCTTTATAATTAAAAATTTATTCTTAATAACGAGTAAATATTAAAATAATTGAAACTTATATTAGCACTCTAAGTCAAAGAGTGCTAATATAGGCTCAATTAGATTGAATAAGGACACCTTAATGAACGATACAGCTAAAATGATCCCATTTCCGGTAGCCGCTAGTAGTAGTTTAGAGGCTTATACCCATGCTGTGAGTTCAATTGCGATGCTAACGGTAGAGGAAGAGCGCGAGCTTGCTAAACGTTTATTTGAAACAGGTGATTTAGAAGCTGCTCGTAAATTAATTATTTCTCACTTACGTTTTGTAGTCCATATAGCACGTAGTTACTCAGGTTATGGTTTACCGGTAAATGATTTAATTCAAGAAGGTAACATAGGCCTGATGAAGGCAGTTAAGCGTTTTGATCCCGCCGTTGGTGTAAGACTCGTTTCTTTTGCTGTGCATTGGATTAAAGCAGAAATTCATGAATATGTATTAAAAAACTGGCGCATTGTAAAAGTGGCTACCACTAAAGCACAACGTAAATTGTTTTTTAACTTACGTCGCTCAAAAAAGCATTTAGGTTGGTTTAGTCAAGATGAAGTAAAGAATGTAGCCGAAAGTCTTGGCGTTGCAGAGCATGAAGTGCGCGAAATGGAATCGCGGATGAGTAATTACGATATGCCATTTGACGCCTCTGATGATGACGAGGAGTCAGCATTCACTGCGCCGGTATATTTCTTAAAAGACAAAAACTCAGACATAGCGTTGCAGGTTGAAGAAGAGCAAATAGACACTGCTGCAGTAGATCAGTTACAAGCCGCTATGCGCACTTTAGATGAACGTAGCCAAGATATAGTGCGCGCTCGTTGGTTAGATAATAACAAGCTAACATTACAAGAGTTGGCTGATCGTTATTCGGTATCAGCTGAGCGGATCCGCCAGTTAGAGAAGAATGCAATGAAAAAGCTGCAAGCGGCTATGATCTAGTTTGCCCTAAGCTAAATATAAAAAAAGCAGCTAAATTTAGCTGCTTTTTTTATGGCTGATAATCAGCATTCATTAATGTGGTGCGGATATAGCTGGAGCGGTATATCCAGCGGCTATAACGCTATGTTCTTGGGGTAATAGCTGTGAAATACCTACTAATTGAATGCCTTGTTGTTTAAGCAAAGGTAGATTTTTTTGTAAAAACTTATAAGTTTCCGGATAAGGGTGAGCAATAGCAATGGCATTATTGTGGGTTTTAGCAATGCGCAATAATTGATTAAATTGTTTCGCTATGGCGGCTTCTGTTTGCTCATTATCTAAAAAAACATGGCGGCTTAAACTTGTTACGCCATAAGCATTGGCATACTTATTAGCAGTACTTTTAGCTGTGGTTAGACTATCAACAAAAAATAAATGTCGACGTTGTAAGTACTCCATAGTCCATGCCATATGCTGCTCTAATTCAGTGTACAAGCTGCCCATATGATTATTAACACCTATGGCATAAGGTATATCTGCTAAGGCTGCTTGAAGGCTTTGCTGCACTTGTTGTTTATCCATGTGTTGAGACAAAGTACCTGCTTCTTCAGAAGCATTGAGGTAGCTAGCTTGCATGGGCATATGCAGCATGACGTCTTTTTGCTTAGAAAAAGCATAACGCGCGGAACTTTGGCCATAGGGCGTATAAGGCAAAACAGAAAAAGTTAGGGCATAAGGTAAATCGATCAGCTTAAAATCAGATTTGTGATAGCCAATATCGTCAATTATAATGGCAATAGTCGGTTTAGCTGTTGCATGAATAGTAAAACTCAGCAGCAGTACTGAAATAAAAAGGAAGCATCGCACGTTATTATTATTCTCATTAAGCGCTGTTAGCTATTGTTTATTAGTTTTATAAATTATAAATAAAAGCGAATGTTAATAAAGCTTTTTATTAATTTTGTTTGCTTAACCAACTGATTGGATTAACTGCTTCACCTTTATTGCGGATCTCAAAATAAAGTCCAGCTGTGGCTTGGCCGCCACTCATACCTGCAGCTGCTATGGTTTCACCTGCCGTAATACGGCTACCAGGTGTTTTTAATAGAGATTGATTATGGCCATATAAACTCATAAAGCCAGCGCCATGATCAAGTACAATAACCCAACCATAGCCTTTTAACCAATCGGCATAAATAACTTGGCCATCGGCAATAGCTTTGATAGCCGCGCCTTCGGTGGTTTGAATTAAAATACCTCTAGATGACATACCGCCTTGCCGGCGTTCACCAAAATGTTGGCTGATGCTGCCATTAATTGGCCAGTTTAGTTTACCTTTTTGCTTGGTTAACCCGACTAGCTCTTTGGCTTGATCGGCTAACTTGGCTAATTGCTCAAGGGTAGCTTGTAAACTAGCTTCGTTTTGGCGTAAATAGTCTAGCTGTTTGCCTTGCTCTTGTAAGGCATTTTGTAGCTTAGTAACAGCTTGTTGCTGTTTGAGTTTGGCTAGGTTTAATTGCTGTTGTTGTTGTTTTAGTTGGCTTAAATTTGCGGCAAGTTGCTGGGCTTGTTCTACTAATTCGGCGTCTATTTGTTCTAATTGATGTAAAGTGGCATTAATGCTAGCGAGTTGCTTTAGGCGAGCTTGATTAAAATATTGATAATACGTAAGTATACGCTCAAGCTTACCAGCATCTTGTTGGTTAAGTAACATCTGGCTGTAATCATGCTGGCCCAGCTGGTGAGCGCTTTTTACTTGGGCGGCTAATAATTCTTTTTGCTTTAATAATAGTTGCTGAGTTTGTTGTTGCTCTTGTTGCAGCTGTTGTTGCCGGTTAACAATTGCATCATGCTGCTGTTGGGTTTGGTTTAATTTAATCGAGGCTTGAGCAAGTTCACGATCTGATTGTTGCAACTTTTTTTCAACTTGTGCTAGCTGCTTTTGTTGCTGTTTAACTTGCTGCTCGGTAAGTTTAATTTGCTGCTGTAACTGGGCAAGCTCTTGTTGCTGTTGTGCCGAAGCGGCAAAACAACAAAACAACAGCAACCATAAAGATTGCTGTAGCCAAGTTAAAAAGCCAAATTTAGCCATTTAGTCTACTTGCATTAATATTTTGCCAGTCATTTCTGGCGGTATTGGTAATTGCATCAAATGTAACATGGTTGGCGCAATATCACTTAAGACGCCACCTTGAATTGCTTTTGCAGGCCTACCAACATAAATAAGCGGAACGGGACCATTAGTATGGGCGGTATGAGCTTGGCCAGACTCGACATCACGCATTAATTCGGCGTTACCATGATCTGCAGTAATTAAACATTCGCCACCTACTTGTTGTAGCGCCTCGACCACACGACCAATGCAAGAGTCAACTGCTTCAACCGCTTTAATAGCAGCAGATAACACACCGGTATGGCCTACCATATCACCATTAGGGTAGTTACAAATAATGGTATCAAATTCACCACTATGAATAGCGGCAACTAATTTATCTGTGAGTTCGGTAGAACTCATTTCTGGCTGCAAATCATAAGTAGCAACTTTGGGGGATTCAACTAAAATGCGTTGCTCGCCCTCGAATACAGTTTCACGGCCACCGCTAAAAAAGAAAGTAACATGGGCATACTTTTCAGTTTCAGAAATTCTTAGTTGGGTTTTATTTTGCTTAGCCAGCCATTCGCCAAGAACATTATTTAAAGCAACCGGTGGGTAGGCACAAGGCGCTGCTATATCTTTGGCATATTCAGTTAACATAACAAATTGGCTTAACTTAGGCCGTTTCTGGCGGTTAAAGCCGTTAAAATTAGCATCAACAAAAGCCCGGCTAAATTGGCGAGCACGGTCGGCACGGAAATTCATAAAGATTAAAGCATCGCCATCTTCTACCTTTATGCTATCGCCTGAGCTGGTTGGGATCCGAGTGGCTTGAACAAACTCATCATTTTCATCACGCAAATAAGCTTGCTCTAGGCCTTGGCTAGCCGTAGCAGCGCTATAGTCTGCTTCTGCTAAAGTTAGTAAGTTATAGGCTTTTTCTATCCTATCCCAGCGGTTATCTCTATCCATTGCATAGTAACGGCCAATAATAGAAGCGATTTGGCCACAGCCAGTCTCTGTAAAATATTGTTGTATTGTTGCTAAAGAAGCTTTTGCACTGCGAGGCGGGGTATCGCGGCCATCTAAAAAGGCATGCAGATAGATTTTAGTTGCACCTTGCTGCTGGGCTAACTTTATCATGGCGAGAATATGGTCTTCATGGCTATGAACACCACCTGGGGAAACTAAGCCCATTAGATGTACAGCTTTATTTTGTGAGACAGCTGCTTGTACTGCTGAAGTCAGCTGCGGGTTGCTATAAAAATCACCATCAGCTATAGCTTTAGTAATACGGGTAAAGTCTTGATAAACAACGCGGCCTGAACCTAAATTAACATGACCAACTTCTGAGTTACCCATTTGGCCATCAGGTAAGCCAACATCCAATCCTGAACCTGAAATCAAGCTATGGGGATATTTTTGCCAAAGTTTATCCATAACCGGGGTATAAGCCTGAGCAATTGCATTATTGGTACTGTCTTCACGGTAACCCCAGCCATCAAGGATCAGGAGTACTAAAGGTTTTTTTTTGCCGGTCATTAAAACTCCGCTTGCATATAGTCAGTAATAAATTAGCTAATATCTTACCGAATTCTGCATAATTCGCTAGTCTTGTTCTAGTTTGCCTTGGCTAAATTGCTGCTTTATATTTGCAAACTGGGTATACTTAGCCCTGTTTATTATTAGTGAAAGCAGAAATAGGTTATGCAGCAGTATATAGAGTTTTTTAGTAATCACCCTATGTTAAGTTTAGCTTGGCTGGTTATCGCCGGCTTGTTAATCTTTGGTTGGGCTAAGCAACGTTTTAGCTCGGTAGCACAAGTTACGCCTACTGAGTTGACTTTACAGGTGAATCGTCATGATGCTGTGGTGCTAGACATCCGCGCTGAAGCAGACTATGCCAAAGGCCATATTACAGATGCTAAGCATTTAACGGCTGCAGATATTGCAGCACAAAAGTTAGCAGGCCTTGAAAAGAAAAAAGATGTGCCCATTATTGTAGTATGTCAAGCTGGTATGAGTGCACAAAAAGTAGCGGCTAACTTAGCTAAACAAGGTTTTAGTAAAGTGTCGGTATTACAAGGTGGTATGTCTAGCTGGACCAGTGCAAATTTACCTATAGTTAAAGCGAAGAAATAATTATGGCAAAAGTAGTTATGTATTCTAAAGCCTATTGCCCTTATTGCATGCAAGCTGCAATGTTATTGCAAAATAAAGGTGTAGCTTATGAAGAAATACGCATAGATCTGCAGCCTGAAAAGCGCGCAGAAATGATAGAAAAAGCCAATGGACGTACTACAGTGCCACAGATTTTCATTAATGATTTTCATGTCGGCGGCTGTGATGATTTAGTCGCGCTTGATGCTGCAGGCGACTTGGCTCCCTTATTAACAAACTAAATATTTAAAACATTAGGAATTATTATGACAGATCAACAAGTAAATGGTGCAGTAGAAGAACAAGCACAGGGCTTACAATTTGCAATTCAGCGTATCTTTGTTAAAGATGTTTCATTTGAAGCGCCAAACGCACCTGCGATCTTTCGTAAAGAATGGAAGCCAGAAGTTAAACTAGATTTAGATACTCGCAGTGAGAAGCTAGAAGAAAATACTTATCAAGTTATTTTATCTTTAACAGTTACAACAACCCTAGGTGAAGAAACAGCATTTTTATGTGAAGTGCAACAAGCAGGTATTTTTAGTATTGGTGACATTGAAGAAGCACAGTTAGCACATATGTTAGCTTCATACTGTCCAAATTTGCTGTTCCCTTATGCCCGCGAAGCGGTATCTAATTTAGTTAACCGTGGTACTTTTCCACAGTTAAACTTAGCGCCAGTAAACTTTGATGCCTTGTATGCCCAGTTCTTACAGCAACGTCAAGCTGAAGCTGAAGGCGTAGCTGTAGACGCATAATAATATGCAAGCATCTGCAATTGCAGTTTTAGGCGCGGGATCTTATGGTACCGCGCTCGCTATTTGTCTTGCCAGAAACGGTAATGTTATCAGTTTATGGGGCCGTAACTCTGCCGATATGCAACAGATGGCAGAGCAACGCTGTAATCAGCGTTATTTGCCTGATATTACACTGCCAGCATCGTTGCAACTTAGCTCAGACTTAGCTGAAACTGTGGCAACTAGCCAAAATATCTTAATTGTAGTACCCAGCCATGCGTTTGCTGAAACCTTAATGCAGTTGAAGCCATTTTTACAGCCTAAAGCCCGAGTAGCTTGGGCCACTAAAGGTTTAGAGCCAGAAACGGGCCGCTTGTTGCAAGATGTTGCTCGTGATATTTTAGGTGATGAGGTGCCTTTAGCCGTATTTTCTGGGCCTACTTTTGCTAAAGAAATGGCAGCGGGCATGCCAACTGCTATTACATTATCTTCAACTAATGCTGAATTTATTGAAGAGTTATCATCATTACTACATTGTGCAAAAAGCTTTAGGGTTTATACCAATCCTGATTTTATTGGCGTGCAACTAGGTGGTGCGGTAAAAAATGTGATTGCCATTGGTGCCGGTATAGCTGATGGTATTGGTTTTGGCGCTAATGCACGAACTGCACTTATCACTCGTGGCTTAACTGAAATGTGTCGCTTAGGTTGTGCTATGGGCGCCCAAAAAGATACTTTTATGGGTATGGCCGGTTTAGGGGATTTAGTGCTCACTTGCACGGATAACCAATCCAGAAATCGTCGCTTTGGCTTGTTGTTAGGCCAAGGAAAAACGGTAGAACAAGCTATGACAACAATAGGTCAAGTAGTTGAAGGCTATCGTAATGCTAAAGAAGTGTTTAATTTAGCTCAGCGCTATCAAGTAGAAATGCCTATCACCGAGCAAATATTTCAGGTTTTATATCAAGGCAAAGATGCTAAAACTGCTGCGCTTGATTTATTAGGTAGAGAAAAGCGCGACGAGTTAACTTAAGCTAACCGAAACCGTTTTAGGATATGCAGTGCTAAGTTAATTTTTTGCTCCAGCATAGTCTAACTGCCGCCAGGCCTCATACACAAATATAGAAACAGCATTAGCTAAATTCATAGAACGACTATTAGCAAGCATAGGGATTTTTAGCCAGTGCTGTTGCGGTAGTTGTTCTAGAATTGTCATAGGTAAACCACGACTTTCAGGGCCAAATATCAAAGCATCACCTGCTTGGTATTGGGCATTGCTATGTAGTTTATGGCCCTTAGTTGTGCAAGCAAATAGGCGAGGAGGCCTAACCTGCAACATAAACTGCTCAAAATTAGCATGGCGTAATACATCGGCAAATTCATGATAATCTAAACCTGCACGTTTAATCCGTTTATCATCCCAAGCAAAGCCTAACGGTTCAATTAAATGCAGCTTAAAGCCGCTGTTAGCACAGAGCCGAATAATATTTCCGGTATTGGGCGGGATCTCAGGTTCAAATAAAACAATATGTAACATCCAAAGCTCCTGTAAGTTTACTTAAGTGGCAGTTGCTGTAAAAAATCATTAATGGCATTGAAAGCTTGCTGACGGATCTGATCGCTTTCCATAAAAACCTCATGCCGTGCCTGTTTGATGAGCACTTTATTGCGATATAAGCTCGGCGGTAAGGCTTGATACCAGTTAAGCTGTGCTTGATTGTCAACCACCTTATCATTGGCAGCCTGCAGTAAGAGTACTGGTGTTTGCCAATAAACGGCTTGTTGCTGAATACGTCGCATAGCATAGATAGCCTGCTCTAACCAACGCGTAGTTACACCACCAAGTTGGCTGTCTGGTTGCTGCTGATAGCGTTGCTGTAGCCATTGATAACGCTCTAGGTTGCTAGTTAAAAGATTGCCCTTAAAAGGTTTATTGCTGTAATCGCCTTGGCCTGGGGCATACCACGGCGTTGGGCTAAGCCAGCGGTTGAGTTTTGCCAATTGTAAAGCAACAGTTTGGGCAAGAATATTGGGTACTATACTAGTATAAATACCAAACATAGGTGCCGCTAAAATAGCAGCATTAAAAGGAGATTCAGTTTGCCGGCGCAGATAATCAGCCAGAATAGCACAGCCCATTGAGTGGCCAAGTGCTATGTGAAACTGGTGCTGGCAAGGCAAAACAATTTGTTGCATAAATTGTGAAAAATCTTGCTGATACAAAGAAAAATTAGCAATATCACCTTTAAAACGGTTGCTTAAGGCTCGCTCAGATAGACCTTGGCCGCGATGGTCGAGTATAAAGACACTATAACCTGCTTGGGCTAACTCATAGCTTAACTCGGCATATTTAAGAGACATTTCCATTCTGCCAGCGCTGATGACTATGGCGCAGTTAGCCGTTACGGCTTTATGGTATTGATAATATAGCTTGCTACCATCGGCGCTGATTAGCTCACCACTTACCATAGTTTGCCAAAATGGCTGAATTAATTGCTGCCATTGTGTAGAAAGTTGCTCAGCCAGACTTATAGCTTTAATAGCTGGAAAAGAAAAAATATCTTGGTTCAAACTAACGCTCATTAACCTTTTAATAGCGTTAGTTTACTGGGATCTGTATTGTGATACAAAGCCCAGAGTCAGTTATTTTAGATGCAGATACGCGGCCAGTATGTTGACGGACAATTTTAGCTACTATGGCTAAACCTAAACCTGTGCCGCCGGTATTACTGTTGCGGCTATCTGAGATTCGATAAAAGGGTTCAAATATTTCGGTCAATAGGTGGCTTTCTATGCCAGGTCCTTGATCCATTATTTGTATCTGAATTGTGCTAGCTAACAGCGTTAGCTGACAACGAATGGTGCTAGCAATAGGGCTATACTTAATTGCATTACGTAATACATTCTCTATTGCTCGGCCTAACATTTGACTGTCAGCATTAACTTCAATATTGGCTTCTGCTTCTAATACTATAGTTTGTTGTTTGGCATCGGCTTCTACTTGGTTTACGGTGATTATTTCTGCCATTAACTCTGTTAAATCAAAAGGATGTTTTTGTAACTGATATTGACCAGCATCAAGTTTACTGTAGGTCAGCAGCTCATCTAGCATAGTGTCTAAGCGGTCAAGCTCTTGTTTTAATCTGGGTATTTGCTGTAAATCTTGCTGGCGCTCAGTTAAGCCCAAGGCTAATTGGGCTCTAGCTAAGGGCGAGCGCAGTTCGTGAGAAATATCGCGCAACAACCGCTGCTGATTGGTTAATAAGGCACTGATGCGTTCTGCCATGGTATTAAAGCTATGGCCTAATTGGCCAAGTTCATCCTTGCGTTTAATTAAATGATTAACTCGGACATCTAGCTTTCCTGTTGCAAACTCTAAGTTCCGCTGTAGTAATTCACGCAGAGGCCGTGAAATAGAAATGGCTAAAATAAAACTAGCTGCGGCAGAAATAAATAACATAAATAATAAAACTATATGTTGCGGTGCATCATTGATATGCCACCAAGGCCGCTTTGGTCGCTGACGTTTTTGATATAAAGCTAAAGACTCATTACCGAGTTGGAGTAAAAATGGACCAGCCACAGTTATATTGCGATGTTTTAACCAGCCTGGACGGGATAATTGCGATAATTCAGTTAGCCAGTTTTGATCAAAGTCATCGGGTAGGGGCGAGTCAGAGCTGATTTCATTGGTAGCCGTATTTACCACTAGCCAACGATTAGGTTGCTGTTGTTGTAATTCTTGTATTAGTGCTTGGCTAGAGCCTATTTGCTGGTAACGATCAACTTGATGTTGCAGTTGATTGGCAATGTTGTGCGATAATCGCCGGATCTCTGTTGGCTCAGTTAAGCTGCGAGATAGCATGACAGCGCTGATAACTGCACTAAGCAGTACCAACCAAAACCAAATAAAAATTCGGCCAGCAAGATAATGAAAAGGGTTTAGTGATTTCAATACAGCACTCTCTTTATAAAGGCTTTAATAAAGCAGGAATATGCTTGGTATTATTCAGCCTGTACTAATAGGTAACCGGCACCGCGTATAGTTTTAATTTTTTCATCAGAACTAAATTGGCTTATTTTTTTACGAATATTACTAATATGCATATCTAAACTGCGATCATACATTTGTAAGCGTTTTCCTAGCACTTTTTTGCTAAGTTCATCTTTGCTATGCAGAATACCAGGTTGCTGCATTAATATTTCTAATAATTGAAACTCAGTTACTGTTAAATTTAATAGCTGGTCGTGGCAGTGTGCTTGCCGATTTTGCGGATTAAGCACTATACCATTAACCGTTAGGGTGTGATTAGCGTTAGCAGGTGTTTGCATTAGCTCAACACGGCGTAATATGGCTTTAATCCGTGCGACTAGTTCACGCGGATTAAAAGGTTTGGCTAAGTAATCATCTGCGCCAAGCTCTAAACCTACTATACGATCGACATCATCACCACGAGCCGTTAGCATTAATACAGGGCAGTAGCTATCATTGCGTAATGCTCTTAATACGCTTAAACCGTCCATACCGGGTAACATAACGTCTAATAAAATTAATTGATATTGGCCGGTTTTGGCTTCAGCTAAACCGCTAGGACCAGTATGCTCGGCATGAAAACTTAAACCATCAAGCGCTAGATACTCTGCAACTAACTGACATAGCTCAATATCATCATCAATCATTAATATGGCTGACATAGCACCTCCTTTTGTCTTAGTTTACGCAATATAGGTGGCAATGGGTTATCTTTACAGGATCTTTACTTGTTGTTTGCGTTGCTTTGCATCTTATATCTTATGCTGTGAGGGTTGATGAAACAATATTAGTTCTCATAACGCAACGGAGTAATGAAAATGAAACTATCTTCCTTAATTGCTGCAACCTTAGCAGTAGCAAGTATCGGTATGGCCACTAGTGTTGTTGCCCACCAAGAACCAAGTGCTCAACCGCAGATGTATATGCAGCATCCTACTAGAATGCATGTACAGCAATCTAAATTTAGTCGTATGCTTAAATCATTAGATTTAACGTCAACTCAACAACAACAGATTAAAGAATTAATGCAGCAGTATAAAGCAGAACGTAATAATAAAAATGTTAACCAGCAGCAATATGGGGCTAATAAAGAGGCTATGCAGCAATTAATGCAGGCCGAATACTTTGACCAAGCGCTAGCTGAACAGCTAATCCAGCAACGGCAGACGCTGCAACTACAACGCCAAGTACAAAGGTTAAAGTTGCAACATGAGGTGCTTCAGCTTCTAACGCCAGAACAACGGTTACAGTTAAGCCAAACAGCAGCGCATAAAAGGCAGTCAAAGCGCAAATAAAGACTTACTTTAAGCCTAGCTGAGTTAATTTACGAGTTAACGTATTGCGGCCCCAACCAAGGCGTTTAGCGGCGCCTTGTTTATGGCCTTGGCTAAAGTTTAAAGCTTGTTGCACTAAAATCTTTTCTATCATTAGCTGAGTGTCAAGGGCAATGCTATTGGTATCCTGTGCCAGTTGTTCATTCACCCAAGCGGTAAATAATGCTTGCCAATTATCCTTAGTATTAGGCTGTGAATGGTCAACTATGGGATTGTCCTTACTGCTGAGTAGTTCGCTAGGTAAGTCTGCTTTATTAATATTTTTACCGCTAGCCATGACTGTTAACCAACGGCAGGTATTTTCTAATTGCCTTACATTACCTGGCCAATCAAGTTGGCTAAGTATTTGTTCAACTTCAGGGCTAAGCTTTTTCTTTTCTACCTTTAGTTCTAGTGCAGCTTGGTGTAAAAAATGTTGTGCTAACTGTGGGATATCTTGTTTGCGCTCTTTTAGCGGCGGTAGTTGGATGCGAATGACATTTAAACGATGAAATAAATCTTCTCGAAAGCTGCCAGAATTTACCAGCTGCTCTAAGTATTGATGCGTTGCCGCTATAATGCGGACGTCGACATTAATAGCCTGATGACCACCAACACGATAAAATTGGCCTTCCGCTAATACTCTAAGTAAACGTGTTTGCACATCTAGCGGCATATCGCCAATTTCATCTAAGAACAAACTGCCGCCGTCAGCTTGTTCAAAGCGGCCTTTGCGTAGGTTTGCTGCCCCAGTAAAGGCGCCTTTTTCATGGCCAAATAATTCAGACTCTATCAATTCCGTAGGTATTGCTGCCATATTTAAGGCAATAAATGGCATAGCATGACGTGGACTGTGTTTATGTAAGGCTCTGGCTACTAGCTCTTTGCCGGTGCCTGACTGGCCATTAATTAAGACGCTGATGCTGGAGCGAGATAAGCGGCCTATAGCACGAAACACATCTTGCATGGCGGGTGCGGCACCAATAATTTCTGAAGCTAAGGTATTACTAACAATCTCATCATGGCTATGATTGGCTGTAGCATGTTCTAAAGCACGGTTGATTAATGCTACTGCCTCGTTAATGTCAAAAGGTTTAGGCAGATACTCAAAAGCGCCACGACTAAAGGCATTTACCGCGCTATCGAGATCTGAATGCGCTGTCATAATAATAACCGGTAAATTGGGTAGTTGCTGCTGTAATTTATTCAGTAACTGCATGCCATTGCAACCGGGCATACGAATATCGGAGATGACGACGCTAGGTTGCTGATAGGCTAAACGTTGTAACATTAAATCTGCTGAAGCAAAGCTTTCGGTTGCAATATTGGCTCTAGCAAGGGCTTTTTCTAATACCCAACGAATTGAGTTATCGTCGTCAACAATCCAAACACTTGGTGCCATGGTTTAATCCTCGCTATTTACAATAGGTAAATACAGGCTAAATTCAGTATGGCCAGGCCAGCTGTCACAATCGATCCAGCCACCGTGTTGATGCAGCAGAGTTTGCGCAATGGATAGCCCTAAGCCATTGCCTTGAGGCTGAGTACTGACCATAGGATAAAATAAAGTATCTTTTATTTCTTCGGCGATACCTGGGCCGTTATCTATCACTTTTATCACTGCAACTAGCTTATATCTTTTGCCTTGCAAGGTATGTTGAAACAGTACGCGAGTTTGTAAGATGATCCTGCCATTGTTAACCAATATTTGTTGAGCATTACGGATAATATTCAATAAAGCTTGTTGTAATAAGTCAGTATCAAAGGGGAAATCAGGAATACTGGGATCATAGTCTAATGTAAATTGAATTTGATGAGGATTATCCATTAAGGCTAATTGCCGTACTTGCTCAATCATTTGGTGTAGATTATTTTGTACTAACTTGGGTGGACGGTAAGGCCCTAATAGCCGGTCGACTAAGTTGGTTAACCTATCTACTTGGGCAATAATAAGTTGGGTATATTCAGTTTGTTCAGCATCAAGTGATAATTCAAGCAATTGTGCTGCACCACGTAAACCGCCTAGTGGGTTTTTAACTTCATGGGCTAAATTGCGAATTAAATCACGTGCGGCTAAATGTTGGTGCTGTTGTAAGCTTTCTAAGCTAATTTTGCGTTGTTGATCAATTTGCCGAATTTCTAGCAATAAATGCTGTGCTGGGCTATCACAGTAAGTCACTATAATATCGAGCAGTAAATACCTACTATCTAAACTTATAGCTTTAACATCAGGAATGTTTAGGTTTTGTTGCTCAGTTACAGCCTTATATAAACGTTGAATATTAATATCATTGTATTGAAATAACTGGCAAAAAGGTTGATTAAGTAGGCGTTTCTCACCTAAGCCTAATAAAGCACTGCTGGCGGTATTAAAATAACAAACGGTTAATTGACTATCTAGCAATAATACTGCTGTAGTCAGTTGCTTGCTAATAAGAGCATCTATTTGGGTTGAGAGTGTGTGCACTGCCATTCCTTTTGCACCACTTTGGTGCGTCAAGTTGGCAGTGTAATGCAGCTAATAATAAATTGCACTAATAAGTGTATTGTAGGCTCACAAAATTAATTAGCTTTAACTTGGGAAGCACGATGCAAATAAAAGGTAGTGATAGGGCTAGTTGCAATTAATTTACCACTTTGGTCTAACAACTCTAGCTGTAACTTATGCTCGCCCCGTTCAATATCACGTAAAATAAAGACGGTATTATTTTGTGGTTCAGATTGCGATTGACCATCAACTAATAACCTTACTCGTAAGCCCCGCTTAAACATAGGGCTTATCTGGCCAGACACATAGACTGAACCGGTATTATCCCGCACTGTTCCTTGATCTTCAGGTTGAATAATACTAACTTCGTATTGTTCTGTTTTAGGTTCTTTAGTGTTAGGAAAATTAGGATCTGTCGCCGGCACTATATTAGGGCGAGAAGTTAAAGTGACTTCTTCGGCACCTAGTTGAGGGCTATCTGAAAACACTAGATTACCTTTAGCATCACGTGTTACAAAAATCTTTTTATCTTGCTGCTGCGCAGAGATAGGCAAAGCTATTACTACCAACATCAAGAGTAAGAATACTTTTTTCATTATCAGCCCAATCCCTTTATTGCTTTATAATCTTTAAGATATATTACTCTATCTTGAATTGTTAATTAATTCTACTAAAAAAAAAGCCCACTAATAAAGTGGGCTTAATCAAAAGTTTTGAATTTAAACGCTATAATATAGTTCAAACTCTAATGGGTGTACGGCAACGGCAACTCTAAGGGCTTCTGCACGTTTAATCTCAATGTAAGCATCAATCATGTTATCAGTCATAACACCACCTTTAGTAAAGATAGCGCGGCTCTTATCAAGCTCGTTTAAAGCTTCTTCTAGGGTTTTAGCAACTTGAGGGATATTAGCGGCTTCTTCTGCTGGAAGGTCATATAAGTCTTTATCCATAGCATCACCTGGATGGATCTTATTTTGAATGCCATCTAAACCTGCCATTAATTGGGCAGTAAAGGCTAAATATGGGTTAGCTGTTGGATCTGGGAATCGACATTCAATGCGACGCGCTTTAGCGCTTGGCACTAGCGGAATACGGATTGATGCAGAGCGATTACGGGCCGAATAAGCCAGCATAACAGGCGCTTCATAGTGAGGGACTAAACGCTTGTATGAATTGGTTGACGGATTAGTGAAAGCATTTAATGCTTTAGCATGCTTAATAATGCCGCCAATATAATATAAAGCTAATTCTGATAAACCAGCATATTTATCACCAGCAAATAAATTGACACCATCTTTTACTAAAGATTGATGACAGTGCATACCAGAGCCATTATCACCCACTAAAGGTTTTGGCATAAAGGTAACGGTTTTACCGTATAAATGAGCCACGTTTTGCACAACATATTTTAATTGCTGAGTTTCATCGGCTTTTTTAGTTAAGCTATTAAATTTAGTGGCAATTTCATTCTGACCAGCTGTTGCCACTTCATGGTGATGCGCTTCAACTGTTTGGCCCATTTCTTCTAGTACCATACACATAGCACTACGAATATCATGGCTAGAGTCCACTGGAGGTAGGGGGAAGTAACCACCTTTTACAGTTGGCCTGTGGCCTTTATTACCACCTTCATAACTAGTGCCTGAGTTCCATGCCGCTTCTGTTGAATTTATTTTAAAAAACGAACTGGCCATAGTGGTTTCAAAGCGAATATCGTCAAACATGAAAAACTCTGGCTCAGGGCCAAATAAAATTGTGTCAGCAATACCTGTAGAACGAAGGTAGGCTTCAGCACGTTTAGCGATTGAGCGTGGGTCGCGGTCATAACCTTGCATAGTACTTGGTTCGATAACATCACAAGTAATATTAAGCGTGGTTTCTTCAAAGAAGGGGTCTAAAACGGCAGTGCTTGGATCTGGCATTAAAATCATATCTGAGTCATTAATGCCTTTCCAACCAGACATAGAAGAACCATCAAACATTTTACCGTCTTCAAAGAAGTCTTCATTTATTTGATTAACTGGTAAGGTAATGTGCTGCTCTTTACCTTTAGTATCAGTGAAACGTAAATCAACAAATTTCACTTCATTTTCTTCGATTAAACTCATTACAGTTGATGCAGACATGCATTCCTCCAGTTATTCTGTTTTAAAACGACTATCACGACAGCCAATTTATTTATAACATTCGCTAGCCTTAATTAATATAAGCTAATTATATGCCAATATATTAAGCTTATGTATTTAAACAAAAATAAATTAATAATAGTCGTCAATATTTTTGTTTTGCACTATAATGGTGCAAGTTGGCGTTGTATTGGTGCAACCAAGATTGGGACTTAATCTACAGCTAAAAAATAAAAAATAAAAAAAATAGATAAATTTTAAGATGCTGTTTTTCTTTCTGAGTAAAAACAGAGTAGAATATGCGCCCTTAACGTAAAGTTAATTATTGCCTAGTGGTCATTATGGTCAACTAGTGCCACAGAGGAAATCTTTTCATGAGTGTTACCGCAACAAACTTAGACAAACTGCGCAATATTGCCATTATTGCCCACGTCAATCATTGCCTATAAGACATAGCACGACAAAGTACGACATTTCCCATCACAACACCCCATTAAACCCTTGCAAAACACCATTTTATAGCTTTCAATTACGACACGACCGGACAAAGTACGACAAATAGCGACATTCGCAATGCGTACATAGCAACGTACATAATAATAATAAAAATGCCGGTGTGTACATAATTGGAGAAAGTTATGGCTTTATCAGATAGTTGGCTTAAAGCTGCCTATGGAAAAGAAGGTGGCAAAGCTACAGAGAAATCAGACCGTGATGGGTTAAGCGTTCGCGTTAGCGCTAAAGGTAAAATTACGTTTCAATTTAGGTTTAGGTATGCCGGCAAACCCCAGCGCTGTGATATTGGGACTTACCCACTTATTACGCTAAAAGATGCTAGGGCAGAGTGCTTGAAGTATCGAGCAGCGCTTGAGCAAGGCGAGGATCCTAGAATAGTAAAAGCTTTACTGTTGGCAGAGAAAGAGCAAGCGACAACGGTTGCTGATTTATTTATTCAGTGGTTTGATTCTGATGTTAAAGGTAAAAAGGTATCTGCAAGCGAGTCTTGGCGCAGTATTGAATTACATATTTTGCCTGAGATTGGTAAGTTGCCAGCCGACCAATTAACTTTGCATCATTGGCTGCCGATTATTGAACGCATGACAAAGAAAACTCCCGCTATGGCCGTAAGAGTGCTTACTCAATGCAAGTTAATGTTGCGTTGGGCAGTGCGGCGTAAGCTGGTTATGCACAATCCGCTAGCTGATATAACTGCTAAACGTGATCTGCATGTAGCTAAGAAGCAAGGAGAACGAACGCTAACCGATCAGGAAATAGCATGGCTGTTTGAATACTTTGATAGTGACGCAAGAATGGAACCCAAGAACATGCTTTTTATGAAGCTATGCTTATTTTATGGCTGCAGGAACGGCGAACTAAGGCGTGCTAAAAAATCAGACTTTGATTTTATAAATAGTGTGTGGACCATACCACCAGAGAATAGAAAAACAGGCAAGAAAAGCGGTAGGCCAATGAAGCGGCCCATACCGGACGAATTTAAAGCTGACATTGAAATGCTAATGTGTTTATCAGCGGGGGAATATCTGGTGCCTTTGCGTGATAAAGATAGCCCTATGACGACAAGCGCATCATTAAGTTTGCCGTATCGGGTTATGGCGTGGCTGAAAAAGAATAAAGGTATTAGCATGGATCACTGGTCGCTGCATGATTTAAGGCGAACAGCACGCACTAACTTTGGACCTATAACAATGCCTAACATTCACGTTGCCGAGATTATGTTAGATCATACGATACCTGGCATGTGGCACGTTTACGACAAAGAGTATTACTTGCCAGAGCAAATGCTTGCTTATAAGGCATGGCACAGAAAGTTAATGCAAATAACGGGGCAAGTAGAGGTAAACAACATTGTTGAAATGAAGCGGATTTCAAGCGAATAAATGGCAGTTAACTAGTTAGCTGACAATAACAGGGAAAATAAAATTAATTATCTTCCCTGTTATTATGGTTCGTTCCATTTTGGAACTAGCCACTTTTAGATTATACGTTTCCTAGAACGGTATATCGTCGTCAAAGTCCACAGGTGGTGCATTGTTGATAGATGCCGGAGGACGTTGGTTGTTTGACTGGTAACCACCAGTTTGCTGCACTGGCCTTTGCTGCTGCGCCCGCTGTCCTTGACTGTTGCTTGACTGGCCATCCTGTCTGCCATCCAGCATTTGCAATTCACCTGCGATAATCTCAGTGGTGTAGCGCTCGATTCCGTCTTTGTCCTGCCACTTGCGGGTTTTTAATTTACCCTCGATATACACCTTGCTGCCTTTGCGCAGATACTCTCCGGCTATTTCACCTAAACGGTTATAGATAACAATGCGGTGCCACTCGGTTTGCTCTTTCTTTTCGTTAGTTGCTTTGTCGGTCCAGCTTTCAGACGTTGCTATTGTAAAGTTAGCTACAGCACCACCTTGTGGCATGTAACGAACTTCCGGATCTTGGCCTAAGTTGCCAATTAAAATTACTTTGTTGATGCCTCTGCTCATGTAATGTTCCTTGCTATTTATTGTTTAACAGGGTTGTGGTTTGCGTAATGATTCGCACGAATATCGGCATCGTGATTTATCATCCACGGCTCTATGTTTTCAGTGTTTTTATTTATTTCAAGCCACGCCACGCCATCTTTGAAGCCAGCTCGATAAGTAGTGATTAATAAATCGTGCAACTGCTGCTTTGTCATGGCTAATACCCCGTTGAACCAAAACCACCAGCACCGCGCTGTGTATCTTCCAGATCGTCAACAATAACCACTGGCTCTTGATACACTTGCTGCACAAGCATTTGCGCAATGCGATCACCAGGCTTAAATTCGACAACGGCATGACCGTGATTAATTAAAGCTACGCGCACCTCGCCGCGATAGTCACTATCCACAACTCCAGCCAGGCTATCTACGCCATGCTTTCCAGCCAAGCCGGAGCGAGGCCATATCAGCGCTACCATGCCGTGCGGTATTGCCATTGCGAACCCGGTGCTAACTAAGGCGCGTGCGCCTGGTATTAGCGTTATGTGTTCGTTGCAGTGAATGTCATACCCTGCAGCGTGTTCTGTTGCGCGTTTAGGTGCTTTGGCATTCTCTGCCAGTAGTTTTATTTTCATGTAGTGATTTCCCTCGTTACCATTAAGCCCGATTAGATCAATCCGGTTTTCATCCAGCCATTCTTTTCTTGTCACTGTTAACCACCTGCTCTAGCGCGTTAATCATAATGCTGTATGCCTTATCATAATCTGGATCTGCTACCGGCATCGCCACATATCCCGCATCAAAAACAGCATTACCCTTGTCTTGATCTTGATGTATCAACTTTGTGTGAACCTCATTTAAGTAGGGTATAATCGTTTCTTGCCGGTAAGGTGAAGCCATACGATGAAATTCAGTAATCATGCGCTCTTTTCCGTTTGATTCAGTGGACCAAACAACCAACAAGTAAGACCATTTAAAGGTGCAACCTGCTATGGTTCTGTCTGTTGCTTTACCAGGGATAAACACATGGCCTTTATGCGTGTTGTAGGCGATGCATTTACCCTCGGTAGCTGATAAGCTCATTACTATTGCAACGTCTTTAAGTGTTGCTTGCGCCATTGTTTGCAGGCGCTTTGCCATGTTGCGTTTCTTGCGGATCATATTCTGTAAAACTCCTGCGCTCGCAGCTCAATCATTTGCATAATTGCATTGCCTTGCGCTAGCAAAGCCTCGCGCTCGACGTACTGCATTTGCTGGCCTTTCCAAGTCTTATCGAATACGCATATCGTGACGGCAAAGCCTGCGCTGCTGGCTTCATCTTTTTTCGTTGCTGGCACAAACCACTTTGGCAAATCAAAGCTTATGCGGCCCCGAACAAACGCCAGGTGATCCGCTTCTTCCGGCCACCACACTTCGCTAGTCGCTGACTTTAATAACATAACAATGCGTGCGCCTTTTTCGCGCTCGGCCATAACCTTTTTCATTATGTTACGCATGCCTGTAATAGCTGTGCCGTCGTCGTCGTAGCTGCTGCGTGAGTAGGGCGGGTTAGCGTATGCCTTGCCGCCGTTTAAGTCTGCAGTCCAGTCTTGTAGCAATGCGTTGTTATCTGCAGTGTAAAACTTAGGGCATTTGTTGTTATCGCCATCAGTGAATAGGTCAAGAATAAATGGCCCGAACATGGCATTGATGCCCCAAAACAAAGCATCTGGTGTGCGCCACTGGTCGCCAACTTCGCCCAGCTTGTGCGCTGGCTTTGCTTTTAGTTCGGCTAAAGCGCGGGTGTAGTGGTTCATGCTAGTGGCTGCGCTGGCAGGCTCGGTAATTTCTATTCTATTGGTCATTTGCAGGCTTACTCCATTATTTATCTCTGCAGCGATTCTTTTCCCGATCCAACTCATAACAGATACGGCCATTGAGTTTCCTAAAGCTTTGTATCTGTTACTATCGGACACTTTTTTAAGCTTTGCTTTTTTATCCCCGCAACAATTTGAACATCCATACTTACCTAGTGCTTCTTTAAAAATTAACCCACAGCATTCATACCAATCTGGTATTTCGGTATGGCCATCAGGAAAGCCTTGTAATCTCTCGCACTCAATAGGGGTAAGTCTGCGAACGCTCATTGTTTCAGGGTCAAAAACTCCGTGCATGTGTGTTCTAGTAATTGTATTCTGAGGGTCTATGTCAGTTCCTATGCCGCTACCCATTCTTGGGTTTTTATCGTCACTTGGTCTGCCTTGTACTGTCATTGTGTTTATTGGCAAAACTCCGTGTCTATCTGTATCAGTTAGGCAAGGTGAAATATTAACCATCGGCTCGGTTGCGTTACCTCCGTTCTGTGGTGCTCTGCCAATCCAATTCCCCGGAATCCCGTATGCTGATTCGTTGACCACTGACGGAATTAAGTTGCAGCGCGAAACAACTAGATCCGTAGCGTCTTTGTAATCCCTTGCTTTCATTGTTGATGCAGTGTCATCATCGGAATACTCACCAAAAGCAGCCATCCTAAATGCGCCTAGATTTGAGATTGATTCTCTAGCGCAATTTTCAGTAAAGGCGGTAGTTTCTTTTCCCGCTTTTCTGCTCGGCGCAATATCCCGGCGCACGCCGTCGAACTCAAAAAGAACTTTTGCTGGATCGAACCCGCCTCTAGCGCTTGCGACAAGAAAGACACGCTTGCGTCGTTGGGCCAGTCCGAAATATTGGGCATCAAGAACCCGCCATGCAACTGCTCTTTCGGGGCCAAACACACAACCAGCGTTCGTCCATTTTCCCCCTGATGGGTGTAACTCACCACTTTCTCCGGCAAGCCCTGCAAGGAAGCAACCGAATGCGTTATCTTTTGAGCTAAGGACTCCTGGTACGTTTTCCCAAACGATGATTGATTCTGACTTTGATTGTTCTCTGCGTTTATCGTCAATAGCATTGGCTAGCCTTATATATTCTAAAGTTAATGCACCGCGACCATCAGTAAGGCCACCTCTTAAACCAGCTACACTAAATGCTTGGCAAGGTGTACCACCTACCAGCATATCGGGCGCTGCAACTTCACCTGATTGCACCTTATCTGCTATCAGTGTCATATCGCCAAGGTTAGGAATATCTGGCCAGTGGTGCGCTAACACTGCGCTTGGGAATGGCTCGATCTCTGCGAGCCATGCCGCTTTGTAGCCTAGCGGTTCCCATGCAACACTAGCCGCTTCTATGCCGCTGCATACACTGCCAAATATCATGCCACCACCTGCTGATTTTCCATGCTTTGCATTACCCAACTTGGCAAGCCGCCGTTTGCGTATATAAGGCGGTTTATTTCTAATGCCTTTTCTTTGGCGGTGATAGGGCATGTCGTAAAGCCGTAACCAGGTAAAGCCCAACCTTGCTTTCCTCTACGGCAATCTGCCTTAACTGTAGCGCTGCCTAATACAATATCGGTGCCGTGCGCTGGTTGTCCGTGGTGCTTTATAAATGCCTTTGGCGTGCGTGATGATCTGCTCATGAATTCCACCTTATAGCCGCCGTCCTTGGCTGCTTGTTAATTAACGTAAATTAAAACGACCAATAGTTACCGGGTGATCTAGCTCATTTTGCTGAAATAAGGTTTTTATTATTTCGCTAAACTGCTCTGCAAATTCTTGCTGCATTTGCTCATGCTTTACAATTCTCGCAATAAGCAATGGCTTGTCGCGTGAAGTAATAACCGAAATGCGCAACTTAAAGGCTGCAACAGGTAGCCCAGCATAAGGTGAGCATGCAAAGGTAAATTCTGCGGGTAATGAGTTTTCAGCATTAACGCTCATACTTTCTAAAGCTGAACGCTCAGAGCTAAAGTTTTTCTGTTCGCTTTCTGATTTAGCGGTGGCGGTAATTGTGATCCGCCGTATAGCTGAAACTGCTTTTGCTAATGACATTTCTTCGCCGCTGTCATTTTTGCACGCTATATTTAACGCCCAATCTTCCATAAATTCAGCAAAGTCACGCTGCTCTAATTTATCTCCGGCGAATTGCAGCAATGCTTTGTATTCTGCTGTTTTATCTAATGTAAGAGTTGCAGTGTCATCAGCATGACCAGGTATATTGGTGCAGCCAAAGTTAAACACGTTAATCGCACTCATTTTTTCTGCGTTAACAAAACAGTGCATTGTTTCCTGCTCACGAAAGCCAACATAACCTATGAACTGACTGATAATGTTTGTTGCCATGTCACCACGAAAACGCAAACGGTTGGCTTGGTGAGACTCCAAATTAACAACATTAAAGCCATCAGGAACAACGGCCAGCGGCATTAAGCACTCAGCATTAACAATGCTGTTGGTTAGCTCTTTTTGGGTTTCAGCTTGTTTTAATAATTCAATTGCACTTTTATCTAATGACATTTTTTATCTCTCTATTAGTTATCAATAACATGACCGGTTTTGCCGAAGAACTGCCCTTGATTTTCAGGGAAGAACGTAAGCTTGCCTTTTTCACCAACGTACATAGGCGTACTCATGGTTTCGTTTTCTTGCTGCTTACCGCGCAAGGTAGGGCGGGTAAACTTTAAGTCGTGCTTAACCATTACTTGCTGTGGTGAAAGCGGCTTTACAGTTAACTTAATAGTTATTTCACCACCTGACTCGTGGTCCATAACTGCACCAGCAACAATACTAATTACTTTGCTTAGCTTTTCTTCAAACTGACCGCCATCTAGGTCGGCAATGAACTTATCTACGGGTGTACTCATTTGCTTATTTCCTCTGCTAATTGTTTTACTTGGTTTACGCTGTACCGTGGTCGGTTAAAGCCTGACAGCCGATTTAATTTGTTAGCTTTTTCAAGGCGCTGGATTGTTCTAGGGTGTACGCCTACCATCTTTGCCGCTTCGGTTTGGTTTACTGTTAAATTTGATTGCATTGCTTATTACCTCTGCAATAAGCGGCGGTGTTACCCGCCGACACTGGTTAAACGTGGCTAGCTACTAGGCTGCCTTTAATGATAATGGCGTGTGGCAAATTGCCGCTTTCTCTTGTCCATATCCCGACCTTTTCAGCGTCAATACCTGATGCGATTAAGCAAGCTTCGCCAAAGCTGCAGTTATGGAACGTAGCTGTTGTTGGTGAATCTACTGGACCAATAGCGTGCTTAACTGCTTGTTCACCCATACTGATAGGTGCAACGTGTGGTTGTGGCGCACGCTTAAACTGTTCGGCTTGCTCGGCTAGCTGGGCTTGCGCTTGTTGCTTGGCTTCGGCTAATTCTGCTTCGTGGGCAAGGCGGTCTTTTTCACGCTGCTTGTCGGCTTCTGCTCTATCTGCCTCTGCCTTTGCTGCACGCTGTTCAGCTTCGGCTTTATACTTAGCTTGCTCTGCAGCTCTTTTGTCTGCTGCTTCACGCGCTCTGGCTTCGCGCTGTACTTCTGTTTCAAGTAATGACGCAAGGCGCATGCTGTATTCGTTGTCGTCAGCAAATAAAAACGGTTCAACATGGCGGCGCTCTAGTGCTACTGCTAAACCAGCTTTATAACTTTCATTTTCAAGTTTTAATAAGCGCATTTCTGTTTGCGTTTGCAGCTGTAAGTCGGCACTAATGCGCTCGTCTACTGCTGCTTTAGATTTAGCAGTCAGGTTGCCAGTAGCGGTTAACGTGCTTAATGTAACTAAGCCATCAACGGTTGCACGCTGAAACTCTGGCTGTATGCCTTTAGCTTCGCCTTGTTCGATTAAGTAAGCTTGCAGCGCATCGTGGGCAATGGCTTTTTGTTCATCTTCAAAGATCTTTACTTGTTCAACTAGCTTGGCACGCGCATCAACTAGCAAGGCTGCAAGTTGCTTAACCTGCTCTTTCGCTTCGTTAATTGGCTCGCTGGCTTCATCAATAACCACTTTGCCGCGACTTTTAACTTCGGTTGCCATTTTATTTAGCTCGGTGCATAGCTTTTTGGCATCGGCTAGTGTCTCTGCTGTTACCACTACATCATAGGCTTGTAGTTGCTCAACAAAGTACGCACGCACTTCATCAAAGTTGCCAGCAATAACGGCATGCTTTTTAATGGCTACCACTAGCTCGGTTGATTCAACCTGATCTTGCTCAACTTGGGTTAATTTTTCTGCTGCTGACATGGTTATTCTCCGCCGTTTAAATTTAATGTTTCTGCCGCTAACTCATTAAGAATGGATAGTCGCTGTTGTAATGGGGCAAGTTTTGCCTGTGCTTTTTCTATCTTGATTGTTAGCAGCTGCCTTATATCTGCATCATCAAATGCGTAACCGGACATTGCGTAGCGACTGCCAACCTCTAAAGAAGATCCGTTCGGGTTTTCAAGGGCTTTAGCTAGAGTTTTAATTTCACCCTTTAATTTTCCGGCATCATTTTTTAGCTTGTCTAGGTATTCCACGGCTTATTCTCCTTGCTTGGCTTGAGTTTCTTTAATTTGTGCTACACGGTTGTTGTAAGCTTTAACTAGCTCTGTGTATTCATGGCTGCCGTTAGTAAACAATTCGGCAACACTAGCTTTCCAGCGCTTGAAATCGTTGTTATCAATGCACATGCCTAGTTCTTCTAATAGGTTTGTGAAGTCAGGGTTATTGGCGGTAACTTCTGGTTCATCGTCAAAATTAGGCGCTACTGCGTGGCTGCTTTGCGCCTGGGCAGTAACTACTTGCTCAGCTTCTATTGCTGGCTCTTGTTTTGTTGCTGCCTTGCGTGCTTTTAAGCTAGTTTTGGCTACTGGTGCGCCGTTAGTTGCTTGTGGCGCAGGATTAATTTCACGCTCTGGCATTTCTTGCAGCTCGTCAGGCGTATAAACACCAAGGATTGCACCAGGTGCATAAGCACGGCCCCAATTCTTAACCTGCAAGTAGCCAAGCTGTTGCTTAGGGTTAGTTTTCCATAAAGGGCTGTTTTGAATTTTTACATCAGCGATACAAAGCCACTGACCAAAAACAACCTCGGTTTCGCCGCGAGGAATGGCGCCTACACGGCAAGAAAGCTTTTGCCCCTCGCCGTCATACTCATAATGAAAACGGCCAACTACCGAGCCTGACGATTGCAATACGGCGTTAACCAATTGTGCTTCGTAACCTAAAGTACCGTTAACTAAGTGCGTTTTTTGTGCTACGGCAAAAGGGTTCATGCCCCACTGTGCTGCTTGCATTGCTACTGCTAAGCAATCTGCTGTTGATTTTTGCAAGTGCTTTGGCACGGTGACGTTGCCCGACGCCATAACCTCAGCAAATTTATATAAGCTTTGCATGGTTTGCTGATTCATCAGCATGTTTGCTGTGCCGGTACTTACATCGGCATTAGCGTCTACTACTGCTAAGTTGGTCATAACTATCTCCAAGTTTATTTATTTGCCCAACGTGGGCGTTTTAATTCACGTATATGCAGCCAATCGTTGTTCTGCTTGCATTGTGCGTAAGTGGTTAGGTCGCGCCGGTACAGGTCGTAACCGTCGTTAACCCATAGATCTTCTAGTTCAACAACGTCAACACGGTAGCGGCCTGCGCTAATGGTTGAGTCGATAACTAGAAACAAGAAAGTGGGTTCTTCGCCAAAGTGGGCTTTATAGCCGTCGCAGTACATGGCGTGCTGTACGTGGTAGCGGTAATCTTCAACGTGCCGTTCTAGGCGACTAATATCAGCGCATTTTTTTACGTCGATAATTACTGGGCCTAAATCGCTGTCGGTTATGTGTCTGTCTGGACGAACGCGGCATTGCTGCCCTGTTTCTTTGTCTGTCCAAAATATACTTGCTTCGTTTTGACCAGGTGCGGCCATAAGGCGGCGAACCATTGGGTGTGCGTAAGCGCTGTCACGCATTAGCTTTAACTGGCGGTCAACTTCGCTTGCTAGCACAATTTTATTTTCTGCCTGCACTTCGACCATAAAGCTGTCTCGGCTAGCCTTGCCGTCATTAGAGCGCAAGTTAAAATCAGGCATAATGATAAAACGGTCGGAAAATTCTTCTGGCTCTAACATAGCGCAGTGCAAGGCAGTGCCAACGTCTAGCGCATCAAGCTTTTCAGTATCAACCGGTGCGTCTTTTTGCCATTGGTATGTGCTTGGGTTGCCAGCAATAAGGTCTAAGCCTGATTTGCTAATCGCTTCGGCTTTGTGGTACTGCTCGTTGGTTAAGTGCAAGTACAAGCCGTCGTCAAAGTCTGAGTTATCAATAAAGTCAAAAGGGCTTACTGCGTGAAGTGCGCTCATGCCTTAACTCCTTGCTTTGGTGAAAATGCACGCTTTAAAGCAGCTATAGCTTGTTCTACATTGCTACACTTAATTGCATAGCGTGATTTAAAAGCACGGTACTCGTCGTTAGTGATGCTGTGCTTTTTGTAAAACTCGCGTTTAGCTTCCAAAATAATAAAAGCGTCAGCTTCGGTTTCTTCGTTAATCGCATTGGCGTAAGCCATGCTTAGGTCGTGAAATTCATTAAGGATTACTGTGCGCTCGGCACTGAATTGATTAAGCATGACGGCGATCCTCTATGTTGATAGCTTCAACCAGAGCACGGCCTTTCTCGCTAATGCCGTAATACCACTCGCCAAAAACATCACCACCTAAGCGGCGCAGCAAACCTAACTGCAATAAGCGCTTAGCTAGCGCCTCTGATTGCTGCTTAGTTACCGTTATTTCATGTATTTGGAATTGAATTGATTTCCAAGATAAAGGCGTTGAATCAAAAAGGAATGCGTCGTAAAGCTCGTAAGCTACAAATACAGCTGTACGTTCCTCTAGCGTTAGCTCGTGGTAAAGCGGCGATGTGCAATACTCGCCACCGCGAACCTTTATCACTACTGGAATGATTGATTTAGCTTTTACCTGGTGCGCTTGTAAGTAAGTCATTTATTTGCTTCCTAAAGTTATTGCAGCAACGAATAGAACTAAAACAGCCGCAGATAAAACCCGTAACAAGCGGTCTTTTAGGAATTGTTTGTTTGTTGTAGTCATAGTATTTCTGCCAAATGAATATTAACTATTGTTAAGTTGAATTTAACTATAGCTAAGACAAAAAGCAAGGCAGAAAGTTAACTATAGTTAAAATAGTTAGAGCTTTTACTCTATTTGAGTTGGCTGGTTTTTATTCGTCGAGGTACTCGACTTCGTGGATAGACCAAGATTGTATCTTGTGGCCGCTTGGTAAATTAAGTGAGAATGATCTTGATCCGCTAGAGAAAGGGTTTGTTGCGGCATCTATTTTAAAGATTCTTTCAGGCAGATCGTTAGCTGTTACCTTAATAGTTATGCTTACAAGCTGCTTATTTAATGCGTTATGGAAGTTTATTTCATGGTCAACATTAAGCCTATTGAAGTAACCAGGTGCTGTTCTGCGTATGGTTGCACCGGTTAGTGCTGACGACGCTTCCCCACCAGAGAGTGTTACCGTTTTGGCTTTTTTAAATGGGAATTTTGCGCGGCACGCTCTTGCTATCTCCCTGGCTGCAACGTTACTAGATACGTTTTTCATATTGCTTGTTATGCAATCTTCGTAATTATCTGGACCAAACCAGCTAGCATTTACATTGAAGCTAAAAAGTAACGCGGTCACAATAATAACTTTCATAAATCCCCTTTTATCAAAAGTCTTGTACCACCTGCTTTACTACGCCGATAATGGTGCAATTACCGTTAATAGGCATTAACGGGTAAGCTGGGTTAAATGGTTTTAAGTATTTTTGCCCGGCATCTTCTATAAACTGTTTAAGCGTGCTTTCGCCGCTGCTTAGCCTAGCAACTACAACCTTACCAGAAACCGCCGCCATGTCTGGATCAACAATAACCACTGCGCCCTCTGGTATAGACTTGCCACCTGTGTAGCTAGTCATGCTGTCACCTATAACCCTGAGTGCAAAACCTCTAGGGCCAACTTTTGCTGTTGTTGGGTACTGCATTGCTTCTTCTTGCACATCTACGACTTCCGTTTCTAACCACTTACCGGCCTGTATCCATGATATTAAAGGCACTGTCCCGCGTAAGTCTGGGCCAGCTTCTACGTTAGATGTACTGCCGTGAAGCAGGTAATCAAGGCTAACTTTTAATGACTTAGCTAATGCTGGTAAATGTTTAGATTTAGGTTCTGAGTCGCTACTTTCCCACTTAGAAACCGAAACCCCACTAATACCAATAGCCTTGCCAAGCTGATCTTGAGTATAACCAAGGTCTGCTCTTAGCCGTTTAATTCTACTATTGATGGTTTCTTTTTTCATAAAGTCATTATAAAGCAGCTTGACTAAACTATATTTATAATCAATCATGTTAACTATAGTTAAGTTTGAGCCGTTATTTACGTTATCCATAAGGCACCGCCATGAAGAAATCAGACGTTTTAATTTACTTTGGCTGTCCGTCAGCCGTAGCTAAAAAGCTAGGCGTGACAGCAGCAGCTATCTCCAAATGGGGCGACCTAATACCTAAAGGTCGAGCTTACGAATTGGAGAAAATTACGAAAGGAAAGCTAAAGGCTAACCCTAATTTATATCTAAAACCGTTACGAGATTAGAATAATGGATTTATCAAAAAAGAACATGCGCCAACCGAGCAGGGCTTCTCAAGATCCCATGTACGCTGCAGCCAGTATTACCGACGACCACAACATATCTGCACTGGCAAAGCTAATGGGGAAGAACGAAAAGACCTTGGCAGCAAAACTTAATAATGATCACGAATACGACAACCATCATTTGCACTTTGTTGAAGTAATAGCCCTTACAGAGCTAACCGATGATGAAAGAATTTTAAAAGCCTGGGCGACTAGCCGAGGTAAAGCATTAATAAACCTACCTACAAGTAATCTTACAGACGACGAATTAAGCGACCTATTGCTTAGCGTGCAAGAAAGCGTAGGCGTGCTGTCTGGCGCCATACGCGCATCAAGAGCAAACGGCGTTATATCTGAATCTGCTTATGCCGGAGTAAATAAAGCGACATTAGTAAGCATTGAATTATTGCTGCAGCTTGACGCTGAAATTAAAGCAATGGTGCGCGATTGGGGTGATAGCCACATTTGATTTCATCCACCGCCAAGCCGGTAAGTGGCGGTAATAACACCGGCAGATAGTAACACGGAAACCTTTTAAAAAATCTCCCCGTGGGCGCTATCGGACTGATAGGAAAGACTATCACTTTAGTTTATTGGGTTGGCACCTGCGTCAAAAAAGCCTGCTCGACTCCGGACTTGCAATCCGGCAGGTGCCAACGCCAATAAATTAAACAGTTTACGCAGTAGAGATTGGACCGAGTGGCGGTTTAAATCCGCACTTCTGATTATGAAATGCTTGCCGGTTCGATTCCGGCCTGCTGCACCAATTATCAACGAGGGATTAATGGCAGATAACGCAGACGAAGCACAAACGTTAGTTGAATTACAGCTAAGCATAAGCTTGAAAAACAGAAAAGTTGGTTTACGCAACATAGGAAAATGCCATTGGTGCCAAGAAAGTATAAGCGATAACGCGCACTTCTGCGACACCGATTGCCGCGACGACTATCAGCAAGACAAAAGGCGCAGAGGTTAATTATGAAAACTAACATCGTTAGCTTTAGCGGCGGCAGAACGTCGGCCTACATGGTTCACTACATAGAGCAAATGCGCAAAAACGGCACGATGAAAGGGCCAGTTGAATATATCTTTATTGATACCGCTGCAGAGCACCCTAAAACCTATGAGTTCGTTAAGCGGTGCGCTGAGCATTTTAATATTAACCTAACGCTACTTAGGTCAGTGATTAACCCTGAACTTGGCATAGGCGTTACCTATAAAATTATTAGTTGGGAAGATTTAAAGCCTGACCTAGAGCCGTGGCGAGCAATGTTAGCGAAGCATGGAACACCGTTTAACCCTGGCGGCGGTTTTTGCACGGATAGACTGAAAAGTACCGTGTCGAATAAGTATGCAGATGAAACTTTCGGCAAAAACAACACTGTTCAATGGATTGGCTATCGCAGTGACGAGCCTAAAAGAGCCTGGGGTGATAAAGCCTATTCAATGCTAATAAAGCGCGGGTATGACACAGAATCGACCGCAGATCTGATGCGTGAATGCTTGGCTAGTGACGATTACGAGCATTATTTGGCTTCTAGGTTTCCCGCAGGTCAAGACCTCTTTGGTTCATCCGCAGGGGTATCTATCTTACCTGAGCTAGTAAAGCGAATAAAGCAAACTAAGAAAATTGGCTTTAGGTTCCTACTAGAAATATCTGATTTTGATAAGCGAGATATTTTATATTTTTGGGAGAACCAACCATTCAATTTAGAGATAGATGAATGGTCAGGTAACTGCGTTTTCTGCATAAAGAAAGGCGAAAACAAAGTGGCGTTAGCTATTAAAGATAACCCTGTTATGGCCCAAGAATTTATCGACCTTATTAATGAAGATACCGTTCGCGATATGAATAGAGTATTCCCAAAAGAAGTTATGTATCGAGGCCACCAATCACTAGAGAGCATAAGAGCAACGTATGCAGATATCAGCAGAGAAGAGCTTATCGCCAGCATTAGAGGAAGTCACAGCCTTGATACCGGAAGCTGCTCAGAGTCGTGCGAGCCGTATAGCGACCAATTAGAGTTAGGGGTTTAGCAATGAATTTCTACCCGCATCATATCGGCGATTTCAACAACGCAACGCGACATTTAACACGTGTTGAACGTTCGTTGTACAGAGACTTAATAGAACTCTATTACGACACTGAACAGCCGTTGCCTGCTGATGATTATGATCGGTTAGCACGAAGGGTTATTGCTGTTACAGAAGAAGAAAAAAGCGCTTTACAGTATGTTTTAGACGAATTTTTTACCTTAGAAGATGGCGTTTATAAGCATGAGCGATGCGACATTGAAATTGAAAAGTATCGTAATGTTAGTAGCGCCAAAGCTAGAGCAGGCAAGGCTTCTGCGGAAGCAAGGAAGAAAAAGGCAGCGCCAAAAAAGAAAAAAGCAACATCTGATAGCGAACACAATTTAACAGGTGTTGAACAGGTGTTGAACGTATGCGCAACTAACCAAGAACCAAGAACCAAGAACCAAGAACCAATTAATAAAGATATATGTGCCGCTAAAGCTGGCACGAATCAATCTGACTGCCGTGAAGTTTTTGAACACTGGCAGCAGGAAATGAATCACCCAAAGTCAAAGCTTGACCAGAAGCGCACCGGTCTAATTAAAAAAGCAATCAAACTTGGCTACTCCATTGAAGATTTGAAAAGCTGCATAACCGGTTACACCCACTCAGCATTTCACATGGGCCAGAACGAAAACGGCACTCGGTTCGATGGCTTAGATTTAATTCTGCGCGACGCTAGCAAAATAGATTTTGGATTACAGCAGTTGCAAACAGCAAATAAACCAGGAACGAAACCAAATGGCTACCAGCAAACCAATAGCAATCACAACGCAGGCAATCATGGGCGCATTGAGAACAACACAGAACGAGCCATGCGCATTGCAAGAGAAGCAGCAGAACGAATTGAAAGCGCGGGTAGCACAAGCCACTGAAAAGCTAAAAGCTGAATTGCTGCCGGTACTGGTTTTGTATTACCCAATTTTTGCAGCACAGCACTGCAGCGACGATAAAAACTTACAAGCGGTTATGGCTCAGTTTGCAGAGCGAATGATTGCTGAGGGCGTAACGCTGAAGGGGTTTATGTACGGCGTAGAGCAGCTAAAGAAACGCGCCGGATCATCTGCGTTTATTTTAAACCCGCAAGCCTTTGCTGAATTGTGTCGCGGTAACACCGGTAACAGCTTGCCAACGCTGCGCGAAGTGACCGACGAGATAATACAACGCCGTGGACGCGAGAAGCACAACGACCAATTTAAGTTCAGCCATGAGTTGACCAGGCTAATCAACGTGCGAGTGGGCGCAATGATTTACGAGCTAATCAATATGGAATTTGAGCGCACAGTTAAAAAAGAATACGAAAGCTGGGTTAAGCGACTTGAAGCAGGCGAAGAATTGCCACAGCCGCAGAAGTGTTTGGGCAACCTGACGAAACCAGACTTGCCAGCTTATTTGCAAGAAAAGCTGAAACCGACATGCAAAGCTGCAAAATTGGCCGCCGCAAACGCACGCAGAGAGGTTTAAAGGGGGTGAGCAATACCAACGCTAGGGTAAATATCAGTGATAACAGCCAGCAAGCGCAGGTTAAAGATTACAACTTATGCAACCTGAGCGAGCAAGACCGAAGAATTGCTGATATTGACAACCAAGTTTGCCGCTGGCTGTTCTTAAACCGCAACGGGAAAATAGGCAGGCCGGATATTCAAAGAGCATTGCAGCAGTTAGCAGTTGCAGATCGGGAGCTATACCGCGAGCGACTGAACATTTACGCGCCAAGATTTAAAATCGAAGCGTCAGTGCAGAAAAACGCTAGGCCGGAAGTATGGCAGAAGATGGTTAACAATTTTAAAAAAGAAATAGCCCAGCTAGGGCAGTGATAAAACTTGGAGAGTGACGCATGAAAGTTCCAGAGCAGCACCTTATCGACGAGTGCGATATCGAAGTGCAGAAATATATTGATTACCTTAGTGTTTCTAACGCATCCCTAAGAGGGGACTTGCTGCGGCTTGACGGTAAAATTCAGAGCATGGCTAACGATTACAACTTGCTTGAAAATGACTTAAAAGTTAAATCTAGTTGCTTGCTAAACGAAATAGCGGCAAGGGACGCGCTCAGTAAGTTAATTAAGTCAATGTGCAGTACGCCACTTACATCAGACGGCATTCGTAGCGCAATAGTTGGCTTGCCAGATAGGCCAGAGGATATAAACGAAAAATCTGATCATGTGCAGGAATACGTCAGGTCGGTTGAGACGCTTGTTGAGTTTTTACTTAATCACATTGAAAAGCTAGATGCGCTTGATTTGAGGAATAAGAAATCACAACTAGACCAGTTTGCTATGGCTTCAATTGCAGTGGCGCATGAGCAGGTGCAGGTGTTGCCGCAAGCAACGCTTAAGCGAATGATTGGCAAGGGAGATTCAGCATTACCTATTACCGGTAAGAACGTGCGCCAGGCTGTTGCCATCACCGCCTACATGATGGCCGAAGCCATGCAAGCAGAGTCGCATAAGCGACAAGGGGGTGCGGCATGAAACTGGACAAAATCATAGCCGGCATAAAACAAAACATAGCCATCCGTCAAAAAGGCGTTCATGCAGATCATGTGATGGTTGACCGCCGTGAATTACAGATCATTATGGCGCACTTTGAAGATATGGAAACTGAACTGCGGATTATTCACGCTCGCAAGACAGGTCTGAAAGATAACTCTACTGCAACTGAATACGCAATGTGCTGTAATGCTTTAACCCCACAACAAAACGGCGGTTTTCCCACTGAGCAATGCAACTACGTTAAGCACCAAAGCAGCCAGCCAGATATCTACCGCATGCTTACCGAACAGAACCCGGAGCAGCGAACCGAACACCGCAAGCCAGTAACCTCATTCGATTGGGAGTTGCTACAGGCAATGAACCACTTAACTGCAGCAATTAGTTGCACCGACGACGTTAGAGCAGCGCAGCTAACAGCGGCTTTAAACATTATTAAGGGGGTTAGTGCAGATGATTAATCTCGCTTTGCCCTATCCACCAACCATCAACAGCTATTGGCGCAGTGCCAGAGTAGGCAAAGGCGTTAAAGTTTACATTAGCGACAAAGGCCAGCAGTTCAGAGTCGATACAATGGTTGCTGTGCTTAGGGCTAAAGCAAATAAGAAATTAACTACCAGGTTAAGCGTAGAAGTCCATTTGCACGCAGCAGATAAGCGCAAGCGCGACATTGATAATGTTTTAAAGTCATTGCTCGATGCACTAGGGCATGCCGGTGTTTACATTGACGATAGCCAGATTGACCAATTAACCGTCCTGCGAAAAGGAAACGTCAAGGGCGGTCAGTGCCAGGTATTTATTACGGAGTGTGCGCATGATTAGCATAGAACGTTTGTACTCGCGGCAAGTTCCTAAGTCGCTTAACGCAGAGCCTACGCCAAGGGGCTTAGTTGCGCTAACGCTTGAGGACATACTCAACATCATTGGCAGAGTGCAAAGCAAGCACATGATTGGGTCGTTTATACTTGATGCACGAATAGCGTTAGACAAAAAAGCACAAAATAGAGTTGTACTAGCGCTGCAATCACAGCTGCAGCACGGCGGCATGAATGAGCACCTGGCGCTTGGCTTGGCCACAACATCAGTAGCCGAGGTCTGCGATACTAACATTTGCCCTAAGTGCAAAGGCACCACTAAAGCATACAGTAAGCGGTACGATAAACTGTTCGAGTGCAGCCGGTGTAATGGCGTTGGGCGGATTATTTTAACGCACGACCAGCTATACAAAGCAATTAACCGCTTTATGCCTGCAGACCAGAAGCTTACGCAAGTGGAGTTTCAGCGCAAGCACTACGATAACTATATGGATTGCGTAAACGAATTGCATATCGAAGCAGGTAATGCGTCGAAGTGGGCTAAAGAGTTGTTGCGGCGCATAGAAACCAATTGGTCAGGGGTGGAGTGATGAAATACGGAAAAAGCTTTCCGTCAACAATGGAACGGATATTTAGCGAACTAGCCACCTATGGCTTTACGTTCCATACTGTTAAAGGTGATGGCACTATCCGCGGTCATTCGATAAATGAAGTTTTTATTGACGAAGCGCCAAACGTTGGCACTACTGGCTGGACTGTGCAGAATCGCCTGAACTGGGCAACGCTATTACTTTGCCACCACTGCAACCTTAAGCGCGATATATTTTTCAGGAGACACAATGAGCCAGTCGATTCATACATTCAAAATGCCTGACTTTAAAGTCGATAGAGCCGACTTGCTTAACTGCGATACTGGCGACCGCATTCACGATATGGCCAAGCAGTTTGCTATGGATATCCAGAAGAAAAAAGACGATATCATTAAAGACCAGCTTAACTGTTACCTTGGCCGAACTGATTGGACGATAGAAGAACTAAAGGGGCGCTGTGAGTGTTTAATACCTATTGCTTTGCCTTACGGTAAGCGCACTGAAACATTTGTGATTGACGGCGTTAAGCTGGTGACATTTCACCCTGCAACGCAAGCTATAACGCAAGGCTATCCATTCGATAGCGGCATGACTAGTATGCGCGCTGAGTTTAAATACCAGATACACGGGCAGCCTGGTGATTGCAGGGGGATGCGGATTTATGCCAAATATTGACAAGCTAAAACTAAAAGAAGATATATTTAACTTAACGCGAAGCAATGCAACGGTTAAACATTACAATAATGCGGCTTTATCGCAGCGCGTACCATACGAACAGGCGCTTGAAATGATGGTGATAGCTTTAGCAGAGCAGAACAAAACAATGTACGACAGGCTTGTGCAGCTGGAAATGGAACGCATAGCGCCAAGCATTTTCGCAAGATGATCATGCCGACACTTGACATTAAAAACAAAAAGCTTATTCTTGCTCTAACTCTGGGAAAATGCACCTAGAGTTAAATTAAACCCGCTTAGTGCGGGTTTTTTGCTTTCTGCTATCTGCAAAAGCGCATTAGTTTTAATTTTACTACTCCAGGTAAATACTTTCGCCCCGTTCTGTTTATTCAGTCGGGGCTTTTTTATTGGTGGAAATATGAGCCAAATAGCCAAACGACTAGCCGCATTAGGTGTAGCTGGTTCGCTGGCATTATCCGGCGCCATGATTGCAGATCATGAGGGTTATGTGCCGGGTACTTATGTAGATCCAGTTGGCATTATTACTGCTTGCTTTGGTCATACAAGTAAAGATTTAAAGCTAGGTACTGCAATCAGTGAGCAGCAATGCTTAGAATTATTCGCTAAAGACCTTGTTAGTCACAACAAGCAACTACTGCGTGCTGTCACTGTTCCGCTATCAGAGCAAGAGCATGCAGCGTATTTGTCGTTTCACTACAACGTGGGTAGCGGCAACTTTCAATCCAGCACATTACTCAGGTTGCTTAACGAAAACAGCCGAGTAGAAGCGTGCAATCAATTAACGCGGTGGATTTATGCAAACGGCATTAAGCTCAACGGCTTAATTAAACGCCGAGCGCATGAGCGTGAATTATGTTTACAGGGGGCAACACATGCTTATGAGTAAATTACATTTTATTGTTATTGCTTGCATTGCAGCAGCTTTTGTATTCATGGGCCTGCAGCTTATTGGCGCAGCTAAGCATACTAAGGCTTTAATGATGCAGGTTAACCAGTTAAGTGCGCAGCTAGCAGTAACGCAAGCTGATGCAGCCAGCCTAGAAAGTGCTTTAACGCAAAGCGCCAACGACAAGCAAAAGCTACTAGACGAGCGAATAAGCATTGAGAGAATACGCGAAAAATCAGCAGCAGAGCAAGAGCGATTACGAAACGAACTTGCCAGCGTTAACTTTAAAGTGCAGCAACTAAGAGTATCAACCAATGAACACGTTAAAGATTGGGCTAATACTGTTGTGCCTGGTGATGCTATCCGCTTGCTCAAATACGCCGCAGCAAGTGATAACGCGCACAGTAACAGTAACAAAGCACGTTTATCTAACCCCACCAGCAGAACTACTAGCCAGTTGCTTACCAACAACCACTTTTAATATTTCAACAAATGCCGACGCACTTAACTACAGCAGTTGGCTTGAGTCACTTTTAGATAAGTGCGAGCTAGATAAGCAGTTAATACAGCAATGGGCTACCGAGAACGGGAGTCAGTCTAATGAATAACGATACAGCGATTAAATTTGATATGGATAAAACCACATCGAACATTAGCTATGGCACATCAGGAGCAACGGCGATAGGCGGGTTACTTTCAATGAACGAAATCGCATTAGCAATAGGTATATTTTTCACAGCGCTAACGTTTCTTGTCACGCTCTATTTTCAGCACAGACGTGATCAGCGCGAACAAAAAAGACTTAGAAATAAAGAGGAACGCGACATGCAGCTACATGCTTGGGCAAAAGAGCAGCACGAAAAGAACCTACTTAGGTTAAGCCCTTTAGATGGTTGCAATGTTGATGAAGCGAGTGGCGATTAATGTCAGAACTAAAGCCTTACGACAAATGGACAGCAAAAGAAAAGCTGTTTGCACACGAATATCTGATTGACAGCAATATGACTGCAGCAGCTATTCGTGCGGGATATAGCGAGAGAACTGCTAAGTCACAAGGCCATGAGATTTATCATAAGCCGTACATTAAGGCGTGGATAGAGCAACGTGTTAAGCAACACTTAAAGAAGCTAGATATTAGCGCCGAAGCGATACTGCAAGAAGTGGCGTTAATCGGTTTCCAGAACTTAGCCGGTGCTTACAATAAAGATGGCACGTTAATGAATATTCACGACATGCCAGAAGCAGTGCAGAGAACTATTGCATCTATTGAAGTGGACGAACTGCGCGATCCAGACGGCGACAGCATTGGCAGAACTAGCAAGCTTAGAGTAACAGACAAGTTAAAAGCACTTGAAATGCTAGGTAAGCATGAAAAGTTGTGGACAGACAAGATTGAATTGTCAGACAGGCCAATGGTTTACGTTAAAGACATGACGGGCCGTAAGAAAAAAGGGGCTGAATAGTGTGCAGCAAACGTATGAGTTTCATGTTGCAGCGCAAGGTGATGTGCTGCAGCAGTATATGGAGCTTAGGGGTCGCAACACTTTTATTATGGGGCCTATTGGTTCTGGTAAAACATACGGCAGTGCTATGCGTGTGTTTGACCAGATGTGTGAGCAAGAGCCAAACCAAAGCGGCATCAGGCGAAGCAGATGGGTCGCAGTACGGAATACCTACCCTGATTTAAAGGGTACAACGATTAAAGACTGGTGCGACCTTTATCACAACGAAGATGTAAAGCTCGGTAAGCTAAATCAAGACTTTCCACCAACGCATTACTTAGATTTTGATTTACCTGACGGCACAAGAGTCGTATCAGAATTAGTTTTTATGGCGCTAGACAGGCCAGATTCAGTTAGAAAGCTGCGTGGATTACAGGCTACCGGCTTTTGGCTTAACGAAGTTAAAGAATTAAGTAAGTCGATTGTCGATATGTGCGATGGTCGCCACGGACGCTACCCAAGCGCGATTGATGGCGGCCCTAGTTGGCATGGCATGATTGGCGATACTAACGCGCCTGATACAGACCACTGGTACTACGAGCTAGCAGAAGAAGTTAAACCAGCGGGATGGACATTCTTACGTCAGCCTGGCGGTGTAATTGAAAAAGTTACAGGCAGCGGCGTTAACAGAAAGTCGGAATGGCTTGTTAACCCTAAAGCAGAGAACTTAGCTAACTTGCCTGATGGCTATTACATCAATCAGGTTCAAGGCAAAAAAGACGACTGGATAAAAGTTAACCTGGCGAATCAATATGGCAGCGTCAGCGACGGAAAGCCAATTTATCAGGGTTCGTGGGACGACATTAAGCATACGTCGAAGTACAACCTATCCGCTATGCCAATAGTGCCTAAGCTGCTTATGGGCTTTGACTTTGGCCGAACACCAGCTTGTATTATTGGCCAGCTAATGCCTAACGGTAAGCTTAGAGTTATCAAAGAGTTGATAGCTACAGGTATGGGCATTCGCAAGTTTATGGACGAGGAAGTACTACCTTGTTTAAAGAAAGATTTTAAAAAGTTTAAACGCTCAGATATTCAAGCCTTTGGTGATCCGTCTGGTATCGCTAAGTCAGGCAATGACGAGAATAGCCCAATAGGTATTCTTAACGATGAATACAACATAGATACCTACCCAACAAGCACCAACATTCCACTGCGACGGTGGGAGTCAGTTAACGCATTTTTAGATAACGACATTGACGGTAAGCCAGCATTTGAGCTTAGCGCGGATTGTCACATTCTTAGAAAAGGGTTTAACGGTGGGTATCAATTCAGACGGTTAAATGTAAGAGGCGAGAAATACGCCGAAGCTGCAGACAAAAACAGCTTTAGTCACCCGCATGACGCACTTCAATACTTAGCACAAGGCGCACAAGGCGAGATTAACTTTAGCTGGCGTGATGCTCATGTAGATGCAGGCCAGAACAGACAAACAATGATTGCCGACTCGGTAACAGGATATTAAGCACATGAAAATAGCACCAAAAGAATACGGGCATGAATACGACGAAGATAGCCCGTTAGATGCGTTGGCTGTGGAGCTTGAGCGAAAGTTATCGCAAACCATGAGTGACAGAACAGCTATTGATCATGAAATGGTTATCGACCTGCGCAATTACCATGGCCAGTACGATGCCGCTACGCTGGCGGCAATGAAAGAGGCTAAGCGAGCCAACCCGTTTATTAAAATGACTCGCGCTAAAACCAATGCGGCTGAATCGCAAATTGTTGATTTACTGTTTCCTAACGATGATAAGAATTGGGGCATAGCGCCTACGCCAGTGCCAGAACTTGCAGATCAGGCCAGTAACGAACAAGAAGTGCTGGACGACAACGGCGAACCCTACACCACAACAGACGGCGAACAAGTTACCGAAGGCATGTTAGCAGCGCGAGAGCTTGAGCAAATTAAAGAGCGCTGCGACAAGATGGAATTACTGATTGAAGATCAGCTTGTTGAATCGCGTTTTAATGCCGTTGCTCGGCTGGCAATACACGACGGTTGTGTCGTAGGCACTGGCATTCTGAAAGGGCCGGTTGTTGTCAATAAGATGGATAAATCATTTACTAAACAGGGTGATGCCTGGGTAGTTGAAATGCGCCAAAGTATTACGCCAGCGGTTGAGGTAGTGCGGCCTTGGGACTTTTTCCCTGACCTATCTGCATCACGCATTGAAGAAGCTGAATTCATCTTTGAACGTCGCTATATGAGCAAGCAGCAAATTAAAGGCTTGATTGATAAGCGTGGCTTTCCCAAAGCTCAAATCAAAAAAATAATGCAAATGTCACCACAATCTACTCAGCATAGCAGTACCTACATGGACGATGTACGAACGCTAGCAGGGCTAAGTGATAACTTAAACGATACACGCTATGAAACGTGGGAGTATCACGGACCTATTCCTTATTCAGTGCTGTTTGATTTAGGTGTTATTGATCTGCCATCTGATGAAAAAGAAGCGCAACTATTTATTCAAGACATGATGCACGAAGAAGTAATGGCAACCGTGTTTTATTGCGGTGGCATTGTGCTGGGTGCAAAGTTGCACATGATGCACTACGAAAATTACATGCCTTACCGAGTGTGGAATTGGGAGCAAGACGACAGTTGTATTTTTGGTTACGGCTTACCGCGCATTGTGCGTGACGAGCAGCGGATCATTAATAGCACTTGGCGCATGATATTGGATAACGGCAGCATAACAGCTGGTCCGCAAGTGATATTTGATAACAAATACATTCGACCCGCAAATGGTGACGCAACGATAGAGCCGTTTAAGCAGTGGCACCTATTAAAACCAGTGGACGATGTTCGAAAAGTTTTCTCTACGATTGAATTTAATAGCCATTTACCTGAACTGCAGGGCATTTACAGCATGGCTAGGCAGATGATGGATGAAGTTTCCGGCGTGCCAATGCTTAACCAAGGCGAGCAAGGCCAGTCTACGCAAACGCTGGGCGGCATGAGCATGCTAATGAATGCAGCTAATGCGGTACGACGCAGACAGATTAAGCAGTGGGACGACAATATTACAGCGCCACTCATTACTGACTTCTACGCTTGGAATATGGAGTACGAAGAAGATAATGACGTAAAAGGCGACTATCAAGTTGATGCCCGTGGCACTAGCGCATTACTGGTGCGCGAAACGCAAGCCGTTGCATTAACTAATTACCTAAGCATGGCAGGTAGTAATCCTGTGTTCGCGCCAGTTATCCAGCTTAAGGCAATTGAAAACCTACGCCAGTGGGTGAAGCTGCAAGGCTTGCCAGCAGACTTAGTGCCAACTAATGAAGAACTAGAAGCCTACCAGCAGCAGCAAGCAGAGCAGCAAGGCGAGCAGCCACAAGATACCGCCATTGCCGTTGAGCAACTGCGTATACAGCAGATGCAAGCTAAGCAAGAATTTGAGATGCAGATGTTCCAGCGCAAAGCTGAATTAGACATGCAAGAAAATGAAGCTAGCCGAAACTTAAAGGCGCAGCAAATGCAAGCAGATCTAATGGCCAATGCTAGCAAAGAGCGCATAGAAATAATGAAGCTTGAGCAAACCGGCAAAGTGAATACTGAAAAACTATTGGTCGAACTGAAAAAAGTGCAGATGCAAACTGATAAAGAAATGCAGCAGTTTATGACTGAGCTAAAACTTAAACAAGTAACGGGTAATTACCGTGCTAACGATGGGTTGGCACAATAATGATTATTGATACCCGTACCTGGGAAGCCATCACAGCATTACTTGAGTCAGACAGGCAAGATGCTATTCAGCGGCTTATACATTCAGACAGCGACCAAGCCAGAGGCGTGATTAAATTTATTGACGAGATACTAGAGCGCTACCCGTTTGAGCTTAAAAGCAAACCAGATTAACCCCGCTTAGCGCCCGCTAACCGGAGTACCAGAACCCACACATTGTTGTGGGTTTTTTTATGACTGCGATTTAGGTCGCACTCAACCAGCGAGAAAACCCATGACGATTGAAAACGAAAACCCGCATTCAGACTCGCAAGATGATGAAGCGGTCAGCATGTTTAATCAGTTAACTGAACAAGACTCTAATAATGACTCTGATTCGGATGATGAAATGCTGGATCAGGAGAATGACACTGGCATGGACGACGGCGGTGATGATGGTCAAGACGACGGTGAGCAAGAAGCAGATCCGTGGGCTAATGCACCTGAGACACTACGCCAACAGTTTCAACAACTCCAACAAAGTCACCAGCAGCTTAACGCTAACTATAACGCAACCGTAGGACGGTTAGCCCCAACGCAACGGGAGCTAGAAGCCTTGCGCAAGCAAATGGCCGAGCGTGAAAAGCAAAATGGTGGCGCTGATGAAAACTCAGATATGCCAAGTGCAGAGGACTTAAAGGGTAAGTCTTTTTCAGAAGTTGAAGAAGAATGGCCAGAAGTCGCAGAGTTTTTAAAGCATCAAATCCAACAAGCTAAGCAAGAAATCACGCAGCAGCTTACGCCATTGCAGCAGCGTTATGAACTGCAGCAGCAGCAAGAGCAGCAGCAGCAGCAACAGGCAATTATTCAGCAAGAGTATAACCGGCTTGCACAAGCACACCCTGATTATCAACAGGTGGTAAGCAACCCGGCATTTAACCAATGGCTGAGTAAACAACCGCCAGCACTGCAGAAAATAGCGCAAAGCGATAGCGCAGATGATGCCAAGTTTGTGTTGGACCAATACAAAGGCGCAAGCGGTAAGTCTAGCCGCAACAAGCGCAACAACCTTGCAGACCATGTATCACCGCCCCGCCAGGGTGCCGGTCGTGCAGCTACGTCGCAAATCTCAGACGACATTGATCCAGTCGATTTATACAACCGATTAAATCCTAGTTAATTAAGGAGCCTATCATGGCTAATAAATATGGCGACATTCCAGTCGCAGCTGGCGTTAAAGCCGAAATAGAAGCATTAAAACACGCTGCACCAATTCTTGTTTTAAATAAAATTGGTAAAGCAAAAGGCTTAGGCCGCAATGAATCTGATACGTTGAAGTTCCGTCGTATTATTCCATTAGCCCTAGCAACAACGCCTTTAACAGAGGGCGTTACACCTACTGGCACTGACTTTCGTTATGAAAACGTTAATGCTGTATTAAAGCAATACGGCGATTATATGCCTACAACCGACAAGGTATTGGACTTACACGACAACCCAGTCGGTAAGGACATGCTAATCGCAGCGTCAGAACAAGCAGCTCAGACTATTGAGCAGGTTACTTACGGCGTAGTTATTGCTGGCACTAACGTGGCGTTCGCTAATGGCGCAGCGCGTAACGCAGTAAATACATTTTTAACCAAGAGTCTGCAGCAGCGCGTTACCCGTACACTATATCGCAACAAAGGCAAGAAAATGCGTAGCATCTTGTCTGGCTCTACAAATATCGGCACTCAACCGATTGAAGCCGCTTACATTGCGTTAGCACATACTGACTGTGCGCCGTCTATTCGTGCAATGGAAGGTTTTGTGCCGGTAGCTAAGTACGGCACACGCCAAGCATTGTGTGACGAGGAATTAGGTTCGGTAGATGATGTTCGTTATATCCTAACGCCGTGGGCTGCTCCGTTTGCTGATGCAGGTGGCGCAAAAGGTACTGCAGGCGCAGTGGATGAAGCAATGTCAACCACAGGCACTAATGCTGACGTTTACCCTGTGCTTTTCTTTGCAGAAGAAGCCTTTGGTGTGGTTGCATTAAAGGGTACACCAGCTTACGGCGGTGCCATTAAGCCTACCGTTGTTCACCCTAAACCGACGTCTAGTGATCCATTAGGGCAGCGCGGCTCAGTGGGTTGGAAAACGTATTACGATGCGTTAATACTGAACGATTTATGGATGGTTCGCGCAGAAGTTGCGGCACCGCAAAACCCATAAGCTAGCTGTTTAACATGGCAAACCAAGGGCCGTAATTTGCGGCCCTTTTTTATTGTGAGAATAAACATGAAAAAGATTAATGCGTCTAGCACTAAACCAGAAATTACCGCTTATGTATCTGAAACATTTGGTGTTGAGCTTCCAGACTCTATGACTAAAGCAGAAATGTTTGAAGAAGCTAACAAGTTAATGAAAGAAAACGGCATTGCTACTTTTGATACTGACGCGCCAAGCAAGCCAGAGTCTAGCGCAAATGGCAAAGCCGAACGCTCAATTAAAGGTTATGTCATTCAAATTGAAAAGCCAGCCGATACCAGTTTTGAAGAATTTGTTTGCTGTGCCAATGGCCGTAATTACCAGGTTAAATACGGTGAGCCAGTTAAAGTGCCGCCAATTGTTGTTGAGCTATTAAAGCTGGCTGTAATAGATGTGCCAGATTACAAAACGCCGGACGGTAAGCTAGTACCAGCGCATAAAAAAAGCCGATTTGTGTGGGGCATTCGTGAAACTATTTACGCTGAGTAATTGATATGACATTCCTAGAGTTGTGCAATCGCGTGCGGCAAGAGTCCGGTGTTTCCGGCGGTGACTTGCTAACAGTGGTCAACCAACAAGCGATACTCGCTAAAATTGTTGAGTGGGTACGCCAAGCAGACATTGATATAAAAGGCTTACGCAGTGATTGGAATTACTTATGGCGCACGGCTAACACTTCTCTAGTTGTCGATCAGCGTTTATACAGCATGCCAGACCTAGCGTTGTTTGATGCTAATGAACTGCTATCTGTATCAATTAACAGTAACGAGCTAAGGCCGATGGATTGGCAAGAGTTTAAAGCACAAAAGTACCACACTGCACCAGATAAGCGGCAGCCTAGCGTTTACACTTTCAGGCCAGACGGTTTGCTGATGGTATTCCCTGTACCTGATGCGGCTTATGCCGTTGATGTTGAGTACAGCAAAACGGTTACACCAATGCTTGCCGATACTGATGTATCAGATATACCAACGCATTTGCACGACGCCATATTACAAAAAGCGCTGATGTACTACGCCAGCCATGAAGAAGATAACTCTTTGTACGGTGTAGCAAATACACGCTTTGAAGAATATATGACGAAGATGGCAAGCGAGTGTTTGCCTGCAATTAAATTTAACCGCAGCAGGTTATTCTAATGGCTAGCAATACTAGCGTGCCAGCTATTCCCTTAACGGGTGGCTTAAATTTAGCGGTTAACTCGCAACAAATAGCGCCAGGCGAATGTACCGAGCTAACCAATTATGAAGTAACAACCGTTGGCCGGTATCAGCGTACAGGGGGCTATGAGCGTTACGACGGCCAGCAGGCGCCATCTAGCGTATTGGCTGCAAGCTTGCCAGGCTTTCCCTTTGCTACGCCAGAGGAAACGATAGCAGCAGTTAAAGCCGAGCAAGCCGTAAAGCGCGGTTTGATACAGCCCGTGCCTGGTAGTGGTCCTGTGCTTGGCGTGCTGTTATTCAAGGGCGAGCGTTATGCGTTTAGAAACACAGCAGACGGTAGCGCAGCTAAGATGCACAAAGCAACAGGCACAGGCTGGCAAGAAGTTACCACACCAGCATTGCAGCCTAACGGCGTGTATGAATTTGTTGAAACTAACTTTACCGGCTCAGCAAGCACAATTGAAGTTGTTGGCGTAGACGGTAACAATCCAGCCTTTCGCTTTGACGGCACAACCTTTACGCAGATAACCAGCAGTATTACGCCAGATCAGCCTATTCATATTGAGGTGCTACCAAGCCAAGTATTGTTACTCGCGTTCCGTGGTGGCTCATTCTTGCATTCTGCAGTGGGTGATCCAGCCAAGTTTAGCGCAGTCGATGGCGGCGGTGAAATTGCAGTAGGCAGCGAGATAACCGGCATACAAGTACAGGCAGATGCAACGTGCGCGGTATTTACCCGCAACCGCACATTTATGCTTTATGGCAGCAGCGGCGGCACAAGTGGCGACTTTCAATTAAAAGCACTGGCATTGCAATCAGGTGCTATTGCAAAAACATTGCAAAGCATGGGTAGTGCGGTTTATTTAGACGACAGAGGTTTAACTCGGCTAGATAGAGTGCAAAGCTTTGGTGACTTTGATAGCGCCGCTATTAGCCAAAAAGTACAACCCTTGCTACTACTAAAAATACTTAGCGTTAACTGCAGCATGACACTGCGCAGCAAAAACCAATACCGATTGTTTTTTAGTGACAGCACAGTGTTAACTATGACGATGTACGGCAATGAAGTGCAAGGCTTTAGTGAGCTGCGCTATAACTTTATTGCTAACTGCACTTGCTCAGGCGAGGACAATAACGGCAAAGAGTTGTTCTTTGTTGGCGGTGTTGATGGCTATGTATACCAGCTAGACAAAGGAAGCAGCTTCGACGGTGACGCATATTCAAGCTCATTGCAAACCGGCTTTATGACACTAGGCCAGCCCGAATATAAAAAGCGGTGGCGCAAGTTAGTGATTGAAGCAGACAGCGTTACTCGCATTGATGCAACCTATCGCTGCTTTTATGATTTTGCAGATCCGAACATTCCACTTGGTAAAGTGATGCTTGGCTCAGGTAGTAAGTGGGACCTATCCGATTGGGATATTGCCACTTGGGGCGGCAGTTCAACGTCATGGTCAGACTTATACATTGATGGCGTAAGTAGAAGCATAGCGATAAACATTGCCAATACGTCTGATTACTACCCACCACACACACTTAGCCAACTTTACTTACACGCCAGCCCAAGAGGGCGCAGGAGATAAGCACTATGCCGTTTTCACCCTGGCAATTTACAGCGCCTTACATATCGTACACGCCTATTCTTGCGCCTGAAATGAACGGTAATTTAGGCGGTATAAGTGTTAGCTTAAAGTACGTTGCTGATGAATTAAATAACTTTATACCGCGACTACCGCCAAATTTCACGGGTAGCAATAAGCTGCCTGTATCGAGCTATCACAATACCCTGATAGGTATTAGTGGCGAGGGCGACTTAGAGTTAATAGATAAAGCAGCCTTTGGCTTGCTGTCTGGCCGCGACTTAACCATTGTTAAAACGCTAGATGCAGCCCTAAACATTGACGGTAACAGCCACGCGAATTTCTATTACTGCCAGCATGAAGATGCAGATCCTGAAGTGGTAACGGCGGTAACCGTTAATGAAGCCACAGCCACGGTAGAGGGAACACCAACATTTTCTTCTGGTACTGTTGTTTTTTTTACGCAAGTATCAGACACGCCACTGGTTTTTGTTGAAGCGCCTGGCGTTACCGTTATTACACCTGGCTTACTAAAAGCGTTCGGCAAAGGCAGCACGGTAGCGTTGGTGTCAATAGACTTAAATACATGGGTAATGGTAGGTGATGTTTATCCGGCTACGGTAGTGGTGCCTTAGCATGGCTTCTTCTAAGTACATGCAAGCTTTGCTAGGTGTACTGGCAAGCGGTAGGCGCAGGAAGCCTGTTTACATTCGGCAGCAGGCGTTGGTATCGCATCTTTATCCGTATTACATAGAGCCTGACCAGCTTAATATTACCAATGATGTGTTTGATATTGAGCTAACTCAAATTGCAAAATACCTAAATTCAAATGACTCCATTGGGATATTGAATGGGGTGTTTGATATTGAGTTGGTCAGTCAACGTAAAGACATTGACGACTTAACGGATAATTTAAACATAACCAACGGTGTGTTTGATATTGAGCTTAAATCCGTATTGCGACAAGTCCCTGTAAGTGACCAGTTAAATATTACCAACGGTGTATTTGACATAGAGATGCGAGCAGTTGGTGTTTACAGCGAGTCAACAGACGCTATCACCATGACAAATGGTGTATTTGATATTAGTTTGGGGTAAGTTATGATAAAAAATAGAATGAAAGGCGAGTTTCAGTTTTTCAATAAAAGGAACGGTGAGCTTATTCCGTTGCTTGATGGTGCGGTTAGTCGTAACTTGATTGTTGACCAGTTTTTTGAGTGCCTTGGTTCAGGGGTTAACGGGGGGAGTAATTCATATATATCTTTTTCACCGTCAACGGCGTCACTACAAAGTTCCGCTAATCGTTGGTTTATTGTCGGTACTGGCACAACCCCTCCGCAACCTACAGATACTGGCCTAGAAAACCAACTGGCTAGTACAGGTACTGTTATAGATCATACTCATTCATACAGTTATGACGAACAAACAGACGCTTTAATTTTTACCACTGTAAGCACTCGGAGTTTTTCTTTAGGCGGGGTTGTTGGTAATATTTCTGAGGTGGGTGTAGAATTTTACGGACTCACTCCTTGGGACAGCAGGTCATTACAATCACGCGCGTTAATAAAGGACTCGCAAGGGGACCCCACAACAATAAGTCTCGGTGAAGATGATCAACTTGTTGTAGTTTATACACTAACCCGTGTATGTAATCGTAGTTTTACCGGAACAGTAAATGATATAGGTTACGAAGGTAAATTGGTAGGCTACACAAGCGCGGGAAATAACATAGGTCAAGGGACCTTAAATGCTATCTCCCCTACAACCAATAGTAGAGTAACGGATCAGGATTGGGCTTTCCCTGCATTTAATGGTAACACTTTTCCAAATACTACCTCTGTTTCTCTGTCAACTGTATCGGTTCAAAACAGTAACACCAAACACAGCAGGGTGCGATTGCGCTTGCCATTAGCTGTAGGTAATTATGTAGAGGGTTTAAAAGGTGCTTATTTTGGTAATTTAAACCTTCAATTGAAATTCGACCAGCCGATAATGAAAACCAATCAAGATATTCTGGACATTGAGTTTTTCACCAGCTTTGAGAATATGGCATGATTCCGCAGCATCCAAACTGGTCAAGCCTTACAGATGTTAAGGGTTATCCGCACCCCAGTTTTGTAAAGCCCCCTGTGCCTGCAGATATTGCTGCGGTAGCTCTTGGGCCTGTAGAATTAAATGTTTCGCAGGGCAAGCTGAATAGTAGGTACTGGCTGGTAACACAAGAAGCGGGGCAAGTAACAATTAGAGGGTCAATATTATGAGTGATGTAATTCTTTCAGTTACAGCCGCTAACGCTGCCTTAAATACGTTTCAAATTGATCAGGTATCATTACATAGTGATAACCCATCTACTACAGGCGATAACGAACTAAATAGCACAGGCTACGCTAGACAGCCTTTTAGCTTTAACGCTGCAGTTAATGGCCAGCGACAAGCAGAGGTAAATGCTGTATTTGATTTAACCGCAGGTGATGAAGTTAGTTGGGTTAGTTATTGGTATCAGGGTAATTTTACATTGGCTAAGCAAGTAACACCTGCACTTGTGTTTAATCAGGATGGTACTGCTACTTTAGATACTAATACTCTACTGGAGCTTTAATATGTCAGACGCTTTTTGGGATGATGTAATATCTCTACTGAATTTTGAGGATGGTCTGAATGACGTCAAGGGTGGTGCATACACATTAAATTCAGGCGCCGCATTAGTAACCACTCCTGTTAAATTCGGTGAGTGGGCTGTTTCAATCCCTACCGGAAGCGCATCGAATATAGTAAAAAGTATCACCCCAAATTTAAGTACGTCTACTAATTGGACGATAGAGCTATTCCTAAGAGTTTCATCAGTTCCTACATCTTTGATATTAGGTGTCCTGTACTTCGGCAATCCGGCTAGCAATAATAATCGGTTTATGCTGCAAATTAACACATTGGGGCAAATAGCATTATATCTACAAAATGGCTCCGGCACCGGTGCAACGCTAGATGGCCCTGTTATCCCTTTGAATGAATTTAATCATGTCGCCCTAGTTAAAGCTGGCAATACATTCACCTTGTACCTCAACGGCGTAGGAAACAGCATAACGTACTCTTTGCAATCCATAGCAACAGATATGCTTTATTTTGGAACAGCTAGAAGTGGCGGGCAGATGAACCCGCTTCAGGGGTTTATTGATGAAATAAGGGTAACTCAGGCTTTAAGATATACCGAAGATTTTACACCACCAAATGCCGCATACTACACAGGACCACAACAAAGAACCATTACTCAAGTTGTGAATCCTTCAATAGATATAAACCAAGTTGTATTAAAAGCGTTCGATATAAGTGTGCCAAGCAAATTAGGCATTAATTTATCGCAAGTGTTTTATAAAAGCATCCCTGGCTACGGCCCAGCGACGATACTATTTAATGAACCGGAACCGATAGAGCAAATATCACTAACCTTTGACCAACTCGGAAGGTCATTGGTGTTTTACCGTACCGGTGCTGACACGCTTAAACTTTACTGGTACGACCCTGTATTGGCTGAATCTGTTAATGTAGCGATAGCTACAGGCGGGGACCCATTAGCTTGCTTTGATTTTCCGCAAGATACCGGACAGAGCTTCAGTGATGCACTGCTGTTTTATGTGCGTGATCAGCAAGTCTATATGCGAATACAGCGTGATAGGTTTGATATTGAGTATGCTTGCCCTGCTAATCAGCCGGGTATAACTATAACTAGCGCTGGGTTGCGTGTAGATAACCGCTTGCAGGTGGTTTACCAGTACCCTGCAGCGGATTACGTACCGCCGATAGTGCCGCCACCGGTAATACCTGTTACTGGCGATTATTACTACCTGAATAGCTGGGGCAGCTGCCTGATCAGCAACTACCGGCTTGATGTAGTGACACAGCCGTTTAAGCTGGGCTTTAAAGTGCGTGATGCGCATTATCCGCGAGGGCCTTCGCAATATATGTTTGGCTCTGATGATCGGCGACAACTGTACTGTAGTATGGGTTCTGGCTCAGTCACCATATACAGGGGTTATCGCTGGGGAGCTGCTCGACTAATCGTGCCAAACGAAGATTTTAACGGCGAGTGGGAGTTTGAATTTTTTGGACTTAGTGGCAATGTACTCATTAAAAAAGATGGTGCCATACTTTTTAATGACAACCTTGTATACCCACAGCCAGATAGAACCAAGCTAACTAATGTTGTTTTTGCTGGCTCTGGAACTAGCCCAGGCGCAGAAAGTTTATCATTCCACGGCTGTGTGTATGACTGCTGGATAGAACACAACGGCAACCGTATTGACTGGGCGGTGCAAACCCGTGGTGAAGCGGTGCAGCCATCTGTACCGGCTGGTACCGATATGACAATTCATAATCACCGTGTTCAGAACTGGAAGTTTATAGAGAGCTAATAGTTTGCTTTTTAAACGCATTAGCTTATTATTTACTAATACTGCCAATAGACCGCCTTTCTTAAACTTGTATCCTTTTTTGGGGTAACACCACAATGCAAACCTTTAAACAACCAACTGCTAATCAGCAGGGGGCGATTACGCTATTGCCCCAGCAAAAAAAAGTAACTAACCAAGCTTTAATGCCGTCACCTCAACCTATTAGTCAGCCTACACAAAGAACGCAACATACAACCGACAAGCTAGGGCTTGAACCAACAATGCACACTATGGGTCAATCTATACCCGCAACAAGCGGCAACATGAAGCCTGTTATGCACACAACAACAAGTGCTGGCGGCTTGCTTGGCAATGCAAATAAAAGCAGTGCAGCACAAGCTATGCCGCAACCTACTGCAACAGCGCAGCCAACAACTACAGCTACACAGCAGCAAAGCAGTGGAATGACCGGCACCATAACTCAGCCTGTTAAACCTAACTCGCCAGAGTTTACTTATAGCGCGAGTCAATATAATCCTACTGGCTACACGGGTGTGCAAGGAAACACTGAATACAACCATGATCCGCGCAGTGAATCATTGGTACAAAATCAGATAACCGGCCTGCTTGACCCAAACAGCCCAATGATGCGCAAAGCCATTGCGCAAGCGCAGGGTTATAGTGCGGCTCGCGGTTTGCAGTCGTCATCAACAGGTAGCGAAGTAGCATTGTCTAGCATGATTGATAAAGCGTTACCAATCGCACAACAAGACGCTCAAACTTACGGCAATGCAGATCAACTTGGTTGGCAGCAAGGTTTTCAAGCAGACCAAGCTAACCTTGGTCGAACCCATGACGCAAGTATGTTAGATGCGCAAGGCTCACAGCGCATGCAAGAGCTTAATGCACAGCAAGGCTTTCAAGCGCAAATGGCAGACTTACAATATAAGCAGCAACTTGGCGTATTAGATTACCAAGGCCAGCAGCAGCTACAGCAAATGGACCGTAACGCTCAACTAACTAAAGAGCGCGATCAGCTGATGCAAAGCTTTGATATGAGTAAACTAGATAAAACATTCTTAATGGACTTGGAGAAAACCAAAGCCCAGTGGGAGCGCGACGACTTTACTTTTGCGCAGAATGTTGACGCTAACACTCGACTGCAGTATCAGAACGCATCAGCAGAATCGTATAACCGTTATTTAGAGCAAGTTGCAGCAATATACAATAATCCGGAAATGACGCCGGATCAGCAAGATCTAGGCGTTGCACGGCTAAAGCAAATGTTTGAAGCCAAAGTGTCAGCGCTGGAGGCCATTTATGGTTTCGCGGCACCAGTGCAGCCAGGTGGCGGTGGTGGCGGCGGTGACGACGATAACAGTGGCATCAAGCCAGAAGATACCAATGTAATACAATATCCAGATAACCCCAATCCTGGTGGTGGTGGTGGTGGTGGTGGCGGTGGTAGGATGCAGCAAAAATGATCCGCAACGGCACACACGCGGATATACCCGCGATCATCAGCATAGGCCAGCAAGTTATTGACCGCAGTAAAACCTATGACGCAACGGTTGATCCAGCCAAAGCGGCTTACATGCTCAGGCGAGCAATAAACGATAAAAAGATGGAGCTATTTGTAGCAGAGAAAGCCGGACAATGTGTCGGTTTTTTTATTGCGTTAATAGACGAGCATTGGTATGCCAAAAGCTACTACGCAACTGATATAGCTTTTTGTGTACTGCCAGAGCATGCAGAACAGGGCGTGTGGTTACTGCGCAGATTTATGCGCTGGTGCAAAGCTAACAACATTAAGCAGGTTCAGCTAGGACTTAGCACTGGATTAGATGCAGACGGGCGCACAGGCAGGTTATACGAGGCGCACGGATTAACATTAGTTGGCGGTATTTACGCCACAATTAAACAGGTGGTTTGATATGAGCGGTATCGGTAAAGCATTTAAAAAAATATGGCGACCTATTGAAAAATTCCACACCAAGCTAACCAACGTATCAACGTTAGGCTTACACAAGAAGTGGAAAAAAGTTCGACACAAAATTGTGAAATCTAAAATATTTAAAGTCGTGGTTGCAGCGGTGGCTATCTATTTCGGTGGCGCGGCATTGCTCAGCATGGCATGGGGGGGTACGGCATCAGCCGGTATTGGCTCGGCATGGGCAGGTGCGCAAGGTGCAACGTCGGCAGTGATGGCCGGTAACTTTTCTGGTGCAGCATCAGCATTAGGTACGGGTTTTACTGGCGGCTCAGCAGCAGGAGCAGGGGCAGGCTTTGCAGCAGGACAAGCAGCAACGCAAGCGACTATTGCAGGTAATGCAGCGGCAGCAAGCGGAGCGGCAGCAGGCGGAGCTACGGCAGCAACAACTGGAGCAACAACAACCGCACCAACATCGGCGGCATTGCAGCAGCAAATGAGCGCAGGGTTAATGGAAGGCGTTAGTACGGCAGGATTATCTAACGGCACATTAACAGCGGGTGCAGGAAGCGCAACCAGCGGCGCAATGGGTACTGGTGGTGCGTTAGGTACTGGTGGCGGTGGCGGCGCAACATCGGGCGGCGGTTTATTGTCTGGAGCTTGGAATAGCTTAGGTGATGCAGGTAAAAGCGCGCTAATTACTAGCGGAATAAATATGGCTGGCCAAGCGATACAAGGTAAAGCAGAGGGTGAAGCAGCAGAAGAAGAACGCAAGCGGCGGACTTATTGGGGTATGGATGGCGACGGTAATCAAGCAGCAGGTGTCGGCCCTAACTTTTCCTTACTGAACCCGAATAACTTTGCGAGTAATGACTTTACCCCGAAGTTTGAACCGTCGCACTTAGACGACTTAATTGCGCAGCGCAAACAATTATTAGGGGGCTAACAGCTATGCAAAACCAGAAAACAAAACCAATGCCGCAACAACCAATGCAGCAAGGTGGCAGTGAAGAACAAGCAACCGATGAAGAACAGCAAGCGCTTGAGCAGGCTTTTGATATTGCTTTAGAAATGATACACGGCGATGGTCAAGCTGGTGATCAAATAGCAAGCATGGTTCAAAACTCACAAGATATTGTGCAAGGCATTGGCCAAGCCGTTGCTACGGTATTAATCGGTGTAGAGAAAAAAGCAGGTGGCTTAGCGGATGATATGAAAATTCAGCTAGCCACTGAAATAGCCGGTGAACTTACAGAGCTAGCCGTTAATGCTGGTGCTTTAGCAGAAGATGAAGTTAACGACGCTTTCATTCAAGAAATGATACAGGCCGCTTATGCTGCTTATATTGAGTTTAAGGAAAGCATGGGCGAACTTGATCCGCAAGAGCTAGAGGCTAGTGTGGCTGATGCAGAGCAAGTAATGGGTGGCAGTGTTCGCAACCAAGCGCAAGGCCAAGCAATGCCACAGCAACAGCAGCCGCAAGGCCGTGGCTTACTAGGCGTTTAACCAGTAAGCAGTTATATTGCTATTGTGGCTAGGCTGATCCCCGAAAAGCCGGACTTCGCATCCGGCCTGCCACACCAACTAATGCGAATCACTTGCGAGGTGAATATGAAAAACATTCCACAAGATATGCTTCCTGGTAGCGTTCATGAAACCAAGAACTACGGAAGAATAAAAGTTATAAGCTACGAAAATAAAAGAAAGGTTACCGTTAGGTTTGCTTGCACTGGCTATGAAACATCTGCAGAAGCTACACATATAAGAAGCGGTGCGGTAAAAGATTGGTCCAACGTGCAAGTTGGCGCAATATATTCAACCAATAACTATGGAGACATGGAAATTGTTGAATATCACAACGCCTTAAATGTCTCAGTTAGATTTTTAAATACCGGCAACATTGTTAAAGCCAGGCTGTGCAATATAATTATAGGGTGTGTGAAAGACCCCTTGGCCAGAACTGTTTGCTCAGTTGGTTATCTCGGCAATGGTTATAATCAAAACCACAAGGGCGCCCAAACAAGGGCTATCTATTCAAGATGGATAGATATGATTAAGCGGTGCTATGACCCAAAAAAGCAGGAAAGACATCCAACTTACAAAGGTTGCTCCGTCTGCGATGAGTGGCACAACTTCCAGAACTTTGTGAAATGGTTTGAAGCTAATCACCCGAAAGACGGTAAGTATTACGAACTGGATAAGGATATTATAGTTACCGGCAATAAAGTTTATTCGCCTGAAACCTGTGTCTTTGCAACGCGCAGTGAAAACACACTGGAGATGGCTGACAGAAACTACGCCAAGACTTATATCTTCACTAACCCATGCGGTCAAAGAGTCGTAATTAGAAACCTTAGAAAGTTCTGTCGTGAAAATAACTTAGATCAATCTGCAATGATTAAAGTTGCGAAACATGGACAAGCATTTCACAAAGGCTGGCGAACTGCTGCTTAGCCTTACTTAAATAAAACAAACCCGCTACGGCGGGTTTTTTATTGGGAGTTACATATGTCACTTTTACTAGGCTTTGGCCGTGGGCTATCTCAAGCCAGCGGTATGTTAGCAGCCGGAATGCAGGAAGATAGGCAAGTTGCCCGTCAAAAAGAAATTGAAGCTATGCGCGAGGCTAGTATAGAACGTCGATGGGCGCGTGATGTAGCGCTTAGACAGAGCGAGCGCGCAGAAGATAAAGAATTAAGAGCCAGTGAACGCGCAGAAGATATGAGCTTTAGGCAGTCTGAAAGCAACCGCCAAGCAGGTCAGTTTGACAGGCAGCAAACCGTTAGAGAAAAGCAAGTTATTGAGGGGAACCTAGAGGGAATAATGCAGCAAGAAGCACGGTCTGCCGATAAAATACGACAGGCTTACGACAAGCAAATGCAGTCGGGCATGGGCGATCCGCAGCTACTAACCGAACAGTACAACGAAGCGATAAAGAAAAATAGTGAATTCTTTAGTGAACAATTGAATAACATGGTTAAAAGCTATGGTTCGCAGTTGCAAGGCACCGGTTATGAATACTTGTTAAGCGCTCAAGCAGCTGAGGAAGAAAATCGCGACCCTGACAATATAACCGGCACGGAAACCCAAGGCAGCAATGAATTATCAGACTATATAAAGCAGTGGAATTTAGCTAAGCCAAAAAGCTCACAGCCAAGTTACTTACCTAAAAAAATAGAAGCTGACCCGATTAAAGCTAAGCTTATGCCGCAAATAGGTTTAATTGACGGCGTTGGCTCTAGAGACTTTCAAGAATTTTCTTCTTGGCTTAAAAAATAATAATACAGCCGCTATCCAGCGGCTTTTTTAATCCCGCACATAATTAAATCAAAGGGCTTTTCATGGCTAACATTCCTAATTACTTTAAGCGCGAACCACTAGCAATACCTACACCAGCAGCCAGCGCACCACCACAACAGCAAGGCCGGTTCGGTGATGCGGTTGACGCATTTCAAGCAGGTGGCTTGTCGGCCGTAGGCGGTATATTCGACTTTGTTGGTGCCGATGGCATAGCCAAGCAGTTCTATGGCTGGTCAGATGCGCAGCAAGATACAATGTCTGATCGCGGCAAGGCAGCAATGGGAAAGTCTTTCTTTGATGAAGATGAAAACGGCAACCTAAAAATTGGCGAGGGCTTAACCGACCTAGATACTTGGATGCTAACCCTTGCAAATGTAGCTGGGCAGTTTGTGCCAACTGCGATACCAGGTGCGGGTGCAGCGGGTGCGGCCACAAAAGCATTAACACTTGGTTCGCGAGGTAAGGCCGTTGCGCAAGGCGTGGCAATGGGTGCTACAGGTGGTGCAGCCGCTACCGGACAAGGCATGGAAGAAGCACGAAACGAAGTGCGTAACATGCCTAACGCCATCTTGGCGCAATCTGAATTATTCCGTGATGTGTTTCGCGGCATACACGATAGCAAGCCGGACTGGACAGATGAACAGAAATGGAACGCTGCAAAAGATACCATTGCTGCTAAGGTGGCAAGCGATGTGCGTAGTGATCCTAAAGCATTACTGGCAAACTTTGCAGGCTCGGCCATTGGTGATCCGATAATTGGCCGCGCATTAATGGGCGCACGCTTAGCAAAATCTGGTGCCATGCGCTCAGCCGCTAAAGGCTTTGCTGCCGAGGGTATAACCGAAGCAGGTCAAGCGGCGGTTCAGCAGTACGGCATTAATGAAGCGTTACAGCAAGTAGATGGCCGAGACGAATGGCAAGGCGTTAAATCAGCAGCATTAAACGAGGGCTTAGCCGGTGGTGGTTTTGGTGGTGCAGCCGGGTTAATTGGTGGTATTGCAAACAGACAACCAGCGCAGCCTAAACAACCCGCACCAGTGGCAGACCCAACAGCCGACGCGATACGCGACAGCAACCCTGAGTTAGCCAGCGCCTTTGATGATGCAGCAACACAAGCTGCAAGCAACCAAGATGCGCTTGATAGCGTTATCAGTGGCGCTAACGATATTAACTATGACCTACCCACTGCAGCGCAACCCGCGCAAGTAGGTAGCGAGTATTGGCAATCAAATGGCGGCCTGTTATCTGACTTTATGCCACCCGCACAAAACGCACCACAGCAAGAAGCACCGGCAACCAGCACGCTAAACGATGCACGCAAGCAGTTAACCGATAGTTTGGTTGAACAAGCACTAGCTACCGAGATAACGCCAGAAGCTACCGACTTCCAAACTATTGATGGCCGCATGGATAACCGCGCCTTTGGCCAGATACAAAAAGCGATTACTGATGCAGATCAAATGGTTGCTAGCTCCAGTAAGTCGCAGCAGCAGCCAGCACCTGGCACCGTTAACCTGATGCCATCAGGCAAGCCATACCAATCCGAGAAAGGCGCACTATCTAGCAAGAAAGCGCGAGACGCACGAAAGGCAGGCATTGAAATTGAAGCAGTCCCGTTTGCTGATGGTTTTGGTTGGCAGGCAGTTAGTAAGCCAGCAGTCGACTTAGCGGGTGATGCTATTGATAGCGAATGGACAGCCTTTGCAGATGATACCGGAACAAAGAAAATACCCCGCGCTGAAATGCCGCAAATTAAAGCAGAGCATCGTGGCGCTTTAGTTCAGTTTATGAAAGGCCGTGACATTACGCATCAGCAAGAAACAGTGCCAGCTGACTCATTAAAGCCAACACAAACAGAATTTAGCCCAGCCAAAGTTAAAAAAGCTATGGCATTTGAAGGTGGCGATAGGTCTATATTAGTTTCGGCTGACGACTATGTACTGGACGGGCATCATCAGTGGTTAGCTAAACGAGAGAAAGGCGAGCAAGTTAAGGTTATACGTTTAAATGCGCCTATTGATCAGTTAGTGCCATTAGCTAAAGAAATGCCAAGCACAGAAACATCAGCAGATCAGGCAGCAGTGACGCCAAGCCCTGAACCTGTTACGTCCCCGTCAAATGCGCAGGAAGTGCAGGCGAAGCCAGTTGTTAAAGGAAAGACAGCCCGTACATATACCCCATCGAAAAACATTACAGCGGATGTTGAATACCGCATTGTTGAAGTTGACGATTTAATAACCTCTAATGATTTTAGTGGCGCAATTAACCCTAACTACCCGCAAGAATTACAACCAAGAGATCGCGACCAAGATAAATACATTAAACAGGTTCGCAGCATTGCCAAAAATCCAGATCCAGCACGACTAGCCGATAGCCGAGAAACAGATCGCGGTGCGCCTATTGTGCGTGATGGCATTGTCGAATCAGGCAATGGCCGCAGCATTGGATTGCGTGAAGCGTACCGAACAGGTAATGCAAATAACTATCGTCAGTCATTAACCTATATGGCCGGGCAGCTAGGCATTGATCCGCAGTCTTTCGCTAACTTTAAAAACCCTGTATTAATCCGCGAGCGCACGAATGATTTTAATGCTGCACAGCGATTAGAGTTTGTGCAAGACAGTAACCGCAGCGCAACAATGGACCAGTCACCGGTTGAAATTGCTAAGGCTGATGCGCGGATTATTGACGACAACTTAATTAAGTTACTAGCCATACCTGAAAACGGTGATGTACTAGCCGCATCAAACGACCGCTTTTTAAGGGGATTTGCAAACAAGCTTGGCAATAATGAAATTGGCTCTTACATGACTTCGGATGGTCAATGGAACAAAACCTTTAAAGACAGAGTACAGAACGCAATATTTGCAAAAGGCTATGATGATACCGACTTACTAAGCAGTATTAGCGAGTCAACTAACCCTGACAGTAAAAACTTACTAGCCGCACTTATGAATGTTGCCGGTAAGCTTGGTTCAATACGGGCAATGGATGCCGATATTGGCAAAAATTTATCTAGCGCATTTACGCAGGCGGCAAGTTTGTTTGCAAAAGCTAAGCGCGATGGCACAACAGTTAAAGCAATTGACGCACAAGCAGACATGCTAACCGGCCACACTGATGCTGATATTGTTGCGCTAGCCACAGCACTAGAAAGTGCAACGCGTAGCGGCAAGCGAATGACCGCACTATTAAACGATATTGTTTCAACCGTGTTGACCGATACGCAGAATATGGGTCAAACTGATATATTTACCGGCAAGCCAGGCGCACGCCCAAACCCAAATGAGGTTATCCGTAATGCAACAGAGCAACAACAGCAAACCGACACAACAGGAGCGACAGGCTTATTTGACGGCACTCAAGACAGGCAAGCCGACACCACAGAGCAGCCAAGCATTCAACAAGATACTGAATCAAGCGAAAGCGAAAGCAGACCAAGTGAAGTAAGCCCGCAGGCTGAAACAACCAACCAGACCCCGGCCGATGCTGGGGTTTCTGTTTCTGAGTCGGAGCAAATTGAAAGCGCCGAGCAGTCCGCACCTATAGAGGACTTTGGCGAGAAGCTGGGCGGCGCTAGAAAAGATGTCTGGGGTGGTTTTGCTGATGCTGTTACCGATGAAATAAACACTCGCGAACTGCCGCTATCAAAAGCATTCCCTGAGCCGGACTATGTGAAAATGGCCGCTGATGGCGTGCCTATGGAAACGCTGGCAATCATTGCGGCTATGCGTGCAGAGATCCCCGCTAAGCCTAGAGTAGCTTACAAAGTAAACCGGTGGGCTGAAAACGTAGATATTTTCAGAGACTTTGCAAGTCAGCTAGTTAATGGCGAAGTTACACCGCAAGAAGCAATAAAGGCGATGAAGTTAAAAGGCAATCCGCTTAATGAAATTGCTGATGCTATTCCAGCTATAGCCAAAGCTAACCCTGAGCAATTAAAGCTAGCAGCAAAATACCGGGTTGGCTCTGGTTCGTTTGGTATTTTCCGTGGTGTAACGTATAGCCCCAACAAAGTGTTTTACTTTCCTAAGCTTGGCAACACTGAAATGCTAAGTATTGCCAGTGAAAACAAGCAAGATGCGCTGGATAACCTAGAAAGTCTTATAGCAAAAGAGGCCGAAGTTAACCCAACGGGTGCAGCGATAAAGAAAAGTAAGATAAGTGTTTACTCTGATCGCTATACCAAGCAAGTTTATTTAGGTTGGAAAGGCAGTTCTGGCGTGCTGAGAATTCAAGAATTTGACTCAATACAAGCTGCGCGTGATCACCTTAAAAATAATCGCGACGATGTTGAGGCTAAGCTAAAGCAAATAAAAGAAACTCCATCTATGCGACGGCCTGAAAACCAAGACAGAATTGGCCCTGAAAGGTTTGCTGGCAATGTCACACCGTCTATTTTTGCTGATACCTTTGGTTTTAGAGGTATAGAGTTTGGCAATTGGGTAGAGCAAGGCCGTAGGCAGAAAGATTTAAACGAAGCATACGACGCACTAATGGATCTGTCTGATGTACTTGGTGTGCCGCCTAAAGCATTAGCTTTGAATGGTGAATTAGGTATGGCGTTCGGTGCGCGTGGTACTGGGGGTAAGCGTGGCTTTAAAGCGCACTACGAACCTGACTATGTTGCGATCAACCTAACCAAAGGGCAAGGGGCAGGATCATTAGCGCATGAATGGTGGCATGCAACCGATAACTATTTTTCAAGAATGGCTGGCAAGCCTACTCGTTATTTAACCGAGGGCTCTGGTGTTCGCGGTGGTGATTTGCGGCCAGAAGTTCGCATGGCCTTTGATGAATTAATGACAGCCATTAAAAAAACCGATGTCATTGACCGGGCGGCAAACTTAGACAAGCGCCGCAGCAAATCTTATTGGTCAACTAACGTTGAAGCGTCAGCTAGATCATTTGAAGCCTTTATTATTGACGAGTTAGCAAAAAAAGACTTTAACAACGATTACCTTGCTAATATTCTTGAGGCAGAAGCTTGGGATGCCCTAGAAAGCATGAATGGTAATTTGCCTAATCAAACATACCCGTACCCAACTAAAGCAGAACAAGAGACAATAAACCCCGCCTTTAGAAAACTATTCGAAACACTACAAGTAAAAGAAACCGATAAAGGCACGATGCTGTTTAGCAAAGCCAACTACGACAAAATGCGCAACCAGAAAGCCAAAGGCGTACCAGCCGCACAGATTGAGCGCATGGTTAGCCAGTTTATGAAAAAGTTAAACGGTGCCAGTGGCATTAAAGTTAAGGTGCTACGCAACCAGTCGGAAGCAGAGCTTGCTTTTAATATGTCACTGTCTGGTAGCATTGTTCGCGGTGCGTATGACGATAAAACCAAAACCGCATTTTTAATAGCTGAAAACTTTGAAAACTTAGAGCATGCAAAGCGCACTCTGGCGCATGAAGTTATTGCGCATGGTGGCTTGCAATCAGTTATTGGCGTAGCTACTTACAACCAATTTTTGCAGCGTGTAAATAGCACCAGAACCAAGGCTTCATTCCGTGGCAGATGGTCAGGGATTATGAACGACTACGGCGACCTAACACCAGAAAAGCAGGCAGAAGAATTCTTTGCTCGGTTCGTTGAAGATCAGCCAGATAACGGCAGCTTAAAGTATTGGTGGCAGTCAATGTTACGCTGGCTTAACAACCAATTAGCTAAAGTAGGCATTACCCGTGCCGGTGATCCAGATATTGCAGCCATGACAAATATGGTTGATAGTATCGTCCAAGGGTTTAAAAGCGGTAAAGCACCGCGCAGGCAGGTAGGTAAAGCAGTGGCGTTTGATCAGCAAAGTCAAACCAATACCGAGGCATTTAAAAAATGGTTTGGTGATAGTAAAGTTGTGGATGAAAACGGCGATCCTAAAGCTGTATATCACAACACCAACTCAGAATTTTCTACGTTTAAAGCCGGCGAGCGAAGCGGGCTTAGCGGAAAGGGAATTTATTTTTCCGACTCGCCATTACCACAGTTTGGCAAAAGGCAGATTAAAGCCTATTTGAAGATAGAAAACCCTATAACAAGAAAGACTGAATTACCTGGAATGAGGGAGATAAATTCGTCTGGCATGCCCACTAAGTTTATAGATGATATTTTTGAAAAGTTCCCTGAATTTGACGGAATCATTAACAGAAGTGAGATAGTAGTTAAGCATCCAAGCCAAATAAAATCAGCCACCAACAACAATGGCGACTTTGATCCTGACAATCCAGATATTATGTTCAGCCGCACAGCTAACCCAACTGCAGATCAAGACACCAGCTTAGCTGACCGAATTGCCAAAGCGGTAAAGCCTAAAGACCGTTTTGCTAAATCAAAAAAGCCTGAATGGGAAGCGCTAAACGCCAAGCTGCGCGAGTCCGATAAAACACTAGGCAGTAAAATTAAAAAGGAATTATCACGCTGGATTATGCCTGGCGGCAATATGCCAGAAGTGGTTAAACAGGCTGTTCGTGGACGCGACCGTGATGTTACTGTGCATGAATTTGATATTTCAATGTTAGTTGGCAAGCTGGACGAAGCCATAAAAGCAGGTGGCGTTAACCCGAACAAGTTAACCGATGCGCAGTGGGAAAAATATCACAGCTTTATTACTGGACAAGACAGCGTTACTGGCTTGTCTGACGCAGAGCGTAATGCCTTAATACTAATGCGGCAGCATATTGACGGCCTAACGCAAGACTATGTTGGTGCTGTTACCAACAAGCTGCAGCAACGGCTTGAGCAGGACGGAAAAGATGATCCGGCAGAAATGGCAAGGCTGGAAAAAATGATAGGCAACATTGGCAAGTATTTAAACCGAAGCTACAAAGCGTTTGATGATAAAGAATGGTTTAAGAAAATACCGACTGATGTTATTGATAACGCCAGGGACTACCTGATTAATCAGTACACGCAATCAGGTGACAGCCAAGCAGAAGCAGCACGAAAGGCCGAAGTAACTATCAATGAGATAGTAAAAACTGGCACGGCCTACGACAGCCTGGGTGCGTTTATATCTGAAAGCAAGTTAGGCTCTAAAGATTTATCGACACTTATACAGCGCAAAGATATTTCACCAGAAATACGAGCGCTGCTTGGCGAGTACCGCGATCCGCGAATTAACTATGCTAAGTCGGTTTCAAAAATGTCGGCAATGATAGCTAACGACAAGTTGCTTAGCACTATACGCGATATGGGTATGGGGTCGTTCCTGTTTGAAAAAGACAACAGGCCACCAGAAGCAACTGTGCAGCTAGCCGGTGAAAGCTCAGACACTTACGCGCCACTTAACGGAGTGTGGACAACGCCAGAAATTAAGCAGGCGTTTGAAGATGCAATGGGCGGCAAGAAAGGCGAGGGTTGGCTTGAAACAGCTATTAGAGTTAACGGCTTTATCAAGTATGGCAAAACCGTACTGTCACCAACTACTGCTATGCGTAACGTAATGTCGTCTTACTTTTTTACTGTAGCTAACGGCCACTTTAATCAAAAGTACATGAAACAAGCGGTAGCCGCTTTTAATGCACAAGTAAAAGGCAAGGTTACTGATGGCGAGTCTGATTACATGAAGCGCTTAATAAAGCTTGGTGTTATTTATGACTCAGCTAACGCGGGTGAAATGGTCCGCATGATGACAGATGGCAAAGTAAGCGAGTGGCTAGAGGGTAAAAGCGGCGCAGCATTTGACGGTTTGCGCTGGGTAACTAATAAAGCGACTGGATTTTATCGGTTTGGTGATGACTTTTGGAAAATTGTAGGCTTTGAAAACGAAAAGGCTGCATTAATTCGGGCGGGCATGGCAGAGCCAGAAGCCGAAGCGATGGCAGCAGAGCGCATTCAAGACACCTACCCAACCTATAGCCGCGTTGGTAAAGCGGGAGTGAGGCTATCCCGCTTCCCGTTGGTTGGTACATTCGTATCGTTCCCGGCAGAGATAATTCGCACCACTGGCAACCTTATTAAATTGGCCGCAAGTGAAATTAAATCTGATAATCCTGAAATACGGGCTATGGGCGCAAGGCGTATTGTTGGCATAACCTTATCAAGCGGCGGCATGTTTGCTTTGTCTGCATTAAGTGCTGCAATGTTTGGCGTTGATGATGACGACGAAGAAGCACTGCGAGATATGACAGCTGACTGGCAGAAAAACTCTACCTTTATTTATGCAGGTCGCGATAAAGACGGTAACCTAAGATATTTTGATATGTCATTTATTGATCCGTATGGCTACTGGAAAAGGCCAATTGAAGCAATGATGCGTGATCAGCCAGTAGATAAAGCAATAGCATCGTCTATGCGCGATATGTTATCGCCGTTTTTTGGTGTTGATATTTCTGCTGGTAAAATATTTGAAGTGTTAAGCAATAAAAAAGAAAGTGGCGGTAAAGTGTTTAAAGAAAACGATTCTGTTTTGCGTAAATCAAGTGATATTGCCAAGCATGTTGCACTAGGTCTAGCGCCTGGTGCAGCTAATAACGCATGGCGAATAGCAATGGCAGCAGGCGACGTTAAGCGCTCAACCGGGAAGCCTTATAGTATGTCTGATGAAATGCTGGCTTTAATGGGGTTCCGCAGCTCTACTTTTGACCCTAAAGTAAGTTTGTATTACCGGACTTTTGATTTTAATAGTTCAGTAGCAGAAGCACGCCAAGAGCTTAGCGGTGTATTGCGCGACCCTAACAAAGTGTCTGACAACGATATAGCAGCAGCTAAGAAGCGTGCAGAGCGCAAACAAGAGGCAGCATTTAAAGAAATGACAAGGCTGGTTAGTGCAGCTCAAACGGGAGGATCATCAAGAGCAGAGGTAATACAGATATTGCGCTTAGCTGGCATAAGCCAAACTAACGTAGGCTATTTAATGAGTGGCAGAGTGCCACCAGTTAATTTATCTGATACTTCATTTGATAGCGCAGTTAAACGAGCGCAATTAATAATGAACGATGAAGCAGCTAAAGAGGTTAGATCTAGATTTAGCCGGATAGTTAAGCAGTAACCCCACCAAGTAACAAAACAATCATGCAGCCAAGGCCGAGCAAAAAGAATAATCCTTCTTGCTGTTCGCGCCAGGTTGCTGATCCTTTCCCGCCAAACTGAAAACATAGCAAGCCGATTGCTATGACTGGCAAACCTAAAAGCCAACCAACATTCTCACCTAACGAATACCCAGCAATAACTAAAGCCAGCATTAAAATGATGTGCATAGAGTAATTCTCAAATAAATTACAAACAGCATAGCAAAGTAGGGTAAAATAACACAACTAAAGTGATGTACTTCTATATGTGTGTACATACTGGTGTACATAACTAAATTTTAAAGCAGCGAGTAAAAGTAAATGTCTAATGATTTGAATATGTTACGGAATATAGCAATTATTGCCCACGTTGACCACGGCAAAACAACTTTGGTCGATAAATTATTACAGCAATCAGGCACTTTTGATGCTCGCGCTAAATTAAAAGAGCGAGTGATGGACTCCGATGCGCAGGAATCTGAACGCGGTATCACTATCTTAGCCAAAAATACTTCAGTACGTTGGAATGGTTATCACATTAACATTCTAGATACCCCAGGTCACGCCGATTTTGGTGGTGAGGTTGAGCGTGTATTATCAATGGCTGACTCTGTTGTATTATTGGTAGATGCAGTTGATGGCCCTATGCCACAAACCCGCTTTGTTACTCAAAAAGCTTTTGCTCATGGCTTAAAACCAATTGTTGTGGTTAATAAAATTGACCGCCCAGGCGCACGTCCAGATTGGGTAATTGACCAAGTATTCGATTTATTTGATAACTTAGGTGCCACAGATGAGCAGTTAGACTTTCCAGTTGTGTTTGCTTCAGCATTAAATGGTTGGGCTACTTTAGATTACAATGTTAAAAAAGAAAACATTGATGACTTATTTGCTGCCATCGTTAAACATGTTGCGCCACCGGCAGTAGAGTTAAATGGCGAAACCCAAATTCAAGTATCACAGTTAGACTACTCTAGTTACTTAGGTATTATCGGTATTGGCCGTATTAAGCGCGGTACTTTAAAACCAAATCAACAAGTGACTATTCTTAGTGCTGATGGTAAAAAGCGTAATACTAAAGTAGGCCAAGTATTTGGTTACTTAGGTTTAGAGCGAGTTGAAACCGATGAAGCTACTGCAGGTGATATTGTTGCTTTTACCGGTTTAGGTGAGCTGAAAATTTCAGATACAATTTGTGCAACAACTAAACCAGAAGCTTTACCACCACTGACCATAGATGAACCAACAGTAACGATGACTTTCCAAGTTAATACTTCGCCGTTTGCGGGTAAAGAAGGTAAGTTTGTTACATCTCGGCAAATTTTAGACCGTTTACATGCTGAGTTAAAGCATAACGTAGCTTTACGGGTTGAAGAAACTGAAGATGGTGATAAGTTCCGCGTTTCAGGCCGTGGTGAATTGCACTTAGGCGTATTAATTGAAAGTATGCGTCGTGAAGGTTACGAGCTAGCTGTATCACGCCCTGAAGTTATTATGAAAGAAATTGATGGCCAGAAAATGGAACCAATGGAAAACGTTACCATTGACTGTGAAGAACAGCATCAAGGTTCAATCATGGAAAAAATGGGCGAGCGTAAAGCTGAGATTACTAACATGCAGCCAGATGGTAAAGGCCGTATTCGTTTAGACTTTATGATGCCAAGCCGTGGTTTAATTGGCTTTAGAACAGACTTTATGACTATCACTTCTGGTACTGGTTTAATGTACCATAGTTTTGATCACTACGGTCCTTATAAAGGCGGTACTATTGGTCAGCGTATGAATGGCGTTATGATTTCTAATGCTATGGGTAGAGCCGCAGGTTATGCGATTTATTCGCTACAAGAACGTGGCCGGATGTTTATTGGCCATGCCGAAGAAGTTTATGAAGGCCAAGTTATTGGTATTCATACTCGGACTAATGATTTAACTGTTAACTGCTTAAAAGGTAAACAGTTAACTAACGTACGTGCTTCAGGTACTGATGAAGCTATTACTTTAGTACCACCTATTCGTTATACCTTAGAACAAGCGCTAGAGTTTATTGATGATGATGAACTTGTTGAAGTAACGCCTAAGTCTATTCGTTTACGTAAACGTCATTTAACCGAAAATGAGCGTAAGCGCGCTAATCGTGGTTAATTTAGCCTCCTAGCTGTATTTAATATTAAAAACCGGCCTAAGTGCCGGTTTTTTGTTACTTAGCAACCTAAGAAAGATAGAGTTGCTGGTTGCTAGCTAGCTTTTCTTGTATCCTTTTACTGTATTGGAAATAAAGGACACCTTATGCTTCCCGACTGGCAAATTAAATTCGATAACGTTTTGCGTTTTATTAAACTGTATATTCAGCGCTGTCAGCAAGATCAAATTACCATGATCGCCGGTTACCTTGCCTATATCTCACTATTGTCTTTGGTACCTTTTATCGCGGTGATGTTTACCATGCTGCGAGCCTTTCCTATGTTTAGTCAGTTTAGACAGAATATAGAAGACTTTATTTACGCTAATGTTATTCCTTCGCGTGGTGACGAGATCCAGCAATATGTTAGCCAATTTATTGGTAATACAGGAGGAATGACCGCAGTAGGTATTGCAGCCTTAGTGGTTGTAGCCTTGTTACTAATTAATAATATAGATAAAACTTTAAATAAAATATGGCGAGTCAGCAAAAGACCTAGACCTATCATTTCCTTTTCTATTTACTGGATGATATTAACCTTAGGACCAATTTTATTTGGCTCATCCATTGCCCTTAGCTCTTACTTAGTCGGGCTAACTCGCTTTGCTGATGATTATACCCCAGGTTTTTCAACGGCAATTTTAAGCATAGTGCCATCTTTGATGTCATTATTAGCATTTTTTATTTTATATCTAGTAGTGCCTAATATTAAAGTGAGGGTTAACCATGCTATAGCAGGAGCATTTTTGGCAACAGTGCTGTTTGAGTTCTTTAAGCGTGCTTTTGCTTTTTATGTCACAAACTTTCCATCATACGATACTATTTATGGTGCCTTAGCCTTAGTGCCAATTTTATTTGTTTGGGTTTACTTGTCTTGGGTTGTAGTGTTACTAGGCGCAGAGCTAACGGCATTACTGCAACAGCTAGATGCCGATAAACAAGCACAAGAAAGTGATGATACGGCTTAGCGAGTGCGAATAATTTAGTTACTTTTAACCTTATTGATTGGAAAAAAACAATGAGACACTGGCAATTACGCGAGCCACAAACAAGCCAAGAGTGGCAACAATATTATCAGTTACGCTGGCAAGTGTTACGACAACCTTGGCAGCAGCCGCAGGGCTCAGAGCAAGACGACTTAGACGCTACAGCTTATCATTTATTATTGATTAATGAAGCTGGTGATATTGCTGCGGTAGGGCGTATACATCAGTGCCAAGATAAAACCGCGCAAATTCGCTATATGGCTGTGGCTGAGGCTTATAGAGGTAAAGGAGCAGGACGGCGTATTTTACAAGGGTTAGAGCAGCAAGCTGTTTTATGGCAATGTGTAAGTGTTATCCTCAATGCCAGAGAGTCTGCTATCGCCTTTTATCAAGGCTTAGGTTATCAAGCTAAGGGAGAAGCGGAAGCTCTGTTTGGTATTGCTCATACTAAAATGGCCAAGGTAATAAAATTAGCGGCAACTAGGGCAGAATTTTCGCAGTGGTGCCAACAGCTAGGGCAAACCTGGCAGCAGACCATCCCTATGAGCCAGTTTATGCAAATAAGCATTAATGGCTTTGATGGTAATACCTTTAGTTGCCAAGCTCCTTTAGCACCCAATATAAACCTGCATCAAACCATGTTTGCAGGCAGTATCTACACATTGGCAACTTTAACCGGCTGGGGCATGTTATATTTACAGCTACAAGCTCAAAACCTAAGCGGTGATATGGTTTTAGCTGAAGGCAATATTCGTTATTTTGCACCGGTATCGATAAACCCTGCAACTCGTTGTCAATTACAGCACTGTATTGGTGATCTTACCCCGCTGGCTAGCGGTAAAAAAGTATCACAAAGGATAACAGTGACTGTGTTATCTGATAATAAAGTGGCAGCAGAATTTAGCGGCCGTTATGTGGTGCTACCTAAAAAGGCTAGTCAGTAAAACGCCAAGCTAAGAGTAAGCTGGTTTTTTGGCCTTGCTGCATTTTCTGCTGCTTTATAACCACCTTGTTATATTTAGCTAATAAGGCCAATAAAGGTTTATGGTGCTGGCGCTGGGAAACTAGGGTTGTAAACCAACCTACCTGTTTAGAAAATAGATAACTTTCTGCAATCATATTACTAATAAAGTTAAGTTCACCACCTTCACACCAAAGCTCGCTGGCGCTACCTTTGAAGTTGCGGCCTTGATTAGGTTTACCTAGTTTTTGCCACTTTTGTTTATTAACGGCAGTGGCTTCTTTGGCTGAACCATAAAAGGGTGGGTTACAAACGGTTAAACTAAAATACTCATTAGGTTGAATAATGCCCTGAAAAATATGCTGACTTTGTTTTTGTTGGCGCAGCGTGATTTTCTGCTGCAAATTTTTATTGGCATTAATAATAGTTTGCGCCACTTGTAATGCTTTAGCATCAATATCGCTACCTATAACCTGCCAGCCAAAGCTTCGACTAGCCAAAATGGGATAAATACAGTTAGCACCACAGCCAATATCTAACATTTTAATAGAAGACTTAGTTTGGTGAGAAACCGCTGGTAACTCTGAAACTAAATCAGCCGCATAGTGTAAGTAATCGGCTCGCCCTGGAATAGGTGGGCATAAATACTCCTCAGGTAGCTGCCAAAAATTCACTTGATAATAGCTAGCCAGTAAGGCTGCATTTAAACTTTGTACTGCTTGAGGATTGCTAAAATTAATGGTCTTTAGCCCAGCCGGGCTGATTTGGATAAAAGATGTTAAAGCCGGATACTTTTGGCAAAGTAGAGTTAAATCATAGCGGCCCTGATGTGGGTTGTTAGGGTGTAAAAGGCTAGGTTTGATGCTCATAGTTTGCAGTAATAATCACTTTGTCTCTAGTGTAATGGAATGGCTGACAGGCTGCGACTAATATCAGCCTTGTTGGGGCATTAGTTAATGGATTTTAAAGGCACTAGTGTCTTGTTTTAATTGCGTGGCTAACTTCGCCATATCATCACTATGCGTTAAACTGCGTTGCGCTTTTTGGCTACTATCTTCGGCAATCATGACCATTTGCTGCATATTATCATCAATAGCTTGGCCTAATTTGAGTTGAGTTTCTGTTGCAGTGGCCACTTGATTGCTAAGATGCCTTGTTTGTTTTATGGCTTGATTAACTTCAGTTAAAGAAGTAACTAAAGTTGTCATTTGCTCTACGCATTTATCGGCATCTTGTTTACCTTGCATTATGGCAGATACCGCTTGTTTACTTTGTTGTTGCAAGGTTTCAATCATAGAACGGATCTCAGTAGTGGCAAGCTGGGTTCTACTGGCTAATGAGCGCACTTCATCGGCTACTACGGCAAAGCCACGGCCTTGTTCGCCAGCTCTAGCCGCTTCAATAGCGGCATTTAGTGCCAATAAATTAGTTTGCTCGGCAATCTCTCTAATAGTCGCTAAAATGCTACCTATATTATTGGCTTCTTCATTTACACTGTTCATCACGCCGCTAGTATTGGTCAACTGTAGCGCTAAACTATTAATTAAAGTATTGTTTTCGCTAGAAATACCATCAATAGCTGTACTTTGTTGCTGGGCAAGTTGCATAGCTGCTGAGGCCTCTGTAGATCTGCTAGCTATCTCACGGGTACTTTGGGCTAACTGTAAAGTAATATCACTGACTAAGGCAATTTGTTGTTGTTGCTGCTGTAGTGATTGATTAATCTCATCAACTTCAGAGCGAGATAAATTGGTGAACTGATCTAGTTCAAAAGCATTATGTTGAATAGTCACAATTAAGCCGCTTAAAGCTTGGGCTAGACTGTTTACTTTTGATGCTAAAGCGCCAAACTCATCTTTTTGGGTTACATTTAGTAGCCGTGTCAGATCACCTTTGGCTATTTCACCTAATATTTTGTTGATACCAGCAAGGGGTTTAAGCATAACATTGATGGTGAAATAGGCAGTGATAATAGCTAAAATAATTAATATTAGCGTTAAACCTGATGTTAGATTAGTGCCAGAGCTGACAGTACTGGTCATTTGTTGTTGTAAGTGACTAAGTTGGCTATCGGCAGCGCTAAGTAACGAGTCTAAGGCATTAATGGCAAGTTCTACTTTTTGTTCTGAAATAGCAAATTGCTGCCGAGCAAGGCTCTGCTGGATTAATTGCTGAGCTTTCATAGTGGCTAAGTTATTTTTATTTTGTAACCTCTGCCGTATCTCTTTGATTTGCTTTATAAACTCTGGCCATACACCAGCAGTATCTTGTTTTATTAATAAGTTGGCTAAATAGTCGATATTAACTTGCATATCGCTTAAAGAAAAGTTGATATTACGCTCATTACTTTCAGCTTTTTTCGGGTCTGTATCAGTTGTGACTTCTCTTAAGGTGTTCATTAAACCAATCAGTTGGCCATCTATTATATTGGCACTGCCGGAAATTAACTCTGCCAGTTGCTCATCTTTAAGTTCTATATATGAAATATCAAGTAAATTAGCGCCAGCCTTATCTATTAGCTGTTGTAGCTCTGAGTATTCGCTGTTTGTCCGCTGCTGAAAATCAATAGCTGCATGTCTAGCCTTAAACATAGCTAAAGCGGCCGTATTATAGTCTTTATAATGGAGTTGAAAGTTTTTTAGAATATTAACAAACTGCTTTTCGTCTGTTGTTAAGCTACTTAGTGCCGTTAATTGTTTATTTAGAGCTAATTCTGCGTTGTTAAACAACTGTTGATATTGGCTAATCTCAGTAGCGCCATCGGCGGTGTAACCTAAGGCAGATTGCTTGGCAAGTTTTAATAATTGAATTTGGCTGCTGTTGCTGTATTGCTGAATAGGAACGGCAATTTGAGTAACTTGTTGGTTAGAGTCATCTATATGTGAAAAGCTAACTAAAGCAAATCCGCTTGATAGCAGCAGCAATAAGGAAATAAAGCTAAAACCGATAATTACTTTATGGGCAACTGTCAGATTAGGCATTTACACGCTCCAAAATAAACTTACTTAAAGATAATAGAGCTTTGTGCTTGAGGATACAAATACTTAGATGGAAAATAGGTGGAGTTTGAAAACTACCTAAAACGATAGCTAGCTTATTTCGCTACCGTTTTAGGCTGTAAATAACTTAAAAGCTGCATAATACCTTAGCAGGCAATAAGCTATTTAATTGTTGTTGGCGCAGTACTTCTGCACTGCTATCTATGTCTGGTGCAAAATAGCGATCTTGCTGATAAAAACTCACCTTTTCACGCAAAATTTGCTTAGCTTGCTCTAATAAAGGTGTTGTTTTTAAAGGTGCTCTAAAGTCTAAGCCTTGAGCAGCAGCTAAGTATTCAACGGCTAATACACCTAAGGTGTTTTCAGCCATATCCGCTAGCCTGCGAGCTGCGAAGGTGGCCATAGAAACATGATCTTCTTGGTTAGCCGAAGTGGGTAAGCTATCAACAGAAGCTGGATGCGCTAGCGACTTATTTTCTGAAGCTAAGGCTGCAGCTGTGACTTGGGCTATCATAAAGCCACTATTAACACCGCCATTAGGCACTAAAAATGGTGGTAATTTACTTAAGGTCGCATCTATCAATAACGCCATACGACGCTCTGATAAGGCACCTATTTCAGCAATCACTAAAGCTAAGTTATCAGCCGCCATAGCAACTGGCTCAGCGTGGAAGTTACCGCCTGAGATAATGTCATTATCGTCCGCAAATACCAGCGGGTTATCGGTTACGCCATTGGCTTCAACTTCTAATACTGATGCAGCATGGCGAATTTGAGTTAAGCAAGCGCCCATAACTTGTGGCTGACAGCGTAAGCTGTAAGGGTCTTGTACTTTTTCACAGTTCGCGTGCGACAAACCAATTTCTGAGCTGTCTTGTAATAGGTGGCGATAAACAGCAGCAGAATCAATTTGACCTTGTTGGCCACGGGCCTGATGAATACGATCATCAAATGGCGAGCGACTGCCCATAGCTGCTTCTACGCTCATGGCGCCAATAACAGATCCAGCGGCAAATAAATCTTCCGCTCTAAATAAGCCTTCTAACGCAAACGCAGTTGAGGCTTGAGTACCATTTAATAAGGCTAAACCTTCTTTGGCGGCTAGAGTTACCGGCTCTAAATCAGCAAATTTTAAGCCTTCACGGGCATCATAAATTTGCCCTTTATAGCTAACTTCGCCTTCACCAATTAAAGGTAAAACTAAATGGGCTAAAGGGGCTAAGTCGCCTGAAGCGCCCACTGAACCTTTTTTCGGAATACAAGGGTAGACTTCGGCGTTAACCAGTTTAATTAAGGCTTCTATAACCTCTAGGCGAATGCCTGAAAAGCCGCGGGCTAATGAATTTATTTTTAACACTAGCATTAGACGCACCGTGCTATCGTCCATTAAGTCGCCATAGCCTGCCGCATGAGATAATACGATTGAGCGTTGTAATAGCTCTAATTCTTCGGTTTTAATTCGGGTGTTGGCTAATAAACCAAAGCCGGTATTAATACCATAAACCACGCGGTTTTCTTTAAGCACAGTGGCAACGCAGGCGGCTGATTTTTCAATACCTGCAATAGCTGAAGGATCTAAGCTTAATTGCACGGCTTGTTGTTGTACTTGGCGTAACTGGGCCAAGCTAAGCTTGCCTGGTACTAAATTTAATGAAAAGCTCATTCTATGTCTCCGTTACCTTTAACCATTAATCATTGGTAGGTCTAAATTTTGTTGTTTAGCGCAGTCTTTGGCAATGTCGTAGCCGGCATCAGCATGGCGCATAACTCCTGTACCTGGGTCATTCCATAATACGCGGCCTAAGCGGGCTTCAGCTGCATCAGTACCGTCGGCAACAATAACTACGCCGCTATGTTGGCTGTAACCCATACCAACACCACCACCGTGATGCAACGACACCCAAGTCGCGCCGCCTGCGGTATTTAATAAGGCATTTAATAATGGCCAGTCAGATACGGCATCTGAACCATCTAACATGGCTTCTGTTTCTCTATTTGGGCTGGCAACAGAGCCTGAGTCTAAGTGGTCTCGACCGATGACAATAGGGGCAGATAATTCACCACTTTTCACCATGTCGTTAAAGGCTTTAGCGATACGGGCCCGATCTTTTAAGCCAATCCAGCAGATACGCGCTGGTAAGCCTTGGAATTGGATCCGCTCGCGCGCCATATCAAGCCAGTTATGTAAATGCGGATCATCAGGGATCAATTCTTTCACCTTGGCATCCGTTTTATAGATGTCCTCAGGATCACCCGATAACGCCACCCAACGGAAAGGCCCTATGCCTTGGCAGAATAAAGGACGAATATAAGCAGGAACAAAACCTGGGAAGTCAAAGGCATTTTCTACGCCCATATCTTGGGCCATTTGGCGAATATTATTGCCATAGTCTGTTGCCACAGCACCGCGCGTTTGCATAGTTAAAATGGCTTTTACTTGCACCGCCATGGAGTTTTTAGCAGCTGTAACGACTTCATCTGGTGCGACTTTACGTTGCTCTTGCGCCTGTTGCATAGTCCAACCTTGTGGCAAGTAGCCATTAAGCGGATCATGGGCCGAGGTTTGGTCGGTAACCACATCTGGTGTAATGTTACGTGCTACTAATTCAGCAAATACATCAGCGGCATTGGCTAATAAACCGATAGAAATAGGTTTGCCATCTGCTTTAGCTTGTTCAAGCATGGCTAAGGCTTCATCTAGGCTCTGGGCTTTTTTATCGACATAACCGGTTTTTAAACGAAAATCGATCCGGCTTTCATCGACGTCACAAGCTAACATATGGAAGCCCGCCATGGTTGCGGCTAACGGTTGAGCGCCACCCATGCCACCTAAGCCACCGGTTAGGATCCATTTATTGCTAGGATCACCGTTGAAGTGCTGTTTAGCAATAGCAACAAAGGTTTCATAGGTGCCTTGTACTATGCCTTGGGTACCAATATAGATCCAAGAGCCTGCCGTCATTTGGCCGTACATCATTAGGCCTTTTTTATCTAACTCATTAAAATGTTCCCAGTTGGCCCAAGCTGGCACTAGGTTAGAGTTAGCAATTAATACTCTAGGTGCATCTGGGTGAGTAGGGAAAACACCAACAGGCTTACCACTTTGTACTAATAAAGTTTGGTTATCTTCTAAACGGTCTAGTACTTCAACAATTTTATCAAAGCATGCCCAGTCGCGCGCTGCGCGGCCAATGCCACCATAAACCACTAAAGATTGCGGGTGCTCTGCCACTTCGGGATCTAGGTTATTCATTAACATCCGTTTAGCAGCTTCGGTCTGCCAACTTTTCGTGCTGATACTCGTGCCACGGTCGGCACGGATAACACGGCTATTATCAATACGTGGATCAGTCATTAGATATTCTCTCTACTGGTCGGGAGTGAAAAATTAAGGTGACCGCCTAAACGATAGCGGCTACCTGGTGAAGTTAAATAAGCTAAACTCACAGCGCCTTCTCGGCTAAAGGTGCGCCGAGTTAAACGTAAACAGGGTTCAGCTTTTTTCAGTTGTAATTGCTGGCAAGTAAAGTGATCTGGCCAGATGGCTTCAACCGTATGCTCAGCTTCGGTTAAAGGGGCAATAAAGCTTAAATACTGGTGCGGTGTTTGACTGTTAAAATCTTGCTGCACATAGTCTGGCACTAATAAGGGGCTGACATAACGCGCTTCAAGTTGCAATGGCAGTTGATTTTCAATATGCACTATCAAGGAGAAATACACTGGTTGATTGCGCTTTAAGCCTAAAGCTTCAGCAATAACCGCAGGGCAGGGTAATTCCGTTAGTTGTACTAATTTGGCTTGATAACTATGGCCGCGGGCGTTTATTTCGTCTGCGATATTGCGTATTTCTAACAAAGAAGATTGCGATTTTAAAGCAGCAACAAAACTGCCCACACCTTGAGTACGATATAAAATGCCTTGCTCAGTTAGCTCTTGTAAGGCACGTCTTGCTGTCATGCGGCTAACGCTAAATTGGCCGGCTAAATCATTTTCTGATGGCACACGGCTATGTTCAGGCCAAGCGCCAATTTCGATTTGACCTAGCATGTATTCTTTTATTTCAGCATATTTAGCAACGGCCATTGAAGTTCCAATACCTAAAGATGATTAAGACTAAGGCAAAAAATATAGTATCTTGGTTGTATATACAAGTGGTTCGCGGTAATTTAGTTTAAAATAACATGATAAAGCTGACAACTTGATGGCAGATTGTGATGAGCTTTCAAGTTATTGGCAGCCGTTTCAATGTAACAGGAGTGAATATGCAACAGTTTGATGCTGTATGGCTAAATGCCAATATTGCCACTATGCAAGAGACAGAAAATGCTTATGGCACTATTAATAATGCGGCTTTAGCCATTAAAGATGGCGTTATTGCTTATGTTGGGCCGCAAACGAACTTGCCCGAGTTTGAACGTAAGACCACAGCTGTTTATGACATCGCAGGGCAGTGGATTTTACCCGGTTTTATTGATTGTCATACCCATTTAGTTTATGCCGGTAGTCGGGCTAACGAGTTTGAAATGCGCTTAAAGGGAGCTAATTATCAAGATATAGCCGCAGCGGGTGGGGGAATTAAGTCAACTGTTGCCGCTACGCGACAAGCTTCAGAGCAGCAATTGTTTAAGTTGGCACAGCAACGTTTAAATACCTTATTAAGCCAAGGGGTCACTACAGTAGAAATAAAGTCTGGCTATGGCCTAGATTTAGCCAACGAAGAAAAAATACTTAAAGTCGCCGCCTTATTAGATCAACAGCACCCTATTAGCATTAGTAAAACTTTTCTTGGCGCTCATGCTTTACCTACTGAGTATGCCAATGACGCAGATGGTTATATTGATGCTGTTTGTGCCATGCTGCCGATTTTGCAGCAGCAAAATTTAGTTGATGCGGTGGATGTATTTTGTGAAAACATTGGTTTTAGCATAGAGCAGACTCGTAAAGTTTTTGCCGCCGCAACAGCTTTAGGCTTACCGGTAAAAGCCCATGCTGAGCAATTATCGAATTTAGGCGGCAGTGCCTTAGTGGCTGAGTTTGCTGGCTTATCGGCAGATCATATTGAGTTTTTAGATCAAGCAGGCGTGCAAGCTATGGCTAAAGCCGGCACGGTTGCGGTGTTATTGCCAGGTGCTTATTACTTTTTACGAGAAACTCAGCAGCCGCCGATTGAGTTATTACGTCAGAACGGTGTCGCTATGGCTTTAGCGACAGATTTAAATCCGGGCACCTCGCCTTTATGCTCACTACCGTTAATGTTAAATATGGGCTGTACTTTATTCCGCTTAACGCCAGAAGAAGCCTTGTTAGGTGTCACCCGTCATGCGGCAACCGCTTTAGGCTATAAAGATCGCGGTATATTAGCTACCGGTATGCGAGCTGACTTTGCTTGCTATGATATTACCCAGCCAGCAGAGTTGTGCTATCAATATGGTGTAAGTAATTTAAGCCAGCTATTTATAGCCGGTAAAGAAGTAAATAGTTAATTTAGCCAAAGACTCGCCTAGCTAGAATTTATCTACTAGCTAGGCAGGGTAGTTTAAACATCAAGCGGCTAAGCTAGGTTAAACTATGCTAGGTTAAACTAAGCAAAGCTAAGCCAAATTAGACTAAGCCAAGTTAGACTATCGGCGGCTGCTGTTGTTTGCCTTGAATAAATGCAAAGGTTAAAGCCGCTAATACTTGGCCCGCTTCATTCATGCCCGCAGCTAAGCCTGCCGGATGTTGGCTAGGCGCTGCTTCGGCTAAATGTAAATATTGACTGCGCGGCAATTTAGCCAGTTGAAACACAAACTGCTCGGCTGCAGATACGCTAACACCACAATTAGTAAAGGCACTAACGGGCATTGAGCTTATGCTGTCGGTGTCTACTTCAATACCAATAGCATTATTGCCCTGAACAATAGAATCAATGCAGTGGCTCAGCGCTTGATTATAGCTGTATTGTTGGCGAACAAAAATTTGTTGATAACTAATAAACTCAGCACCCGCTTGCGCCATTAAGGCTAAATTGGCCGCTGAATTTTTTAATTCATGCAAGCCTAAAACAAAATAGTGCTGTAATTTTTGTTGCTGCCAAGCATAGCTAAAGCCATTGCCACTGTGTCGGCCTTCTAAAGCGCGAAAATCAGAATGTGGATCAAGATTAGCGCAATTAACCGGCTGTTGACTGACCTTGGCCAGCGCACTGATTATTGGATAACTATTATTATGGCCGCCGCCAATAACGATAGGGTAAAGTTCTGCGGCAAAAATTTCTGCCACGACTTGCTCGACTCTTTGGTCGATAATCTCGACTAATTGACGTAACTGTTCAAGTTGTGCTGTAACATTAGGCTTAAGTTCACTCGCTTGGGCTTGTAAATCGCTACAGTCAATATCACCAAGCAGCAGAATTTGCTTAGCATTAATAAAGTCGTTGCTTTGTAGGTTAAGAAACTTAGCTAAGAAAGCCGTCCAGCCAGCGCTGGCGCCTGCTGCACCTAAGTTAGCTCTGGGGCCTATATCTTCACTAATGCCCACTAAGACATAACGACAGCCTTGTTGTTTGCTTTCTTGTAATTGCTCGGCTAAAGGGCTGCTGCTATTGGGTAGTAAAATCTGCTGACCTAAGCGTTGCTCGCCGGCTCTAGTTTGGCATAGTGCACTAAGTTGTTCTGGTGCAAAAAGTTTAAGCATGACATAACTCTTGAACTAAATTCATCATTCAATATTAATTTATTATTCAATATCTAAGGCGTCTGGTGACATAATAATGCCAGTATTATCTGCATAGAGGTGATCGCCTGGCAAAAAGGTCACGCCGGCAAAATTGACTGGTACTTCAACCTCACCAAAGCCTAGATCATCAGCACCAACCGGAATGGCATTAACCGCTTGAATACCAATATCGAAGTCTTCTAATAGATCTAGATCCCGCACGCTGCCATAACAAACAATGCCTTCCCAGTTATTTTCTGCTGCCATTGCTGCTAATTCGGCATCAATAATAGCGCGTCTAGTTGAACCGCCAGCATCGATCAATAATACTTTACCTACGCCTGGCTCAGATAAAGCTTGACGAACTAAACCATTATCTTCAAAACATTTAATAATAGTAATTTGGCCACCAAATGAACGACGCCCACCATAATTGGCAAAAATAGGCTCTACAACATCAATTAAATCGGCATAAAGATCACATAGCTCAGAGGTATTATATTCCATTGCAAACTCCAGTATTATCGTTGCTGGACACTAGTATACTCTTTGTAACCTAAGGCTCAAACTACTATTAAAAGTAAAAAATATAATAAATAGATTTCTATTTGTTGTAACTAGAAGCGGTAGTTTGTTATTGTATTTATAAATATACTTTAGGGTAATTATAGTGACAGCTGAAATTTTTGCTCTATTTGCCGTCTATTCTACTCAAGTTGCAATTGCTCTGCTTCTTAGTTATTTGCTATGGCACTTTAGCCGTATTTATCAACAAAGTTATATTAAATCTTGGTTTTTTGCTTTTAGCGCATTTTCTGTATACCAAACCAGCTTAATTTTAGCGTCTGATTACTTTGCTAAGCCTATTATTGAAAATATTATTGATATTGTGGTGGTGGCCAGCAGTTATAGCTTTACCATCTTTTTATGGCGAGGCATGGCCCAAACTAGGCCAGAGTTGGCTAAAGTTAGTAAAATCTTAACTAGCCAAGCTATTCTTTATACAACGGTATTAGCTGGTGTTATTACTATATTACCGTTTCTATTTTTACCTGCTCTAGCAACTTGGCAAACTTACTTTCAGTTTGAACTGCGTATTTTTATTATGGGTGTTTTTTTGGCCGTTGCTGCAGCCAGTATTTGGCAGCAATTACAAAAATCACTTGGCCAAAGATTATCAGTTATTGTTATGTTAATTTGGGGCACCTTGTATATTGTTTATGCAGTGTGGATGATAACGTCCCAAGACCGTCACCATTCCTTTCAGTTTCTGCTATTAATCAAAAGTATAGAATTGTTTTTACTCTGTGGTATGGGCTTGGCTTTACTTATATGGCTGCAAGAGCATGAGCGTCATACCAATATGCAATTAACTAAGAAAACCCATTACTTAGATAATCATGATCAGCTAACAGGCGCACTTAACCGCGAAGCTTTATTATTACAACTAGGCGAACAGTTACAATTACAGCAAGATAAACCTGTTTATTTATTAATGTTGGGTTTAGATAAATTTAAAACTGTTAATGAATCGGTAGGCATTAAGCAAGGCGATAAAATATTAAGTTTATTAGTGGAGCGCTTTAGGCAAAGCATTATTAAACCAATATTAATTGCCCGCACCGGTGGTGATATTTTTGCTTTAGTTATTACCGATATTAATAATGATAAACAACTGCAGTTTACTTTAGAGCATATTACTCAATTAGTAGAAAAAAACTTTGTGCTTGATACCGGAATATTACAGTTAAGCTGTAGTATTGGTTTGTCTTGTTACCCGGAACATGCTGCTTCTGCTGATACATTATTGCAAAAAGCCAATATTGCTTTTCATCAAGCGAAACGGATCCAAAACTCTTGGTTAGTTTATCAACCCGGGATGGAAGATGAAACAAGCCGGTTAATTAGCTGGGAAAATGATATTTTTACGGCAATGGAAGAGTCGCAGTTTGTGTTGTATTTTCAGCCACAACTATGTTTGCACCAAGACAAACTAGATGGTTTTGAAGTACTAATTAGGTGGCAGCATCCGACTAAAGGCTTGCTCATGCCGGGTGATTTTTTACCTTTTGTTGAGCAATTAGGGTTAAGTCGGCAACTTGATGTTTGGATATTGCACCAAGCGATTAAGACGTTACAAAACTGGCATCAACAAAATATATTTATTCCTTTAGCGGTTAATATGTCGCCGCTACATTTCCAAAAAGATGGATTAAAAGCCAAAATTCAGCAATTTTTACTGCAATATAATGTATCACCACAAATGCTAGAACTTGAGATTACAGAAAATACAGCTATGCATGATATGGAAATAGGCTCTAACCATGTGATGGAATTACAACAAATGGGAATTAGAGTATCGATTGATGATTTTGGTACAGGATATTCATCTTTGGCTTATTTACGGCAAATGCCAATAGATAAAATTAAAATTGATCGTAGTTTTATTGCTGAGATGGCTAACAATGACTCGGATGTAATAATTGTTAGGACTATGGTCAAATTGGCTCATGGTTTGGGTAAACGAGTATTAGCCGAGGGGGTAGAAACAGCAACCCAGTTAGAGTTACTGCGTAATATGGGCTGTGATTCAATTCAAGGCTATTATTATGCTAAACCGTTACCAGAAGCTGAAGCTATGGCGTTTAATAGTATTCAATTTAAATCGGCGACCTAAAACGGTTTAAATTTAATAGCAATACTAGCTTCACGGTTAGCATTAGCTGCACTAAGTTGTTGCAGATAATCTTGCCAAAGTACTGTTTGGTTAGTTGCTAATTGATGCAAATATTGCCAGCTATAAATACCAGTGTTATGGCCATCATCAAAAACCAGTTTGACCGCATATTGGCCTACAGCGCTAAGCTGTTTAATGTTGACCTGCTTTTTGTTGGTAACTAAGACAGGGTTGCCATGACGGCGAACTTCTGCAGAGGGTGAGAACACCCGCAAAAATTCAGCCGTCAGGCTAGTTTGGCTTTGATCAGAAAATTGAATATCCAGCACACGACTTTGCTTATGATAATGTAGCCTTGTAACTTGGATTTCTGATTGATTCATAATTACAGAATATACCGACTTAAATCATCATCTTTAACTAGTGCGCCTAAATGTTTTTCAACATAGGCAGCGTCAATATTTATCTGTTCACCTGTATGATCGGCAGCGTCATAGGAGATCTCATCTAATAAACGCTCCATAACTGTATATAAACGTCTAGCACCGATATTCTCAGTGGTTTCATTTACTTGCCAAGCTGCAGCAGCTAAACTTTTAATACCTTCTGCCGTAAAGTGTAGCTTTACGCCTTCAGTAGCCAGCATAGCTATGCTTTGCTCGGTTAGTGAAGCTTTAGGTTCTGTTAAAATACGTTCAAAATCGTTAGCACTTAGCGCTTCTAATTCAACTCGAATAGGTAAGCGGCCTTGCAGTTCTGGCACTAAATCTGACGGCTTACTCATTTGAAAAGCGCCAGAGGCAATAAACAGGATATGATCAGTTTTTACCATGCCATGTTTCGTATTAACGGTACAACCTTCAATTAGCGGTAATAAGTCACGTTGCACGCCTTCACGCGAAACATCTGGACCACTACTTTCACCACGTTTACATATTTTGTCAATCTCGTCTAAAAATACTATACCATTTTGCTCAACGGCTTCTAAAGCTTCAGCTTTTAATTCTTCAGGGTTAATTAAGCGGGCAGCTTCTTCATCAATTAATTGCTTTAAAGCATCTTTAATTTTCAGTTTACGCTTCTTTTTTTTGTCGTTACCTAAGCTTTGGAACATGCTTTGTAACTGGGAGGTCATTTCTTCCATCCCAGGAGGTGCCATAATTTCCACACCCATGTTAGCTTGCATTAATTCTAGCTCGATATCTTTATCATCCAGCTGGCCTTCACGCAGTTTTTTGCGGAAAATCTGTCTAGTATGACTATCTGTTTTGCTACTATCACTGCTTGTTGAGTCTTGCCAGTCTGATTTCGCTGCTGGTAATAAAATATCTAAGATCCGCTCTTCAGCCGCTTCTTCTGCGCGATAACGGTTTTTGGCAATAGCTTGTTCACGAAACATTTTTACTGCACTATCGGCTAAATCACGAATAATGCTTTCAACTTCTTTACCTACGTAACCTACTTCGGTAAATTTAGTCGCTTCGACTTTAATAAAAGGCGCATTAGCTAATTTAGCTAAACGACGAGCTATCTCAGTTTTACCTACCCCAGTTGGGCCTATCATTAAGATGTTTTTAGGCGTGATTTCTTGCCGTAACTCTGGGGCAAGTTGCATCCGGCGCCAGCGGTTACGTAAGGCAATAGCGACAGCACGTTTGGCATTAGTTTGGCCAATAATGTGTCGATCTAATTCATGAACAATTTCTCTTGGCGTCATATCAGACATAATATACCTACTTATAATTCTTCAATAGTCTGGTGTTGGTTGGTATAAACACAAATATCACCAGCGATAGTGAGGCTTTTTTCAACGATTTCACGGGCACTTAATTCGGTATTTTGTAATAAGGCTGTAGCTGCGGATTGCGCAAAAGGACCGCCACTACCAATAGCGATTAAGTCGTTTTCAGGTTGGATAACATCACCATTACCGGTGATGATTAATGAGGTATTGGCATCAGCTACAGCCAATAAAGCCTCTAGTTTGCGCAGCATACGATCAGTACGCCAGTCTTTAGCAAGCTCTACTGCTGCTCGCATTAAATTACCTTGATGAACTTCTAGTTTGGCTTCAAAACGCTCAAATAAAGTAAAAGCGTCTGCCGTGCCGCCAGCGAAGCCAGCAATGACTTTGTCATTATAAAGACGGCGAACTTTACGAGCGTTGCCTTTCATTACGGTGTTACCAAGTGAAACTTGGCCATCGCCGCCGATAGCAACTTGGCCATCGCGGCGAACTGAAACAATAGTGGTCATAGTATGTTAAACCCTGTGCATAATTAGCGTAGAGTCTAAATGAGGCTGCTATCGACTATTTTCAAGACCAGTTCCAAATCTGGCAGGTATTAATATTTTGTTGGCGTAAACGGTTGCGATCGGCAGTGGCTTGACGCTTTGATTCATAAGGCCCTAATACAACTCTATACCAGACACCATTAGTGCCCTCGGAGCGGCGAACTTCAGCGGTAAAACCAGAAAAAGCAATTTTGGCTTTCATTTCTTCAGCCTGATTTTGACTGCGAAATGAGCCACACTGCATTTGATAAGGCCCTGCTGCGGCTTGTTCAGTGACTTCAACTTTCACTTCTTTATTTTCTAATTCTTTAATATATTGATAAGGCTCAGATGTTGGCTTTGCCGGTAAGGGGTCTAGCTTGGGTGTAACAGCAACTTGTTTGGCTGGTTCTGGCACAACTTCAACCGTAGGCTGTTGGTTTAAATACCATAAAAAATAGCCAAACCCAGCAACAATTATAGTGGCCAATATTATAGCTAGCCATGGCAAAGGTGTAGTTGGCTGTTTAGCCTTACCACGCTTTGTTGTAGGCTTGCGTTTATTAGTTTTAGGTTTAGCGCGATTGGTCTTTACGTAATCTTTATGTGCCATGAATTATTACATTACCTCTTAATTTATACGTACATTCTACAAGCTTCAGCTATAAAAGACACTGGGCAACTGGCAACTTTAGTTAGCTAAGATCTATTGGGTCTACATCAAGTTGCCATTTAACTTTTCGGGTTAATGGCCAGCTAACTAATTGCGCCAATAATGTTTCTAAAGCGTTATGTAATACGCTGCGACTGACACTATATAACTGTAGCTGCCAGCGGTATTTACCGGCACGTCGCTCTAAGGGGGAAGGAATAGGGCCGAGCAATTGTAAGTTTGGCATGTTATGGATTAAGTCGCCAACCTGAGTTAGCCATTGCTGGCAATGTTGAGAGTCATGAGCTTCAGCCCTGAATAGGGCTAAAAATTGATAAGGTGGTAACTGGGTATGTTGCCGCTCTAATAAAGCGCTGCGAGCAAAAGCGGCATAGCCATTTTGGATAATATCTTGCAATAAGCTGTGTTCAGGGTACTGGGTTTGCAGTAAAACTTTGCCTTGGCTACCGCCTCTGCCGGCACGACCGGCAACTTGGGTTAATAATTGAGCAAGTTGTTCTGGCGCCCTAAAATCACTGCTATATAAAGCGCCGTCTACATCAACAATAACCACTAAACTCACATTAGGGAAGTGATGGCCTTTGGCTAACATTTGAGTGCCAACAATTAGCCTAGCGCCAGGGCTGTTAATATCATCTAGAGCGCTGTTTAGTGCGCCTTTACGCCGAGTACTATCGCGGTCGAGTCGGGTAATTGCGGTATCAGGAAATAAGGTTTGTAGGTTTTGCTCTAATTGCTCGGTACCTTGGCCTAAAGGAACTAACTGGGTGCTGCCACAGCCACCACATTGCCGAGGGATTGCTTTACTAGCACCACAATGGTGACAAATAAGTTGTCGGCTTTGTTTATGATAAGTAGTAAAAGCACTACAGCGGTGACATTCAGTTAACCAGCCACACTCTTGGCAGCTTAATGCGGGTGCAAAGCCACGGCGATTAAGAAATAGCATTACTTGCTGGCCTAAACTTAATTGTTGGCGAATATTCGCTAAGCTAAGATCGGCTAAACCAAATTGTAGTGTTTGTTGCTTTAAATCGACTAATGTGAATTTAGGAAGCTGGTAGCCTGTTGCTCTATCTGGCAGGTCTAAGTGGATAAAACGTTGGCTGGCTACATTATACAAACTTTCTAAGCTTGGTGTGGCAGAACCAAGCACTATAGGGCAATGCTCTAGGGCCGCGCGTTTAATGGCTAGATCTCTGGCATGATAATTAAAGCCATCTTGCTGTTTTAAAGACTGGTCATGCTCTTCATCAATAATAATAAGCCCCAGCCGCATAAAAGGCAGAAATAATGCCGAGCGGGTACCTATAATAATAGCGGCGGCTCCAGAGCCTGCTTGCTGCCAGCAATGTAAGCGTTCACTATCGGTTAGTGCTGAGTGCCAGCATAAAATAGGTAAATCAAACCGAGCTTGAAAGCGAGCTAAGGTTTGTGGGGTTAAACCTATCTCTGGCACTATAACTAAAACTTGTTGCTGTTTGACTAATAGCTCAGCGATACATTGTAAGTAAACTTCGGTTTTACCCGAGCCGGTCACGCCTTCAATTAAAAAACGTGCAAAGCGACCTTGAGCTTGATTAATGGCAGTAACAGCCAGCGCTTGGTTAGCTGTCAGTTGTAAGCCCTTAGTGAGTTGTAGTGGTGGCTCAAAGGGGGCAGCTGGCACAGGGTAGGCTGTCACAAGCTCTTTTTTGATTAATTGATTTAAAATAGCCCGGCTAAATTGTTGCAATAGCATAGATTCGGTTAAATCAGACTGTTGTAATGTTTGCCACAGAGCGTGCTGTTGCCGTGCTCGGCGTAAACTAGTACTGTCTAACGCTTTACCTGTGCTAGTTAAACGATAGGCTAAGGGTTGATAATCAGCTAAATTTCGCCCCTCGCGCAATAAGGCGGGTAAGGCGCTAATAAGCACTTCGCCTAAGGGGTAGTGATAGTATTTAGCGGCAAAACTGAGTAATTCACGCAGTAAGCTTGGTAATACAGGTTTATGATCAATAACAGTAATAACGGTTTTAAGTTTGTCAATCGCAAAACTGCTGTCAGGTGCCACTTGCCAGACAATTCCTACTAGCTGGCGTGAGCCAAAAGGCACTAGCACTCGACAGCCAACAGCCGGTGCTAAATGCTTGGCAGCTAGGTAGTCAAAATGCTGTCTTAGTGGTACTGGCAGGGCGACTCGAATGATAATCACAACAGAGCTCACATTAATACAGAGCTAACAAGTGTAAGGACAGAGCGAATAAATGCCAAGTAAAACAAAAAATCGTATTTAATCTCTACTAGATATTGCAACTTTATTGGTGATGCATTAAGCTACGCGCCCTAAATTAACTGAAATTACGTATGGTGTCTGGCAACTGATTTGACCGGATAGCGATGCGGCCTAACGAGGTAACCCCAATGAAATCAGGTATTCATCCAGAATATAAAGAAATTACGGCAACTTGTACTTGCGGTAATAGCTTCAAAACAAAATCAGCACTATGCAAAGACATTCACTTAGACGTATGTTCAGCATGTCACCCGTTTTACACTGGTAAGCAAAAAGTGTTGGATATTGGTGGCCGCGTAGATCGCTTCAAAAAACGTTTCTCTGTATTGGGTAACCGTTAATTGGTATCCAACAGTCATAAAAAAAGCACCTAAGGGTGCTTTTTTTATGACTGTAATTTGTACAGTACAATTTAATTGTGAGTTATAAGGGCTAAAAATATATATTTAAAGTAAAGCTTGCTATAACTGTATTGTTTTACGGCTAAAGTAGTATTGTCATTATAAAGCCTGTTTGCTGGTACGATCAGAGAGAATCTAGTTCTAATCTGTTTTTGCCCTTATTACACTATGTCACTTTTGCATAATGTACATGGCTAATAATAATAATCGCCTTTACATTAGCTCACTTCAACTAGCAGGATAAAAAGATGTCAGATTTCACAGAACAAGCATTACGTTATCATGCCGAACCTACGCCAGGCAAAATAGGCATCCAGATTACCAAGCCAGCTGAAACAGTGACCGATCTCGCTCTTGCCTATAGTCCAGGTGTTGCTGCCCCAGTTAGAGAAATTGCCGATGATGTCGATAATGTCTATAAATACACAGCTAAAGGTAATTTAGTTGCTGTTATTACAAACGGTACCGCCATCTTGGGGTTAGGAAATTTAGGCCCTATGGCTTCTAAGCCAGTAATGGAAGGTAAGTCGTTATTATTTAAACGTTTTGCCAATATAGATTCAATTGATATTGAAGTTACTCACCGCACCACGGAAGAGTTTATTAATACCGTTGCTAATATTGCTGATACTTTTGGCGGAATTAATTTAGAAGATATAAAAGCACCAGAATGCTTTGAGATTGAAAAAGAATTAATTAAGCGCTGTAAAATTCCCGTTTTTCATGATGACCAACACGGCACAGCTATCGTTACTGCAGCCGGCTTATTAAATGCGCTAGAGATCCAAGGTAAAGATATCGCTAAAGCCACTATTGTTTGTATGGGAGCGGGTGCTGCGGCTATAGCTTGTATGGAGTTATTGATTAAATGTGGCGCTAAACGTGAATATATTTATATGCTAGACACTAAGGGTGTTATTCACACTAGGCGTGAAGATTTAAATAAATATAAAACCTTATTTGCCAATAATACTGATAAGCGTACTTTAGAAGATGCTATAACGGGTGCGGATGTGTTTGTTGGGGTATCAGGCCCTAATGTACTTTCAGCTGAAGCATTAAAGCTAATGGCCGATAATCCGGTTATTTTTGCTTGCTCTAACCCTGATCCTGAAATTGAGCCGGAGTTAGCTCATGCTACTCGTGACGATATTATTATGGCAACTGGGCGCTCTGATTATCCTAATCAAGTTAATAATGTTTTATGTTTCCCATTTATTTTCCGCGGTGCCTTAGATGTGCGTGCTAGTGAAATTAATGCTGAAATGAAAATTGCGGCTGTTGAAGCAATTAGACAAATTGCGAAAGAGCCTGTGCCAGGTGCGATTTTAAAAGCATCAAACGTGGATAAGTTGGAATATGGTAAAACCTATATTATTCCAAAACCAATGGATCCTCGTTTATTATCTCGAGTAGCTAAAGCGGTTGCACAAGCGGCCATTGACTCTGGTGTGGCACGCTTGCCTTTACCTGAAGGCTATATGGATTAACTAAATTGATATTAGCCTGCTGTTGCCAGCAGGCTAATATCATTGTTTTACTGCTTAAATAGATTAATTGTACTTAAAAAGTACTGTTTATTCTTCATCTGGATCTGCGTCAATAATAATTGGAATATCTTTACCCTGACTGGTGAGTATTTCACGAACTTCTTGTGGTATTTGATGCGGGTTATCTTTTCGTAAATCATCATCAGCTGGCAGTGGCTGCCCTGTGAACGCGTGTAAAAAAGCTTCGCATAATAATTCACTATTAGTGGCATGTCGTAAATTATTGACTTGGCGACGAGTGCGCTCATCAGTTAATACTTTTAATACATTAAGCGGAATTGATACAGTTATCTTTTTAACAAGTTCAGATTTCTTTCCGTGTTCCGCGTAAGGGTGGATATATTCACCATTCCACTTAGCCATAATGGTACCTTGTGTTAGTTATTATCAGTTTATTGCCTTAGCAAGTGGCGAAATTCTATCGTGTTATGTCAGCGAGTCAAATAATGCAGCATAAATAATATTTTTAGCTAGTAAAATAGCTTGAACTATAAATTTAGCTGCGTAAAATAAGCCGTCTAGCCGTCTATTTGTGCTGGTTTATAATTTGCCCAAATAAACAATATAACCAGAACTCTATAATAGTGCTATTGATTCAAAATTGGCTCTGTATTAAGCCGATATTAATTGAGAAGCACTAATAGATTAAAGTTAGCAAGCTCGGGTTAAAGTGAGCATCACTAAGTTGATATAAATTAAAGCGTAAAATGCATAATGGTAATGAAACATGTTGAATACAATTAAGCGGGAAGAAAATAGCGAAAATCGAAATGTTGTTGCACAGGTGCATAAGTTTGGCGGTAGCAGTTTAGCAAACGCATCTCGCTTTCATGCCGTGTTAGAACTCATTTTACAGCAAGACAGCAATCAACCTATATGGGTAGTGGTATCGGCCCCTGGAGATTGTACAGATGACTTGCTCGCTATTATTGAACAACCAAACGACGCTGACCGACTCATCGCTATACTTGCATTACAGCAAAAATTAACTCGACTAATTATTGGCTGTTTACCCGCTAAAATTGCCGCCAATTGTAATCTAAAAATTAAAGCTTGGTTGCAAGATATTCCTTTGTTATTAAGGCTAGGGAAGCCTAACGATGTGCTGGCGATAGGTGAAAATATATCTGCGTTAGTGTTAAGTGAATTATTACTGTCAAAAGGTGTTGCTGCAGTTAAGTTAGATGCGCGAGACTTTTTATATTTCAATAATTATCAATTCGAATTTGTCTACAGCCAACAAAAATTAATAGCACATATCCAACCTGATACTATTCATATCGTCACAGGGTATATTGCCAAAGACATGGCTAATAACACTATCACCCTTGGTCGTAATGGTAGTGACTATAGTGCTACTTTAGTCGGTAGTTTAATTAAAGCTAACAGCATTAGCATTTGGACCGATGTACCCGCTATATATAGTGCAGATCCAAGATATTTTACTCATGCCCAGCCTTACGTTGCGGTTAATTGGCAACAGGCTTGTTTATTAGCGCAATTAGGTAACCCAGTATTACATCCCCGAACCTTATACCCACTACAGCAAGGTAAGGCTAGTTTACTAGTGAAAAGTAGTTTTAATAGCCAAAAACGTGGTAGTGCGGTTGTGTTGAATGCTAAAAGCCAAGATTTTCTGACCACTATACCCCAGGCCCAACTAGTCAGTGTGCCTATAAATGATCCTTTGTGCATCGATACGGTGGCGCAGCAGATACAGGTGCCATTAAGTCTATTTGATCAAACTAAGGAGCAACAACGATGGTTAGTGCCTTTAGCGGCAATAACGCTGTTACTGGAATATTTAGCAAAGAAAATGCTAAAAGCGACTTTAGATCCACAACTTTATTTTGCTATTGCTTGGCTAAAAGCAGAACATACTAGTGGCCAATGCGATGCAGATAGAATACTAGAGCCCAATAGGGTTCAGCACCGTACTGAAAATGACGAAAAAATTATTTGGCTGTTAGCTGAGCCCTTAGCGAATGAAGAACTCAATAAGTTACATGATACTATTTTAAACAAGGCAATTTTACACACTACGCTTTTATAAAATGTAACTGTAAAAGGTGTTTTATGTTAACTATTAGTTTCAATGGTTTAAGTTGTTTATTTTCATAAGTTGACGCTAAGTTAGCATTCAAGACTATTACTCTATTGATATAGCTGTTTCAACATAACATAACTTGGCGCAGGGATGGTTTTACGTTAATCTGAGAAATAGCATCAGCTGGCTGTTATTGATTCAAGGATGAAATGTGAACCTGCTAAGCTTTAAATTCAACTATTTATCTGCAACTTTATGCAAATTTTTTATTGTTTTATCTTTACTGACTATAAGCAGCTTTAGTGCGGCGCTACAACCATCTAATACTTTACTTGAAGATTATTTCCAAGAAACTTGGACCACTCGGGATGGCTTACCTCACAATACTATTAATAGTATTACGCAAAGCGATGATGGTTATATATGGATTGCAACTTGGGAAGGTTTAGCCCGCTTTAATGGTCGTAAATTTGAACTTTTTGGTCGTGGTGAAGAAACCGGTTTACCTGATTCTGGTATTCGCTCTTTAAGCAAAACTTTAAATAAAGGTATCTTGGTTACGGCCGCTAGGGGAGGCGTTGCCCGTATAAATAAAGGTGCCTGGCAAAGCTGGCAGCCTTTTGGTGTATTAATTAATACAGCTGTTGAAGATAAAACGGGTACATTATGGCTGGCCAGTGAAGGCAAAGGTTTATTTCGGCAGCTACCTAATGGCGAACGTCAGCAGTTTACTACAGAACATGGTTTACCCAGCAATGTTGTCCATAGTTTAATGCTAGATGCTAAGCAACAGCTTTGGGTTGGTACTGGCCGTGGTTTAGCTTTATTAAATATTGAATCTAAACAGATTAAATTTAATGTTTTTCCAGAACTTATATCGCTACCTGTCTTTGTCATTAAACAACAACGAAATCGCATGCTAGTGGGGACTGAGCAGGGGTTATTTACCATTGAGAATGGTAAGGTTGCTTTTTTAGACTCTACATTACAGCAGCTCGCTGTTTCTGCCTTATCAGTTTCAGGTGATGTTATATGGATAGGTACAACAGATACAGGATTATATAAGTTTACCAATCAAAAATTAGAGCAGTTAAGTATAGCTCAAGGCCTACCTAATAATCGTATTTTGTCTATTTACCAAGATCGTGAACAGAGCGTTTGGATTGGTACTAATGGTGGGTTATTTCGGTTACGTGATGCTCCTTTTATTACTTATACCGCTGATAAAGGTTTAGCTGGTGATTATATTCGTAGTGTTATAAGCCATAGCGATGGCTCTATCTGGGTGGGAAGTAGCCAAGGGATAAGTAAAGTTAAAGGCTCTAACTTTACAAATCTTGACTTAACTAGCCATAGCAGTGCGCAATCAGTCTTAAGTTTAACCGAAGATCCTGATGGCTCAACATGGATTGGTACTTATACTGATGGCTTGTTGCGCTGGAAAAATAACAAAGTTATTGACAGTTATAGTCGTAGCAGCGGACTAGCGGCTAATGAAGTTAGAGCTATCTTAAAAGCGCAAGATGGTAGTTTATGGGTGGGAACTGCCCAGGGTTTAAACCATATCACAGCAACAGGTATTGCAACTATAGGCACTGCCGATGGCTTAGCAGCACCTTTTGTTATAGCTTTATATCAGCATTCTGATCAGCGCATTTTTGTCGGCACTGGTGCTGGCTTATCTATTATTAATCCGGATGCTAGCATTGAGCAGATAGATTTATCTCATTTAGATGGTGCTGAATATGTATTTGGTTTTAGCTATGACAAGTTAGCTAACATTTTATGGATAACCACTGATAGAGGCTTAATTGCTTATTATTTTAATGCAGCTAAAGCAAAAATTATTGGCCGTAATGCTGGCTTGCCAGTAGATAAGTTATTTCAGTTGGTTATCGATAATAAACATAATTTCTGGCTCACCAGTAATAGAGGGGTATTAAGGGTTAGTCGGCAAAATGTTATGGCATTTTTAGACAATAGACTAGCAAAACTACCTTATGAATTATTTGGTGAAAGTGATGGCATGCAAAGTGCGCAGGCTAATGGCGGCTCTATGCCAACAGCAGCCTTAGACTCAGAAGGGCGCGTATGGATAGCCACTTCTAAAGGTGTCAGTGTGGTTGACCCTGAGTTACTAGCACGTTTTTCAACCAATATATTACCAGTAGTTATTGAGGGCATAAAGGTAGATGGTGCCGCTGTTAAACAAGGCGATAATCTATTAATTAAGGCTGGTACAAGCCGTATAGAGCTGCAATTTGCCGGCTTAGGTTATGTTATGGCACAACGTATTTTATACCGCACTAAACTGGTAGGCTTTGATAGTGATTGGGTACAGCGCGACAGTAATAATAATGCTGAGTATACTAATTTAGCACCTGGCGACTATCAATTTAAAGTCAGTGCTTCTTATCCGCAAGGCAAGTGGAGTGATGCCGAAGCCAGTATTAACTTTACGATTGAGCCTTATTATTGGCAGCGGCCATTATTTTGGTTATTTATTTTAGTGGTTATGACTTTGCTTATAGTGTTATTGATCCGCTGGCGCTTAGCTATCCTTAAACAACGTGAAGCACTACTAAAAGCGCAAGTTCAAGAAAAGACTTTAGCACTGCAGTTACAGGCAGATAATCTACAAAAAGTTGATAAAGAACGTTCCGAATTACTCGTACAATTAAAGCATCAAGCAGAAAGCTTTGAAATCCAAGCAAGGCTTGATGTCCTAACAAACTTAGCCAATCGTCGAGCATTTGATGAGGCTTTGGCACAAGAATGTGCTAGAGCTAAACGTACAGGTCAGCCGTTATCAATGGTGTTGCTAGATATTGATTACTTTAAATTAGTTAATGATCAATATAGCCATAGTGTTGGTGACCAAGTGCTAGTGCTGGTGGCCGCCGAAATTAACCAATATTGTCGAGAAGTAGATACTGTTGCCCGGTGGGGCGGCGAAGAGTTTGCTATTTTGCTACCACAAACAAAATTAACGGATGCTGTGGCTTTATGCGAACGTATTCGTCTAGCTATTATGCAAATTGACTGTTCGGACATAGCAGAAAATTTACAGGTCACTATTAGTTTAGGTGTGGCTGAATATAGACAAAACCAACCTTATAACAAACTACTTTCTAGTTGTGATACGGCATTATATAAAGCAAAACAAAATGGTCGAAACCGAGTTGAAGTCTCACAAAGTTTGATTGGGTAATAATTCATAAAAAGTGAATAATAATTCTTGATCGTGTGCTCGGAACATTCTACACTAGGCGCAGTTTAGTGCTATACCTATATGTAGCCTCCTGTATGAGATCAATACTATGTCATTATCTAAGTCATCAAGTGCAAAAGTACGCAGTATAGTGCTGGGTGCCGCAGGTTATAGCGGTGCAGAGCTAGCGGTTATTTTAGCCCGTAACCCTTATTTTGAATTATGCGCTGCTTTTGCTTCAGCAGGCAGAGCCGCACAATCTTTTACAGAGCTCTATCCGCGTTATAAGCATGAATTCGATATTATTATTCAGCCTTGGCATGATGACTTAGCGACTGAGTTAGCCGATAAAGTTGATGTCGCCTTTTTAGCTTTGCCGCATGAGGCAAGTGAAGCTATTACCCCTATTTTATTAAACAATAATATTGATGTTGTGGACCTTTCTGGTGCCTTTCGCTTAAAAAACATTGAGCAGTATCCTCAGTATTATGGTTATAAGCATCAGCATCCTGAATTATTAGCCGAGGCCGTTTACTCGTTAATGGAGTGGCAAACTGCCGACTTACCTAGGCTGATTTCGGTACCTGGTTGTTACCCAACAGCCTGTTCATTAGCCTTAATGCCGTTAGTGCAAGCAGGATTATTAGCAGACTCTTGTCTGCCAGTTATTAATGCCACTAGTGGAGTCTCGGGCGCCGGGCGTAAAGCGGCGCTAAATACCTCTTTTTGTGAAGTTGGTTTAAATGCCTATGGCTTTTTTAAACACAGACATCGTCCTGAAATAGAGCAGAATTTAGGCCGAAAAGTTATTTTTACACCTCACTTGGGCAACTTTAAACGCGGTATTTTAGCCACCTGCGTGGTAACGCTTAAGCCAAATACTAGCGCCGAACAAGTTAAGCAAGCATTCGTCCAAGCTTATGCAGATAAACCCCTGGTTAGACTAGTTGATAGCTCACCCAATGTGGCTGATATTGCCGGTACACCTTTTTGCGATATTTATTGGCAGCAAGATGGCGATCATCTGGTAGTTGTATCGACTGTCGATAATTTATTAAAAGGTGCAGCAGCGCAGGCTATGCAAGCGGCTAATGTTCGTTTTGGCAAGCCAGAAACGGCTGGGTTATTTGCAGGAGTTGCATTATGACAATAAGTAATCTAACTGAGGCGAATAAACAGACACCCTTAGTGTTAAAAATGGGCGGCAGGCTATTACAAGACGATAAGGCGCTTGATGCTTTACTTAATGTTTGCGCGATATTAAAACAGCAATATTCTTTAGTTTTGGTGCATGGCGGTGGTGATCAAGTTGATCAGTGGCTCGCTAAATTTGGCTTTAACACTGAAAAATTGGATGGCCAGCGTATTTCCCCAACCGAACAAATGCCAGTGATTGCTGGCGCTTTATCGGGTGCAGTTAACGCCCATATGGTAGCAAGGGCTGCATTAGCAGGTTTAGCACCGGTTGGCTTAACCTTAGCGGCGGGCAATAGCTGTCGCTTTGAATTAACGCCGCAATTAGGTGCAGTAGGGGTGGCAAAGCCACAAGATGCCAAGCTATTAACTTGCTTACTTGGTCAAGGTTTTACGCCTATTTTTAGCTCTATTGGTCATGGTGAACAAGGCCAGTTATTAAATGTAAATGCTGATTTAGCTGCTGCGGCAATTTGTCAGCTTATTCAAGGCCAGCTGGTTTTATTGACCGATGTACCAGGCATTTTAGATGGCAATGGTCAATTAATCTCAGAATTAACCAGCAGCCAAGCTGCTGAACTGGTTGAACAAGGTGTAATTAAAGGCGGTATGAAAGTGAAGTTAGATGCCGCCTTAGATACGGCTAAGGTACTGCGACGAAGCATCACTGTTGCCGGTTGGCAGCAGTCTGACGATCTTTTAAAGCTGATGCATCAACAAGCTGTTGGTACCCGCATCATTAATTAAACCTTAGATCTGGAAACCGCTTTGGCGGTTAAATAATCAGTATGAATAAATTACAACACCTCTTGAGTTTGGCGGAATTCACGCCGGCGCAATTTGCCGATCTTTTGGCATTAGCATTAAAGGTAAAACAGCAACCTGCTAATTATAGCCAAGCATTAGCAGGAAAAAGCATAGCATTAATTTTTGAAAAGCCATCTTTGCGAACAAGAGTTAGTTTTGATGTTGGTATAAATAAGCTAGGCGGCCATAGCGTGTATTTAGATCAACAAAATGGCGCTATGGGTAAGCGGGAAACGGTTGCTGATTTTGGTCGTAACTTAGCTTGTTGGACTGATGCCATAGTAGCACGTGTTTTTTCTCAAGCAACCTTAGATGAATTAGCTGCCACTAGTAATAAGCCGGTAATTAATGCTCTGAGTGATCGATTCCATCCCTGCCAAGCATTAGCCGATTTATTGGCCTTAACAGAACGTTTTACTGATCTAAAAAAAGTGCATTTAGCTTATGTAGGTGATGGCAACAATGTGTGTCATTCATTAATGCTAGGTGCGGCGTTATCCGGCATGAAGATGACAGTAATAACACCTGAGGGCTTTTTACCCGCAGCAGATGTTGTCACTCAGGCCAAGCAAATAGCACTGCAAACAGGCGCTAGCATTAGTTTAAGCCAGGATTTAAACAGCGCAAACGGCGCAGGTGCTATTTATACCGATACCTGGTTATCAATGGGCGATAAAGCTAATCCTGAACTTATCGCTAAAACCTTTAGCCCTTATCAAATTAATCAACCGCTAATGCAGCAATTAGGTGTGACCTATTTTATGCATTGCTTGCCTGCGCATCGCGAACATGAAGTGACCAGCGAAGTGTTAGATAGTCAAGCATCATTAGTTTTATTACAAGCCGAAAATCGTATGCATGCGCAAAATGCGGTTTTAATCAGTTTATTTTCGTGAGGTTTTTTTATGAGTATTAAAAAAGTTGTTTTAGCCTATTCAGGTGGACTAGATACATCAGCCATAGTGCCTTGGTTAAAAGATAATTATAACTGTGAAGTTATCGCTTTTGTGGCGAACGTCGGCCAAGGCGATGAAGAGTTAGCTGGGGTTGAGCAAAAAGCCATTAACTCAGGTGCCAGTTCATGCCACGTAGTAGATTTACGTGAAGAGCTATTAAAAGAAGTGATTTACCCTACCTTAAAAACCGGCGCGGTTTATGAAGGGCAATATTTATTAGGTACTTCTATGGCGCGCCCGGTGATAGCACGTGCTCAGGTTAACTTAGCGTTAGAGTTAGGCGCAGATGCACTTTGTCATGGTTGTACCGGTAAAGGTAATGATCAAGTACGGTTTGAAGCGGCCTTTGCCGCCTTGGCACCACAGTTAAAAGTAATAGCACCGTGGCGGGAGTGGAACTTTACTTCAAGACAATCACTATTAGATTACTTAGCTGAAAAGAAGGTACCTACCACAGCCTCAGCAACCAAAATATATAGCCGTGATGCTAACTTATGGCATATTTCTCATGAAGGTGGCGAGCTTGAAGATCCTTGGTGCGAGCCAACAGAACAAGTTTGGATGTGGACTAAATCACCAGAGCAAGCACCAGATAAGCCCACCTATATTGAATTAAGTTTCGCTAAGGGTGAGCTCACTCACTTAGATGGTAAAGCGGTCGATCCTATTACAGCCATTGCGCAGTTAAATGCAGTTGGCTCTGAAAACGGTATAGGCCGGATAGATATAGTAGAAAACCGTTTAGTGGGGATGAAATCACGGGGTTGTTATGAAACACCCGGTGGTACCTTATTAATGGCGGCAATTAAAGGGCTTGAAGCCTTAGTCTATGATCGTGCTTCTTTAAAATACCGTGAAGAGGTTGGGCTTGAATTTGCTCAGTTAGTTTATGATGGCCGTTGGTTTACGCCATTAAAAGATGCTTTATTAGCCTCTGCAACCAGTTTAGCCCAAGAGTTAACAGGCGATGTAGTACTTAAGCTATATAAAGGTAATGTGACGGTTGCCAAACGTCGCTCAGCAAACTCATTATATTCTGAAGCCTTTGCTACCTTTGAAGATGATGAAGTTTATGATCAAAAAGATGCTGCCGGTTTTATTCGTTTATTTAGCTTAGCAAGCCGGATCAAGGCTTTACATCAACAGCAAAAAGGATAAGGGTTATGGCTATGTGGGGCGGTCGCTTTCAAGAGGCGACCTTAGATGAATTTCGCCAGTTTAATGACTCATTGAGTTTCGATTATGTATTGGCGTTACACGATATCCAAGCATCACGGGCTTGGGCAAAACAATTAGCCGCAGCGAAAATTATTAGCGCTGATGAGGCGCTACAACTAGATAGCGGCCTAGCTACCTTAGCCCAAGCAGTAGAGCAAGATCCAAGCTTGCCGTTGCAAACCAGTGAAGAAGATATTCATAGCTGGGTTGAATCACAACTTACCCAGCAACTTGGCTCTGTGGCGAAGAAATTACATACTGGCCGCAGCAGGAATGACTTAGTGGCTACCGATCTAAGGTTATGGACCAAACTTAATGCCGAGTCAGTTAAGCAAGCACTACTTGGTGCTATTAAAGCCTTGTTAGTCTTTGCGGAGCAAGCGGGCACTGACGTTATGCCTGGTTATACTCATCTGCAACGAGCACAGCCAGTATTAGTTGCCCATTGGGCGTTAGCTTATGTTGAAATGTTCCGCCGAGACTTAAGCCGACTTGAAGATGGATTAAACCGGTTGGATGTTTGTCCTTTAGGCTGCGGCGCACTTGCGGGCACGGGGGTTAATATTGACCGGCAAGCGTTAGCAGAAAGCTTGGGCTTTACAACAGCGGCTAGAAACAGCCTTGATGCGGTGTCTGATCGTGATTATGTCGTCGAGTTATCTGCTGCAGGCAGTATCAGTATGACGCATTTATCGCGCTTATCAGAAGATGTTATTTTCTTTTGTTCAGGCGAAGCCGGCTTCTTTAAGCTAGGCGATGCCATAAGTAGTGGTTCATCACTAATGCCACAAAAGAAAAACCCAGATGTATTTGAATTGTTGCGGGGAAAAACTGGCCGGGTTTTAGGCCATCTAGTTGCCATTATTCATACCTTAAAGGGCTTACCGCTGGCCTATAACAAAGATATGCAAGAAGATAAACAAGGTTTTTTTGACTTAATGCAAACTTGGCAGCAATCTTTACTGGTACTTGCCACAGTATTACCGCACTTATCCGTTAACAGCCAAAAATGTCGACAGGCCGCCGAACTTGGCTACAGTAATGCTACAGATCTAGCGGATTATCTGGTTAGTAAGGGCATGCCATTTCGTGATGCCCATGAAGTAGTAGGCGAGCTAGTGGTTGCTGCATCTAAGCAGCAATTAGCGCTAGAAGCCATGCCATTAGCTAGCTTACAACAATACAGTAGCTTGATTGAGCAAGATGTATTTGCGGCCCTGCAACTTGAAGCAGGATTAGACAAGCGTAGTGCCCTAGCTGGCACTTCACCTAGGCGGGTGTTAGCAGCACTGGCTGAGGCTAAAACTTGGTTTGAACAACAGTAGTTTGCTAAAGTTGTAGTAATAACTACAGTAAAGGCTACAAATAAAAAACAGCTCTTAAGAGCTGTTTTTTATTTAGAAAAGTTCAATATCCTTTTCTTTCTCGGTTGCTGTCTTTTTACTGTCAAAACTGATGGGCTGGACATCATTACCACTATATTGAGTAGGTTCAGTGCCGCTAATAAAGTATTCAAAGCTACTACTAGTATCGGTTTTACGGCTTAACAATCCAGTTTTAGTATCTATTCTGACTGATGATAAGCCAACAGGCGGTGTCAGAGCATTAACTGGTAACGACGGTGCTATCTGCTGCATATAGCTTAACCAGCCAGGTAAAGCTGTACGGGCACCTGCCTCAGTTCCTGCACTTTGCGACTGGCCCATATTAGCATGCCATTGAGCACGGCCTAAACTGCGATTAGCATCATCAAAACCAACCCAAACAGTAACAGCTAAATCAGCTGTAAAGCCTGAAAACCATGTGTCGATAGAGTCATTAGTTGTGCCTGTTTTTGCTGCAATATCTCGACGTTTTAAGCTTTGTAAGCGCCAAGCTGTGCCATTCCAACCTGTCCCTGCTCGCCAATCACCACCGCCCCAAACACTGGTTGTTAAAGCATCGGCTATTAAAAAACTATTTTGTTTTGATAATACTCGTTCTGCTACTTCTGGTTTTGCAGGCACTTGGCTTGATACTGTAGCTTGTTCTGTACTATCTAAAGTATTAAACAGTCGTTGCATTTCTGCTTCTGGATCTAGCTCAGCGGTTACAGCTGGAGTTTCAGAAATGGCTGCTTCACAAGCATCGCAAGCGATAGCTGGTTTATGTTGATAAACAATATTATGTTCAGCATCTAAAATACTGTCGATTAAATAAGGTTTAACTAAATAACCACCATTAGCAAATACAGCAAAACCCGTTACAACTTCCATAGGGGTTAAAGAGGCTGAACCTAAAGCCAAGGTCTCGTTGCGGGGCAAATCACTGGCTGCAAAACCAAAACGTTGTAAATGTCTAATGGTATTGTCGATACCAACACCACGTAAAAGGCGAATTGATACCACGTTTTTCGATTTAGCTAAGGCTTCTCGGATCCGTATTGGGCCATCATAAACCGCTGGTGAATTCTTCGGTCGCCAAGCTATACCTGCATTATCATCCCACTGATGAATAGGCGCATCATTCATGATAGAAGCTAAAGTATAACCATTATCTAAAGCAGCAGAATAAATAAAAGGTTTAATATTAGAGCCCACTTGACGCTTAGCTTGAGTTGCGCGGTTAAATTGACTTTGGCTAAAACTAAAGCCACCAACTAGTGAGCGGATAGCACCATCATGGGGATCAATGGCTACCAAGGCGCTAGTTGCTTCTGGGATTTGACTTAATCGCCACTGCTGTTGCTGCTGCCTTAATAAAACATGCATGCCAGGAGATAAGATAGCATCAGCAGTTTTGGGAGCAAGGCCTTGCCGACGATCGGTAATAAAGCTTCGGGCCCACTTTAAGCCTTCCCATTCAATTGTTGCTTCTGTACCACCTGGTAAAATAACTTGTACCGACTTGGTGTTAACTTGTGTTACGACTGCAGGAACCAGATCTTCAAGTCCTTGTTGCTTATCTAAATAGGCAATAATTTGTTCGTTATCTAAACGTTTTGGTTGCTCAAACTCAGGTTGCTCTGTTACTTCTGGCTTTAATGTAGCTTGCCATAAAGTTGCAACAGGCCCACGGTAACCGTGGCGTTCATCATAGTCATATAAGTTTTGCTGTAAACTTTGCTTTGCGATAGCTTGCTGTTGGCTATTAATAGTAGTAATAACTTGCAAACCGGCAGAGTAAGCTTCTTCTTCACCGAAACGGTTAACCATTTCTTGGCGTACCATTTCAGCTATATAAGGCGCTGAGGCGGTTATTTGTGCGCCATGCAGTCGGCTGACGACCGGCGCTTTAATAGCCACATCGTAGGCAGCTTTATCTATAGCACCAATATCTAGCATTCTAGTTAAAACAATATTACGACGTGCTTTAGCATTAGCCGGAGAACGAACTGGATTTAATATTGAAGGTGCTTTGGGCAAACCAGCAATAATAGCAATTTCATCTAAACTTAGTTGATCAACGGTTTTACCAAAATAGACTTGGGCGGCAGCACCCACACCAAAAGATCGTTGACCCAATTCAATTTTGTTTAGGTATAGTTCAAGGATTTTATCTTTACTAAGCAATTGCTCGATACGAATAGCTAAAAAAACCTCTTTAACTTTACGTATTATCTTTTTTTCGCGACTCAGAAAAAAGTTACGGGCTAATTGTTGGGTGATAGTACTAGCACCTTGGCTAAAATCACCTGATGTTGCAACAACGGTAGCTGCACGTATTATACCTATGATATCAATACCAGGATGCTCATAAAAGCGAGTATCTTCAATAGCTAAAAAAGCTTGAAGTAATAAAGGCGGCATCTGTTCAAGTGTTAAAGGTATACGACGCTTTTCTCCAAATTGAGAAATAAGCTGGCCATCAGCCGTAAAAACCTGCATTGGGGTTTGCAATCGTACATCTTGCAGCGTGGTGACATCAGGCAGGTCATCTTTAACATATATATAGAGCCCTGCGATAGTTAACAACCCACAAATGAACAGGAAAATGCTAATAATTAAAAGCTTTTTAAGCCAAGACACTGATTAACACCATTTTTTACTCCCAATTCTTTTACAACACTGCTAGTATATATTTATTAGTGCTGGAAGAAACGCTTTTTATTGCTAAATGTTGGTAATTAAGCTAACAATAATGCAAGAATAGCGATAACGATAACGATAACAATAAATTAATTGCAGGATGCTATGATAAAACGCCTGTTTACTAAACAACCCACTGTGATGGTGGGAATTGACATTGGGGCCCACTCAGTCAAGGCTGTGCTGCTTAGTCAGTATAATGGCACGTGTAAAGTTGAAGCGTTTGCTATTGAGCCAATGATTAAAGGCGCCATGTCTGATCGCGAAATACAAGATATAGAAGCTGTAGGTAATGTGCTGAGTAAAATTCGCAAAAAAATCCCTCGCGCAATAAAATTCGCTGCTGCTGCTGTATCAGGCTCTACCGTGATCAGTAAAGTCATCTTCATGGATGTGTCCTTAACTGATGCTGAACTAGAAAGTCAGATAGAAGTTGAAGCCGACACATTAATCCCTTATCCCTTAAATGAAGTCAGTATTGACTTTGAAAAGCTTGATGTTAATGAGTCAGACCCTTCACGGGTTAACGTACTTTTAAGTGCTGCTAGAACTGAAAGTGTAGAAGTGCGGGTATCTGCTTTAGATAATGGCGGATTTACGGCTAAAGTTATTGATATTGAAAGCTATGCTTTAAGCCGAGCGGCTGCATTATGTATGAGCCAACTTCCTGACGATGCATCTAAAAAAATTGTTGCTATGGTAGATATTGGTGCAACAATGACATTGTTGAGCATTATGGAAAACGGTAAAACTGTCTATACCCGTGACCAGTCATTTGGTGGTGATCAATATACCCGTAGTATTTTGTCTTATTATAATAAAAGTTACGATGAGGCTGAATTAGCTAAAGTAAGTGGTGACTTACCGCCAAACTATACATTTGAAGTACTTGCGCCGTTCCAAACTATGTTATTACAACAAGTGCGTCGGGGTATTCAAATGTATCTAACCAGCAGCGGTAAAGATGCAGTAGATTATATTATTATCTCTGGTGGTACAGCGTTAATAGAGGATATCGATAAACTTCTAATCGATGAATTAGGTATTCACACTGTGGTGGCCAATCCATTTAATTCAATGGAAGTATCCACCTCAATCGACAGAGAGCAGTTGAATCGATATGCTTCTCAATTAATGGTTGCTAGCGGATTAGCATTACGGAGTTTTTCACCATGGCATATATAAATTTACTGCCGTGGCGCGAAGCAGCGCGTAAAGAGCGGCAAAAGCAATACTTAACAGTTTTAACTGCAACGGCTTTATTTAGCTTTTTACTGATGTTTTCAATTAACATGGTTTATAACGCAAGAATAGATGGCCAGTTGCAGCGTAATAGTTATTTAGATAATGAAATAAAGGTACTTGAACAACGTATAGTTGAAATCCGTACTTTGAACGACAAAAAGAAGAGTTTACAACAACGAATGTCGTTAATTGAACAACTACAAAGTAGTCGGAATTTAGGTACGCAAATAATGGATGAAATTGCTAAGGTGGTGCCTGCAGGTGTCTATCTAACGCAGTTTGAAAAAAAGGGTGCTTTTTTATTACTTGTTGGTAAAAGTGAATCAAATAACCGTTTATCCAATATGTTACGTGAAGCGGAAAGTTCAGAGTTACTAGCAGACCCTTTATTGGAGTTTATCGAAGCAGGTAAAGACTCATCAACATTATTAAGTAACTTTAAGATGCACCTAACTGTTAGTGGTTTTGATGCAATACATGGTATTTCTCAACCAGAGACACCTGGTAAAAGAGGTGCAAAATGAGTCTGAATTTAAATTTATCTGATATTGATATTAATGAACTAGATATTGAAAATATGGGCTCTTGGCCCCTAGTAGTAAAAGTGTTTTTTGCTTTTATGCTAGCGGCTGCAGTTTGTGCGCTAAGTTACTTTTTTATAATTGATAGTAAAATTGACGAACTAACTAAAGCACAAAGTAAAGAGCTTGAGTTACGGCAAACCTTTAAAACTAAATATGCAGCAGCTGTTAATTTGGAGCTTTATAAGCAGCAGATGGTGGATATGGAGAAATCTTTTTCTTCATTGTTAAAGCAATTACCAACTACTCATGAAACGCCAGGTTTGCTGGATGACGTAACTTATGTAGGTACTACAAGTGGCCTAACCTTTATTCGTATTAACTGGGAGCCAGAAATTGAAAAGGAATTTTATACTGAGTTGCCAATAAAAATAGAAGTTATAGGTGATTATCATCAATTTGGTAATTTTGTTAGTGAAGTCGCTAAGTTACCGCGTATAGTTAGCTTGCACGACTTTACGATACAAACTGAAAAAGATGAACGACTACGTTTTAATGTTGTTGCAAAAACCTATAGATATAAAGAGGTGCAGCAATGATAAAAAGAATAGCTGCTATTGCGGTAAGTACAGTATTGTTAACCGGTTGCTTTGATGACTTAAGCGAAGTTCAGCAATACACTGAGCAAGTGAAAATGAGTACCAAAGCCAGAGTAGATCCTTTGCCTGAGGTAAAAGAGTTTGAGCATATAGCTTATATGGCAGTAAACTCAAGAAGTCCATTTTCTGAGCCAAGGCCTGAAGCAATTCAAGATAAGTTTCTACAAGTCCAGGACTGTTTACATCCAGATCCAAGGCGTAGAAAAGAACCTCTAGAAAAATATGCATTAGATAATTTAAAGATGCGAGGCACTTTAGGTGATGTAGGTAATATATGGGCGCTAATTGAAGCGTCAGATAAAACCTTACACCGTGTAACTTTAAATAATCATATAGGGTTGTTTCATGGCCGCGTTATAAACGTAGAGCTAACCCATATTGAATTATTAGAGTTAATTCCCGATGGCGCCGGATGTTGGAAAGAACGGACGACCATGCTGCAAATGGCGGATACGCCATCTGCTACAAGTAATTGATAAGTATGCGAGTAAATCATGGATAAAATAATCACAACAATATCTGACAGATTCCTGCGCTCATTAGCCTACGTGCTAACGTTAACTTTTCTGTCTTTGCCCGCAGCAGCTGTACCTCTGCTATATGATGTTAAATATAACCCGTTATTAACTGGAGAAACGGAAATTGAATTTGTATTTGACGAAGAGTTATATGCAGATCCCAGTATTCAAGTATTTAATGAACCTGCGCGGATAGAGCTCTTTTTTGATAACTCTGATTATGAAGAAAAACTAGAGCAAGTTCTAATCAATAAAGCTGGGGTTAAAAAAGTAACCTCAGAATTTGTTGGAGATGGTTTTAGAACAGTTATCTATTTAGATTACTTGAAAATATACCGTACCCGAGTAAAGGGTAATGTTTTCTATATGCATATATCGGATAACCCAACTTCAGATATAGTAGGCCAGGCTGCGGATGTAAAACCCACCTATATTAACCGAGTTAATGCTATTGACTTTCGTCGTGGCGATAAAGGTGAAGGGCGCATTTTAGTCTTTTTACGTGATAATACAGCAGCCGTTGACGTAGCTGAGCGGTTAGGCAAGCTTGAAGTTGAATTCCATAATACTGATATTTTAGATGAACTTTTATATCAGTTAGATGTTGTTGACTTTGGCACTATTGTTAAGGGGATTGAAACCTTTAAAGAAGCAGCCTCAACGCGATTAGTTATAGACACTACTGCTGAATTTACTTTTTCATATCAGCAAATTGATAATATATTCACATTAAATGTTGAGCGTGATACTACCAACAGAAGTGTACTGGGTGGTGGTAAAGAGTATAAAGGCAGAGCAATGTCTTTAAACTTTCAAGATATATCAATAAGAACTGTATTGCAGATTATTGCCGATTATAATGGTTTTAACTTAGTAACGAGTGATTCTGTTACAGGAAATATTACCTTACGTCTTGATGGTACACCTTGGGACCAAGCCTTGGATATAGTGTTACGGGTTAAAGGTTTAGATAAGCGTATGGATGGTAATATCTTAATGGTAGCACCAACAGAAGAGCTTGCTGTACGTGAAGCACGTGAGTTAGAAGCCAAGCAAAACGTGTCTAATTTAGAACCGTTATATTCGGACTTTTTATCAATTAATTATGCTAAAGCAAGTGATATAGCAGGCTTGTTAAGTAATAAGGATGCGACTATCTTATCGGCTCGAGGCTCGGTCAATGTCGATGAGCGTACTAATACTATCTTAATTAAAGACACAGCTGAAAATATTGAAAGTGTTAGAAAGTTAATTGAACGCTTAGATGTGGCAGTTAAACAAGTTTTAATTGAAGCTAGAATGGTAACTGTACGCGATAAAGTTGATGATGAATTGGGTATTCGTTGGGGTTTTAGCGATCAACAAAGCAGCAGCGGCACCAATAAAGGAACTTCTGGAAGTGCTGGTGGTGCCAATAATATTGCTAATGGTGTTATGCCTGGTTTAGATAATCGTTGGAACGTAAATTTGCCAGCGAGTAATCCTGCCGGTAGTATAGCCTTTCATATTGCTCGTTTAGCAGATGGTACCTTACTTGATTTAGAGCTATCAGCTTTAGAACAAGAAAATAAAGGTGAAATCATTGCTAGTCCGCGTATAACCACGGCTAACCAAAAACAAGCTCGTATTGAGCAAGGTGTGGAAATACCTTATGTCCAAGCTGCTTCAAGTGGTGCTACTACCGTTGAGTTTAAAAAAGCAGTGTTAAGCTTAACTGTTACACCACAAATTACACCGGATAATAAGATAATTTTAGACTTAATTATTACCCAAAATACCCGTGGTGAAACGGTAGCAACACCAACTGGGCCGGCAACAGCAATTGATACCCAAGAAATTCAAACCCAAGTCTTAGTAGATAATGGTGAAACTATTGTTTTAGGCGGTATTTACCAGCAGCAAATTTTATCTACGGTAAGCAAAGTACCATTTTTTGGTGACATTCCTTACTTAGGCCGATTATTTAAATCGACCAGTGAAGTAAATGAAAAAAATGAGTTACTCATTTTTGTAACACCAAAAATTATCACCGAAGGGCTGTAATTATGCTTTTCAGCCAGTATTCCTCAGGGATACTGGCTGAATTAGAGAATTAGCTTGCCAACAAATGGGCATTCCTGACATAATCCAGCGCTTCAAACATCCGCGGGAGCCATTTGGTCCTTGAATTCAACATTTTAAAGAGTTGGCTGATTAGCAATACGAAATATGGCAGAAAAACGTAATATCTTCCTTGTTGGCCCAATGGGTGCTGGAAAAAGCACAATTGGTCGTCACTTAGCAGACATGCTTCACCTTGAGTTCTACGATTCAGATCATGAAATAGAGCGTCGTACAGGCGCAGATATTGCTTGGGTATTTGATCTGGAAGGTGAAGAAGGTTTCCGAGTGCGTGAAGAAAACGTCATTCAGGATCTTACAGAACTCCAAGGCATTGTATTGGCAACTGGTGGCGGTTCGGTGTTAAGTAAAGAAACCCGTAACCGGCTGTCAGCACGAGGCATAGTCGTATATTTAGAAACTCCAATTGAGAAGCAGGTGGCAAGAACTCAGCGTGACAAGCGCAGACCCCTGTTACAGACTGATGAAGACCCTAAGCTAGTTTTAGAGCGCTTAGCGCAAGAGCGTAATCCTTTATATGAAGAGATTGCTGACTTTACCATTCGCACCGATGACCAAAGCGCTCGTGCAGTATCAAGCCACATTATTGATCAAATTGGTTTTTAAGTAATAAATACATCATGGCGGGGAGCTGTAATGCAAAAAGTTGAAGTACAACTTGGCGATCGCAGCTACCCAATATGCATTAATTCGCACTTTAACGATCTGCTTGCTGAATATAAACTGTGTAAACAGGTCGTTATTGTTTCCAATCCAGTAGTTGCAGAGCTATATTTACCCCCGATAAAACACCTATTTAGCAAATCTCGCTTAGAAATTATTCTAATTCCTGACGGTGAAGTCTATAAAACACTGGAATCATTTGAATTAATTCAGTCGTTTTTACTGCAGCATCAATTTTCTCGTGATGTTTTATTAGTTGCGCTTGGTGGCGGTGTTATTGGTGATCTAACTGGCTTTGTTGCAGCAACTTATCAGCGAGGTGTGCGATTTTTACAAATTCCCACTACTTTATTGGCTCAAGTAGATTCTTCAGTTGGTGGTAAAACAGCTGTTAATCATGTGCTCGGTAAAAATATGATAGGTGCTTTTAAACAACCGGTACAAGTGCTTATTAACACTCAAGCTTTAGTAACCTTGCCAAGTAAAGAATTTGCTGCTGGCATGGCTGAAGTGATTAAATATGCCGTAATTGCTGATAAAGACTTCTTCAGTTGGCTTCTTGCTCAACAACAGGCAATTTTAGCTCTAGATAATTCTGTTCTAGGGCAGATGATTAAGCATTGTTGTCAAATGAAAGCTGATATCGTTAGCCGAGATGAAACCGAGCAAGGTGATCGTGCTTTATTGAATCTGGGGCATACCTTTGGCCATGCTATTGAAGCCCATCTAGGTTATGGTAGTTGGTTACACGGAGAGGCGGTAGCTGTAGGCATGGTGATGGCAGCAAAGTTATCATTAGCACGAGGCTGGTTAGCACAACAAGATATTGACCAGTTAACCGCATTATTAATTGCTTTTTCTTTACCTACAAGTGTCCCGAAAGATATGCATATCACTGACTTTTTACCTTATATGAAAATGGATAAAAAAGTTATAAATGGTAAAATGCGATTTGTACTGCCAATGACTATAGGATCTTGTGCACTAATTGATGATGTAACTGAAGATGAGCTATTGCAGGTGTTTGCTGATGGACTGCATTAAATTACAACATCAAGCTGATGCTTTAAAACACTTATTACCGATTCAGCATGATTGGTTTAATCGTTTACTATTTCAGTTATCTTTTAATGATATCGAGCTTATTCAAACCTTAGGCGCTACTGGCAGTGGTAAGTCTACTTTAGCTTTGGCGCTTGCTGAATTATTGTCTGAACAATTTAATGTTGCTTTACTAACTGCAACAGCAGATTTGAGCAGCACAGCGAGTATTCAACAGCAATGGTTTGGTGAAGTATTTGCTGATAGTGATTTAGCTGCACATGTAGTTGAATATTCTAAAAGCCAAGCTTTATGTTTAATTATTGATGATGGACAAAATCTAAATCCAGAGTTGCTTCAGCAAATTATTGCTTTACCCATCAGGTGCTTTGTATTTGCTACTAAAGCTGTAACTCCTGCCGGCTTAACCTTAACTATTAATCAAGCAACCCTTGTCGATGCCCAGCAGTTATTAGCAAGCCAACAGTTAAGTACAGAGCAACTTGCTTTAGGTTTGCAACAAGCTAATGGTAATTTGCATTCTTTGCTTAATATTGGTTCAACCACAACTTTAGCTAAAGCTAGTAAAGCAGCTCACTCAAAACCGATTAATCGCAAGCTATTAGCCTTAGTGATTTGTATAGCTTTAATTGCCATAATAGCTTTAGTAACTAACTATATTTTTATTAATCAGACAGATCTAACTAACCAAGGGAGTGACTTGGTTCAGCCGAAGCAGAGCTTTCCAGCTTTATCTCAACCGCTAGAAGCCGAGTTAATAGAGAATAACTCTGACTTAACATCTGAGGCTATTATTGAAACTGAAGTAACTGCTAAACCAGTGGAATCAGCTGAGGAAGTGATTGTAAATGATAATATAACCAGCACAGCAGTAGATGTTGAGGCTAAACTAGAGACTCATTCTGAGCCTGTATTGGCAACAAACCCTAGTAGTGAACTTGCCCAACCACCATTGAAATCCATAGCTGATTTAGAAGCTTCAGAGCCATCTATTCCTACTAAGCTATTACAAAAATGTGATTCAGGGGTTTTGCTCGCCGCTGATAAGAATGATGCAGTTTTACAATTAGCGGTATTATCCAATATAACAGCTTTTGAGCGCTTACAAGGGCGATATCCAGAACTAACTATGTATTGCTATCAACGAAGTTGGCAGGGGCAAGCTCAGTTTGTTATTGTATTAGGTCCATTTCCAGATAATAAGTTGGCACGTAATGCAAAAAGTCGTTTGCCTGGCAAATTAGCGACATCAGGAAGCTTTATTAAAAGCATTAAGGCAGTACAAGCTGAAATTGATGCCTTTGCTGTTAGCCAACATCTTAGTGTTGAAGAATAGCCGCAATGTTGCAACCAGAGCGTAAAAGTAGAGCCTTTCTAAAGTGGGCGGGCGGTAAATATAAACTAGTAGATGAAATAAAACAGCATTTACCGCAAGCAGATATACTTATTGAACCTTTTGTTGGTGCAGCATCAGTCTTTTTAAATACTAACTATGCGCATTATCAGCTTAATGACATTAATGCTGATTTAATTAATTTATATCAAATAGTAAAGTCTCGCGCTGAGCAGTTTATTGCTGATGCTAGTAGTACTTTTTGTGATAGCAGCAATCAAAAAAATAGCTATTTAAATTTACGCCAACAGTTTAATCAAAGCCAAGACCAATACGAAAGAGCTATTTTGTTTTTGTATTTGAATCGGCATGGTTACAACGGTTTATGCCGTTATAATCTTTCTGGTAAGTTTAATGTTCCATTTGGCAGTTATAAAAAACCATATTTTCCTTTAGAAGAATTATGGTTTTTCTCCGAAAAAGCACAGCAGGCTGACTTCGTATGTAGTAGTTATCAGCAGGTTATGGAGCAGGCACCGAAAAATGCGGTTATTTATTGTGACCCACCTTATGTACCACTTAGTAAAACAGCAAGCTTTACTAGTTATGCTAAACAAGGTTTTAACTTAGATGATCAAGCGGCTTTAGCTAATCAAGCGGAGCTATTACAGCAACGAGGTAATACTGTTGTGATTAGTAATCACGATACCACGCTAACTCGAAAAATCTATCATCAAGCAAAATTACATAGCATTCAAGTTAATCGGTCAATAAGTCAAAATGGTGCGGGGAGAAAAAAAGTAGCTGAATTATTTGCAGTTTATAAAGGGCATAAGCTGAAGTAAGTTAACTAAGTACCCAATTAATAATTAATAACAGTGTGAATACAAATAATACAGTTAAAATTACCGCGGTAATAATATAAGGAATTGGATTTTTATCGGTAAAGTCATGTTCTCTTTGCTGCTCTGATTGCACACCTATAAGGGCGCCAAATACTGCTTTAAGTACTTTTAAAAATTTAGGGTTGCTCTTTTTAGTCAAGTTTACTCTATGACTTCTTACTTGGTGAGGCACGATTAATCAGCTCAAGTAAATCAACAAAGTGGAATTGGGTTGAACGGCTTTGTCCTTTAAGCCAACTAAACCAGCTTTGGCTGTTAACTGTACTACAAAGGTAAGTACTATCACTATTGCTGCTGGTGCAGCTTTTATCCTTAGGCAGCAGAAAATATAAGCTAGCAATGACGATTAGTATTGCGCTAATCAAAGCGATTTTTAACGTGACTGTTGACTTCATGTTAATTCCATTTTAAAAGCAAGCTTAGTAATAATAAATCATTTGCTACTTTGATACAAGGTGCTCAATAAGCAATCAATTCATGGTTGGGATATTTGTTATAGTAAAATTGTATCTTATACAAAAATTAAGTTTGTAATCGGTTATAATCAAACCAAATTATTTATTATAAATGTTATGGATTAAATTATGCAGCCTTACCTAATTGCACCTTCTATCCTTTCTGCAGATTTTGCGCGCTTAGGCGATGACGTTGCAGCTGTATTAGCTGCAGACGCTGATGTAGTACATTTTGATGTAATGGATAACCATTATGTGCCAAATTTAACGATGGGCCCTATGGTGTGTAAAGCGTTACGAGATTATGGTATTACAGCACCCATTGATGTTCATTTAATGGTTGAACCTGTAGATGCACTAGTGCCGCAATTTGCCAAAGCAGGCGCGAGTATTATTAGTTTTCATCCGGAAGCTTCAAGGCATATTGATCGTACCGTGCAATTAATTAAAGATAATGGCTGCCAAGCCGGTCTAGTATTTAATCCTGCAACGCCGCTAAGTTACCTTGATTATATGTTAGATAAAATAGACTTAGTGTTGTTAATGTCTGTGAACCCAGGCTTCGGTGGTCAAAAGTTTATCCCTGCTACCTTAGATAAATTAGCTGCAGTACGAAAACTAATTGATAACAGTGGCCTAGATATTCGCCTAGAAGTTGATGGCGGCGTGACAGTAGATAATATTAGTGATATCGCTAAAGCGGGTGCTGATATGTTTGTCGCCGGCTCTGCTATTTTTAATACCGACAATTACGCTAAAACTATTGCTAAAATGCGGCAGCAACTCGCTACAGTTGCTCGATAATAAAATATTTGTAGGCATTAGCCTGAAATTAATAACATAAAGAAGTGGATATAAATATGAGTAATAAACCCATTGTTTTAAGTGGTGCGCAGCCATCAGGCCAGTTAACAATCGGCAATTATCTGGGTGCGTTACGGCAGTGGGATAGAATGCAGGATGATTATAATTGTCTCTATTGCATAGTGGACTTACATGCCATTACAGTACGCCAAGAGCCAGAAAAGTTAAGAGCTGCTTCATTAGATAGTTTAGCCTTATATCTAGCTTGCGGTATTGATCCAGCGCGCTCAGCAGTATTTATGCAATCACATGTGCCAGAGCATAGTCAGCTAGCTTGGGTGTTAAATTGCTATACCCAATTTGGCGAGCTTAGCCGGATGACGCAATTTAAAGATAAATCAGAGCGGCATAATAATAATGTTAACGCTGGTTTATTTACTTATCCGGTATTAATGGCGGCCGATATTTTATTGTATCAAGCCAATCAAATTCCGGTAGGGCACGATCAGAAGCAGCATTTAGAATTAGCTCGTGATGTTGCTATGCGTTTTAATGCGTTGCATGGTGAGGTATTTACTGTACCAGAACCCTTTATACCCAGTGTTGCTGCTAGAGTTATGAGCTTGCAAGAGCCAACTAAGAAGATGTCAAAGTCGGATGAGAATCCATGGAATTTTGTTGGCTTATTGGAAGATCCTAAAATGATCAGCAAAAAGTTTAAAAAAGCCATGACCGACTCACAAGATCCACCGCGGGTTTATTTTGATTTAGAAAATAAGCCTGGCGTTGCTAACCTGCTGAGTATTTATAGTGGTGTAACAGGTAAAACGGTTGCAGCGTTAGAGGCAGAGTACGAAGGCAAGATGTATGGTCATTTAAAAACTGATGTCGCTGATGCGGTTATTGCTTTGCTTGAACCTGTACAGCAGAAATTTAAAGCGTTGCGGCAAGACCAAACTACATTAAACGAAGTTATGCGTGCTGGTGCTGAAAAAGCAAGGCAGCGTGCGGCAATTACTTTGCAACAAGTGAATCAAGCGGTAGGCTTTGTCGCACCTTAGTCTGTTTGATTTATAGTTAATGATTTTGTTTAGTTATGCCGTTAAAAATACAGGTGTATTAAGTGTTATTAATAATTGATAACTACGATTCTTTTACTTATAACTTAATGCAGTATTTTGCGGCTTTAGGTCAAGAAGTTGTGGTTAAACGAAATGATCAAATAACGATTAAAGCAATCACGCAGTTAGCACCAGATTATTTAGTCATTTCACCTGGACCTAAATCGCCAGACGATGCAGGGATCTCAATGCCAGCTATAGAGTATTTTGCTGGCAAAATACCTATTTTAGGTGTTTGTTTAGGTCATCAGGCTATTGCACAAGTATTTGGCGCTAAAGTCGTTCGGGCTAAGCAGGTTATGCATGGTAAAAACTCGCTGGTTACGCATAATGATAGTTCGGTCTTTACAGGTTTAGCTAATCCGCTGGATGTGACTCGTTATCATTCACTCGTAGTAGAGCAGGCTAGTTTACCTAAAGAGTTAATAGTTACAGCATGGACAACTAATGCTCAGCAACAACCAGAAGAAATTATGGGTCTGATGCACTACTCTTTACCTATTCATAGTGTGCAATTTCATCCCGAAGCTATATTAAGTCAGCAGGGAAAGCAATTATTAGCGAACTTTTTGCATACTAAAATAATTAATGATTGTTCTGTTTGACTCAGTTTAAATTAACTTGCAGTATTGCAGCTCAGTTATGAAGGCTATTTAAGGATAATGCTGTTGTCATGCAAGCTGTAACACTTGATATAGATACTTTTTATGGCCGCTTTTTAGATCAGTTAATTGGTGTAGATCCCACGGCAAGTCGTTTGTATTATGCTGCCCCTAAAGCTGATATTGAATCTGAACGAACACTGTTGCAAGTTGAAGCTGAAGCACGGCAAGCAAAACAACAACAGCAGAAGATCCAAGCCAAGTACACTGACTTTGCTCAAGCGCATTTGCATGAAGAAGTCTCTGATGAGCTTTTTCGTAAACTGCACAATATAGAGCATGTTGAAGAATCATTATTTGATTTAGGTGCCTCATTCTATTCGCTGCTAGATTTACTTAGCACTAATGCTGTTACAATCAATAAACTAGACAATTATATTAGTAAGATAGACTGGTTAAGCGAAGATTTATTACGCTTAGTTAATCAACCACAATATCGCAAGAAAACAGCTGCGGGTGGTTTAATAAAAGATACTAAAGTTGCTTTGCGCTTATTTGGAATTGAAGCTTTACAGCAATTAATACCTGTTTATGCTTTAAAACGAAGTATTCCACACTCTACAGAGCCTTTTAGCGGCTTAAAAACTCGTATTTGGCAGTATGCACTGGCGGTAGCTATAGCCTCAAGTAAATTAGCTGAATTTGAAAAACAGCAAAGTTTTAGTGCCTTTTGTGTAGGATTGTTTCAAAGTTTAGGTTATATCGTTGTTACACGTTGTTATTTACGCACTTTTCAACAGCAGAAGCAGAAAAAAATACTGAATGCTCGCGCAATGCGAGATAATGCATTAATTGAAGCTTTAGAGCAGTTAGTGCCTGATGCTAGCTTTTTAAGTGATAGCATGGCTGAGTTTGTTGCAGAGTTAAATGCTGATGTGACTTCACGGTGGCAACTTAAGAGCCAACCACTTTTTCAAACTTTAGAGCAAATGGCAGAGGGTATTGATTTTGATGGTATTAGTCCACAGGCAAAAGTAGCCTTACAAGCTCAAACCTATGTTCAGTGGCAATATTTAAAACAAGCTAAGTTGATTAATAATAAAGAGTCTTTACACTGGTTAGCTAATGTTCAACTAACGAATGAAAAAATGGCTTTGTTAACGAAGGTTGATTTAACACGCTTATCTCTCCCAATATAAATATTCACTTCTAGTGAGAATCTATCTATAGGCCGCATAATTGTTGGTTTAGCTTTAAGTTCACAAACAAGACAGTAACCATTTTATCTGTAATAATGCGCTGCAAATAAACACAGTGATGCTTACTAATTAGCAGCGATACCCCCTAATACAGTAGGGGGCTCTAGTTAGCAAAAAGCAAAGCTTAAGTTATAAATTTAATAAAGTTAACCAGGAGTAAGCAACGATGATGGTGGTTCGCCCTATTCGTGCAGATGATTATCCTGCTTTGTATGATATAGCTATAGAGTCAGGCCATGGTTTTACTTCATTACCGGTAAACGATGAATTGCTGATGCGTAAAGTAAGTCGCTCTGAGCAATCTTTTACCAAGCAAGTGCAGCAGCCGGGTGATGAAGGCTACTTGTTTGTGTTAGAAGACACACAAACCGGTGAGGTCTGTGGAACTAGCGCTTTAGAAGCGGCAGTAGGATTAGATGATGCCTTTTACCATTATCATTTAGGTAAAGTGGTGCATAACTCACGTTCACTAGGTGTCTATAAAACTGTTGATATTCTTACTTTATGCAACGATTACACCGGAGTAAGTGAACTTTGCACCTTATTTTTGCGGGAAACAAAACGGCAAAATAATAATGGTCGTTTACTGTCTAAAATGCGCTTTTTATTTTTAGCTGAGTTCCCACAGCGTTTCTCGGATCGGGTAATAGCAGAGATGCGTGGTGTGTCAAATGCAGATGGTAGTTCACCTTTTTGGCAGTGGCTACAAGAGCATTTCTTTTCTGTTGATTTTCCAACCGCAGATTATTTAACGGGCATTGGCCAAAAGGTTTTTATTGCTGAGTTAATGCCGAAATATCCTATTTATGTTAGTTTGCTAAGTAAAGAAGCTCAAGCTGTTATTGGCCAAGTTCATGAGCAAACTAAGCCTGCTTTAGCCTTGTTAAAGTCTGAAGGCTTTGCAAGTCGTGGCTATGTTGATATTTTTGATGCAGGGCCAACGGTTGAAGCTAGAGTAGAGCATATTCGCTCGGTGCAAAATAGCCAGCGCTTACAAGTTGTAATTGGTCAAATTGATAAGGCTGCAACCTATTTAATCTGCAACACTGTTATTGCAGACTTTCGGGCTACTTGTGCTGAGTTAGAGGTGGATTTGCAAAATCAGCATGCAATTATTACTGCCGATGTAGCTACAGCACTTAAGGTATCAGCTGGTGATTGGGTAAGAGTAACCAGTATTTAATTAGGGGATTAGAATGAATAACGCTGTACAATTTATTAATGGCCAATGGCTTGTAGGTAAAGGTGAAACCTTTAGCTCTATTGACCCAGCTAAAAATCAGCCAATTTGGCAAGGCGAATCTGCAACTGCTGAGCAAGTTGAACAAGCAATAGTAGCAGCGCGCCAAGCTCAATATGATTGGGCTGGAGTAAGTTTTGATGACCGCGTAGCTATTATCAAAAAGTTTGCCGAGTTATTGGCCAGCAATAAAGAGCATTTAGCCTTAACTATTGCTCAAGAAACAGGTAAAGCCTTGTGGGAATCGCGCACTGAAATTGGTGCCATGATAGGCAAAGCTGATATTTCTATTCGTGCTTATCAGGAACGTACTGGCAGTAAAGAAAACGCTATGCCGCAAGGTAGAGCCTTTATACGGCATAAGCCTCATGGGGTAGTAGCAGTTTTTGGTCCTTATAATTTTCCTGGCCATTTACCTAACGGCCATATAGTACCGGCACTTTTAGCGGGTAACACTATCATTTTTAAACCTTCAGAATTAACGCCTAAAGTGGCAGAAGAAACTGTTAAATTGTGGCAGCAAGCTGGTTTACCAGCAGGGGTATTAAATCTAGTTCAAGGTGAAGTCGCAACAGGTAAAGCTATCGCAGCGCATAATGATATCGATGGTTTATTTTTTACCGGCAGCTCCAGAACAGGCCATTATTTACACCAGCAATTTGCTGGTCGGCCAGATAAAATTTTAGCATTAGAGATGGGTGGAAATAACCCGTTGATAGTTAAAGATGTTAAAAATATTGATGCCGCAGTACATGATATAGTGCAATCTGCGTTTATTTCTTCAGGCCAGCGTTGTACTTGTGCGCGTAAACTGTTTTTACCGGCCGATGCTAGTGGTGATGCTATTTTACAACGCTTAATTGAAGTAACCCGCAATATTAAAGTTGATGTTTATGATGCTGCCGAACAGCCATTTATGGGCGCGATGATTTCAGTTGCTGCAGCAAAAGGCATGTTAGCTGCACAGCAGCAACTAGTGGATTTAGGTGGGAAAGTATTAGTAGAGATGCAGCATTTAGATGTTGATACAGCACTAGTAACCCCTGGCATCATTGAATGTACAGAGATTAAAGATTTTCCAGATGATGAGCACTTTGGTCCTTTACTTAAAGTATTCCGCTTTACTGATATTGACCAAGCGATAGACGCGGCTAATAATACTAGTTTTGGTTTATCAGCAGGCTTATTAAGTGATAGTGCCACGCTTTATCAGCACTTTTTCCGCAGGATCAGAGCGGGAATTGTTAACTGGAATAGGCCTATTACAGGGGCCAGTTCAGCTGCTCCCTTTGGTGGTATAGGGGCTAGTGGTAACCATAGAGCAAGTGCCTATTATGCAGCTGACTATTGTGCTTATCCAGTTGCGTCGGTTGAACTAGAGCAAGTGGTAATGCCAGAGCAGTTATCACCGGGTTTAACATTTTAAATAAGCTCATAGATGGACGGGGCCTTAACCCCATCCATCTGTTTATCCAAGTTCATTTATTTATTATTTAGGTAGACTGATTATGGTGACAGATAAACCAGGTTACGAACATCTAATAATGTTTATTACTGAACACTTATCGTTATTTGAGCAGCCAACAGGTGAAGTGACAGCTAAAACTATTGGTGAGATATTAGAAGAGTCAATAGCAGAACAAATTATTAATTTGTGTACCCAGCATACTCAGCTTGAAATTAACCATCGCAGTATGATTATTCGTGAGGTTGATAGCATCATGTATGATCTACAAGAATTGCTCGGCCGCGTGTTAGATACTAATGCAACAGTTAAGCAATTTGAGCTAATTACAGAAATTTCTCTACTTATTAAAAACTTATTTGATACCGCCATAGCAGAGTTAAATGATTAGGTCTTTTCTAAGGCCGATTTAACTAGATACCCAGCCCAATTTTTCGTAGAATGTCGCCCTGTTTTTAGCAGGAGCTGAATGATGCAAGCAAAAGTAAAATGGTTAGATAATAATACCTTCGTTGGCCGTTCTGGTAGTGGCCATGCCGTAGTGTTTGATGGTAATGCTGACAACAGCACAGCACCAAGCCCCATGGAAATGGTGTTAATGTCAGCGGGAGCTTGTTCGTCTGTCGATGTTATTAGTATTTTACACAAGGCTCGGCAAAAGGTGCAGGATTGTGAGGTTACCTTAACATCAGAGCGTGCAGATAGCGTGCCCAGAGTATTTAAAAAAATACATTTACATTTTGATGTAACAGGTCAACAGCTTAGCGAAACGCATGTTGAACGGGCAGTAAAATTATCTGCAGATAAATATTGTTCAGTATCAATAATGTTAACAGGCAGTGTCGAAGTAACACACTCATTTAGTGTCCTTAGCACTGAATAATCCGGCGTTTAAATTACAAACCTACTAAGCAGTTAATGCTACTGCTGGTTCTGGAGACATCGATAAGTGGTTAAACCTTTTGAAAAACTGAAATTGCATGGTTTTAATAACCTAACCAAAAGCTTAAGCTTTAGTTTATACGATATATGTTACGCAAAGACTGAGCAGCATAGACAAGAGTATATTGAATATATTGATGAGCAATATAATGCTGATCGACTAACGGATATATTAACTGAAGTGACCGATATTATTGGCGCTAATGTGCTGAATATCGCTCGTCAAGATTATGATCCGCAAGGCGCTAGCGTAACAATACTGGTAAGCGAAGAGCCAGTGTTAGTTAATCCAGACAATACAGAAAATCCAGGGCCTAGACCAGATGCTGTAGTGGCACATTTAGATAAAAGTCATATTTGTGTTCATACCTACCCAGAAGTTCACCCGCATGATGGCATCTGTACTTTCCGTGCTGATATTGAAGTATCCACTTGTGGCATTATTTCGCCTTTAAAAGCGTTAAACTTTTTAATTCATAGTTTTGAAACAGATATAGTGACTATTGATTACCGAGTTCGTGGCTTTACTCGTGATATAAGCGGTACTAAACATTATATTGATCATCCTATTACGTCTATCCAAAACTTTATGGATGAGGAAACTAAACAAGCATTTCAGATGATTGACGTTAACGTTTATCAAGAAAACTTATTTCATACCAAAATGATGCTAAAAGAAGCTGATTTAAATAGTTACTTATTTGGTATGGGTACAGATTCCATGACTGAAGAAGAACAAGAAGAAATAAGCCAAAAAGTCTTCCACGAAATGCGCGAAATTTTCTATGGCCGTAACTTGCCGGATATAAAGTAGCCTTAAAAACTTGAGTAAGTAAAACCTATGGTCATAGATAAAAAGCAATCTAGTAAAAGTCTGAGCACTAAGTTTGTTGATCATAGGTTCTCTGTTGCGCCCATGCTCGATTGGACAGATAAACATTGTCGCTACTTTCATCGCTTGCTAAGTAAACATGCGGTGCTGTATACCGAAATGGTCACCACTGGCGCTATTATTCATGGCAGTGGTGATTATTTAGCTTTTAATGAAGAAGAGCAGCCTGTAGTGTTACAACTAGGTGGCTCTGATCCACAGCAGATGGCGCATTGTGCCAAGTTAGCTGAGCAACGTGGTTATGATGCCATTAATATTAACGTTGGTTGCCCGTCTGATAGAGTGCAAAATGGTATGTTTGGTGCTTGTTTAATGGCGCAACCACAACGAGTAGCTGATTGTGTAAAAGCGATGCAAGATCAGGTTACTATTCCCATCTCAGTAAAAACAAGAATAGGCATAGATGACTCTGACGATTATCAGTTTTTACAAGACTTTGTGCAAACTATGGTGGATGCAGAATGTCAGCAGCTGGTTATTCATGCTCGTAAAGCCTGGCTAAAAGGTTTAAGCCCAAAAGAAAATCGAGATATTCCGCCGCTTAATTATGATCGGGTTTATCAGATTAAACGTGACTTTCCACAGTTAGATATCAGTATTAATGGTGGCATTAAAACCTTAACCCAAGTGCAAGAGCATTTAGCTTTTGTTGATGGTGTTATGGTGGGACGTGAGGCTTATGCTAACCCTATGCTTTTGAGTTCAGTTGATAGCTTAATTTATGGCGATGTAAGTGTGGTTAGAACGCCGCAGCAAGTAGTGTTAGATATGCTGCCTTACATAGAGCAGCAAATGACTCAAGGCGCTAGATTTTGGCATATTGCTCGGCATATGTTGGGGCTATTTCAAGGTATGCCAGGTGCACGACAATGGCGACGCTTGCTTAGTGAGCAAGGCCATTTAACAACTGCAAAACCAGCGTTATTATTGCAAGCATTGCAAAAAATACCCGAGCTTGAAAATATGACTAATTAATAGTTAAATCCACTAAATAATAGTATCAACAAAAAAAGTCCATGCGAAGCATGGGCTTTTTTTGTTATTAAATACTAATTAAATCAACATATTGCAGTTTATTTTACTCTTGGCACAACACTTGAAATACAGTAGTCGTAGTATCGAATATTAACTTTCAAGGAACTTGCTATGAACACTTTAATTATTGCTAGCTTTACATCTTTACTTAGCCTTAGCGCTGTAGCGGACTCTGTGTACCCAGAAACTATAATGATAACTAGTGATACTCCTGTTAGTACGGAGATTAGTACGAAAACTAGTTCTGAGCTTAGAGCTGAGATAGAAATAGGGATACAAGCAGAATTACAGCAATATACAGCCCAACTTTCTACATTAATTACTCAGCAAGCACAGCAGGAGTTATTTGCTACCGCTGCTAATTTACTTATTTTAAATAGTGCTGAACATAAAACCGAACTAGCTACTTTAGTACCACAGATGTTGCTGCTAGCAAAAAAGTTAGCGGCTAGTACCTTAAATGGTGAATAACAATGTTGCTCACGTCGGACTGGTTATTATTACTCTTTATTTTCCCTGTGCTGAGCATGCTGCCTGTATTAGTTTTATGCCATTTTATTAGTGTTCTGATACCGCTAATCCAGAAATTAAAATGGTTAAATTAAAGGAGGCAGCAGTGAGTTGGATAGCCTTAGAGTTACTAAGTTTCTTTAGCTTTATTTTGGTGCTGTTGTGTTGGTGCCAAGCAAATAATATAAAAAAATATAAGGAATAATCATGCATACTGAAAAAAATACTGGATGGTTTTGTCAGCGTCAGCACCGTTTAATTTCGGGTGTTTGCGCTGGGTTAGCGAATAATTATCATCAACCAAGATGGTTAATTAGAGTGCTGGCGGTATTGCTGTTTATAACAGCCCCATTAATAACTATCAGCGCATATTTTGTCGCCGCATTATTATTACCTAAGCGATAGACGCTTTATAATGTTGATTGCTGATTATTAAAATATACGGTGTTGCAGGCAGGTTAGTTGCTGTTAAGTGTACCTAACTGGTGTAATATAAGTTTATATATCAAGGAGCGTGCAAATGCCAATACTGTTATCTAGGGTTTTCTTACCTATACTACTACTGTTAAGTGTATCGTTGTCTGCAGAGCAAGCTACCACTATAAAAGTAACAAACGCAGAAGTGCGACAGCCCATGCAGGGGCGCAGTGTAACAGCGGGTTATTTAACCTTGCATAACACATCTGAACAAAGCAAAAGCCTAATAGCGGTAACAACGGAGGCTTTTCAGCGCATTGAACTGCATCAGCATAGCCATAAAAATGGTGTGATGCGCATGGAGCAGGTTGATGCTATTAACATTGCTGCCCAAAGCGAAGTTAACTTAACACCCGGTGGCTTGCATTTAATGTTATTTGAGCCTAAGACTAAACTTGCATTGGGTGATTCAATAATAATGCAGCTAACATTCTCTGATCAACAAGTCATTAGCATTAGTGTACCTATTGTTGCGCTGCCAAAACGTTAAGGAGTGAAAATGGGAAACTTTAAGTTAATTAGCTTTGGCGCATTAATATTTTTTGTGATTATGTATTTAACTGCTTGGTGGGTGAGTAGAGAGCCAGATTTACTGGTAGATGAAATTTATCAAAGCCGGCAATCCCTAGGCGACAGCGCTCCTGTGGGCTATAGCACTACAACTGCACTAATTCGGGTCAGTGAAACCTTACTTAACAAGAGTGGTGGCTATTTATCAAATGATATTATGCCACCTTTTAGTGTGTTAGATAATATGCCAGCTTGGGAGCTAGGTGTGTTAGAAATGTCACGCGACTTAGCTTTAGCTTTACGTAAAGATTTAAGTCGTTCCCAGTCGCAATCAACAGAAAATAAATTTTTAAAAGTAGCGCAGCCGCAATTTAATATTGATCATAAAAGTTGGGTTATTCCTAGTGCCGAATCTGAATATAAAAAAGCTATAGCGCAATTATACTTATATCGTGATGAATTAGTCGATCCGGCCAAGCCAGATAGCCAGTTTTATGCCCGTGCCGATAATTTACGCGACTGGCTAAAAGCGGTAGAAAAACGTTTAGGCAGTTACTCACAGCGTTTAAGTGCCAGTGTAGGCCAAGATAGACTAAATACTGACCTTGCGGGAGAGGCTAGTGCACGCCAGTCTACTAATGCCCCATCTTTGCGAAATATAAAAACCAGTTGGTGGAAAATTGATGATGAGTTTTATGAAGCGCGGGGTGCTGCTTGGGCCTTATTACACTTTTTAAAAGCAGTAGAAGTCGACTTTGCTGACACGCTAGAACGAAAAAATGCCATGATAAGTTTACGGCAAATTATTCGCGAGCTTGAGGCTACACAACAATCCATTTGGAGCCCAATGATTTTAAATGGTAGTGGGTTTGGTTTGTTAGCCAACCATAGTTTAGTTATGGCTAATTATATTTCTCGGGCCAATGCCGCTTTAATTGATTTATCAGAATTATTAACACAAGGGTAAGATACAATATGATAAAACCAGTACTAGCACTTTCGATAGCAGGCTTGCTTTTTTCACCAGCTATTAAAGCTGACACCTTACTCGGTTTATATATAGGGGCTGATGCCTGGCGCACAAGCACTGAAGGTGGTTTTGCTAATACAGATAAGCTGCAAACACTTAATTTTGATGATAAAACGCAAGCATCCTATTATATTGCCCTGGAGCATCCAATACCTGTGCTGCCTAATGCGCGTATTCAGCATACACCATTAACAGCCAACGGCTCGACAGGTTTGAGCAGTAACTTAAGTTTAAATAACACCACTTTCTTACAAGGGACAGATATAAAAAATCAGGTGGATTTAACCAGTACTGATTATATTTTATATTATGAGCTGTTTGATAATAGTTTAATTAGTTTAGATTTAGGCGTTAATGCTAAATACATTAAAGGTGATGTCTACATTAAGGATACAATAACGGGAGTTGCTGCTGGAGAAAGTGTCTCTAAAATTCTTCCTACCGCCTATGCTGCCGCAACAATTGGTTTGCCATTAACTGGACTAGAGCTGTTTGCTAACGGTAGTTATATGACATACGATGATAATACAATTTACGATGTACAAGCCGGAATTGCTTATGCACTTGTGGATAATATAGCCATAGATGTCAGACTCAGGGCAGGATATCGCGCTGTTAATATTAAGTTGGATAATGTTGATAGCTTATATACGGATATAGACTTTAATGGTGCTTTTGTTGGTTTGGAACTGCATTTTTAACGGCTTTAGTCTTAAATACGCTTTGTTGCCAACAGAGCCTGAGCGGGTGCTATTTTGTTAAATTATTTTCGGCAACTAACCTTACCATGGTTAGTTGCAGTTAGCTTGATGCTAGTCTTTACCGCAACTTGGTATCATTATGAAGCAAAGCTGCAGCAGCAAGAGCAAGTGCAACGCTTTTCTGCAGCTTTGCAAATATCTGTTGTGCCTTATTTAACTGAGCGTAATTATCAAGCATTAAATAAGTATTTAGCACATGCTAGTGCGGTCAGTCGCTTACCCATAAAGGCTAGTGCCCTATTATCTAGTTCAGGTACTGTTTTAGCTGTGTCGCAAGCGCCTTCGGTGTCAGAGCAAAGTATTCGACAGCAATATTTAGCCTCAAAAAATACTAATAGCTTCCAATTACAACAAACTGAACATTTATTAGTTTCTGTGCAGCAAATACCAGGGCTACAAATATCCCCTAATTCTGAGTTAGCAGCTGATAATAATACCAGCCAATATTACTTATTAATCATGGTTGAAAATGATTTAGCTTTTAGTGTCTGGTTTTTACCTATGGTTGTTGTGTTTATTTTTGGTTTAATTGCATTAGTTTGGATTAAAAATACTTTAACGCAGCAACAACAGCGGCAATTAGTCGATATTAATTTGGTTGCACATAAGTTAAGGCAATTACAACAAGGTCAACTTAATTGCCGTATAGATGAGCAATTAATGCCAGATTTAGATTCAATTAGGCAAAGCTTTAATAGTATGGCAGAGCAATCGTCAGAGCAGCAACTAGGAATGCAGCAACAAGTTAGTAGTCAAGAGCTGGCACTTACTCACTCTACAACTGCTTTAGAACTGGCCAATCGTAAAATCCAATATTTAGAGCAGCAGCAATCAGAGCAGCAGCGACTTTTAGCTTACTGCAGTAAAAATTTACAGTTGTTGTGTCAACATAAGTCCGGCTTAGCATCAATAGAGCTAAACCAATTAGTGAGTAATCAAATCACTTTATTACAGCTTTTAGCGCTAGAAAATTATTTTACCTCAGAGCAATTTATGCTTACTGAGTTTATAGCCGAGAAATTACCTCACTGTCAAAGCTGGCTAGACTGTAAGCAAATTAAATTAATGTTATTTGAAACAGCCGCTAATGCTTTATATAAAGTTGATTTAAATCCATTTGCTTTAACTTCTTTAATTTCGGCTTTATTGCAAGTAACTAGTCGTAATGTTGGAGTTAAGCTAATAACGCTGCGTGTTGACTTAGTGGTGAATGAAGCTGGAAATAAGCTTAATATCAGTGTTGTTAGTGATGGTGAAGGGTTGTCGCCGCGGCAACGGCAATTATTCGATATCAAGGATATTACAGACTTACATTGGCAAGATGTTGATTATGCTATTTTAGCGGTGTTAATGAAAAAATTTAACATTACGAAGCAGATTGATTCGATAGAAGGCCTTGGTTGCACCACTAAATTATCAATGCCATTAGCTCAGCTAGAACCATTAAGTACACAATATCAATCGAGCATCTTGTTATTTGATACGGATACAGAGCATTTGCATGAGCGTAAGCAGGCCTTAGCTTTGCTGGCGACAACAGTATCTTATTGTACAGATTTATCAACTTTAGAGTGTAAAGGTCAACAATCTAAACTAGATACTATCATTGTGTTTTTGCCTGTGCCCACTGAGCTTAGTCTATGGCAAAAGACCTTGGCTAAGTTAGCCCTGAAAAGTCGTATTTTATGTTATTGCAGTGCTGATAGTTTTGATGCTTGGCACCAAGCGCTAGGGCACTTTTTGCAACCCGGTATCTTTTATTTAGATACCTTACTAGCAATAACAAGTCAGTATGCAGTTAAGCAGCTATTGGTAGTAGATGATAATCAAACTAATTTAGCGTTTATCCGCGTATTGCTAAAAGACCAGCCCATTCAACTTACTTTAGCTAGTACAGGACAAGAAGCCTTAGATTTATGTCAAGAGCATAACTTTGATGTGATTCTACTCGACATCCAGTTGCCAGATATTAATGGGGTTGAAGTAGCTAAAAAACTCAGAGTTTTAACTAATTATCAAACAGTGCCAATTTTAGCTTTTACTGCCCACGCTTTAGAGGAAGAAAAGTTAGAGTTTATCGCTGCGGGTATGAACGATGTTATTTTAAAACCACTGCAAGCTAATAAGTTACCACAAATCCTACAGTGGTGTGCTGTTAATGAATAGGCCTTTACTAACACTATAAAGCTTTGTTGTTAGTTGCTGATAATTTTCTTGTCTATTGTCTATTCTGCTTTTGTTTGGCATTATCAAGCTTGAACCACCAATAAATATAGTAACGGCTGATTATTTTAAGTTAAGTTGGGCTAATGGTCGTTATTTACTGTTGTTTTTTATGCTTTTGTTAAAGTTAGCTATAATTTACTGTAATAAGTGTTATTTACGCTTATTTGTTGATTTAACGTGACAGTTAATCAGTCGATGCAAAAGGATTGAATCGCAGTGTCTACTATATCAAATGAAGATTTTTTATTTGCCGCTGAAGAAGATGCAAAGGCTGAGGTAACAGAGTCAAGCTTAGAGCCTTGGCGTGTACTTATTGTTGATGATGATAAGGAAGTCCATACTGTTACAACCTTAGCGTTAAATGGTCTACAGGTATTAAATAGAAAACTCACTTTTTTTCATGCCTATAGTGCGAAAGAGGCGCTGCAGTTTTTAGCAAAAAATACTGATATAGCTTTAGTGTTACTAGATGTCGTTATGGAGTCTGATGATGCTGGTCTAATGGCTGTTCAGAGAATTCGTGAAGATCTGCAACAAGAAGAACTGCGAATTATTTTGCGTACCGGCCAACCCGGTTATGCACCTGAAGAAAAGGTTATTAAACAGTACGATATAAATGATTACAAAACCAAAACTGAACTTACCCGAGGTAAATTAGTTACCTCTATTATTGCTGCTATTCGCTCTTATCAACAAATACGTACTATTAATCAAAGTAGACGAGGTTTAACTAAAATTATCACCGCTGCTGCAAGTTTGCTTGAGCATCAGTCATTGCATCAGTTTTCTGAAGGTGTACTAACGCAAATTTCTTCATTAATTGGCTTGCCTGCGGAAGGCGTTGTCTGTGCGCAAATTGAAGATGACGGCTCAGCAACTGAAAGAATCTATGTCTTAGGTGCTGCCGGTGAATATGCTCCTTATATTAAAAGTGAGCTTAATCGTATTGATAATGAAGATATTATTCAGCGAGTTCAACAATGTTTAGAAAGTCGTCAGCATGTGTTCTCTTCTGAATCGACCGTTTTATACTTAGGTAGTAAGCAACATAAAGCTGCGGTTTATATTAAAACTAACCAAGTGATCCCTGAGCATATTCAACAGCTAATAGAGTTGTTTTTAACTAATATATCAACAGGATACGAAAATGCGGCTTTGTTTCAGCAGCTAAAGCATGCAGCCTATACCGATTCACTAACTAAAATGCCAAATCGCAATGAGTTTATCCAGCTTTTACAGCAAACGCGTAACTTTGATGCTGAAAATAAAGTTGTGGTATTGATTGATATTGACCATTTTGCTGATATTAATGACGGCTTGGGCCACGATGTGGGTAATGAACTGCTTATCGCTGTAGCGATGCGTTTAACTAATAAATTTGGTATGCAGTCAGAGCTAGCACGGCTAGGGGCGGATGTATTTGGTTTAATAGGTTATGTTGAAACATTAAGTATAAACGCTATTAATGCTACTTTTGAAGAACCTTTTTTAGTGGCAGAGTATCGATTACAACTCACAGTAAATATAGGCTTATGCCGCTTGCAAGATATCGATTCTAAAGGTTTAAGCATTCTAAAATATGTCACCATAGCCCTTAATCGTGCCAAAAAGAGCTTAACTGCAAATTATCAATATTATCTGCCAGAGATGGAACAGCAGATGGCGACAAGATTAGCTATATTGCGTAAATTATCTCAAGACTTTTCTCAACAGAAATTGCAATTATGGTATCAGCCGCAGGTGTCATTACAAACCAAAAAAATAGTGGGTGTTGAAGCCTTACTGCGCTGGCCACAGGATAATGGTGAATTTATTTCACCTGCGGTCTTTATTCCGTTAGCTGAATACTCAGGGCTCATCGTTGAAATTGGTGACTGGGTGTTGCAACAAGCTTGTCTGCATATTAAGCAGATGACTGGTTTGGGTTTTGCTATTCGCATTGCAATTAATGTATCGGTACAACAATTTAGAACTCATAGTTTTGTACAATCGGTGATTGATGCTATTAATTATTATGAGATTAATGCCCAACAACTAGAAATAGAAATTACCGAATCTATTTTAATGGACGACCCTGAGGCAATGGTGGCTGCTTTACTAGAGTTGAAATCAATAGGGGTTAATATTGCTATAGATGATTTTGGTATAGGCTTTTCTTCGTTAAGTTATATTCAAAAGTTGCCTTTAGATAGAATAAAAATAGACCGGTCTTTTGTGGCTAATATTACCTCAAGTTCAGATGAAGTGATTGTTGAAACAATTATTCGGTTAGGTAAAAAACTAAATTTAGCCACTATTGCCGAAGGCGTTGAAGACGAAGCACAGCAACAAGCACTTATTAATTTAGGTTGTGATGAGATGCAAGGCTTTTATTATGCTAAGCCTATGCCAGAACAAGAGTTACTTGCTTTGCTTAATAAGCAAAATTAAATGTAACAGCAATAGCAGCAAAGATTACTATAAAAAAACCAGCATTTGCTGGTTTTTTTATAGTGTTACTAATTACTTTTTAGCCCGTTCAAACGAGGTTAAAATCTCAGCTTTAGCGGCAGTGATATCGCCCCAACCATTTATTTTAACCCATTTACCTGCTTCTAAATTTTTGTAGTGTTCAAAGAAATGCTGAATTTGTTGTTTAAGCAATTCTGGTACGTCAGAAATATCTTTAATATCATCATATATTTTGGTTAGTTTACTTACAGGCACTGCAATAACCTTAGCATCTTCACCTGCTTCATCAGACATCTGCAGCACACCAACTGGCCGGCATTTAATCACAGCGCCCGGAACTAATGGATAAGGTGTGGGCACTAATACGTCTACTGGATCACCATCGAGTGATAAGGTGTTATTAACATAACCATAATTACATGGATAAAACATAGGTGTTGACATAAAGCGGTCAACTAAAATAGCACCAGTGTCTTTGTCTACTTCGTATTTTACCGGATCAGCATTAGCTGGAATTTCGATAATGACGTTAATTTCTTCAGGTAAGTTATTACCCGCAGTGATATTACTTAAGCTCATCAGCTTTTCCTTAGGTTCTTAAAAAATTGCCGCTATTATAGCGGGCGCGACAAAAATCTCTACGATTGATGATAATTAATACAGGTTTCAACTTCATGTTTAGAGCCTAAAATCACGGCAACACGCTGGTGGATATCTACAGGTATAATATCCATTATACGTTGATAGCCTGTTGAGCTAAGGCCACCAGCTTGTTCTATTAAGAAGCTCATGGGGTTAGCTTCATACATCAGTCTTAGTTTATCAGGCTTGCTGGGATCTTTAGTATCAGTTGGGTACATAAAAATACCACCGCGGCATAATACGCGATGCACATCACCAACCATGGCAGCTATCCAACGCATATTATAGTTTTTACCACGTTTCCCCGTTTTACCTAGCAATAAGTCATTAATATAGTGTTGCATAGGTGGTTGCCAGTAGCGTTGATTCGACATGTTTATAGCGAACTCAGCAGTATACTTAGGAATACTTGCTTGTTCTTCGGTCAGTAAAAATCCACCGTGAGTTTTATCTAAGGTATACATTCTGGTGCCTTTACCAGTAGTAAGCGCCAACATAGTGGACGGGCCATAAAGGACATAGCCGGCTGCTAGTTGGGCACTTCCTGGTTGCAGAAACTGGCTAGGATCTGCAGCGTCTAGATCAGCTTGTGCAGGTAAAATTGAGAATATAGTACCAATTAAACTATTAATATCAGTATTAGATGAGCCATCTAAGGGATCAAAAGTAACCAAAAACTTACCTTTAGGGTTTCCTGCTATGGTATGGTCTTCTTCTTCAGAGCTAATAGCTTTAACTAGTCCGGTCTCTAAAATAACTTCTTTGAGTAGCTCATTGGCAATAATATCTAGTTTTTTCTGGGTCTCACCTTGAATATTCTCAGCTAAGGTAGAACCTAGTACACCAGCTAATTCGCCTTGACTAACACGAAATGATATTTCGCGACAGGCTGCTAATATGGTTTTTATTAGCGATATTAAGTTACTATCAACATTGTCCTGTTGTAGTACGGGGGAAATACGGCGCATTTTTGCTTCCTTTTCTCGGCTGTTAGTCAGGGTAAAATAATAGGGCTAGCCTATTTTAATGAATTTGCCACAAAATTGCAGGTGTCATTACGATTTTGTTGGTAATTGCTGTAAAAAAAAGCAAATTAAGCGCAGGGAAAACTATGCATATTCATATTCTTGGTATTTGTGGCACTTTTATGGGCGGTATTGCAGCAATTGCTAAGTCACTTGGTCATAAAGTAACGGGGGCAGACACCAATGTCTACCCACCAATGAGCACTCAGTTAGCTGAATTAGGAATAAATTTAACCCAAGGTTACGATCCGGCGCAACTGGATCCGGCGCCAGACTTAGTAATAATTGGTAATGCCTTATCACGGGGCAACCCAGCTGTTGAATATGTGCTAAATAGCCAGTTACGCTATACCTCAGGCCCACAGTGGTTAGCTGAGCAAGTTTTACATGACCGTTGGGTATTAGCTGTGTCTGGTACTCATGGTAAAACCACAACTAGCACTATGTTGGCTTGGATTTTAGATTATGCTGGCTTGAAGCCTGGATTTTTAATTGGTGGTATTCCGCAAAACTTTGATTGTTCAGCACGTTTAGGCGAATCACCATTTTTTGTAATTGAAGCTGATGAATATGATACGGCATTTTTTGATAAGCGTTCTAAGTTTGTTCATTATCGGCCCCGTACTTTAGTCATTAATAATCTGGAATATGACCATGCGGATATTTTTCCAGATCTAGCGGCAATTCAACGTCAATTTCATCACTTATTACGTATGGTGCCAAGCAATGGCTTAGTGTTATCTCCAGAAGATACTGTTGCAGTTAAGCAAACCTTAGACATGGGCTGTTGGAGTGAACGGCAAAGCTATGGTAGTGATTGGCAAGCAGAGTTGCTTAATGCCGATGGCAGTGCTTTTACCGTGTTATATCAACAGCAAGCTTTAGGTACTTTGCACTGGGGCTTAAGTGGCCAACATAATGTGGAAAATGGCATTATGGCTATTGCAGCAGCCCGTCATGTTGGGGTACCGATTAATATAGCTATAGAGGCTTTAGCAGAGTTTATTGCTCCCAAAAGACGGATGGAATTAAAAGCAGAGATTAACAAAATTAAAGTTTACGATGATTTTGCTCACCATCCTACGGCAATTAATACCACCTTACAGGGAGCCCGTGCTCAGGCTAAATTAGGTCGGGTGATTGCTGTGTTAGAGCCAAGATCTAATACTATGAGAATGGGGGTGCATGAAGCTACTTTACCTGCTGCACTGGCCTTAGCGGATTATGTTTATTTATATGAAGAGCAAAATGCTAAGGGCTCATTACACACTTTACACCAAGCTTTAGCACCTAAAGCGACTTTATCGCACGATATTGAGTATTTAGTGCGAGTTTTAACCGAACAAGCTCAGCCTAATGATACTATTGTCATTATGAGTAACGGTAGTTTTGCTAGTATTCACGATAAGCTTATTAAGGCGTTACACAACAAGTGGAAAGGTCATGATTAAAAACGTATTAAATAGTCCTTTAACCGAAATTACTTTAGCTTTTACAGGCGCCTCAGGCGCAGTTTATGGCTGGCGCTTGTTAGAACTCTTAGTAAACCAAGGAATTAAAGTTCATCTATTAGTCTCAAGTGCGGCTCGCGTCGTCTTTGCGACAGAAAATAATATTAAACTGGCAGGTTCTGCGGAAAAATGTACAGCACAATTGGTTGAAATATTTGGCTGTGAAGCCAATCAAATTACTGTTTATGGCAAGGATGATTGGTTTTCACCAGTAGCATCAGGTTCAGCAGCGCCACGAGTTATGGTAGTCTGCCCTTGCTCTACAGGTACAGCAGCGGCTATTGCTCATGGTATGAGTGATAATTTAATTGAGCGCGCAGCAGATGTTGTGATTAAAGAAGGCGGTAAGCTTATTTTGGTACCTAGGGAAAGCCCAATGAGTGCACTGCATTTAGAAAACTTACTTAAGTTAGCTCAATTGGGTGTGACTATTATGCCGGCTGCGCCAGGCTTTTATCATCAGCCAACATCTATTAGCGACTTAGTTGATTTTATGGTGGCAAGAATTTTAGACCATTTGCAATTACCGCATCAGCTACTAGCCCGTTGGGGTTATAGTGGCACGATTAATAAATAGGAGAGCAGCGTTGAGCTTAGCGTTAGATATTCAGCAACTTCATAAAGTATATAAAAGCGGTACTGTTGCACTTAAAGGTATTAATTTACAAGTTCAACAAGGCGAGTTTTTTGCTTTGCTTGGACCTAATGGTGCGGGTAAAAGTACCTGTATTGGTATTATTAGCTCCTTAGTAAATAAAACCCAAGGTAGCGTAAAAGTTTTTGGTCATGATCTTGATAACGAGCTAGAGCAAGCCAAGCAGCATCTTGGCTTAGTGCCGCAAGAGTTTAATTTCAATCAGTTTGAAACTGTTTTGCAAGTAGTGGTTAATCAAGCCGGTTATTATGGCGTACCGCGTAAAGTTGCTTTACAGCGCGCTGAAAAATATCTAGGTCAATTAGGTTTATGGGATAAACGCTTTGCCCGATCACGTGAGCTTTCTGGTGGCATGAAACGACGCTTAATGATAGCCCGAGCACTGATGCATGAGCCTAAGTTGTTAATTCTAGATGAGCCTACAGCCGGTGTTGATATTGAGCTACGTCGTTCTATGTGGGATTTTTTGCGGCAAATTAATAAGCAAGGTGTCACTATTATTTTAACCACCCACTATTTAGAAGAAGCCGAAAGTTTATGTCGTAATATTGCCATAATAGATCATGGGAAAATTATAGAAAATACCTCGATGAAAAGCTTGCTAGCTAAGCTAACACGAGAAACCTTTATTTTAGACTTAGCAATAAATCCCGCGCAAATTCAGCTGGATAATGTTAGCTGGCGAGCACTTGATGATCACAGTATTGAAGTAGATATAGAAAAGCAGCAAGGCTTAAATGCCATTTTTAACCAGCTATCTCAACAACAAGTAACAGTATTATCGATGCGTAATAAAGCTAACCGATTAGAAGAATTATTTGTTAGCTTAGTTGAAACCGGTCGTGGGAGTGAGGAATGATCAAGTCTAGTTATTGGGTGGCATTAAAAAGTATTTTAACCAAAGAAACTAATCGTTTTTTACGGATTTGGGTGCAAACTTTAGTGCCACCAGCTATTACCATGGCGTTATACTTTGTTATTTTTGGTAATTTAATTGGTTCGCGGATTGGTGAAATGGGCGGCTTTAGTTATATGGCCTTTATTGTACCTGGCCTTATTATGATGTCGGTGATTACCAGTTCATATTCTAATGTCGCCTCATCTTTTTTTAGCGCTAAATTTCAACGCAATGTAGAAGAGCTATTAGTCGCACCTGTACCTAATTATATTATTGTCTTGGGGTATATAGGTGGTGGCATGGCTAGGGGCATGTTAGTGGGCTTAATTGTTACTTTATTGTCGTTATTCTTTGTTACGATCCAAGTGCATAATATTGCAGTAATTATTGTTACGGTAATGTTAACTTCCATGTTGTTTGCTTTAGGGGGCTTAATTAATGCTGTTTATGCCAAAAGCTTTGATGATATAAGTATCATACCTACGTTTGTGTTAACGCCTTTAACTTATTTGGGCGGCGTATTTTACTCTTTAACCTTGCTACCTGAATTTTGGCAAAAAGTGGCGATATTAAATCCAGTTGTTTATATGGTAAATGCGTTTCGCTATGGCTTTTTAGGTATATCTGATGTCAGCCTGACTGTAGCATTAAGTGTTGTCTGTAGCTTTATTGTGGTGATGTTTAGTTTCGCTTTATATTTAATTAATCGCGGTATAGGCCTGCGTAGTTAAATTAATACAGCATAGCAGCAAATTTTTTAGCTGATTTTTTGCAGACTTTTATTTGTAGTTGCAGTAAAGTGAGCGACTTTTATAATCAGCTGGGCAGTTATTACTCCAGTGTGTAGCGTGGTACTACAAGCATGACAAAACCAATACAGCGGCAGGCAACAGCATCTGAAGAATCGCTTTTGCGTATTTTTACCGTACCTGAAGCGGCTGATTCTACTTTAAGTATTATTGAGCAAAATCTGTCGCAAAACTTAGCTGGTTTTTTGCGTAATAGTATTGTCGCATTAGAAAAGCCGTTATGGCAGATTGAGCGTGACTTTCAAGATCATCAAATTCCAGCTATGCCAGAATTTGTATCGGATTACACTGAACAGTTGATGCGAAAACTAGTAGCACACTCTGTACATACTGCTTCGCCTAGTTTTATTGGTCATATGACCTCGGCGTTACCTTATTTTGTGCTGCCATTATCAAAAATGATGGTAGGACTAAATCAAAATTTAGTTAAAATTGAAACATCTAAAGCCTTTACGCCTATGGAGCGGCAAGTCTTAGGTATGGTGCATCATTTAGTGTATGGCGATGCCGATAGCTTTTATAAAAAGTGGATGCACAGTGCCAACCATTCGTTAGGGGCATTTTGCTCGGGCGGCACTATTGCCAATATTACTGCTTTGTGGATAGCGCGTAACCGCTTACTTAAAGCCGATGGCGATTTTCGCGGCATAGCAAGAGAAGGTTTATTTCGTGCTATGCAGCATTATAACTATCAAGGCTTAGCAATTTTAGTCTCTGAGCGAGGCCATTACTCATTAGGTAAAGCTGCGGATATTTTGGGAATTGGCCGTGATGGGCTAATTGCAATTAAAACCGATGCTAACAATAAAGTTGATGTGGCTGAACTTGCTGCAACCATGGCAGATTTAACGGCGCGTAATATACGGGTAATGGCTGTAGTGGGCGTGGCGGGGACTACTGAAACAGGTAACATAGATCCCTTGCATCAATTAGCAGATTTAGCCCAGCAGTATCAATGCCATTTTCATGTTGATGCAGCTTGGGGCGGTGCCACTTTGCTTTCTGAAAAATATAAGCACTTATTAGCTGGTATTGAGCGGGCTGACTCAGTAACAATAGATGCCCATAAGCAAATGTATGTGCCTATGGGGGCGGGTATGGTGGTATTTAAGCACCCTGCAGATGCCCATGCTATAGCGCATCATGCTGAGTATATTCTGCGTAAAGGTTCTAAAGATCTAGGCAGCCAAACTCTTGAAGGTTCAAGGCCTGGAATGGCAATGCTGGTTCATGCTTGCTTGCAAATTATTGGCCGAGACGGTTATGAAATCCTGATTAACAGTAGCATTGAAAAAGCGCGATATTTTGCAACTTTAATTAGCCACAATATTGATTTTGAGCTAATTACCGAGCCAGAACTTTGTTTGCTAACTTATCGCTATGTGCCGGCTCAGGTACAAAAAGCTATGACCTTAGCTAGCCCAGAGCAACAGCAACGTTTTAATGAGTTATTAAATGGCTTAACTAAGTTTATTCAAAAACGCCAGCGTGAAGAAGGTAAGTCTTTTGTATCACGTACTCGGTTAATGCCGGCTAAATACCAGCGCCAAGAAACAATAGTGTTTAGAGTTGTTTTAGCCAATCCGTTAACAACTAAACAAATTTTGCATGATATTTTAGTCGAGCAAGATCAAATTGCTCAGCAGGATAAAGATTTTTATCCTAAGTTATTACAACTGGCTAAAAAGTAGCTAGTTTAATTACTCAGTTTGTTCTGTGACAATTTAACCGCTATTATTTGCCAAGAGTGTCTCTAATAACAAAGGAAGCTTTTATGCGTTATTTGTTGATTATACTGCCTTTACTCTTCAGCATAACTGCCTGCCAAAGTGCTTATTATTCTGCTATGGAAAAGGTAGGAGTGCATAAGCGTGACATTTTGTCAGATCGCGTTGAAGATGCACAGCAGTCGCAGAAAGAGGCTCAAGAACAATTTAAATCAGCGCTGGAGCAGTTTAGTCAGCTAATCCAGTTTGATGGTGGCGACTTACAGCGAGCATATGCAGCCACAGAGAGTGAGTACCAAGCTAGTAGTAAAGCAGCAGAAGATGTCAGTAAACGGATTAACAGTATCGAAGCGGTAGCGGATGCATTGTTTGATGAGTGGCAAGATGAGCTAGAGCAGTATACTAGTGCTAAATTGAAACAAGATAGTGCTAAAAAGCTAGATAGTACTAAGCGTCAATATACTAGCTTACTTAAAACTATGCGCCGCGCAGAAAAAAGTATGCAGCCAGTGCTGGCTTCATTAAAAGACAATACGTTATATTTAAAACATAATTTAAATGCCAAAGCGATAGGTGCTTTGCAAGGCGAGTTTAGTTCTGTTCAGCGTGACATAAATCGTTTAATTACCGAGATGAATACTGCCATAGAGCAATCAGAGCAGTTTGTCGCAACACTTAAACAGTAGCTAGTTGTATAAAAACACTTTTATCAGCTGCTCTATATTTGTAGTCTTTAAATAAAAAAGCTTTAACCAATGGTTAAAGCTTTTGAGTATTAATCTTTTTCAGAATAATATTGCTAGCTTTAGCGTTTAAATCTCAATATTGTCAATTAGCCTTGTCTTACCAAGCAAGACAGCAGCTAAGATAACTTTGTCTTGCTCAGGGCTGCAAGCTAGGGATAAATCTTGTCGATTGGCAATATTAATATAATCGGCGGTAAAGCCCATGGCATTAAGCTGCAACCTAGTTTGCTGCTCTAAGGAGCGGTAATCGTGATTTCCAGCAATAATAGTATTTCGCAGTTGCTGCAGCACTTGATATAACTTAGGGGCAATAGCGCGTTGCTCTTTGGTTAAATAGCCATTACGTGAGCTAAGCGCTAAACCATCATCAGCACGCTCTGTTGCCACACCGATAATTTTAATAGGCAAAGATAAGTCATTAACCATTTGGCGAATAATGGCAACTTGTTGGTAATCTTTCATGCCAAAACAAGCTATATCAGGTTGTACTAAATTAAACAGTTTACAGACTATAGTAGAGACACCACGAAAATGGCCGGCTCGACTAGCACCACAGTGTAAGTCACCAAGTAGGGGGACTTCAACATAGCTTTGCACATCTAAGCCTCGCGGGTACATCATATCAGGTGTGGGTGTAAATACCGCATCAGCGCCATGTGCAGTTAAGCCGTTACAATCAGCTTTTAAAGTGCGTGGATATTTATCTAGATCTTCATTTTTACCAAACTGCATTGGGTTAACAAAGATACTAACAATAACTCGATCGGCTTTTTGCTTGGCTACGTCGACTAAACGAAAATGGCCATTATGCAGGTTGCCCATAGTGGGGACAAAAGCAATGCGTTCATCATTACGGCGCCACTGGGCAATTTGTTCACGCAGTTCTGTGTTGGTAGTTAATAATTTCATCATGAGTTAAAACTGTGCTCGGCAGAAGGGAAAATACCTGTTTTTACTTCACTTACAAAGGTGCTTATGGCATTGCGGATTTCGCCGGTTTGTTGTAGGTAGTTTTTAGAGAATTTTGGAATGTAGCCGCTGCTTATGCCTAAAATATCGTGCATAACCAAGACTTGACCATCTGTCACATTACCGGCACCTATACCAATAACGGGAATAGTTAAGGCGTCGGTAATACGTTTAGCCAAAGTTGTGGGGATGCATTCTACCACTAGCAACTGAATCCCCGCAGCTTGTAAGGCAAGAGCTTGAGCAACAATAGCATCAGCTTGCTCGTTACTTTTACCTTGTACTTTAAAACCACCAAAAACATGAACAGATTGTGGTGTTAAACCAAGGTGACCACACACAGGGACACCGCGCTCGGTTAAGGCTTTAATGGTAGGAATTAAAAAGTCGCCGCCTTCAACTTTAACCATATTAGCGCCCGCTTGCATCAGAGGTACAACACTTTGTAAGGTTTGTTCCAGCGTGCCGTAACTCATAAAAGGCATATCAGCTATAACAAAGGCAGCAGGTGCTCCAGCACGTACAGCGCGGGTATGGTAAGCAATATCATCAATGGTAACGGGTAAAGTATCGTTATGACCTTGTAAAACCATACCTAAAGAGTCACCGACTAATAAAATTTCTACGCCTTGTTCGGCAAATAATTTAGCAAAGCTGGCATCATAGGCTGTAAGCATAGTAATTTTTTCAGCTTGCTGCTTCATTTTCTGCAATACAGCAGTATTGATTTTGGCCATTATAATCTCGTCTTACTTGTTACGCAGGTTGCGCAAGATCGCACAAACCTAAGGTAGCTGCAACTATTGCATAAGCTAGCTGCAACTATTGCAAAGTATACACAAGCCATTTTTAGGGACTTGCGTCAGTAAATCTTGTAATACAGTGCCGTTGGGCAATATTAGTTCAGGGGCTATTTCAGCTAACGGATATAAAACAAATTCACGTTGGCTTAAGCCGTAATGCGGTATGGTTAAGCGTTCGGAATTAAGAATGTCTTGACCATAGAGTAAAATATCTAAGTCTAGAGTTCTTGGCCCCCAGCGATCTGCTTTACGTTGTCTGCCCTGTTGCTGTTCAATCTGTTGTAAGCGGTTCAATAAGTCAAGTGGAGTTAAAGTAGTGTCCACAGCCACCACAGCATTAACATAATCAGGTTGATCTTGTGGTCCCATTGGCTTAGAGCCATAAAAGGATGAAGCAGCTACCAGTTTAGTGTTAGGTAAAGCCTTAATCGCAACTAAGGCTTGCTGCAGCTGAGTAATAGGTTGGGCTAAATTAGCACCTAAGCCAATAAAACAACGCACCATAATTATTTCTCTGCAGTTGGCTTACGTTTGTAGTTTTTACGCCGCGCTGGCTTTTTATTACTGCCTGTTTTACCAAGTTGTTGTAATAAAATATTCTTTTCGCCTTCATTAGCAAATTGAAACCGTTCCCACCATAACGAAAGTTCGGTCAACTCGCCGGCTTCGGCTTGGGCTCGTAGTTGTAAAAAGTCAAAGCCGGCCCGAAACTTGGGATGCTCTAGTAATTTATAGGCACGGCGACCAGCACGCTTAGTTAAGCGATGCTGTAATAGCCAAATATCACGCATAGTTAAACTAAAACGCTTAGGGATGGCAATAGTACGTTGTACCTCAGCTAAAATATCGGTCATAGCAATATTTAGCGCATCCAGTTCATTTAAGCCGCTGTCTATCATTAAGGTTTGGCTGCGAATTTCAATGGGGTACCACAGCAAGGCTGCAAAAATAAAAGCGGGTGTCACAGGCTTGTTTTCTGCAATACGAGCATCAGTGCTTTGTAAGGCTTTAGTGGCCAATAAGAAAGCTTTGCCTTCAGGCTCTTGATTAAGAGCCTTATCTAATAGGGGTAATAGCTGCCTTAATACCCGCATTTCGCGCATTAGCATAAAGTTGTCAAAGGCTTTGCCTGCCAAAAACATTTTAACCAGTTCATCAAATAAACGAGGTGCGGGCACTTCTTTTAACATTACCGCTAACTGTGAAATCGGAGCAGCAGTATCTGGAGCTATATGCATATTTAACTTAGTGGCAAAGCGGATAGCTCGTAAAATTCGCACGGGGTCTTCCCGGTAGCGGGTCTCAGGATCACCAATTAGCTCTATTTTCCGTTGTTTAATGGCTTCTACGCCATTGGCAAAATCATAAACAGCAAAATCATTAACAGAGTAATACAGAGAATTAATTGTAAAGTCACGGCGCTCAGCATCTTCTTCAATGCTACCGTAAACGTTATCGCGTAAAATTTGTCCTTTGTCGCTTAAGCTAGCTGTTTTATGTTTAGGCGCGACTTCTTCTTCATCGTCAGCACCGCTGTGATGACCACGAAAAGTGGCGACTTCGATTATTTCACGGCCAAACATAATATGAGCCAACCTAAAACGCCGACCTATTAATCGGCAGTTACGAAACACTTGCTTTATTTGCTCGGGATGAGCATTGGTAGCGATATCAAAATCTTTAGGTTGTTGGCCAAGGAGCAAGTCTCTGATACAGCCACCGACTAAATAAGCGTCATAGCCGGCATCTTTTAAACGGTACAGTACTTTTAAAGCATTTGGACTTATTTGCTTGCGTGAAATTGAATGCTGATCACGGCTAAAGCGCTTTACATTAGCTAAAGCGCTGGCGCCAGCAACTTGTCGCCCTGTTTTTGCTTTTATTGCTTGCTCAGAAGATGCCTGCTCTTTAGGCTGAGCAATCTGTTTAGTGGTTTGTTTGCCGGCAAGTGTACGGCGACAAAAATTTAACACACGCGAAATAATGATAGTTCTCCTGAAAAGTAAGCTAGCAAGGATAATGTTAACTTGCTAATAATACCGCAGCTAGCAGTAAAAAAGAATGAAACTGAAGGCGATCAGAGAAATTCAGTATGTAATATCTCATATTGTCGGCTCACTTTGGCTATTTGCCAGTTTTTAATAGCCCAACTTAACAACTCCGTGGCGGGTGCTGCCTTAAGTTCAAGTGGGATAGGGTGGCCAAGAAACTGCAATACTTTAGCTAAGGTATGGGCAACTGGCCAGTTTCTAATATCGGTAGCATGGTTTTGTTTGCTTAATTTCATATTAGGTGCTGAAACGGCTAAAGGGATATGACCATATTGCGGTGCAGCAGCTTGTAACAATTGAAATAAAGCTTGTTGTCTTGGTGTCATCTCCAACAAATCTGCGCCTCGGATAACTTCAGTGACGCCTTGATCCCAATCATCAACCACCACAGCTAGTTGATAAGAAAATAACCCATCCCTGCGTTTAATAATATAATCTTCCGCCGCAATTTCTGCGCTGATAGTTTGCTCACCAAAGACTAAATCGGTAAAGTTCTCTTTAGCATTGGCGCGTAAACGCCAAGCTAAGCGGCCTGTTGTTAAACCCAGACTTGCGCACTGCCCTTGATAAGTACCGCCTTGCTCAGCAATTTGTTTACGACTGCATTGGCAGCCATAGATTAAGTTTTGCTGCTTTAATTGATTGAAAATGTCTTGGTAACGCTCTAAACGTTGGCTTTGATAAATAACTGGGCCATGCCAATACAAACCAAATAGCTCAAGTGTGCGCATAATGCTATCAGCTGCACCTGGGACTGTGCGAGGACTATCGATATCCTCGATACGTAACAGCCAATTACCTTGCTGACTTTTTGCTTGTAAGTAGCTACTTATGGCCGCAATTAAAGAGCCAAAATGAAGAGGGCCGGAAGGCGAAGGTGCAAACCGGCCAGTATAGACAGGAACAATGGGCATTGTTATCCGCCTAGCTGTTTTTCCTTGATTTCAGCTAAGGTTTTACAATCGATACACATATCCGCCGTTGGGCGGGCTTCTAATCGTTTAATGCCAATTTCAATTCCGCAGGTATCGCAGAAACCAAAATCATCATCTTCGATTTGTTGTAATGTCTTTTCAATTTTCTTTAGAAGCTTACGCTCACGATCTCGTGCTCGTAATTCTAAACTAAACTCCTCTTCCTGAGCTGCACGGTCCACTGGGTCTGGAAAGTTTGCGGCTTCATCGGCCATATGGTTTTTCGTGCGATCTACTTCTTCACGTAATTGTTGACGCCAAGCATCAAGAATACGTCGAAAATGCTCTAACTGTTTAGGGTTCATATATTCTTCCCCAACAGCTTCTTGGTAAGGCGCTACGCCTGCTAGGGCTAATAAGCCCAGGGTTTTAGTAGTCTTGCCCTCTGGCATGATCATCTCCTGTATAATGCCAAGCAAAAAATATGGCGGCTATTGATAGCAGAAAATCGCTATTATCGCAATCAGATCTTAAAAGCGCCGCAGTATACATTCGATCTTATAGTTCGTCATCCTTTATTCCTAACGTTTGGTTAATAAATGGTTGTTTAGTCGTTATTTAGTTGCGTTTACTAAGCTTTTATTCGCTATATTCAGTAGTTATTTTATTGCTATGCTACACTAAGCCCCATTTTTATTGCCAACATCAGACAAGAGGATACAGCACATATGACAGATATAATTGAAATCAGTCTGCAATTAGATGCAGTTGAAGCCAAATGGGGCAAAGCATTATTTAGTCCTGTTGCTAAGGGTTTTCAAATCCATTTGACTAATACCGAACAACAAAGAACGGTACAGAAGGTTGCTAGAAGCCTAGAGAATATGGGGTTACGTCAAGTGCAGCTGGTTGGTTCAGACTGGACTTTAGAGTTACAGTGGGTGTTTTATCAAGGATTTTGTACTGCTAAAAAACTCGGTGGGGTTAGCTTTACTGGCGATGATACGACCAAGCAACATTTAGAACATCTAGCCAAATGTTTTAGTTGGGCTAAACAAATCGTTAATGATACACCAGAAAACTTAGCGCCTGTTATCTTAGCTCAGCAAGCTGTTAATTTTATTGAATCTATAGCTAAAAAAGGTACAGTGACGAGCCAAATATTACAAGGTGAGCAGTTATTGGCTAATGGGTGGCAAGGCTTGCATGCGGTAGGTCGTGGTAGTTCTCGTCCTCCAGCAATGTTAATTTTGGACTTTAATCCAACAGGTGACAGTAACGCTGAAACAGCGGCAGCTTTGGTGGGTAAGGGTATCACTTTTGATAGTGGAGGCTATTCCATTAAAGCCAGCGAAGGCATGGCAACCATGAAGTGTGACATGGGTGGTGCTGCTACAGTTACAGCAGCATTAGCCTTAGCTATTTTGCAAGGTTTAAACAAACGGGTTCGATTGGTATTGTGCTGTGCTGAAAACTTAATTAGCGGTAATGCTTACAAATTAGGCGATATTATTACCTATAAAAATGGCACTACTGTTGAAATATTAAATACCGATGCCGAAGGGCGTTTAGTGCTGGCAGATGGCTTAATGTGCGCAACCGAAAGTGGCGCTAAGCTAATTATTGATGCCGCTACCTTAACAGGTGCTGCCATAATGGCCTTGGGCAGTGAATATAATGCTTTATTTTCATTGGATCAGCCGTTAGCGCAAAAAGCTTTAGCGCTTGCTGAGCAAGAGCATGAGTTAACCTGGCAATTACCGCTGCAAAAATGGCATCAGCAGCAATGTCCTTCACCTTATGCCGATACTGCTAATAGCCGTGCTGTTAAAGGTGGTGGCGCCGGTGGTGCTATTAACGCAGCTGCCTTTTTAAGCCGCTTTGTTAATGAAGATGGTAAAGGTTGGTTGCATTTTGATTTAGCAGCAGCATTTAACAGTAGTAGCAATAGTTACTGGTCTGCTGGTGCGACAGGCATGGGGATCCGTACTATTAGCGCAACCTTACAGTCAGAAGCCTGATTTTAAGCGTAAAACAAGGTAAACTGCACAGCTAAAATAATCTTAAGGTTTAGCTGTGCTGCCCGTTGCTGACATTTTTTTAACATTGTGCGAAAAATTACAACAACACAATAGAGTGTTGTTGTCTGCCCCTCCAGGTGCCGGTAAGTCTACCTATTTACCTCTACAGTTATTGCAGCATCCCGATTACATTACCAAAAAAATAGTGATGCTTGAGCCACGACGCTTAGCGGTAAAAACTATTGCTAATTATATTGCTGGCCAATTAGGTGAGCCAGTTGGTAAAACTGTTGGTTATAAGATCCGGCATGAAAGTAAAACCAGTGTTGATACCCGATTATTAATTGTAACTGAGGGTATCTTAACTAACATGTTGCAACAAGATCCAACATTAGAAACTGTTGACCTATTAATATTTGATGAATTTCATGAACGTTCATTGCATGCTGATTTAGGCTTAGCTTTTTGTTTAGAAGTGCAGCAATTAAGAGCGGAACTTAAACTTTTACTAATGTCAGCTACTATCGACACAGATAAGCTTAGCCAGCAACTTGCAGCAGCAGTAGTGCAAAGCGCAGGGCGCAGCTACCCTGTTGATATTAAATACGTTGCAGCACACAGCTCAGCTATTGCTATGCAAGCAGCTGCATTAGCTATTACTGCTTTACAGCAGCATCAGGGCAGTATTTTAGTGTTTTTACCAGGCCAAGCTGAAATTAATCAAGCTGCACAATATTTATCCCAGCACTTAAATCAGCAAGATGCGAAACAAGCGTATGCTGCCAATGTTCAGGTGCATGCTTTGTTAGGCACTCTGTCTTTAGCTCAACAACAAGCTGCTATTGCCCCAGCGCCAAGTGGCCAGAGAAAAATTGTCTTAGCCACCAACCTAGCCCAAACTAGTCTAACCATTGAAGGCATTACTGTGGTGATAGATAGTGGCTTGTATCGCCGAGCCCGCTTTGACCCGCGCCAAGGCATAACCGTTTTAGAAACTGTGGCTATTAGTCAAGCTGCCGCTATTCAGCGTAGCGGTAGGGCTGGGCGATTAAGTGCTGGTGTTTGTTATCGTATAGATACCGCTGAAAAGTGGCAACGACGAGCGCAGTTTGATCTGGCAGAAATAGAACTGGCTGACTTAACCCCCTTACGCCTAGACGTTGCTCGCTGGGGGGCACAAGTAGCCGACTTACACTGGTTAACCGCACCACCTAAGGCTACGATAAAAGTAGCCGAGCAACTATTGCAGCAATTAGGCTTATTAGATAAGGCAGGGCGCCTAACAAGTTTAGGCCAAGCGGCAGAGTCGCTGGCAACAGAGCCAAGATTGGCAGTTATGCTATTGCATGCTCAGCAGTTAGAACGAGCAGGCCAAGCGGGAGTGGCGTGGCTAGCTTGTCTGTTAGCAGCCTTATTAGAAGACACTAGGGTTCTTAAGGGCGATTTATATCAGCAACTGGCTTGTGTTCAAACTAGCTTACCCCAGCAATGGCAACAAGCTGGGCTGTTAAGCCGCCAATTAGGCTGTAAAATAGTCACGCAATTACCGTTAGAGTTAGTGCCCATATTACTGTTACGAGCCTTCCCTGATAGGTTGGCAAAACGAAGGGGGCAAGGCTATCAGTTAGCAAGCGGTATAGGGGCTGTACTTAAAGATAATGATGCTTTACAGCAGCAACCTTGGCTTGTGGTGTTACATTTGCAACTCTTTAGTCAGCGTAATATTATTTATCATGCAGTGGCGATAGAGTTAGAGCAACTGTTACAAGATTGGCGCAATCAGTTAAGCTGGCAGATAATAACCGGCTGGGACGATGTAAAAGGCCATTTTTATGCTGAGCAACAGCTTAATTTTGGTCATTGCCGTTTAGCGTCTAAACCACAACAACTGGTTTTTAGTGCGGCCGAAAAACAACAAGCTTGGCTTAATTATATTACTAAAAACGGTTTAAGTTGTTTAACTTGGTCAGAAACTGCAAAGCAGTTAATAGCCAGACAAAAGTTACTTATTGCATTTTACCCTAAAGATAACTGGCCAGAAGTAACAGAGTCGGCACTGCTTGCCGATTTAGCTAGCTGGTTAGGTAATGCGTTAAGTACTATTAATAAACGTCAGCAGTTAGCAGAAATTCCATTATGCCAATATTTAATGCAACGCTTAACTTATAGTCAACAGCAACAACTGGCTAGTTTGACACCGAGCCATTGGCAAACGCCAACAGGTTCTAAAGTTTTAATTGATTATTTAGCCGAAGGCGGGCCACGAATTTCAATACGGGTGCAAGAAATGTATGGTCAGCTAAGTTCGCCAACTATAATGCAGCAAAGCTTACCTATAACAGTAGAATTATTATCACCAGCAAGACAACCTTTACAATTAACCCAAGATTTATCGAGTTTTTGGCAGAACAGTTGGCAAGAGGTGCGCAAAGAAATGCGCGGCCGTTATCCCAAACACTTTTGGCCTGAACAGCCAGCCCAAGCTATGCCAACCACCAAAACCAAAAAGGCTATGTTGCGATGAGTAGTAAAAGCAATAAAACTAAAGCAAAAGTTAAAAATAAAACTAAATTTAGCTTTAATATCAAGCGATTAATTTTAACTTTACTTAAATTGTTAGCTGTATTAGTGTTGATTTTAGTATTTTATTGTATTTATTTGGACAGTAAAATAAGTAAAAAATTTGCAGGGCAAAAATGGCAGGTTCCTGCACAAATCTATGCCCGCAGTATGGAGTTATTGCCTGGCAAAGCACTGACACAGCAACAGTTACAACAGCAGTTAGATGCTTTGCAATACCAACGTAACCCAGAGCTTAGCTCGCCTGGCCAATATAGTGTTTCGCGTAATCATATTACTATCTACCGTCGACCTTTTACCTTTACGGATGGCTACGAGGCTGCTCAATTATTTAGTGTTGAGTTTAATCGAGGTGGTATTAATCGTATTATGCAACGCTTGCAAAAGCAGCCAATAAATTTTGCTCGCCTAGAGCCACAACTTATTGAGCATTTGGTTTCTCCGCATCAAGAAGATCGTGAGTTGGTTCGCTTGGAGCAGGTTCCTGAGATTTTTAAAGATACTTTATTGCTGGTGGAAGATCGTGATTTTTATCATCATCACGGCGTGTCACCTTTTGCCGTATTACGGGCGCTTTGGGTCAATGTGACCGCAGGACGAACTGTTCAAGGTGGCTCAACCTTAACACAACAACTTGCTAAAAATATGTACTTAAGCAATGAGCGAACCTTATGGCGAAAAGCAAATGAAGCCCTTATCGCCTTAATTTTAGATTATCGCTTTAATAAAGATCAGATTTTAGAAGCCTATCTTAATGAAGTTTTTGTTGGCCAAAATTATGCTACTGCTATTCATGGTGTTGGTTTAGGCAGCCGATTTTATTTTGCTAAACCTTTAGCTGAGTTAAATCATAGTGAGGCAGCGCTATTAATTGGTATCTTAAAAGGCCCTTCATATTTTGATCCTAGGCGCCATCCCGAGCGTGCTTTACAGCGTAGAGATTTAGTATTACGTTTAATGTTTGAACAGCATTTTTTAAATAGACAACAATATGAAGAAGCCGTACAGCAACCGCTGGCAGTGATAGCTCGAGCACAATTATCTAATGCCAGTTATGCTAGCTATATTGATGCGGTAAAAAAAGAGTTACGAGAATTAAATATAGAACAGCAATTACGGCAAAGTGGCATTAAAGTATTTACTAATCTAGATACCTTGGCTCAAGAGTCTGCTGAAGTAGCGGTCAGAGCCGAATTACAAAACTATGATCTTGCATTACAAGCAGCTGTTGTGGTGACTGAATATCAACAGGCTGATATTACTGCTATTGTCGGCAGCCGTACCCAAGTGGAAAGCGGCTTTAATCGAGCTCTAGATGCCAAGCGTCAGATAGGCAGCATAATTAAACCCGTCATCTATTTAGAAGCCTTAGCCCAACGAGGGCGTTATAGTTTAGCCACTAAACTAGATGACACAGCTATTAGATTACGCAGCAATAATCAAGATTGGCAACCGCAAAACTTTGATAAAAAATTTCGTGGTCCTGTAACTTTACTCGAAGCTTTAGCTAATTCATTAAATGTGCCAACAGTAAGGTTAGGATTACAATTAGGTTTGCCAATTATCAGTGAAAGCTTAAATAAACTTGGTTTAAGGCGAGATCTTACCTTGCATCCTGCGGCATTATTGGGGGCTATAGAGTTAAGCCCAATGGAAGTGAGTCAGTTGTATCAGACCCTGGCTAATGATGGTATGCATCGTAAATTAAGTACTTTACTTGCAGTGACAGACAATGAAGGCCATATATTATATCAGCGTCAAGATAGGCTAACACGGCGTTATGGCGAAGAAGAAATATATTTGTTGCAGTATGGGTTAATTCAGGCAGCTAAAACCGGCACAGCCCAAGCCTTAGCTAGAGCTTTTCCGCATGTAACTTTGGCGGGTAAAACTGGTACTTCAAGCGATTATCGTGATAGTTGGTTTGTTGGTTTTGATCAAACTAAGTTAGTAACAGTTTGGTTAGGTAAGGATGATAATAAAGCCATTGGCCTTACCGGAAGTAGTGGTGCTTTGCCTGTTTTTAGTCGATTCTTTCGCCAACAAGGTGTTAATTCCATTTTAAGAGCAGTACCTGAGCATATAAGTATGCAAAGTTTTTCAGTATTAACGGGCTATCCAGTCGGCGAAAATTGCGCTAATGCTGTACTTTTACCCGCATTTACTGAAGAGGGTGTAGTGACAGTTTGTGAACATTAAGCTGTTGCTTAGCGCTTAAATAGAAAAAAGGCCTAGAGTATAATTGCTAGGCCTTAAAATAGATTTAACAGCTAAGAGTAATACTAGTTATCTTAAAGTGCTGCGAAGCTTTGCTCTGCAGCGGCTATAGTGTGAGCTATATCAGCATCAGTATGGGCTAACGAGATAAAGCCAGCCTCATAAGCAGAAGGCGCTAAATAGACACCTTGTTGCAGCATTAAATGGAAGAAGCGGTTAAAGGCAGCAATATCGCACTGGGTAGCTTGGGCAAAGTTAGTTACTTGGGTTTCTTTGGTAAAAAACAAACCAAACATAGCACCAACTTGGTTAGTGCTTAGTGCAATATTGTGTTTTTTAGCCGCGGCAGCAATACCATTGACAAGTACGCGAGTTTTCTCGGTTAACACCTCATAGACTCCAGGCTTACTCAGTTCGGTTAAAGAGGCTAATCCGGCAGCCATAGCTATTGGGTTACCCGATAATGTACCCGCCTGATATACTGGGCCAAGCGGTGCTATATGATGCATAATTTCTTTTTTACCACCAAAAGCGCCAACTGGCATACCACCACCGATAATTTTTCCTAAAGTGGTTAAGTCAGGTTTTACGCCATAAACAGCTTGGGCGCCGCCTAGTGCAACTCTAAAGCCTGTCATCACTTCATCAAAGATAAGCACAGCACCATACTGATCACAAAGTTGGCGTAAGCCTTGTAAAAAGCCTTCAGTTGGAGGAATGCAGTTCATGTTACCTGCAACCGGCTCGACAATAATACAAGCAATATCATCACCATGTTTAGCGAAGGTTTGTTTAAGCTGCTCTAAGTTATTAAATTCACAGGTTAAAGTGTATTTAGCAAAGTCAGCAGGTACACCAGGTGAATTTGGTACGCCTAAGGTTAATGCACCAGAGCCAGCTTTTACTAATAAAGAATCAGCATGGCCATGGTAACAGCCTTCAAACTTAACAATAGTATTGCGATTGGTATAACCACGCGCTAAGCGGATAGCACTCATGGTGGCTTCAGTGCCTGAGCTAACCATGCGTACCATTTCCATGCTTGGTACTAGCTTAGTGACCATTTCGGCCATATCTACTTCTGCTGCGCAAGGCGCACCAAAACTTAAGCCTTTTTCAGCTGCGCTAATAACCGCTTGACGAATAGCAGGGTGGTTATGGCCCAGTAACATTGGCCCCCATGAACCTATATAGTCAATATAGCGTTTGCCATCGACATCAAACATATAAGCGCCATCAGCGTGATCGATAAAAACTGGGGTGCCACCCACACTGCTAAATGCACGAACTGGTGAGTTTACACCGCCTGGGATAGTACGTTGGGCACGGGCAAAAAGTTGCTCTGAAATCGACATAGGTATTAAATTCCAATAATTATATAAAACAGTTAAACACTAAGCTAAAACGAACGTTTGTCATTAAACACTTTTATTACTATACCAAGGTACAGGGCGTTCATAGTCTGTTACTTTATCTGCTACGTCTAAGCATAACGCAAATAAAGCCATTCGCACTAAAATGCCGTTATCGGCTTGACGAAAAATAGCTAAATTTGGATTAAGGTTTAAATCGTTGTCTAGCTCATTAGCTTCATGCCTAGAGTCTCGTGGTAGCGGGTGCATAATTACCGTATTAGATTTGCAATAACGGGTATAAATTTGCTGGTTTAGCCGAAACTTACCCCGATATAAATTAGCTTCTTCTTTGCTGCTAAACCGCTCTTCTTGGATCCGAGTTTGGTACACAATATCGGCATTAAGATTACCTTCTAGGCAGTCTGTAATAGTGACATCATGGCCTGCATTCTCAATAGCACTAATAATATCATCAGGCATAGCTAAGGCGTTAGGTGCAATTAAGGTAAAGCGGATATTTTTAAATAAACACAGAAGCTTAGATAAAGAATGGACAGTACGTCCGTACTTTAAATCGCCGACCATAGCGATATGCATACCATCAACGGTTAAACCGGAGGAGGCCAGTTCGCGCTCTATGGTAAACAAGTCTAATAAGGCTTGGGTAGGATGCTCATTAGCGCCATCACCACCATTAATTACCGGTACTCTACTGCCTAAGGCAAACTCTGTAACAGAGCCTGCTTGTGGGTGGCGCATGGCTATAATGTCACTATAGCTGCTGATAACCCTAGCGGTATCGAATAAAGACTCGCCTTTAGCCAAAGCTGAGCTTTCCATACCGGTGGTTTCTCTTACTTCGCCGCCCAGCAGGTTAAAAGCGCAACCAAAGCTGACGCGGGTACGGGTGCTGGGTTCAAAAAACAAATTACCTAAAATAGCGCCATCTAATACTGTTGTCCGCTTATGGCGGCTAGCATAAGGTGCCATCTTACGGGCTACTTGAAAAATATGTTGGATACTGTCGCGATCAAACTGATGGACAGAAAGAATATGTTCGCCTGTAAAGCTCATACTTAGCACTCTTTTCGGTAAGACGTTATTACTGCCACAACTGGCCAGTTTGTGTTGGCTATTATAGCCAATAACGACGCTGAAAAGCGAGTTGGATTAGAACGGTTTAAGTACAGCTAATAAGATCACAGCTAGCAGTATCAATACCGGAAGCTCATTAAATATACGGTAAAATCGTGAACTGCGCTGGTTTTTATTATGCTTAAAGTTAGCGAGTAATTTAAAACAGTAACCGTGATAAATATATAAAATTAAGACTAAAATTAACTTTAGGTGCAGCCAATGGCTGGCTTTAAGCCAAGCTAAGCCATAGCTATATATAAGTAGAGTACCAAATACTAAGGTTAAAATAGCAAAGGGGGTAACAAAGTAAAGTAGCCGCCGCTCCATGACTTTAAACTGCTTATCACAATCAGCGCTCTTAGTTTCAGCATGGTAAACAAATAAACGAGGTAGATAAAAAATACCGGCAAACCAGGCTACCATAAAAAAAATATGTAAGGCTTTATAAATAAGTACTGTTGTCATAGTAAATTATTCTGTTGTACCAATAAGCTGCGTATTTGATCCCAGCGAATAATACCAATTAACTGACAGGGATCTTGCTGTCGATATATATAGACTGCACCTTCTCTAGCTTGATCTAATATTGAATAGACTTCAGCTAAAGTAACTTGATGGCTAAGTCCTACTAAAGGCGTGTATTGCAGAGGACTTTCACCAGTCATAGATAACTGTACATCATAACTGGCCAGAAAAAACCTGGTTTCCAGCTCTGTACCACGTCTTATTATTAACTGTGCTGGTGGTGTTAAGCTATCTAAGGCTTGCATCACACTAGTATCATCAGGATTGGCTAATAGCTGATAGTTAGTATCCAGCATGGCTAAGGCCCCCACTTTTTGCAACACATCGTCAGCGGGAGATAATTTATAAGGCATTTGTAAAAAATCTAATTGTAATAAGAAAATAGACTTATTATTAAACAGCTGAACCGCTGTAATGTAAGCCGTAGCAATCACCAACATAGCTGGCACAATAATAGTTGGGTTATGGGCTAACTCCATTACAGCTACTAAAGCGGCTAAAGGTGCATGCATAGTTGCAGCCATTAAGCCCGCCATGCCTAATACCGCATAAGTGCCAGCAAGGCTGTTATCGCCAGTGATAAGTGCCGGAACTATGGCTAATAAAGTGCCAACTACAATGCCTATACCAAAAATTGGGCCTATAACACCGCCTGGTACACCTAGTCCTAAAGCAAACAAGGTTAATAACATTTTACCAATGAAGATGGTTAATAAAATGCTGATATTATCTGGCGTATTAATCGCATAGAATATAGCACCAGTCTCAGCCCCCATGGCTAATGGAATGGCGTAGCCAATAGCGGCGGTTATAACACCGGCAAGACTGAGTCGTACTAATAATGGCCAGTTTTTAAATAATTTAAGTAAACGCATTAAGTTGCTATTAAAAACGTAGGCAATAGCACCAAAAATAATGCCACATAACACTAAATAAGGCAGATGCCAGCCACTAATAGCAACAATTTTTAATAAAGCCAGCTCAGAGCTATTATCAAACACCGCTTGGGTGGCTAAGGCTCCTACCACTGAAGCTAGCATAATAGGGATAAAGACGTGGACACGATATTCTCGTAATACCACTTCCATGACAAAAAGTACTGCTGCTAAGGGGGTATTAAATGAGGCTGAAATACCAGCAGCAATACCGCAACCAGCTAAAATGCGAATACTGTTAAAAGGTAACTGCAGATATTTACCAATAGTGCTGGCGCCATAAGCACCAAGATGGACCGAAGGACCTTCTCTACCGACAGAAAAACCACTGCTTAAAGCTAAAATACCGCCAAAAAACTGATTAAAAGTATTACGAAATGGTAAAACACCATACTTTATTTTGATTCGACTAATAACAAAAGGAATGCCTAGCCTGTAATGTTTATAACCCGTAATGGCTGCAATTAAGCCGATTAATAAAGCGCCAATAATAGGCAAGATCCAGCGAATATCGGCAGGAACTGTAGAAAAGTCATCGCTTTTTTCAAGAAAAAACAATTGAATACCAATAATGGATAAACGAAATAAAATAATCAGTAAGGCCGCAATCAGACCACCTAGCATAGCCAATAAGCATAGTTGCCAAGACGTTTGGGCAAAGGCAAGGCGGCGTTGCAGGGCAGGAAGCCAAATTTTCCAGCGTTGCATAATTAACACTGCTAAAAAGGTATTTGACATAAGTGTAACATAAGCAATTGATAGCTTGGCATTAAACCTTACTGGCAAAGCTAAATATGTTATTCTGCTAATACTTGAATATAACAGTCAAGTATTAGATAATTTAAGCATAGCGTTAAACGATGGAGTTAATATGTCAGATCCGGCAGGGCCAATTGAGTTTACTGAAGCGGCAGCAAAAAAAGTCGCGTTATTAGTTACTGAAGAGGAAAATCCGGCATTAAAACTACGGGTATATATTACCGGTGGTGGTTGCTCTGGTTTTCAGTATGGTTTTACGTTTGACGAAAAAGTGAATGATGGTGACTTTGTTGTTGAAAAACAAGGTGTTTCTATGGTTATCGACCCTATGAGTTTACAATATTTAATGGGCGGTATAGTGGATTATACTGAAGGCTTGCAAGGTAGTCGTTTTGTTATTAACAACCCAAATGCCACTACTACTTGCGGTTGTGGATCGTCTTTTTCAGTCTAATCTTGATTAACTAATGCAGTATATAATTAATATAGCTTACCAGGCTAACGCTGAGTAAGCTGTATTAGCGCCGCTAGCATAACCGCAATGGCTATGTTAAATGCAATAATATAAGCAAAACCTTTCCAGCCTTGGCGAATAGTCCAATTATGTGACTTTAAATACCAGAACCATAAACCACACATAATTAATGGTAAAAAATACACTAGTTTAATCATTAGTTAAAATTACTCATCACCAACTAAATACTCTTAAAGCTATACTAGCATTGTTTTGCCTAGTGAATATAGGTGCATTACTGGCAATGGTGCTGAGTTTTTTCTGAGCTTTACTGTACGCTTGTCGTATCCTGTGGTTTAATTAACCGATTTATATTGCTTATTGCAATAGTAATAAGGTTTTTTTGTTAAGCATGGATGCGTACTAGATGTTATAAAAGCGTTAATAGCTGGGAGAATAAAAATATGAAAGGTACAAAAAGTGTCACGTCAGATGAAAATAAGCGCTTATGCATTTGGTTAAAACGACAACGCCAAGAAAAAGGCCATACTATGCGCAGTTTGTCTGAAATATTAGGTACGCCGCATTCATTTATAGGTAAAGTAGAGAATCAAGAGCGAAGACTTGATGTAATTGAATTTGTTCGTTATTGCCAAGCCCTTGATATAGATCCTATAGAAGGTTTAAAGCATGTCTTAGCAGGCTAAAGCTAATAGTCTTTTTTTATTAAAACCACTGCTATTTAGCGGTGGTTTTAATTTTAGGATTAAATTTATAGAGTAGTAAAATTAACACTAATGCAGGTAAGCCTAGTAACGCCGTAACAATAAAGAATTGGTTATAGCCCAATTGCTGCACCATGATGCCAGAGAAGCCCCCTGCAAATTTAGGTAGTAAAAGCATGAGTGAGCTAAAAATTGCGTATTGTGTAGCAGTAAAAGCTAAATTCACTAATGAAGATAAATAAGCAATAAAAGCACTAGTCGCAATCCCCGCGCTTAAGTTGTCGGCAGAAATAACTAAAGTTAACCAAGTTAAGTCATGGCCTATGGTACTAAGAGTGGCAAATAATAAATTGGTTGTTGCGCTTAATATAGCGCCTAAAAATAAGATCCGTAAAATACCAAATTGGTTAATTAATATCCCACCTAAAGCTGCACCAACTAAGGTCATAATGACCCCAAATACTTTAGATATACTCGCAATTTCTTCTTTGCTATAGCCCATATCAACATAAAATGCATTTGCCATTATCCCCATTACTATATCTGATAGTCGATAACAGGAAATTAAGGCTAAAATTAATAATGCTTGCCACTTGTAGCGCTGCACAAAATCAACAAAAGAGGCTAAAACAGCCGTTTTTAGCCAGTTAATAAGCTTAAAGTGACCTGTTTGTTTAGCATTTTGTTGTAAGTGAGTTTGCGGTTCTTTACTTAATAAAGTGGTTAGCAGCCCCGGCAGCATACACAATGCCATAGTGGCATAGGCCAGTTGCCAGCCTAGCAGCTCATACTCTTTACCTGTTGAATATAGTGCTGCTAACCATAAGGTGCCGGCTGAGGCTAAGATCATCGCTAAACGATAGCCGGTTAAATAGGCTGCAGCTAAGGCTGCTTGTAATTTTTCTGGTGCTGTTTCGATGCGAAAAGCATCAACATTGATATCTTGCGTCGCCGAGGCAAAAGCTAAAATGATGGCAAAAACGGCCATCAAAGCCAAATTATGTTGCGGATCCGTAAATGCCATGGCCAATATTGCTGCAATAACGGTTACTTGAGATGCTAATAACCAACTGCGCCGCCGACCTAAGCGCTGGTGAAGAAAGGGCAGTTGAACATGGTCTGCTAGCGGAGACCAAAGCCATTTAAAAGCATAAGCTAAAGCAACCCAACTGAAGTAGCCTATATCGGCGCGAGAAACGTTGGCTTCTCTAAGCCAAAAAGACAATACACCAAATACCAGCATTAAAGGTAAACCGCTAGAAAACCCTAAGATAAAGATACTTAATACACGAGATTGAAAATAAATTTGTAGGCCACGTAGGCTGTTAACTATAAATGACAAAAGAGACACTCGACTGCTTAAACAGCTGTTACTTTACTGCTGATTTAAATTAGGTCAAGTGTTTATGGTCGGATACCGACACAGTTTGCTGGTGCTAGGCCATAGCCCTTCAAATAGCTAAGACAATCCTGAATATTAGTGCGCAGCTGTTGGTCATACAGTAAATATGGCTCTGGCCAATATTCTAATTGGTGCAGCAAATGCCAAAATACTTGCTCTTGGCCACTACATTCTTGCGGGTAGTTTTGTTTGTACTGGGCCCATTCTTCTAGTGTGTCCCAAATAAAAATATGTAATTCAGAATAAGGGATCCGGCCATAAAAATAACCGGAAACATAATTAATTAATTGCTGTGATTTACTATCAATAAAAGGGTTAAGCATAATGCACCTTCGGCTGTCCTAAAACAGAGCAATTAACCTAAGTATAGTCTGTTTTATAATTCTGGCGCGGGTAGTACAGTAATCATTTTTATTACAATGGGTTCAACCGGTACGTTAGGCCAGCCAAGTTCAGTAGAGACATCAGTTGCTTGTTGTCTAATTTTCTCTAATACTGATTCACCTGCTGTAATACGGCCAAATACCGCATAGCCCCAGCGTGAGCCTGGGTCTAAATTCGGGTTATCTTTTAAATTGAAAAAAAACTGACTTGTTGCACTGTGGGGATCATTTACTCTAGCCATAGCTATAGTACCAAATGTATTTTTTAAGCCATTACCAGACTCATTAAATATTGGCTCACGCTCCACTATGGCTTTAAATTCAGTATTATAGCCGCCGCCTTGTAATACATACTCGGATTCTAAGCGATGGAAAATAGTATTATTATAGCGTTTATCTTTGACGTAGCTAAGAAAATTATTAACCGTAATTGGCGCTCGACTACGATCTAGTTCTAGTTCTATATCGCCTAAAGAGGTACTGATAAGTACTTTAGGAAATAAATTATTGGCCTGCACAAATTTCCCAGGATTAGCAAAGCTAGTCATACTGTAGCTTAGCAATACAATTAAAAAAAATGTCGAAAATAGTCGCATTATCATTACTTAACTCCGTAAAAAATTTTGCCAGCTAGTATCTTGTAATAATTGACCTAGCACTTGTTCGGTTAATACTCTTAAATCTCGCTCTACTGCAGCTATATCTATTTTAAAAGGTCCTGTTACGTTACCATCCCCAGAATAGGTTTTAGTAAACTCCTTACCAGAATCAGTTTTAATCATAATAGTTAGCCCTACCTGATTAGTGACGGTATGGTCTAATGTATTTTGTTGTACCAAAGCCTGTAACTGCGCAACTTTAATAGTAACACTAGTGGTGTTGTTACTATTGATAGTGGCGCCTTGCTGGCTTAAAGCTTGCGAAATTGTTGCTTGTAAGTGAGCAATAAGGTCATTACTGGTTTTAAGTTGATAGCCTTTACCCTTTTTTACGACTTTTAGCGTGTAAGGCATAGCTCTACTATCGACTACATGCAAGCTAAATTGAGCCTGACTAAGTGATGAACTTGGGGCTGCATAGGCTTGCGGTGCTAAAATAAACTTAGTTGGATTATTACTACAAGCAGTCAATAATAAAAAAGTTAAAACCAGTAGATAACGCATTGATTAACTCCTTTTAATAGCTTCTAAAATAACAAATTTGGGTCCTGTAGCTAGTAGTCGGCAATTACCAAAAAGGCGTTGCAGCACTTCGCTATAATTTAAATGGCGATTGGCCACTATGCGAAAATAGCCACCTTGTTTTAGAACACGCTTGGCATCTAAAAACATTTTGTTTGCAATATGTCGAGTGACTTCTTGTTGCTGATGAAAAGGTGGGTTGCATAAAATGTAATCTGCTGACTTGTCCGCTTGTTGTTGTAAACAGTCATCAATCACAAAGTCACATTGTGCTAGCTTTTCAGGTAAGTTACTGGCAATGGTTTGCCTAGCTGATTCAATAGCCATATAAGATTCATCGGTAAATATAAGCTTAATATTATTAGTTTGCTGCAGTAGTTTAAGGCCAATGACTCCGTTACCACAGCCAAGATCAATGACAGTTTTCTGCTCTGTTATTTGTGGCAAATGCTTTAGAAATACCCGCGCACCTAAGTCAAGCTTTTCACGTGAGAAGACATTAGCATGATTGACAACTTTAAAGCTTGAGTCTTCTAAAGGCCAAACTAATGGAAACTCTACAAACTTATTTGGTTTTAAATCTTTACTGAATTGACTTTGGATTAAACGACACTTTTTTACTGTTAACGAGGCTGAACTAGGGCCAAGAGTTTGCTCAAACATCGCCATGACATTACGAGTAATGTCTTTAGCTTTAGCGCTGGCATAAATAATGGTCTCTGGCGTCGCTACTTGTGCTAGCTGCTGTAAAATATACTGCAAGTAACTATGATTATTCGGTAGTTTTATTAAAACAATATCAGCATTAGGGTAAGCCTCTAAGCTAGTGAGTTGTTTTAGTTGCTGCGCCGGAAGTTTATTTTGTTCACGATTATATAATGTACCTTGGGCAGCGAGTAATGAGTCATTAATTTGTGTTTGCTGACAATCTGCCAAAGCACAAGACAAGGCGCCATAGCTATCATTAATAATAAGCAGCTTTGGCTGCCGCTTATGCATTGTGGTAAAGCTGGTTATGGCCTGGCTAGCATGGCTAATAAGCAACTCATCAGCCGCATCCCAAGCTTGTAAACTAGAATTATGTTGGTTTAATGGCCAACGTTGTAGTTGCCAAGTACCGGTTACACTTTCAAAAATAATATTCATAACAACACATATAATAAAGTAAGGCACCCATTTTGACATGCCTATGCGATAGCGACAACTAACAAAAGCAGTAGCCAGCATTTAGCGTAAATAACTCAGGAAGTATTCTCTACCTTTCTGCTTAGCTAAGTTTGGCGTATAGTATGCCGCGAGTTATATTAACCAGGCGTATTTAATCGCAGCTTTAATAGCAAAAGGACTTATATAATGGTGATTTATCAAACGATAGAGCAAAAGTTACGTGATAGCTTTAATCCGACATTTTTACAAGTCACTAATGAAAGCTATAAGCATAATGTTCCTGTGGGTTCAGAGTCACATTTTAATGTGATAGTAGTTAGCGATGCCTTTGCTAATCAACGATTACTGCAGCGGCATAGAGCTATAAATGCAGTGCTAGCTGAAGAACTAGCTCAGCATATCCATGCTTTGGCAATGCACACCTATACCCCTCAAGAGTGGAATGAACAGCAAGCGGATAAAGTGCCTGCCTCACCTAAATGTTATGGTGGCGGCAAATAAATTCTGGGCAGCATTAACAGAAAATGGAAAGTCATTGCGCTGATCCGACCTGTTTTTGCTGGTAAAGTTTTACACTAGCGTCAATTTTCGCAATAACAGCAGGAGCTGTCATGGTTATTCAACCTAAAATTCGTGGTTTTATTTGTACTAATGCGCATCCAGTAGGTTGTGCAGAGCATGTCAACGAACAGATTGAGTATGTTAAATCGTTAGGTGACATCACCCAAGGTCCAAAAAATGTTTTAGTTATTGGCTCATCAACTGGTTATGGCTTAGCGTCACGTATTACAGCCGCTTTTGGCTCAGGTGCTAAAACCTTAGGCATCTTTTTTGAAAAAGAGCCCAGTGAAACCAAAACAGCTTCAGCAGGTTGGTATAATACGGTCGCCTTTGAGCAAGCAGCAGATGCAGCTGGGCTGTGGAATAAACATATCAATGGTGATGCATTTACCGATGAGTTAAAAGCGCAAGCCATAGATGTTATTCGTCAAGAGATGGGTAAAATTGATTTAATAGTTTATAGCTTGGCGGCACCTCGGCGTAAAGATCCGGTAACTGGCGATGTATATGGTTCTGTTTTAAAGCCTATAGGGGAAGCCTATACCGCTAAAACATTAAATACTAGCAAGCGTGAAATAGAACATGTGTCTGTAGAGCCTGCTAGCGAACAAGAAATCTTTGACACTATTAAAGTGATGGGTGGTGAAGATTGGGAACGTTGGATAAACCAACTTGACGGTGCAGGTGTGTTAGCCGACAACTGTCAAACAGTTGCTTATACTTATATAGGTGAAAAACTTACTTGGCCTATCTATGGTAAAGCCACTATCGGTCGGGCCAAAGAAGATTTAGATCGGGCAGCAGCGGCCATCACCGGTAAGTTAGAGCGCATTAATGGTAAAGCTTATGTTGCATCACTAAAAGCACTGGTTACCCAAGCTAGCTCAGCTATTCCTATTATGCCTTTATATATTTCATTGCTCTATCGTGTCATGAAAGAAGAAGGCACCCATGAAGGCTGTATTGAACAAATTAACGGCTTATTCCGTCAAGGTTTATACAGTGCTACGCCTACGCTAGATAGTGAAGGACGCTTACGTCAAGATGGTAAAGAGTTAAGTGAGCATATTCAGCAAGCAGTAACAGACTTATGGCACCAAGTTACGACAGAAACTATAGATACTTTAACCGATTACAAAGGCTATCATAGTGAGTTTTTACGTCTGTTTGGCTTTGGTTATGAGCATGTAGATTATGACGCTGACGTGGAAGCTTTGTTGCCATTAACAAACTTGGTTAAATAATTAGGTTTATGCGTTTAACTTTAAAGCTTAACCCTAAATGGATAGGGCTACATAAGTAAACGAGAGCTAAGGCAACAGTTAAAACGCTTGGTTTATTCTGCTGAAGTAACTTTGACTCGACCAAGCGTATATTTAGTCGGCTAATTTGCTATAAAATTTGCGCTTTAGCATAGATAGGTGGTCGCATTAGTGCTAGAATTCGCGACTTTAATACGTGTATCCGCTGATAAAATAACCAGACCAAGGTTTGGATTTATTCTACGGATGCGCTGCGCGGTGAGCAGCTGAAAAACTAGGTCCTGTTTCTTCCAATAATAGTAGTGCAAGTACGTATGATAAAACTCAAAAAAGGCTTGGACATTCCCCTGTCGGGCAGTCCTAAACAAGAGATCAGTACCGGCAATAGCATCAAAACCGTAGCGGTATTGGGCGAAGAGTATGTTGGTATGCGTCCGACCATGGCGGTCGAAGTAGGTGATCAAGTAAAAAAAGGTCAGGTACTTTTTGAAGACAAAAAGAACCCAGGCGTTAAATTTACTGCACCTGTCGCAGGTACTGTCAAAGAAATTAACCGTGGCGCTAGGCGGGTATTACAGTCTGTAGTTATTGCTGCAGAAGGTGATGCTGCTGAAAAGTTTACTAGCTACCCAGCTAATCAGCTGGCTGGTTTAAGTGCAGAGCAGGTTAAGCAAAATTTAGCGGATTCAGGTCTTTGGGTAGCGTTACGTACCCGACCTTACAGCCAATCTCCAGCGCTAGACAGTTCGCCTAAGGCGATATTTGTTAATGCCATGGATACTAATCCGTTAGCAGCAGATCCCAGTGTTATTATTGCCGCTAACTCAGATGCCTTTACGCATGGCTTAACCGTACTTTCTACTTTAACCGCAGGTAATAAATTATATCTGTGTAAAAAAGCTGGCAGTACAGTACCTAGCATATCCCAGGCAGAGGTCGCTGAGTTTGATGGTCCGCATCCAGCAGGCTTAGTTGGCACTCATATTCACTTCTTAGATAGCGCTAGTGCTAAAAATATTGTTTGGCATATTGGCTATCAAGACGTCATTGCTATTGGCAAATTGTTCACTACTGGTGAGTTGTTCAATGAGCGAGTAGTTTCATTAGCTGGTCCTGTAGTGAAATCACCTCGTTTAGTGAAAACCATTTTAGGTGCTTCGGTTAGCGAGTTAGCAGCAGGTGAATTAGAAGAAGGTCAACAGCGTATTATTTCAGGCTCAGTGTTAGCAGGAACTAATGCTCATGGTGTTCATGGCTACCTAGGGCGCTTCCATAACCAAATATCAGTATTAGCTGAAGGTTATGAAAAAGACTTTTTAGGTTGGTTAGCACCTGGTGCCTCTAAATTCTCTGTAACACGCGCTTATTTAGCACATTTAAATCCGAAACGACTATTTAATATGACTACTACTACTAATGGTTCGCCACGTTCTATGGTACCAATCGGTAACTATGAGCGGGTTATGCCATTGGATATATTGCCAACATTATTACTTAGAGATTTAATTTCTGGTGATACTGATGAAGCGCAAGCTTTAGGTTGTCTAGAATTGGACGAAGAAGATTTAGCACTGTGTACCTTTGTTTGTCCTGGTAAATACGATTACGGCACTATTTTACGTGATTGCTTGACGACCATTCAGAAGGAAGGCTAGTCATGAGTTTAAAGCATTTTTTAGAGCGTATTGAGCCCTCATTTGAAAAGGGCGGAAAATATGAAAGATGGTATGCATTATATGAAGCCTTAGCGACAGTATTGTATACACCTGGTCATGTTACCCGTAATGGTACTCACGTTCGTGACAGTATCGACTTAAAGCGGATTATGATCTTTGTTTGGTTAGCGCTGTTTCCTGCGTTATTCTTTGGTATGTATAACATAGGTCATCAGGCTGTTGCTGCATTGCAAGCTGGTTTTGGTACCCCTGATACATGGCAGGTTAGTTTGTTTGCTATGTTAGGCGGCGAACTTAGCATTGATTCAGGCTGGGCTAGTAAAATGTGGTACGGCGCTGTTTGGTTTGTGCCTATCTATGCCGTGACCTTTATTGTTGGTGGCTTTTGGGAGGTTTTATTCTCAACGGTTCGTAAGCATGAAATTAACGAAGGTTTCTTTGTTAGTTCAATTTTATTTGCCTTAATATTGCCGGCAACCATTCCTTTATGGCAAGTCGCCTTAGGTATTACCTTTGGTATTGTAGTGGCAAAAGAAGTGTTTGGTGGTACTGGCCGTAACTTCTTAAACCCTGCATTAGCTGGTCGTGCTTTCTTATTCTTTGCTTATCCTGCAGCCATTTCAGGTGATGCAGTATGGACTGTTGCTGACGGATTCTCTGGGCCTACTTTATTAAGTAAAGCCGCTTCTGGTGAATTGGACTACAGCTGGGCAGCTAGCTCACAACAGTGGTTAGAAGCCTTCTATGGCTTTATTCCAGGCTCTGTAGGTGAAACATCAGTTTTAGCGCTATTAATTGGTGGTTTTGCTCTAATTTATTTCCGTATCGCTTCATGGCGTATTGTAGCTGGTGTGATGATTGGTATGGTAGCAACATCGTTCCTCTTCAATAGCATTGGCTCAGGCAGTAATGCTATGTTTGCTATGCCTTGGCATTGGCACTTAGTGTTAGGAGGCTTTGCAATCGGTATGTTCTTTATGGCAACTGACCCTGTATCAGCTTCTTTTACCAATCAAGGTAAATGGGCTTATGGTATTTTAATTGGCTTAATGGTGGTAATGATCCGTGTTGTTAATCCTGCCTATCCTGAAGGTATGATGTTAGCAATATTATTTGCCAACCTATTTGCGCCATTATTTGATTTCTTCGTGGCTCAGGCCAATATTAAACGGAGGCTGGCACGCAATGTCTAGTAATAACGATAGTATCAGCAAAACCTTAATTGTAGTTATTTCACTATGTTTAGTTTGTGCTGTAATAGTGTCAACGGCTGCTGTGCAATTACGTCCGCAACAACAAGCGAACAAATTGCTAGATTCGCATAAAAACGTCTTAGCTGTAACGGGCTTATTAACTGATGGTGATATTAATCAGTTATACAATAAGCACATTGAAGAGCGCTTTGTTGATTTAGATACTGGTAATTTAGTTGAAAAACCAGAAAACTATGATTACCGCAAAGCAATGAAAGATGTGGATACCAGTGAAAGATTAACAGCGGCAGAAGATGTAGCCTCTATTAAAACGCGTGCCAACATAGCTCCGGTGTATTTTGCTTATGATAAGGGTGTAGCGTCTGGTGAGTTGACTTCAATTGTATTACCTATTCATGGTTACGGTTTATGGTCAACTATGCATGCTTTTTTAGCGTTAAGCAGTGATGGTACAACTATTAAAGGCCTAACTTATTACGAGCAAGGTGAAACTGCTGGTTTAGGTGGTGAAGTGCAAAATCCAAGATGGGTTGCGCAATTCGTTGGTAAAAAATTACTAGATAAATCTGGTGAACCAGCAATAAAAGTGGTTAAGCCTGGCAATGCCAGTGCCGACTCTGCGTTTGAAGTAGACGGCTTGTCTGGCGCTACTTTAACCAGTAATGGTGTGCAGTATACTTTCGATTTCTGGGCCGGCGCCAAGGGCTTTGCTCCCTTCCTGGCTAAAGTTCGTGAAGGAGCATTAAACAATGGCTAATGCAAAAGAAATTAAAACGGTCCTGTTTGGTCCTATCTTTGCTAACAACCCTATAGCGTTACAAGTATTGGGTATTTGTTCGGCATTAGCCGTGACTACGCAGATGGATAAAGCTTTAGTAATGTGTATTGCACTTACGCTAGTAACAGCTTTTTCTAACTTCTTTATCTCGTTAATTCGTAACCATATTCCATCAAGTGTGCGTATTATTGTGCAGATGACGATTATCGCTTCATTGGTAATCGTAGTCGATCAGCTGTTAAAAGCATTTGCTTATGAGGTCTCTAAAGAGTTATCGGTATTCGTTGGCTTAATTATTACCAACTGTATCGTAATGGGACGTGCTGAAGCCTTTGCTATGAAACGCTCACCAGGTATTAGCTTTTTAGATGGTATTGGTAACGGTTTAGGTTATAGCCTAGTGTTGATGATTGTTGCCTTTATCCGTGAGTTGGGTGGTTCAGGTACCTTATTTGGTTTTGAAATTATGCCGTTAGTTAAAGATGGCGGCTGGTATCAACCTATGGGCTTGCTGTTAATGCCACCAAGTGCGTTTATCATTATTGCCGCATTTATATGGATACTACGCGCTTTTCGTACTGAGCAAGTAGAAAAGGCATAAGGGGTTATCGATGGAACATTATATAAGTTTATTTGTTCGCGCGGTTTTTATTGAGAACTTAGCGTTAACGTTTTTCCTCGGTATGTGTACTTTTATTGCCGTATCGAAAAAAATCACTACAGCTTTTGGCTTAGGTGTTGCAGTTACTGTAGTACTTGGTATTTCAGTACCGGTAAATAATTTGGTTTATCAAAACTTATTAGCACCGGGTGCACTGGGTTGGGCTGGCTTCCCTGAAGCTGATTTAAGCTTTTTAGGCTTCTTAACCTATATTGGTGTTATCGCTGCATTAGTACAGATTTTAGAGATGATTTTAGATAAGTTTTTCCCAGCGTTATATAACGCACTAGGGATCTTCTTACCGTTAATCACTGTAAACTGTGCCATCTTCGGTGGTGTCGCCTTTATGGTAGAGCGTGACTATAACTTTAGCGAAAGTGTGGTCTTTGGTATTGGTAGTGGCCTTGGTTGGGCATTAGCGATTACTTTACTTGCAGCTGTTCGTGAAAAGTTAAAGTATGCAGATATTCCGGAAGGTTTGCGCGGTTTAGGCTCAACCTTCTTAATTGTTGGTTTAATGGGATTAGGCTTTATGTCTTTCTCAGGTGTTTCTCTGTAAGGGGTAAAGGAACGCGATATGGAAAATGTAGACATATTTCTTGGCGTTGGCATGTTTACCCTGGTGGTGCTGGCGTTAGTAATTATTATTTTAGCGGCTAAGTCAAAGCTGGTTGCCTCGGGTGATATTACTATCAGTATTAACGATGATCCAAGCAAAGCTATTAAAACTCAAGCCGGTGGTAAATTACTTGGCGCTTTAGCTGATAAAGGTATTTTCTTATCTTCAGCTTGTGGTGGTGGTGGTACTTGTGGTCAGTGTAAGGTGCATGTTAAGTCTGGTGGTGGTGAAATCTTACCAACAGAATTAGGCCATATTACTAAGGGCGAAGCCCGTGATGGTTGTCGTTTATCTTGTCAGGTTAACGTTAAATCTGATATGGAAATTGAAGTTGAAGATGAAGTCTTTGGTATTAAAAAATGGGAATGCGAAGTTATTTCTAATGATAACAAAGCTACCTTTATCAAAGAATTAGTTTTAAAGATCCCTGATGGTGAAACGGTACCTTTCCGTGCTGGTGGTTATATTCAAATTGAAGCACCTGCGCATCATATCAAATATAAAGATTTTGATATTCCAGCGGAATTCCGTGGTGACTGGGAGCGTTTTAACTTCTTTAGTTTAGAGTCAAAAGTAGACGAAGAAACAATTCGTGCTTACTCGATGGCTAACTATCCAGAAGAAGAAGGCATTATTATGCTGAACGTACGGGTTGCAACGCCGCCACCAAATAACTTGACGCTACCTTGTGGTAAAATGTCATCTTATATTTGGAGCCTGAAAAAAGGTGATAAAGTCACTATTTCTGGTCCATTCGGTGAGTTCTTTGCTAAACAAACTGAAGCTGAAATGGTCTTTATTGGTGGTGGTGCAGGTATGGCACCTATGCGTTCGCATATATTTGACCAAATGCGCCGCTTAAAAACTAAGCGTAAAGTAAGCTTCTGGTATGGTGCTCGTTCTAAGCGTGAAATGTTCTATACTGAAGATTTCGATATGCTGGCAGCAGAGAATGACAACTTTGAATGGCATGTCGCTTTATCAGATCCTCAGCCTGAAGATAATTGGACTGGCTATACAGGTTTTATTCATAATGTTATTTATGAGAACTACCTGAAAAACCATAAGGCTCCGGAGGATTGTGAGTTTTATATGTGTGGTCCGCCAATGATGAATAAAGCTGTTATCAGCATGCTGCAAGATCTGGGCGTAGAAGATGAAAACATTATGTTAGATGATTTCGGTGGCTAACATTATGTAATACTAGCAGGGGCAATTTTAAGTTGCCCCTGCTGCTTTTAGGAACATGTATGCATTTTATTGCTTATTATAAAGTTTGGCTAGTAGCTGTTGCGCTGGCCTTTTTAGTTTCATGTAACCCAGCTAAAACCACAACTGATGTTCAACAATTTAGTGGCAACACTATGGGCACTTATTATGTGGTTAAGTTTGTCCATAGCAACCAAGTTGATAGTAAAGCACTACAGCAGCAAGTAGATACAGAGTTAGAGCTTATTAATGACTTAATGTCTACTTACCGACCGACATCAGAGCTAATGCGCTTTAATGGGCTAGCCGCTAATGAAGTGTTCGTTTTAAGTGCGCCTACTCGTACTGTTATCACTGAAGCTATCCGCATGGGTAAGGAGACTAATGGTGTGCTGGATGTGACAGTAGGCCCTTTAGTAGAGCTATGGGGTTTTGGTGCTAAGGGCCGAATTGAACAAGCACCTGAACAATCCCAGATAGATGCTGTCCAACCTTATATTGGCATAGATAAACTTAGTTTGACCTCTGCAGGTTTAACTAAGTCGGTAGCAGAGTTAGCCGTTGATTTATCAACTATTGCAAAAGGTTATGCAGTGGATCGGGTTGCTGAGATATTAGAGCAGGCGAGTATCCATAACTATTTAGTTGAAATTGGCGGTGAGATGCGACTCAAAGGCACCAAGACTGAGCAGCCTTGGCGTATTGCCATTGAAAAACCAGAATCAGCTGAGCGTGCCGTACAGCGAGTAATAGCTCCTGGTGATATGGGAGTTGCGACTTCAGGAGATTATCGCAATTACTTCGAGCATGATGGTGTTAGGTTTTCGCACTTAATTAATCCTCACACTGGGCGACCGATTCAAAATCGAATTGTTTCAACAACTGTTTTTCATCCGTCTTGTATGACAGCAGATGGTTATGCTACTGCTTTAAACATTATGGATAATGAGCAAGAGGCTTTAGCTTTTGCCAATAAACATCAGATAGCAGCTTTACTGGTAGTTAAAACAGATGAAGGCTATATTGAATTAGCGTCTGAAATGTTTAAACCCTATATTACAGAGTAGTAAGGTGGTAAATATGAGTATATTTTTATTAACATTTGCGTTGTTTTTAATAGTGGTAGTTGCGATGGCTTTGGGGTATTTACTGCAACGTAAATCTATTGCCGGTAGCTGCGGAGGTCTAGGTGCCTTGGGTATTGAAAAAGCCTGTGATTGTGACAACCCATGTGAAAGTCGGTTGCGCCGGCTAGAAAAAGAAAAATTTTGGCAAGATAATAAAATTATTTAGAGCTATATTTAGTTAACTCAGGATGAGTTAACTAAAGGTTGTAGCTATAGCTGTTGCTCGTTATGCTGTAGCTATCAGTCTAATCATGAACAGTTAAGTTCATTTAATAGTTAGGACAGGGATGCGGTTACGCCAAACACTCGTTGCTTATATGCTACCTTTGCTGTTATTGCCTGTAATTGGCTTTGGCTATTTAGCTTATTATTTTCAGCAGCAACAGGTGCAGCAACAGACTTTATTTAAAGCACAGACAGCTTTAAATAACCAAGTTAATAGTTTAGATAGTTTTTTACAGAATTATTTTGTTCAATTAGATATGCTGGCAAATAGTGCTAGTTTACGCCAATTTTTACGCCAAACTTCGTCTGATAACCGCAGCCATTTAATAAGCCGTTTACAAGACTTCTCTAACACCGATCGTAATGTAAGCTCTGTAAAGCTGTTGCGGCTTAATGGTGACTATGCAGTTCAGGTACCAGAGCAACGCATTGATTCTACAATTCCAAATCGGTTTCGTAATCGATATTTTTCATCCTTACAGGCTCAAGTGGATGAGATTGGCTTTTTTTTAGCAAAAGAAAATAATGACCAGCCGCTGCAGTTATTCTTCGCACAAAAAATTTATTCTGTTTCTTTAACGGATGCCCGCAATTTATGGGGGTATTTAGTCTTAGTAGTAGAACCATCTTTTTTACAAAATATTATAAATTATCGACATACACCTAATAGTAGTACGCTATTGATTAATAAAGCCGCTACTGTTAGTTATGCCGCTAATACTAATAATATTGGGGGTATGATTGCTCCATCAGACTTTAGAGGGATCCAAGCGAGTATTGAGCAGCAAAGCTTTGAGCATGTCACCTTATTTGGTAAGCCCAGAGTAGTATTGGCTAACAACTTAATTGGTAACTATCAATTAGTTTTAAGTTTAGATGAAAAAGAGCTTTATCCCTCGCTTTTTGTAGCCAAAATGATTGTGGGTTTGATTTTACTGGTCTGTATTTTGATTCCGCTTCTGGTGTATTACTTATTAATTCGAAATGTATTTTACCCAATTAAGCAATTAACTACGGCTAAGACAGCAGTTGGTCGTGGTGATTTTACTATTTTATTAGAAGTAACTAAACAAGATGAATTAGGCGACATGTTTGCCGCTTTTAACGTTATGGTACGGCAATTGCGAGTCTATCGAGAGCGTGAAATGGCTTATAAAGAGCAGTTGGAAGAAAAAGTATTAAAGCGCACTAAAGACTTAGAAAGGGCAAATGATAATTTAGCAGCGCTAAACCAAGAGTTGATTTTAGCTCGAGAAACAGCGGAGCAAGCGAATAAGCTAAAAAGTGTGTTTTTAGCGAATATGAGCCATGAAATTCGTACACCGCTTACAGCTATAATTGGCTTTTCAGAGCAAGCAGTACAAGAGCAGGCGGGTGATAAAAGGCAAAATTATCTAGAACGGGTACTTAAAAGCAGTGAGCATTTATTAAATTTAATAAATGATATTTTAGACTTATCTAAAATAGAAGCTGAAAAGCTAGAGTTAATGCCAGAGCACTTTGATTGTTTAGCGCTTATTGATGAGGTGTTCCAATTAACCCATGCTCAAGCTGAAGCTAAAGGCTTACAGTGTAAACTAGATTTACAGTACCCATTACCGCAGTTTTTATACAATGATATATTACGTTTTAGGCAGGTTTTGCTTAATTTAACCAGTAATGCCATTAAATTTACTAGCAAAGGTAAAATTGTCATCGGTGTTAAGTATGATGTAGCAAGTCAACAATTAAGTATTAAAGTTAAAGATAGTGGCATAGGTATGACTGCGACTGAATTAAGTCGAATTTTTAAACCTTTTGTCCAAGCTGATGCAACAGTAACCCGGGATTATGGTGGCTCAGGTTTAGGTTTATGTATTTCTAAGAAACTTATGGAGCAGATGGGGGGGGATATTGTTGTTGAAAGCGTTAAAGGGATAGGTAGTAGCTTTGAGTTGCGTTTTAATTGCCAGCAGGCTGCAGTAGAATTAGTTGATATCTATCAGCGTGATGCAACTGATAAATCCACCGGGTCGGCAGCATTATATCCTGATGTAGATAAGTTGCATATTCTAGTTGCTGAAGATAATCCAGATAACCAGTTACTGTTGTCTTTAATGCTAGAAAAAGCATCGGTTAGTTTTGTGTTGGTAGAAAATGGCCATCAAGCGGTAGAGCGAGCATTAGCTGAATCTTTTGATATTATATTTATGGATATGCAAATGCCTTTAATGGGCGGCGAAGAAGCAACGCGTCTTATTCGCTATGCGGGCATTACTATACCAATAATTGCAGTCACTGCTAATATTATGACAGAGGATATAGAGCATTATAAGTTAGCTGGCTGCCAATCAGTTTTAGCTAAACCAATAATACAAGCGGAATTAATGTCAGTATTATCAACCTATAGTAAAAAAGTTGAAATTGCAGCAACCAGTTTGGATTTACAGTTGGATAAAGATCCGCAAATGCAAGCTTTAAAACAACATTTTACTGCACAGTTGCCAATGCTGCTTGCAGAGTTTGAGTTGCTTTTTGCCAGCCAAACTTGGGATAAATTAAGTTTTGCTGCTCATAGTTTAAAAGGTAGTGCTGGCAGCATGGGCTATCCAGAATTAACAACCTTAGCCAGTGAATTAGAACAGTCGGCTAAAACGCAACAGCATGAAGCAGTTCAACAACTGTTAATAAAAATTACGCTAATAGTAGAGCAAGCACAGCAACACTAATTAAGGTGGCTACTAATGAAAGATGGATTTGTACTTGATACTAGGCTAGAAAATGACGCAATTTATATTGCAGATTTGCCACTTTGTCAGCTTAGATTAAATAATGACTCTCGTTATCCTTGGTTTATTTTAATACCTAGAGTTAATAACATTACAGAAATTATTGATCTCACTCAGGCGCAACAACAACAGCTTTGGCAAGAAAGTGCTGCATTAAGTCATTGGTTAAAAGCAAACTATCAGCATGCTAAGTTAAATATTGCTGCATTAGGTAATGTAGTTTCACAGCTACACTTACATCATATAGTGCGTTTTGAGAGCGATGATGCTTGGCCCGGACCTGTATGGGGCAAATTTTTACCAACCGCCTATACTGAAGAAAGAAAAGCTACATTAAAACAACACTTTTTAGATACATTTTCTTTAGTTTAATGGGGAGCTTACATGCTAGCACAGCAGCAATTGTTACAGATAATTGAACAGAAGTTAGCTCAAGATAAGTTGGTATTGCCAACTTTACCTGAGGTGGTGCTTAAAGTTCGCCAGCAAGCAGATATGCCTAATATAAGCTTAAATGCTTTAGCTGAGATAATTAGTTGTGATGCTGCTTTAGCGGCTCGGGTTATTAAAGTAGCAAATAGCGCTTTTATGGGCTGTTCTATAAAAGTATCTTCTTTAAACCAAGCTGTCACTAGAATAGGCTTACGGCAAATACGAAATATAGTTATTGCTATGGTGTTAGAGCAAATTTTTACTTCAAAGCATCCTGCTCTACAGCAACAATTAGCCTGGCAGTGGCAGCGTAATGTGCAAGTTACCAGCATTGCTGTGGCTTGTTTAGCTTATTATAACAGTCTAACTACCGATAAGACTTTGTCGTTAGATGTGCTTACTTTAGCTGGGCTAGTGCATAATATAGGGGCATTATCGTTAATTAATGAAATAGGACAAGTGCAACAAACCTTAGGTGAACCGCAATTTTTACAGCATATTAGTGCTAAGTTAGCGCCAGTAGTAAGTGAAAAAATATTAATAAGTTGGCAGTTTACGCAGGACATTATTTATGTTGCAAAACATTGGCGAGCGGTGAAGCCAGAGCCAGAGCAAGTGGGGTATGCAGACTTTATTCGTATAGCAATGATTGCTAAAGATCAGTATGAAGATAAAGAGCTACAACAAAGATTGTTAGATTACTATGTTGCACAAAAATTAGTGCCTAGTGATAAGTTTATGCAACAGCCCGAGATTAATACTGTGTATCAAAATGTTCGGGCTGTTTTTAGCTAAAATAGTGCAAAGAAGTTTTAGCTTTCGCTGCTTAGCTGTTGCTTGATATTTAACAAAGCTTGATTAAGTGCAGAACACATTAAAAGTAAGTCTGCATCAAGGCGAGCAACTAAATCATCCCAACCTAAATCGTCGTTTTGCGTTGTTAGTAAGTCATGAAACTTAATTTTTTTAATGCCACCATCATCACTAACTTGTAAAGATAAACCATCAGGCTGCTGTAGGCTGATGCTGGTAACTAACTTATCTTCTAAATGAGTTTGTACATCTTCTGTTGTTAATAAGTGATTAGAGAATTTCACTTTAGCACCGCCTTCATCAGGCGCTTTAAGTTCAACCTCTACACCTTGCTCAAAGCCTCTTGGTAAGCTTTTATTTTGTAACCAAAGCTGTAATTGTTGGGTGAGTTTATGACTATCTAACCAAGGTAACGCTGGCAGTGAGCCTAAGGCTTTACGTAATAGGGCTAGTACGTCTTCAGCTTTGCTAGCACTGCTACTATTAATGACTAACCATTGATTTGTTGGGTCATAGTAACCTTGAATTAAAGAGGAGCGGCTAAAGGCTCTAGGTAGCAAGGCTAATTGTAATTCTTCTTTTAAGCTTTGCTTTTCTTTACGACTTAAAGGACGTCCTTTTTCTTGCTCCATAGCTTCAACTTTTGGCTGCATCTCTTCATTAATTACGGCAGCAGGTAGAATTTTTTCTTGACGCTTTAAGGCGAAGAAAATTATGTCTTGGCTGACATGAGTATAATGTTTAATACTGGCATGAAGAGGATAGCTAAAACCAATTTTTACTGCCTCTTGAGCAGATAAAGGACTAAATTTAAATTCAGCTAAGGCTTGTTCCCAAGCGTTTAAATCTGATGTTAATGGAGCACTTAGTGTATAAACACGAACATTTTTAAACCACATAATTTACTCTAATCGAAAAGTTCGGGCCGGTTAGTATAACCTAGATTAGGTTATCGCTAATGGATTTTTTGGAAAGCGAATATGGTAGTGTAGGCCTTGACCAAGCTCGCTAGTTACTTGAATACTACCATGTAATGTTTGGCGAACTAAATTATAGATAATATGGGCGCCTAAACCACTACCACCTAAATTTCGGGTCGTAGTAAAAAATGGATTAAATAATTGTGCTAACTGTTCGCTGTTGAGGCCTTTACCGTTATCGCTATATTTTAAATCAATATTGTTTTCTATCTCTTGTATCGATATGCGGATTAATCCCTCTGCCATATTATCAAAGGCATGAAGTAATGAATTCATCATTAAATTCGTAATAATTTGTGAAATAGCACCAGCTGGGCAGTCTAAAACTATATTGTCAGGACAATTTACTTCTATCTGATGGTTAGTCTTTTTAAGGTTAGGCTTTAATGAGTGAGTAATTTCATTGATATACTGGGCTAAATTTATAGTTCTTATGGCATTGCTAGCTTGATCAACCGCAATTTGTTTAAAGCTGGCAATAAGCTCTGCGGCACGTTCTAAGTTTGATTGGATAAGTTCGGCACTCTGACTGGCCGCTTCAATAAAGCTTTCCAGTTGGGATGAGGTTAAGGTTTTTGCTGTAAAGTCATGGTTTAATTGATTAATCTTCTCAGTTAAAAAGCTAGTTGCTGTTACCCCTATACCGACTGGCGTATTTACCTCATGGGTAATACCTGCCACTAAGCCACCGAGAGCGGCCATCTTTTCTGATTGAATTAATCGTTCATGGGCTTGTTTTAAATCTGCAACGGTAGACTCTAACTCATCTTGTTTAATTAATAGTGCTTGTTCGGTTTCTTTCCGTCTATCAACTTCTGTTACTAAGCTTTGCTGTTTAATCTCAAGTTGTTGTTTCTGGTGCTGTAAATCTATCATCGCTTGGCTTAAACCAGATGTTTTACGCGCAACATCTTGTTCAAGCTTTAGATTTTGTTGATCTAACTTATTATTAGCAGTTAAAAGCTGTTGCTGGGCAGTTTTAAGCTGCTGTTGATAATCTTGTACTCTATGAATTAACCGAGTAAAAGTATTGGCCATAATGCTAAGTTCAACCGAGGACTGCTTAGTTAAAGAAATTTTGCTTTCAGCAAGTTGCTCTAATTCAATGGCTTCAATTTGCTCTGTTAATTGCGTTAAGGGTAGGGTGAGATGCTTTCTAAATGCCAGTAAAAATAGCGTAATTAAAAAAGTGGTTTTTATAAAAGCATTAGCAACAATAACATAAATACTATCTTTCACTCGCTGAACTGCAATGGTTCGGCTAGATATTAAGGTTAGGTCGCCCACTTGTGTGCTGCGTCCAGAGTATTTTACTATCAAAGGAAAAGTTGCACCAAATAGGCCTGAATTATTATTCGCTAACGGAATTTCGTAGCGGGAGGAATAGTCAGGAATACTAATTTTGGCTAAAAGCTGCTCACTGACTGGATTAAGCAGCTTAGCATGCTCATCCCTAATTATAATGCCCTCAATTATTGGGATGGCAGACATTTTTTGACTAATAGCAAGCACTTGGTCTGTATTTAACTCCCAAATTGCTTGGGATAAGCTTGTTGTAAGTGTTTGCTGTAAGGAGTTTAATTCTTCATTAATATAGCTTTTAGCCAAAAAGTATTCAGAAAATATTTGACCTAATGACACAATAAAAGTCAGTATAAAATATACCGATAATACTTGAGTTAATAGCTTACGTGATAAGCTTTTAAGTTGCATCAGCCAACCTTGTGTTAATACTTAAACATTTACAAATAATAGGCCACCATAACTAATAAATATACAATTGGAAATAGCCAGTTTATTTTTACTTAGCTTAATTATTGACTGATTTTATAATCTTTACCCCGTTCAGATGCAAATTTAAAACTAAAAGGGTAAAGTAACGTCAATATTGCAAAGAGGGTTAACTTAGTTAACAACAGTTGCTTTATATAGTATTGCTGATATATTTTTTATTAAGTTCCATTAAATGACTAAATTAATAGGCTGCTGTATATGGATTTAACCGCATTAATATGTGATGACTCTATGTTAGCGCGTAACCAACTAAAAAAATCATTACCCCCAAATTTTGATGCTGAAATCGTTACTGCTTCAGACGGGATCCAAGCATTAGAGATTTTAAACTCTCAAGAAATAGGTTTAGTATTTCTTGATTTAACCATGCCTAAATTAGATGGAATTGGTGTGCTAGAGGCCATTCACTCAGCAAAGATGGATTGTTTTGTGATTGTTGTTTCTGCTGATATCCAACCGGAAATGCAAAAAAGAGTGATGGAGTTAGGGGCCTTAGCTTTTATTCAAAAACCAGCGACCTCAGAGAAAATAACCGCCATATTGCAGAAATATGGTTTGATTTAAAGAATTTAATTGTTTTATTTTTGTTAGCGTTTAAATTATTTTTAATACTATTATGTTGCAATTGAGTAGGTGTAAGTATTAGTTGTTTTTACATTGAGTTAGCATTGACAGCCGTCTAAATGTCTGTGTATAGTGGTGTCATGAAAATAAATGTATGCACACTCACCATGATTATTACCACCAACCCTGCGGGGTAGGAGGTCTGTGGTGTGTTGTTATAAAACCCGTGGCCTCAAGTGTCGCGGGTTTTTTTTTGCTATAAAAACTTTGTTCAGCAGTAAATAACCCGTTTCTGCTCTAACTGACGATAACACTATGTAACAGAATAAGGATCTAGTATGAGGGTATTAAAGTTTGGAGGGTCATCGTTGGCGTCAGTGGAACGCTTTAAAGATGTTGTGGCAATAGTCAAACAACAAAGTGTAGTAGAGACTATTTGCTTAGTACTATCAGCACCTCAAGGTGTTACCAATAGCTTAGTAGAGTTAGTCGATATAGCCGCCGAAGGCAAAGATTTTCAACCAGTACTACAACAGCTTATACAGCGTTATCAGCAGTTAGTTAGCGATGCCGCTCAACATTATACTCAGCTTAAAACTGGCAATATTCAGCAGTTAATTAAGCAGCAGCAGCAACTGTTAACAGAGAATTTAACCGGTATTCAATTGCTACGTTATTGTCCAGACCATGTGCAAGCACAAATGCTAGGTTTAGGTGAGCAGTTTAGTGTTGCTTTAATGACGGCCGTATTATCAGCAGCTGAGTTAACGGCAGTAGCTTTAGATGCATTTAGCTTAATAAAAAGCCATGGTGACTACCTAAATGGTAGCGCGGATATAGCTTTAACCGCGCCTTTAGTGAAGCAGGCTATCGGCCAGCAGCAAGGGCAAGTTTATGTTATCGCGGGTTTTATCTCATCTAATAGTCAAGGTGAACTATGTTTATTAGGCCGTAATGGTTCTGATTACTCGGCTGCGATCATTGCCGCTAGTTTAAAGGCGACAGCTTGTGAGATTTGGACTGATGTTAATGGTGTCTATAGTGCTGACCCGCGGCAGGTTAAACAAGCAAAATTAATAGATAAATTATCTTATGACGAAGCTATGGAGCTATCTTATTTTGGCGCTAAAGTGTTACACCCCAAAACTATAGGGCCTTTAGCTCAATATCAGATCCCGTGCTTTATAAAAAACACTTTAAATCCAGCAGCCCCAGGCACTTGTATTCATAATAATGGAATAGGTGATTCTTTAGTTAAAGGAATTTCAAGTTTAGAACATATATCGCTAATCACTGTCTCAGGGCCAGGTTTAAAAGGTGTAGTGGGAATGGCCAGCCGAGTTTTTTCGGCTATGGCTAAAAGCCAAATATCATTAAACCTTATTACTCAATCATCATCTGAATATAGCATTAGTTTTTGTGCATCCAAATTATCATTAAAGGCAGCAAAAAGTGCGCTAGAGCAAGAGTTTGCCCTAGAGTTACAAACCGGTTTATTAAGGCCTTTAACTATATTAGAAGATATGGCAATAGTCAGTTTAGTCGGTGATGGTATGCGTCAGCACAGAGGTGTGGCCGCAAAGTTTTTTGCCTCTTTAGCACAAGCGAGGGTGAACGTGGTAGCAATAGCACAAGATAGTAGTGAGCGGTCAATTTCAGCTGTGGTAGAGCAGTCGGCGTGCCGTAATGCAGTAAAAGTCTGTCATGAAAACTTCTTTAGCCAAGTACCAAGCATAGATGTGTTTTTGGTCGGTTGTGGTGTGGTAGGCAAAGAGTTGTTGCAGCAGTTTCAGCGTCAACAAGCATTTTTACACAATCGTCAAGTGAAGTTAACAGTATATGGTATAGCCAACAGCAAGGCTTTATTGCTGCAAAAAGAGGGGATAGAGTTACAAGATTGGCCGGCGCAACTCACTAAAGCAACAGAGCAGTTTTCTATTACCAAGCTGCAAGACTTTGTGCAGCAGCAACACTTAACTAATCCGGTATTAATAGATTGCACTAGCTCTGATTATATTGCTAATCAGTATGCTGAATTTATTCAGGCTGGCTTTCATATTGTTACGCCAAATAAAAAAGCCAATACCGCTTCGTTAGAATATTATCAGCAACTTCGATTATTAGCTCAGCAGCATCGTCGACGGTTTTTATATGAAACTACAGTAGGGGCGGGCTTACCCGTTATTGACACTTTGCAAGGCTTATTAAATGCGGGTGATGAGCTACAGGCGTTTGAAGGCATTTTATCTGGCTCTTTATCTTATATTTTTGGTGAACTTGAAGCTGGTATAAGCTTATCAGATGTTACTATTAAAGCACGGAGTCTTGGTTTTACCGAGCCGGATCCACGTGATGATTTATCGGGTATGGATGTCGCAAGAAAGTTGCTTATTTTAGCCCGAGAAGCAGGGATGACATTGGAACTAGAAGATGTTGTGGTGGAATCGGTGTTACCAGTAGATTTTGCTAAAGGTTTAGACACTGATAGCTTTTTAGCACAATTGCCAAGCTTAAATACAGCCTTTGCTCAGCGTATTGCCGAGGCTAAAGCTGCAGGGAAAGTATTACGCTATGTTGGTGAAATTCGTGCAGGAAAATGTCAAGTGGCTATTAAAGCGTTAGCTGCAGATCATCCACTGGCAAAAGTAAAAGATGGCGAGAATGCACTAGCTATTCATAGTCGTTATTATCAGCCTATTCCCTTTGTATTACGTGGCTATGGCGCAGGTGCTGCTGTAACTTCGGCAGGGGTATTTAGTGATGTTATGCGCACTCTAGGTTGGCAGCAGCAGGTATAAATTATGTTAGAAAAAACAGTACCTAGTCGTGCAGTGATCAATAAGCGCTATTATGCACCAGCGTCAACAGGCAACTTTTCAGTTGGCTTTGATTTATTAGGGGCGGCTTTTGAGCCGGTTAGTGGTGAGTTGTTGGGCGATGTGTTAGAAATTTGTGCCGAACAAAGCCAAATGAGCTTAGAGATCACAGGGCGTTACCAACATCAGTTGCCAAGTGATAATAGTACTAACTTAGTGCTTAGTTGTTTTTATGCTTTTGAAAAAAAACTTGGCAAGCCACTACCAAGATTAGGTTTACGCTTATATAAAAATCTACCTGTAGGTAGTGGTTTAGGTTCCAGTGCGTGTTCTATTGTGGTTGCTTGTTTTGCTTTTAATGATTATTTTGGTTCACCGCTGGCCAAAACAGAGTTATTGCAATTAATGGCAGAAGCAGAAGGTCAGGTTAGTGGTAGCGTCCATTATGATAATGTAGCCCCATCTTACTTGGGCGGTTTGCAACTAATGTTACCGCAAAGCCAGCAGCTTTGCCGAGCCTTACCTTGGTTTGAGCATTGGCGTGTAGTGTTGTGTTACCCTGGAACTGTATTGTCGACAAAAGCAGCCAGGGAGGTGTTACCAAAACAAATCTCGCTGGCACAAAGTATATTATTCGCCGGCATGTTAAGTCGTTTTATTGCAGCCTTATATCAGCAAGATGAAACAGAAGCATTAGCCGCCTTACAAGATGTGATGGCCGAACCTTACCGTATTGCTCTGATCCCAGAATTAACCAAGTTGCGCTTAGACTTACAAGCTGAAGGTATTGCTCATTTAGGTATTTCTGGTGCTGGCCCTACTTTATTTGCTGTTTGCCAAACACAACAGCAAGCAAGTATTGCAGCGACTTATTTAACGCGGCATTATGCAAAGAATCAAGATGCGATCACGCAAATTTGTACCTTGTCGTCTGTGGGCGCAAGAGTACTTTAGGAAACCTTATGTTGTTAACAAATATTAAGCTTGCGACAGAGCAAGTTAGTTTTTTACAAGCAGTACGACAAGGCTTAGGTCAGCAGCAAGGATTGTTTTTTCCAACATCATGGCCAAAGCTTGATATAGAAAAGCTACTAGCTATGCCATTTGTAGAGCGTAGTAGCCATATACTTAAAGCGCTAATAGGCGAGGAATTAAGCTTTGCTGAAGTAGAGACCATGGTCACTGCTGCCTTTACTTTTCCTGCACCTTTAAATCCAATTAGCGATAGCATTAGCTGTTTAGAGCTTTTTCATGGCCCTACATTGGCGTTTAAAGACTTTGGTGCTAGGTTTATGGCGCAAGCCTTAGCTAAAGCCCAACAAGGAAAAAACACCACTATTGTTACTGCAACATCTGGTGATACAGGCGCGGCAGTAGCTCACGCTTTTTATCAGCAAGCTGGAGTTAAAGTTGTTATTTTATTTCCTAAAGGCAAAATTAGTCATTTGCAAGAAAAGCTGTTTACAACTTTAGGTCATAATATTACTGCCCTTGCCGTAGATGGTGACTTTGATCAATGCCAAGCCTTAGTTAAACAAGTATTTGAACAAACAGATTTAGTCAAACAGTTAAATATTAATTCAGCTAACTCTATTAATATTAGCCGACTATTTGCTCAAGTTTGTTACTACTTTGAAGCTGTAGCACAACTGCCTGTTGCTCAGCGTAATCAGGTTGTTTTTGCAGTGCCAAGTGGTAACTTTGGTAATTTAACCGCAGGTTTAATTGCCAAAGCCTTAGGTTTACCTATTAAGCGATTATTAGCCGCTACAAATGCTAATGACACCGTACCACGTTATTGGCGCAGTGGTCAGTGGCAGCCAAAACCAACGGTTGCCACTTTGTCTAATGCAATGGATGTTAGTGCGCCGAATAACTGGCCGCGGATAGAGGCACTGTTAGCACAAGGGGTAATCCAACGATCTGATATTGAAACCTTTGCTGTAGATGAAGACGATACTCAACTGGGTGTTAAGCAACTTGCGCAAGCGGGTTATACGAGTGAGCCACATGCTGCTGTTGCTTACAAAGCGTTAAAGCGCAGTTTGGCTGATGATGAAGTGGGTGTTTTTCTTGGTACAGCTCATCCGGCTAAATTTAAAGAGCAAGTTGAAAATATACTAGGCACACCTATAGGCTTGCCTGAAACCTTAGCGCGATCTGCTGTAGAACAAAGTTTAAGTGTTGATATTGCTGCAGACTTTGCCGCTTTACGCTTAATTTTGACTGCTTTGGAGCCTGCTTAATGTCTTGGCAGCAACTATTAGCCGCAGAAAAGCAACAAGAGTACTTTGTTCAGCTATTACAAAAAGTACAGCAAGCAAGACTTGCAGGTCAGGTTATTTATCCACCACAAAGTGATATGTTTGCTGCCTTTAAACTGACTAATTTAGCCCAGCTTAAAGTGGTGATCTTAGGTCAAGATCCTTACCATGGCCCTAATCAAGCCCATGGTTTAGCTTTTTCTGTTCGGTCAGGTGTAAAAATACCGCCATCTTTGCGAAATATTTATAAAGAGTTAGCACTAGAGTATGACGATTTTATTATACCAGAGCATGGCCATTTAACCGCTTGGGCAGAACAAGGGGTTTTATTACTTAATACGGTATTATCTGTTGTAGCAACTAAACCTAACTCACATAAAAAGTTAGGTTGGCAGCGCTTTACTGATCATGTTATTGAACAGATTAATCAGCATTGTGAAGGTATAGTGTTTTTACTCTGGGGAGCCAATGCAGAAAAGAAAGTTAAGTTAATAGACCGTCAGCGCCATTTAATTTTAACGGCACCGCATCCGTCACCTTTATCTGCTCATCGAGGTTTTTTCGGCTGTAATCATTTTAAACAAACTAATCAATATCTATCGCAACAGGGTAAAACAGCCATAAATTGGCAATTACCTACAGTATTAAAATAAGTAGTTTAATGGTAATAAAAAGCGCTAGGTTGTATTTTACCTAACGCTTTAGTGATGCTTTATTGAATTATAGTTAAATATCCAGATCAGTTAATGCAGACTCTAGTGTCCAATCTAATTCTGCCAGTTCTTGTTTAAGACGTTGGCGCTCTTTTAACAATTCTATTTCGCGCCATTTTTGCTTTACGGCTTGCGGTTTAACAGCTGGCCGTTCCAACGTATTCAGTAAGTCTTCGAAGCTTTCCATTATTGGCCTCTCTGATAGTTGTTATTGTCAACAAAATGTTTAGCATACTTTTGACGATATTAAAACAATAAAGTGACAACTAAATGACAGCTAGCTAATTAAAAACCTAAGAAATACAAACCCTTTAACTAGTCGCGGCTAAAAAGCGACGAATTAAGCCTTGAGTAGAACAATCTAAGCTTTGGCTAGAGCTACCATTTAACGCCTGTAAAATAGGCTTTGATAACTGTTTACCTAGCTCTACTCCCCATTGATCAAATGAATTTACTTGCCAAATAACACCTTGGCAAAAAGTCTTATGTTCATAAAGAGCAATAAGACTACCTAAATAATAAGGGGAAAGCGTGGGTAACAATAGGGTATTGCTGGGTTTGTTGCCTGCTGAAACCTTATGCACCGCCAAAGCGGCTGCCTGTTCAGGGCTGTTAGTTTCACTTAAACATTCTTGATAGGCTTCGGTAAAGGTTTTACCTTGCATAAGGGCTTGTGTTTGAGCAAAGCAATGGGCCGCTAAACGCTGATGCTGCTCACTGTGTTGGTGTTGTGCTTGCATGGGTAAAATAAAATCAGCTGGAACAATTAAGCCACTTTGATGCAATAATTGATGATAAGCATGCTGACCATTAGTACCGGCATCGCCCCATATTACTGGAGCTGTGGCATAGCTTACGTTATGACCATCTAGTTTTATACTTTTGCCATTAGACTCCATATCCAATTGTTGAATATAGCTAGGAAGTAAGCGCAGATAATGACTGTACGGTAATATAGCTTGGCTTTGACAACCAAAACCGTTGACATACCAAATACCTAATAATGCAAGAATAACCGGCATATTGCTGGCAAAAGGTGTTTCAATAAAGTGCTGATCCATTGCCTCAGCGCCGGCTAAAAACTCATTAAACTGATCATTACCCACCATAATGGCAACCGGTAAACCAATAGCAGACCAAACTGAGAAGCGACCGCCAACCCAATCCCATAGCGGGAGAATATGTTGCTCGGCTATGCCAAATTCAGTAGCCGCTGCAATATTGGCTGTTGCTGCCCAAAAATGTTGGCTAATAGCTGCCGTATTAGCGCCATGATCAGTAAACCATTGCTTAACCATTAAGCCATTAATGATGCTTTCTTCGGTACCAAAGGATTTGGAAGCCACACAAACTAAAGTTGTTGCCGGCGTTAACTTTGCTAATACATCGTGCACTACAACGGGATCTATATTACCAACAAAATGTAGCTTAATATGCTTACAGTGATAAGGCGTTAAGGCTTCTACCGCCACTTGGGGGCCAAGCAAAGAGCCACCAACTCCTATCCAAATTACATCAGTGATAGCTTGACCAGTATAGCCTAGGTATTCTTTAGCATGCAGTTGTTTAACTAACTGAGCCATTTTGTTGCGACAATCTAAAATGTCATTAGCAACCACACTTTGTTCAGGGGTGAGAGCAGTTAGATCTTTTTTACGTAATAGCATATGCCAGACAGCGCGCTGCTCGGTGATATTAATTTTATCTCCAGTTAACATCCGCGCTAAGGTGCTTTTTATTGAACTTTGCTGGGCTAAGTCTTGCAATAGTGCCCAGCTGGTCTGGTCTATTAAATTTTTCGAATAATCAAGTACGATATTACCGGCGGTGACACTAAATTTATCAGCTCGATTAGGATCATCAGTAAAGGCTTGACGTAAAGATCCTTGCTGTTTAGCCTGCCTGGCCAGTGCAGACCAAATATTACCCGACATAAATCACTCCCTTAAATTACGACTGGCTATAATAATACAAGTTGCTATTTGATGCTTGGTTAAAGTGTGTCTTGAATTGATTTTTCTAGCTTAATTTGGTCAATTGCAAACTTTCTAATCCCTTCGGCTAGCTTTTCGGTTGCCATAGCATCATCATTCAGTGCCCAGCGAAACTCTGCTTCTGTCATAGGGTGAGGCGCGGCAGTTTTAGTGACATTAGGCTGTAAATGTACTTGTAACTTACCTTGTTTTTTCGCCAGCTCTGCTAGTAAGCTTGGGCTAATAGTTAAGCGATCACAGCCAGCTAAAGCTAGTACCTCGTCTATATTACGAAAGCTCGCACCCATAACTATAGTGTTAAAGTCATGACTTTTATAAAACTGGTATATTTCTCGTACCGATAACACCCCAGGATCAGTTTCTGCTGTATAGTCTTGCTGAGTATGGGCTTTGTGCCAATCTAAAATGCGGCCAACAAAAGGCGAAATTAAAAACACCTTAGCTTCAGCACAGGCTCTAGCTTGTGCCAAATGAAACAATAAAGTTAGGTTGCACTGGATGCCTTGTTGCTCAAGTTGGCGCGCAGCCTGGATCCCTTCCCAAGTTGATGCGATTTTAATTAAAATGCGCTCTGCGGCTATACCATTTTCTTGGTATAAGGCTATTAGTTTTTTAGCTTTTTCAATAGTGGCTGCAGTATTAAATGACAACCTAGCATCTACTTCGGTTGAAACTCTACCAGGTATCAACTTACTAATAGCAGTGCCAATATCTACCGCAAATTTATCACAAGCTAAATTTAATTGGTCTTTAGGGTTATTATGCTTAGATTTAGCATAAATAATCGCTTGCTTTAGAGTGGGTTTTGCAAAGTCTAATTGACTGGCATTAAGTAGTAAGCTTGGATTAGTGGTAGCATCAATGGGTCTAAATTGTTCAATGGCAGTCAAATCACCGCTGTCAACAACGACAGTTGTTACGGCTTTTAATTGGGTTAATAAATCTATCTGCATGCTTAAATACCAAGAATAAAGAGAAAGAAACACCTAAACTAGCTGATTAGATGATATAAACACAACATAAATATGCTTAATCTGTAATTTAATTATAAAGGCATTGCGTGCCGGCAGCTTAGTTATTATATTGCCATTTTTACTGGGGTTAGGTGCAGTATGCTATTATCGCTAAATAAGATAAAAGATGAGTCAAAATGATCTTTAAAGACAGCTTTTACAATAGTAAAAAAATCTTATTAGTACAAGACAACACCTCTGTGCGCGTATCTATTAAAGGTATGCTGCAACAGATAGGCTTTAGCCAAATAACGGCTGTAGCTGATGCTAACTTAGCTTTACAAGCAGCGGAGCAGAGTAAATTTGATTTTATAGTCGCAGATTTTCAAATAGGTGACAATCAAAATGGCTTGCAATTACAGGCTAATTTATTGCAACAAAAGCTATTAAAGTACAGCTGTTGTTTTGTGCTTATTAATGATGAACCGGTACAGTTAGCGGAACTAGCTTTACTACAAGGTCAGCCAGATGCCTTTATACTTAAACCATTTTCTTACATAAAATTAGAAAAATGTTTAGCTCAAGCATGGAAGCAAAGGTCCAGCTTGCGCAAAGTATATCAAGCGCTAGAGTTACAGCATCTAGAGCAGGTTCATCAAGAACTAGATAGTGTTATTAAATCGGCAGCCACTAGTGCATTACTAGCGTTACGCTATAAAGGGGAAATATTATTAGCTCAACAGCAGTTTGCTGCAGCTAAACAGCTGTACCATAAAATATTACAACAGCGAGATTTTACTTGGGCTAAGCTTGGCTTAGCTGCATCTTTAGTACAATTACAAGAAGTAGAATCGGCCGAAGCGCTATTAAACCAATTAATTGAGCAAGAACAGGCTAAACCAGAAGCTTTGCAGTGGCTGTGCCAGTTGCACCTAACACAATCTAAGGTGAGTGCAGCCCAGTCTTTATTAGCCGACTTACTTCGTTTACAGCCAAATAATGTTAATGCCCATTGCCTAGTTGCCGTTAGCCATGAGCTAGTACAAGATTATGATAAAGCCTGTGATTACTGGCAGAAATTAATTCAACAATATCGTTTTTCTGGTTTTGATAACCCAGAGTACTACCTGCAGCTTAGTCGATTATTAATTAATAAAGCGGCTCAGGCAGATATTGCTAGTTTTAATCAAGTGTTAAAAAAAGCCGAAGATGCCTTAGCAAGTATGCCGCAAAAGCTACAAACGCTGAACTTAAGCTGTGATATAACATTATTACAAATAAGGTTACTCATTCTAAACGGCAATATGGATAAAGCGTTACGAGATTACCAGCGCTTACAGCTAAGTTTAGATAATGTCACTATTAGTAAAACGGCCTATTTTGACTACAGCTTATTATGTTTGGCTTTTGCTGATACCAACTTAGCAGATAAGATTATTCGGCAATTACAAGGTTCCACCTTTGCTATAGATCCGCATAGAGCCAATTGGCAAGACTTACAAGCTAAATTGCTGCTTGAACAGTATCAAAAGTTTAAAAGCAAAAGTCATGACTGGCATAAAGCTGGAATAGCAGATGTTCAAGAAGGGCAGGTTAAATCAGCTTTAGTTAAGCTGCGGCAAGCTTTTTTACTGATCCCCTATAATGTTAAAAATAGCTTAAGTCTATTGCAGGTATTAACAGAAGTGCCCGGCCATAAAGCGCTAAAACAACTCACAGAAGCATTACTAGCTAGCCTTAATACCACCGACTTAACGGTTGCTCAACAACAAAGGCTTAGTAAGTTAATATCAGCATTACCCGTAATTTATTTAAATTAAAATAGGACTTTATTATGCTAATGGTTGTATCACCGGCTAAAGATTTAGATCTAACGCCGTTAGCTGAGCAATATGCTTTTACTCAGCCAAGTTTGCTAAACCAAGCCAAACAGTTAGTTAAAATTTGCCAGCAGTTAACGCCTACTGAATTAGCCTCATTAATGAGCATTAGCGATAAGTTAGCGGGACTAAATGCAGCCCGCTTTGGCCAATGGCAACCTCCCTTTACTTTAGATAATGCAAAAGCTGCTTTGTTTATGTTTAATGGTGATGTGTATCAAGGGCTTGATGCGACAAGCTTATCAGCAGAAGATGTTGATTTTTCGCAACAGCATTTGCGTATTTTAAGTGGTTTATATGGGGTACTGCGGCCACTGGATCTTATGCAAGCTTATCGCTTAGAAATGGGTACTAAACTAGAGAATAACGTTGGAAAAAATTTATATGAATTTTGGGGCGACACTGTCACAAAAGAATTAAATAACCAGTTAGAAAGCTTAAACAGTCAGACTCTAGTTAACTTAGCTTCGCAAGAGTACTTTAAAGCGGTTAAACCTAAGCTATTAAAGGCTAATATAATCACGCCAGTGTTTAAAGACTTTAAAAATGGTCAGTATAAAATTATTAGTTTTTATGCAAAAAAAGCTCGGGGACTTATGGCGCGCTATGCTATACAGCAAAGAGTGACCTCTGCTGAACAATTAAAACAATTCAATCTTGCAGGTTATGCCTTTAGCGCAGAGCAGTCTACAGACAAAGACTATGTGTTTTTGCGCCATAACGAAGAGTAACTCTTGGCATAGCGGTTAAGAGATGGCAATTAGCTACGCTATAATAACAGCGGTTAATTAACCGCTGTTAGGCCTTGCTTAGTTTGCTCTAAAACCTGTATAGGCATAAAGCTTTCAGCACTAGATTCACGCATGCCTTGCTCAAACTTATCGGGTGCCGAGCCGTTTAATAAACTACCTGGCAATAAGTTATTATAAATTTGATCAAAGCGCCTAACTTCTGTTTCACTTATGCGGCGGAAGATGTGAGATCGATTTAACTCAGACATATGGCGTAATCCCGCCGCTGCAATCATCTCCATACTGGCTTTAACGGTTTCTTTATGATACCTAGCAACGCGCTCGGCTTTAGACTCAACAACTAAACCTCGAACCAAAGCAGGATTTTGGGTGGCAACGCCAGTGGGACATTTATTAGTGTGACACTCTAAAGACTGAATGCAGCCAAGAGCAACCATCATGCCCCGCGCGCTATTACAAATATCGGCACCTACAGCTATGTTTTTTACAATATTAAAGCCAGTAAAAACTTTGCCACTGGCAATAACTTTAATATGTTGTTTTAAGTTAAAACCAACTAATACATCACAAACAAAAACCAGGGCTTCCCGTAACGGCATGCCAATTGAGTTAGCAAACTCTAAAGGGGCGGCACCTGTACCACCTTCGCCACCATCGACTGTAATAAAATCTGGTGCTAAATTTAATTCTACCATAGCTTTACAAAGGGCAATAAACTCGCTAACTCGGCCAATAGCTAGCTTGATGCCAACGGGTTTACCGCCAGATAATTCTCGTAGTTGCTGAATAAAGTGCAGCATTTCTTTTGGCGTGCTAAAAGCGCTATGGCTTGGCGGAGAGTCGACTTGGGTATTAGGCTGGACTAAGCGAATACGGGCAATTTCATTAGTATTTTTATGAGCAGGTAAAATGCCGCCATGCCCCGGTTTAGCACCTTGAGATAATTTAACTTCTATCATTTTAATAGATGGTTTAGTGGCTACTTTTTGAAATGCTTCAGGTGCAAAATTGCCTTTAGCATCACGACAGCCAAAATAGCCAGTGCCTATTTGCCAGACTAAATCACCGCCAAATTCTAAGTGATAGTCGCTAACACTGCCCTCGCCAGTATTATGATAAAATCCGCCTAAGGCAGCGCCTTTATTTAAGGCTCGAATCGCATTGCTGCTAAGGGCACCAAAGCTCATAGCAGAAATATTAAAGATACTAGCATCATAAGGTTGAGTACAGTGGGGGCCGCCTACTGTCACTCTTGTGACAGGATCATGAGCACAATGATGTTTAGCTGCCAAAGAATGGCCAATCCACTCATATCCGACCCGCTGAGTATCTAATTTAGTGCCATAAGGGATAGAGTCTAAGCTGCCTTTTGCTCGCTGGTATATTACTGAGCGATGCATACGGTTAATTGGCGCACCATCGGTTTCAGATTCAAATAAATATTGGCGGACAAAGGGACGAATAAACTCCATAGTCCAACGGCCATGGCCAACAACAGGATAGTTGCGCAATAAGCTGTGATGACGCTGGAAAATATCTACTATGCCTCTAATAATTAATGGGATAATTATGATTAAGGCCCATAAAATAGGCTGCCACACCAAGCTAATTAGGCCAATAATAGCCAAAATAATAATAGAGCTAATAACAAAAATACGACGCATAGTAATTCCACTTGTTAAAAGGGTAGTTATCCCTATAAACGGATAAATTATATCGATTGAAATACCGATTGCAGGAGTGTAAAGCTACCCTTATCGGCATCCATTTCCACCTTGGCCCCTACAGGGACTATAAATTGTTGTTTAATATGGCCAATCATAGCTCCACGATAGGCTGGAATATTTAGGGGTTTAATATGGTCGTCAAAAATTTGATCCATAGTTAACCAGCCATAACCACCTATAGGATTACATCCGGTACAGTCACCAAAAATAAAGCCTGCTAATTTATCCAAAGCACCCATTAATTTTAAGGTACTTAACATACGATCAATACGATAAGGGGCTTCTTGAACATCTTCAACAAACAAAATTTTATTACTAAAATCTGGCAAATAAGGCGAGCCAGCCAAAGAAGTAAGCACGCTTAAGTTACCGCCAATAATCTCGCCCTGTGTTTTGCCACCTCTGATGGTAATAATGCGATTAGTTCTTGGGGCTAACTCATCTCGTGCTTCAATTACATTTTCGTAGTGCATTAATTCGCGTTCAAAAAATACTCGTCTAAATTGATCGGCATTAAAGCTGTTCCAACTACCCGTTCCATTAGGGCCATGAAAGCTAATTAAGCCTGTTTGGGCATGAATAGCATTGTGTAGAGCGGTAATATCAGAGTAGCCTAATAAAATCTTAGGGTGTTGTTTAATTAGGGCATAATTAAGTAAAGGCAAGATACGGGCAGCACCAGAGCCACCGCGTAGGCAGATAATGGCTTTTACTTCAGTGTCAGCAAACATAGCGTTAATATCGTCTGCGCGTTGTTGATCGGTGCCGGCTAAGTGGCCACGGCGCGAGGTTAAATGTTGGCTTATTTTTACTTTTAAGCCTAAGGCTTGCATTACTTCGGTAGCTATTTGCACATCAAGTAAATTGTCGGTGGCTTTAGAGGGGCTAACTAAAGCGACGGTATCGCCAGGATTTATTGCGACAGGTAATAATTGTTTATTGGCTAAACTAGACTGATTAGGTTGGTTATTGCCGGCTGCAAATACATTGGCGCAACTGGCTAAAGGTAATAAACTGGTGACAACAGCCCAGCTTTTAATAAATTGACGCTTATCCATTAAACAGCTCCATTAGGGGAATAAAACCTGCGTGTTTATCAATAGCAGTTTTAAGTATAAATTACACTATAGCTGAATAAAAAACGATAGCAGCTGCCCTTACTAAGTGGCAGCTGCAAAGAGTAGAGGGTGTAGCAGTTATTACTTCTTAGCTTTTTTAGCTGCTTTTTTCTTGGCTACTTTTTTCTTTTTAACCGGTATCTTGGCCGCTTTATGTTTAGGTTTTAATCCTTCAATAACTCGTGCTTTTAAACGTTGCTCAGTATAACGCTCTACTTTAGCTAATATAGCCATGTCGTGGGCTTCAACTAATGAAATTGCAATGCCTTTTTTGCCAGCCCGCCCAGTACGGCCAATACGGTGAACATAAATATCGGCTGTGCGGGGCATGTCAAAGTTAATAACATGGCTAATATCATCCATATCTAAACCACGAGCAGCTATATCTGTTGCTAACAAAATAGATACTCGGCCGCTGCTAAAACGCTCAACTGCTTGCATCCGTTTGTCTTGTGGCATTTCGCCTTGTAACCAAGCACAGCGTAAGCCTGCCGTTTCTAATTGACCAGTTAAACTGGCTAAACGCTCTCGAGTTTTAATAAAGACAATAGCTTTAGTAACATCGTCTTGTTGCAGCAAATGAATTAATAAGGCTAACTTATGCTCTGCATCATCAGCTAAGTGAACCCATTGTAATATTTTGGCATTTTCTTTACGTGACGGAATGGCTTCAATGCGTTTAGGCTCTTTTAATGCGTGTGAGGCAAAGCGCTCTAATGCTGCACCTTCTAAAGTAGCAGAGAATAAAAAAGTTTGCCTACGCCGCCGTGCCTCTAAAATAATCCGATTCATCTCGCCAACAAAACCCATGTCTAGCATCCGATCGGCTTCATCTAAAATAAGCAGTTCTACTTCATCGGCTTGAAAGCTTTCTTCATCTAAATATTCTGTTAATCGGCCGGGTGTTGCTATTAAAATATCATTGTTTTTTTCTAAGGTGTCTTTGTGGCTGCCATAATTGATACCACCAGTAATGACGCCAACATTTAGCGTAGTGTGCTGACTAAAAAATTTAAACTCATTATAAATTTGGTAGGCTAACTCACGGGTGGGTGTCATCACTAAAACCCGAGCAAAACCTGGATCTTTGCGGCCAAAGTCTAATAAATATTGAATGGCTGGCAATACAAAAGCTAAGGTTTTTCCGGTTCCAGTAGGTGCGCTAGCTAATAAATCTATGCCGTCTAGCGCTAATGGAATGGCCATTTCTTGGATCATAGTTGGCGCTTCATAGCCTCGAGTAGAAATAGCACGATTTAGCGCATCGTCTAGTTGAAAATCGGCAAAGTTCATAATGTATCCTTTAACAAAAAGTTGCTAGCCAGTGACAGTTACATCTTCAGGCCGTAAACTAGCGGCCGGAGGTGCTGATGTCAGCAGGTTTTCAGTGTAAACAGTTTTATATTGCTCACGACCGTTGTGCGATGAAAGTAGGCACTGACGGTTTATTATTAGGTGCTTGGTCGCCACTGCCTACTCAAGGTAATATTCTTGATATTGGCGCGGGTAGCGGCTTAATTAGTCTTATGCTGGCGCAACGTAGCCAAGGCTTAGTACCCATTACTGCTATTGAGCTTGACGCTGCAGCAGCAGAGCAAGGGCGTGAAAACATTAGCTTAAGCCCATGGCCAAACAGCATTAGCTTAATCACGGCCGATATTCTAGCCTATCGGCCTACAGAACGTTACCGTTTAATTGTGTCTAATCCACCTTTTTTTCAACATTCAATGCCGGCTAAACAATCTGGGCGTCAGTTAGCAAGACATACCGATAGTTTACCCTTTAATAGCTTGCTAAAAAAAGCTGCCAGCTTGCTAGATGCTCAGGGAGTATTCGCTTTAGTTTTGCCGTATCAGGGTATAGCGCAATTTATTCAGTTAGCACAAAGTTTAGGTTGGCAGTTGCAACAACATTGTGTTGTGTTTACAAAGCAAAATAAAGCTCATCGCAGTTTAATTAGCTTAGTGCCCACCTGCACCAGCAAGGTACAAGCTGTCCATAGCCAATTGTTGATCCATAATCTAGATGGTAGCTACAGCACTGAGTATCAACAGTTATTAGCCGCTTTTTATCTGAAGTTTCCAGATGCTATTAAGCGGCCTAGAGTAACTGACTAATTTCTTCTAAAATCTGGTTAATCCAGTCATTTAAGCGCTGATCGGTCAATTCATATTGATTATCGTCATCTAGAGCTAAGCCATAAAACCATTCGCCATCTTCAGTCATGGCTTTAGAGGCAATAAAGTCATAGCCCTCAGTAGACCAAAAGCCAATCCGTTTGGTATTTTGTGGCGCTATTTCGTCATGCAACATACCAACGGCATCAATAAACCACTCGGCATAGCCAACTTGATCACCCATGCCATAAATAGCGATAATTTTATCGGTTAAATTAATAGCTGAAATATCTTGCCAGTGCGCTTCCCAATCTTCTTGAATTTCACCAAAATCCCAAGTTGATAAACCCAAAATAAGAATGTCATAGTCGGCCATTTTAGCTAAGGGAACTTGCTTAATATTACATAGTTCTACATGCTCTGCGCCTATTAATGCCTGAATTTTTTCTGCAACTATTTCGGTGTAGCAAGTAGTTGAGCCATAAAATAAACCGATTTTCATTCTGTTCTCGCAAGCTGGCCAAGTTAAAAGTAATTAAAATAACAAAGTAATCATTATGCAGCGCTAGTGTAACAGAAGCCAAAGCGTGGCAAAATCCTGACTTGGCGCTATTTATAGCTTCAGGTAACATAGCAGGATGAAAACGGATCAAAAAAACAGCTTAACTAAGGCTAAGCAAGCTAAGCCGCATCCAGAAGACTTAGCAATAATTGCTGAATTTTTACAGCATTTATTTTTAGAAAAAGGCTTAAGTCAACATACGCTCAACGCCTATGGCACTGATTTAACAAAATTCGCTCTTTTTTTAGCCAAACAACAACTGTTATTAACGGCTGTAGATAGTGCTGTAATTAATCAGTATTTAGCCCAAAGAGTTGATTTGCAGTTTAGCCCTCGCAGTACTTCTCGCGCTTTAAGTAGTTTGCGGCAGTTTTATGCATTTTTACATCAACAACAACGGATCTTAGATAATCCATTGGCCCAAACCTTAAACCCGAAAATTGGTCGAAGTTTACCTAAAAGCTTGTCCGAGCATGATGTTGAGTTATTGCTTAATGCACCTGATATCAGCGAGATAATACAGTTTCGCGATAAAGCCATGTTAGAAATATTATATGCTAGTGGCTTGCGGGTGTCAGAGCTGACAAGCTTAGCTATGCAACAGCTTAATTTGCAACATGGTTTAATTAGAGTGCGAGGTAAGGGCAACAAAGAGCGACTAGTACCTATGGGTGAAGAAGCCTTGCACTGGTTAAACCGCTATTTAATTGAAGTACGGCCAAGTTTAAGAGCAGGCAGGTCATTAGAAGTGGTGTTCCCAAGTAGTCGAGCGCAAGAAATGACGCGGCAAACGTTCTGGCATCGTATTAAGTTTTATGCAAAGGTAGCTGGCGTAAATAGTGAATTATCGCCGCATACCTTACGGCATGCTTTTGCTACCCATTTACTAAATCATGGTGCAGATTTGCGGGTAGTACAAATGCTACTAGGCCATAGCGATTTATCGACAACCCAAATTTATACCCATGTGGCGCAAGCAAGATTACAAAGTTTACATCAACAGCATCACCCACGGGGTTAACTCGTTAGGTTAATAGGGTACAATTGAACATATTGCGCCTCAATAGCACTTACAGCACAGTGCTAAAATGTATGATAGGAAAATTATGAACAAATTAATGTTGGCTTTAATTGCTTTTGGTCTTATCAATTCTGCGGTAGTGAATGCTAATAATCCAGCACCAGAAAACAACGACTATCAGCAAGTTCAGCAGCAGTTTAGTTTATTAAACTTAAATGTGAAGGCAATTTCAGAGTCACCTGTTGCCGATTTATTACAAGTGTTTACTGATAAAGGTTTATATTTTAGCTCTAAAGATGGTCGGTTTTTTGTTGACGGAAAAATATACGATTTAACTAAGCGTGAGTTAGTAAACGATAGCCTAATGCAACCTTTTATTAAACAGCAATTAGCCGGCATAACCGATCAAGGGATCCTATATAAAGCTAAGAATGAAAAATACATTATAGATGTGTTTACGGATCCAACTTGTGGTTATTGCCGTAAATTACACAATGATATGCAAGCTTATAATGATGCGGGCATCAGTGTGCGCTATTTAGCTTTCCCTCGTGGTGGTGAGCAATCTGCCACTTTCTTACAAATGCAGCATATTTGGTGCAGTAAAGACAGTAAAGCGGCAATGAATGCAGCGAAAAGAGGCGATAAAGTGGCACCGGCTATGTGCAGCAACTCAGTTAAACAGCAGTATCAACTCGGTGAATCTTTTGGTATTAGCGGTACTCCGGCAATAGTGCTGCCAAGTGGTCGGTTAATTCCGGGTTATCAGCCGTTAGCACAATTATTAGCTCAATTAAAACAAGGGTAGGTTAAATGTCTGTAGTAAAAAGGCAGATAGTACAACGTCAGCTGCCTAAAGTACTGCCGCCGTTAGCTGACAATATCCATCCGGTTTTACAGCGGATCTATGCCAGTAGAGGGATTAAAACCCTAGATGAACTTCAGCGCAGTGCGGCGGGTTTATTGCCTTTTCAAGCATTAAAAGGCATAGATACTGCAGTGGCGCTTTTAGAGCAAGCTTTATCTGCTCAACAGCAAATTGTTATAGTAGGAGACTTTGATGCCGATGGCGCTACTAGCACAGCGGTATTATCGTTAGGACTTAAAGCGCTTGGCTTTCGCTTTGTTGAATACTTAGTGCCGAATAGGTTTGAATATGGCTATGGCTTAACAGCAGAAATGGCCGAGCTAGCCGTTGGCCAAGGTGCCGAATTAATTATTACTGTTGATAATGGCATTTCTGCCATAGAGGGAGTGGCACTGGCTAAACAAGCGGGTGTTAAGGTGTTAGTAACAGATCATCACTTAGCCGGGGCCGAGTTACCAAATGCCGATGCTATTGTTAACCCTAATCAACCTGGATGCGAGTTTCCTAGCAAAGCTTTAGCAGGGGTGGGTGTTGCTTTTTATTTATTAATGGCGTTGCGAAGCCATTTACGCCAGCAGCAGTATTTTACAAAGCAAAATATTAGCGAGCCAAATTTAGCAGAACTGCTTGATTTAGTTGCTTTAGGCACAGTCGCCGACGTAGTGCCCTTAGATAGTAATAACCGGATTTTAGTCCATCAGGGGCTAATGCGTATTCGCAGCGGTAAATGCCGCCCAGGTATTCAGGCTTTAATTGATATTGCCAACAGAACCGCCGAAAAATTAACGGCTGCTGATTTTGGCTTTGCCTTAGCCCCAAGGTTAAATGCTGCCGGTCGGTTAGATGATATGTCTATCGGTATTAGCTGTTTGCTAACCTCTGATATTGGCTTAGCAAGACAATATGCCGCCGAGTTAGATGCCTTAAACGTAGAAAGACGCGCTATTGAGCAAAGCATGCAAGTTGAAGCACAAGCTTTTTTATCGCAACTGTCTTTTACCGGCACAGATTTACCGGAATGTTTATGTTTATATCAACATGACTGGCATCAAGGCGTAATAGGTATTTTAGCCGGTAGGATTAAAGAGCAATTTCATCGGCCAACAATTGCCTTTGCCCAAGGTGATAACGGCGAGTTAAAAGGCTCAGCGCGCTCTATTGCTGGCTTACATATTCGGGATTTACTTGAGCAAATATCGAGTCAGTATCCGGGGTTAATCAAAAAATTTGGTGGCCATGCTATGGCAGCGGGCTTAACTATTGATGCTGACCGCTTAGATACCTTTAAAGTTGCTTTAAACTTAACGGCAAAACAACTACTAAGCCCAGAGCAATTAACGGCCATAATTTATAGTGATGGTGAACTGGAGGCTGATTGTTTTGAACTTAACTTTGCTCAAATATTGCAAGACGCTGGCCCTTGGGGGCAAAGCTTTCCAGAGCCAGTGTTTGATGGTGAATTTAGTTTAATGTCACAAAAAATGTTAGCAGATAAACATTTAAAAATGATGTTACAAACCTCTGATGGTAAATTAGTCGATGCTATTTGGTTTAATGCCGATAATAAAACTTGGCCTAATATTAATATCAATAAAGTAAAATTAGCCTATCAGTTAGATATTAATGAATTTCGTGATCGGCAAAACTTACAGTTAATTGTTCGCCATATGGCTGCTATAACAGAGTAAATAAGCCTTCAAAGTTTGGTTTTAGTACAAATTTTAGCTTTACCCTCGCATACCAGTGAAAATAGCTAAATAGATGGCTGCACTGCTGCCAATAATTTTGCTACAATTGCTGCTTATTTTTTAGTCTTGCTTACAAGGTTACAATTAGCACATGTTTGAAGTGAATCCGATAAATAGCTGCATCAAAGATTTAACAGAGCGCACAGATATCCTTCGGGGGTATCTTTGACTATGACGGCAGAAAAGAGCGTTTAGAAGAAGTAACTCGGGAATTAGAAGATCCGGCGATCTGGAATACCCCTGATAAAGCCCAAGCTTTAGGTAAAGAGCGCTCAACCTTAGCTCAAATTGTTGAAACCATTGATAAGCTAGACTTAGGTTTAGAAGACGTGGCCGGTTTGTTAGAACTCGCTATTGAAGAGCAAGACGAAGAAACCTTTGAAGAAGCTAAGGCAGAATTAGCTGAATTAGAGCAGCAATTAGCCGAGCTTGAGTTTCGTCGCATGTTTTCTGGCGACCATGATGCCAGTGATTGTTACTTAGATATTCAGTCAGGCTCAGGTGGCACCGAAGCCCAAGACTGGGCCAGCATTATTATGCGGATGTATTTACGTTGGGGCGAAGAAAAAGGCTTTAAACCAGAGATTTATGAAGTAACAGATGGCGATGTCGCCGGCATTAAAGGCTGTACCATTAAATTTAGTGGTGAATATGCTTATGGCTGGTTACGCACAGAAACAGGTGTTCATCGTTTAGTGCGCAAAAGCCCCTTTGACTCAGGCAATAGGCGACATACCTCTTTTGCATCGGTGTTTGTTGCGCCAGAAATAGATGACGATATAGAAATTGACATTAATCCGGCCGATTTACGCATAGACACCTATCGCGCATCAGGAGCGGGTGGTCAGCACGTTAACCGTACAGATTCAGCCGTACGTATTACCCACATACCAACTAATATCGTTGTGCAATGTCAAAATGATAGATCACAACATAAAAACCGTGACAATGCCTATAAACAATTAAGGGCTAAGTTATACGAATTTGAAATGCAAAAGCAAAATGCTGAAAAACAAGCATTAGAAGACACTAAGTCAGACATAGGCTGGGGTAGCCAAATCCGCTCTTATGTTTTAGATGACTCACGTATTAAAGACTTACGTACCGGTGTAGAAACACGTAATACCCAAGCTGTATTAGACGGCGATTTAGATAAATTTATTCAAGCCAGCTTAAAAGCCGGCTTATAAACCTTTTATAGACTATGCAATCAGTGCACTTTTAAATCAGGAAAACACTATGTCTGAACCAGTACAACCGCAACCAGAAATCCAAGACGTAAATAAACTGATTACTGAGCGAAAAAACAAGCTGGCAGCACTGCGCGAAGCCGGCTTTATGTTTCCTAATGACTTTCGTCGTGACAGCATATCAAGTGAGCTTATTGCAAAATACGAACACTTAAGCAAAGAGCAGCTAGAGCAAGAAAAAATAACGGTAAGTCTAGGTGGCCGTATTATGACCCGCCGTATAATGGGTAAAGCCAGCTTTACCACTATTGCCGATATGGGCGGTAAAATTCAGCTATATGTTGCCCGCGATAGCCTGCCAGAAGGTGTATATAACGACCAGTTTAAAAAGTGGGATCTAGGCGACATTATTGGCGCGACCGGCCATTTATTTAAAACTCAAACTGGCGAGTTAACAGTATGGTTAAGTGATATCAGGTTGTTAACCAAAGCGTTGCGGCCATTGCCAGATAAGTTTCATGGTTTAACCGATAATGAAGCGCGCTATCGTCAGCGTTATTTAGATCTTATCTCTAATGAACAGTCGCGCCATACCTTTTTAATTCGTAGTAAAACGGTTGCTTATATCCGTCGTTTCTTTAATGACGAAGGCTTTTTAGAAGTTGAAACCCCTATGCTGCAAGCCATTCCTGGTGGTGCATCGGCACGTCCGTTTGAAACCCACCATAATGCCTTAGATATGCAAATGTTTTTACGTATAGCGCCAGAGTTATATTTAAAGCGCTTAGTGGTTGGCGGCTTTGAAAAGGTATTTGAATTAAACCGTAACTTTAGAAATGAAGGTGTTTCAACACGGCATAATCCAGAATTTACCATGTTAGAGTTTTACTGGGCCTATGCCGATTATAATGACTTAATGGACTTAACCGAAAAGTTATTCCGCGGCTTAGCGCTAGACGTACTAGGCAGCACTGAAGTGCCATATCAAGGCGAAGTGTTTGACTTTGGTAAACCTTTTGCGCGTATGTCAGTGACAGAGTCTATTTTACACTATAATCCAGAGCTAACCATCGAGCAGTTAAACAGCCGTGAAGCTGTTGCCGCTTTAGCTAAGTCATTAAATATTGAAGTTAAAGACAATTATGGCCATGGCCGTATTCTTATGGAAGTATTCGACGAATTAGTAGAAACGAAATTACGTCATCCTACTTTTATTACCGAATACCCAGCAGAAGTATCGCCATTAGCCCGTCGTAATGATGATAACCCTGAAATTACCGACCGCTTTGAATTCTTTATTGGTGGCCGCGAGCTAGGTAATGGCTTTAGCGAGCTTAACGATGCAGAAGATCAAGCAGCGCGTTTCTTAGAGCAAGTAGCTCAAAAAGACGCCGGTGACGACGAAGCCATGTATTACGATGAAGACTTTGTAACCGCATTAGAGCATGGTTTACCACCAACAGCCGGCCAAGGCATAGGTATAGACCGTTTAGTTATGCTACTAGCCGACGCCGCGTCTATCCGTGACGTAATCTTGTTCCCGCATATGCGCTTACAACAAGACAAGTAAATAAGCCAAGCCCAGCAAACGCTGGGCTTTTTTATACCTGATATATTATACCTACCAGCAGCTGCTTATTATTAATATATAACACCCCATTAATCACTCAGTTTAATTCCAATACAATTTTTACGTTAACTGGATAAACATACAGCTTTAGGTTAAATTTATGTTGCAAATTTAATAGGCGGCATAAAACACGCTTTCACACCAAGGTTTTTCGCAAAAGAGCAAAGATGTTATTGATTTAACGAAAAATGTGAGTTAATTTAGCAAGATGTAAAATCGTGATAGAAGGCGCGCATAGTAGAGTGAAAGCGTGCGTTTTGCATTATATTAAGCTGTTAAACATCATGAGGGAAGCGGTGATCGCCGAAGTATCGACTCAACTATCAGAGGTAGTTGGCGTCATCGAGCGCCATCTCGAACCGACGTTGCTGGCCGTACATTTGTACGGCTCCGCAGTGGATGGCGGCCTGAAGCCACACAGTGATATTGATTTGCTGGTTACGGTGACCGTAAGGCTTGATGAAACAACGCGGCGAGCTTTGATCAACGACCTTTTGGAAACTTCGGCTTCCCCTGGAGAGAGCGAGATTCTCCGCGCTGTAGAAGTCACCATTGTTGTGCACGACGACATCATTCCGTGGCGTTATCCAGCTAAGCGCGAACTGCAATTTGGAGAATGGCAGCGCAATGACATTCTTGCAGGTATCTTCGAGCCAGCCACGATCGACATTGATCTGGCTATCTTGCTGACAAAAGCAAGAGAACATAGCGTTGCCTTGGTAGGTCCAGCGGCGGAGGAACTCTTTGATCCGGTTCCTGAACAGGATCTATTTGAGGCGCTAAATGAAACCTTAACGCTATGGAACTCGCCGCCCGACTGGGCTGGCGATGAGCGAAATGTAGTGCTTACGTTGTCCCGCATTTGGTACAGCGCAGTAACCGGCAAAATCGCGCCGAAGGATGTCGCTGCCGACTGGGCAATGGAGCGCCTGCCGGCCCAGTATCAGCCCGTCATACTTGAAGCTAGGCAGGCTTATCTTGGACAAGAAGATCGCTTGGCCTCGCGCGCAGATCAGTTGGAAGAATTTGTTCACTACGTGAAAGGCGAGATCACCAAGGTAGTCGGCAAATAATGTCTAACAATTCGTTCAAGCCGACGCCGCTTCGCGGCGCGGCTTAACTCAAGCGTTAGCAGGTGTTCGGGTTTTAACGGTTTCAGTCAGTAGTTTTATTCCGGCATTGCTCGCGTTTGGTTTTCATAGCGGCAGCGCAAAAAGTTAATGTTCGCCAGTTTGTCGGTCTGCTGCAAACGGTGGTGGCGGTAGCGTTGTTCTTCGTGGCTTCGCTTAACAGTTTTACAGGTTCCGGTTGGCTCGCCGTATCGCAGTTAACGGGTTTAGTTTTTAATTAAAAGCAGCTTGCCGTTGTTCGGGTTTGCCAGTGCGGCAAGCCGCGAAAGTCCGGTGTAGGCTGCTAACAAGGCCAGTCAAGCGACGCCAAACAGCGTCGCGCTTGCTGGCAGCGTTAGCCGTGGGAGAGAATTGAGATCGTGCGCGAATATCTAGAGTCATCGGAGTGCATAGACTGGAAAACACCAGAGGTGTTGGCCAACGCTTAATCCCTCCGTCCCCTTTGTTTTGCGCTGGTGGTCCAATGATTGCGCTAGACTAGTAATTAACAGACAACATCAAACTGCCTGTTTCAGGCCACGTTGCACAACCGGAGGAAACCACGATGAAAATAAAAGCGGCCGTCACCCATGCCCAGGGTAAGGATTTCAGCATTGAGGAAGTCCGCCTTAGCGGACCCAAGTCCAATGAAGTGCTGGTGAAGGTGGTTGCCACGGGGGTCTGCCATACCGACGCGGTTGCCCGGGATCTCGCCATCTCACCCTATCCCATTGTGCTGGGCCACGAAGGCTCAGGCATTGTTGAGCAGGTGGGGGAGAATGTCACCAGCTTGGCAGCCGGAGATCACGTCGTGATGTCTTTTGCCCACTGTGGCCAGTGCGAAAATTGCCTCACTGGCCACCCCACGGTTTGCGCGGCATTTAACGACCTGAACTTTGGCGGCCGCATGGAAGACCAGACCTATCGGTTGCACCAGGGCGACACCGACCTGGGCACTTTCTTCGGACAGTCGTCCTTTGGTACCCACGTGGTGGCCCACGAGCGAAACGTGGTTAAAGTGGACAAGGACGTGGATCTGGCGCTGCTGGGACCATTGGGGTGTGGCATCCAGACCGGCGCGGGCACCGTACTTAACCGCCTCAAGCCGGAGTTCGGCACTTCCATCGCGATCTACGGCTGCGGAGCGGTGGGGCTGAGCGCGATCATGGCGGCGAAGATTGCGGGCTGTCAGCAGATCTTTGCCATTGACGTCCACGACAACCGGCTGGAGTTAGCCCGAGAGCTGGGGGCGACTCATACCCTCAACGGCAAGAACGTGGATGTGGTGGGGGAGATCAGGAAGGCCGCTGATGGCGGGACCCACTACGCGGTGGAAAGCACTGGTGTGCCGCCGGTGGTGCGGCAGTGCCTGAATGCGCTACGCCCCCTGGGCCAGGCCGCCATCGTCGGGGTGACACCGGAGATGAACATCGACGTCCACAATGACCTGATGGCCGAAGGCAAGAGCATGATCGGGGTTATCGAAGGGGATTCAGTACCACGGGTGTTCATCCCCAAACTGGTGGAATTCTACAAGGCCGGCAAGTTCCCGTTCGACAAGCTGATCAAGTTCTATCCCTTCGACCAGATCAACCAGGCTTTCGAAGACTCCCAGAAGGGGGTTGTGGTCAAGCCGATTCTCAAACTCGCCTGAGCGCAATCGCTCAGGACCGGGCCTCGTGCCCGGACGCCTTGCCCCTGCGTTTGAGCCGGTAACTGATCTGGGCCCGGCTCATACCAACCATGCGCGCCGCCGCCTGTGTAATGACCCAGCCCTTTCTGCACACCTACGCTGCTAATTGATAGATCATCATCGACGCCCAAGCCTTCGGTGAAGGGCAGGAACATCACCGGTGTTTTTCAAGATAGTTGGCACTGTTTTTCCGTCTAAGCTGCGTCTTTTTCCATCATCGAAACCCCTACATTCGAAGCAGATGCCAGAAGGATCTGGACTGAGGAGGAACGGAATGCGTTCTTTGCCTAGTTGGCAAATGGTGAGATCTGGTTGTTGGTGATCTACAAGAAGGCCGTCAAGGAGAACATACCCGCGCACATCCTGAAGTCGATTCGTGAGGTATTGGAAAATGAGTAATGAGACTCTGAGTGCTGAGGAGCTTGGCAACAAGCTGCTACAATCTGTTAAAGAAATGAAAGCGCGCAACGCTGCGCGCGTCAGTCGTGTGGAGCCAAATGAGGTCGCAGAGGCGCGCGGTAAGACTGGCCTTACACAGCGAGAGTTTGCCGAGGTACTCCATATTTCTCCGCGCACGTTGCAAGAGTGGGAGCAGGGGCGACGTAAACCTTCCGGGCCAGCAAAGGCGCTTATCGAGATTGCGTTTCGCTGCGTTGCCGCCCATTACCACTGGCGTTAGAGCGCACTGACACATTCACTATGATTGGAGCAGTTTATGACCGCATATGCCGTAGCTGTGATACGCGAAACCCGGTTTGGTGACGAGATCAGAGAGTATTTGCAGCGCATTGACGAGACGCTGGCGCCTTTCTCTGGCAAGTACCGTGTTCATGGCGGGCCGTATCATCCGCTAGAAGGCGCCTGGTCGGGCGATCTGGTAGTCATCGAATTCCCCTCCATGGAGCAGGCTCAAGGCTGGTATGAGTCCGATGCCTATAGGGCAATTCGCGCCCGTTGCGAATCAATAACACAGAGGGCGACGTACTCTTGGTTCAGGGCGTAACAGAGGGCCACAAGGGCGCAGATATCCTCGGCTGAAAAGGCCGCGGTGGGCTCTAATAATTCGTTCAAGCCGAACTTGCTTCGTTACACCAAAGCAAGTCGGCTTAATTCAGGCGTTAGCCATTACTGGAAATCTATTTTTGTGCGATGATCTCGCGTACCCAATGGAGGATGTAATCATGAGCCCAGGTGTAGCAGGTGCAATCGTAGTGGTTTTTATCGTCATCATCGCAGGCGTTTTTTCAGCGCGTGCCATGAAGAATAAAAAGAAGGAGTGAAGTCGCCTCAAAATATTACGCTCTAGACTATGAAGAAATGGGAAACGTATGAGCCAGTATGAATACAAGACATTGTCGTTGGACTATAGTCACGGACTCTTCCGTCGAAAAGATCCAGATCTGGAAAGCGCTCTAAACCGCGAGGCTGAGGATGGGTGGCGGCTCAGAAATATTTTGGTCCCGGCACAAAATTTCGGGGAAACCGAGAAGTTTCTGGTTGTGCTGGAAAGGGTCGTTAGCTAATCGTTGGAGCCGCTAAATGCCAAGCCATTGGCTAACATTGCGCTGCACCTGACCGCTTTAGCGTTATATTTCAAGGAGGATTGGTGAAGCATTTAGTTTTAGTTTTTTCTTTTCTGGTCGTTGGTTGTACTAGTTTAAATAATGCTGGTGAAAGTAGCCAAAATGCTGAAATTTATGTTGGTATCAAAAACGGAAATCTCATTTATCAGGGCAAAATAACTGAGGCTTCAAATAACGCAATTTTCTCATTACTTAATGATGCTGAATTAAAACCAAGTCGTCTTGTTATAACCAGCAATGGCGGTGAGATAGGTGCGGGGATGGATTTAGGGCGTTGGGTCAAAGATAACAAGTTGGATGTTGAAGTTAATGGCGTATGTGCATCATCTTGTGCAAACTACGTATTTCCAGCTGCTCATACAAAGTACTTAAGAAAAGACTCGGTTTTGGTATGGCATGGGAGCGCTTGGCAATCCGATTGGGATGTTGAAGAAGAATTTGTCGACATGTTTAATACTCACATAACTTTAATGCGGAAGCAGGAAACTAAATTTTATTCAGATATCGGCATTGATAATCTAGTTACCATCTATGGTCAGACCAAATTTAATTTCTGGGATTATATTCAGAATTTTTTGGGCAAGGGAGCGGTTGGGTATGACTACTCGTTGGCTGACTTGCAGAAATTTGGACTTACTAATATCATACTCTTAGATGGCGAATGGGATTGGAGAAAATATCGGCCTGATAGAGCAAATCTGGTTAAGCGTATCAAGGTTGACGATAATTTTGAGTTTGAGCTCCGTAGATTTGAAATATAACAAAAAAATTTTATCGCCAGCAAAAAGCGCTGGCTGCGACGTCAACCCGCTGCGCGGCTTTCCGCGCTAAATTTGGGCGTTAGCATTCTCCTATTAAGAGGATCGTGATGAACACTAAACCTCAAATATTATTTTTGTCTCATGGCGGCGGGCCGATGCCACTTCTAGGTGATGTTGGGCATAAAGAAATGATTGATTGCTTGCAAAAAATCTCATCTATTTTGCGTAAGCCATCAGCCATTTTAGTGGTAAGTGCGCACTGGGAAGAAAAAATCCCAACCATTACTTCGGGCGCCAACCCTTCCCTTATTTACGATTACTATGGATTTCCAGAAAAGTCTTATAGTATTACCTATCCTTGTCAGGGAGAGCCATCACTGGCGGAGCAGACCTATAAGCGGCTGGAGCATTCAGGTATTTCCGCAAAACTTGATGAGCAGCGCGGTTTTGACCACGGTCTATTTATTCCTCTGAAAATCATGTACCCGGAGGCAGATATTCCGTGCATTCAGCTCTCTCTTGTCGATAATCTCAGTCCAGCAGCTCATATCGGGATAGGGCGAGCAATCCAAGACTTGGAGTATGAAAATTTACTTATAATTGGTTCTGGTTTCTCCTTTCATAATATGAAAGCATTTTTTTCATCTGAAACCAGTGAATCAAAAACTTTAAATGAATCTTTTGAAGCGTGGTTGCTAGAGACTTGCACTAACAGTAGTATTACTGAAGAAGAAAGAGAACAAAGATTTATCCAATGGGAAAAAGCCCCCGGTGCTCGTTACTGTCACCCAAGAGAAGAGCATTTATTGCCGTTGCACGTTTGCTATGGAATAGCTAATAGTGTTTGCACTAAGTCGTTTGAGCTAAAGATTCTAAATAAAAAATCGAGCATGTACATCTGGTCATAAAATGCTAACAAACGCGTCAATTAGGACGCTCGCAAGCTCTCGCCTATTACCCAGGCGTTAGCCGTACCACAAGTTTCGCAGTCAAGTTGTATAAAGGATTAAAGTAATGACAAGAAAAAGAACCGTTTCCTATACTGCTTTTAATATAAGAACACACCCTCACTCTCCTCAAACGTATGTGGATTTATTTGACCGCCTCTTTGATTTGAAAAGACAAATCAAGTTAAGAGGTGACACGTATTGCATCCTCACTGAAATAGAGCCGCTTCAAGATGATCCTTTAAAAGGTATTTCAGGTGAGATTGCTAAATTTACAAAAATTGAAGTTGGAAAGTGGTTTAATATTGAAAAGTTGCGTGCTGCCGAAGAGGACGAAACTAAAAGAATACAAATACCAGAAGACTTAAGACCAAACTTTACCAGTTTTAATTTTATTTTTTAGCCGGAAAGCCACTATCTAGTTATTGAATGTAAAGACAAGTTTGGCCAAATAAGCCCTAAGATACTAGAAATATACTTTCGCAATTTATTTGATTCAGAAGCGATTATTGAAGAGTTTAATACTATTGAGTTAACTCTAGTTCCAAGTACTGATCAGCTTGAATCTGTTCTTTCATTAAAGCAAATTAATAAATTAGAAATAGTACTTCGCAGGCCAAATACCGATGGGCTAGAAAATTTAGAAGATGAAGTCCTTGAAAGACTAAATCAACAAAATGTCGAAGAAGAAATAATTATTTTAAAAGCGCAAAAAGGATTATCTGTTGAAGCTGATGAAAGGACTGTTGCCTTAGGCCGCATTGCTCAACTGAATGGTGAAGTAAAAACTATTGGGCATGACAAAAATGGTAAACGTGCAGAGAAATCCACTAGACAGCACCCCTTTGTTGAAGCAGGCTCGTATGTCCCTGGTGAGATAACAGCGAAAGACTTTTTAGCCGTTATGGCTAATACTATAGTTAATAAAGTCAAGCGTATGGCTAGAGCAGGAGCCTAAAATGGCAAAGAATGGGCAATATGTAGGTGTAAGAAAGTTATTTGCTCGCTATTGGATCGCTTATGGTGGGTTTAAGTCTATTGTTGGCTCACCATATATGCATGCATCTTTATTCATTACGCTAATATCCTCTGGTATTTGGTTAAAGTATGACTGGGTTGAAATTCCAATTTCCGTATTACCTAACATTATTGGTTTTTCTCTAGGTGGATATGCAATTTGGTTAGCATTAGGTGATGATAAGTTTCGAGCCAGTATATCTGGAAAAACTAAAGACGGTGGAGAATCGCCATTTATCGTTGTTAACGCAACATTTGTGCATTTTATTGTATTGCAAATATTGGCTTTGGTAGCGGCACTAATTGGTAAATCACAACCAATTTACAATAGCCCGCTATTTGTACAGAGGTTTTTACTTGATTTGGCGCCTTGGCTATATGATGTCTCTCAGGTGATTTCAATTATCAGCAGTTTTATTGGTTACTTTCTCTTTATTTATGCTGTTTTTTCAGCTGTTGCTGCAACAATGGCAATATTTAGAATTGCAGGCTGGCTAGAGTTTTATCACGTAAAACAAGTTAAGAATAATAGTGCGCAAAGTACGGCTAACAAGCAAATCAACAAGGACTAAAACTAGTTGGCTTTAGCTTCTTCGTCGCCATTATAGCCAGCCAGTTTTACCCTGTTATTTGGGCGTTATGCTATTGAAGCGTGAGCATCAAGAAGGGGAAGGTATGAACAAGTTTATTACCGCTATGACAATTTCTGGCACCATGATCTTGACTGGATGTGGGGGCAATGCAGAGCTTAGGAGGCTCTGTGAGCAGGCTATCAAACGTGACCTAGCTAACCCAGAGTCCTTTTCAGTGATTGAAACGCGAGACTACCGAGTGCGGGATGGTGGGCACGGTATAGTCATCAAGTATCGAGCTTCAGGCGCATCCAGCGTAACCGGCGGCACGCCAGTCACTACATGCACTGTTCCATATCAGCAAACTCCTACCTCTGGCAACATCAAGGTGCTAAAAGACTTTGACCCCTATAGATATAGGCAAGGCAGTAAGTGAAGCATAACAAGGCGCTGTTGTCGCCGCTATCGCGGCTGGGACGGCCTACACTGCGTTCCGGCCGCCCCAAAGCTTATCGTTAGAGCTACTGTGCAATTTGGATTTTGGAGAGAAAATTGAATTGGTTAGATGTGAGAAGTTTCGTATTTGTTGCTATATCGGCGTTATCTTTAACGGGATGCGGCAGTCAAGAGTATGTAGATGCTTGCCATCTAAAAGTTCAGCAGCAAGCTACTCATACCGCTGAAATAGTAAGCACTGAAGTTGAGCGACAAGGACTGGATTACAAACGTGTATATGGCAAAGCAAAACTGCAAAATGGGTTTGGTGCATGGACAAATTATACGTATCGATGCAGCTTTACAGGTATAACTGTAACTGACTTTAAACTTAAAGAAGGCTGGTAATCATAGCTCTAACAAGCGCAGTCACAAACGGCCACTGCGTGACCTGGACCTCAACCGCTGCGCGGGTTTCGGCCTGTGCTGCGAGCGTTATATATTTTCAAAGGGTTTGAATTATGAGTCGTAATCAAAGAGTTGCTTTCTGGTCATTATTTATTGGGTTTTGTTTTATCGCTACAATAAGTATTTATCCTCAAGGTGCATTCGATAATATTAGTGTTATAGGTGCGTTTATTCTTACTATTTTCTATCTAGTTGTGGGCTTCTTTATTCACTTGTTTGTAAAAACAAACCCTAAAGAAATAGATAAATGGTTTGGTATTCTGTGAACAAGCTGACACCGAATATTGAACACCCTTTTAAAAGATTATTGTTGATTGCTGTGTATTAGTGGCACATTAGTATGCGCTCTACAACTTTCTAGTTAGCTTAGTACAGCGCGACTAGTTCACCGCTTTTATTGAAGGTTAAAAACTCTGCAATCATACCGTTTTGAATTTTTTCCATCATCATTTTTAACGGTTGTGCTGCTTCGTCGCTGTTGGGAGCAAAGCCACCGCGGCCACCTAAGGCTGCTACAAAAGCGATATCCCAATCTATGCCGGTATGAGTAGACTCTTCAACCAGCACTGAAAAGTCTGCAATTTCTTCTGGTAATTTATCAACACAAAGCACAGGCGCTAAAGTGCCACCTTGTTGCTGGGCAAACCTTTTTTGTTGCTCTTCAGTGTAGCCTTTAGGTAATTCGGCTTTGGCAAACACAAACATTAAGCGTTGTGGTTCAGTTTGAGCGTTAGCTTCGCGGATTAAGTCGGCATAAGATTCAATATTCATATTTAACAAGCTCTATCACTATTTTGTTTAGTTTATCAAACCTATTTGTGGTTTACATTGACCATCTTGGGGGGAGCGATGTAACCATTAATAGGTAGATTATCGGTTAAGCGCTGAATAACGATTAAGCATAGAACAACTAAATTCAGTTCGAACTAAAGCGAAAAAAGCACCACAGCAAAGCTGTAGTGCTTTTTATTAGTTTGTTTAACTTAGCTGCTAATTTGCTTAGCTGCTTTAGTGTCAAACACCCCTTTAACAATTTGCCAGCTTACCGCTAAGGCACCTATGATAAAGACCACGTCACCTATAGTGCGGATCCAACGTAGTGTATGCAGTAAATCACTTTGCATAAAGGCTTCACTTCGTGCATACCATAAGCCTTCTGTGGCACTAGCATAAAACTGGATAAAGCCTATTGGTAATAAACTAGTGAATAGCATTAATACTAAGCCCACGTTTAACCACCAGAATGCGGTCTTCATTAGCTTTTCGTCAAACTGCAACTGTGGCCGAATGTAGCGCAATATTAATAAACAGAAGCCTAAGGCTAAGAAGCCATAAACACCAAATAATGCGGCATGAGCATGAGTTGGCGTGGTGTTTAAGCCTTGAATATAATACAGCGCTATAGGTGGGTTAATCATAAAGCCAAACACGCCAGCGCCTAACATATTCCAAAATGACACGGCAACAAAGAACATTAATGGCCATTTTAAATCTGCCATCCAAGGCGCACGGTTTTTCATCCGCCACTGTTCAAAGGCTTCATAACCTAATACCACTAAAGGCACTACTTCTAAGGCACTAAAAGTTGCCCCAACGGCCATAACCGGGGTAGTGGTACCTGAGAAATATAAGTGGTGGAAAGTACCAGGAACACCGCCTAGCATAAATAAGGATGCCGAGGCTAAGCTAGCACTAGTTGCCATAGTGCGTGACACTAAGCCCATACTATGGAAAATAAAGGCTAAAGATACAGTAGCAAACACTTCAAAGAAGCCTTCTACCCATAAATGAACAACCCACCAGCGCCAGTATTCCATTACTGATAAGTTAGTCCGTTCGCCGTAGAATAAACCAGCACCATAGAACAAACCAACACAGATAACCGAAGCACCAAATAAGGCTAATAAGTTTTTATCACCTGGGGCTTTAAAGGCGGGCACTATGGCGCGTAGCATAAGCACTAACCAGAATAAAATGCCGATGTATTTAATGATCTGCCAAAAGCGACCAATATCAATGTACTCATAACCTTGATGCCCAAACCAGAAGCTATATTCATGCGGCATAATTTGCATAATGGCAAAGTAGTTACCGGCAAAAGAACCTGCCACTAAAACCACTAAGGCCCAAAATAAAACATCGACACCAAGTTTTTGGAACTTAGGATCTTTACCGCCATTAATAATAGGTGCTAAAAATAAACCTGCGGCTAAAAAGCCAGTAGCAATCCAGAACATGGCCGCTTGTAAATGCCAAGTACGAGCTAAGCTGTAGGGTAGCCATTCAGTTGTATTTAAACCATAGAAACCATCACCTTCAATGGTATAGTGAGCAGTAAAGCCACCTAGGAAAACTTGCAGAGTAAATAGCGCAACCACCACCACTATATACTTACCCAACGACTTTTGTGAGGGGGTAAGTTTAAGGCTTGCAATAGGGTCGTGCTCTGGTGACACAGGCTCTTCATCATCGTGCTTGCGTAAGAATGCCCAAGCCCAAACTAAGGCTCCGACACCGGCAATTAATAAAATAATACTAATTAAAGACCAAACTAAGTTTTCAGCTGTAGGCTTATTATCAATTAAAGGCTCATGGGGCCAGTTGTTGGTATAAGTGGCTGCATCTGGAGTACGCTCAGTTGAAGCAGCCCAAGCCGTCCAGAAGAAAAACTGTACCATTTGCTCTCTGCGCTCTAGTGAAGGCAGGGTGTTGTTTTTCATTGCATAGTTAGCACGGGTTTCGCTTAACGACGGATCATTACCAAATAATTTAATATAGTGATCAGCAGTTGTTGCAATGGCCTGTATACGGCGACTTGACAGCACTAGGGTGTCAGTGGCTTTATCATAAGTGTTAGTACGATAAGCTTCTTTTAACGCAAACTGTAAGCCATTTTGCTCAGCTGGCGTTAAACTGTCATAAGCTTTGTTATATTGATCTTGAGCGGCAAGCTCTAACCAAGCCAGTAATTCACGATGTAACCAATCTGCAGTCCAATCTGGTGCTTGGTAAGCACCATGGCCCCAAATAGAACCTAGCTGCATACCCCCTACAGATTGCCAAGCGGTTTGACCATCTAAAATACTTTCATTGGTCATTAATACCTTACCGTCTTGGCTAACTACCTGAGCTGGAATAGGTGGAGCAGAGCGGTAAACTTCTGCACCAAAATAGCCCAGCACACCAAAGGTAATTGCTAAAACCGCGATTAATGCCCACCAGAGTTTACGATATCCAGCCATAATCCCTCCAAAAACTACTAATAAAGCGCCAACAAGCCATTTAAAACTCCTATTATTGTAATAATGCATTAGATAGCTATCTAATACTCTAGTAGCAATACAAGAGTTAGGCCAGTTTTTAATATTATGTTTTAAAAGTATTTTTGTTTATGTTTATATAGATTGGGTAAATTAAACCTAACTTGAGATGGGTTAATTTTACCTTTATTGGTTTTTTTTACCCTGACTTATAAATAAGCCTGACAATTGCGATTTTACTGTAACCAGAAAATAGTTTTTAATGGCTGGCAAGCAATGACAGTATAATTTGTTAGTATGTCTGCTTTTAACATTATTATATTAAGCCATGCCAGATGAATGCGCCTTTTAAACTACGGCCATACCAACAGGAAGCTGTTGATGCCACTTTACGTCACTTTCGTAAATCTGATGAATCCGCGGTAATAGTGTTGCCAACCGGTGCCGGTAAAAGTTTGGTTATTGCCGAATTAGCCCGTCTGGCAAGGCGAAGAATTCTGGTGCTGGCTCACGTTAAAGAGTTAGTTGAGCAGAATCATGCTAAATACCAGAGTTATGGCTTAATAGGCGGTATTTTTTCTGCGGGGTTAAACCGAAAAGAAAGCCGCTATCAGGTAACTTTTGCCAGTGTCCAGTCAGTGTCGGCCAATTTAGTGCAGTTTAAAGATGAATATTCCTTAGTTATCATCGATGAGTGCCATCGCGTTAGTGGTAAAGACACCAGCCAATATCAGAAGATTATTGAGCAACTACGCCAGCAAAATACAGGCCTTAAAGTGTTGGGGCTAACTGCCACACCCTACCGTTTAGGTATGGGCTGGATCTATCGTTATCACTATCGTGGTTTTGTTCGTGGTGCTAATAGCGAGAGCGAGCAGAGCAAGCCTTTTATCCATTGTATTAATGAGCTATCGCTAAACTATATGATTAATAAAGGCTATCTGACTAAGCCTAAGTTGATTGATGCTGCAGTGGCGCAATATGATTTCTCTGTGTTGATCCCAAACCGCTTTGGTGAATATGCTGAACAAGAAGTTAATCAGTTATTGAGCAAACACCAACGTGTTACCCAAGCTATTATTGAGCAAGTAATAGAACTAGCGGTTAAGCGCCAAGCTGTGATGATCTTTGCCGCAACTGTGGATCATGCCAAAGAGATCACTAGTTATCTGCCGCCAGAACAAACGGCCTTAATTACTGGCGCAACAGTTCAGCGTGAGCGAGATCAGCTTATTCAAGACTTTAAACAACGGCAATTAAAATATCTGGTTAATGTGTCTGTACTTACCACAGGTTTTGATGCGCCCCATGTTGATTTTATTGCTATTTTGCGGCCCACTCAATCGGTTAGTTTATACCAGCAAATAGTAGGTCGTGGCCTGCGTTTAAGTGCAGGTAAACAAGATTGCTTGGTAATTGATTACGCCGGCAATAATGTTAATTTATATCACCCAGAAGTTGGCGAGAAGAAACCCAACTCTGACAGTGAACCGGTACAGGTATTATGCCCAGGCTGTGGCTTTGCCAATATATTCTGGGGCAAAACAGACAGCAAAGGCCAGATAATTGAACATTATGGTCGCCGTTGCCAAGGACTGTTACTGGCAGATGAAGATGATGAGTCTAAAGCGCAGAGTCAGCGCCCAGAGCAGTGTGATTACCGCTTTCGCTTTAAAGAGTGCCCACATTGCGGCAGCGAGAATGATATTGCCGCCCGCAATTGTCAGCAGTGTAAAAAAGCCATTATTGACCCAGATGATCAGCTACGCAATGCGTTAAAGCTAAAAGATGCTATGGTAATTCGTTGCGCCGGCATTAGCTTAAATGCTGACGCAGCGAAAACTAATAAGCTGAAAATGACTTATCACGGTGAAGATGGCGAAGAGCTTAGCGAGTGGTTTGATTTTACTAAGCCAGCACAGCGCAAGATCTTCAATAAGCTATTCGCACGACGTTTAGCTAATAGCCAGGCACCACAAGAATTTAGTAAGTTAGAACAGGTGCTAGCTGTGCAAAGGTTATTACCCGCTCCAGATTTTGTTATTGCCCGCAAAAAAAAGCACTACTGGCAGGTACAACAGCGGATTTTTGATTATCAAGGTAGTTATCGTAAGGCGAATCAGACGTAAAGATCGTTGCTATGGGCTGGAGTACCCTCTATTTATAGGAAGACTGTCAGATTTAGCTAAATAGTAAACCTGACAGTTTAAGTTAAGGCTTATTTCCTTGTATTTACTTTAGTTGTTGCTTAGCTAGTACGGTGATAATGGCGCAGTTGGTGTTCTACTCGGCGGCCTTTGCTAAAGGCGGATACGCGTTTTAAATAACCTATTACGCGGGTGCCGTAGTCTATATCTGCACTGCCACAGCTAGAGCAGTTGGTTAAGGTGCGTTTATCTATGGCTTCACAGCTATTGCAAATGGTAATTTTAACGTTGACGCAAAAGTAATTACAGCCAGTTTGAGCGGCTATATTTAATAATTGGATATAACCTGCTTTATCGAGCTTTTCTTCTAAATTTAAATGTAGCGCTGAGCCGCCATCTAAATAATCTAGTAACTGCCGGCCATGTAATTGAAACTTATCTAGGGTGTTGCAGTTGGCGTCTTCTACCACATAAAAATACGAGTTATAGCAGTCACGGTTAACTACATAACCGTCACTTTTATCCCATTTCGCGTTTTTAACGCCAAGGTTTTCAGCTGGCACAAACTCGGTATTAAACATGTAGCCATATTCAGCTTTGGCAGCTTTGTTGGCATCAAAGATAATTTTTAAGTTCTGTTGCACAAACTCAATGTACTGTGGATTATTATCGGCGATTATGCCTTGCGATTCTGCCGCTTCAACCATGCCGTTTATGCCTATGGTTAAAAACTGCTTTTCTAATGAAATAAAACCAGCGTCATACACTGTTAATAATCCAGCGTCTTTATACTCTTGCATTAATTGACGGTAGGCGACTTGGTATTTATGAATTTTGCTAACTTCTGTAGCTAAATCACGGCCATCTTGAATTAAACGGTTCATATTAATGGTAATAACATTAATAGAGCCTGTGGCCACGCCACCTGCGCCTAACGAGTACGAAAAAGTATTGTCACTAATTTCGCTGCGTAAACGACAGCACGAGGCTAATGAGTCGGCATTGTCAGATTGATAAACAAAAAACGAGCTACCCTCGGCTAAATGCTCGGCTATTTCGTTAGCAAATAGCTGATCTTTGCATTTACCTTGTTCTGTTAGCATAGCAACGGTTACAACAGGGAAGGTTAAAATGGTTTTTTCACGCTCTTGGTTAAACCAAGTTAAAAAGAAATTTTGCAAGGCGCTAACAGAGTGCCATTCTGGTTTTATAAAGCTGTCTTTACCAGCGCTATCTTTAACCATATCAGGAAATACAAAGTCGCCAAACATACTTTCAAAGTAGTGCTGATCGTAAATAGAGATATTCCAAAACACACTTTGATAACCGCGTGCTGCTGCTGGTTGGTTTAAGGCATAAACCACATGCTGCAAATGATTGGCTATTTGGTTAGGGTGAGTGTGTAAGTAGTTGTCGCCATAATCTTTGCGAGCAAAATAATCAAAATAAGTTAAAAACTCTACAGTGGCAACTGCACCAGCAAATTGGCTGCTTACAGCAAACACAAAGTTAACAAAACAGCCGCAGAAAGACTCTAAATGCTTAGGCGCTTGTGACTCGCCGCCAAGCTTAGTTAAGCCATCTCGCAAAAAGGGGTACATAGTGACAGATACGCAGTATGGTTTTAAGCTGGTTTCATCATGAACATAAATTTCATGGTCTTTAATTTGTCGCTGATATTCTTTGGCTAATTCAGTGCCAAATAACTGGCTAATTTTATTGCTAACTAAGCTGCGGTTTACTTGAATAAAATGATCTTTCATTAGCTCTGATTCTAAGGTTGCAATATTTTTTTGGGTTACGTTAGCGTTAGCATCTAATGTCGAGCCATCTGCAGCGTTTTCTGCCTGTAAATACTGCTTGATAAAGTTAAGCTTTTGCTGAAGTTGTAGTTCATTAAGCGCAATCATTAGTATATTCCTTTGTCATTATTGCTTTATAAAACGGTGGTTTAAGCAAGCACCGTTGCGTAAGTCGATAAAACGTTGATTGGTAGTGGGGCTATTTAGGCCGCCAAGCTCTGGCTGCCAGCGACCGGTTTTTAAGTAAGTTAATTCAGTTTTTATGGGTTCAGAAATGCTGTCTAAGCCAGTGTATAAGCAAGTGTGCAACTGATGCTGACGGGCTAGCTTTAATAAGTTGATTAATTTTGTTGGTTGCCATTCACCGCCTAAAAACAACACGCAACTAATCAGCCCTTTATACTGCTGTAGCCGTTGCTTTAAATAGCTTTCTGTTAACTCAGTGCCAGAGTGAGCAGGCCAGCTATCTACGCTATGGCAACCTTTACAGCCAAGTTGGCAGCCAGTAATGGTAAAGGCTAATGACACTTCACTTGGCACCTCTTGAAACACAATTTGCTCGGCACTAAAGTTAAACATCTAGGTCACCTTTTTACTTTATATGGTGTGTTGTTTTTAATTTGGCACTATATGTTGTGGTTAAGCTTAGGCTGAGCAGAAATTTAAAGTTTGATCTGGATCAAGTTTTAGGCAGGACTTAACTTGCTGCTTGCGCCAAACAAGCATCAGTTAAGGTTTTATTACCCCATCAGAGGTAGTAGCTTTTTATCAGCAGGCAATAAAAAAGCCGCAGTGTTTTAGAGCTGCGGCCTTTTTATAAATGGGTTTTATACAAGCTGTCTATATAAGCGACTTAGACAAACAGATTTGCCTAGTTAATTACTCTAAGTGGTAACTCAGCATAAACCAGACTTTAGTGGTATCTACAGCTAAATCTTTGGCGTCGTAATAGGCAAATTTAACTAAACCAGCTACACCATTACTAAACTTGTAGCCGGCGCTTAAATTCCATTCATCACCGTAATGTTGATTACCTGTATCACTGTCAAATCTGTGCCATGCCAGATTGAGCTTAACTGCTTGTACCGGTACGCTTAGTTGCAACCAATGATCGCGTAAACCAGCATTAGGGGTATTTAAAAACATATCAGTAAAGCCTTGAAAGGCATGTAAAGTTGCTAGCGGGGTTTGAAAGGCGCTAGTGCCATCACCGGCTAAGCGCTCTTGGCCAGCTTGTAAGCTAAACTGCTGTTGCTGCCAGTTAACACTAATACGATGGTAATGGTGCTTGTAATCTATAGGGGCATTATGCTGATCTTGTTGCTGAGCCAAGGCTAAGTGCCAGCTTAGATTAGGCACTTGGCTAATGCTACCTTGGTAATCTAGAGCTAGAGTAACACTGCTGCGAGCAGCCCAGTTGGTGAAGTCTAAGTCATAACCATAGGCACTAAGCTTATGTTGTGGGTGCAGTTGCCAACTCACTAACGCGGTATTAAAGCTGCCGTCTTGATCTGCTGCGGCACCTTTGGGGCCAAAAATACGGTTAATGTTATAAAAATGACTTATTTCTGCACTGATGTTTTGCTTAAAATTATGCTGCAAGCGATAGCCATCAAAAGTTTGTTCGTTTTGGCGCCATGCCACACCACCTAAAAATCGCTGGTTTAGATGGTTTACTTGCTGCCGACCTGCGGTAAAAGTAGTGCCGGCAGTGCTTTGGTAGCGGATAAAGGCTTGATTAATATCAGTGCCTTTAGGATCTGCAATAACACTATATTGGCTATTACCGTTTACTGTGCTGTTGTAATGGTCATTGCCAATTAGGCTAACATTGTCTAGTTGAATAAAACCACTAAAGCCAGAAACAGTGCCTGACTGTATATTCAAGCGGCTTTTTAAGGTTGAGCCGATAGCCTCATCGAGTAAGTTATCTTGATCAACATATTCTAAGCGATAACGAAAATCAGCGCTAAGGCTAGAGTCCTTTAAAGCTTGGCTTAGTTTGCTAGTTAAATCATCAGCATAGCTGGCGTGAGATAAGGCTGTTACTACTGATAACGCGATGAGATTGCATGTTTTCATCAAATAACCCTTTTTGGTAAAAAACCTAGGGTAATTTTAACCCTTATCAGGTTTTTTAATAATTATGACAAAGAGTTACTTACTAGAGGGTAGCTAAAACGCAAAATGAGTAGGGAAAAAAAACGAGCTAACGTATTAGCTCGTTTGATTGTGACTTAGCGGCATGAAACACATGCTTGTTGCGCTATTGATGCGTAATCTATTGCATTAACGGCGAGTCAGATAAATTAAAGTCATAACCTTTGATTTCGGCGTCGACTATTAAAGTATGAATATATTGAGCAACGGCTTTGCGGCGAACTTTCTCGTTTAAATATTCAAGGATTTTTTGCTCAACAGCGCTAAAGGGTAGTAAGTTACCTGCTACTTTACGGGCGATATACACCACATGAATACCATAACGGCTTTCAACTCCTTGCGGCATTAATCCTGGCTCGGCAGTGAATATTTGCCGTTCAAACTCGGGTACGGTTTGGCCTTTACTAATTTGGCCTAAGCTGCCATTGGTTTGCTTAGAAGGGCAAACCGAAAACTGTTTGGCTAGTTCGGCAAAGTTAGCCCCTTGTTGTAATTGTTCTATTAGCTGTTCAGATAATACTTTAGCTTCAATTCTACCTTTATGATCTTCAGGTGCGGCAGCTAACAGAATATGACTGACTTCTAATAAAGGCGAGCTGTGGAAACGTTGTGGGTTTAAGTTGTAATATTGCTCGCATTCGGCTTGGCTAGCAGTGGGGATATGCACTTCTTGTTCTATTAACGCATCTAAAAAATTGTCATCACTGGCAACATTAAGCTCGCTTTTTACTGTTAGCCCTAGTGTTTTTGCCCGTTGGCGAAATAGCTCACCAATAATTAATGATTCAGCAGCCTTTAATATTGCTGAACGCTTGTCGGGTGCAGGGTGATATTGTACTTCTGCCATCACAGTCGCTTCAGGTATGGTGGTTTGGTTAACTTGGATCATATAAACCTCTATTGGCTACTATAGAGTCGGATATAGCCAGACAGTAATGAATACTGCCTGGCTGATACTGCTCTTAACATTGATTATTTAGCATGGTTAATTAACGGACAAAGCGTTGGCGTACAATTTGGTGCTTACGGCTAATATATTGAACCGGTACACTTAACATATGCACTAAGCGACTAAATGGGAATACCACAAATAAGGTCATACCCAAGAAGACGTGGAGCTTAAATATCCAATGGACACTGCTAATAGCGGCCACGGCGGCTGTGCTATTAAAGGTCATAGTATTTTGCGCCCAAGCCATAAGTTTTAGCATTTCTGTACCATCCATATGACCTATAGATACGGTAATAGACAGTAAACCAAGAATTAACTGAGCATAGAGCAAGAATAAAATTACTATATCCATAGTATTGCTAGTCGCGCGAATGCGTGGGTTAAATAAGCGGCGTTTAATTAATATGGTTAGACCATAAAAACATAGTAAACCAAAGAAACCACCAGCACCAATTGCTATTAGCTGCTTCATTTCCGAGGTTATACCAAATAAATACCACACTTTAGCTGGCATTAATAAGCCAGCAAAGTGGCCTAAAAATATACCAATAATACCAATATGAAATGGAATACTGCCGCGGCGTAATTGCTTAGTTTCAAGCATTTGGCTTGAGCCGGTTTTCCAAGTGTATTGTTCACGGTCATAACGGATCCAAGTACCGATAAACATTATTGCCATGGCAATGTAGGGGTAAATACCAAAGGCAAACAAATTAAGGTGTGCCATTTTGTGCTCCTTAAGCGCGCGGGTTAGCGGCTTCTTTAAATAGTTCAGTGGTTAGTGCATCAGTGCTAAGCGGCACATATTGATCTTTGCGCTGCGTTTCACTTGGTTTGTTGCTACTACCACAGGCCGAATCAGTCTGGTCATTACCCATAAAGGTAACCATTTCTTCTTCCCACACTTTGTCTAGCTCTTTGGCGGTATCATCACGCTTCTCATTAGCAATTTGCGCTTTAATATCGCTTAAATCGACTTCTGCATTAGATAATGCCAGTAAGGTATGGAATAAAGTGGCATAGCTGGTTTCTCGCTGATCGGCGCGACAGGCCAACACAGCAAGAATAGGGGCTATTTCCTCTAAACCAATTTGGCCATTCTCTTCACCTTGGGTAGATAAAAATTCAAGGTAAAGTGGAATGTAATCGGGCAATTCTTTTTTATCTAAATCAAGGCCAGCTTGTTTATATTGGTCAAGTAAATTAACCATAGCTTGGCCACGGTCGCGTGACTCGCCATGAATATGCTCAAACAATAATAATGACAGTGAACGACCGCGCTCAAACAAACCATCATACTCAGACTGCCAATCCATTAAATCACCGGCGCAGCGTGTAGTAATAAAGTCACTTAGCTGAGCTTTTAACTCAGCATCTAGCGTTGATTCAGTCACGACATCAAGCAAGTCTTGTTGTGCTTCAATTAACGCTTCTGTTGGGTAGTCTAATAATAACGATATAACCTGAAAAATTTTCATCTGCTTAATCCTTAATCTCAACAGGAATAACTTGACGTACCCCTTTAGCTTTAGTGCCAAATAAGTTGACGCCGTTATTACCGTCGCCACAGCCATTACCAAAGCTAAAGCCACAGCTGCTTTTTATGTCATAAGCATTTTCGGCATAAGCACGGTGGCTTGTTGGGATTACAAAGCGATCTTCGTAGTTAGCAAGTGCCATATAACGGTACATTTCTTCTACTTGTACTGGTGTTAAACCGACTTGAGTTAACACATCTGCATCTTCGACACCGTCTACTTGTTGTGCGCGTTTAAAGGCACGCATGGCGATTAAACGTTCTAAGGCTCTTGCTACTGGCGCTTCATTACCTGCTGTTAGCATATTAGCTAAATAGCGTAGTGGAATACGCAGCGATTTTACGTCTGGAATTTCGCCATTCATGCCAACATGGCCGGCTTGTACTGCACCTTGAATAGGTGACAGTGGTGGCACATACCACACCATAGGTAAGGTGCGGTACTCTGGGTGTAAAGGCAGAGCAACTTTCCAATCCATTGCCATCATATACACTGGTGAGCGCTGGGCTGCGGCAATCCAGTTATCAGCAATGCCTTCGGCTTTAGCGGCGGCAATCACTTTTGGATCATGTGGGTCTAAGAAAATATCTAGCTGAGCTTGATATAAATCTTTTTCGTTGGGTGTATTAGCCGCTGATTCAATTTTATCAGCGTCATACAGCAATACACCTAAGTAACGAATGCGGCCAACACAGGTTTCAGAGCAGACTGTCGGTTGCCCAGCTTCTATGCGTGGGAAGCAGAAAGTACATTTTTCTGATTTACCGGTTTTCCAGTTGTAGTAGATTTTTTTGTACGGGCAGGCCGATACACACATTCGCCAGCCACGGCATTTGTCTTGGTCTATTAATACAATGCCGTCTTCTTCGCGCTTATAAATAGCACCTGATGGGCAGGCGGCCACACAAGCTGGGTTTAGGCAGTGTTCACATAAACGAGGCAAGTACATCATAAAGGTCTTTTCAAATTGACCATAAATGTCTTTTTCAACTACTTCGTTAAAGTTAGTGTCTACTTTACGTTTGGCGAACTCAGTACCAAGAATTTCTTCCCAGTTTGGACCCCATTCAATTTTTTCCATCCGCTTACCGGTAATAAGTGAGCGCGGGCGAGCTACCGGCTGGTGCTTTAAATCACCAGCGGTATGTAAGTGTTGATAGTCAAAATCGAACGGCTCGTAATAGTCGTCAATTTCTGGCAAATCTGGGTTAGCAAAAATATTGGCTAAAATACGGCGTTTACCACCAATTTTTAGCTCTAGCTTGCCGGCTTTATTGCGTACCCAGCCGCCATTCCATTTTTCCTGGTTTTCCCATTCTTTTGGAAAACCAATACCAGGCTTACTTTCTACGTTGTTAAACCATGCATATTCAACCCCTTCACGCGAGGTCCAAACGTTTTTACAGGTAATGGAGCAAGTGTGACAACCTATACATTTGTCTAAATTTAGCACCATACCAATTTGGGCTCTAACTTTCATATTGCTTACTCCAACCTTATTTCGTATCTAGCCAGTCAACGTTGTGCATTTTACGCAAGACAACAAATTCATCACGGTTACAACCAACAGTGCCGTAATAGTTAAATCCGTAAGCTTGCTGGGCATATCCACCTATCATATGGGTCGGCTTCATTACTGCGCGTGTTACCGAGTTATGAATACCGCCACGGGTGCCGGTTTGCTCACTGCCTGGAATGTTCACTATACGTTCTTGAGCGTGATACATCATGCTAGTGCCTTCTGGAACCCGTTGTGATACTACGGCGCGTGCTGCAATTGCACCGTTCACGTTAAAGACTTCAATCCAATCGTTATCTACTATGCCGGCAGCTTCGGCATCAATTTCACTGATCCAAACAATAGGGCCACCACGGGATAGGGTTAGCATTAATAAGTTGTCTGAATAGGTACTGTGAATGCCCCATTTTTGATGAGGAGTTAAAAAGTTCAGCACTATTTCAGCATTACCATTGGGCTTTTTATTTAATACCGGTGCCACCGTTTTTAAGTTGATAGGCGGCTTGTAGCTACAAAGTTGTTCGCCAAAGTCACGCATCCACTCATGGTCTTGATAAAACTGCTGGCGCCCGGTAATAGTACGCCAAGGAATAAGCTCATGAACGTTGGTATAACCCGCGTTATAAGACACATGCTCATCTTCTAAGCCAGACCAAGTAGGGGATGAAATAATCTTCCGCGGTTGGGCGACTATGTCGTTAAAGCGGATTTTTTCATCTTCTTTAGGCAAGGCTAAGTGAGTGTGATCTCGTCCAGTAAATTCGCCTAAGGCTTGCCATGCTTTAACGGCAACTTGACCATTAGTTTCTGGGGCTAAAGATAAAATCATTTCACAAGCATCAATGGCAGTATCAATTTTAGCCATGCCCTTGTTAACGCCTTCAGCAGTGTGGGTTCTATTTAACTGGCGTAAAAAGTCTACTTCATCTTTGGTATCCCAACTTATGCCTTTGCCGCCGTTACCGATAGACTCTAAAAGAGGGCCGATAGAAGTAAAACGGGCATAGGTATTAGGGTAATCACGCTCTACAATATTAATGTGCGGCATGGTTAAGCCAGGAATAGCTTCACATTCGCCTTTCCACCAAGCTTTAACACCGTAAGGTTGAGCTAGCTCTGCTGGGGTGTCATGATGCATAGGAGTGGTAACAACGTCTGTTTCAACGCCTAAATGACCAACGCTGGCTTTAGAGAAGGCTTTAGCTATGCCTTTGAATATTTCCCAGTCACTACGTGCTTCCCATACGGGATCGATAGCTGCAGTTAACGGATGAATAAACGGATGCATATCCGAGGTGTTCATATCGTCTTTTTCATACCAGGTTGCGGTAGGTAGTACGATATCGGAATATAAACAAGTAGTAGACATGCGGAAGTCTAGTGTGACCCATAAGTCAACTTTACCTTCAGCACCGTCTTCGGTCCATTCTACGTCTTGTGGTTTATTACCACCGAAACTGCCTAAGTCTTTACCTAATAAGCCATGTTTAGTGCCTAATAAGTGTTTAAGCATATATTCGTGACCTTTACCTGATGAACCTAATAAGTTCGAGCGCCATACAAACATATTACGCGGGAAGTTTTTTGGATCTTCAGGGTTTTCACAAGCAAATTTAATTTTGCGTTCTTTTAATTGCTGTAACACATAATCTTTAATTTCAACACCCGCTGCTTTAGCTTCTGCAGCTAACTTTAATGGGTTAGTGCCTAATTGTGGTGCAGAAGGTAACCAGCCCATACGCTCGGCACGAGAGTTATAGTCAATAATGCTGCCAGACCATTTCTCTTTATTCGCTAAAGGTGAAATGATTTCGGTCATGCTTAGTTTTTCATAACGCCATTGGCTAGAATGGTTATAGAAAAATGAAGTACCGTTCATATGACGTGGTGGCCGCTGCCAATCTAAGCCAAAGGCTAGTGGTGTCCAGCCAGTTTGCGGACGTAACTTTTCTTGGCCAACATAGTGCGCCCAGCCGCCGCCGCTTTGACCAATACAGCCACACATCATTAGCATGTTAATGATGCCACGGTAGTTCATATCCATGTGATACCAGTGGTTTAAACCAGCACCCACTATCACCATAGAGCGACCACGGGTTTTATCGGCATTACGACCAAACTCGGTAGCAATACGAATAACGTCTTCAGGTTTAACGCCAGTAATAGCTTCTTGCCAACCTGGTGTGTTAGGAATGTCGTCTAAGTAACTAGTGGCACGGTTAGGATCGTTAACACCGTTATCAACACCATAATGGGCTAACATTAAGTCGTATACAGTAGCGACTAATGCTGTGCTGCCATCAGCAAGCTGAACTCGCTTAGCTGGTACTTTACGCATTTGCACATCGTCATGAGAAGTGTGTTGGAAGTACTTATATTCGTGTGGTGCGCCACCAAAATACGGGAAACCAACATCGGCAAATTCATCACAATTATCTTTTAATGATAAATGTAATTCTACTTCGCCGTCTTTGTCTTCTTGTTGTAAGTTCCACTTACCTTTTTGGCCCCAACGATAACCAATAGAGCCGTTCGGGCTGGTTAAGTTACCCTCTTTATTAATACCGATGGTTTTCCAATCAGGGTTGTTTTCTTCACCTAAGTTATCCACTAAATCGGCAGCACGTAAGAAGCGACCTTGCGATAAATGCCCCTCAGACTGCTCTAACATAACTAACATAGGCATATCGGTATAACGACGGACATAGTCAGTAAAGTAAGAGCTTGGGTTTTTAACGTGGAATTCAGTTAAAATAACATGGCCAAATGCCATGGCTAAAGCCGCATCTGTACCTTGACGAGGTGCTAACCAGGTATCACCAAATTTTGACGCTTCAGAGTAATCAGGGGTAATTACGCAAGTTTTTGTGCCTTTATAGCGAACTTCAGTTAAAAAGTGCGCATCAGGCGTACGTGTTTGCGGTACGTTTGAACCCCAAACAATAATGTAATTAGAGTTATACCAGTCAGCTGATTCAGGTACGTCAGTTTGCTCGCCCCATACTTGTGGTGAGGCAGGTGGTAAGTCACAGTACCAATCGTAGAAGCTTAAACAGTTGCCGCCCATTAATGATAAATAACGCGCACCTGCAGCATAAGACACCATAGACATAGCAGGAATAGGTGAGAAGCCGGTTACACGGTCTGGGCCATATTCTTTAGTGGTATAAACGTTTGCAGCTGCGATAAGCTCATTAACTTCATCCCAGCTGGCACGAACAAAGCCACCTAAACCACGGCGTTCTTTATAGCTTTTCGCTTTTACTGGGTCGGTAACAATAGAGGCCCAAGCCGCCACAGGATCTTTATGAATAGCTTTAGCTTCGCGCCATAACTTCATTAAATGCTTACGCATTTTTGGATATTTTAAGCGGTTAGCGCTGTAAATATACCAAGAGTAACTAGCACCACGCGGACAGCCACGCGGTTCATGGTTAGGTAAGTCTGGGCGAGTACGTGGGTAGTCAGTTTGCTGCATTTCCCAGGTTACTAGGCCATCTTTAACGTAAATTTTCCAGCTACATGAGCCTGTACAGTTAACGCCGTGCGTTGAGCGAACAACTTTATCGTGCTGCCAGCGTTGGCGATAACCCTGTTCCCAGGTTCTGTCTTCATTAGTTGTAATGCCGTGGCCATCGGCGAAGGGCTCTTTGCGCGTTTTAAAAAAGCGCAATTTGTCTAGAAGGTGGCTCATGGTTAACTCCTGGTCTTATCTTGCATATAGGCGATCTTTGTTTTGATATGGTTACTATAGAAATTACTACAGAATAATGCTTGATATAGATCAAGACGGCTAGTTGCCTAAGTTGTTGTTTAAATTCAAAAATACCTACAAGTAGGTAGTGCCTAATTGTGCTAAAAGCTTGAAAATACAGGGGTGTTGGTGATAGTGACAGATTAGGTTATGCTTTATTTACCTCAGCTAACGCAAAAGGGGTAGCTCGAATTTTCTGGGCTATTTATCAGCTTTGCTGATTAGAATTAATATAAATTTGCTTGCGGATGGCCAAATAGCAAAAGCATTTAGGAGAAGCAATGCAAAAGTTTTCTATAGTGGCTCGGATTAGTGTTGCTTTAGCCTGCATAGTGTCATTAGCTATTGCCACTATTTTAGTGTCTTATTGGCTGTCAGATAAACTGGATAGCCATGCCCAAGCTATTAATACGGCTGGCTCATTACGAATGCAAACTTACCGTTTAGGCTGGTTAACGGTTGAGCCAAATAATCCGCAACTTGAAGCGGCGATTGAAAATATCCAGTTAAGTTGGCACAACGCGATTTTTAAACGAGTGATTCAAGATAACGCTGAAATTACCCCGCTGTATAATCAAGCAGAGCAGCAATGGCAGCAGTTATTACCGGTATTAAGTCAGCTTAATTATAGCGATTTAACTATGCAGCTTGAGCAACACATTAAACAGTTAAACGAATTAGTGCTGGCGATACAGCATGATGCCGAGCATAAAGTGAAAACCTTACGCTCTGTTCAATTAATTGCGTTGCTTTTAACGGTTATGTTGGCGTTAATAATTACTCATTGGTTAAAAGTGAAGGTTGAGCAGCCATTAATAGAATTAACGCGGGCGGCAAGACGAATTGGTCATGGCGATTTTACGGTTAGAGTTAGGCCTCAACAGCCGGATGAATTAGGGTTACTGGCTGAAACTTTTAATAAAATGAATGATGCTATTGGCCATATGTATGGCAACTTAGAGCAACGAGTTGATAAACAAACTAAAAAATTACAACATCAAAATACCCGATTAAATTTTTTATATACCATTTCACGGCGCATGAGTGAAAGTGTGCCGCAACATAAAGATTTTCAACAAGTAATAGATGCACTAAAAAGCATAACTCAGTTAGATAATATCGAATTATGCTTAGTTACCGAGCAAGGACAGCAGCCTTATTTTCAGGTGCAGCCTGGTGCTAATGAAATTGATCCTTGTCAGGAGTTAGACTGCAGTGATTGTTTATCAACTAAAACGATTAAAAACTGCGATAACTTATTAATTTATAATTATCCGTTAAACCGAGACAAGCGTAATTTTGGTGTTTTAGTTGCCCGTAAAGAAAGTAATCATGCGTTAGAGCAATGGCAGCAGGACTTATTAAACTCGGTAGCAGATTTAATGGCTATAGCATTAAGCTTAAAGACCGAAGAAGAGCAAATTAGGCGCCTAGCCTTAATGCAAGAGCGAACGGTAATTGCCCGTGAGCTGCATGACTCGCTTGCCCAAGCGCTGTCATATTTAAAAATTCAAGTCGCGCGGTTAAATAAAGCGTTAGTTAAACAAGATCAAGCAACGATAGATGACGTTAAAATTGAACTAAAACAAGGATTAGATTCTGCTTATCGGCAGTTACGTGAATTACTGACAACCTTTAGGTTAAAAATTGATGGCACTGGCTTATTAGATGCGTTGCACACTACAGTTAAGCAGTTGATGGAGCAATCATCATTACTAATTAAATTAGATTATCAATTAGTTAGTGTGCCCTTAGCGCCAAATGAAGAGGTGCATCTATTACAAATAATCCGTGAGGCCAGCCAAAACGCCATTCATCATAGCCAAGGTAGCTTATTGCAAATTACTTTATTACAACAAAGCGACAAGTCTATTTACTTAGCTATAGAGGATGATGGGGTAGGCATAGATAGCTCACCCGAAAAACTAAATCATTATGGCTTAGCTATTATGCAAGAGCGAGGCAAGCACCTAGGTGGTGAATTAACGATTAAACGCCGAGAGAAAGGCGGAACCGGCGTTTATTTTAGCTTTGTGCCCAGTTATTGGCAGGAGCAAAATGTAAGTTAAACAAAACGGCGCTTTGATTTTATAAACAGAGCGCCGTTTTAGTTTCTGGCTGAAAATATTCGCTTTTTATATAAGATAGCTAATGACTAAGGATTATAAAACTCGCCATTTTTACGTAGGTAATAAAACCAGTTAACTAACAGACATAAACCATAGAAGATAGCAAAACCTATCATGGCATATTCAGGAGTAGTGGCTTTTATCTGCTCGCCTAATACTTGTGGAATATAAAAAGCACCATAAGCGGCTACTGCTGATGTCCAGCCTAATACAGGGCCCGCTTGTTCTTTAGGAAACACGACAGCAATAGTTTTAAAGGTTGAGCCATTTCCAATACCACTGGCGGCAAATAAGCCTAAAAATATTAAGAAGAATGGCACAAAGTATTGCTCTGGCGTTTCAGATTGATAAGCCAATTTCATGTAGTAACCGGCACCTAAGGCACAGGCAATCATAATTGCTGAACAAATTTGCGTTACTAAAGCACCACCTAGCTTATCTGCAATCCAGCCACCAACAGGGCGAATCAAGGCTCCAATAAAGGGGGCAATCCAAGCATAAGTTAAGGCACTTGGCCCATTAGGGTTGGTAGTTTCATGGGTCATTACACCGTCAACCATAATATGGCTATAGCCAAATATTACTTTAATTGACAACGGGAAAGCTGCCGCAAAACCAATAAAAGAACCAAAGGTCATAACGTATAAGACACTCATTACCCAAGTATGCTTGTTATTAAAGATCCGGTATTGCCGATCAAGGCTAGTGCGAATAGCGCCAGGTAACAGTTTTAACAACATAACCGTGCCAAATAATACCGCTAATAATACAATTTCTTTAGGTATGCCAAAACCAGAGCCATTAGCCGCCTCTGGTAAAATTAACCATAAACCAATAATTGACGTGAAAAAGCCTATGCCCAGCATGGCTAAAATAATACTGAAAGCCGTAATAGCTTTAGGCAATTTGGGTGTGACTTCTTCAGTATGGATATTGTTAGTAGCAAACCACAGTAAAAAAGCTAAAGGAATTAAAGTAATTAACCAAGCAAAACCCGAGTTTTGGATCCAGGTTTCTGTGCCGGCTGGAATGGTACCCGTTACTGTGCCACTAGGTTTAAGTAGTGTCATAGGCTCGCCACCGCCTAACAAACTAAAGACACCATAAGACATAAACAGAGGCACTAAAATTTGCACCGTAGTGACACCAAAGTTTCCTAAACCTGCATTTAAACCTAAAGCTAAACCTTGTTGTTTTTTAGGATAAAAAAAGCTGATATTAGACATTGATGAAGCAAAGTTACCGCCCCCGATACCGGATAATAAAGCCATTAATTGAAACACCCATAGTGGCGTATCAATGCTTTGTAGCGCTAACCCAGTGCCTACGGCAGGTATAAGTAGCATAGTTGTGGTTAGAAATAAGGTATAACGACCACCGCATAGACGGACAAAAAAGCTAGAAGGGATCCGTAAGGTTGCACCAGTAAAACCGGCAATAGCGGTTAAGGTAAATAACTGGGCTGTAGTAAATGGGTAACCCACGTTTAGCATTTGAACGGTAACAATACTCCATAGCATCCAGACACCAAAGCCGCAGAGTAAGCTAGGGATAGAAATCCACAAGTTACGACTAGCAATGGCTTTACCTTGGGTTTGCCAAAAGCTCTCATCTTCAGGCAACCACTTTTTTAGGTCAGACATAACAAACTCCTTAAAGGAACAGCAATATAATTACCTGAACTATGAAGTGATGTTGCTAATGCAGCAATGCGCCTTGAGAGTTAGTTAATTAACTCGCTTGAGTTGTTAGGGTTACTCCTAAGGGGGTAGTTTTAGTTAGTGGTAAATAAAAATTAAATTAAAAACAATGACTTATAAGTGTTGTTTTTAATGCTATAGTAAAGGCTTTAGTAAAGTATCCTGTAAGATAAGTTTACTTAATATGATTTATATCAAAGTTTCAACGTCGTTAATGTAAGCTAATATAGCGAAAAACTTTGTAACGCTTTGGAGTATCACTATGTCGGAACAAATGGCCAGCATAATGCTAGTTGATGATCATCCTTTATTACGCAAAGGTATGAAACAATTGCTGACGATGGAAGAGGGAATTGAGGTTGTAGCTGAAGCAAGCAGCGGCGTTGAAGCAATCAAAATAGCGGTAGACTTAGATCCAGATTTAATTATTCTTGATTTAAATATGCAAGGCATGGACGGTATTGAAACCTTAAAAGCCATGCGTGATGAGGGAGTAAGCTCGCGGATTGTTATGCTTACCGTATCAGATGCAGATGAAGATGTTGTTAATGCCATTAGTAATGGCGCTGATGGTTATTTACTCAAAGATACTGATCCTGACGTTTTACTAGAAAATATTAAACGTGCTTTAGAAGGTAAAATGGTGTTAAGTGAAACTATTACCCAAGTACTAGCAACCGCCTTGCGCAGACCAAGCGTTAAACCAGTAGCAGAACTAAATAGTTTAACTAATCGTGAATATGAAATTTTAAGCCTAATTGCCAAAGGTATGAGCAATAAAGTGATAGCCCGTGAGTTATCTATTTCAGATGGCACAGTAAAAGTGCATGTTAAGCATTTATTGAAAAAGTTAGGTTTACGCTCACGCGTAGAAGCCGCTGTGTGGATGGTTAATCAGCAAGGAGCAAAATAGTGTCAGCGAATCAATTCAATCAACAGAAGCCATTAATGCCAATTGCTGAGGCGCTATCGACTATGCTGGCCTTAGTTCAACCAATAGCTAATACTGAAAGTGTTAATATTTTACAAGCCTTAGATCGGGTATTAGCTGAAGATATTATTTCGGCAATAGATGTTCCAGGTTTTGATAATTCGGCTATGGATGGCTATGCCTTTCGTGCTCAAGATGCCTCATTAGAGCAACCCTTAGAACTAGTAGGAACTGCGCTCGCTGGCCAAGCTTATGCTGGAACCGTTACAGCAGGACAGTGCGTTAGAATTATGACCGGTGCTGTAGTGCCCGCGGGCGCTGATACCGTTATTATGCAAGAGCAAGTTACATTTAATGCCGATCAACAACAAATCTGTTTAACTAAGCTGCCAAAAGTGGGCGACAATATTCGCCGCGCAGGTGAAGATATTGCCAAACAACAACAAGTTTTGCCAGCGGGTAAGCGCTTAACTGCGGCTGATATTGGTCTATTAGCCTCTTTGGGTATTGCTGAGGTTATAGTAAAACCCAAACTTCGAGTGGCTATTTTATCTACCGGTGATGAGCTAACGCCACCAGGCCAGCCATTAGAAGCCGGCCATATCTATGACAGTAATCGCTATGTTATGCATGCTATGTTGCAGCGTTTAGGGGTGGATATTATTGACCTTGGCTTACTGCCAGATGATCCTGACACTATAGAAACAGCCTTTAAACAAGCGATGTTGCAAGCGGATGTGTTGATTACCAGCGCAGGGGTATCAGTAGGTGATGCCGATTACACTAAGCAAATTTTAGTGAAATTAGGTGAAATTGATTTTTGGAAGGTAGCGATAAAGCCAGGCAAACCTTTTGCATTTGGCAAGCTAGAAGACTGTTGGTTTTTTGGTTTACCGGGTAACCCTGTTGCGGCAGTAGTAACCTTAGAGCAGTTAGTGCAGCCAGTATTACGTAAAATAGCTGGCGAAACTATGTCTGCTATACCTGAGTTATTAACCGCAACCTGTGAAGTGGCACTGAAAAAGCGCCCTGGCCGTGCTGATTATCAACGTGGCTGGTACTGGCAGCAAAATAGCCAACTTTTTGTTAAAACCCTAGGTAGCCAAAGTTCAGGTATGTTGACCTCTATTGCTAACGCTAATTGTTATATTGTATTACCCCAAGACGCTGGCTCTTTAGAATCAGGCAGCACAGTGGATATTCTGCCTTTTTCAAGCATGTTGCGTTAATTTGCCAGCTAAAAGTGCCATTTTTCAGGATAATATATGTTTAAACGGCTTAGTATTAAATTAGCAACAGTACTTATTAGCGGTAGTCTTTTATTATCTACAGCTGTTATGGCTGAAAATACTAATATTGCAGCTGCGGCCAGTTTACGCTTTGCACTTTCAGATATAGTGGCACTATTTAAAAAACAACACCCTGAATATTCGGTACAAGTAACTTATGGCGCTTCAGGTAAACTTAGCCATCAAATTATCAATGGTGCGCCTTTTGATTTATTTTTATCAGCAGATATGCAGCGACCTTTACAGCTTGAAGCTGCTAAAGTTACAGCTTCGCCTATTCAAGCTTATGCTTTAGGCCGAATTGTTATTTGGCAAGCGGATGAAACAGCTCCAGCGTTAACTTTGGCTGATTTAATCCGCCCTGAAATACATAAGTTGGCTATAGCGCAACCGGCTCATGCCCCTTATGGTAAAATGGCGCAGCAAGCGCTAGAAGCTGCAGGTATTTGGCAACAAGTGCAAACAAAACTAGTCTTTGGTGAAAATATTGCCCAAACAGCGCAAATGACCCAATCAGGTGCGGCTGATGCGGGCATTATTGCGCTATCTTTAGCTAAAAACCCTAATATTACTCGCGATAACTATTCTTTAATTGATGCAAGCCTACATCAGCCGTTATTACACGGCTTAGTGTTAACTAAGTCTGGTGCTAATAACCATGCAGCCAAATCTTTTGCTAACTTTATGCAAAGCGCTGCAGCGGTAGAAATTTTACAACAACATGGCTTTGAACGGCCTTAATCTTACCCTAATTATATACCTCTTTTGCCTTAGTCATTAATGTAGCCTTGTTGATATACATCAATAATTAAAACTATACAGGCGCTAAACTAGCGCCTTATTTTTGTTTGTGGGCGCTTTGTTATGTTTAAACCTGAATTACTCTCGCCAGCGGGTAGCTTAAAAGCTATGCGGGTGGCTTTTGCTTATGGTGCCGATGCGGTATACGCCGGCCAGCCACGTTATAGCTTACGAGTGCGTAATAACGAATTTACGCTGGCAGAATTAAAAATAGGCATAGAAGAAGCGCATCAGCAAAATAAAAAATTCTATGTGGTGGTTAATATTGCCCCACACAATAGCAAGCTTGGCCGTTTTGTTGCCGATATGGCCGCTGTGGTAGCGTTAAAGCCAGATGCGTTTATTGTTTCTGATCCTGGCGTGATTTATTTACTGCAGCAAAATTTTCCTAATATAGCTTTGCATTTGTCTGTGCAAGCCAATACCGTGAACTGGGCGGCAGTGAAATTTTGGCAGCAACAAGGCGTAGAGCGAGTGATAGTATCGCGGGAACTGGCTATTGAAGAAATAGCTGAAATACGCCAACAAGCACCTGATATGGAAATTGAAGTTTTTGTGCATGGTGCTTTATGTATGGCTTATTCAGGCCGCTGCTTACTATCGGGTTATATTAATAAACGGGATCCAAACCAAGGTACTTGCACCAATTCCTGCCGTTGGCCTTATAGCGTGCAAATGGCTGAAGAAGACGAAGTAGGCCAGTTTAAACCTATTAGCACACCGGCATTAATTGAAGAGCAAGGCCGACCTGGTGAACTAATGTCATTGGATGAAGATCTTCATGGCAGCTATATTTTAAATTCTAAAGATTTACGTGCCGTACAGCATGTCGAAAAACTAAGCGCCATGAAAGTGCATTCATTAAAAATTGAAGGGAGAACAAAGTCTGTTTATTACGTGGCGCGTACCGCTCAGGTTTATCGTCAAGCTATAGATGATGCTGCGGCAGGTAAAGCCTTTGATACTAGTTTATTAGATCAATTAGAAGGCATGGCAAATAGAGGCTTTACCGAAGGCTTTTTACGCCGTCATGTGCCGCAAGATACCCAGAATTATGGCACTAGTCATAGTCAGGGCGAGCAGTTATTAGTTGGCGAGTTTATTGGTCAGCAAGATAACCAAGGTTATGCCTTAGTTGAGGTTAAAAATCGCTTTGCTATTGGCGATAAGCTGCTATTGATGACACCTAGTGGCAATCTTAGCTTTACTTTAACCGGTTTAAAAGACAGCCAATATAATGACATTTTACTTGCGCCTGGCTCTTGTTATAAATTATTAGTGAAGCTGCCTGAACCGGTCGATTTAGCTTTTGCCATGCTAATTAAGTACGCTAATCATATTGAGCAGCCCTTAGAAACTAGAGTCGGGTAAGGTAAGAAATTCAATTTCTTGCTCTGTCGAGCAGCGGCCTAAGATCTGGTTACGATGCGGATAACGGCCAAAGCGATCTATGATAACTTTGTGTTTAAGCTCTGCCTCATAACGGAAGGGCGCATAGTGTTTAAATAAGGCTTCTGCTTGAATGTGAATTGGCCTAGATTCGCTATGCATATAGGGCATAAGCAAAAAACCGCACTCTTGGTCATTAAGTTCGGCTAGTAGATTCGCAGCGACAACTTCTTGCGCTAAAACTAACGCCATAGGATCTTGAGCAAAAGCTAAAGGTGTGTCGCGATAAATATTGCGTGAAAACTGATCTAAGATAATTATCTCAGCTAAGCGCCCCTTTGCTGTGCTGCGCCAAGTGTATAATTCGCCAGCAGAAGCTTGTTGTAATAAACTTAAATAGCGCTTCTTAAGCAAAGCATCAAATGCAGGATCAAACTTCTTCCATTGATCTGGATCAATTTCGTTAAACCAAAATGTAAGTATTTCTTCTAACATTCGTTACCTTATTCATTGCCAGACATTGAGTCTAATTCTTAGTAAAGACTAATGATTGTGGCCTATAACTAGATAAATAACTACCGCTTAATATGGCTGTTACCACTATTTAATATAAGCATAGCGGCGATATTGTTGATAGAGATCAAGGCAAGCTGCTACTAATCTGTTTAAATAGACTGCTCTATCCCATTTAGGAGTAATTAAGCTTGCCAGCACTAATAGAGGTATCCTGTATCAATTGTGACATGTGCGTGCCTGAATGCCCAAATGATGCTATTAGTATGGGCGCAGTGCATTATCAGGTGACTGCTGAGCTTTGTACTGAATGTGAGGGCTTTTATGATAAGCCTACTTGTATTGCCGTTTGCCCTATAGATTGCATTGAGCTAATTCCAGCTTAGTTAGTAGTTATGTAACTAACTTTTTACCTATCTAGTTGAAATATAATTGTTGAACAGTCGTTCTACTGCCAATTAAGGTAACATAGGCTTATTCTGAGCCTTTATTTAGGCTTAAAGCCCTTTATATAGCGCTGTTAGCTATACATTTAATTGGAGACTAGAATGACATTTTCTCGCTATATCGCGCTAATTGGATTTACTGCAAGTTTAAGTCAGGCTGCCTTTGCAGCTGATAAAACACCAGAAGTGATTGAGTTTTTACAAAAGCAAGGCTTAGAGGTAGTAGATACCTTTAAAACTGATGCTGGCTTAACAGGATATGCAGTGACGGTTAATGGTCGTGCCTTAAGTGTCTATTTAACACCTGATAATAACTATGCTTTGATAGGCAATTTAATAGATGCCAAAGGTAATGACCTAGGGGCCGCTGCCATTCAGCGCTTGATCTCTGGCCCTGCAAATGACAAAGCTTGGCACTTATTAGAAAAATCTAATTGGGTTGCAGATGGTAAAGATAGCGCGCCACGCATTATTTATACTTTTACTGATCCTAATTGTCCTTATTGCCATAAGTTTCGTGAAGCTGCGGCTGCCGAGATAGCGGCAGGTACAGTGCAATTGCGGCATATTATGGTTGGTATTATTCGCCAAGATAGCCCATCTCAAGCTGCTAATATTTTAGGCTCGTCTGATCCGGTCAAAACCTTATTGCAACACCATACAATGTTAGGCAAAGGTGGTATTAAGCAAGATCAAACTGCGATTAAAAATGGCCATGCTGCTGTTAATAATAATACGCAGTTATTACGCCAATTAGGTTATTCAGCAACGCCAACCAGTTTTTATAAAGATGAAAACGGTCAAGTGATTAGCGTGCAAGGCTTACCTAGACCCGATGCGCTGAATAAAATGTTAGGTAAATAATGATAGCCGTTAATCTTGGGCCTTTAGCCTTGCCAGTATCTCCTTTATTAATGTTAATAAGTGTCATTATTGGTTTTACGGTGACCTCATTAGTTGCTAAAAAAGCAGGTGAACAGCATAAGGAAAGTGCTTCTAATGCTTTATTTATAATATTGCTAACAGCCTTAGTTGTGGGGCGTTTCGTTTTTGTGCTGCGGTTTGCCGATAGCTATGACAGCTTTTGGCAAATGCTGGATATACGCGATCGCGGTATTGATTATATGGCGGCCTTATTTAGCGCAATAGTCGTGCTATTTATTCAATTAAAGCAGCGTCAGCTGCGCAAAGCCTTGTTATCTGGCGTAATAACTATGATAGCGTTATTTACGCTTTTTACTTTAGTCATCACAGCAGGTCAGGCGCAAGCTGTGCTGCCCGATACGAGTTTTATGCAACTAGACGGTAAAAAAGTAAAGATAACTGATATTAGTCAACAGCGGCCTACCGTAGTTAATTTATGGGCTAGCTGGTGTCCACCTTGCCGGCGTGAAATGCCTGTTTTGCAAAAAGCTGAACAGCGTTATGCTGATATTAGCTTTATTTTACTTAACCAGCGCGAGCCAACCGCCACTGTAGAACACTTTTTACAGCAAAATGGTTTAAGCTTTAAGCATGTATTGTTAGATAATAAAGGCGATATGGCAACCGCTATGGCCGCCTTTGGTTTACCTATAACTTTGTATTTTGATGCCAATGGTCGCTTAGTTCATAGCCATATGGGCGAGTTATCAGCGGCTAGTTTGCAACAAAGTATTGAGCAGTACTTAAAATAGCTAAACACTAAACACGCGCTTAGTGCAGAGCAACGGCTTTAATTTGTACATATAACGGCATATTTATGGCAAGTTTTAGCCGCTGTGCTGATTGTTTAGTAATTAAGGCTTGTAGCGGTTGTTGTTCAACCTTTAGCTGCACTAATACTTCGGCAGGGTGCTCGGCATCACGCAAACCGGTAATAGTAGCTTGTAGCTGATTATTCACCGAGCTGTGTTCTAAAGGTTGTAAACTCAGGGCGACATCTCTAGCTTGAATGCGCAGCCTGCAGCTATTTTGCTCAGGCAGTTGAGCGCTAGTTTGCCCTTGCTGGCTTAATGGCTTTGGTACTTGTAATTGCTGCTTACCTAATTGCAAACTTAACAAGTTAGGATCTTGGTTAGGCTTAATTTGGCAGTGCAAAACAGACATAGCACCAAAGGCAGCAAACGGAGCTAAGTTTAGCTGTTGCTGTAACTCCCCTTGGCTAATGACTTGGCCTTGATCAACAAGCACTATATAGTCAGCTAGTTGCACTATATCTTCGAGTTGATGGCTGACTAATAACATAGGAATTTTGCATTGCTGGGCAACCTGCTGCAAATAAGGCAATATTTCTTGTTTACTGGGGCCGTCTAATGCGGTTAAGGGCTCGTCTAACAATAATAGCTGTGGGCTAGTTAATAAGGCGCGTCCTAAGGCAATGCGTTGGCGCTGACCGCCTGATAGCTGGGCTAAATCTAGGGCGAGTAAAGGCTCAAGTTGCAGCATAATTATTACCTGCTCTGGCTGTAACTTTTGTTGGGCTTTAGGTGTGCGTTTATAGCCGTATAATAAATTATCTCTTACCGATAAATGGACCAATAAACTGGCTTCTTGAAACACCATGCCAAGACGGCGTTTATGGATAGGCACTGAGGCTCTACCCTGCAGCCAGTTTTGCTGTTGAAAACTAATCTGGCCTTGGCTGTTTGGCTCTAAGCCGGCAATAGCACGCAGTAAGCTGGTTTTACCACAACCTGAACGACCAAAAATAGCCGTTACGCCTGTGCTGGGAAGTTGGCAATTAACTTGCAGCATAAAATGCCGCCGCGGCAAGCTAAAATTTAAATTAATCATAATCTTACCAATGAAAAGCGGCGCTGAGCAGTATACACCAGCGATAACACTATAAAAGCGGCGATCAACATACCTAACGACAAGGTATGGGCAGCGGCATAATCCATTGCTTCGGCATAATCATAAATTAACACTGATAACACTCGGGTTTCGCCAGGAATACTGCCCCCCAACATTAAAATAACGCCAAACTCACCTAAAGTATGAGCGAAACTAAGCGTCGTGGCGACAATAAAACCACCACGACAAAGCGGCAAGGTTACAGTGAAAAACCTGTCGAGTTTACTCGCGCCTAAACTGGCCGCAACTTCAAGCGGCCGGCGGCCCATATCCCGAAAGGCTTGCAATAAAGGCTGCACAGCAAAGGGTAAAGAGTAAACAACCGAGGCAATTAAAATACCGGTAAAGCTAAAAGCTAAATGGTTTAAGCCTAAACTTTGTAAGGTGCCGCCAACAGCACCATGCGGACCAAGTAGCATTAGCATATAAAAGCCTAATACAGTAGGGGGTAATACTAAGGGAAGGGCAACAATAGCTTGTACTGCTATACGCAACTTACTATGGCCGGAAGCCAACCAAGAGGCGATAGGGGTGGCGATAATTAATAAAATTAAGGTGGTATAACTACATAACTTAATGGTTAGCCAAATAGCCTGCCAATCGGCTGCGGTTAACTTAGTTAAGCTAAGCTCCATATTTACCTATCCCTTGCGGTTACTGTATTCGCTACTATCACAACTACTAGTACAAGCTACCAGCGTTTAATGGCAGCTTGATCACTGGCTTTGGCGGCTACCCAGTATTCTTGTTCTGTAGTGTGCTCTTTTTTCCAAAATGGCGCCGTATTTTTTAAGTAATCCATTATAAACTGGGCTGCTTCAAAAGCTGCAACACGATGTGGGCTAGTAACGCCGACAAAGACTATTTGCTCATTAGGCAATAAAGTGCCCACCCGATGAATAATACGCACACCACCAAGCTGCCAGCGCTGTTGAGCCTGCTTAGCAATATCCTCTAAGGCCCGCTCGGTCATGCCTGGGTAATGCTCTAAAGTCATGGCTTTTAAAGTGCTGTTGGCAAGTTCACGCACTAAACCGGTAAATATAACCACAGCGCCACAGCTGACATTAGTACTTAAGCTGGCATATTCATCAGCCATATTAAAATCTGCTTGTTGTACGCTAATAGATAGTGTCATGTTAGCCGCCAGTAACAGGTGGGAAAAAGGCGAGCTCATCATTAGCTTTTACTTCTGTGCTTGTAGGCACCAGTTGCTGATTTAAAGCGCATAATAAATCTGCTTGACTTAATGCGTGTTGCCAAAGACTATCTTTAGCTTGTAATTGGGCTAATACAGCGGCAATAGTTACTGTTTTTGCTGCTGAGGCATTGCTAGTTAATGAGCTTAAGTTAAATTCTAGTTGGCCGCATTGTAAGCGCTCGCGCAGGGCGGCAAAAAATAAGATCTTAATCATGGTAATACCTTTTTACTTAATTATCTTCTAACAAATAATGGCCTGACTTGCCGCCGGTTTTTTCAATTAAACGAATATCGGTTATTTGCATGGCTTTATCAACGGCTTTGCACATATCGTAAATGGTTAAAGCCGCTACCGATACTGCGGTTAAGGCTTCCATTTCAACACCAGTTTGGCCACTTAATACGCAAAGGCTTTGCAGCTTAATCTGGCCATTGGCAGCATCTAATGTAAAGTCGATACTGACTTTACTTAACATCAGCGGATGACAAAGCGGGATTAAATCACTGGTTTTTTTTGCGGCCATAATACCGGCAATACGGGCGGTGGCTAACACATCCCCTTTTTTAATTAATGCTTGTTCAATAAGGGCAACTACTTCTGGCTGGGTATTAATAGTGGCTGCAGCCCTAGCTTCACGTTTGGTGCTAACTTTATCTGATACATCCACCATGCTAGCTGCGCCATCTTTATCCAGATGAGTTAGCTGTAAATCACTATCGGCTTGGTTAAAAAAACTATCCTTCATATTAAGCTCCATTACAGCTATTAAGTGGGCTATTTTTAACGTGGGCAACAAAGTTACATGGCCCAGTGCGGCTATCTAGTTGCGGTAAAATTAACTGCTCCATGGCTAAGCGACAGGCGCCACCTGAACCTGGCATAGCAAAAATTAAGCTATGATTAGCAAAGCCCGCTAAGGCACCAGACTGCATAGCCGCCGAGCCTAATTCCGCAAAAGAAAGCTGGCGAAATAATTCACCAAAACCTGGAATAGGCGTGTCGATTAAGGCGCTAACCGTGCTAACAGTGCAATTACCCGCAGCAAAGCCGGTGCCACCGTTGATTAAAATAACTTGAATGTTTTCATCTTGGCTCCACTGGTTAAGGGTGGCAGTAATAGCCGCAATATTATTTTTATGAATAGCCCGCGCTGCAACAATGTGGCCAGCTTGCTGGCATAGGTTAGCAAGTAAGTCGCCACTAGTGTCACTTTCAGCGCTGCGGCTGTCAGATATAGTCATTACGGCAAGCTTAAGGGCGTAAAACTGATTTAATTTGGCTTTGGCCATTATCTTAACTCCAAAATAGATGGCTAATTGCTAGATTTACTCTGTTTTTGAGCAGTCTGCAAAGAACAGCTTAATGTTGTTTGTTGCTGTAAAAACGCCTGCCAGTCAGCAGGGGTATTGGTATTGAGCAACTGTGTTTCATCAATGTCGACTGAACTAGCATTTAAAGCGTTTAATAACTGCTTAATTGAACGCTGCTGTTTAGTTAGTTGTTGGCTAATAACGTGCTGTAATTGGCTGTTAATCGTTAGCAAACAGGGTAAGGGGCTTTGGTTAAAGCAGGCTGCAGCTGCGCTTTGTTGCAGTAATAGTTGTAACGCCTGAGTACTCAGTAAAGGTGTATCTATAGGCAATACTAATAACCGCTTATGCTGACAGTGCGGCAGTGCTGCTAAAATACCTGCTAAAGGCCCTTGCTCAGGTTGCAAATCTTGAATATAACCTTTTTGGTTGCGGCTAATTAAAACTTGGCTAGCTCCAGCCTGCGTAGCTAATTGCTGCATATGTTGCAATAAGCTTTGACCTGCGAATTGCAAGCAGGCTTTATCTTGGCCCATACGGCTTGATTTACCGCCAGCTAAAATTAAGACACTAAATTTACTCATTTTTTAGCCGCCAATCATAGCTAAATGGCGAGTTGAGCCGCTGTTGTCATCTAATAAATAATGGGTTTGTGCTTTGGTTAAAATAGCGGCTTGTAAAAACTGCATAACGGGCTCTGGATCGTCAGAGGCGAGTAAATGACGTAAGTTTTGATGCTGCTCGGTAAATAAGCATAAAAATAACTTAGCTTGGCTAGACACTCGTAAGCGATTGCAATCAGCACAAAAGTCTTTGCTATAAGGCATAATTAAGCCAATTTTACCTTGATAATCCGCATGGCTATATTCTAATGCTGGGCCATCAGAGATACCTTTAGCCTGTAGTTGCCAACCTTGCTCTAATAAAGTTTGTTGAATGCTGCTGCCACTTAAATGCTGCTTTTGATAAAAAGCGGTATTGTCGTTAGTGCGCATAAGCTCGATAAAGCGCAGTGATACCGGCCGGTCTTTTACAAACTGCTGAAAGTCAGGTAAAGCCAGTGCATTATGTTGCCGTAACAAAACCGTATTAATTTTTACTTGTTTAATGCCAACCGCTTTTGCATGTTCTATACCTTCTAGAATGTCGGCTAGTCTATCTTGGCCGGTTACCAAATGAAAAGTAGCTGGATCTAAGCTATCAATACTGACATTAATAGCATCTAAGCCAGCTGCCTTTAATACCACAGCATCGCGTTTTAAACGATAGCCATTGGTGGTTAAAGCAACCTTTTCAATACCAGGTATAGCTTTACAAGTCGCGATAATTTCACATAAATCTTTACGTAAAGCGGGCTCGCCACCGGTGATCCGCACTTTTTTAGTGCCTAACTTTGCAAAAGCTGTCACTAAGCGTTTAATTTCGGGTAAGGTAATTTCACCTGAGCGTGAGTTACAATCATTGCCATCGGGTAGGCAGTAGGTACAGCGAAAGTTACAACTTTCGGTGATAGAGAGCCGCAAATAGGTAAAGCGGCGCGAGAATGCGTCTACTAACATTGAATACACCTTTCCAAATAGGGGAGGTGAAGCCGTTTCCAGCAGCACCCGGTGGCATTATTGCCACGGCTTACCGTTCATACCTACAACCTATGTAGACAGGGTAGGGGTAGAGCCGGTAGCTCGGCGTGATGCATTGAGTGTAGCCTAGTCATTATGAAGTTGAAATTGCCAAAAAGGAGTGCTTATAAGCTACCTATAATGAGGTAGCTAGTAGTTTGGCAAAGCTTATGTAAGCATTTATTTAACCGCTTATTCTGTTAACTCTTTGGCTAAATAATCAATTAATAAACGAATTTTGGCTGAAAGTTGGCGGTTATGTGGATATAAAGCCCAAATGGTTTCATTGGGTATTTTATAGTTATCTAATAAGGTTATAAGTTGGCCACTATCTATGTGGGGCTGCAAATAATAATTGGGCAATTGCACTATACCTAAGCCTTTTAAAGCGGCATCGGCTAAGGCAATACCACTGTTATAGCGTAAGCGACCGCTAAGGCGAATATTGCGCTCTTTACCGCTATCAATAAAGCGCCAATAATCATTAGAGCCCATGAGGCAACTATGTTGCTCTAATTCAGATAAGCTGTGTGGCATACCGTGTTTTTTAATATAGCTAGGCGCTGCGCAGACATAGTTACTGCGTTGGCTAAGTTTTTTAGCAATAAGAGTGGAGTCGGCCAAATTACCTATGCGAATAGCTAAATCAAAACCGTTTTCAACTAAATCCATTTTTTGGTTAGTTAAAAAGGCGGTTACTTCAACCTCGGGGTATAGCTGAATAAAGTTATTTATTAGCGGTAAAATTTGTTGCTCGCCATAGGTAACAGGAGCAGTCAATTTTATAGTGCCTTGCGGTTTAGTTTGTAAATTAGTAATGGCGCGTTCGGCGGCTTCTAAACCGTCTAATACACCACGACAATGCTGATAAAATATCTGGCCTTCTTCTGTTAGCGACACTTTACGCGTAGTACGGTAAAACAACTTAGTGTTTAAGCGTTTTTCTAAGGCTGTGATTTGTCGGCTAACCTGAGCCGTTGAAATGCCAAGTTGTTGCGAGGCTTGAGTAAAGCTGTTTTTCTCAGCTACAGAAACAAATTCGCTAATTCCTTCCCACAACATTTCACTACCTTTACGCCTGTGCTGATATAAGTATAAAGTGCCAGAATTTTAGCGCTATAGCAAAGCAAAAGGCCGCTAGCAACTGTCTTAATTTTCATTATTAATCCAGTGCTCTAGCAAGGCTTTGGTTAGGCCCCATTGAGCTTGATAACCACATCCACAGTTAGTGCTAGCTATTAGTTGCACAGAAAAGTCAGGGCTGAGTTGCCAATACTGATTATGTTGATGCAAAATATTTAATTGCTGTAATTGGCTTAACTGCTCAGCAATATTTGCTTGTGGCTGATTAGGCAGCACTGTTGCTAGCCTAGCTTGGATTAAAGGCTCGTCTATATCGTCAGTATCAGCCGCTGCTGCTCTTATAGCTATGAGTAGCCAAGCTAAATCTGCAATATTTAGATCAGTATTAATGTTGTTGTGTTGTGCCATTGCTTTACCTCTTTGTTGCTTTATAAGGGCCTATTCATAACATGCCGCTTGCAATATGCTAGTATAAGCAGCACAGCCAATAAACAATGTTAACTTTATCTCTTATTATACGCTTTAAATTAGAAAGTACTAATCTAAAACTGTATCTGACTATTTTTTATATTTGCTTAGGAGTCAAAATGGCCTTATCTGAAGCAGCTAAATCTAAACAGCCCATCATGTTGTTAGTAGAAGGCACCAGCTGTGCCAGTTGCGTAGCTAAAGTGGAAAAAGCCTTACATGCGGTAGCAGGTGTAGATAAAGCAGAAATGAATTTTGCCGATCGTTCAGTGTTAGTTAGCGGTAATGCTAAGGCGACAGCACTAATTAAGGCTATAGAACAAGCAGGCTATCAAGCTAAGTTACCCGATACCGACCAAGAAGAGTTATTGCTAGAAGAAAGGCAGCAAGCGGATGCGGCTAAATATAAGTTATTGATGCGCGATACTTGGTTAGCTTTAGCCTTAGGTGTGCCGCTGATGTTATATGGTCTAATAACCAATGATATGACGGCTGATACCACTATAGAGCGCTGGTCATGGTTAGCTGTTGGTTTATTAACCTTTTTATTAATGGTATTTCCAGGCCGTCATTTCTATGTTGGTGCTTGGCAAAGTATAAAAAATCATTCTGCCAATATGGATACCTTAATAGCCTTAGGTACAGGCACGGCTTGGTTGTATTCAATGGTGGTCGTGTTAGTGCCTGAGGTAATGCCCGAGATGACGCGGCATATTTACTTTGAAGCCACCGCTATGATTATCGGTTTAGTGAATTTAGGCTTAGCGCTTGAGCTTAAAGCTAGGGGCCAAACCTCTGCCGCTATTGCCCGTTTAATTGGCCTACAAACCAAAACTGCTTTAGTTATACGTAATGAGCAAGAGCTTAGCATTAACATTGATCAAGTTATTTTAAATGACATAGTTAAAGTGCGCCCAGGTGAGAAAATTCCGGTTGACGGTGTCGTGATTGAAGGCCGTACTGCAATAGATGAATCTATGCTAACGGGCGAGCCGATGCCGGTAGATAAACAGGCTAAAGATAGCGTTTCTGCAGGTACTTTAAATAAAACCGGTACTATTTTATTTAAAGCGACCCGTGTTGGCAAAGACACGGCGCTGGCGCAAATTATTCAAATGGTAAAACAGGCACAAAATGCCAAGCCGGCTATAGGCCGCTTAGCTGATGTTATTTCTGCTTATTTTGTGCCAGCCGTTATGATTATTGCCGTTTTAACCGCACTGGCTTGGTTAAACTTTGGCACCGAGCCAAGTTTGGCTGTGATTACCGCCACCACAGTGCTGATTATTGCTTGCCCTTGTGCCTTAGGGTTAGCAACACCTATGTCAGTGATGGTAGGGGTAGGCAAAGCCGCAGAAGCGGGCGTTTTGATCCGTAATGGTGAAGCTTTACAAACGGCGTCTAAAGTACAGGTTATGTTGCTAGATAAAACTGGCACTATTACCCAAGGTAGCCCTAAGTTAACCGATATCAAATTAGCTGACGGCTTTGAGCAAGCCGAAGTATTGCAGTTAGCGGCAAGCTTAGAGTCAGGCTCAGAGCACCCGTTAGCTCAAGCTATTTTAGAGGCGGCCAAACAGCAAAATATTAGTTTAGATAAGGTAACAGACTTTAATGCCATAGCCGGCCATGGTGTGAGTGCTAACTTAGCTGGCCAAAGCTTATTATTTGGTAATGAAAAGCTAATGCGTAAGCATAATATTGATATCAGTGCCTTTATTGAACCTGCTCAAGCGTTAGCCGAGCAAGCAAAAACACCGATGTATTTTGCTGTAGCGGGCAAATTTGCTGCAATATTAGCAGTGTCAGATCCGATTAAAGAAGACTCTATCGCTGCCATTAAACGCTTACAGCATAATGGTATTAAAGTGATGATGCTAACGGGCGACAATAAAGCTACTGCTGCTGCTGTGGCTAAAGCTGTGGGCATCAGTGAGTATTTTGCCGAAGTATTACCTGAGCATAAGTCTGATAAAGTTAAAGAGTTACAGCAACAGGGCTATATTGTTGGTATGACAGGTGATGGCATTAACGACGCACCGGCTTTAGCCTTATCTAACGTTGGTTTTGCCATTGGTACTGGTACTGATGTGGCAATAGAAAGCGCGGACATTACCTTAATGCGCGGCTCACTGCACGGTTTAGCCGATGCTATTGCAATTAGTAAAGCCACTTTAACTAATATTAAACAGAACTTATTTGGTGCCTTTATTTATAACGTAGCGGGTATTCCAATAGCGGCAGGTATTTTGTATCCATTTTGGGGTATTTTGCTAAACCCTGTGGTTGCAGGCGCAGCTATGGCGCTATCATCGGTAACAGTGGTAACCAATGCTAATCGGCTACGTTTATTTAAGCCAAAACAGCATTAAAGCCAAAACAGCATTAAAGCCAGTTGCTTGCTTTGTTAATACTGGCCAACTGCTAACCTAATGCTGTTAATCAAGCTGAAGCTATTAATAACAATAGTGGTTAACTAATGACTATAACGATAGCAATGACTATGGCTATGGGGGAATAAAAAATGTGGTTAATTAATTTACTGGGTTTGGCACTGATTGGCTTAATTGTTTGGTGGTTTTGGTTATACCAGCCAAACACAGCGGCCGCTAAAAAGCAGTCTGATGCTAAGTAATAGTGCTAAGTGTTTAGTGCTAAATGTTTAGTGCTTAGTTGTGAGTTATTAGTGCGTTAGCTTAGTTAGCTAATCTTCAATAGCCAATTTTCAATAGCAAAGACATGCGGATCATCAATTTTTAATTGTCGTAGCGATTGGGCTAACTGTAATAAATACTCACTGTTTTCACCACTGGCTCCTTTAGAGCTGGCTATATGCTTAGCAATATCCTGCTCTGATGCTGGGCCTAAATAAGCGCTGTTATCTGCAGTGGCAATATAGGTTAAACCTGTACTTACTTGATTATCAGCAAAATGCAATTCGGTATTAACCCGTAAGTAGCCATTTTTCTCACGGTAATCTAATTGAGTGAAAACGCTTGGGCTAACTCTATAGGCCATTCCCTCGCAACTGGCACCTGGAGTTTCTATTAGTGTTGCTACTCGACCGGGGGCTTCTGGTGTGCCGCGATGATCATGCGAGCCTTGCCAAAATCGGCGTTGCCAATTAAATATCTTAGCTGGCCGTCGCTCTAGGTACGGAAAATCAACTTTATAAATTAAGGACCCATAACCGAACAACCAAATATCATCGTCAGTTTCGGGTAATTTTTGCATTGCATTTAGTTGGCGAGTATCCGCAGACATTTTATAACTCACTATTTTTAAACTGTATTTATTTACTTTATCATTAATAGGGCAATTTTGTTTATAATGATTAGCACTAAGCTAGTCACTTTTATATTTTATCCATTTACAATGGACGGCATCTAATAGGCCAAAAGTTTTTGATTAAATATTGTAAAATAAGCCCTTTCTAAGCGTAATTTTTTGCTGATATAACGCCTAAAACGAGCGTTTTAAAGTATAGTTGGTATACTTCTCTACCTTTGGACAAAGTATTTATTAATGTTAAATTCTAGCGCTACTATTTTGATGATCCCAGTCTCTAGCCCACAAGGCATTGGCGAATATATGCGATCATTGATTATTGCCCAAGCATTGAAGTTGCAGTGGCCTAATCTAGATATTCAATTTGTATTGAATCGCCATGCCCCTTCAGCAGCAACTTGTCCTTTTCCAGTACATTTGTTAGATAACTCAGCGACAAAAGAAACGCAAGCCGTAAAGACTTTACTGCAGCAGATTAAGCCTGATTTAGTCATTTTTGATTGCTCCGGAAGGGCAGAGCAAGCCCGTTATACTAAAAAGCTAGGTGCTAAAGTAGTTTTTATTAGTCAGCATAAAAAGAAGCGGGCTAAAGGTTTTGCTCTAAAACGGTTAATTGCACTTGATGCCCATTGGATTACTCAATTTAAGTTTGTTGATGGTGATTTAACTTTATTAGAGCGGTTAAAACTGGCTTTATTAAATAAAGCGGCGCCGATTTTTACTGGGCCAATATTTAGCCCACCGCAAGCTGAATTAGCCGCAGAATTTATTGATTTACCTCAGCAAAACTTTAGTGTCTGGGCCGCAGGTGGTGGTGGCCATACTGTGCAGGGTAAAAGTGCGACAGAAGTGTTTTACCAAGCTGCACTAGATTTAGCAACGCTAGAGCAGCCCGCTATTGTGGTTACTGGTACTAATTTTAGCGGTGAGCTAGCCAGCACCCAAGCTGTTCGAGTTGTAAAGTCGTTACCTAATCAGCAATTAATGAGTTTATTAGCGCAGGCCAAGTTTGTTGTCTCTGGTGGTGGCGATATGATGGGCCAAGCAATAGTGCTAGGTAAAAATATAGTGGCGATAGCTGTGGCCAAAGATCAACCTAATCGGGTGCGTGCTTGTGCTGAGCAAGGCTTAATTTATCGCGCAGACTTAACCACATCTAGCATTGTTCAGCAATGTCAAAAGGCCTTACAGCAGCCGCTTAGTAAAAAGTATCCAGCCGAACCTGGGTTACAATTAGTACTGGCGGATATTGCTCGATTATTACAACTGCCAACAGCAAGCTTACTTTAAAAAGGAAATATATTAATGACTAAATCTAGTTATTTTGCTGCGCTGGAGCGACATCGCAGCGTTTTTTCATTAGTTGAGCAGTATGAGCAACAAGCTCAACAGTTATTAGCTGTTGTGAGTGCAAGTTTAAAACGTGGTGGCAAGATTATTTGGATGGGTAACGGCGGTAGCGCCGCTGATAGCCAGCATTTAGCGGCTGAATTTATGGTACGTTATAAATTGGAGCGAGCGCCTTTGGCGTCTATTGCTTTAACTACGGACAGCTCAATATTAACTGCACATTCTAATGATTATGAATTTGCAACTGTGTTTTCTCGGCAGGTACAAGGGTTAGCTAAGCCAGAGGATGTGGTAATTGGCTTAACTACTTCAGGTCAAAGTGACAATATCAACTTAGCTCTTGCAGCTGCAAATGAGTTGGGCGCTTATAGCGTGGCTTTAACTGGCCGTGATGGCGGTAAAGTGAAAGATATTGCTCAGCTGCCTATTATAGTGCAGTCGGATGAAACAGCACGTATTCAAGAAGTGCATATGTTTATTGGCCATTGGCTATGTGAGGCTTTAGATTTGGAGCTAGCGTTATGATTGATATCACTAAACTAAACAACCTACCTAGTGCTAAAGTTTTGGTCGTTGGTGATGTGATGTTAGATCGCTATTTTAATGGTGATTCACAGCGGATCTCCCCTGAAGCACCCGTGCCGGTAGTAAATGTTAATAAAGTGGAAGACAAAGCAGGTGGTGCTGCTAACGTAGCGCGCAATATTGCTTATTTAAATGGTCAAGTCGGCTTGTTAGGCTTGATAGGTGACGATAGTGAAGGCCAAAGCTTAAATAATATTTTATCGGCTGTTGGCGTGCAATCTGCATTAGTAACACAAGCAGAATTACCCACTATTACTAAAATGCGGGTTATCTCGCGTCATCAACAAATTGTCCGTTTAGATATAGAGCAAAAGTTCAGCCCTGCACATAGTGACATGTTGGCAGATAAATTTATGCAGACATTTGCAGATTATGATTTTGTTATTATCAGTGACTATAACAAAGGTTCATTATATGCAGTGTCGCGGATGATCACTGCGGCTAAAGCCGCAGGCAAAACGGTCTTAGTCGACCCAAAACAAGCTGATTTATCGGTTTATCGTGGCGCCGATATTATTACACCTAATTTAAATGAATTTAAATTAGCCGGCGGTGATCCTAGTAGCGAACAAAGTATTTTGTCTTCAGCTCGTACTATTTTACAACAAAGTGGTATTGCAGCTATGGTATTGACCCGCTCAGAGCAAGGCATGATGCTAATTACTGCTGAGCACAGCCATCATTTTCCTGCCCAAGTGTTAGAGGTGAGTGATGTAACCGGAGCTGGTGATACAGTAATTGCTACTTTAGCTACTATGCTTGGTGCCGGCATGACACTAGCTGATGCAGTTGAAACAGCTAATTTAGCAGCGGGTATTGTAGTGTCTAAACTAGGCACTAGCGTTGTCTCGGTGGTGGAGTTGGCCGCTAAAGTTAACAAATATTTATTCTCGCAAGGCGATGTTTATCAAACCCCTTTTGATAAAGTATTGCAGCATATTAAGTTTGCTAAGCAAAATGGCGAACGCATAGTATTTACCAATGGTTGTTTTGATATTTTACATGCAGGCCATGTTAGGTATTTAGCTCAAGCTAAAGCCTTGGGCAATCGTTTAGTTGTTGGTATTAATACTGATGATTCTATTAAGCGCTTAAAAGGGGCTAGCCGACCAATTAATTCATTAGCCGACAGAGCAACAGTACTTGCCAGTTTAGCCAGTGTTGATTGGATTTTACCTTTTGGCGATAAAGCTAGCGAGCAAGATACCCCCTTGGAACTTATTTTAAAGGTTATGCCAGATGTATTGGTTAAAGGCGGCGATTATACGGTTGATACCATAGTAGGAGCCGAGCAGGTTATTAGTGCCGGTGGTGAAGTTAAAGTACTGCAATTTGTTGAAGGCTCTTCAACTACCGCTTTGATTAAAAAAATTCAAGGATAAACATAGTGCTTAGATCCTCGAAACAGGATGTTTGTGCCATAGAAGCACCTCAGTCTATTTGTATTTTACGTTTGTCTGCTATTGGTGATGTTTGTCATGCCGTAGCAACAGTCCAAGCAATACAAAATCATTACCCTGCAGCAAAAATAACTTGGATTTTAGGCAAAGTAGAAGCCATGCTGCTACAAGGTTTGCCTGGGGTAAACTTTGTTATTTTTGATAAGAAAAAAGGCCTGCAAGCCTATCGCGATTTACAGCGAAATTTGCAAGGCCAACAATTTGATGTTTTGTTGCATATGCAAGTGGCATTGCGGGCTAATTTAGCGTCTTTAGTCATTAAAGCAAAACGTAAAATAGGCTTTGATAAAGCCCGGGCTAAAGAGCTACATAGCTTTTTTATGCGCGATAGCATAGCACCTCAAGAAAATGCCCATGTACTAGAAGGTTTTGCCGCTTTTGCCCGCAAAATTGGCGTACCATTTTTGCAAGATGCTGCTGATAAACCACAGTGGCAGATGCCAATAACTCAGCAAGATTTAGAATGGGCTAAGGCGACTTTACAGCCTTATCGTACAGACACTAGTCGTGGTTTTTTAGTAATAAGTCCAGCCGCATCTAAAGCTGAGCGTAATTGGCTAGCTGAACGTTATGCTGCTGTGGCGGACTATGCCACTGAGTTAGGATTTAAAGTGGTACTCTGCGGTGGCCCGACTGAAATGGAACAACAATTAGCGGCTAATATTGTCCAGCATAGCCAAGCTAGCCTTGTCAATTTAGTAAGTAAAACTAGCTTAAAGCAGCTACTTGCAGTATTACAACAGGCAGCTGTAGTTATTGCGCCTGATACTGGTCCTGCGCATATGGCCGTAACCGTTGGTACACCGGTAATTGGTTTATATGCTCATAGTAATCCAGCCCGAACTGGCCCTTATTTATATCAAGAGTATGTGGTAGAGGTTTATCATCAAGCCTTATTGCAACAAACAGGTAAAACAGCAGCTGAGCAAAAGTTTGGTAAGCGTGTTAAAGGCGCAGACTTAATGGCTAATATCCAGATAGAACAAGTTAAAACCATGCTAGACACTGTAATTAAACAACAAGGAATATAATGACCAAGCTAGATAAAGCCGCTTTTATTGATCGTGATGGTGTAATAAATATTGATCATGGCTACTTATACCAGCCGGAACATTTTGATTTTATTGATGGCGTTTTTGCTGCTTGCCAGCATTTACAAGCCTTAGGTTACTTATTGATAGTTGTTACTAATCAATCTGGTATTGCTAGAGGTTATTACTCTGAGCACCAATTTGCATTATTAACCAGTTGGATGAAGCAACAATTCGCCGATAAAGGCATAAAAATAGATGCGGTATATTATTGCCCACATCATGCAGAAAAAGGCATAGCACCTTATAATATTGACTGCGACTGTCGCAAACCCAAAGCCGGCATGTTGCAACAAGCAATGCGTGACTTTGCTATAGATCCTAAACAAAGCTTAATGCTGGGTGATAAAAGCTCTGATATGCAAGCCGCAGCAAGTGCCGGCATTGCTAGAAAAGTGCTAGTGCTCTCTGGTCAAACACTTAGCCCTGAACAACAGCAAACCGCCGATGAAGTTTGGCCTTCTATAGCGTCAGCTTTAGTTGAAGTAACTCAGTAGTAAAACAATAGCTTATTTACTGTGCAGCTAAGGCTGCATAGTATTTGGCTAGTAAATCAATATCTTCATCTGATAGTGATTTAGCCTGCGGTGACATCAAAGGGTTAGTTTTTTCACCAGAGCGATAAGCTAACAATAGCTGTTTCAGCTCTGTGGCATCACGTCCCGCTAATGAAGGGTAGAGTGCTACATTCGAAATACCTTTTTGGCCATGACATGCTGCACAACTCATAGCACGACTTTTACCTTTATTTAGTAATGCTTGTTTGGCTGCAGCAACAGGATCAGCGGCTGTGCTCGTGTCCTGTAAACTGGTATCAGCTTGTTCAGAGCAACCTATAACTAAGATACTAATAGTGGCCAAGATTAACGCTAATTTTGTCATAGTTAAACCTTTATAGTTCTACTTTAAATACAAATTAACACATAAATAACCAGATGACTCTACCCATAATAGTGTAATTAGCTAGTGCTAGACCATAGCCATGCAATAGAAAATTTATTTTTAACTGAGTTATGTTAAAGTGCTGATACTTTTTTTGGTTGCAAGTGTAATTAATGAGTAAATCAATATCTACAGTTTTAAAGCCAAGTTTATGGCTAAAAGATAACATTATGATTTTTTATGGCTCGGCAATTGACGCTAAAACACATAATCATCATGCAATTCAAGTTGTATGGGAAACCCAAAATGCCCATTGTGTTTGGCCAGAAGGGGAGTTATCTGGAAGTTTTATTATAGGTCCAGGTGTTAAGCACCAAGTTAAACTTAATGAGGGGTGGATATTATTAATTGAGCCATCAAGCATTTTAGGCTTGAGTTTAAAAAGGCTATTAGGTAGTTCTGGGGTTATTTCAATTAATAATATGGTTAAACGCTATAGTGTGGCGGCTACACCTATTCTACAACCAATAGCTGAAATCTCACAGTTGTTTGAACAGCTAAATATTGATGTGAATTTTGCCGTAAATGACCAACAAATTACGGATAATCGTATCCAAAAGCTAATGGATAAATTAAATTTATGTTTATTGGATGAGTGTCAAAAACCTGCAAATTGGCGCGCGGCTAATGTGGCGGCCGAGCTTTATTTATCTGAAAGTCGTTTTTTGCATTTATTTAAGCAGCAATTAGGTGTTGCATGGCGTCCCTATTTAAGATGGCGTCGTTTATCTTGTGCTTGTAATGCTATTGCTAAAGGCGCCTCTGTCACTGAAGCTGCTTATATTGCTGGTTTTTCTGATGGACCACACTTAAGTAAAACGTTTAATTCAATGTTTGGCCTAACAATTACTGACGCAAAAGCAATATTTTTTAAAGACTAGCTAGTTTATACATGTGAAAAATTAACAAACCATTAAAATCACGGCATCTTTTGGTTGGCAAAATGGATGTTTTTAATGGAATTACATAACGCATTAAAAAAAGCAGGACTAGATCCTGTTAAAGTAGCATTATCGTCAGTTAAGCAATTATATGCTATGACTGAGTCACAACTGTTAGAGTTTAAATATTCGCTTATAGCAGATGCTTTTCAGTTTCATTATTCAAATAATGCCTTCTATCGTTCAGCTTGTGAAGATAAACATATAACACCAGAGGTTATAAAATCAGCTGATGATCTAATTAAAATTCCACTCATTCCTATTAATTTATATAAAGCTAATGATAGCCATAAATTATTATCTAAAAGCTTAAAGAGCATTGAGCTTGAAATGCGTAGTACCGGTACTTCAGGTATCCCTAGTGTTTCACGTCGCTGTAGCGAAACAGTTGATAATGCTATTTTGGGTATTTATGCCATGTATCGGGAGTTCTTTGAGATATCTAAAGGCGCCGGTTTATATTTATGCCCATCTAATGAAGAAATTCCTGAAATGGGGATGATAAAAGCGCTAAATATGATGGCAGGGATGCTAGATACCCATCAGTTTATGGTTAAAAATGAAAGCTTTGCACCTGAAGATGCATTAGAGCAATTAGCTAGATGGGAAAATAAGTTTGATCGACACATTATTGGCCCACCATTTTTAATTAACCGCTTTATTCGTTACTTAAAAGCGACTAATAAAAAAATTAAACTAGACAAGAACACCTTAATTATCACTTTAGGTGGCTGGAAGCGCTTTAGCGGTGAAATGCTTTCTAGAAAAGAATTTAATGATGAATGTATAGAGTTCCTTGGTGTACAGCAGAATCAAATTCGTGACATTTATGCATTAGTTGAATCTAACGTTGTTGCTATCGATGATGAGCACGGTGTTAAACATGTCTCTCCCTATATACACTTTTCTGTACGAGATCCTAAGCGTTTAGAACAAGAGGTTGCCATCGGTGAAGTGGGGCAATTGGCTATTCTAGACCCATTATCTTGCTCAACCCCAGGATTTATTTTGACTGAAGACTTAGTGCGCTTGCTACCTAAAAAGCAAGGTGACCTTCGCAGTGGTCAGCGTGTTGAATATGTTATGAGATTACCTGAATCTTTAGAGTTTGGCTGTTGTGCAGTAAATCTTGATAAACAACTTGATGATACTGAAGAGCTCCATACAGAAACTTGTCCTGTTATCGCTTAAGTTTTAAATGTTTCTTGTATAAGCACCTAAATTTACATTTAAATCCAGGTGCTTAATGAAAAAAGATATAGGTACCTTAATGTACAACGATATTATTATTAAGAACTTTACTGAACCACATAATGTAGGTGATTTAGAAAGTGCAGACTATGAAATAGAGATTGGTAATCCGGTTTGTGGTGACCGAATTAAAGTGCAATTGCTTGTAACTGATAAGGTTATAAATAAAGCAGTGTTTAGGGCTTGGGGCTGTGCCACTTCAGTAGCAACTGCAAATATCTTTTGCAGTTCAATTGCTGGCGAAGCGTATGACAATATTTCTCAGCGACAGCCTTTAGAAATAGGGCAAATGCTTGGAGAGCTAGAGCCATCACAACAACATTGTGTAGAAATATTAGTAGAGCTACATCAAAAGTTAGCTGACACCATCAGTAGCGGAGTTGTGTAAGATGGATCAGCAACATATTTCTGGTTATTTTGACTATAACGCAACTACACCAATTTCTGATGAAGTTGCGCAATCTATGATCCCTGTACTTACACAGTTTGCAAATCCTTCAAGTAGTAATAGTTACTCAATATTATGTAAAAGTGCAATTGTTGAAGCTAGAGAGCAAATTGCAAGATTAATTAATACTAAAAAAGAAAAAGTGTTTTTTACATCTGGCGGCTCTGAAGCAAATAACTGGGCAATTAAAGGCGTATTACTGCAGCATATAAAAAAACCAGGGCATATTATTACTACTGCTATCGAGCATGCCTCCGTGCTGGATACCATTAGGTATTGTGTAGAAAGCTTTGGCTTTGAGGTTACTTATTTAAAACCAGACGAACAGGGAGTCATTAGGCTCAAAGACTTTCAAGATGCACTTAGAGCAGACACTCAACTTATAAGCATCATGTACGCCAATAATGAGACCGGCGTAATACAACCGATTGAAATTATATCTAGATTAGCTAAAGAAAAAAATATTCCACTCCATGTTGATGCAGTACAAGTGATCGGTAAACGAAAAGTTGATGTAGAAAGTTTAAACATAAACTACCTGTCTATTTCGGCTCATAAGTTTTATGGGCCTAAAGGTGTAGGTTGTTTATATATAAAAGATGTTAATAGCATAGGGCCATTAATTCACGGTGGTGGTCAAGAGCAATCTATGCGGTCTGGCACAGAAAACCTTGTTGCTCTAGTAGGAATGTCTAAAGCGGCTCAAGAGGCATCACTAAATGTAGCACAGTGGGATAAAGATAATTGGCAGTGTAAGCAGCATATGATCAATTTACTTAAGTTGGCGCCAATAGAGATTAAATTTAATGGCCATATTGGTTTTGCCGCTGCGTTATCAAATACCTTAAATATCTCAATAAAAGGGGTAAGAGGGGAGGCATTAGCTGCTCGAATGGAAATGCTACACAATTATATTTTTTCAATAGGATCAGCGTGTAGTAACAATAAAACTAAAAAATCATCACATGTTTTACAGGCAATGAGCATGCAGGAAGAGGATATACAAAACTCAATTAGAATTAGTTTTGGTCGTTTTACCTCAATCCAAGCAGTAGAAAAGTTTATAGAAACTTTGATTATAGAAGCCCAAAAATTATTAATTATAAGTGGGAGTCGTCATGGTTAACAGCAAAGGTAAATATGTCTTATTAATGGATGCAATTAAAGACTATGCTAATAACCAGCCGGAACATACCGCTTGTGTTTTTCAAACTAGAGGTATTGAAACAGCTAAAAAATTAACTTATCAAGAGTTGATTTTAGCCGTTAACACTAGAGCCAAGTTATTAATTTATTTAGGTTATCAGCATAAATCAGTAGCTTTACTTTATCCTACCGGACTTGATTTTGTTATCAACTTTCTTGCTTGTTTATTAGCAGGGGTTATAGCTGTTCCGCTTAATGTTACCCGTAATGCTAAGCAGTTAGAGCGAACAATTAACATAATTGAAGATGCAAATGTTCAAGCGATACTAACAACAGAAGATACTAAAATCATGCTATCTGAGCAGTTAGCAGAATTACTGCTAGCAGATTCGTATGCTGTGGCTTGGATAACTGAAAACACTGCTGGTAATGATAATGTTAGCTTGCCAAATATTAAGCCAAGCAGTCTTGCCTTTATTCAATATACATCTGGCTCAACAAGTAACCCTAAAGGGGTGATGGTTAGCCACGATAATGTTGTCAATAACATGGAAGCCATTAAGCAAGCTTGTAGCAATAAGCATGGGGTAGTTATAGGAGGTTGGTTACCACAATTTCATGATATGGGATTGGTAGGCCATATGTTGCATCCCTTGTATATGGGCGGCACTTATATCTTTATGCCACCTATGAACTTTATACAGCGGCCTAGTCGCTGGTTGCACTTAATATCGCACTATAAGATAGAGTGTTCAGCATCACCTAACTTTGGCTTTGAACATTGTGTTAATTTAATAAGTGATAAAGAAGATTTATCAGACTTAGATTTAAGCTGTTGGAGAGTTGCTTTAAATGGCTCTGAACCTGTAAGCGAAACAACTATGTCTGCTTTTGCTGAAAAGTTTGCAGCCTATGGCTTTAATGCAAATTCATTTTTTCCTACCTATGGCATGGCAGAAACGACTCTCTTTGTATCAGGAGGGCCACATAGTCGTGGTGTTTCAACAGTAACATTAGATAAAGAACCGTTTACTCAAGGCAAGATTATAGACGCTGAAACCGGCATAGATATTGTTAATTGTGGTGCTATTGCCGCAAGTTTAACGGTAAAAATTGTTAATCCTGAAACATTAGTTAGCTGCAATGATAATACTATTGGTGAAATCTGGGTATCCGGAAGTTCAGTAGCAAAAGGCTATCTAAACAACCCAATAAAAAACCAGTCAGACTTTAATGCGCAGGTTATTCCGGCTGATGGTAAACGTTATTTACGAACTGGTGATTTAGGCTTTATTAAGTCAGGAATGCTTTATGTAACAGGCAGAATTAAAGAATTATTAATTGTTCGAGGTAGGAATTTATATCCTTATGATATTGAACGGACTTGTAATAGTTATCAATTTTCTTCAGGTGGTAACGGTAGTTCAGTATTTACTTATCAGCAAGATAATAAAATAAAATTAGCTGCGATTATAGAAATAAAAAAGCGGGCTTTGGCAACAGAAGATCATGTTCAAATATCAAATGATATTAAATCTTTAGTATTTATGCAGCATGAAATTGCATTTGATAAATTGTTGCTGGTAAAACCTGGCACCATTCCTAAAACGACTAGTGGCAAAATTAAGCGTTCAGCTTGTATAGATCTTATTTAAATAATGTAATTAAGGATAGTTTATGAATAATATATTTTGTAAAGACACACTAATATCTAAAATTGCAGAATACGTAGCGGAAAGAGTCGACGGATTTTCTAAAGACCTGCATATAGATACTTCATTTTCACGGTTAGGCTTGGATTCAGCAGCTCATGTGCAGTTGACGGCTGTTATTGAAGATTACTTGCAAACCGATGTATCACCTACTTTAGCATTTGATTACCCAACAATTAATGCCTTAGTTAATTATTTGGTTAATGAATCACAGAATAATATTAATAAGGCCTCTTAATATAATGCAAATATTTGATGCTGTTATTATCGGTGCTGGCCAATGTGGTTTGTATACGGCTAAAAAGTTACAAGATGATAATAAACATTATGTCGTATTAGAGCGACATGCTGTAGGACAGGTTTGGCTGCGACGTCTGGAAGGGATGCGTTTATTTACCTCTCGTCAATTTAGTCAATTACCTGGCTTAACCTTTACAGGAGATGGCAATGGTTTCCCTGATGTAAAAGAAATGGCTAATTATTTGAAAGCATATGCGGCAAAATTTAAGCTGAATATTCGGGAAAACGCAGAAGTTGAAACTCTGACTAAAGTTGACGGTAAATTTTTAATAACCTTGCAAGGTGGCCAAGAAATACAGGCTAAAACAGTTATTAATGCAACAGGTTCTAACCAAGTACCTATTGTACCAGAAATGAGTAAGTCATTATCTGAACACATTATCCAGTATACAGCCGATATAACATCATTAAATACAATAATAGATAATAGCCGTGTAGTGGTCGTTGGAGATGGTGCCACCGGCCGGCAAATTGCCGCTAGGTTAGCGAATAGGTGTCAAGTAGTCTTGGCTACTGGTTCGAGTAGAGGCTTACCGCCTAATACTATTCTGGGTAAAGATATATTTTGGTGGTTAAAAAAGATTGGTATTTTAGATGCTAGCAATACTAGTTTAGTCGCAAAAATATTAAAGAAAAGAAACCCTGTTCCCTGTGCCGAGTTTAATAATACAAAACTAAAAAAACTAGGCGTTACAATTAAGCCAAGAGCAATAAACTGCGATAAAGATACTATTATTTTTAAAGATGGTGAGATTGAAAATGTCGATATTGTAATTTGGGCGGTGGGATATAAAGATGAAACTAGTTGGCTAAAAATTTACAGCTGTTTTAATAAAGATGGTTTTATTCATGATAAAGGAGTGACGCCAGAGCCAGGTTTGTTTGTTATTGGCCGCAAATGGTTGAGTAGTCGTGGTTCTGAGTTGATATTGGGTGTGGAAAAAGATGTTAACTCTTTGATGTTAGATTTTTATGATTTTGAAAATAAAAATTTAGATAAGGTGAAGTCATGAATAATACCTTTATGTATAAACTATTAAATTCAAAATTTAATATTTGGTTACTTTCCTTAACGCTATTGTTTACGGTGGTATCTATTGTTGGCTTGAAAGATATTGGTTTAGCTAGTGATTATAAAATTTTCTTTGATCAAGATGATAAAGACTTAAAGATATTAGAGACTATGGAAAGTCGATATAGTACTACTGATAATGTTTTTATTATGATTAAAGCTAAAGAAAATAGTATTTATAATACTAATACGATTAAATTGATTTATGATCTTAGCCAAGCTTTATGGCAAGTGCAGCATGTCAGCCGAGTGGATTCATTAACAAATTTCCCTTATAGCCGAGCAGATGGTGATGATATTGTTATTGAGGAGTTTGTGTATGAAGCTGAGCAAATTACTCCAGACTATGTACAACAAGTAAAGCTTGCTGCAGAAAAGGAACGGGATCTTGTTGGTAGTTTAATAAGTGCAGATGGTCAATATAGTGCAATTAATATTACTACCCTTTTACCTGGGGATGACCATAAGTTAGAAACATTAGCCGTAAGCGCTGGTATTGATCAGCTAGTAGAGAAGTTTAGGTTAACTCACCCTGAGCATGAGTTTTATGTAACGGGTTTAGTCGCAATGAATAGTGCATTCTTTGTAGCAGCTAAGAGCGACTTTACAACATTAATCCCGTTAATGATTGTATTTGTTTTAATTGCTGCTGGTATCATATTAGGCTCTATCCAAGCTGCGTTTTGTATATTAACAGTTTTGCTATTATCTATGTTAGGGGCATTAGGTTTAGCCGGTTGGTTTGGAATAAACTTATCTGCACCTTCTATATCTGCACCTATTATTATGTTCACAGTAATAGTTGCATCTAGCATTCATATTATAAGTTATGTTAAACGCCAACTGATGAAAGGTGATTCTCAGTTACAAGCCGTTCTATCTTCATATAAACATAATACTAAACCAGTAATAGTCAGTCATTTAACTACTATTATTGGATTTTTAGCAATGAATGCGAGTGACTCTCCACCATTTAGAGATTTGGGTAATATTGTCGCTTTTGGTGTTATGTTTTCATTGTTACTGTCTTTTACAGTAACGCCTACATTACTTTTAAAAGTAAAGTTGTCTAATAAAGAAAGTTACTCGGTAAAAGTATTTCAAAATATGCACTGGCTTTCTAGTTTTGTAATATCAAGAAAAAAGCAGATACTTTATATCGTAGTACCTTTAACATTAATATTTTCTGGATTGAGTTTTTTAAATAAAGGTAATGATGATTTAATTAAATACTTTAATGAGTCTGTACCTTTTAGATTTGAATCAGAAGTTATAGATGAGCAATTTTCAGCTTTGTATAATATTGGTTACTCTTTAGATAGTGGCCAAGCAAGTGGAGTATTTTTAGTAGAGTTCCTTGAATTTACTGAAAAGTTTGATAATTGGTTGATGCAGCAACCTGAGGTTATGATTACCAATAGTCCTTTGCATAGAATAAAGCAACTCAATCGATTAATGAATAATGATGATCCTAATTTTTATATTATACCTAGCAGTCCCACTATGGCTGCGCAACACTTTTTGTTATATGAGATGTCGCTACCTTTTGGTAAAGATGTAGGAGATATGCTTAGTTTTGATAAGTCTGCATTAAAGCTTACCGCTAGATTACGTAATAGTAGCTCTGTAGAAATGATTAAGTTTGAACAAAAAGTTGTAAGTTGGATAGATAACAATAAACCAAACTTTATTAACTATACTTATTCAAGCCCTTCTTTGATTTTTGCTCATATAGGCCAAACAAATATTTTAAGTTTACTAAAAGGAGCTTTTTTAGCCTTTATTGTTATCTCAATAGCTTTATCTTTTGTTTTTAGATCATTTTATATTGGAGTATTAACTTTAATACCTAACTTGCTACCTGTCGGTATGGCTTTTGGCTTTTGGTACTTTATTCAAGGTGAAATATCTATGGGATTAGCTGGTGTTTCTGCAATGGCAATAGGGATTATTGTAGATGATACTGTCCATTTTTTATATCAATATATTAATGGTTTAAAGAAAGGGTTAACGCCAGAAGAAAGTGTTAAATACACTTTTGATCGAACCATGGGGGCAATAGTTATTAGTTCTATATTATTGGTTATAGGTTTTTTATTGCTGTCTTCTTCTTCATTCGAAAAGAATGCACAAATGGGATTGTTAACCAGCGGTACAATAGTTTTAGCCTTATTATTTGATTTAGTTGTGTTGCCAGTATTGGCAATGCGCTTTATTCGTAATGTTCCATCACATTCAACAGAGAATAAGCTTAGGAGTGAAACGATATGAAATTAAAGAATATGTTGTTAGCATTATTTATTGTTACGCTTAGTTTGGTTTCAAACTTTACTAATGCTGAAAATATAGCAGCAAAAAAGGGTTATGATATAGCCTTAACTCTTGAGAATAGGGATAACGGCTTTAAAGATAGCAGTGCCAAATTAACTATGAGATTAAAAAATGGACTGGGCGCTGAGGCGCTTAGAGAGCTGGACATAAAAATATTAGAAGACTCTGACGAGGGAAATAAAACACTTATCATATTTGATTTTCCAGTGGATATAAAAGGAACTTCACTATTAACACATCCTAAAAAGGCGCGTTCAGATGACCAGTGGTTATATTTACCCGTTGTAAATCGTACTAAGCGTATTTCTTCAAGAAATAAATCGGGTTCATTTATGGGAAGTGAATTTTCATTTGAAGATATGATTAGTAAGGATGTGGATGATTTTAATTATAATTTTATTAGTACTGAACCTTGCAATAATTTAGAAGGTGTTGCTAGCGAATTTCAATGTGATGTTATTGAAAAGTTTCCTCTTGATAAACACTCTGGCTATAGCAAACAAAAACTATGGATTGAGCAAGATAGTAATAAGGTTTATAGAATTGAATACTATGATCGTAAAAAATCATTACTGAAAGTTTTAACTGCCAGTAATTTTAAACTATATCTTGATAAATATTGGCGCGCTAATGTAGTTAATATGCACAATGTTCAAACTGATAAAGTAACGGTTTTAGAATACAACTCAATATCATTCTCTTCTGGATTAAATGATAATGATTTCCATCGTAGTGTTCTGGGAGATTAAGGTTGTTCTCACTGGTATTATTAAGAAATGTTATGCTTAAATCGCGTTACATGTTTCTATTTATGGCATTAGTTTTATTAAGCATTAAAGCTAATGCCGATACTATATTTGATTTTATTGATTTAGATTTAGCTACAACAAGTAGATACTACTATGTGGCGGCTGAGGGTGATTCAAATAATAAATATAGTAAAGGGTTTAAGGCAGAAGCAAAATTTAATTATAAGTATGAAAATATAAGGTTTAACGGTTTGGCTTTTACTAATTGGGATAGCACTGATGACTCTCGGAGTTATTCTAATATTAGACAAGCAAATATTTATGTTAACAATAATATTTTTACTTTTGGTTTAGGTGTTGATACTTTCTTTTGGGGAGTGTCTGAATCTATTAATGTGGTAAATGTATTAAATCAATCCGATATTATGGAAAGCCTTGACGGTAAAGTTAAATATGGCCAAACCTTTGTTTCTATTAATACTCGATTTTCTAATGGTGATTTTAGCTTTTATTATTTGCCTTTGTTTCAAGAGCAAAGCTTTCCTGAGCGGCCATCCTATGGCTTGGCAATATCTAAAAATGCAGTATTTGAACATGATAAAAAGAGAGGTGGAATTGCTGCTCGAGGTTTATTTTATTTTGACCGCCTAGAGTTTGCTTTATCCTATTTTAAGGGAACTAGACGTAGTGCTTTATTGGCCCGTCATGCAACGGAAATGGCAGTATTAACACCATATTATATCCAAACTGTGAACTATCTTGTTGACGGTGTATATATAGCAGAAGACTTTACCCTTAAGTTTGAAGCTAAAACGGGGCTAGAACAAAACGCTGGTTTTACGACTTTTAATTTAGGCATAGAGTACCCCAGTTATGCATTTTCAAAACTGGTTGAAGAAGTTATTTTTATTGCAGAATATGCGTTTGATGATAGAAAGTTAAGCGCAGAAACACATGGCCAAAATGATATTTTTTTAGGGGGTAAGTTTAACTTTGGCTACAGCGAGCAAGGTAATGTGCGCTTTTTATATAGTTATGATTTTGACTATCGTAGTCAGTATGCAGAGTTAAGTTATGAATACAGGCTCAATGACTATTTTAGGTTTAAAGCCAAGGCACTCAAAGTTTTATCGGCACCAGAACGAGACCAACGTTTATATGCACTTTCAGGTGAAGAATTTATTAACTTGAGTTTGCATTATGCTTTTTAATGTATGTTATGTTTAGAGCTAACCGTTTTATGAGTTGGAATTGATTGCTTTACCTAGTTTTCAAGAAATAATTTCGCATAGAGTTGAGTTAAGTATCATTCATGATCTTAACTATCAAAAAAAACTACTCGGTCATAATCTTTATTTACCTAAGCAAATGCAGTCTCTGCTTTTAAAGCGTAAATGTGAATTTTTAGCTGGAAGATGGTGTGCAGTTAAAGCTATGCAACTATTAGGAGTACAGGGAGTCAGCCAGCCTTTAATAGGCAAATATAATGAACCAGTCTGGCCAAAAGGGGTAATGGGGAGTATTAGCCATACCCATAGAACAGCCGTTGCAATTACAATACATACTCATTCCCAGATCCAAGGGATAGGTATAGATCGCGAAAAACTAATTAATATAGCTATGGCAAACCGGTTTGCCAATAAAATACTTTCTGCAAAAGAGCAGACCTTGGGTTGTGCGTTTTTTAATTTTGAGTTATTTGTTACTATTGGTTTTTCCTGCAAAGAAGCATTGTTTAAAGCCATATTTCCACAGATCCTGCGAGTTGTTAATTTTGACGTTGCTCAGATCACTCAGATAAATTTAAAAGATAAAATGGTTGAGTTAACTATAAAACAAAATTTGAGTGAAAATTTATATATAGGACGAAAAGTCCAAGCCTTTTACCAAGAGTTTTCAGGCGCAATAGAATCTTATGTAATTGTTTAAAGTTTATGTCTATAACTGGCGTCTGTAGGGTATACATAACAGCAACTACACCTTTTGGTGAGCTCAGAATGGCAATAGCGCCGCCAGTTTTCCTAGGCGTTAGCGCAAGGTAACCCTTTGAACAATGTAGCGAGGTGATTATATGGCTCTAATCCGTTGATGTTTTTTTACGGTTTCAAAGATGCTGAACTCGGAGAAAGAGCAGTTGCAGAAGGTAGAAAAACAGGCCGCTTAAAATGGTCAGTGGTGATAACTAACTTGAAAACACTGAGCTTTTAGCTGTATAAACTAAAACTGTTGTAAAATTTGCTCGTTATAATCATCAGGGTTTAGACTTACCTGATATTTTTCAGCTAAGCGATCTAGTTCTAATTGGGCAAGGCTTAGCTCTTCCATACTTATAGTATTATCGTCTAAATTCCATAATAAACGTGAGCCAGCATAACTGTATTGTATAGCTACTAGTGCATCTATATTACCAGCTTGGCTAGCAGCTTTTAACTTAGGCATTTTGCGGGTTATTTTGTTTAGAGCTTGTTTTAAATCCCACACATATACTACTTCTGTCATAAAAGGATGGCTGCGGTATTTATTTAATAACCAGCCAATAGTGATTGTGGTTACTACTACACCAAGCAAGTTCCAATGAAAATGGCTGCCACTGTCATCCGGAAACAGCAAAATAAGTGTTTGAGCTATGGCTAAACTGCCTATAACTAACATAGCAATACAGCCGGTAATAACACGGTTTAAATGCTTACGGTATCGCGCTTTATCAATTTTAATCAGTTGCATAGTGAGTTAAAACCATCCCGTAATATTAGTTAATCTTTGCTTGGCTTAGCTTTGCGTAAGTTGTCGCCAAGTACCAGCATGCAGGGCGTTAAAAATAGCGTTAACAAAGTAGCAAAAGTTAAGCCTCCAGCAATGGCGCTAGATAACTGAGTCCACCACTGTGTTGATGGTGCCCCAAAGCCTAAGCTTGGTTCTAGTAGGTTAACGTTTAGAGCCAGCACCATAGGCATTAAACCTAAGACTGTAGTGACAGAGGTTAGCAACACCGGGCGTAAGCGTAGGCAACCTGTTTCTAATGCTGCCTCTAATGCAGATAAACCACTACTTCGCATTTCATTATAAGTATCAATTAAAACAATATTGTTATTTACAACTATGCCGGCAAGGCCAATAATTCCCATACCTACCATAACAATACCAAAGCTTTGGCCGTTAATAAGTAAGCCTAATAATACGCCAGCAGTAGAAAACACTATGGCCGATAATACTAACAAGCTTTGATACCAGCTATTAAACTGCACCAGCAGAATCATTAACATTAAAAAGATAGCAGTTGCAAAAGCGCCCATTAAAAAGCTCATAGCTTCTTGCTGATCTGCACTTTCACCAGCAGTTTTAACTTTAACATTTTCTGGCAGTTTAATATCACTGGCCAGCAGTGCAGTTAAGCGCTCACTGACCTGTGCGCCCAGCGCGAGGTCACTTTTAATAGTAATAGCACGATTACCATCAATACGTTTAATTACACTGGTTTTGGCTGCAGGTACTAACTGAATAAAGTTACTAAGCGGCACTTGGCCCCTAGGGGTTTGAATAGTTAAGCTGCCTAGTTGATCTAAGGATCGCCATTGCTCTGGAAACCGTACTCTTATATCTACTTCATCACTGGCATATTCTGGCCTAAATTTAGCTAGCAATAAACCATTACTGACCATTTGCACAGCATTACCAACGGTTAAAACATCAGCGCCAAAGCGGGCTGCGGCAGCGCGATCTACTTCTATGCGCCATTCAATGCCGGGTAAGCTGCGATCATCTTGAATATCAACAAAACCGCCCATTTTCTCCATTTGTTGAATAATTAGGCTAACAGCTTGTTCAGTCGCATGAGGATCATCACTGCTTACTTGCAGCTCTATTGGTTTACCTGCAGCTGGGCCTTCTTGCTGTTGGCGAAACTCTAGAATAATCCCCGGTAGATCCTGGGTTAGGCTGCGCATATCATTTAAGATTGCATCTGCTTTGCGTCGTTCAAACCAGTCGATAAACTGAAATTGCAAAATACCAATAACATCGGGGGCTAACTCGCCACTGCTACTGGCTAACGAACGAGCATATAAGGCTTTAACTTCGGCTAAACCTAATAAGCGTTGCTCAACTTGCTTTAATAAAGCATCTTTTTCATAAATCGACATATCGCCACGGGCTCTTACCCAAACCTGAGCCGACTCGGGCTCTACTTTGGGGAAAAACTCCATGCCATAATTATATTTACCATAGGCAACAAAAATAAGTGCCATAGCGGCCAGTAATCCGGTTAAAGTTTTGCCAGGGTGGCGTAATAACCGGCTAAGCAAAGTACGATAAGCTTTACCCGCAGTAGTCGCCTTTACCTGATGCGGGCTAGACTGGACGCGGCCAATACCGCCCATAACTGGCAGAAAAATAAGTGCCATAAACATAGAGGCGACTAAACAAAGGATCACCGTTGCCGGTAAGTACTTCATAAATTGACCAACAACCCCAGGCCAAAATAATAACGGCATAAAAACTACAACAGTAGTAGCAGTAGAGGCGATAATAGGCCAAGCCATACGGCCTGCCGCATTAGCCCAAGCTTGTTTAGGTCTTTGCCCTTCACTTAGGTTTCTATCGGCTAGCTCACTTACTACTACAGCACCATCAACTAGCATGCCGGCAACTAAAATAAGGGCAAACAGCACGATAATATTCATGGTATAGCCAAGGGCGAAAATCATTAAAATTCCGGCGAAGAAAGCACCAGGAATAGTAATCCCTACAAGCACTGCCGAGCGTACACCCATAGTTGCTACAATTAAAATCAGAACTAAAACCACAGCGGCCAATACATTATTAAGTAAGTCAGACAGCATGTTTTTGACTTCTTTAGACTGATCCATAATGTAGTTAATATGTATACCCTCTGGAAACAGAGTACTGGCTTGGTCAATTAATGCTTTGGTTTGTTCTATGGTAGAAATAATATTAGCGCCAGAGCGTTTTTTTACTTCTAGCACTACGGCAGGTTGGCCATTTATACGGGCAAAGCCAAGCGGATCTTTAAAGCTACGGCTAATAGTAGCAACATCGCCAAAAGTAATAACAGTATCGCCGTCAACCTTAATTGGCATGGATAACACATCATTTAAATCTTCAATAACACCCGGCACTTTCATGGCTAAGCGGCCAGCACCTGTGTCTAAGCTACCGGCAGCAACTAATCTATTATTATTAGATACCAGCCTAAATAGTTGCTGGTAATCAAGGCCATAGCCTTCAAGCACTTGGGGATCAACCACAATTTCTAATAAGTCTTCACGATCACCGCCAATATCTACCTCTAGCACTTCAGGGATAGCTTCAATATTCTCTTGTAGTTGTCGTGCTATATACACCAGTTGGTTTTCAGAGATGGGCCCAGATAAACCTATGGAAAGTACCGGAAATAACGCAACGTTAATTTCATTGACAGTAGGCTCATCTGCTTCACTGGGTAACTTAGCGCGTGCGGCATCAACTTTAACCCGAACATCAGCCAAAGCTTGCTCGGCATTAAAGCCAGCATCAAACTCTAGCATTACCGAGGCATGGCCCTCGCTAGAGGTCGAGGTCATCTTTTTAATGCCTTCAAGCGAGCGCAACTCGTGCTCCATAGGCCGAACTAATAACCGCTCACCATCTTCAGGGCTAATGCCATCAAGCGACATTGAAACATACATCATGGGTATGGCAACGTCGGGGTTGGCTTCTTTAGGTATTGTTTTATAGGCGGTAATGCCGGCAATAAATAAAAATAACAGCAGCATTAAACTGGCGCGGCTGCGACCAATAGCGGCTTGGATTATGGCGTTCATGCTTTAGTCCCTGCCGCCTGTGTTTGTAATTGCACTTGAACTTTAGCGCCGGCCTTAACAAAGCCAGCACCTTGGGTAATTATTTGCACCCGATCGGGCAAGCCGCTCACTTGGGCGCCGTCGTTAGTTGCAGATAAAATTTGTACTGGATAAAACTCTACTTGCTGTTGCTCATTGACGACTGCCACAGCTAAATTACCTGTGCTGTCTAGGCTAAGTAGGGCAGGTGAAATAAAATGGGCAGGCACTGGCGCTAATTGCACTTCGACAGTGGCACTACCGCCGGCTATGCGCCATAACTCTGGGTTGGGCACTGTTACTTCAATATAAAAACTGCGGGTAGCTGTATCAGCGGTATAACTGATAAAACTAAGCTTACCGCTAAGTTCTCGGCCGTCTAACAAGCGTAACTTTACCGCTTGGCCTTGCTGCAATGCTGCTATATGTTGCTGCGGAATTTGTGCGCTGACTTTTAACTGGTCAATTTGCACCAGTTGCATTAAATCTGTGCCTACTTGAACCACATCTCCCAGTTCAATATGACGGCGATCAACCACACCATTAAAGGCCGCTATAGGCTGAATTTGGCTAAGGGCTAATTGTGCGCGTTGATACTCAGCTTCTGCTTTTGCCAATTCACTTTCTAAGCGGGTTAGTTCAGTGGCAGATAAAAACTTAGCTTTACCTAAGGTACGAGCACTAGCTAACTCATCTGTTTTTAAGGTTAAATTTGCTTTAGCTTGCTTTAATAGTGCAGTACGACCTTCATCAGATAAACGTAGTAACTTATCACCTTGCGCCACTTTATCGCCTTGTTGTACTAACAACTCAGTGACAGTACCGGCTTGCTGAGATTTTATGCTGACATTGCGCCAAGGCATAATATGGCCTTGAGCCACTTGGGTTAGCTGGTAAGGCGAAGCTTGTGACCAGCGAGTTTCAACTAATGGTAATTGTTCGGCTGCTATTTGCTGCTCAGCTGGCGGCTGTTGTTTAGCGCTGTAGTTATCACCACTAAGCAACCATAATAGTAGTACTACCGCGATAATAATGGCGATAAAAACAGGAGAAGCAGCGAGCTTTTTAAACATGAGCGTTCCTTGGTGAAATAGCAGACAGTTATAATGGCAGCTTAATTGAGCTGAGAATACCTATATCAAGGAATACCAGCAAGCTGATAACTGTAAGTAAGTTTTGCGATCTTAACATGAAGTTATAAGCAAAGTGGTTATAGTTAAATAAAGCACGGCAAAAAAAAGCCCCTGTTATGCAGAGGCTTTTTACCACAGGCTATAATTAGAAGCTGTAACTTATACCTAGTTCAAAAGAACGCTCTGGGCCAACATAAATACCTTGGCGTAGACCTGTTATGTAACGTTTATCTGTTAGGTTTTTAACCGAGCCAAATAGTCGAGTATTGTCAGCTAAGTTATATTGTGCAGTTAAGTCTAGTACCGTGTAAGAAGGCATTAAGCCACCCCAGATCCCACCGGCTGCATTTGCTGGTATATCAACTCTATTGCTGGCATCACCATATTGCTCGCCACGGTGATGGGCTGTTAATGCTGTACTTAGTTTTTCGTGTTGATAATTTAGCGCTAGATTTGCAATGATTTTGGGTGCATAAGGCAAACGATTACCTTGATTATCACCACTAGTAAACTCTGATTTTGGCACCCAAGTAGCGTTAGTATCGATACTAAAACCGCCACCTAGCTCATAACCTAACATAAATTCCATGCCGTAATGTTCAGTTTTACCGCCATTAGATTGTGATAAATTAGGATCGCTATTGCCAGTAACAACTTGATTATTAAAGTTCATTAAAAATGCGGCAACCTCATAATTAACTGCACCTTGTTTACCGCGTAAGCCTAATTCATAGTTGGTAGAGCGCTCACCATCTAGTTGCTGATCGGTCAAGCCATCTAAGGCTACGCCGTTAGACGCTGGCGAAAATGCCCGATATACACCACCATATAACTGGGCAGATTGGCTTAAGTTATAAGTTAAACCAACACCTGGTAAATACTCAGTGTTACTGGTTTTAGCCGTAGCATTATTATCGGTTAATATAATTCGCTTTTGCTCATAAGACTCGACCCGTAAGCCGGGTGTTATGGCAAGGCTATCACTTAATTCAATTCTGCTTTGGGCATAGCCAGCGACACTGTTGGCAGAGTCGATAATATGTCTATCATTAACACCCGTTCTATCTGCACTGCGCACGGCTCTAATGCGAGTATCATTGGCTTCTTCTTGCATAAAACGCAGACCAAACTCACTGCTACTAAGCAGACCAAACAGGTTATGATCAATGCTTAAACGCGTTTCGATACCTTTACGATCAAAGGTGCGATTATTACCGGTTAAGCTATCGGTATACACCCAGCGGCCTGCTGTGTTAGAGGCTGCTGTATCAACATTATAACGCCAGTAATCACGGCTAACTTCGCTCCAATATGCCACTGTCTTTAAAGTTGCTTGGCTAGAAATAGACCATTCGTGGTTAATATCAAAAGCGGTTCGGTCAGTTAAAAAATAATCGTCTGGGGCAGGGTTGTAGTCGGCACCGGCATTATAATCGCCAAGTAATAAACCACGATAAGAAATATTGGCATCATTTTCATAACGCGATACTTTAATGCCTAGCTTTTGATTATTAGCAAAAACAACTCCAGCTTTAGCCATAATATCGGTCATTTCATAGTCTTTATCCATATAGCCATCACTACTAGCATGGGTAGCCACTATGCCGGCAAAAGCATCGCCAGAAGTTGTTTTACCGCCAGCTTCAATATTAACTTCTTGCATATTAAACGAGCCAGCGCGCGCAGTTAACTTAACACCATCATCAGGAGTTTTGGTTTGATAATTTACCACACCGCCAATGGTAGAAGGGCCATAGCGCAAAGATGCCGAGCCTTTTAATACTTCAACTTGTTCTACCCGCTGAATGCGAGGATTAAAATAACGATCGTTACCTACAAATAAACCAGGGGCTACTGGCACGCCATCTTCTAGCATTAGTGATTTTGATTCGCTGGCAGATAAACCACGGATGCCAAAATTGGCGACAATAGCGGTTTCTTCTTCACTTTTAATATTAATACCAGGAATACGGCGCAGAATATCTTCAGTAGATAATGGCTGGATTTGCTCAATTTGTTTGCGATCCACTATAACGACAGTACCGGTTTGCTCTAATAAAACAGGCACAGAGTCACCCACAATTCGGATAACTTCTAAAGTAGGCATAATGGTTTTTCGCTCAACTTTAGCTTCACTCGTAACAGTTTCTTGCTGAGCTAAGGTGCTTAGCGATACAAAGGCTAGGGTTACCGCTACCGATAAGCGAGACAAGTTAGTCCGCATAACAACTCCAAATATTAAGAATGAGAATTAGAACGGGCGCATTAGAACACGGACCTTAATGCGAATCAATATCATTACTAATGTTTTTTTAAGTAATAAGCCACTTTTTATTTATGCCACTTAACAGTAGCTATTAGTTGTCACTCAGATGTGATGTGCTAAGCAGACTGTAAATCTTTATCAAATAAAGCGAATAGGGCTAATTTGGCCTATATTGCTACTTTTTTATGCGAAATTAGCCAGAAATAACAGATATTGGCAGTTATCTGTTGCACATCCATGTAGAATGCACTTTTAAAAGCTAGTTCAGCTTTTACACTAGTACATATTTGTAGGAAAATTGATGAAAAAGACCTTCGCTTTAACCCACCCCAAACATAAACCGGCTCGTTGGGTAGAGGCAATTAAACATGAAATTAAAAAGTACCTTAACCGCGAGCGGCGTAAACCTCTGCCAGCAGGTATGGACTACTGGACCTTTGATTGTCGCTTTGGTGCTTCTGAGGAAGAAGCAGTAGAGATTTTCACATCTGAAATCAAGCAACATATTGATGCTGCTGTGGCGCAGAACTTATCAGGCTTCTATGTCGAAATACTGGCCAGAGCCTGTAACCATAAGCCGAAGGCAAGTGCTGAAGTAAGTGACTAATTTTCTTTTCATTATAGACTGTAGCTATTCTACAGAGGATCTCTTATGCAATTTTCATCTTTAGATTTAGCTCCAGGTTTACAACGCGCACTTGAGCAGTGTGGTTACAACGCCATGACACCCGTGCAACAGCAGGCCATAGTGCCCGCGCGGCGCGGTAAAGACTTACAAGTTACGGCACAAACAGGTACCGGTAAGACGGCCGCTTTTGCTATTCCTATCTTACAACGCATGCTAGATAAGCCAAAAACAACAGTAGCAAGCAGGCCACGGGCATTAATTCTAACGCCAACCCGTGAATTAGCCGAGCAATTAGCCGACACTATAGCGGGGTATGCCCAGTTTACTGCTATAACCGTTACTGCCTTATATGGTGGCGTTAAAATGGGTGGCCAAGCTAATAAACTTACAGCCGGTGTCGATATTGTTATCAGCACGCCAGGCCGTTTGTTAGAGCACATGACACTGGGCAACGTTATTTTAACTGAAGTTGAATTTGTGGTGCTAGATGAAGCTGACCGTATGTTAGATATGGGCTTTATTGCCGATGTTATGAAGCTAATACAGCAAACAGCCCAAACTCGGCAAACTTTGCTGTTTTCCGCTACCACATCACCTGCAGTAAATGAGCTGTCGCATAAAATTTTAAAAAATCATCAGCAAATTCGAGTAGCGAAAATAAACAGTACTGCGGATACAGTAAACCACGTGGTTTACTCAGTAGAAGAAAACCGTAAAATAGAACTATTTGAACAACTATTAGCAGAAAAAAATTGGTTTCAGGTGTTAGTCTTTACTAGCACTAAAGAGCAAGCTGATCGCCTATTAGCAGGCCTGCAAAAAAGTAAAGTTAATGCGGCTGTTTGCCATGGTGACAGAAGCCAAGGTGCAAGACGTCGCGCTATTGCAGATTTTAAATCAGCTAAACTACAAGTATTAATAGCTACCGAAGTTGCAGCACGTGGTTTAGATATTCAAGGTCTTGATTATGTAGTTAACTTTAACTTACCTTATTTACCTGAAGATTATGTGCATCGCATTGGCCGTACCGGCCGTGCTGGCGCTGCAGGTGATGCTATCTCTTTTGTTAGCCGTGAAGAAGAACAAAGCTTAGAGCGGATCCAAAAACTAATAGGTACTAAGATTAAACGTATTATCAAGCCAGGTTTTGAAGTGAGTAATCGTGAGTCTTTACTTAAAAGCATTTCACGTAAAGTGCTTAGCGGTCGCTCAAATAAAGCCAGCGAAACCTTTATCGACCTTGAGAACACCGGCAAAGCTAAGCCTAAAAGCAAGCCGCGCAGTAGCAAATAATTTTAACAAATAAAAAAGCCGCAATTGAACAAAGAGGAGCTAAATTTCATAGAAGGCCATAGCCGAATAGTCGTAGTCTAATTAACTGGACAAAAGCAGCATAAAAAACAGTTGTAACAGGCGTATGTGTTTTTGAGGAGTAATCTGTATTATTTTATGGGGTAGTTACACCCCCAAAAAAGCATGCCAATTATATCAGAACTCATATAAACCTCCTTTTAATTAGTGATTCAGATTAATGTTAAAGCTTGGGAAGATCAATATGAAAAGCCCCTAACTAACGGGGCTTACAACTGCTTTTTAAATAGTTCGGATGTAATTTTAAAAAAAATTTCTAAGCCGACCAATTTTCACTAATCTCTTTAACTTTTCTTCATCGTTATCCCTATGTATAGGGTTAACTTGTTCGTTGTGACAATACAAGTCTAAGTTTAAATAAATGGGCGGCTCTTTGATTCCCTGATCTATAAATTTCTGAATACCTTCATCCATGCAATTAACCATCAAGTATAAAACCATTGCAGATATGACCAATTTTTGCATTTTATTGTGGCTAAATTAAGGCACAACAGACTGTTTATTTATGGTGGTGGTCAAGAAAAAGTTTTCAGAGATTTCTTATTTTAGGCACCGAAAATTGTTATGGATTTTGAGGTGGTGGTCACAAAAAAATTGCTAGGGTGGTGGTCAAAATTTAATTTTTTATAATTAGTCAAAAACGGCTTTGGGCACTTGGGCACAGATTCGGGCACAACTGGAGAAAAAATGAGCTGAAATTTCGGTTTGTTTAAGAAAATTTAACGCGAGAAAGGCGTGAGAAAGATTAAATATGCTAAATAACTCTTGTTACTTTTGTGCTTGTTTTCAGTAGGTTACTGAGTTTTTTGAGTTAAAAAGAAGGGAGAGAGAATTGGTGCGTCCTAGTGGACTCGAACCACCGACCCCCACCATGTCAAGGTGTTCTTGATAAATCACTATAAACAACATTTCCTATTAAAACAATGTATTAAGCATAGATCTTGTTTCTAATAGTTGGCCGATATTGCTTGTTATTTTCAACATCTGTTACCTTATTGTTACCAAGGAAGGGGCGGTAAGCAACTGATATGAAAAAGATCCTATTAAATGCAGCGAGAATAAAGCTAGGAAGAATATGCAGGAACCCATTCTCTTTCCTGTATCACTGAACAAACTAATTAAAAAATTCTAATGTTAGTTTCCTGTGGCTGATACCGCTGATACACAACAATCTTTATCATACGTTGGCACTAAGCATTTTTCAGCACTAATGAATGGATTAATTGAATTTTTCTACCAAAAAGTCAATCATTGCCCGTACCTTAGCAGGCTGGCTGCGACTAGGGTGAAACAACAGATGTAGGCCGCCAAGATCAATATTGGGTTGATGCAGTGTGATTTCCCGTAACTGCCCAGTTGTCAGGGCATGGCGTACAATAAAATCTGGCTGATAAATAACACCTTGCCCACCAATAGCGGCAACCAACAAAGCATCGCCACTATTTGCCTGTAAATTTCCCCTCACTGTGACTTTATATTCGCCATCGCGACCAAAAGCCCACTGACCATTTCGTTGCATAGCTGAAAGGGTATAACTTAGACAATTGTGCTGCGCTAAATCGCTACTTTGCTGCGGTGTCCCGTAACGTTGAAGATACTCAGGCGCGGCACAAAGACGCATCGGACAATTGCCTAGACTACGACTTTTAAAATTGCTATCACTTAACCGTCCAATCCGTAACGCTAGATCCCAGCCATCAGCCAGAATATCCTGCTGCTGGTCGCTTAAACCCAGCTCAATTTCGACCAGGGGATAGCGCTGACTAAACGCTGGGAGCAGGGGGGCAATATAGTGGTTGCCAAAAGACAGTGGAACGTTCATGCGCAAGAGTCCAATCGCTTCGCTGCTTAGGGCCGTCACTTCGGCATCGGCCTCCGCTACTTGCTGCAAGATTTGTCGACAAGAATTGAGGTAATCAGCACCAACATCGGTGAGACGTAATTGCCGAGTCGAGCGGTGTAACAACTTAAGACCCAGCCGCTCTTCTAGTGCATCCAGATATTTGGCCGCCATGGCGGGTGAAAGTTTTAATGCGCGTCCAGCTGCTGAAAGGCTACCTCGGTTGACGGCTTCTACAAAAATTTGCATGCTGGTTAAGCGATCTAGCATTAATTTCTCACTATGAGTAAAAACAGTTATTAGTTTCGGCTTGTTATCGCATTAATATTAACAGGTTAAACTGGAACCATCTAATTATAGGAGATAGCCACGATGACTGAGCCAATACAAAACATTGTGATACAGCCAACATATTTTATCCCGCATGGTGCAGGCCCATGCTTTTTTATGGATTGGAACCCGTTAACCACTTGGCAAAATATGTCAGTTTTTTTAAGCAGCATCTCAAAAGAGTTGCCGGAAACGCCAAAAGCTATCCTACTCATCTCCGCACACTGGCAAGACGATGTTTTCGCACTAACCGCTTCTGCCAACCCTGGATTGATTTATGACTACTTCGGTTTTCCTGAATCGACCTATAAGTTGACTTATCCTGCGCCCGGTGCACCTGAGTTGGCAGCGACTATTGCCAAACTCATCAGTGAAGCGGGCTTGCCTTGTCGCTTGGATGAGAACCGCGGTTTTGACCATGGCGTTTTTATCCCGCTAAAACTGATGTTTGCCACCGCAGAGATCCCAGTTGTACAGCTATCTCTAAAACGTGAGCTTGATGCAGCTACTCATTTGCAGTTAGGCGCAACCCTTGCTTCGCTGCGTGAGCAAGGGGTACTGATTATCGGCAGTGGCATGAGCTTTCACAATATGAGTGGCTATGGCGACCCGCGTTATACCGCACCATCTGAAGTATTTGATCGCTGGCTCACGGATAGCATTAAGGCAGAGTCCTCGGAGCGACTCATCCGGTTACAGCAATGGCAAGGGGCACCCTGTGCGCAGGATTGTCATCCACGGGGGGCTGAAGAACACCTGTTGCCGTTAATGGTGGTTGCGGGGGCTGCGGGGACGTCATCTGGTCGCAAAGTGTATTCAGAAAACGTGCTGTGCACACAGTTGTCAGCATTTCGATTTGGTTAATTATAATGGAGTAATCTATGCAAATTGATTTAACCGCAAAACAGGCCCTGGTTACTGGCGCTTCGGCTGGAATTGGTCTAGCTATTGCAAAAGGCCTAGCTGCTGCTGGCGCTGATGTCACCCTAGTAGGGCGTGATAGCGGCCGCTTAGATCAGGCAGCGGCAGCACTAAGAACATTAAATCTTAAAGGTGATATCGCGACAGTTGAAGCAGATGTTTCAACGGCTGAGGGATGTAATCAGCTACTGGTTCAGCTACCGGTAACGGATATTTTGATTAACAATCTGGGCATTTACAGTGCAGTACCATTTTTTGAAATCAGCGATGACGACTGGCTGCAAATGTTAGAGGTGAACCTGCTGAGTGCTGTACGTTTAAGTCGTCATTATGCCAAAGGGATGCAGCAACGCTGCTGGGGGCGGATACAATTTATCTCCAGCGAATCAGCCCTAAATATCCCTGCTGAAATGGTGCATTATGGCGTAAGTAAAGCAGCTATGCAGGGGTTATCACGTGGACTTGCTAAAGTACTGGCCGGTAGTGGTGTCACCGTAAATAGTATTCTGCCAGGCCCAACCCGCACCGAGGGTGCCATTAAGATGATGACCGGTTTAGCTGCCGGTCGCGGCGTCAGTGTCAGTGAGATGGAAAAACTATTCCTAGCCGAAAACCGGCCATCCAGTTTATTACAGCGCTTTGCAACGGCAGACGAAGTAGCCAATTTGTGCGTGTACGTCGCTTCCGAGCAGGCCAGTGCGACAACCGGAGCGGCGCTTAGGGTAGAAGGCGGTATTGTTGAAAGTATTGTTTAAACAAAGCCTGAGCTTACAGCCCCACCTGTCAGTGCGTAATGCGCTGACAGGTGGGGCAGGCAGCGTTGATCGTACTGCCATTATTTCAGCTTTCACCCTTCGCTGATTTAATCGACTTTGCTGCACTTGGCGCGTTGGTAGCATTTTTTGGCCGTTTTGCTGCTGCTTACCCGCCAGATGAGTCAGCATAGTACTTAACGGTACTATAGTACTAAAATCTTTCATTCTGTTAGCTAACCGTTTTTAACACCGGACTTTTTCATAGCTCTTCACGTATATAGTGGATCTGTTCTGCATCGTAAACTTGATAAACATTCTGGAGCAAGACTTTCAAGTCATCAGATTGTTCACCTAAGCGAATACTCATAATCACTGGTGAGATGGCACGTTTTTCATCTAACTCTAAATAAGTTACATCTTGCCGAATAAAAGCTCGCATACTGCTAGGAACTATTGTCATACCTTCACCTGCAGCGACTAAACCAATAGCAATCTGTAGTTCACGCACTTCGATTACTTTGTTGGGTGATAAACCGCGATCATGAAACAAGGCTAAAACTTGATCGGCAAAACTGGGGCGAGGTTGCTTTGGGAAGACTAATAAAGGTTGCTCAATCAGATCTTTTAAGGTTAAATTTTGTGCGTTTTTTATTAAATAATGGGCTGAGGGCAAGGCAACCATAAGAGACTCTTCCCTTAATAAAATACGTCGTATGCTGGGATCTTCTACTCTTAAACGACCAAAACCAACATCAATTTTTCCGGATTTTAAGGCTTCAATTTGTTGAGAAGAAGTCATTTCGTGCAAGGTTATTTCTACAGACTGATGCTGTTCTCGAAATTGACGAATAATGCGCGGCAGTAAGCCGTAAAGCGTAGTCGCTACAAAGCCAATCGATAGACTGCGTTCAATTTTACCCACCCGCTGGGTCATAGTTTTAATTTCAGCTGTCTTTGCCAGCATTTTCTTGGCATGGCTAAAGAGAAATTTACCGGCTTCGGTCAGTTGTAGCGGTCGGCTAGTACGATCAAATAAAATCACCCCTAACTCATCTTCTAGTAGCTGGATTTGCCGGCTAAGAGGTGGCTGAGCAATAAAAAGCCGTTTAGCTGCTCGGGTAAAGTTTTGCTCTTCTGCCACTGCTACAAAATAACGTAATTGTCTTATGTCCACTCTTTATACCTTTTAGGTATCAATTTGATACCAACATAGTGTTGGATAGCGCTTAAGAGCTGAAGTATCGTTAATTACCACATTCAATTATACCGAAACGATATGATCAGTGCTATAGAGACAATTTTAATAGATATTCCAACCATCCGTCCACACAAGTTGTCGGTTGCCACGATGAATACCCAAACTTTAGTGTTGGTAAAAATCAGTACCGAAGACGGCCTAGTTGGTTGGGGTGAAGCTACTACAATTGGTGGCTTAAAGTATGGCGACGAAAGTCCTGAAAGCGTCAGAGTGAATATTCAACAACATATCAGCCCTTTGTTATTGCAGCAAGATGAGAAACGGGTCGGTGGCTTGATGAATAGGCTACGCAAGCAAATCCGCGGTAACCGCTTTGCCAAGTGCGCAATTGAAACGGCGTTATTAGATATTAATTCGCAGCGCTTAGGCGTGCCAATGAGCGAGCTGCTAGGTGGCCGTTTACGTGACAGTGTTCCCGTACTTTGGACTCTCGCTAGTGGTGATACGGCCAACGATATTGCAGAAGCACAAATGATGTTAGATCTACGTCGACACAATAGCTTCAAACTAAAAATTGGTTTAAATAGCATTCAGGAAGACGTTCGACATGTTTTGGCGATTAAAAAAGCCCTTGGCGATGACGTCAGTATCCGGGTTGATGTTAATCAGGCCTGGTCTGAACTGCAAGCAACGACGGCTATCGCCCAGCTACAAGATGGCGGCATTGATTTAATTGAACAACCTCTAAAAGCTGAGAATAGACGCGGCATGGCACGTTTAACTGAGCGTTTTTCGGTAGCCATAATGGCAGACGAAACACTAAACGGCCCACAAGACGCTTGGGATGTTGCTCAGCAAAATGCTGCTGATGTGTTTGCTGTAAAAATTGCGCAATCCGGCGGCTTAACCCAAGCCAAAGAGCTGGCCACTATTGCCCGTCTTTCGGGGATTAGCTTGTATGGCGGCACCATGTTGGAAGGCGCCATTGGCACCATTGCTTCGGCTCAATTATTTGCCACCTTTGAAGAATTAACATTTGGTACCGAATTGTTTGGCCCCCTACTACTGACGCAAGACATTTTAACCGAGCCATTAAAGTATCACGACTTTGCTTTGGAATTACCCACAGGCAAGGGCCTAGGTTTAGCCATCGATACCGACAAAATCGCCGCATGGCGCCGCCAAGATTAAGGAGTTATAGCATGTTATTTCAAGTACGTATGGATGTAAAAATCCCGAGTGACTTAAATCAAGACGTTGTTGATGATTTAAAAGCACGAGAAAAAGCGCTAGCACACCAGTTACAGCAAAGTGGTAAGTGGCGGCATCTTTGGCGCATTGCTGGCCAGTATGCCAATACCAGTATTTTTGACGTTAGCGGCAATGAAGAGTTACACAATTTGCTGCTGTCTTTGCCATTGTATCCATTTATGCAGATTGAGGTTACCCCACTTTGCAGGCATCCATCCTCAATTCATCAAGATGATTGTTAACAAAAAATTCTTATAAAATAAATTACGATAGGGAACACTACCATGACACATAATGAAATCGACCAGTTAGTAAAAAGCTTCATTATTGACGCGGCTCAAGCTGAAGCCAATCCACGCATACAACAAATTGTATTGCGTTTAGTTAGCGATTTATTCAAAGCCATTGAAGATTTAGACCTTTCCGCTACTGAAGTGTGGAAAGGGCTGGAGTTTCTACAAGAAGCCGGTGGCCGTATGGAACTGGGGCTTATTGCACCGGGTCTAGGTTTAGATCGATTTTTAGATATTCGTTTTGACGAAGCCGAAGCTAAATTGGGTATCACGGGTGGCACGCCTCGTACTATCGAAGGCCCCCTGTATGTTTCTGGTGCTCCTGTAGAGCAAGGCTTTGCTCGGTTAGATGATGGCTCAGAAATCGAACAAGGTCAGGTGCTATTCATGCAAGGTACGGTTTTTGGTGCCAACGGTCAGCCACTGCCGAACAGTTCTGTAGAAGTCTGGCATGCTAATTTGCTAGGAAATTACTCTTACTTTGATAAATCACAAAGCGATTTTAATCTTCGTCGTACCATCATGACTGATGATAATGGCCGTTATCAATTTCAAAGTATTATGCCAAAGGGCTACGGTTGCCCACCTAATGGTAGCACCGCGACTTTACTGGGTTTGTTAGGTCGCCATGGTCAACGTCCAGCGCATATTCATTTCTTTATTAGTGCTGAAGGTCACCGCAAATTGACGACGCAAATCAATATCGATGGTGATGAGTATCTGTGGGATGACTTTGCTTTTGCCAGTCGTGAAGGTTTAGTCCCTGCAGTACAGCAAATCACCGATGCTGCAGCATTGGCTGCACATGGCTTGCAAAAACCTTATGCGTCGATTGATTTTGATTTTCATTTAAACGCAGAAGTGGCCGAAGCGCCAACTACAGAAGTCGATCGGCAACGGCCTCAAGCGTAAGTTGTAGCGCAGTTAAACGTGGCTAACCAGATTCGTTGGCTGCGTTATTTTTTCAACTGTTCGCCCACCGATTATTTAGGTAACAAACCATGTATATAATTGATCCAGACAAACCAATAAACGAGCGTACCCTGAGCGACTTTTTAATTGAAGATGAAGCTCGTGGTGACCATCGCTTACATCGAAGTGCATTTACAGACCAGCGGCTGTTTGAGCTGGAAATGAAATATATATTTGAAGGCAATTGGGTTTACTTGGCGCATGAAAGCCAAATTCCAGATACCAACGATTATTACAGTACCCATATCGGCCGTCAGCCAGTGTTTATCGCCCGAAACAGAGCGGGAGATCTGAATGCCTTTATCAACGCTTGTAGTCACCGTGGTGCCCAATTGTGTCGGCATAAAAAAGGTAACAAAGCCACTTTTACTTGCCCTTTTCACGGTTGGACCTTTAATAACAGCGGTAAGTTGCTAAAAATAAAAGATCCGGTTGATGCGGGTTACTCGGAATGTTTTAACAAAGAAGGCTCGCATGACTTGAAAAAAGTTGCGCGCTTTGAAAATTATCGTGGATTTTTATTCGGCAGCTTAAACCCAGATGTTGCGCCATTGTCTGAATTTTTAGGCGAAGCGGCCAAAATCATCGACATGATTGTGGATCAGTCAGAGGATGGCTTAGAAGTATTACGTGGTGCTTCAACTTATACTTATGATGGAAATTGGAAGTTACAAGCTGAAAATGGTGCCGACGGTTATCACGTTTCAGCGGTACATTGGAACTATGCGGCAACCACTAATCGTCGTAAAGAAGAAGCTGCTGAGCGCGAAGATAACATCAAAGCAATGGATGCAGGACGCTGGGGCCAACAAGGTGGTGGTTTCTATGCCTTTGAACAAGGCCATATGCTGCTGTGGACCCAGTGGGCTAACCCAGAGGATCGTCCTAACTTCCCACGTTATAAAGAGTATACCGACAAGTTTGGTAAATCAGCCGCCGATTGGATGATCCAACGTTCACGTAATCTTTGTCTCTACCCTAATGTGTATTTGATGGACCAGTTTGGCAGTCAAATTAGGTTGTTACGGCCTATCAGTGTTGATAAAACAGAAGTGACCATTTACTGCATTGCGCCCAAAGGTGAAGCAGCTGACGCCCGTGCTCGGCGTATTCGTCAGTACGAAGACTTCTTTAATGTCAGCGGTATGGCCACACCAGATGATTTGGAAGAGTTCCGCGCTTGTCAGCAGGGCTATGCTGGCAAAGTGATGGAGTGGAACGATATGTGTCGTGGAGCCACCCAGTGGATTAAGGGGGCCGACGATGCCGCTAAACAAATTGGCTTGCAGCCGGTTATGAGTGGTTTAAAAACTGAAGATGAAGGTCTGTATACAGTACAACACAGTTACTGGTTAAAAGTCATGCAGCAGGCATTAGCAAAAGAAGGCGAAAAAATATGAATTGCCTAGATAAAAATACGGTTGATTATCATCAACTTTGCGCATTCATATACCGTGAAGCGCGCTTGCTAGACGATGAGCAGTGGGATGAATGGTTAAACTGTTATCACGATGATGCCCAGTTTTGGATGCCAGCATGGGATGACGATGACACTTTAGTGACCAATCCCCACACTGAAATTTCGCTGATTTATTACCCGAATCGTTCAGGTTTGGAAGACCGAGTCTTTCGGATTAAAACTGAACGCTCCAGCGCCACCATGCCAGATACACGTACTAGCCACAACATTAGCAATATCGAAGTGGTTGAACAACAAGGCGATCTGATTACAGTACGTTTTAATTGGCACACGCTGAGCCATCGCTACAAAACCACATTTAGCCACTTTGGTATGTCGCGTTATGTTATCGATGTGAGCGGCGATAGCCCGAAGATCTGTGATAAATACGTGGTGTTAAAAAACGATTATATCCATCAGGTTATTGATATTTACCATATTTAATTACCTAGGAGTCTGCTATGTCATTTCGAATTGCGTTACAGTTTGAAGACGGTGTTACCCGTTTTATAGACTGCAAAGATGGTGAGCTGCTTTCAGATGCGGCCTATCGTCAGAAAATTAATATACCACTGGATTGCCGCGATGGTGCTTGTGGTACCTGCCGTGGTTTTTGCGAGTCCGGCCAATATGATATGCCGCCTGAGCTTTATATTGAAGATGCATTAACGCCAGAAGAAGCCGAACAGGGCTATATTTTGGGGTGTCAGATGCGGCCGAAATCTGATTGCGTAGTGCAAGTTCCGGCTTCTTCGCTGTCTTGTAAAACCGGCATCGTCGAATTTCCGAGTAAGTTAACGGCGCTAAGCCAGCCCAGTGAATCGACCATTTGCTTTACTGTTAGCCCTGAACAGCCGGAAACATTGAGTTTTTTGCCGGGGCAATACGTCAAAGTTGCCGTACCTGGCACAGCGGATAGCCGCGCTTATTCTTTTAGCTCAGGGCCTAGTCAGCAAAACGTCAGTTTTATCGTGCGTAATGTGCCTGGTGGTTTAATGAGCAGTTTCTTAACTGAGCAAGCGGCGGTGGGTCAAAGCATCAATTTTAGCGGCCCTTATGGCAGCTTTTATTTGCGCCCAGTGCAACGTCCAGTATTAATGCTGGCAGGGGGAACCGGTATCGCGCCCTTTATGTCAATGTTAGAGGCATTAGCGCAAAGCGGCAGCAACCATCCGATCCATTTAGTCTTTGGTGTGACTAACGATTACGATCTAGTGGAATTAGACAAATTAGCTGCCTTCCAAGCTGAACATAGCTGGTTCGACTATCGTACTGTTGTCGCAGCAGAGAGCAGCAATCATGCTCGTAAAGGTTATGTTACCACCCATATCGAAGATGAATGGTTAAACAACGGTGACGTTGATATCTATTTATGTGGCCCTGTTGCGATGGTTGATGCGGTGCGAAGCTGGCTTAATACGGCACAAATTACGCCGGTGAGTTTCCACTTTGAGAAATTCTCAGCCAGTGTCGGAGCGTGATATGAGCGCACGTTTTGACAATAAAGTTATTATTGTAACCGGTGCAGCTCAGGGGATCGGTCATGGTGTGGCGTTAGCGTTAGCAGCAGAGGGCGCCAAGTTACTCTTGGTTGACCGTGCTGATTTTCTGTCTGACGTGGTGATTGAAACCGGCTTAGCCGAGAGCGAAATTGCGACAGTGCAAGCCGATCTTGAAACCTGGGCTGGTGCTGAGTTAATGCTGCAGGCGGCAATAAACAAGTTCGGTCGGGTAGATGGGCTGATTAATAACGTTGGCGGTACTATTTGGGCCAAGCCTTATCAATATTATCAACCCGAAGAAATTGAAGCCGAGATCCGACGCTCGTTAATGCCAACACTCTGGTGTTGCCGTGCAGTTCTGCCAGGCATGGTAGCGCAGCAAAGCGGTGTTATTGTTAATGTTTCGTCTATTGCCACAAAGGGGATTAACCGGATTCCGTATTCTGCTGCTAAGGGCGGGGTGAACGCGCTTACGGCAAGTTTGGCATTAGAGCATGCATCAGATGGCATTCGCGTCAATGCCGTAGCCACTGGCGGTACTGAAGCACCCCAGCGCAAGGTCCCGCGTAATCCAAAACCGCTGAGCAGCGATGAGCAAGTCTGGTATCAACAAATTGTTGATCAAACTATCGATTCTAGTTTAATGAAGCGTTACGGCAACATTGCTGATCAAGTCAATGCCATATTATTCCTAGCATCTGAGCAAGCCGCATACATCACGGGCACTGTGTTGCCCGTGGGTGGTGGTGATCAGGGCTAATTTAGCAACAATCCAGATGGTAAATGCCACACGGATTTAAAGCAGGTGAATACATGATTGATAAAACTGTCGCGACTACCGCTGAAGCCGTAGCGCAAATTTATGATGGCGCCACGGTCATGATCGGGGGCTTTGGTACTGCAGGTCAACCCGCCGAATTAATTGATGCGTTAATTGCGCATGGCGCACGCGATCTGACCATCGTTAATAATAACGCCGGTAACGGTGATACTGGTTTGGCTGCACTGATCAAGGCGCGGCGAGTGAAGAAAATTATATGTTCTTTTCCTCGGCAGGCGGATTCTTATGAATTTGATGCCCTGTACCGTGCAGGCGAGATTGAGCTGGAATTGGTACCGCAAGGTAATTTAGCCTGCCGGATCCAGGCTGCCGGATCTGGTCTTGGTGCCGTGTTTACGCCCACCGGTTATGGCACTTTAATGGCCGAGGGCAAAGAAACTCGAGAAATTAATGGTAAAAACTATGTGTTGGAGTATCCGATCTACGCCGATTTTGCCTTAATCAAAGCTTTTAAAGGCGATCGTTGGGGCAACTTAATTTACCGCAAAACGGCCCGTAATTTTGGCCCCATTATGGCCGCAGCGGCCAAAGTGACTATTGCTCAGGTCGCTGAAATTGTGCCGCTTGGCGAACTTGATGCCGAGCATGTAGTTACTCCAGGCATCTTTGTCCAACAACTGGTTGCAGTATAAGGAATAATATTATGAGTTATCAATCCCTAAGTCGCAATCAATTGGCCGCCAGAGTGGCACAGGATATTCCTGAGGGCAGTTATGTCAATCTGGGTATTGGTTTACCCACCCGTATCGCAAACTTTTTAGATCCAAATAAAGAGATTTTTCTGCACAGTGAAAATGGCTTACTGGGCATGGGACCGGCACCAGAGCAAGGTGCAGAAGATCCTGAATTAATTAACGCTGGCAAAGAGTTCGTTACTTTGCTGACCGGTGGTTGTTATTTTCACCATGGTGATTCGTTTACCATGATGCGTGGTGGTCATATCGATATTTGTGTGCTGGGTGCTTTTCAAATTGCTGAAAATGGTGATCTTGCAAACTGGCATACCGGCGCGGCCGATGCCATCCCCGCCGTCGGCGGTGCTATGGATCTAGCGGTAGGCGCACGTAAAGTATTTGTCACGACCGACCATGTGACGAAAAAGGGTGAGCCAAAAATTGTAAAAAATTGCAGTTACCCTCTAACGGGCGTGGGGTGTGTCGATCGTATTTATACTGATCTTGCTGTAATCGATGTGACGGCTACAGGTTTAGTGGTTATTGAAATGGTGCCGGGCTTAACGCGCGAGCAACTACAAGCGCTAACCGCTGCTCCGCTGCAATTTTCTGCTAACTGTGGTCTAGACAAGGAACAATAATCGATGAACGATGTATTTATTTGTGATGCTATTCGCACCCCTTTTACCCGTTTTGGTGGCGCTCTAGCCCAGGTTAGAACAGATGACTTAGCGGCAGAGCCAATTAAAGCCTTAATGTTACGCCAGCCCCAGGTTAATTGGCAGCAATTAGATGATGTGATATATGGTTGCGCCAATCAGGCGGGTGAAGATAACCGCAACGTCGCTCGGATGGCGGCGCTATTGGCTGGCTTACCAATAGAGGTACCAGGCACTACCGTAAACCGTTTATGTGGCTCGAGTCTTGATGCCATAGCGATTGGTGCGCGAGCGATTAAAAGTGGTGAGCAACAATTAGTGCTGGCGGGCGGGGTTGAAAGCATGTCTCGGGCACCTTTTGTGTTGGGCAAAGCCGATAGCGGTTTCTCTCGGAACCAGAAAATGGAAGATACCACTATTGGCTGGCGCTTTATTAATCCGCTGATGGCCGAGTTACATGGCGTCGATGCGATGCCTGTTACGGCAGAAAATGTGGCTGAAGATTTTAATATCAGCCGAGACGATCAGGATGCCTTTGCTTTACGAAGTCAGCAACGTGCTGCACGAGCGCAGCAAGTAGGTATTTTTGCCGACGAAATTGCCCCAGTCGTGATCCAGCAGCGTAAAGCTGATTCAATCACGGTCAGTGACGATGAACATTTACGACCAAACACAACGCTTGCAGCGCTACAAAAACTTAAGCCTGTAGTGAAAGCTAATGGCACGGTGACAGCGGGGAATGCGTCAGGGGTTAATGATGGTGCCTGTGCCATATTATTAGCATCACCAAGTGCCATCGTTACGCATAACTTAACACCACGAGCACGAATTTTAGGCACAGCCGTCGCCGGTGTAGCACCGCGGATCATGGGGTTTGGGCCGGCACCCGCGGTAAAAAAAGTGTTGGCACTCACCGGATTAAATTTGTCGCAGATGGATGTCATTGAACTTAACGAAGCTTTCGCGGCACAAGCGCTAGCGGTGACGCGAAATCTCGGACTAGCTGACGATGCGGCACAAGTTAATCCTAATGGCGGCGCTATTGCTTTAGGTCATCCGTTAGGTGCATCAGGTGCCAGATTAGTGATGACGGCTTTGCATCAGTTAGAGCGAACGGGTGGGCGTTATGCGCTATGCACCATGTGTATTGGCGTGGGACAGGGCATTGCGATGATTATTGAACGAGTGGAGGCAGATAATGTTGCTTAAAACTGACGATAAAGTGCAGTTGTTTTACCAATGTAGCGGAGATCCGGCCAATCCTGCATTGTTATTCTCAAACTCACTAGGCACCGATTGGCAGATGTGGCAACCGCAAATTGAGGCATTAAGCCGGCATTTTTATGTTATCAGTTATGATACGCGTGGCCATGGTGCATCAGATAAACCCGTTGGGCCTTATACATTGACTCGATTAGGCCAAGATGCTCTTTGTGTTTTAGGGGCGCTGAATATTAAAAAAGCCCATTTTTGTGGCATTTCAATGGGTGGCTTAACGGGTTTATGGTTGGCTATTTATGCCCCTGAGCGTTTTTCGCGTATCGTGGTGGCCAATACTGCGGCTAAAGTTGGCCAAACTGAAGCTTGGCTCAATCGAGCGGCGATGGTACGACAGCAAGGGATGGTTGATTTAGCCAAAAGTGCGCCACAACGTTGGTTTACCGAGCGCTTTATTAACAACAATAATACGCTGGTTGCAAGCTTGACCGCAACTTTAGCTCAGCAAGATGCTGAAGGATATGCAGCATGTTGTGAAGCACTGGCTGAAGCGGATTTGCGAACGAGTTTAACTAAAATTACTATACCGCTGCTGGTGATTGCTGGTAATGCCGATCCGGTAACTACTGTGGCGGATGCAAAGGATATTTGTCAGGCTTGCCCAAGTGCCCGTTTACTGAGCTTAAAAGCGTCACATATTTCCAATTTAGAGCAACCCTCAGCCTTTAATCAGGCCTTAAAAGGCTTTTTGCGCTAACCGGCTTATCTAACAATGATTGTATTTTTTATAAGGCGTTAAAACAGCATACTTCTTTAGTCATTTTTACGCTTTGCGCATGTAAATAAAGCGCAAGGCGAGTTCACGCTTTTCTCGTTCAAATAATGCATATTATCGATGTAAACAACAAAGTTATAAGAAATTGTATTTTTCATTTATTTAAAATCTCTTAACTTTTAGATCCTGAGGGATAAGAATATCTCATTGAATGCAGTGCAAATATAATGCTCAGTGCAATAGAAGGATTGTTGTCAAAACGTGCTAAGGCGAATGACCGAGTCGGCAACAAGTTTTCCTGAATATAATGTTTGTGACCTATTCAAGTCTCATAATAATAAGTGGATTGGTGAAGCAAAAGCTGCTACTGCGACTTTGTTACAATAGCAGCTTCTAGCTAAATTTTACTGGTTTAAGCTTTAACCCCTCCACCTAAAGCCTTAAGTAAAAACACTTCATTCTTTAGTTGCAACAAGGTTGTTTGTAACAATTGCTGTTCTGCAACTAATAGGCTGCGACGCGCATCTAAAACCGGGAAAAAACTGTCGATACCCGCTTGATTACGCTCATCTGCCAGCGTTACCAGTTTGCGTGCTGTCGCAACTAACTGCTGTTGGGCAAGAACTTGTTCGGTTAGATGATTGTGAGCGGTTAAAGCATCCTTTACTTCTCGAAATGCTTGCTGAATACTCTTTTCGTAAGCTGCTACCCGGATATCTTGCTGTACTGTTGCAAAGTCGTGGCTAGCGTCCAGACGACCACCGGTAAAGATCGGCAGACTTATCTGTGGCAGAAAGCGCCAACTGCCAGAGCCGGCACTAAACAAATCATCTAACGCTCGGCTACTAGTGCCGGCAGCCGCAGTTAGCCTGATACTTGGATAATAAGCTGCTCTGGCTGCTGCAACATTGGCGTTAGCGGCATAAAGGCGTTGTTCTGCAGCCTGAATATCCGGTCGTTGCAATAAAACGTCTGCTGATAACTCAGCAGGTAGTTTGGGCAGGGCCGGAAAATCTGCAGGCAGAATATTGTCCGGTAATGCCGTACCTAGCAAGAGTTCAAGAGCGTGTTGTTCTTGTTTTAGTAATCGTTGGTAGACGATAAGTTCAGCCTGGGCCTGGTTAACCAATAGGCGTGCTTGCTGCACAGCAACAGATGATGTGATGCCTTCTGCTGCCAGCGACAGTTGCAAATTTAAATTTTCACGGTAGTTAGCCAAAGTTTCGCTCAGCAAATTGGATTGTTGCTGATAGCTCAATAAGCTCAGCCATGATGTAGCGACATCGCTAATCAGGGCTAATTTTACGGTGCGTTCATCTGCCATGCTGGCCAGATATTCGTTTAAAGCAGCTTGTTCTAAGTTTTTTATCCGGTCAAACAAGTCTAGTTCATAAGCCACCAATCCCAGCTCTAAGGCCGATTGCTGGCTAATGCTATTGTTACTGCCGACAGTAATAGGTGTGCGTTGTCGGGAGAATTCAGCTTGAACGGCGACATCAGGCAGTCGATCACTTTGTCGGATCTGATATTGAGCACGAAAGGCTGCACTTTGTAATGCGGCTTGGCGCAAATCTTGGTTATGGTCTAGAGCCATAATAATCAGTTTATTAAGCTCTGGGTCCTGATAAAAACTTTGCCAGTCAGCCTGAACCTGCACAGCGCTAGTTGCTGCGACATTCACCGGCAGCGGTGGCAGGGTATTCTCTGGCGTATGACTACAAGCCGAGATGATGGCGACACTAAGCAGCAATAACGGGAAACGAATAGATCTCATTTATTTAATCCTGTGTGTTGATTACAGTCGGGTTTGCGTTTTTATCTTTAGCTGCAAAACTGCCAGTAATAACCGCAAAGAATAGCGGTACAAAAAATACTGCTATGAAGGTAGCCGCCAAGGTGCCACCGACCACACCCGTTCCTATTGCATGCTGACTGCCACTGCTAGCACCTGTGGCGATAGCTAGCGGTAGCACGCCAAACACAAAAGCCAATGAGGTCATAATAATAGGGCGGACCCTCAGTCTGGCGGCTTCTGTTACCGCCTCGAGTAGACTGCGCCCTTGTTTTTCATAAAGATCTTTGGCAAATTAGCTTACTTGCTGAGCTTACTCAAATTGCTGAGCAAGGTTATGCAGTGGACCATGAAGAGTTTGCCGCCGGCGTGTCAGGATTCGCAGTAATCGTGAATACCTATCTAGGGCAATATGCTCTTGCTGCTGTTGTGCCCAGTTTCAGGACAAAAGATCAGCAACGGTTAGTAACAGCGTTACAGGCATGTAAAGCACAGATAGAAAGAAAATTAGCCTAATAAACTATTTAAACCATATCAAGGTTGGTATACCGCCTGAAAACTGAGTCTCTATATAATTTATTTTCCGGAAATAGTTGATTTCTACAATTTGCTTAACCAAAGCAGTTGCTCAGAAAATAATGAACTAAGTAGAGGACAATTTGTTGTGTAACTACCCCGTAAAAAATTCTTCTTATGTGGCCGCTAAGCGGCCATTTTTTATAAAAAATTAAAGTTGTGCCAAACTTAGGTAGTGGTCATAAAACTTTTAAATGTGCTACGTGAAAATATTTATTTTGGTCACAGATTGGTCACAAAACACATTTTGTTGCAATTAAAGGTAATGATGTGTTGAAGCTAAAGCTAAGGGATTGTTTGAAATTTTAATTTGGCAGGATATAAAATCAAGAATGTTCAGTATGTTAGAAAACAAAAAAGCCGCTTTAAAAGCGGCTTTTTGTTTGAATTTATGGTGCGTCCTAGTGGACTCGAACCACCGACCCCCACCATGTCAAGGTGGTGCTCTAACCAGCTGAGCTAAGGACGCACATTTTTGATATTGCTTGTTGCCTGTCGGCTAACAACCGCGGCTATGTTAGGTCGCGACTGGATTAATGGCAAGTGTTTTTCAATTTCTTTAGCTTGTTTGGTGCATTTTTAAGCAGTAGAGGCTTAATTAGCAGCTGCCTGCAATGTAATGGGGCAGCTGTTGTTTAGCTGCTGCCACCATTGCACATGGTGCTGGAGTTGCTGGCGCATCACATTATGGCTGGCAATAAAACGTTGCTCTAGCATGGGCGATAGTGGGCTTTGTTGATACAAGTTGCTAATAAGCGGAATTAACTGCTGCTGATATTGATCTAATTGGCCAATATAAACCTGAATTTTTACGAGATAATACTTTTGAAAAACATTCGCTAATATTGTTAGCTGCTCGGTTTCGCGTTGGTTGGGGCAAAGTGAGTAAGTAGAAATGGGCTGCAGCAGACTGTTAAGCTGCTGTAATTGTTGACCACTTACACGCAGGCTGTATTGTAAACGGCCAATAAAATTATATTGATACAACTGCTGTAATTGCTGTTCGATATTAATGTCGCTGGCATCAGCCCAATTTTGTTGTTCAATATAGGTTTTAAGTTGATTTAATTTGGTTAAGGCTTGCCAGGTTTCTGTAAAACCCGCTGCTTGCACAGGTAAGGTTTGCGAGGTGCCTATTAGCTCTTTACGTAAAGTGGTGTCGGTATACAGCATATTTTGTAGTGAAATAGCTATATCAGCTTGTTTATCACGGTAAGCTTGTTGTAGGGTTTGTTGAAGCTGGCTGTCTTGCCAAGGTTGCTTTAAGCAGCGATCTAAAGCGTTTAATAAGCGCAGCTCATAGTTTAACAATTTACTTGGGCTGTATAGTCGGCCTAAGCTGCTATTTCGCTCACCTATTAATTGATCTAAGCTGCATTGCCTAGTGGTATGAGCATCGGCTAAGTCAAGGCGAATATCTGCAGGAGATTGTTTTAAATCACGCACAGCGACTAAAGGCTCTACGGGCACTAAGGTTAGTGGTTTAGGCTCTAGTTGTAATACTCGAGTTAGTCGTTGCTGGTAATCTTCTAACTGCTGCTGACCGCTATTATCGCTACAAGCAACTAAACTAATTAGCAGAAGTGGCAATAGCAATGCCTTCATTTTCTAACCTTTTTATTGTTTTAATTAATGTGTAAGCCATTAACGCTGCGGCGACAGATAAGCCCGCGATAATGCCAAGCCAAAAACCATGTGGCCCCATTGCCGGTACTATCCAGTCGGTTAGTCCCAGTATAGCACCTAGGCCAAAACCGATTGGCCAGTAGGATACTAAGGTAATATAAAACACAGGCTTAGTGTGTTTTAAACCGCGTAAGGCACAAGCTGATACCACTTGTATGGCATCAGATAACTGATAAAAACAGGCTAAAATTAGTAGCGAGCTGGCAAGGGCAATAACTGTTGGATCTGGCGAATATAGCCCTGCAATTTTGTGGCGAAATAAAAACGTTAAACTAGCAATAACGAATGACATGGTCATAGCTAGCACGACAGCGGTAGAAATAGATTTCTTTAACTCTTTTAAGTTCTTTTGGCCTACTAAATGGCCTACCCGTATGGTAGTGGCCATGCCAAGACTGAGTGGCAGCATAAAGATGATGCCGCTGAAGTTTTGTGAAATTTGATGGCCGGCAACCATAACTGGGCCTAAGTGGACTATTGCCAGTGGAATACAAGCAAATAGGGTGACCTCAAAAAACAATGAAAATGCAATAGGGGTACCAATGGTAATAATTTGCCAACAATCTTTTAAGTTAACCTTATAACTTGCTGGATGTTGACGATATTTACGTGCTGCTTTATTTAGCCAAGCGTAAATCATAACGGCGATAAACATGGCCGTAAAAACTAAGGCTGTGGCCACGCCACAACCGGCACCACCCATAGCCGGCATGCCTAGCTTGCCGTAAATAAAGATATAATTAGCGGGTATATTAACTAAAATACCGACAAAACTGATCCACATACTGGCTTTGGTGTTACCTATACCTTCAAAGAAGCTGCGCATCACCATATAACCGGCAGCAGGAAGTAAACCAAAGCTAACATAGTAAAGGTAGTCTAAAGATTTTTGCCGTAACTCGGCTTCCATTTGCAGCAAGTCGATAGGGTATTGCACAAAAAGCATAACAACAAATAAAGCTGCAGCTAATGCCATGGCTAAATACATAGCCTGCACAGTAAAGTGGGTAACGGGTTTATGTTGATTATTGCCATAGTGCTGGGCCACTATAGGCGTTAAGGCTAATATTAACCCTTGTAAGGTTAATATAACTGGCAGCCATAAACCGGAAGCAACGGCGATGGCCGCCATATCAACAGCACTGTAGCGACCTGCCATAACGGTATCAACAAAATACATTAGGGTTTGTGTTAGTTGGGCTATTACAATAGGGCCGGAAAGTTTTAAGATGGTTCTGGCTTCAAACCGAGAAAAGGGTAGCATAGTGACTTTTTCTTAAGGCTATAAAGGCGAGCAATGTAGCATAATAGAGGGTATATGTTTACTGGAATAGTGCAAACCAAAGCTTTGGTGACAGAAATACACGACCAAGTACAATTTCGTCGGCTTAAACTAAGCGTTGATCTTGAGTTTTTAAAGCAATTAGCGCGTGGCGCTAGCATTGCAATTAATGGTGTGTGTTTAACGGTTACCGAGTTTGACTCAGCAGCGGGCTGGGTCTGTTTTGATGTAATAGCAGAAACCTTAAGCAAAACCAATTTAGGTGCCATTAAACCACAGCAACAGGTTAACTTTGAACGCTCATTAACCTTTGGTAGTGAAATAGGCGGTCACATTGTTTCTGGCCATATTCAAACTACAGCAACTATCACAGAGCTAGTTAAAGACAGCCATAACTGTTTTATGCGCTTAGCTGTTGCGGCTGAATTTATGCCATATATTTTAAGTAAAGGTTTTATTGCCGTTGAAGGTTGTAGTTTAACCGTAGGTGAGGTTCAGGCTGAGGGCTTTAATTTGCATTTAATACCAGAAACTTTAGCCATAACCACGCTGGACCAAAAACAAATAGGCGATAGGGTCAATATTGAGATAGATCAGCAAACACAAACTATTATAAAAACAGTTGAGCGTATTATGGCGCAACGTTTTAACCAGCATAATTAATAGTATAGTTGCTGATGAGTAGTAAAAACTACTAGTAATATTGCTCATCATCAGCATCGATAAAAACTTGAATACTGCGATGCTGCTCGTCTTTATGTACCCTAATATGAATTGGGTTGCAGCAATTACTGCAATCCTCCACATAATCTTGGTCGTCATCGGTAACTTCAATCGTTAACTGCATAGGGTAGCCACAAAAAGGGCAATCTATATTGCGATTTAACATAGTGTTCTCCTTAGCTTAGCTATTAAGCTTTATTGGCCCCTCCTAAACTACGGCCACCGTCTACAGCAATAATTTGGCCTGTTATGTAAGGCGCTTGCACTAAAAATAGCAGAGTTTGGGCAATATCGGTTGGATCGCCTAAACGATTTAACGGTATTTGTTGCAAAATAGCGGCTTTTTCATGTTCAGCCAATGCCGGTGCACCCTCGCTTGGCCATAAAATAGCCCCTGGAGCTATGCCATTTACTCTTACTGTAGGTGCAAGTTCTCGCGCTAGCGACTTGGTCATCATTTTTAAGGCTGCCTTGGCCATACAATAAATACTGTACTCTTGTAGCGGCTTGTCGGCATGAATATCTACCATATTAATAATAACGCCATTATGTTTAGTTAACTCTGGCACTAAAGCTTGGCTTAAAAAGTAAGGTGCTTGTACATTGCTGCCAACTAAGTCATGCCAATTAGCTTGGCTGGCTGTGGCGATAGGGGTGGGATAAAAGCTAGAAGCATTATTCACTAACACATCTATTCGGTTAAAGCAGGCTAAGCTAGCTGCCGCTAAAGCTTTAATTTGCTGCGGTTCAAGTAAGTTAGCGCTAACAACTTTGGCGCTATTTGGCCGTTTCTGGTTTAACCGCTTGGCTAAGGCGTTAGCGGCATCTATAGACTGATGACAATGAATAATGACTCTATAACCAGCATGATGCAGGGTTTCAATCATTTTTCGGCCTAATCGCTTGGCGCTGCCCGTGACCAGAGCAACATTTTGTTGGTTACTGTGCATAAATAGCTCTCATAATAAAATTTATAGCTGCAGTATATAATATTCTACTCTTGTCGTTCATTATGCTTAAAAACGTTTAATAAGAAGTAAATTAATAGGCTTTGTTAGGGCTGTCTGCTGGAAGATATAGGCCAATTATGTTAGTATGGCACCTCACCACGTAATAATCCTTTCAGTTATTATGCCCGGTTTATCAAATGGCTTCTTGTATAAGCCATCAATTGATTTACTGCATAGTGACTGTTCTATTGTTTAACAAGTGTCCCTTGGTGTGGGCCACCACTGTATTAAGGAAGTAGCATGCCAGTTATTACACTGCCTGATGGCAGCCAGCGCTCGTTTGATCACGCCGTTTCAGTTTTAGATGTTGCCAAAGATATTGGTCCAGGCTTAGCCAAAGCGACTATTGCCGGTAAGGTAAATGGCCAACTTGTTGATGCTTGTGAAAGCATAGAAACGGATGCCACCTTAAGCATTATTACAGCTAAAGATGAAGCGGGCATTGAGATTATCCGCCACTCTTGTGCCCACTTATTAGGCCACGCTATTAAACAACTTTGGCCTAATGTGAAAATGGCCATAGGCCCAGTAATAGACAAAGGCTTTTATTACGACATCGATTTAGATCGCCCTTTGACTACTGAAGATTTAGCTACGCTTGAGACGCGGATGAAAGAGCTAGCGAAAACAGAATATGACGTAGTTAAACACAAAGTAAGCTGGCAAGAAGCCTACGACACCTTTAAGGCCCGTGGCGAAACTTATAAATTAGAAATTTTAGAACAAAATGTCAGCCGTGATGATCAACCTGGTTTGTATCATCATGAAGAATATATTGATATGTGCCGTGGCCCTCATGTGCCTAACATGCGTTTTTGCCAACATTTTAAAATAATGAAGTTTGCCGGTGCTTACTGGCGTGGCGATTCTAAAAATAAAATGTTACAGCGTATTTATGGCACAGCTTGGGCAGATAAAAAACAATTAGCCGCGTATTTATTACAGTTAGAAGAAGCAGAAAAGCGTGACCATCGTAAAATTGGTAAAGCCTTAAACTTATTCCACTGGCAAGAAGAAGCGCCAGGCATGGTATTTTGGCATAATGATGGTTGGACTATCTTTACCGAATTAGAACGTTTTATTCGTGAAAAACTTCGCTCTTACGATTATGACGAAGTAAAAGGTCCATTAATGATGGATCGCACCTTGTGGGAAAAATCAGGTCATTGGGATAAATTTGCTGACAGCATGTTTACCACTGAGTCAGAAAAACGCGAATATGCTATTAAACCTATGAACTGTCCAGGTCATGTACAAATATTTAATCAAGGTTTAAAGTCTTACCGTGATTTACCATTGCGTATGGCTGAGTTTGGTTGTTGTCACCGTAACGAACCATCGGGATCGCTGCATGGCTTAATGCGAGTGCGTGGCTTTACTCAAGATGATGCTCATATCTTCTGTACTGAAGAACAAATTGTTGCTGAAGTTGGCGGCTGTATTGATATGGTATACGAAACCTATAAAACCTTTGGTTTCGAAAACATTGAAGTAAAACTATCAACACGTCCAGAAAAACGTGTCGGCTCAGATGAAATTTGGGATAAATCAGAAAAAGCTTTAGCTGAAGTATTAAATGCAAAAAATATTGAATTTGCTTACTTACACGGTGAAGGTGCTTTTTACGGCCCGAAAATTGAATTTACCTTGCATGATAGTTTAGGCAGAGCGTGGCAATGTGGTACAGTACAGTTAGATTTCTCTATGCCAACACGTTTAGGCGCAACTTATATTGCCGAAAGTGGTGAAAGACAAGTTCCTGTAATGATTCACCGTGCTATTTTAGGATCATTAGAGCGTTTTATTGGTATACTAATTGAAGAATATGCAGGACAATTCCCAACTTGGTTAGCACCTAATCAGGTTGTAGTAATGAATATTACGGATAATCAAGCCGAATATGTGCAAGAATTGATGAAAAAATTGAAATCTCATGGAATTAGAGTCATAAGTGACTTGAGAAATGAGAAGATAGGCTTTAAAATCCGCGAGCACACGCTGAAGCGTATTCCTTATCTTGCCGTTGTTGGTGATAAAGAAATGGAATCAGGTGAAATTGCCCTGAGAACGCGTAAAGGCGAAGACTTAGGTAAACTGACTATTCAAGCTTTTATAGATAAAATTACAGCTGAAATAGCAGACCGAGTCTGACACATTAGTGTCATATAAGAATAATTTCTGGAGGAACATACTATTAAAGTAGGAAAGAAAACATTACCGGCCAACCGTCCTAACAGGATAAATGAAGAGATTAATCTGCCAGAAGTGCGATTAATTGGTATGGAAGGTGAGCAGCTGGGCGTCGTGACAACGGCTGAAGCAATTCGGTTAGCTGAAGAAGCTGCTGCTGATTTAGTAGAAATTAGCCCGACAGCTGAACCGCCAGTCTGTAAGTTGATGGACTACGGTAAGTTCCTGTTCGAGAAGAGCAAAGCTCTGAAAGAACAAAAGAAGAAGCAAAAACAGATCCAGATTAAGGAAATAAAATTCCGGCCTGGAACTGATGAAGGCGATTACCAGGTAAAACTACGCAACCTGCGTCGCTTCATTGAAGAGGGTGACAAAGCTAAAGTAACACTACGCTATCGTGGTCGTGAAATGGCGCATACTGATATAGGCATTGAAATGTTAAATCGGATTAAAGAAGATTTAGCTGACATAGCCGTGTGCGAATCTTTCCCTTCACGGGTGGAAGGTCGCCAGATGATCATGATGCTGGCCCCAAATAAGAAGTAATAGGTGCATTCAAGTATAAGTAGATATTTTTACATCAATTTATTTTGTTGTATTAGTGTCTATTTATCGCCTTATTATTCGTTTTAATTTAACAATGCGAGTTTATAAAACTATGCCAAAGATGAAAACCAATAAAGGCGCCGCGAAACGTTTCAAAAAAACGGGTTCAGGTGGCTTTAAACGTAAGCAATCACACCTTCGCCACATTTTGACGAAGAAGTCTTCTAAGCGTAAGCGTCAGTTAGGTCCAAAAACCTTAGTCGCTAAAGTCGATGTACCGGGCGTAGCTCGTTGCATGCCGTACGCATAATAATTAGGAGTCTGACATGCCAAGAGTAAAACGTGGTGTAACGGCGCGCGCGCGTCATAAGAAGGTGTTAAACCAGGCTAAAGGTTACTACGGTGCCCGCAGTCGTGTTTATCGTGTTGCTTTCCAGGCTGTTATTAAAGCCGGCCAATATGCTTACCGTGACCGTCGTCAACGTAAGCGTCAGTTCCGTCAATTGTGGATTGCGCGTATTAACGCTGCATCACGCATGAACGGTTTGACATATAGTCGCTTCATTGCTGGCTTGAAAAAAGCTTCGATTGAAATCGATCGTAAGATTTTAGCTGATATCGCTGTATACGATAAAGTGGCATTTACTGCACTTGTTGGTAAAGCGAAGCAAGCTTTAGCTTAATATTGTTAAGCTAATAAAAAGGCACCTTAGGGTGCCTTTTTTTATACTGACTTTACAAGCAAATAATGCTTAATTAGTAGCTGCTGAAAACTGTAATACCACTCGGTTATTTTTAAACAGCTGCAGTTTTTTACCATTAATTTCAGCGCGATCTGCATTTTGCAGGTTTTCTAGAAAGCGTTGCTCTTCTTTATTTCCTGTTGTGCAGACTTTACGTGTGCTCGCCAAAGGTTGCACATTTAATAGGCTAGCCTGTTGCTTATACTTGCCACTAAAGTTGTTACAACCGGAAAAGCCATAAACAGTATCAGTATCTGTAAAAACCACTTTAATTTTTAATTGTGCTGGAATTTTACTATTGGCAAATTTATCGGCACGCCACACTATGCCTTTGTAATTATCTGGTGTCACATTTTTTGCACAATTAGCTTCTGGCCAAAACTGGTCAAATGAATCTATAAATAACTGATTAGGCTGTTCATCTTGGCCTTTACGACCAACTAGCGTAGCAATAACGGCCTGATGTTTTAATTTATGATTTTGCTGGTACTGGCGCATTACTGGCAAATGATGTTGGGTGTTAGCCACGGTAAAAGATTCACCAGTTGTACAGCTAGTAAAGGTCGCTATATTATTATGTAATTGATAACTGCCTAATAAAGCTTGGCGAGTATCTAGCTTCTTGAACTCAGTATCACGCGGTAACTGGTATAAAGGGTTATTAAGAATAGGTTGGCCATTTAAACCCAGCATAGTAATTGTATTGGGGGTTACAAAGTGAAAACCAGGTAAGTTCTCTTGCTGATTAACTAAATGTAAATTACGGTTTTCTAACAGCCAAATACCTTTAACTATGTTTACATAGTCACGCTCTAAGTATTCTTGACGAGCTTCAAAGCGGCCATCGCGAAATAAATTAATATGATAGCTAATACCAGGACAGTCAGCACAAGGTAGTACCCCGATAAAAGACATATCCGTATTAATGGTAATAAGCGTTAACTCTGTTGGCTGCTCTGGTATTGCCGTCGCTGTAGTAGATGAGTCATCAAGAGCAGGAGTTGTAGTTTGATCAACTTTCTGCTGCTCGGGTTCAGGTTTATTTACCGCAGCGGGAGATAGTTTATCAACTGATGGCGGTAAAGGTGTACAAGCGGATAATAATAGCGCGCTAATTAATAAACGCTTTTTCATCTAAAATTCCTAAGTAAAATTTTTATCATTATATCGGAAATATTTAATAGGATTAACTAATAAATACCTATTAAGGAATAGAGTGGATAATTTGCCGTAATTTAGCAGCACTGTCTTCTGGGTATTGCTGCATAAAGCAATGATCACCTTCAACTTGTTCAAGTATTACAGCAGAGTTACGTTTTTGCCATCGGTTAACCGCAGTCTTAATAAAACTATAGCTGTGTTTAGCATAAAGTATAAATACGGCTGGGCAAGGTTTAGCCAGTTGCTGCCATAATAGCTTGGGGTAAGATGAAAAAATTTCAGCTTCGCGCTCTGGTAAACATTTTAAACTTAAACCCTCAGCCGATGGCTTTAACGCATGATCGACATAAGCGGCCAGAGACTCGGGCTGCCAATGCTTAAACATACCTCTATTTTTGAAGTAAGCTAAGGCTGTTTCACGATTTGGCCAATGTTGTCTGCGCCGTAAAGCTGCTTTAGCTAAAGGATTTCTATGATACAGCTTAATGCCATTAAGTGTTGCCATTACAGCAATCATGGCCGGTGTAAATAATACCGGATCTAATAAAATAATAGCCTTAAAAGGGCTAGGTTGTTCGCTGTGTATTAGCGCCGTAAGTACGCCGCCAAAGCTATGACCAACACCAAATACAGCAACCTCAGGATACAAGTCGGCATGAGCTAACCAGGCTTGTTTTGCATAGTCTGCACTTAGATTCCAGCCAACAAAGCGTCCACCATGATCGCTATCGCCATGGCCCTGTGCATCGGATAAAAATAAATCAAAATCGCCAACTAGCTGCTGCAGCATAGGTTGGTACATGGCGCTACAAAAGCCATTACCATGTAATATATGTAGCACAGGCTTGCCACTTGGTTTGCTACGCTCTCCCCTTAAAATAAAACCAGAAGCCGTAGTAAAAGACCAAGGTATTAATTGCATAAATAGAATTCCTTTAGTCAGTTTTAAAGTGTAACGAGTTTATTTAGTACCAAATAGTTTATCGCCGGCATCACCTAAGCCTGGCAAAATATAACCCTGTTTATTTAAACCTTTATCTATAGCTGCAGTATATAAAGCGACATCAGGATGGGCTTTTTCTAAAGCAGCAATGCCCTCAGGAGCTGCAACTAAGACTAAGGCTTTTATGTGTTTAGCACCATGTTGTTTTAATAAATCGATAGTGGCTATTAGTGAACCACCGGTGGCTAACATAGGATCAATGATTATCGAGAGTCGCTTATCAATATCTGCTGCCAGTTTATTAAAGTAAGAAACAGGTTGTAAGGTTTCTTCATCTCGATAAATGCCAACGACACTAATACGGGCGCTGGGTAACAGCTCTAATACACCATCTAACATGCCTAAACCTGCCCTTAATATTGGCACTATAGTGACTTTTTTACCTTGAATACGTTGCACTTCAATAGGGCCATTCCAGCTTTGAATGGTCACGGTTTCAGTAGCAAAGTCTTTAGTGGCTTCATAGGTAAGTAAACTGCCTAGCTCGTTGGCTAATTGTCTAAATTGTCGAGTACTAATATCAGCAGCGCGCAATAGACCAAGTTTATGTTTAACTAGGGGGTGATTTACTTCAACCAATTTCATGTTTTTGTTATCCTCGAGCTAATATTACTAACCTGTAAGCTTTATTGGTAGTAATGGTAAGAAAGCCGCTAATATCGATGCCTAAAACCAGTAAAGGCTAATGCATTATACAGTAGCAAACAAATTTAAATTATCATCTTAACAATAATCATAAATGGGATATTACAATGCGAATTAATATGGTCGGCTGTCTATTTGCAGTATTTTTGTTAATTGGAGGGACAATGGCACAGGCAACACAATTAGAATTAGCCCGATTATTTGCAGATCCTGCTTTAAGCGGTACTACTCCTCGCTCTTTGGCTATGGCACCAGATGGTAGCCGAGTGACCTATTTAAAAGGTAAGGCTGATGACGCTGATAGATTAGACCTATGGGAGTATCATATTAAAGATGCAGAGCATAGGCTGTTGGTTGATGCCGATAGTTTAGTGTCAGGGGCAGAAGTATTATCGGATGAAGAAAAAGCACGCCGGGAAAGAATGCGTTTATTTGCCTCTGGCATTATTAGTTATAGCTGGTCCAAAAATAGTGATGCCTTATTGTTCCCATTAAATGGTGATCTTTATTATTACCAATTAAGTACGGCTAAGGCGCAAAAACTGACCGACACCGATGAATTTGAAACTGATGCTAGCATTTCGCCTACAGGTAAAAAAGTGGCCTTTATACGCCAGCAAAACCTGTATATTTTAGATATTGCAACAGGTAAAGAAACCCAGCTAACCCACGATGGCGGTGGTGTTATTAAAAATGGGATGGCCGAATTTGTCGCGCAAGAAGAAATGGATCGGATGACAGGCTATTGGTGGTCGCCTGATGATAGCAAAATTGCTTTTACCCGTATTGATGAAAGCGCAGTTGCCGAAGTGGTGCGCAATGAAATTTACGCCGATGAAATAAAGCTGTTTAATCAGCGCTATCCTTATACAGGTACGGCAAATGTTAGTATTAAACTTGGCGTGATTGATCTTAATACGGCAAAAACGACTTGGATCTCGCATGGTGAAAATGACGATATTTATCTACCACGGGTGCAGTGGACAGACTCTAGCCGTTATCTAAGCTATCAGTGGCAGAATAGACAACAACAACAGTTAGAGCTGCGTTTAGTTGATTTAGCCAACAATAACCAACAGCAAACCTTAGTAACAGAGCGCAGTGATACATGGCTGAATTTACACCATGACTTGTATTTTTTGCACAATAACAGCGGCTTTATTTGGGCTTCAGAGCGCGATGGCTTTAAGCATTTATATCATTACGACTTTAGCGGTAAGCTTATTCGTCAGTTAACGCAAGGCGACTGGGTGGTCGATGAAGTAGCTGCAATTGATGAAGCTAAAGGCCTGCTCTATTTTAGCGGCCGCAAAGATACGCCATTAGAGCGCCATTTATATCAAGTTAGTTTAAAAAGTGCAGATATTAAGCGCTTAACTGAAGCTAATTATGATCATGCTGTGGTTATGCCAAAGCAAGCGAATAGCTTTATTGATAGTTATTCTAATGTAACCTCACCGAGTAAAGTGGCGCTTAGAGCTTTAGATGGCAAAGTCCTTACTTGGTTAGAGCAAAATAAGCTTAACGCTCAACATCCACTTACTCGTTATCATAGCGATTTAGTGGCGCCTAAATTTGGTACGCTTAAGGCTGAAGATGGTCAAACATTACATTATCGGTTATTTGCACCTAAGCAATTTGAGAAGGGTAAACAGTACCCTGTTATTGTTAGTGTTTATGGCGGACCCCATGCTCAACGGGTAACTAATAGCTGGAGTGCGCGAGATCTCTATTTACATTATTTAGTTCAACAAGGCTATTTAGTGTTTCAGCTTGATAATCGTGGTTCTTATAATAGGGGTAAAGCCTTTGAAGACCCAATCTACAAAAACTTAGCCAGCATTGAAATTGCCGATCAAATTTGCGGCGTAGAGTATCTACGTACTTTACCTTATGTTGATGCTAAGCGTATTGGCATCTATGGCCATAGCTATGGTGGCTATATGGCCATTATGGCCATGTTTAAAGCCGGTGATTACTTTGCTGCTGGTGTTGCTGGCGCTCCGGTAACAGATTGGGCTTTATATGACACTCACTATACCGAGCGCTATTTAGGTCATCCTAAGCAAAATGCACAAGGCTATAAACAAAGCGCAGTGTTCCCTTATGCCGATGGTTTAAAAGGTGGCTTATTAATTTATCACGGCATGGCAGATGACAATGTGTTATTTACTCATAGCACTAAGTTATATAAGCAATTACAAGATAAAGGCTTAAGCTTTGAAATGATGAACTACCCAGGCAGCAAGCATTCTATGTTTGGCCAGCCAGTACAAACCCATTTACATCAAACGATTACTGAGTTTTTTAATAAACACTTTATGCAGTAATTAACAAAACAAACACTCAGTATTCAATACCAAGTTCCTAGGCTGCTATAGCTGCGACTAGGCACTTGGTATTCTTAGTGCCTACCATTATTATCTTTACAGATTAATAAGACTAATAACCCTAGCTTAGCTCTTGACAGGACTTAACTTCAAACGTACATTTAAAACACCTGTTTAAATCACGGTGAATTGGATGTCTGCAAACCAAAGTACCCAGCAAAAAATACTTGATGCTGCGCAAAGTCTGTTTGCTGAAACGGGATTTAATGGTACCTCGTTGCGGCAAATTACGAGTTTAGCTGAAGTTAATTTAGCAGCGGTCAATTATCATTTTGGCTCCAAAAAAGAACTGATCCAAGCTGTATTACAGCGCTACCTAGTAAAGTTAATGCCAAGATTAGAGCAAGAATTCTCGGTATTACTAACCAGCAAGTCACCGGTATCTATAGATAAGGTATTGTCTGTATTTGTTCAGCCATTATTAGAGTTAAATAATATCTATCCACATGGTACGCAAATATTTTTACAGTTATTAGGCCGTAGTTATACTGATGTGCAAGGCCATTTGCGCTGGTTTTTTAATCAGCAATATGGCCATGTTTTGTCACAGCTTACCAAGCTTATGCAGCAAGCTTGCCCAGATTTACCAGCGAGTCAGTTATTTTGGCGGCTACATTTTTCATTAGGTACTATAGTTTTTACTATGGCCTCTAATGAAGCTTTAACTGAAATAGCTGAAGCAGATTTTAAAGAAAAAATAGATATAGAAGGGGTGATTTTACGTTTGCTTCCTTACTTATCAGCGGCTATAGCAGCCCCAAACCCTATTGTTACTCCAAAAAGTCAAACCTTGCCAATAACGGCAAGCGAAGGAAGGTAATATGATCGTATTAATAGTTTTATTAGTTGTAATAGCAATAGTTTTTGGTGTGCCAGATATTCGCCGAAACTTTATTACTAAACCTATTTTTAGTATGTTTAAACGCATTTTACCGCCGTTATCTGATACCGAGCGCGAAGCTATGGAAGCAGGTGATGTCTGGTGGGATGGTGAGCTTTTTAAAGGTAAACCCGATTGGAAAGTTTTACATAACTACCCTAAGGCTGAGTTAAGTACAACAGAGCAAGCCTTTATGGATAATCAGGTTGAAACTTTATTAGCCATGCTTGATGACTATAAGATCGTTCAAGAAGATCGTGATTTACCGCAAGAGGTTTGGGATTATATTAAGAGCGAAGGCTTTTTCGCCATGATTATTCCAAAGGCCTATGGTGGTCGTGAGTTTTCAGCTATAGCTAACTCTACTATTGTTTCACGTATTGCTACGCGTAGTATCTCGGCTGCAGTTACCGTTATGGTGCCAAACTCATTAGGCCCTGGTGAGTTACTTATGCATTATGGTACCGAAGAGCAAAAACAGCAGTGGCTACCAAGTTTAGCTAAGGGGACTGATGTACCTTGTTTTGCTTTAACTGGCCCTGAAGCTGGCTCTGATGCTGGTGCTATCCCAGATTTAGGTATAGTTTGTAAAGGCGTGCATAACGGTGAAGAAGTTATTGGGATCCGTTTAAATTGGGATAAACGTTATATTACTTTAGCACCTATTGCGACTGTGTTAGGCCTAGCCTTTAAATTGCAAGATCCAGAAGGCTTATTAGGTGATAAGCCTGATTTAGGTATCACTTGTGCCTTAATTCCAACTAGCCATCCAGGCGTTGAAATTGGTGACCGCCACTTTCCTATGAATTTAGCTTTCTTAAACGGTACTACTTACGGTAAAGATGTATTTATTCCGTTAGATTGGATTATTGGTGGTCCTGATTATGCAGGGCGCGGCTGGCGTATGTTAGTTGAGTGCTTATCGGCAGGCCGCGGTATTAGCTTACCAGCATTAGCGACTGCTACGGGACATGTTGCTACACGTATGACAAGCGCTTATGGCTTTGTCCGTCAACAGTTTGGCTTGTCTATTGGTAAGTTTGAAGGTGTACAAGAAGCCATGGCACGGATAGGTGGCTTAACTTATAGCTTAGAAGCTATGAGGGTAATGACTGCTGGTGCTATTGATATGAATTTAAGCCCAAGTATTGTTACAGCAATTGCCAAATATCATATGACTGAAATGTCGCGAGTAGTAATGAATGATGCCTTTGATATTCATGCTGGTCGTGCCATTCAGCTTGGGCCAAAAAACTATTTAGCGCATGGCTATATGGGCATACCGGTTGCGATTACTGTTGAAGGTGCGAATATTCTAACTCGCAACCTAATGATTTTTGGCCAAGGTGCAACTCGCTGCCATCCTTATGTGTTTGCAGAACTTGAAGCTGCCTCTAATCCTGATTCTGAACAAGGTTTAAAGCAGTTCGATGGCTTATTAGTTAAGCATATAGGTTTTGCTTTAGGTAATACGTTTGGTGCTTTATGGCAAGGTATAACGGCTGGGGCATTTAATAGTGCGCCGGTGTCAGGTGAAACCGCACGTTACTATAAACAGCTTAGCCGTATGAGCCGAGGCCTTGCTTTGAGTGCTGATTTCTCAATGCTTATTTTAGGTGGTGACTTAAAACGCCGTGAAATGCTTTCAGCAAGATTAGGTGATGTATTAAGTCAGTTATATATAGCATCGGCCGTATTAAAGTTCTATGAAGATAATGGCCGTCAGCAATGTGACTTACCTTTTGTTCACTACAGTATTCAACTAGCTTTATTTGAAATAGGTCGTGCTTTTGACGGTTTCTTTGCCAACTTCCCAAACCGCTTTGTGGCTAGATTATTAAAAACATTAATCTTTCCATTTGGTATTGGCTATAAGATGCCTAAAGATCAAGTTGCGGTGGATATTTGTAATGCGCTAGCCAAACCAGGTGTATTGCGGGATCGTTTAACACACTTATGTTATATCGGCGAGTCAGAGCAAGACGCAACAGGTTTAATGGAACGGGCATTTATTGCCATGTATCAAGCTCAGCCTCTGATGAAGAAAATTTCACAAGCGCAAAGAGAAGGTACTTTAGAGCGAAAACTACCACTAGCCCAAACGATTGAGCAAGCATTAGTAGCTAATATTGTCACTGCGAAGGAAGCAGAGCAGCTGCAAAAAATGAACCTATTACGTTTTGATGCCATTAGCGTGGATAGTTTTAAAGCAGGTGAATTAACCGCTACCGGTTTAGGCGATAAACATTAGTTTTAACTATTAGCAATCATAAAACGCCAGCAGATGCTGGCGTTTTTAATATATATAGCATGAAGTTAAATAATTAATGCTAGTGTGGTGCGATTAAATAATCTTAAATAAAAGCACAAGTAAACCATAAATTCATCTACACTTAAGCTATGTAAAAGCTGTAATGGATATAATATGGATAACTTATCTTTAGCTGAAAATTTTGATCAATATTTTGAAGTTAAATTTGCTAATACCAAGCAGTTGCGTGAAGAATCCTATCGGATCCGTCATTCGGTATATTGTGATGAGCTAGAATGGGAACCTAAGCAACAAGATGGTAAAGAAAGCGATGAGTGTGATGATTATTCTTTCGCATTGTTGCTAGTACATAAAAGAACAGGTCAATATGCTGGTACAGCGCGCTTAGTTATCCATCCACCTAATGAGCCTGATAAAAAACTACCTTTTGAGCAACACTGCCTATCTTCTATCTGGTCTGAAGTCATTAATTTAGCAGACTTTCCTCGTGGTGGTTTTAGTGAAATATCACGGCTGGCTGTACCTGAAACTTTTCGCCGCCGTGCCGGTGAAAAAAACATGCCTTTTGTGATAAATGACATTAGTTTACAGTCAGATGTATTTTCTGAAGAAGAGCGTCGTAACTTTCCTAATATTGCCATTGGGTTATATTTAAGCATTATAGCTTTAGCTGAAATGTGCTTACATTTAGCTATGTTTGTAGTAGCAGAACCACGTTTAAATAAGCGACTTAATCGCATCGGCTTTTTATTTGAACAGATAGGTGATGAGCATGATTTTCATGGTAATAGAGCATTGTTTTACTTGCCAAGAGAGAAGTTTACTTCAGAGCTTAACCCAGAAATACTGGAACTATATTCTTTACTAGAAAAACAATTGAAGCAGCAGATGTTCTTGCTTCCTTATCTTAATAGATAAAAGGGTTATCTTTATGACGAATGCTGCATTTAATTACTTTAATGCCTTTTCACGAAATATTGGCTGGTTAACGTTAGCGGAGCAAGCACTATTAGCGACTAAAACCGTCGCTATAGCGGGCTGTGGTGGTGTAGGGGGAGCACACGCGGTAACACTGGCCAGATTGGGAGTGGGCCGTTTTCACTTGTCTGATTTTGATAGTTTTGAAATTGAAAACTTTAATCGCCAAGCAGGGGCAAAAATGTCAACACTGGGCGAGTCTAAATTAGATACAGTGGTCAAAATGGTTTTGGATATTAATCCAGAAGCTTATATTAGTACTTTTTCTGAAGGTATTAATGAGCAGAATATTGAAGAATTCTTAAGTGGGGTTGATGTCTATATAGATGGTTTAGATTTTTTTGCATTAAAAATAAGAAGTTTAATGTTTAAAAAAGCTTATGCTGCAGGAGTGCCAGCTATAACTGCTGCCCCGCTAGGTATGGGGGTATCTAATTTAAACTTTTTACCTGGAAAAATGACCTTTGAAGAGTATTTCCTATTTGATGGCGCTAGCGAAACAGAGCAGTATTTACGTTTTTTTGTGGGTTTATCACCGGCAAGATTACATAGCGCTTATTTAGTTGTACCAGAAAGTATTAATTTACCAGAGAGGAAAGGGCCATCCACTATTATGGCCTGTGAGCTTTGCGCGGGCGTCGCCGCTACGCAAGCTTTAAAGCTGATGCTAAACAGAGGTAAAGTATTAGCCGCGCCACGATGTTTACAATTTGATGCTTATCGTAATAAGTATGTTGTTAGCTGGCGACCTTTTGGTAATGCTAACCCCATTAATAAGTTAGCTATTCATTTAGGTAAAAAGCATTTACTTAATCAAGCGCCTCAAGCTGCAGCAAAAGTTGCACCTGAAACTGATCCGTTATTGTATGTATTAGATAAAGCTCGTTGGGCACCTAGTGGTGATAATACGCAGTGCTGGCGTTTTCGCCGTACGGGCGATTTAAGTTTTGATATTTTAGCTAATGACACCCGTGATCACGTCGTTTACGATTTAAATGGTTTTGCTAGTAATATGTCGCATGGCGCTCTGCTGGAGACGATTCGATTAGCCGCGACTGAACGAGGCTTTATAGCGCAAATAATTGCTACCGATCGCTCAGTACCAGAGCGGCCAATATATCAGTTAGTTTTAGAACCTGTTTCTGAGCTGAAAGTTGAACCCTTGGCTGCCTATATAGAAACTCGGACGGTACAGCGCAAGCCTATGGGAACAAGAGCGCTTAGCACAGCAGAGAAACAACAACTAGAAGCTAGCTTGCCTGCTGGCTTTAAAGTGCATTGGTTTGAAACTAGAGCTGAACGCTGGCAGTTTGCTAAATTAATGTATGGTAATGCTTATACTCGGCTAATAATGAAAGAAGGCTACGATGTTCATAGCCAAATTATTGATTGGAATAAAAAATTCAGTGAAGACAAAATTCCAGAGCAAGCATTAGGAGTTGATGTTGTTACGGCCAAAATGATGAAATGGGCGTTAAAAAGTTGGCAAAGATTTGAGTTTTTAGCTAAGTATATGGGGGGTACTATAGCGCCCAGAGTACAGTTAGACTTTATGACAGCCTTGCGCTGTAGCGCACATTTTGTATTGTATACAACAGATGAAACACCACTTACATTACCGCATCAAGTAGAAGCAGGTAAGGCATTACAGCGATTTTGGTTAACTGCAACAAAGCTACATTTTGGCTTTCAGCCAGAGCAAACACCAGTATTGTTTTCAACTTATCTAAGAGATGGCCTAGCTTTTAGTACTAACGAAAAAGCAACTGAAAATGCACGTAAAATGGATGCTAAGTTACAACAGTTATTACCTGAAACTGTATTTAAGAATAAAGTGTTTATTGGTCGGATAGGCCGTAGCGAACATCCGGAATCACGCTCAATCCGTTTACCTTTAGCAAAATTAATGGTTGAGTAAAGCTAGTTTAAATATTTAATAATAAAAGAGTTAAGACATAAAAAAACCACCTTAAGGTGGTTTTTTTGTTAGCAATTAAGCTTAACTTTTACTGCGACGGCTTAAACGTAAACCTAATAACCCTAAACCCAACACCGCTAAGCTTGCAGGCTCTGGTACTGAGAATGTTTGGTTACCATCATGGCGAATTTCAAAGTGCTGAGTTGAACCCGGAATACCATTATAGTCTGGCGATAAACCAATAATGTCTTGTAATGTTACTATTAAATCTGAATATACCGCATTATTACCAGCAATATCGTTACCGTTGTAGTAGAAGTAACCTGGGTTAGCAGTAAACTTTAATTTAATATCACATGAACCAACACCAGTAATGCGGGTTAAACAATCACCAGACACAAATGAGAAAGTACCTAAGTTTGTTGCTGTACCAGCATCAAAAGCACCGCTATTTACTGTTGTGTCAGCCCAAAGAGTGGCATTACCACCAGAGAATAATACATCAATTAATGAGCCAGAAGCTTCTGCAGTACCACTAAACATATAGTCTAAATACATTTCATAATTTGTTGGTATATAGTTTGGTGAACCAGTGTTTTTAAAGTTAACCATTAAGCTTTGGCCAAACTCCATAAAGGCATCTGGACCACCGAAAATTGAACCATTACCGTTTGTATCGGTTTGGGTAACATTGGCTGTATCTGGATCCCAGTCAATCTCATTGAACATCGTTGAGCCTGAACCACCGAAACTGCTGTCGTCAAACGTAATGACCGAGGCATTAACGTTAAACGCTGCCGCTCCTGCTAATGCTAATCCTGCTAATAGCTTTTTCATAATAAATTCCTTAATAACGTTACAATGACAAGTTTGGGCGTTTCAGCCTTCAACTTACTCTCTTCTTAGTAATGCATAGCCTATGCCATAGTTTAAAGTTTGTATTTATCAATGACTTATCTTTTTATACTTTAAGATTTTGGTAAGAGTGTAAAAAAACATGACAACTAAAATTAAAAAAGGCCTGTTGTAACAGGCCTTTTAAAATTGTAAATTAAATTAATTTTAAGGCAGTAACTTCTCTAAGTCTGATTTACGCTTTAATAACGCTACGTCATTAATAGCTAGCTTATTTAACACTGAGGCTGCTTGTTGAGGTTTGCCTGATTTAATTAAGGCTTCAGCATAGTTTAAGGAAACTTCAGCGTTATTAGACCTTACTTGTAACGATTGCTCAAACGCTGTTATAGCAGCAGCTAAGTTATTTTGTAATAATAAAACTTTACCATAAGTGTCCAGCACATCGGGATGTTTAGGCGCTTGTTTTAACGCTCTCTCAATATAGACTTTTGCTTTATCTAGCTGATTATCTTCAGCGAGTACCCATGCATAATTATTTAGTACAATATAGTTATTGGGCGATTCTTCAAGAATCTCGTTATACAGCTTAAAGGCTTTATCTTGATCAGATTGTAGTAAAAGGTTGGCATAAAATACCTTTAAGTTACCTTTAACTGGGTGGGTAGCAAAGTGTTGTTCTAAAAATTGAATGGCTCGTTTATACGAATACTGTTTAGAGTATATTTCGGCAATATACATTGCTGTTTCGTCACTAGGTGCTAATAAATAGCTTTGATTAAACAGCTCTAACGATGGTGGAATTTGCCCGTCAAGAAAAGTGACTCTCGCTTTTATAAATAAAATATCAGCCTGATTAGCCGCTTCTTTATCTATTGCATCAAAGGTTTTTAATGCGGTTTTATAATCTTTATTTTCAGCTAGAAAAATAATTTTACTTTTTAACAGCATTAAATTATTAGGGAACTTTCTTAGTTGCTTATCTAGTACTGAGACGGCTTCATTAAAGTTTTTGTTTAGGGCTAAGCCATTAGCATAAAAGAAAGCTGCGTGTAGGTTGTCAGGCGTCAGTTTATACCATTGGTCACTTAGTTTAATAACATCTTGGCTATGATTTAACTTTGCGTGAGCGTCAATTAATGTGGCCCAATAACCGCTTGGTGCATAGTCACGATTAATGGACTTATGCTCAAGTAAATCAATTACTTTTTGATAGTTTTGCTCTTGATGGTACATTTTAGCAACAGTTAAGCGTAAATTATTGCTTTCTGGGGCATTATCTAAAATAGATTGACCTTGAACTAACGCCTCTTTAGCTTTACCTTCAGTTTTAGCAAAGGTGTAATATTGCTGTAATGCTGGGACGTAAGTAGGGTGAAGCTGCATTGTTTTTAACAATAAGGCATTGGCTTTATCGTGATCTTTTTCTGAATAAGCCACTATGGCTTGCAACAGCATAGTAAAAGGATTATCAGCTTTAGATTGCTCAGCCTTAGTTAAAAACACTTTGGCATTTGTTGTATCATCTTGCAGTAATGCACTATAAGCTTTTAGATTATAACCAACAATAGCTAGTTCTGGATCATCTAACCACTCATCAGCAAGGGCTGAAGCTTTGGCATATTCATGTTGTTTTAGATAACTAATAGCTAACACTATTCTAGCTTGGTTTTGGCTTGGGTCTAATAGTAGTGCTTGTTCTAAGTCGCGCACCCCCTGCATTTGTTGGCCACCTAAGCCTAATTTAAGCATACCTAAAGTAGTTAAAGAGGTGACATCACCTTTAGCGCTTTGCTCATACTTATCAATTAGCTGTTCTGCTGCGGTATTTGAGCCTTGCTTGATTAACTGAAAAGAAGTGTTTGCCAGTAATTTAAGATCAAGATTGTCAGCAGATTGGTTAAGAAGAATATCTTTTGCTTCATCTGTTTGGCCGGCTTTTAATTGCAAAGAAGCATAGAGACTCTGTAGTGGTGGATACTTAGCTAAATTAGCTTGGATACTGTCTAAATGGTAAATAGCTTGGCTTTCTAAATTAAGTTTAAGCGATGATAGTGCTGCAATAATACGGGCGCTATCTGAGCGCAAGCCATTATTAATAGCCTTTTCTGCATGCTCTTTTGCTAGAGTAAAGTTTTCTTTATCATACTCTAATACGGCTTTTAAATAGTTAGCAAGAGGCTGGTTAGGATAAGCTTTTAGCAATAGTTTCAACTGATTATCTGCTAAATCGTATTGTTCTGTTTTAACTAGACTTTGGGTTAACATTAATCGAGCAAGAATATTATTGGGAACAATCTGCAAATACTCTGTAAAACTGTCGATAGAAGCTAAGCTGTCTTCTTCAGCTAATTGCGATCTGCCCTTTAAAAATAATGCTTCTTGATAAATTAAACTCTCTTTAGTAATGCTGTCGGCAGTACTTATAGCTTCTATATTATTACGATTAGCAATTAAAAGATGGGCTTGAGATAAAGCGGCAATATCGGCAAAGTCTTGTTGCGTTGAAAGCTCTGTAAATAAAGAAATAGCGCTATCAGCGTCACCTAACTCTAATTCTGATAATGCCTTATATGTTTTAATATATAGGGCTTGTTCAGCAGTTATGCTGTTATCTTCCGTAAATAGCTCTAACACATAAGAGTGATTACCCGCTTGATATGCACTACGGATTAATGGAATTGCGACTATTTGGGTTTCAACACCTAAAGAGAAAGCTCGTGTTAACTCTTTCTCTGCCGCAACAGAGTCACCTATTTTTAAATATAATAAGCCTAAGGCTAATCGATACTCTTTATTCTCTGGTGCTTGCTGAATAGCAGATTTAAGCTCTATAACAGCAGAGCTATATTTTTGTTGCTGAATAAAGCTTTGCGCATCTGTATAATGTTCAGCAGCTTCTTTACCGCCACATGCTGTTAATAATGACAGCATTAAAGCGGCGGCAATAGTAGTAGATTTTTTCATTGTTACACTCCTTGTAGCAAATTGTTTTAGTAAATAGTTATTATTTTGCTAACTAAATAGTGCTCTTATTAAAGAGACTTAACCAAAAATACCTCGAGTATCAATAACTACTTTACTCGCGACATCAGTCAAATGTAGAGTTTTAAACTGTTTATGATCAACCAGCACTAGCAATATATTGGCTTTTTCTAACGCTTGAGGTAAGGATGTTAGAGCATTATCAAAAGCTGCATATTTGTTGGGTAACTTTTTAATATTTGGTTCAACTAATACAATCTCACCAATATTATCATTAAGCAAATGCATGGCTATATCTAATGCCGGGCTTTCCCGAAGATCATCAATATCTGCCTTAAAGGCTAAACCTAAACAAGCTATCACTGGTTTTTTAAACTGATCAGCAGCTTGTTTAACCTTATTAATCACAAAGTGTGGCTTACTATCGTTAATTTCGCGAGCTTTACGGATAATTTGTGCTTGTTCAGGTGCAGAATCAACAATAAACCAAGGGTCCACTGCAATACAGTGACCGCCAACGCCTGGACCAGGTGAAAGAATATTTACCCGAGGATGACGATTAGCTAGTTTAATCAATTCCCAGACATTAATTTTTAAATGGTCGCAAATCATCGATAACTCATTGGCAAAAGCAATATTGACATCGCGAAAAGAGTTTTCGGTTAACTTGGCCATTTCAGCGGTACGAGCATTGGTTTTAATGCAATCCCCACGCACAAAAAGACTATACAAATCAATGGCACGTTGCGCACAGCGATCGGTGATGCCGCCGATAATACGATCATTGCTTACTAATTCTTGTAAGACTCGTCCCGGTAATACTCGCTCGGGGCAATGGGCTATAAAAACATCGGCATGGTCCATATCCTGATGCGGCATCACTAAATCAGGCCGTAGCTCGGCTAGCCACTGCGAGATTTTATCTGTGGTACCAACCGGAGAGGTAGACTCTAAAACAATGAGGTTACCTTTTTCAATGACAGGGGCTATAGTTTGTAATGCTGTTTCTATATAGCTTAAATCTGGCACTTTATCATCTTTAAAGGGCGTAGGAACGGCAATTAAAAAGGCTTCTGCAGCTTCAGGAATTAAAGATGCGCGTAACTTACCTGTAGTAACTGCAGCTTGCACTAACATGTCTAAGTCAGGCTCTACAATATGTACTTTACCTTGATTTATAGTAGTAACTGCGTGTTCAGATACGTCTATTCCTATAACTTCTACGCCGCGTGAAGCAATAACAGCAGCAGTAGGTAAGCCAATATAGCCTAAACCAATAACAGATACGCGTGAAAAGTTGTGCATAAAATATCCTTTTTTATACTTAAGCCAGTTTGCTGTAATGGCTTAATTATTATGTGGTAATTAAGCGGTTTGCTTTTGCTCAACAAATGAATGTAACTGACCAAAAGTTTCAAAAACTTCAGCAGAGATTTCATCATCATCAATCTGGATACCTAATTGCTCTTCAATTTCAGTAATAACTGAGATTACAGCCATAGAGTCAAACTCTGGAATGGCACCTAATAGTAAAGTGTCGTCATCAAATTGGGTGTCAATTTGTAGTACTGAGCGTAAGATATCGGCAAGGAAATGCTGAAGTGGCATAATATTGTTCCTATTAAAGCTAATTAAGTTCCCTGATTTGCAAGTTAACGCTCGATTCAGGTAAAGTGAAACTGAATTTACAAATTAAAATCGGCTTTATTACAAATTTGATTTATTATTACACATAAAGGGAATGAATGTGAAAGGTCTAACGGACTCTATGACCAAAAATATCCACGATTATATACTGCAATCGGCTGTAAAGTATCCAAATCATCCAGCTTTGTATTTTAAATCAAGCAGTTTAACCTATTCTGAGTTAGCTAAGGCTGTAACGCAAACTGCGGCCTTATTGCTGCAGTCTGATCTTAAGCGATTTGAACGTGTAGCAGTTTATCTGCCTAAGCAGTTTGAAACAGTCAGCGCTATTTTTGGCTGTTCTATGGCTGGAGGGGTTTTTGTTCCCGTTAATGCTGGTTTAAAAGCGCCACAAGTAAGTTATATTCTGCAAGACTGTAGTGTTAAAGTGTTAATTACCAGCAAAGCTAGGCTAACTGGTTTAGCTGACGAGCTAGTCAATTGCCCAGATTTAGAAACAATATTTTTAACCGATGCCGATGACAACTCTCCTCAAAAACTGGGGCATATTCAGGTACTAGCTTATCATAATAAACCTATAACTTTGGATAAGAGTGTAACTTGCCAAGCTTTAACTGATGCTGATATGGCTGCCATTTTGTATACATCAGGTAGCACGGGCAAACCTAAAGGTGTTGTGCTTTCTCATCGAAATATGTTGTTAGGTGCCCAAAGTGTTGCTTCTTATCTAGATAATAAGCAACAAGATATTATTTTAGCCTTACTACCCCTTAGCTTTGATTACGGGCTAAGCCAACTGACTACGGCTTTCTTAGTGGGGGCTAGTGTAGTTTTATTAGATTTTTTCTTAGTGCAAGATGTAGTAAGAACGGTAGAAAAGCATCAAGTCACGGCTATAGCCGCTGTGCCTCCATTATGGTCGCAACTAGCAAAGGCTAACTGGCAGCCGGGTAGTGCAGATAGCGTTCGCTATATCACCAATTCTGGCGGCGCTATGCCGCAAACCCTGTTAGGGCAATTACAGGAAATATTTAATCGAGCAGAACCTTTTTTAATGTATGGCTTAACAGAAGCTTTTCGTTCCACTTACCTAGAGCCGGCTGAATTAGCTAAGCGGCCAACCTCTATGGGTAAAGCTATTCCAAATGCTGAAATTGTAGTGGTGCGTGAAGATGGTACTTTATGTGGGCCTAATGAGCCTGGTGAGTTAGTCCATCGTGGGCCTTTGGTGAGTTTAGGTTATTGGAATGCACCAGAAAAAACGGCAGAACGTTTTAAATTTGATCCCGTTGCGCCAAAAGGGATTCAATTACCACAGTTAGCAGTATGGTCAGGTGATACAGTACGCTTTGATGAAGAGGGGTATTTATACTTTATTGGTCGGCGTGATGAGATGATAAAAAGCTCAGGTTACCGTATTAGTCCTACAGAAGTAGAAGAAGCGGTATACCAACTAAGCTCTGATTTAACCGATGTAGCCGCTTTAGGTATTGAGCACGCAGAGTTAGGTCAAGCTATTTTAGTTATTTTTGCTTGCCAAAGTAGTATTGCCGTTAATAGTGCAGAGTGGTTAAAACAACTAAAAAGAACCTTGCCTAACTATATGCTACCTAAGCAGTTAATTCAGCTGGATAAGATGCCTAAAAATGCCAATGGTAAAATTGATCGTAATGCCTTAGCTAGTCAGTATCGAGACTTTTTTACTATAGAAAGCAAAAATTAATAACCCAAATATAGCAATAAACCAATGGAGTGGTATGCCGTGGAGAAGGTCGCTGTGAATACAGAAATAAAGCCAGTGAAAAGTGCACCTAAACATCAAATAATGGATCAGTTTATTGCGGTAAACGGCCAGCTTCAACTCGCAGGTTTCTCTATGGCACAAATTAGTGCCATGTTAGATAAAAAAGTATTTTATGCTTATTCTCGTGATGTTATAGCAGCGCAAGTTGATAAGTTTAGGCAACAGATACCTTCTCGCATTAAATTACATTTTGCGGTTAAAGCTAACCCTTACCCAGCCGTTGTTAATTTTTTACAGCCTTTAGTTGATGGTTTTGACGTTGCCTCGCAAAAAGAGCTTTTACTAGCGGTACAGTCAGGCATGCCAGTAACAGATATAAGCTTTGCTGGCCCAGGAAAAACCGATGCTGAGCTACTTAGCGCTATTACATTAGGTGCGACTATAAATTGCGAGTCTATTAGTGAACTTGCGCGAATTGAAACCTTAGGTATAGAAGCTGCTATCTTGCCAAATGTAGCACTAAGAGTGAACCCTGCTTTTGAGCTTAAGTCTTCAGGAATGAAAATGGCAGGCGGAGCTAAACCTTTTGGTATAGATGAAGAGCTAGTGCCAGATTTATTAGCTGGTTGTGGCAATAGGGCTTTTAAATTGCGTGGTTTTCATATTTTTTGTGGCTCACAAAATTTAAAACCTGAATCACTTATTGAAGCCCATCAACAAACCTTTGCTTTAGCTGCTAAGTTAATAGCGGCTAGTCCGTATCCAATCGAGTTTGTTAACTTAGGGGGGGGCTTTGGTGTGCCTTATTTTGCTGGTGAGCAACGGCTTGACTTAGCGCCTGTCGCAGCCTCTTTACAGCAATTGTTGCAGCAATACTCAGCTGAACTAGTGGATGTAGAGTTAGTAATAGAGCTAGGGCGATTCTTGGTGGCAGAAGCAGGCTTATATGCTTGCCAAGTTATAGATAAAAAGCAATCTCGGGGCACAACCTATTTGGTTTGCAATGGTGGCTTACATCATAATTTGGCTAACTCGGGTAATTTTGGCCAAGTTATTCGTAAAAACTATCCTGTTGCTATAGCCAGTAAGATGGCTGCAACGGAGACAGAGCTAGTAACAGCAGTTGGTCCTTTATGTACACCTTTGGATATTTTAGCTGACAAGATGGTATTGCCCAAAGCCGAAGTTGGTGATTGGTTAGTGGTTTATCAAGCAGGGGCATATGGTCCTACTGCTAGCCCGCAAGACTTCTTGGGGCATGGTAACGTTACTGAAATTTTACTTTGAGGTATTGTCATGTTGTGTAGTCGAGATAATAACTCTCCGTTTATATGGTGAGCAAAGTGCAACGTTCAATTATTAAAGTTTTTATTTTTGCTTTTATCATTTTTATTAGTCTGGAATTACTATTACAAATTCGCGCTGAGCTAAAGTTTGGTAATAGTATTTTTAGTAGCTTACTTAAACCTGCCCAAGCGGAAACTCAGCTTTTTACTCAGCGCAAAGGCTATAAGCTATTAGTGCCCAATATCTCGGTAGAGGGCTCTAGCATAAGCATTAAAAGTAATAATTTAGGTTTACGCTCTGAGCCTATTAAGGCTAAAAATAATGGGTCTATTAGAGTTATAGTGCTTGGCGCATCAAGTGCTTATGGTGCTTATGCTGCCAATAATAGTGTTACCTTTCCAGCTTTATTGCAACAAGAAGCCGTGCAGTTACCGCTTGAGGTTATTAATGCTGGGATCCCGGGTAATGATCTTAATGGCCAGTATTTATTATACAGTGAGCATTTAGCCGGCTTATCGGAAGATGTGCTGATGTTATATTCTGGCTTAAGCAATGATGTCAGTCAGCTATGTAGAAAATCTGCTGCAGGTAAATCTTATGCATTGCCGCAAATAAAGGCGCCTAAATGGTTATTAAGCGTGGACTTATTGCTTAAAAATACCATTAATTTGCGTTATGTGCCTTATAAGGTTTCTGCCTTACCCGATCTTACGCCCTCTCTTGAAAACTATGCTGACGGGCTTAGAAAGTTAATTAAGCAAGCTAAGTTACGACAAGTAAAACAAATCTATTTTTTAGAAAACCTAAGTTCATTTCGCCCCGAGCAGCCGGTGCAATTACAGCGGCAGCTAGCTGAAACGGCGTTATATTATACACCTTGCTTATCTGTGCAGCAGTTCTCTTATGTGTTTGAACAGTATAATCAGACTTTACAACAGGTTGCCGATGAATTTAACCATGTTCAGTATGTAAGCTTGTCTGATAAGGTGGCCGGTGGTCGGGATAACTTTACTGACAGCGTACACTTTTCTGCTAAAGGCGAGCAGGTTATGGCGCAGGCGCTTATAGCAACACTTAATGGTACCTTGCAGGTGCAACCATGAGTTTTACGTCATTACATTTTTATCTTTTCCTGCTGCTATTGCTGGGTTTATTACGCTTTATTTCCAACAATAAACATAAAAAACTGCTGCTGCTTGTTGTTAGCTATTGGTTTTATATGAGCTGGGATTGGCGTTTTGGTGCTTTATTATTTGCTATGACCGCCGTTAATTTTTATTGCGGTAAGAAAATTCACCGCTCTATTTATGCTAAGCGCTGGCTGGCGGTGTCGATTATATTTAGTTTAGGCCTGTTGGGCTTTTTTAAATATTTTAACTTTTTCTTAGATAATTTAGATGTGGTGGCCGCTTGGTTTGGTTTATCTTCGCACCTTGGCTTGTTACAGATTTTATTACCTGTTGGCATTTCTTTTTATACGTTCCAAGCGCTTTCTTATACTATTGATATTTATAAAAAAGAGTTAGAGCCTGTCAGCTCTTTAGCCGATTTCGCCTTATTTGTGTCATTTTTTCCGCAACTTGTTGCCGGCCCTATAGTGCGGGCAAGTTACTTTTTGCCTCAGTTAACTAAGCAAAGTAGGGTTGATTCTGCAGCGCAACAAGAAGCGGTGATGTTAATTATTAAAGGCTTAATAAAGAAGGTTATTCTGGCAGATATACTGGCTATACATCTTGTTGATCCTGCTTTTACTAACTATGGCAGCTTATCTTCTGCTTTTTTAATTTTGGCATTGGTCGGTTACAGCTTTCAAGTGTACCTCGATTTTTCAGCTTATACTGATATTGCTAGAGGCTGTGCCTTACTACTTGGCTATAAACTACCTATAAACTTTAATCGACCTTATCTGGCTCATAGCATTTCTAACTTTTGGCAGCGCTGGCATATCTCTATGTCTTCATTCTTTCGTGATTATTTATACCATGGCGTGGGGGGGAGTCGGTATGGCAATGTTTATATCAACCTCTTTATTACCTTTATTGCTATCGGCTTTTGGCATGGCGCTGGCTGGAACTTCTTATTGTACGGTTTTTGTCATGGCGCTGTGGTGAGTATTGAACGTTTTGGTCGGCAATATGGTTGGTTCTTATTAAATACTGGCTGGCTGCATATTCTGGCTATATTAAGGACATTCTTTATTGTTTGTTTATTAAGGGTAATGTTTCGGGCTGAGAGCTTAGCTGAAGCGAATCAGTATATGCTGGCTATTTGGCATAATAGCCACTTACCGTTTGATTTAACAACCGTAGGCGCTGTGGCTTTAATTTCTGCCATTATATTGCACCTTATTCCACAGCGTATAATGGCCAGCTGGCAACAGCGTTTTGTTAGCTCTTCGCATTTGCTACAAGCGACAAGTATTGTATTAGTGTTGTTTAGCTTAATTATTTTTGGCTCTGCCGAAGCGCCTTTTATTTACTTTCAATTTTAAATTTAAATTAGCTAATTAGTCAGTGTGTTGATAAAGCGATAACTGAGAGACTCGCAACTCTATTTCTTGGCTAAGTTGTTTGAATTTCTCACCATTGTAACCGCCAAACTGCTGTTGGACTTGTTGCTCTGATAAGCCTTCAGGAAGCCCTTGAATAGAGGGCATTATAGCTTGCTCAAATTGCTCACTGCTATAGCTAGTTAGATGCTCTTTACTAATACTATTTAGCTTTTCTGCAAAGTGAGTGCCAGCACGATCTGCGGCAAGATCAACAAAACTAAAGCCTGAGCCATTACCTCCTGCATCCATAATTTCTTTCAAATTACCCACTTGTTGCGATAATTCAGTTGTGCCTAAAATTTGTAGTACGGATGAATATAAAAAATGCAGGGTAAGATCATGACGACCATAAATTAATTTAGCCGGTATTCTTGGGATCTGTCTGGTGGTTAAATTAGGATTGGCATAATGAACAAATCGATTATTGGCAAAAGTAACAGCTAGTGCCCAGATAGCATCATGATAAGCCGAGTCTAATGAACTTTTATGAGCCCGCTCAGTGGCTGTAACTAATAATTTATGAATATAAAAAGCTAGACGTCGCTCTTTAGGATACTGCTGCTGCAAAGCCTGTAGCTGGAGTAAATAATATTCAATATCTGGGGCTTTAACTTGGTTTGCATTTATTAGGCTCAATGGTTGGTATAGTTGAGGCTGCAATTTCAGTTTGATTGGCCCTAAGTTTTTAGCACTAAAAATTAACTGGCTATTTTTTAACTGGCCTGAAGCAAATAAATCTAGCAGTTGCTGGTTAGCCGGTGCGGCAACAGCAAAGTGGACAAGTTGTTTAAACAGTTTATTTGCCAGCCAGTGGGACAGGCGTACCTTACCAAGTTGGCAGTGATCAATAGCAAAACCACGATTAAACACTGTAAACAGACAAGCTAAGTTAATGCTACGTTTAGGCCAGCTAAGCGGTAAATTAGCATTGCCTTGCAATAAAACGCCAAAGGGCGAGATAACGCCTTTAAAGTCTGCATCGGGTAAGGCATAACTTGCCACACTCATAATGGCATTAAGCTGCTGCTGATCTATTTCTACATCAATATCGCCATCAGTACGCGCTAAGCTACGAATAGATTGCGACACTAGCTGTTGCGCGGTATTAACATCTTCTGCTGAAATCTGTTTATGTTGCACTAGTTGCGGTGAGGTAACGAAGAAAAATAAGGCTAAGCCACTTAGCAATAGAATAAAGGCAATAATAAATAGCGTTTTTATGAGCTTAACTAACATGAATTTACTCAGTACTAATAAGAAGAAGAGCCTGAAAAGCGTTTCGACGCTATAAAAGCGGCAATATAAAACCAAGTTAGTATGCTTAAAATTGCGCTATAAGCCAAGCAATAGCGTATAAGTAATTGCAATGGTGTTACATAATGGCTTCTATCTGTACTTAATAAAAATTGTAAAGCGGAAAAGACTTGTTGGTATTTAACAATAATGCTTTGGGTGGCAATATTAATTAGCCACCATGATAAAGCCATACTAATAACAATAATAAACATTAGCAGCAATAACTTCGTTAGTTTAAGCCAAGCAGCTTGAAAAAGGCACTGGGAGATAATTTTTGCGCTATAGGTGGCACTTAGAAACAAAAGCACAAGCCAGGCTGTTAGTGCCATTAGACTAATAATACTGCCGTTATCGTCTAATAGCTCCACTATGTTATCGGTTGCCGCTAAATAAACTACGGCCCAATACCAAAGTGATGCGACGACAATATTGCTACCTAGCCATAAAATGCTGGCTGCTACTTTCTGTTTGCTCTGTAAAAATTGCTTTGCGGCTAAACAGTTAAATTGAATTAAGCAAAAAAAGCCAATAAAACGTAGTAATAACTCTAAAAAATGCGGCAAGCTAGTGTTAGGAAAACCCAAAATATCATATAACGATTCCGCCGCTACGCTAAAGTAAAGTAAGCAAAATATGAGACTAGTTTGCACAATCCACAGTAGCGGGCTGACTAGAACAAACAGGGCAAATTGAGAAAGCCTGACGCAGTTGGCTAAGAACATAATATAAGCTGCTAAGGTAAGGCCTATTATTGCACTCGCGTTGTCTGTTAATAGCTCTCGTACATTGTAAGGAAGTGCAGACAACTGACTTAGGCCGTATAGCGCAACTAGTGAAACGATAAAGTGTAGTGCCAGAAACAGGACTTTAGATTTGCCTGCTAACTGAGCCTTTGTCGTTGCTATGTGTTTTGCTGGCGCCTTTGTAGAAGCTGTTGTCGTCGTTGCAGTCGCTTGAGTTTGCTGTTGTAAAGTGGCAGTAGGGTTAGCTTGTTGTTGGCTAAAGCGATAACAGTAAAGTGTCAGCATAAAGCCTAGCGCCGCGCCAATAACAGATAATAAAACATCGGTGATATCAACCGTTTTATCCGGCAAGGCAAGCTGCATGGCTTCGGTGAATGCGGCCAATAGCAAAATATAACCGGCACTAAAAATTAGCATTAGCCGCTTTTGCCACTTAGACTCTAGTTTTAGATAGCTAAGGCTAAACAATATGCCTAAGGGGAAAAAGAGCAGTATTTTTTGCAGTAAAGAGGTGATAGCCCGAAACTCAGTTCCAAAATATAACGACTCAAGTAATACTTTATTGCGGCTTATGCTGAGTTGTTGGTTAATTTGTTGCCAAGAAAAATCAAAGTTATAGGGAAACCAAAATACTAAGAAAATGACTAGGCTATAAAGAATAATAACGCCAGCAAGCCAGAGTTGCTGTTTAGTGATAGCGCTAGAGCTAGGCTGCTCTATAGTAGTTGTGCTATTTTGCTGTTTAAACATTAAGCGGCCTAGGTTATAGCCTAACCAAGCTGCAATAAAAGCCAGTATTATGTCGGTAATATCGGTAACTCTGCTGTAGACAAACAGCTGAAAAAACTCAATAAGGGCAGCGAATAAGACTAACCTTATAAAGATAGTCTGTTTTTTATGCTGCTGAAGATATAGTAAGACAGCTATTGGTATCCACAGCAATATATCACTGAAAATAGCATAGAAAATCTGTAAAAATGATCCTTGATAAGCACTAAACGGTAGTAGGGTAATTCTGCCATCTTGCCACTTTTTAAATAATTCAACAGGGCTTAAGGTTAAATCTAGCGGTAAGATATTATAAAGAGTGAATAAAGCGATATAAGCAATTAATAAATAGCTAAGTAAGCTGTTTTGAGTGCCACGCATGGCGATTATGGCTTGTAGATAGCGCAAAATTTGTTGACCAAAGCGGTAAAAAATTACTATGCCAAGCAAGGCGCCTAGCGACTCAGCAGCAATGTCATTTATCGATACGGTGCGCTGTGGGAAGTAAAGCTGAGTAAACTCAATAATTAAAGCCAGTACAACACAACTGAGCGCTATTGGTATTGCAATATTGAGCTTTAGCTGTTTGCGTTCAGCGGGCATAAAATAAGACATTAATAAAAAGGATAGTGGGATAAACAATAAGATATTCGCTACCCAGTCGGCGCGCGAGTTTATGCCTAAATTGAGGTAACTTATATTGCGAAATTGCTGCAATGCCGTCTCTAAAGGTAAGGCACGGTATTGCCAAGGCACTAAGCTGCCATAAATGACAAAGCTAAAATAGCAAATTAAGGTTAGAAGCAAGTAACGATTTAATGTGGCTTGCTCAGCTTTGGGGTGCATAATGCATCCTAGGTTGTCTATTTAATGGCTGACTGCAATTAGTGCTTATTATGCTAATTTAAAAGCGAGTTTAACTGCTAAGGTTAAAGGCTATTTAAAAAAATAAATTAAAACAGTTACTTAAAAAATTACTTCAACGCTAACATAAAATCACTGGATGCTTGTTCAACTTGTTTGCGCCAGTTAGCGGTGGAAAAAGTATGGTTGGCATCGTTAATATGCAGCCTTTTAGCCTTATTAAAACACTGTTGCCATTGTGAGTTTTGCTGGCAAAGATCTAAAAATTCGTGTGCTGTTAAATCATTACCGCTGCTAATTATTAAGGTTTCAACTTTAGTTTTTTGCCAGCCTGTTAGCATATGTTGAACGTAATTGCTGGCACTATACTCGGTTTGCTTAGCAGGCTTAAGTGTAGATTGCCGTTTGCTACTGCGCCAGGTTTGCCAAAAATCTGTGATACTGCGCTTAAAAGCCAGACCACCTGAAAAAATCTTACGCCAAAATTCACGGCTAACTAAACGTTTTAAATAATAGTGCTTTAACATAGTTGCAGCATGGCTTTGCTCTTGTCTAACCCAAGGGTTAAGCAAAATTAAGCCAGCGATACGCGGATCTGCTTGATTCATTTTTAATAAAATAGCACTTGCTGCATCGCAAAGCCCCCACAACACCACTTTTTGTAGCTGTGGCAGCTGGTTAAACATGGTATCGATGGCGGCATCTATATCTGCTGTTTGCTGATAAAACTCAGCTTTTTCACCGCAACTATCGCCCATACCACTGCTATCTAAGCGTAATGATGGAATAGCATGTGCAGCTAAATGCTGGCTTAACTTAACAAACTGACGATGACTACCAACACGATATTGTGGGCCGCCCACAACAATAAGGGCGCCAATAGTGCCAGAGGCAGAATGCAAAATAGCACTTAGCTTATTGCTGTTAGAGTTAATTTCTATAAACTGAACAGACATCTTATTCAACTCCTGCAAACTGACTTACTGTCAGGGCAATCAGCTGGTCGGCTTTAGCTAATTCCGTGGTTTGCCAAAAAGCTTCGGCTTTAATTTGGTTAAAATGCAATAAGCACTGCTCGGTTAGGTTGTCTCGCACTTTTTGCACAGGCAGGGCAATATTATCTAGCTTAGATATCTCAAACCAGCTTAATGCGCTGTTGTTTAACACTGCAGGCAATGTTGATTTCATTTGTAAGATGCTTTGCCCAAAAGTGGCGGTAATGGGATAGCCGGCAATTTCTACTATTTGACCTTGCTCTAGTTGTTGCTCGAGTTGCTTTTGACTTACTTTATCACCGCTCGCCATGGCTTCAGCAACTTTAATTCTACAAAATTGTTGCCAAAATCGGCCAGCGTCAAACATAGGCTGCCACAATACAAGGTGTTTAATTGGAAGTGGTAATGAGTGTTGGTTTAAAAAATCGAAGAGTTGTAAAGCCCCAAAGCGTATTGCTATAAAGCTAACACTTTGAAACCCCCAATCTGCTATTTTTTGCATTAATATTGCTAAATCTGTACGCCATAGCTCAATTGTTGCTGTATCTAAATCGCCTTCGCTATCGCCTGTACCATGGTTATCTAGCATAAAGCTGTAATAATTATGCTCGGCTAATTGCGTTGTGCATTGTTTAATAATATGGCGTGACTTATTCATTTCCTCAGCAAAGGGAGGCAGTATAACAACTGCATGGGTAGGTGTTTTTGCTTTAGTTACACTAAGAAAGTTTAGACCAGACGTCATGGCGCAAAAGCAACTCTGGTTTGGTAGTTTAGGTAGCAAGCTTGATAAGTTAGTCATAGTTTAGCGACCTCCTAATGCAATAGAGGTAAGGGTGGGTACATAACGTTTTAGTTTAGTATGTAGCCAAGCACAACCGATAGTAATTATCAGCGGTGCTGCACACCAAAATAAGGGGTAAGGCACCTTGGGCAAAAATGTTTGATATAACAGCCAAAAAACAAGTAGCAGTGGACCATGGGCTAAAAAGGTTAAAAAGCTACTGCCAACATATCGCTCTAAAAAAGCGCCGTTTTTATATTTCATTAATAGCGACATGCTAGGCCATACCATAAAAGGGGCTATTATACGAAGTGGGGTGCGGTTTTCTATGTCAAAAATAACTATAGCACTGCAAATGAGGATAAATATAATGAGCAGAGGTATAGCGTAAGGATCTAACTTAGTTAAATTCCAGCGCTGTGTTGCTGCTAAGCCGCCAATATAGAAGCTAATAAGCATAGTATTGCGTAAAATAATATCGCCATCTAAGTTAAAGTAAAAGACCAAAGCCACTATGATAGCGCCTAGCCAAGGCGCACGATTTAGTAAGACCGCAAGTAGCGGGCTGATTAAACTAAGCACAAATAAATCTCTTAAAAAGTTAAGTGGGTAATTTGCTGGGCTGCTTAATAATCCGGTTAAAGCATTTAACCAATTAAGGCTATCAAACGGGCTAAGTTGCACTGAAAAAATATGAGTTGATAATTGGTAATGCTGGATGAAAAAGACGCCCAGCACCACAGGTATATTCCACAAAATTAATGGCAATAAAATAACTCGAGCTTTTTTGCTGATTAACTCTAACGGCTGCTGAATTAACCTAGAGCGAAACAGTAAGTAACCTGAAATTACCGTTAGCATAGGTACTGTAGTACGAAATACTGCATGAGAAAAAAAGGCTTTAATAAAATTAAAGAAGCTTAAATCTAGCTCGGTTAAAGATTGATAGGGCGGTGTATGCAAAATAACTATACCTATTACCATTAAGTAACGGGTTAGCCAAATTCGCTGACTGAGCATTTTATCCACTACGCGCTCCTGCGATGTGTTTTATCCCAACAAAGATTAACTAATAGTAACGCGCTAAGCTAAAGTAACCAAGTGTTTCTATTAATTTATCATTTTTATCACAGTTGTGTGCTGTTGGTGCTAGTGGTAGCATATATAGCTATAAATATCAGGGGATCAAGCAAACATGGATGTGAAATTTGCCCCTGTCATGGCAAATGCAAATAACTTCCCTGTTGCAACAATCAGGGCAACACCGGCATTTTGTGTGACAGATTTTCGTCGGCTTGGGCAGTCGACTGACTTTTCGCAGTGTATCTATACTCGCAATGGCCGAGCCGCTATTGGTCTTGCAGCACAGCAGTTAATGCATAGTAATAAAGCGAATGTAGTTTTATTACCGGCTTATCATTGCCCAGCTTTAGTAGAACCTTTTCTTTGGTTAGGTTACGAGATACGTTTTTATCCAGTTTTACCAGATTTAACTGTAGACGAAGATGTATTTCTGCAATACCTAACCGCTGATGTAACACATTGCCTTGTAGTAAGGTTTTTTGGCTTTCAGCAAAATAATAAACAATTAATAAATTTAGCTGCGCTAGCAGGTAAAGTAATTATTGAAGATTATGCTCATGCCTTAGTGGACTTTTTACAGCAGTTAGAGCAGGTAAATTCAACTGTTGCTGCCCGCATTTGTAGTATTAATAAAATATTACCCACTATTGATGGTGGCTTGTTGTATATGCAACAAGGAATAGGTGTGCAGCCGCAATATTGCAGTTGGTATGAAGAAGCGAAAGGGATCGCATTTCTATTTAAAATTCCGCAGTTTATTCAATATATTAAGTCAAAAGTAAAGAAACCAAGGCAGACACCATCTGTCGCACAAACAGCTGCTCGAACAGTAAATAAACTTACTTACTTTCAGCCTGAAGATCTTAGTTCTGCTAGTTTTCGCCACACAAAAGTAATTTTACAATTAAGTGATTTTAAACACATAAAAGCTAAACGTAGATCTAATTATAATTACCTAGCGCAAGGTTTAGCCAAAAGCCAAGCGGGGCAGTGTTTATATGCATATGCGGAGCTGGAAGCACCTTATGTTCTCCCATTTTTACTGAATGATGCGGCTGATTTTCAACATTTAAGGTTGAAGAAAATTCAAGTGTTACGCTGGGAAGAAGTTGCTTATGGGCAATGCCAAGTGAGTGAAGATTATCGCAGCCGACTTATTCAATTACCTTGTCATCATAAATTAAAACAAGCAGAGCTTGATTATATTATTGATGCCGTTCAAAACCTGGTGAAAAAAAATGAAAGCTAGAGCGTATGCTATAACAGATTTTAAACAATACACTACTGATTGGGACAAGTTAAATCAACAAACCCATAATCAGGCTATTCTTACTGTTGATTTTATTCAATGTTTAATTTCTCATTATTTTTTAGGTACTGAACAGTTAGTTATTGTTAAAGAGTCTACTAATATTATATTTATGGGTTTTTTTCAGCGAGTGGGCTTTGGCCGTTGGCAAACTGTTATGCCTTCTCAAGCACCATTAGGCTTATGGCTAAGTGCTAATGGCAGTGTAGATGAAAAGCTATTAGCAAAAATCGCCTCTGTTTTACCTGGTATTATTTTGCAAATAGACCTACTGCAAGCCGATTCGCGTTATTTAACGGTAGGGCCTAATATTTATCAGCAACATTATATTGAAACGGGTAATAAGCCGATACCTAGTCATTATGATGATTTTTTTAAAACTATAGGTAAAAACTTACGGCAAAATTGTAACAAAGCCTATAATAGAGCTGAGCGTGAAGGTGAAAGTTTTAGTACTGAAGTATTAACCAGTAGTGAAGCTGTTTTAGCTGGCGTGATTAAATATGGTGATATCGAAAGTAATAGCTGGAAAGCCGAACAAGGTACTGCTATTAGCGCTACAAATAGTCAAGGTAAGTTTTATCAAACTATGATGACTAGGCTAGCGCAGCGCAATAAGGCTTGTGTATGGTACTTTTTAGTCTCTGGACAAGTAGCGGCTGTTGATCTTTGTGTTAGCCATAACGGTAATTTAATTATTTTAAAAACTACATTTGACGAACAGTTTGCTCAGTATTCACCCGCGTTATTATTAAAAATGCAGATGCTTAAACACTATGCCGAACATCCTGAATTAGCTATAAAAAATATAGAGTTTTATGGCAAGGCTATGGACTGGCACAAACGTTTAAATTCTGAGCTTAGACCAATAGTACATTTAAGTTGGCAACGAAATAGGCTGTTGCGGTGGTTAGTAAAACAACGGCGCGATAAAAATAAAGTAGAGAGCTAATTGTCATGAATAAAGTAGCCGTTATTATTCCTTACTTTCAACGTAAAGCCGGATTATTAACCGCGGCTATCACAAGTATTAGACAACAAATAGCTTTTGCACGTATTCAACAAATTATTATTATTGATGACAGCTCGCCACGCAAAGCTGTTTTAGATCTTGAGCCTTTTTTATTTGATCCAGAATTACAAACTAAATTACAACTAGTCGAGCAGGTTAATACCGGTGTTTCAGCTGCCCGTAATGCGGGCTTAGACTTAGTTGCTAATGATGTTGAATACGTTGCGTTTCTTGATCCTGACGACGTATGGTTAGAAACGCATTTATCTTCAGCTTTAGCCGCGTTAGACAAAAATAGCGACTTTCACTTTGCTAACTTTACTCATATTGGCCAAAGTATTGGGGCATTTGAGCGGACAAAATTTTTTCAAATAACCGAACATAAATTGTTGTTAAAACCTGATATATATCAATATTGCACTGATATGGTCCGGCAAATTACCACCGTTAATATTATTGGTACTTCTACAGTAGTGTATCGTTTTAGTTTGGCTAAGAAAGTTAGATTTGAACGCCAATTTACTTTTGCTGGTGAAGATTATTTAATGTGGTTAGCACTTATTGCCTGTTGTTTTAAGATTAGCTTTACATCTAGTATTACCGCTCACTATGGTGAAGGGGTTAATTTATTCTCTGGAGCAATATGGGGCAGCAGGCATATGTGTGTGCGTTTATTAGATGAAATAAATTATCGTAGCTACATTTTAAATAATATTGCTCTAGAGCGGGATAATCAATTAATGATTAAACAAGTGATAGCTGCTAATCGTAAAGCTTATATAGGCAATGTTATGTCGATGCTAAAAAGGTTTAAACTCAATATAATTTGGTTAGTTTTACAACAGCTTTGGTTAAATAATGATTTTAGAAAAGTAATGTTGAATAAATAGCACTTAATTTTTCAATTGAATACTTAACAACCTAGCGTGAAATTTAAAGGCAGTTTTATCCCAAGGTGTAAAACGCTTTAATTTAAATTCAGATGTAAGCTTAGAAGAAACACCCCAATTAGTTGCTACCGCAGTTTTAAAGCCTAGCTCTTGCACACAGTTTACTGTTTCTTGATCAAAATCTATGTTTTCTACCCCATTTGGATAAGCAAAATGCTCTACTGCTTTACCAATCCATTGCTCTAATTCTTGCTTTGATTGAGCAATTTCTTGGCGTTGTTTTGCAACAGGTAATATTTTTAAAATAGGGTGGTTTACCGTATGAGCGCCAATAGTAATGCCTTTATCGGCAAGCTGTTTAACTTGCTTGGGTGACATCATTAATGGCGTTTGCTCGGTGCAGTTATTTTGCTGGTAGAATTTATCAATTAAAGCGATACGTTCTGTTGGTGGTAAGTATTTAAGCTGCTTAAGCCACTGCTGAGCTTGTTCACGTCTATCCGCCCAGTCAGTTAATGTTAGTGTGGTTTCATTTAAAACAAGCTGTTGCCGCTTAGGATCAGAGAATAAATAGAGTAAACGATCGTTCCACATATTTGTGCCGTGGCTAAATGCGGTCGCAACATAAACCGTTGCCGGAATAGCGTATTTAGCCAGTATGGGCTGAGCAACGGTAAGGTTATTAAGGTAGCCATCATCAAAAGTGACGCAGATAGCATTAGCAGGCAAAGTGCCGGCTTTTAAGTGGTTTAGACCTTCACCTAAAGATAATGGCGTAAAGTAGCGTTTTATTAAGCGCATTTGCCAATCAAAAATATCTGCTGTTGGCTCTGTTGGTCGCATGGGATCTTTGCTTGCCAATACTTGATGGTAAATTAAGATGCTTAATTTATTTTTGCTAAATAAACGACCAAACAGAGCAATAAGACTATGCATGAGTTGTCGCTTCATCTTGTTGTAACCATAGCTCAAGTACAACCAGTAACCAGATCAACTCACCATAATAATTAGTATGCTGTTGTTGATGTGCAGCTATAACTTGTTCAATTAAGCTATCGTTGACAATTTTACGCTTTTTAAAGGCATGCAAGGTATCTAATGCTATAGTTTTAAGTCGTTCATTTTGTTGTAGCCATACGCCAAAGGGTAAACCAAAGCCTTGTTTTTCTTTGCTTAGAGTTTCATCAGCTAAAAACCCTTTACAGCTTTGCTTATAAAAGTCACGTAACTTAGTACCCGGTAACTTAATATCAGCGGGTACTAAGCAGCTAAAGTCGACTAAGTCTTTATCTAACAAAGGAAATTCGACATTAATATTGGCCAATTCACACATTTTGCGAACTTTAACTAAGTCGTTATCAGCGAGTGTAAATTTCCAATCTAAAAACAACATCGCATCTGTAGGGTGCTGGCTTGTACATTCTTTATAGCGTTGCACTAATTGTTGCTCGGGCTGCTTAAGATCTATGCCAGTTAAGAAATCGGCCGTAAAAATGGCATTGGCACCTAATTGATTAATAAAATTATGGGTTTGCAGTCGCAAGGGCAGTCCGGTTCTAGCTTGGCTAATGTAACTAGCTGCTTTTTGTGTGCCAGGAATATTTGCCAAAAAGCTATCATGAAAGATGGCTTTAAGTAGCGCTTGTATCGGGCTAGGTAGTTTTAAATAAGGTGTAAATACTTTTTGTCTAGCATAACGGCTATTACCTGCAAAAAGCTCATCGCCGCCGTCGCCGGCTAATAATGTTTCTATACCTTGCTTTTTAGCATCTTGAGCACAAAAGTAAGCCGCCATGGCTGAAGAATTGCCAAAAGGTTCGTCAAAATACTGGGCAACTTTTACAAAAGCTTCAGCAGCTTGTTCAGGTTTTAAATAAAGAACTTGGTGTTGGGTATTAAAATGTTTAGCCGTAATTAGGGCATAAGGGGTTTCGTCATAGCCTTTAGCTTCAAAACCCACAGAGAAAGTGCGAGCAGGTGTTTGATGTTTGGCTAGCATACCAGCAACGGTAGAGCTGTCTAAACCACCGCTTAAAAAAGCAGCTACGTTGTCGCCAGTGTGCTTCTTAACAGCTTGCTCTATGGTATTAATGCACTGTTTATGCAATGTTTTATCGTTAGTTTGTTGAGTAAACTCAGGGCTGTATAGCAGTTGCGTGCTAAATTTTAGTTGCTGATTTAAATACACGGCTTTAGCCGGCTCTAGTTTAGCAGCTTGCTGATAAATAGTTGTTGGAGCTGGAATACAATGAAAATACAAGTAGTTATAAATTGCTTGTTTGGAAATTGTTAGAGTAATAGGTAGCCGTTTTAATTGCTTTAAATGGCTACTGATATAAAGGGTGTTATTTTCAAGGCTATAAAAACAAGGCTCTATACCCATAATATCATTAACTAAAAATGCTGTTTGTTTGCCTCCGATAATTGCTAACCAGAAGCGGCCGCTTAAACGTTGATAAAAAGTTTGGTCATCGCTACTTGCTAGATACTGTTGCAATAAAAACTCAGCCGAGCAGACTTTATGCTCAAATAGTATAGTGCCCTTGAAGGCTATAGCAGTTTCTTGTTGCTGATAATGCTGAATATCAGTGCCAGCGATCACTAATTTAAGATTGTCTTTAGTATCTAGTGTTATCGTGTTTTCCATGGCGTTTGCCTCCCACAAAATATAAGTATCGACTTTAACCCTGTTATACTCTACTTATTTTGAGTAACAAGTTCCTGAGGCTTTTAGCCTGATGCACACGAGAGAAGGTGGCAATTTTTTCTTTTGGTAAAAACTCATATTGGTTGTTTTGTAACTTTGTTAATAAAGCTTTAATGGCGGTACATATTTGCTCTGAATTATTTAATGGAGCTAACTCAGCAACTTGGGACTGCAAGATTAAGTTGGCTGTATCACCTTTTGCATCCGTTAAAGCTAAGATAGGTTTTTGTGCGCGAATATATTCATAAGCTTTAGCCGGAGTTTGATAATTACAATTGCTAGCTTGCATAAGTAGCAAGGCATCTGCATTTAACATTTCTTCTAAGGCTTTAACGTAACTTAAGGCTGGCGCCAGAGTGATAATATCATTTATACCTAATTCTTGCAGTACTGGTTTAAATAACCCATCGTGCCCAGTACTTCGCAGTATAATGCTTAATTTATTGCTTAGGTTTGGTTCTTGTCGCTTTAAAGAAGCAATAGCATTAAAAAATGGAATAGGATCACGTTCCGACGGATAAATAGTGCCGCTATGCAGTAATGTGACTTTATCATCAGCTATGGCAGATTGACTAGATGTTACCTGTTCAAATAGTGCTTCATCATAACCATTAGGCAACACTTGCCAAACATCAGTAGCTACTTCAGGGTAACGTTGTTGGTAGAGCTTTAGTGCACCAGGGCTGGTGAAGATGATATGCCGGCAGTGTTTGGCGGCTTTTTTTTCTATCCAGCTAAATAGCTTTCTTACTCTAGGATTGGCAGGATAGTCTTTTTGCAACATAGGATCACGAAAGTCAGCAATCCATGGGATCCCAGTTAATTTATGGATAAAATAGGCGATGAAATGAGCAGAAGCGATAGGGTAGGTACTAATAATAACATCGGGCTGATATTTTTTTGCGTAGCGCCAACCGCGCAAAAAACCACCCAAAATCCAGCTTTGCCATCTATCTGGTAAAGCCATCCAGCCAATGTATTTATTTTTGAAAGAAAAATGTTTTGCCGTATCTCTGGCATAACAGCGCAGTACATTAACTTCAGCCGGTATTAGGGCTAAGTTTTTGTCATCACATTGGCTGTAAGCTTTGGTAGATGCAGTAAGTACCGTCACATTGTCGCCTTGCTCGGCAAAGTAACGAGTAAAGGCTAATGTACGGTGGACACCACTACTCATTTGTATTGGTGGAAAATGAAATGCTATATATAAAATACGTTTAGACACAAACTTTCCATGTTCGCGATAAGTGATGCTATATTAAAACGTTTTGAACATGTTAATGCAACTGCTGTCTTTATTAAAATTAAAGTAACGTTGACTTCAAGCCTAAAACAACTAAAATTGGCTAGCAGCACTTATCCTGTTTATGCTCTTCAAATTATTGCTAATTAGCTTGCAATGTAAAGGATTACATCAAATGACTTGCTTATATAAATTAAAAACAATACTACTTTTAGTTGTTGTTTTTACTTCTTTCAGTGCTTTTGCTAATAGATACAATAATAGCACTTGTGGCATTATTCCTGGGCAGAAATTAACAAATGCCTATGGTCCTTATGATGCAACTAACCCAGCCCATGCTAGTAAGTTGCCAATAGTTTTAGGTGCACACTTTACACGTGATGTTGAGCGATTAGTGAGCGGAATAAGTGGACCAGTAATGGGTGATATAGACTATACCCTAAGAGCTATACCTAATTATCATCGAGCGTTAGCTGCTATGGCAAAATATCAGCGGCGAGAAAAAGTAAAACTAAAAGAGCGTGATAGATACTACACTGCAGATTGCTACTTTCAGCGGGCTATCTATTTTCAACCAGCAGATGCAACAACTCGCATGTTGTTTGCTATGCATATGCATTTAACCGGCCGCTTAAATGAAGCAGCAGAGCAATATCAGTTGGGAATAATGGTAGACCCAGACTACCCTGAAATGCTTTATAACTATGGTTTATTATTGTTTGATTTAAAGCGCTTTACCGAGGCACAGCAAATAGCAACTAAAGCTTATGCTGCAGGCTTTCCGTTACAAGGCTTAAAAGACAAACTTAAAAACGCCGGATATAGCATTGAAAGCGTAAATTGATTTACTTACTTATCAGGCGGCATCAAGGGTTGATAACTCAGTTATCTTTCTGCCATGCCGTCCAAATAAAAATCGCTAAAACTAAACACTATCAATTAACGTATACCGTAAATCTACTCTGTGTACTGTTATTAATACGAGTAGGATAAGATGGCTTTACCTAATATTTCAGGCAAGATAATCTCTGGCAGTTTTTGGATGATTTTAATGCGTTGGTCATCAAGACTGCTTGGTATAGCCTCGGTGATAATTTTAGCTAGGATCCTGGTGCCCGAAGACTATGGTTTAGTGGCACAAGCGGTTTTGTTTTCCAGTTTACTTGAGTTAATTACCCAGTTTGGCTTTTATATTGCAATTATTAGAAATAAAAACTCTTCTGTAGCTGAATATAATACGGTTTGGACTTTAAGTGTATTAAGAGGGTTAATCCTCGCTTTAGTTGTCTGCTTAAGCGCAACCTTTATTGCTGATTTCTTTTCTGAACCCCGAATTTATCCGCTTATGTTTGTGTATGCCTTAGTTATTTTTATTAATGGCTTAATGAATGTAGGGGTAGTCGACTTTCAAAAATATATGCAATTTGATAAGGACTTTCGGTTAAATATTAGCTCTCGGTTAACCGGTTTTATTGTCACTATGGTTATTGCGATAATTTATAAAAGTTATTGGGCTTTTCCATTGGGATCGTTAGCAGGAGCCATGGTAAAAGTTATTGTTAGCTACACTATGTCTGCATTTAGGCCCAGATTTACCTTATCTGACTTTAGTAATATTTTTAACTTTTCTAAATGGTTTTTTATTTACGAATCTTTAAATGCTTTTTCCACTAAGCTTGATACCTTTTTGTTAAGTAAATTTTCTTCTACAGAAGCGTTAGGCTTGTATACCGTATCTAATGAAATATCTGCCATGCCATCAACAGAAGTTGCTATGCCAGTAGCTAGAGCATCTTTACCTGCATTAGCACAGTATGCCGATAATTTAGCTGAGTTTCGTAAACTCTATACTCAGGTGCTGGTATCCGTTTTGTTTATAGCTATACCCGCTAGTGTTGGCATAAGTGTTTTAGCCGACTATATAGTCGCTTTAGCTTTAGGGAGTAATTGGAGCGATGCAGCTATTTATATCAAAATTTTAGCTTTTCTTGGTATTACCAAAGTGAATGTTTCTTGCGCTGTAGCTGCGTTAGCAGCAGTGGGTAGGGCAAATATGCTTGGTCAATATTCTGCAATAATGTTTGCTATTCGGCTTGTTACTATGACCGCAGGCGTTCTGTTATACGATGCCATAGGTTTAGCTTATGGTGCTTTAATAGCAAGTTTCATCGGCATGTTACTGATCCATCATTTACAACAGAAAATTCAATTAATATCTTTCAGTGGTATGTTTAAAGGTTTATGGCGAGTTATTGTTTCTGCTGGCATTATGTGGCTAGTTTTGTATTTTCTTTGTCAGCAAATAGCTCAAATTATACCTAACCTAAGCGTAGCTTTAGTGACTATAGGTCTTGTTTTGTTAGGCGGCCTTATTTATATGTTATCGCTAGTAAGCCTTTGTAGCATTATGGATTGGCCCGAAGGGCCAGAAAAAAGCTACTTTATGACAATTAAAAAAGCTTTTGCTCGCTAGTAAAACTTGATATATATCTGGCGAGAGCTGAACTTTATAAGTTTAATTTGGACTTATAAAGTTCATCCTGAATAGCTTGTTATCAAATAACTTAAGTTGTTTGTTTAGTATTTTGCAAAACAAGTGCATCTATTCTTAAACCAACAACAGTAATAAGTGCATAAAGTGCAAAGGCTAAATCAAAATAGGCTAGGCTAACGTTACCGCCGGTAATACCATAGCCAATTAATGAAAGGTAAAGTGCAGAGCATAATTCTACCCCCCATAAGTTTTTTTCTTTACGCATTCGTTTTAAAATTTTTCTACTGGTAGCGTAAGAGCGATACATAATAAGCAAAAAAATAAACAGTCCTGCAAAACCATGATCACCAAGCACTTGGAAATAGATATTATGGGCAGCCTTGGGTATTTCATTCGGAGGAATGCTAGGTGTTTCAACCGGGCCATAAGTAGGGGTGTAAGGCGCATAACTGTGCCATAAAATAGGATCGGTAACCGCCCTGAAGCCACCACCAGTTAAAGGGTCATCACGTGCTATCATGGTTGATATTTTCCAGGCCCATAATCTACCGATAAATGAGCCGTCTTCTGTTGCTGTTTGGATGGTACTTTGTCTGTCCTGCCACTCTTCAGGTGCTTTGTTATAGAGTACTGGCAAACAGATTAAGGCCATTAAAGCCCAAGTTATTTTATGGCGAGACTTTAACCAGAAAAATAGTGCTAAAATAGTTAAGCCAATAAAGCCGCCGCGAGATCCTGTGCCGACTATTGAGATTACATTTAATGTTAGCAATGCCAATAAACCATACTTTATAAGTTTGTTTTCAGTGGTGTTTTTAAGGTAAATAATAAATGGAATGCACATATTTATCGCAACCGCTAAATCATTACGATCTATTAAAATACCCGAACGTCCAGTTATCTGATGGCTACCTGCTGATAATAAGTACTTAACCGCCTCCATTCCTGCATAAGAAGAAACTGATAGTACTATGGCCCAAATAATGGCATCAAGATGCAGTCGTTTTTGTACAGTTAACACAATAAAGAAAAAGAGCAGTGCGACTTTTATAAACTCAAAGAAAATGCTCCAAACATAGGAAGAACTGGCGCTATTATTAAAAATGGTCGTAATTAAGGTCCAGAAGCAGAATAAAATAACTAAAGTACCAATACCTCCCAAACGGAAAGATTTATTTTTTTGCACAAACAGATAAGCTAAAAAGGTAACTAATACGATAGTGAGATTTAAACGAAAGCTTTGTGAAAAACCAAAAGCCCAAGCTGCAGGTGCTGTCAGCGCTATCCATACCCAAGCGGCAACACCAAGGTAAGGACGCTTAAATGAGTAATAAATAGTTATTAATAAAAACAATACCAGTAATAAATCACGCATTAGGATTTGTCCTGCTTATCTGCCCAATAAAATAAAAAACATACGGCACCGATGGACATTAACAAATATAAACTATCTATCATGCTACAACCTTGCTAATAACATAACGAAACTTGCCTGATTTCTCTGCAGCAATAGTATCGACTTGCTGGATGGCAATTTGCACGTCTTGGCCTAATCGGGCTTTGAAACCAGTTATTATTTTAGAGTTAACTTCATCAGGCAATGCACCTTGTGGCCAAACAACCTGAACTTGGGTAAGCGCTAAACTTTGTTGCTCGATGCGAAAAGCTTCTACGCCCGGTATTTCTCGTAAAATATAGATTAAAGACAAGCCATGCATCATAGTGCCATCGCTTGCGACGACAAAGTCGGTACTACGACCTTCAATGGCCTCTAAAACCGGTAAACCGCGACCGCACGAGCAGGGTTTTGTTGCTAAGGTACCAATATCGCCAGTGCGGTAACGAATAAATGGAAACTCTGAGGTAGCTAAATGAGTGACGACAATTTCACCCGATTGGCCATTAGGTAAAACCTGACCATTAGGATCAATAATTTCTACAATAATATCTTCGTAGGATAAATGCATGCTGCCATGAGGGCATTCATGGGCAATAAAGCCAGCATCTCGGCCACCATAACCATTAGCGACAGGGGCAGCAAAGACTTCAGATATCAGCTCACGTTGATAGGGGTATAAGCGCTCTGAGGTAACAAAAATAACTTTTATGCCCAAAGCCGACATATCAATATTATGCTGCTTAGCGGTTTTGGCTAAAAGATGGTAAACCGAGGGGTAACCAAACAGCATTTTAGGCTTGATTTTTTTAATGGTATTTAAAAAGCCCAGTAGCTTTTGCTCTGTCATATCAAAAGCGGGGATCAGTGTTGAGCGAAATAATTTATCACGCCAAATACGCACTTTATCTTGGGCATTTAATTCTATAGGTGAGCCCCATGCCACTATTTCTTTATCGCCAATATCCACTCCCCACCAACGGGTAGCTCGCCATTTTTGAGCAACATCATAAGAGACACGTTCATTGCCTAACAAAAATATAAGCGGTTGGCCGCTTGAGCCGCCAGTGTTAAAGCGCTTTAGCGCTGTTGCGTTATTCGCTTTGAGCGCAGCGAAGTTTTCGCTAATCACAGGCTTGGTTAAAAATGGCAATTGGCTCAGATCACTAGGATGCTTAAAGTGCTCAGGCGTTAAACTGTGTTGCTGCATAAGTTGGCGATAATAAGGCACATTTTGGTATACCTTGGCCATAAAACGATGCAGTTTATCTGCTTGTTGCTGCGCTAATGAGGCAGCGTCTTGCCACTGGCTTTGCTCAAGCTGTTTAAATACCGCAAGGGTCGTATGTTTTTTAAGCTTTTCTTGCAAAGGGAAAATACACTTGGCAATAAAAGCGGTATACCATGATGCCATTAGTTTATTCCTTTACCCGTTATTGCTCGCTGGTATTGCTCTAGCAATACCTTACTAACATTAGACCAATGAAACCTGCTACTACTGGCTAAACCATTAGTAATAAGTTGTTGTTTAAGCTCGGGGTTATTAAGTAAGCGCTTGAGCTGTTGAAAAATAAGCTCTGGCTGCTTTGGCGCTGTTAATAAGGCATCATATTCATGCTTAACCAATAATGGGATCCCACCAACATTACTGCTAATAATTGCAACGCCTGATGCCATAGCCTCTATTAATGAGTTTGGACTATTATCAACTAAACTTGTATTTAGCATAATATCGGCACTTTGGTATAAGGCTGCCATATCATTGCGGTTTAAACGGCCGACAAAGTTTACTGCAGTATCAAGTTGCAACTCTGTCACTAGCTGTTGGAGCTGCGCTAACTCAGGACCTTCGCCAGCTATTGTTAATTTAGCATCAGAGTGAGACTGTAAAATAAGGGCAAAAGCACGGATCGCCGTGGCCACATCATAAATAGCTTCTAGGTTTCGGGTAACGATTATATGCAACTGCGTCGAGTTAACCTGTTTTTTTGTTGGTTTAAATAACTCTGTATCTAAAGTGTTGGCAACTATAGTGCTAGCTTGTTTAAACTGACTAAATACTTGTTGTAAATACACTGAAGGAACAATAACGCCAGCACTTTGCTTTAGAGAAGCAGATACAAGGGGCCAAGAGCGGCTAAAAAAATCGAAGGCATGGCCACCACGATAGTTAACTAAAATAGGTTTGCTGCGTAATTTAGCTATCCAAATAGCAGGTGCGGCAAACAAATGCCAAGACCAGCCAGAATTTGCCATTAAATGCACTACATCTACTTTGCTGTAGCCTCGAAATAACGACAAGCAATATTGCGGTAGACGAAATAGGGCCCTAATGCCTGGGAGCTTACCGATAAAGGCCGGTTTATAGTCAGGGTTTACTTCGATAAAATAAACGTACGCACCACTAGATTCCAGCAGCTGCTTTAATTGTGCCGTTTGATTGGCCATACCACCAGCAGGCGGCGCCTTAGGTCCAACTAAGGCGACCTTAATAGAGCTAAAATCAGCGCTCATTACGCAATGACTCGTAAATGGGTTGATAATGCGCAACACTGAGCTGCCAAGTACGTTGCTCGTTAACAAAAGCTAAGCCATTTTGTTTAATTTCGTCTTGTGAAGGCAACTGTTGTAAATGTTTAATCGCTTGATTGGCTAAATCTTGAATATTATCTTTTTGGAATAACCAGCCGGTTTGGCCATGTTCTATTAATTCGTTATGTCCGCCAACATCTGAGGCTAGCTGTGTCATTCCCTGAGCCATAGCTTCAAGCGGCTTTAATGGTGTTACTAGTTCTGTTAGTCGCATAGATTTTCGTGGATAAACCAGTAAGTCTACTAGGCTGTAATATTGATTAACTTCAGCATGAGGTACACGCCCTGGCATAATAACACTGTCTGCTAAGTCTAGTTGTTGAGTTAAGCCCTCTAAAGCCGCTTGTTGTGGGCCGCCGCCTACTAATAACAAACAGGCATGGGGCAGCTTTTTATGAATTATAGGTAAGGCTTTAATAAGTAAGTCTAAGCCTTCATAAGCATAAAAAGAGCCTAAAAAACCTAACACCTGTTTATTCTCTAAATTGTATTTAGCTAATAATATAGGATCTTTATGCTCAATAACCTGAAACTGCTTAGGGTTAACCGCATTTGGGATCACCGTAATTTTTGACTCGGCTATGCCTCTACTCAGTAAATCTTGGCGTAAACCTTCACAGATAGTAGTTACTGCATTTGCCTTTTTAACTACGTAAGTTTCAAGTTTTTTAGTTAAGGTGTATCGTAAGTCATGCTCTTTGCAGCTGCCATGATCAACCGCAGCATCTTCCCAAAATGCCCTTATTTCATACACTACTGGTAGTTTGCATTTCTTAGCGGCTAATAATGCAGCTAAGCCATTTAGAGCAGGAGAGTGAGCATGAATAACATCGGCCTTCTCTTTTGAAACCACCTCTAAAATACGTTTTTTAAGCGCTAATACCGTAGCGATTTCCTTTAACACCGGTAGTTGCCAAAATTTAGCTAGCCAAGGCTTAGTGCGGTAAAATAAAAAGTCTTCAGCTTGCTCGGTTTCATTGGTATTATCAGGATGCTTGGGGCTAGAGACATGACAAGTACTATAACCTAGTATGCGTTGCTGTTGTAAAATAGCTCTAGAGCGAAAAGTATAGCCGCTATGCAAAGGTAAAGTATGATCGAAGACGTGTAAAATTTTCACTTTTTACTGCCCTCGCTGTAAAAAAGCGGCAAACATCATTAGGGTCCATAAAGCCGCGCTATTATCTTTAAGGCCTTTACTGTGGTCATTCAATAAACGCTTTAATTCATTAGGATCAAAATAGCCGCTATTAAGCATTTCATCAGATAATAGCTTATCTTGTACTCGTTGCTTTAAAGGGCCACGAAACCACTCTTCTAAGGGTACGGCAAAGCCCATTTTATTACGATATAACACGTCTTGCGGTAAATGTGGCTCTAATGATTTTTTTAAGCTGAACTTGCCAATCCCTTGCTCTAAGTTAGCTGCAGATTCAGCCTTAAATGACCACTCAACAAATTTATGATCTAAAAAAGGCACACGAACTTCTAAGGAATGAGCCATAGAGGCACGGTCTACTTTCGTTAAAATATCGCCAACTAAATAGGTTTTCATATCAAGGTATTGCACTTGTTTTAGCGGATCTAAATGTTGCACTTTGTCACGATAGCGATCGAAAACTTGTACCGAGTTATAGCCATTTAATCGTTGTTTAAAAGCCTTTGAAAATAACTTATTACGCTGGTCGGTACGCAGAATTGATATAGAATTATGGTAGGCGGCAACATCATCTAAAGCTAAAGATTGAAAGGTGGTTTTAGCTCTGAATATACGTGGCGCCCAATCTAATTTTGGATATAAAGCACCAAGCGGTGTAAAAATGGCTTTGCGAATAGCAAGTGGCAATATATTTCGTAATTTATGTTCATTTAAATGTAGCTTATAGCGCCGATAACCAGCAAAGAGTTCATCTGCGCCGTCACCACTTAACGCAACCGTAACTTGTTTACGGGCCATTTCACAAACGCGATAAGTTGGAATGGCAGAGCTATCAGCATAAGGTTCGTCATATAAATCAGCAAGTTTGTCTAATAACTCAAAATCATTTTGACTAACAATATTAACTTGATGATTGGTTTTATAGCGATCGGCAACTTGCTGAGCAAACTCTGTTTCATTAAAGGCTTTACTGTCAAAACCGATAGAGCAAGTGTTAACAGGCTTTGTTTGTAAGCCAGCCATTAATGCCACTACTGCGCTTGAATCGACGCCGCCAGATAAGAATGCACCTAAGGGAACTTCAGCCACTAAACGGATATCTATAGCTTCGCGTAAGTTTTCAATTAGCTGTTGTTGAAGTTCAGCTGTGGAGATTGATTTATCCCACTGGGTGGGAATATCCCAGTATTGCTTAGGCTTAGGTAAAGTATTAGTGCCATGTTGTAATAATAAACTATGGCCAGGGGCTAATTTATAGCTATGCTGATAAATGGTATAAGGCTCTGGAATATAGCCAAAACTAAAGTAGTCTTCAACGCTGCTATCTCGCATTGAAGAGTCAAAATCAGGGTGGTTGCGGATAACTTTTAATTCAGAGCCAAAGATAAACTGGCCATCGGGCAATAACGAATAAAAAAGCGGCTTAATACCAAGCCTATCGCGGGCTAAAAATAAACACTGTTTTTTACTATCCCAAATGGCAAAAGCAAACATGCCGCGCAGATGGTCAACGCAATTTTCACCCCATTCCAGCCACGCATTAAGAATAGTTTCAGTGTCGCCTTGAGTGGTGAATTGATAGCCTTTTTCAATTAAGGATTGGCGCAGCTGTTTAAAGTTATAGATTTCACCATTAAAGACAATCCAAGCTTGCTTATTGGCGCTCATCATTGGCTGTGGACTACCCGCTATATCAATAATAGATAAACGCCGGTGAGCTAAACCGATAGTATCAGCATAAAAATAGTCGCCAGCATCTGGCCCACGATGTAATTGGCTATTATTCATTTTTACTAGTACAGATTGAACCGGCGTATCTGTGTTAGCGAGTTGGTAAATCCCTGCAATACCGCACATGTATTATCCTTGCTTCCCTGAGAATTGGTATAATGCCTGATACTGTTTAACCATAGCGGATAAACTAAAATGCTGCTGACAGTGGTTTTGGCACATTAAACCATCTGTTTTAATACGTGTTTCCGTAGATAAATACCCTAACATAGCCTTGCTAAGTTGCTGAATATTATTTACTTCAACGAGGTTTGTTGGGTGTAATTCTGCGGGTAATAAATCAACATTACCACCGACATCTGTGGCTATAACAGGTGTTGCACTAGCCATAGCTTCAAGAATAGTATTAGAGATACCTTCTGCTAATGAGGGTAAGACAAAAACATCTAGCCGCTGCATTATCGCGGCAATATCTGCTCTATTACCTAAGAAAACAATATTTTCGCTAAGCTGTAACGCTTGGCTTAATTGCTCAAGCGTTAAACGATTAGGGCCATCACCAACAATAATTAGTCCGGCTTTGACCTTAAAATCAGGGTGCTGCTGCATTAAGCTAGCAAAAGCCTGTAATAAATAAGCTTGATTTTTAATCGTTGCTAAACGACCAACAGTACCAAACAAAACGGGTTGTTCACTGCTTTGAATATTGGTTGGTAAAGTCAGGCTAGCCGCTGTTGCATTAATAAACTTAGCAAGGTCGACACCATTACATATTCGCTGGATCTTATTGGCAGGTATAGCTATTTTCTGCCGTAAATAACGCTCTGACTCAGAAGATAAGCAGACAAAGCGATGAACAAAAGGTTTTAATAAACGGCGTAAAAACTGATACTTTTTATTAGTGCCGCCAATGTCAGACGTATCCCATCCATGCTCGCCATGAATACGTAAGGGGACTTTACGCCACCAAGCAACAAGCTGTAGCTCTAAAGTATTTAAATTTCGGCTATGTAAGATGTCGGGCTCTAATTGTATTAACAATTTATTTAATGTGGGAAATATTTTCCAGTCATGACCTTCGCGCTTATGTAAGTTGTAAAACTGAACATTAGACTGGCTAATTCTTTGTGCAAAAGCGGGGTCATAACCAGTTAAGGTAATAATACTATGCTTGTAACCCTGAGACGGTAGGTTATTAATTAAATTGACCATGCCATTTTCTAAGCCGCCGGTACTAAAGTGCCAGACAATATGGGCTATATGTTTTACTGGTTTAGTCATTAGACCCACCAGAGATTGTTTGCTCGGATGACATGGTTTTTATTGATATTAACTTATCAGCGGCAGCTTTTAGTAAGGGTAAAGCTTCCTCAGGCGGTACATCTTTAATAGAAACAGCATTAACAGCCATAGTGGCATCACTATTAAAATAGTAGGATAAGGTTTGTTGAACTCTAGTGGCTAATTGCTTAGTAAAGCGCTGCTCATCAATCTGATACCAATAAAGTACACTGCGATAACTGCCATTTAATGAACTAAGATGTAAGACTGTATATTTTTCTGTAGTGAGCTGTTGCTGTATTAACCATACTTTTTTATCAAATAGTTGGTTTTGCCAACTAAAGAGCTCCCCTGAACTTTGTTTTAAGGCATAAACAGCCCGCATATATTCTATTTTGCTTGGTTCTTGTAGCTGGCTAAAGGCAAGGCTATTAACAAACTTTACTCCCCAATTAGACTGGCTGCTTTTGCTGTGAGTAGCACTAATTAATGCTGCTGCAGGTTCTACGGGAGCGGTGACTATAGGTAAATTAAGGCTAAATAAAGCAGCGGCAACCATAGCGCACATTAAACTTAATTGTGGAGGTTTAAGTGGTAAAATTACCAACTGTAATGGGGTTCTTTTAAAGCTAATACTGTCATCAGCAAAGCGTGAGCCTAACCAAAAACCAGCAAATAACACTAAGCCAAAAAATATCCAACCATATAAATAATGATCAGCGCCAAAACCTAATTGCATATTAGACTTCTCGCCAATATATACCAATATAAAGGCTCTAATACCGTTAGCTATAACACTTAAAATAGTCATAAAGACAATAAAACTAATTTGCTTTGCTAAGTGGCGATAATTCAAATAAGCAAATAGAGTAGAAATAGCCAGCGAAGCAATTAAAAACCGTAGCCCTGAGCAAGCTTCTGCAACTTCAAACATCCCCACAGGTGTAGATAAATATAAGCCTTGGCGAAATACAGGTATAGATGCGAGATGTAATAAATAAACAGTGATGTCAGCAGTGATATTTTGCAGTTGTAGCGATAGTTCTTCGCCAAAAGGGATTAAAAAAACCAGATAGCACAAAGCAAAGCGGTGTTTTTTTGCTGCTTTAGTGCCAAATAACAACCAAAATATAGCGGGTAAACTAAACACTGCAGCAATATGCATAAATAACGCAATATCAGCAGCATAGGCCAACAGCCACACTAAGAGCATCGCTAGCACTATTAGACTAGGTAACCAGAGTAATTGGCTTGAGTAATTAGTATTGCAACTAAGATCGTTACGCTTGCTAAGCATAAACCAAATAGAAATAGGCAGAATTAAATAACAATGGTTATAGGTTGCAGATGAGCGCCAAACCCGCTCTATATCTAGCCAAGTAGCACCATAAAACGCAAGGTAAGCAATACTGACTATGATTAAAAACAGTAACTTCATATAGTGTAATCTGCTCATGCACTAGGCCTTGTAGCAAATAAGTTAAGCAGTTGTTTTAGTGTATTTGGCCAAGTGAAATGGTCTAAAATCCATTGCCGGCTTAGTTGGGGTTGAGGTTGTTTTAATTGATTTAAACAAGCTGCTATAAACTCCTGCTTACCATCAACGACTATAGCGCCAGTTTCCTTGGGGGCATTTATGCCTTCCATTGCCATAGAGGTACAGATCACGGCTTTATTCATAGCCATGGCTTCTAATACTTTATTCTGAATACCTCGGGCAATAAGCATAGGCGCGACAGCAAATAGCGAGTGTTGAATATATGGACGAACATCAACTACTCGGCCAGTTACCTTAATACCGTCAACTAAGGTTAAATTTCTCACTTCGGCACTAGGCTTACCGCCAACTATGACAAACTCTAGCTCAGAATATTTAGCTTTTAAGCTAGGCCATACTTGCTGAGAAAACCAAATAACTGCATCAATATTAGCCCAGTAATCCATAGCACCTGTAAAAACAATAAATTGCTTAGGCAGCTTAGTTTCTGTAGCGGTAAGTTCAGAGTCTGGTTTGAAAAAGTCGGTATCTACACCATTAAGTAGACTTTGTATTTTATCAACGAGAGATTTTGGCATTAACTGCCGAAAAGCTTCAGCTTCATCGTTTGATACAAAAAGGCTTTTGGTAAAAGACTGACAAATATGCTGTTCGTATTGTTGTAATAATCTAGCTTCGCGTTGGTAAAACCAACGTTTAATACCCGTGTTTTTACTAGCATATTGCTGCCACTTATCTGAGTCGATATCAACAAAATCAATAATTCTATTTAAGTCGGTAAATTGATCTTGTTCAACATATTGTGCCATCGAAGAAGAATAAACTAATACATCTTTAATTTTATGCTGGTGTAACATTTTTTTCACCCAAGCTTGCATACCTAAACTAAAGTAATAGGGCAGGGTTATAGGCTTATTGCTAATAAAGCCGGTTAGGCCTATCAGCTTAGCAAGCCATTTATTTTGACTAATAACTCGGGTACTTTTACACCATTGATTTAATTTAGTGATGTACTGCAAATCAAACTCATCATCGACAAAGCAGCCCAAATGGATCTCATAATCAAGGCTTAATTGTTTCATTAGATTAAATGAACGGATCTTATCCCCTTTGTTAGGAGGGTAAGGGATACGATGTACTAACATTAATAAAGGTGGCTTAGTCATTTTTATCCCAGGTACTTGGACAGTTTAGGGCCAAGCCACTGACTAAACTTTAGCGGTAGCTTTTTCCATAATCGAATAAATAATTGATATTTAGGATTATTAGGACTTAAATTTGGCAGCTCATCTGCGGTGACTAAATAATACTGATAAGGTAATTCTGTGGCCGTCATTCCCCAATGTTTTTTATAGCTATAAGCACCAGAGTCAATTTTACTGCGACCAAAGTCAAATTGATCACATTGTTTGTTTAACTTGGCATGGCACATTAATTGGTAATACATAAAGTCATTACTTTTTAGTTGCCGCGCTTGCTCTATTCCACCGCCGTAGTAGGGTAAAACTTGGCCTTTAAAATAAAAGCTAAGTACAGATGAAATAGCTTTGTTGTCTTTACGTACTGTTAGTATTTCGGATTCATTAGCAAAGGTAGTTAAAATTTTGGCAAAAAAAGTTTTGCTAAATACAGGTGTACCCAAATTGCGGACGCTTTGTGAATAGGTTTGATAAAAATCATCCAAACTTGAGTCTAAAGTATAGTGTAAAGACTCATTAAGTGAATGGCGAATAACGGCTCTTTGTTTCTTTTTAACTGCAGCTAAAATTTGCTCTGGGCTGTCTGCTAAAGGGGTGGAAAAGTTAGCATGTTGAACTCGGGTTTCTAGGTTATTGTTTTGAGCATGCTGGTTTCTAAGTTCTAGATGTTGCACCTGGAGCTTAGTAGCAAGCTGTTGAGCTGATAACTCTAAAAAGCGTTTAACATCATCACTGCCAATAGCGCCACCATAAACACAAAATGGTGTTGAAACTAAAGCATCGCCAAATAAACGGCTTTTAACTCTAGCTAGCGGCAATATACCAACAATAGTGTTAGCTTGGGTGGCGTATAAATAAAAACACTTATGACCAACACTGTCGATAATATCTTGCCAGCCTGATAGATGAAAAAAAGTAGCTTCATCGCTAGCATAAACAAAATCGTCCCAGTCTTGGCGACGCTTATCCGTAAGCGTTAATGTATTCAGTTGATACATTATAATCCCTTAATAAAAAACAGTTACAGCTTATAAACTTCTTTTACGCTACGCCATTGAAAATCTTTTAGCAAACGTAATAGTTTAGCTTCCATCCTACCTAAGTTAGTGTAATGGCGAAACTTAGACTTAGCTGATGCCTCTTTAAAGCGAGGTTGCTCAGGGTCAATCTCCCAAGGATGGAAGTAAAACATATAAGGAGTATCGCTTTGGGCTAAAAAGCCATCAATGCCTTTTTTACTTAACCAATAAGGTAGTAATCTAAAATAGCCGCCACCTGCTACAGGCAGCTGTTTACCTAGCTTATTTAAAACTGGCATAGGGTATTCCCATATCCCTTCTGGTCTTAGGTAAGGTTTTTGTGGCCAATCAGGGGTGCCATATAAATCATGTACTACCGGGTAGGTACTAGAGCTATATTGATACCCCGCTTTTTGTAAGGCTGAAAAAGCCCATTGATTAGTTTTACCAATAGAAAAGCTTGGTGCACGGTAACCAGTAACTTCAGTTGCCGTTATTTGTTCTAATAACTGCTTAGCAGCAGTGATGTCCTGTAAAAACTCCTCGGGAGTTTGCGATGTCGCTTTAGCATGAGAAAAACCATGGCTTGCCACTTCGTGTCCAGCTGCATTGATCCGCTTAACTAGTTCAGGATAGCGCTTTGCAACCCAGCCTAAAATAAAGAATGTAGCTGTTGCATTATGATCAGCAAAATGCTGCAGCAAAATGTCAGTATTACGCTCTACCCGCTGAGGAAGGCTATCCCAATCTACAGGCTTGATAGTTTTATCAAATGCAGCAACATGAAAATAATCTTCAACATCAACAGTTAGGGCATTTAAAGTTAAGTTTTTAAACGACATTATTATTAGCGGCCCTTACCAAATAACACTATCTCTACAGTGCGGATTAAAATCATTAAATCTAGAAGCAAGCTACGATGCTTAATATAGTATAAGTCAAACTTAAGCTTTTCTTGAGCATCTTCTGCTGTAGCACCATATGGATACTTTAATTGCGCCCAACCAGTAAGGCCAGGTTTAACATTATGGCGCTGATTGTAGTAGGGAATGTCTTTTGCTAATTCATCTACAAACTCTGGACGCTCAGGTCTTGGCCCAACAAAGCCCATTTCGCCGTATAAAACATTCAGTAATTGTGGTAATTCATCAATGCGATACTTACGGATAAAGCGGCCAACTTTCGTTACTCTATCGTCGTCAGCGCTAGCCCAGCGAGCACCGTTTTTTTCAGCATCTGGCTTCATGCTGCGAAATTTTAGAATATAAAAAGGCTTGCCATCATAGCCAACACGAAGTTGCTTATAGAACACTGAGGCACCTGTTTTACGCCCATCTTCTAAGTAAATAAGCAGCATAGTGATTAAAATGATAGGCCAAGTAACTAATAAAAGAAGCAGGGCTAGTATAAGGTTAAGTTTATAGTCTAGACTGGTTTTAAAGCGCTGGTTTAAATCGAAACCATTACCGTATATTACCCAACTTGGGTAAATGAGGTTGACGGCAATTTGCCCAGTTTCTTGCTCAATAAAGTCAAGAATCTCAATAACATCAATGCCGCGTGTTTTACATTTAAATAAGTGCTCTACCGGCAGCATATTTCTACGTTCATCACAAGCGATAACTAATTGATCTATATTGTTTTCAATTGCATATTGGTACAAGTCGGTTTCATAATTAAAAGGTTTAAGCTTACTTTCATCAATAACAGACTGCTTGTCACCTTCAATAGGGGTAAAGCCAACAATATCAAAATTACGCTTGTCTACGTTACGGCGCATCCTGCGCTCAATAATAGACGCTCGTTCTCCTGAACCCAGTACTAGTATCCGTCTACGCCTAGTTAGAGTAATATCTGTATAGTGAAAAATAGCGCGAAAACTGCTGAGTAAAATTGCAGAAAAAATAGATGATATAAGTAGATAACTAAAGCTAATATGCAAGAAGCTAAAGAGTTGGAATACTACTAGTTCTAATAAAATAGCGTTAAACACTAAGGTAATAACAACCCGCTTTAGTATACCTTTTTGGCCTTCGCGTAGTTTTTGGTCATATAAACCAACGGATAAAGCGCATAGCATAACTGATGCGGCAAATAAAATTGCGTTAATTAAACGGTTGTCAAAGCTCACCGGCTCTATTGGTTTGAAATAGAGATTAAAAATATAACTTGCTAGCAAACTCGCCAGAATTAATAAGCTTAATTCTGCAATTAAAAAAAGCTTGTCTGCAATCGTATTTTGTCCGTAACGACTTGCTTTTCTCATGGTAACATCCTTGTGCGCAGTATTTACGCTTTACCTACCCCACAATGCTTATTCTTAAGCATACTACAAAGTAGCGTTCGTTTAATATACTATTAGCAAAGTATAGAGTAAAAAAAATAATTTTACTTTTTACATCACAAGAGTAACATTTTCGGTTATATTAAGAGCAGCATCAAGAAAAGGAAGACAATTATGCTCGTGGCATCTGCAAAAGGGAAATGCGGTTTAACATTATTCATTTGTTTATTTTTGTTTGGCTGCTCCAACTACTATTTACCTAAAGCAACTGTTCATAACTCACTGACGACCTCTGTTGACGACTATCACTACCTAGTAGGGCCTAATGACACCCTAACTATTTTTGTTTGGCGGAACCCTGAATTATCAGGCAGTTTTATCGTTAGACCAGATGGTAAAATATCTACCTCTTTAGTAGAAGATATCCCTGTCAGTGGAATAACACCTACTCAAATTGCTAGAAATATGGAGACAATACTCGGTAAGTATATTCGTGATCCTGTGGTCACTGTTTCTGTAACCAATTTTTTTGGTCCTTACAGTGAGCAAGTTCGAGTAATTGGTGCTGCGCTTAATCCTCAAGCTGTTACTTACAGAGAGTATATGACGGTACTGGATTTAATGATTGCAGTAGGCGGGTTAACAGAGTTTGCTAATGGTAATGGAGCAAAGTTAGTGCGTGCTAAAAATGGCATGCAAGTGACTTATAATTTAAGACTGGATGATCTAATACGCGATGGTGATATAAAAGCCAACGTCGATATGCTGCCTGGTGATATTGTTATCATTCCTGAAGCGTGGTTTTAATTAGTAGTCACCATGAAATCGAATCTATGGAGTGATCGATGAAAGAGTTACAACAGGCAATAGAGCTGCTTTATACCTATTTGCAGGGAGTTTGGCTAAGACGACGTTATATAGTTATAACCGCTTGGTTGTTTTGTCCCTTAGGCTGGCTGTATGTTTATAATATGCCGCCTACCTTTGAAGCTAGCGCTAAATTATATGTCGAAACTAGCACTGTTTTAGAGCCGTTATTGCGAGGATTAACCTTAACTAAAAATTCTAGTGATGAAATAAAGTTAATTGCACGCACTTTATTAAGTCGGCCCAACTTAGAGAAAATTGCTCGTGCCACAGACTTAGATATTGAAGCTAAAGATGATAAAGCCTTTGAAGGTTTAATTGATGGCTTGCAAAAACAAATTCAAATAAGCTCTGCAGGTCGAGAGAACTTATACGTTATTGCCTATAACAACCCTAAACCGCAGTTAGCTTTAAAAGTAGTTCAAGAAACCTTAAATACTTTTGTTGAAAGTCAACTAGGCTCTAGCCGAGCAGATTCACAAACTGCTGAGCGTTTTTTTGAAAAAGAAATAGCTGATTATGAGCGTAGGTTAGTGGCAGCTGAAATACGTTTATCTGATTTTAAAAAGAATAAAATGGCGATGTTGCCTAGTTCAGAAAGCAATTATTACGGTCAAATAAGTGCAGAAAAACAAAAACTAGAAGAAGCTAAGTTAGTGCTGCGTGAACTAGAAACACGATTAGCCTCAGCGCAAAGTCAACTGACTGGTGAAGAGCCTGTTTTTGGTGTTATGCCATACTCAAGTGGCAGTAATGTGCCGATGACACAATATGATGATCGTATACGCACCCTTAAAGCTCAATTAGATAACTTACTGATACGTTTTACCGAACAGCATCCTGATGTATTAGAAGTTAAGAGACGCACCGAGCAATTAGAAAACCAGCGCCAAGAAGAGTTAGCGCAAATAGCTAAAATGTCTGCAGAGAACCCCGGGCAGAGTGCTAGCCTGAATCAAAACTCTTTCTATCAAGAATTGCGTATTAGTGTATCTAGGCTTTCTTCTGAAGTGGCGTCAGCAAAAGTTAGGGTGCAGGCTTATACTGCTAAGGTTGCAGATCTGGAAAGTAAACTTAATTTAATTCCAGAAATTGAAGCAGAGTTTACAGGGTTAAACCGTGACTATGATATTACTAAATCAAAATATGAGGCGTTATTAGCGAGAAGGGAATCGGCAGAACTATCACGCCGTGCTAATGCTTCAGATCAAGATGTACAATTCAATGTTATTGAACCACCAAGAGTACCACTAACGCCTTCAGGCCCCAATCGGGGGTTATTCTACACTCTAGTGCTAATTGTAGGCATTGGCTTAGGTGTATTTATCGCTTTCTTGCGTAGCTTAATTTCCCCTGTTTTATCTAGAGCATCACAGTTAAAAGTTATTAGTGACTATCCAGTATTTGGTGTGGTTTCGCATACAGATAAACGGAAAATTTTAAAGCAAATTAGATTACACTTTTTCTATTTTTCATTGTTAAGTGGAGGGCTGCTTTTATGTTATGTAGCGTTATTAAGCAATGAAGTATTATTTGGGCGCTCTGCTGAGCTGTTATTGAGGGGCATCAAATGAGTACTATAGAAAAAGCAATTAATAGAAAAAATCAGCAGTCTGATCTAGAACAGACCACAATAGAAAAAGCACAAAGTATTGAACAAGAAGATATAGAGCAACCTCTAGTAGCAGCTGAAGCAAGCAGCCAAACGGGTGCTAATAAAGGTGTCGCTACAAGCTCTAAAACAACGATAAATATTGATTTAGACGAGTTAGAACGCAAAAATTTTGTATCTTTATCTAGTGATCGTCGACTGATCAATGAAGAGTATAGGGTGATAAAGCGGAAACTGATTAATAATGCTTTTGGGGGCTTAAGCTCAACTTTAAAACATCCTAATTTAATATTAGTCTCTAGTTCAAGGCCTGGGGAAGGCAAAACCTTCTCTGCCATCAATTTAGCTTTAAGCATAGCGTTAGAGCAAGATAAAACTGTGCTGTTAGTTGATAGTGACGTGCTCAGACCAAAAGTCTCTAAAACATTGAATATTAACCATGAAGTGGGCTTAACAGATTACTTGCAGTCAGAAGAAATACAAGTAACTGACATTATTATTAATACCAATATAGAACGATTAAAAATTGTTACAGCAGGTTCTCCGCACCATTTATCAACAGAATTACTGGCTAGTGAAAGAATGTTGATGCTAGTGAATGAGTTTGCGTCGCGCTATCCTGATCGGATTGTAATTTTTGATGCTCCACCCTTGTTAGGAGTCAACGAAACCTCGGTGATGGCTTCTATGTGCGGTCAAGCGGTTATTGTTGTTGAAGAGAACCGCTCAAAACTAGCAGAGATTGAGCAAGCGGTGAGCTTACTGCCAAAAGATATTGCGATAGGATTTTTAATAAACAAAGCTCATCGTAACCAAGGAAAGGGTTATGGGTATGGTTATTACTATGGTGCTGACTAATAGACCAAGAACACAATATGTTCTAAAACAAGTGACACTGGTCGTTAGTGCCATGGCTTTGCTATTGCTAACAGGGAACTCTGCCAAAGCAGAAGTAAAGGTAGAACCCAAAATATCGGCTAATTCTTATGCTTATTGGTATCAGGAGCAACAATTAGGCTCCAGTACCGACCGTGGTATGGCGCTAGTATTAACGCCAGAAATAAGAATTAGTCGGACAGGACCAAGTGTTAAAACCTCCTTATTTTGGCAAGAAGAAGCAGTTTGGTACCATGATGCCCAGCGTTCGCAGCAAAGCGCGCCAACATATAAGGCTTCCAATATTGTTAGCGCATTTAATCAGCGTGTGACTTGGGAGTTAAATGCAGCAGGGGGGTATCAAATACGAGATACTCAGCAAGGCGTTTATGCTGATATAGTCACTAGCCCTGAAAATCTTGCTAAAACAAAAAATTATGGCACTAATCTAAATTTTACAACGCTCAAAGGTGGCCAGACACAAGCTAATCTTTCTCTTGCTTATAATGTTTTTAAATCGGATGGTTCTATCTCAGGACAGTATGATGGTTATTCTAACGATAGCTACCGTGGCAGGTTAAACTTAGGTAGTGCGAGTCGTACTGGCGCTTTTTTTTGGCAACTGAGTGGCAATTATAACCTTACTGAGCGAGAAAGTTTTGATAATTTCGAATCAGGGCAAGCCAATGGCATTTTAGGTTTGCCGCTGCATAGTAATTTATCGCTTTTATTGCGTACTGGTTATGAAAGAAATGAAGGCTCTACGACTTATCTTAATGAGTTTACTTCTTATGGTGCCGGTATCGAATTAAAGCTAGGCAGAGCTTCATGGTTAAATGTAACTTGGAATAAGTCTAACTTATCTAATGGAGCTGTAGATATGCTCGAATTAGATGCTATAGACGATGAGTATCTTGCTGGAGAGATTTATTTAGCTCCGAGTCGGCGCACTTCATTATCTTTTAGCATAGATAAACGCTATTTTGGTCGCACTAGAACGTTAAATGCTAGTTATAATTTACGTTTTATTAGTATTCGTGTGGCGGCAAATGACACGGTAAGAACCCAGACGCAGTTAGGCGAAGCTTTTGAAGATCTAGGTATTTTTGTCTGTCCAGATGGTAGTACAGATTTAGCTGATTGTTTCCGACCACCTACTAATAGATATATTCCAGGTACGGGGGAGTCTTTTCAGCAAGCAGGCCACTTCGTTCCAGAGTTGAGTGAAAGAATTGTATTAAGTCGAAATATCCTATTAGCTATTGGTTATACTAAAAATAAGCTTTCTCTGAATATTAGTGCTAGCACTGGTGAGGACGAATATGTTGAAACACAACGTTTAACTAAGCGGCATAATTTAACTATGCAAGGGTTATGGAAGCTGTACTCTGATTTAACATTGAATACAGAAGCTAATTTTTATCGTTTAGAGTATACCGATGATGATCGTACTGATGAGAATATGTCAGCTGTAGTGGGACTGACATATTCTATTTCACAAAAGACTGATCTAAAAGTTGATGCACGCCATACACGGCGAGATTCAAATATAGATAGTCTTGATATTAGCGAAACAAGGTTAGGTCTAGGTATTACTTATAGCTTTTAAGCTCATAAAGATAGTGCTTTAACTATCACGATCTTTATGAGCATTTAATTGTGATTGTTGCTGTTTAATTAAATCGTCTAGCTGTTTTGCCATGTCTAGTTTCTGTTGTAAAGCACTGTCTAAAGCTGCACTTAATTCTTTTAAACGATCTTGCTGACCTTGTTGTTCTTGTGTTGGAATTTGTGGGGCAGCAGACGTTTTTGGCGGGACTTGCGTAGGCTGTAAATTAGCTACTTCTTGATTAATTTCATTTAATACTGTTTGCACATGCTGAGTTTTAATGATGGCGAACTCTTCTAAATAGCCAAATAGTAAAACCCTATCCATTACAGCATTAATTTTCCGCGGAATGCCTCTGCTATGTTGTTGGATCAGTATAAAACAGTCATTATCTATAATGGTTGTAGAGCCGCCAGCGTGGGTTAGGCGATATTGAATATAAGCTTTAGTATCCTCTAGAGAAAATGCAGTTAAATTTGATGAGGCAATGATGCGCTGTCTAAATTGCTCCATATTTGGATCTTGAATTATGGCATTCATTTCATTTTGCCCCAACAGAAAACTTTGAATTAAAGGTTTACCGTCAATTTGAAAGTTTGACAGCATTCGCAGCTCTTCTATGGAGTCTAAAGGTAGGTTTTGTGCCTCATCAACTAGCAATAAAGCACGGCGTTTTTGGGCATGCAAACGTTTTAAATAGGCATAAATAGCGTCTAAATAACTGGCTTTAGATTGCTCAGTGACTACAAGGTTAAAACTGGAAGCGATCATTCTAATTAGATCGTCTGGTGCTAATTTTGAAGTGACAATTTGTTTAGCGACAATCTCATCTTGATTTAATTGACTAACTAATTGATTAGCAATTGTTGTCTTCCCTGTGCCAACATCGCCGGTGATAACGATAAAACCTTCACCTTGGCTTAAACCATACTGTAAGTATGCTAAGGCTCTGTTGTGTAGTTTGCTGGCATAAAACCAATTATTATTAGGTGTAAGCTGAAAAGGGCGTTCCTTTAGCCCGTAGTACTTTTCGTACATCTTATTCTCCCTGTCTATTCAGCAACTGTAGGTTTGTGAATTTTCTAATTTAATTAACCCAAGAGTATAGCATTATGTTAAGTATATAATCATTTTTAGTACAGGTTCTCTTATTAAAAAAAAGGCGCTTTCTCTGGTGATTAATTACTATTATCTTAAGGTTTAATCATTTAAGACTGTGATTTTCTGCCGATAATTTGCGCTTTGCGGCTAAAAAACATCCGAACGAGAGTAACTAGCGAAAAAACTATTGACACATTCTGAACCGCACCCTAGAATGCGCCCCGTGTTCTGCAGTAACAGCGTTTATTTAAACGTTGCACTAAAGGGTACTAAAGTGCGGGGCTATAGCTCAGCTGGGAGAGCGCTTGCATGGCATGCAAGAGGTCAGCGGTTCGATCCCGCTTAGCTCCACCAAGATTTTTACAGTGCGTCCCCTTCGTCTAGAGGCCTAGGACACCGCCCTTTCACGGCGGCGACAGGGGTTCGAATCCCCTAGGGGACGCCAAAAAATCTGAGCACTTTAAGCAATAATGAACAAAATGCGTCCCCTTCGTCTAGAGGCCTAGGACACCGCCCTTTCACGGCGGCGACAGGGGTTCGAATCCCCTAGGGGACGCCAGTTGTTCTAAAGAATTATAATCTGTGCAATACTACTGTTACCAAGTCCCCTTCGTCTAGAGGCCTAGGACACCGCCCTTTCACGGCGGCGACAGGGGTTCGAATCCCCTAGGGGACGCCATCTGGTGTCAAAATCAAGATAAACCATTTAGTTATGGTTAACTATTCAAAGTTCATCAATTAGCTTTAACATAATATCCTTAATCTTTGGCTGTGCCTCAGCGTTAGGATGTATGCCGTCTGCAAGCATCAAACTCTTATCTGTCGCAATCTGCTCCATAAAAAATGGCCACAATACAATATTATGCTGTTGGGCCAGTTCAGGATAAATTTTCGCAAAACTCTTACCGTAGCGAGGTCCATAATTAGGTGGAATTCGCATTTGCATTAAGATTGGTTGCGCTTTATGCTGCTGAACTAGGTTGATGATTGAGTTTAAGTTTTCTTTAATCGGCGCTAATGGAAAGCCGCGCAAACCATCATTGCCGCCAAGTTCAATTAACACAGCATCTGGTTGGTGTTGTTGCAATAAAGCGGGTAGGCGTGCAGCAGCACCTGCAGTGGTTTCACCACTAATGCTAGCGTTAATTAGCTGCCACTGAGTGTCTTGCTGTAATAGGTGTGGCCAGCCTTGCTCGTAATTCATACCATAGGCAGCACTAAGGCTATCACCTAAAATAAGTAACTTTTTAGCAAAAAGGGTCTGGCTAAAAATACAAAGGAAAATAATAAATATTATGCGCATGACATTATCACCTGATGAACAAATAAAAGCGGTTAATTTAACTAAAACAGTAACCACTACTAGTGGTAACTTAACTATCCTGCATGATATTAGCTTAACGATCAATGAAGGCGAGACTATTGCAATAGTGGGGGCGTCAGGATCTGGCAAGTCAACCTTATTAAGCTTGTTAGCAGGGCTAGATAGCGCGACCACAGGCGAAGTGTATTTAGCTGGCCAACCTTTACATAAGATGTCTGATGATGCCCGAGCAGCGCTAAGAGCAAGCAGTGTAGGCTTTGTGTTTCAATCCTTTTTATTACTACCTAGTTTAACGGCACTGGAAAATATTACGTTACCTGCTGAATTAGCAGGAGATAAAAAAGCCAAACAACGCGGTTTAGCTTTATTGCAACAAGTTGGTTTATCGGAACGAGCTAACTTTTATCCTGCACAATTATCGGGTGGGGAGCAACAGCGGGTTGCTATTGCCCGAGCTTTTATTACTCAACCTGCTGTATTGTTTGCCGATGAACCTTCAGCAAACTTAGACGCCGTTACCGGCAGTAAAATTGAAGCATTATTATTTGAGCTAAATGCAAAACATGGCACAACCTTAGTTTTAGTTACGCACGATCCTGCTATTGCAACACGTTGTCAGCGCCAATATCAAATGCAAGCCGGTCGGATTAGCCAAAGTCAAGAGAGGCAGCAAGATGTGGGCTAGTATTGCTTGGCGATTATTTTGGCGAGAGCTCAAGCAAGGTGAGCTTTGGGTTATTGCTTTTTCATTATTTTTAGCTGTGGCCTCAGTTGTAAGTTTAAGTGGTATAACACAAGGTGTAGAAACAGCGCTACAACAGCGAAGTGCACAATTCATAGCCGCCGATAAAGTTTTAGGCTCCAGCATTCCTTTTTCTGACGACATTATTGTTAAAGCAACCGAGCATAATTTAACTACAGCCAAACAAATGCAGTTTGACTCTATGGTGTTTGCTGGTGACAAAATGCAATTAGTCACGGTTAAAGCTGTTAGTGATGCCTACCCATTGCGTGGCGCTTTATTACTTAACCGCAGCCTAAATGTAGGTGATGGCTTTGAGCATAAGCGACCTTTACAGCAAGTATGGTTAGAGCCGCGTTTATTTGAATTATTAAGTATTAAACCAGGCGCGCAAATAGAACTAGGAGCAGCTAAGTTTACTGTCGCTGGCATAATTAAAAGTGAGCCTGATGCGCCTTTAAGTGTATTTACGGCAGCACCTAGGTTATTAATGAATATTGCGGACATTCCGGCCACAGAGATTGTGCAGCCGGGTAGCCGCATCAGCTATCGCTATTTGTTCTCAGGCGCCAGTAATGATTTAGCGCGATTTGAAGCTGCACTGAATACAAATTTATCGGTACATCATAAATGGCAGGATCTTGATAGTGAATCAGCCATTGGTAGCGCTTTAAACCGTGCTGAGCGCTTTTTATTACTAGCCGGTTTGTTAGGTATAGTGCTAGCGGCCTGCGCATCCGCTGTAGCAGCAAATCGTTATGGCCAAAGGCATATTCAAGCTGTGGCGGTAATTAAAGCCTTAGGGGCTAGCACACAGCAGGTAAGGTTGATCTATGGTAGTCATTTAGCATTAGTGACGGTTTTTAGTTTAGTTATTGGCTTAGTAGTGGGGCAAGTTGCAATAGCTGTAGCTCAATGGGGAATTCAGCAGTATTTTGCTGATTTTATAGCTGAATTAAACTTTAGGCCTATAGTGTTAGGAGCGATAACCTGTATTATTTGTGCCACTTTGTTTGCTGGTCGACCTTTATGGTTGTTGTCCAATACTGCAGCTATGGTGGTATTAAAGCGACCATCTGGCCTTGAGTTTAAAATTGATATTTTGCAGTTTGTTACCGGTGGCTTAGCCGTATTTTTATTAATGTGGTTATTTAGTGGTGAATTATTACTTAGTCTAGGGTTATTTATACTTTGTTTATTATTTTCCATCATTTTATTACTTTGTGCAGCGGCTATTGTTCGTTTAGCCAAGCCTATGGCTGCAGGACAGAGTAGTGCGAGTCGTCTTGCTTTAGCTAATTTGCGGCGTAGATTATGGGCAAATAGCTTTCAGCTAATTACATTTAGTTTAGCGATCTTCTTATTTTTACTATTGTATTTCTTGCGCACTGAGCTAATGGAGCAATGGCAAAAGCAAATTCCTGACGGGGCGCCAAATCACTTTTTAGTTAATGTGACTAAGTCACAACAACAACAGTTAACAGCGTTTGCAGCAGAGCATAATTTAACCTTAGATGCTTTTTATCCAGTAGTACGTGGCCGTTTAACCACTATTAATGGCCAGGTTGTGACAGAAGCTGCCAGTAAAGAAGAGACGGGTGAACAACGAGTAGGTGTGGGCCGTGAGCTTAATTTAACTTGGTTAACTGAATTACCAACTAATAATGAGTTGGTAGAGGGGCTTTGGTTTACTGAAGCCAGCAAAGCTGAAGTATCAATAGAAGCCCAGTTAGCCGAGCGGTTAGGATTAAAATTAAATGATAAATTAAGCTTTTCTATCGGTGGTCAGCAAGTTAGTGCGGTTGTTAGTAGCATCCGCAGTGTAGACTGGAATAGCTTACAGCCTAACTTTTATATGATTTTAAGTCCTGATGTACTGGCTGACTTTCCATCCACGGCTATTACTGCATTTTATTTAGCCCCAGACAAGCAATTATTGCTAAATAAGTTAGCGCGATTAATGCCAACAGTAACGGTCATAAGTGTTGATGCAATTATTAAACAAGTTAATGCAATTATTAGCCAAGTTAGTTTAGCTTTAAGCTTTATTTTAATTATTATTGCGCTTGCCGCTGGGCTAGTGTTAATCGCTCAAGTACAGGCAACGCTCGAGCAACGTGAGCAAGAGTTGGCAATTTTACGTACTTTAGGTGCTCAGTATGCTTTTTTACGTAATGCGCTTTTATTAGAATTTGCATTATTAGGCGCTTTAGCCGGCAGCTTTGCTACTGTATTAGCTGAAATATTATTATTTGTAATTCAACAGCGGGTCTTTAACTTAGCCTTTCAACCACATTGGCAGCTATGGTGGTTGGGGCCAACAATTGGCGTAATAATGGTAACAGTATTAGGCTGGTGGCAACTTAAACGCTTGTTACAAATCCCAAGTGGCCTCTTAGTACGTAAAGTGCTAACGGGCTAAGATAGCAGTTAAAGCGTCATCTAACTGTGGATAAGCAAACTGAAAACTTGCCGCAGTTAGCCTAGCAGGAACAACACGTTGGCTGTTTAAAACCAAATCAGCCATTTCGCCCATAATCAAGCGCAATACTGGACTAGGCAGTGGCAAAATAGCTGGACGCCGTAAGGTAGTGGCTAATTGCTGAGTAAATTCTGAGTTAGTTACAGGGTAGGGAGCAGTTGCATTAAAAGCGCCTTGTAATGTGGGGTGCAATAATAAAAAGTCGATTAAACCCACCATATCTTCTATATGGATCCATGACATATATTGTTGACCTGATCCTATTTTACCACCTAAGCCCAATTTAAATGGCAATAACATTCGCTTTAAAGCACCGCCTTGTTTGGCTAATACTATGCCAGTACGCAATAAGCACACCCTAGTTGTTGCAGAAGAAGCCTGTAGGGCTATTTCTTCCCAACGTTGGCAAAGGGTATGACTAAAGTCAGCGAAAGGGTGAGAGTAATCTTCAGTTATTATTTGCTGATTTTGGGCGCCATAATAACCAATAGCTGAGCCGCTAATAAATATACCAGGTGGAGTGTTGGCGGTTGAGATAGCCTGGTAAAGTTGCTCGGTTAATTGCCAACGACTTTGACATAATAGCTGTTTGTGCTTCGCAGACCAGCGTTTGCCAAGAATAGGTTCACCGGCTAGGTTAATAACAGCATCTAGCTGGTTAAAATCAACTTGGCTTAACTCGGTTACAGCGGCTATACCTTGGCTAACAAGCTGCTCAGCATTGACTGCACTACGAGTTAAAGCAATAAGCTGATGTTGTTCTTGCCAGAACTTGATTAATGCTGAGCCGATTAAGCCGGTAGCACCTGTAATTAATATTTTCATTGCTAAATCTATATTGGTTAAGCTAATAACAGTATAGAGCTTATTTTGCTATCGATAGGGTTAAAGACACTGAATCAGCAAATCGTAAAGCAAAAGGCTTATCTACTTCCACTTCTGCGTAACTCACGCTAGCATGCTCTGCGGCAATACTGAGCACATCGGCGGTTAATTTCTCTAGCAATGAAAACCGATTTTGCTCCACTAAAGTAATAATTTTTTTTGTGATAGTACGGTAATTTAAAGCCTTTGCCATGTCGTCCGTTTGGGCCGCATCTTGAGCACAGTAATGGATCTTGGCATTAATAATAATATCTTGTTTATTTTTAATTTCGTCTTCATTAATGCCAATATAGGTGCGAAGGCGAAGATTTTTAATTTTTATTATTGCACTATTATTTAGCTGCATTTCTTGCGAACCCTTATTAAAAAAAAGCGATATTATATAATTGAGTATAAGCTATTATTTAAATTAATCTGGGAATACGATTTTAAAGCGTGCACCACCATAAGGGCTATTATCTAAGGCTAATTGACCCGAGTAAGACTCAACAAGTTCGGCAACGATTGCTAAGCCTACACCATGTCCTTCGCTATAGGTATCTAAGCGTGAACCTCGTTGAAATAACTGATGATGTTTATCAGCTGGAATGCCGGGGCCATCATCTTCAACTGTTAAGGTTAATGGGTGCTGACTAATGCTAATTGATACTAGGCTTTTACAGGCTTTACTGGCATTGTCGAGTAAATTACCTAAAATTTCCATTAAATCGGTTTCATCACCTTTGAAAACATTGTTGTCATTACATTCGATATTAATAATTAAATCTTTATCTCTATATATTTTCTCTAGTGCTGAAACAAGCTTGGTGAGTAAAGGCTTAATTAAAATTTGTTTTTTCCATATATCTTGTCCTGAACTACTAGCACGTTTTAGTTGATGCTCAATCATGCCCGTTATTCTATCTAGCTGTTCTTTTAATTCAGGTTGTTGGCTTAATTCTGACGTTTGTAAAACAGCGACTGGGGTTTTAAGAGCATGGGCAAGATCACTAAGGTGATGTCTATAGCGTTGTTTTTGTCTATTTTGATTAGCCAATAACAGGTTTAAGTCTTCTTTAATAACAGCAAGCTCTGCTGGGTAACGCCCGTTTAACTGCTCTTGGCTACCATTTTCTACCCGGCGAATTTCATTATCTAAGCGTGATAAGGGTTTAGTTGTCCAGTAATAAGCTAGCAACATTAGTAATGATAGTATTATAGCTATGCCAATAAACCAACGGGCCAAGGTGCTTCTAAAACTGATATGAGGGGCACTAAGGCGCTTATCAGATTGCACCACATGTACTGTCAAAGGGACTGTAGTGTCTTCAGAATCAAATAATAAAGCGATAGATAATACCCAATACTCTTCATTGTTTTGCTCAACACCAGCAAACAAATGTTCTCCAGGCGGCAGGGCAAAGTTAGGCGGGCTAAAGTGTTGGCTTAAAGAGGAGTCGGATTGCCATACTAACTGATTTTCATCTGTAATATAGGCACTTAATCCAGAGTCAGGGCGGTAAAAGTCTGGGGCTAATGCGCTTCCTGATACTTCTATTTTACCATCGATAATATTTATTTCAGATAAAATAGCATACATGTTAACTTCTAACTTTTGCTCTGCATTAGTTAAAAGCTGAGTATAGAAGGCTTGATCTATAGCCAGAAATGAGCTCGGCAGTAGCAATAACATTAGTAAGACGCTGATAAGCAGTTGCCGTAGCTTTAAGGAGAGTGACATATTAAGCCACAGCTAATGTAAAGCGATAGCCACGTCCACGCAATGTCTCAATAGGTTTTAAGTCGCCTTCAGGGTCAAGTTTTTTACGCAAACGTAACACAAAGACTTCAATAACATTACTATCTAAATCAAAATCCTGATCATAAATGTGCTCGGTAAGTTCAGTTTTAGAAATGACTTTATTAGGATTGAGCATAAAGTATTCTAGTACTTTATATTCATAAGCCGTTAAACTAACCTCATCTTCGTGTAACCATACTTGCTGGGTACGGCTATTTAAGGCAATAGCACCAGCAGAGAGAGTTGGTTCTGGTTGGCCAGCTGCACGTCTAATTAATGCATTGCAACGAGCAAGTAGTTCTTCTGTATGAAAAGGCTTAGTGAGGTAATCATCAGCACCAGCATCTAAACCTTCTACTTTTTCTTGCCAACTGCCACGAGCAGTTAAAATAATGATTGGAGTTTTTAATGACTCTTGGCGAGCTTTGCGAATTAAAGTTAAACCATCTAGCTTAGGTAAGCCAATATCAATAACAGCAAGATCATAAGGATATTCTGATAATTTAAACCAGCCTTCTTCACCATCAGCAGCAATATCAACACTAAATTGTTGTTGTTGTAATTGTTGTTTTATTTGCTGGGCTAATAAGTTTTCATCTTCCACAACTAATACACGCATTAACTTCTATCCTTATGTACTTTACCCGTTTGGTTATCAACCAAAACCGTAATGACATGTCCGTCATTTTGTAATACTCGGACCTGATAATAACGCTTATCGGCCCTGAGTTTCATTATTTTGCCTTGATAATGCTGTTGCACTAAAGTAACAGCCTGCTCTTTGCTGATTAATACTTTATTTGTAGGCTTTGCCGCCTGTACTAGGGGCGTGAGCAGCAGTGCGACCAATAGCAGTATTACTCTTAATGCAATCATTATAGTCTCCATAAAACTGATAGTACTTTACCGAACTATTAATTCGACAGCAATCATCAACCTAAGCTAAAGCAGATGATGCTTAATAAAATACTGCCTTTAACCTATATATGACTAGCATAAAGAAGCCTGCATTAATTAGTGCTGAATATTTCTCTTGAATAACCAAAGCAAAAAGTTGCAAATTATTTGCAAAAGTTAAAATATTGTCTAGTTTATATAAATTGGCTTTAGATTTTTGCAGTTTTGGTTGTGTTTTTTACCTTTTATTAAAGTCAATATGAGTAGTTTGCAGTATCAAAAATACTTAAATTTATACTTAATCATAAGGATATAATGATGAGAAATTTAATTGTTGCAATAGCGTTAACTCTACTTACGTTGATGGCATCAGCAAGTTTTGCCAATACTAAAAGCTCTACCACTTTAAATAAAGCTGATGCTGCAGAGCAGAGAATACAAAAATTAAACATTAACCAGGCAAGCTTACAGCAACTGGAGGCTATCCCTGGATTAGGTAAGAGTAAAGCACAAGCTGTATTAGATTATATTGCTAAAAATGGCGCTATTAAAAATAGTAATGAACTCACAAATGTAAAAGGTATAGGCAATAAATTAGCGGCTAAAATTAGCCCGTACATTAGTTACAATTAAGTTAAAACTCTGGCTAATCAGCCAGAGCTTTCATTTGTTCATTAGCCCACTGCACTGCTGTATGGTAAGCATTTGGGACTTTATCTTTCTCAAGGCCTAGTTTTTCAATGATAATATTTGCGTTTCTCCAGTGCGCAGCTTCATAAGCTTTAATTAAAGCAATAAAGCCAGCTAATATGCCTTTTTTCTCGGTTAGTGCTAACTTGATTTCAGAGGCTAAAGGCAATTTATCCATTACTGATTCAATAGATTCATTTAAAATAGCATCCATCAGTGACATTAACCCGGTTAAAAATGCTTTAGAGGTGTCAGTTCTACCTTGAATGGCAGCTAGTTCTTCACAAAAACGAGCACGTGTCATTGACATCCGCATAAGTTCAGCCGGTTTGTCGCTATTAATTTGTGAAGCAAACAAGAGTGAAAGGAACTTTTTTAATTCTGCTTGGCCAAGCACAACTAAAGCATGTTTAATGGTTTCTACTTCCGCTCTGCGCTTAAATATTGCCGAATTACTATAGCGTAATAGCTTATAAGATAAGTTAACATCTCGTTCAAAAACTTGGGTTATTTTGCGTAGATCTATTTCAGGCCGAGAAGTTTCATATAAAAGTTCAACTAGGGTGGTTTGCGCTGGTGATAGAGCCTTAGCTTTTAGCATTTCAGGTTTAGCAAAGAAGTAACCTTGGAAGTAGGTAAAGCCCATTTCCATCGCAGTATTATACTCCTCAATGGTTTCTACCTTTTCTGCTAATAACTTAATATGAGGATAATCACTTATCGCTTGCTTTACCTCATTCATTTGTTCAATGCTTGAGGTGCGAAAGTCAATTTTAATAATATCTATATAGGGATAAAAATGACGCCATACAGATTTATGGACGTAATCATCTAGTGCGATAATATAACCATTGTTTTTTAATTCTACGCATTCTGCTAATAAAACTTTGCTAGGTTGAACTGTTTCAAGTATCTCTATCACTACTTGCTCTTTTGGCAACATACTTGGGAACTTTTTAAGTAGGGTTGGTAATGTAAAATTAATAAATCCAAGTTTATCGCCTAGAAAATCATCTAAACCAAAACTAAATTGACTGCCTTCGATCATGCGAGATGTTGCTTCATTACCGTCAATGTTAGGAAATGCATTCACAACACCGTCACGAAATAATAATTCATAAGCGTAAAGCTCTTTATCCCTAGTCAATATGGGTTGACGTGCAGCATAAAAATACATAGAAATTTATTCTCTAAATGATATAGCTAAAGCAAATATAACCAAAAAGCATACAGTTAGGTAGTTATAAATTCTACCTAACTGTATTTGATTATTTATGCCTGTTTAACTTCATGTTGCATTTTATCAAATACCTGAAGTACAGAAGGTGCTGGTGTCTTTGTTAACTTACTAACAATGATAATAGTTAAGGTACTAATAATGACACCCGGTAAAATTTCATAGACAAGACTACTTAATTTAGCACCGTTTTCTAATACTGGGGCATAAATCCAAAATAGAACTGTCACCGCACCACTCACCATACCGGCTAGAGCGCCAGCAAAGGTCATACGCTTCCAAAACAAGCTTAGAATCACTAAGGGGCCAAAAGCAGCACCAAAACCAGCCCAGGCATTGCTCACTAAGGTTAATATAGAGCTTTCTCTATCATAGGCTAAGGCTATAGCGACTAATGCAACCACTAGCACCGAAAGGCGACCAACAAGTACTAGTTCTTTTTGACTAGCATCGCGGTGGATAAATACTTTATAAAAATCTTCAGTTAGTGAGCTTGAGGTAACGAGTAACTGAGAAGAAATGGTACTCATAATAGCAGCTAAAATTGCCGCTAATAAAAAGCCTGAAATTAACGGATGAAATAAAAACTGTGAAAAGACAATAAAGATCGTTTCTGGATCAGACAATGTCATTTGTGTTTTTGCGACATAGGCAATACCCACTAAACCGGTTACCATAGCACCAATCAGTGTAATGAGCATCCAGCTCATACCAATACGGCGTGCAGCTTTTATATCTTTAATTGAGCGAATTGCCATAAATCGGACAATAATATGTGGTTGACCAAAGTAACCAAACCCCCAAGATAGAGCTGAAACAATACCTAATATTGTTAATATTTTGCCTTCCTTAACATCAAAGATAGGATTTAAAAACTCAGGATTTATAGCACTAATTTGAGTCATTGCAGAGCTAAAACCACCTAAGTGATCAATAGCAACAACCGGCACTAATACCAATGAGATAAACATAATACAGCCTTGCACAAAGTCGGTCATGCTTACCGCTAAAAAGCCACCAAATAAGGTATAAGCAACAACGACACCGGCAGTAACATATAAGCCTAGCTCATAACTTAAGTTAAAGGAGCTCTCGAATAGCTTGCCGCCACCTACAACACCAGAAGAGGTGTATAAGGTGAAGAAAACAACAATAACGATTGAAGAAACAATACGTAAGATCCGCGTTTTATCTTCAAATCTGTTTTCAAAAAAATCGGGGATAGTTATAGAGTCATTAGCAATTTCGGTATAAACCCTTAGCCGTGGCGCTACAACAAAATAGTTTAAATAGGCGCCAATCAGTAAACCTACTGCTATCCAGCCACTACTAACACCTGAAATGTACATAGCGCCAGGTATACCCATTAACATCCAGCCACTCATGTCAGATGCGCCTGCCGATAAGGCCGTAACTGCTGGACCTAGTTTTCTGCCGCCTAACATGTAGCCAGACACATCATCAGTCGATGTTTTATAGGCATAAAGCCCTATGCCAAGCATAACGATAAAATATAATGCTAGTGATATAATGGTGCCTATTTCCAAACCCATATCTCCTTGCGCTGAATGAATTTCAGCAAATCAAAACAATTTACAAAGGCCTAATTATAGCTTTAGGTCTATATATTCTGTTTTTATGCTAACAAGTTGCTGCTTTATATACTAGTGCTTCCTTTTAAACTGGCATGATAAAACAGGTTATTCAACTCATTATGGATGGTTTAGATATCATTTGGATATAAGGGCGCTAAGTCAGCTGACTTAGCTATTTTAGTCATATTAGGCTTAAATAGCTGCCATTGCTGCCATAAGCCTTGACCTTGCCACGTGCTTACATTATTAGCATATAAAGCGGCATTAAGTTGATTTATTTCTGCAATTAATGCTGCCGAGGTTAGTTGCTCTGTTAATTGGCTTAATGATGTAAACTGTTGATTGAAATAACGATAGCCCCAGCGTAATAACTCTTTCTTAGCGACTTCTGGTTCATTGTTTTGACAGGCCGTCTTTAAGGCATGGCTATTAAATTTGGCAACAGTTATTTTAGGTTGTGCAGAAGTAGTAGGTGCTCGGTATTGCCACATAATATAAAACAGCAATAGCGTAACTACCCAAATAAGCAAAATAACACTAGTGCTATATGTCCAAGCCCAGTTATTAACTCCAGCAGATTGCTTAGTCGATGTTATAGGCAGAGTTGTGCTAGCAATATTATCTTGGCTAGCGGCTGGTATAGAATTAGTGCTTTGGCTATTTGCCGCAGGGCTGACAATAAAGGTTTTTGCAGGCAATACAGCGCTTTCTAATTGATTAGTCTTACTATTCCACCAAGGTAAAGAGACTTCTGGTAGGCTAACTTTACCTGACTCTGTGGCTATAACAGCAGTAGTAAAAACTTTTTGGGCAATAATATGGCCATTGCGCTCAGCACTTTTAGCTTGCGGTTGCTCTTGATATAAACGTAAAGAATTAGGGAAACTTAGTGTTAATTCAGGTAGCTGATTTTCAGCCACATCTACAGCAGATAAGGTGATAGTTCTAGTTATAGGTTCACCAACAGTTAGTTCTGTTACATTAGGCGACCACTCTTCAGTCAGAGTAACTAAGCCTGCAACTAACCAGTTAGCTGTTTGGGAAGGAAAGCTATCAGGAATAGGCTGCACCTCTATGGCAATAGTTTGAGCTTGTTCTAATACTCTTTTGGTACGAGAGTAGTAACCATATTGTCTACTCGCTCGATCTATCATTTCGCCGCTAAAAACAGGGGGGGCAATACTAAAATGACCACTTTGCTGCGGTGTGATGGCATAACGACGGCTAAAAGTACGGTAGCGAATGCCATTAATTAACTCTGTTCCTTCAACATCTTGGCCAACTTTTTGGATGATAGCTCCTTCTAAAGTTGGCTCTGTTAAAGATGCGTTTTGGAACTCTTCTTTAGAGTAAATGGTAAGTGTATAGTAGCTTAACTGCTGAACATAAAGTTGACTCTGCTCAATTTCGCTTTGTAAAAACAACTCTTTATTCTCGGTGTTTGATGAGTTTTCCTGGCTGTCTGCAGCAAGAATAGTCAGGTTAATTGGCTCAGTGGTTAGGTTCTGGTAACTAAAGCTGGGAATAGTATAATCGCCGGCTGCTTTAGCGACTAAAACCACTTTCCATAAGGTACTTTGGCTAGTATTGCCATTAATATTACGGATGCTTTGGCTAACAGAAGGCATCATTACCGTAAAGTCTGATTTTAAAACATTAAAATCTATAGCAGCAGCATCGACTTTGGCGTCTAAGCTGATTTCTAAAGTAATAGGCTCATTTAATAAAGCTGGATTTTTATCAACTGCTGCACTTAGCTGGCTGGCTGCTGGCACTGAAGCAGAAAACAACAAAGCCAAAAGCAATAAGGTGCGGATTACCATTGTTGAACGACTCCTTTAGGTAAGCGTTGATGTTGGCGTTTCTGATATTCAAGATACATTTTATTACGCAATAACAACGCGGGGTCATCTTGAACTTTACGCAATAAATTATTTAATTGTTGCTGCTGCTCTGGTGTGGCATCTGGCCAAGCTTCAGATATTGCAGCTTGCTGTTGCATTTGCTCTTCGTTGGCCTTGTCTTTATTTGTATCTTGCTGCCTAGCTTGTTGCTCTTTTTCGTTGGCTTGCTGGGCATTGTTTGCTTCAGACTGGGCTTTATTATTGTTTGGATCTTGTTCAGCGTTAGAGCCTTCTGATTGTTGTTGACTTTGTGCTGAGTTATCTTCCGCATTTTCAGCGGGATCTTGCTCTGAGTTTTGCTGCTGCTCTTGGTCTTGCTGACCAGACTGTTGTTGCTTATCTTGATCTGACTGCGAGCTTTGATTATTAGATTGCTGCTCTTGCTGCTGTTGTTCAAGCAATTGCTGCATTAACTTTGCATTATCTGCCGCTGCAGTCAGTTCAGGGTTTATAGCTAAGGCTTGCTCATAAGCTTTAGCTGCATCGGCATAACGTTCCTGCTGAGCTAAACTGTTGCCTAAGTTATGCCAAGCCTCTGCAGTGTTAGTTAGGGTTGCGGCTTGATTAAAAGCCTGCTCTGCAGTTTGATAATCACCAGCCCGATAAGCTGCATTACCTTGCCATAATGGGTCGGTAAATTTTCCTTTAGCTGCAGCAAAGTCACCATTTTGGTAATCTTGTCTAGCTTGCTGTTGCTGAGTTTGCCATAAGTCGCGCCATTCTATGGCCTGTGCTGCAGGTGCAGGCAATATAAATATAACCAAGGTTAATAAAGAGCCATAACGACGCTGCCATAGTAATAGGGGGATTAATAACCATACTAAATAAATAGCCGCATCTTGCCATTGATCGCCTTGTATTTGTTGTAGTTGCTCGGCTGAGTCTAATGCGCTTAGTGGTGTTTGAGCTAAAATCTGTTTTATGCCTTGGCCATCAATACTGGCATTGGCATAAATACCACCATGTCGCTTGGCTAGGCTAGCTAATTGCTGTTGCGGTACTTTAGGTAAAATTACCGCCCCTTGAACATTTTTTAATAGCTCGCCATTTGCCAGTTGCACAGGGGCCCCTTCGGTTGAACCAAAACCCAGTATTGATAGTCGATGTGGCCAAGAATTAAGTAGCTTTTGGATGTCGTTGTAGCTGTTATCGTCAAAACCATCGGTAAATACCACTACATCGCCGCGAGGATAGCCGGCTTGGGTTAATAATTTATCAGCTTGTTGTAAGGCGGCATATAAATTTGAACCTTGTACCGGCATTATCTCTGGCTGCAAATCAGGAATAAGTAAGCTGATATTATTATGATCGGGTGTTAACGGCGCAATTATAAAAGCATCACCAGCAAAACTTAATAAGCCCAATTCACCTTCTTTAAGCTGTTTAGTAAAGTCTAAAGCCAGAAAACGCTGTTGAGTTAATCTATCGGGTGCCATATCGGTTGCGCGCATCGACATTGACATGTCTAATACTAAAACCGTGGCTTTTTTTAAGCCAAAAGCCGGCTGAGGTAATTTTTGCCAGCTAGGGCCAGCTAAAGCCAGCACACTAATACACCAGCATAATATTAGGCTGGGAAATAGCCAAGGCTGTTTTTTTAAAGCTTGTTGACTATTAAGTAACAGCGGCTGTAAATGAGGTGCAATTAAGCTATGCCACGGACTTTGATCGCGACGGTAAGCATAAAGTAACAGCGCCAATAATATGACCGGAATAATAGCGAGCAGCCAGATTGGCCGCAAAAAATGAAACTCAGCGAACATGTTGCATTATTCTCCACCAATTAATTTGCCGTATAGCTAATAAAAAAGAGCAGAGTAGCGCTAACGTCAGCGGCCAATGCAATAAGCTTTTTTGTGGTCTGTAGGTTAGGCTATCTCGGGTAATTGGCTCTAATTGATCTAATAATTTATAAATTTCTTGCAGTTCGCTTAAATCACGAGCACGAAAGTAACGGCCGCCGGTTTCTTCAGCTAATCGCGTCAATAGTACTTCGTCTAAATCATGCGATGGATTAACTACACGTTGGCCAAACAATCCTTGTTGGATCATTCTCTCTGCGCCAACCCCAACGGTATGAATTTTAACCCCAGCAGCTTTAGCTAAAGTAAGGGCTTCTAAAGGCTGAATGTTGCCAGCAGTATTAGCACCATCACTTAATAAAATTAATACTTTATTGGAACTTTCATAAGTGTTTAAACGCTTTACGGCTAAGCCTATGGCCTCACCAATAGCTGTGCGGGTACCGACTAAGCCCAGCACACTGTCATCGAGCATTTTTTCTACTGTAATTAAATCAAAGGTTAGTGGTGTTTGTTGATAAGCGGCATCAGCAAATAATATTAAACCAATTCTGTCGCCCTGACGCTGTTGTATAAAGTCTTTCACAACAGACTTTACGGCTTCTAGTCGGTTTATATTTCTGCCTTGGGTAACCATATCGGCTATTTCCATTGAACCGGATAAGTCGAGCGCTAACATTAAGTCACGACCTTGTTGTGGTATTGTTTGAGTGTCACCTAACCAACGTGGCTGCATACAAGCGATAACAAGGGCAAGCCATATAACAAACATTAAGATGGAATTTGCACTAAACCAACGACTAGATTCGGTTGTGTTTGCATCGGCTAACTTAGCCAATGGGGGTAAATATAAAGTGCTCGTATTGTTTTTTTTATTTTTTGGCCGCAAAAATAACGGTACAATAATTAACAATGCCAACCAAGGGTAAGCAAAATCAAGCATGATGTTGCTCCTTTTCATTAACCATTACAGCTAATGGACTCATTACAGCAGGAACTGGCAACTCATAGTCATCTTGTGCTTGGTATTGGTTTAACCACTGTTTGGCAAAAACATAAAATTGGTTAAGTTCAGCTTCTGAGTGTGCTGGGCTATAAAGTAGTATATTTAAATTAGGCAGCGGCAAGGATAGGTGCTTGGCTAACCAAAGTTGCCATTGCTCAGTGTTAGCCGATAGCGCTGGATGTTTAGGTTGATAATGCTGCAGCACACGTTTTAGTAATAGATTGATTTGATTAGCTGTATCAGGTTGCTGTTGTAACTTGTCAAGTTGCGCTATGGCTTGTCGTTTAGCTAACCAGTAGCGATGGCGCTGTATTAGTTTCCAAATTGTAAAAGCTAATGCAGCTATAGTGCATATTAATAACAGCCAATAGATAGGTGCTAAGCCAAAGTAGACTGTAAATTCAGGCTCTACAATATCGGCTAAAGAAGCTAATGCTGGGTTAGTATTCATCATCTCAGTATTAAGCATATTATTTACTGTATTAAGATCAGCCATGCCAACGAGTCTCTAATTGGCTTAAAATAGGTTCTGCTGCGGTTATGTTTAGCCACTTACAGCCAGCTAATAATAATTGTTGCTGTAATTGTTGTTGGTTAGTTTGTTGCTGTAGCTCATAACGTTGCTGTAACTGCTTATTGCTTAGCTCTACAATGCCACTGTGTAGGCCATCGCTAACAGCAGCTAAGCCAGAGCTTGAAGCGGGGATACTAAGCTCTAGTGGATCATTAATAGCACAGCAAGTCACTTCATTGTGCTGTCGTATTGCCCTAATGTGGCGTAACGCATCAGTATTAAACTGACTAAAATCAGACAATATATAGACTAAGCTGCCAGGATGAACTAAACGGCGTAATTGAGCCAGCGCAGTAGTAAATGTAATGCTATTTTGGCCGCTGCTATTAGCAACATGATTAGCCTTATTATTGTGCGTATTGTGGATTTCAGTTAAGGCATGAAAATAGCGCAAAACACCAAGGCTACGGCTTTGTGGTTTTAATTCTCGTTGCTGCTGTTGGCTAAATACTATGCCGCCAAGTTTATCGCCTCGCTTTTTAACATGCCAAGCAATAAGTGCTGCTAAATGGGCCGCTTGAACTGACTTAAATAATAAAGTTGAGCCAAAGTGCATATTGCTGCTTAGATCAGTAAAAATAAAAACTGGTCGTTCTTTTTCTTCACGAAACAGCTTAGTATGCACCTTGCCTGTGCGAGCAGTTACCCGCCAGTCGATAGTGCGAACATCATCCCCGTTTTGATAATGACGCACCTCGTCAAACTCCATACCTCGGCCTTTACTTTTAGCCAAGTAGGTGCCAGCCAACTTACTTTGAATGGCCATTTTCGGGCTTAAATCTAGCACTTTAGTGTAACGCTGATACCATAACAGCTCTGGTAAACCTAAAGTGCTACCACTGGCTTGGGTTTGGCTAAGCCAGTGTTGGGCAGAGAATTCTGAAGCTAACATTAGGCTGAAGGTACCAAACGTAAAATTTCAGCTAAAACATCATCAGTTGTAATACCTTCGGCTTCAGCGGTATAGGTTAATATAATTCGATGGCGTAATGCATTATGAAATACAGCTTGGATATCATCGGGTGTGACATAATCTCTGTCACTAAGCCAAGCTTTAGCTCGAGCACAGCGCTCAATAGCAATAGTGGCACGAGGACTAGCACCATAAGCAATCCAACTGGCTAACTTATCGCTATAGGTACTAGGTTTACGAGTTGCCATAATTAGCTGGACTATATATTGCTCTAGGCCATCGGCCATATGTAACTTTAATATTTCTTTGCGAGCGGCAAAAATATCGGCTTGGCTTATGCTGGTTACCGCTGCGCCTTCGCTAGATAAAGCTTCATTGCGAGTTAATTGCAAAATGGCTAACTCGGTTGCAGCATCAGGGTAATCTACTTTTAAATGCAATAAAAAACGGTCAAGTTGGGCTTCAGGTAAGGGATAAGTTCCTTCTTGCTCTAATGGGTTTTGGGTTGCCATCACCAAAAACAATTCAGGTAACGGGTAGGTATTGCGACCTACAGTTACTTGTTTCTCGGCCATAGCTTCTAATAATGCCGATTGTACCTTTGCTGGTGCACGGTTAATTTCATCTGCTAAGATTATATGATGAAAAAGAGGGCCAGACTGAAATTCAAATTGTCCGGTCTCAGGGCGATAAATATCAGTTCCGGTTAAATCTGCTGGTAGTAAGTCGGGCGTAAATTGAATGCGATGAAATTCGCCCTCAACACCATCAGCTAGTGCATTTACGGCTCGAGTTTTTGCAAGGCCAGGAGGGCCTTCTACCAGAAGGTGTCCATTGGCTAAAAGTGCTAATAAAATGCCTTCTGTGAGTTCAGGCTGCCCTAGTACTTGACTGTCAAGATAGGTTTTTAAACCGGAAAATGCGTTTACCATAATGCGCTTACCCTAATGTAGAGTCTTATTAAGATTTAATGATTACTTTTTACCCAAAACAAGAAATTTCAAGCTAGGCTATGACGTTATATCTTATATAAGGTTCAATTTGTATTAAAACAAGTGTTTTAATTTTCAGCAACTGTGGTTACAATCGATAATAGAATACAGGTCAGACCTGTTAATTTAGATTGAGGAACACGATGAAGAAGCCAATACAATTAACAACTCGCGGTGGTGATAGAATAGCTATTGTTGCAGGTTTACGCACACCCTTTGCTAAACAAGCGACTGAGTTTCATGGGGTTTCAGCGTTAGATTTAGGCAAAATGGTGGTTAATGAGTTACTTATTCGTACTGAAATTGACCCTAAATTAATTGAACAGGTTGTCTATGGCCAAGTAGTGCAAATGCCTGAAGCACCTAACATTGCTCGGGAAATTGTATTGGGCACCAATATGAGCATACATACTGATGCGTTTAGTGTTAGCCGTGCTTGTGCAACTAGCTTTCAATCAGTAGCAAATGTATTAGAAAACATGATGGCAGGCACATCAGAAATTGCTATTGCCGGTGGCGCAGATTCTAGCTCAGTGTTACCTATTGGTGTCAGTAAAGCCTTAGCGCGTGCCCTTGTTGATTTAAACAAGGCTCGTACCTTGAGTCAGCGTATCGCTATCTTTCGTCGCTTAAAATTAAAAGATTTATTACCTGTACCGCCAGCCGTTGCCGAATACAGTACCGGTTTATCTATGGGCGATACTGCCGAGCAAATGGCGAAAAGCCATAATATTAGTCGTCAAGAGCAAGATGCTTTAGCGCATCGCTCACACACTTTAGCAACGGCGGCGTGGCAAAGTGGTGTTATGCAACAAGAGGTGATGGCCGCTTATCCAGAGCCGTATTCGCGCTTCTTGGAGATGGATAATAATATTCGTCAAGACTCTAAATTAGAGTCTTACGCTAAATTAAAGCCAGCCTTTGATCGTGCGCATGGCACTGTTACTGCGGCAAATAGTACTCCATTAACAGATGGGGCTTCAGCCGTATTAATGATGACAGAAAGTAGAGCTAAAGCCTTAGGTTATAAGCCATTAGGCTATATTCGTAGTTATGCTTTTGCTGCGATTGACGTTAAACAAGATATGTTAATGAGCCCATCTTATGCGACACCGCTAGCTTTAGATCGCGCAGGTATGACCTTAGCCGACTTAACCTTAATTGAAATGCATGAAGCTTTTGCTGCGCAAACCTTAGCTAACGTAAAAATGTTTGCTAGTAAGAAATTTGCCGCTGAAAAACTCGGCCGCAGTGAAGCCATTGGTGAAATAGATATGGATAAGTTTAATGTTAATGGCGGCTCTTTAGCTTATGGCCATCCGTTTGCTGCCACAGGTACCCGCTTAATTGTGCAAACATTAAATGAATTAAATCGTCGCGGTGGTGGTGTAGGCTTAACAACAGCTTGTGCTGCAGGTGGACTTGGAGCGGCTATGATAGTGGAGACAGAATAATGACATCAAGCAATAGTTTTAGTTTAGCGGTTCGTGATGACCAAATAGGTGTAATTACCATGGACATCGTTGGCGAATCTATGAACGTGTTAAAAGCCTCATTCGCAGATGAAATTACCGCTTTATTATCAGAGATTAAAGCCAATAAGCAATTAAAAGGTTTAGTATTTATTAGTGGTAAGCCTAGCTCATTTATCGCAGGTGCTGATATTTCAATGTTAGATAACTGCGAAACAGCCACAGAAGCACAAACCATTGCAACTATGGGCCAAGATATGTTTAATCAACTTGAACAGCTCAGTATTCCTTTAGTTGCGGCGATTAATGGCCCTTGTTTAGGCGGCGGTTTAGAGCTTGCTATGGCCTGTCATGCTCGTGTGGCAACAACTAACCCTAAAACGGTACTTGGCTTACCTGAAGTGCAATTAGGTTTATTACCCGGCAGTGGCGGCACTCAGCGTTTACCTAAGCTGGTTGGTTTGCAAAAAGCTTTAGATATGATGTTAACCGGAAAGCAACTTCGTGCTGCCCAAGCTAAGAAATATGGCTTAGTTGATGATGTGGTTCCTGAGTCTATTTTACTAGAAGCTGCAGTGAAGCTGGCTTTAAAAGGTAAGCCACAGCGTGCTGATCGTAAACTGGGATTAATGGATAAGTTTTTAGAGCAAACTAGCGTTGGTCGCAATATTGTATTTAACCAAGCACGTAAACAAACGCTAAGTAAAACACAGGGTAATTATCCTGCGCCTATTAAAATTTTAGAGGTTATTCAAACTGGGATAGAGCAAGGCCGTCTGGCTGGTTTAGCCGCAGAAGCCGAAGCTTTTGGCCAGTTATGTATGACTAAAGAATCTGCTGCTTTACGTAGTATTTTCTTTGCAACAACTGAAATGAAAAAAGAAACCGGTGCCGGTGATATTAAGCCGCAACAAATTCATAAAGCAGGCGTTTTAGGCGGCGGTTTAATGGGTGGGGGCATTGCTAATGTAACGGCAACCAAAGCGGGTATTCCTGTTAGATTAAAAGATATCAACCCGCAAGGCATAGCCAACGCTTTACAGTACAGTTATTCACTACTAAAGAAAAAGCGTGATCGTCGTTTTATTAGCCAAGCCGACCTGCAAAAGCAGATGATGCTAATTAGCGGTACAACCGATTATACCGGTTTTCATGATGTTGATGTTGTAGTTGAAGCGGTATTTGAAGATTTAAGCTTAAAGCAGAAAATGGTTGCTGAGATTGAAGAGCATACTCATGACAAGACTATTTTTGCCAGCAATACAAGTTCTTTACCTATAAGTCAGATAGCAGAGAACGCTAAACGCCCTGAAAATGTTATTGGCCTACATTACTTCTCTCCGGTTGATAAAATGCCACTGGTTGAGGTAATAGCCCATGACAAAACATCGCCTGAAACTATTGCAACTACCGTTGCTTTTGCTAAAAAACAAGGCAAAACACCTATAGTTGTTAAAGATGGTGCGGGTTTTTATGTGAACCGTATTTTAGCTTTATATATGAATGAAGCGGCCAATATTTTACTTGAAGGCGAATCAATAGAAAGCATTGATACATCTTTAGTTAAATTTGGTTTCCCGGTTGGCCCTATTGCGTTATTAGATGAAGTAGGCATTGATGTAGGGGCTAAGATCTCACCTATTTTAAGTGACGCTTTAGGTGAGCGTTTTGTTGCTCCTGCGGCCTTTGACAAGCTGTTAGCGGATGATCGCAAAGGTAAAAAGAATGACAAAGGCTTTTATTTATATAATGGCAAAAATAAGAAAGCGAAAAAGCAAGTAGATAGCACGGTTTATAATTTACTTGCTGTTACGCCAGTATCACGCTTAAGCCAAGAAGATATAAGCAGTCGCTGTGTGGTGCAAATGTTAAATGAAGCGGTTCGCTGCTTAGACGAAGGCGTTATTAGTAGTGCAAGAGATGGTGATATTGGTGCGATATTTGGTATTGGTTTCCCGCCATTCTTAGGTGGCCCATTCCGTTATATCGATAGTATAGGTGTGACAACCTTAATTGCTCAGTTGCGCAGCTTAGAAAGCCGCTTTGGCGCTCGCTTTACGCCAGCACCGCTACTGTTAAAAATGGCTGAGCAGCAAGAAAAATTTTATCAATAGTTAATAAAGCTTAAGCAAAAAGGCATGTTGTAAAACATGCCTTTTTTAATTAAAAAATAAAATAGAACCAACAAAAATGTAACAGTACTGATGCTAGTGGTGGTGTATACTTTACCTAGTTAATAAGTGGAGTAGTTAAGTGTTATTATTACCTGTTATTTGGCTGTGTACTGCAGTAGGAATCTATATTGCAGCTATGCGTAGTGGTATGGCTGCTTTTCGCTGGGCTTTAGCTGCTATCTGCTTAGGACCGTTATTGATACCTTTATTTAATAGTCATAAGCGTCTGAATATCTTACGAGTAAGAGGTGATTTGTCTGCCTGTTATAAAGCTTAGTCTTTAAGTAATAAAGTCTGGGCTAGTTGACTCGTTATCACCTCTATCTGTTTTAAATTAGCAGTGCTGGCTAAAAATGCTGCATATATTCCCTTGGTAATGGTTGGGACTTCTGGGACTAAATATAAACGCTGCTGGTTGAGTTGCTGCTGTATCATTGCTTTAGGTAAATAAGCACTACCACCACTATAGAGCATCATTTCTAACGCTATTTTGGCATTGCCGACTTGATGCTTGGCGCTTGGCTTCTCAGGGAAAAGACGATTAAACTGGCTATTAAAGCTGCTACCCCAACTAATACTAATATAATCTTGCTGCCAATTGGTTAAACTTGCTGAACTAGAACTACTGACAGCAACTAAACTAATATCACCTAACTTTTCAATTTGCATATCATCTGCTTTAGGTGCGTCAAACAATACAGCCAAATCTAAGCTTCTCTCTTGTACTTGCCGTACTATTTGTTCACGGCTTAATAAATCTGCCCGCCAACACATATTAGGCAGCAAGTGCTGACTGCGAACGAAGCTGTGTAGCAAAAATGCATCCCAAATATTCGCTGTACCAGCTATAGAGAAGGGCTGGGTTAATTCTGCACTAATAGCCACATCTTGCTTAGCCCGCTGCAAAGCGCTTAACATAGATTCTGCATGAGGTAATAAGCGTTCACCTGCTACGGTTAATTGTATATTGTTACGATGGCGGCTAAATAGCATTACGCCTAAATATTGCTCTAATTGGCGGATCCTAAAACTGACTGCAGACTGGGTTAAATATAAGTTTTCTGCAGCTTGACCAAAGTGGCGAGTGCGCTGAACTTCTATAAAGGTTTTGAGTAGCTCTGTGTCCAAAATTGCCTCTTTGAATTATTTATGGTGTCGATAAAAAGTTTTTGTTTTACGATAAGTTTATTGTTAACCATACTCCGCACAGTTTCAACTGGTTAGAACTAAGTTCTAACAACATTAGAGGAAAAAAGTGATGCAACAAAGTTTTGTCAGTCACCGTCGCTTTTTCGATGACCGTAATTTCCCTAAAGGGTTTACTCGGTCTGGGCGTTTTACACTAAATGAGGGTAATGTGCTCGAGAAGCATGGCTTAGCAATGTTCGAGCTGGAGCAAGGAACAAGAGCGCCAGCAAATGATGAAGAGCAGAGGTTTATAGCTGTTTGCAAAGGCGAAGAGCCAGCTACGACCATATATGAAAAAACCTGGCTGAAGTACAAAAATCGTTTAGCTGAAAAGCGCAAGTTTCATACTGTATTTGGCAAAAAGAAACTTGCTGATGGCAGTGATGATTTTTCTTATGTAGAAACCGATCTGGATTAACATGAACAGCGCCTAAATGGCGCTGTTTTTTTAGATAGGACAAACCTCAAGACTTAGATGAACTGTTGCTCATGGCTAATGCTAGCCGCTCTTGCTTTATATCTTGTAGTAACAGTTTAAACTCATTGCCACTAATTGGCTTACTATAATAATAACCTTGAATAATCTCACAGCGTAATTTATGTAGCTGTTCTACTTGCTCTGCTTGCTCAACACCTTCTGCAACAACAGTTAAATTAAGGTTATGAGCAATAGTAACAATAGTGTCTACCATATTACGGCCACGAGCTGTATTCAAATCATCGATAAAAACTTTATCTATTTTTAAGGTATTAAGTGGGAACTGCTTTAAATAAGCTAATGAAGAATATCCGGTACCAAAATCATCCATAGCTAAATGCATACCACGAGCTCGGAGCTTTTTCATAGTTTCAATAGCTAGAGTAGGAGATTGCATAACAGTTCCTTCGGTAATCTCTAGCTCAAGATGAAACGAAGCAAGTCCAGTTTCTGCTAAGATCTGGTCAATTTGCTCACATAAATAAGGTAAAGAGAATTGGCGCGAGGATAAGTTAACAGCAACTTTACCACTAAATAAACCTTGATCTATCCAGCTTTTTACGTCTTGGCAGGCTTTACGTAGTATGACTTCACCAATCTCAACAATTTGGCCAGTTTCTTCTGCGATTGGGATAAAGTTAGCAGGGCTAATTAAGCCACCTTTAGGCGTGTTAAAACGAGCCAAAGCTTCCATACCTGCTAACTCGCCAGTAGTAATATTCAGTTTAGGTTGATAATAAACACAAAAGTAATCTTCTTTTAAGCCATGCCGGATTAGGTTTTCAATTTGTAAGCGTTTAACTGCTAATTGATTCATTGAGTCATTAAAGAATAAATAGCGGTTGGCACCTTGGCTTTTTGCGTTGTACATAGCAGTATCAGCATTACGTAATAATACTTGAGCATCCTTGCCATGTTTAGGATAAGTGACGATACCTATGCTACAGCTAATAGCTAACTCATGCTTATTAACAAAAAATGGCTGGTTAATTAAAACTAATAAATCTTTTGCTATCGACTCTACAGATGCAGTGCTTTTGGGTTGTTGAATTAAAATGGCAAATTCATCGCCGCCTAATCGATATAAAGCGTCTTTATAGGGAGCTATTTGACTTAAGCGGGCGGTAATTTTGCATAATAAGTTATCACCTAACTCATGACCTAAAGAGTCATTTATTTTTTTAAAGTTATCTAAATCAAAGGCTAATATTGCATACTCAGTGTCTCTGGTCACAATGGCTGATAATTGCTGTATAAACACACTGCGATTAGGTAAGCCGGTTAAGGTATCTTTATTAACTAAGTTGTTAAGCTCTACTTCACGTCTTTTACGTTCAGTAATATCAGATAATACAGCTACAAATTGGCTGGTCTGTTGTTGTTCATCTTTAACTGCATCGAAAGTGAGTTTGGCATAATAGATCTCACCATTAGGCCGTTGCTCACGGATCTCTCCGCTCCAATGATCGTTTTGGCTTAACTTGGTGCGGATGTCCGCCATAAAATCACTAGAATGTAAGCTTAATTGAAATTGTTTATTTATGACTCTTTTTTGGGATAGCCCCGTGATCTTTTTAAAAGCAGGATTAACATCTAAGATAGTAAAGTTGTGATCGCAAACCATTACAGCATCAGAAATTGTTTCTAAACACCGAACTAATAATTGCATTTGCTCTTCGGCTTGTATTAAATGCTGAATATTTCTTAGGGTGCCGGTGACTCGAGTCGCATTACCCTCAGCATCAAAAGTTACCGCTTTGCCGCGATCTAGTACCCAAGTCCAGTTATTGTTGCTGCTTTTAATACGATATGTTGCTTCGAAGTACTCAGTTTCTCCTGCTAGGTGCTGTTGTAGTAAAGTTTGTACCCGAGACAGATCATTAGGGTGAATTTGTTGCTTGTTAGGAGGAAAGTCGGCGGCATTAGTGCTTTCTTCAACCGGAACCTTCCATGAGCTTGAGCGATATAGTTGTGCTTGGTCAATTCTCCAGTCCCATAATTCATCACCGCTACCCCAAAGAGATAAACGCAGTTGCTCTTCACTTTGCATAAGCTTAACTTGCGAGCGTCTAGCCTTAATAACACTATAAAGAGCTAAAAGAGAGGTTAAAACGGCAACTGTTAGGGCTGTTGTTGATATATATAATTGCACACCGTCTCCATTAACAGCATATAAGTGACACGGCCAAAACAGCAAAAATAAGCTAGATACTGGTCAAGTTTTAAGCTTTGTTATCTAAAAGTGAGTGTTACTAACTGTGCTTTAATAAGCCTACGTTAGCTAAGTTTTTTTAAACTGTCAAAAGCAATTTTTGTTTGTTGTAATAGCTGTTTTAATTCTGAGCTATTACTGGTTTTAATGTGTGCTAATGCAGGCTTAGGGTCTGTAGCTAAGAATATAACATCATATTCCGCTAATAACAGTTGCTGTAAAAAAGCAATAAATTGCTCTAAAGATAACTGAGTTAAAGCTTGAAGTATATTTTCGGTTAAGCTGAAGGAGTAATCTTGTTGACCTAGCGCTAGCCAAAAGCGCTTAGCTCTTGCGCCTAAACTACCGTCAGTTTGGCTTAATTGAGTTTGTAAGCCTTGTTTCATTACAACAAAGTCACTGGCCGATAAATTTTCAGTTTCCTTTAAGAATGAACGAAAAAAAGCGACAGTTGCTTGATATAGTTGATGGCAGTTTGCTGTGGGAGATTGCACATAAAAAACAATGCCAGGCAAAGTGTTTATTGGTGCATAACCAGTACCAACTAAGTAGCCTAGTTGCTGCTCAGTGCGTAACTGATGAAAGTACTCTGCTGATAACACATGGTTAGCTAACATAAATAATGCCATAGTGACGGCTGTTGTTTCTTGTGCGGGTAAGTAAATAACTAGCGCATGATCGTCATGTTCTGTTTCTATTTGTAGCCAAACAGGACCTTGGCCCTGAATTTTATAGACAGGGTTTGCGACAGTTGGAGCAGCATTAGCAAACTTATGTTGCCAATGTTGAAGGTTAGCGGTTAATTTACTTGCCTCTGTGGGGAGCCAATTACCAATCATTAAACTTTCTATATGTACTTTTTCAAACAACGACTTATGAAACTGCATAAACTCATTAAAACTTAAAGTATCTAGTGCCTGAGCAAGCTCAATTATTTCTGGATTTGATGGCTGTAAAATAGCAGACAATTGGCCAAATAGCTTAGGTACAGGTTTGCTTTTACTACTATTTTTCCAGTGCCTGATAAGCTGCCGTTTAATTTCTAAAAACCTAGGCGGGCTAAACTGCTGTTCTGGCATCTTCTCAAGTAAGTTTGTTAACAATAACAACTGATTGGCAGCCAAACCGCTGGTATGAATGCTAATACCTTGCCGATGGACATGGACATTATAAACTAAGTCGATAGCAGTAGCAGGATAAAACTCTTGGTTTATATTATCTTGAAATAATTCCACCCATAATCGTATTGCAGCAAGATGGCTATTGCTTTTTTGGCTATTAGCTAGGCTTAACTGAACAAAAATATGGCCTTTAGGACTATTAAACTCAGTGTCTGCTTTATACCAAATGGATAAAAATTCTGTATCTAGCAGCTGTTTAGGTATTGCCATATGGGCACTTTTATCTAAGAGGCTAAGGTTGTCAGTTAGGTAAGGGTTAGGCTTAGGTAAATGTAGTTCAGCAAGCAGGGGGGCTTGATTGAGTTGTTGCAATAATTCAGTAGCTATAGGCTCTGTGCTGTAAGGAGTATGATACCACTGAGCTTGTTTATCGACAGCTACCTTAGAAGCCACTAGCATTAAGCGCATATTAGTACTGCAAAAATATTGTAAAATATGCTGATACAAAGATTCGTTTGGGGCCTCCATCCTGTAATCACCAAAAATAATATCGGTAACGGGATAATGTTGCATATTAATTGATAGATGGCTGGCCGTTTCTAACTCATCGGCGGGCTCTTGATATAAATAGGCCCACTCTAAGAGAATTTGTTTTTCTTGGTATAAATCTATAGGTAAAGGCTTAGATTTAAGCAAAGCCAGATAACTAAATAAGCTGCTAACTATAGCATCACGTTGGCTTAAGCCTTGATCGGTTAGTTCAAAAGCTATGGTAAAATCTTTATAATTGCTGCCATCAATACCGCCACCGGCACTAAGTTGATTTACCCAAGCACGCTGTTTTAAGTAACTGAGTAAGGAGCCATCGGCTTCATCACCTATTAGATGAGCTAAAAAGCTAATAATTTTATGTTTATACCAAGTCTGGATGTCGGGTAGGGCAAAGCTGACAACAAGTTTTTGGCTATCTTTATGTGGCCTAATATTTAATTGAATACCTTGTTGTTCAGGTAAATAAAGCGGTTCTGTTAGCATAGGCTTAACTGGTTGTTGATTAGCGATTGCCGTAAAATACTTTTCAACATATCGGCGCTGCTCATCAAGAGGTAAGGGTGATACTAAAACTAAAGTCATGCGCTTAGCACTATATTGTTGCTGAAAAAAATGCACTACTGCTTGGTGCAGGCTCTCATTAGGCAAGTCTGCTAAGGTTGAGAGATTGCCAACAGAGAACTTTGCAAAAGGGTGGGCGGGGTTAACGGTTTCTTTGTGTACTTGATAAATACGTCGGCTATCATCTTTAAGCTTTAAGCTGAACTCGGCTTCAATAGCGTGCCGTTCTTTTTCAATATGTTCAGGGCTTAATAACGGCTGAGTAAACATATCCGAGAACCGAGCTATTGCTTGAGAAAAATAGTCATTATTTATATCAAAAAAAAAGCTGCTATGCTCAGTACCGGTCCAAGCGTTATGACTTCCACCATGATGACTAATAAACTGCTGATACTCACCGGGCTTAGGGTGATTTTTTGAACCCAAAAACAACATATGCTCCAGAAAGTGGGCTAAACCTTGCCGCTCATTAGGATCGTCAAAGTGACCAACATTTACCGTTAATGCTGCGGCACTTTTTTTTGCATCGGTTTGTTGAATTAACAACACGGCAAGCCCGTTTTCAAGTAGCAAATGCTGATAACTACGCCGATCGTTTACACTTTGCAATAGTTGTTGATTTTTCAAACTTGATCCCTTTGTCTCAACATTGATGTTTGAGCTTGATACTTTGGTAGTAAGATGTTGTCATAGCCATTAGTAATAAAACTTTTAGTTTATATGCATTATTAACAGTTACACTTGGTGCGAGTTTTCTTTATGATAGCGCACAATTTAAACTCAGTAATGTGCCGCTGGCATTTTGTTAACTGCTAATATCTCAAAACAGGGTTTATTAAGTAGTATGGTGTTTTTTTAATGGTAAATCTTGTAATTATGCGACATGGCGAAGCTGCGCCTATAGCGTCTGCTGACAAATTAAGACCCTTAACAACTAAAGGGATAGATGATGTAAAGCAGATGGCAACTTGGTTGTATAAGCAATATGGTAGCTTTGATTATATTTGGGCTAGTCCGTATTTGCGTACTAAGCAAACAGCAGAGTTAATGTTAGCTAAGCAACCTAATTATAGCCAGTTAAATTTAATCTCAGATTTAGTGCCTGAAGCTGATGTAGCTATGCTGCAGTCTTACTTGGATGCTTTTTTAGCGACTAAACCAGACGCTAAAGTATTACTTGTGTCTCATATGCCATTAGTGAGTTTTTTAGTTGCTCAATTTACTGACTATAGCCAAACGCCGGTTTTTAGCCCAGCACAGCTAGCCTGTATCGATTATAAACCACAGCAGCGAGGTCAGTTAGTTAAGTTATTTAATACTGCAGATTTAGCGCTATTAAGTTAAGCTTTTACTTTAAGTAATATTAATAAAGCACCGTGCTTGCCCCAACTTTTAGGTGCAGTGTGAAAAGCTCGTACATTAGGGTGTTGAATTAGCCAGTTTGGCACTTTACGGGCTAAAATACCTAAGCCTTTGCCGTGAATAACACAAGCACAATTAAGATGCTTTTGCTCACAATAAGCCAGTAAGCCAGCAAGTTCATTTTTAGCTTCTGCTGAAGTTAAACCATGTAAATCTAAAATGACTTGAGGTTGAAACTCACCACGTTTTAAGCGGCCACTTAAATATACATCATCGCCAGCTTGGACATAGCTTTGACTGCCATTATGATGGACATAACCTTCATATTGATCAGAAAAGTAAAATAAATCGGTTAAAACGGCTTTAGCAGAGACGTCCGCACGTCTTTTTTGCTTGCTCACAGTAGCAACAGGCGGTATCTTATCTTGTATAATAGGCCTAGCGCCTGCTATGGACTGGCGAAATAGTTGACTATCTTCGGCAGTAACGTCCTGCGATGCTGAGGTTAATTTAGTTTTTTTATTCTGCATCGTGCAAGTCTACTTAATATGAATGATTTTTACAAAAGAGCTTATCTAAACCATGGCTGAATCTAGCGAATTATTTTTAAGCGCTGAGTGTATAGCAGATGCTATCGCTGAGCTAGAAACTGTGCACGATTGGTTACGCTTTGCCGTTAGCCAATTAAATCATGCTGATGTTTATTTAGGCCACGGCACAGATAATCCATGGGATGAAGCAGCAGCTCTATTAAGCTTTGTGTTGCATTTACCCCCTTTAACTAATGATAAACTATTAACCGTTCGTTTAATTAAACAAGAGCGAGCAGCTTTTGTTGATTTATTGCAGCAGCGTATAAGTCAGCGTTTACCAGCAGCTTACTTAACTAATCAAGCTTACTTTGCTGGTTTAGCTTTTTATGTTGATGAACGAGTGTTAATTCCTCGCTCACCTATAGCTGAACTAATAGCTGATAAGTTTTCTGGCCAATTGCAGGGCAAAGCTGTGCACAATATCTTAGATTTGTGTACTGGATCGGGCTGTATTGCTATAGCTTGTGCTTATGCTTTTCCAGAAGCAGAAGTTGATGCCGTAGACATTAGCCCTGATGCTCTAGAAATTGCTCAGTTTAATATTGAGCAGCATAATTTGGAGCATAGAGTCTATCCTATTTTATCTGATGGCTATGATGCTTTAGTTGGTACCAAATATGATTTAATAGTGACCAATCCACCTTATGTTGATGCAGAAGACATGGCCGATTTACCTGCGGAATATCAGCATGAGCCTGAACTAGGTTTAGCTTCTGGAGAAGATGGTTTAGCTTTAACTAGGCGTATTTTAGCTCAAGCTGTTGCCTACCTAAATGACGGTGGTGTTTTAGTTTGTGAAGTGGGCAATAGCATGGTGCAATTACAACAACAACTGCCAGAAGTACAATTTGACTGGTTAGAGTTTAAACATGGTGGTATTGGTGTCTTTGCTATTACCAAAGCGGAACTACAGCGCTGTTTGCATTATTTTGAACAGTAAGCAATTTAAACGAAATGTCAGTTAATCAGTTAAGGAGTAACAATGGCCGGCAATAGTATAGGGCAATTATTTAAAGTCACTACTTTTGGTGAAAGCCACGGCCCTGCTATAGGTGGCATTGTTGATGGTTGCCCACCGGGTATGACCTTAACGGCTGAAGACTTACAACTAGATTTAGATCGGCGTAAACCTGGCACCTCGCGCTATACAACTGCTAGGCGTGAAGCCGATACTGTAAAAATATTATCGGGTGTGTTTGAGGATACTACAACAGGCACCAGTATAGGCTTGTTGATTGAAAATACAGATCAACGTTCACAAGATTACTCAAACATAAAAGATGTGTTTCGCCCAGGCCATGCTGATTATACCTATTGGCATAAGTATGGCATTCGTGATTATAGAGGCGGTGGTCGAGCATCTGCTCGTGAAACTGCTGTTAGAGTAGCAGCTGGCGCTATTGCTAAAAAGTATCTATTTGAGCAATGTGGTGTGCAAATACGGGGCTATTTAGCCCAACTTGGCCCAGTTAAAATGGAAAAGCTAGATTGGGATGAAGTGAATAATAACGCTTTTTTTGCCCCTGATGTGGATAAAGTTGCCGAGTTAGATCAATACATGCGTGACTTAAAGAAAGCCGGCGACTCAGTTGGAGCGCGAATTAATGTTGTGGCTTCTAATGTGCCTGTAGGCTGGGGCGAGCCAGTATTTGATCGGCTAGATGCTGATATTGCTCATGCCATTATGAGTATTAACGCCGTTAAAGCCGTTGAAATAGGAGATGGTTTTGCTGTTGTAGAGCAACGAGGCTCTACTCATCGTGATGAATTAAGTCAGCAAGGCTTTAGTGCTAATCATGCTGGTGGCGTATTAGGTGGTATTTCTTCGGGGCAAGATATTACCGTGAGTATGGCACTTAAACCTACTTCAAGTATCAGTATTCCAGGTAATAGTATTAATAGTCAGGGTGATGAAATTGAAATGTTGACTAAAGGTCGACATGATCCTTGTGTTGGTATAAGAGCGGTACCTATAGCTGAAGCTATGCTAGCAATAGTACTAATGGATCATTACCTTCGTCATAGAGCGCAAAATGCTCATGTTCAAGTGGCAACGCCAGATATAGCTCGTAAATAATGTCAATAAGTTAACTTATATTATTGGCAAGCCAAGCGTACAACTCCTAGCTAGTTGTTAGACAAAAGCTATAATTAATAAGCTTCTTTAAAAGTAACTTTAGGTAATTCATGTCTGCTGTTTCAGCTCGGTCAGCGCTAATGCTGGCCTATTTCACCTACTTTGGTGTGCTCGGTGTTTTTGTTCCATATTTTGGCTTGTTTTTAGACGGTCGAGGCCTAGACTCTGCTGAAATTGGCTTATTACTGGCTATTGTAATGGGCAGCAGAATTATTGGTCCTAATATCTGGGCAGCGCTTGCAGAACGCACCGGTAAGCCCTTGGTAATTATGCGCACTGGGGCTTTTTTAGCCATTTTGGGTTGGTGTGGCAGTTTTGCCAATATAGGATTTTGGCCACTATTGATTGGCTTTACATTATTTAGCTTTTTTTGGACGGCAATTTTACCGCAGTTAGAGGTATCAGCTTTTCATTTTTTAAATGATGACACTCAAGCCTATAGTCGAGTGCGCAGTTTTGGCAGTGTCGGTTATATAGTGTTAGTGCTATTTGGTGGCTGGTTATTTGAATTGTTTGGTAGTGAGTTCTTACCGGTTTCAGCTTTAATGTTTTTAATGCTGTTATTGGCTAGTTTATTTTTGTTACCAGCAGTTAGTTTAAATTTGCATACTAAAACGGTTAGTGAACGTTTTTCAGATGTCTTAAAAAACAAATTATTACTGCGCTTTATGTGCGCTGCTTTATTAATCCAAATGAGCTTTGCCCCTTTTTATGGCTTTTTTACCTTATATAGTCGTGATCTTGGTTATAGTGGTACTGAAACAGGTTTATTTATCGGTGTGGCGGTAGTTGCTGAAATAGTTGCTTTTTACTTTGCTGGCAAAATAATGCGTAATCGAAGTTATAAGCTGTTATTGAGTATTTGTTATAGTTTAACGATTTTACGTTGGACCTTAGTGGCGACGGTGGCAGATAACGCTTGGTTATTAGCCTTTAGTATGATGTTACATGCAGGAAGCTTTGCTATAGCGCACTCTTGTGCCATGCAGTTTATTCAGCAGTTTTTTCCTAAACAGTTGCGTAGCAAAGGCCAAGCATTTTATGCCGGTGTTATTTACGGTGGGGGTGGTGCAATTGGCGCTTATATTTCAGGTATATTATGGCAAGATGGCGCAGGGGCAAGTAATACCTTTCTTGCCGCCGCAGCTTTAGCTTTTTTTGCTACTCTAATTGCCATTAGCTTACCTAAGGTGATACCTAGCGCAACAACCATTTCATAATAAGCCGAAATACAGCGCGGTTAAAGGGCGGGTAGACAAAAGTACCGCTGCTAAAACGACCTTTTTTATGAATAGCTTTTTGATGAGAAAAAGTTAAAAAGCCAGCCTCGCCATGATAAGCGCCCATACCGGATGGTCCTATGCCACCAAAGGGCAAGTCATCTTGGCCAACATGCATTAAACTATCGTTAATACAGACACCACCAGCATGAGTTTGCTGTAGAACTTGTTGTTGCAAGGTGCTAGATGGACTAAATAAATATAAGGCAAGCGGTCTTGGTTGTTGGTTAACAAAGCTAATTGCTTGCTCTATATTGTCGTATAACATGATAGGTAAGATAGGGCCAAAAATCTCTTGCTGCCAAAGTGCTGTTTCTAAAGGTGCATTGATTACCAACTGTGGTGCCAACTTACGCTGTGTTGCTTGTTGCCAGTGCTGATCGTCTAAGGCAATAATTTCAGCTTGGGCTTGTTCGGCTTCGGCTAAATAAGTTTGTAACCGTGAATACTGCTGCTCATTAATAATGGCCGAATAATCTTCGCTTTGCACCCCTTTAGGATAAAACTGTACAAAGCAGCGTTTTGCTTGCTGGATAAAGTCGTTTAATTGCTCACGGGGTAATAATAAATAGTCTGGTGCTACACAGGTTTGGCCGGCATTAGCAGTTTTACCAAATAATAGGCGAGGTACAGCTAACGCTAGTTCGGCATCTGTAGTAATAATAGCTGGAGATTTACCACCTAATTCTAAGGTTACCGGCGTTAGGTTTGCTGCGGCAGCTTGCATAACTTTACGGCCAATATTGCCAGAGCCGGTAAATAGCAAGTGATCAAAAGCTAAGCTAGAAAATTCAGCAGCAACTTCGGCATCGCCTTCAATAACAACCACTTGATCTGGTAAATACTCGCTAAGCATAGCTGTAATAACACTGTTAGTAGCTGGAGTATATTCCGACAGCTTTAGCATCACTTTATTTCCAGCTGCTAAGGCTGCCATTAAGGGACCTGTGGTTAAAAAAACAGGATAATTCCATGGCACTATGATGCCAACTACACCTAAGGGTTGCGGCATTAGCTTATTACTGGCAGGTTTATAGCTATAATGCACCTTATGGTTTTTAACTTGCATCCAGCGTTTAATGTTTTTTATTTGATAAGCAATACCACTTAAGGTCGGCATAATCTCAAGCAGCCTGGTTTCATCCATGCTGCGATGACCAAAATCAATGCTAAGGGCATGGCATAGTTTATCATCATAGTGTCGTATAGCTTGCTCTAAGGCTTGTAACCATTGCACGCGTTGTGCAACATCGGGATAGGGACTCTGGCTAAATTGTTGTTTTAGTTTATTAAGTTGTTGTTTCATTATCTTAGTATCCCATTGCTGTTTAATCCTGTTAGCCGACAAAATTACTCTAAAGTAGTCCGATCAGTTATACAAGCAGTGCTGTTAATAAAGATTAACTCAGGCATAGCTGGGAAATTTAGTGTTATGCCTATACAATAACGGCCATTTTTAAGGTCAGTTTTATCTGAATGTTGAGGAAAGATATGGCTATAAAATTTCGTTTAGGCTTAATTATTAATCCTTTAGCTGGCTTAGGGGGCAGTGTGGGCTTAAAAGGCTCTGATGGCCAAGCTGAACAAGCTTTAGCCTTAGGTGCTGTACCACAAGCAATGAATAGAGCCGAAACCACTCTAACTGAACTACTGGCATTAAAATCACAATTTGAAGTTTATACCGTAGCGGGTGATATGGGTGAAAATGTCTGTAAACAGTTGGGTTTATCCTATCAGATTATTTATAAACCCAAGGCCAGTCCTAGTACAGCACAAGATACCGAGCTAGCTGCCCAAGCTTTAGTTGATGCTAAAGTAGATCTTATTTTATTTGCCGGTGGTGATGGTACAGCTAGAAATATTTGTCATGTTGTCGCAGAAAAAACAACAGTATTAGGTATTCCTGCCGGAGTAAAAATTCATTCTGGCGTTTATGCCATATCACCCACAGCAGCAGGTAAATTAGTCGCTAAACTGGTCGCTGGTGAACTAGTCTCGTTAGACAGTGCAGATGTCATGGACATTGATGAGGAAGCTTTTCGCCAAGGAATAGTTAAAGCAAGGCGTTTTGGTGAGATGCGTATACCCGCGCAATTACGTTATGTGCAAAGTGTAAAAGCAGGCGGCCAAGAATCAGATGAATTAGTCTTAGCAGATTTAGCGGCTTATGTTAGCGAGCAAATGGAAGATAACGTGCGCTATGTTATGGGCTCAGGGTCAACAGTGGCTGCTATTATGCAAGAGTTAGGTTTAGATAACACTTTGCTAGGCGTAGATGTAGTCGAAAATGGTCAATTAATAGCTCAAGATGTGACAGCAGATCAGTTGTTTAGTTTAATTGATGGTTATCCTAGTCAATTAATTATTACTTTAATCGGTGGTCAAGGCCATGTTTTTGGCCGAGGCAATCAGCAGTTATCACCTAAAGTAATACGTTGTTTAGGTCGTAGCAATATCCAAGTCATAGCCACTAAAGAAAAACTAGAGCAGTTACAAGGTCGGCCATTATTAGCTGATACGGGAGATACTGCTTTAGATCATGAATTAGCAGGTTTAATTAATATACTCACCGGCTATAACGACTATGTTATGTATCGATTAGGCTGGGAGGAAGAGGAGTAGCATGAATAGTGTCCTAGACAATAGTGTAAGTAGTAGCACCGAAGTGTATATCAATGAGGTGGCCAATTTTTTTGACCAGTTAGTGCCAGTAGCCACTGATGATGAGTTATTTGCATCAGGCTATTTACGAGGGCACTTCGATCTTATTGTAGGCACCTTACAAGTAAGTGGTGCTGCTTTTACTGCCAAAGATGTAATTAACCAAGTAAATACTAGTTTGCAACAGGCAATAAGCCAAGGTGAGTTAGACAAAACAGATCAAGCTAGCGTAGAAAATATTTGGCTGCAAGTTCAGAAGTTAGCAAGCGAATAATCGGCTTAACAAGACATTAGTATTCGTTTGCGCTAGACTGCGTGGCGAAATTAACCTTGGCTTTAATTAGCCAAAATAAATAAAGTGGGACTCATGGCAGATAAATTCACAACCTTAGAACAACATGCAAGTTATGGTATTGGTTTACAAATGGGGCAGCAACTAGCTGATAATCCATTTGACGGTTTAGATATTGAAGCAGTAGCAGCTGGTGTAAAAGCGGCATTTACTGAACAGGATCCTGAAGTAACTGATGAGCAAATTCGTGAAGCATTTGGCGTTATTAGTGAACGTATGCAAGCTCAACAAGCTGAAAAAGCACAATTATTAGCTGAAGCTGGTACAGATTTTTTAGCTGAAAATGCTAAACGTGCTGAAATAACAGTTACTGAGTCAGGTTTGCAATATGAAGTGTTAACTGCTGGTGCCGCAGATGGCGAAAAACCAACAGCGGAATCAACAGTACGTACTCATTATCACGGTACATTAATCGATGGTACTGTCTTTGATAGCTCTTACCAGCGCGGTGAGCCAGCAGAATTTCCGGTGTCTGGTGTTATCGCTGGTTGGACCGAGGCCTTACAATTAATGACACCTGGTACTAAGTTACGTTTATATGTACCGCATGAATTAGCTTATGGTGAGCGCGGCGCAGGTAATGCGATTGCTCCTTTTAGTACTTTAATCTTTGATGTTGAATTATTAGCTATTATCTAAGCTGCTTAGCAATTAGTTATCTCTAGTTAAAAACGCTCTGTAATCACAGAGCGTTTTTATTTTGAGTTGTTCTAAATTCTTACCCTTTATAAGGGTTTGGATTTAATTTAACCCCTTGGCACAGTAAAAAAGCAGTAACAATAATAATATAACCATATAAGGTTATACTGGTCCAAAAGGCCATACTACGATCGAAAAAACGCCAGCTATCATCACCGCAACTAGCTGTTGGCTCAAACACTGCGGGCAACCACTGTTCAAGCGGTAGCCAACTAGGATATTCGGCAAAGAACGAGCAAGTTGAAAAGCCACCAGCAGCGATAATGCGTTCAATTTCTAATAATTCATTTGTTTGTATTAAGCCAAATACAGCTGCTGCTATAACACCCAGTAGAGCAATACAGCGTATAAATGTTATTTTTGCGCCAAAAAAACCAATAACTGCAGCAGCCAACATGCCACTAAAGGCGGCTCGGATATAAACGCATTTAATGCAAGGTTGAATATTCATGCCATGCTGAAAATACAATGCAGTTGCTAGTAACCCGGCAATAGAGACTATTAACAATAACCAGCTTAAGCGTTTACTAGATAATAATTTTACTTTTTTCAACATTAGATAACCTTATTTATAGTACTTCTGCTTGATGCCGGCTAATTTACGGTATTTTTCTCTGTTCTACAATTAGCGTTTAAGCCGTCTATTTTGCTTAGATGCCTTGTTAACTGATTAAGCTCTGGTACAATCAGTAGAATTTAATTCAATAAGTAGACGGATAGATCCGCATGACCAACCTGATAAAAGCGCAAAGCCCAGCCGGTTTCGCAGAAGAATATATTGTCGATTCTATTTGGAATGGCAAGTTTGCACCTGGCTCCATTTTACCCGCAGAGCGCGAACTGTCGGAATTGATTGGTGTCACTCGTACTACTTTACGTGAGGTATTGCAGCGTTTAGCCCGCGACGGCTGGTTAACGATTAAGCATGGCAAACCTACTAAAGTTAATAATTTTTGGGAAACATCAGGCTTAAATATTCTAGAGACTTTAGCTCGTTTAGATGAAGAGCATATGCCAGATTTGGTTGACGAGCTGTTATCTGCGCGAACCAATATCAGTGCAATTTATATTCGTGGCGCTATTAAGAATAATGCCCAGCGAGTTATAGAAGTGTTTGCTGGCGCAGAGTTGCTTGATGATACGGCTGAAGCTTATGCCGAGTTTGATTACAACTTAAATCATGAATTAGCATTACATTCTGCTAACCGTATTTATGTCTTAATTTTAAATGGTTTTCGTGGCTTGTATAATAAAATAGCGCGCTTTTACTTTTCTCATCCTAAAGCGCGTGAAGTTGCTCGTAATTATTATAATCAAATTAAGCTACATGCTGAAAATGGCAAGTTTGATGAAGTAGTATTTGCTGTGCGTAAATATGGCCGTGAAAGCGGTTTAGTGTGGGCTGAACTGCGGCCAGAAATTCCTAAAGATTTAATTGAGTAATAAGTATGTAACTTATATTTTAATAAACCGCCGTAAGGCGGTTTATTGTTTATAATGCCACTATACTTTAATAGTTTTACTATCAGCTTAAAACAAATTAGATCCTACCTTGAGCTAGTACACCAAGGCGGTTATGATATTGCGCTATATATTATGCTAATTAGTTATAAGGCTGCCTTTCATGTCATCAATTAGACCGTTGTCGTCATTAAGCGAAGTTTATTTAGATAATAATGCTACTACACCGGTATTAGCAGTGGCCGCCGCTGCGGCTATGCATAGCATGCAAAGTAGTTTTGGTAACCCAAGTAGTAGCCACGCAACAGGTATTAAAGCAAAAGCAGAACTTGAAACGACCCGCGCCCTGGCTAGAAAGTTAATTGGCGCAACCAGCGGCGATATTGTTTTTACCTCAGGCGCGACCGAAGGAATTCAAACCTCTATTGTATCGGCGCTACAGTCTGCTCGTGATAAAGGTCAAATAGGTCCAGAGGCATTACTGTTATATAGTTCAACTGAGCATAAAGCTGTACCAGAAAGTTTAAAACACTGGAATCACGTTCTACAAGTTAATGCCACCATTCAAGCTATACCTGTAGATAAAAATGGCATTATTGATTACCAATTCTTAGCTGATAATTTAGCAAAAGCCATTATGGTATGCACCATGGCTGCGAATAATGAAACGGGTGTTAAACAAGATTTAGTCGCACTAGAAAAGCTGATTAGAAGCAGTAATCCTAATGTTTTTTGGATGGTTGATTGTGTACAAGCGCTGGGGAAGATGGCTTTAAATATTGCAAAAACCAGTATTGATTATGCGCCTTTTAGTGGTCACAAATTATATGCCCCTAAGGGCATTGGTTTTTTGTACGTTCGGGATGGCGCACCTTATCAGCCTTTTATTGCAGGTGGTGGCCAAGAAAGTGGTTTGCGATCTGGTACTGAAAACTTACCTGGCATTGCAGCTTTGCATGCTGTTTTTACTGAGTTAACTAAAACCACCGATTCTGCTTTTAAAGATGATGCAACTTTATGGCGTTATCGCGAACATTTATTAGCTGCTTTACGGAGTGTTTTTCCTGCTTTAGTATTAAACAGTGACCAGCCTTATATAGTACCAACTACTATCAACTTTTCGGTGCCAGGGTTTTACAGCAAAGATATTATGGATTTATTTGATGCTGCGGGTATTCGGGTGAGTTCAGGCTCGGCCTGTAGCTCAAAAGTGCCCAGTAGCTTTGTTTTAGACGCTATGGGATTAGAAGCATGGCGCAGCCAAGGCGCGATAAGGCTCTCATTTGGCCCAGCAATGACCGAGCAAGAATGTGAACAGGCTTGTCAACGTATTGCTCAACTGGCAGACGTTGTATGTAAGCACTGTTTAGTCTTAACCGATGCCACGCCTACATTAGAGTTACATGCCCATGGTTTAATTCAGCTAAAACATGAAGCTTTATGTAGTTATATTGTAATCTGTGCTGAAACCCGTCAAACGGTGGTGATAGATCCTGTTTTGCCCTTAGCCAGTCGTATCGCTAATATTGTCTTGGGACAAAATTTAGACTTAGTCGCTGTATTAGATACCCATATTCACCAAGATCATCAGTCTGCTCGTTGTGAACTGCTTATGTTGGCTGGTTTAGAAGATGAAAAGCAAAAGGTGGACAATTTAGGCTGGCCATTGCAGCAAACAAGCATTTTAGTTGGCCAATATCGGTTAGAAAAATGCCAAACGCCAGGCCATACGCCAGAAGCTATTAGTATTTTATTGACTAAACAAGAGCAGCTTCAAGCAGCTTTTGTTGGTGATGTTATATTACCTGGCGGCATAGGGCGTACTGATTTAGTCGGCGGCAATATGGATGATTTAGCGAACAGCATTAGGTTATTAGCACAAAAAGTAGGTAAAGAATGCTTATTGTTGTCTAGTCATGATTATGCACAGCGCTTTTTTACTACTCTTCGTCTTGCGTGTTCCGAGCAGCCTTTATTAGCTCAGCTATTGCAAGGCTTACCAGCCAAGCAGTGGCAAGCAGAACTTCGTGCTCAGGCTATTAAACTACAACAAGTTAGCAATTACTTTTGTGGCTTAGTTGAGGTGAGCTATGCCGATGCTACTGATGTAATAGCACCAGAAAATATCGCAGCATTTTTACAGCAAAAGCCCAATACTAAAGTGATAGATGTGCGTGAACCGCATGAGCAAAGTGCAGGCGCTTTAAGTTTATATTTGCCAAATGAATTAGAAATTAAAGAAATCCCTTTATCTAAATTAGCCGATGCCTTAATTAATGCCGAGTTGAATATTGAACAGCCGTTATTATTGGTTTGTCGTTCGGGAAACAGAAGCTTAGTGGCTTGCAAGATCTTAACTGAAATGGGTTTTACTGAAGTATATAACTTAAAAGGCGGTACAGCTTTATTAAGTTAGAGCTAAAGCCTTAAAATAACTGGTTACTTTAAGGCTTATAACGAGATACCAAATAGTCGTATTTGTACAGCCAATAGCCGCATCTTAAGTGGATATGGTTGCGTTAATTGAATAAGCTTTGTATAACAACAGGACTTTTATTAGCAAAAGCACACTATTATGAAACTTATACTTAAATCCACCCTGAGTATTGCGCTCTGTAGTTTATTGTTTGCAACACCATTGCAAGCTAAAAAATATGAACCGCTAACTTATAACACTGAAACTGTTAGTGTTGCCACAGTATTTGAAGCTGATCCCAGTATTAAATTAACCTTAGAACAAATAATGGCTGATCCAGATTGGTTGGGGCGGCAACCAGAGCGAGCTTTTTGGTCGGCAGATAGTAAAACCGTCTTTTATCAACGAAAACAACAAGGTAATGAGAACCGTGATTGGTTTGAACGGCCGTTAGATGGGACTGATAATGGTCAGCTAGTGTCTCTTAGTCAAGTTCATACTATGGGTGCAGCTAATGCCGTATTTAATCGAGATAAAACTATCCAAGCGTACACTTTTGCCGATAACCTATTTGTACGTAACATGGCATCAGGCAAGATTACTCAATTAACTCAAGATAGCGCTAAACAAAGTGGCCCTCAGTTTTTACTTGATGGCCGTCTAGCTTATCGTCAAGGTTGGCAATTTTTTGCTATTGATTTAAGTACAGGTTTACGTAGCGAGCTAGCCAATTTAAAAACTGAACAGGCGCCAGAAGCACCAACAGTTGCTAAAGGTTATTTAGCCCAAGAACAGCATAAACTTATTAATTATGTTGCTTTAAGCCATAAAAATAAACTAGACCGACATAAGTCTAGTGTGCAGTTACAGCAGCAAAATAAAACCTTAACTCCACAGCCTATTTATTTAGGTAAAGGCATACAAATAGTAGAGGCCAGCTTATCACCTGCTGCAGACTTTATTGTATTAGCCACTCGCAAAGCGACTAAGCGCAACGACAAAGACATAATGCCTAATTATATTACTGCTAATGGTGATGTTGCTGCACAGCCGGTTAGAGCAAGAGTGAATGATGCCAGTCCAGAACCGCAAAAATTATGGTTAATCAATTTAAATAATGGTGAACAGAGCGAGTTAAGCTATGCAAGCTTGCCTGGCTATAATGAAGATGTGTTAGCCAGCGTTAAGGCCGAAAATGCAAAAGCAAAAGGTGAAAAATATAAAAGTGAAAAAATCATTCGTGATATAGGTTTAATGAATGATTGGTATTGGAGCCAAGGAGCAATCCGTTGGCATGCTTCAGGTGAGCAAGTCGCTGTAATGCTAAAAGCCTTTGACAATAAAGATCGTTGGTTAGCAACTATAGATCTTAAAAAACAGCGTTTTGTGCCACAACATCGTTTACATGATACGGCTTGGGTAAATTACGCCTTTAATGATTTTGGTTGGTTGAATAATAGTCAAGCGCTTTATTATCTATCTGAAGAGTCAGGCTATGCTCATTTGTATTTAAAAACTTTAACAGGCAAAGCTCAAAAACTAACAAAAGGTACTTTTGAAGTTAGCGAACCTACGTTAACCCAAGACGATAACTATATTTACTTTAAAGCTAATATGGCGCATCCAGGCCAATATAATGTTTATCGGGCTAATTTAGCTACTAATGCTATTGAGCAGGTAACTAACTTAGTGGGTAGTACTAGCTTTACGCTATCGCCAGATGAAACTAAGTTATTACTACGTTATTCTACAAATTTATTACCTGAAGAATTGTATGTTGCGGAGGCGAGTCCAGCCAAGCAGGTTATCCGTTTAACCGATACTGTTTCTGAGCAATTTAAAGCATTACCTTTAGTTGCGCCAAAAATTGTTGCAGTTAAGTCTTCGCGGCAAGCAAAACCTATTTTTAGCAAAGTGTATCAACCTACTACTGATTCAGCAGAAAAACGTCGTGCTGTTGTTTTTAGTCATGGTGCGGGTTATCTGCAAAATAGTGATATGGGCTGGTCAGGTTATTTCCGTGAGTTTTTATTCCATAACTTATTAGTACAACACGGCTATGTTGTTATGGATATGGATTACCGTGCATCTAAAGGTTACGGCCGTGATTGGCGTACCGCTATTTACCGTCATATGGGTAAACCAGAGATTGAAGATTTAGCCGACGGTGTAGATTGGTTAGTAAAAAATGCCAATGTTGATCGTCAGCGTATCGGCACCTATGGTGGCTCTTATGGTGGTTTTATGACCTTTATGGCTTTATTTACTCAGCCTGATTTATTCCAAGCTGGTGCAGCCTTACGGCCTGTAACAGACTGGGCGTATTACAATCAGCCTTACACGGCTAATATTTTAAATACGCCTAGCATAGATCCTATCGCTTATGAGCGCAGCTCGCCAATCTACTTTAGCCAAGGTTTAACTAAACCATTGTTAATTAATGCGCCTATGGTGGATGATAATGTGTTTTTCCAAGACAGCGTTCGCTTAGTTCAGCGCTTAATTGAGCAAGAAAACTCTAACTTTGAGATCGCGCTCTACCCAGTAGAAGCTCATGGTTTTAGACAACCAAGTAGCTGGCTAGATGAGTACCGCCGGATCTTTAAATTATTTGAACAAAATTTATAATAAAAAAAGCCGCTACCTTTAAAGTAGCGGCTTTTTTATTGCGATAGTTTTATCTAAACACTAAACACTAAACACTCAAGCCTAAGCTCACTTCTTCACCGCGTCTCTAATCTCTCTTAATAAAATAACTTCTTCAGGCACAGGGGGCGGGGTATTAGGCTTGGCTTCTTCTTTCTTTTTCATGGAGGTTATAGCTTTAATTCCAACAAAAACGGCTATTGCAATAATGATAAAGTCTATTATGGTCTGAACAAAAGCACCGTATTTAATTAATACTTCAGCTTGAGTTTCTGTTGCCTGCTGGATAACAATAGCTAAATCTCTAAAATTTACACCACCCAACAAGACACCTATTGGTGGCATAATGACGTCATTAACGAAAGACGTCACAATTTTGCCAAAAGCGGCTCCGATAATAATACCAACAGCCATATCAACCACATTACCCCGTAAGGCAAAGGTTTTAAATTCTTGTAACATGCTCATATCTACTCCTTAATTATTAGGTTGGCTACTGTTGTTATCACAGAAAAAATTAGATACGCCAGTTAGCTAAAGTAATATAAGCAGTAAAAGCAAAATTTAACAATTAATATGAATTAATTAGCGATTAAACAACCTGCCGCAGTTACAAAATCGCTATCCGCGCTGAAGTTGAGTACTTGGCCAGTATAGGGTTGCTGTAATTGCAGATGAGCAGCGTGTAGTAATAATCTAGGGGCAGCAGCGCAAGCGTGCTCTGAAGCATAAAAACGATCCCCTACAATGGGTAAACCTAAAGCCTGCATATGCACCCGTAATTGATGGGAGCGACCTGTAATAGGCGTTAGTTCTACTAAGGCGCTATCCTTGAATTGTTGCAATAGCCTATAGTGGGTGATGGCGGCTTTACCTTGTTGGTAACAAACATAATTTTTTGGCGGATCACCACCGGCTGAGGATAAAGGTAAATCGACAGTGCCATATTGATGCTGTAATTGGCCCCAAATAACGGCTAAGTAGCGTTTATGTACTTGCCGCTTGGCAAATTGTTGTTTTAAGTGTCGCTCGGCTTTGCGTCTAAGTGCAATAACAACAAGACCTGACGTTGCTAAGTCTAGGCGGTTAACTATTTGGGCAAAGCCATACTCTGCTTGCACTCGGCTTAATAGACTATCGGCTAGATGCTCGCCACGACCTGGAACGCTGAGTAAGCCACTGGGTTTATTTAAAACTAATAAATCTTTATCTGCAAAGATAATATCAAGCCAAGGTTGCTGCGGTGGTTGGTAGTTAAAAGGTGCTGACATAAGGATTAAGCTGTACTTTAAGTTGGTGGTAGCTTAGCGGAATTTGCACAGAGCCACTAGCTCTTTGTCTGCAAGCACTTTAGTAGTGACTAGCTTTACGGCATAATAACTCAGTAATAATGATTATTGAGATAAGTATGACAGATGCCATTGATACCTTAGCAAGGTTAGAAGCAAGTAGTGAAGATTATAAAATTTTATATCAAGATGATATTGTCTTAGTGGTTAATAAACCAGCCAAGTTATTAACAGTACCGGGTAGACACCCTGATAATGCAGATTGTTTAATTAGTCGGCTACAGCGAGAGTTTTTAAGCGCCAGTATTGTGCATCGATTAGACTATGATACTTCTGGCCTTCTGATTATTCCGTTAACTAAGCGGGCTTTATCTGATATTAGTAAACAATTTCAAGTCAGAACCGTTGTTAAACAATATATAGCGGTTGTTGACGGTATTATTAAAGCTGACTCACAGCGAATTGATTTACCTTTAGCGGCGGATCTGGAAAATAGGCCTTGTTATAAAGTGTGCCAGCAAAGTGGTAAACCCTCAGTTACTGATATGAAAGTAATAAGCCGCGATTTACAGCTGCAGCAAACGCGAGTGCAATTAAACCCTATTACTGGTCGCTCGCATCAGTTACGGGTGCATATGCAAGCTCTAGGGCATACCATTTTAGGTGATAGCTTATATGCGACAAAGGCAATAGCCGAGGCCAGCCCACGTTTATTGTTACACGCCGAGCAAATACAGTTTACCCATCCACTGACAGGGAAAAGTCTTAACATTAGTGCAGCGCCAAACTTTTAATATAGTTTGGCTGTTATCTTATTTAGGCTTTGTCGCGGTTTTTAATGCTTGGATAAAAGCTGTGCTGCTTAGCATAAAAGCTAATATAAAGCCTGAAATAACACCATATAAATGGGCATCAATAGCTACATTAGCATTAATTAATTGCGCTAAATCGGCATCTGGTCCTTGCCATTGCTCATAACCAACTTTTGCTATTAAGCCAAAAAATAATATTTTCCCTGTAGGCTCTTTATGTTGAATATCTTTAAAGGCGCCAATACAAAGTAAGGCGTGTAATACGCCAGACAAGCCAACATATACTTTAATCTCAGGGGCAAAAAATAGTAATAAATAACTAATGCCTAAAGCTGTACAACCAACATATAAAATAATTGACCATGCGGTGTAATAACGACCATGTAATAAGTAAACTAAGCCTAATCCTGCTAAGTTCATCACTAAATGCCAATTATTAGAGTGCATTAAATGTCCGGTTAATAACCGCCAATATTCGGCTTGTTCTATAGCACTATACTGGTAGAAAAATAGTTGCTGTATTTGCTCGGGCAGCATGATTGCCACACAACTGATAATGGTTATAAAAGCAAAGCCCAACCAAGTTTTGCTTCGTCTGTTTTGCTGTAGCCAAGCGCTTAATGTAAACAAAAGATAATCCTAATTAATGGCCACTAGTTGCCAGCTATTGGTAATAATAGTAATAAATACAGTTTAGTACTTAAGCTTACTATAAATAGCAGATTTACAGCAGCGATAAGCATGACTTTTCAGCAGTAACTTTGTTGATCTTCCTGCATTAACTGGGTAGGGTGAAAGTTCTAATTTTAGTGAGACTTTCAAGATGCAATTTAGGTTTAAACAGACGCTAATAATTCCTATATTTTTGTTAGCTAGCGGCTTAAGCAGTTTTGCTATTAGTGCTCAGCAAGAAACCCGCGAGCCGGAAGCTGCTACCGGACTTTATCAACAGCAACTGGTAACAGCCCAACATTATATGGTGTCTGCTGCTCACCCATTAGCAGTACAAGCAGGTAAAAATATATTAGCCAAAGGTGGCAGTGCGGTTGATGCCGCTATTGCTACTCAGTTGATGTTAGGTTTAGTTGAACCTCAAAGTTCGGGTTTAGGCGGTGGGGCTTTTATGCTGCATTGGCAAGCCGATAATCAACAGTTAACCACCTTTGATGGCCGTGAAAAAGCCCCTGCAGCCGCAACAGAAAAGCTGTTTTTTCAGTATGATAAAGTGATGGATTGGCGTAGTGCTTATGTTGGTGGTAAGTCGGTTGGCGTGCCAGGTGTAGTAGCTATGATGGAAAAAGCCCATCAGCAGTTTGGTCAATTAGCATGGGCAGATTTATTTACTGAGACAATAAATATAGCTAAGCATGGTTTTGCCGTGTCATCTCGTACAGCTGAGCAATTAGCTAAAGGCTGGAATAAAGGTGTTTCTGAGTTTCCTGAATCGCGACAGTACTTTTATCCTGATGGCCAAGTGGTTAAACAAGGGGAGCTATTAAAAAATCCTGCTTATGCTAAAACATTAGAAATAATCGCCAGTAAAGGTGCAGCAGGTTTTTATAGTGGCGAAATAGCTGCTGCAATAGCGCATGCGGTGCAAACAGCCAGTGTTAATTCTGGCCAATTACAACTTAGTGACTTAGCAAATTATCAACCTGTTCAGCGCGAACCGGTGTGTATGCCTTATCGGATATACAAAGTCTGTGGTATGGCACCACCTAGCTCGGGCGGCGTTGCTATTTTACAAATTTTAGGCATGCTGGAACAATATAACTTAGCTAACATTAAGCCCAATAGCGTGGAAGCTATTCACTTGCTAAGCCAAGCGGCTAAGTTAGCTTTTGCCGATAGAGAACGCTATATGGCCGACCCGGATTTTGTTTCTGTGCCTATTAGCGGCATGCTAGCAAAGGATTATTTAACTGCACGAGGTAAGTTAATTAATGCAAAAGCTGCAGGACCAAAAGCTAAAGCGGGTTTACCCTTAGCGGCACAGGTTCTAGCTGCTAGTCAGGCCATTGAGTTGCCCAATACCAGCCATTTATCTATTGTGGATGCAAAGGGTAATGCTGTTAGTATGACAACCAGTATTGAAAATGTTTTTGGCTCAGGATTAATGGTTGCTGGGTTTTTATTAAATAATCAATTAACTGATTTTAGTTTAGAGCCAGTTGTAGCTGGCAAAGCTGTGGCCAATAAAGTGCAAGGCAATAAAAGACCTCGCTCATCTATGGCGCCAATGATGGTGTTTGATCAACATAATAAATTAATCTTAGTTATTGGCTCACCAGGTGGCAGTCGCATTATTAATTATGTTGCCCAAACCATTATTGCGGTTTTAGATTGGCGGATGAATATGCTTGATGCGATTGCCTTACCTAAGTTTACCCATCGTAATGATTATCTGGCTTTAGAAAAAGATACCATTTTACAACAGCAGCAAACTAAGCTGGAAAAGATGGGCTATAAAGTGCAAATACAAGATTTAAATAGTGGCTTGCATGGCATTATGCTGACAGAGCAAGGCTTACAAGGTGCAGCTGATCCGCGTCGAGAAGGTCGTGTAGCTGGCAATTAAGTTAATTGTTTAATAAAAGAGTTTATAAGCATGATTTTAACTGAACTGAATCAGGGTGTATTAACTATTACTTTGCACCGACCTGAAAAGAAAAATGCTCTTAGTCAACAGATGTATCGCGACTTAGTGCAGGCTTTGCAGCGAGCAGAAGCTGATAGTGGGATAAAAGTGGTGTTACTAGCTAGCAGCAGTGATAGCTTTTGTGCAGGAAATGACTTGCAAGATTTTTTAGGTGCTGGCGAATTAAATGATCAGCATCCAACAGTGATTTTTTTGTATCAATTAGCTCGATTTACCAAGCCACTAATTGCTGCCGTTGATGGTTTAGCTATAGGTATAGGTACTACGGCTTTATTGCATTGTGACTTAGTATATGTAACAGAGAGAGTCAGGTTTCAATTACCCTTTACTGCTTTAGGCTTATGTCCTGAAGCTGGCTCTAGCGTGTTATTACCACAAGTAGCGGGTTACCAAAAAGCAGCGCAATATTTGTTATTAGGTGAAGATTTTGGCGCTAATGAAGCACTGCAAATGGGCTTAGTTAATCAAGTGATAAACGCGGATAAGCTTATGACATTGGCTACTGGAAAAGCGCAGACTTTAGCTCAGTTACCAGATGCAGCTGTGTTAGCCACTAAAAAACTACTGCGTCAGCAGCTGCAGCAACCAACTTTAGCGGCTATAGCCAAAGAGTTAGAATTGTTCCAGCAACTGTTGGTCAGTGATGATTGTCAGCAACGGGTAAAGGGCTTTTTCGGTACTAAAAATAATAAGTCTTAAAGCGAGAGCCGGTATTAATGCATTGTTAATGAGCGGACCGGCTTAGTTTGTCTTCTTTTACACTGTTAACTAGCCAGCGACCACCATGCTGAACCAATGTTACTAAGCGTACTTCAGCTATTCTTTCATTTTCATAGTGGCCTATTAACACAACAGAAATATCAGCTTCCTCTTCATATTGTTGTCTGACATTTTGGCTGCTAGGGTTAATACTGATATCAACATTATCAAAAGAGATATTTATTAAGATCCTGCTAACTTGTCTTGTTGTACCATAACTGTCTAGTAGCGCTGCATACTTTTTGGTACTGAAGTATTTCACTTTTTCAAAATCATCAGTGTTATATAAAGCATCAAAAAATTCTGTCGCTATAGCTTCAGGGGTTCCCCACTGTGTAGCTATAGATGGCGCGGGATCACTACAAGCATTTAGTAGTAATAATAGTAAAAAACAACAAGCGGACTGACAACGAAACAACATGAATATCAACACCAATAAAGAATTTACTGCTCAGTGTGACTTTAGTCGTTATAGATGTAAAGCAAAAGGGCAGTAAGAACTGCCCAAATAATTATAAAGCAAAGGGTTAAGTAAGCTTAGTCGTTAAAGTTGTAAATAAGCTTAAACACTTAACTCTTTATCGGTAAACATATCTGTAAACAAGGCGCTAGATAAATAGCGCTCCGCCGCACTAGGCAAAATAATAACGATATTTTTACCCGCATATTCTGGTTTTGCCGCTAAACGCTGGGCTGCAACTAAAGCGGCTCCTGAAGAAATACCGGCTAGAATACCTTCTTCACGCATTAAGCGGTGAGTTGCGGCAAAGGCATCTTCACTGGATACGGTTTCAACTTGATCAATAACGCTTAAGTCTAAATTACCTGGAATAAAGCCTGCTCCTATTCCTTGAATTTTATGTGGTCCAGGAGTTAATGTTTCGCCTTTTTTCGCTTGGCTAATAACAGGTGATTCTGTTGGTTCAACCGCAACGGTTACTACATTTAATTTTTTCTCGTGTTTTAAAAAACGACTTACACCCGTGATAGTGCCGCCAGTACCTACGCCGGCAATAAATACATCAACTTTACCTTCTAAGGCGGTATAAATTTCCGGCCCTGTGGTATCAAAGTGAATTTGTGGGTTAGCAGGGTTATCAAATTGGCCTAATAAAATGTACTTACTGGGATTTGAGGCCGCAATTTCTTTAGCTTTAGCAATAGCGCCATTCATGCCCTTGGCCGCTTCAGTTAACACTAAATTAGCGCCTAGAGCTTTTAATAATTTACGCCGCTCTAAACTCATGCTTTCTGGCATGGTGAGAGTTAATTTATAACCACGACTGGCAGCAACAAAGGCTAAAGCAATACCCGTATTGCCAGATGTTGGTTCGACAATCTCTTGCTCAGCTGTTAGTTTACCTTGTTTCTCGGCATCCCAAATTAACGCGGCGCCTAAACGACATTTTACACTAAAGCTGGGATTACGAGATTCAATTTTAGCATAAACATTAGCCCCATTAGCGCTGGGAATAGTCCGGTTTAATTTGACCAAAGGGGTGTGACCGATAGACAATGAATTATCAGCGTAAACGTTTGCCATCTTAAAGCTCCATAATAATAAGAAATTGCTACCAGAATACGCTACATAGAAAAAATTAAAACAAGCTTTTTGCTATAACATATACCGTTTTACTACTAAAAAGAGGATGCAATGGCATTTGTAAGTACAGAGCACTATATCGTATCAGATGAGTTAGCCTTAGCCGTTAATGCTGCGGTTACACTAGAAAAGCCGTTATTAATTAAAGGTGAACCAGGTACAGGGAAAACCCGCTTAGCAGAAGAACTGGCCGCAAGTCTAGGCACCGATTTAATTCAATGGCATGTAAAGTCAACTACTAAGGCTCAGCATGGCTTATATGAGTATGATGCAGTATCGCGTTTGCGTGATAGCCAGCTAGGTAGTGATAAAGTGCAAAATATTGCCAACTACATTCGCCCCGGTAAATTATGGCAAGCCTTTACGGCTGAAAAACGACCGGTGTTATTAATAGATGAAATTGATAAAGCGGATATTGAGTTCCCCAATGACTTGTTGCATGAATTAGACCAAATGGCATTTCATGTTTATGAAACAGGCGAACAAATTAAAGCCAAGCAAAGGCCTATTGTTATTATCACATCGAATAATGACAAAGAACTCCCGGATGCTTTTTTACGCCGTTGTTTCTTTCATTATATTCGTTTTCCTGATGCTGATACCTTAAGAGACATTGTCGCTGTACATTACCCACAAATCCAAGCGCAGTTATTAAATACAGCTTTAGAGATATTTTTTGATTTACGCCAAATGCCAGGGCTGAAGAAAAAGCCTTCAACTTCAGAATTACTTGATTGGTTAAAGTTATTATTAGCTGAAGATATTTCACCAGAAGTCCTGCACGATAAACAGCATCAAGGTGGTTTAATGCCCATGTTTGGCGCTTTATTAAAGAATGAACAAGATGTTGAGCTAGTCGAAAAGTTAGCCTTTATGGCTAAGCGGCAGGGCAGGTAGCTTAATGCTGATTGCGTTTTTTTTCACTCTTAGAAACTATGGCTTAAAAGTCAGTATTACCGAGCTACTTGATTTACTTAATGCGCTTAAGCAACAAGTGGTCTTTGCTGATATTGACGCCTTTTATCACTTATCGCGGCTATGTTTAGTTAAAGATGAAACTCAGTACGATAAGTTTGATCGCGCTTTTACCGAGTATTTTACAGGTGTAGCCGAAGTGGATATTGCCGCTAGTATTCCTCCTGAGTGGCTAGTGCCTAGTATTCTTAAACAGCTCACGGATGAAGATAAGGCTAAGTTACAAGCTTTAGGCGGTTTAGATAAGTTACTAGAACAATTTCAACAGCGCTTAGCCGAGCAACAAAAAAAGCATAGTGGTGGTAATAAATGGATAGGCACTGGCGGCACTTCGCCTTATGGTGCTTATGGTTTTAACCCTGAAGGTATTCGTATTGGTCAGCAAGGCAGTGGGGCTAGACGGGCCGTTAAGGTATGGGATAAGCGCGAGTTTAAAGATCTCGACACTGATACCGAGCTGAATAATCGCAGTATTAAATTAGCCCTAAAGCAGCTAAGAAAATTTGCCAGAACAGGCGCTGAAACTGAGCTTGATTTACCCACTACCATTCAAGCAACTTCGGCTCAAGCCGGTTGGTTAGACTTACACTTTATGCGCGAGCGGCATAATGCCATTAAGCTATTAGTACTGTTTGATGTTGGTGGCTCTATGGACGACCATATTGTGCAATGTCAGCAGTTATTTGCCGCAGTTAAGTCTGAATTTAAACATTTAGCTTTTTACTATTTTCATAACTGTGTATACGAAGCGGTGTGGCAAAACAATAAACGCCGCCATAATGAACTGATTAGCGTTAACGATATTATTCATACGTACGGCAGTGATTATAAATTAATACTGGTAGGGGATGCGACTATGGGGCCCTACGAAATTGAATACCCAGGAGGTAGCGTCGAGCATTGGAACCCTGAGCCAGGCAAAGTATGGATGCAACGGCTATTAAGCCATTACCCTAAAGCTGTTTGGTTAAACCCACAGCCAGAGCGATATTGGCCGCATTATCATTCCATTAGTATTATGCAGAGGCTAATGGAAAATAGAATGTATCCATTAACCTTAAATGGTATTAATCAGGCGATTAAAACCTTAGTTGGTTAAATAAAAAAGGTTTTATTAACCGCCTTGAACAAGCTAAGTTGTTTTATTTTTTAAAGGAATAAGCAGAGTTAGCGTGATCTGTTGCTGGTGCAACTGAGCGGTTAATGTACTATTTATAGCTTTAGCAAAAGTATCCGCGATGGAAAGACCTAACCCATAGTTACCACTTGCACTTCTGGCTGAGTCTTTTTGCCACAAAGGTTCAAATAATTGCTTTAAATCGTCGTTGCTAAGTTTTGTTGCGCAAGTATTGCTAATAGCTAATTTAATTGCGTTTGCAGCTGGGTTATAGCGTTAGTAACAATGACTGCGTAACTCAGCAAACTGCGTTATCTTTTTCGCATGATAATATCTTTGATACTTTGCTCGGTCTTAGTCACGTTGATTCTAAGCTGTATCGTCCTGAGTTAGATATTTTGCAACCTTGCCAGAGAGCTTTAGTGGCACAAGGATAATCATAAGAAGAGGTAGTCATGAATTTTGAACCTAGTAAAAAACCGATAGGTTTAAGCCGAATTTTGTTAGCGTTTAAAAACTCTTGTCGTGCTTTTAATTGGCTAATAAAAAATGAAGTGGCTGTTAGGCAAGAAATTATTTTGTTAGTTATAAATATAGTATTAATTAGTATCTGGTCTATTAGTGTTTATGAAAAGTTACTTTTGCTTTGTGCCGTGTTATTTTTACTTTTTGCCGAAGTGATTAATACTGCCATTGAAGTGACAATAGACAGAATTAGCTATGAAATAAACCCCTTATCTGGCTTAGCTAAAGATCTTGGTTCTGCTGCGGTGTTAATTGCTACAGTTATTTATAGTATGGTCTTATTAACTATTTTATATGTGAATTTTTAGATTAAACAAAGGCTGCATTAAGCAGCCTTTGTTTGGTTAATACTATAGGCCTAGTTGTTTTGGCATAGCTGGGGCTTGGCTATGATCCGCTGGTGGGTTAGCGTTTAATTGTTCTAAGGTATGCTCAATTGCCCGTTCTAATTGCACATCTATACCTTTATTTACGGCTATAGGGTCAAGCTCAACTTCAATGTCAGGGCTGACGCCTTCGTTTTCTATGCGCCACTCGCCATCAGGGGTATAAAAACGGAAGAAAGGTACAACATGAAAGCCGCCATCTATCATGCTTGGGTTGGCAGAAATACCTATTAACCCCCCCCAAGTTCTAGTGCCTATAGTTTTGCCCAAGTTTAAGCGCTTAAATGCCCAAGGTAAAAAGTCACCACCAGAGCCGGCATCTTGATCAATAAGCATTGTTTTAGGGCCATAAATAGCGCCACCTGGCGTAGTGAAGCCTAAGCCATCTCTGTCTTTCCAGCCAGATAAAAATGGCCGACTTAAGATCTCAGTAATATAGTTAGCCGCTTGGCCACCACCATTTTTGCGCTCATCAATAATTAATGCGGCTTTATCTACCTGAGCAAAAAACATTCGGTTAAAGTAGTAAAAACCGCCATCTGCTGTATTGGGTAAATACACATAAGCCAGTTTACCATTTGATTTTTTGGCAACTAATTGTCTATTTTGCTCTACCCAATGCCATAAACGTAACTGGCTTTCATTAGCAATGGGCTCAACTGTGATATTACGGCTGTTTTTACCTTTGCTGTTGTCGGCAATGGTTAGCACGACTTGTTTACCAACAGTGTTTTCTAATAATTGATAAATATTTTGCTCAGCAAATAATTCTTTGCCATTAATGGCTAATAAATATTCACCTGCTTTAACAGCAGTACCAGGAACGGCCAAAGGTGCAATTACAAAAGGCGCCCAGCGATCACCTTGGTAAACTGTACTAAATAGGTAACGGTTATTACTAATGGTAAAGTCAGCGCCTAATAATCCAACTTGGCTAGATTTTTCTTGATGGGTGTCGCCACCACCAATACGGTTGTGGCCAACTTGTAGTTCAGCAATCATTGCCACTAAAACATCATTTAAGTCTTCACGGCGCTGGACATGGGCAAGCATTGGTTGGTATTTATCGTAAATAGATTGCCAGTTAATACCGTGCATATTGGCATCATAAAAATACTCTTTTTGCATCCGCCACGCATCATTGAAGATTTGCTGCCATTCTTGCACCGGATCAATAAAGCTTTTAACGTCAGCTAAACTAATAGTTTCAGGTTTTGGCTCGGCTACGGCATCTGCAACTTTATAGCTGTTATCAGTAGCAACCAATAATATCTTTTTACCATCAGCGCTTAAACTAAAGCTAGCTAAATTATCTTGAATTTTAGTGCTGGTTTTATCTTTAAAATCAAATCGATATAAACTAGCGCCCTTGTTAGCTCTAGCCTGAGGTAATTCGTTGCTGCTGCCTGGTTGATTGTGTTGTAAGTAAAATAATGCACCATCATTGGCAATGGCTAAGCTGTCGTAATTACGCTCTGCTATCGGTAGCGCCACGATACGATTGCTCAAACCAGCTAAGTCTATTTTTACAGCTTTAACTGCTGCATTGGTTTTAGCTGTCTCTTTGGCTTTTTCTGCTGTTTTGGGTTCATCACCTGTTTTTGCTAATAAAGGCGACTTTCCATCAACCGCTAATACCGCAACATAAATACCTTGGCGTATAGGTCTTTCACGGGTAGATAAGTCTAAACCAACTTGAGAAGGACCTGTATTAACTGAAGCGGTAAAGTATAAATAATCTTGAGCAAAAACCGGATCATCAACATGACTCATGCCATCAGTAATTAAGGAGCTGTTGTTATTATTAAAGTCGAATAGCTTAATTTGGCTAAAGTAGTTTTCACCTGCAACTGTATAAGCTAGATAGCGGCTATCAGCTGAAAAGCTAACTTTAAAATCAGCTCTGCGCAAAGATGTATCTAGTTTTTGAGTGTTTTTAGTTTTTATATCAAAGGCATAAAGGTTTAAATGATTGTCTTGGTATATCAGTTTTTGACCATTAGGTGACCAGCTTAGCAAAGTTAAATAGCCATTATTGTTTAAATCATAAGTTTTGCCAGCGCTTAAGCCGTCTTGGCTGCGGATAATAAGTTGATGTTTATTACCCTGATCTGAAATATAGGCTACTTGACTGCCATCTGGGCTCCACAAGCCTGAAAATTCACGAACACCTGAGGTTTGAGTAAGGTTACGGGTTGAGCCTTCATCTACCGGCACAGTAAAAATATCACCACGAGCACTTACTATTAATCGTTGGCCAGTACTAGATAATTGTGCGGAAGTGATAGTTTTGCTTGCGTCTTTCCATTGCGGGCGGCGCTGTGCAGATTGGCTATTAATAGTAACAGGTATTGGCTGGCTTTGGCCGTTAGTTATATTTAACTGATATAAGTAGCCACCGGCAGCGTAAATAATATCATTATCATAACCTGCTGCAGATTCTATATCCCACTCTGTAAGTTGGGTAAGCTGGTTGACAGTCTTGGCCGAATAGCTAAATAAATTGACGGCTTGGTTATCGCGATCAGATAAAAAATATACCGTATCACCAAGCCAAAATGGATTAAATTCATTCGCATTAGGGTGAGGGATTTTCTCTAGCTTTTGCTTGGCTATATCAATTATCCATACTGGCGGGGTGCTACCACCGCGATGTAACCGCCAACCACTAGTACCGCTATAAGCCATATTGTTGGGACGATAGGCTAATTTTTTACCATCATCAGACCATTTACCTTCAAAGGCTATGGCTGGCATGACCTTTTGCTCATAGCCGCCAGTAATGGCAACTTCATATAATTGATTGCTCCGACTATTGGCCACTTCGCGATTAGAGGCAAATAACACTTTTTTGCCGTCTGGGCTCCAACCATTAACGGTATCTGCTGACGGATGCCAAGTTAAACGTTGAGCCGTGCCGCCTGTGCTTGGCATAACATAAACATCGGTATTATTGTCGTAGTTAGCCGAAAAAGCGATCCAGTTACCATCAGGAGAAAAATGCGGTGCAAATTCATCAGCTGGGTGGCTAGTAAGTTGCCGAGGATTTTGCCCATCGCGTTCGGCTAACCAGATATCGCCACCATAAACAAAGGTTAGCTTATCGGCCGAAATATCAGGTTGCCGTAATAACCGACTACCTTCACTGGCACAAAGGCTAGTGGAAGTTAGTATTGCCACTAACCATAAATGTCGAGGAGAAAACATGTAAAGTCCTTGAGTTAAGCATTCTAATATTTTTAATTATAGCATTTAATAGCGAGAAAGAGTTCTGACTTCTGCTACTAAAACTAACAAATATAAACTGCAACACCTGTGCTAAAGTAGCGTAATATTAATGTTTTAGGCTAATAAACAATGGCAGCTAAATATGGTAATAAAAATGGCAAAGAATCCAGCTAATAAAAAAACGTTTTTAGGTCCTGCTGTATTAGTAACTGCGGCTTTTATTGGCCCAGGTACTGTTGTTTCAGCGTCATTAGCCGGGGCCAACTTTGGCTATGCCTTAATATGGGCCTTAGTGTTTTCGGTTTGTGCCACTATGATATTACAGGAGATGGCGGCTAGATTAGGCATAGTGACAGGGAAAGGATTAGGTGAAAATTTACGTAATCTAGTTCAGCAACCTTTATTACGTTGGCCCTTATTGTTATTAGTTATTCTGGCTATAGTGATAGGTAACAGTGCTTATCAAGGTGGCAATATTACCGGTGCCTCTATGGGCGCTGAAACGCTCTGGGGTAAGAGTGCATGGCTGCAAAGCTGGTCACAACTGTCTAGTTTAAATCCTTGGGCATTAATCTTAGGCTTGCTGGCTGCATCGGTATTATGGTTTGGTAAATATAACGTTATAGAGCGTTTTTTAATTGTTTTGGTGTTGTTAATGAGCTTAGCCTTTATTAGCACTATGCTACTGACTAAACCAGATATTTTAGGCCTTTTACAAGGTGCATTTATCCCCAGTATTCCAACTGGGGCGACTTTGACTGTTGCCGCTTTAATTGGCACTAGCGTAGTGCCTTATTCCTTATTTTTACATGCTGCTAGTGCCGCTCAAAAATGGCCAGCAGAGCAGGTAGAGATCCCTGAAGCCTTAAATGCGGCAAGGCGAGATATAGTTGTCGCTATTCCTTTAGGTGGTCTTATATCAATTGCTATTGTCTCAGCGGCAGCAGCAGCCTTTTTTGGCCAAGCTAAGCAATTAGAAAATGTTAGTCAGCTTGCGGTTGCCTTAGAGCCTTTATTTGGCAAAGCGGCCACTTGGGGCTTATCTTTGGGCTTGCTCGCATCAGGCTTGTCTTCTGCTATTACAGCGCCGTTAGCAGCAGCTTATGCCATGGCTGGTATCTTAGGTAAACCTTTAGATTTAAAACAGCCGGTATTTCGAGTCACTTGGTTATTTATTATTGTTAGTGGGGTGATTTTCGCCTCTTTAGGCATTAAGCCAGTATCAGTTATTTGGTTTGCCCAAGTAGCTAATGGCATTTTATTACCGCTAATATGTTTTTGTTTATTATTAGCGATGAATCATAATATCTTAGGCCGTTATAAGAATAATAAATGGCAAAATATACTGGGTTCAATTGTGCTGTTGCTCAGTGTTATTTTAAGTTTTCGCAGTTTAGGCTTGGCTTTTAATTTATTTTAAGCTTTGGTGTTTACTACAAAGTACTGATAATTGAATAAACTGCAGATAAATAGCACGTTTTACTAGTAATTACCGCTATAATAGCCACTAGGAATAGCATAACAGTTGTGATGCTAGTGGGAGTAAAAATGACAACCTTTGAATATGTTCTGTTAATGCTATTGTTAGTAGCGGGCAGTGCCTTTTTTTCTATCTCAGAAATTGCATTAGCTGCAGCGCGCAAAATGCGGCTGCGCTTTATGGCCAGTGAAGGCAATATTAACGCTGAAAAAGTATTAACGTTACAAGAGCAGCCGGGCAACTTTTTTACCATAGTACAAATAGGCTTAAATGCAGTGGCTATATTGGGTGGTATTTTAGGTGAAGCTGCTTTTACGCCTTATTTTACACAATTGTTAGCGTTGTTCTTCACTGGCACTTGGTTATCTAGTGTTGCTTTTGGCTTATCAGTCTTTTTTATTACCTCATTATTTATTCTATTTGCCGACTTAATGCCTAAACGACTGGCGATGATAGCCCCAGAATATATAGCAGTGCGGGTTGTTAAACCTATGCTGTTTTTAATTATGCTATTAAAGCCCTTTGTCTGGTTATTTAATGGCTTAGCTAATGTTATTTTCAGCTTATTTAAAGTACCCACTATGCGAAAAGATGATATTACGCCAGATGATATTATCGCCATGATGGAAGCAGGTGCCCAAGCAGGGGTATTACAGCAGCATGAGCATCAATTACTAGAAAATGTATTTGATATGGAGTCGCGTACAGTAACTTCTGCTATGACAGCGCGGGAAAGCTTAGTGTTCTTTATGAAAAGCGAGTCTTTAGCCGATATTAAAGATAAAATTTCTCAGCACCCGCATGCTAAGTTTTTAGTCTGTGATCAAGTGCTAGATCATGTTGTTGGTTATGTCGATGCGCGAGATATTTTGCTGCAAGTGTTACATGAACAACCGATATCTCTGAACAAAGAAGGCATAGTTCGTACAGCACTAATTATTCCTGATACTTTATCTTTATATGAAGTCTTAGAGCACTTTAAATCTGCAGGGGTTGATTTTGCCGTTATTATGAATGAATACGCTTTAGTGGTAGGTATTATTACTCTTAAAGATGTGATGAGTATAGTTATGGGCGAATTAGTGAATTCTGAAGAAGACCAAATCGTTGCTCGCGACAGTAATTCTTGGTTAGTAGAAGGCTTAACCCCGCTAGAAGATGTGATGCGAGCTTTGTCTATAGACAGTTTCCCCAATCAAGAAAACTATGAAACCATTGCCGGCTTTATGATGTATACCTTGCGCAAAATTCCTAAGCGGACCGACTTTGTTATTCATCAAGGTTATAAATTTGAAGTGGTCGATATTGACAGCTATAAAATTGACCAGCTTTTAGTGACCAAAATAGGCGCTGAGCCTTTGGATATAAGCGCTTAATTCAGAAGTTGCTTTAAACCACTTTAACTCATTGAAAATTAATGGTTTGGTATGAGTTTGTGGTGCCGTAATTGGTTAAAAAATACTAGTGCTAAGCTAATGCTGCGTAACGCCATAAAGCCGCATAAGGCCAGCCATAAAGCATGGTTTTGCCATTGCTTAAATATTGTAAATAACACTACAAAACCAATTAAAGCAATAAACATAGTATTACGTAAGGTTTTGCCTTGGGTGGCGCCAATAAATATGCCATCTAGCAAGTAGGCCCAGCTGGCAACTAAGGGTAGCAGTATCATCCAAGCTACATATTTAGCGGCTTCAGCTTGCACTTCAGGGATTGACGTTAGTAAGTTAACAAAAGCTTGCCCTGCGACAGCGTAGCTAAGACTAAATATAACCGACAGTATTAAACACCACAGGCTTAACACTACTAGACTCTCAATTAACTGGTTGTTATTACGCTGGCCTATGGCTTGGCCGGTAATGCTTTCTGCAGCATAAGCTAAGCCATCTAAGGCATAAGAGACTAGCATTAAAAAGCTTAGTAATACGGCATTAGCTGCTACGGTATTATCGCCATAAGCCGCGCCTTGAAAGGCAATAAAAATAAATACCGCTTGTAAGCATAAACTGCGTAAAAAAATGTCTCTATTTAACGAAAATAGCGGTTTAAATTGGGCAAGCTGTAATGATTTTCGCCATGTTAGTCTAAAATGGTTAATAATATGTGTGCGCATAGTGCTGCGGTAAATAAAGCTGATGGCTAAGCCTAAGCCCGCAAAATCGGCTATTACTGAAGCGGCAGCAATGCCTGGTACCTGCCAATGAAAGTACAATACAAATACCAAGTCTAAAATAATATTAATACTGTTACTAAAAATTAGCATCCACATGGCATAGCGGGCGTTTTGCTGACCTAAAAACCAACCCATTAATACTAAATTAGTTAGCAGAGCAGGGGCGCTCCAGATCCTAATTTGAAAATAACTAATGGCCTGTTCAGTTATTGCAGGACTGGCATCGCTAAAATAAAACAGTAGGCTTAAAGGGGCTTGCAGTAGCAGCAAAATAATAGCCATACTTAATGCGAGTGTAATGCCTTGGAACAAGTGGTTTAGTTGGCCTTGCATATTGTTTGCACCATAGGCTTGAGCGGTTAGCCCTGTGGTACTCATGCGTAAAAAACTTAGTAAAAAGAAAAGCAAACTAATAGCACTACTGCCAAGCGCTATACCCCCTAGATATTGAGCATCATCTAAATGGCCAGCAACAGCGGTATCGACTAAGCCGAGCAGGGGCACACATAAGTTGGATAACACCATAGGTAAGGCTATAGCGCCAATCTGTTTCTGTAATGATAAGTTAAAAAAGCGTGCAAACATCTATAGAGTAAGCCTTTAATTTAATGAGACATTAGTCAGCGGTACAATGTATATTTTCAGTTTGTACTAACTGTAATAAGCTGGTTAATGCTTCGTCTTGAATTGGCTCTATTGCCGTAACTGCTAAATTAGCTAATTGAATATTATGTAAGCTGATCCGACATAAATTAAGTACATTTACGCCTTGGCTTTTGCACATATAGCGAATTTGTCTATGTAAGCCTTGGGTTAAGGTGATAATAAATTCGCGCTTATTGATGGGCTCTAATTGACAAGGGCGAGAGGTATAGATTTTGCTGCCGAGCTGCCAGCTTACACCTTGGCTTAATTGGCTGATAAAATTGGCATCAATATCGCGGTCTACTTTTACTCGATACGACTTTTTATGATGAAAGTCAGGGTGAATTAATCTTTGACACAATAATCCGTCATTAGTTAAGAGTAAAAGGCCACTAGAGTCTTTATCTAAACGGCCGACGGCAAAGACTCGCTGAGGAATTAGCTGTAAAACATGATACAAACTGGCACTATCGTCTGCTTTAATATTGCAGTCAATGCCCACAGGTTTATGGTATTTATAATAAACGCGTTCAGGGTTAATTATTAAAGGCTGCTGGTCAATTATAATGGTGTCGTTAGCTGTTACTAAGTCGGTATGCTTGGCTATTTGGCCATTAACATTTACCTTAGAAGCGCTAATTAAACGCTCAGCATTACGCCTTGAGCAGTAACCATTAGTGGCTATCCACTTCGCTAAACGTTGCGGTTTAAGATTCATGATATTTGCCTGTTACACACACTAGTTGACCTTATTATGCGACAGACGGTCTGGGGTTACATCTGTTCTATGTTTATCTATTTTGGCTGCTTATGGTATCTTAATCCAATAAATCATACCTGAGTTATTGCACCATGCCAGAGTTTATAGCCGATCATACTGAAAGTTTAGCCACGCTAGCAAAACAAAAAATTGCGGAATTTAATGCTTTACATTGGGATGCCAGTCTACGCCAGCCGTTAGGTTTGAAAAAGCTGAATGATGCCGGTGAGGTTATAGCTGTTTTAACCGGCCGCACTTTTGGTAATTGGTTCTATTTAGAATCGTTTTGGTTAGATAAACAGTATCGGGGGCAAGGGCTTGGTAAAGCTATGCTAGTAGAAGCAGAGCAAATTGCTAAACAACGAGGCTGTCGTTATGTCTTATTAGACACGCTTAACTTTCAGGCTAAACCATTTTATCAGCAACTTGGTTATCAGATAACCTGGACGCAATTAGATTACCCTTTTGATGGCGGTGCCAAGTATTTTATGCAAAAAACGCTTTAAAACAGCAAAGTGCAAGCAAAAACTTGCACTAATTTAGTTAAGACAATGCTATTTTACAGTTGCGTTTTTAACGTTATCGCTTAAAACCGATAATTAGCTTGTACAGCCAACACTTGGGCTTTATTGCTATAATCACCGGTTAAATTACTGCGGTAAAGCGGTTGCTCTTGAACGTTATATTCATGCTCATCAATACTCACATCACCGGTAAATAAATAGCCATAGGCAAAATCTAAGCTAATTTTTTCGCTAACTACCCAGTTAGCGCCAACAGTTAACCAAGTTCTATGATCAGTAGGAATACGGGCGGTTTTTTGCGCTTGTGGGATAGGGTTTTCATCATAAGCAATACCAGCCTTTAAGGTTAATTCTGGTTGCACAATATAAGTTGCGCCTAAAGCATAAGACCAAGAGTTTTGCCATTTTTCTGGGATATAGCCAATGTAACCAGGCGCGTTTAAGTTTGGCGGTAATTGGGTATTGTTAGAGATACTGGGATTTACATCGTTACTAACAATATCAATGCTTTGAAACTTACTCCACTGGGTCCAAGCTGCAGTAAACTGCAACGAAAAGGCAGTAGTAAACTGCTGGTCAATGCTAAGCGCGGCTGACGCGGGCGTGGTTAAGGAGAGCTTACTGGCTTCAGTTAAAAGATTGTTTGATGCCAGTTTACCGGTAGAGAGGTCAATAGCCGGTAATTGCGGTGCGACTACAATAAAGTTTGGATTACCTACTACGTTAGCACCGGTAATAGGGGTGTTGGTGATGGTTGAATCGCCTTTTAAGGTATAACGAACCTGTGAATGATAACTTAGCGCTAAGCGAGTACCAGCTATAGGTTCACCATGAATACCTAAGGAGTAACCAAAAGCGATATCATCTCCTGTTACTTCATACTGGCTGTGGCAATAGGCATCATTGTAGACAGGGGCGCCAAATATAGTGTTAATTGCTGTTTCGCCTAGTTCGCATAAGCCTGTATGATCTTTATATTTAGATAAAGTCCCCGCGATTCGGTTTACTGAAATTGCAGCGCCAATAGACCATTGCTCATTTAATTTATAGCCAATAGCAGGTTGTAAGCTTAATACTTGAATAGCCGTTTCATCGGCAAAGTAACGGCCCACAAATTCATTGTCATAATCTGATGATAAGCCAAAAGGTACATAAAAGCCTATGCCCCAACTTAGTTGCTCAGAGTAATGATCTGCATAGAATAAAAATGGTACGGCTTCGGTTAAATTATTTTGTCCATAATCGTCACCTTGAACAGCCTGACCATTAGCGCTTTTAGCTTGCATGTTCTGATAATTAGTTTTGGCATCAATAAGACTTACACCACCTGAAAATTGGCTGCCAGCTAATTGAGTTAAAGCTGCTGGATTTGAGTAAACTAAAGTAGCGTCAGTGATCTGTGCACCACGACCAGCATAACCATTGCCCATGCTACTGACAGATTGTTCAAATAACTTATAGCCTTCAGCTTGGATCTGAAAACTTGAAATAGCAGCGAATACAGCAACGGCGATGCCTGTTTTTCTAAACATGATAAAAATCCTATTGAAAAAAGTAGTTTAGTATATTCAGGTCAGACCTGAGAGTAAACGCTCTAACTCTTGATAAATTGTGCATTGGTCGTGATTTTTAATTAATTTGACTAATCTTTAGTTTATTTGACGAAATTATCTGAAATTAATGTGCTAGGTTTCACAGATATTTTATTTAAGTTATTGATTTTAAATGCTATATTGTAAGTTTGAAATACTGGCACAGTGCCTGCTTTATAAGTACAGAGTCTATAGAGAACTGAAATAGTCAATTCAAGGAAGTTTATATGAAATATTTTGCCTTAATGATGGCAATTACCCTAAGCAGTGTTTTAATTGCTGGCTGCCAACCTGCAGAGAGTGCTGCTTCAGCGACTAAAGCGGATGAAGTAATGGCTATCCCTATCGAAACTAGTTTAAGTCGCAAAGGCGAAATTAGCAGTAGCTACCAAACTACGGCGACACTAGAAACTCGCACTGAAGCGCAAGTTGTCAGTAAAGCCACCGGAATTGTAAAAACCATTTTAGTTGAAGAAGGCCAGCAAGTTGAAGCCGGCCAGTTATTAGCCACCTTAGATAACGAACGTCAGCAATTTAGTTTACAAAAAGAACAGGCTGAATTAAGCCGGTTAACTAGTGAGCTAAAACGCATGGAGGAAATGTATCAACGCAAGTTGATTAGTGCCGATAATTTTGAAAAGTTAAAATGGCAATACGATGCTGTTTTAGCCTCAGTTAACTTAGCTCAGTTAGCCTTAACTGAAACAGAAATTCGCTCACCTATTAAGGGTGTGGTGGCAAGACGTTATGCAAAAGTGGGCCAGTTAATTAGTCAATATCAGACTGAATCATTATTTCATGTTGTTGCTAATCAGCAACTTGAGGCCATTATTTACTTACCTGAGCAACATTTAAGTCAAGCTGAAATTGGCCAAAATGCCATTTTGCATTTTGTCGGTTCTCAGCCAGTGAATGCCAGTTTAGTGCGGATCTCACCGATAGTGGATGCAGCCTCAGGTACGGTAAGAGCAGTATTAAAAGTCGATAACAGTCAGTTGCAATTAAAACCGGGCATGTTTGCGCAAGTTCAGTTGCAATTTGATGTAAAAACAGATGCCTTATTAATCCCAAAACGGGCGCTTATGACAACAGATAATGTAGCTTCTGTATTTGTGGTGTCTGCAGATAACACCGTCAGCCGTCAAGTTGTTGAGTTAGGCTATCAATCAGATAATACCGTTGAAATTATTGCTGGCTTATCGCTAGAGCAACAAGTGGTTATCGCCGGTCAAGCCGCACTTAAACCCGATGCACTTGTTAATGTGGTATCTGTCCGTCAGTTTTAATGGCTAAATATTCTTCTCATTTAAAAGCTGTAATTAAACACAACAACAATAATAAATAGGATTTTAAGCCATGAAGCTAGTGGATTTAGCCGTAACAAGACCCGTTACTATATGGATGTTTACGCTTGGTATTTTACTTTTTGGCTTAGTTGCAGCCGGACGCTTAGCGGTAAACTTATTGCCTGATTTATCTTATCCCTCTTTAACCATCCGCACAGAATTTATTGGTGCTGCGCCGGCTGAAGTTGAACAGTTGGTCAGTAAACCCATTGAAGAAGCTATTGGCATTGTTAAAGGAGTGCGAAAAGTTCAGTCGGTCTCACGCTCGAGCCGCTCAGATGTGGTAATGGAGTTTGATTGGGGCACCGATATGAATATAGCGGCGCTTGAGGTGCGAGAAAAGCTGGATGTGTTGTTTTTACCGCTAGAAATAGAAAAACCGTTATTGCTTAGGTTTAATCCTAACCTTGATCCTATAGTGCGTTTAGCTTTAAGTCGAAAAGATAAGGATCAAGCATTAACAAATTCGCAATTGGTTAGTTTGCGTACTTATGCTGATGAAGATTTACGCCGAGCCTTAGAATCCTTATCAGGTGTGGCTGCGGTTCGTCCAGATGGTGGCTTAGAGCAAGAAATTCAAATCTTGGTTGATCCACATAAACTTAGCCAATTGCAGCTAGATATTAGTCAAATAAGCCAGCGCTTGCGCCACGAGAACTTAAACCAGTCTGGCGGTAGGTTAGAAACCAGTAGTTTTGATTACTTAGTGCGTACTATTAATCAGTTTAGTAATTTACAGCAGATTAAAGATTTATATGTTGCCGAAGTCGCCAATAGCCCCATTCGTTTATCTGATGTTGCTGAAATACGCGATGGCTTTACAGATCGTAAAAGCATTACTTATGTCAATGGTAAAGCGGCCATCGAAGTTGCCTTGTACAAAGAGGGTGATGCTAATACGGTTCAAGTTGCTAAAACAATCTTAAGTAACTTAAGTAAATTACAGCAGGCTTTACCCGCTGATTATCAACTGGATGTAGTTTATGACCAGTCAGAGTTTATTAAACAAGCAATAGATGAAGTGAAGTCATCAGCCCTTATTGGTGGCTTACTGGCCATGCTAGTACTGTATTTATTTTTAGGTAATGCTTGGGCCACGTTAATTATCTCAATTTCAATTCCGTTATCTGTTATTGCCACTTTTAATTTGATGTACGGTCAGGGCATATCCTTAAATATGATGAGCTTAGGCGGCATTGCTTTAGCCGTTGGTTTATTAGTAGATAACGCTATAGTAGTTTTAGAAAATATTGATCGCCATAAAAAGCTAGGTAAAACAGCCTTTGAAGCTGCCAAGCTTGGTACTAAAGAAGTGTCTATGGCGATTACTGCTTCTACCTTAACCACAGTGGCAGTGTTTTTTCCTTTAGTCTTTGTTGAAGGCATTGCCGGACAATTATTTCGCGATCAAGCCTTAACGGTAACCTTTGCTTTATTAGCCTCTTTAGTTGTTGCTTTAACCTTAATTCCAACCATGGCGGCACGTGAGCGGCAAGTTAAAGTCAACGCTAATCAAGCTGGCCATGACAGCGAACTCGTAGCAAATAGAAAACCTAGCAAAAAAGCTTGGTACTACTGGCCAACCTTACCGCTTCGGCTGCTAGGGCAATTATTTAAAATCAGCATTGTGGCTATTATTACTGTTATTACCTTATTAAGCCGTTTGGTCTCTCGCCTTTTTGCTTTACTGTTTAAGCCCGTTATTGCAGCTGTGCGCTGGTTTTTAAGCCAGTTAGAATTAAAGTATCAGTGGTTTTTGCAGCAGGCATTACAGGCAAAAAGTTTGACTATAGGTTTAACTTTAATCATAGCCGCCGCTTGTTATAGCTTATTACCGCGCCTTGGTGCTGATGTTATCCCTAATATGAACCAAGGTGAGTTTTATGTTGAAATTCAGCTACCAGTAGGTAGTGCTATTGAGCAAACCGATAAATTAATGACGCGCTTAGCCTTATTAGCTAAAGAGCAAACTACAGTTGAAAAAACCTATGCTCAAGCGGGTACAGGTGCTCAAATGACGGTAGACCCAAGCATTGGTGGTAGTCATTGGGGCCGATTAAATGTGGTATTACAGCCTAATACTACCACTGAGCAGCAACAGCAGTTAATTACATTATTTCGTCAAGAGCTGGCGTTATGGCCTGATGTAAAGGTTAAAATTGATCAGCCGCAATTACTTAGCTTTAGTACGCCTTTACAAATTGAGTTGTCAGGTTATGAGTTAAGCCAATTAAAGCAAGCGGCCGATGCGCTAGTGATCCGTTTAGCGGCAGAGTCACAATTTACTGATGTAAAATCTAGCCTAAGACCTGGCCAGCCGGAGATTAGTTTATATTTTAATCATGATCTATTATCGCAACTAGGTTTAAATTCTCACGATATAGCCAAGCGGGTAGCGGCTTATGTCGGCGGAGAAGTTGCTGGCCAATATTCAATTGATGATCGCAAAGTGGACATTCGGGTGCGCTTAGCTGAGCAATATCGCCAATCGCAACAGCAACTGGCGCAGTTAATTATTAACCCTAATAGCAGTAAGCCTTTGCCGCTTTCTGCGGTTGCAGAAATTAAAAGTGAAATTGGCCCCAGCGAAATTACCCGCATTGGCCAACAACGTGTTGCCTTAGTTACTGCTAACCTTGCTTATGGTGACATTGAGCAAGCTAGCAAAAATGCTGCGGCTATACTTGCTAAGCAACCTTTATCTTATGGTGTTAGCGCTTTTGTAGCGGGGCAAAGCGAAGAGATGGAGCGCGCTTATTCCTCTTTAGTTATGGCGCTATTACTAGCAATATTTTTAGTTTACTTAGTAATGGCATCACAGTTTGAAAATTTGCTGCAGCCGTTATTAATATTATTTACTGTTCCTTTAGCTGGCGCTGGTGCCATATTAGGCTTGTGGTTAACCGATACTCGACTATCAGTCATTGTTTTTATCGGCTTAATTATGTTGGCAGGTATAGTGGTTAATAATGCCATAGTACTGATCGATCGGATTAATCAGCTACGAGCCGAAGGCATAGATGTACAGCAAGCTATTATTGCTGCCGGCACTAGTCGATTACGACCGGTATTAATGACAACGTTAACTACTATTTTAGGCTTATTGCCAATGGTATTAGGCGGTGAAGGTAGTGAGATTAGAGCGCCTATGGCAATAACCGTTATTTTTGGTTTAGCGCTGGCAACGTTATTAACCTTAGTCTTTATCCCAGTGTTATATCATTTAGTTAGTCACAATAAACCTAATGCTGTATCCGCTGTAAGTCAGGAGACCTTGCAATGAAGGAACAACCTTTAGCCCTGACAAGATTTGCGCTAAACCGGCCTGTTACTACTTGTATGCTGTTTTTATCCATGCTGGTGTTTGGTGTTTTAGCTAGCCGCATGTTGTTATTAGAACGATTTCCGGGGATTGATATTCCGCAAATCTTTATCAATGTGCCTTATGCCAATGCAACCCCAGCTGAAATAGAACGCTTAATTACTCGGCCATTAGAAGAAGCGCTAGCGACAGTAACAGGCATTAAACAAATGCGCTCTTGGTCCAATGAAAATAGCGCTGAAGTGTCGTTAGAGTTTAATTGGGATCAAGATATAAACAGTAAAAGTATTGAAGTACGTGAGCGCTTAGATAGTATTAAACATTTACTGCCCAAAGATGTTGAACGGGTATTAGTGTTTCAATTTAATACCAATGATATGCCTATTTTTCAGCTAAGAATTTCTAGCCAACGCGATTTGGCAATGGCATATGATTTGCTGGAGCGTCAAATAAAGCAGCCTTTAGAGCGGGTTCAGGGCGTATCAAAAGTCGAGCTATATGGCGTGCAAAAGCGCCAAGTCGTGATCCGTTTAAATCCAGATAAAATGCGGGCCTTGAATATTGATGCTGCTATGATTGTTCAGGTGCTTAGGCAAAACAACTTTGCGTTAACAGCTGGCGAATTACGTAATGCTGAGCATAGTATTTTGGTAAAACCCATTGGCGAATATAGCCAACTAAGCCAAATAGCCGCGCTACCTTTACGACCCGGATTAAGCCTGCGTGAAGTTGCAACTGTCGCCTTAGAGTTACCTAAAGTAGAAGATGGTCGGCATTTAGACCAAACTTATGCCGTTGGCATGAATGTGTATAAAGAGTCTGGCGCTAATTTAGTTGAAGTAGCAAAAGCAGCTTTAGCAGTAGTGGCGACCGTAGATAAAGATCCGGCTTTTAATGGCATCAGTTTATTTATTATGGATGATATGGCTGAGGGCGTAACAACCTCATTAAAAGATTTATTAATGGCAGGCGCTATTGGAGCCTTGTTATCATTTTTAGTCTTATATGCCTTTTTACGCCACTTAGGCAGCACTATGGTAGTAGTGTTAGCTGTACCTGTGTCAATTTGTATTGCGTTAGGTTTTATGTACTTTCTTGGCTATAGCTTAAATATATTAAGCATGATGGGCTTAATGCTAGCCATAGGTATGTTAGTGGATAATGCTGTAGTAGTAACTGAAAGCATATTTCGGGAGCGGGCAGTTGGCGGCGATGTTAAAACAGCAACAGCGCGTGGTGTGCGTCGTGTTAGTTTAGCGGTAGTTGCAGGTACAGCCACTACCGCTATTGTTTTTTTGCCCAACATTATTGGCCAAAAGATGCAGCTAACCATATTTCTTGAGCATGTGGCTATCGCTATTTGTTTATGTTTAGCAATTAGTTTATTAATGGCTTTAACCTTGATTCCTTTGCTTAGCACTAAACTGAAGATGCAGTTAAATGCTAATAATAACTCGACCAAACTAGGCCGAGCTTATCGTAAAGCTTTAACTAAAGTGATGGCTTATCCAAGATGGTCTAGCTTTGTAGCTATAGTTATCTTATTGAGCATAGCTGTACCTATAGCAGCAGTATCAGGTGGTGAAGATAATAATCAAGATACTAGCCGCATTTATATTAATTATAATATTCAAGGTAACTATGCTTTAGCTGAGGTGGAAGCTGAAGTGGTTAGCATGGAAAACTACTTATATGCTAATAAAGAAAAATTTGATATAGGATCTGTATATAGCTACTACAGTACAGGCCAAGCTTCGTCTACCCTTATTTTAAACCAACCTCTTAGCCAACCTTTTGCTGAGTTAAAGCAAGAAATCCGAGAGAACTGGCCAAGTTTAGTTCGCTCTAAACCTACTTTTGGTTGGGGCGGTAATGATGGCTTGCAAGTGCACTTATTGGGTCGCTCTACAGAAGTACTAATACGCTTAGCTAAAGATATTGAACCCATCTTAGCCAATATCACTGGCTTAGACGATGTAAGCTCTGCAATTACCGATGGCCAACAAGAGTTACAAATTAAGTTGCAACTAGAGCAGCTGCAACGCCATGGCTTAACTGCTCAGCAAGTTGCTGATGCGGTTTCACTGGCTTTACGTGGTGTTAATTTACGAACATTTCGAAGCGCAGAGCAAGGCGAGTTATTAATGCGAGTGCTTTATGATGAGCGAGTTAGCACTTCTATGGCTGAATTAGCCGCTTTACCAATTTTAACTAAAGACGCTATTGTGATTAGCCTTAATCAAGTTGCTACCTTATCAATAGTCCCTAGGCTTGATAGAATTAGTCGCTTTAATCGGCAAACGGGTATTGCCTTTCAAATGAACTTAACTAAAGACGCCACTATGGATAAAGTGCGTGCAGATATTAAGCAAGTGATGGATCAAGTTGCGCTACCCACTGGCTACACTTGGTCATTTCAGGGCGGGTTTTCCAATCAAGATGAATCGCAACAAGTGATGCTGGTTAATATGTTACTGGCTGTAGCTATGATCTATCTGGTTATGGCGGCTTTGTTTGAATCTATTTTATTACCCACAGCTGTGATTGGCTCTTTATTGTTTTCGTTAGTAGGTGTCTATTGGACCTTCTTAATTACCGGCACCAATATGGGCATGATGGGAATGATAGGTATGCTGGTGCTAATGGGAATAGTGGTAAATAACGGTATCGTCTTGGTGGATAGAATTAACCAAGATAGACAAGCTTTTCCCGAGCAACCATTATTAGAGGTTATTATTACCGCTAGTGAGTCACGTTTACGGCCTATTTTAATGACAGTGGCCACAACCATATTAGGCTTGCTGCCATTAGCTTTTGGTGGTACGCAAATTGGTGGTGACGGCCCAAGCTATGCGCCTATGGCTATTGCTATTGTCGGCGGCTTATTATTTTCTACCTTAACCAGTTTAGTGTTGGTGCCTTTAACCTATTGGGGCTTAATTCAACTGAATAGTAAATGGTTAAGCTGGCGCCAAACGGCGACGCGTTGGGCGAATAAAATATTTATTTAATTGGCTCCGTTAATTATACTAAAGCTGTTTTTGATACAGCTTTAGCAGTTGGCTTTAGTAATGCAGCTGAAGTAATGGAATTGCAGTAATGGATGCTAGGTAATGTTAAGTGTAAGCAACCTTGTTAAATACTATGGCCAACAGCCGGTTATTAAAGAGTTATCGTTACAGTTTGCTAATAAGCGCAGTTGCATAGTCGGTGCTAATGGTAGTGGCAAAACAACCTTTTTATTTATTTTAGCCGGCTTAATTAAGCCAGATTCTGGCCAAGTGTTATGGCAAGGAAAAAAGTTAATTTCGCCGCAGTCGATAACAGCAATAGCATCAGATGCTATTAGGAACCCAAGCTTTTTAACAGTAAGGAAGTTGTTTTTATTAACCCAAAGCATGTGGCAGCTAGATTTTCCCGATAAGCTAATCGCTGCTTTTGGCTTAACACCACACCTAGATAAGACCCTGGATCAATTATCGGCTGGTAATTTAAAAAAGGCGCATCTAATCAATGCCTTTATGCGTAACCCTAGGTTATTGTTACTAGATGAACCTAATATTGCTTTAGATGAGAACAGCTCTATGGCCTTATGGCAGGCTATTGATGACTTCTCTGGCGATATTATTGTTGCAAGTAACGAACCGGCCGTTTTTACCGGTAAGGGCTTTAATTTGCAGGGTATAAGCGGTGATTAGTCGTTATATTAGTTATCGCTTTGAGCTGTTCAGGTTTGAGATAAAGCATTGGCTGGCGCAGCTATCGGGCTTATCTTTATTTTTAGTTGGCATCTTAGGCTCGGCAATACCAGTAGTTTTTTATCTTACTTTGCTCGGTTTTGGCATGCTGTTTGAGAATAAGCTGACTATCAATGAGGCCATCTTTTTTGCTGCGACTGTGTTACTTTTTCAGACAGTTTGTTTAGGCTTATGCAAAGCTGCTATTACAGGTCAGCGCTTTATTGCTTTTACCCTGTCTCTTACCGATAAAGCTTGGCTGGCCAAACTAACTGACATCTTGCTAGCAAGTCTTTGTAACCCGCTGTTACTGCTTCATATTATTCTTATTGGCTCTGTAAATATAAAGTACTGGCTTAATTTCCCGCATATGTTTTTACTTCTGCTGTTGCAGATCTTGTTCTCTATTATGGCTTTTATATCAGCTAAGCAACTTTATGTAGTTTTGGCTTTGTTGTTTGTGGCTGCTCAAACTGAACTTATACCAAGTATAGAAGTAGGGTTGCTTATACCTTTACTGCTTTTAGCTCTGTTTCAGCTTATGCCTAAAATATCTCTTATGTTTAAGAGTCAGCTAAGACACAAAGTAACAGCTTATTCTGCTTATAACTTTTGGTTAGATTTTTGGCGCCAGCATAGTCGGATCCCTCTTTTAGTGCTGGCTGTAACGGGAATAAGTTTGCTTATTAGCCATATCTTTGTTCAGCAAAGGCCCGATCTAGCACCGTTTGTGTTTTTATTTTGTGGCCAGTTGTTAGTGCTGGTGGTGAGTGCTTTACCATTAGAGTTAAGTAGGCAAATACAAAACAATCAGCACTTTTATGCTTTGTTTGCCATTTTTCCTGCTTTTAATTTGATTAAAAACCTGTTTTTAGTGGTGGCAGGCTTATTGGTGTTTTTGTTTTTTGCATTTATTTCAGCCAGTTTAGGCATGGCATTAGTGCACTTTTCGATGCTGTTAGGTTGTTTTTATATAATAAAAACTCGATCTAATTATTTAATTTTTGCCTGGTTATTTAGCTTTGTTTTTGTTGTTGGGATCTCAAGTTTATAGCTGTTGCACTCTAAGAGCACTTTACTTACTCTATAACTCAAATTTCTCTTTTAATCATACAGGTTTTTTATGCGTATTAATTCAGTTCTTAGCGCCTTGTTTATCGCCGGTGTCTTATCTATTTCGGCTTGTTCAGATAACTTAAGCCCAGAAAATACTATTTCTAAAGATGCTAACCAAAACACTATAGACTCACCAGCAGCTGAACAAAGTAGCGTTAGCTTAATTCCTGAATTTGCATCCCGCTTAGATATTTATTATCCAGTAGATTTAACGGCAGATTTGTCAGGCCTTTCGGCTAATCAACACAAAATGCTGGCTTTACTTATTGATGCGGCCAAAGTGATGGATGACTTATTTTGGCAGCAAGCCTTTGGCGAGCCAAAAGCTGAATTTTTAGCCAAATTACCACAAGGTAAAGTTCGTGATTTTGCCGAAATTAACTATGGCCCTTGGGATAGATTAAAAGGCGATCAGCCATTTCTTACAGGTTATACCGCCAAAGCACTAGGCGCAGAGTTTTATCCGCATGATTTAACTAAAGCTGAGTTTGCTTCAGCCAACTTTGCCGATAAAACCGGATTATATTCAATAGTGCAGCGTGATAGCCAAGGTGATTTAGTTACCATAGCCTACTCAAAACACTATGCTGCAGAGCTTGAAAAAGCGGCTAAGTTATTAACTCAAGCAGCGGCCTTAGCTGAAGATAAAGAATTTGCTCATTATTTAACTCTAAGAGCCCAAGCCTTATTAACTGATAACTACCAAGCTTCAGATTTAGCATGGATGGATATGAAAAATAATCCAATAGATGTTGTGATTGGGCCTATAGAGAATTATGAAGATCAGCTATACGGTTATCGCACCGCCTTTGAAGCTTATGTGTTAGTTAAAGATCAAAGCTGGAGCGAAAAACTGGCTAAATACGCAGCTACTTTACCTGCATTACAAAAAGGCTTACCGGTAGATGCAAAATATAAAGCAGAAGTGCCAGGCAGTGATGCCGATTTAAATGCTTATGATATTATTTATTATGCTGGTCATGCTAATGCTGGCTCTAAAACCATTGCAATTAATTTACCTAATGATGAGCAAGTGCAATTAGAAAAGGGCACGCGGCGCTTACAGCTAAAAAATGCCATGCAGGCTAAGTTTGAGCATATTATGTTGCCTATAACTGAACTGCTAATTGCGCCAGAGCAGCGCCAGCATGTAACTTTTAATGCCTTTTTTAATAATACTATGTTCCATGAAGTTGCTCATGGCCTAGGCATTAAAAATACCATTAATGCTAATGGCACAGTGCGCCAAGCCTTAAAAGAACACGCTTCTGCCTTAGAGGAAGGCAAAGCCGATATTTTAGGTTTGTATATGATCACCCAATTGCATAAACAGGGCATGTTAAGTGAAGGCCAGTTGGAAGACTACTATACAACCTTTATGGCGGGGATCTTCCGCTCTGTGCGCTTTGGTGCATCAAGTGCTCATGGTAAAGCGAATATGATCCGCTTCAACTACTTTGCCGAACAGGAAGCCTTTGTCCGTAATAATGATGGCACTTATCAAGTAGACTACCCGAAAATGCAGTTGGCTATGGCCTCGTTATCTGAATTAATTCTAACCTTACAAGGCGATGGTAATTATGACGGCGTGGCGTCTTTAGTTGCTGATAAAGGGGTAATTAAACCACAACTTGCTAAAGACTTGGCACGCTTAGCCACAGCGAATATCCCTGTTGATATCGACTTTAATCAAGGTAAGCAAGTATTAAAGTTATAACTTTAACGGTTAAGTTTTATTAAGCATAACACTACCCGTTTTAACTGTAGTGACTAAGTTTTTTAGCTTAGTTCAGCAGCAACTATGGGTAGTTTTTAATGTTAGTGTTAAAATAATTAAAGTTGCAATCTAAATTTATTTACTTCTGTTGTTTCTGTCACGTTAAGATCTGCATTGATTTTAATCAGTTTTTCATATTCTTCGGGGAAAAATCTTTTAATTCTAGCTACTCTTGAAAAGTGGCTTAACTCAAATTCTTTAACTACTGTTAACACTGGAATTAAACTTGGGTTCAACAGACCTTTTTCATAACTGTCTTCTAATAAAAAGTCTAAAACATCTAGCCCAAGGTGATTAAGGCTAGGTAAAAAACCATTGTCTAATAATAACTGGACAGCTTGTTCAGAGTGTAATGCTGCTGGCAAAAACATATCATTGCCATATTGATCTTGAAGTGAGAAATCAAACCCACGCAGCATTAATAAATGCCACTGTTTAATATTAAAATATTTAAAGCTAATGAGTGCGGAAGGCTGCTTTGACGTTATTCGCGAATTCCAAATAGGTAAAACCGCATCTATATTTTGTAGCAGTGCAAACACTAACATATCAATTTCTTCTGTAGTTAGTGGTGTTGTAGAACTGTACTCAAGCGCATCTTGGTATTGCTCCGCTCGTAACAAGTCAATCAACCTGCTTTCATTATTAAGTGAACCGCTGTTAGTTGGGTTAGCTCTCCGCCATAAATTGACTAAAACAGGATCAATTTCATGTAATCGCTCAGCAATGTTTTCTCCATCATTTTTAATATCGTTTATTATTTTATATGCTTCGCTAATATCTATAAAACCTTCGGCCACTAATAGCTCTTTTTGAATATTTTGACAAGCATCCGAATTATCGTATATGGCTGATTTTCTTATTTCAATTGCTTCAATTGCACTAGCCACTAACGAATTATCAACGGCGAGTTGTTTGCTAGCTTCATTAGAGCCTATTAATGCGATCTTATTCATAACAGCTCTTAGTTTAGGCTCTAATATTTCAGAGCTTTGAACGCCTCTACTGAATGGAGCTTTGAATAATATTATCGTTTCATGATCGGTTTGATGGGTTATACCATGGGCATTGAAGCCTTTTTCAATCAAATAGTTTAATGTTTCTATGTATTTATCCGGAAAAGACTGTAAATTTTGGTATTCTGCTGCTGCGGTTGGAAAGTTCATTATTGCAATATCTAAGCCTGTAATCACGCCCGGTTCGTTGGTTGCATGAACGCCATGCGTTTCCAGTAACTTAAGAAGCGGGACGTTATGTTGAGCTACTGCGACATCAGCTAGATTGTTGTATGAGGAATATTCTGTGTGTAATACCAAAGGCATATCTGCAACTGATTCCGTTTGTGCGAAAAGTAATGTTAAGTATGGCATCGGTAAATTATTTTGTATGGCTACTGCAAGATCATTTACAGTAAATGATTGCAAAGTGACAGCTTGTTCAAATTCATCAAGGCTAAGTTGGCTTGCCGTTAAAACAAATAATATAGAGGGTGATATAACTGAGCTACCATTAATACTGAGTGGGGATTCCAGATAGGTATTAAAATTTTCAGTATTATCTAACAACTTATAAATTTCTGTTTTGCTAATATTATTATTTAGCGTTAGATGCATCGTTAAGCCATTACTTTTACCTTCGAATGCATTTAATCCTTTAATAACTGTAGAAATATTCTCTTCTGAAAACCCAGCTATCACTGATAGTCTGAATCGCCCCGAGTTCATCGGAGACCAGTTTGTTTAAGTCAGGCCACTTTACCTGACTCGTTTAAATTATCATAGTAGTCTGTTTCATATTGAGCTGGTGAAATATACCCAATTGAAGATAATAGGCGTTGATTATTAAACCAATTGACCCACTCTAACGTTGCGTATTCAACAGCATCAACATTCTTCCACGGGCCATTTCTGCGAATAATCTCTGTTTTAAATAATCCATTTATTGTTTCAGCCAATGCATTGTCATAAGAGTCACCCACACTGCCTACAGACGCTTGAATTCTAGCTTCAGCAAGTCGCTCAGTGTATCGTATAGACAAATATTGGCTGCCTCTGTCGCTGTGGTGAATTAACCCTTCGGGGTTGCCACGATGCCAAATAGCTTGCTCTAACGCATCAAGAATAAGCTCTGTGTGCATTGTCGTTGATACACGCCAACCTACAATGTATCGTGAAAAAACATCTATCACGAAAGCGACATAAACAAACCCACTCCATGTGGCAACATAGGTGATGTCAGCTACCCAAAGTTGATTTGGCTGCTCAGCAGTAAATTGACGATTAACTAAATCAAGTGGCTTATCTTGTTGCTCGTCAGGTATCGTTGTCTTATGTGCTTTACCCCGACGAACACCTTGAATTCCCATAACTCGCATCAATCGTTCGACTGTACAGCGGGCGACTTGATGGTCGTCAAGCTGTAGCTGCTTCCATATTTTTCTTGCACCATAAACTGACATATTATCCTCCCACACTTCGCGAATGAGTATTATCAGCTCAGCATCACGCTTTTTGCGGTTAGACAGTCGCTCAGGCTCTCTTTGTATCTGTTTATGAGAATAATACGTTGATGGTGCAATCGGCAATTCCTTGCAAATTGACTCGACACCGTAATGCTCTCTGCAAGCATCAATAAAATCCACTGTTACTTCTGTTTGCGGTCGAGCTCCGCTTGGGCGAAAAAAGCGGCAGCTTGCCTCAGGATATCATTCGTTCGCTTGAGCTCTTTATTCTCGCGCTCTAAGGCGGCAAGGCGTTCTTCAGTTGATTGCGTATTAGAAGAGGGTTTAGACGGTTGAGCTTGAGATTTCTTGACCCATGCTCTAAGTGTTTCTGGGGTACATCCCAGTTTATCTGAAATCGATACTAGCGCAGCCCAAAGAGAAGGGTATTCATGCTGTTGTGTGGTAACAAGCCTAATTGCACGTTCACGAAATTCTGATGTATAGCGATTTGATTTTTTCATAGTTCCAGTTTCTCAAGTTATTGAGTCTCTGGCAAACACGGGGCGATTCAAAGCGGCTATGGATAATCTGCTAGGCGATGGTAAGTACGGTGCTGCAGTTAATATGGCACTTTACCAGTTTGGATCTGTAGAACATGCGCAAATGGCAGCATTAGCCGCTAATTCAGCAGGCCGAATGTCAGATATTAGTACTCAAGATTTATATGCGTTAGCTAGTTGGTTCAGTCATGGCCCTGTGCGGAGTGCGGCTGACAATGAAATGGCCAAGCGAGGTACTGGTTTAGAAGGTACCTTTGGTACCGGCACTAATCAAGCTGGCGCTGCAGATGCACGTTGGAAACAGCAATACGGCAGCAGCGCACTTAAACCTGCATCATCAAGTTATGCGCCAAACCGTCCTTCTGTACTTAGCTCTTCTGAAGCGGCCAAACAAACTCGTGAGAAATACCGTACAGCTCATTGCACTATGACAGGGAATGCAAACCATAATCTCTGCCGTTAGATCTTTTTAATATAAGTCGCCAAGTCTCTATAATTTTGGCGGCTTATTACCTCTAAACCATCCCAAATAAAACGATAACAATTTTCTGGTCTAACTTCTTATTGCCACCTATAACGCACTCGAAATAACTGTGGTTCTAAATCTAGTATAAAAATTAGTATAAAAATTAATGTTTAACTTGCACTTATTGATTACATCTGTAATATTTAATGTATTACAGATGTAATCTTATAGGTGAATGGATGATTGAAATTAGCAATGCTGAGCTGAGAGTTATGCAGGTGCTTTGGCAAAAGCAGCCACAAACCGCTAATGAAGTGGTTGCTAGTTTAGGCCAAGACTGGCATGAAAAAACGGTTAAAACCTTACTTAATCGCTTAGTAAGCAAAGGGGCATTGGATTTTGATAAAAATGGCCGCGCTTATCTTTATTATCCGCTTATTAAAGAAACAGAATATCAGCAGCAACAAAGTCGGACTTTTGTTGAACGTATTTTTGCTGGCCGTATTGCACCTTTAGTGGCGGGGTTTGCTAATCAAAATAAGCTTAAGGCAGATGATGTAGAGCAGTTAAAACAGTTAATAGCTAATTGGGAGCAGGAGCAAAAAAATGACTGAGTATTTATTGTATTTAATGCTGCCATTGTCCTTATTGCTACTGCTGTTAATGATAGTACAACACTTTTTTATGGCGAAACTTGGAGCCCGAACAATTTACGCTTTATGGTCCAGCGTGCCGTTGTTGCTGTTATTGAGTGTCATTAGCCCATTATTGCAAAACTTTATACCAGCCTTTGCATCTGCTGCACCATTTCAGCATTATCAAGTAGGTGTACAGCAACTAACCGTAACAGCTAATAATACTAATTGGCTATTTGTCTTGTGGTTAACTGGAGCCTTGCTAGGGCTAGGTTATTTATTCTTAAGTTACCTATATAGCCTAGTGATTTTTCGCCGTGCTACACCGGTTTTAGTTAAGTCTGTCAAGCTAGTCTGTTATCAGTCAGATACTAAAGATGGGCCTTATATCAGTGGTTTTTTTAAACCATCAATATTATTGCCGCAAGACTTTTTTACTCGTTTTAGTGACTTGCAGCAACAACTTATTGTGCGCCACGAACTAACGCACTGGCAGCGCGGTGATATCTATTTAAATTGTATAGCTTTAGTGGTTTTGTGTTTATTTTGGTTTAATCCACTGTGCTATTTAGCTTATCGTCAATATCGGCAAGTACAAGAGTTAGCATGTGATGCACAAGTTACTGCTAATGCTAGTCACGACGAAAGAATTGCTTATGGTTATGCTTTACTAAGCAGTGCCCAGCAGTCAGTTAATTTAACTTGGCCGCTTACTCATCATTATGGAGATTTTAAAATTATGAAACAACGAATTACCCAATTGCAATTTCAGCGGGGCGTAAGCAAAAGTATAGTACTTAGTGTTATAGCTATAGTCGTTATTGCCTCCTTATTTATCCAGCAACCAGCTCAAGCAACAGGTGTGAAAACACCAAGTTTAGCACCTGTTACCCGGATAGAGCCACGTTATCCTTTGCAGGCAGCAAAAGAGGGTATAACCGGTTTTGTTCAGTTCGAGTTTGATGTTGATGCTAAGGGTAATGTTATTAATGCCAAGGTGCTTAAAGCAATTCCTAGCAATGTCTTTGAAAAAGAGGCCTTAAATGCGTTACAGCAATGGCAATATACGGCTACGGGTAAATTGCATAAATCACAGCGGGTACAATTAAATTTTGAGCTAGATGTAATAAAATCTGATATGGAGCGCATTAGTGTTACGCCGCCAGCTCCTCCAGTACCACCTGCGCCTGTGGCTCCACCTGTAGCACCAGAAAAGAATATGTAATAACGTTGCGAATGCGATAAAGCAGCGGTGTAACCAGCAGTGCTAATAGCGCTGCTTTATCGTATTTGAATATTGCGTCACTAGTGCTTTAGCTTAGCGTTCAGGTGATAAGTATTCTCGATCATAAAAAGTGCGTAACCAATGCGGTTGATATACCGCCATTAAGGTGATGGCGCCACCATTAAGTAAGGCTTCTGGAAACCACGTTAATATTGATAGTTTAAGGTAATTATCATAAATAATATCCCAAGCAAAACGGCCTTCTGCATAAAACCATAATGAGACTAATAGCATATGCAGCGCTATGGTTAAAGCTGCAGCTAAAAAACCTGCAACAAAAATATAAATAAATAAATGTCGGGTTAAATAACGATAACTGGCTAAAAATAATAAATAACTAAATAGGCCAGGTAAGATAAAAGTAGTGAAAGCATAGAGGCCAGCATCAGCTATAGGAACTTGTTGTAATAAAATTAATATAAGACTTACAAATAGGCACAGCAGCATAGCAATACGCCAACCATGGCAAAGAATTAGCGTAGTAAGGAGTAAAAAGTGAATGTTTAAACCAGCTATAATGCCTGCCTTTACACTCCAGAGCGCGCTTAGGCCTAACACAGTGGCAAAAACAAAGTGCTGATAACCTGGTTCAGTTTTTAATTTAGGCCAAAATTCACGCGGAAAATAACGAACGATTATTAGAAGCCATAAAATCCAACCGGCTATTTGCCAGACACTCATTCATCTTCTCCACTTAACTAAGTTGTTGTTTAATTATGTAATTTAAAGCCTAAATCACTGAGTCAATTATTTACTGACTATCTTGCTGAATACGCTATATTTATTATGATAGAGTCTAAGACTGTTATTATAACGTTTATTAGGGTTAACTTTAATTTCTTGAATGTAAATTACGCTAAGCACTAGATACACTTTTGCTGTTATAAAGTATTAATGTAGGTGTCGACTATGAATAGATTAGAAAAAAAGCTGCCACCCTTAGCGCTGGTTATTATTGTGGCGATATTAATGTGGTTAATTTCTATTTATGCACCGCTTATCTTTATACCTTATAGGTTAGGTATAGTAACGCTATTAGCATTAGTCGCGCTAGGAATAATTTTTGCTGGTTTATTAGCGTTTTGGCAAGCAAAAACTACGGTTGATCCTAGCACGCCAGAAGCTGCTTCTGAATTAGTATCATCAGGTATTTATAAGTGCACTCGGAATCCAATGTATCTTGGCTTTGCGTTTTTACTTTTAGCTTGGGCGGTATTTTTAGCATCCGTTTGGTCAATGCTGATGATTGGAGTTTATATTCTGTATTTAAATCGCTTTCAAATTCAAGCTGAAGAGCGAGCATTAACCGATATTTTTGGTGTTAAATATCAACAGTATCAGACCAAAGTTAGGCGTTGGCTGTAGTAATGCTTGCTAACTTAAGTCGCTATAGTTCATTTAAGATTAACCTTCATAAGCTAGTATTATGAAGCTTTAGTGTGCGCTTTTAAAAAACTAAGGATAGTCATGTCTGAATCATCATCATTTTTTAGTAAGCTTTTTGGTTCGATTAATTGGATTGCGCCTCCTTGGTGTCAGCAATTAAAATCTTCAGCTCAACAGCAACCAGCAAGGTTTTGGTCAATTATTGTTGTTATATTATTAGTGTTTAGTGCAGTTGTTGCTGGAAGCTATTACATTAATCAATTGCCTAAACCTATGCAGGTTATAGCAGAAGTTAGTGCCCCCGAAATTGGCTACTATCAAGATGATATAGAGCAACCTAGCACTCTGACTCTGGCTTTTTCTTATGATGATCAAATTACCAATTTGCCTGATGATGCACCAATCAGCCCAAGAGTTTTGCCGCCCACTCAACCACAGTCTACTCTTTCAGCAGCAAAATTAGATTTAATAGGCGAAGTATTAACCTCTGGCATTTCGCTAAGCCCAAATATTAACGGTAAATGGTTGTGGCAAGATGATAATACCTTAAGCTTTACGCCCGATCAGGCTTGGCCAGCAGGGCAGGAGTATACAGTAACATTAGATAAAGCTATTTTTGCCCCTGACATTAATTTAAAACAAAGCCGTTATCATTTTTTATCTGCAGCTTTTACGGCTGAATTAATAAATTTACGGTTTTATCAGCATCCAGAGCAACTTAAACAACGCCATATAGTGGGCACGCTCAACTTTAGTCATCCTGTTGAACTAGCTAGCATTAAGTCATTATTAAGCCTGAAAATGCGTAAAGATGGCGCAGAAAAGTCAGCTAAAGGCTTAACGTTAGATTATAGCCTTACTAGCGATAAATCAGGGCGTGAGGTTTATTTTAAGTCTGCAGCCTTAAGCTTACCTGAGCACGAACAGTATTTAACCGTAACTTTAGAGCAAGGCGCACGGGCAAAACAACCTAACTCAGACACAACAGTGGCAAAAGTTGCGAAAATAACCGACAAAATTAGCCAGCAATTACTGGTGCCAGATCAAAGTAGCTTTTTAAAAGTAACTCAACCTACGATTGATATTGTTAATAATCCAGAGCAGCAGCCTGAACAAGTATTAATGCTAGGCTTTACTGACCGCATTGCTAGAGTTGAATTAGCGAAAAAATTAAAGTTATACACTTTGCCTAAGCATCCCAAACGTCGCTCTGGCAATTGGATGGCCAGTGAAGTTAACGCTAAAGTGTTAGCGGATGCTAAATTGCTAGAATGGCAGCTGATGCCAACAACTGAAAGCCATGCTAGTCAGTTTAGTATTAAGCTAGATTTACCGGAAAAACAACATGTTTTTGTCCAAGTTCCGGCTGGTTTAACCTCAGTGGCTGAATTTGCTTTGGCCAATGAATTTCGCTCTGTATTGCAAGCACCGGCTTATCCTAAACAAGCAAAAATCATTGGCGAGGGTGCCGTTTTATCCTTAAGTGGTCAGCAAACCTTGCAATTACTTAGTCGTGGCTTACCTGGCATTAAAGTAAAGCTACATAAGTTATTACCTAAGCAATTAAATCATTATGTTAGTCAAACTAATGGTGATATTAGCCAGCCATATTTTGATGGTTACCGTTTTGATCAAGAGAATATAACCGCAGTTTATGAAAAAACTTTTACCCTTACTAATGTTGATGCCAAGCAAGCTAACTACTTAGCCTTACCGCTAAAACCATACTTAGATAAAAGTGGTATGGGCTTATTTATTATTGAGCTTACGGCTTATGACGCTAATCAGCCAAATAGCTATCAAGAAACGCTAGATAAGCGCATGGTGTTAGTAACGGATCTGGGCTTATTGGTTAAACACAATGCTGACTCTAGCCAACAAGTGTTTGTGATGTCTGTTGCAACTGGTAAGCCTGTAGCTAATGCTACGGTTGAATTATTGGGTAAAAATGGTGTGCCTTTATATAGTGAAAAAACTGACAGCCAAGGCCAAGTAAGTTTTGCTAAAACAAATCACTTTTCCCGCGAGCGTCAGCCGGTTGTTTATCTTGCGTCTTTGCAACGAGAGGGCATCACAGATAGTAGCTTTATTCCTTTTCAACGTTATAGCCGCCAGTTAGATTATTCTAAATTTAATACTTCGGGTGATTATTACGATGCTGTAGATACTACAGCACTTAATGCTTTTATATTTACTGATAGAGGCATTTATCGACCAGGTGAGCAAGTTAATGTTGCCGCTATTATACGCCAAGCCGATATGGCAGTAGCCCAAGGTAGCAAGCTGCCGCTTAACATTCAAGTTGAAGGGCCACGCGGTAATACTTTTTGGCAAACTAAATTTTCATTATCGGGGCGTGGCTTGCATAGCTTTACTATTGATACCGAAAACAGCAGTGATACCGGACGTTACACCGTTTCCGTCACTTTATTAGATGACAAAGGCGTAACCCAACGTTATTTAGGCTCTGCCAGCTTTCAAGTTGAAGAATTTACGCCAGATCGATTAAAAATAGCTAATAAGTTTAACCAAAGCGCGAAAGGTTGGTTAGCACCAGCAGACTTAGTTGCCCAAGTGCAATTAGATAATTTGTTTGGTACCCCAGCGCAACAGCGCCGAGTAAGTGGTCGCTTTGAACTTATTCCTACTAGCTTTAACTTTACTGAATATAAAGACTATAAGTTTGTGGCATTAAATCAGGATGATAAAGCCAGAGAGCGAATTAAAGAAAACTTAACTGATCAAGAAACGGATGTTAATGGCCAAGCTAACTTTACCTTACCGTTAGAGCAATATAGTGGTGGTACTTATCGCTTACTGTTTCATGCCGAAGGTTTTGACAGCGCGGGTGGTCGTAGTGTGCAGTTAATGCAAACTGCTTTATTATCGCCGCTGTCACATTTAGTGGGCTTTAAAGCTGATGGTGATTTAGGCTACTTAAAAAAACAGCAAGAGCGAACAATCAGCTTTATTGCTATTAATAAAGAACTAGAGCAAATAGGGCTATCGGGTTTAAAGCTAAAAATAATAGCAAAACGTCCTGTGTCCAGTTTAGTGCAGCAAGGTGATGGCACTTATCAATATCAAAGTATTGAACAGCGTGAACAAATTAGTGAAATAGATTTTGCTATAACTAAAGACGGTAATCAGTATCAGTTAGCAACAGATAAGCCAGGTGATTATGAATTACAGTTAGTGGACAACCAGCAGCAGTTATTAACTAAACTTAGCTTTAGTGTCATTGGTGCGGGTAATAACCAAGCTATGCTAGAAAAAAATGCCACTTTAGAAGTCAAACTAGATAAAAGTGATTATAAAGCCGGTGAATGGATAGAACTAAATATTACCGCACCTTATACCGGCAGTGGCTTAATAAGCATTGAATCGGACAAAGTGCACGCTTTTAGCTGGTTTAGTGCTAGTACAACTAGCTCTATTCAACGTATTCAGTTACCAAAGCATTTAGAAGGCAATGCCTATATTAATGTTAGCTATGTTAGAGCGCTGGACTCTGAAGAGTTGTTTATTAGCCCGCTGAGTTATGCCGTTGTGCCCTTTAATATTGATCGTAGTAGCCGCGAATTAACTATAACCTTAGAGGCACCAGCTGAAGTGCGCCCAGGTAAAGCCTTTAAGTTAGGCTACAAGACATCAAACCCAGCTGATATTTTAATTTTTGGTGTTGATGAAGGTATTTTGCAAGTGGCTGATTATAAATTACCCGATCCGCTGGCACATTATCTAAAAAAACGAGCACTGCAAGTACGTAGTATGCAAATGTTAGATTTACTGTTACCTGAGTTTACTTTATTACGCCGGCAATTAGCGGGTATTGGCGGCGATGTCGAAAGTATAATGGTCACAGGTAGTCGGATGATGATGGATAAAAACTTAAATCCATTTGCACGTCGTCAAGAGCAGCCAGGGGTGTTTTGGTTAGGCATTTTACCCGCAGATACTGAGCTTAAACAGACAGAAGTAACTATTCCACAAAGCTTTAGCGGCAATATTAAGCTAATGGCAGTAGCGGTAGCCGAGGACACTTTAGGTGCCAAAAACCAAGACTTATTAGTACGCGGTCCTTTTGTGTTAACACCAAATGTGTTAACTACGGCAGCCCCCGGTGATGAGTTTGATGTTAGTATTTCTGTGGCTAATGGCATAAAACAATCTGGCCAGAATGCCAAGGTAGAAGTAGCATTAACACTGCCTGATTCCTTGCAGCTACTAGGTTCAACCAAGCAGCAATTAACAATAGCCGAAGGCAGTGAAGCTACTGCCAGCTATAGAGTAAAAGCCTTAAGCAAACTAGGTGAAGCTACCTTGCGCTTTAGCGCGCGTTATGAAAATGGTCGCTTAGTTGAGCAAAGCAATCGCGATATTAGCATTAGCATTAGGCCTGCTACTGATTATCAAAACCTGATCACAGCGGGTTATGCTAAAAAAGGCCAAGCTAAGCTGACACCCAGTACTAAATGGTACCCAGAGCTGGCAGATTTGTCAGTGACGGCATCTAGCAACCCCTTAGTGTTAGCCGAAAGCTTTAGTAATTATTTAGCTCAATATCCTCATGGCTGTACTGAACAAATTGTTTCGCAGGTGTTCCCTTGGATAGGTTTAGTGCAGCAACCTGCTTATCAAAGCCAGCTACCAGAATTACAGCAAAAGTTTGCTGTATTAATAGATAAACTGGCCGAGCGCCAGCAATATGATGGCGGATTTAATTTCTGGCCTGGTCAGCAAAGTAGTGCCGATGCACCTAGTGTTTATACCATGCATTTTTTAATTGCCGCTCGCGAGCAAGGGCTAGCTGTGCCTAACTATATGCTGGAACAAGGTATGGAATATTTAACCAGCTTAGCTAGGTTAAACGGCGCTAATTTATATCAAGCAAGGCTGCGTGCTAATGCAATTTACCTCTTAACCCGTAATGGTCTAGTCACTAGTAATTACTTAGTCGCCTTACATGAGCGTTTAGAAAAGCAGCACCAGCAAGCATGGCAATCTGATATTACAGCTGTGTATATGGCGGCAAGTTATCAATTATTGCAAAAACAAGATATTGCTAGCGGCTTAATTAGCCAATATAAACTATCAAAGCCATCAGCTTTTGAGCTGCAATTCTCAAGCAGCTCAACAACTAGAGTCACGCCGTCGCCTTATGCTAACGATGCTTTTCAATCGCAATTAAGTTTAGATGCGCAATATATCTATTTATTAGCAGAGCATTTTCCGGATAGGGCCAAGCAGCTTAATAGCCAATCAGTATTAAGCTTAGTTCAGCCAATGTTTGATGGCCATTACAATACCATTAGCTCGGCTTATGCGGTGTTAGCCTTGTCGGCTTATGCACAAATGCAAGGTGAACTATCGCTTGACTCATTGCAGCTTTATCAGCAGCTCGGTGATAAAAAGCAGTCACTTGCCTTAGCGGACAATAGTACGGCTATAGCTAAAGCTAAGTTCTCAGTCAGTGCCGATAAGCTACTGATAGAATCTGTCCAACCGGTTTTTTATGCCTTAAATGAAGCCGGTTATGCCGCTGACCTGCCCACTGTTGCCAGCAGTAAGGGTTTAGAGGTGGTTCGTGACTATTTAGATGCCGCTGGTAATAAAGTAACCACAGCGCAACAGGGCGATGAGCTAACAGTAAGGTTACGCATTCGCACTACCGGCAAACAATGGCAGAGCAATGTGGCAGTTATAGATTTATTGCCCGCGGGCTTTAGTGTTATTCGTAGCTCTTTACCCCGAGAGCAAATACGCTGGCGCGCAGATTATATTGATGTACGAGAAGACCGTATTGTTTATTACGCCAGCTTTGGTCCGCAAAGTACTGAGCTTAAGTATCAGGTTAAAGTGACAGCAGCCGGTGACTTTGTTGTGCCTGCTGCTTATGCTGAGTCGATGTATGATCGTACTGTTTATGCTAATTCAATCGCATCACGATTTAAGGTTAACGCTAAATAGTTATGTGCTCAGCTATTTGCTTTGTTAAGGCTTAAAATGGTAACGATGCGTAAGCCTAAATTTAGCCCCAGCAGTCTAGCTATACAGCTAGGGCTGCTGGTTTTATTGCTGATACTGGGTAGTTTGCTAGCGTTATGGTTATCACCTAAGCCTGAGCTATATCGAGATTATCAGCAAGCGAGCGCTTATTTTGCCGCTGATGGCAAATTGTTAAGCCTACGCTTGGCTAAGGATCAACGTTATCGACTTCGTATTGGCTTAGAAGACATAGCTCCTGCGTTACAGCAAGCCACTTTGTTATACGAAGATAGACAGTTTTATCAACATTATGGTGTTGATGGCTCGGCAATATTGCGCGCTTTTTGGCATGGTATTATCAAAGGTGGTCGTCGGCAAGGGGCCTCTACTATTAGTATGCAATTGGCCAGACTGCGCTTTAATTTACGTAGCAATACCTGGCTAGGTAAAATACAGCAATTGGCTTATGCGCTTTATCTTGAACGCCATTTTAGCAAAAAGGAAATTTTAGAAGGCTATTTTAATTACGCACCTTACGCCGGCAATATTGAAGGTGCAGCGGCAGCTAGTTTAATTTATTTTGCCAAAGAAGCGAAACACTTAAGCTTAGCTGAGGCTTTAGCTTTAGCGGTGATCCCGCAAAACCCAAGCCTGCGCAACCCAGAAACTAAAGTAGGCCAAGAGCAGTTAGAGCTGGCGCGGCAGCGACTTGCCCAGTTATGGCAGCAACAACCAAGTAAGCAAACTTTAACATCAGACCACATTAGTCGTTTACAAATACCACTACAGTACTATAAACGTAGTGACTTACCTTATGCTGCACCGCATTTTATTAATCATTTAATTAGCCATACTGGCCAGCAGGGGCGGTTTTACACTAGTTTAGATGCTAGCTTACAGCAAAAAATTGAGGCTTTAGTCCAAGCTTATTTATTAAGCCAACAAAGTAAAGGTTTAGAAAACGCCAGCGTCTTGCTGGTAAAACGTAGCAGCTTAGACATATTAGCTTGGTTAGGATCAGCAAACTTTTATAATGATGCTATTCAAGGCCAAGTAGATGGCGTAACTGCATTACGCTCGCCTGGTTCAGCGTTAAAACCTTTTATTTATGCTTTAGCTATGCAGCAAGGTATTATTCATCCTCAGTCTTTACTGGTCGATTTACCTCGACGCTATGGCGGCTTTAATCCAGAAAACTTTGATCGGCAATTCGTGGGACCTATTCACGCTACTGCTGCATTAATTAATAGCCGTAATTTACCAGCAGTGTATTTACAATCGCAGTTAAAGCAGCCAGATTTTTATCAATGGCTAACTCAAGCCGGTGTAGACTTATCGCAGCCGGCTGCTTATTACGGCTTAGCGTTAGCGCTAGGCGGCATGGAAATAAGCATGCAGCAGTTAGTGCAACTTTATGCTGCACTAGGTAATAAAGGCCAGTTGGCTAAATTAAACTGGCAAGCAAAGCGTACAGAGCCGGCTAGTAGCCAAAAGATCTTAACCAAAGAGGCTGCTTTTTTAACCCTAGATATGCTGCGCCAACATGCTAAGCCGCAGTCAGACTTATTAACTAAACTAACATCTAGTAGCGCAGTAGCATGGAAAACAGGTACTTCGTATGCGTTTCGTGATGCTTGGGCACTAGGGCTAAGTGGTGACTATGTTCTAGCTGTGTGGTTAGGTAACTTTAATGGTGATAGCAATCCAAACTTAATTGGCCGCTCAGCCGCTGGGCCTTTGTTTTTCCAAATTTTACAGTTATTAGATCTGACAAACACGGCTAATGCTGCTTTATTTACACCTACGGCCGATTTAAATTTACGCCAAGTTGCTTTGTGTCAACGCAGCGGTGATTTACCCAATAAATATTGTCCACAAACCGAGTTAGGTTGGTTTATTCCTGGCGTATCGCCAATAAAGCTTTCTACCGTGCATCGAGCTGTGCCGGTGTATACCGATAGCGGTATGCGAGCTTGTTTTCATCAGCTTGGCAAAACTTCTTTGCAGGTGTATGAGTTTTGGCCATCAGATATTTATCATAGCTTTATTAATGCCGGTATTATTTTACGTCAGCCACCTCAGTTGCAACAAGCTTGTTCGGGGCTAGCGCCTGTTGTTATGACCAAACCGATGATAGTGTCACCCCAAGCTGATTTAGTTTATCAGTTAGGCCAAAATTCTGAACAGCGTAAAATTGCGCTACAAGCTAGATTTGATGGTGACGTTAGCCAAGCGCATTGGTTTGCTGATAATAGGTATTTAGGCACAGTAAAGCCCGGTGAAACCTTTTTTTGGTCAGCTGATGCTGGTCGATATCTGCTGCGAGTTGTTGATGATTTAGGCGGTGTTGATAGCCGTTATATCCAATTAGCCGAGTAGGAGGGCTAAGTTATTAGTGTTTAGTGATAAGTGATAAGTGAATAGGTGAATAGGTGAGATTATGTTATTACAATTAGAAAATAGCTTAGTGCTGGTAATTGATATTCAACAGAAGTTGGCGCCTGCAATCGATCAGACTAAAGAGGTAGAGCAGGCGGCTGCTTGGGTGTTACAAGTTGCCTTGCAGCTTGGTGTGCCTGTCTGGGGGACTGAGCAGTATCCTATAGGTTTAGGGCCTACCTTGATATCTATTGCCGAGCTAATACCTGCTAAACACATGCTGCATAAAATGCATTTTAGTGCTCTTAAAGAAGCCCATATTGCTGCGGCTATTGCAAATACTAACCGTAAACAAATAGTCGTTATAGGCACAGAAGCGCATGTATGTGTTTTGCAAACAGTATTTGATTTATTAGCAGCAAACTATCAAGTCTTTGTGGTAGTAGAAGCGGTGGGCTCGCGTACTGCTGACAATAAACAATTAGCACTTAATAGAATGCAACAGCAGGGTGCACAGATAATTAGTAAAGAGATGTTAGCTTTTGAATGGTTAAACCGTAGCGGTACTGATAGTTTTCGCCATATTAGTAAAGGCTGGATTGTCTAATCTCATGGCTATAAATAGCCAATATGTTTTTAAGGCCTATAGCTAAAAGCTTGATCTAATATTAACGCTAAACGCACAGTTGCTTGTTGCAGTCTTGTCTCTAATGGGCCTTGATACAGTTTTATATAAGCACCGCCTAGTTGCATCTTTGGCTGGTAATGAGCATAAATATCAATCGTTAAAGCTGCTGATTCATTGGCCCAATCTAACAGGCTGCCTTGTTGCCATTGGTAAGCTTGTTTACTACTTATAGCTTGCAGCAATAGCTGTTGCTGGGCAGGATTGTTGTAGCCTAATTTTGCAAGGATCCGAGAATCCCATACTGAGTGCAAATTAGTAGCTTCTTGGTAGAAGTAAATCTCGGTTTTATTGCCGCCGAGATCATCGGCATAGCTGACATGTAAAGGTTGATGTAAATCGGCAATAAAGTGAGCTAAAAACAGCAAAGCTTGCCAATCGTTATTGTCTTGCTGTAAACGCTGTTGCATATCGGCAATGGCCGATAGTACACAGCCGTGCTTAGAGCAGTCATTTGACGTTACTGTAGTTTTGTTCCGAGCAAAATTGACATAATGTAACGGAGCAGACCATTTAAAACTGTCATTATCTCGTACAGTATCAGGCCAAACACAAGCAGCAGCAAAACTCTGCAAACCTGATGTTTTGACTAAGTTATCAATTTTGGTCTGAGTTTGCGGTTGGCTTATTTGGTAAGCCAGTTCACAAATCATTTTATGACCGGTTTGGCCAAAAGCAACAGCTTGCTGTGAGTATAAAGCTAGAAGTAATAGCAATAGAATGCGCATCTATACTCCCAGAGTATTTTTATAGTATTCCACTCTTATTCTAAAACAAGTTGATGCACTTGCCAGTCGCCGTTAGGAGCAACTAAGGGTTGTATTTCTGTTAATGCTTGGCGCATAGTATCGGCAAGAGTGTAGGGTGGGTTAATTACTAACATGCCGCTACCTGTCATGCCATAGCTATTTGTATCAGCCAGAGGGCATAGTTCAATGCGTAATTGGTTTTTAATGCCAGTATTAACTAGCTCACGAATAAAAGCTTCGACTGAAGCGCGCTCTATTACTGGATACCAAATTGCGTAGGTTGCTTGGGGGAAACGCTGATAAGCCAGCTTTAAACCCGCTACTACATCCTCATATTCATGCTTTAATTCATAAGGTGGATCTATTAACACTAAACCGCGTTTATGTAGTGGTGGTAGCATAGCTTTAAAGCCTGCCCAAGCATCTTGTTTTTCAATCCGGCTATAACGGCGACGAGTAAATTGGCTGGCTAAAATAGGGTAATCAGTTGGATGTAATTCAGTGGCTTGAATACTATCATTTGGACGCAGCATTAGTTCCGCAATTTTGGGTGAGCCTGGATAAAAGCTTAATTCATTATCGCTATTTAAGGCTTTTACTACCTTTAGGTAGCTTTGCAAAGCAGGGCTGACTGGCTGATGTTGCCATAGTTTGCCTATACCCGTTTCATATTCAGCAGTTTTTAATGCTTGCTCTGAGGCTAAACTATACAGGCCAGCGCCAGCATGACTATCATGATAGCAAAAGGGTTTATCCTTTTTTAACAGGTAATCAATAATAGCAACTTGTACTAGATGTTTAATCACATCTGCATGATTACCTGCATGATAACTATGACGATAACTAAGCATAATTTAAGTCTACAATAATAAGATAAAAGTAAAAACAAGGCCGCTAGCTTACTGCGCACTGGGAAAATTACAAGTATTGTTGTGCTGTAGCTGGTAAAATCAGGATTATGTAAAAATTATAGCCTGTTGACTGTTAGTAGGAATAAAATGTCTGAGCATCGAAATAAACCGCGTAAACCTCGTAATGCAGCCCAAAACTCATCGAAGAATGCTTTACAAAAACCGTGGCAAAAAGGGCCAGCTAAACGGCCAGCTGCTGTAACGAAAACTGGTAAGCACAAGCAGGAAGAAAGCAAGGTTTATGGTGACAATGCTTGTCGGGTATTATTTCAGCAAAGGCCACAAAGTATTATTCGCTTATATTTAAATGCAGAGACAGCTGCTAAGTTTGCCGATGTAATGAAATATTTGGCTCAGCAAAAAAAAGCCTATCATATTGTTGAAGATCAAGAGTTAGAGAAAATCGCTGCTAGCGCTCATCATGGCGGTGTAGTGCTATTGGTTAAACGCAAACCTGTACAATCATTAGCCAGTTATCTACAACAACAAAAAGGCAAAATAGACTGTTTATTGGCTTTAGATGGTGTAGGCAATCCACATAATTTAGGCGCTATCACGCGCAGCTGTGCGCATTTTGGTGTGAGTGGCATTATTATGCAACAGCCAGAGCTGCTGCAATCAGGTGCCGCATTGCGCACGGCTGAAGGTGGTGGTGAATTTATTGCTGGCTTATCTTGCGATAGCTTAGCGCTAGGGCTACAGCTATGTAAACAAGCAGGTTATACGCTATTAACTACCTCTAGCCATAATGGAGCTTCATTATATCAAACTAAATTACCGGCCAAGGTGGTAGTAGTTTTTGGTGAAGAGATGTTTGGTGTATCAAAAAATATTGCCAAAACAGCTGATATTGCCTTACAAATTCCAGGTAGTGGTAAAGTGGAATCATTAAACGTAAGTGTAGCTGCTAGCTTAATTATTGGTGAGTGGTATCGCCAGCAACTCTAAATTTATAGCCAGAGCAGTTAAGTTTGCACTGGCTTTTTAATCTGTTTTTAATCTAATGTGGGTGCGGTTTTACCTAAGTAGTTAAATCGAGGGATCAGTTCGCCTACAATACTGACACTTTCACTAAACATACTTAGTGGTCTGGCCCATAGCCCTTGTTTGCCATACAAAGCGCGATAGATGACTAACCATTCTTCGGTTTCACTGTGTTTAGCACAATCTATTACTTGGTAATAGCCCCCTTTGTAGTGTTGATAATAACCTGGTTCAATGGGGGCTTTGCTGCTCATACCAACTCTCAAATATTATTTTTGCCGATAAGCTATCGACTTTATCTTTACTTAAATTACGAAAGCCGCCTTCAGCAAATAACTGACTGCGAGCTTCTGTTGTGGTTAGGCGTTCGTCATGTAAGCTAACAGGTAAACCAAAGCGGCCATGTAGCCTATTGGCAAACTTGCGACATCGAGCAGTAAAGGGCTGCTCGGTACCATCCATATTGAGTGGCAAGCCAATTAATAATAAATCAGGTTGCCACTCTTTAATTAATAACTCTATTTTTGCCCAATCAGGTGTACCGTCTTGGGCTTTTAATGCATTAAGTAAAGATGCTGTGCCGGTAAGTTCTTGGCCAACAGCAACACCTATACTTTTAGTGCCATAATCAAAACTTAATATTGTTCTAGCTGCCATTACGCACGACCAACTTCATGGGTTAATTGCCAAGGTTGAATGCCTATTTTAGCTGTGGCAGATTGCCATTTTTCTGCATGGCTTAAATCAAAAATAATACTATTATCTGCCGGAATAACTAGCCAGGCATTATCGGCAATTTCTTGTTCTAACTGACCTTCTGACCAGCCAGCAAAGCCTAAGGCTAAAATGAATTTCTCAGGCGCTTGGTCGGTTGTTAAGTCTATTAAGATATCTTTAGATGTAGTGACCATTAATTCGTCTGTTAAATGCATACTGCTGCTATAGCCTTCTTTAGCACTATGCAATACAAAGCCACGATCATATTGCACCGGCCCGCCTGCACAGACATAAGCTTTGGCTGCTGGGCTTTCGGCATTAAATTCAATATCTAATTGTTTAAGTAAATCAGCTACTTTAACGTCTAAGGGGTGGTTAATTACTATCCCCATAGCGCCTTGCTCGTTATGTTCACAAATATAGGTCACGCTACGTTTAAAGCGTGGATCGTCCATTGATGGCATGGCGATCAGAAAATGGTTCTGATAACTTTGCATACGCACCTCTTAGTTAAATCATGCATTGGCTTATTTAGCCAATAGCTGCTCTATTTCATCAAATAACATACCGGTAATACTAACTGGAAAAGCGGCTTCAATTTCTCTAATACAGGTAGGACTGGTTACGTTGATTTCGGTTAATTTATTACCAATGACATCTAAGCCGACAAATATTAAGCCTTTTTCTTTTAAGGTTGGGGCAATAGCATTGGCAATTTCCCAGTCTGATTCGGATAAGGGCCTGGCTTCACCACGACCACCAGCAGCTAAGTTACCCCGGGTTTCACCACTGGCTGGAATACGTGCTAAACAGTATGGCACGGGTTTACCGTTAACCACTAATATTCGCTTATCACCTTGGCTTATTTCAGGAATAAACTTTTGCGCCATTGCGTAGCGCTTGCCATGTTCGGTTAGTGTTTCGATAATAACGCTGATATTGGCGTCGTTTGGTTTTAAACGAAATATTGACGCACCACCCATACCGTCTAGTGGCTTTAAAATAACATCTTGCTCAGCCTGGTAAAATGCTTTTAATCTATTAGCGTCACTAGTAACTAGGGTTTTAGGCGTAAACTGGCTAAACCAGCTGGTATATAACTTTTCGTTGGCATCACGTAAACTTTGTGGTTTATTGACAATTAAACAACCAGCATCTTCAGCTCGTTGTAATATATAAGTGCTATATAAAAATTCAGAATCAAATGGCGGATCTTTACGCATTAAAATAACATCAAGCTCACCTAGAGCAATGTCTTGGCAGCTGCCAAATTGAAACCAATCAGCTGGATCTTCTTTTATACTTAGTAACTTAGTGCTGGCACGGGCTTCTCCTGCTAACAAATACAAGTCGGCCATTTCCATATAATGTAGTTCATAGCCACGCGCTTGGGCTTGTAATAGCATGGCAAAGCTGGAGTCTTTCTTAATATTAATATTGCTAATTGGGTCCATAACGATACCCAGTTTGATGGTTTTGCTCATGTCTTTTCCTTATGCTAGGTCGCCAAATTGCAGCTGCAAGGCGCTAATAGTGACTAATGCAGCTGTTTCGGTGCGTAAAATGCGTGGCCCTAATAAAATGCTCTTAAAGTCAGCTTGTGTGGTTAGGGCTATTTCTTCATCAGTAAAGCCGCCTTCTGGGCCTATAACTAAACGTATATCTTTTACGGCTGCTAAGGTCTTAATGGTGTCTTTAGCTCTAGGATGCAAGGTTAACTTTAATTCTTTTGTGTCTTGTGCTAGCCAGCTCGTTAATGAAACGGCAGGATGAACAATAGGCACTATGCTGCGGCCGCTTTGCTCACAAGCTGAGATAACTATTTTTTGCCATTGTTGTGTCCGCTTGGCTAGTCGTTCACCCTCTAGTTTTACCCCACAGCGTTCAGTAAATAAGGGAGTAATTTCAGTTACACCCAGCTCTACTGCTTTTTGAATAGCGAAGTCCATTCTATCTCCGCGAGAGATGCCTTGGCCTAAGTGAATTTTTAATGGTGACTCTACAGGGTTGTCTTGCTTAGCGTTTGCGGTAACTATTATTTGTTTTTTATCTATGGCGGTGATTTTTGCTTGATAGTTATAGCCATCGCCATTGAATAACACCAATTCGCTATTAATTGGCATGCGTAATACTCGGCCAACATGATTTGCTGCTTCGTCATCTAAATGAAATGCTTGTTGTAACTCAATGCTACTACTGTGATAAATACGTGGAATGCGCATAGGGATACTTCACTAAAATAAATTTCTAAATAAATAGTATCAGGCCAGCTGATTGAGTGGTAGATAAAATAAGCCCTGCATCTGCAGGGCTTATTAAAGATGGTGAATAACCAGCAATTTATTAAATAAACTGCATTACTGGCCCGCAGGATAGGTGTAACTTGAACCTATACCTAATGGAATATCTAGCGCCCAGAAGCCCAGTAAAAATGCTGTCCACAGTACTAGCATAGCAATAGAGAAAGGCAACATTAAGGCGATTAGTGTACCTATGCCACTGGCTTTTACATATTTTTGGCAAAATATCACAATTAATGGAAAGTAGGGTAGTAGTGGCGTAATGATATTAGTTGAAGAGTCACCCACTCGATAAGCGGCTTGAGTTAAATCAGGTGATACGCCAAGTTCCATTAGCATAGGCACCATAATGGCACCAATTAGCGCCCATTTAGCAGATGCAGATCCGACTAATAGATTAATAAAACCAGATAAAAAGACAATGCCAACTAAAGTAAAGCCCATAGGTAAGGCCATTTGTTGTAAAGAATGAGCACCTTTAATTGCCACTAAAGCACCTAAGTTAGATTGGCCGAAGGCATAAATAAACTGAGCACAGAAAAAGGCCATAACAATGTAATAGCCCATACCACTCATGGCTTTACTCATGCCTTGGATAATATCACGGTGATTTTTAGCGGTGCCGGCAACATAGCCGTAGACAACACCTGGTATTAAAAAGAACACAAAAATAATGCCGACAATTGACTGCATTAACGGGGCAGAAGAGTCGGTTAATAAGCCATTAATAGGAGAACGCCAAGCTGAGGTCTCTGGCATTGCTGAAACGGTTAATAAGACTCCACTTAATACCATAGCAAATGTTGCCCAACGCAAACCTTTACGCTCAAATGCTTGCAGAGGCTCCATAGTAGGAAGTTCTGCTGGATCACCGTCTACTTTAGTCGTTTTTAATCTTGGTTCAATAAACTTATCGGTCAGTACCCAGCCAATTATAATAATTAGAGCCGTAGAGGCTGTAGTAAAAATGTAGTTGTTAAGTGGGTTAATCACTAAGTCGGCAGCAGCGGGATCTGCAGATAATCGTGCTGATGCTTGGGTTAAACCAGCAAGAAGGGGATCTAAGCTAGATGGTAAGAAAAAAGTAGCAGAAAACCCACCCGACACACCAGCAAAGGCAGCAGCGATACCGGCAAGTGGATGACGGCCAGCAGCATAGAAAATAACGGCCCCTAAAGGAATAACTAATACATAACCAGCATCAACTGCTATATGGCTTAAAATACCTACAGCAACTAACACAGGCGTTAATAAAGCTTTAGGGGTTACTGATAATATGGAGCGTAAGCCAGCATTAATAAAACCGGTGTACTCGGCCACGCCTAAACCTAACATGGCAACTAAAACAACGCCTAAAGGTGGGAAGCTAACAAAAGTTTTAACCATATTAGCCATAAAGTCGGTAAAAGAGTTAGCAGCTAATAAATTATTAATTACTATAGCTTCACCAGTACTTGGATTTACTTCTGAAAAGCTCACACCAGATAATGCCCATGATGCTACCCAAACGGCGAGCATCAATAAAGCAAATAGCATAGCTGGATCAGGTAACTTGTTACCTACTACCTCAATGGTATTTAATGCTCGGTTAAGCCAACCGGTTTTTTCGGTAGCTGGGGCTTGTTGTGACATAACTGTTCCTTTTATTTTTTGTTATTCGCTACTGCTGTATTAACAATACTAATATTTCAAAACACGGCATTAAAAAAATACGGTATTTAACAAGACTGTAAAGCATACTACAGGGTTAATTCGGTCAATATCATACACAAAATTGCCAGAAGTTTAATAGCTTGTTTTATTAAGGGATGCTGAATAGGCTTTTTTTTATAAAAAAAAGAGAGCAAAGCTCTCTTTTTTACGTTAGATGTATAGTAAAAGCAGTATTATTTAGCGTATTGCTGCAGTACTTCTACTTTGTCAGTTTGTTCCCAAGGAAACTCATCGCGGCCAAAGTGACCGTATGCTGCTGTTGGTAAATATATTGGACGTTCTAGTTGCAGCATTTCAATTAAACCATATGGGCGTAAATCAAAATGCTTACGGATAATGGCAATTAACTCATCCTCTGTCAGCTTACTGGTGCCAAAGGTTTCAATGCTAATAGAGGTTGGTTCGGCAACACCTATCGCATAAGATACTTGTAACTCACAACGTTTAGCTAAACCGGCAGCAACAAGATTTTTAGCTACATAACGCGCAGCATAGGCTGCAGAACGGTCTACTTTAGATGGGTCTTTACCAGAGAAAGCGCCACCACCATGACGAGCCATACCGCCATAAGTGTCTACAATGATTTTACGACCAGTCAAACCACTGTCACCCATAGGGCCACCGATAACAAAGCGGCCGGTTGGGTTAATAAAATATTTGGTTTTCTCTGTTAACCAATGACTAGGTAAGACGGGCTTAATAATTAGCTCCATCACAGCTTCACGTAAATCTGCTGTGCTCACGCTATCGCAATGCTGAGTTGAGAGCACTACTGCATCAATACCAACAGGCTTACCATCCTCATAGACAAAGCTTAATTGCGACTTAGCATCTGGGCGTAGCCAAGATAAAGTGCCATCTTTACGTAACATCGCTTGGCGCTGCATTAAGCGATGTGAATAAGTAAGAGGAGCAGGCATCAGAACATCAGTTTCATCACTGGCATAACCAAACATTAAGCCTTGATCGCCAGCGCCTTGTTCTGCAGGTGTACCGCGGTCAACACCTTGATTAATATCAGGTGACTGTTTACCTATGGCATTTAATACCGCACAAGAGTCAGCATCAAAGCCCATATCTGAATTTGTATAACCAATATTACGGACGGTTTTACGGGTCAACTCTTCAATATCTACCCAGGCTGAAGTGGTTACTTCTCCGCCTACTAACACCATGCCTGTTTTAACAAAAGTTTCGCAAGCAACACGCGCTTTAGGATCTTGTTCTAGAATAGCATCCAGTACGGCGTCTGAAATCTGATCAGCAATTTTGTCCGGGTGACCTTCAGATACCGACTCAGAAGTAAAAATATGTTGTGCCATCAGTTTTGTTCCAAAATTAATACAGTTTAAATTCAGCGCTGCACTGTTGCATGCATGAACCGAAGAAAAGAGGAGGCTATTTTAATAAAAACTCTAGCCTATTGCTACAATAATATGCCGCCCAGACGTCTTTAATGCTATTTTGCTTCCAATAGACCTAACTTTGGTTAAACATTCAATCAATCAGGAATAGATTTAAGCAAATAAACTAAGAGTTGAGATTTAAAGTTGCCATCTGCGGGTGGCTCTGGGAAAATGTCAGTAATTTTACGCATTAATTATATTAGCGAGCTTTAAATAGCCGTTACCATTAACAGCTTCATTATCCGAAGTTGAGCAATGTCAGGAGTGAAAATGCTACCTCGTAAACAACTCGCCAATGCAATCCGAGCACTAAGTATGGATGCTGTACAAAAAGCTAAGTCTGGTCACCCAGGAGCCCCTATGGGGATGGCTGATATCGCTGAAGTACTTTGGCGTGACTTTTTACAGCATAATCCTAGCGATCCAAACTGGCCTAACCGTGACCGTTTTATCTTGTCAAATGGCCATGGTTCAATGCTACTTTACTCTCTTTTACATTTATCGGGCTATGATTTAAGCATTGATGATTTAAAACAGTTCCGTCAATTAGATTCTAAAACACCAGGCCACCCAGAATATGGTTATGCACCTGGTGTTGAAACAACAACAGGGCCTTTGGGTCAAGGCTTAACTAATGCGGTGGGAATGGCTATTGCAGAAAAAGCCTTAGCCGCTCAGTTTAATAAACCTGAATTTGATATTGTTGATCATCATACTTATGTCTTTTTGGGTGACGGTTGTTTAATGGAAGGTATTTCGCATGAAGCTTGTTCATTAGCCGGTACCTTAGGTTTAAATAAATTAATCGCCTTTTGGGATGACAATGGCATTTCAATCGATGGTCAAGTTGAAGGCTGGTTTACTGATAATACACCAGCACGGTTTGAAGCTTATGGCTGGCATGTGATTGCCAATGTTGATGGCCATGATCCGCAAGCGGTACAAAATGCCATTGAACAAGCGCATAAAGTTACAGATAAACCAATTTTAATTTGTTGTCGTACTGTTATTGGTTATGGCTCTCCGAACAAAGGTGGTAGTCATGATTGTCATGGTGCTCCATTAGGTGATGCTGAAATTGCAGCGACCCGGGAATACTTACAATGGCCTCATGCGGCATTTGATATTCCAGCTGATATTTACGCAGCTTGGGATGCTAAAGAGCAAGGCGCAAGCCGCCAACAGCAATGGCAGAAATTATTTGCTAGTTATAGTGCAGCTTACCCAGAATTGGCGGCTGAATTTAGCCGCCGTATCAGTGGTGAATTACCGGCTAATTGGGCTGAATTATCACAGTCTTATATTAATCAATTGCAAGCAAACCCTGCAAATATTGCCAGCCGTAAAGCATCGCAAAATGCGTTAAATGCTTTTGGTCCTATTTTACCTGAGTTTATGGGCGGCTCAGCCGACTTAGCTGGCTCTAATTTAACATTATGGTCTGGCTCTAAAGGCTTAACTGCAACTGATGCTAGTGGTAACTACATTTATTACGGTGTCCGTGAATTTGGTATGTCGGCTATAATGAACGGTATTGCGCTGCACGGTGGCTTTGTACCTTACGGTGCAACTTTTTTAATGTTTATGGAATATGCCCGAAATGCAGTGCGTATGGCGGCTTTAATGAAGCAGCGGGTTATTTTTGTTTATACCCATGATTCTATTGGTTTAGGTGAAGATGGCCCAACTCATCAACCGGTTGAACAACTTGCTGCACTACGTGCGACACCTAACTTGGTTAACTGGCGTCCTTGTGATCAAGTTGAGTCTGCGGTGGCATGGCAGGCCGCAATTGAGCGCAGCCAAGGCCCTTCAACACTAATTTTTAGTCGCCAAAATTTACAACAGCAATCGCGTAATTCTGAGCAAGTCGCTAATATTAAGCGCGGTGGTTATATTTTGCGTGATAGTAAGACAGCCCCTGAGCTTATCTTAATTGCTACAGGCTCTGAAGTTGAATTAGCTATGCAAGCTGCAGAACAACTAACAGAACAAGGTGTTGCTGTACGCGTTGTATCTATGCCGTCAACGGATGCCTTTGAGCAACAGAGTGCTGAGTATCGTGATAGTGTTTTACCATCAACTGTAACGAAACGAATTGCAGTGGAAGCAGCAAGCCTAGATTGTTGGTATAAATATGTAGGCTTTGAAGGCAAGATTATTGGTATGAATAGCTTTGGTGAGTCTGCGCCTGCAGATCAGCTATTTAAGCACTTTGGTATTACTACTGATAATATCGTTGCTACTGCTAAGCAGTTACTAGCATAATTATTGTAAAGCTAATGGGATCAGTTTTGGTCCCATTTTTATTTGTTTGATTAATCACTGTGATGTTATGGCAATTAGACTAGCAATAAACGGCTTTGGCCGTATTGGTCGCAATATAGTGCGGGCAATATATGAAAATGGCATGCAACAGCAGTTGCAGGTGATTGCAATAAATGAGCTTGCCGCTGCAGAAGGTGTAGTCCATCTACTCAAATACGATACATCGCATGGTCGTTTTGGCTTTGATGTCAGCGCTTCTGAGCAAGGTATTAAAGTTGCCAATGATAATATTAGCTTGTTTTCTGTCGCTGATCCGGTAGAACTGCCATGGGCAGAATTAAACATTGATATTGTACTTGAATGTACTGGCGTTTTTAATACCCGAGAACACGCCGAGTGGCATCTTAAGGCAGGTGCAAAAAAAGTGTTGTTTTCACACCCTGCTGAAGCGGATGCCGATATTGATGCCACTATTATTTATGGTATTAATCAGCAAATTCTCAGCGCAGACATGCGTATAGTGTCGGCTGGGTCCTGTACCACCAACTGTATAGTGCCGGTACTGCAAGTGTTGGATCAGCAATTTGGCGTAGAAAGCGGTACTATTACCACTATTCATGCATCGATGAATGATCAGCAAGTTATAGATGCTTATCATACCGACTTACGTCGTACCCGTGCCGCTAGCCAATCTATTATTCCAGTTGATACCAAATTAGCACGTGGAATAGAGCGGATTATGCCGCATTTAGCTGGTCGTTTTGAAGCTATAGCTGTTAGGGTACCCACTGTTAACGTTACTGCGATGGATTTAAGTGTCACCCTACATCAAGATGTTAGTATTACTAGCATTAACCAAGCCTTATCCCAAGCCAGAAATGGCGACTTAGCCGGAATTTTAGATTACACCGAAGAACCTTTGGTTTCAGTTGATTTTAATCATAACCCGCACTCTTGTATTGTTGACGGATCGCAAACCCGTGTCAGCCATAAACGTTTAGTAAAATGTTTAGTTTGGTGCGATAACGAATGGGGCTTTGCCAATCGAATGTTGGATACGGCGCAAGCAATGATGCAAATTAATAACTAAAAGGAGCAATTAATGTCAGTTATTCGTATGAGTGATATTGATTTACAGAATAAACGGGTATTAATCCGCGAAGATTTAAATGTGCCGATCAAAGCAGGTAAAATTAGCTCAGATGCGCGTTTGAAGGCGGCATTACCTACGATAGAGCTTGCCTTAAGTAAAGGCGCTAAGGTGATGTTAATGTCACACCTTGGCCGTCCAGAAGAAGGCGTATTTTCAGCAGATGCTTCATTGCAGCCAATTGTAGATTACCTAAACCAAGCTTTAGATGTTCCAGTGCGTTTAGTGAGTGATTATTTAGATGGTGTAACCATAAACACGGGCGAAGTTGTTGTATTTGAAAACGTGCGCTTTAATAAAGGTGAAGCTAAGAATGATGACCAATTAGCCAAACAGCTTGCGGATTTATGTGATGTGTTTGTTATGGATGCTTTTGGTACCGCGCATAGAGCGCAAGCGTCAACTCATGGTGTAGCTAAATATGCACCTGTTGCTTGTGCTGGGCCATTATTGGTTGCTGAGCTTGATGCGCTAGCGGCAGCATTAAAACAACCTAAGCGTCCTTTAGTCGCTATAGTAGGCGGCTCTAAGGTATCAACTAAATTAACAGTTTTAGAGTCATTGTCTGGCATTGTTGATCAGTTAATTGTGGGTGGCGGTATAGCCAATACTTTTATTGCCGCTAAAGGCAATAGTGTGGGTAAATCTTTATATGAAGCAGATTTAGTAGCTGAAGCAAAACGATTAATGAGCCAAGCTACTGAACGCGGCGCCACTATACCTGTGCCGACCGATGTTGTAGTAGGCACTGAGTTTAGTGCAGCAAGTTCTGCTACTTTAAAAGCCGTAAATGCAGTTGATGCTGGCGATATGATCTTTGACATTGGACCAGATACTGTTAAGCAATTGATTGAAATTATAAATAATGCTGGCACTATCGTTTGGAATGGCCCAGTCGGTGTATTTGAATTAGAGCAGTTTTCAGCAGGGACTAAAGCGCTAGCAGAAGCCATAGCTAATAGTAAAGCGTTTTCTATTGCTGGTGGTGGTGACACATTGGCGGCAATAGATAAATATCAAATCGCGGATAAAGTGTCTTATATTTCTACAGGTGGTGGTGCGTTTTTAGAATTTTTAGAAGGTAAAAAATTACCAGCAGTAGAGATACTAGAGCAGCGTGCGGCAATAAAAGCATAAAAAAAACTAATATATAATAGTCATAATATGACTATACTTTACTAAAATAGAGAGGATTATATGGCCCTTATTTCGTTACGTCAGATGCTTGATCATGCTGCCGAACAAAACTACGGTATACCTGCATTTAATGTTAACAATTTAGAGCAAATGCGCGCCATTATGCTCGCTGCGGATAAAACAGATAGTCCTGTTATCGTGCAGGCCTCTGCGGGGGCGCGTAAATATGCCGGTGCGCCATTTTTAAGGCATTTGATCTTAGCGGCAGTAGAGGAATTTCCACATATTCCTGTCGTGATGCACCAAGACCACGGTACATCTTTAGGTGTTTGCCAGCGCTCTATTCAGTTAGGTTTTTCATCAGTGATGATGGACGGCTCCTTAGGTGAAGATGGTAAAACGCCTATGGATTATGAATACAATATGAATGTAACGCGCAAAGTTGTCGAAATAGCGCATGCTTGTGGCGTGTCAGTTGAAGGCGAGTTAGGTTGTTTGGGCTCGTTAGAAACGGGCACAGCGGGTGAAGAAGATGGTATAGGTGCCGAGGGCGTATTAACGATAGAGCAAATGCTAACTGACCCTGAAGAAGCCGCGCAGTTTGTGCGTGACACTCAGGTTGATGCTTTAGCCATTGCTTGTGGTACTTCTCATGGTGCTTATAAGTTTAGTCGCCCGCCAACAGGTGATATTTTAGCTATTGACAGAATTAAAGCTATACATCAACGTATACCAGATACGCATTTAGTTATGCATGGCTCATCTTCTGTACCACAAGACTGGTTAGAAGTGATTAATCAATACGGGGGGGAAATACCAGAGACCTACGGCGTGCCAGTAGAGCAAATTCAACAAGGCATTAAGTATGGTGTACGTAAAGTTAATATTGATACAGATTTACGCTTAGCTTCAACAGGGGCTATACGTCGCTATTTAGAGCAGCATCCAGCAGAGTTTGATCCACGCAAATATTTCCAAGCCTCAGTAGATGCTATGATGGAAATATGTATTAACCGTTATGAGGCTTTTGGCGCTGCGGGTAATGCAAGTAAGATCAAGCCTATTTCACTGGATGATATGGTTACTTTATATGCAAAAGGTAAATTAACACCGAATATAAAGTAATCAAAAAAATTAATAAGCTTTTACAAATTAATGAATAAGTTTTTTTAGTATAAAAAATAGGTGCTAAACCTTAAATAAACTGCGTTATTACAGGGTGTAGTCGGGAAGAAGTTGTATTGACAATGGCTTTTTTACCTGTAATGATGCGGACGGTTTACCCTCTAACCGAGGGACTTATTATAGGTACTAATATAATAAGGCCCTTACAACTTCAGGTTACGTTAATCAGCAATAATTGGTTGGGAACTATGTCTAACAATAAAATTCGCAAGAGTCTGATTGCATCAGCGTTAGTAGGTGCTTTCACCTTATCTAGCGGTGCATTTGCAACGGATTTAAAAGATTTGCATCAAGAAAGTCGTCAGATCCAGCGCGCCGCGGTGCAGTCACAAGAAAAAATAAATACAATCTATGAGCAAACTCAGGAATTGCTAGGTGAATATCGCCAAGTAGTAGATCAAACTGAAAACTTAAAAGTTTACAATGACTTTCTTGCTAAGTTAGTTGCCGATCAGCAACGTCAAGTTAACGGTTTACAGCGTCAAATCGACGGCTTAGAAGATACGCGTAAAGGGACAGTTCCGTTAATGTTCCGGATGATTGATGCCTTAGAAGAGTTTGTAAAAGCAGATATTCCTCTACGTACTGAGCGTCGTTTAGAGCGTGTTGAAAGGCTACGCGATACAATGGGCCGTTCAGATGTGCAGCTATCAGAGCAGTATCGTCAAATTTTGGAAGCTTATAGCATAGAAATGGATTACGGCTCTACAGTTGATTCTTTCCAAGGTACCTTACAGTTTGAAGGTCAAGAAAACACTGTAGACTTTGTGCATATTGGTCGTTTGGCTCTTATGGCTTCATCATTAGATGGCAAAGCAGCATGGGTGTGGAATAAACAAAAATCTAGTTGGGAAAGCTTACCAGCTGATTATTTGAATTCTGTAAGCCAGTTTATCAAGATGGCGCGTCGTGAAGCGACTCTTGAAATGGATCGCGTACCACTTTTTGCTGCGGAGTAATATTAAATGAATAAAGCAATAAAGACTATGTTAGCTGCTGCAGCACTGACGCTATCTGCCGGTATCGCATTTAATGCGACTGCGGATTCGGCTAAGTTGGATCAGTTATTACAACAAATTAAAAAAGAACGGACTATTGAAGGCCGTGCAAACCAAGAGCGCGAACGTGCGTTTTTAGCTAATCGTGCAGAGCAACAAAACGCTTTAAATAGCGCTAAAAAGCAATTAGCAAACGAAGAAGCCCGTGGTAAAAGCTTACAGAAAAAATTCCAAGAGAATGATCTGTTAATTGCCCAGAAGCAGCAAGAACTAGAAAGTGCCCTAGGTACTATGGGCGAGCTATTTGGTGTTGTAAGACAGAGTGCAAATAAATCAATTGGCTCAATCTCATCTTCAATCATTAGTGCTCAATATCCAGATCGCGATGTACCATTACGTACTATTGCAGCGGCTACCGAATTACCTAACTTAGGTGAAATGGAAGATTTATGGATGGCGTTACTGACCGAAATGACCGAGTCAGGCAAAATCTCTAAGTTTGATGCAGAAGTAGTTAAGCTAGATGGCGGTAGCGAAACACAACGTGTTACACGTTTTGGTTCATTCCACTTAACGACTGGTAGTGAGTATTTAGTATTAAATACTGACACTGACCAAATTCAGCCTTTAGGTCGTCAACCACAATCAAAAATACACAACTCTGTTGCAAACTTTGAAAAAGCTTCAGCTGGTCAATTAGTTGGTTTATATGTTGACCCAACTAAAGGTAATAGCTTACTGCGCTTAAACCAACAACGTTCTACTATGTTTGAATATTATCAAGCAGGTGAAGAAGTTGGTTATATCATTACTATTGTATTCTTCTTAGGTTTACTATTAGGTTTAGAGCGCTTTATCACTTTAGGCTTAATTGGTGGCAAAATTCGTGGCCAGCTGAAAAACTTAGCTAAGCCGTCAGCTGCTAATCCATTAGGTCGTATCCTGAAGGTTTACCATGACAACAAAAACGTTGATGCTGAAAACCTAGAATTAAAACTGGATGAAGCAATATTACGTGAAGCACCAAAAGTTGAGCGTGGTATTGGTATGATCAAACTATTTGCAGCCGTAGCACCGTTATTAGGTCTATTAGGTACTGTAATTGGTATGATTCAAACTTTCCAACAAATTACGTTATACGGCACGGGTGACCCTAAATTAATGGCAGGTTCAATCTCTTTAGCGCTTGTAACAACAGCGTTAGGTCTGATTGCAGCAATTCCATTACTATTTGTACACTCTTTAGTGTCGTCAAAAGCAAAATCTATCTTACACGTGTTAGATGAGCAAGCTGCAGGTATTATTGCTGCTCACGCGGAGAAGGAGAAAGCCTAATGATGCTCCAGCTAATAGGGCTGTGGGAATCTGTTCAGGATTTTATTCATACCGGTGGCGACGTACTATACGTTGTCGCCCTAGTACTCTTCATCATGTGGGTATTGATGATAGAGCGCTACTGGTACCTTAAAGCAATATTTCCTAAAGTTAAAAAGGATATTATTGCTAAATGGTCTGCCAGACAGGACACGACGTCCTGGTATGCTCATAAAATCCGTGATGCGTGGATTTCTGAAGCTTCAGACAAAATGGAACAACGTATGTTGCTGATTAAGGCGTTAGTGGCATTGTGTCCTTTGGTTGGTCTTTTAGGTACTGTTACTGGAATGATTGCTGTATTTGATATTATGGCAACTCAAGGAACTGGTAACCCTAGAACAATGGCCACAGGTATCTCAATGGCAACCATTCCAACAATGGCTGGTTTGGTGTCAGCAGTATCTGGCATATTTTTCAGCGCGCGGTTAGACACAAAAGTTAAGCGGGAAAAAGCCGCATTAATAGATAGCTTACCGCATCATTAAAGAGAGATTTTTATGGCACGTAAACGTATTAGAGAGGACGACGAGGCATCAATCGACATTACGCCGATGATGGACGTAGTTTTCATTATGCTGATCTTCTTTATCGTAACGACATCGTTTGTTAAAGAAGCAGGTATTGATGTTAATAAACCTGATTCTGCTCAGGCTCAGAAAAAACCAAGTGCAACTATCTTTATCGCTATTCGTCCTAACGGTGAGATTTGGATGGATAAGCGCGCGGTAGATGTTGAACGAGTTTCAGCTAATATAGAGCGCTTAAGAGCAGAGTCGCCAACTGATACCATCATTATACAAGCCGATAAGGAAGCAAAGCACGGTTTAGTAATGGAAGTAATGGATCAGATCAAAGCAGCTGATGAGAATTTAGTTATTAGTATTGCAGGGGAGACTAAGTAGCTATGGCACGTTTCCTAACATCGTTAATAATCGGTGCAGTGGTAACGTTCCTGTTGTTTCTGACTATGGCTCTCCTAATTAAAGGTTCTGGAGAGCGTAAGGCGAATGAACAAGAGCGTATTGTTATTGAAATTAACACTACGCCGCCTGAATCAGATCTGCAGGTGCGGCGACCACCACCGCCACCGCCACCGCCACCGCCAGCTCAGCCGCCTAAAGCGCCTCAGCCTGAACCTGATACCGCTAATGCAGCGGGTGCTATTGGCTTCAATATGCCTGGTTTATCGTTAGGTAGTGCTAATACAGGTTTAGGCGATCCATCAAGCATGATGCGTGATGGTGATGCTACTCCTATAGTGCGTATTGAACCTCGTTACCCAGTGCAAGCTGCTCGTGATGGTTTACAAGGGTGGGTTAGACTTAGCTTTACTATTATGGAAGATGGCAGTGTTGATTATGTCGAAGTAATAGAAGCTGAGCCGCGCCGTGTATTTGACCGTGAAGCTGTTCGAGCCTTACGCCGTTGGAAATACAGCCCTAAAGTGGTTGATGGCAAACCAATGAAGCAGCCTGGCATGCAAGTGCAGCTTGACTTTACCTTAGATATGGCAGGAGGTTAGTATGAAACACTTTAAAAAGCTTACCTCGGCATTAGTTGTGCTAACGGTTATGGGTACTGCTGCATTACCAGCATACTCAGCTGTGCAACCAGATTTAGCTAAAATTGAAGAGCGTAAAGCACGTAAAACACAAATTGTAGGTGAGCGTACAGGTCGGCAACTTGTTAAAGCATTCGAGCTGTATAATGAAGAGAAGCTTGATGAAGCCATTGCTGTTTTACTTGACACTAAATCAAGTAGTGAGTTTGACTCCGCTACAGTAAATCGCTTTTTAGGTAATCTATATGCAGCAAAAGATGAAAAGAAAGCTATTCATCATTTAACCTTAGCTGTAAAGCCAGATATCTTAGTGTTTAATGATCAAGCTGCGTCATTGCGATTATTAGCCGATTTGTTAATGCAAGATAAACAGTTTCAAAAGGCGATTGATACTTATGAAAATTGGTTGAGGTTTACTGGAGAGCAAGTGTCAGATGTTTATATGCGCATTGCTAATGCCTATTATCTAATGGAACAGCACCCTAAAGTGCTTAGCCCAGCAGATGATGCGATTCGCTTTGCTGATAAACTGGCTCCAGGTCCTTATCAGTTAAAAATGGCCGCACTTTATGAAACAAAGCGCTATAAAGAGTTGATTACCGTTGTTGAAACTATGGTGGAGTTATTTCCTGAGAATAAACAGTTTTGGGTATACTTAGGTAACTTTTACACTTTGACAGAAGAGTATGATAAATCTTTATCTATTTTACACTTAGCTTACACTCAAGGTTACCTTGAAAAAGCGCCTGAAGTTAAAATGTTAGCGCAAATGTATGTTAACAATAATATTCCTTTTAGCGCTGCTAAAGTGATGGAAGCGAATGTAAAAAGTGGGTTAATTAAGCGTGATAAAGATAGTTTAAGCTTTATTGCAACAAATTATCAAAACTCAAGAGAATTTTTAAAAGCTGCTGAGTATTATGGTGAAGTTGCAAAATTAGCAAATGATGCCGAGGCGTATCGTCGTCAAGGCTCAGCTTATTTGTCTGTTCAGCGTTATAATGATGCCATTAAATCTTTTGATAAAGCCTTATCTATGAATGTTGATAAAGCAAGTAGTGTTTATATGAGTTTAGTAGATGCTTATTTCTATCAAAATAAATATAAAGAGGCTTACGCAGCATTAATGAGTGCTAAAAAAGATCCTAATATGTCACGTCAAGTACGTAGTTGGGAATCTTACATCAAAGATAAAGCAAAACAAAAAGGCATTAGTCTTTAATAAAAAAACCCCACTTAAGTGGGGTTTTTTTATAGCCAATTTTTAAAGAGCATTTGGTTTTACTCTTCATAGGCTATAGGGTCAGTTACATTATTTAAATTAAAAGCTTCAAGGCGCTCAAGGCATGAGCCGCATTTACCACAGGCTTTTTCTCTGCCGTTATAGCAGGTCCAAGTTTTACTATAATCTAACTTCATTTTTAAACCGTCAGCTAGGATGTCTATTTTAGTTTGCTTTAAATAAGGGCTAACGATAGAGATAGCTTCATCATTAGCAATTTGACAGACTTCATTCATCTTTTGCACAAACTCTGGCCGACAATCTGGATAAATAAAGTGATCACCTGAGTGAGCGCCATAAAAAACTTCAGCTGCACCAATTGATACCGCATAGCCTGTAGCTAAAGATAATAAAATCATATTTCTATTAGGTACGACAGTTGATTTCATATTTTCAGCTGCATAATGACCTTCAGGAATGTCAAGATTATCTATTAGAGATGAGCCAGTAAGCAGTTGGTTAATAGCTGATATATCGACGATTTTATGATGAATTGCTAATTCTTTACATACTTTATTAGCAAACTCTAACTCTTTAACATGCCGCTGACCGTAATTAAACGATAATGCATAAACTGTTTTTCCAGCTTGCAATGCCTTATGTAAAACAGTGTACGAATCCATACCACCGGAATAAATAACCACAACTTTGTTCGGCATAGCAGATTCTCTCTTGTATAATGACTTTTTAAATACAGTTTGTGAACCAGAGTAACGGCTCATATGGCGCATTGTACTGTAATTAGACTAGTGGCTAAAGGGCTATTGATAGAGTGTATAAGGTTAACGAGGTTTTTCAGACAATTCAGGGTGAGGGTAGTTATACCGGTATAGCTGCTATATTTATTCGTTTACAAGGCTGTCCGGTAGGCTGTAGTTGGTGTGATACTAAGCATACATGGACTATTAATCCTGAACTCTCATTACCAATAGTTCAGGTGGTTAGTAAGGCAGCCGAAAATGAATTTTGGGCTGAGCAAACCGCTGAGCAGTTACTGCAATTATTTATTGAGCAAGGTTATCTTGCTAAGCATGTTGTTATTACCGGAGGTGAGCCATGTATGTACGATTTAACACCTCTATGTCAGTTATTACATGCTAATGGCTATAGCACTCAAATTGAAACTAGTGGCACTTTTGTTATTAAAGCGCCAGCAGAAAGCTGGGTAACAGTATCGCCTAAAATAAATATGGGTGGTGGTTATAAAGTGCTGCAGAGTTGCTTAGATCGTGCAAATGAGATTAAACATCCAGTAGCGATGGAAAAGCATGTCGATGAATTAATTTTATTGCTTGCTGATACCGATATTAATAATAAACTTATTTACTTGCAGCCTATTAGCCAGCAACCTAGAGCTACAGCGTTAGCCATTGCCATGTGTACTAAATATAATTGGCGCTTAAGTGTACAAGTGCATAAGTATTTAGGTATCAGTTGATTTTATTGGCTGAAGTTGTTTAGTTTAATTAGCCCAACCTAAGTAGAAGTTCAGTTGGGCTATTTAATTAACTATTTACGCGGATCATCTTTTATTTTTGGAATTTTAAGCCCTAACTCTTTACCTCTTTCGCGGGCAAAATAGGTGCATCCAACAAACATAACACTGGCTAAAGTTAATTCTATTATTGCTAGTATAAATTTAGCGCCATCAGCTACCCATAGATTAGTTAAACTATGTATAAAGTAAATCATTACTATAAAGTTGGCCCATGCCATAGTGTAGGCGTGAGCTTTAATAATGCCCCATAAAGGGAGCCATAATGGTAACCACATTAGTGCCAGCAAAACATAACGGTTGCCTAGCTCTGGAGGCGATAGCCATAAAATCCATAAGGGCTGTAAAAGCCAAAGCCCAAAAAAACCGATACGGCCTAACAGAAGATATAAAGCTGTTCGTGGAGCCATTGTAGGCATGCCTGAGACTGTCATAGTAAATTTATTACCTTATTTATGTTTAAGTGCAGTACTAAGTTTGGCTAAGCGTTGGCCAAAGGCAATGGCTAAGCGTTGCTCTTCAATACTTAACTTTGGATCAGCATGATGACCACTGACATGGCTAGGGCCATATGGGGTTCCTCCTGTTTTTGTTTGGTGCAACTCAGGTTCACTATAGGGTATACCGGTTAAAAGCATGCCATGATGTAGTAGAGGTAAGCTCATAGTTAGCAAGGTGCTTTCGTTGCCGCCATGCATACTACCTGACGAAGTAAATACCCCGGCAGGTTTATCGATTAAAGCGCCTTTTAGCCAAAGGCTAGTAGTACTATCCCAAAAAGCTTTAGCGTCAGCGACCATATTACCAAACCGAACTGGGCTGCCAAAAGCTAAGCCATCACACTGTACTAGTTCTGTCATATCGACTACGGGGTGTTTGCATTGATGTTGTTGCTCAAGTGAGGGGATACATCTAATAATAGCTTCTGCATCTGCTTTATGTACGCCTATAGCAATTTTCTCTGCTAACGCCTGTACTGCACCGTGGCGAGAATAATATAAAATTAATACCTGAGGTGTCATGCTATTAAATTCAATACATTAGTTGTTGGGCGACCAATTACTGCTTTATCTCCATCGATAACAATGGGCCGTTCAATTAATTTTGGATTTGCAACCATTGCAGCAATTAGTTCGGCTTCTGATAAAGTTGTATCAGCTAGACCTAATTCAAGATATTCAGGTTCTTTACTACGTAATAATTGTCTAGCGCTGATCCCTAGTTTGCTAATAATACTTTTCAATTCATCCGCGCTTGGTGGAGTTTTAAGATACTCTACTACTTCAACATCTTGTTTATAATCATTAATTAACTCTAAAACTTCACGGCTTTTAGAGCAACGAGGGTTATGATAAATAGTTAGCATTAGGGTATTCCTATTTCTTTAATGGTAATTTATAGCCTTACATGCGTTGTAAACGGCTGAACTCGGCTTGTAACTGTTTCTTTTTGGCTTCTAGGCGCCGAGCCTCTAGTTTTTCTTCTGGTTGTAAATAGTTTATGGCTTCATCTATATTATCAATTGCTTTGGGATAGTTGGCTAATTGATAACTTAAATCGGCTTGAGCTTCATAAAAACGAGGGAGATCTTCCATGGCTTCATAAGCATCAGCTAACATACTATAAGCTAATATATTATCTTCTTTATAAAATAATAGGCTTTTAAGCAAATGGATGGCTAAACGATATGCTTTGGCACTTAATGCTGCATTAGCATAGTTGAGCGTGACGACTTGATTATTTGGTCTTAATAGATATTGTTGCTCTAGCATATCTAAACTTTGTTGATGTTCACCTTGTGCAATTAAGATGTCAGTGTAGACATCGATATAATACAGGTTGTGCTTGTCATCTTGCAGTAATTTTTCAATAATTGTTTTAGATTCAGTTAATTTTTTATTATCTAACAAAGCGATGGCTAGGCCATATTGATTAGCTTTGGTGTTACCACCAGGTTGTGCCAGTTTTTTTAGAAAGGCATCTTCGCTGTGTTGTTTTTCATACTGATAACGAGCAAGTACCCGAGCTTTTATTAAACTAAAATCTTGGCTATCAGGTATAAAGCGCTTAGTAAATTGTTCGGCACGTAATCGTGTATCACTGACACGACTTTGCGATAAGGGGTGAGTACGTAAAAAAGCTAATTGTTGATTAATAAAGCGGCTTTGTTCAGTCAGTTTACGAAAGAACTCTGGAACAGCATAAGGATCAAAGCCGGCTTCTGCCATTATTTGCATGCCAATTCGATCTGCTTCTTGCTCATTACTACGGGTAAAGTTAATGGCGCTTTGTTGTGAGGCACCTTGAGTCGCCATCATAGCGGCCATACCGGCTTCAGGATCTACAGTTGCTAATACAATAGCTGCTAGCATACCTGCTAAAGTTAAGGGCGCTTGTTGGCTTCTAGCTTCAATAAAGCGCGCAATATGACGTTGCGTAACGTGAGCAATTTCATGGCCTATAACTGATGCAAATTCGCTTTCACTATCGGCAATGGCTAGAGTGCCGGTATGGGACGCAATATTACCGCCTAGCGTTGCAAAGGCATTAATATTTTTATCACGGACCCAATAAAACTTAAAAGGGAATTTAACATCATTGGCTCGAGCAACCATACGATTACCCAAGGCGTTAATATATTCATCCATTAGAGGATCGTACACCATAGGTAGACTGCCACGGGTTTGCCGCATCATTACATCGCCAAGCTGCTTTTCTTTCTCAGGTGTAAGCACGCTAAAAGCATTACCACCAAGATCAGGTAAGCTTGAATAGCCATGCACTGTTGCGCTAAAACAACTGATTGCTATCAAACAAAGAAATATAGGTTTGAATACTACTATTAATTTCATGAGTAATTTCTATGCCGTTCCAGTGTGGAGTCATGAGTATTAGTTGCAGACTAAGGCAAATGTTTTTGCTATTAGTTCCATAGACTGTGTCATGCTAATCTAGCATAAATTTTTAGCAGACAGGCACTAAAGCACTAATTTTTATCGTATCTTGGGTATACTTGGCTTACTTAGTAAGCATTTATTATAATATCTATCGGCGTGGAGCATAAAATATGCTGGATTGGTTAAGAAAATGGTACACAAATAAATTTTCAGATCCACAAGTGGTGACCTTATTTTTATTATTATTAATAGTATTTTTAGCTATTTACTGGTTAAGTGGTATTTTAGCACCAGTCTTGGTAGCCATTGCTTTTGCCTATTTGTTGGAATGGCCGGTTGTTAAGTTACAACGTTTGGGTTTGTCTCGTACTATCAGCACTATAGCCGTTGTTGCAACTTTTGTTGGTATTGCTTGTTTAATTTTAATGTGGATTATTCCGTTAGTTTGGTATCAAGGCCGAAATCTATTACGAGATTTTCCGCAGATGATGGCACAAAGTAAAGCCTACTTATTAGAATTACCTGCAAGCTTTCCTGAGATGGTAAGTACTGATCAAATTAATGTCATTATGCATTCGGTAGATGAACGTTTAATGGCATTTGGCCAAAGCATGTTGTCATATTCGCTGGCATCTATAGTTGATTTAGTGGCATTACTAATTTATTTAGTTTTAGTGCCATTAATGGTATTTTTTATGCTAAAAGATAAAGCAACATTAACAACTAGCTTTGTTCAATTACTGCCTAATGAGCGCAAGCTAATTAGTCAAGTTTGGCAAGAGATGAACTTACAGATCATGAATTATATTCGCGGTAAAATGCTAGAGTTACTGATTGTAGGGGCTGCTAGTTATACTGTATTTGCATTGTTTGGTTTAAATTATCCATTGTTACTGGGTGTACTTGTTGGTTTGTCTGTATTAATTCCTTATATTGGTGCTGCTGTTGTTACCTTGCCTGTTGCTTTAGTTGCCCTATTTCAGTGGGGGTTAACGCCTGAGTTTGGTTATTTAATGTTAGCTTACGGTATTGTTCAAGCATTAGATGGTAATTTATTAGTACCGCTATTGTTTTCTGAAGCTGTTGATTTAAATCCCGTCTTTATTATTGTTGCAGTATTACTCTTTGGTGGACTGTTTGGTTTCTGGGGAATTTTCTTTGCTATCCCATTAGCTTCATTAGTAAAAGCAACTGTTAATGCTTGGTCAACACGAGTGCATAGTGGGGATGATGTGGCCTCAATAAAGTAATAATTAGCCCCAGGACTGATATAGCATAGTACTGGGGCCTAGCTAGCTAACTAGCTAAGTAATCTAAAATAACTTGATGGTGCTCTTTGGTTTTAAATTTATTAAATACTTGTTCTATCGTACCGTCTTGGCTAATTAAAAAGCTAATTCGATGAATACCATCATAAACTTTACCCATAAACTTTTTCTCACCCCAAACGCCATAGGCTTCTGCGACGGCATGATTTTCATCCGACAATAGTGTGAAATTTAACTCATCACGTTTAGCAAACTTAGCTAAGCGCTCAGCAGAGTCAGGGCTAATACCAACTGGTGCAACATTAAACTGTTGCAAATCTTGCAAATGATCGCGCAAAGCTTTGGCTTGAACGGTACAGCCTGGGGTCATTGCTTTGGGATAAAAATATACTAAAACTCGCTGTTTAGTGAGCAGCTCTGATAGCTGTACTTGTTGCTGTTGCTGATTGGTTAAACAAAAATCAAAAGCTTTACTGCCTACTGTTAATGGTGACATTATCACTCCTATTAAGTTTGTGCCTGGACTGTGCCAATTAGGCTCATCTGTTCAAGTAGTGCTATTAAATCTGTAATAATGTTTTCAGCTGGTTCTGTTGTTGGTAATTCTAGGGTCATAATAGTATGAGTTTTTTCTGTTGCGCTATCGTTATCAACTCGAACTGATGATTGTAATGAGCCAATATAAACCTCTCGACTGGCTAAAAATCCGGTTATAGCGCCTAAAGTACCTACTTTATTTGGTCCGCTATAATCGAGAATATAATATGCTGCCACAGCTTTATTTTGATGAGCACTGGTACGTTTAGTCATAGTAGTTAACTCAAGCTCAAGTCCTAAATTGGGTAAAAGGTGCTCAACTCGGTTTATACCACTTGTTTCACCAGATATAAGCAAAATAAACGTAAACTCGGCACCAAAGATGGCCATGCGGCTATCGATAATATTACATTGACAATCTGTGACTAAGCGGGCAATTTTACTGACTATACCGGTACGGTCAGCGCCAATAGCGGTAACAACTAATTGTTGTGGCATGATAATAAAAACCTTTGCGACAAACTGAAAAATAAACAGAGAAAATAGCTGGCAACAAGTGTAACATAGGCCAATAAAATTTCATCTGTTTCTATCATATTGAGATATCCATGTTTGCATTCTTGTGTTTACGGCAGTGTCTCTTTACCATAGTTAACATGTTATAAATATAAGGGCTACAACGAGTATGTTTAAGGGCAGTTGGGTTGCATTAGTCACCCCTATGGATCAGCAGGGAAATATTGACTACATTAGTTTAGAACAATTAGTCAGTTTTCATTTAGAAAATGATACTGACGGTTTAGTGATTATGGGCACTACCGGCGAAGCTTCAACTATTGCGTTTGCTGATCAGCTAAAGGTAATAGATAAGGTTTGTCAGCAAGTAAAAGGCAAAATTCCGGTTATCGCTGGTAATGGTTCTAATTCAACCTCTGATGCCATAGAACGTACTAAAGCACTTGATAAGTTAGCTATAGATGGTTTTTTAACGGTGACGCCGTTTTATAATAAACCAATGCAGCATGGTATGGTTTTGCATTTTAATGCTATAGCAGCAGTAACAGATAAGCCTATATTACTTTATAATGTCCCAGGTCGTACTGGCATTGATTTGCAAGCGCAAACCGTAGCAACTTTATCTAAGACTACAAACATTGTTGGTATTAAAGAAGCAACCGGTTCAATCAACCGTTTAGTTGAGTTAAAATCGTTATGCTCTAATGATTTTGCCTTGTTATCTGGCGATGATGAGACTTCTGCTGAGTTTATGCTTCAGGGCGGGCATGGTGTTATTTCTGTTACGGCGAATATTGCTCCGAAACAAATGGCCAAGTTGTGCCAACTTGCAACAACTAATCAGGCTGATGCAGCCTATGCTTTAGATAAAACCTTACAAGGATTGCACCGGCAATTATTTATTGAAGCGAACCCGATCCCAACCAAGTGGGCATTGCATAAAATGGGACTGATTCATTCTGATATGCTGCGATTACCGTTAACGCCTCTTGAACCAATTCATGCTGCTGTTATCGAACAAGCATTAAATCTAGCTGATATTCAACTAGAGCACCTTATTAACACCAGGAGTAGTTAAGTGCATTATTTGGCAAAAAGTGGTTTAGCGTTAGTATTATGTTTAAATGGTTGCTCTGTTTTGTCAGTTGGGCAACAACAAGATCGCAATGCCAGTAAAGTGGCAGCAGAATTAAAAATACCTACTGGATTGCAACAGCCTGCTAAACCAGGTCAATTTGATATTCCTACCACTAAAGCAACTGTTAGTCATGTTAGTGAGAAACCGCCAGTGTTAGTGTTAGCAACAGCCGCTAGTAGTCGAGTAGAGGAAGGTGAAAAGCAAGCTAAGGTTCGTTTTGACCGTACTGATGTTTCTGGTGATTTAGTTGATTTTTTACAACGAATGATACAGGTAAAGTTTGCTGAGCAGAATATTGCTTTAACAGCAGTAGATGATGAAAACTTAATATTTACTACCGATTGGATTAGTTCGTATCAAGAAGATGGATTTTGGTTATGGTCTAGTACTAATTTAGTAGATAGAGCTAGATTTACTATTATTTTAGATCCTAAGCCACATGGCCGCTCTGCTAATTTGTCAGTGAAAATGCTTGAATATGAATATTTTAATACTAAAGCTAAGCTAACAGCAAATGACAGCCACCGTGAAGAAACAGCACTGTTAAATAGTATTATTGATCGTATTGGCAAAGAAGAAATAGTTCTAGCGCAGCTTAACCGCAATAAAGTACCAGAGGTTAATTTAGAGCCAGGTTTAGATGGCGCAGGTAATGCAGTTTTAATTACGCCACAAAAAATTGATATTACTTGGTCACAATTAGAAACTTTATTTGAAGCGTTAAATTTGGAAGTCACAGACAGAGACCGTTCTAAGCATACTTATTTCTTACGTTACATAAAGCCTACAGCTGGTTTGTGGTCAACATTTTGGGGCAGCAAGACGCTAGCTGAGTTACCATTAAGTGATAATGAAGAGTATCAGCTGGTGTTAGCAAAATATAATACTGGTACAGCCATAACACTTAATGATAAAGCGGGTAATGCGTTGAGCCCTGAAATGATACTGAGTATATATCAGCCTTTTGTTGAGGCTATTCAGAAAACGAAAGTTGAATTATAAATTGCAATTGACAGTAAATGTCAGTTGAATAACGAGTAAAGATCTTTATACTTTGCGGCTTAATTTTCGCTGCACGTCTGGAGTGTTAGAATGGTTCAAAAGACAACCGAGTTATACCGTGGTAAGGCTAAGACAGTATACAATACCACTGTTGACAACTTATTGATTTTACACTTTCGTAATGATACATCTGCTTTTGATGGTGAGCGAATAGAGCAATTAGAACGCAAGGGCATGATAAATAATAAGTTTAATTATTTTATTATGCAAAAGCTTGAAGCAGCAGGCATCCCAACTCAGGTAGAAAAACTACTGAGTGATGATGAAGTTGTGGTTAAAAAGCTAGAAATGATCCCAGTTGAGTGTGTAGTACGAAATTATGCAGCTGGCTCTTTAGTTCGCCGTTTAGGTGTAACAGAAGGCCAAGCATTGACGCCTGCAACCTTTGAATTGTTTCTAAAAAATGATGCTTTGCATGATCCTATGGTAAATGAGTCTCTAGCTGTTTCATTTGGTTGGGCAACAGAGCAGCAGTTAGCTTCGATGAAGCAATTGACTATGAAGGCTAATCAAGTGTTACTTGAGCTTTTTGATGCCGCAGGTATGTTACTCGTTGACTTTAAATTAGAGTTTGGCATATATAATGGCGAAATTGTATTAGGTGATGAGTTTTCACCAGATGGCTGTCGTTTATGGGATAAAGAAACTCGTAAAAAATTAGATAAAGACCGTTTTCGTCAAGGCTTAGGCGGTGTAGTTGAAGCCTATGAAGAAGTGGCGATGCGTTTAGGTGTCAAGTTAGACTAAATGCCTATGATTAAACAGAGCCACCTAAGGGTGGCTTTGTTTTTAGTGAGAGTGTTTATGGATTAAGCTATAGCGGGTTTTGTTGGTTAATGTTCAATAACGCTTAGTAAAGTGAAAAGGAGTTACTATGCTTGAACTGCAAGACTATTTGAAAATTTTTATTGGTATTTTCGCTGTAATGAACCCACTTGGTGCATTACCTTTATATTTATCATTAACCCAAAATGACACTAAGCATGTACGCCGTGCGGTGGCTGCTAATGCAGCTAAAGCAGCAACAATTATTTTACTTATCACGCTATTTTTTGGTGAGCTGATTTTAAGCTTTTTTGGTATTTCGGTTAACTCCTTCCGTGTCGGCGGCGGTATTTTAATCCTATTGATGGCAATTTCAATGCTGTATGCGCAAACCAGTAATGCAAAAAATACAGATGAAGAGCGTGAAGAAGCAGAGCATCGTAAGTCAGTAGCAATAGTGCCATTAGCCATGCCTATGTTAGCTGGACCCGGTGCAATTAGTACCACGATTTTATATGCTAATCGCAGTGATGGTGTTTTACACTACGCTATTATGTCAGCAGAATTATGTGTAATAGGTTTAATTCTATGGTTGTTAATGCGCTTGGCTGCTAAAATTGCTGTTAGATTAGGTCAAACTGGTATGAATATTATTACTCGTGTTATGGGGTTAATATTAGCGGCTATTGCTATTGAGTTTATTAGCGCCGGCTTAAAAGGAATATTTCCAGTATTAGCTTAAATGGAAAATATTAGATGATAAAATTAATGAAAACTAATGGTCTATGGCTTGGCCTTATGTTGTTTTTTTGTAGCTATAGCTCCGTGGCTAATGCTGCGAAAGTAGAGAATTTATATCAAGCCGATGTCAGAAGTTCAGCGTCTAATTGGCAGCAATTAGCTCTTGAGCAAGTATTAATAAGAGTAAGTGGCCGCGCAGATGTTGCGGAGCATCCAGTTATTAAAGCTGAATTTAATCAGGTTTCACCTTATATAAAACAGTTTACATCAGTACGTTTAAATGATGAAAATTTGACTCGAGTGGTTTTAGATGCAACTCGAGTTAATCGATTATTGCAACAAGCTGATGTGGCTATTTGGGGCGAGTTACGCCCGGATACACTAATTTGGTTAGTAGAACAAAATAGCGGCCAACGCGAGTTTATTACGGATGCGAATAATGAATTAATTAAACAGTTAAGTTCAGCTTTTAAGCAAGCGGGCTTACCTTTTATGCTGCCTCTTTACGACATGGATGACTTAATCAATATTTCAGTCTCAGATGTTTGGGCAGGATTTTGGCAGCAAATTAATCAGGCAAGTGCTCGTTATAATACTGATGTGACTGTTGCGACTACAATTGATAAGGTAACAGAAGGAAATAATTTATTGTGGCGTTTAACTTGGCAGCGTCAATACGAAGGCCGCATAATACGAGAGCAAGTTACTGCAGAAAATGAAGCGGTTCTAATGCAGAGCTTTGCAAAATCATTGGCCAAGCAATTAGCCGGACAATATGCCAGTGTATTATCTGTGCAGTCTTCTAATAACGTTATTATTGAGGTTGAAAATCTAACTTCATTAACTGATTTAGTGACGGTCCAGCAGTTACTGCAACAAGTAGTTGGTGTAGCTCAAGTTACTATAACTAGCTTTAGTGATGATAAAGCCCGTTATAGCTTACAAACAGCTATTGCTAGTGAAGGTTTATTAAATGCGTTACAGTTTAATAAACAATTTAAGCTGCAAACTGCAGAAATCACAGAACTGGCGATAGATAGTCGTGTTATGCCAGCCTTAGCAACTTTTAGATATCTACGACTTTGATGCCACCATTACAGTATACATTGGCAGTTACTCTTCCAGACGATGAAACCTTAGATAGCTTTTATGCGGCAGAGCAAACGGCTGCAGTTGTGTTTTTAAAACGCTATTTACAACAGGCTACTGGACAGCCGCCGGTATATCTGTTTGGTGCTAGTGGTAGTGGTAAGTCTCACTTATTGTATGCTGCTTGTGTGCAAGCACAAGAGCAGGGTTTAACCAGTCAGTTGCTGGCATTAGAAGATTACAAAACATTAAGCCCACGCTTATTAGATGATTTAGAACAACTAGATTTAGTTTGCTTAGACAATATTGATGCTATTGCCGGCGATATTAACTGGCAAACGGCTATATTTGATTTATATAATCGAATGGTCGAGCAGGGTAAAGCGTTAATAATCGTAGCTAATGTACCTCCGCAACAACTAGGCTTTGATTTAGCTGATTTAGTCTCTAGATTACAGGCCTGCACTAGTTTTCAGTTAAGATTGTTAACTGATGATGATAAACAAAAACTGCTCCAACAAAAAGCTCGGTTACGTGGTTTAGAACTACCTACTGAGGTGACGCGTTATTTATTAAATCACCATAGTCGTGATATCAGAGCCTTAGTCTCTATTCTAGATAAATTAGATAAAGCAACCTTAGTGCATCAACGTAAGCTTACTATCCCCTTTATTAAAGAAATTCTTAGCTAATCTACTATTTTTGCTAAAATAGTCAGCTAAAACCTGCGTTTAGTCATTGTTCTGGTGTATAATTGGCGGTTTTATACTAAATGAACATGCTCGCTGCCCTGAGGATACAGATGAACCTAACAGCAATTTTGGAAAACGCCTTACAGGCCGTTGCCGGCGCTAAAGATATCGCACAGTTGGAACAGATCCGAGTCGATTTTTTAGGTAAAAAAGGTAATATTACAGAGTTATTAAAGTCGCTTGGCGCTATGGAACCAGAACAGCGTAAACAAGCAGGTGCTGAAATTAATGACGTTAAGCAACAAGTGCAAGCTGCATTAAACCAGCAGCGTGATGCATTACAAAATGCTTTGTTAGCGCAAAAGTTAGCAGAAGAACAAATTGATGTCACTTTGCCAGGCCGTATGATGCCAGCGGGTGGTTTACACCCTGTAACCCGTACTATAGAACGTATCTCAGCGTTCTTTTCGGAGTTAGGTTTTGATATTAAGCATGGTCCTGAAATTGAAGATGACTTTCACAATTTCGATGCATTAAATATTCCTGAGCATCACCCAGCACGCGCTGATCATGATACGTTTTATTTTAATCCAAAACTAATGCTGCGCACGCAAACCTCAGGTGTGCAAATTCGTACTATGGAGCAGCAGCAACCACCACTGCGTATTATTTCACCTGGGCGTGTTTATCGTAATGATTACGACCAAACTCATACGCCGATGTTCCATCAGGTTGAAGGCTTAATGGTTGATACCAATGTTAACTTTGCCGAGTTAAAAGGTATTTTGCATGATTTCTTACAAAACTTTTTTGAGGAAGACTTGCAAGTCCGCTTTAGACCGTCTTTTTTCCCTTTTACCGAGCCTTCAGCAGAAGTCGACGTAATGGGTAAAAATGGTAAATGGCTAGAAGTGTTAGGCTGCGGCATGGTACACCCAAATGTTTTACGCTCAGTAGGTATTGATCCTGAAGTGTATAGTGGCTTCGCTTTTGGTATGGGTGTTGAGCGCTTAACTATGTTGCGTTATGGCGTAACAGACTTACGTGCCTTTTTCGAAAATGATTTACGCTTTTTAAAACAGTTTAGATAAGTGGAGCGAGTATAAATGAAATTCAGTGAAGCCTGGTTACGCGAATGGGTTAACCCAGCTATTGATACCGAAACCTTATCTGAACAGTTATCTATGGCGGGTTTAGAAGTTGACGGTGTAGAGCCTGTTGCGGGTGATTTTACCGGTGTAGTTGTCGGTGAGGTTGTAGAGTGTGGTCCACATCCCGATGCCGATAAACTACAAGTTACTAAAGTAGATATTGGTAATGGTGAATTATTAGATATCGTCTGTGGTGCTAAAAACTGTCGTTTAGGGTTAAAAGTGGCCGTTGCGACAGTAGGGGCTGTATTACCTGGTGATTTTAAAATTAAAAAAGCCAAGTTGCGTGGTCAACCGTCAAATGGCATGCTGTGCTCATTTTCTGAGCTAGGTATTAATGATGATTTTGATGGTATTTTAGAATTACCTAGTGATGCACCTTTAGGCCAAGATATTCGTCAATATTTACACCTTAATGATAAAACTATTGAGGTTGATTTAACACCAAACCGTGCCGACTGTTTAGGCATTAAAGGTTTGGCACGTGAAGTGGCTGTTTTAAATAAAATGTCCGTTACCGAGCCAAAATGGCCAACTGTCGCGGCTACCATTACAGAAACTAAAGCCATTACTTTAAGTGCCTCTGACGCTTGTCCACGTTATTTAGGTCGAGTGGTTCGTAATGTGGATGTGACTGTTGCTACGCCACTTTGGTTAGCTGAAAAGTTACGTCGTTGTGGAATTCGCAGCATTGATGCTGTTGTTGATATTACTAATTATGTATTGCTCGAGTTAGGCCAGCCGATGCATGCCTTTGATCTTGATAATATCAGCGGTGATATTAATGTAAGAATGGCTAATACAGATGAAAAGCTTGTTTTATTAGATGAAACTGAAGTGGCGCTAAATGCCAATACTTTAGTTATAGCCGATAGTGAAAAAGCACTCGCAATGGCCGGTATTTTTGGTGGCTTACATAGCGGTGTCACTAATAATACTAAACATGTATTTTTAGAAAGCGCCTTTTTTGCACCTTTAGCAATAGCTGGAAAAGCGCGTCAATATGGCTTGCATACAGATGCATCACATCGTTATGAGCGTGGTGTTGACCCAGAGCTACAAAGAGTCGCTATAGAGCGAGCAACTGAGTTATTACTACAAATCTGTGGTGGTGAAGCTGGGCCTGTAGTGGAAGCGGTAGCAGAAGACAAGTTACCTAACCGTCCAGCTATTGAATTAACTACAGCTAAACTTAAGCGGATCTTAGGTATTAGCCTAGATAATAATGATGTAACGGCTATTTTCACTCGGTTAGGCTTAGATGTTACTGTCACCGAGCAGGGCTGGCTGGTAACTATTCCAGGCTACCGCTTTGATTTAAAAATTGCTGAAGATTTAATTGAAGAAGTCGCCCGTGTTTATGGTTATAACAATATTCCTAATGTTGCGCCGCAAGCAGCATTAAAAATGCGTCGTTTTAACGAAGCTGAGATGAATATTGATAGGTTGCGTAGCTTATTAGTCGATCGTGGCTATCAAGAAGCGATAACTTATAGCTTTGTTGATCCTAAAATACAACAGCGATTATTTCCAGAGCAGGCCGCTTTGGTTTTACCTAATCCTATTTCAGCCGATATGTCCGCGATGCGCTTAAATTTATGGCCAGGCTTATTGCAAACCGTATTATATAATCAGAACCGTCAACAAAGTAGGATCCGTTTATTTGAATATGGATTGAAATTTATTCCTGATGCCGCAGCTGAAGGCGGAGTGCGTCAAACAGAAGTATTAGGTGGTGTTATTGTTGGTGCATTAAACGATGAACATTGGACTATTGAGCAACGTGCGGCTGATTTCTATGATATAAAAGCGGATGTTGAAGCTTTATTATCACTAACTTCTGCAGCTGCTGAATTCCGTTTTGTTACTAGTGAGCATAGCGCGTTACATCCAGGGCAAACCGCGGCAATCTATCGTGGTGATGCCTTAGTTGGCCAACTTGGCGCCTTACATCCTGAGATAGAGCGTAAACTTGGCGTGAAAGGTAAAGCCTTCCTATTTGAAATAGAAATAGCAGCCCTAGGTTTACGCAATATAGTTCAAGCGCAGGAGCTTTCAAAATATCCAGCAAATCGACGAGATTTAGCAATAGTTGTTAATTCTGATGTGCGTTTTGCTGATATTGCTGCTACTATAAAAAAAGTTAGCGGAAATCAATTAGTTGACCTAAAGTTATTTGATGTATACACAGGTAGTGGTGTTGCGGATGGTAAAAAGTCACTTGCAATTGCTATTACGTTACAAGATTTAGCGCGCACCCTGGAGGATAAAGATATCCAACAGTTGGTTAATCAAGTAGTTAGTGCGCTTAGTGAAGAGTTCAACGCAACGTTGAGGGATTAGGAATGGCGCTTACCAAAGCTGATTTATCAGAACGATTATTTACAAAGTTTGGTGTTAGTAAACGTGATGCTAAACTTATAGTAGAAGCTTTTTTTGAAGAGATCCGTCAGGCATTAGAGTCTGGGGATCAAGTTAAGTTATCCGGTTTTGGTAACTTTGACTTACGGGTCAAAAATGAGCGACCAGGTCGTAACCCTAAAACGGGCGAAGATATTCCTATCTCAGCACGTTGTGTGGTTACTTTCCGCCCAGGACAAAAATTAAAGTCACGGGTTGAGCTTGGAACAAGTAAAAAGTAGCTCATTATAAATTAAAATAAAAACGGCAGCATGGTTAATCCATACTGCCGTTTTTTTATTTTAAAAAGATTTAAAACCTTTTTACTATGCTATTAAAACCAAGTTTTGTTTTTAACCATATAAAAGCTAAGCAAATAAATTAAGAGATAGACATGACAATAAAAGTTGGTATTAGTGCTTGTGTTTTAGGCGATAAAGTCCGTTTTGACGGCGGCCATAAAGCTTCTGCTTTTTGTACTAGTGTGTTATCTGATCATGTTCAGTACGTACCAGTCTGTCCTGAAGTGGCTATTGGGATGCCAGTGCCTCGTCCTGCCATTCGTTTACAGTTGGATAATGAAGAGCAAGTTCATTTAGTGCGTAGCAAAGAGCCAAGTATTGATCACACTCAGCAAATGAAGGCATTTATTGAGCAAAAGCTGCCGCAATTAACCCAGTTAAGTGGTTATATCGTTTGTGCTAAATCACCGAGTTGTGGCATGGAGCGAGTGCGTTTATTCGATGCTAATGGTCATAAGTTAGGCAAGATTGGTGTTGGCATGTACACAAAGGCGCTTATGCAACGTTACCCTTGGTTGCCGATTGAAGAGGATGGCCGTTTATTTGATGCCGAACATAAAGAAAATTTTATAACCCGATTATTTGCTTGTCATGATTACCAACAAATGATGCTCGATGGCTTTACTGTGGGTAAGTTAGTTAAATTTCATAGTAAGTATAAGTTTTTAGTGTTAGCGCACCATCCAGTCGCTTACAGAGAGTTAGGGCGTTTGGTAGCACAAGCTAAGTTGTTTTCGGCAAAAGAATTAGAGTTACGCTATTTAACTGATTTTATGAATGCGCTTAAAAAATTATCTAGCCGTAAAAATCACACTAATGTGTTGCAGCATTTACAAGGCTTTTTAAAACACGTTTTAAATGAACAAGCAAAAAAAGAATTATCAGAGACCATTACTAAATATCGCTTAGGCTATGTGCCGCTATTAGCGCCTATTACTTTATTTAAACATTATTTAGCTTTACACCCAAATCAGTATTTATCTGAACAACGCTATTTTGACCCTTATCCTGAGAGTTTAGGTTTACGGGCATAAAATGAAAAAATTAAATGTTATTTGGTTTAGAAACGATCTGCGGCTAGTTGATAACAAAGCACTATGCAGTGCTATTGAGGATGCCAAGCAGCATAATGCAGCTGTTCTAGGGTTATTTATTGCCACGCCTGTTACTTGGCAGCAGCATAATATGGCAGCCATTAAGCAAGACTTTATCCGGCGCCGTGTGAGTTGTTTACAGCAAGAATCCGCAGAGATAAACTTTACACTGCTGGCAGTGGAGGGAACAGATTATCACGCAGTGTTGGACATTTTTAGCCAGTTAGCTCAGCAATATAAATTAAAAGTCTTTATTCAAACTGACTATGAGCTTGATGAAATACAGCGCGATAACCAAGTTGAAGCTTGTTTAAATAAGGCGGGTGGTGAACTTATTCGCTTTGATAGTCAATGCATAATGCCGCCTGGTAGTATTTTGAATCAACAAGGTGCGGTATATAAAGTCTTTACGCCCTTTAAGCGAAAGTGGCTGTCAGTACTTTTTCAGCAAGGCGTACATTGCTTAGCTAAACCAGCGATTATTGCAAAGGATGTATTACTAGTTGAATCATTGGCAATAAAAGGATTTAAAGCAATGAATGCCGGTGATTGTTGCTCAAAAGCTTGGCCTGTAGAGCAGGCAGCTATTATTCATCAGTTACGGACTTTTTGTCAGCAACAAGTAGCAGACTATGCAAAGGCCCGAGATTATCCTGCTGTTTTAGGCACATCGAAACTATCAGCCTATTTGGCGATAGGGGCGATTTCTGCTGCGCAATGTGTTGCCCGCTTACAGCTTGAAGCTCCAGATGCGTGGGCACTTGATAAAACAGGCGCAGAGGTGTGGTTGTCAGAATTAATTTGGCGAGAGTTTTATAAGCATATTCTGCTAGCTTACCCTAATTTAATTAAGCATAAAGCCTTTCAAGTTGAAACAGATGCTATTTGCTGGTCAAAAGATGAAGACGCTTTTAATGCTTGGTGCTCGGGGAATACTGGCTATCCCATTGTCGATGCGGCTATGCGCCAGCTAAATCAAACAGGTTGGATGCATAATAGGCTGCGGATGATTACAGCAAGCTTTTTAGTTAAAGATTTACATATCGATTGGCGCTGGGGTGAGCGTTACTTTATGTCAAAACTGATTGATGGTGACTTCTCTGCCAACAATGGTGGCTGGCAATGGGCGGCTTCAACAGGGACAGATGCCGTTCCTTACTTTAGAATTTTTAATCCGGTTACTCAAAGTGAAAGATTTGATCCCAGCGGTGACTTTATTCGTCACTATGTACCAGAGCTGGCTATGTTTGATGCTAAAACGATTCACTGGCCACATAAAAATAGTCATCTTGTTGCTGATGCTGGGTATGTAAAACCGATTGTGGATCATGCGCAAGCACGTAAAGTTACCTTAGCGCTATTTGCCGAAGTTAAGCAGGATAAAGATTAACTGCGCTAAAGTTAGTTTAGCGCAGTGACTAGCACTAATATAAATTTAGTTATCTTTTGGCGTAAGAATAATGCCTTGCTCAAAAATAACAATTTTCTTGGCTTTATATAGTACACCTATAGCTTGCTTATAAGCTTTTTTACTTACTCCAAAGGCTTCATAAATTAACTCAGGTGAGCTTTTATCAGTTAAAGCAAGCTTGCCATTATTCTGGTGTAAACGATGCAGAATTTTGTCGGTTAATTGTTGGGCTTGCTTAAAGGTAGCTGAGGATAAGCGTAAATCTATTTTGTCATCATCGCGAACTTTAACGATATAAGCTGACATTTTATCACCGCGTTGTAATGGCTTAAAAACCTCATTTTTATATAGCACACCCCAATGGGTTTGATTAACAACTGCTTTATAACCTAAATCAGTTTGCTCACTAATAATAATATCAACCCGATCACCGACTTTATAATTAGCAGGGGTTTTATGTAAGTGACGATCTAATTTAGTCGAGGCGACAATCCTATTGCTAACATCAACATAACAATAGAGCAGATATTTTTGACCTTCCTTCAGAGGGATCTGTTGTTCACTAAACGGCACTAGTAAATCTTTCTTTAAACCCCAATCAACAAAGGCACCCACTTTCGTTACCGCGACTACGGGTAAATAAGCAACTTCACCTGCTTTAATTTTCGGTCTTTCAGTTGTAGCTATTAATTGATCTTCTGAATCTAAATATAGAAAAACGTCTAGTTCCTGACCAATTTCTAGATTTGGAGGTACTACGTTATTAGGCAGTAAAATCTCGCCCCAACTTAAGCCATCAAGGTAATAGCCAAACTTAACTTGTTTCTTAACATTAAGGCGATTTATTTTTCCAAGAGCTAACATGTGTTATCCAATAGTAAACCTATAAATAGGTGTTTGTTAATGCTGATTATTTTAGCTTGAGATTTGTGAATAGTTATTTTTCATGTTCAATGCGTTTTAAAGCGTCAGTTAACATAGGTAAATCAAGCTTCTCTGTTAAAGGTAATAATGTACCAGCTGACCAGACACCATAACTTCCATCTTCGCGTAATATAACCATTTTATCTTTTTTAAAGCTGATGATCTCTTGGCCGCTAATTAATAATTTAGGTAATTTACTGGGTTGCAGTAAATTATCACCAAGCCAGCTATGCTCACTACTACAGCCAGCTTGCGCTAATAAAGTAGGGAGTAAGTCTAAGTGTTGCGACACTTCATAGTGTTGTAACTTAAGTAGCTTTTTCCAATTGGTCCAAGCGACTGTTGGTGCTAGGGTGAACTTTTCATGTTGTGCCACTAATTGCATAATAAGAATATTGTCAAAATGGTCATAGTTAGCCCAGTGTTTATCGGCATGGTCATCAAAAACAATAGCATAGTGGTTTAAGTTTTTTGTTGCTGTTAACCAAGGTAAGGCTAAAAATTCAGTACTATCATCTCGTGCTATAGTCAGTTTTTGTTCAGATAATTGTGCTAACCAAGCAGGGGCTGTTTTTAATACTGTCGAATTAGCGGCATTGTAATAAAACTGACCATATAAGAGATTTACTAAGGCTTCTGTAGTTTGTACCGGAGCAAAGTGCTGCTCTAGCGGTTTAAAATATTTGGCCTGAAAAAACTGTTGCTGTGCAGCGTTAAAGTTCCTGCTAATGATTAACAGGGTGCTTTTGCCTGCAGCAGTGTTATTACACTGCAAGGTTTTATTTGCTTGAAAGGTGTCTGGAACACTCATCTTATCTAATTGCCGTTGAGCGCGCTTAGTTAAATCAACTAATTGATAACGAGCTAAAAAGGTTTTAGCTGTTGCGGGATAAGATAGCGGCAATACATTATCCTGTTTAGTGACATCCCACTTTAAGTTGGCATCAGCATAAATGTGTACTATGTGACTTAACATAAAGCTGCCAACAAATAGCAGCATAAGCGGCTGAGCTAAGCCTGATTGCTTTAAGCGTTCTATTTTCTTCCAACAAAAATTACTTAAGGTTAATTGCAATGCAAACAGTAGTGCAGCAACAGTCATAACTATGATAATAAAATTGCGTAAGTTAGTGACAATTTGCTGACGTAATAGGTCGATTGTTTGTTCAAAAGAAGCTGCACCAATATGATAGCCAAGATTATTATAAACATAGGCATCAAAAATAAGGACGACAAAAGCAGATGTAGCAATAGCAGCGGCAATTCCTCTGACGTGGCGCTGATAGGGAAAGATCAATGAAACCGGAAAAATAGTTAAGATAAAAAACAGAAAACAAAGAAAGGCGGTGTGACCTATCCAATTTAATGCTAAATAGGTCCAGCCTATCACTGAAGAAGGCGCCGGCTCTGCTAGCCAATATGCAGAAGTAACAATTAATGCTAATAGAATATTAAAAAAACTAAACCAATGGCCCCAATTAAGCAGTCGATTTACTTTTTTTACTAAAGACACATTTTGTTCTAACACCATAGTGCTGTACTTACTTATTTTTGCTGGCGATAGAATCAACCAGAGCTTGATTAAAATGTTTAACTATAGTGTCGCGTTGTGCTGTTGGTACGCTGCTATTAACAACATGACTAATAGCATTTCCTAAACACATTAAGCTTAATTCTGTCGTTGCATTCTCAGCGTGCAAGACGTCTAACAACTGATTGACTAAAGTTTCAATCTTAGCGGTGGAATACTTTGATACAATTGCCATGAATTACCTGAAGTTATAATGATTAAACATATAGAATAGTAACAGAATTCAATTTAAACAGGAAAAGTTATGTCAGTAGAAGTAAAACAATTGGCAATAAACCATATAGAGCTAGATGAACAAGCGCAAAGTAAAGCCCATTATCGGCCATCCTTAGTTGAGCCTACAGTAGCCGTTTCCCATTTAATTGAGCAATTACATCTAGCTTACAATGGCAAACCAGCAAAAGGTTATGCTGTATTTAATGCCGATAAACCCCAACAGGTTGTTTCGGCACTTAACGATTGGCAGCAGCAAACTAGTGATTTTACTGTATTAGCTAATGCGGCTACTGCCGAGTTAGTACGGCAATTAATGACCCACCAACTGCCGGAGCAAGGCTATTTTTTAATTTGCCATTACCGCTATTTAGCCAGTGATTATTTACTATTTTGTTTGTTGGGTAGCAAGGACCATTTTGCTTTAAGTGACGAATTAGAGCTAGCTACTTCGCGTCATCTTGATATTGCTAGAATGCAATTAGCCGCTCGGATTGATTTAACGGCATATCAAACCTCAGCACAGTCAGGTAATTATTTAAGCTTTATACGCGGCAGAGCTGGGCGTAAAGTGGCAGATTTCTTTTTAGACTTTTTAGGTTGTGAAGAAGGAACTGATGCTAAGGCAAATAGCAAAGTGGTTTTATCCTCTGTTGAAGAATACTTTAGTGCAGCTGAGTTTGATGATACTGAAAAAAATGATAGTAGAAAGCAAGTATACCAGTACTGCGAAGAGCGAGCTAAATCTGGCCAAGAAGTGGTGTTGTCAGAGCTTTCCGCTGTAGTAGATGAGCAAGAGCAGCAAGGGTTTATGCGCTATTGTCAAGAGCAGCAGCTTGCAGTAGCAGAGCAGTTTCCTGTAGAAGTGAAAGAGTTAAAAAACTTAGTGAAATTTGCCGGCCAAGGCGGCGGCTTGTCGCTTAGCTTTGAACAAAAGTTGCTCGGTGATAGAGTCCAGTATGATGCCCATAGTGATACTTTACTAATTAAAGGCACACCTCCAAATTTACGTGATCAACTGCAGCGTTTTGTTCAAGGCTATTCATCGTTTGAACATAAAGTAAAAAATGAATAATATTTAGCGACAAATGTTTTGCACATACTGTTGGTAGATATCGGCTAAATGCATTAACACAGCTTCTTGTTCAGCAACAGGATTTTTTTTAATACAAGCTGCGAGTAATTGACAACTTAACTGTTGCTGATATTGATCAGCAACAGGTGCAAAACTGATATGCCATGGTTCTGCTGCAACACCTTGTTGATAATATTTATAAGGCATAAAAAAGCCGAAGCTGCTTGCGTGCTGCTCTAACCATTTCTTCATGGCAAAAAAGGGTCCGCCAACTTGATATTCTACAGGCTCGAGGCGAGGCTGATAATCACTTGCTACGGCGTTAGTATCGTAGAGATCAATATCTGTCCCCCAATGATGCCTGCTTGCTCCTGGCAAAGCTGAAAACAGCAATACAGCATTGAGTTTTGCTCTTGTATTCAAGCTTTCAAGGCAAACTGGCTGATTATTTAAATCATATACCGTGCGCTTACCAGAAAGTTTGGCCTGCCAAATTTGAGCTTGACGCTGATAAGAGCGAAATGCTGAGACTATTGATAACTTAATACCGTCTTTTTTTGCAGCTGTAGCCATAGCATCAAACTGTTGAGATGCTTCTGGCTGCAATTTAAAGCCATCATCTCGTTGGATTAAATGCTGTTGGGATAATCCAGTGATGCAGGTAATTAAATCAAAGTTAGATGCCATATTAAAGATCAAAAATTTGTTGGTATTGCTCGGGTTTAAATCCGAGGTGATATTGTTCTTTATGCCATAATAGAGGGCGTTTAATCATTGCCGGTTGGGCTAGCATTAATGCTAGAGCTTTAGTTTCATCTAGATTCTCTTTATCCTCTTGCGGTAATTGGCGGTAGGTTGTGCCTCGGGTATTAAGTAAGTTTTGCCAACCACAAGCAGCTGAAAACTCGGCTAATAGTTCTGCTGTTAAACCATCTTGGCGATAATCTATATAAGTGAAGTCTAATTGTTGTTCGGTTAGCCATTTCAATGCTTTTTTAATGGTGTCACAATTCTTAATGCCATATATTTTAGTCATATCAACCTTAGTATTTATTTTGAGTAAGTTTGCACAATAACTGCTGCGTTGTGAGCGGCAAGTACCCGACGCTCGCAGCAAAATAAAGCTTTAATTATAGGATGTGGCAGAATCATTAAAACACAATAAAGAGGTTGCTGACTATTAAACCAATGTTGTTCTATTTGTATGATCTCTTGACCTGCATCCACATCTATAGCCGAGATACTTAAGCGTCTAATAGCTTTAGCGTGTTGGGTAAACAAAGCTAAAGGTAAGTCCAATTGAACACTAATGCCTGATTTATGAGTAAAGCGGATCCGGCGGTTACCATGTAAATAAGCCGTTAGCTTAGCTTTAAATGGTGCTTTAATTACACCTTGGTGCAACTTAATACACAAAGCTTGATCTAATAGCATAGAGTGGTATAAAAAATCAGGATGCGCTTTCAATGGTAAAATATCACCACTTACAGGACTTTTAATACCAATACCACGTATATCGCCTAATTGTGGTAACCATTGTAAAGCTGTATTGACCATAATTAAGTTTTATCCTTCTTTACTGATGATTACTGTATAATAATGCGAATAATTTGTCTGCTAACAAGGTTAAATGACATTAATTTTGCGAGTAACAAGCAAGCGTTTTGGTCATATGGTACTTTTTCGTGGCTTTGACCTGTAAAACGTCTTAAAAAGTGTTTTTTTATAGGATAAATAAACATCAAAAATCAATTATTCTGATAGAGTCTAGTGTCATCTTGTCCACAATTTCTGTGGATAAGCTTGTTAGTAACACTGTTTACTTTGATTAAGTTGTTGATTTAAATGTGATAATCTTATTGGCACATTATTTGTTAGTTTTAGTTGGTTGTAAATAAGCAGCTTAAGCATAGTTAACACGTTTTTATGATTAGTAAGCGGTTAGTTTAAGTTATAATAATCCATATGAAATATCACTTAGCTTTATTATAAGTTATATTATCGTTACAGTATTAGCTAGGAGGTTGCGATGTTATTTTCACTTTTATCTATAGTTAAAAAAGGTCATCATTACAGCAAGCAATGGCCAAGCCAATCTGAATTAAATAGCTTATTTCCAGAAAATAAAATTATATTGTTGACTGCTTTAGCCAGTAGATACTTACCTTTTTTAGCTATGGCAACAGCTTATGTCCAATACAGTTTATTGGGTAGTGAATTTTTAATCCAAATTGTCGCAATGATGCTATTTATTGCAACCTTACCTTTACAGGGGTTTTATTGGTTAGGTGTAAGAGCAAAAACTAAACTTTCACCAGCTCATGCTGCTTGGTTTCGTCAGATCTGCAATAAAATGCAGCAACATGGGCTTGAATTACCACAATATAAACAGCCAAGCCGTTATATCGATTTAGCTCATGTATTACAGCAAGCATACCGGCAGTTAGATAAAGCCTTTATTCGCGAGTGGATTTAATTATAAAGGCTTTACCATGTGGTACTTATTTAAACACAGACCAAACAGGTGCATGATCTGAAGGCTTATCAATGCCTCTTAATTCATAGTCAATATCGCTTTCAATACAACGCTTTGCTAAGGCTTCTGTTGCTAAAATGACATCTATCCTTAGGCCGCGGTTATCTAAAAAGCCTTTTGAGCGGTAATCAAACCAGCTATATCTATCTGTTACGTTAGGATGTAAGTTTCTAAAAGTATCGCTTAGTCCCCAATTCTTTAAACGCTGCAGCCATTCTCGCTCTTCAGGTAAAAATGAGGTCTTTCCTTCACGCAACCAACGTTTAGCATTGGCTTCACCAATACCAATATCTAAGTCAATTGAAGAAATATTAATATCACCAATAACGGCTAATAACTCATCAGGTGTGTGATGAGTGTTAAGGTAGTTTTGTAGGTCATCATAAAATTTTTCTTTGGCAGGAAACTTGATTGGATGGGCACGGTTTTCGCCTTGTGGAAAATATCCATTCAAAATAGTCACAGCTTCACCATCAGGCATAGAAAAGCGACCAATTAACATTCGACGCTGAGCATCCTCTTCATCTGTGGGGAAACCGTACTGCATTGCTAAAGCAGGCTCTTTGCTTAAAATGGCGACACCATAATGTCCTTTTTGGCCATGGTGATAGACATGATAGCCCATGGCTTCTACATCCGCTAACGGAAATACATCATCATGCACCTTAATTTCTTGCAGACCAATAATGTCTGGTTGGTGCTTAGTAATGAGTGCTTGTAGTTGATGTAGCCTGGCACGAATTCCGTTGATGTTAAAGGATATTACTTTCATATTTGCTTATTTCCTACTTATAAGAGAGATACAAAATCAAGAGGATAATAACACTTTATGCAGTGCTATGGCACAATGCTGTGGTTTGCTAACTAGGCTTTAGATAATTGAGGAGTAGAATGTCGGGATTACAAATAAATGAGGAGCTTTATAATTATACTTTGCACTATAGTAAACGACGTAGTTTAGCTATCCAAGTTAAAGCTGGCAAAGTTATAGTTAGAGCACCGCTTACGTTACCTAAGACGAAAATTACAGACTTTTTGCAGCAAAAGCAGCAATGGATTTTAAATAAAATACAGAGCACAGCAAGATTAACCACGCCTTGTTGGCTAGCAGAAAAACGAATTCCATTATTTGAGACAATTTTGCAACTCGATATACAACAAGGGCGTAAAAGTAGCGTTCAGCAACATCAGGATAGATTAATCGTTACTATATCATCTCGAGTTAACTCTGAGCGTGTTAATTTAGTTCAGCAGCAACTTATTATAAATTGGTATAAACAGCAGGCCTTAGATTGGTTTACTATCCGCGTACAATATTGGCAGCAGCTATTAAAAGTACAAGCTACAGAAATTATTATTGGAGGTTGGTCAAGTAAATGGGGTTATTGTCGTTCTGATGGTAGATTAGGCTTCAATTGGCGTTTATTAATGGCACCTACTTGGGTAGCTGACTATGTTGCTCTGCATGAAGTCTGTCATTTACGATATTTAAACCATTCGTCGCAGTATTGGCAATTAGTTAGAAAACACTGTGCAGATATAGAACAAGCTAAGCAGTGGCTAAAAGATAACCAGCATAAACTTGTTATATAACGGTATAGGTAAAAAAAAAGTCGCCAACAACAGTGCGGGCGACTAAACAAGGACATCTGTAGGGAGATTATGAATTACTACTAACATATAGACTATCAAAAAAGTAAAAGATTCAATTTATTTATAAATAATTTTGCCAGTTTTGCTTTTAGGTATAGTTTATCTTAAGCTGCTCAACGTTTTAAATATTGACTTTAATAATACAGCCAGCAGTGCTGCATAATAATTGGAACAACTACATGACAAATTCACTGCGGTTACAACAACTGGTTAAGTTGGTTGATATAACTAGATTAGAAGATAACGACAATAATCCTGCTTTTGATGCTTGGCTTTCGGCTTTACCTAAATTGCCTTATGCAGCTTATTGTGTTTATCCAGAGTATTTACCTGTCCTTGTACAGAATAAGTCCCATTTAAAAAATGCTAACTTAGCAACGGTAGTGAATTTTCCTACTGGTGATTTGGCTACTGATATTGTTTGTGAGCAAATTCAGCTAGCTATTCAAGCTGGTGCTACAGAGATAGATTGTGTTTTACCTTATAAAGCGTTAATGCGTGGTGAGCATGGGATAGTAAAAAACTTTTTATATGACATTCGGCAGGCTTGCGGCGATCTGTGTTTAAAAATCATTATTGAATCTGGTGAGTTAATTACAGCACAACAAGTAGCTAAAGCAGCAGAATTAGCTATTGAATGTGGCGCTGATTTTATTAAAAGTTCAACGGGTAAAGTCACTTTTGGGATCAGTGAAGAAGCAGCAAGAATAATTTTAACAGTTATAGCCGCTGCTGAAAGAACAGTAGGCTTTAAAGCCTCCGGTGGTATACGCACTGTTGAGCAAGCAATTAATTTAATTCAATTATACGAGCAAATCACTGGCCAAATTGCTACTTGCGCTACTATGCGCATAGGTGCTAGTAGTTTAATAACAGAACTAGTTAAGCAATTAGAGCAAAGTACATAAATATAAAGATACAGCCACTTCTGACAACAACTAATAGAGCAAGGAAGCTCAGTTTAGCTTAATAACAGCAAAGGATGATTGCGCTGACAATACTAGATTATAAAAAATAGAGCTAAGCTATCGTTTGTTTAGTATTTTATGGCTCTTAATAAAATGTTTATAGAAGTGAGAAGTTTCTAAAGCTTTTACTGATATTATTTGAAAGCAAATAATAAAATGGTGGAGGGGGAAGGATTCGAACCTTCGAAGGCAGTGCCAGCAGATTTACAGTCTGATCCCTTTGGCCACTCGGGAACCCCTCCACGAGTGCGCAGCATCTTACCAAATTAAACTTTGATGTAAAGTAAATTACTAAACTTTTTTGTCTGACTGCCGATAAAAGAGTCAACTATCATTATAAATTCTTAATATGACCCAAATAATTAATGAATGGCAGCTAGACACAAGGTTAAATAGTGCCTTACAAAATAAGCACAAAGGAGACTTTTCGCTATTTCTAGCTTTATTAAGCACAGCTGTTGAAGAAAATGCAGAGTTTTTAACCCCTGACAGTATTAAAGAGACTTTGCCAAAGCGAAATCTACAGCAGCAATTTAATATTAGCCAGCAACGGCAGTTTTCTTGGCAAGATGATGATGAAGGCATGATCATTAAATATGGCCGAGCTTTGCAACAGTCAGGATTAAAGCAAGTAAAGTTAATTAGTTATTTAAAGCCAGAGCCTCTAGCTTTTACAGATGATAAGACAAAACTACCCTTAGAATTATGGCAAAGTTTGGATACCCATAGTAAACGTCGTTTAACTGCAACCAAACAATTACAGAAACAAATTGCTGATCCTACGGCTTTATATGAGGTGCTAGAAAAGATTCATAAAACCGAAGCAGCATAACGACTTGCAGTAAACTATACATTAATAGTTAAGATTTGAGCTGCCAGATGGTAAATGAATTAAGCATTGTTTAAGTTTTTTTTTACTACCGCAAGGGCATAAATCATTACGGCCAATTTTTTTGCTTGGATACTCTGTAAGATCACCGGCTACATATAGCCAACGAGTATCAAAGACAAAGCGAGAGTTTTCTGTAAATTGAAATAATGTGTTTCCCTGTAGATAAGCCACCGTAAATTTAACCCAGCCTTCATTGCTCTCTTGCTGGCTTGATATAATCTGTAAATTTATAAAATGGCTACTTTGTGCAAAATCAGTGATTTGTTGTATTGAATTGTTTAGCCGCATACTTGGGTGATAAGTAGCATAAATATAAGCGGAGTCTTTTAAGCAATAGGCACTATAACGCGAACGCATTAACTGCTCGCAGTTTTGTACCTGCTGAGTGTTATTAATATAAGGTTGACAGCACTGTATTAAACTTTGTTGAGATCCACAAAAACAACGCACAAAATCTCCTAACACTAAAATTGAGTATTTTACGCTAAGTTAAACTACCAGCAATAGGCTAATTAGTTTAAAACTTAATGTGCCTGTAGTTTATGACATAAATTTTCATACTGATAAAACCAGGTATGGTGTTGTGCGGCTAACTTTTGACAATATTGCTGATCAATATCTGTTAATGCCTTACCGCAATTAATCACTACTTTGCAATTACCAGAACTAAGGGTGGTATGAATAACGGTATTGAGTTTAGTCAATTGCTGCTTATGAATAACCAGCACTTTGTGTAAAGGTAATTGACTCATTTTTGCAAGGAGCTGAATAACTTCTTTATCTGGTGCTAATAGTACTATCCAACCTGGCTGGTTTTGATGTTGCTTAATTAATTGCATCAGCATTCGTTGCTGAAGAGGAATCGTCTTATTATATATGCTAGTTAATTGCTGTAATGAAGCGACCTGGCTGTTGTCATAGCTAGCCTTAATATCAACTGATAACACTGACAGCTCTAAAGTATTATTCATCTCAATTCCTATGTGTTTATTTATACAGTGTATAAATATACAGTAGATCTAATTTAAACCAAAATCAAGTGTTTTATAAAGAGTAAAAAATTGCATTATCAGGGAGCGCGCTAGTAAAAGTTACAAATAGAAACTAATTATCACTGGCTAGACCATTATTCAGAGAAAAGCAGGTATTATGTAATGATGTTTATAAATTAAGTTGGTCGTGGATGTTAATAGAACAGTATGTAACTCAAACCGAAACAGGTTTTAGTTTTAGTCGTCAGCAATCGAGTGATTTTGCTAAACAAGTAGCCTCAGACTTCAATCCTTTACATGATGTCGATGCAAAAAGGTTTTGTGTGCCTGGTGATTTAATGTTTTCTTACTTGTTAACTAAGTTTGGTTTAACTGAACAAATGAGTTGCCAGTTTTCAGGTATGGTGGCAGCAGACACTCAGTTATGTACAAAACAGCAAGAAAATGTGTTAACAGTTACCGATAAGCAAGATAAAGCTTATTTATCGATAACTAGAAGTGGTGTAGTTTTTGATGACTTAACTATCATCGAACCATTGATCAAAGATTACGTCCGTTTTTCGGGACAAAACTTCCCATACATTTTACAGCCTCTAATGCAACAGCACCAAGTGATGATTAACCCTTCTCGGCCGTTGGTGATATATGAGAGTATGTCATTGCAATTTAATTGCCTACCACAACAAAAAGTGGAGTTAAAATTATCTAACTCGACACTTAATGTCCAAGGTAAGCGCGGTAATGTTGTATTAGAGTTTAGTTTAATATCAGCGGGTGAGCTGATAGGTAAAGGTGAGAAGAGAATGATCCTCAGTAATCTTATGCCTTATTGTGATAAACAAATGCAATTAATGGTGCAAGAATACAATAATCGTAAAGTAGCGGCTTAAATTTACAGTAATTAAGCTAAGCTGCCTGAAATATCAGCAGTTAACCAATTTATTTCAATAAAGGCTTGCGCCTTATGATTTACACTCTATAATATGCGCCTCGCCAACGGGGAACTACACTGATAGCAATATATTGCAGGGTAGTGCAGCTCTCCAATTGGTTTAAGAAGTGAGTCAAAATTCTTTTTAAAAGAGGCTTGACAGCAAGGCTTAAATCTCTAAAATGGCGCCCTCGCTTCGCAGTGGTAACAAACACTGTAAAGCAGGCAAGAAAGTCAGGTGTGAAGATAGGTTTTACGCTAGCTAAATTAGCAAAAAGAATTATCTTCACGCTTGACTTAAAAACTGGGAAGTGTAACATACGCCTCCCGCTTCTTAAGTAGAAGCACGCTCTTTAACAATTCGCAATCAATCATCTGTGTGAGCACTTATGATGGCATTTCACAAAAATGAAATACATCGGTTGAGTGACTACACATAGAAATATGTTTTAAGTCAGTACAATTGAGCAGCTACTTAGGTAGCAGAAAGAACTTTAATAGAAGAGTTTGATCATGGCTCAGATTGAACGCTGGCGGCAGGCCTAACACATGCAAGTCGAGCGGTAACATGCCTTCGGGTGATGACGAGCGGCGGACGGGTGAGTAATGCGTAGGGAACTGCCAAGCAGAGGGGGATACCAGTTGGAAACGACTGTTAATACCGCATAACGTCTACGGACCAAAGAATGGGACCTTCGGGCCATTCGCTGTTTGATGTACCTACGTGAGATTAGCTAGTTGGTGAGGTAATGGCTCACCAAGGCGACGATCTCTAGCTGGTTTGAGAGGATGATCAGCCACACTGGGACTGAGACACGGCCCAGACTCCTACGGGAGGCAGCAGTGGGGAATATTGGACAATGGGCGCAAGCCTGATCCAGCCATGCCGCGTGTGTGAAGAAGGCCTTCGGGTTGTAAAGCACTTTCAGCGAGGAGGAAGGGGTAAGTGTTAATAGCGCTTATTTTTGACGTTACTCGCAGAAGAAGCACCGGCTAACTTCGTGCCAGCAGCCGCGGTAATACGAGGGGTGCAAGCGTTAATCGGAATTACTGGGCGTAAAGCGTACGTAGGCGGTTAATTAAGTTGGATGTGAAAGCCCCGGGCTCAACCTGGGAATTGCATTCAAAACTGGTTGGCTAGAGTATGTGAGAGGGGGGTAGAATTCCAAGTGTAGCGGTGAAATGCGTAGAGATTTGGAGGAATACCAGTGGCGAAGGCGGCCCCCTGGCACAATACTGACGCTGAGGTACGAAAGCGTGGGGAGCAAACAGGATTAGATACCCTGGTAGTCCACGCCGTAAACGATGTCTACTAGCTGTTCGCGGTCTTGTACTGTGAGTAGCGCAGCTAACGCACTAAGTAGACCGCCTGGGGAGTACGGTCGCAAGATTAAAACTCAAATGAATTGACGGGGGCCCGCACAAGCGGTGGAGCATGTGGTTTAATTCGACGCAACGCGAAGAACCTTACCTACTCTTGACATCTAGCGAAGATTGTAGAGATACGATTGTGCCTTCGGGAACGCTAAGACAGGTGCTGCATGGCTGTCGTCAGCTCGTGTTGTGAAATGTTGGGTTAAGTCCCGCAACGAGCGCAACCCTTATCCTTAGTTGCCAGCACGTAATGGTGGGAACTCTAGGGAGACTGCCGGTGATAAACCGGAGGAAGGTGGGGACGACGTCAAGTCATCATGGCCCTTACGAGTAGGGCTACACACGTGCTACAATGGTATGTACAGAGGGAGGCAAGCTGGCGACAGTGAGCGGATCTCATAAAGCATATCGTAGTCCGGATCGCAGTCTGCAACTCGACTGCGTGAAGTAGGAATCGCTAGTAATCGTGGATCAGAATGCCACGGTGAATACGTTCCCGGGCCTTGTACACACCGCCCGTCACACCATGGGAGTGGGTTGCAAAAGAAGTAGATAGCTTAACCTTCGGGAGGGCGTTTACCACTTTGTGATTCATGACTGGGGTGAAGTCGTAACAAGGTAACCCTAGGGGAACCTGGGGTTGGATCACCTCCTTACCTTAAGTGATATGAAGTTATAAGTGTTCACACACATGATTGATTGCAGAGATAGAGCAAATAAAGTTTATTGCGAAGTTCGTTATAATTAATGGATAACGCAGGATGTTTTGCTTAGAGCGAGGCGGCAGCTGAGCGAGAGAAGGCGTGTACTGTAGTACATAACTGATTGAGTGAAGTTGGCAACGATGCAATAAGTAAAACAGACCAGTTAGACCGGGTCTGTAGCTCAGGTGGTTAGAGCGCACCCCTGATAAGGGTGAGGTCGGTAGTTCGAGTCTACTCAGACCCACCAGATTCACTTTATGCGTCGTTGCAGCAAGCCTCACATACGAAAGTATGCTTCGGTTCACAGCGCCTAGCCTAAACTGAATTTACGATTATCAATAACACTTATTACAAAGGTTTTTGTGTTAGGCGAGATATACGACGAGTAAGAGAAAGAGTTGGCTAGTGCCAATGACTGAACGAGCGAGGAAGTATAGCGAAGCATAACGCAAAAAGATGAAGTAAGAAGAGGGGTTATAGCTCAGCTGGGAGAGCGCCTGCCTTGCACGCAGGAGGTCAGCGGTTCGATCCCGCTTAACTCCACCATCAACTATTATGCGTTGTTGCACTAAACCTCACATACAAAAGTATGCTTCGGTTTACCGCGCCTAGCCTAATAGCCGATGGCTAAATAATTTGCTCAACAAATTCAAATCAAACGGTTCTTAATCAAGAATAGTTTGATTTGAGTTTAATCTCAAACTGCTCTTTAACAATTTGGCAAGCTGAAAGTAAAAAGAAACAAGCTAAGCAACCGCTTCTTTATAAGAAGTGAGTGTGACGCAAGACACACTGTATAATACTCAAGACATCTTGGGGTTGTATGGTTAAGTGAATAAGCGTACACGGTGGATGCCTTGGCAGTCAGAGGCGATGAAGGACGTGTTAATCTGCGAAAAGCTTAGGTAAGGTGATAAAAACCGTTATAGCCTAAGATATCCGAATGGGGAAACCCAGTGCATTTATGCACTATCGTTACATGAATACATAGTGTAACGAGGCGAACCGGGAGAACTGAAACATCTAAGTACCCCGAGGAAAAGAAATCAACCGAGATTCCGTCAGTAGCGGCGAGCGAACGCGGACTAGCCCTTAAGCTAGCTAGGTGTTAGTGGAATACGTTGGAAAGCGTAGCGATACAGGGTGATAGCCCCGTACACGACAATACCTTTTTAGTGAAAACGAGTAAGACGGGACACGTGATATCCTGTTTGAACATGGGGGGACCATCCTCCAAGGCTAAATACTCCTGACTGACCGATAGTGAACCAGTACCGTGAGGGAAAGGCGAAAAGAACCCCTGTAAGGGGAGTGAAATAGAACCTGAAACCGTGTACGTACAAGCAGTGGGAGCCCCTTCGTGGGGTGACTGCGTACCTTTTGTATAATGGGTCAGCGACTTACATTTTGTAGCAAGGTTAACCGAATAGGGGAGCCGTAGGGAAACCGAGTCTTAACTGGGCGATAAGTTGCAGGGTGTAGACCCGAAACCGGGCGATCTACCCATGAGCAGGTTGAAGGTTGGGTAACACTAACTGGAGGACCGAACCCACTAATGTTGAAAAATTAGGGGATGACTTGTGGGTCGGAGTGAAAGGCTAATCAAGCTCGGAGATATCTGGTTCTCCTCGAAAGCTATTTAGGTAGCGCCTCGAGCGAATACCATTGGGGGTAGAGCACTGTTTGGGCTAGGGGGTCATCCCGACTTACCAACCCCATGCAAACTCCGAATACCAATGAGTACTACTCGGGAGACACACGGCGGGTGCTAACGTCCGTCGTGGAAAGGGAAACAACCCAGACCGCCAGCTAAGGTCCCAAAGTAATGATTAAGTGGAAAACGATGTGGGAAGGCATAGACAGCTAGGAGGTTGGCTTAGAAGCAGCCATCCTTTAAAGAAAGCGTAATAGCTCACTAGTCGAGTCGGCCTGCGCGGAAGATGTAACGGGGCTAAATCATTCACCGAAGCTGCGGACTTGTGCTTGCACAAGTGGTAGAGGAGCGTTCTGTAAGCGGTTGAAGGTGTACCGGGAGGTATGCTGGACGTATCAGAAGTGCGAATGCTGACATGAGTAACGATAAGGGGAGTGAAAAACTTCCCCGCCGAAAGACCAAGGGTTCCTATCCCATGTTAATCAGGGTAGGGTGAGTCGACCCCTAAGGCGAGGCTGAGAAGCGTAGTCGATGGGAAACGGGTTAATATTCCCGTACCGACCAATACTGCGATGGGGTGACGGAGAAAGCTAGGCAGGCGCGGCGTTGGTAGTCCGCGTGAAAGTAAGTAGGCTGAGAAACTAGGCAAATCCGGTTTCTTAAGGCTGAGATACGAGACGAGTGTCCAAGGACACGAAGCTGTTGATGCTATGCTTCCAGGAAAAACCTCTAAGCTTCAGGTATTGGTGATCGTACCCTAAACCGACACAGGTGGTCAGGTAGAGCATACCAAGGCGCTTGAGAGAACTCTGCTGAAGGAACTAGGCAAAATAGTACCGTAACTTCGGGAGAAGGTACGCTCTGGTGTGTTAAGGACTTGCTCCGTAAGCATACTAGAGTCGCAGTGACCAGCTGGCTGCAACTGTTTATTAAAAACACAGCACTCTGCAAACTCGTAAGAGGACGTATAGGGTGTGACACCTGCCCGGTGCCGGAAGGTTAATTGATGGGGTTAGCGCAAGCGAAGCTCTTGATCGAAGCCCCGGTAAACGGCGGCCGTAACTATAACGGTCCTAAGGTAGCGAAATTCCTTGTCGGGTAAGTTCCGACCTGCACGAATGGTGTAATGATGGCCAGGCTGTCTCCAGCAGAGACTCAGTGAAATTGAAATTGCGGTGAAGATGCCGTATACCCGCGGCTAGACGGAAAGACCCCGTGAACCTTTACTATAGCTTGGCACTGAACATTGACCCTACATGTGTAGGATAGGTGGGAGACTTTGAAGCTGGAACGCTAGTTCTAGTGGAGTCAACCTTGAAATACCACCCTTGTATGTTTGATGTTCTAACGTTGGCCCCTAATCGGGGTCGTGGACAGTGCCTGGTGGGTAGTTTGACTGGGGCGGTCTCCTCCTAAAGCGTAACGGAGGAGCACGAAGGTTGGCTAAGTACGGTCGGACATCGTACGGTTAGTGTAATGGTAGAAGCCAGCTTAACTGCGAGACAGACACGTCGAGCAGGTACGAAAGTAGGTCATAGTGATCCGGTGGTTCTGTATGGAAGGGCCATCGCTCAACGGATAAAAGGTACTCCGGGGATAACAGGCTGATACCGCCCAAGAGTTCATATCGACGGCGGTGTTTGGCACCTCGATGTCGACTCATCACATCCTGGGGCTGAAGTCGGTCCCAAGGGTATGGCTGTTCGCCATTTAAAGTGGTACGCGAGTTGGGTTTAGAACGTCGTGAGACAGTTCGGTCCCTATCTGCCGTGGGCGTTGGATGATTGAGTGGAGTTGCTCCTAGTACGAGAGGACCGGAGTGAACGAACCGCTGGTGTTCGGGTTGTCATGCCAATGGCACTGCCCGGTAGCTACGTTCGGAACGAATAAGCGCTGAAAGCATCTAAGCGCGAAGTCGGCCACGAGATGAGTCATCCCTCAGACTTAGAGTCTGCTAAAGGGTCGTTGAAGACCACAACGTTGATAGGTCAGGTGTGGAAGCGCAGCGATGTGTTAAGCTAACTGATACTAATTGCCCGTGTGGCTTAACCATACAACGCCCAAGCTGTTTTGACGCCAGAGTGCGTAAAAGAAGTATTATAGTGTGTCGAATTACCTAAGCTTGCTGAATTAAAGAGCACAAACAGTTTTTTGCCTGGTGGCAATAGCGCTGTGGAACCACCTGATCCCATTCCGAACTCAGAAGTGAAACGCAGCTGCGACGATGGTAGTGTAGCATTCGCTATGCGAGAGTAGTTCACCGCCAGGCACCCAATAACAGACCCCAGCTCGATGAGCTGGGGTTTTTTATTGTCTGCGATTGGCTGGTAACTGCTCGAGTAAGCGACCGCAAAGTAGTTTTCACCGCCACGATGACATGTCATTACTCAATATAAAAGCCCGCATAACGGGCTTATAGAAATTGAAATTTTATATTTATCAACGGCCTAAATAAGGCTCCCAGTCTTTCCATACAGGTTGTAAGCCTTGCTGGATTAAACTATCTGCCACTTGCTTAGGTGAGCGTTGATCATCAATGCTAAATTGTTCTAAGCTTTCTGGTGCTACACTATAACCACCTGGTTGTGTTTTTGAGCCGGCGCTAACACTAGTGATTGCTACTGGTACCACTGCTTGTCTAAATTCAATTGACTCGCGTGTCGATAATGTTATCTCTAACTCAGGGGCAAATAACCGAAACGCACAAATTAATTGAATGAGTTCTTTATCAGTAATGGGCGCTTGTACTTCTGTACCCCCGCTACAAGGCCTGATCCTTGGTATAGACAGGCTATAACGGCTTTGCCAGTAACGCTGTTGTAGATACTGCAAATGACTGGCGAGCATAATAGCGTCGGTTCTCCAGTCAGTTAAGCCAAGTAAGATCCCTATGCCTATTTTATCTATGCCTGCAGCGCCTACTCGATCAGGGGCATCTAATCGCCAGTGAATATCTGTTTTTTTCCCTTTTAAATGGTACTGTTGATAGGCTTTTTCTGAATATGTTTCTTGGTATAACATAACAGCATCAACGCCAGCGGCTTTTAGTTGTTGGTATTCGTCTGTTGTTAATGGCTGAACCTCTAATTGCACACTGCTAAAATAGCGCCTAACTACTGGCATGATGCTAAGAAAGTAGTCAATGCCAACTTTTCTTTCATGCTCGCCACTGACTAATAACACTTGGTTAATACCTAGTGACTTTATAGCAATACATTCTTGCTCAACTTCCTCTGGGCTTAGTGTTCTGCGTTTCACTTTTTGGCTTAATGAAAAACCGCAATAGGTACACTCATTAGCACACAGATTTGATAAGTATAAGGGCGCATATAATTGTACTGTAGCACCAAATCTCTGCCTGGTGTGTTGCTGTGCTTTTTGTGCTATCTGGGCTAAATAGGGCATAGCTTTTGGAGCTAGCAATATTTGTAAGTCTGCTAAATTTAAACGTGGTTTGGCTAAAACGCGCTCTACATCCTGCTCATTAGCTGCACGGCTTTGTAGTTGGCAAGCTTGCCAATCCATGGCTTGCCATTGGCTATAGAAACTCATAATTGTTGAATAAAATTAGCAAGAGGGCTAGTTGCTGCAGCTACACTTTGTTGCTGGGCTAAGCCTGCTTTATAGGCTTGTCGTCCAGCTTTGACGGTGTATTTAAAGGCTTCGGCCATGGCTGTAGGGGATGAGCTTGTTGCTATAGCGGTATTGATTAATACCGCATCTGCACCAATTTCAAGTGCCGCAGCAGCGTGAGAGGGCTTGCCTAAGCCGGCATCTATTATTACTGGCACAGTGGCTTGTTCAATAATAATTTCTAGCATGCTTAGGTTTTTTAAGCCTTGATTTGAGCCTATTGCTGCCGCTAATGGCATCACTGCGGCGCAGCCAACTTGCTCTAACCGTTTACATAGCACCGGATCTGCACTGCAGTAGGGTAAAACAACAAAGCCTCGTTTTACTAATTCTTCTGCTGCTAATAAGGTTTCTATTGGATCAGGCATTAAGTAGCGTGGTTCTGGGTGTATCTCTAGTTTTAGCCACTGTGTGCCTAGAGCGTCGCGTGCGAGTTCAGCTGCAAATATCGCTTCTTTTGCATTTTTAGCTCCAGATGTATTAGGCAGCAGTTGTACGCCTAATTTTTGTAAAGGGCTAAGTATATCGTCTTCTTGGCGTGATAAATCTAGCCTTTTCATGGCTAGTGTAATTAACTCACAGCCGCTGGCTATTACAGCTTCTTGCATTGCCTTTGGGCTTGAAAATTTACCACTGCCCATTAATAAGCGACTATCAAATGTTTTATCCGCAATTTTGAGCATCTTAGCCTCCAGTTACTATTTGAAACAGTTGTACTGCATCATTTGCTTTTAGTTGGTATTGTTGCCAAGTGCTTTTGTTTATTACGCTGTTATTAACAGCAACTGCAAGTCCGTTTTGATTAATATTTTGACTTAGCAGAACCTGCTGTAAGCTTATATCGCTTGTAACCTCTGTCGGTATATCATTAATAGTAATTTGCATATTAACGCTCGAATTGGTTCTAGAATTGCTTCTGGAAATATTGGCTGAATAGTTTTTTTAATGCGATAAATGCTTGCGTAGGCTCTTGCTGTGCCGTTATCGCTGTTACAACTGCAACACCATCGACTTGACATTCAAGTACCTGTGGTAATCTTGTCGCATTTATTCCGCCTATAGCGACGGTAGGTATGGGATGGCACAACTGCTTGTAACGTTTAAGCTTCTCTAAACCTTGTGGCTTTGATGGCATATCTTTTGTTGTAGTGGGGTAGATATGTCCTAATGCTATATAAGATGGCTTTAGCTCAATAGCGTTTAGCACTTCTTGATAACTGTGTGTCGAAATACCTAAGCGTAGCCCTGCTTGGTTTATCGCAACTAAATCAGCAGTCAGTAAGTCTTCTTGACCTAAATGAACGCCATAAGCGCCATGTTTAATGGCTAGCTGCCAATAATCGTTAATAAATAGCCTTAAATGATATTTTTTAGCTAAGTTAACTGCTGCAATAATTTGCTGCTCTATTTCTGTTTCAGTCGCTTTGATTTTACCATCTTGCTTAATACGAAGCTGAACAGTATCTAAGCCGTGTGGCGCTAAAAGCGCTAACCATTCGCAGCTATCAAGCACAGGATATAGGCCAATAGGTGTTTGCATAGAGCTATAAGGTTGCAGCTGTGTTTTATTGCATATAGCTCTTAGCTGCGGAAAATACTCTCTATTTTTAGGCCATGTATCTAATGATAAACATCCTGCGCCTTTGCCCGTTGCATAAGCTTTAGCTAAGCCTTGCTGAATACAAGCATTACCAATAATCAGGGCATCTTCTACTGTATAATCATGCGCTAAAGCTGTGCTAATGCTGCTTGAAAGTACGCAACCTGTACCATGATTATGTTTAGTGTTTATGCGTTTATTGTGCACTGTAAATGCCGCTTGTCGTGAGCGATATAGTGTGTCTGTAACCTTGTTAGAGCTTTGGTCATGGCCACCTGTAACTAATACTGCTTTTACTCCTTGAGCTAAAAGCGCCTTAGCTTGTTGCTCCAGCGTCGATGTATTTTGCTGGCTTTGCCAGCTGGCTTTATCGGTTATTAGTTTACCTTGGCTGAGTATGGCTAATTCTGGGTAGTTAGGTGTTATTAGATCAATCAAAGGCAATAACTGCTGCCATGCTAAGACTAATTCTTGTTTAGCAAAGTCATAACCTGTACTACTACTAAAAACAGGATCGGCTATTACCTTAAAGTTAAATTGATATTTATTCTTGCCAATCCATTGAGTTAAAGCGATTAACTGCTCGGGATCTGCAATAAGGCCAATTTTTATAACCTTGGGTGGCATGTCGGCGATTAAACAATCTAACTGGCTGATAAATAACGCTAAGCTGACATTAGTATAGCCAGTTATACCTAGGCTATTCTGAGCCGTAATGCAGCTAATAACACTACAGCCGTGACAGTCTAGCGCTTTGAATGTATGCAAATCTGCCTGAATACCAGCGCCACCTCCTGAGTCTGAGCCAGCTAGGGTCCAGACTATAGGCTTAGCTATCGTTGACTCAACGATGATAGACTCAGTTGATGACGGCTCTGGTCCTGTGTTAATCTCGGTGCTAGCCACCGCGTTAGTATTATCCAGCATCTATTTAATCTTCCTGATGCTTTATTTGTTGATTTATCCGCATTGAACAGAATTTGGGCCCACACATTGAGCAAAACTGTTCGTTGTCTGAGCCCTCATGGCCTAAAGTCTCATCGTGATAGGCTTTAGCGGTAAAAGGGTCAAGTGATAAATTGTATTGGTCTTGCCAACGAAATTCGTATCTAGCTTTAGATAATGCATTATCTCGCAGTTGTGCTGCTGGGTGACCTTTTGCTAAGTCAGCAGCATGGGCAGCAATTTTATAGGCTATGAGGCCTTGTTTAACATCTTCTTTATTCGGCAAACCTAAGTGTTCTTTCGGCGTGACATAACACAGCATGGCACAGCCGAACCAACCAATCATTGCAGCACCTATACCCGAGGTAATATGATCATAACCAGGGGCGATATCTGTGGTTAAAGGACCTAAGGTATAAAAAGGGGCTTCATGGCAATGTTTAAGTTGCTCGGTCATGTTTTCTTGAATTAACTGCATTGGTACATGGCCTGGGCCTTCAATCATCACTTGCACGTCATAACGCCAAGCAATTTTTGTTAATTCGCCTAAGGTGCGTAATTCTGCAAATTGGGCTTCATCATTGGCGTCTGCAATGCTACCAGGGCGCAAGCCGTCACCTAAAGAAAGTGAAATATCATAAGCTGCACATAGCTGACATATTTGTTCAAAATGTTGGTATAAGAAGTTTTCTTGTTCAAATATATTACACCACTGCGCCATAATGGCGCCGCCACGAGAGACGATACCAGTTACACGTTTAGCTGTTAGCGGGATAAAGTCCTTTAATACGCCAGCATGAATAGTGAAGTAATCGACACCTTGCTCAGCTTGCTCTAGTAGGGTGTCATAAAAAACTTGCCAATTTAACTTTTCAACATCGCCTTTAACTTTTTCTAAGGCTTGATAAATTGGCACAGTGCCAATTGGTACAGGGCTGTTTCTTAATATCCAATCACGAGTTTGATGAATACGTCTACCTGTAGATAAATCCATTACAGTATCAGCACCCCAACGAGTAGCCCAGACTAACTTTTCGACTTCTTCTTCTATACTTGAAGTGACGGCAGAATTGCCAATATTCGCATTCACTTTAACCTTAAAGTTACGGCCAATAATCATTGGCTCCGCTTCTGGGTGATTAATATTTAAAGGGATAATAGCGCGGCCAGCGGCAACTTCTTGGCGAACAAACTCTGCGGTAATTTGTTTTGGCATAGCGCCGATAAAGTTTTCACCTGCATGCATTTTGCCTTGATTGCTTAGGTTGTCAGCTTGTTCAACCTGCATATTTTCACGCAGAGCAATATAATGCATTTCAGGGGTAATAATACCCGCACGAGCATAATGCAGTTGGGTAACGGCTTTACCGTTGATAGCCCGTCTTGGTTTATGGGTGAATTCTGTAATTTGTTCATCTAAGCTTATTTCGGTATAAGCTGGCAGTGGTGATATTTCTGTATCTTGGCGTTGCTCAATCCATTCTTGGCGTAGTTTAGGTAAGCCTTTTAAAATATCTAAAGGTTGATCCGGATCACCATATGGGCCTGAGGTGTCATAAACAGATAAGCTAGGATTAATGAATTCGGTGCCGTCGGCTTTCTTAGTTGGTGTAAGGTGGATATCTCTTACTGGTACTTTAACTTGGCTATCTTGGCAGGTTAAATAACGCCGAGTGGAACCAGGAAAGGTTTCGCCGCGTAAGGTATTAATGTAAGCCCTAGCATGGGCACGTAGTTCACGATTAGAAATTTGAGTTTTAGACATAGCAAGCTCCGATATACAAGTTGAAGTTGCTTGTCCGGAGTGGGGCAGGATAGTGCAGACACGCTTCCACAAAGTGGATCGGTGCTGTGATAAATACTGTTTTCCCCTTGTTTCCCTTCGCAGGTATTAGCCTGATCAGGTTCAACGGATCCCGTTTTCACGGTCTCAGCCCGCATTAATTAGCTAGGCACTCCGACAAGTAGTGCCGAATTATAGCTATTCGTTACGCAAAAGCAATGGTTGTGCTTTAAGTATGTTAATAAGTTAACTCATCGGAGTTGCTGATTGGTTGTGAGTGACATAGTGTGTTAGTTACAGATACTTCTGTAACATATAATTATAAGAGGAATTTATGAGAGAATTGTTTTTTTTTGATTCAATGCTTACACCCAAGATTATTACCTTTGTTTATTGGCTGTTATTGCTTGCGGTTTTAATAAGTGGATTAGGAGCTATGTTTACTCAATACGGTAGTTTTGTTTCAGGCGTAGGCATTTTAGTTTTAGGTAGTATAGGTGTTAGAATTTGGTGTGAGATGTTAATTGTTCTTTTTAAGATCCATGAAAATTTAAGAAAAATAGCAGATAAAGAGTAAGACAAATACACCGGCTTTTGTCGGTGTATTTATCTAAAAAACTACTATAAATTTTCTACATATAAATATAAGGCTTTTAGAATTTTCATTTTTTGTTCGTCATCAGCATGGCTATGGGCTGCATTTTCTAGTGCTAGGCTAAACTCTTCCATTGTTAAATTAGGCTGATCGACCCCGTGCATTATTTTATCAGTACGGTATTGTTGCCACTGTTGTTGCTCACTGTCTGTTAGGCTTGCTGGATAGTTTCGAGCTCGGTACAAAAAAATCAGTTTATTTAATCTGTCATCACTAAAAACCGGCGCAGAAACAGCAAGTTGCTCTGGGGTTAACTGATGTAAGTGCTGCATCTTTTCTTTATCACTATTGCTGATAAAACCGCTATATAATTGATAATCTGGATTGCTTTCTACTGGGTAGTCATCAAGCTGTTGGTAGACTTGCAAGGCTTTACTTTGCACTTCTGGATGTTTTTTTAACCAGTCTAAATGTTGTAAGCATTGGCTGCGATTTATACCTAACTCTGCGGCTCTTGATTCACTTAGGGTTTTAGCCGGTGAGAGTACCGGGCATTTATTTAGGTGAATAAGCTTTAAGCCCAAACGCTGCTCACCTTCGGCTAAATCAATGGTTTTGGTGTATAGCTTCTGTTGTAAGGTTGCAATGTCATCAGCTAATAATGGGCTAGGATCAGCTTGTAAATTATAACAAATAACTGCATTTTTATTGCTGGGGTGATAAGCCAGTGGCACTATCCAACTGACACAACCTTGCATCGCCGGAAATTTTGACGATACATGGACTAAAGGCGTCATGCCGGCGACGTCAATTAAGGCTGAAGTCGCTGCTTTTTTACGTAAATTAAACAAGTAATCATAGAGTTTAGGTTGTTTTTGTTTAATTAATTTGGCTATAGCAATAGTGGCATAAACATCAGATAAAGCATCATGCGCTTGTTCGTGCTCTAAGCCATTGGCTTTACTTAATAGCTCTAATTTAAAGCTGGGACTGCCGTCTTCGCGAAGTGGCCAATTGATACCTTCAGGGCGTAAAGCATAACAAGCTCGCACCATATCTATGATATCCCAGCGGCTATTACCATTTTGCCATTCGCGGCCATAAGGCTCGTAAAAGTTACGAAATAAACTATGCCGGGTGACTTCATCGTCAAATCGTAAACTGTTGTAACCTAAAACACAGGTATTAGCTTGGCTAAAACGCTGGAGAATTTTAGCCATAAATTCAGTTTCAGCTAGGCCTTTTTTATTACATAGTTGTGGGGTTAAACCGGTAATTAAAGCCGCTTCAGGGTGAGGCAAATAATCATTTGCCAACTGGCAATACCAGTTATCTGGCTCAGCAATAATATTTAAATCTAAATCCGTCCGGATCCCGGCAAACTGGGCTGGCCGGTCACGTTTAGGATCAGCCCCCCAAGTTTCATAGTCATAAAAGTATAAGCTTGCTTCAGTTGTCATAGCGATAGCAGACCAATTAGTATAGTTAAAACAATAAATTATATTGGCTATTGTAGCAGTTACTACATTATTTACGTACGGTAGTGAGTAAATTAGTCATGATGAACTAATGCTTATTGGCTGTTTGCTGGCATAACTGGCTTAATATTTTTATCGGCTGACTGCCGTTGCTACGTCTGTACGCTAAACCTATAGTGCGCTGTAAAGCAACTTCATCTATTGTTTTGAATATTACATCACTGCGTTGAGTTAAGTTATAAAAATCGGGTACTAAAGCGCAACCAATACCGGCGGAGACTAAGCCCAAAGCGTATTCTATTGTTTGAATATCAGCCCTAATATCTGGTTTTATATTGCGCCGTCCTAGTTCAGGATATAATGAGTTCCAGGCGTCGCAAGGCGTGCGTTTAATTAAAGGTAAGTTTTCAAAATCGGCTAAGGCAATAGAAGCTTTTAAAGTTAAGGGTAAAGAAGGAGGAATGGCTAACATATAGCTATCGTTCCAAATAGGTTCGAATACTTCACCTGCTTTTAATTGGCCAGCGGTAATGATTCTGGCATCACATTGCTCAGTTGGTTCTACTAAATGTAGCTCTAAACCTTCAACTAATAAGCTAAATTCGCGAAGTAATTGACTCATTCGCTCTACACCTAAAGCTTTAATTAATCCTAGCTTAAATTGTACTTTTTTTATAGGAAGTAAAAAGCTAGCTTTAATTGAGTTAACTTGGCTGACTAAACGTCCTGCATGGCCATATAGCTTGTCGGCATCTTCCGTAGGGGATACCCCTTTTGGTAGACGGGTAAATAAAATAACCCCAAGCTCTTGTTCTAATTGGCGGATAGCTGTGGAGAGCGAAGGCTGTGTAATACAGCATTGACGCGCTGCTGCGCTAATACTGCCTTGTTCGTAGACGGCAATAAAGTAGCTTAGTTGTCTTACATCCATAGTTTAAAACTATACCTGATACAGTATTATTATAGTTTAACTGTACATCAAAGCAGGCTATTGTGGCTATAACCATTATTATTAAGCTGGTTTTATTAAGGAATATAATATGACACGTGCTCATTTTGACTGGCAAGACCCGTTTCAATTCTCTGCAATGTTAACTGAAGAAGAACGCATGATCCGCGATACTGCCCATCAGTATTGCCAAGAAAAGCTTATGCCACGTATTTTACATGCCAACCGAGATGAACATTTTCATCGAGAAATTATGACGGAATTGGGCGAGCTAGGGTTATTAGGCGCTACCTTGCCGGAAAAATATGGTTGCTCAGCGGTTAACTATGTTTGCTACGGTTTAGTGGCACGTGAAGTCGAGCGGGTTGATAGTGGTTATCGTAGTGCCATGAGTGTGCAGTCTTCGTTAGTGATGCATCCAATTTATGAATATGGTAGTGAAGAGCAACGCATGAAGTATTTACCTAAGCTGGCAACAGGGGAGTGGGTAGGTTGTTTTGGCTTAACTGAGCCAGATTCGGGATCAGATCCTGCCAGTATGCGTACTACAGCTAAAAAAAATGGCCAAGGTTATATTTTAAACGGCACTAAGATGTGGATCACTAATTCGCCAATAGCCGATGTGTTTGTAGTATGGGCTAAGCTTGATGGGGTGATTAGGGGCTTTGTGTTAGACAGAGGTACCAAAGGTTTAAGCGCACCTAAAATTGAAGGCAAGTTTTCACTACGGGCCTCTATTACCGGTGAAATTGTCATGGATAATGTTCAGGTTGGTGAAGATGCATTGTTACCTAATGTCAGCGGTTTAAAGGGCCCCTTTGGTTGTTTAAATAAAGCCCGTTACGGTATTGCCTGGGGCGCTTTAGGTGCGGCTGAATTTTGTTGGCATGCTGCGCGTCAATATACCTTAGATCGGCAGCAATTTGGCCGGCCATTAGCAGCAACGCAGTTAATTCAGAAAAAACTCGCGGATATGCAAACCGATATCAGCATTGGTTTATTAAGTTGTTTACAAGCTGGGCGTTTAATGGATCAAAATCAATTAGCACCTGAGACAATTTCTTTAATTAAACGTAACTCATGCGGTAAAGCTTTAGATATTGCCCGTGTAGCGCGTGATATGCATGGTGGTAATGGTATAGCAGATGAGTTTCATGTGATCCGTCATGTGATGAATTTAGAAGCAGTTAATACTTACGAAGGTACTCATGATGTGCATGCCTTAATTTTAGGTCGGGCACAAACAGGTATAGCGGCCTTTGCCGGTTAATAACTTAGTCTAAGTTCACTAGGTCTAGGTTCACTAGTTAATTTACCGCTTAATTTATTAGTAAGTTTAGCGGTAAATAGCATATGCTGCGGGAGAAAAACATGACGGAACCAGTTCATCCGTGGGTGGCGCAATTTCGCCAACGTATAATCGATCACGCTTTGCCTGATACTAGCTGGCAGAAGCAAACTGATATAGCTGATGCAATGCTACACCAATTATGGCATAGCCAACTTTGTAGCCGTTTGCTTGATTTGCAATCACGCTTATTACAAGCAAAAGGCCAAAGTTTTTATACTATAGGTAGTGCAGGGCATGAGGGAAATGCGGCTATAGCAGCGGCATTACGCTTAACAGATCCAGCATTTTTACATTATCGCAGCGGTGCTTTTTTTATTGAACGCAGCAAGCAGTTACCAGGCAGTACGCCGATTTATGATTTACTGCTATCTTTTTGTGCTAGCAGTGATGATCCTATATCGGGTGGCCGGCATAAAGTGTTAGGGAGTTTAGCTTTAAATATACCGCCACAAACCAGTACTATCGCCTCACATTTACCCAAAGCCATGGGGGCAGCTTTAGCTATAGATTTAAGCCGCCGACTACAGCTTGAAGGCAACTGGCCTAGTGATGCCATTGCTGTTTGTAGTTTTGGTGATGCATCGGCCAATCACTCTACTGCCCAAGGCGCTCTTAATGCCGCTAGCTGGACAGCGTATCAACAAGTACCTATGCCGGCGCTGTTTGTATGTGAAGATAATGGCTTAGGTATTTCTACGCCCACGCCTAATGGCTGGATAGAGCATGCCTTAGCTGATAGGCCAGCCTTAAAATATTTTGCAGCCGACAGTCGTGATTTAGCTCATACCTATAGTGTGGCTAAACGTGCGGCAGATTATGTGCGCACAACCCGTAAACCGGCATTGTTGCATTTATCTACCGTGCGTTTGTTTGGCCATGCTGGCGCGGATACTGAAACCTCATATCGACATAAAACAAAAATAGCTGATGAGCTAGAGCTAGATCCATTATTAGCCAGTTCGGCCTTATTGTTAGCTAAAGGTATTATTAGCACAGAACAAATGCTGCAGCAGTTAGATGCCCTGCAACAACAAATTGTTCGGGTTGCGGCCGTTGCGGTAACTAAACCTAAGCTAACTACAGCAGCTCAAGTTATGGCGTCTATAGCACCAGTAAAACCTGTGGTTGCATTGCCCGCTATTGCCGATAACGCCACGCGAGAAAAACTTTTTGCCTATGACAAACATAACCAAGCAAAACCACAACATTTAGCTAAGTTACTAAACTGGACTTTGCATGATTTATTAGCTCAGTTTAAAAATACGGTGGTGTTTGGTGAAGACGTGGGTAAAAAAGGGGGTGTTTACGGAGTTACCCAGCATTTAATTCAAGCTTTTGGTAGCAATAGAGTTATCAATACTTTATTAGATGAGCAAAGCATTTTAGGCATGGCGATTGGTTTAGCTCAGCAAGGTTTTATTGCTATACCTGAAATACAGTTTTTAGCTTATGTGCATAACGCTGAAGACCAAATTCGCGGTGAAGCGGCCACTTTACCATTTTTCTCTAACGGTCAATATGCTAATGCTATGGTGATCCGCATCGCTGGTTTGGCCTATCAACGTGGTTTTGGTGGCCATTTCCATAATGATAACTCCTTTGCCGTCTTTAGAGATATTCCGGGTGTTATTGTATTTTGTCCCTCCAATGGTCATGACGCTGCTTTACTATTACGCCAAGCAGTGCAATTAGCCCATGAACAAAAAAGGTTAGTTATATTTTTAGAGCCAATAGCCTTATATATGACGCGAGACTTGGCTAACACGGGTGATGGTTTATGGCTAACTGATTACCCAGAGCCAGATACGGCTTTACCAGAATTTGGTGTGCCAGCGGTTTATGGGACAGGTAAAGAGTTAGCAATTATTAGCTATGCTAATGGTTATTATTTAAGCCGCCAAGCTGAGCTAGAGCTAGAAGCACAAGGATATCAAATTCGAGTAATAGATTTACGTACCTTAGTGCCATTGCAAACAGATAAAATTATAGCGGCGTTAACTGATTGTCAGCAGATCTTAATTGTTGATGAATGTCGCCGCCGCGGCTCGTTAAGCGAAGAGCTGTTTACGGCATTACATGAAACTAAGCCTAATTATTTTACTATTCGCCGTTTATGCGCCGAAGATAGCTTTATTCCTTTAGGCAGCGCAGCTTATGCGGTACTGCCTTCTAAACAACAGATTATTGAGCAAGCTTTAAGTATGTTAATGACTAAAGCGTTGCCAACCAAAGAGGGCTTAGCATGAAAAAAACAGCCTTAGTGGTTTGCCCCGGTCGTGGTACTTACAATAGAGCCGAACTGGGTTACTTAGCAAAATATGCAGCCAAGCAAGCGGCATTAATTAGTCAGTTTGATCAAACGCGTAATGCATTGAATACAATGACAGTAACCGAATTAGACAGCCAAGCAACCTTTAGTAGCCGGATCCATTTAAAAGCAGATAATGCGGCAGCGTTAATTTTTGCCGCTGGGATCACAGATTTTAAAGCAATTAATCGCGACAAATTTGATTTAGTGGCTTTAACCGGAAACTCCATGGGCTGGTATACCGCTTTAGGCTGTGCCGATGTATGGCAAGCTGATACGGCGATGCAGCTTGTTACTAGCATGGCTCAGTTAACGGCTAATGAAGCAGGTGCGCAGTTTATTTATCCGTTAGTAGATGAAAACTGGCAGTTTAGTGCTGAACGCCAGCAATTGATTAACAATCAAATTGCTAAGCATCAAGGCGAATTGTTTATGTCTATTTATTATGGTGGTTATGCGGTGCTTGCTGGTACTAAAGCGGCCGTTTCTGCGGCTATTGCTGCTTTACCACCTTGCGATGAACGATTCCCATTATTATTAAATGGTCATGCTGGTTTTCATACCCCATTAATGCAAGCTGCATCTGATAAGGCGCTAAAGCAATGGCCAACTTCACACTTTGCTGCCCCTAGTTTACCGCTTGTAGATGGTCGAGGTCATATTTGGCCGGCTAATGTAAACAATGCCCAGCAATTACAGCAATACACCTTGCAACATCAAGTTTGTCAAAGTTATAACTTTTCACTTGCGCTACAAGTGGCCGTTAAAGAGTTTGCACCAGAACATCTAATTTTATTAGGGCCAGGTGGTAGCTTGGGTGGGGCAGTGGCTCAGAGTTTAATAAATATTAACTGGCATGGCTTAAGTTCAAAGCAAGACTTTGTGGCAGCACAGGAAGCTGAAGCAATGCCTTACATTCTTAGTATGGGCATTGATGAGCAAAGACAAAAAGTTATCAGTTAAATAACCTAGCCTAAAAAGTAAAATTCAGTTAGCGTTAACTTTTGGCTATAGGAATTTCAAATGAAAACGTTATTATTATCTATTGGTTTATTAGTATCGGCAAATGTAATGGCTAAGCAGCCGGCAGTACCTATTGGTATTGTGATACATGGTGGTGCTGGAACCATTGAGCGCAGTAATATGACTGAACAGCAAGAGAGTGCCTATCATGCCACCTTAAAGCATGCTGTGAGTCAGGGTTATGCGGTTTTAGAGCAAGGCGGTAGTAGTTTAGATGCTGTCAGCGCAGCGGTGATAGTGTTAGAGGACTCGCCATTATTTAATGCCGGTAAAGGTGCGGTTTATACTTGGGATGAAAGCCATGAGTTAGATGCCTCTATTATGGATGGTAGTAACCGCAATGCTGGCGCTGTAGCAAGTGTTACCAGAGTGAAAAATCCAATATTACTCGCAAGAGCAGTAATGGAGAAATCAGTACATGTGATGTTATCAGGCAATGGAGCAGAACAATTTGCAGCTGAGCAGCAGTTGGATTTAGTTAAAAATAGTTATTTTGATACCGAATTTAGGTTAGAAGCCTTAAAAAAAGCAAAGCAATCAATCCAGCCGGCGCCGCACCAAGCTTATGTACCTTATGATCCCGCTTGGAAGATGGGTACTGTTGGTGCAGTGGCGATAGATAAACAAGGTAATTTAGCTGCAGCCACATCTACTGGTGGCATGACAGCTAAACGCTATGGCCGCATTGGTGATGCGCCTATTATTGGTGCTGGTAACTTTGCCGATAATGACAGCTGTGCAGTATCGGCCACAGGCCATGGTGAATACTTTATTCGCTATCAAGTTGCAGCAGATATTTGTGCCAGAGTAAAGTATCAGAATAAAACAGCAGCAGATGCGGCACATGAAGTTATAGCAGAGCTAAAGCAGATTGGCGGTGATGGCGGTGTTATTGTGGTTGATAATAAAGGCGAGTTAAGCTGGGCGTTTAATAGTCAAGGCATGTATCGTGCTATGCAAACGCAAGGTAAAGCGCCGATCAGTGAAATTTTTCAAACTAAACAATAACTTTGGTATAATAAAGATGTTTTAAACCACCAGAATATAGAATATCGGCTACTATTATAAAGAGCTTTTAATTTGCCTAATAAGAAAAAGAGGGGCCTATGAATTCTTTAAAAGTAGCCGATTACATGCATCGCTATCCTGTTACCTTTACCGCCGATATGCCAATAGAAATGGCAGTTGATCGCCTTATTCAAGCTAAACAGCTAGGCGGGCCGGTAATTGATGCTGAGCGTAACATTATCGGTTTTATTTCTGAGCAAGATTGTTTATCGCAAATGTTAATGTCAACCTACCATAATCAACAATCAAGCAAGGTTATGGATGCTATGCACAAAGAGGTATTAACGGTAAGGCCTTATGAAGATATTATCGATTTAGCCCAGCTTATGTTATTAGCTAAGCCTAAACTTTATCCTGTAGTGGATGATAATGAATGCTTAATTGGCATTATTTCTCGTACTGATGTGCTTGCTGCCATAGATAAAGAGCTGCATTCGCATTATGGAAAGGTGACTTAAACCTATAACGCTGGATTTTTACCTACTGCTCTTGATAGCATGTTGCCCTCTATATACGAGGGCACTGTTTTGACCGCAACTGAATTACCATCTGAAGAAGTAATACCAGCAATATCGACTTTATTTTCCCAGCTTGAGCATTGTCTATTAAGAGATCAATTTCGGCTGCGCCGCCGACTGCAAAACAGTAAAAAGCAAACAGATAAAAATAAACAGCATAAGCAACTAGCTAAAATTGCCCAAGATATTGCACGGTCAATGCAAATTAGGCAAAACCGAGCCCAGTCACTACCTAAAATAACTTATCCAGAGCAATTACCTGTCTCTGAGAAAAAAGAAGATATTAAAGCGGCTATTGCTGCCCATCAAGTGGTGATTATTGCCGGTGAAACCGGCTCAGGTAAAACAACCCAAATTCCTAAGATGTGTATCGAGCTAGGGCGGGGGGTTGCAGGCATGATAGGCCATACTCAGCCAAGGCGACTTGCTGCACGTAGTGTTTGCGATCGTATTAGTGAAGAGCTCAATTGCCAAGTGGGCCAGCAAGTAGGTTACAAAATTCGCTTTGGTGATCATACTAATGAGAACACCCATATTAAGTTGATGACCGATGGTATTTTACTGGCAGAGATTCAACAAGATCGCTTTTTAAATCAGTACGATACTATTATTATTGATGAGGCCCATGAGCGCAGCTTAAATATCGATTTTCTGCTGGGTTATTTAAAACAATTATTACCAAAAAGGCCTGACTTAAAGCTTATTATTACCTCTGCGACTATAGATCCTGAACGCTTTTCAAAGCACTTTTTTGATGCGCCTATTATTGAAGTCTCGGGCCGTAGCTTTCCTGTTGAAACCCGCTATCGCGCTATTGCCGATGATGAAGATATGGATCAACTACAGGCAATTTTTGATGCCGTTGATGAATTATATCAAGAGCCGCCGGGGGATATATTAATCTTCTTAAATGGCGAGCGAGAAATACGTGATACTGCTGAAGCATTAGAAAAGCGTAATCTGCCCCATACTGAAGTATTGCCTTTATATGCGCGACTCAGCGCCAGTGAACAAAACCGAATATTTCAAGGCCATAGTGGCCGGCGCATTGTATTATCAACTAACGTGGCTGAAACCTCATTAACAGTACCGGGTATTCGCTATGTTATTGACCCTGGTACGGTGCGTATATCACGTTACAGTTATCGCTCTAAGGTGCAACAACTGCCGATAGAGGCTATTAGCCAAGCTAGTGCTAATCAGCGTCAAGGCCGCTGTGGTCGTGTTGCTGCGGGCATTTGTATCCGCTTATACAGCGAAGAGGACTTTAAAGGCCGGCCAGAATTTACCGATCCGGAAATACTGAGAACTAACTTAGCATCCGTTATTATGCAAATGCTGGCGCTAGGTCTAGGCGATATTGAACAATTTCCTTTTTTGCAAAAACCAGATAGCCGTTTTATTAATGACGGTGTTAAATTACTTGAAGAACTAGGCGCTATACCGCTAAATCGTGGCAAAACAGGGTTACAGCTAACGGAACTAGGGAAAAAGCTGGCGCGTTTACCTATAGATCCGCGTTTAGCCAGAATGGTGTTAGCTGGCGCTGAAAAACAGGCTTTAGCTGAGTTGCTAGTTTTAGCCGCTGCCTTGTCAATTCAAGATCCGCGGGAGCGACCCTTAGATAAAAAACAAAAAGCTGATCAATGCCATGCCCGTTTTGCTAATCCTGATTCAGATTTTAGTAGCTGGTTATTGTTATGGCAGTACCTACAGCAGCAACAAACGGAGTTAAGCGGCAACCAATTTAGGCGTTTATGTAAGCAAGAATTTTTAAATTACCTGCGGGTGCGAGAATGGCAAGATTTAACCGCGCAATTGCAGCAATTAATGCAAGAGCAAGGTTATAAGCTTAACCAACAAACGGCAGACTATGCTGCTATTCATCAAGCGGTATTAAGTGGCTTGTTAGGGCAAGTAGGCTTTAAAGACAGTGATGCCGACTATATGGGACCGCGGCAAACTCGGTTTTATGTTTTCCCTGGTAGCCAATTATTTAAACGTAAACCAAAATGGGTGGCAGCAGCAGAGTGGGTAGAAACCAGCCGCTTGTATGCCAGAACACTAGCAAAAATAGAGCCAGAATGGATAGAACCATTAGCCGAGCATTTAGTTAATCGCAGCTATAGCGAGCCGCACTGGCAGAAAAAACGCGGCGCCGTTATAGCTTATGAGCAAGTCAGTCTATATGGCTTAATTATAGTTGCTAAACGCGCGGTACAGTTTAGTAAAATTGACCAGCAAACTAGCCACAAGATTTTTATTCGCGAAGCTTTGGTTAATCAAGAGCTAGGCACTAACGATAGCTTTTTAAGTTATAACCAGAAATTAGTAGATGATGTAACTGCATTAGAAGATAAATCTCGTCGTCGTGATATTTTGGTTGATGAGGAAATACTTGCCGAATTTTACAGCCAACGCGTACCGGTTTGGGCTAATAACCGAATAGATTTCGCAAAATGGTGGAAAGGGCAACGTAAAAAAGATCCTAGCTATTTAAACTTTTCCTTAGATAACTTATTAAACCGTGATGCCAGTGACATCACCGCGGATAAGTTTCCAGAAACCTGGCAACAAGGTAATTTTATCTTACCGCTAGAGTACCATTTTTCACCGGGTGAAGCCGATGATGGCATTAGTGTGTTAATTCCGCTGGCGCTATTAAACCAAGTTGAAGACACTGGCTTTGATTGGCTTATTCCTGCACTTCGCCATGATTTATTAGTTGCTTTAATAAAATCGTTACCTAAACAATATCGGCGTAACTTTGTGCCTGCACCAAATTATGCAGATGCCTTGATGCAAAGCATAAGCCCAGATCAAGGCCCGTTATTAGCCACCATGAGTCAAAGGTTAAAGCGAATGTCGGGCATCACGATTCCAGATGATGCTTGGGACTTGGCTAGTATTCCGCTGCATTTAAAAATGAATTATAAAGTGGTTGATGAAAACGGCCATACTTTACAGCAAGGGCGTTCATTAGCGCTATTAAAGCAAGGCTTACAAGATGATGTGCAACAAAGTTTAAGCCAAGTAGCCGAGCAAGGTATAGAGCAAGATCAACTCACCCAGTGGAGCTTTGGCAAGCTGCCTAAAGAATATGTTAAAGTACAAGCGGGTTATGAAATTAAAGCCTTTCCAGCTTTAGTTGATGAACGTAACTCTGTTGCAATTAAACTGTTAGACAACCCCATGTTAGCTGAGCAAACAACCCGTTTAGGCTTGCGGCGTTTATTGCTATTAAATATCCCTTCACCTGTTAAGTATTTACAAGAGTCCTTACCTAACAAAGCTAAATTAGGCTTATATTTTAATCCCTTTGGTAGAGTGTTAGAGCTAATTGATGATTGTATTGCTGCAGGGATAGATGCACTTGTTAAGCAAACTGCTTTACCAAGCTCAGAGAGCGAATTTGCGGTATTACGTGAAACGGTTAGAGCTGAGCTAGGTGATACGGTTCTTGCAATTGCTTTACAAGTAGAACAAATATTAAGCCTTTGCCATGCGATTCAAAAGAAACTAAAAGGCCGAGTCGATTTAGCACATGTCCAGTCGCAGGGGGATATTAAACAGCAACTCAATGAGTTAATTTTTAAAGGCTTTGTTAGTGCTCATGGCGCGGCTAAATTGAATGATTTAATTCGTTACCTGCAGGCTATGGAGAAAAGACTAGAAAAGTTACCAATTGATCCAAACCGCGATCGGTTACTAATGCATGAATATGCTAAAGCAGAGCAAGCTTACCAAAGTTTACTGGGCCAATATGCAGATAAACCAATGTTACCAGATGAAGTGAAGGCTATATATTGGATGCTACAAGAGTTAAAAGTATCCCAACATGCTCAGCAATTAGGTACTGCTTACCCTATTTCTGTAAAACGTATTTTGTTGGCAGTACAAGAAATAAAAGTGTAATAAATAATAATTAGTAACAGTAACAGTTTAAAAATTGAGGTAATCTTAATAAAAAAGGGCAATAAAAATTGCCCTTATATTGGTCAGAATTAACTGAAATTAAAATTGGCCAATAACAGCTAAAGAATATACTTTTATACCAGAGGTATCTGCATTGCTACCGTAACCAGCATTTAAAGCCCAGTTTTGATCGAAATAGTGTTTTGCATTTACAGTATAATTGTCAGCTTTATCATATTTAACGCCAAAAGACGTCATTTTGGTTAAGTAATAATCTGCACTTAAATTCCAGTTGTTAGTACCATCGTTATCTTCTAAGCCAAGACCTAAAGCGATGTAACTGGCTTCACCTAAACTTGCAAAATATTTAGTGCTGATAGAAAAGTAATCAAACTCATCGTCAACTTGTGCAGTAAAGCCGATATAATCGTTATTGTTTTGTAACTTATGATCATAACTGGCGGAGAATAAGAATGCTGTGCTGCTATTTTTAGGTTTAATAGCTTCAGCACGAACAATAAAATTATCAGCAAATAAATAGCCTAAGCCTAATGTGCTAGCATAAAAGCCACTAGTACGCTGATGGCTTGCAGAAACGACTAAATTATTTTCTGCGAAGTACTCACCACCGATAGCCCAAACGTTATTATTGAATACACGGGAGAAATTAGCATCAATATTTGATACTTTATTGATGTATTCAAATTGATCCAAAGGACCTAAAGTCTGCTTTTTATCGAAGAAATAAGTGCCCTTAAGATCCCAATTAGTCTTGCTGTCACCACTGAAGCGGACGTGATCAGCTTTTAATTCAGTGAATAATTGGTACTCTTCTGCTGCAATAGAAGCTGAAGCTGTTAAAGCGATAAAAGGCAGTACGTACTTAAATGTCATTGTTAAACTTCCTGTTAATAATATAGATGATTCGAGCGGCGCGAATACTACAGCTTAATTTTAGCGATGTAAAACAAATGTAATCTAAGTGGCTATTTAATGTTCATTATGTATTGATTGTATTCATTTAGATGTTTTTTTGTTGTTTTTATGGGTGTAATTTTATGGTTGTTCGTAAGGTTTTAGTTTTAGCTAACAATGAAAAATGGCATTATATAGACACTAGATTGATAAAAGTGCTTATGAAAATTAAAGGTGAACAATGCAACTAGTCTCTCCTTCAAAAAAGTATCAAACGAGTTATAGCCACTATATTGCAGAATTAGCTGATGAAGAGCGTTATCCCTTTCCATTAGATTTTGATTACAGCAATTTTGATGCTTTATTACAAAAATTAGCTGATTTTGCTGCAGGTAATAAGCTGCCAGAAGGTTATGTGCCAAGTACAACCTTATGGCTAGTTGAAGGTCATGAGTTGCTGGGAGTTACTAATGTTCGCCATTATTTAAATGAGCGGATCCAACATTGTGGTGGCCATATCGGTTTAGGCATTCGGCCGGCATATCGTGGACAAGGATTAGGCAAAAAATTAATGCAGCTTTCGATACAGTATTTAAAACAAAAAGGCGTTACGCCAATTCATATTCACTGTTACAAAAATAACCATGCTTCAGCGCATTGCATTACCAGTAATGGCGGTATCTTAGAGTCAGAGTTAAACAAGGATGGGGTAATAGTGAACAGGTTTATTGTGATTTAAAGCAGCATAAAATAAATTATAAAAAATTTAAATACTGTATATTGGGGCGGAATTGGTGCGCTTAAATTTTCACTATGTAGTAGATGCTAAAAAACCTGTTATTAAACAGGCTTTTAAATGGTCGGTACGGCAGGATTTGAACCTGCGACCCCTGACACCCCATGTTAATAAGCGGTTATGCTATATTTGTTTGTTTTATCAATATGTTAGCCTATGTTTTATGTCTATAGCGCAAGACAAAAATAGCGCCTATTCGTCAAATTACAAACTATACAAATCAATAACTTAGATTTTTTGAACTACTGTATATTGGGGTGGTCTATAGCTTGGTAAAATCATTCGGTTTTACGTTTTAAATTTAATTTATTGGAGGTTTAAAATAGCTATTTATAAATTTAGTGTTGTGTATATCGATGAAAATGATATAGAAAAAAACAAAGTAGTTTCTATTGATAGTGATAACCAATCTAGCGCTGAAGCTTTGGCTAGGCATAAAGTTTTACTGATTGTTTCTGATAGAGAAAAAGGCTCAACAAAGGTCGCGAAGACTCGAAAATTTAAATCAATTAAACGTATCGAAGAGTAATATCTCCGCTAAATAACCAATTCAGCTGCTGGCACCTCAACCCACAATATATGGTTTTTTTGATAGATCTTTGTTGATTTTGCGTCTGTATGCGCAGCCCTTGCCTGTGGATCTATACCCATTTGCGTAAACAGGTGAATGGATAGGGCGCGTATTTCGTGGAATGTTGGCCGCGCTTCCGGTTGTAAGTTATCAAATAAGCCTAGCTGATCACGAATATCTGAAAAAGTAGAGCTGATCAGCCTAGTGCTTAATTGTGTTTCATGCGTAAGGCCTTTAGCTACGGGGTTACTATCTGTTTTTAGCTTATGCACTACGTATGGGCTTAGAATATGGTCGTGTCTTGAGCTATCAATTACTGTTTTAAGTGCGTGTGTAATAGGTATGGCTACCCTTGATGCTTCTTTCAATTGCACCTTTTGGCGGTGAATACGTAGTACACCGAATACGGTTAACCCATTTTCAATAATAGGGCTGTTGTACCATTCGCAATCACGGTATTTAATGCGTGACACTTCAAGTACAGCATGGGTAGTTTGCATAGCTAATTGCATGGCAACTTTTAGCCAAGTTGGTGCCGCTTGTTCAATGGCCTTGTAAGCATCAAGCGGTAACCGCTGGCGAACTTTCTGTTCTTTAGGCTTTACCTTTTTTAACTTGGCTGGGTTGTGGTCCATGGCAGACATATCGCATAAATAATCAAACACCTTTTTTAAAAAGCTTACTTTGCGGTTATACACATTATTGCTTTTACCAATGCAGTAAGTATCTAGGTACTGATTAACGTGCTGCATTGTTACAGCTTTGCTTGGCACTTTGCCGTGTAGTTCCTGTAACCGAATAATATCTTGCTCTAATGTGCTTAGTGAATTTGCGCCTAGCTTCTCTTCTGCTTTAATTCTTTTTAGTACAATCGGCAATAAATCAGATAATGGTTTGTTATATTTATCACCCCTAGCGCTGATCGGTTGATCTGGCGTTCGGTATTTAGCGTTGTATTCACGGGCAGCTGCACAAGCATCACCTCGACTAACACCGATAGGAAACCATTTTTCAGTGCCGTCTTCACGTATAAAGAAATAACGTGTTTTACCACGGACCACACGAGTGTGTAGTCCTGTTGGTAGGTCAGTGTTTTTTAAAGTGCGCCTTCTTGCAGCCATGTGTTCTAACTCTCTAAAAAGCTAACTAGCTTGGTTACATTATTAACTGGTTTATTGTCTTCAACTAATATTAAAAAGTGATCGCCAGGTGTTCGCTCGGCTTTTAACTTACCTTTACGGATCCAGTTTCTAACAGCTTGTGTAGTAATGCCACCACCTGGGTAAAATTCCTCAATGTATTGGCTAGGTTTTAATTTGCGAATGCTCATTATAATCTCCAATAATTAACGTCGGTTGTTATAGCCAGCTGCAGGGCGTTGGCCTTGTTGTGACTGATAGCCTTGGTTCTGCGGTTGTGGTTGGTAGCCAGTTTGCTGTGGCTGATAACCTTGGTTCTGCTGCTGTGGCTGATAACCGGTTTGCTGTTGTGGTGCGCCGTCTAGCATTTGCAGTTCGTTAGCTAAAATTTCAGTGGTGTAGCGCTCAATGCCTTCTTTATCTGTCCATTTACGGTTTTTCAATTTACCTTCAATATAAACCTTGCTGCCTTTTTTTAAGTACTGGCCAGCGATTTCAGCTAAGCGATTATAAATAACAATGCGGTGCCATTCTGTTGCTTCTTTTTTTTCATTGGTGGCTTTGTCGGTCCAGCTTTCAGATGTAGCTATAGTAAAATTAGCCACTGCGCCACCTTGCGGCATATAACGCACTTCCGGATCCTGACCTAAGTTGCCTATTAAAATTACTTTGTTTATTCCACGGCTCATAAATACCTCTAAAACTTATCACTTAATTGATTTTAAATGCTGCCAGTCCAAATCTTTGATTTGTTCAACTGTTGTCGCAACTGCGTTTAATGTTTTTAATGCACGGTTGAAATTTGGTAGCTGCACACCGTTTAATACTGCAGCTGATGTATCGCTTAGCCCGCGCCAATCTTTTTGTAGGTGGTCGCGCAGTGCTTGTATCACTGGCTTGCTACTAATACTGGTTAAGCTTATTAACAGTGTTAATCGCTGCTCCGTCTCTGCGCCTTGGCTAAGATATTTCATTAGGCAAAGTCCTTAAAAATTTGTATTGGCTTTTGTTGAGCAATGTTTTTTCATAAGGCGAACTGGTGATAATGCAGCCAAAATCAGTAGATCTTGCGTTAACAACAGCACCAACCGGCAGGCCACTGCTTTCTTTCAAAATTCGCACTCTAATGTTTAACGTTCGTTGCTTTTTCATTGTTCACCTGCCTTATTCATCGGCGTTAAATCACCAATAGAGTTGTAGTTGACGGGGTAAAATCCGCTTTTACCGTGCATTTTTATGGCATTGAATTTCTTTTTGTTGAATCGACTAACTTTCATTTGGATCAAAAATGGCTCGTGGTTTAGTTCTACCACTGCAATATCTATCCATTTTGACCACCATTGGAAATTGGCATAGCTAAAATCATCAGCTGTTACCACGTCTACTTTAGCCATTATTCACCTACCTTAGCCTGTTGGCGTAGTTGGTTGGCGTATTTTTCTGCTGCTTTAATGGTAAGATTTGACGGTTGCTGCGGAAGGTAATTTGCGCTTTCGCTGTAGTCAACACCAGCTATAAACCCATCTCGCCCAGCCCGCGCTTTGATTTCTGCAAGGCATTGGGCTGGTGTTACCGCAAGTGAGTCCTGCAATTCACAGAATGCGTGGCTTGTCTGGTAATTATCATCGTGTGCCAGCTCAAAACTAAGTCTGTCAGCCCATAAGCGCAACTGCTTAACCTGCGCCTTTAGCTGGTCGCGCTCTTTTTCTGCATCTTCAATAGCGTTAGCTGCAGCATTAAATAACAATGGCAGACTTTCGTCCCCAGCCTGTAACACCGCTTCAGATAGTTGCCGTAGTGCTGTTTTTATTTCCATGCTCATTTTTAACCTGCCTGCTTTTCTTCAATTAGCTTCTGCTGCACTGGGCAATTATTTGCCGCCCAACAACTGCCGCCTTTGGAATTGTTTTCAACTTCGCTTGGTGCGTAACACCAGCCGCAATCCCAATGTGGGCAGCGGTTTAATTGAATGTCGCTCATGCTGTTACACTCGCTTCTGAATTGCGGGCTGTATCTGCAATCAAGTTAACAATTTGATTAAACTTCAAACCGGCGGTTAAGCTGTCTTCTGCTAATTGGCACATTTCGTTATATGTATTTTTGTTAAGCTTTAGGCCGTTAAAATCGTTTGCCATATCTACCATTTCAGTTATATCGTCTGGCCAATGTTGTTTTTGTTTTACGGGTGCTTTGCTAACCATTTGCGGTTCATCAAACGCTATTACTGCAGCTTTTACTTGTTTGCTTGTGTAGGTTTCTTGTTTGCCAAACATTGCATCGAGTTGCAGCATTAACGCAAGGTGATCACCATTGAACGGTAGCGTTCCGCTGGCCAGCTGCGCTTGTAGCTGTTCGCTGGTGAATTCTAAGATTAATGGTTTGGTACCGTCATCAATGTCGGTAGCATGCGTATTAACCATTTTGCTGGCGTCAGCATTATGGTCTGGCTGATCTAACTGCGTTGAATTACTAGTTAATTCAAGTACATCATCTAAGTTAACGACATTGATGTCGTCGAGTTGATTGCTAGTAGCTAATGTTTCACGGCCTTTTTCTAGTAATTCATCACGATCTAAATGGCTGTATTGCACTGCAGTACGTCCGAACGGGTGCCAAATAATAAACATGCTGCCTTTGTTGTTGCCTGCAGCTGGCGTGCCGGTTAGTGGGTTAATAAACGATAACCGGCCGCCAATAACTAAGCGCACTTCTTGGCATGTTTTAACAGCTTCTTTGTACCAGCCGACAGATTGATCCATCATTACTAGCATTACAGTGCCAATGCCTTGTTTCGCCATTTCAGCGGAACGGGCAACGAATGGGCCTATATTTGAGTAGGGCGGGTTCATCCAAACGTAATCGCCTACATCGATACACATTGTTAACCAGTTTTGCGTTAAGCAATTTAACTGCTCTGTGATGTAGTATTTGCACAGTGAGTTTTCGACAGATGCGCAAACATCTGATTTAAAATTAAACTCAGAATTCATAAATGCAAATACTTCTGGCGGCGTTTGATATGCGTCTTTGCTCATGCCACCACCTCGCTGATGAACATGGGCAGCTTTGCAGCTTGAAGTCTAAGTGCTTGAATTTCATCTTCTGGGTAGCCCCAAATATTGGTGCCGTCCTGACGATTTAACCCTATAAAATAACTTGGAATCTGCTTTCCAGATTTTATGTAATCACGCATATCAGTAACTAAGTTGCGCAGTGTTCCGCCCGATGTAAAGCCACTCCATGCGTGTGAATGGGTGTCAACACGGCGCCTGGTATAGTAATCAACGAATAGAACTCGACCGTTTTTGGCTAGCTCTAACGTTGATATATATCCGGTTTCCTTGTCGCAGAAAAATTTACGGCCACAGCTAGCGATCAGCGCTATTAACTCATTGCACTGGTCCACTCGTTCATTAGTAACCGGCGCGTCAATATCGTAAGTAGAATCACAGCTGCAATTGGGGCAACCCAAAGTTCTAACCATGCCCTCAACCTTAACGGGGACAAGTTCAGAGAAAAGCATGGTTCTACGGCAATTTCTATTGGCGCATTCGAGACGTTGTTTTTTTAGATTGTTCACACTAAACCCCACCAAACAAATAAACTTGCGTTACAACACCGCCATTTAGCGCAGCTTCTTCATTAGCCGACGCTTCGCTTTTACTTGCGTAGGTGGGCTGGCCGTTAACTGTTACAACGTAGATTAGCGACATAACTAAACCCTCCGTTCTTGGTGTAGGCGAATTACAGATAAATCGGCTGATAGCTCGTTAAGCACGCTGGCGAAAAATTCATCATGTGGTTTTATCATTAGGGCAATACCAGATAGGGCGCGTTGCTTATCGTCGATATTGTCTATTTCAGGCAGTTGATCTGGTGCAAATATGCGGTTAAGGCGTGCTAATGAGTTTTCAATGGGGCAGCTAACCCGCAAAATATTAGGCTGTGCGCAGTCTGCTTCTTGCAAGCAGTCGTCTATGTCTATTACATCAACGTCTAACTCTACTGACTCACTTGGCGTTGCGGTAAATACCGATCCTTCGACTGGTGTTGGTGTGCTGGCCAGCGCCAGTAATGAGCTTTCCGCTGGGGCTTGTTCTGCTTGAATAAACGCAAGCTTGGTACCAACTGTTTTGTACATACCGTTGCTTTGGCGCCATATCAGCTTTTGCGCTAACGCTTGGTTTAGTAAATCTTGTATTACCGATTCAGTAACAGCCAAGTGATGGCGCATAGCTTTAATGCTGCGCGCTGGTTCGGCGCAAAAAACCATTAGCTTTTTTAGTTGGTAGCTTAGCTCGCCTGGTGCGGCCATTTTTAATGCTGCTGTCATGGTTAACACTCCACGTTTTCGATGGGTACAGTTTTAACTAGATTTAAACCTGCTGGGCTTAGCCAGTAGCGGCCGTTGTGGCATTGCAGCAGGCCAAGCTGGCGCAGTTCGTTGGCTAATGCTGGCGCTTTGTGTTTTGTAGCAATGCTATGTATTTCAAACTGAATAGGGTTGAAAGTTACATCGTCATTAATGCGGTTAAAGGCTTGGTGCCATTCGTAGGCCATAACTAAAGCTTCATGCTGCTGTGTGGTCATGGTTTGCAGTTTATTAACCACTTGCCACTGTCTGCCGTTAATGCGTATTGATGAAGGTACTGGCGATGCAGCTTTATGAGCTAAGGCTGCGGTTAGTGATGGCGTAATCATGCTGATGCTCCTAGCGTTATGGCGGCAACAAACAACACGGTTACTGCTGCAACTAATATCCAAATAAAGCGGTTTGCTTTGGTTAGGGTTAGGTTTACGTAATCGGTTAGTGGTTTCATGTTAGTTGCCTTGCGTTGCTTCTTTTACATAATGTAAGTCAGCTTACATATTAGGTCAAGCTAAAAAGTAAATTTACTTACATTATTTATTTGGCTAGATTGATTACGTAATTTTTAGATAAGTTTAATCAGGCGTGTATTAATGTTTCTGAGAGGGGGCTTATATTTGCAGTTGGGTTATTGCAGGCAATAAAAAACCCGCCGTAGCGGGTTGGTGGTATGGGTATTTCCATAATGGAACCTACCACTTAAAATAGTTTTTAGTGTAACTGAGTTTATTCAATTAGCGCATGCTCTTCATTGTAATGCATTTTTGTATCTATAATAAGTTTTGTGTTGTAAACAAATTCACCATCTAATTCTACTGAAGCTTCAAGATTTGTTTTTTCTTCTATTTCTATATCGTTTAGGTCTGTACCGCCAATTATACGATGATGTAATGTTTCTTGAGCTAGTTTTTCGTTATATCCAATACTAGCTAGTTCAATGGATGCATGATGTTTTCCATTAAGAAGAATATTTACTTTAATGGAATTAGGTTTCATATTTACAGGAAGTTCAATACTGAAATGAATAACTAACCTAGATATTTCTATTGGCAGAGAAGGTACTAGGAGATGTGTGCCGTAAATTCCCATTAATGAAACTTTACCACCAATCTCATGCCTTATATCGTCACAAAATAAAATTGAGAAGTTAGGCTTCATTGCCGTCTCCGTTTAAAATTTCAAACATTTCACCAGGCGGTAAATCAAAATATTTTGCAAGCTTAATAACGGTACTTGATCTAGTGTCGTTATCGCCATTTTCTAACTTGTAAATTTGTGGCTGACTTGTGCCAATAGCTTCAGCTAATTGACCTTGAGTTATGCCTTTTTGCAACCGCATAGCTCTTAAGCTTTTTTCATCTTTATAATATGTTTCAGCAATTTGTTTGTTTGCTTCAGAAAATAAGCCTGCCATTTCGCTGTCTTGCATTAGCTCAGCTAGCACGTCGTCAAGCGAAACACTTTGTACAGGAGTAGATCTATCTGCGCTAACGTGATGATAAAAATTTACTGTTTTATTTTGTGATAAAGCAGAGCTTTTAAATTGATCAGTATAAAAGTCGAAGGTCTGCAATAATTCGCTTTGTAATACAGTCTTCTGGATTGTCATAATCAAATTTATCCCTATGAGGTAATGCAAGTATGTGAAACTCTGGCTCTGACCGTGATCTGCTTATGGGCAGATAAGCATATATAATTCGCCATTTAGCGTTAGAATAACCTTCGGGTGTGATGGTTTTAATTCTATACAAGTCATTTCCTTTACGAAACTGCTGCACCCATCTACTAAAGCTTATTCCATCATTATCCGCACTACGTTCTAATAGCATGTCTTCCAGCTGTGGATCTGATGAAATTTGCTGCAGAATTGCAACAATTTGAACATAAGCAAATTTATCATCAACTTTCCAAGCATTTAGATCTTTAGTGGCATTAATGCAAAATTGGAAGCGCATTATATCTTTCTCGATATATTAAAGCAATTAATGATATAAAACGCAATAATCATTAAGTAATCACCTTAATACCGAATACCAAAACACGCGGCCAAGTACTCTAACTTTAGTCGTTTGTTCAGCTGGTAAATCTTCATCTGGGTAGTCGTCGCGGTTAAAGCTGCGAATGCGTATACCGCCACCTGGCAAGCGGTGGAGTATTTTAACTCTTAATAGGCCATCGTGATCTATAGCGTACATCTCACCATCTTTAATCTTGGTACTGGCTGTATCGATACCTACTGTTGCTTTGTCTGGCAGAACAGGTTGCATGCTGTCACCGCTAACCGATACGCAGGCAGCTAAATCTGGCTGAATGTTATTATTGCGTAGGGTGGACTTTGCAAAACGCAGTTTAAAGCCTGTGTCTTGTCTTAATACTTCTGATCCATTTCCTGCTGACAATTCAACTTCCTTGTAAAACGGCAATTCTACTTCATCATCGCCAAGGGGGGTTTTACTATCCCATAGCTCAAAAGTCCCAAGGACATGGCCATGTTCAATCTGTTCATTATTCGTTTTACTTTCTTGGATGGCTTCATCACCACTTAATATCCATTGAGGGGTAACCCTTAAGGCTTCTGCTAGTTTTATTAAGTGCTTGCCACTAGGCATTGATCCGTTAATGCTATCTGTCTCCCAGTTTGATACGGAAACGCGATTAACTCCGACCTGAACAGCAACGGCTTCTTGGGTTAGTTTCAGCGATTTTCTTCGCTTATAAATTCTTTCACTCATTTTCATGTAAGCAAGCTTACCACTCTGTGTAAGTTTCATCACCGAAATAATCCTTGCGCTAAATTGTAAGCTGGCTTACAATTTATGTTAATTTAGTTACGTTCTGAGGTTTTAATGAAAAAAGCCGATGTAATATCCCATTTCGGCGGGGTTATAAAAACAGCTAAAGCTTTGGGAATTACTAGTCAATCAATATCTCAATGGCCTGATCAGATTCCTGAGCTTCGAGCTTATCAAATTCAGCATTTAACTGGCGGCGCGCTTAAAGCTAAGCAGGTTAAACAAATTCAACAATCCAGTTAATTACAGATTAAGAGTAACAGTCTTATGAGCAATAACACGTTAAAGCAAAAACAAGATCCACAATGCCCCATGGTTGCAGCTTACTTGCTGGGCCAGCGGCATAACGCCAGCGATTTAGCCCGCAAGTTGGGTGTCAGCCCAAATGTGTTAGGTAACCGATTAAACCCTGATCAAGATTTTCATAAATTAGGTTTAGGCGAAGCTGTTGCAATTACCGAACTAACTAATGATAACGCGATTTTAGAAGCATGGGCGCATCAGCGCGGTGGTGTGTTTGTTAAGTTGCCTGAATCGGTTAGCTGTGATGAAGAATTAAGTGATCAGTTAATGCGTGTAAATGAAGAATTTGGCGCGGCATTGGGTGAAATACGCAAAGCCCGTGAAGACGGGATTATTGATAGCGAAGAATGTGACCGTGTTACCAGTAAATTAATGAGCACTGTAACTGAAGCGCTGGCGCTGAATGCGTTAGTGAAAGGACAAGTAAGAGATTTACCAAGGCACCCTACAGCGGTGATTGGTAAGTAATACCTGCGCGGCGAGGTTAAATGCCGTAAACCCATAAGGGTTGTTGTTGTCTTGACCGACGGAAAGACGTCTGACAGCTGGAAAGACAGCAACTAACGAATTTTAGAAACAAAAAAAGCCCACTGTTCAGAGTGGGCCAAGTCACTAACTTAAAAGAGGTAAGCCAATGACGACTATTAATGTAATCAATTTTTACGGATCGGGCAACAATAAAGAGCCTGAATGCGAGTTAAAGGAAGAAACTGCATCAGTCATTACTAATTTTGTTCTGAAAAAAATGTGCCATGTGGATTTGTCTGGCGCCCAGTTCCGGATTCTATCAGCTGTATTTGGTATGACCTATGGCTACAAGCTGGATAGCAATATAACAACGAATATTCATATCGCTGAGCTTACAGGCCTAAGCGATCGGTGCGTTCGAAAGGGTCTTAAAGAGCTGCAGTTAAGAAAAATGATAACAGTGTGCAGGGATGGCGATTTAAAGCACGTTACCGTTAATAAGCACTTAGACCAGTGGATTCTTGATACTGGTAAAAGTGTTCAACAAGCTAAAAATGCGCTAAGCCGTTTTACTAAAAACCAAGGGGATTAGGCCAATGAATATCCCGAATGTAATTGATTTTAGCGCTAAACGTAACGAGGCAAAGCCCGTGATAGCAGATATCGAAAACGGCTACTGTAAGCTGGCAAATGAACTGTTGGAAGAAATATGCAAACAGGACATTAGCGGTTCACAATTCCAGCTTCTGATGGCGATTGTGCGTTGCACGTATGGTTATAACAAAAAAGCCGACAGGGTAACAAATACTTACCTGGCAGAGTTAACCGGTTTGGGTTTAAGCGCGGTTAAGTCAGGCCTGAAGAAGTTAGAAGAGCGCAATATTATTACTATTCAAAAGTCGGGCATTATGAAGCTTGTCGCTATTAATAAAATAATTAGCGATTGGCAAAATTCTGGCAGTAAAAAACTTGCTTACACCAGAAATAAAGCCTCAATTGCAACCAACGGTACTAGACGCAATTGCAACCACAAGAAGCCGCAATTGCAACCACAAGAAGCCGCAATTGTGTCGAGCAGTAGCCGCAATTGTGACCACACCAAAGACAACCTACCAAAGACAACCAACCAAAGACAAATTATTACGTCGCAACCTTCGGCTGACGACACCGCTTTGAAAAAAGATGCAGCCATTCAAAACGGAAAAAATTGGGGTACAGCTGAAGACCTAGAAACCGCTAATCAGCTAAAAACAATTTTAAGCAACACACTTGGCGAACATTTCAGAGCACCGAAGAACATGGCAGCTTGGGCTAACGAGGTGCGGCTAATGCGAACGGCAGACGAACGAAACCCAAAACACATGGTTACGTTATTTGCCCTGGCACACACAGACAATTTTTGGAAAACCAATATTCAAAGCCCTGCTGCACTGCGAAAGCACTGGGGTAGGTTGGCAAGCTTGCACTCTGAACGAAAAGGCGGGTATGGCAATGGCCAGAAGGGAATAACCATTGGCGCCAATGGCAAACCGATGACAGCACAAGACTGGGGCAAAAAAGCCCGTGAATTGGCGGTGAAATTATGAATAAGCCTGTTTTGTTAAACGTACCCCGCGGCCTATTGGCCAAAGTTAAATCTAACGCTAAGCACAGCGCGTTTACACCTGATGAATGGTTTTCGTTTCAGCAGCGTGAAGCTAGGGCTGATTACCACCGCCAGCAAGAGCAGTTGGCAGCTGAACGGCAACAGCGTGATGTTAAAAAGTTACTTGAGCGCAGCGGTGTGCAAGATATTTACCTAAGCGCTACGTTGGAAAGCTATCAGATTTACAGGCCTGAGCAAAAAGCAGCTATAAGCACTTGTCGTGATTACTTGCAAAGCTTTGGTCAGTACGGGGCAGTTAAAAATATGGTGTTTTGTGGCAGTACAGGCACAGGTAAAAACCACATGGCCAGTTCTATTTGTAATGCGCTTAATGTCAGTGGCAAAAGTGCAGCTGTAGCCACAGCGTTTGAAATTCAGATGAAAGCCCGCGCATCACGCAGTTATGACAGCCCACTAACTGAAGAAAAGGTTATTGCTAGTTTTGCTGCGGTTGATCTGCTTGTGTTGGATGAAATAGAGCTAGGTAGCACGCAAGATTACGACATTAAAATTATTAATGCGGTGATTGATCAGCGTGTAACTAAAGGTAAAAGCACTGTAGTGCTAACCAATATGAAGCTTGATGATTTAGCCAATCACATGGGGGAGCGCATAGCAGACAGGCTGTTTAGCAGCTTTTACTTAGTTGAATGCTACTGGCCCAGCTACCGAACCAATAAACCAGCGGGGGCTATGGCGTGAACCTGTGCCAGTTACCAAAAGAACAGCAAGAAATGGCAGCTGCTGAAACGTTAGCGTGTTTTTGGTTGCATCAGAAACGCGCTGGAAAAATGAACCGGTTAGCTATTCAAAATAAATTACAAGCTATGCCTGAAAAGCAACGTGAACAACACAGAGCAGCACTTAATAAATACCGTAAAGACTTTGGCGAGGGGAAGTAATGACACACAAATTTGAAACGCAGTATCACATACAAGAAGCAATAAATCACTTGCGTAGTGCAGCAGCTAACACGTTAGAAAATGCACCGGCTGATCCGCAAGCGCGTTATCGCGCTGATGAATTAGCTGGTAATGAATTATTGCTGGTTGCTGATCACTTAGAAAACGTTAAAACCTTTACCCGTAAGGCGGTTATTGCTGAATGATGAAGTCTGTCGCGTTATCAATAACTGATGCTGCTGTGGTTCGCTCTGCAGCAGATTTAACGATTAGTGAGCTGCGTGATCAGCGTCATCCGTTAGCATTGCGGCTACATAAAAGCCGCACTAAAGGGACGTGGTATTTAGTGCGGTACGAAGAAGGTAAAAAGGTAAGGCAGCGGTTAGGTTACTGGCCAGCACTGAAAACTAAAGATGCGCAGTCGATAGTGCCTGAAATATTAAAAAAGTTAGCAACGGGTACTGATGTGCAAAATAGTGGTTTTGCTACGGTTGGCCAGCTGCTTAAGTGGTATTTAGGCCGTATTGAGCGGGAGTCAGTTAAAAGTGATAGCAGGCGCAAAGGCGTGAAATGCGCTATTGAAAAACACTTATTACCGCGCTTAGCCAGTATAAAAATTACTGAGTTAACTAAGTTAGCCATTGATGAGCGGCTAATGCTACCGCTGCAGAACGCAGCACTTAAGCCATCTACGATTAGACAGTATTTTGCGGTATTAAAACGGGCTTTTAAAAGTGCTGGTGAACTTGGTTTAGTTAGCATTAACCCTATGGCCAGCATGCGCTTTGGTGATCACATTCAGCGGCGTATTGAACCAAAGCAAGGCCGATTACTTGTTAGTGATGCTGGCCGCACTATGGGGTTAATTATGGGGTTGTCTGAGCCTATTAAAACCATGCTGTTATTTATGCTGATGTATGCCACCCGCGTTGGTGAAACCAGAAAGCTTAAATGGTGCTATTTCGATTTTGAAGCCAACCGAATATCTATTCCCGCAGCTATAACCAAAACCGACTCTAACCATGTTATGCCTATTACTGAGCAAGCTAAAGCTGTGCTGCTGGAATTTAGGGAGCATAGCCAAGGTGAATACCTGTTTGAGTTTAACCGTAAAGAATTCACACACAACGATGCTCAGAAACTAATTAGGGCTGTGTCGGCGGGTAAGTTTAGTGCGCACGATTTACGCAAACTGGCTCGTAGTGCCTGGGCAACGATAGGTATTGATTACTGGGTTGGTGAGCGAATGTTAAACCATAAGCAGAAAGGGTTAGATGCTGTGTATATAAAAGCTGATGCGTTAGACGTTAAACATGCCGCCTTAACTCAGTATCACGAGTGGTTAAATACTTCGTTTAACACTTGGCACAATGCAGGCATTGATAGAGCTTAATAATTAGATAACACATTGCAGATAATAGGTTTTATTTGATTTTAGAATTTTACAGTACGGAACATTTTAAATGGGGTTTATGTGCTAATAATTGGTATTGATCCAGATTTAACAGCCAGTGGTGTTGCTGTCATACTAAACGGCAGAATTCTTAAGCTAGATAGAATTCCATTTACTGGAATGCTTAATTGGCTGAGTTACCAATCTGCGCTTAATAGCGTGCTAATAAAGATTGAAGACCCAAACCTTATAAAGCCAACTTTCCCACGAATGTTGCCAACGGCCCGAAATAAACAAGCCGTTAGCAACCGCATAAGCCAGAACGTAGGGCAGGTAAAAGCGGTTGCTACGCTGCTTATTGAAACCATTACGGCAGCGGGTTACCAGGTTAAACCTTGTAGGCCATTGGTTGGCGGCCACAAAACCCGTTGTAAAAAGGATGCCGCATACTTTAATAAGTTAACCGGTTGGACTGGTCGTAGTAATGAAGATTGCCGCGATGCTGCATTAATAGCGTTGTTTGGGGGCTAGTATGCAGAGCGAACCGAGATGGATGCATGGCGGGCACATACTGCGCAGCGTGCGTTTGAAGATTGGACTTACTCAAGAGGAAGTCTGCTTTATGTCTAATGTTGATCGCAGCACTTATCAGCGCTGGGAGCACAAGAAAACAGAACCAAGCTTTGGACAGACCATGCAGATTTGTGAGTGTGCTTTTAAAATTGATTTATTAGATGCAATAACAATAGCTCGGGAGACGCAATAATGATGAATATAAAAGAGCTTCGAGCAGAATTAAAACATTGGGGTAAGTTTTGGGCTAACAAAGAATCGTTACAGGGTTACGCTAGCACATCGGTAACCGAGCGATGCTGTGAAGTAATGAGAACAGGCGTTTGGATAAGTTCAGATAAACATTTGTTTAGCCATCATTCTGAAAATATACATGTGCCAGATTACATAAAGCGTATTGATAAGATGGTAAGGCCTTTGCCAGTACCACAAAAAGCAGTTATTACTAGGCGTTATATAAAGCAGGCTAAGCTTAGTTCGACTGAGCGGTTAGCGCTGCTACATGCTGAGACTAATTTAATAATAAATAGTCCGTTGTGCTGGTAGCCAATTAAGAACTTATCACTTAAATGATTTAGCTTGCTTCGTGAAAAGTTGAGTGTGTAACCTCTACTTGCTTTCCTGATTCTCTATAAGAGTTAGGGTTAAAGTCTGAGGCTATAAATTCTTTATAAGCGTTTATATCAAACCCATTAACAGATACTACTTCTGAGAAAGGCACTACTATTTTAAATTTATTCAAAAGCCTAACCATTTCAGGAGAGTCAGGCTTTTCAGCCTTTTCACCAATGTTCTGTATATAATGTTCGTAATAATTAGTCATGAATTTCAGCATTTTTTTATCGTCTCGATAGCCACTTAGTAGCGGCAGTATCGTAATAAACTCTATTTTGCCTTCTAGTAAATCAAACTCTGAAACAAACCCGACATATACTTTGTCTGAGTCCATTGTAAATGCTAATGGTAAAGAATTGCTAACTGACTCAAATAATATTAATTCTAAGGCGTTTTTCTTAACTGTTTTAAGAATAAATTTATTTTTTTGCGTCGGCCAAAATACGTAGAAAAGTTTTTTGCAAAATGCAATACATGCAGTAACTGATAACGCGCCTATACATAAAAGCAATTGTTTAATTTCAGGCATTGTAAATGTAGAAACTGGCTGGAAAATATTAAAATGAATTCCAATTTTTTCTAGTATTAATGAAGGTATATTAGTTAAATCAAGAATGAAAAATATAAAAACTGCAATAATAGTCCATATTACGCCCCAAAAGCCTATATGGAAGTATAAAGAGTAACCGTCACGGCGAGCTAATTTATATTTTGATGCTGGGTCTATGCTGCAATATACGTAACCAACTGCTAAAACTAATACTACGTATAGTGCACCCATCAGAACTTAGCCTTTAGTAGAAAGAGTAAAGCCTTTGTACTTAGCTATTTCATCTTGAATTTTTTTCTGTGTCTGTAAGTTGGCCAGATTTAAAGCTATTGAACCATTAGATTTCACAATATATTGGTCTTGGTTATTCTCTAAAGCATCAAGAAGCTCTTGATCTGACTTTTTGTAATCAGCAGAAAAACAACTTAGTAATTTTTTGAGTACGCTCATTAATGCCTCCCAAGTCAATTTATAACCAATTAGTTATATAATACTACTGTACTACAATTTTTTTTAAAAAGTTAGCTGTAAGGAGTTAATATTTTACAAAAGCCGCATTAATGCGGCCGACAAGCCCCTTTAAAACGGCTATATTTAGTTAAGCTTGCACGAGTTGTAAGTGTTTAAGCCGCGCAAAATATATCTATTAACCTCAGTCCTCAGCTGGGGTTTTTTTATGCCTGGAATAAATATGAATAATATAGCTAAGCGACTGGCTGTAATTGGTTTAGCAGGTGCATTAGCGACAACGGGCGCAATGATTGCAGATAGTGAAGGTTATGTACCTGGCACTTATATAGATCCGGTTGGCATTATCACTGCTTGCTTTGGTCACACTAGCAAAGAGTTAAAGCTAGGCGTCGTTATGTCAGATCAGCAGTGCTTAGAGTTATTAGCAAAAGACTTAGTTAATCATAATCAGCAGCTGCTTAGTGCTGTTAATGTTCCGCTATCAGAGCAAGAGCATGCTGCTTACTTATCATTTCATTACAACGTTGGCGCGGCTAATTTTAGGTCAAGCACATTACTAAAGTATCTTAATGCTGGCAGTAGAGTAGAAGCATGTAACCAGCTTACGCGTTGGGTGTATGCGCGTGGAGTTAAGTTGAACGGTTTAATAAAGCGTCGCAGTCATGAGCGCGATTTATGTTTATCTGGAGTACTTAATGGCCAACATTAAATCTATCTTAATATTATTTGTTCTGGCCATTGCTGCTGCAGGTTGGTTTGCTATAGAGCATGCCAACAATAAAGCCGATGCACTTACTATTAAGCTGGATAAGCTGCAGCAACAATATGCAGATAAAGAAACTGAAGTAATTAATTTAGCTGATGAGGTACACGCGGCTGAATTAGAAAAGCAGCACTTGCTTAATGAACGCCAGCGATTAACTGAAATTCAAATTAAACGTGAACAGAAACTTAAGCTTATTGAAAGTGAATACCAAACTGCACTGAAATTGATTACAGAACTAAAGGCTAATGAAAATGAAACCATTTCAAATTGGGCTTCTGTTCCTATTCCTTTTGATGTTAGCAGCATGCTCCGGCATGCCGAAACAAGAACCGATAATAAGAACAGTAACAGTAACCAAGTTGGTGCCGGTAATGCCACCAGCAGAATTAATTACCGTTTGCGCAGTGGCTCAGACTTTTAGTTTAGTAACTAACCAAGATCTTCTGGCTTACGCACGCCACTTGGAAATGGTTATAGATAAATGTCAAACGAATGATATGCGGTTACTTGAATGGGCTACCCAAAGCGGAAGTCAGTGATATGAATAACTTAGTGATGAAACCAACAATGGAAAAGCAGACAACCATAGCCGCTTACTTTAGCGCAATAAGCACTGCCTTTGGCGGGCTGCTATCACTGCCCAATTTAGCCTTAATGTTAGGTGTCATAGTTACCGTTTGCTTGGGCTTTATACAGTGGCAAGTGTGGTCTAACAGAAAAAAACATGATGCAGAGAAACACGAATGGGCAAGACTGCAGCACGAGCTTCGGCTTAAACAATTACTTGCAGCTGAATATTTAAGCCAAGAATATACCGCAGGGGACCCTGCCGATCCTCGTTAGCACCACGGGAGCGCAGAAGCGCGGTGAAACAATTTTTTTCGGCGTTTTATGGTGATCCACCACAAGTTATTAATTTTCCAGTGTTTACAAGGGCTGGGCACTTGTACGAGCTGTACATTCTCAGAGAACTTTATATAAATAGATGATCGCTATGGCATGGGTACATTGCACAACATCGATGATGCCTATGCGTGGTCCATTAGTCGTATCGCTGAAGCGTTCCGCATTGACCGACGCACAGTATCAGCGAGATTAAAAACCGCTAGAGTTGAACCGGCAGGCATAAGAAAAGGCCACCCAACGTATCACTTGAGTGATATTGGTCCAGCGCTATTTGGTGAGGTAATAACGGGGGAAGATAACCCGACTCAAGATCCTGCCTTAATGTTGCCGCAGGACCTTAAAGCTTGGTATCAAGCACAGCGTGAAAAGTTAAAACTCGAAACTGAATTAAAAGATTTAATACCTAGTGACGATGTTGCTAGGGCAATGGCTGAATTAGTTAAAGCAGTCGTTAACCCGCTCGATAGTTTAGTTGATGAACTGGAATCAAAAGTAGGTTTGTCGGGTTCGGCACTTGAGCGAGTACAAATTATTATTGATCAGGTACGTGAAAATATGTATCTGAACGCCATTCGCGGCGGCATGGATCCGGAAGACGAAGACGATGATTAATTATGGTGATGTTAGCCAAATTAAGCGCGATATCGCCAGCCTGTTAAAACCACCGGTTCGCATGTCAGTTACTGAAGCGGTGCAAGAATATGCGCGGGTAAAACTAGCCAGTGGCAACTGGGGTAAGTGGGACATTGAAACCACGCCTTACATGCGTGAGCCACTCGATATGCTTACTAGCCGTAGGCATAGGGGCTTAATATTCGTAGGTCCTGCGCGAACAGGCAAAAGCCAAGCATTAGTAGATGGTTTTGTTGCTTACGATGTGAAATGCGACCCTAGCGACATGCTAGTAGTGCAAATAACAAAAGAGAAAGCGGCAGAGTTTAGCAAGAAGCGTATCGGCCCAATGCTTGATAACTCGCCCGACTTACAGCCGTTATTAAGCCCACGCGGCCACGATAACAACTTGCATGACAAGGTTTTACGGGCTGGAAACTACTTAAAGCTAGCATGGCCGGCTAAATCAATATTCGCTAGCTCAGAATGGCGCCGCGTAATAATCACTGATTACGACCGAAGCCAAACCTTGCTCGATGTAGAAGGCGAAGGTTCAGGCTTCGATTTAGCGCTTAAGCGTACTCAGTCATTTCGTAGTCGCGGTATGGCAGTGGCTGAAAGCAGCCCAGGCTATGAAGTATTAGATCCTGATTGGGTACCTAGCGCTGAAAAGCCGCATGAATTCCCGCCAACATTAGGCGTTGGTGCGTTATATAACCTTGGCGATAGGCGGTTACTGTATTGGCCATGCCCCAGCTGTGGTGAGTTTTTCCCTGCACAATGGAAATACTTACGCTGGGATGAAAGCGAAACCGATATACGCAAAGCCAGCCGCACAGTTAGCTGCTTTTGCCCGCATTGCGGTGATGCTGAAATAAAGCAAACAGCCAAGCAAGCAATGTTAATGGCATCGCGTTGGGTACCAGAGGGATGTAGCATTAGTGCTGCTGGTGAAATAACCGGCACGTTAATAGATACCGACTTTTTAAGCTATTGGATGGAAGGGCCAGCAGCATCGTTTCAAAGCTGGGAGCAGTTAGTTTATAACTACTTATCCGGCGTAAAAGACTTTGAAGCAACAGGCAGCCAAGAAAAGCTAAAAGCAACAATTAACACCGATCAGGGTAGGCCTTACAGCTATCAAAAATCAGATAGAAAACGCAGCTCAGACCGATTAGCCGAACGAGCAGAAGTAACAACTAAGCGGCACGTACCCGATGGCGTATTGTTCCTAGTTGCCTGTGTTGACGTACAAGCAGGTAAAGACCGCCGCTTTGTGGTGCAGGTGCACGGTAACAGCGAGCACGAACGCTGGGTAATCGACCGCTACAACATAAAGCTATCGGCGCGTATTAAAGACGATAACGCAACCGAACTAACAGAGCGTTATCACCAAATTGATCCGGCTGGTTATCCAGAAGACTGGGAACAACTTAGCAAATTAATACTCGACCGCGGCTACCCGCTAGACGATGAAAGCGGCCGTGAAATGCACGTACACCTAATAGTATGTGACCACGGCGGTGAAGATGGCGTATCTGATAACGCCTACGGTTATTACCGCAAGCTACGCACTGAAAATCGCCACCATAAGCTAATGCTGGTTAAAGGTGGCAGTTCAGCGCAAACAGAAATGGTAAAAATAACGCGGCCAGATAACACCAAACGCGCAGATCGTAAAGCATCAGCCAAAGGTGATGTGCCACTGCACATACTGGCAACTAACCGCTTGAAAGATAACATAAGCAGCAAGCTAGAGCGTGAAACTGAAGGCGCGGGCTATGTGCATTTTCCAAATTGGCTAGGCGCATGGTTTTACGAAGAACTAACAGCAGAAAGCCGCGACGAACAAGGCCGCTGGGATAAAGCTAATAAAAAGCGAGCAAACGAAGCATGGGATTTACTCTGCTACAACGAAGCCGCGCAATATCAGTTACAAACCCACAAACCCAAGTTTTGGTTAGCACCAGCACGTTGGGCGCAGCCGTGGAACGAGAACATAAACGTTTATCACCCCGACAAGCAACACCTAGCGCCGGCAGCTAAGAAGGCCGCGCCACGGCAACGCAGAGTAAGGTATAGGACAACATAATGTATAGCGAAACTCAGCTACAAGAATTAAAAAAAGCCTATGCCAGCGGCATGACCCGAGTACGGCTATCAAGTGGTGATGAAATCAGTTATCGCTCATTAGTTGAAATGGAGCGGGTGATCTCAACGATGGAAAAAGCACTAGCGCCCACTAAGAAACGCCGTCGCTTTGGCTATGCAATGCAAGTTAACAAGGGGGTTTAATGTCATTTCGTAAATCACCCATATTAGGCCCCAACGGCCAAAATATCGTTGTGTTTAATAGCCCATACCAAGGCGCTGGTAATGGTCGGCGGTTAAGTGGTGTTTATGCACCCAGTACCGGCGCAAATAGTGCATTAAATGGTGCATTGCCCCAGTTGCGTAACCGCAGCCGTGCTGGCCATCGCAATATGCCACTTATTCGTAGCGCTATTGAAAAGAAAGTAACCAACGAAATAGGCATTGGCATAACACCCCGCGCTAAAACTAAAAGCAAAGAGATCAACAAAATCATTAACGATTGCTGGGAGCACTCATGCGAACAGTTTGATCCAGAAATGCTGTTAGACGTTTACGGCATGCAAGCTCAAATTGCCCGAGCAAGACGATTAAGCGGTGAATGTTTTATACGGGTTCGTTATCGCGGCATAGCATCAGGTTTAATAGTACCAATTCAGTTTCAAGTGTTAGAAGCTGACTTTGTACCGCTTGATTACAACGACAATTTAGCGAATGGCAATCGCATTATTGCAGGTATTGAATTTAACCGTCGTGGCCAACGTGTGGCTTATCACATGTACCGCGAACACCCCGGCGAAATGTATAACTATACGTCATCATTATCTAACTTGGTTCGCGTTCCAGCTAATGAAGTTGCGCACCATTTTAACCCATTACATCCTGGTCAAATACGTGGCGAACCCGACAGCGCAGCTGGCTTAGTTAAAGCAATTACATTCGACAGTTACGACGATGCAGAGCTAACACGTAAACAAACACGCGCACCCTACACAGGCGCAATATACCGCGAAAATTACGATATAACCGATGATGACGGCTGGCTGTTCGACCCAGTTTCCGGTGATCCTTTATCAGAAGGTGGCGCTTTTGGTAATGCACAAGTTGAAGCCGGCACCATGTTAGAACTGCAACCGGGCGAAAAGATAGATCTATTCAAAGGTGACGACACTGGCCAAGGTTATGGCGACTTTATGCGTTGGCAATCCATGATGCAAGCATCAGCGCAAGACTTACCTTATGAGCTATTAACTGGCGATTGGGAAAAAGTAAACGACCGCTTAGTACGCGCCATTCTTAACGAATTCCGCCGCAAAGTCCAAATGGACCAGTGGCACTTAATGATCCCACAGGTTCTAAAATGGATGCGCAAGCACTGGTTAAAACGAGCAGTATTATCAGGCGCTATTAATTTACCCAATTACAGCACGCAAAGTGCTGAATACCATAGCGACATTTGGTGCCCACACGGCTGGCCTTACATTAACCCTAATATTGATGTTGAAGCGAAAATTACTGCTATTGATGCCGATTTATTAGCACATGAAGACGTAGTGGCAGAGCAAGGCGAAGACCTCACCGACATTCAAGAACGTAACGCAGCAGCCCGAAAAGCACGCGGCCAACGCAACACAACTAGCACAAAACGGGATAAAGACGATGAGTAACTACCAAATGATAGCCGCAGCAGCACTTAACAAGCCGCTAGCTATGGATGTGGGCTATGCCCGAGTGTTCTTTAGTGCGCTAGGTTTGCGGTTAGGAGCTGAATCGTTAGTTGATGCCCAAGGCCAAGAGTTAACCCGTGACGGCATGACAGTAGTTGCAGAAAGTTATGTACACCCAGTAACAGGCCAGTACAGACATTACGATATTCAAGATGGAATAGCCGTTTTATCTATTCATGGCGCACTTGCTCATAAAACCGGTAACGTAAGGCCTAAATCGGGTCTGCAAGGTTATGACGGCATACAAACCATGCTAAACCAAGCATTAATTGACCCCGATGTAAAAGGCATTTACCTAGATATGCACACACCAGGCGGTACAGTGTTTGGTGCTTTTGATACGGCCGATGTTATTCGCCGTGCTAATGCGGTTAAACCCGTTTGGGCCATTGCCAACGACATGAATTGCAGCGCAGGCCAGCTGTTAGCATCAGCCGCAAGCCGCAGATTAGTAACGCAAACAGGCACAGTAGGCAGTATTGGCGTTGTTGTGGCCCATGCCGATTATGAAAAATATTTAGAAAATGAAGGCGTAAAAATAACGCTATTACATTCCGGCTCGCACAAAGTTGATGGCAACTCATACCAAGCATTGCCAAAAGACGTAGCCGCAAGATGGCAAGCCGAGATTGATAGTACCCGCATGCAATTTGCCAGCAAAGTTGCTGAATATACCAACTTATCATTACAGGCCGTATTAGACACAGAAGCCGCAACCTATAACGGCCAAGCCGCTGTAGATGTTGGCCTAGCCGAACAGCTTGTAAATAGCGCCGATGGCGTTGCAATGATGGCAGATCACTGCCGCAATTTAAACAGAACCATGTCAATAGGAAACAATACTATGTCAGTAGCTAAACCCGCAGCAGCAGCTGCAACAAAACCCGCTGCTTCGGCAGCAACTGAACAAACTACCGAGCAGACAGCCGCTGTAGTAACAGCAACAGAAGCAGTAGCAAGCGCGGAACTCGTTGTAACATTATGTGCAGAAGCTGGCATGTCAGATCAAATAGCGCCACTAATCACCGCTAAATTAACTGAAGCTGGCGTTAAAACTCGCTTAGCTACCTTGGGTGGTGTGCGTGATGCGTTAGCCGCAGCTGATTTATCGGCAATATTTCCTGAAGTATCGGCAAACATTGACGATCCAGCTGCCATGTTAAAAGTAGTGCTAACCGCTGCAACAGCACATGGTGATGACAAAGAAGTCACAAGCTCAAAGCAGGTGCAAACCCAAGCATCTAGTGTAAAACAGCCCGATCACAAATCAGCCTATAACGACCCAAGCCGCTTATAACAGCGGCTTTTTTAATTCACTAACCAAGCCCACTGGGCCAAGAGGACATAACCATGTCATTAAAAGTACAAGTGCCCAATGCTGGGCATTACATCAAAATGGAATCCGGCAGCATTAGCCGCGACAAAGTAACCTTCTCTGGTGGCAAGTTTGTGCCAGGTGAAGTGTATGCAATTGTTGCAACTAAAGCAGTAAAGCTTGATTTTGCCGACGACGCCGGTGCCGAATTAGCAAAAGGTATTTGTTATGCTTATGTAGACGCAAGCGCGGCTGATGTTGAAGGTGTAGCAACAACACGTTTAACAGAAGTAAACCTAAACGGTTTAACGCTACCAACTGGCTACACTGCACCTAATTTAGCCAGTGCAGTAGCCGAACTAGCAAAAGCACACATTGTTGTTCGTGGCGCTTAAACCTAAACAAAAACGTTAAACCCATTACAAGCCATTTAAATACCCGCCTAGTGCGGGTTTTTTATTTAAAAATCCGCAGAGGACGTACAAATGAACTTAGATCAATTCTTAGCTGATCCGAACTTTCAGTTATCATCACTGACAGCCGCGATCAACGAAGCACAATCAGCCCCAACGCTATTAGCAAGCCTTGGTTTATTCCAAGAGCAAGGCATTACCACTACTACATTCCAAATTGAATACGACGGCGAAGTGCTATCGTTAGTTGATGCGGGTGTACGTGGCGAACCGGCACAAGGCGCTAAAAAAGCCAACCGCAAGCTGGTTACATTTTCAACAGTGCATTTGCCTGCACCGTTCAGCATTAAGGCCGACGAAATTACCAACGTTCGCGCTTTTGGTACGCAGTCAGAAGTGCAAGCTGTACAGCAAGTGGTTAACCAAAAACTTGAGCACCAACGGCAGCGTTTAACGGCCACGCGTGAATTAATGCGCGCAGGTGCTATTACCGGCAAGGTGATGGCTGCAGACGGCACAGTACTGCATAACATTTACACTGCCTTTGGTATTGCCGAGCCAGGCGCCACAACCTTTGTACCAGCCGATAAAAAAGCTAAATCAATGTTAAGTGCAGCTAAAACCGCAGCTAAGAAAAAGCTAGGCCAAGCCGTAGTTAACCGCTGGCTTTTAGTGTGTGGCCCATCGTTCTTCGATAAATTCAGCGAAGCACCCGACGTTACAGCTTACTTGCAAAACCGCAACGGCAACAGTAACGACAACGTAGAAGACATGACAGACGGTCTAAGCTTTCACGGCGTAACCGCGTTTGCTTACGACGCAGCTGTGGTAGATGAAGATGGCGTAGAGCGTAAGTTTATTGGCGACAAAGACGCCTACTTAGTGCCAGTTGTACCGGGCTTATTTATTGGCCGTAACGCACCAGCCGACTACACCGACACCGTGGGTACAGTAGGTTTGCCGTTTTATGCCCATGTTGAAGCCATGAGCATGAAAAAAGGTATTCAGGGTGAAGCGCAATCTAACCCGTTTTACCTTTGCACACGCCCATTAGCTATTACTAAGCTTTCAGTAGCCTAATGTCAGCCTTTAGTAATGCAGCAGCGCTCGTAAAGGGCGCTGTTTTATCAACTTTTGGTGAAAGTATGCAAATACTAGATACCAATAAAACGACTGTGCTTGCCACAGTAAACGTGCATATTGCCAAACGTGTAGACGAAGTCGAGGATTTTAAGGCGCTAACATCTGAAATAAGCATGGTTAAGATAGATAGAATAATGGCTAGCTATATAAAGCAAGGTCGTTATCTAAAGCATGGTAGCAAGATGTATAAATTTACTGATACGGCAGATCCAGCGCGGTTTGTTGGCGCTAGGTCGGGTACCGAACATTTTGTTTATTGGTATGTAATATGAGTAGCCCAGAAGAAATAGCAGCGTTTATTAAATCATTAGATATGCAAGGCCATATTGCACTATCAAAAACCCTTAATGCGTTTGCAGTAAAAGTAAAACAAGAAGCCATAGACGCCATACATGGGCGTTACAACTTAGAGAAAAGTTACATTTCTCAGCGCATGGAAATTAGAACACGCGCAAATCCAAAAAAGTTAGAAGCAACGATCAGCGCCAGAGTTAGGGCAACACAGTTAATTAGGTTTGGCGCTAAGCAAGAAACTCGAGCAGGTATAAAAGTTGCGCAACGCTCCGGCGGCATAAGCGTACAAGTGCTTCGTGAGAACCCACGTAAAAACATAACGTATGCATTTGCAATGAAGCTAAAAAGGGGATCATTCACATCAGGTAACTTTGGTATGGTTGCCCGCACTGGTGAAATAAGAAAACCCGTTCAGCGTTATCGAATTAGAAATGGGAAAAAAGTTAAAAACGGCCAAGAATACCATGAATTTAAAACACTTTATGGCCCATCAGTACACGGTGCTTTTGCATGGTTCCGCGAAGAACTGGAACCAAGCCATGAAGAAATATTCGATGACTTTATTAGTAGGCTAAACCTATGAGTAACAAAGCAAACCAAGTTCAGCTTGAAATTTTAAACCGTGTAAAGGCTAAGTTTCCTACCGCAACAGTTAAAACTGGTTGGGCTAGCAGTTACTTACAAAATGTAGAGCAATGGCCATTAATCACAATAGGCCCAGTTGCAAGTAGAGCCACATTTCAAAGCAAAGCCATTAAAGACGACATGCAATTTCATATTCAGCTTGTCGAGCACGATAACGACGAACCAGAAACTTTAGCTGACAGATTAAACATATATTTGGTTAATCTAAGAACGGCATTGTTTGCACAAAAATCAGAAGATCGATTTAACAACTGGCACGGAATGTTAAGCGCTCAACCAACAGAAGATTCTGAAACAAGTTACATCGAACCATCACCGGGTCAACCTTGGGCTGGCTTAAGCCTTATTTTAACCACAACATACAGTGAAAAACTGGAGTAAAAACCATGTCAGAAACAAAACAGGTGTCGTTTATCGGCTCCGGAATCATTTATTACAAAGGCCGTGATATTGGCAACTGCAGTTCAGCTGATATCACTTATGATGTAGACAAAAAAACACTGCCAAACTATCGCGGTGGTGGTGGTAACGCAGAAGTATTAGAACGCATTACCTCGGTTAACTTAGCTATAGGTATCACCAGCTTAAATGCTAGCAACTTAGCATTATTAAACGCCGGTACCGTTTCAACCATTGCTACAACCACAGTAACCGATGAAGAATTAACAGTAAGCGCCTTAGACCGCCTATTGCGTGTTGAACACATGATCGATACTAGCGCTACTGTTACGGTTAACACCGCAGCAGATGTATTAATTCCAGCATTACATAGTGTAAACGACACGCCAAATTACATTGTTTCAAGTGCAGGTATTACTGTACCAGAAGGCAGTGAAATAGCGGCATCAGACGAAATTAAAGTAAGCTACTCAGTACCAGCAGGTTACTTGTTGCAAGCTTTAGTCGCGTTTGGTGAAGAAGGCGATGTTGTAATCGAAGGCCTTAACGACGTTAACGGTAAAAAGCACGTTATCGACTGTTGGCGCTGGAAACCAAGCCCAACCGGTTTAAGTGCAATTGGTACCGAGTTTGCCGATGTATCAGTAGCAGGCGAACTGCTATCAGATGAATCTAAACCAAACGGCACAAGTAAGTTTTTCCGAGTGACGGCTCAGTCATAAAGAAAATATAAATTAACCGCAAAGCCTAGTTGTTATAGGCTTTGCCTTAACCTAAGTTATTTTGTATATTCAAGGTAACTTAAGTTAGGGACAACAACATGAAATACCTTATTTTACTAGCGTTACTTAGCTTTAATGCACAGGCCAGCGTGTATAAATGCGAAATTAATGGTGTAGTTACATATAGTCAAACTCCTTGCGCTGATGATGCAGAGTTAATAAATGTAAATGTATCTAGTGTTTCGGGATCTAGTTCCTTTAATGATGTTGAAGCTAAGTGTTTAGCCTATTTAAAAAGAACCAAAAGCTGGAAAGATCAAGAGTCAGTACGTATTGAGAACTCATTTAAAACATGGGAGCCAGATTCAAGCGGCGTAAGGCATGTTCTTAATGTGGCAATTAATGCAAAAAATAGTTACGGGGCTTATGCAGGAACTGAAATGCATAAGTGTTTTTTAAACCATAGTGGTGATGACTTAAGTAAAATACAGCGTTATATATGGTAATAATTGCATAGTACAAATAAACCCGCTTCGGCGGGTTTTTTGTTAACTATAAACCCAAGTGGGTGCTAAGCATTCAAAATAGGCATGCTTAGCAACACCAAAAAACTGAGAATTGCATTAATCTAGCAGGTATCAGAGTGTTACTGAAATAAGTTAATTGTTGTTTTTAGCATGGGTGTAAATCATTTTTATAACGTCATGTAGAAGCTTTTTCTCTGCTTCTTCAACAGTTATATAGCGATTGCTGCCGTCAGCATTTAATTCTTGCAGTGTTTCGGAACGGCTTTTCGTTAAGTTATGCAGATGTACAGCATGTTCAATAGCAGCAACCGCTTCAGAATTAACCGAGCGCTTATTTTCGGCTGCCATTGAATGAAGTTGCTCTTTTAGTTCCTCTGGTAATCTGATGTTTATTTGGGGATCTCTAGGCTTCATAAAAAAAATCTCACGCTTTAAGTGTTGACATGATAGCCAAGTGCTACCATACTGCAATGGTAGCAAATGGCTACCATCAACAAGGGGCTTATAATGTCACGTAAAGTAACGGTAGGAATGATGCTAAGAATGCCGCCAGAAGTACATCAAGTAGTTAAGGCCACGGCTAAAGAACAGGGTAGGTCTTTAAATGCAGAATTATTGTATCGGTTGCGGCAAGCTTATGCAGTAGATGGTGTAAAGCTGGAAGCGGCATGAGCCGTATAAAAGAAAAAGCCCCAACTGCAGCAACAGTTGAGGCCGTATTTACAAACTCAGTAGGAAAGTAAACATGACTAGTATAGCGGAAAATATAACAAATATACAACGTGGAAAAAATGCCAGTTTTCACATGATTGACCACATAGATAATTTTGACAAATTAATCTGTCAATCTAGGGCGGTAGTGTCGGCTTTAATTGTAGACGATGCGCTAACCAGCTTAACCCCAGCCACTATATCTAACCTGTTGTGGATAATTGGTGACCGATTAGACGAAATGAAACAGCTGCACCATAAAATGCAATTCGAGGTGCTGCAATGAAAACTACAGTAACAGCCATTAAGGCTAACCAAGCTATCGCGTCACAAAATACCTTTTTAGCCAGCATTAAAGTTACCGACAACCTAGCGGTATTATTAGACCAAGCTAAATCGTTAATTAAAGTGCTGGTTAAAGATGAAAACTATGGCGAACTGCCATCGCCAGTGTTGGGCAACATGCTAGATATGCTAGAAGAAAAGCTGCAAGCCATGGAAGCCAACTTAGCTAACCTTGATTCTGGTGTAGGAGTAATGCAATGAACACATTACCTGTAATAGCTGGTGTTGAAATAACGACTGATGCTCAAGGCCGGTTTAATTTAAACGCTTTGCATAAAGCGAGCGGTGAAGCTGAACATAAACGACCATCCAAGTGGTTATCTACTGAACCTACAAAGGAGCTTATCGCTGAACTTGAGAGCCAAAGCCCTTCAGAGGGCTTAGCTCAAAAAGCAGTCAATTCGGTAAAAGGTGGATCAGCACCAGGCACCTTCGCCCACGAACTGCTGGCGGTGTCGTATGCTGGCTGGATCAGTCCTGCATTTCAGCTAAAAGTTAATCAAGTGTTTTTAGATTACCGCAACGGCAGGCTGCAACCAATACCACAGTTCGATCCTGCAACTGCGTTAAATGATCCGGCCACAATGCGCAGTCTGTTGCTGGGTTACACTGAAAAAGTGTTAGCGCTTGAAGATCAGATAAAAGAAATACAACCAAAAGCCGATGCGTTAGACCGCATAGCTAAAGCCGATGGCAGTTTGTGCATAACCGATGCTGCCAAGCTACTGCAAATAGCTAAGCCTAAAGATTTGTTTTGCCTGCTGCAGCAAAAAAGTTGGATATTCCGCAGACCGGGCACAACGGCATGGTTAGGCTATCAAGACAAAGTGCAAAAAGGTTTACTTGAGCACAAAGTAACAGAGGTTAGTCGTAGCGATGGTAGTAATAAGGTTGCACAGCAGGTAAGAGTAACGCCCAAAGGTATAGCACTACTGTCGCAACTAATAAACCACCCACAAGCACACTAAATAACAACCAACCCGCTTAAGTGCGGGTTTTGGAGTTTGAGCAATGAAACGGAATTGGGAGCTAATCAGAAAAATACTGGTAGCCATTGAAAACTTAGAAACCATTCAGCAAGCAGTAGCCGACACCGATATAGCAGGTTATGCGCCAGAGGTAGTTAGTTACCATATGATGCTGCTTTATGAAGCTAAATTAATTAAAGCCAGTTGTCACAGCTCAAGTGGTGGCGTTGTAACATGCACCGCCAGCCAGTTAACGTGGGCAGGGCATGAGTTTTTAGACAAAATACGCTCGCAAGGTATGTGGAACAAAACCTTAGTGTTTTTACGTGATAAAGGCATCGACTTATCATTCGATACCATTAAGGCCGCAGCGGCACAGGTCGCAAGCAATATAATTTCTAGTTAAATAAAACAACCTTAAAACCAACCCGCTTAATTGCGGGTTTTTTTATACCTAAAAAAGGTGCTGCAATGTCTGTTAAGAAAAAATTTATTGATTTAGTGTTGCGCGGTAAAAACTTATTAAGCCCGGTTACGTCTAAAGCAACTGAAGAATTTAAAAAATTGCAGGGTGAAACTAAGCTGGCAGCAGATCAGCTTAAGCAGCTTGAAGCTACACAGGCAAAACTGGCAACTGCACGTGGGCTTGAGCTTTATGCCGAGCAGGCCGAAAAAGCCTTAGCTGGCGCTAGGGCTGAGGTTACACGTTTAGCCCGTGAAATGGATTTAGGCGGCAAAGCAACCAAAGAACAATCTGAAAACCTTTCAGCTGCCCGCCGTTCAGCTAACCAGCTGCAAACTGAATACAATAAGCTAAGTGGCCAGTTATCTAAAAGCAAATCAGATTTACAGCAAAGTGGCGTTAATACTAAAAAGCTTTCATCTGAACAAGATCGACTACAAAAAGAGATCTTACAGTCTAATGGTGCATTGCAGCAGAAACGTACTAAATTACGTGAATTAAGTGCAGACCTAAAAAAAACATCGGGTTCTACAGGAAAGTTTGGCGAATCATTATCAGGCATAACCACCCGCATTTTAGCTTTTGGTGCCGCTTACATTGGTATTAACCAAGTAAAAGGCGCCTTAACTAATTTATTTACCACCGGTGATAAGTTTGAACGCTTAGATATTCAGCTAGCCGGTGTAATGGGCAGCATTGAAGCAGGTGAGCAAGCAGGCTCATGGATTAAAGACTTTGCTAAAAACACACCGTTACAGCTAGACCAAGTAACTGAAACTTTTGTACGGCTTAAAAACTTTGGACTAAATCCAATGGATGGCGTTATGCAATCCATTATCGACCAGTCGGAAAAGTTAGGCGGTGGTTACGAACGCGTACAAGGTATTTCATTAGCACTTGGCCAAGCCTGGGCTAAACAAAAGCTGCAAGGCGAAGAAATATTACAACTTATAGAACGTGGTGTACCAGTTTGGCAGTTACTTGAAAACGTAACGGGCAAAAACACGGCAGAGCTACAAAAGTTAAGTAGCGCGGGTGCACTTGGCCGCGATGTAATGAAACAGCTTATTGATGAAATAGGCCGTTCAGCCGAAGGCCAAGCGGCCAAAGGTATGGGTACGCTTTCAGGTTTAATATCTAACGCCAAAGATGAATTAGAGCAATTTTACGCATTAGTAGCAAACTCAGGTGCTTTAGATTGGCTAAAAGGCCAGCTATCCGAGCTAAACAAAACCATTGCAAGAATGACCCAAAGCGGTGAGTTAAAAGCGCTAGCTAAAAGCATTAGTGATGGCGTTGTTGCAACTGGCGAAGCCATTAAATCATTAGTAACTACTGTTTTTGAATGGCGAAAAGCCATTATCGGCGTTGGTGCTGCGTGGGCCTTGCTTAAAGTTGGCAGCTTTTTTAAAGGTATGATCACGGGGAGCCGTGATTTAATTGCATCATTATTATCATTAATTGGTACAAAAAAAGCCGCCGCAGCAGCTAATGCGTTATATGCATTTTCATTCAATGCAGTTATAGCACAGATTGGTAGGGCTAGAGTGGCCGCAAACGCATGGGTTGCCAGCTTAACTGGTGTGGGTGCAATGTTATCTAAGGCTGGTATTTTTGGCGGCATAGCTTATGGTGTTTATCAAATTGGCAGGCTAGCAGTTGCAACATGGGATCTTATAGCTGCAAATAATGCATTAAGAAAAAGTGAAAATGATGCTGCCGCATCTAAAGCCGCGCTAAGCGCTGAATTAGAAAAGGTAAATTTACAACTAGGTACAAATTACAAAAGCACAAAAGATTTATTTGATGCCCAAGAAAAAGGCTTAGTAACCTTAAATAAATCAACAGGTGCATGGGAAGCGGTAGATCAATCACTTAAACAACATAGCAATACGTTAGCTGACTATCAAAATGTATGGGACGAAACAGCTAATAAGTTAGAGCAAGCTTATAAACAATTAGGTATTGCTTCAACTAAAAGCTTACAAGAAGCCTCAGAACAAGCCCGATTAGCTTATGAAACCATTGCTATGGGTAATGAACCTATTGAGCAGCAGCAAGCAGCATTTTTAAAGTATGCAGAATCGGCAGCAAAAGCAGCAAAAGCATCAGGTGATAGCTTACCTATTAAGCTACAAGAACAAGCTGCAACACTAGGGCTAACAAAAGAGCTAGGCAAGCTAACAGAACAAAAAATATCAGAAGCACAAGTTACCGATTTACAAGCAAAAGCCTACGGCAATATGGGCGCAGATATTCAGCAAACTAAAGATGCTATTGCAGAATATAAGAAAACATTAGATAGCAGCACTGCATCATCAGAAGATAAAGCACTTGCCTCTCAGCAGCTAGCAAAAGCAGAAGCACAATTAAAAGAGCAAACCAACGCATTAAATGAAGTTAAGCAGTTAGAGTTATCAACCCTTGCGCAATTAAAGCTCAAGTATGATGAATACACTCGGCAAATGGATGAGTTAGATGAGCTGTACCGAAACAACGGTATTAGTGCCGCAGAGTATTTACAGCAAAAAGAACGTTACGTAAAAGTATTAAACATTATAAGCCCTATGTTAGCGGGCATGAAAGACACCGAACAGCAACTAGAACAACAAACTGATTTATCAAATAAAAGCTTAGCTGAACAACAGCGCATACTTGAAAACTTAGCTGGCACAACTGGTAAAGCCATTCAATACACAAGCTTGTTAGCTCAGGCACAGCAAGCTATTAATCAAGACTTTAATTTAAGTGCACAATCAACAGAGCAGTTAAGCGCTAGAGTTAAAGAACTAAGCTCGTTTATTGTACAAAATAACCGCGTTAGCAATATATGGTGGACAGATTTAGCAAGAGCCAGCAATCAAGCTTTTGCACGAGAAAAACAAATTATTAATGAAACACTATTAATAAGAAAATACACAGAGCAACTAGCCAGTAGTAGCGTTTCAATTAACGATGTAGCGAGAATATCTAAAGCATTAAATTATGAGTTTAATCAATTAGGCGACAGTGATCTGGCCCCGTTACGTAACGCTATTACCGATGCTGAAAACCGTATTTTATCATTACGCGACGGTTTGCAAGGTACGTTCAGAGGGCTGCAAGATGAACTGGACAGGCTGCAAAACAACCAAGCCGCTATTGAAAAACGCAATTATGAAACGCAACTGGCCGACTTAAACGCCAAATTAAAACAAGCACAAGAGTCTAATGATCAAGCTGCGATAAGTGCAGCAAAACAGTCATTAGCGTTAGCAAAAGAAATTTACGCTATAAAAACATCACAAATTCAAGCTGAAGCCCAAAGCAAAGCGAATTCAAACAGCGCAACTGACCCAGCAGCACAAACAGCCAAACCAAGGTTTGCCAGCGAAGTGCCTGTATTGCCACGGAGCGCGATTGTTAGCAACAGCAACAGCAACAGCGCACCAAGCCAAACGGTAAGGCTAGAACTGGCCATGCCATCGGGTTCAACATATCAAGCACAAATGGGCAGCAACGACGTAAACCGCATGCTAGCTGAAATAGAACGTGCCGCGAGTACATCATTATGATGATTGACACAATAACACTAGACGATGACTTTGAAGTTACATCGGCATTATGGACCGGCTTTACGCTGAATAAAGAATACGCCAGTAGTGGTGCTTTGTTAGTAGAGCTGGCTCAAATGCAAGCCGGAATGCCCATTGTGCTTAACAGCGGTGAGCATTGGGTTAAAAAATCAAAAGTCGATGAACTATTAGCCCATGCCAAGCTGGGCAAAGCTAGTTTTACATTAACACTGCCCGACAGCAGTACCCACACAGTAATGTGGGATTACACAGATACGCCAATAAGCGCTCAGCCGTTGTTACGCGAAACCTACCAAACCAACGGCAGCAACTTAGTAAACGTGCAACTTAAATTTCTTACTGTTTAGTAAAATTTCTTACTGTTTAACCAGTAACTGTATAAACAACTGTATAAGGGCGCTACATGCTACGCACCGACCTAAAAATATTTAAATCAGAACGCATGACACAGCAAGCCGACGCAGGCGGCCAGCGTACCAGTAATGAAGTGCAAAACGGCCAGCTTAACGAAGTGGTTGGCAACATATCGGATATTGACCACGCGCAATCCGCAGTAGATATTGCCAAAATTTATCCTGCAGTAAGCACGGCCAATACTGACTTATTGCAAGATGGCCATATTTTAATAAACGAACCACCGCTTGATCCGCTTGTAGATGTAATGATCATCGAATCTACAGCGGTTAACGACGGCAGCACCCGTGCAGATATCATTAATGCCATCGAATCCAGCGTAGTGCCATCATTGCTGTTACGGTCCGGGCTATCAGCAATGGTAGCTGGTCAGGACCAAATTAATACCCTGGATTTAACTGCAAACGCACCAACTGGCGAGCAGCCGCAGGTAACACTAACGGCTGGGCGCGTATATGTAATCAGCGTAGAGTACACCGGAGATGCAAATACAGATTACCCGCGCTTTACGCATTTTATAAAGATAACGGAAGTTGGCAGCGGTTATTACCGTTTTGAGCCGCCGCTGCCATACAACACGCCCGGAGCTAGTCAGTCAATAAATGGTCAAACCCGCTGCACCAAGCTGCGCGAGATTACCGCCGGTGCGGGGGTAACTTATCACGGTGTAACACAGTTAACGTCAGCTGCATCAGGCACTGAGTTGCAAGTATCAAAAACGGCTGGGCGTGTGACACCACGCATAACCGAAGCACTTGAAACAAACGGCAACCAGCCGTTTGCTGGATTTGCTCCTGGTTTAGTAACCAGTATCATTGAATTTCCGGCAGTAGGCCCGACCTACAGCGTGCCAGTGCCCGACTTTATACAGTTACCAGGTACAACTGCTTTTGTAGTGTCGTACATATCAGGTGGCGCAAATTGGACGATGAGATATAGCAACGCAGCTCTGAACGGCGTCAATCTTGAGTTCACATTGCCGCGCATACCAGACTCCGATACTAACGTGCAGTTGTCTTATTACAGCTCAGAACGGTACGCAATTTACAACTATCCCGATGACGGAGCGATACCAGCAGGTTATAGCCTGGTGCCTCTCACCGTAACCGGCAGTGTGCTGCGGGCTGTCGACAATCAGCGATATACCGCTCGTCAAGAAGATGCCGATCCAACCCGCTTTAATGTCTGGATATACAATGCGACGACAAACATATTTCAGCTTGCCGTGATACTTGATCTGGATGATGGCACACCAAGCTATTTTAATAATTACAGCTCGTTGCAATATCAGGCTATTTTGTCTAACGATGAAGCTGCAGGCGAATCGGCAACAACAGCTAATTTTGTCATGGAGTTTAACGAAGTATTGCCAGACTCATTTTATATGTCAGTCGAACTTGTAGCAGGTGGCTTGTTATCGGCCAGCAGCGACGCCAACGGCGACATTACAGGCGTAAACGTAACTGGCACTATTACCGGCAACGCAGTTAATCTGATATTTGCCGAGCAGGTAAAGCTCAGCACGCTGCAGTACAGTATTAACGAAGTGATTGAATTGGTGCCGCCCAGCAATCTGTACGGCATAAACCCGCTGCGCTTACCCAACGGCGGCGCAGTGCAGCTCTACAGGCCATTTGGCGTTATCTGTGTTGCACATAACCAATACTCGCAATACCCAAGCCTAACGCCAGCACAAAGCATTACCGCGCGGCCAAACAGCTTTATTGATATTGTTGACGGCGAGGGGGCAAGCCTCTGGCACCCAATGCAGCAACACTACGAGTACGACAAAGACACCGGCGAGGTAACCATTGTTAACGTCGCAGGATTCACCGCACCGTTTGAACTGGTCGACACTCTCAGCGAACTGGCGTTAGTTACTGCAGTTACGGACAACACACTCAAAATCACCGCCGCACTAAAAGGCACTTATCCCGCAGGCAGCGTTGTCAGCAGCGTATATCAGCTGGGCGATTTACAAGCGCGGGTAACCAATATTTTTGACCAAACCACCTGGAACGGTGTGTGGTCAGACACTATCCAGGGCGACCCGGCGCCGGCTAATTACAACGCCGCGGCATATCCACCTGAGGTTACAAACGAGTCAGCAATTAACGATCGCTGGGCGTTTATTTTTACCAGCGATACAGCATTCAGGTGCATCGGTAAAAATGTTGGGCAGGTCGGCACCGGCGACACACTAAGCGACTTCGCGCCAATTAATCCGGCTACCGGCTTACCGTACTTCATCATTCGGTGGCAGGGCTGGGGCGGCGGCTGGCAGCCGGGCAACGTCTGGTTTGAAGAAACTATCGCAGCATCAAAACCGGCGGTGCTATTGCGCTCAGTAAGCGCAGGCCATAGCGCTATAGACCAAGACAGTATTCGCTTACATTTTCGCGGCAACGCCGAATAACCAGAATTAGCATTAGGAGTAACACATGGCACAGCCAGTAACAGTATATAGATGGGATGACCCAGGAGCGCCACAATTAGACACTGCAACACCAGATCGCATAATTGACATCTTAAAAAAATGCTTAATCGAAGGGTACGGCACAAAAAGCCCATTAGGCTGGGCAGTAGCATTTGAAGATGCTGCAAATAAAAAAATAGTATTTAGAAATGATCCAATAGAAGGCAGTGGCAGTTTTGTTCAATTCTGGCATGTGAATGATAACACAACGTACTTTCGTAATGCTGAATCAATGACTGGCCTTGATAGCTTTATTTACCCAGGCTATCTAAACAGCATAAATTTACGTAACACTTTTGATAACGGTAAATGGATAGTTGCAGGAACAAAAACAGCTTTTTATTTAATGTTTGCTAGAAAAGAAATGGATAATTATAAACCATCTACTTTTGATTATTCTAGAAATTTCTTTTGCGGTGATTTTATTTCAACGGCTGTTAACGATGTATCGAGTTTTATTTGCGTAGGTTATAACATTTCTAGTGATAGCACGGCAAACACCGGCACGATAACTACTAATACTAATAACCCATTATCAGGGCGCGGATTTTCTGGGAATATATTTACCAAAAATGCTGCCAATAGTTTCGGGCTGAAAATAAGAAGCTCAGACGGCGATATAGAGATTGAACAGCATAATTTTTACATGGTTATGAATGGTACACATGTGCTGCCTGATGGCCCGTTGGGAGGAATAAATTTAAGTGATGTTATCTTATACTCAGCTAATGGCAACCCAGCGACAAAAACTAATATGCCGCTTGTAAGGGGAGTGTTGCCTGGCTTGTTATATTTGCCCACTACTTATTACGCATCTTATCCATACCCATACTTTGAAAAGTATAATGGTGATGATTACCTATTATTGCCATCAGATAGGGTTGTCACTGGCCAGTCCGGCGGCTGTTATCTAATGTTGAATGCAGAATGGTGGGATGGGCCAAACCGTGGCTAATTACATAAAATCATCGGTTATAACCGAGCTAGGATTGGGTAAGTCCAAACATTCAAAATTAATTGTTCAAACTAATCATAATGATTCGGTATATCCTGCAAGGGTGGCAGTATTCAACAGAAATGATTGGCGGTTACACTTTTCAGGTAAAACCAACGATTTAGGCCAAGTTAATATTGTTGTGCCGGCAATATATTCCAATTTAGCTGAACTAATAGTTTTATCTGTTGATGATAATTTAACTTATAACGCTGTTATTGTAGATAACGTGCAATCAGAATTGGTGCCATGAAAACTGTTTTAAATTTTAAGCAGGCGGCATTTTACCCCGTTGGTTCAGTTATATTCGATTTTTCTGGCAGCTCTGAACCACCACCGCCAGTGCCTATTGTTGAGCCCAATCTGATTATGGCCGTATCTGCTCGATACACTCAACGAACTAGCCGCATTGTGCAATTAATTAAAGCTAGTTGGCAAAGCGGTGATATTGCTAATGCGGTAAACGTTGGTTGGTCGTCTAACCCAGTAACCATTAAGTTGTTGCATTCAGTATGGCAAGCCACACCCTTACTAACGCAACAATCCGGTACTGAGTGGAGCGGCAATTGGCCGTTGATAACTAAAAAAACTCTGTTTAATTGGGGTGGTTATCAACAGCTGATAACTCAGGTTAAAACCAGCTGGGCAGACTGGCCAATCGTTAGCGTTCAGTCAAAAGCAACTTGGTTACCAACCGTCAAGTTGCAGCAACTGCAAACTAAACAACACTGGCAACACACCGATATTGCAGAGCAATTTGTAAACCTGTTTTATAACCATGGCGGCGATATCAACCGTGGCTACAAACTGCCCTACGGCCCAAGGCCACCAAGCTATATTTGCAGTAACGATTACCGCCCGCAAAAAGGCACAGTAACACTCAACTTTACGGAGCTGGCAACGCTCATCGCCGGCACAGTAACGCTTAATTTCTCAAACGACGGCAACCCCGTAGTGTGCGAGCTGGATAATGGCGGCGGCTTAATCTGGCCAATGCCAGACCTACCCACAATAGACATAACCAAACCGATAACGCCGCCCCGGCGCAGGAGCTATATCATGCAGCCACAGTTACGCTGCTATCGCGTAAGCGATAACACTGAAATCAACATTATCAGCGCCAACTGGAGCATAAGCCGCAGTCAGTGGGGCGCAACTATCAGCCTGCAATGCGGCAGCAAAGGCGATAAAGATCTGCTGTTTGCAGGTGGTCCTCAAGAATTCAAACTGCTAATAAATGGTTATACATTTTACGGCTTGGCCGAAGAATTTAGCGTAAGTGCTGCCTTTGGCAAAACAACATGGACAGTAACAGGGCGTAGTAATGTAGCAGAGCTAGCAGCACCCAATGCTGCGCCGCGTTCTTATAGTAACAGCACAGCTAAAGGCATAGCAGCACTAGCTACAGATGAACTAATTGGTACAGGCTGGACGCTTGATTATGGCCCAGCACAATTTAACGTACCTGCTGGCGTGTTTAGCTATCAAAATAAAACACCCATTGAAGCCATAGCGCAAATTGCCGCAGCTGTAGGGGCAATGGTGTATGCAGATGGCGAAACTAAAACAATATACATCCGCGCTAAATGGCCAGTAACACCTTGGGCCATCAGTACTGCAATTCCTGATATTGCAGTGCATGATGATGTAATCTTACAGTACAGCACCCAACCTGTAATAGCACCGCTATACAACAAAGTAATGGTACGTGGTGAACAGCAAGGCGTGTTTGGTGGGGTTAAACGTACAGGCACAGCCGGTGACAAGCTGGCGCCCGATGTTATAGAGCCGCTAATTACAGACAATTTAGCAGCACGCCAGCGCGGCACGGCAGAATTAGCAGAGTCGGGTAATAAAGACAACGTAAGCTTAACCCTGCCAATAATGGATTTATTACCCCCCTGTATGCCTGGGCAAATTCTAGGGGTTACATGGCAAACTGAAACATACAAAGCATTAATAGACAGCCTAAGCATAAGCGGCCAACGCAGCCAAAACGGCCAGCTAACAGTACGGCAAACAGTGGGAGCGCTACGCAGCTATGAGTAAAAAATATGACTAACAGCTATCGTAAATTACGCAATTTAACCCACGGCCCCACACGAACAGTAGCCACAGTTACCAGCCACAACCCAGACGGCACAAGCACAGTACAGCTAATGAGCGGGGCGTTTATAACAGTGCTAGGCCAAGACGTAGCCGTTAGCAACAAGGCTTACATAGAAGGTGGGCGGGTAATAGGCCAAGCAGCAGATCTGCCTTATGTTGAAATAGAAATATAAGCTGTTATGGAAGTTATATGTAATTAGGCTATGTTAAGAAATAACTAATTGTATGCTTAGAAAAGGATATTCATTGAAGTTACTTATTAAACTACTAGTTATATTAATCGTTTTTACCATAGCACTTATAGCTCAACTGCAAATTTTCGGTGCACCCGAATCGCTTATAAAAGCAGTGCAGTCTTATCAGGCCGAAGCCTATGTTAAATCAACGCTGTTAGAACCAAATTTAGCGGTATTTAGAAATAAAGAAGGTATTTGCGGCGAGGTGATGAGCAGTAATATAGACGATGAATATTTGCGTTACATAGCAACCGGTAAAGATGCTGTTTTAATAGATGATCATTCAGCTAGTTTCGAAGATTTATGGCAAATGACCTGCGCTCTTAATGATAACGAAAGGGAATCAGTTGTTCAGAAACTAAGTGTACCGGTATAAGGATACAACCAAGTTAATTTTGCGAATTTTGCAATGCTGTATATTGGGGCGGAATTGGGGCGCATTTGGGGCGCTTAAATTTTCACTATGTAGCAGAAACGAAAAAACCTGTTATTAAACAGGCTTTTAAATGGTCGGTACGGCAGGATTTGAACCTGCGACCCCTGACACCCCATGCCAGTGCGCTACCAAGCTGCGCTACGTACCGAACTAGGGCGTATAATAAAGATTATCGGCTAGAAAGCAATGCCCTAGTAGCTGATTGCTGTAATTTACAGCAGTTTGTTGGCTCAGCATTTAAATCTAGTGAGAAACTGTTGTATCCATGGATAATTATTAATGAGGCGAGTTAGCGTTAGGTTTAGCGTAGTGCTTGGCACATGACAACAGTAAAATCTAATTTATGTTATATAGGCTTAAATGCATCTGCTACTGGTGAATTTTTACTAAGTCAGTAAAATAGCGAATAACTTGCATAATGGAATGATTTATCTAGTGTCAGAACAAGATCTTTTTGCCGATATTCGGCCGTATAATGATAACGAAGTTGCACCTGCTATTCAGCGTTTAATTGCCGATGAAGAGTTTATCCAAGCTATTTTGCATTATCGATTTCCGCATATGCCTGGTGTTATTGGTAGCGTTGCTGCGCCATTATTACGTTTTATATTAAAGCGCAAACTTGCCAAGTTAAAGTCGGTACAAGATGTTCAGCGCCAAGTGGCGACTTTTATGAATAAAATGATCGAAACGACGAGTAAAGAAATTACTTTTTCCGGTTTAGAGTTATTGGATCCTAAAAAAAGTTATTTATTTTTGTCTAATCATCGAGATATAGCGATGGATCCAGCTTTAGTTAATTGGTGTTTACATCAAAAAGGCTTTGCTACTGTCCGTATTGCCATAGGTGATAATCTGCTGCGTAAGCCTTGTGCGACTGAGCTAATGAAGCTTAATAAAAGCTTTATTGTTAAACGTGGTGCTAAAGGTCCACGTGAGATGTTAAAGAACTTTTCTCAACTATCTGCTTATATCAAACATTCATTAGATGAAAATCATTCCGTTTGGATCGCACAAAAAGAAGGTCGCGCTAAAGATGGTAATGACGTTACAGATCCGGCCATATTAAAAATGTTTTATATGCAGGGTAAAAAACAAGGTACAGACTTTGCCACTTATATGGCAGAGCTTAATATTGTGCCTGTATGTTTATCTTATGAATATGACCCTTGTGACACAGATAAAATAAAAGAGTTATGGCAAAAGAAAACGGTAGGCCATTATCAAAAATCTGAGTTTGAAGATATTGATACTATCATTAAAGGCATTGTTGGCTTTAAAGGTCGCATTCATGTGGCTTTTAGCGCCCCAGTTACTAGCATCCCCGCTGAGCCAGATGATCTTGCTAAACTAATTGATCAGCAAATATGGCAAAATTACAGGCTGTTTCCAATTAATTATTTAGCTGCTGGCATACAAGATTCATCTATAGATGAAGTTGCAGTAGAGCAGTGGCAAAATAGATTAATGGCTGTGCCTGATGGTGCCCATGACTTATTAACTCAATTGTATGCCGCGCCTGTAGCTAAGAAACAGTAAGCAACAGCAAATAGTAGGAGCGCCAAAGTTGCCATATTTACTTGCAGTTACCTTATTGTGGGCATTTTCATTTAGTTTAATAGGTGTTTATTTAGCCGGCCAAGTTGATGTCTATTTTGCGGTATTAATTAGAGTGGTTTTAGCCGTGCTAGTTTTTTTACCTTTTTTAAAGCCGCAACCAATAAATTTAATAGTTAAACTCTTAGTTTTAGGTGCTGTACAATTAGGTTGTATGTATCTATTTTATTATCAAGCGTTTTTGTACTTAACAGTGCCAGAAGTGCTAGTTTTTACTATTTTCACCCCTGTGTATATCACCTTGTTATACGATATTTTACAGCAACGATTTCAATACCGTTTTTTATTAGCGGCTATTGTCGCTGTTATTGCTGCTGCTATTATGCGTTATCAAAGTTTAACCGAAGATTATTGGCTAGGTTTTATTATCGTCCAAATGGCTAACTTATGTTTTGCTATTGGCCAGGTAGGTTATAAAGTTGTATTAGAAAAACTGCCAAAATCTATTAATCAATTACAGTTATTTGGTTGGTTTTATATTGGCGCTGTATTAGTTGTTTTACCGGCTTGGTTGATAATGGGAACAGAGCAATACCCTACCAGTACTGTGCAGTGGTCGATTCTGTTTTGGCTTGGCTTAGTAGCCTCAGGTGGAGGTTATTATTGGTGGAATAAAGGTGCGACCCAAGTGAGTAGTGGCTTATTAGCCGTAATGAATAATGTACTTATTCCAGCCGGACTGTTAGTTAATCTGTTAATTTGGAATAAGCAGCAAAACCTAATAACTTTAGCTCTTGGTTCTGCATTATTATTAGTTTCTTGTTTTATTTGTAAAGATACAAAACCAATTATAGGAGCGGCCAATGGCCCGACAAATTAGTTACACTTTTAATAAACAAACTAAAGTTATCAATTTTAGTTATGATAAATACCGAGATATGTATGAAGCTGTCGCTGCTGCAGAAGGAATAGATTTAACGAACTTTTTAGCAATGGAGCAACAAATTGCCATGACCGCTAAGCACAGCTCAGCTACTAAGAACTTTAGGCAACAAGAGTTTATTCGGATGGGGTTTAAGAATATTGCTTTTGTTAAGCAAGAAGAGCCTAGTGAAAAGTAGGGCTATAAATAGATTAATTACTTAAGAGCAAGTAATAAAAAAGGACACCTAAGTGTCCTTTTTTGGCAAGAGCTTAAATTACAGAACTGTAACGTTAGCAGCTTGTGGGCCTTTTTGGCCTTGTTCGATTTCGAAAGCAACGCGTTGGCCTTCGTTTAAGGTTTTGTAACCTTCAGTTTGGATAGCACGGAAGTGAACGAATGCGTCAGCGCCGCCGTTATCTTGAGTAATGAATCCGAAACCTTTATCAGCGTTAAACCACTTAACTACACCTGTTACTTTAGCCATGAATGACTCCTAAAAATTTAATATATTAATTGACGCTAAATTGCGCTTTTAGCCTGACTGTTACTTTACTTATGCGGCCAAACGTGCGTGAATCTTCAGGACATGACTTACTATGAAGCTGTGTAGCGAAGTTTTCATAAACATTTTGTTACATAGGTCTGCTTTACAGGCCGGTTTATACTATAGCAGCTTTGTTATGAATGTATAGTGTAATTTGCAAATAAACCCTTATTTATTATAAAAAAGTATTAAAACAAAAAAGCTGCCGAAGCAGCTTTCAGTCAATACTTATAGGATTAACTATTGAGCATTTAATGCTGTTTTAGCATCAACATAGTCAAAGCCTAAGGCTTCTGCAACACCTAGGTTAGTGATTTGGCCATTTAATACATTTAAACCATTCATTAAATGACTATCCTCTAATAAAGCTTGTTTATAACCTTTATTAGCTATGCGGACAATAAAAGGTAAAGTGGCATTGTTTAAAGCAAAAGTAGAAGTGCGCGGTACAGCGCCAGGCATATTCGCAACACAATAATGCACTACATCATCAACAATAAAAATTGGGTCAGCATGAGTAGTAGGTTTTGATGTTGCAATACAACCACCTTGGTCTATGGCTACGTCAACAATAGCTGAGCCGGGCTTCATACGTTTAATATGATCTGCAGTGACCAGTTTAGGTGCAGCTGCACCTGGTACAAGCACGCCACCTATTACTAAGTCTGCGGCTACTACTTCTTGTTCTAGAGCATCAACAGTAGAATAAACGGCTTTAACCGCCCCGTTAAATTGAACGTTGATACGACGTAAAACATCAACACTACGATCAAGGACTGTTACATCTGCGCCTAAACCTAATGCCATTTGCGCAGCATTAGTTCCAACCATACCGCCGCCAATAACAACAACCTTAGCCGGCTTAACACCAGGTACACCACCTAGCAACATACCGCTACCACCAGAAGACTTCTCTAAAGCACGGGCGCCTGCTTGAATAGACATACGACCAGCAACTTCTGACATTGGCGCCAACAAAGGTAAACCACCTTTAGAATCAGTAACTGTTTCATAAGCAATACAGATAGCTTTAGATTTAATAAGATCTTCGGTTTGTGCTAAATCTGGCGCTAAATGCAAATAAGTAAATAAAATTTGGCCTTCTCGTAACATAGCACGCTCAACAGCTAGCGGCTCTTTAACCTTAATTATCATCTCGGCTTGAGCAAATACTTCTGCTGCAGTTTTTAAAACTTTTGCACCTGCTTCTATATAGTCTTCATCAGTAAAACCAATACCCATACCAGCAGTACTTTCAACGACTACACTGTGTTTGTGGGCAATAAGCTCACGGACACTAGCGGGAGTCATACCAACACGGTATTCATGGTTTTTAATTTCTTTTGGTACACCAATTATCATCGTTATTAGCCTTATTACTGTAGTAAATGATTACTGCGTTTAAATTACGCACGCAGTATACTGAGTTTAAATTACGCACGCAGTATACTGAGTTGATAATAGGATTAACACCTGTTTTTAAATCTTAGTCGATAGTCATATTACTTTTTACGTCAGCTGGAGCTGCAGAGTAATCAATACAGAAAAAAGTGACTAACAACAAATTCAGGTTAGCTTCACGGATGCACTTTTACTGTGTGTCTGGTATCTTAGTTGGCTATGGGTATAAATATAAAACGATAATAATAATCTGGAGTTTTTCGTTTGCAAAACAGAGTTTATTTTCCATTAAATGGTGTACAGCGTCTATTAGAAGTAGGTTTAATCATATTTTCTGGTTTAGCCTTATTTATCTTGCTAGCTTTACTGTCATTTGACCCAGCCGATTCTAACTGGTCACAAACAGGCTATCAGAATACGGTTAATAACTACACTGGCCCAATAGGAGCCTGGCTATCCGATTTATTATTACTTTATTTTGGATGGATAGCTTACTTAGTGCCTTTTATGATAGCGGGTGCCGGTTTTTTATTGTTTAAACGTTTTCATAACTTATTGCAGTTAGATTATTTGATTTTAGGGCTGCGATTAATTGGCATAGTGCTGACTTTAATTTCAGCAGCTGCAATTTGTAGCCTCAATTTTAATGATATTTTTTATTTTTCTTCTGGTGGAGTAATTGGAGATGTAGTCAGTCACTTCCTTATGCCACATTTAAATTTTATTGGTACTACATTATTATTATTATGTGGTTTTGCAACCGGTTTAACTTTTATGACAGGCATATCATGGCTTACTGTAGCAGATGCGCTGGGGGCTATGTGTTTTTGGCTTGTTAGGCAATTAACTAGTTTACCGCAGCGGTGGCGTGATAGTCGTGAAGGTGAATACGATCCATTTGATGAAACCGCTACAGAATCCGAGTCTAGTAAAGTTACTGCCGCCCTAACTAAACTAAAGAGTACTGCACAAATAAACAAACCTGCACCAGAAGCGTTACCGATAACGCCTTTAGATGTCAATAAAGACGCCAAAGCTTTTTATAGTGTTGAGACTTTAGCGGATGAGCAGCTGTCATTTAGTGCTATTGATGATAGCGGTACTGAAGAAAACTGGAGTCAAACTTTAGAGAAAATCACCTTACCTAAAGATGAAGATGCGGACATTTTATTCGGTGTAGACGAAGAAGAGGAAGATGATACTGAAGAAGTAGATCATCTTATGGAAGAGTTGCCTTCAATATCCCTTTTAGATAAAGCTGATAGAGCAGTTAACCCAATAGATCCTGAAGATTTAGAACGGGTCTCGCGACTAGTTGAGGCTAAGTTATTAGACTTCAATGTCCAAGCTACTGTGGTAGGGGTTCATCCTGGCCCTGTTGTTACTAGGTTTGAATTAGATTTAGCGCCTGGAATTAAGGTCAGTAAAATTACTGGTTTAGCTAAAGATTTAGCCCGTTCATTATCAGCAATAAGTGTTCGCGTTGTTGAAGTTATTCCTGGTAAATCTTTTATTGGTTTAGAGTTGCCTAACAAACATCGCGAAATAGTCCGTTTATCTGAAGTGATTGGTGATCCGGTATTTGAAAACTCGAAATCTTCATTAACTATGGTGTTAGGTAAAGATATTGCCGGTAAATCTATCGTCACCGACTTAGCAAAAATGCCGCACTTATTGGTTGCGGGTACAACCGGCTCGGGTAAGTCAGTGGGTGTTAATGTGATGATTTGTAGTTTGCTATATAAGTCGACACCTGATGATGTTCGCTTTTTAATGATAGACCCTAAAATGCTTGAGTTATCTATTTATGAGGGTATACCGCATTTATTAACCGAAGTAGTCACCGATATGAAAGACGCTGCTAACGGTTTACGTTGGTGCGTAGGCGAAATGGAGCGCCGCTATAAATTGATGTCAGCTTTAGGTGTGCGTAACTTAAAAGGCTATAACGCTAAGGTTAAAGAAGCTATAGCTGAGGGCAAACCGATTAAAGATCCAACTTGGAAACCTTCAGATGATATGCGAACTGAGCAGCCGGAGCTAGAAAAGCTGCCATCTATAGTAGTTGTTATTGATGAATTTGCTGACATGATGATGATAGTCGGTAAAAAAGTTGAAGAATTAATTGCTCGTATTGCGCAAAAGGCACGAGCTGCAGGTATTCATTTAATTTTAGCGACGCAGCGACCCTCAGTAGATGTAATAACGGGTTTAATTAAAGCGAATATTCCAACTCGAATAGCTTTTCAAGTGTCATCTAAAATAGATTCTAGAACTATATTAGATCAACAAGGTGCAGAGAGCTTACTAGGGCAGGGTGATATGTTGTTTTTACCACCAGGCTCTGGAGTGCCAACGAGGGTGCATGGTGCTTTTGTTGATGACCATGAAGTACATGCTGTAGTAGCAGATTGGAAGATGCGAGGCAAGCCTAATTACATTGCAGAAATATTAAGCGGTGAAACCACTGAAGAGAATTTATTGCCAGGTGAGACTTTAGAGGGCGATGATGAGTCAGACGTTTTGTACGATCAGGCGGTGGCTTTTGTAACGGAAACACGTAGAGCTTCAGTATCAGGCGTACAGCGTAAATTTAGAATTGGTTACAATAGAGCCGCGCGATTAGTTGAGCAAATGGAGCGCAGCGGTATTGTTAGCGGCCCAGGGCATAATGGTAATCGTGAAGTAATGGCACCACCGCCACCAAGGGGGCATTAAATGATCCGTTTTTTAGTTACAACAGTGTTGTTTAGCACATTAATTCTTGGTGTTTTTACCGCCAAAGCTGAGCCGACGGCGGCGCAGGCGTTGCAACAAAAATTGCAGCAAATAGATACTTTTTCAGCTCATTTTACCCAGCAGGTTTTTGATCAGCAGCAACAAATTTTACAGCAAGCCGAGGGTGAGTTAAATTTAAAACAGCCAGAACTGTTTCGCTTTGAAACCACAGTACCCGAGAATAATATATTTATTGGTGATGGTCAGTCTTTATGGTTTTATAGTGCAGAACTAGAGCAATTAACTATTTATGATGCAGCTGCAGAAGTAAATCGAACCCCTTTTGTGCTATTAACCTCTAATGAGCCGGCATTGTGGGAAAATTTCAATGTTAAACAGCAGCAACAACAATTTATTATTAGCGCAAAAGATAGCAGCAGCCAAGTAACAGAGCTGATCTTGATTTTTAATAAGACGGCCTTATCTGAAATGCGGGTAATGGATATAAATCAGCAGTTAAGTGTCTTTAAGTTTAATGCTGTGCAATTAAATATTCCTTTAGCCGATAGTTTATTTCAGTTTTCGCCACCTGAATTTACTGAAATTGATGACCAGCGCAGCAGAAACTAAATGAAATCGTTAAGCTTAGATTTTGCCGATGATTTTCGCCCTTTAGCAGCGAGAATGCGGCCGACTAACTTATCAGAATATGCTGGTCAACAGCATCTAGTTGGCGAAGGTAGTGCCTTACGCAATGCCATTATGGCTGGACGAGTCTTTTCGGTTATTTTATGGGGACCACCGGGTACAGGTAAAACAACTTTAGCTGAAGTAATAGCCGCTCATGCTGATGCCAGTATTATAAAGCTGTCTGCTGTAACCTCTGGTATTAAAGATATTCGTGATGCCATAACGCAAGCGCAACAACGCCAACAGCAACAACAAAAGCGTACTCTATTATTTGTTGATGAAGTGCACCGCTTTAATAAGAGTCAACAAGATGCTTTTTTACCTTTTATTGAAGATGGTACTATTATATTTATTGGCGCAACCACTGAAAATCCATCTTTTGCTCTTAATAATGCCATTTTATCTCGCACTAGAGTCTGCGTATTAAAATCGCTAACCGAAGCAGATTTACAGCAAGTGTTGCAACAAGCCTTAATGGACAAAGAGCGTGGTTTAGGGGCGCAAAATGTTCAGCTGTCCCCTGAAGCAGAACAATTATTGTTACGCTTAGCCGATGGTGATGCCCGTAAACTACTAAATTTATTAGAGCAAGCTGCAGAATTAACAACTGTAGAGCATGATGCGAATGGCCAAGAAACTAAAACCATCTTATTTGATACCTTAAAACATTTAATGCCACGCCAATTACCTGGGTTTGATAACCAAGGTGACTTATTTTATGATCTTATTTCTGCTTATCATAAATCGGTTCGCGGCTCTGATCCTGATGCAGCTTTATATTGGTATTGTCGTATTTTAGCTGGTGGTGGTGATCCCTTATATGTCGCAAGACGGTTATTAGCGATAGCCAGTGAAGATATAGGTACCGCTGATCCCCGAGCTTTAACTCTAGCTATTAATGCATGGGATACATTTGAACGAGTAGGTCCAGCCGAAGGCGAGCGTGCTATTGCTCAGGCTACGGTATATATGGCATTAGCGCCAAAAAGTAATGCAGTTTATATGGCGTTTAACCAGCTTAAACAATTAGTCGCCGATAGCCCAGCTTATGAAGTTCCATTACACCTTCGTAATGCGCCAACAAAACTTATGCGCGAATTAGGCTTTGGAGAAGGGTATCGCTATGCGCATAACGAGCCAGGTGCTTATGCTGCGGGAGAGTCATATTTACCTGAGCAATTAGTGGGAACGCAATTTTATCAGCCGAGTGATCGCGGCTTGGAAAAACAGCTGGCAGAAAAACTTGCCTATTTACGTCAGCTTGATCAACAAAGTAGTAAAAAGAGATAATCTTAATGTTAACCTATCTAACCATTGCATTAGGCGGTGCTTTTGGTGCTTGTATGCGCTATGGCATCAATGAATTAATGCTGAATGTTTTTGGCAAAGCATTCCCTTTTGGTACATTGCTGGTTAATATTCTGGGCTCATTTGCACTGGGGGTGCTTTATGGCATGTTCAGTAGCGGCTTTTTGGCCGTATCACCTTGGCGAGCGCTAATCAGTATTGGCTTGCTGGGGGCCTTAACAACGTTTTCAACGTTTTCGCTAGATACCGTGTTGTTGTTGCAACAAGGAGACTGGCTAAAGGCTATCGCCAACGTATTACTTAATGTGTTGTTGTGTTTAACGCTCGCCTGGTTTGGTTTAAAACTAGGCTCAATGAAGTGAAAGACTATGCTTGATCCAAAATATTTACGTACTGATTTAGACCAAACTGCTGCCCGTTTAGCTCAGCGCGGCTTTAGCCTTGATGTTACTCGTTTAACTGAGCTTGAAGCCTCTAGAAAGCAGTTGCAAATAGAAACTCAAGATTTACAAAGTTTGCGTAATAGTAAATCTAAAGGTATTGGACAAGCAAAATCCCGAGGGGAAGATATAACGGCTTTATTAGCTGAAGTAGATGGTTTAGGCGAAAAGCTTGAAGCTGCCAAGCAACAGCTTGATTTAGTGCTAGCTGAAGTTGAACAGATAGCGTTAAGCGTACCAAACTTAGCAGATGAATCAGTGCCAATAGGGGCTGATGAAAATGATAACTATGAAGTACGCCGTGTCGGTACACCGCGAAATTTTGATTTTGACGTACAAGATCATGTTGCTTTAGGTGAAGCCTTAGATAAAGGCTTAGATTTTGAAAGTGCCGTTAAACTAACTGGCTCACGTTTTGTGGTTATGCGCGGTAAAGTAGCGCGCTTACACCGAGCCTTAACTCAGTTTATGCTAGATTTACATACTAACCAACATGGCTATACTGAGTTATATGTGCCGTACTTAGTTAACCACGATAGCCTTTATGGCACGGGGCAATTACCTAAGTTTGGTGGCGATTTGTTTCATACTAAACCAGCAACAGAAGAGGGCCAAGGCTTAGCGTTAATTCCTACAGCTGAAGTGCCTATTACTAACTTAGCACGCGATCATATTTTTGATGCCGCTGAATTACCGCTTAAATACACCGCTCATACCCCTTGTTTTAGAAGTGAAGCAGGATCTTATGGCCGTGATACTCGTGGCTTAATTCGCCAGCATCAGTTTGATAAAGTTGAACTAGTCCAAATGGTGCAGCCAGAGTACTCTATGCAAGCATTAGAGCAGTTAACCGGACATGCCGAGCGAGTATTGCAACTACTTGAGTTGCCATACCGAGTAATGCTGCTTTGTACTGGTGATATGGGCTTTGGCTCAGCTAAAACTTATGATTTAGAGGTTTGGCTGCCGGGGCAGCAAGCTTATCGTGAAATATCGTCATGTAGTAATATGACTGATTTCCAAGCCCGTAGAATGCAAGCGCGTTATCGCAGTGCAGATATGAAAAAGCCTGAATTAATTCATACTTTAAATGGCTCAGCTTTAGCGGTAGGTCGTACTTTAGTCGCCATCTTAGAAAACTATCAGCAACAAGATGGTTCTGTGGTTATACCTGAAGTATTAAGACCTTATATGGGCGGTATAGAGCGCATTAGTTAATAGGTTAGTATCCATTTACAAACATTTAGCTGGCTTAGGTAAGCCAGCTAAACGGGTTGCTTGTTTGGCCGGGCCTTGAGGAAATAACATAAATAAGTATTTACTGTTACCTTTATCAGTGCCTAACTTTTCTGCCATTGCTTTTACTAACATCCGCATGGCTGGAGAAGTATGGAATTGCTGATAAAAGTCACGAACAAACCAGACAACTTCCCAATGTGCACTTTGCATTTGAATATTTTCTAGCTCAGCAAAGGCGAGGGCAACTTGTTCTGACCAGTCTTGCATATTAGCTAAATAGCCGTGTTTGTCTAGGGCGAGCATTTTGCCATCAATCATTAATTCGTTCATAACGTTAATTCTATAGTTAGTCTTTGTTTAACAAGCCGTTTGCCATAAGATATTTTGTTTGGCTTGAATTGTTAGCTCAACCCAGTCTTTAGCGCTAATACTCTTAATTTCAGCTGGTGCAGAGATATTGCGAGCTTGTAAGTCAATATCAAGCGCAAACAGCTGTTTTGTTGGCCAAATAAGATCTTGACGTTTAAGTAAATAGACCGCGTCTTGACGCAGTAAAATAGTGTCAGAGTCAGAGCAAACTAGCTGTAGCTCAGCGAGATTAATGCTAGCAGAGGTAAGGGTAAACAAGATCATTAGCTGGTAATTACCTGATGTTGCATTGCAATACAGCTTTTTATCATGCTGTGATCGGCAATGGTAACCTTTATGAATAAGTCGGCAGCAGTTAAGCCTCTTTGTTGCAGTGAAGCTTGGCACACTAACACTTGTTCAATCTCATATAAATCAAATAACTTAAAACCATGTTGATACGGCTTTAATTGGAGTGTGGCAGTATCTTTTATCTGCACCAATTGCAACACGGCATCGGCCATAAAAAGTATTGTTACTTTATGCTCTATAGCGGCTAAAGCCATGGCTAAATCAAAGCTCTCGCGGCCATGGCTAGTGTTAAACGGTGAGTGGCGTTGAATTAACATAATATTACGCATCTGTACTCCAGATTAAAACTGTACCAGCTTATCAATATCTTCCAATAGAATAGCAAACTCAGCTAAACCAGTAGCCATATAGCCTTGTTGTGCTGCAAGCTCGTTACTAACTACCCCCCGTTTTTCAGCTGCAGTAATACAGTAATGTAAGCCGATAGCGTGTTGCTGACAAAAACGGCTAAGTAATAGGCTATGGTTAAACTCATCTGAAGGTAAATCAATATGTTGTAAAGCAGCATAAACCGCATCTTGATATAAAAACACTTGTTTTAATTGATGGCCAGCTTCAAGCAAGGCATTAGCAAATACTAAGGCACTAGAAATTGTTTGGCTATTGAAACTTGCAGATGTAATAAACAGTGCAAAACGCGTCATTGCTATACCTTTATACTAAAGAGCAAAATAGAGCATAAAACTAAAATCAGTAGAAATAAAAATGCCCCTAATTTAAGGGGCATTTTAGCGAATTAAGCTAGATAGGCAAAGCTGCCTAAATGGCTAATTTAGTCATCACCACCAAATACACCTAACAAGCTTAGTAAGTGGACAAAAATGTTAAACACATTTAAGTATAAACCTACTGTGGCACGGATATAGTTAGTTTCGCCACCGTTAATAATACGGCTAGTATCAAATAAAATTAATGCTGACATGATTAATATAACCGCAGCACTAATAGCTAAGCTTAATGCTGGTATGGCTAAAAATAGATTAGCAATAATCGCTACTAGCACAACGATTAAACCTGTCATTAAAAAACCGCCCATAAACGAGAAGTCTTTGCGTGTAGTTAAAGCATAAGCAGATAAGCTAAAGAAAATTAGCGCTGTGCCACCAAGTGCTTGCATAATCATGGTAGGGCCATTTTCTAAGCCAGCATAAACATTAAGCAGTGGGCCTAAGGAGGCACCCATTACACCAGTAAAAGCAAACACCCAAAATATACCGCTAGCCGAATCTGCTTTTTTATTAACAACAAATAGCATGATAAAACCAGCAACAAAACAAACTAATGACATTGTATGCGACATATTCATCGCCATAGCAATACCGGCTGTTACTGCACTGAATGCTAACGTCATGGCTAATAAAAAGTAGGTGTTACGCAGTACTTTATTAATTTCAATACTGTGTCCAGCTGTATTTAGTGCAGGACTCTCTCTATATGACATCTTTTTGACTCTCCTAGCTATAAGGTAGATATAACGTTAATGGTTACTATGACTATTATCATACCGAGTTAGTTCCCGTTACACTAGCTTTGTGATGGACAAATTGCTGAAACACATAAAAATATTTTAAAGTACTTTCTTTTTTATTTGATTCTGATTACTATACGCGTCGCTGGAGGGATGGCAGAGCGGTTGAATGCACCGGTCTTGAAAACCGGCGTGGGTTAATAGCCCACCAAGAGTTCGAATCTCTTTCCCTCCGCCATTATTGCTAAAGCCCACTGTCTTTAATAAAGATAGTGGGCTTTTTTGTTATTACGCTAATAATGAAATTAGTGCCTGTTGTGTATAAAGTCGCCTACTTGGTGAATATCTGTGCAAACAAACTAATTGAGACTAAAAAGCGCTTTACAAACTGAACGGTAGTTTCTAATATGCGCCCTATCGCGGAGGGATGGCAGAGCGGTTGAATGCACCGGTCTTGAAAACCGGCGTGGGTTAATAGCCCACCAAGAGTTCGAATCTCTTTCCCTCCGCCATATTTTTTAAATATGCCTTCTTATACATCCAATCTATAAAATAAACCTCTTTATTAAGTCTTGTTACAAGCATATTGTTGTCGGTATAAGTTTTAAGTTACTTGCAAACTGCTATTAGTTTAATTAGTGTGGTATAAGTATAGGGTGATAAGCGTTAGCAAGATCTAGCCTCTTGGGTTATGCTAAAGTTAATAATAATTCTAAAAACCAGTATACGGAGCAGCCAAATTGATCAACGTGTTGTTAGTTGATGACCACGAGCTTGTACGTACTGGGATCAGTCGCATACTAATGGATGAGCGCGGTATCAAGGTGATAGGTGAAGCTGGTTCCGGTGAGGATGCACTTGTGTTTTGCCGTCAACATGAACCTGATGTAGTGTTGATGGATATGAATATGCCTGGTATGGGCGGCATGACTGCGACTAAGCGCATATTGCATCATTGTCCAGATATTAAGATCCTTGCCTTATCAGTTTCTTTTGAAGAACCAGTGCCCACTAAAGTTATGCAGTTAGGTGCAGCAGGGTTTATTTCAAAGAACTCACCACCTAAAGAGATGGTTGCAGCTATTCGTAAAGTGCATACAGGTTTGCGCCATATCTCCGATGAGGTAGCGCAAAAAATGGCACTTAGCAGAGTTAATAATCTAAATGATAATCCGTTTCATGACTTATCTGATCGTGAATTACAAATTATGATGATGATAACGCAGGGGCAAAAAGTAACAGATATAGCGGTACAGTTAAGTGTTAGCGCTAAAACTGTAAACTCGTATCGTTACCGTATGTTTGAAAAGTTAGCAATAAGCGGTGATGTAGAGTTAACCCATCTAGCATTGCGTCATGGCATGATTGATATCGCTAAGGCCTAATGTTTAACGCCAAAGAGTTTTTAGCGACAGTCCCTAAACAGCCTGGCGTTTATCGAATGATAAATGCTGCGCAAAAAGTTATTTACGTCGGCAAAGCGAAAGATTTGCGTGCTCGGCTGAGTAGTTATTTTCGCAGTAAAGTTGATAGTGTAAAAACTAAATCTTTAGTTAAACAAATAGCGCAAATTGAGTACACCTTAACGCACAGCGAAACTGAAGCGCTAATCTTAGAAAACAACTTTATTAAACAGTATTTGCCTCGCTATAATATTTTATTGCGAGATGATAAGTCTTACCCTTATATTTTAATTTCTGAGCATAAGCATCCTCGAATTAGCTCGCATAGAGGGCCGCGTAAAAATAAAGGTCAATATTTTGGCCCTTATCCTAATAGTAGTGCTGTCTGGCAAAGTCTTAAAACATTACAGAAAATATTTCCAATCAGGCAATGTGAAGATAGTTTTTATCGTGCTAGAACTCGGCCATGTTTACAGTATCAATTAAAATTATGCTCGGCGCCTTGCGTAGGAAAAATCTCCGACCATGATTATCAACAGCAGGTAAAACTCGCTAGTTTATTTTTACAAGGCAAAAACCAGCAAGTCATTGAAGATTTGGTTGGGAAAATGACTGATGCTAGTGACGCTATGCAGTTTGAACAAGCAGCACAATATCGTGATAGCATCACCGCATTGCGTAAAGTGCAAGAGCAGCAAACAGTTACCGGTGAGCATAAAGAATTAGATATCATAGGTTTAGCTTATTCGCACGGTGTGGCGGCTATTCATGTTTTATTTGTCCGCGAACAAAAAGTTTTAGGCAGTAAGTCTTATTATCCTAAAGTGCCCGCTGACACTGATACAGCAGAGATTTTAACCGCTTTTTTACTTCAGTTTTATTTGGACGGTTATGGTAGCCAACAGTTACCTGCAGAGATTGTGCTACCACAAGCCTTAGCAGACAGCAGTGTTGAACAAGCAATTAGTGAGGTTGCAGGGAAAAAGGTTCGATTTACTTTTGCTCAGCGCGGTGAAAAAGCGCAATATTTGAGTTTGGCACAAAAAAATGCGGTGGCAGCTTGCGATACTAAGCAGTCGCAAGCGCAGAAAATGCTATTGCGTTATCAGCAATTACAACAGTTATTAGGGCTTGAAACACCACTACAACGTATGGAGTGCTTTGATATAAGCCATACTATGGGGCAAGCGACAATAGCCTCATGTGTTGTGTTTGATGGCCAAGGACCACTGAAAGCAGAGTATAGACGTTATAATGTATTAGATATCACTGGGGGCGATGATTATGCCGCTATGCAATTTGCCTTAGACAAACGTTATAGTAAGTTGCAAGAGAGCAACAAAATACCAGATGTTATCTTTATAGATGGGGGGCAAGGCCAGTTAAATATTGCAATTAAGCAGTTTAAACATTGGCCACATGATAAAAGTCCGATATTAATAGGTATAGCCAAAGGGATAAGTCGCAAACCTGGTTTAGAAACGCTTATAATTGCCAACAGCGGCCGGACAATCCATTTAGATGAAGATGCACCCGCTTTACATTTAATTCAGCAAATCCGTGATGAAGCGCACCGTTTTGCTATTACAGGCCACCGTAATAAGCGTGGTAAGTCGATAGTTACAAGTCCGCTTGAGCAGATACCTGGTATTGGCGAGAAGCGTCGACAAGCTTTATTGCAGTATTTAGGTGGACTTCAGGGTGTTATGCGTTCGTCTGTAACTGAAATTAGCTCGGTGCCGGGTATTTCAAAACAACAGGCGGAAAAGATTTACCAAGCTTGCCATAACAAGTAGCATGGCAGCTATCAATATATTGAGAAAAATAAGATGTGGACCATTCCCAATCTATTAACTGTATTTCGTTTATCATTAATTCCAGTGTTTTTGTGGTGTTTTTATTCAGGGCTTGAAAATGCACGCTTTTGGGCAGCATTTGTTTTTTGGCTAGCGGCAATTACGGATGCTTTAGATGGCTATTTGGCGCGTAAGCTTAAGCAATCTACACCTTTTGGTGCCTTTTTAGATCCAGTTGCAGATAAAGTAATGGTGGCCGTTGCCTTAGTTTTAGTCGCGGTGGACAGCAATACTTTATGGGTCACTATTCCAGCTATGCTAATGATCAGCCGTGAGATTATTATTTCAGCGTTGCGAGAGTGGATGGCTGAACTTGGTAAACGCGCTAATGTCGCCGTATCTAATTTAGGAAAGTATAAAACCATCGCCCAAATGCTAGCCTTAATTGGCTTAATTTGGCGCCCCGAGTGGTGGTTAGTGAGTTGGTTTACGCCGGTGGGGATGATTTTACTATACCTAGCTACGGTGTTAACCTTATGGTCAATGCTAGATTATTTAAAAACAGCTTGGCAAGATTTAATTGAATAGAGTGTAAAGTTGCTGTTTATTGCAGCAACTGAGTTAAAATTTAATCAGTCAGACATAAAAGCTAGACTTTGTTATTGACTGTATGATTAAAAACAGTAGAATGCGTTTCGTGTTGAGGCAGATGGCCATAACAAGCGAGTATAGCTCAGCTGGTAGAGCGCGACCTTGCCAAGGTCGAGGTCACGAGTTCGAACCTCGTTACTCGCTCCAACTTTCAATACGGTTATTGTTTGATTGGCGGGTTGGCAGAATGGCCATGCAGCGGATTGCAAATCCGTCTATCTCGGTTCGACTCCGGGACCCGCCTCCATAACAGAGTTTGAAAGTTTAAGTAAAAATATACTTAAATATAAGTAATAGTTTAAAAAAAAGTTGTCTGCCCGGGTGGTGAAATCGGTAGACACAAGGGATTTAAAATCCCTCGATCGAAAGGTCGTGCCGGTTCAAGTCCGGCCCCGGGCACCATTTACTTACCAGAGTAAATGTAGAATTGCGAGTATAGCTCAGCTGGTAGAGCGCGACCTTGCCAAGGTCGAGGTCACGAGTTCGAACCTCGTTACTCGCTCCAAATTAATAAAAAAAACGCAGCTTAATAGCTGCGTTTTTTTATGCCTATTTAAAATATAAAGATATATCGGGCTATAAATAGTACGAAAAAAGTAATAATTAGAATTGCCGCTAAATTAACCACAAAGCCAGCTTTAACCATATCGATAATTTTCAACTTACCTGAAGCAAATATAATGGCATTAGGTGGGGTAGCAACCGGCATCATAAAAGCACAGCTAGCAGCAACGGCAGCTGGAATAACTAGCATAGCTGCAGAAGTATTTAATGATACAGCTACAGGGCCAAGCAAAGGTAAAAATGCTGCTGACGTGGCGGTATTACTGGTAATTTCGGTTAAAAATATAATCACTGTTGTGACCAGCAATATAAGTACTACTAAATTAATAGTACCTAATTGACTGATTTGTTCGGCAATATAATTTGATAAACCTGAGTTATCTATTTGTCCAGCTAAGGTTAAACCACCACCAAATAGGATCAATATACCCCAAGGTAACTTTTGGCAGTCTTGCCATTGTAAAATACGCTGATTAGATTTTAATGACACCGGTAGAATAAACAGTAAACAAGCCGCGGCAATAGCAATTAATGAATCATCTAGTTTTAAGTCAATTTGGCGACTAATAGGTTTATTAAACACCCAGAAAAAGGCGGCTAATATAAATACAAATAGCACTAGTTTTTCGGCTGTCTGCATCTTGCCAAGTTCATTTAGCTTTTGTAAGTAGATATTACGGCTATTTAATTTTGGTAATTTATCTAATTTAAAATGAATCTTTGTTAACCAAAACCAACATACTATAAGCAAAGTACACGCCAAAGGGATACCAAACAACATCCAGTCACTAAAACTTAGCTGTATTTGATAACTCCGCTCTAAATAAGCAGCTAGTAAAGCATTTGGCGGAGTGCCAATAAGTGTAGCTATGCCACCAATACTGGCAGAGTAGGCAATGGCAAGTAAGATAGCTTTAGCAAAATGTGCACTGCTATTGCCGTGGTCTTGCTGGATAGTAATAATAGACAAGCCAATAGGCAACATCATGACCGCTGTGGCAGTATTAGACATCCACATAGATAAAAATGCAGTCACTAACATAATACCAGCGATTTGTTGACTGGGCTTACTACCGACTAATAGCATGGTGAGTAGAGCTATGCGTTTATGAAGATCCCATCGCTCCATGGCGATTGAGAGAATAAAGCCACCTAAAAATAAAAATATTAAAGGATGAGCATAAGGGGCAGTAACATTGTGGATAGAGTCGAGCCCTAGTAAGGGGATTAATACTATAGGCAGCATTGCAGTTACAGGAATAGGCACAGGCTCTGTAATCCACCACCATGCTATCCAAGCTGTAACACCGGCAATTAGCCAAGCATTGCTTGGCATATTGTTAAAAGCTGGCTCAAACAGTAAGGTACCTAAGAAAACTAATGGACCAAACAGTAAGTTTAGGTATAACAGCCAAGTTGCTTTTTTTGCCACGTTTATTTCAACCTAGTTATTCGTCGTAACTGTCATTTATAGTTGTGGTTAGAACATTGGTATCTTTATTGGAAACTAAAAGTTGATTGTCTAGCATCTTTATTTCTTGCTCAGTTAATAAACGCCATTGACCAGGTTTTAAACCAGCTAAGCGAATGTGCATAATACGTACTCGCTTCAAAGTAACAACTTCATAGCCTAAATACTCACACATCCGGCGAATTTGCCGGTTTAAGCCTTGAGTTAAAATAATTGAAAAGCTTTGCTTAGAACGCTGAGTTACTTTACAAGGTAGGGTGATAGTGTTCAAAATTGGTACACCAGCACTCATTTGTTGAATAAAGCGCTCTGTAATAGGTTTATTCACCGTAACAATATAGTCTTTTTCGTGCGCATTGCCGGCGCGTAAGATTTTATTAACAATATCACCATCATTGGTTAGGAATATTAAACCTTCAGAGGGTTTATCTAATCGGCCTATGGGAAATATGCGCTCTGGGTACTTAACCGCATCGATAATATTGCCATGAATGTGACGTTCGGTGGTGCAAGTAATACCAACAGGTTTATGATAGGCCAAATAAACGAGTTTTGGCTTTTCTTTTAAAGGTTGGCCATTAATTAATACCTGATCATGCTCGGTCACTTTTAAACCAATAGGGGCAAGTTCACCATTAACTGAAACTTGGCCTGCTTCTATGTACCTATCGGCTTCACGCCGTGAACAAAAACCGGTATCACTGATAAATTTGTTTAAACGATAAAGTCTAGGCTCAGACATAAAGGCAAGTGACTCCTAAATAGCAAATTGGCTGCTAGTTTAGAGCTTAGTGAGGTTTTTCGCTACACTAGCGCCAAGATTAGCAAAGTTTATTTAAATTAAAAGAGTAGGGCTGAGGTGTTGTCAGGTTAGCTTAAAGCAAAAAAGTACAAGCTTAAATAAGCCTGTACTCTCCAAGGATAGCTTTAAAAGGGCTAATGGTTAATATGTTACATGTTAGGGTAGTTAGGGCCACCACCGCCTTCAGGCGTTACCCAAGTAATGTTTTGTGATGGATCTTTAATATCACAGGTTTTACAGTGGATACAGTTTTGGGCATTAATTTGAAATTGTGGCTGATTATTTTCATCAGTGATTACTTCGTACACGCCCGCAGGGCAGTATCGTTGTGCTGGTTCATTATAAAGCGCTAAATTTACCGCTATTGGGATACTCGGATCTTTTAGTTTTAAGTGGCAAGGCTGGATTTCTTCATGGTTAGTATTAGATAAATACACCGAAGATAGTTTATCAAAGCTGATAACATTATCTGGTTTAGGGTAACTTATTGGCTTAGCTTCATTGCTAGGCTTCATTTGAGCGTAATCAAGGCTGTTATCTTTTAATGTAAAGGGTAACTTGCCGCTAAACCAGTTTTGATCAAGGGTATTAAAGGCGCCGCCCCAGAAGGTGCCAAACTTATGCATTGCTGGCCCAAAATTGCGCGAGCGGTAAAGCTCATCATATAGCCAGCTGTTTTTAACAGCATCCGTATATTGGCTTAAATCTTTACCACCTAGATTTTCTGGGTCTTTTAACTCAGCAAATAAGGTTTCAGCAGCTAACATACCTGACTTCATCGCGGTATGGTTACCTTTAATTTTGGCAAAATTTAAAGTGCCGGCATCGCAACCTACTAGTAAACCACCATTAAAGCTCATTTTTGGTAAGCTATTTAAACCACCCTTAGCAATTGCCCGAGCGCCATAGCTTATGCGTTTACCACCGGTTAAATACTGCTTTATAACAGGGTGCTGCTTATAGCGTTGAAACTCTTCAAACAGATTAATATGTGGATTGCTATAATTAAGGTCAATAATTAAACCAACAACAATTTGTTGATTTTCAGCATGATACAGATAACCACCACCTGAAGTATCTTTCGTTAAAGGCCAGCCTGCTGAATGGACGACTAAACCGGCATGATGTTTATCAGCAGGCACATCCCAAATTTCTTTAAAGCCTAAGGCGTAATGCTGAGGAGAGCTATCTTTATCTAATGAAAAATGATTAATCAGTTGCTTGCCTAAATGACCACGGCAGCCTTCAGCGAAGACGGTATATTTAGCTCTAAGCTCCATGCCAGGTACATAGCTATCTTTGGGCTGACCTTGTTTATCTAAACCCATATCACCGATTAAAATACCTTTGACAATATCGTCTTCAATTATAACTTCACTAGCAGCAAAACCTGGGAAAATTTCAACGCCTAACTGTTCAGCTTGCTCGGCTAACCAGCGGCAAACATTACCCATAGACACAATATAGTTACCGCTGTTATGCATTGTCTTAGGTACTGCAAAATGTGGTAGTTTGGTTGCATTTTCGTCAGATTTAAAAAGATAAATATCGTCATGGGTAACCGGCGTAGTAATAGGGGCCCCCATGTTTTGCCAATCTGGAAATAGTTCTTGTAAGGCTTTAGTTTCAAACACAGCACCAGATAAAATATGGGCGCCAACTTCAGAGCCTTTTTCAACTACGCAGACCATTAATTCTTGAGATGCAGCTTGAGCTTGTTGCATCAGCCTGATAGCAGTAGATAGGCCAGCAGGGCCTGCACCAACGATTACAACGTCAAATTCCATTGATTCTCTTTCCACAGCTATGACCTCTTGGCTTATATTGTTTACATTATAAGGAGTATTTTGATATTTGTTAGGGTATTGCAGGTTGACGTTAACGTCAACAATAAGTAGATTGTGCCAAGTGATTATAAACCGTTTAGATGAAGTATGCTTAGTGTAATTACATTATTATTGCTGAGTTTAACAATGAGGATTTTATGAAAATATTGGTACCAGTAAAACGGGTAGTAGATTTCAACGTAAAAGTTCGAGTTAAAGCGGATGAAACAGCTGTTGATTTAACTAACGTAAAAATGGCTTTAAACCCGTTTTGCGAAATAGCGATTGAAGAGGCTGTACGGTTAAAAGAAGCCGGTGTAGCAACAGAAGTTGTTGTAGTATCTATTGGTACTACTGCCGCACAAGAGCAGTTACGTACGGCTTTAGCTTTAGGTGCAGACAGAGCCCTGCATATTGAGACCGACCAAAACTTAGACTCATTGCAAGTGGCTAAGCTATTAGCGAAAGTTGTTGCAGAAGAGCAACCAAAACTAGTTATTTTAGGTAAACAAGCCATAGACTCAGATAATAACCAAACCGGGCAAATGCTTGCAGCCTTAACCGGCATGGGCCAAGGTACTTTTGCTTCTAAAGTTGAAGTTGTGGCAGATAAAGTTAACGTAACTCGTGAAATTGACGGTGGCTTACAAACTGTTGCCTTAACCTTACCTGCTGTTGTGTCGACGGATCTGCGCTTAAACCAACCACGTTATGCTTCATTACCTAACATTATGAAAGCTAAGCGTAAACCTTTAGATGTTAAATCAGCAGATAGTTATGGCGTAGCATTAGACTCTAATGTCAAAACCTTAAAAGTTACCGCACCAGCGACCCGTAAAGGCGGTGTTATGGTTGAGTCGGTTGCAGAACTTGTTGATAAATTAAAGAATGAAGCGAAGGTGATCTAATGGCTATTTTAATAATCGCAGAGCATAACCAGCAGGGCTTAAAAGCAGAGACCCATAAAGTAGTACAGGCTGCTAGTGCCATAGGTAGCGATATAACTGTATTAGTTGCAGGCCATAATTGCGCTGATGCAGCGAAAGAAGCGGCAAGCATTAATGGTGTAAGTAAAGTATTACATGCGGATAATGCAGTTTATGAACACCAGCTAGCTGAAAATATTGCTGCCTTAGTTGTTGAACTAGGCAAAGATTACCAACACATTTTAACTGCTGCCACTACAACAGGTAAAAACTTTTTACCACGTGTAGCAGCGTTACTAGATGTTGCACAAATCTCTGATGTTATAGCTATAGAGTCAGCAGATACTTTTGTTCGTCCTATTTATGCTGGAAATGCTATAGCAACGGTACAATCATCAGATGCGATTAAAGTGCTAACTGTGCGTCCTGCAGCTTTTGCAGCGGCTGAAACGGGCAATAATGCGCCAATAGAAGCGGTTTCTATAGTGCAAGATGCTGCTGTTTCAACTTTTGTTAGTGAAGAGCTAACTAAGTCAGAGCGTCCTGAACTAACAGCGGCAAAAGTAGTAATTTCAGGTGGTCGGGGGATGCAAAATGGTGAAAACTTTGCATTGTTAAATGGTATTGCCGATAAGTTGGGAGCAGCTATTGGTGCATCACGCGCAGCTGTTGATGCAGGCTTTGTACCTAATGATATGCAAGTAGGGCAAACTGGTAAAATTGTTGCACCAGATTTATATATAGCAGTGGGAATTTCTGGTGCTATTCAGCATTTGGCTGGCATGAAAGATTCTAAAGTTATTGTTGCTATAAACAAAGATGCAGAAGCGCCTATCTTCCAAATCGCAGATTATGGTTTAGTTGCGGACTTATTTACAGTATTGCCGGAGCTAGAGCAGTTGCTGTAATGGTTTAAACAGGTATTAATCTTAGTTTATTAAGCAAAAAGGCACCTGAAAATTTAGGTGCCTTTTTTATCTTAAAATTAATTTATCTTATAAGTAGCGTATTTTTTTTACATTGTTCGGTATCAACACATTCACCGTATAAATATAAACTATGGTGAGTGAGTTTCATACCGTTTGCTTTAGCGATTTCAAGCTGTTTTGCTTCAATGATATCGTCATGAAACTCGATTACATTACCACATTTTAAGCATACTAGATGATCATGATGGTCATTACCTGCCAATTCAAATACAGACTTGCCACCTTCAAAATGATGCCGCGTAACAATACCAGCGTCATCAAATTGATTAAGAACCCGATATACTGTTGCTAGACCAATGTCTTCTCCCAGCTCTAATAACAATTTATAAACATCTTCTGCACTGATATGCTGGTTGTTGGGGTCTTGTAATATCTCTAAAATTTTCACCCGTGGTAAAGTTACTTTTAAACCAGCTTTGCGCAGTTCGCTATTATGATCTGACATAAGACCTCAAACTTAATTCTGAATTTGACCCGATTATAAAGGGATTAAACTATTAAGCAAATTAGCTATTTTGATTTAGCTATCACTTGTAGTTAAGTCAAGCCTTGTTAAAATACCAATAACAGGTCATACCAGAGTATTTATATGAAGTGGTTATTTAAACCAAAGGTTATGCGGCGATTAATAAATTGCTGGCCGCCGTTTTTTTTTACAGGCATTAAAATAACAACACTAGATCAAGACTTTTGCTACTGCAAAATTGAGCTAAAGTCTCGGCCATGGACTAAGAATATTAATCGCAGCCAATATGGCGGCTCTATGTTTTCTATGACCGATCCTATTTATCCATTAATGTTAATGGGCGTATTAGGTGATCAGTATTATGTGTGGGATAGGCAGGCTGAAATTAATTTTTTACAGCCAGGCCACGGTAAGCTTACCGCAGAGTTTTATTTAACCGAAGATAGATTGCAAGAAATACTTCAAGCAACAGCCGACGGTGATAAATATTTTCCACAGTTCAGAATTGATGTTAAAGACCAAGAGGGTAATATAGTTTGTGAAGTGCTGCGAACGGTTTATGTTCGTAAAAAAGCGCAATATCGGCCTAGTTAAAGCTAATTGAAATAGCTAACTTTTAACTAAGTATGTTGAATTTTAGTGGTGGTCTAGCACCAGACAGTAAAATTAATCCACTGGCTGGTACTAGCATTAGCTTTTACAGACCTTCAAACTCTTTTAGGCTTAATTCTTCATAGATTTGTTTACACCAATCTTTAACCCGTTGTTCGGTTAATTCAGGTTGTCTATCTTCATCTATGCCTAAACCAACAAAATGGTTTTCATCAGCTAAGCCTTTTGAGGCCACAAAATTATAGCCAGCCGTTGGCCATTGACCAACAATAATTGCGCCTTTAGGTTCAATAATGTCACGTAAGGTGCCCATAGCATCCAGAAAATACTCAGCATAATCCTCTTGATCACCGCAACCAAAAATAGCGACCAGTTTATTAGTGAAGTCAATTTCTTCTAAGTCTGGGAAAAAATCATCCCAGTCGCATTGCGCTTCACCATAATACCAAGTAGGGATGCCAAATAAAATTAAATCAAAAGCAGCAATGTCTTCTTTGCTACTTTTTGCGATGTCACGGACATCAAATAAATGTTTGCCTAACTCTTTCTGGATCATTTTAGCGATATGTTCGGTGTTGCCGGTATCACTACCAAAAAATATGCCTACTGTAGCCATTATCTAACCTTCTTACCTGGTCAAAAGTTGTGTCAAAATATGTTCAATATAGGCGCTTCGCGTCATGTCGGCGTCGCTAGCGTGCTGACTTAGCTGTTGGTACAATTGATCAGACACTTTGAACTCTATACGTTTTAAACCTTTACTGCGATCACGCTTGATTTGATTGCGCTTATTCAGCTTTAGCTGCTCTGTCCTAGGCAATGGATTTGTTTTAGGCCGCCCTGGACGTTTATCTTGTGCAAACAAATCTATGGTGGTGCGATCAGTGGCAATCTTAGCCATTAATCTTAACCTTCTTACTCAAGAAATAACGGTATTACGCTTTTAATAACAAATACCAGTGGCGAGAGAAATAACACTAGCCAAACAAAGATTTGACCATACTTAGGTACCTTGCTTTTTTTTAATACATCTAAGATCGCCATGACGATAAAGCCGTATAAAATCAATAAGCCAAGCCATAATCCAAGCGTTTCAATTTGCTCAAAAGCCAATTTATTTCCCCTGCCCATAAAAAATTGAGCGCACTATAGCATAAGTTGGCTTTAATTATGCCCTTATGCAGATAAAAAATCCTGTACTAGTCTAGTAAAAACAGCAGGCTTCTCGGCATGTAGCCAATGACCGGTTCCTTGAATAATTTTAACTTTAGCTTTAGGGAAATGAGTAAGTATTTGCTCTTTATGTTCAGGCAAAATATAGTCTGACAATTCACCTTTAATAAATAAACAATCGCCAGTAAATACGCCTTGTTGTTGCGGCTCGCCAATGATATTTGCATACTGCTCTACCAAGGTAGCTAAATTAAATCGCCAATTAAAGTTGTCATCCTGGTTATGCAAGCTTTTTAGCAAAAACTGGCGTACACCAAGCTCACTAATATATTTACTTAAATATTTATCGGCTTCGCTGCGGCTTTGAATTTTATCTAGTGGGACTGAATTTAAGGCAGCTAAAATTTGTTGGTGCCTAGCAGGGTACACCACAGGCGCTACATCAGCTAAAATTAGTTTGTGCACGCGCTCTGGGTTAGCAAGCGCAAATGCCATGGCTAGTTTGCCCCCCATAGAGTGCCCTAATATAGATACTTTAGTTAAGCCTAAGTGTTCTAAGGTCTGTAGCAAGTCTTCGGCCATTAATGGGTAACTCATCTGCTCACTATGTGGCGATTGACCATGATTGCGAACATCAATGTTAATAACATGGTAATCTTCCGCAAGGCTGCGAGCAATAACACCTAAGTTTTCATAACTACCAAATAGGCCATGGATAAGTACTATAGGTTCGCCAGAACCAGTACAATGTGTATGTAATAGCATAGTAAACTCAATGAATATAAATGATAGCTAGTTTATCAAAGGATGTTGCTGGCGTCAGTCGATAAGGCTTTATATAATGTTAGAAATTTTTGTAGGTGGAATAAATATATGAAAACCATCGAAATTGATGAAGAGTTATATCAGTATATTGCTGGGCAAACACAGCAAATAGGTGAAAGCGCCTCAGATATTTTACGTAGGCTATTATTGGGTGATGCACAAGCGGCTCTGCCGCAGGTTCAACCAGAGGCTCAATTAGCAACAGAACAGACAGCGAAAACCCCAGTTCAGACGTCGGTATTTGATTTAATTAATCGTCAAGAGTTACAAGCTGAATCTAGTGTGGTAGGTAGGTTTCTATTTATTTTATCCGTATTAGCCAGGGCACATGCTAAGCAGTTTCCAGCTGTGCTGGAGATTAAAGGACGTAATAGATTATATTTTGGCCGCTCTCATGATGAGTTATCTGAAGCGGGTAGTAGTACTAACCCTAAACAAATTCCTAATACGGAGTTTTGGGTAATGACTAACTCAAATACCACCCGTAAAAAGTTGATGCTAACAGAAGCAGCAATGAAATTAGGCTATACCGAGGTTGAAGCTGAGCGGATCCGCGATTTACTTTAAGGAATTATCATGTCATTACATCCGTTAGCAGGCCAGGTTGTTCCTGCGGCCTTAGTGCCCAACATTAGTCGTTTAATGACTGCCTATTATGTACTTGAACCAGATGTGTTTCAGTACCCAGAGCATAAAGTCAGCTTTGGCACCTCAGGCCATAGAGGCAGCGCTTTACAACATACCTTCAATGAGCCTCATGTTTTAGTAATTTGCCAAGCTATTGCTGATTATCGTAAGCAACATGGTATTACAGGTCCTTTATTTTTAGGCAAAGATACCCATGCCTTATCTGAGGCCGCTTTTGCTTCAGCACTTGAAGTGCTAATTGCTAATAAAATTCAGGTTTGTATTCAAAAAGATCTAGGCTATACGCCAACACCAGTTATTTCTCATGCTATTTTAAGTCAAAATAAAGGTCAAACTGAGCAGTTAGCCGATGGCATTGTGATTACCCCATCACACAATCCGCCTGAAGATGGCGGGATTAAATATAATCCACCTCATGGTGGGCCGGCAGGGACAGAGGTAACAGACTGGATTGAGCAGCGAGCTAATACTTTATTAAGTAAAGATTTAGAAGGCGTTAAAATGATGCCTTATCAATTAGCCTTGGCATCAGGTTATTGTCAGCATATTGATTATATTCAGCATTATGTTGATGATTTAGAAAATGTGATTGATATGGCAGCTATTGCTAAAGCCAATATCAAGATAGCTGTTGATCCTATGGGCGGCTCGGGTATTGCTTATTGGCCGCGCATAGCAGAACGTTATGGTTTAAATCTGACTATTGTCAATGACAAGGTAGACGCTGCTTTTGCTTTTATGCCGTTGGATAAAGATGGCAAAATCCGTATGGATTGCTCTTCTGCTTATGCCATGTCGAACTTAATAAAATTAAAAGATCAGTACGATATTGCTATTGGCAATGATCCAGACTTTGACCGCCATGGTATTGTCACCGCGACCGGTGGCTTAATGAATCCAAATCATTACCTTGCTACAGCAATAAATTACTTATTAGCTAATAGACAACAGTGGCATTCTGATTTAGCTATAGGCAAAACCTTAGTTTCCAGCGCCTTAATTGATCGTGTTGTGGCAAGTCGAGGTTATACTTTATATGAAGTACCTGTTGGTTTTAAATGGTTTGTTGATGGCTTGCATCAAGCCAAATTAGCTTTTGCTGGCGAAGAAAGTGCAGGTGCTAGTTTTTTACGTTTTGATGGCACTGTGTGGTCTACTGATAAAGATGGTTTTATTTTGGGTTTATTAGCGGCAGAAATGCTAGCAAAAACGGGGGTTGATCCTTATCAGCAATACCAAGCTTTAACCCGAGAGCTAGGTGCTCCCTTGTACCAACGTCTTGATGTTACGGCTACGTTAGAACAAAAGAATGCATTAAAAAATCTGGATATAACTAGTGTAAGTCAAACCCATTTAGCAGGTGATGAGATTACATCTGTGTTAACTTCGGCTTCAGGAAATAAAGCTGCTATTGGTGGGGTTAAAGTCGTCACTCGCAATGGTTGGTTTGCAGCACGGCCATCAGGCACAGAAGCGAGTTATAAAATATATTTAGAAAGCTTTGTTGACCAAGCACACTTATTACAGTTAGAGCAAGATGCAAAAAACTTTGTTAGCCAGGTTTTCACACAAATTTAGCAACTGTAACGCAACCTTAATGTAATAAAGTGGTTTCAACAGTCTATAGCCAGTGCTAGACTGCTGAATAATTGTAGAATTTAAAGCAAACAGGGAATAAGTTGCAAAAAGCTAGCTTAGTTTGTGTCGGTACTGGCATGACTTTAGGGGCGCATATTAGCCCAATATCTCGTAGTCACATTGAACAAGCTGATGTAGTCTTTGTACTAGTGTCTGATGGTGTGACTGAACAATGGATTAGTCAGATGAATTCTGATGTCCGATCATTGCAACCATTTTATGCTGAGGGTAAGTCACGCATGGAGACTTATTATCAGATGGTTGATGCAATGTTGGCACAGGTTAAATTAAATAAAAAAGTAGTAGGTGCTTTTTATGGTCACCCTGGTGTATTTGCTTGGGTGCCACACAATGCTATTAAACAGGCCAAACAACTAGGCTTTTATGCCTATATGGAACCTGGGATATCAGCAGAAGATTGTTTAATCGCCGACCTAGGTATAGACCCCGGGCAATATGGCTGTCAGCATTATGAAGCTAGCCAGTTTATGTTTTATCAACGAACGATTGATACTGCGGCTTATTTGATTTTATGGCAAGTAGGTGTAGCAGGTGATAGGAGTTTAGCTAAATTTAGTACTAGTTCAGAATATAAACAATTATTAGTTGATTTGCTGGCTGACTATTACCCGCTAACACATGAGGTGATTTTATATGAAGCTAAAACCTTACCATTACAGCAACCGCGGATGGAATTTTTACCTTTAGCAAACTTGGCAGCAGCAAAAATGGATTTTAAAACTACCTTAGTGCTGCCGCCATGTCAAAAAATGCAATTAAATACCGATTTATTAAACCGCTTAGCGGCATTAGCGGCTAGTGAGCTATCAAACGATGCAGCTGACAAATAGTGAGCATATTTTAAGCTACTTTACATTTGAAACTACTAGGCTAAGTTTGCAGCCTGTAAACAGCTCTTCATTAGCTTTATTAGCTAATTTATATGGTTGCAATAAAACTATGCGTTATATTGCACCACCACTTTCGTTGCATCAAACAGAGACTATGCTTAACCTGATGCTAAATAAACAAAAGCAAAACCAATATAATAGTTTAATTTTAGCCATAAAACATAAAGTGACTGCTGATGATTATGGTATTTGTGGCTTACCTAATCTTGAATTAAATAATAAAACAGCTGAAATAGGCGTAATGTTACTACCTATTGGTCAAGGCACAGGTGTAGCGGTAGAAGTAGTTCGCACTATCGTTGTTAAACTGCTTAATTTAGGAATAGAGACAATTTATATGCAAATAGATCCAAAAAATAAAGCGGCGATCATAGCTGCAACTAAATCCGGTTTTATAGCTTGTCGTTTAACTGGTCGTTATGTCTATCAAGATGCAGTTAAAATAAATTTTAATTAACTCAAACAATAAACTTTAACAGGGACGTATTAATGAATAATGTTATCAATATACTTGAAAATATCGCCAATAATGCTGCATTAACAACAGCAACGCCGGACGAGCTGCAGCAGTTATTGCATACTGAAATTAGCGATACTAAGGTGTTAGCAGCACTGCAGCAGCAAAATGTTTATGAGTTAGAAATAGCGTTAAAAGCTAGAACTGGATTAGTTTGCGGGATCATGCCTGCAGAAGAACCACAAAAGCAACCTGATGAAGAGCCTAAAAAACAACCATCTGAAGAGCCTAAGCCAACAAAAAAGTCGCACGAAAACTCAGTACGAAATGATAAAATACCGACTGAAGAACAATCAAATACAAATGAGCCAATATTGGCTAATGTAGGATAAACACTTGGCACTCTTAAAGTTAGTGATAAAAACGGCTCTGTTTATTGTTTTTTTGTTTGGTATGGCTTTGCCTAGTTTTGCATTACAAAAAGATAGAAACTCGCCTGAAGCGACAGCTAGCATTGCTGAAAAGCTAGCCTATGCTGACTTAATAAAAAGCTCTCAGCCAGCCAACTTATCAAAAATACTCATTGAAATTAGTGAAAGCAAATTAAGTTTGTCAAAGACTGAGCATGATTATTACCAATACTTATATGGTTATTCACTTGCTTATAATGGTAAGCATTTAGCTGCTATTGGCGTACTTAAAAATATTATCGATAGTGAAGATAAAGAATTAGCTTATCGCTCAATAGCCGTTATTTCTAATAGTTATCTGTTAATAAAACAGTATATGGACGTATTTTATTATCTAGATAAATTAGATGAGCTAGAAAAATTTGTTACTACTCCGTCGGCTCTTGAAAATGGCATAGGCGTAAAGTCAATGTTATACAATACCTTAGGGGTTTATAGCTTAGCCAAGTCTTATGCTTTACAGCTAATAGAAAATGCTCAAGATCCTAGGTATAAATGTATTGGTTATCAACTTTATGCGGATAGCTTATTAAACTTGGATGAAAAAGTTGAATTTGAACGTATTTACCCTGTTGCTATTGATTCATGTAGCTCAGTAAATGAGATGCTATGGGCTACTATTATTCATGCTTATAAAATAGAGTTTTTATTAAAGGAGCAGAATTTTAGCGGCGCTTTATTAATGTTAGATAAACAGATGCCTGCTGTTAAAGCGACTAAGTATCCTTTTATCAATACTATATATTATGCGTTTTACGCTTATGCATACAATGGTTTAAATTATCACGAAAGAGCATTAGAAAGCGCTAATCTTGCTTTGAATACAGGTGAGATTGTAAGTATTCATAAAGCTCATTTAAGAGCTTATGAAGCCCAATATCAAGCTTATCGTGAGCTAGGAGACAGTGAGGCTGCATTAAAAAGTCTAGAAGAGTTTAGTGATGTTAATCAAACTTATAATAATGATCGATTATCTCAACAAAAAGCTTTTTACTTAGCCAGAGGTGAAATACAAAGTAAAAATCAGCGTATAGCCTTATTAGATAAAGATAATGAAGTACTGTTGTTGCAAAAGAACATTTATGAGCAAGAAGTTAAAAACCACCGTTTAGTAATGACTTTATTAGTAGTAGTACTTTTTATTGCTAGTGTGTTAGCTGTTCGAGCAGTACTTGGCCGCAAACGCTTTAAATTATTAGCAGAATTTGATCATTTAACTGGGATCAGTAACCGTTATCACTTTAATAACCAAGCAAAAATTTCCTTAGAATATTGCCAAAAAAATAATAAGGCGGTGTCATTAATATTATTTGATCTAGACAGTTTTAAACGTATTAATGATGAATATGGCCATGTAACCGGCGATTGGGCCTTGCGACAAGTGGTTAAAGCCTGCCGTAACTTTATGCGCAATAATGACGTTTTTGGCCGGATAGGTGGTGAGGAGTTTGCTATTCTATTGCCTGGTTGCCAGCCAGATAAAGCCATGTTGCTGGCCGAGATTTGCCGAGAAGCTATTAATTCAATCGACACAGCAGAAAGCGGTTATAGCTTTATACTCAGTGCTAGCTTTGGTGTCAGTAATTCAGCGAGTTCTGGTTATCAATTAAAACAACTATTGGCTGATGCTGATCACGCTATGTACCAAGCAAAAAAATCAGGTAAGGATCGGGTTGAGGAGTTTGCTGCACTTTAATCTAGTGCCGGTGTTATGTTGTGGCTAAGAATTTTGCCTGTTGTCTAAACTAGGATAGAATTAAGCCAGTTTAGATAATAGGAGGTAAGTCAATGGTAGAAAATGTTATTCCTCAATATGATTTTTTAGCATTAAGTTTAGCTAACCCTGTCCAGTTAGCGGCGCAAAAGTTTTTATTGACCAATCAAACTGAAGTAGAAATATACGACACAGGAATAATTGCTTTTCAACCGGCTAATTCTAATATAACTAAAGATATTGTTTTGTCTTGTGGTATTCATGGTAATGAAACCGCACCAATTGAAATCTGTGCTGAATTAGTTCGAGATATATTACAAGAGACCTTAACTCTTCAGCATCGCTTATTAGTTATCTTTGGCAATCTACCCGCGATGTTAGCTGAAAAGCGTGAGATTACCGAGAATTTGAATCGTTTATTTTCAGGCCACCATAGTTTAGGCGATGCCGCAATAAACCCTGAGCGACTTCGTGCTAAAGCAATTGAAGATTATGTTAGTCAGTTTTATCAAAATACTGTTAATAGTGCTAATCCACGGCAGCGTATCTTGTACGACTTACATACTGCTATTCGTGGTTCAAGGTTTGAAAAGTTCGCAGTCTATCCTTATTTACATGGCAAACCATGGCATAAAGACCAGTTTGAGTTTTTACAGGCTTGCGATGTTACTACTGTTTTATTAATGCACACCCCTGCATCAACATTTAGTTATTATGCATCTAATACCCACGGCGCGGATTCTTTTACTATTGAATTAGGTAAAGTACGGCCTTTTGGTCAAAACGATATGGCACGTTTTAGCAAGGTACGACAAAGCTTACGTGATTTAGTCAGTTTGCCAGAAGTAGCCACAAAACCTTTTGTTGAGTCAGATTTTGCTTTGTATCAAGTATCCCGTGCCATTAATAAGCAAACCGAAGCTTTTAGCTTAAACTTTGCGAGTGATGTGGAAAACTTTACCTCTTATCCGGTAGGAACCTTATTGGCGACTGATAGTGAAATAGAGCACAGAGTTGAACAAGAAGGTGAGGCTATAATATTTCCTAATGCCAATGTTGCTATTGGTCAGCGGTCTATGCTGATGGTAGTGCCAACAACGGTTAGCCAGCATTTAATTTAAATAGGCAGTAAATTTATACTGACAGTTTAATAGCAATATTATGGCCTAATTAACAGTGCTAGGTTGCAATGCACTTTACGTAAAGGTAAAGTTGCGCCGATTATAATCAGAACAAACCGGTACCAGACTGTGTCTGACATAAACGGGGAAACGCATATAAGTTGCGGTAAAGATGAGTGCTCTATAGTTTTTTAATGGCACTTTGATCAACATGTCTATCATGTATAACAAATAAGAGACACCCTATGACTAATCCAAATAACGCCACCATTACCACGGTGCACACTGCAGAGTTCACTGCTGGTGATGCGTTAAAAATTCCTACGCTACGTATTTTACGTGATGATGGTAGTTTATATGATGGTGCTACAGAACCTGAATTAGATAAAACTACTGCGCTTAAAATGTATGACACTATGGTGTTTGTACGTGTATTAGACGAGCGTATGCTAGCAGCACAACGACAAGGCAGAATCAGCTTTTATATGCAGTGCCTTGGTGAAGAGGCAACTACAGTTGGTAGTGCAGCCGCGTTAGATGATAAAGATATGATAATGGCGCAATATCGCGAGCAGGGTGCATTGCGTTATCGCGGTTTTAGCTTAGAGCAGTTTATGAATCAACTGTTTTCTAATGAAAAGGATTTAGGTAAAGGCCGGCAAATGCCGGTGCATTATGGCAGTAAAGATATTCATTATATGACAATATCTTCGCCTTTAGGTACGCAAATCCCACAAGCTAGTGGTTATGCCTATGCTCAAAAGCTACGTGGCTTAAAAAATACCACTATTTGCTACTTTGGTGAGGGTGCTGCTTCTGAAGGTGACTTTCATGCTGGTTTAAATATGGCTGCAGTGCATAAGGCACCAGTGATATTTTTCTGCCGTAATAATGGTTATGCTATTTCAACCCCAGCGAATGAGCAATTTGTTGGTGACGGTATTGCTAGCCGTGGTGTTGGTTATGGCATGAAAGCAATTCGTGTCGATGGCACTGACATTCTTGCTGTGTATCAAGCTACTAAAATGGCGCGTGATTATGCTTTAGAACATAACGAGCCAATTTTAATTGAGGCTATGGCCTATCGTTTAGGCGCTCACTCTTCTTCAGATGATCCAAGTGGTTATCGTTCGAAAGAAGAAGAGGAAAAATGGCGTCATAATGATCCTATTTCACGTTATCGTTTATGGTTAATAGCAAAAGGCTGGTTAAACGAAGCAGAGGATAAGTCGACTATTGATGCGCTGCGAAGCGAGATACTTGAAGCTTTAAAAGTGGCTGAAAAAGTAGCTAAACCAGGTATTGAACATTTAATAAGCGATGTTTATAAAGAGCCAATTCCTGCATTGCAGCAACAATTAGATGAATTAAAAGCGCATATCCGTAAATATCCAGATGCGTATCCGATTACGGCGGGGAGATTAGACTAATGGCAAAAATGAATATGTTGCAAGCCATTAATAATGCGCTTGATTTAGCTATGGCTAAAGATGACAGCGTGGTTTGTTTTGGTGAAGATGTAGGCCACTTTGGTGGTGTATTTCGTGCTACTAGCAAACTACAAGAAAAATACGGTAAAGCCCGCTGCTTTAATACCCCATTAACCGAGCAAGGTATAGCTGGTTTTGCTAATGGTATGGCAGCACAAGGTATGAAGCCAGTAGCTGAAATTCAATTTGCTGACTATATCTTTCCAGCATTTGACCAAATTGTGAATGAAACGGCCAAATTCCGTTATCGTTCTGGTGATGAGTTTAACGTCGGCGGTTTAGTGTTAAGAAGTCCATACGGTGGTGGTATTGCTGGTGGACATTATCATAGCCAATCGCCAGAAGCTTATTTTGCTCATACACCTGGTTTAAAAGTGATTATTCCACGCAACCCATACCAAGCTAAAGGGTTATTGCTGGCATCAATAGCTAGCCCAGATCCGGTTATCTTTTTTGAACCTAAAAAGTTATATCGGGCATCAACGGGTGAAGTGCCTGAAGAGTATTATGAAATTGAACTAGGTAAAGCTGAAGTTACCCAGCAAGGTAAAGATATTACCGTTTTAGCTTGGGGTGCTCAGATGGAAATTGTGCAAAAAGCCGTTGATATGGCAGCCAAAGAAGGTATTTCATGCGAAGTTATCGACTTACGCAGTATCTTACCTTGGGATGCAGAAACTGTTGCTCAATCTGTTATGAAAACTGGCCGTTTAGTCATTAACCATGAAGCGCCGTTAACCGGTGGTTTTGCCGGAGAAATAGCCGCTACTATTCAAAAAATGTGCTTTTTACATTTAGAAAGCCCAATAGAGCGTGTGTGTGGATTAGATACCCCTTACCCTCTAGCGCTAGAGAAAGAGTATGTTGCTGATCACTTAAAAACATACGAAGCTATTAAGCGTGCCATTAACTTCTAAGGAGGCAGTGATGAAAAAAGACTTTATTCTGCCAGATATCGGCGAAGGTATTGTGGAATGTGAGGTTGTAGAGTGGCTGGTTGCAGAAGGCGATACGGTTAAAGAAGATCAGCCGGTTTGTGATGTCATGACCGACAAAGCGTTAGTACAAATACCTGCAGTACATGATGGTATAGTGTCTAAACTTTATTATGCTAAAGGTGAAATTGCTAAGGTTCATGAGCCGTTGTTTGAGATGATTCTTGCTGGTGAAGTTGAGCAATCAGCAGAGAAAAACCCTGCAGTTGGTGTAGATAATGCCGCTAGCAATGCTGCAAATGTTGCAATGGAAGTGACGGCTTCTGCGCAAACTAATGCAGCACAAAGCAATACAACGATGCAAAATAGTGAAGACTTTATTTTACCCGATATTGGTGAAGGTATAGTTGAGTGTGAGGTTGTTGAATGGTTAGTTGCAGAAGGTGATGAGATTGTAGAAGATCAGCCAGTTTGTGATGTAATGACTGACAAAGCACTAGTGCAAATACCGGCAAAATACTCTGGTGTTGTCACTAAGCTGTATTATGCCAAGGGCGAGATTGCAAAGGTACATCAGCCGTTATTTGCTATGCAACATGCAGGCAGTGGCAAAGTGGTAGCTGCAACATCTTCAGCACCTGCAGTTAATACAGCTGCAGCAGCGGTTAACAATAAAGAAGCAGTCGCTACAACGACTGCAGCTAATGGCAAGGCTTTAGCAAGCCCAGCGGTTCGTCGTTTAGCTCGCGAACTTAATGTTGATATTAGCAAGGTACCTGGAACGGGTGAAAAAGGTCGAGTTTATAAAGACGATATTCATGCCTTTTTAGCGGCTAATAACAGCCAAGCTGCTGCAGCTAAAACAACAGCGCAGCCAACTCAACAGGCAGTGTCTGGAAACCGCGTAGAGCCAATAAAAGGCATTAAAGCGGTTATGGCTCGGCAAATGACAGACTCCGTTTCTACCATTCCGCATTTTACTTATTGTGAAGAGATTGACTTAACTGAGTTAATTGCCTTACGCGCTAGCTTAAAAGAACAATACAAGCAGCAGGGTATTAAGCTGACCATGATGCCGTTTTTTATAAAAGCATTATCGTTAGCAATCAAACAGTTCCCTGTAATGAACAGCCAAGTTAATGCTGACTGTACTGAATTAACCTATTTTGCCCAGCATAATATTGGTATAGCTGTAGATTCTAAAGTGGGTTTGTTAGTGCCAAATATAAAAGATTGCCAAGATAAAACGGTGATTGAAATTGCTCAGCATTTAACACGCCTAACTGACTCGGCGCGGGAGGGGCGTGTTAGCCCAGCTGACTTAAAAGGCGGTACTATCAGTATTTCAAATATTGGTGCTTTAGGTGGTACAGTAGCTACGCCAATCATTAATAAACCTGAAGTGGCAATTGTTGCTTTAGGCAAGGTACAAACTTTACCTAGGTTTAACGCTAAAGGTGAAGTTGAAGCAAGACAACTAATGCAAATTAGTTGGTCAGGTGATCACCGAGTAATTGATGGCGGTACTATTGCGCGCTTTACAAACCTATGGAAACAGTATTTAGAACAACCTGTTTCTATGTTAGTTGCTCTGAGTTAAAACAATGAAGAATTGTTTTACGGCAAAGGCGAGTTAATAGCTTGGCAACTGTAGGCAATTTTGTTAAAACCCACTGTATACAGTGGGTTTTTTTATGGTTAACAATGCTATGCCTGATAAATCGTTAGATAAGGCTCCTTTAAGGAATTTTTATATTCCTGAAGAACAGTCAATTTATTTACTGAACTCTTTGGATGCCAAAAAACTTAAAGATTGGGTAGCATTGTGTATTAATGAGTTAAAAAAACTAGGTTATCGCGAAATAGAACTTATTGGTAAAGGGGCTTATGGTTTTGCCTTTGCGGGTTTAGATGCCAGCGAGCAGCACTGTGTTTTTAAGTTCTCTCGAATTAACCTGCCGCAACATATCCAAGACAAACTGGCTGATGAAGCCTATATGTTATCTCAAGTTAAACACCCTAATGTACCTGCGTATATTACCTATCAAGTTATAAAAAAACAGGGCATCTTAATGATGCAGCGGGCCAAAGGAGTGGATCTTGAGCATTACAGTTTAAAGCATGGTCGCTTACCTGTTAGAACCATTATAGACATAGCTTGTCAGTTAGCAGACTTATTAAAAGTTTTGCGCCAACACCAAAAAGAGGGGCTGGAGCAGCCCATAGTGCATGGTGATATTAAGCCTTCAAATTTAGTGATTGATGAAGAGACAGGAAAAGTAGCACTTATTGATTGGGGTTCGTCAGTCTTTGCCCAGCTGGACAGCCATGGCCAATATGTTGCTACTAATGTGATGCAACTAATGTCCTCTGATATACAAACGTCTAATGCGCGGATGGGTGATGTGTATTTTATAGGGCAGGAGCAACGCACAGGTGCATTATCTAGCCCTCGCTTTGATGAGCAAGGGGTAGCTGGTACTTTATATGCTTTAGCGTCTGGACAGTCCTGTCGCTTTGGTTCTAAAGCGATACCGGCACGTAGTTTAGGCTTACCCTTTGAGTTTGCAACTATGCTTGATAGTTTACTGGCTGACGATAGTTACTTGCGTAACCAAGCGGGTGATTACTTTTTGCAACATATGCCTAGGTTAAAGAATTTAGTATTGCCAGATATAAAGTTATTTGACGATAGCCCATTATTGCCGGTTTGGGTCAGTCCTAAACTTTATGAACTTGATACCGTTGTCTATTCATCACGAAAGTCGTTTTTACGTGAAACAAGTGATGAGGATGGCATAGCTTATGTAGATGATGTGCAATTAGAAAAATACTATAAAAATTATTTACAAGGTATGGGAGACACAGAAAAAGCGTTTATAGCCGCAGTTGGCCGCTTAGCAAGATATCCTGTAGTTGGCGGTTTAGTGGTGCATTGGCAAAGTGGTGGAATTTATATCGACTCCAGCTTAAATTTATATGATGCAAAGCTTAGCGCAGCTTTTTCTTTAGCCGTTAATAACGTAGTAATGTTAGCGCAATCTATTACTCGAGTGGGTACCTTTAAAGCTTGTTTATTTAATGCTCGAAATACTATTCACATTAGTCGTGAGCATAGAGAACAACCTTTTATTGCGCCAGATGATGCAAGTATTCCATACCTAATGGCGCCTGTACTTAGCGCAGAAGAAGCCAGCAAGCAGCATTCTTACTTTGAGGATGGTAGGGATCCTGATGAACAATTAACCTTACCTGATGCCATTATGGATGATATAGCAAGCTTAAACCTTATTCGACATACTGGTTGTATTATTTTTGAGGTGACAGAGTTAAATATGAAAGTGCATAGCTACTATCGCTTGCTCGACAGTAGTGCAGCGCAAGAGTTTAATAGTTTGTTGCAAGGAATTTTGCATAAAGTGTCTCTAATTACCGATCTTGGTGTCGGTGGTTATATGAAGTTACCCTTTAAAGATACTCGACATTTTAAACATCAGGCGCAAGAAGCTGATTGCTATTATCCAGCAAACCCACAGCGAGCCTAAATACACTAACAATTATGCTTAAATTATCAGCTAATAAGTTAAATTAGGCGATGAATAATACCCCTAAGCTAAATCTTTGCTGATAAGAGGTTTAAATTCGCCGTTAAACCGAGTAATGTAACGGGCTATTATTTTATTAAGAATACTGAATTCATGTCGAGTGAGAAAGTTGCGTTATATCGCTTGTTGGCACAGCAAACGATATCTTTAATAGAAGGTGAGTCGGATCTGATTGCGAATATGGCAAACTTAAGTGCGCTATTATTTAATCAGTTAGCAGACGTTAATTGGTTAGGATTTTATATCTTACGCCAAGATGAGTTAGTATTAGGCCCCTTTCAAGGTCAAGTTGCTTGTGTGCGTATTCCAGTGGGTAAGGGAGTATGTGGTACAGCTGTTGCAACAGGTGAAGTGCAACTAGTTGCTGATGTCCATCAGTTTGCAGGGCATATAGCTTGCGATAGCGCCAGTAACTCTGAAATCGTATTACCTATTCGTCACGCTGGTGAGGTAATAGCGGTATTAGACATAGATAGCCCTTTATTTAATCGCTTTAACACGGATGATCAAGCTGGCCTTGAGAAAATAGTTGAATTATTTGAATTACATTTGGCTAAAACTTTATGAAAGACCTAGTTTCTATTCAAGATTATTTATTCCAAGTTTCTGAAGTGGGAGACTGGGAAGGTGAAGAAGAGTTAGTAGCTGATAAAATTAATACAATTTATCATGCTGTTTGGCAAAAAATACCAGAAGATGTCAGTGTTGAGCAAGTTGATATATTATTCCCAAAAATTTGGGATGAATTAAGAGGCAGTACAGTTTTGCTTGATGTCGATGAACATGAATTAATAGATTGGGCGTTGGCTTATATGCGCCAACAGCTACAAAATCGTAAGCTGGCTTTGGATACTACTGATGATGAAGAGTGAAGAGTAAATGACCACCCCAACCGAACAGAACCAAAAATTAACCACAACCAAAGATGTTATTGCCTATTTGGCTGCAGAGTATCCCGCTTGCTTTAGCTTAAGTGGTGAAGTTAAACCGCTAAAAGTCGGTATCTTTCAGGATTTAGCTGCAAAGCTTGCAGCGGATAGCCCAATTAGTAAAACTCAGTTACGCCAAGCGCTTAGAGTTTATACCTCAAGCTGGCGTTACCTTGCCGCCACTAAGCAAGGAGTAGCTCGTGTTGATCTAGAGGGGGCGGCAGGAGACATTATTGATGAGCAACAAGCTGAGCATGCAGCTGTTACTCTTAAAGAAAGCAAAGCTAAAGCAGCAGAGAAGCGTAAAGCAAAGATAGCGGCTACTAAAGCAGAATCAGCAGCAACTGATAGTGACTCAGCTGTAGATAAACCTCGTAATAAAAAACATCTGAACAAAACGAAACCAAGCCACTCTAAAGCAGCAGTAAAACCGAAAGTTGAAGCCGCCAAAGAATCTCAAGTTACATCACCTTCAGCCCCAGCCGTTAAACTTGAAGCTATTGCGACAGATGCAGTAGTAGTAGGGGCTAATGTACTGGTTAAATTAGGAAAAATGCCTATGCTAGCTACGGTATTAGAAGTAAATAAAGCTGATGTAACAGTACAATTAGGTTCTGGTATGGTAATTAAAACCCGTCAGGACAGTTTGTATTTAGCCTGACTAAATAGAGTAGCTTATGAATAAACTATCCGTATTGGCAGCCGCCTTATTCTGTGTTGCTAGCGTTAATGTAGTAGCTGACGCTGCACCTGAGCCTTTTACATTACCAGTGGTCTCTCAAGATTCTCAGCATGCCACAGCCAGTAAGCGTATAAGTGCATTATTTACCCGTAGCCATTATAAATCGATACAGCTTGATGATGAACTGTCATCGCAAATGTTTGATACTTATCTGAAAAACTTAGATTATTATCGAAATGTGCTGACAAAGGCTGAAGTTGATAGTTTTGAACAATATCGTGATAAGTTTGATGATGGTATTAATAAAGGCAATTTAAGTTTTGCTTTTGATATCTTTAATATCACTTTAGCTAAACGGGCAGAACGTTTTGATTATGCATTATCACTATTAGAAAAAAAGTTTGATTTTAATGCAGAGGACTACTACGTCTACGATAGAAAAGACGCTGAGTGGCCCAAAAATGTTGCCGAGTTAAATGAAATCTGGCGCGAGCGGGTTAAATTTGATGTGCTTAATTTAAAGCTTGCCGGTAAAACGGATGAAGAGGCCGTTACCGTTTTAACTAAACGTTACAAAAATACTAAAAAACGCTTAGCACAAACTGAAAGCGAAGATGTATTTCAACTTATTATGAATTCTTTTGCCCGCAGTATTGAAGCGCACACTTCCTATTTGTCACCAAGAAATGCAGAACGCTTTCAACAAGAAATGAATTTGTCGCTAGAAGGTATAGGTGCAGTCTTGCGTGCAGATGAAGACTACACCGTTATCCAAAGCTTAGTACCAGGAGGCCCTGCCGACCTGTCCGCTAAATTAAAACCTAAAGATAAAATCATTGGTGTTGCCCAAGATAAAGAAGACTTTGTTGATATTATCGGATGGCGTTTAGATGATGTAGTCGATTTAATTAAAGGCCCTAAAGGCAGTACAGTTAGGTTGCAAGTTGTTAATGCTACCGATATTGGAACAAGTAAAGCGCAAATTGTCACTATAGTGCGGGATAAGATTCGTTTAGAAGACCGTGCAGCAAAAGCTGAAGTATTTAAACCGCAACTATCTAAGTTAGATAAGAAAATTGGCGTGATTAATATTCCAGGTTTTTATAATAATTTAGCAGAAGATGTTAAAAAGCTAATCGCAGAGTTACAGCAAGAAAATGTTGATGGCATTGTTGTTGATTTACGTGGCAATGGTGGCGGCTCGTTACAAGAAGCGACTTTATTAACAGGCTTATTTATTACTAAAGGTCCGGTAGTCCAAATTCGAGAAGGTAACGGTAAAGTAACAGAGACTCGCGATAACGATGGCGTTGTTTATTATAATGGCCCTTTAACTGTATTAGTGGATCGTTATAGTGCATCAGCATCAGAAATTTTTGCTGCAGCAATGCAGGATTATGGCCGCGCTGTAATCATTGGTGAGCAAACTTTCGGCAAGGGTACGGTACAACAACACCGAGGCTTAGGCCGCATATATGATATGTTCTCCAACCCCTTAGGTAGTGTGCAATATACCATTGCTAAATTTTACCGTATCAATGGCGGTAGTACTCAGCATAAAGGCGTTATTCCAGATATTTTATTGCCTAGCCCAATAGAACCAGCAGAATGGGGTGAAAGTACAGAAGAATATGCCTTACCTTGGGATTCTATTAATGCCGCTGACTATAGTGCGATTAATAATCTTAAACTTTTCTTTGCTGAATTAATGGCTAAACATCAAGCTAGAATTAAAGTTGAGCCTGAGTTTCAGTATTTAATGCAAGATATTGCTGAATATAAGCGAGATAAAGATGATAAGCGCATCAGCTTGAATGAAAAAACTCGCATTGCCGATCGTGACGAAAATAAAGCTAAGCAGCTAACTAGAGCAAATGCTAGATTGAAGCGTTTTGACTTACCGGCAATAACATCTTTAGATGATATTCCTGAGAAGATTGAAAAGTTAGACCCATTTCTAGAAGAAACGGCGAATATAACGGCTGATCTTACAAAGCTAACAAGCTTAAATAAACAGTAAAATAAGCGATAATCAGCAAAAAGCGGTAAAGTTACCGCTTTTTGCTAAGAAGTATAAAATATAATAATTATAAAGGTTACGTTATGTCAGCACGACAATCCATGCATGGAATGTGGACTAGCCGTCTAGCATTTATATTGGCTGCAACCGGCGCAGCTGTTGGTTTAGGGAATATTTGGAAGTTTCCTTACATCATGGGACAAAATGGTGGTGGTGCCTTTGTCTTAGTCTACTTACTCTGTATCTTGCTGATTGGTATACCAGTAATGATGTCCGAGGTAATGATTGGTCGACGTGGTCGACAAAGTCCAGGCTTATCTGTTAAATCTTTAGCAATAGAGGCTGGTGCAAGTACTCGTTGGCAAATTGCTGGCTGGAGCGGTTTAGTCGCCAGTTATTTTATTTTATCTTTTTATGCTGTTATTGCTGGCTGGGCCTTGTCTTATACCTTTAAAACTGCAAGTGGTTTATTTACTGGTGCAACAGCTGCAGATACTGGGCAAGCCTTTAGCCAATTAAAGGCAGATCCTATTAGTTTAATGACATGGTCGGCCATAGTGTTAGGTGTTACCGTCTTTGTGGTGGGTAAGGGCGTTCATAAGGGGTTAGAAAAAGCCGTTAACTACTTAATGCCAACATTATTTGTTTTATTAATAGTGATGGCGATTTATGCCGGTATTAACGGTGCTTTTTATCAAGCCTTAGATTTTGTTTTTACCCCTGATTTTTCTAAATTATCTGTTAATGGTATTTTGTTAGCCTTAGGTCATGCCTTTTTTAGCTTAAGCTTAGCTTCAGGTGCCATGATGATTTATGGTGCTTATTTACCCGACAATATCTCTATTGGCAAAACCACTTTATGGATTGCCTTAGCTGATACTTCTGTTGCGCTATTAGCGGGTATGGCAATTTATCCTTTAGTGTTTGAATATGGCTTGCAGCCGACAGAAGGTCCTGGACTGATATTTGTAACTTTACCAATAGCTTTTGGTGGTATGCCATTCGGTACTTTTTTTGGCACTATATTTTTTGTCATGTTGGTTTTTGCTGCGTTTACTTCAACTATTGCCATGATCGAGTCTACAGTTGCGTGGTTGGTTGAATCTAAAGGATTAAGTCGTTGGCAAGCTTCTATTGGAAGTGGAATTTCATTATGGCTAGTTGGCTTACTTACTGTATTTTCTTTTTCCGCTGCACCTTGGGCTAGTTTTGAGCTCGATATTATGGGCAAAAAGATAAGTAATTACTTTGAAGCTGTTGACTATTTAACCTCAGCAATAATGTTGCCACTTGGCGGTTTGGTTATAGCCTTATTTGCTGGTTGGATTATAAAGCAACAAGTATCAAAGCAAGAGTTGCAGACTACCACACTGAGTTATAGATTATGGCGTTTCTCAATTCGCTGGTTTACCCCTATAGCAATTATAGTGGTGTTTTTTAATTTAATAGGGGTGCTGGATCCTGTGCTGGCATTTATGGGGTTTAGTGGAGCTATCAAATGACAACAGCTAAATATAAAGAAGCCAGTTTTTTTGATGCTTCATTACCATTAATAGTATTAATTATCTTGTTATCGCTGTCGGTATATTTATTTGGTGATAACTCGTCCAGTGGACCAAATCAAATGGCACTATTTGTCGCTACTGCGGCAGCTGTGTTGGTTGGTTTAAAAAATGGCTACCATTGGTCAGTCATCGAAAAGGCAATGGTTAAAGGTATTTCTTTATCCTTAGGGGCGGTATTAATTCTACTATCAGTTGGCGCCTTAATCGGCACCTGGATGCTGTCAGGTACAGTGCCAACCTTAATTTATTATGGCTTACAGTTAATTAGCCCTAGTTGGTTTTATGCGGCAAGTTGTTTGTTATGCGCTATTGTAGCTTTAAGTATAGGTAGCTCTTGGACAACCGCTGCTACTATAGGTGTAGCCTTAATCGGTGTGGCGAGTGGCTTAGGTTTATCTGCAGCTATTACCGCTGGTGCTATAGTCTCTGGTGCCTATTTTGGTGATAAAATTTCGCCATTAAGCGAAACGACAAATTTAGCACCTGCAGTGGCAGGAGCTGATTTATTTGAGCATATTCGCCACATGTTATGGACAACAGTACCTAGTATAGTTTTAGCGTTAATCTTATTCACTATTATTGGTTTTAATGCTGATCCGCAAACCAATATAGACCGAATTGAAGAAATTCGCTCGGCATTAAATGCTAACTTTGAAATAGGCCTAGTACAGCTAGTGCCATTATTTATTTTATTGGCTATGGCCATTAAAAAGGTACCCGCTTTTCCAACTGTGTTTATTGGCGCCATCTTAGGTGCAGTTTGGGCCTTACTATTTCAACAGCAACTACTGTTAAGTATGATAGATACTAACATGCCTGTAGTTTTAGCTATTATTAAGTATATTTGGTCTACCTTTTTTGCTGGATTTAGTATTACAACTGATGATCTTGAGATAAATAAACTACTAAGTGGCGGCGGTATGGCTGGAATGCTTAATACGGTATGGTTAGTGTTTAGCGCTATGATGTTTGGCGCCACTATAGAAAAAATTGGTTTACTGCGTAAGTTTGTATCTTCAATTTTATATTTTGCTAAAAGTACCGGCTCATTAATTACCAGTACTATTGCAACCTGTTTTGTGACTAACGTACTAACGGCTGATCAGTATATGTCGATAGTTATGCCCGGTAGAATGTTTAAAGAAGAGTATGAACGACGGAATTTAGCGCCGGTCAACTTATCTCGTACTCTTGAAGACGGCGGTACTATAACTAGCCCATTAATACCTTGGAATACTTGTGGAGCCTATATGCATAGTGTGTTGAAAGTTAGCCCATTAGACTATGTGTTTTATGCCTTTTTCAACTTAATTAATCCAGTATTAGCCATAATTTATGCCTATTTAGGTATTAAAATATTACGCTTAACCCCACCCGAAAGTGTGCAAAATACTGTAATCGCAAAATAATATTTTAAAGCCTGATTTTTCAGGCTTTTTTAGCTTTATTCTCCGACAAACCAGTTAGGAATTAATAATGACCTCTGCTACTGATACACGCTTAGTTAAATATCGTACTGACTATAAGTCACCTGATTATACTATTAGTCATGTTGATTTACGTTTTGTACTTAACCCAACAGCAACACAGGTAACTAGTGTGATGAAGGTCGCTAAGCTTCGCCCAGGTCAACCTTTAATTTTAGATGGTCTGAAACTTGAATTAGTGTCGGTAGCAGTAGATGATCGCGAATTAATCGCTAGCGATTATCAGCAAACTGAAACCAGTTTAATTTTGCCAGAGCTTGCTGATCATGCGCAGTTGACTATTGTTACTGAAATTTCTCCGCAAGATAACACAGCATTAGAAGGCTTATACTTAGCCGATAACACTTTTTGTACTCAATGCGAAGCCGAAGGGTTCAGGCGCATTACTTACTTTTTAGATAGGCCAGACGTGCTGGCTATTTATAGCACTACTATTATTGCTGATGCTGCTGCCTATCCGCATTTATTATCAAATGGTAATAAAGTAGCTGATTCAACTGATGGCAAAGGAATACGCACGGTAACCTGGCAAGATCCTTTCCCTAAGCCTAGCTATCTGTTTGCTTTAGTCGCAGGTGATTTCGATTTATTGCAAGATAATTTCACTACTCAATCTGGCCGTAAAGTGAGTTTAGAGCTTTATGTCGATAAAGGTGCTGTTAATCGCGCTGTTTTTGCGCTACAGGCGCTTAAGCGGGCTATGCGGTGGGATGAACAAAGGTTTAACTTAGAATATGATTTAGATGTTTATATGGTTGTTGCTGTCGACTTTTTTAATATGGGGGCTATGGAAAACAAAGGCTTAAATGTATTTAATAGTAAATATATCTTAGCAGATGCCGCTACAGCAACAGATAAAGATTTTTATAATATAGAATCTATTATTGGTCATGAATATTTTCATAACTGGACCGGCAATAGAGTGACTTGCCGAGATTGGTTTCAATTAAGCCTAAAAGAAGGCTTAACAGTGTTTCGTGATCAAGAGTTTAGTGCCGAAATGGCATCAGCTACTTTAACTAGAATAGAAGCTATTAAAGTAATACGAACTGCGCAGTTTGCTGAAGATGCCAGTCCAATGTCGCATCCTATTCGGCCAGATCATGTAGCAGAAATGAATAACTTTTACACCGTAACAGTGTATGACAAAGGCGCTGAAGTTATTCGTATGTTACAGACGCTAGTAGGTAAAGACGCTTTTGCTGCTGGTTTAGGCTTATATTTACAGCGTCATGATGGACAAGCCGTAACTTGTGATGATTTTATTCAAGCAATGCAAGATGCAACGGCTGTTGATTTACAGCAGTTTCGATTATGGTACAGCCAGTCAGGTACAGCAGAGTTAACTGCCAGCCATCAGTACGATCTAGTAACAAAACAGCTAACGCTATGTTTAACACAACACACAGCGCCTACGGCTGATCAAGCTCAAAAGCAGCCACTAGCGATCCCAGTTGCTATTGAATTATTGTTTGCTAAAGGCCAGCAAAGCAAAGAGCATTTATTAGTATTAACCGAAAAGCAGCAAGACTTTGTCTTTAATAATGTCGCTATGCCACAGGCTATTGTATGGTTAGCGCACTTTTCTGCACCGGTAAAATTATTAGTAAACTATAGTGATACAGAGTTATTACACATAGTGGAGTATGCAGAAGATGGCGTGGCACGCTGGGATGCTATGCAACAGTTCTGGGCTAAGCTGGTAGCGTGTCATTTAGATAGCCCCAATATCGAGGTAGTTATACCACCGGCTGTAATTGAGTTACTAACTAACCTATTAACCAAAGAACAAACAGATGCGGCGTTAACTGCTGAATTGTTAACACTGCCTGACTTTGATACTGTGGCGGAGCAATATCAAAATATAGCAGTGACACAGATTTTAGTTATATTACGCCAATTAAAATTACAGTTAGCACAAGCTTTAGCCAAGCCGTTATTGCAGTGTTATAACGCATTAATTTTAAAGCCTTATCAGTATGAACAAAGTTCGGTTGCTGCCAGAAGTTTACGCAATCGTTGTTTATATTACTTAGCAGAATTAGAGCATTCTACTAGTTTAATCCAGCAACATATTGCTCAAGCCGATAATATGACTGATACCTTGGCAGCATTAGTAGCAAGCCAGCAAGCTGAATTAACTGAGTTTTCAACTTTAATCTCACACTTTGCTCAACAATGGCAAAGTGAAGCTCATGCGATGGATAAATGTTTCTCATTAGTGGCAACAGATCCAACAGAGCAAGTGTTTTCAGGCATAGAAAACATGCTACAACATCCATTATTTAGTTGGAAAAATCCAAATAGGGTTAGAGCTATATTTTCAGCTTTTAGTATGCGTAATCCAGAACAGTTTCATCGCCACGATGGTAAAGGCTATCAGTTATTAACTAAGGCGGTTGAAAAAATGGATTTATTAAACCCGCAAATCTCTGCTCGATTAGTGACACCTTTATTGAGTTGGCGTCGTTATGACTCGGTGCGACAGCAGGCTATGAAGTCTTGTTTAGACCATTTACTTAATTTACCAAGCCTAAGCAATGATTTGTATGAAAAAGTAAGTAAAAGTATAGGGTAATGCAGCAGTATTTCTTTAATATTAGGGTGACAACTGAGCAGTGTCAGCGTTTTTACCGTGGCGAAACCCATTCATTACTGGTTACTGATGATAACGGTAAAAACATCCAATTGCTGTTTAAACACTTTAGGCCCTATATTGATCAGTTAGGAATACGTGGCCGGTTTAGATTAACTTTGACAGACGAAGCAACTTTTGTTGCATTAGAAAAAATTAATTAGAGTCTTTACTTTAAACGCTGTATGAAAACTAAAACTTGCAGTTTTCTACTGTATGACCTTTAATTTCATTAGCTTAGCAAACATTAAAATTTGAAAATTTACTTAGATCAAACCTAACTAGATGTAGATGTGTCCAATTAATCAGCAGTAATAGTAAAAAATGGCTATAAATCAACAGATTTAGCTGATATCAGGCCTTGCCTGATGACGAAAATGATGCAATGATTTTACTAACAGGACTGAGATCCGATCAGTTAATAGTGAACTCATAATTATAATTGCACTAAATTTATCCTGCAGGGACAGGGGGGAGATTACAACATGAATATAAGGCCAAAAACCTTTGCTAAGAAACCCTTAGCGCTTGGTGTCGCCTCAGCGCTGTTTGCCTTGTCAATGGTACCAGCGCAAGCGGCAAGTTGGAACTTCGGTGACGTTAATGTAACGTTTGACTCTACCTTCTCTTATGGTGGCAGCTGGCGTACAGAAAATCGTGATTTAGACACCATAAGTAAAGTAAACCATCCAGCGAACAATTTTAACTGGTCACAATACGGTTATTATATTGATGGTAACGGTAGCCCTAACTTTAATTCAGTTTATGCCAGCTCACAGCTTTGGGATTTTCCAGGTAGTTATTCCAGTAATGGTGATGCTGGTAATTTAAACTATGACCGTGGTGATATGTTTAGTAGCTTGCTAAAAGGCTCGCACGATTTGTCAATTACAGCTGGCAACTTCGGTTTTTTTAGCCGCTTTATGTATTTTTATGATTTTGCTACTATGGATCAGAAGGGCGCTTATACTAACCCTTTATCTGGCAATAGTGTCGATCCTTGTGCTGATAGCGAATCACGTCAATTAGCTTGCCGTGATCTTAGGTTATTAGATGCTTATGTTTATGGTAACTTCAGCTTTAATGATGGCCAAAACCCAGTCACGGTTAAATTAGGTCAGCAAGTATTAAGCTGGGGTGAAAGTACTTTAATTCAGCACGGTATAAATATAACGCCAATAGATGTCGGTGTGGCGCGTGCGCCTGGAGCTGAATTAAAAGAAGCTTATATTCCTGTTGGTATGGTGACCCTTAATATTGGTTTAACTGATAACTTATCAACAGAGTTGTTTTATCAATATGAATGGGAAAATAGCTATTTACCTGTACCTGGAAGTTACTTCTCTACTAATGACTTTGCCGGCAAAGGTGGTTATAACCAAAACGTACAGTTAGGTTTTACTAGTAATCCAGATATAGACCTGCCATTTTTAGTCAGTGAAATGAACATGCTGTCATCCTTGGCACCTGGTTTATTAAATGTTTTGACTAGCCCAACAGCAACTGCTGCCCAAAAAGCCAATGCGCTAAGCTTAGCCATAGCTTATCCAACTAAAGTAACCTTAAGACCTAAAGGCGCTGATGGTGAAATTAAACCAAAAGATGGTGGCCAATACGGGATTAAGTTTGAATATTTCTCACCCGATTTAAATGACACTGAATTTGCTTTTTACTATATGAACTACCATAGTCGGGTGCCGGTAATATCTGGTATTGCTGCGGATTTTGGCGTAGGTGTTATTCAATCTTTACAATACTTAGCTGCTAATCAAGGACAAATAACTAGTGACAATATTCATCAGTTAGCCATGTTCTCTAAAGCTAAAGTTGAATATCCTGAAGATATCAAACTTTATGGTTTTAGCTTTAATACGGCAATAGGTGAGACCTCTGTTGCAGGTGAATTGGCTTATCGTCAAGATGAACCCTTACAAATTGATGACGTAGAAATTTTATATGCAGGTATGCCAGAGCAGCTTGCTAATGCTGGTTTGCGTCCTGACTTTGATGGTATATCACAAATAGGCCGTTCAAGTTACAGCCCAAGCAAAGTAGCGCCAGGCCAAGCAGCCCAAGGTTTTATTTTATCAGATACTATTCAAGCTCAAATGACATTTACTCATTTGTTTGGGCCTGCATTAGGGTCTGATAATATGGTAATGCTTGCTGAGATTGGCGGTATTCGCATTCAAGATATGCCATCTTATGATGAGTTGCGTTTAAATGGGCCAGGCACAGATCGCAGTGGTGGACCTTTGTTAGGCCTAGACGGTCAAGGTAACTTAATTAATAAAGACGGCTTACACACAGGTTTATCCGATGGTGCAGAAACGAATCCTTTCCCTACCGCTTCGGCTTGGGGATATCGTATCTTAGCTAAAATGGATTATAACAACGTATTTTCCGGTATTAACTTATCGCAACGTATGGTGTTTTCACATGACGTAAATGGCACTACGCCAGATCCATTATTTATGTTTGTTGAAGATCGTAAATCATTAGCCTATGCGGTAAGTTTTGATTACTTAAACAAATGGTCTGGTGAATTATCTTATAACGTTTTTTGGGGCGGAAAAGGTACAACGAATAACGTAGCAGACCGCGATTTTATCTCTTTTAACATTAAATACTCTATTTAAGGGACGAGCAGACATGATGAAAAAACTCACCCTATTATCTTCGGCAATTGCGCTGGTAATAAGTTGTGGCGCAGGGGCTAAAATAAGCCAAGAACAAGTGGCAAGATTAGGTAACGATTTAACGCCATTAGGCGCTGAAAAAGCAGCTAATGCAGATGGTTCAATTCCAGCTTGGAATGGCGGTATTTTACAAGCACCGGCAGGTTATTCACCAGGTGATCATCATCCAGATCCATTTGCTGATGATAAAGTACTATTTACTATAGATAGTTCTAACCTTGATCAACATCGAAAGTTTTTAAGCCCAGGCCAGATTAAGTTATTTGAAATCTATCCTGAAACTTACAAAATGCATATTTATCAATCACGCCGTACGGCCTCTTTTCCGCAATATGTTTATGATGCGACCAAACAGATTGCGACTAAAGCTGAATTGGTAGAAGGTGGTAATGGTATTATCAACGCTGCTATTGGTATTCCATTTCCTATTCCAGAAAATGGTTTAGAAGTAATCTGGAACCATTTACTCCGTTTTCGTGGTGTAGCCGCTTCACGAAATGGTGGTCAAGCAGCACCAACAGCGTCAGGCGCTTATACCATTATCGGCTTTGATGAACAGATTATGTTCAAATACTCTGATCCTGCAGCTACGCCGGAGGCATTAACTGCAGAAAATATTCTGTTTCGTTTTAAACAAAGTGTAACATCGCCGGCACGTTTAGCCGGTACAGCACTATTGGTTCATGAAACTATGGATCAAGTTAAAACACCTCGCCAAGCTTGGACTTATAATACTGGTCAGCGTAGAGTACGCCGTGCACCTAACGTGGCTTATGATGCGCCAGGTACAGCTTCTGACGGTTTAAGAACGACTGATGATTTTGATATGTTTAATGGCTCGCCAGATCGTTACAACTGGACCTTAGTAGGTAAACAGGAACTCTATATTCCATACAACAGCTACAAGCTACATAGTAATAACCTTAAATACGCAGATATTTTAATGCCGGGTCATATTAATCCTGAACCAGTGCGTTGGGAAAAACACCGCGTTTGGGTAGTTGAAGCCTTGTTAAAAGATAATATGCGTCATGTGTATGGCAAGCGAGTTTTCTATATTGACGAAGATAGCTGGCAAATCCATGTTGCAGACTTGTATGACAACCGTGCAGAAATGTACCGAGTCGCCTTTGCCCATGGTCTTAACTATTATGAAGTGCCTACACAGTGGAGTACTTTAGAAGTTTATCATGATCTTAACTCTCGTCGTTATATTGCGATTGGCTTAGATAATGAAGACAGAATGTATAACTTTTCTGAACAGTTAACTGATGCCGACTTTACGCCAGCAGCGTTACGTCGTGCAGGTACGCGTTAACAGTTAAGTTATTTAATGACGGTTGGCATAATGCCAACCGTTTTTATTTATAAATTTCTATAGAGTAATTACTAAAAATATGTCTAATAAATACATATGGTTATTGGCAGTATTTGTGTTAGGTATTACTGTTAGTACCTCAAGCATAGCCTCGGATGCTATTCAACCAACAGCTGCTTACCAAGCGCCGTTAGCAAGTGAATCTTTGTTAACGGATATAGCTAATGTTGATAATGTATTTTTGACAGTGGTCGGCGAAAGAGGCCATATCCTACGCAGTAGTGATGGGGTTACATGGCAGCAAGCACAAGTGCCTGTGCAAGCTAACTTAAGTGCCGTTATCTTTGTCGATAAACAACATGGCTGGGCGGTAGGACATGATGCAACTATACTCAAAACAAGTGATAGTGGTGATACTTGGCATATTCAACAATATTTACCGCAGTTAGATAAACCTTTATTTGACGTTTACTTTCGTAATCAAACTCAAGGCATTGCCGTGGGGGCTTATGGAATGTTTTATCGTACTAATGATGGCGGTAAGACTTGGCTACCAGAGTTTCATGCTGAACTCTTATCAGAGGATGATCAAGAGTATTTATTAGATCTAAAAGAAACAGATGAACATGCTTATGCTATTGAGCAAGGTGTAATTTTACCCCATTTTAATCGAGTTTATGCTGACGGTAACCTGTTATATATGGTAGGCGAGGCCGGTTTTGCTGCTAAAAGCACCGATTTTGGTGCAACTTGGCAGCGTCTAAGTGCTTTTTATAATGGTTCTTTATTTGATGTTTCTCGCAGCCAAAAAATGAGTTTACTTGCAGTTGGCTTAAGAGGGCATGCTTTTCGCAGCCAAGATCAAGCTAATAGCTGGCATAAAATTGAATTACCTAATACAGCAACAATTAACAGTATAGTAACTGAAAATACGCCAACTATATTTTTATTAGGCAATGCAGGTAGTTTATTAGTTAGCCATGATGATGGCGAGAGTTTCAATGATCACAGCTTACAAGATGGTAAAGCCATAGTGAACGGCTTAGTGTGGCAAGATAAGCTAATCCTAGTCACTGAAGTGGGTGTAAAAACAATAAATTTAAGTGAATTGAATTAATATGACTGCAAATCGGGTTGTAAACAAGTTTGAATATGCGTTGTTTCGCCATCGCGCTTTGGTAATTCTCTCCTTTGTACTGGTGACAATGTTTCTGGTATTTAAAGCCGCTTCAATTAAGCTAGATGCTGGTTTTACTAAAAATATTCCTTTAAAGCATGAGTATATGCAAACTTACTTACAGCATGCTAAAGATTTTGGTGGCGCCAATAATATTTTAGTTGCCTTATGCGATAGCAGTGGTGATATTTTTAATCCGGAATTCTTTAACACCTTACGTTTAAGCCATGATGAGTTACTTTACACCTCTGGAGTAGATAGGGTTTTAGTTAAATCATTATTTAGCCCCAGCACACGCTTTGTTGAAGTGGTAGAAGATGGTTTTGCTGGTGGCCCGGTGATACCTGCAGATTTTACTGCAGATGCTAAAGGTTTGGCTAAAGTAAAACAAAATGTAGAAAAAGCAGGTGTTGTAGGCCGCATGGTGGCCGATGATTATAGTTGCGCCATGATATCTGCTCAATTGTTGGAAATAGATCCTGAAACCAATGAAAAAGTTGACACCCTTAATTTTGCTCAAACCTTAGAGCAGAATATTCGTCAAAAATACGCTACAGATAATATTAGTATTCATATTATTGGCTTTGCCAAAATGGTCGGTGATGTTGCCGAGGGGGCCAAAGGGGTATTATTGTTTTTCGCAATTGCCATTATAGTAACAGCGATACTGGTTTATTTGTTTTGTGGTTCTATTAGATTAACCCTTTTACCAATAGGTTGTTCATTAATAGCTGTGGTTTGGCAAATGGGCTTATTATCAGTACTTGGCTTTGGTATAGATCCAATGTCAATTTTAGTCCCATTTTTAGTCTTTGCTATTGGTGTTAGCCATGGCGTGCAAATGATCAACTCAACTGGTAAAAGAGTTGCTTCTGGTATGGACGCTAAAACAGCTGCTCAAGCTAGTTTTCGTAAACTGCTCGTTCCTGGTGGCGTTGCTTTATTATCTGATACAGTTGGCTTTCTTACCCTTTTAATCATAGAAATTGGCGTTATTCGCGAGTTAGCAATTACCGCAAGTTTAGGTGTTGCAGTCATTATTTTAACCAACTTAATTTTACTGCCAGTATTAATGTCTTTTGTTAAGTTTAGTCAGAAATACAAGCAGCGTGCTGCTGCAGGCTCACCTACAATGGATAAAGTTTGGTTTGCTTTATCGGCATTTGCTACCCGTAAATACGCAACTGTTATTTTAATTATTACGGCATTACTATTTACCTTTGGCTATATGCAAAGCCAGCAGCTAAAGATAGGTGACTTGCATAAAGGTGCACCAGCACTGCATGAAGACTCAAGATACAACACTGATACCGACTTAATTACTAATCGTTTTGCGATTTCTGTCGACTATTTAAATGTGATGGTAGAAACCATCCCTAGTGCTTGTACTGAGCATAGTATTATGCAGCAAATTGATGATTTTCAGTGGTTAATGTCAAATGTTAAAGGGGTGCAATCAAGCGTTTCTTTAGCGTCAGTTTCCAAAACCATTAATGCTGCATTCAACGAAGGTAATGTTAAATGGCGAGTGTTGCCACGTAATACCCAGAGTTTAGTGCAAGCTTCATCACGGGTAGAGACAAGTACCGGAATATTAAATGCCGATTGCTCGGTTATGCCTGTAATGTTATTTTTAGAAGACCATAAAGCAGAAACCTTAGAGCGAGTTGTTACTGCAGCCAAAAAATACTCGGCACAATTTAGTGATGAACGTACGCAATTTAAGCTAGCCTCTGGTCCGGCAGGTGTTATGGCCGCCACTAATGAGGCCGTATCTGAAGCGCAACAGCCTATGATGTGGTATGTATATGGTGCTGTAATTTTATTATGTTTAATTAGTTTTAAATCATTGCGGGCAACTATATCAGTAATAGTACCTTTATATGTAGTGTCGGTATTGGCAACGGCATTAATGACCAAGCTACAAATTGGTCTTACCGTGTCTACCTTACCGGTTATCGCACTTGGCGTGGGTATAGGGGTCGATTATGGTATATATATATTGTCTAATATGATCCAAAGCTTACGTGAAGGTGCGCCGCTACGAGAAGCGTATTATCTAGCGCTTAAAGAACGGGGCAGTGCAGTCTTATTTACTGGTATTACTTTAGCCATAGGTGTAAGCACTTGGGTGTTTTCAGCACTCAAATTTCAAGTTGATATGGGTATCTTATTAACCTTTATGTTTGTGGTTAATATGCTTGGCGCTATAGTAGTTTTACCTGCTCTAGCGGCTTTTTTATGGCGTAAAAAATAATAATAACTTGTAAATAATAATGCGTTTTTAAGATAAGAAATGACCTAAAGGTCATTTCTTATTCATAACAGCTGCATAATATTTCATTGAGTAACTTTATTGCTGGTTTAACCAGTAATAAAGCACCAAATTAAGCTCGAAAAGCGCTACAATAATCACTACACTGCGCCCCTGACACGTTCTGATATGTTCGATCTAGCCCACCCTAAGTGGTGATGGTAAAAAAGGATATAAAAATGGCACCGATAGATGGTCAACCCTCTGTACTTCTACAAAATGTTAGTAAACTAATTAAGCAAAGAGTAAAAGAGCAAGCAAGTTTGGTAGAGAAATTTGCCACTATACTTTTTGGCAATATGTCTAATGATGATTTAACCGGCCGTAATGATAGCGATTTGTATGGCGCAGCGTTAAGTTTGTGGCAAACATTCAATCAGCATTTAGCTGATGATGCAAAAGTTAGGGTGTTTAACCCTGAGATAGCTAAGCATGGCTGGGAATCTAAACACACTATTGTTGAAATAGTGGTACAAGATATGCCGTTCTTAGTTGATTCTATTCGTATGGCTTTAAGCCGGCAAAGTATTACTGCGCATTTATTGCTGCATTACCCAATGCAAACTGAGCGTGATAAAGATGGTAATATTACTGACTTTTTTAAATTAGGCAGTAAGCAAGCTCAAAGCACTAAACAAGCTGTATTTCATATTGAAATTGACCGCTTAACTGATAAAGCGACTATTGATGCCTTAACGGATGAGTTACATTCAGTGATGCAAGATGTTTCTTTAGCGGTTACAGATTGGCTACCAGCCCGTGATAAATTAAAACAAGTTATCAAGTCACTTAGTAATACGACGGTTAAGGCGAGTAAAGAAGTTGTTCAGCAAACAGTCGACTTTTTAAATTGGTTAGAGCAAGATAATTTTACCCTTTTAGGCTATCGCAGCTATACCATTACGCCTGTTAAAGGTGATTACAAAATTAGTGGCATTGATGATACGTCTTTAGGTTTAATGCGTGCATCTCCAGCACGAGATTTAATGTTGTCAGAACTTCCGGAGTCGGGCCGTAAAATAGCGCTTGATGATAACCTATTAGTTTTAACTAAAACAAATAGTAAGTCACGGGTACATCGTCCTGCCTATATTGATTATGTTGGCGTTAAAAAGTTTGATAAAGAAGGTAATGTAATAGGTGAAGATCGCTTCATAGGTTTATATTCTTCTTCTTTTTACAACAATAGCGCTGCCGATATCCCGTTATTAAAGAATAAACTCGCTAGCGTAATGGAAGCGTCAGAATTTGCAGCTGGCACCCATGCTTATAAAGCACTGTTAAATATCCTTGAAACCTATCCTCGTGATGAGCTTATTCAGGCAACAGCCGAAGATTTACTTACTGTTGCTATGGGTGTTCTGCAAATGCAAGAACGCGATATGACTCGTCTATTTATGCGTAAAGATAGTTTTGGTCGTTTTGTTACGGCTATGGTGTATGTACCAAGAGAGCGTTATAACACTCAACTTCGTAAAGACACCCAAATAATTTTACAGCAAGCGTTAGGTAGTACAGAACCTGTTGAGTTTACTACTTATTTTTCTGAATCAGTGTTGGCACGTACCCATTACTTAGTACGGATCAACGACAGCCATGTTGAGTATAAAGTGAAAGATATCGAACGAAATTTAGTTGAAGCAGCCCGTACTTGGGAAGATAAATTAGAAACTGCTTTAGTAGGGGTCTATGGCGAAGCACGCGGTCGTGAATTAACTCGTAAATATGCGTCAGCTTTCCCACGTGGTTATAAAGAAGAAATGTTACCTAACGATGCTTTAGTCGATATTGGTAAGCTTGAAGCGTTAAATGATGATAACAGACTAGAAATGTTGTTTTATCGTCCGCAAGAAGAAGGCGCGCAAAGTAAAGCTGTGCGTTTAAACTTATTCCATAAAGACCATCCAATCCACTTATCTGATGTATTACCAATGTTAGAAAACTTTGGTTTACGTGTTATAGGTGAAATTCCTTATGCAGTTAAAAGCTCAGATGGTTCAGTAAGTTGGATCCTTAACTTCACCATGGAACTTACTTGCAATATGCCTGAAGACTTTGAAGCGGCACAGCAGTCGTTTCAAGAGTCATTTGCTAAAGTTTGGGCGGGTAAATTAGAAGATGATGGCTTTAACCGTTTAATTTTAAGTGCCGGCTTATCTGGTCGTGAAGCGTCTTTATTACGTGCCTTAGCTAAATATAAACGCCAAATCGGTGGTACCTTTAGTCAGTCTTATGTCGAAAGCACCTTTGGCCGTTATGCTGAATTAGCTAATTTAACGGTACAGTTGTTTAATAAACGTTTTTCACCGACAGATAAAGCATCTGCTAAAGTTATTGAAAAGCTCGAAGAGCAAATTAGTGTTCAATTAGAGCAAGTAGCAAACTTAGATGATGACCGTATAATTCGTCGCTTTATTGATATGATAAATGCGGTTGTTAGAACTAACTACTTCCAAAAAGATGCTCAAGGTGTAGAGAAGTCTTATATCTCATTTAAAATTAAGCCTGAGCTTATTTCAGATATGCCATTGCCTGTGCCAATGTTTGAAATTTTTGTTTACTCACCACGTATCGAAGGTTCTCACTTACGTTTTGGCAAAGTTGCTCGCGGTGGTTTACGTTGGTCAGATCGTCGTGAAGACTTCAGAACAGAAGTTTTAGGCTTAGTAAAAGCACAAACGGTTAAAAATACTGTTATTGTACCTACTGGCTCTAAAGGTGGTTTTGTCTGTAAAAAACTACCAGAAACAGGCGGTCGTGAAGCTTTTATCAATGAAGGTAAAGAATGTTATCGCACCTTTATTCGTGGTTTGTTAGATGTAACAGATAATATTAAACAAGGTGTTATTGTTCCACCAACAGATGTTGTCCGTTTAGACGAAGACGACCCATACTTAGTGGTTGCAGCTGATAAAGGTACTGCAACGTTCTCTGATATTTCTAATGGTATTTCAGAGGAATATGGCTTCTGGATGGCCGATGCTTTTGCATCAGGTGGTTCTAATGGTTACGACCATAAAGGTATGGGTATTACTGCTCGCGGTGCTTGGGAATCAGTTAAACGCCATTTCCGTGAAATTGGTATAGATTGCCAAACCACTGACTTTACTTGTGTTGCTATTGGTGACATGGCAGGTGATGTTTTTGGTAATGGTATGCTGTTATCTAAACATAACCGGTTACAGGTTGCGTTTAACCATATGCACATCTTTATCGACCCACAACCAGACGCAGCTAAAACTTGGCCAGAGCGTCAACGCTTATTTAAATTACCTACCTCTACATGGGATGACTTTGATAAGTCTCTTATCTCAGAAGGTGGTGGCGTGTTCTCTCGTAGCGCTAAATCAATTAAATTATCGCCACAAATTAAAGAAATGCTGGGCACCACTAAAGCTAGCATGACACCTAACGAATTAATCCGTGAGTGCTTAATGATGCCTGTGGATTTAATTTGGAACGGCGGTATTGGTACTTATCTTAAAGCTACAGATGAAACTCATGCTGAAGTAGGGGACCGTGGTTCAGAAGCTTTACGAGTAAATGGTAAAGATCTTAAGGCTAAAATCGTTGGTGAGGGCGGTAACTTAGGCGCAACCCAACGTGGTCGTATAGAATATGCCATGAATGGTGGTCGTATTAATACTGACTTCGTTGATAACGTTGGCGGTGTAACTTGTTCAGATAATGAAGTAAATATTAAAATTTTACTAAATGCGCTGTTAACTAGTGGTGATTTAACCTTAAAACAACGTAATAAATTGTTATTTGATATGACAGACGATGTGGCGCGTTTAGTTATAACTGAATGTTATCGTCAAACTCAAAGTTTAAGTATTTCTTCAATTTTGGGTTCTGAACAAATTAAAGAGTACACTCGCTTCATTCATATGCTAGAAAAAGAAGGCAAACTAAACCGTGAGTTAGAGTTTTTACCTTCAGATGAGCAGCTTGCTGAACGTATGGTTAAAGGCCAGAGCTTAACGCGTCCAGAATTAGCTATTTTAACTGCATATGGCAAAATGGTGTTAAAAGAACAATTAGTGTTGCCAGAAATTACTAATAATAATTACTATAAACAGTTATTATTTAGTTCTTTCCCAACTCTGTTGCAAGAAAATTATGCGACAGAAATTGAAAACCATCCGTTAAAAGCTGAAATTATAGCTACTAAAGTTGCCAATATGATGGTTAACGAAATGGGGCCTAATTTTGCACAACGAATGTTAGAAGAAACGGGTGCCGGTGTAGGTGAAGTCACTTTATGCTATACCATAGCGCGTGATTTATTCGACTTACCAACTATCTGGACTAAATTGGAACAGTTGGATAACGTTATCCCAGCACAATTACAAAGCCAGTTCTTGCATCAAATTCGTCGTACTATGCGCCGTGCATCGCGTTGGTTCTTACGTCACCGTAACAAGGCGTTAAGCATCGAGCAAACTATCGAGTTTTTCAAACCAACTTTTCAACAGTTGCGTGATAATTTAGCTTCATACTTAGTACCTGCAGAAGCCGAGCAATTAGCTAAGAAACAAGCGCAGCATGAAGAGCAAGCCGTGCCAGCAGAGATTGCACAATACTTAGCTCAGCTTAGTACCTTGTTCTCTACAATGGATATTGCTCAAGTAGCTGATACAGAAAAAGTTTCAGTAGCTTTAGCGGCAGAAATCTACTTTAAGTTAGGTGATAGTTTAGATTTACACTGGTTCTTAGAGCAAATTACTAACCAACCTGTATCTAACCACTGGCAAGCTCTAGCACGTGCTTCTTATCGTGAAGAGTTAGACTGGCAACAACGCTCTTTAGCAGCGGTTGTGGTAAGAAGTTGTGGTAAAGTTTGTGCAGCTGATGAAGTTATTGGCACTTGGATTAGTGAGCATGATGCCTTATTAGAGCGTTGGCGTTTAATGCTAGCTGAGTTTAAAACCACCAAAAATCATGAAATGGCTAAGTTTTCAGTAGCATTACGTGAATTAATGTTATTAAGTCATAACTGTGACATTGTGAAATAACGGATTTAATAGTTAAAATACCCCAGCTGGTCTGGGGTATTTTTTTGGTTACAAATAAAAGGTAAATTATGTTTTATCCAATGGCAAAAAAATTAATGTTTGCATGTGATGCAGAATGGTCGCATAACTTTGCACTAGGTAGCCTAAAGAAGTTAGCCCATACACCACTGTCAGCACTATGGCAGCAAACATTACCGGTTAAACCTATTACTGTTGCCGGAATACGGTTTGATAACCTTTTGGGGTTAGCAGCAGGTTTAGATAAAAATGCAGACTGTATTGATGCCTTTGGTCAAATGGGTTTTGGCTTTATAGAAGTTGGTACTGTAACGCCAAAAGCACAAATAGGTAATGATAAACCGCGTATATTTCGCTTGCCTGCTTCAGAAGCCATTATAAATAGAATGGGCTTTAATAATAAAGGTGTCGACTATCTGGTAGAAAATGTCAAAAAAGCGCGCTATAACGGTGTGCTTGGTATCAATATTGGTAAAAATAAAGATACGCCTAATGAGCAAGGTAAAGATGATTATATTCACTGTATGCGCAAAGTGTATATGCATGCTAGCTATATTACGGTAAATATTTCATCACCTAATACGCCAGGCTTAAGAGATTTACAGTTTGGTGATGCTCTTTTAGACTTATTGAACAGTATTAAAAATGAACAACTCGATTTACAAGTAAAACATGATAAATATGTGCCAATTTTTATTAAAATTGCTCCAGATATGGATCAGATAGCGGTTAATCAAGTCGCGCAAACCCTGTTAATGAGTAAAATGGATGGGGTTGTGGCAACCAATACAACTTTAGATCGTACTGCAGTAACAGGGCAATTACATGCCAATGAAGCGGGCGGTTTAAGTGGTTTACCCGTTAAAGCGAAAAGTACCGAAGTAATAGGTCAGCTACGCCAAGCAGTTGGTAAAGATTTTCCTATTATCGGTGTAGGTGGTATTCATGATGCTAGTTCAGCCGCTGATAAAATAACTGCCGGCGCTAATTTACTGCAAATTTATACTGGTTTTATTTATCAAGGCCCAGCATTAATTAAGCAGATCGTGACTAGCTTATAATGATCAAATATAGATCTGTATTTTTTATAGCCAATTAATCTTTAATATATTGAACAATATAGTGTTATTGTATATTGTGCTATTTTTAAACTGCAAGGATTTGCCATGTTAACGCCATCAGAATGTTGGCAATGGAACTATTGCCAACAACGAGACCGTTTATTACTCGATCTTAATGATGAGTTACAATTCTGCTCGCCTTTTAGTGCAGCGCAATTGGTGGCAAAACCTATGCAACAAGCCTTATCCATTACAGAAGCAGAAGCTTTTTGGGCAATAGATCACAGCCTGCAATCTATTGAGCTAAGTGATGCTGTACGATTTGAACTTTGTCTTACTGGGCTAAGTTGTGCTTTTTTACCGTTATTAGCTCATAAAAGCTGGCATTTTCAACAAGCTAGTGCTCATGTTGTAGCGCTTTATTCTGTTGTAGTGCTAAGAGGCATGAGTACCCAGCATGCGTTAGTTGTAGCTACTGATCAAGAATCTAGTACCTGTCTGTTACTAGACAGCATAACCACCTTATCGGGCAAAGTATTACCTCGGTTACATGTTGTTAGACTATTAAACAATAGAATTAGTCCGCTAACAAAAAACGATAAATTACGTTATATTGCTTAATAACAGTTAAGGCTTTCCCTACTGTTCAGTTCAGTCTAAAATAGTACTTTTCCTGCTATGCTGCCTTTATTATGTCTGACACTGCATTAAACCTAGATAAAACTAGTCAATTTTTCGCTCAATTACACCTTGCTATTTCTAATCAAAGCTTACAAAAACTCGTGCTAAGTAAATATCAAGGCGCTGAAGCTTTAAAGCAAGTGCAAGTGCGGCCTGTATTAATAAAGCAGCAAAGATTATTAAGTTTTACTTATAAATATCAGACTAATGATATTACTAAAAATCTGTCAGTTGATGCTGCTATAGCTGAAGTAACCGCTGTACTGGGTAACACTTTTTTTGCCGTACATCTTTTTACTACAACAAGTGAAACTCAATTAACTATTAGTAAAAAAGGCAAGTGTTTATATCAGCATAAATTGTTAGTTAAAGCCACAGCACAGCCTATAGTGCTTGAAAAACAGGCTATGCATAATAGAGAAAAAAAGCGCTATTTATCATTACAGCAACCCTATTTACAAGCTTTGGGTGTGACAGATGCTGAGCATAAATTAATTCCCGCTATGTCGAGAAAGTGGAAGCAAATTAATAAATTTATTGAAATTTTCTCAGTAGCAATTCAAGAAGCGGGCTTAGCACAGTATAAAGATTTACATATAGCTGATTTTGGTTCTGGAAAAGCTTATTTAACCTTTGCTATGCATGATTATGTTAGCAATAATTTATTAGCTACTGCTCAAATTACGGGTGTAGAGTTACGGCAATCGTTAGTTGATTTATGTAATAGTACTGCAGAAAGTCTGCATTTATCAGGACTTAAATTTGAACAAGGTGATGTAAAGCATTTTCAAGCTAAAGGTATTAACGTGATGATAGCCTTACATGCCTGTGATGTTGCAACCGATTATGCATTACATATGGGCATAGCGACCGGTGCTGAAGTAATAATGTGTTCACCTTGTTGTCATAAGCAAATTCGGCCACAAATTAAATTACCGCAGGTATTAGCGCCTATGCTGCAGCATGGTATCCACCTTGGCCAAGAAGCTGAAATGATTACAGACAGCTTAAGGGCTTTGCTGTTAGATGCTCATGGTTACCAAACTAAAGTGTTTGAGTTTATTTCGTTAGAGCATACCAGTAAAAATAAAATGATTTTAGCCACTAAACGCAAACAAGTTAAAGATCCTAGCAAAACCTTAGCTCAAATTGCGGCTATAAAACAGTTTTATGGTATTGAACAGCATTGTTTAGAGCAACTCTTAGCCGAGCAAGCTATTAGCGTTTAAAGTTAATCTAGCGCCATTGAGTTGCAAATAATTGCTGATACATATGCTCGGCATAATCATCTGTCATGCCAGAGATATAATCACAAATAACCCTAAGCCTAAGATTAACAGGTGCTTTTTGCCAGCGAACTTGTGTATTGGCCGGTAGCAAGCGTTGTGGATCTGATGCAAAAGCATCAAATAACGACATCAACATATTCTGACTACGAAAACGTGATTGTTGGATATCAGGCCGTGAAATCACACAATTATAAACTACTTTTTTTAAGCAGTTTAATAGGGTTTGTTCTGCGCTGGGCAGGGCGGCATTAAATCGAATTAACGGGTTAGTCGCTTGTGGTAAACTGGTTATTAATTCTACTGAGCAAATTAATAAATTAACCAAATAACCAATAGCTTCTTTACGCAAATGATGTAATTCACTAAACAAATTGCTGCTGATATTGTGTAAAGCCTCCTGAAACTCTGCTGGCAAGCTACTAAAGGTTTGTGCTGTATTAAGCTGCCATTGCTCTTGGCTTATATTGCCTAATACTATGGCATCTTCTAGATCATGAACGCCATAAGCAATATCATCGGCTAACTCCATAATAGATGCATCTAAAGATTTAAAGCGCGACTTAAGATAAGGGCTGCAGGCAAATACATCTACCTGCTGAAAAAGCTCTTTATCATAAGCACTCAGTGGTGCCAAAATCCAATCTAAAATATCAGCATCATCGGCAAAAATTGCTTTAGCTGGTTTCCAGGCATTTAGGCTTAGTGGATTAGTTTCAGCAGGGGTAGAATGCTGTAAATCGGGTTGTAGTACTGGATACTTCAATAAACCCAGCAGTGTACGGCGAGATAAGTCCATACCATGCTCTAAGGTATAAGGCTCAAGCTTAGCTACAATGCGTAAAGTTTGGCCATTGCCCTCAAAGCCACCGGCATTTAGCATTTTATAGTTTAAAGCGGTTTCACCGCCATGACCAAAAGGCGGGTGGCCAATATCGTGGGCTAAACATAATGCTTCTATTAAGCTGTGATCGGGCAATAATAGCTGTTGTTCTGGCTCTAGTTTACTTTTTAATTGATTAACTAAACCTGTGCCTATCTGAGCTGCTTCTAATGAATGGGTTAGTCGAGTACGGTAGAAGTCATTTTGGCCTATGCCTAAAATTTGCGTTTTTGATTGTAAACGGCGAAAGGCAGCTGAATGCAAAATTCTTGCTCTGTCGCGCTGCCAAGGTGTACGTAAATCTTTAGGCCGGCTTATTACCGTATTAGAGCAACGCTCTGACCAAACGAGATCTGTCATATATTTCCTTATTTACTCTCCTAACTAGACAATTTGATATTACGTTAAAGCTGGCTAAAGTTCGAGCAAAAGGAGTCGACAATTAATATCAATTACTGTATAAAAGAACAGTTAACTTAATAAGTGGGGAATAGCATGGCAGTTATTATTAAATATGTAGTCGAGCGTAATGGGGTGGAGAAGATGACTTTTACTTCTAAAGCAGAAGCAGATGCGTACGATAAAATGTTAGATACAGCAGATGAGCTAACAGAATTATTAAGTGCCAGTCAACTGATTACCGATGAGCAACAAGTTGATGCTTTAGCTTTATATTTAGCCCAAAATAAAGATGATGTATTAATTGCCTTAGGTGCCAAAAAAAGGCCTAGCAACAAAACTAAAGCTGTAGCTAAAGTAACTAGTGAAGAAGTAGCTACTGATGTTAAAGCTAAACTTAAATCAGCTGCAAAAGAAGTAGCATAACAATATAATTATTGCTGAACTAGGGTTGCAGCTACTTAAGCTGCAACCCATGCTGTCACTTGTCACTTGTCACTTGTCACTTGTCACTTGTCACTTGTCACTGCTACTTGTTCTATAACCTTACTTTTTTGTTTAGCCCAATATAAGGCTAAATCACGTCTTACTTCTGGCAATAACATATATAAAGCTAAGATATTAGGCACTGCCATTAAAAAAATCATAGAGTCAATAAAGTTAAAGACGGCCATAATATTCGGTACAGCACCAATAGATACTATTAAGCAAAATAATACTTTATATATTGTTGTAGATTGTTTCCCAGTACCAAAAATATAGCGCCAACCCGTTAAACCATAATATGACCAACTTACTACCGTAGAAAACCCAAATAACAATAATGCGATCATTAATACCCAAGGAAACCAACTAAATATTGAAGCAAAGGCGCTAGAGGTAAATTGCACACCATCTAAACCATCAACCTGATAAGCCCCGGTTAAGATAATTACTAAGGCTGTTATGGTACAAATAACAACAGTATCAATAAAGGGCTCTAGCAAGCCAACAAAGCCTTGGCTAATTGGGTTTTTAGTTTGAGCTGCGGCATGCGCTATGGGTGATGAACCTATACCTGCTTCATTGGAATAAGCTGCTCGTCTAAAGCCTTGAATTAATACACCAAGAAAGCCACCATAACCTGCTTCAGGGGTAAAGGCACTAGATACAATTAATGCAAAAGCAGCAGGGATTTCGCTAAAGTGGACATACATAACGGCAAATGCAGCAAAGAGATATATAGCACACATTAGTGGTACAAGTTTACTGGTTACTTTAGCAATGCTTTTTATGCCGCCTATAATAACTAAAGCCACTAGTGCTGCATAAATAGCACCAAATAACCAAGCGTTATTGAAGCCTGTAACAGTTTCAACTTGGACAAAGCCTTGGTTTACGTGAACAAAACCTGCAGAGCCAAAGATAACAAATATAGAAAAAGCAATAGCTAAAATAGAACCAATGACAGGCAAGTTACACTTATCAAATGCTGCTTTTATATAAAACATAGGGCCACCAGAAACGCTGCCATCAGCATTTATCTGGCGATATTTAACCGCTAGTGTACATTCTACAAACTTTGTTGACATACCAAGTAAGCCAGCGATGATCATCCAAAATGTTGCACCAGGGCCACCCAAACTAATAGCGAGTGCAACTCCTGCAATATTGCCGGTGCCGACAGTGCCCGACAAGGCTGTGGTTAAAGCCTGAAAAGGGCTAATTTCACCCTTTGCACCAGTGCTCTTATTGCCTTTTATTAACTTTATGGCATGCGTAAAACCGCGAATGTTAATAAAGCCTAAAGAAACAGTAAAAAACAAGGCGCCTAAAATTAGCCACACTAAGACTAAGGGCACATCAGTACCATTAATGTTAAAAGCAAAAAATACGATACTGGCTAAGGCGTCAGTGAGTTGTTCAAATAGCTGTTGGAAGTTAAAATTATTATTCATAAGTTATGCTTTAACCGTTGTATTATTTTATTGTCGATAAGTAGCTAAATTGCGCGACTGCAACGCGAGCAGAGTAAATTCCTTGAGCAGCGGATAAATTATGAATAACGTGCTTTAAAATCTCATCTGGTGCAGCAAAGCCAAATAAAGCAGGGTTACCAATATTCAATTTTAGAATACTTTGTCCTTCATCCTCCATTCTTTTTGCTTCTTTAGCTATGGGGCCACGAATGTCGTAACAGACCCCTGCTAATTTAGAGGATCGTAATATAGGTTGCATGATAATAAGCTGCCTTAATGATTTTACTCTATCCGTCTAGATAGCTAAAAGTTACAAGGCTATTTTTTACATAGTTTTACTAAATATGCAATAAATTTAATATGTTATTTTACAGAATAATTATTAAAACTAGCCTAATGCTGTTTTATGTCGTATTAGTTGACATATCTAGGTAAAATAAACGGTTATAGTTAAATGTGCTTTAGTCGTATATATAAAATTGCAGTGGTATTGGGAGAAAGATGTTTATCCGTAAGGTTATATTAAGCCTATTTTGGCTGTTTTTTATTGTTGCATTAATGAGTCCTTTTACAGAATTAGAATCGATAAAAGAACTTAATTCGTTAGAAGAATGGCACCAACCCAGCCGTCTAGCAGCTCTTAGTCAAGCCGATAAAAAGAAACTATTACAACGCCTTGCTTATACTCAGCCATTACCAGCAAAGCAGACGCTACCAGATTTTAATGCTTTTACAGACACAGCAGAGAAAAAAAAGGCATTTTTTGCCTATTTACGGCCTTATGTAAAACGAGAAAATGCCAGGCTACTTAGCCTAAGATCACAACTGTTAGAAATAACAAAAAAACAAAATAAAGGCCTAAAGCTAAGTATTACCGACTCTGCTTTTATTTATAGTTTATATGATGAATTTAGAATGGACGCGATACAAATAGATCAAACAAACTTAACTGAACTATTAAGTCGTGTCGATATCATTCCAGAAAGCTTAGTGTTAATGCAAGCGGCAAATGAATCAGCTTGGGGCACAAGCCGTTTTGCCATAGAAGGCTTTAATTTTTTTGGCCAATGGTGCTTTAGTGAAGGCTGCGGTCTAGTACCTGCTTCGCGTAATGAAGGGCAGTTTCATGAGGTTACTAAGTTTCGCAGTGCAGCTGCTAGTATTAGCAGTTATTTTTATAATTTAAATACTTTTCATACCTATCAATCACTGAGAGATATCAGAGTACAATTGCATAAAGCTAATAAACCCTTGCGTGGCGAGGCATTAGCAGCAGGATTAGGGGCTTATTCTGAACGTGGCGATGAATATATTGCAGAAATTAGCAGTATGATCCGATATAACCGTAAATTTTTGGAACAATAAAATGTACAAATTCTTTATGCTTGTGCTGCTATTTGCATTCCCTGCACAGGCAACTTTAATGATTAGCTACGATAGTTTGTATCGTAAAATGAAAACACTGCAGCAACCAGAATACAGTGATTTAACCTTAGCTTTTTTATTAACCAATACTGAGCGCAAAACTGAGTGTCGTTATATTGATTTACGCTTGATAAGTGATCTACATAATATCGAACTTTATTTATCCGCTAATGGAGAAATTAGCTTGCCCTTTGATGAGGCACTTAAAGACAGTAAAGCCAGATTAGTGTTACAGCAGGCAGATAATCATGCTCGTTGTGAGCTTACTTTAGTGCTACGCAGCAGAATGCCGTTAGCTGCAACTATCCAACAGCAACAGCTTATACATTATCAACAGCAATTTAGGTTAGTTTTAACGGATTTAGCCGGTAGCGTGAGTAAACGTTGGCTACCTGAAGTAAAAGGGCTAATAGCCGTATTTAGTAATACTGTTAATCCAAGTGAAATAGTTAGCCAATTATCGTCAGAACAACAAGCTGTTACTCAATGTAAACAGAATCGTTGTCAGATAGACTTAACGACAATAACTGCTAGTGAAGCACAGTGGACATTTGCAGAAAAGCCTGTTTATTTATTACCGCTAATGCAATAGTTAAAGTCAATATATAGCCAGTAAAAGGACTCTTTACTGGCTGAATACTTAAGTTAAGCGGTTGTATTAGTTTAAAGCTATATACTGTATATCTGAGACAGGCTCTGCGTCATCATTAGCTTCAAAACCAACTGGAATGGCAGAGATACTTGGCTTATCAAAAGCGATATCGCCCTCACTAATAGCGGTTTCTTTACTTAAATTAGCAAAATCAAATAAATTTCTATCCACCATGTGAGATGGCACTATGTTCTGCATAGATTGAAACATAGTTTCAATTCTGCCCGGAAAGCGCTTATCCCAATCTGTCAGCATCTCTTTTACCACTTGGCGCTGTAAGCCATCTTGCGAACCACATAAGTTACACGGAATAATAGGGAAAGCTTTAGCTATTGAATATTTCTCTATATCTTTTTCTTTACAATAAACTAAGGGTCTAATAACCACATGTTCGCCATTATCGCTAACCAGCTTAGGAGGCATAGACTTCATTTTGCCGCCAAAAAACATATTTAAAAATAGGGTTTCTAAAACGTCATCGCGGTGATGGCCTAAGGCAATTTTGGTTGCGCCTAATTCTTTAGCTGTACGGTATAAAATACCGCGGCGTAAGCGTGAACATAATGAACAGGTTGTTTTACCTTCCGCAACTTTATCCTTAACAATTGAATAAGTGTCTTCGTTAACAATAAGGTATTCAACTCCTAACTCGCTTAGATAATTAGGTAATACCTCTTCCGGAAAACCAGGTTGCTTTTGATCTAAGTTGACAGCAATGATGCTAAATTGAATTGGTGCAGACTTTTGCAGGTTAAGTAAAATATCTAACATAGTGTAAGAGTCTTTACCACCAGACAGGCAAACCATGACCTTATCGCCATCTTCAATCATATTAAAGTCGGCAATCGCTTGGCCTATATTACGCCGTAAGCGCTTATGTAACTTATTAAAACTATATTGTGCTTTGGTTTGCGCTGCGTGAGTCATAATTGTCAACCTAAATCTAAAATGGCGCACATTATAACTAAGGCAACGCAAATACCAAAGTATCCCAGCATTAAAACAGGGTTAAGTTTAGCTTTTCTGTAGTGGGCTAATAAAATCAGCTGGTTTTACTGCAAGAACATCACAGTCTAACTGGTCAATAACATGCTCTGCTGTGTTGCCAATAATTGCCGCTGAAAGACCAGTACGACCTATAGTGCCAATAACCACCATCAGGGCATCATACTCTTTAACAATATTAGGAATGGCATCCTCTGGCATGCCTTCAATTACATGGCATTGTTCAGCTGGTATATCAAATTGCTGGGCTAGTTTAGCGACAGAGTCAATGTGATGTTGCTTCATAGACTGACTGTATTCTTGTGGATTAAATTCGGGTATTTCAATGGCAATATTAACGGGAGTACCAGGGAAGGCATTAACCAAATGCACTTTAGCATCAAGCAGCTTTGCCACTTTAACCGCTTTACTAATAATACGTTGGTCAAGATTAAAGTGATGCTCCTGCTCGCTACCGGCGTGTACAGCCGCAATAATATTGCGGCGTTTAGGCCACTCATATTCTTTAATTAGTAATACAGGGCAGGGGCACTTGCGCAAGATATGCCAGTCAGTTGGCGTGAAAATCATCGACTTCAACACATCATGGTCATGGGTTCCTTTAACCACTAAATCAATTTGTTGCTCAATAGCGGCATGGACTATAGCTTCAAAAGGGCGATTATGCCAAACCACTAAAATTTCTATATCTAAATTATCGGTATTTTGCTTATTAATTAATTGCTTTATCCAATCTTCTCTATCAGTAATGACGGCTTGGCGCATAGCTTCACGCTCTGTACCAGATAGCATAGTTGTCAATTCATAAGAAAAGTCATATACCGCTAAGAACACTGTTAAGCGACAAGCTTGAAGCTTAGCAAGTTGTATTGCGCGATTAAGCGCTTTTTGTTGCTCAGCGGCAGGATCTAACACTACTAACACTTTGCTATAAGCTGACATCTTTGACTCCTAATCATAAAACACCTAATAGTATTTACTTTTAGTATAGCCACTCGTGTTACTTTTGCTGGTAAAAAAAATTGATATTAAGCTAAATTAGCACCGTGCAGATAAGGATGCCAGCTCGGTTAACTGGTTGAGATTAATAATTTTAATTAATTTACCGTCAACAGCGATAAGTTGTTCTTTATTTAACTTACTTAATAAACGACTAACTGTTTCTACGGTTAAGCCTAAGTAGTTGCCTATATCACTGCGGGTCATGGTTAGCCTAAACTCTGTACCAGCAAAACCTCGACTAGCATAACGTTGCGATAGTTGTTTAATAAAGCTTGCGAGCTTTTGTTCAGCAGACTTATGATTTAACAACAGCATCATTTGTTGATCTGCTTGAATATCTTGGCTCATCAAGCGCATCATTTGTTGTCTAAGCCTAGGAAGTTGGCCTAATAATACATCTAGATTAGTGAGAGGGATCTCGCATACCATAGCTGTTTCTAAGGCTTCTGCATAACTTGGATGATGTTGGCTATTAAAAGCATCAAAGCCAAGAATATCACCAGGTAAATGAAAGCCCGTAATTTGTTGTTCACCTTGATTGGTTAGGGTAAAAGTTTTAAACGTACCAGAACGTACAGCAAATAAGGATTTTTGTGGCATACCTGCTTCAAATAGCATATTGCCTTTATGAAATGGTTTTTTGCGTTGAATAATATCGTCAAGTTGGCTCATTTCAATTTCATTTAATGAAAAGGGTAAACATAACTGACTAAAACCACAGTCCTGACACTTTAATACAGACTTTTGCATGCTAGCCCCTTAGAAATTCACCTAGGTTATAAGACTAAATAAATAGACGTGCCGCTGCAAGCCATATTGTATAAACACCATAACAGGCTAATATAAATGCTGTTATGTATCTTAGGGTTAAATTGTTTTTTATCTGAGTTAACTTTTGTGCAGCAATACCTGAGAGTAAGATAGCCGGTAGAGTGCCTAAACCAAAAGCAAACATCACCATAGCTCCCGAGCTAGCACTACCGCTTACTAAGCTCCAACTTAAGGCACTATAAACTAAGCCACATGGTAGCCAGCCCCAACATAAACCATATAAATAAGCTTTTTTAGTCGAGTCTAAGGGTAAACAATGTTTAGTAAGAGGTTGAATATGGCGCCAGATCCCTTGGCCTAGTTGTTCTAATTTAAGCAAGCCAAACCAAAGTTTACTGATGTAAAGTGCCATAGCAATTAATAAGCAACCTGCTATTAAGCGCAACCATAACATAGAGCCACCAGCAACTTGCATAGCACTAGCGCCAAAATAACCAACAGCAGCGCCAAATAAGCTATAAGTAGACAGCCGGCCCAAACTCAATATAAATTGTAACCAAAGCCTTCGTTTCAGATTTGCGTTTGGCATTGCTAGTTGTAAGGCGGCGACTATACCACCGCACATGACTAAACAGTGGCCACTGCCTATAAAGCCGATTGCTATAGCCGCAATCAGATCACTATTCATTAATTATTCGACTGCTTGTTATTAGCAGTGCTCTTAGTAGCGGTATTGTTTTTGGGTTTTATGTCTGCGTTGTTATCATCAAATAAGATACTAAAACCTTGTTTTTCAAGATCATCAAATTGGCCTTTACGTACTGCCCAAAAAAATACCGTTAAACCAAACACAACAAAAACAATGGCAATTGGAATTAAAATGTAAATTACATTCATTTTTTTAATAGCCTTAAAGAGTTTGATACAACTAACAATGAGCTAAAGGACATACCTAGTACTGCGATATAGGGTGAAACAAAGCCGGCAACAGCTAAGGGTATTATAATGAAATTATAGCCAACAGCCCACGCAAGGTTTTGTTTAATTCGCCGTTTAGCAATAGTACTGCCCGTTAATAAAGTCGATAACAAACTAAGATCGGGTTTTAATAATACCACATCTGCTTGGTTTTTAGATAAGTCTGTGCCGGACTCTAGTGCAACAGAAACATGAGCGGCATGAAAAGCGGGGCTGTCATTAACACCATCACCTAACATCATAACCTTATGGCCTTGGGTAACTAAATTTTGAATTTCTGACACCTTTTGTTCAGGTGAGCAGCCTTTAAACATGAGGTCAAAACCCAGTTGTTGTTGTAATTGTTCGGCTTGGCTAGAACTATCACCGGTTAACATAATTAATTGATAATTATCTGCTTTAAGCTGTTTTAATAAGGCTGGGATTTCAGGACGCAGCGCATCTTGCAGGCTAATGCTAGCTATTAAACGCTGCTCTATACTGACATATACCATAGCATCAGAATAAATATCGACATTACAGAATTTAGCACTGCCTACTTTAATCTGTTGCTGTTGATAAATAGCACTAATACCGCCACCAACAGTGATATTAATGTCTGTTAAATTAAGAGGCTGCACATAATGTTCAGCAAATGCCTTGCCTATAGGGTGTTCTGAATTCAGTTCTAGATTAGCAATTAAATTTAATAATTGTTCACGGCTGTAACTGTCGTCGATTAAATTAACCTGGTTTAGTGAAAATTGACCCTGAGTTAAGGTACCGGTTTTATCAAAAACAATATGAGTAATTTCGGGCAAGGCATCTAGTGCTTCACTATTTTTAACTAAAATACCTTGTCGATTTAATTGGGCTAAAACACAGGTTACAGCAGTAGGCGCAGCTAAACTTAACGCGCAAGGGCAGGTTGCAACCAACACGGATAAGGTAACCCAAAATGCCCGATCGGCATCTAACCAAAAATACCAAAGTACAAAAGTTAACACCGCAATAATTAACAGCTTTTCAATAAAGTTTTGCGCCAGTTTATCGGTTTTTTGTAGTAAAGCGGGCTTTTGACTAAAAGTACGATACTGCAACGCAATAATTTGTCCTAAACGTGAACTGGCTAAGCCGGAGCTAACTTTAACTTGTAGCAAACCGTTATGATTTAAACTGCCCGCTAGTACAGTGTCATGACAAGATTTATCTATAGCACGATATTCACCAGTTAGCATTGACTCATCAACAGTACTGTTACCACTAACGACTTGACCATCTGCAGCTATAGTTTCGCCTGGCCTAACTAAAATTATATCGTTAGGATTTAAGCGCTTGGCAGATACAATACTAGGCTCACCTGCAACCATTAAAGTGGCGCTTATTGGCATGATTTTTAATAAATTACTGGTGGCATCTCGTGCTTTTGCTCTAGCGCGGTATTCAAAAAACTTGCCTAGTTGCAATAAAAAGGTAAACATACACACCGATTCAAAATAGACTTCACCGGTATTAAATATAGTGGCATAAGCTGAAGCGCCAAAAGTATAGTAAATAGCTAAGCTTACTGGCACATCCATATTTAACTGACGGCTTTTTACACTGCGCCATGCACTATGTAAAAAAGGCACTGCAGCATAAGCCACTACAGGTATAGTTAGTAATAGACTAATCCAGCGTAAATAACCTTGATGTGATTGTTCAATACCAGTGTAGTCACCAAAGTATAAACCAAAGGCTATCGTCATTACCTGCATCGAGATAATGCCAGATACCGCTAAGCGTTTTAAATAAAGATTAAGTTCTTGCTTAAAACTTTGCTCTTCTGCATCAGCAATAAAAGGGCTGGCTTTATAGCCTATGTTTTGTAGAGCTGTGATTATATGGCTAAGCGGCAAGCTGTCGGCTTGCCAAAGTAAATAACAACGTTGAGTAGTAGAGTTAACATTTACTTTGGCTACCTCAGAAAATTGGCGTAACTGTTTTTCAATTAACCAAGCACAAGCAGCACAACTAATACCTTCAATAGATAATTCAATTTCTGTTAAATCGCCATGCAGCTGGCTAATATCGGCAAGTACATCAGCAGAGTCATAATGCTCGAGTTCATTTTTAATAGCATCAGGTAAGGGGATCGCTTTAGCTGCGGGTTCAGTTCTAAAGCGATAGTAGTCAGCTAAGTTACTGTCAATGATGGTTTGAGCGACAGCTAAACAGCCCGGGCAACAAAAGTCCCGCGCTATATCATCAAATATAAGCGTAAAATCAGTCCCCTCAGGAACCGACTCATGACAATGAAAACAGCGAGTAACACTCACAATATTGTCCCGTTAATAACCTAATTTAATTTCTTCGATAGAAGGTAGGGTTAAATTAGCGCGTAATTTCCACGCTTTTGAACTATCAGATACGACTAAGCGCCATTTACCATCTAAAGTGTGGGGGAGTGTGGCAACATAAAGTAATTGGCCACTGCGTTGAGCTTCAACATCAAAATCTTTAATTGCCATAGTGGGATGGTAAAAAGCCAGCTGCATTACATCGCCAAGAGTTTCATTTTTAGCGAAACGGATAATAATCTGGTTACCAGCAATTAATACTTTGCCATCTAAATTACGTAATTCAGCTTCACGATATAAGGCTAGCTGCTGATTAATAGCTTGGCCTTTTTTATAGTAATCATCAACCACTAAATCAGGTACATTACCTTGCATTAGCATTATAGTATGTGCCGCTTTTAGTGCAGTAAAAACAGGGATAGCAATTAATAGCCAAGGCCAAAACTGCTTATACCAAGGCTTTATTTCTTGCGGCATAACAACCTCATTAACTTAAGATAGTAATAAGCCCCATTATTGGGGCTTAACATAACAACTAATTACAGTAAGGTACTATTATTCAGCAGGTTTTTCAGGGTTAGCCAAACGGTACACATAAGCTGTTAAGATATGTACTTTATCTGCACCCAAGGTTTTTTGGAATGGCGGCATTTCGCCAAAACGACCTAAATGAATACTCTCACTTACTGCTCTGGCGGAGCCGCCATATAACCAAATATTATCGGTTAAATTAGGTGCGCCAAAAGGTAAATTATGGGCTAGGCTACCTTTACCATCCATACCGTGACAAGCAGCACATAAAGCAAATTTCGCTTTACCAGCATTGGCATCAACTTGATTAACTTCACGACCAGACAAGCTAAGTACATAAGCTGTCATTTCCTTAACACCTTGCTCACCTCCTAATGCCTCTGTCCAAGATGGCATAGCTGCTTTACGTCCAAACATAATGGTTTCTTTAATTTTGTCTGGAGTGCCGCCATATAACCAATCATTATCGGTTAAATTAGGAAAGCCTTTTTGCCCTCTGGCATCTGAACCATGACATAGCGAACAGTTTTGCAAAAATAAGCGCTGGCCTATTTTAATAGCATCATCATCATAAGCTAAGTCAATAACATCACGCTGGGCAAACTGTTGAAATATAGGGCCGTATTTTTCGGTAGCTATTTCAACTTCGCGATCTAACTGTACTCTATTACCTTCAGCTCTATTTAACTCAACCGCTGCACGAGACTCTTCTAAGCTTTTAATACCTTGGTTAGAGCTAGTCCAATTTAAAAGGCCTTTATAGTTACCCAAACCTGGATAAAGTGCTAAATAAAACACCGACCAAATAATGGTTAAATAGAATAAGTAAGTCCACCAGCGAGGTAGGGGATTATTTATTTCTTGAATACCGTCAACAATATGATCGGTCGCTTCACCTTCAGGTACGTTTACGTAGTTTTTAAGGCTCCACGTTAGTAGCCAAAAGCAACCAATAATAACGGGTAAGGTTAATACTATGACCCAAGCACTCCAAAAGCTACTCATGATCTAACTCCTGTTTGGTTTCTTGTTGTTGTTTTTGCGCTTCATCGCCGAAAACTAAGTTCGCAGCTTGATCAAAATCTGATTTGCGTTTTAAGACAAAAGTCCAAACGACAAAAGAGATAAAAGCAACAAACAAAATTACCGTGTAAATACTGTGAATATCTGCATATGTCATAGTGATTACTTCAAATGTGTGCCAAGTGATTGTAGATAAGCGATTAAGGCTTCCATTTCTGTTTTACCTTTAACTGCGTCTACTGAACCTGCAATATCTTCATCCGTATAAGGCAAGCCTAACTGACGCAATACTTCCATCTTTTTAACGGTATGCTTACCATCTAATAAGTTGGTTTCTAACCACGGAAACCCTGGCATATTTGATTCAGGTACTACAGAGCGAGGGTCAACTAAATGGGCATGATGCCAGTCATCACTGTAACGTTCGCCAACACGAGCTAAGTCTGGACCAGTACGCTTAGAACCCCACAGGAAAGGGTGATCCCAAACGCTTTCACCAGCCACAGAGTAGTGACCATAGCGCTCAACTTCGGCGCGAAATGGTCTAATCATTTGGCTATGACAACCGACACAACCTTCGCGGATATAAATATCCCGACCTTCCAGTTGTAACGCTGTATAAGGCGTCATACCTTCTACAGGTTGGGTCATTTCGTCAATAAACAATAATGGCGTTAAGGATACTAAAGTACCAAATGAAATGGCCACACAAATTAAAACTGTAAGTAAGCCAACACTTTTTTCAATCTTTTCATGATAATTTTTAGACATGCTTTACCCCTTACGCAACTGCTGGCACTGGTTCGGCCAAACTTTCTTTAGATGCACGGATAGTTTTAAATACGTTGTATGCCATTATCAACATACCGGCAACAACAAATACACCGCCAACAAAGCGCATAAAGTAAAATGGCATAGTTGCTTCAAGACTTTGGACAAAGCTATAAGTTAAGGTACCGTCAGTATTTACAGCACTCCACATCATGCCTTGGGTAATACCTGAGATCCACATGGCTACGATATACAACACAACACCTATAGTATGTAACCAGAAGTGAGTGTTAATTAAAGAGGTGCTAAACATACGAGTTTTATTATATAACACCGGAATAAGGTGATAGATAGCACCGATAGAAATCATAGCCACCCAACCTAAAGCACCCGAGTGAACGTGACCTACAGTCCAGTCAGTGTAGTGAGATAAAGCATTAACCGATTTAATTGCCATCATTGGGCCTTCAAAGGTAGACATACCATAGAAAGACAATGAAACAATTAAGAAACGTAAAATAGGATCAGTTTTAAGTTTATGCCAAGCACCAGATAAAGTCATAATACCGTTAATCATACCGCCCCAGCTTGGTACGAATAAGATAACCGACATCACCATACCTAAAGATTGAGTCCAATCTGGCAGCGCTGTATAAATTAAATGGTGCGAGCCTACCCAAATATATAAGGCGATCAAGGCCCAGAAGTGAACGATTGATAAGCGGTACGAGTAAACAGGGCGACCAGCTTGCTTAGGTACGAAGTAATACATCATGCCCAAGAAACCAGCAGTTAGTAAGAAACCAACCGCATTATGGCCATACCACCATTGCACCATAGCATCTACAGTACCAGCATAGATAGAATAAGATTTAAAGGCACTAACTGGAATGGCCATGCTATTAACCACATGCAAGGCAGCAATGGTTAAGATAAAACCACCGTAAAACCAGTTTGCTACATAGATATGGCTAGTTTTACGTTTAACTAAAGTGCCAAAAAAGACAATAGCATAAGAAATCCAAACGATAGTCAGTAAAATATCGATAGGCCATTCTAATTCTGCATATTCTTTAGTTGAGGTTAAGCCCATAGGTAAGGTGATAACGGCTGCAACTATAATTGCTTGCCAACCCCAGAAGGTAAACATTGCTAACTTCTCAGCAAAAAGTCGTACTTGGCAAGTGCGCTGTACAACATAATAACTGGTAGCAAATAAGGCACTAGTACCAAATGCAAAAATTACCGCATTGGTATGTAAAGGCCGCAGTCGACTATAAGTTAGCCAAGGGATATCAAAGTTTAATGCTGGCCAGTATAACTGGGCCGCGATAAAAACGCCCAACCCCATGCCAACAATACCCCAAATAACGGTAGTGATAGCAAAAAGGCGGACAACGCTATAGTTGTAATCAACATTTAACGATTTTGTCTGGCTCATGTTGAGTTCCGCTGAAGTTTGTGCTGGTTACTAAAAAGCTGCCTAGGCAACCGTTGCTATTAACCCTGCTTTTTTAATACAAAGTATTATAAGTAAGGTTATTCTGGGTATATATACTAAGGTGTTTAGGCTGAAAAAGATAGCCGAAACCCAGAATTTATGGCTTGAAATCAATATCAGTTTAGTAAATAGTCATTTGTAATGTAAATTTAGGCTTTTCAGCTAAAGCAGTTTACACTATCGCTAACATTCTAAATTTAAGGCTTATTATGCCAGCCATATATTTAGCCCTTTTAGTGGCGCTATTTTTGACTGCTTGTGATAATCGAATTAATCTCAACCAATCGCCGTTAACTCTGTTAGAAACGGCTTCGTTGCAATTAGTGTTAAATAATCAGCAGGCGCCAGTAGAAACGCCTCTAGAATTAGTGCTAACGGTTGCTATAGATGAAAATAAAACACCTGTTACTATTACCGCAGATATTGTCGGTGTTTCCATGTATATGGGCAAAATCCCTTTACGTTTTGTTTCTGTCACCAACCCGACAAAGCATACTGCGTTATATAAAGCAGAATTTTTGTTAGGCGCTTGTAGTGAACCTAATATGCAATGGCAACTAAATATGCATATTGTTTATAGTGATGGCAGTACTGAAACTAAAACCAGTAAATTTTATTCCAGTTGGTAATCACAAAAACTGTCGCTGTTAACTAGGCTAGGTAATATGCTTGGTTAAGTTAACAGCGTACAAGTTTCAAGTTTTAAATTAAAATTAACTTACAAATATTGTTTTAAAAATAAGCTGTTATCTAACATCCTATTACAAAATCCCCATTCATTATCGTACCATGCCATTACCTTCACTAAGCGACCTTTAACCCGAGTTTCATTAGCGTCAAAAATAGCAGACATAGGGTGATGGTTAAAATCAATAGAGACCAAGGGTATATCGTTTACTGCTAGCACTTCATTTAATGGTGCTGTGCTGGCAGCTTGTTTAATAATATTATTCACTTCTTCTACACTAGTATCTCTTGAGGCTAAGAAACTTAAATCTATTAAGGATACATTTAAAATAGGCACCCTTACGGCTAAGCCATCAAATTTACCTTCTAACTCTGGTATCACTAAACCAACAGCTGCTGCTGCGCCAGTCTTGGTGGGGATCATCGACATAGCTGCTGCTCTGGCACGACGCGGATCTTTATGGTGAACATCGGTCAGGGACTGATCATTAGTATAAGCATGAATAGTGGTCATTAAACCAGACTCTATTCCTAAAGCTTGATGTAAGGGTTGTACGACAGGGACTAAGCAGTTAGTGGTGCAAGAGGCGTTAGAAATAACTGTCATATCAGCGGTAATACTATGGTGATTAACCCCATAAACAATAGTCGCATCCGCGCCTTTAGCGGGTGCTGAAATTAATACTTTTTTGGCGCCAGCCGTTAAGTGGGCAGCCGCTTTAGTTCTATCATTAAAAGCACCACTGCACTCTAGTACTATATCTATTTGCAATTGCTGCCAAGGTAACTTGCTGGGATCAGCTTGGCTAAAGACTACAATTTTATCGTTATTAACAAAGATGTTATCAGCATCATGCTCTACCGTTGCAGCAAAAATGCCATGCGCAGTATCATATTTTAATAGATGAGCATTCATTGCTGTATCGGTAAGATCATTTATAGCAATTACTTGAATATCTTTATATTTATCATTTTCGTATATGGCTCTGACAATATTTCTACCAATACGACCAAAGCCATTTATTGCAACTCTAATTGACATACTGACTCCAATTAACGAACAAAACTTTTAAAAAGCAATACTGTAGTTAAATTACATTAAATATAGCGTTAAGCAAGATAAAGCCAGTAGTAAAGGCTAGTTTTTTATTAAGTGAGCTTAAGTCTGGCTAATGCCTTTTAATGCGTCACAAAAAGCACTTCTTGCCCTAGTTGTTAATACAATATAGTCGATTTAGCATCGGTTTAGCGCTAGAGTGTAGGCTTAATTGTTGTCATTTTGTATAATGACATGGTCTTAATCGCGTTGCTCAGGCTTTAGCGCATTGTTGTGAATATTACTAAGGATTGTCAGATGGCTAAGCCAAAATGTGACATCGGATTTATTGGTGCCGGTGTAATGGGCAAAAATCTTATTTTAAATCTAGCTGATAATGGTTATCGCGTAGCCGCTTTTGATTTAGACCATCAAAAGCTAACGCAATTATTGCAACAAGATAGTCAAGAGCGGGGGGAGCAGCCAGCAAGAATCATTGGCTGTAGTTCGTATACTGAATTGTTATCTTGTTTATCTGCACCCCATTTAATTATTTTATCTATACCGGCAGGTAAAGCGGTAGATGATGTTTGTTACAAGTTAATTGATGCGGGTATTGGTGCCGATGATATTGTTGTCGACACCGGTAACAGTTTATGGACAGACACAGTTGCGCGTGAAAAAGCCTTTGAAAGTAAATTTATTTTCTTTTCTACCGCAGTATCAGGGGGGGAAGTCGGAGCGCGTTTTGGTCCATCTTTAATGCCAAGTGGTGATCCTTATGCTTGGACACGTATTCAACCAATCTGGCAAGCAATAGCAGCAAAAGTAGATGCAGACACAGGCGAGCCTATTGAACGCTTTGAACCTGGCAAGCCCGTAACCGAAGGTGAGCCTTGTGCCGTTTATATAGGGCCTAGCGGCTCGGGGCATTATGTCAAAATGGTCCATAACGGTATTGAATATGCCGATATGCAGCTAATTTGCGAAGTGTATCAAGTTATGCGCGATACTTTACACATGTCTGCTGCTGAAGTAGCAGCGGTATTTAAACAATGGAATAAAGGTTTATTGCATAGCTATTTAATTGAAATTAGTGCCGAAGTTTTAGCCGCTAAAGATTCTGAAACAGGCTTGCCACTAGTGGATGTTATTCTTGACCAAGCAGCACAAAAAGGCACAGGGTTATGGACAGCTGTAAGTAGCTTACAATTAGGTAGCCCAGCGCCAACTATTGCCGAAGCAGTTTATGCTCGCGCTATATCGTCTTTAAAGTCTGAACGGGTTAAAGCCGCTACCGTCCTTGCTGGTCCAGCTGAAAATATTATTTCAGCGACAGAAAAACAAGAAATCATTCAATCATTACATGATGCTTTATATTGCGCAAAAATTTGTGTCTATGCACAAGGTTTTAATTTAATGAAAACCGCAGCTGTAGAACATGGCTGGAAGTTAAACTTTGCCGAGATAGCCAAAATTTGGCGTGCAGGCTGCATTATTCGTGCAGTGTTTTTACAATCTATTAGCCAAGCCTATCAGCGGGATGATGAATTAGAAAACTTATTACTTGATACGTTTTTCGCTAAACAAATATCTAAATATCAGCAGAATTGGCGCAAAGCTGTTGCTAATGCCACTTTAGCGGGTATTCCAGTTGCTGCGCTTAGTTCAGCTTTAAGTTATTACGACTCTTATCGTACCGCTGTATTGCCTGCCAACTTATTACAAGGCCAACGAGACTATTTTGGTGCCCATACTTTTGAGCGTACCGACAAGCCAAAAGGCCACAAGTATCATGTTGAATGGAGCTTAGCAAATAAACCTATGGTGAAAATAAAATGATTCAGCAAGCAGTAAAAATTGGCACACCCGGCACCAACAGTAGTACTAAAGTATTATTATTAGGCTCAGGTGAATTAGGTAAAGAGCTTTGTATAGAATTAAAGCGCTATGGTTGTGAGGTAATAGCCGTTGATCGCTATGCCAATGCACCAGCCATGCAAGTAGCAGATAAAGCTGTAGTGATATCTATGCTAGATAATGCGGCGTTAAGGCAACTTGTAATTACTGAAAAGCCCAACTTTATTGTGCCTGAATTAGAGGCTATTGCCACCTCAGTATTAGTAGAGTTAGAACAAAGCGGTTTTAAAGTTGTACCTAGTGCCAAAGCAGTAAGCTTAACTATGAACAGAGAAGGCATTCGTCATTTGGCAGCTGTAGAATTAAAACTGCCAACATCCGCTTATCAATTTGCCAGTGACAAAGCTGGCTTTTTTGCCGCAGTAAATAGTATTGGCTACCCTTGTATTGTTAAACCTGTGATGTCTTCATCTGGCAAAGGCCAAAGCTTATTGCGTGATGAAGCTGGTTTAGAGAAAGCTTGGCTTTACGCCCAAGAAGGCGGTCGAGCAGGTAAAGGCCGAGTAATAGTAGAAAGCTTAGTAGAGTTTGATTATGAAATAACCTTACTTACCGTTAACAGCATATCTGGTATTCAATTTTGTCAGCCAATAGGCCATCGCCAAGAAGATGGTGATTATCGCGAGAGTTGGCAGCCACAAGCTATGTCTAGCGCAGCATTAGAAAAATGTCAGCACTATGCTAAACAAGTGGTACAAGCTTTAGGTGGCTACGGTATTTTTGGTGTCGAATTTTTTGTTAAAGGCGATGACGTTTGGTTTAGTGAGGTGTCGCCACGGCCACACGATACAGGTATGGTAACGTTAATTTCTCAGCAACTTAGTGAGTTTGCTTTACATGCCAGAGCTATTCTTGGTTTGCCAATTCCTAATATTAAACAATACGGGCCAGCGGCCTCAGCGGTACTATTAGTCAATGGCCAAAGCACTAACATTCAATATCAAGGTTTAGCTAAAGCCTTAATGCAACCCGATACAGAGCTGCGCATTTTTGCCAAGCCAGAAGTGCAAGGGGAACGCAGAATGGGCGTAGCATTAGCCTTAGCTGAAGATGTGCAAACGGCAACAGCTAAAGCCTTGCAGGTAATTAGTAATGTTAGCGTGACCTTTAATGACTAAGCATTTAATAGCTAAATCTACAATAAGCTTTAACCGGCAAAATATTTGGGGTTTTGCTTGTTAGCTTTACAAAATGTTGGTTTACAGCTTAGCGGTAAAACGATATTAAATAATATAAATTTTCGGCTGAAAACGTCTGAGTTTATTGGCATTATTGGCCCTAATGGTGCAGGTAAAAGCTCGTTATTACGCTTAGTGCAGCGGGCCTTATTGCCTAGACAAGGCCAAATAATATTAAAGCAGCAAGACTTAAATAGTTACAGCCAAATTAGGCTAGCGCAATTAATCGCTGTGGTGGCACAAAATGTCAGTCCAGTGTTTGCTTTAACCAGCACAGAAGTTGCCAGTATGGGCTTATTGCCTTATAAAAGCTGGTATCAAACCACTACCGATCAAGACAGATCTAATGTTAGTCAGGCGTTAAGCACTGTAGGCTTAGCATCTAAAGCCAAGCAGCTAGTTGATACTTTGTCTGGTGGCGAGCAGCAGCGGTTATATATTGCCAAAGCCTTAGTTCAGCAGCCTGAGTTATTATTGCTAGACGAACCAACCAATCATTTAGATGTACTGTACCAACATCAAATTTTACAGCTAATCAGTGCCTTGAATATAAGTGTGTTAGCCTGCTTGCATGATCTTAATTTAGCCGCATTATATTGCGATAAATTGTTACTGCTAAACCAAGGCCAACAAGTGGCTTTTGGTAGCCCAGAGCAGGTTTTACAACCAGACCTGTTACAGCAAGTATTTGGCTTACCTTGTGAGCTATATCAGCATAGTAAACTAGCAAAACCTCAAGTTATGTTTTATCCCTGTCAAGTCTCAGTTGCGCCTGGGCAACAGGTGCTTTGAAAATGCTAAAAAATCATGCCAATGTGTTTTTTATCTTAATAAGTTTATTACTGCTAATGAGTATAATGGCTAGTTTATTGTTAGGTACGGTTAATATTAGCGTTATTGAGCTATTTAAGGTGCTGCTATCTCCAGCAACAAGCAACCACCTAACGAATTCTGCTCCGGTTGTTAATAGCATTTATGATACCGTTATTTGGCAAATTCGCTTGCCACGCTTGTTGAGCGCTTGTTTAGTTGGCGCAGGTTTAGCTATAAGTGGCGCTATTTTACAAAATATCACCCGCAACCCGCTAGCCGATCCTTACCTGTTTGGTTTAATGGCTGGCGCAGGTTTAGGTGCGACTATTGTTAGTATTGTATTGCCAGCACACTTTATTAGTATTGCCGTTGGTGCTTTTATTGGTTCCTTACTGGCAGTGGTAATGGTATTTGCTGTTTGTATTGGCAGCAATTGGCGCAAACCCGAGTTAAGCTTACTAGCCGGTGTGGCCGTGTCTTTTATGTTAAGTGCCATGACCAGCTTTATTTTATATTTTGCCGAGCCTTTTGCTGCTAATAGGGTAATATTTTGGTTGCTAGGCAGCTTAAGCCCAACTGATTGGTTTAGCGTAAAGCTGCTAGCACCCATTTTTGTGTTAGTTTTATTGTTAGCTTTAGCTTTAAGGCGCCAGTTAGATGCTTTATTACTGAGTGATGAAAGTGCCCAAACCTTAGGGGTAAATACGGTAAAGTTACGTTTAGTGCTTATTATAGCAACAGCTTTACTAACAGCGGCTATAGTATCGCAAAGTGGGGGTATTGCCTTTGTAGGCTTAATGGTGCCACATATTGCGAGGTATTTATTTGGTGTGACGGCAACAAAACTGTTAATAGCCAGCGCTTTAATAGGGGCTTTATTTATGATCTGGGTAGATAATCTGGCCAGAATAGCTTTACCGCAACAAGAAATTCCTTTAGGCGTGGTAACGTCTTTTATTGGCAGTATTTTCTTTTTATTTTTAATGCGTAACCAAGCAAAGTAAACGCGTAGCCAAGCAAAAAAGAGTGCAGTACATGACAACAGAGCAGCAAAAACAACAGCGACACCAGCAACGCCAGCAACGTTTAAAACAAAAAGTAGACCAAGCGATTAACGCCGCCGTTGCTGAAAAAGGTTTATTGCTGGTAATAACCGGTAATGGTAAAGGCAAATCTACATCTGGCTTTGGCACTGTTGCCAGAGCAGTAGGCCATGGCTTAACTGCTGCTGTAGTGCAATTTATTAAAGGCAGCTGGGATTGTGGCGAGCGAAACTTACTTGAGCAACACGGCGTTGAATTTACTGTGATGGCCACCGGCTTTACATGGGATACACAAGATAAAGCAGCTGACATAGCCGCGGCCGAGCAAGTTTGGTTGCAAGCAGAAGCTTATTTGGCTGATGACAGCATAGATGTGGTTTTGCTGGACGAATTAACCTATATGCTGAGTTATCACTATATTGATTTAACTCGCATTGAACAGGCGTTAGTTAATAGACCTAAAAATCAACATGTTATAATTACTGGCCGAGCTTGCCATCGACGCCTTATAGAATTAGCCGACACAGTAAGCGAAGTGCAAAGCGTTAAACATGCGTTTGATAACGGTATTAAAGCGCAACAAGGTATTGATTGGTGATGGCACTGCTAAAGTTTGTTCAATATGGACTATTGTTAGGCCTGTGCTTTTATTCGCTTAACCTACAAGCTAAGCCGCAGCGAATTATTAGTTTAGCCCCGCATATTACAGAGCTAATTTACGCTATCGGAGCTAACGAGCAATTAGTCGCGGTAAGTGATTTTAGTGATTACCCCAAAGCTGCTTTAGCCTTACCCCGAGTTGCCAGTTATGCTGGTATAAATGTCGAAGCTATTATCGCTTTACAACCTGATTTAATAATTGCATGGCAAAATGGCAATTCAGCGGCTGATATTAAGCGCTTACAGCAGTTTGGTTTTAACGTGAAGTTTTCTAACCCCTTAACCTTAGATGATATTGCCACTGAATTAATCTATTTTGGTCAACTAACCGGCCAGCAACAACAAGCTGAGCAACAAGCTGTATTATTTACTGAGCAACTTACGGCCTTGCGTCAACAATATCAGACTAAAAAGCGGTTAAAGGTATTTTTTGCTATGAGCACTAAGCCGTTAAGTACTGTTGCTAATAATGCCTGGCCGCAACAAATGCTAACTATTTGTGCCGCCGATAACATTTTTGCCAACAGTAAAGGTGATTATCCGCAACTAGGTATAGAGCAAGTACTAGCTGCACAGCCAGATGTGATTATTCACGCCAAAGCGGGTACTAACAACGCAGAGTTAGCTAGCGCTGAACGCAAAAATTGGCAAGGCTATAAGGCTATTCCAGCGGTTGCAAAACAGCAGTTTTTAACCGTTAATGCTGATTACCTATACAGAACCACACCACGGACTGTAATAGGTATTCAGCAGCTTTGTCACGGTTTAGACTTATTTCGTTAACTATTTAAACTACTCATTAGTTCATTTGCCCGTCGCATTAACCGCTCTGCGGTTCTAACTTTATTTGTTTTTAATAACTCACTAGATTTTTCTAAATATTTATCTGCTAATTTACGGCGCATAGCAACGTGTAAAGAAAAATCTTGCGGGAGAACTTCATCAAAAGCTTTTAACTGACTATAAATATTATCTATTTCAGAAATATTACTGCTTTGGACTAAGGCAAGCTCTAATTGATTAAAACTATGTTGATAAAATCTTTCTGCAGCAGCATAAGGAAAATTAATCATTTCTCCTTGAGCAGACTTCTCGCGATAAGCGGCTAGTTCAGCTACGGCTGACGCTAACTTTTCTCCTTGCAATACTAAGTTTGCTGTAGTGCTATAATTAGCAAAAATTAACTGGCCTATATTAATTAATTGATCTAGTGCAACTGCGTCATTGCTATCAACTGCGGCAGCAAAAGCATCAGCATAGACTGCAGCTTCAGCTTCGCTTGGCATAACAGTGTAATTAGCATCTACCCGCTGTAGGCTCGCAATAACCTTAAAAGGTGTTAGTTCATCACTGTGTTGTTGGTATTGCTTTGTCATTAATAATTGATTGAGCTGATCCCGTAACACTTCAATAGCTGTATTTTTACTACGTTGCATATTTAAGGCTAAAGCACCTAATTGTTCAGAATCTGGATACAACAATTTTGCCGCTGCTAAAATTGATTCAATTTTTGGATAATCAGGATAGTCATAGCTACGATCACTCATAATACCGTCAACTTGGTGCTCGTACTCACGTAAAACGGCTGCTTGTTGCAAGCGAATTATGCCTGCTCGCTCAACTGGCGTTAATTGACTGGCATGTTTATTTAATTCAACAATAAATTCTGCAGCCGGCAATTGGGCTAATTGTTGGGTAAACTTTTGCTGCTGCTCAATAGTTACTGCTTTATTTTTAAATGTCGTGATATGTTGCTGCTGCGCATTGTAAAAATGCCATCCAGCGCTAATGGCAATAACAATTGATGCAGCTATTGCCGCTGGCTGCCAAATTGAGCGCTGTAATTTTTGCATTAAAATAGCAATAGACTTTGGTCTTTCTTCAGCTTTAAAGCTAAGCGCTTGCTTAAGAGCAAGCCATTGGATCAGTGATAAATGAGCAGGTTTAGTTAACTGTTTATTTTGTTGTTGAGCTAAATTCGCTGGTATACGATCAAAAGGATGCTTACTCGTGAGTAACTCATAAGTTAGGCAAGCAAATGAAAACACATCATCACTAACAGTAGGTGTATTATCAGCCAGTAATTGAGGGCTAGCATAGGCGGGTGTATAACCGCTAAGTTGAGCATTATTCTGTTGGTTATCAGCTGCATACATGTCGTAATTTAACTGTAACTTTTGGGCTACACCAAAATCAAGCGTTTTAACTAAACCGTCTCTATTTACCATTATGTTAGCCGGCTTTAAATCTGCATGCACAATACCTGAGCTATGAGCATAAGATAAAGCGTCCGCAATAGGATGCAAAAGCTTCAAAGCTGCGGTAAAGCTAAGTCCTTTAGGTTTATAGCGTTTAATGACTTGCTCTAAGGTCTCACCATCTAAATATTCCATAACAATAAAGCAATGATCTTTATCATTATCAACATCAAAAACACGCACTATATTAGGGTGAGAGAGTTGTTTGGTACTATTTGCTTCATGTAATAATAATTGCCTAGCTTCAGGCTGAGATACAAACTGTGGCTGTAAAGCTTTAATTGCAACCGTATTATGACTAAGTCCGGCCTCTTTTAGAAATAAATCAGTTGCTCGGAAAATATCACTCATGCCACCAGAGCCAATTTTAGCTTCAAGTTTATAGCGTTGTTTAATAGTGATGTTTTCTGATAACGATTGCACATTATGTTTATTTAATGTTGCTGACTTTACTGCATAACGAGTTTTGTCAGCATCAGAATCATTGTTTAATGATATACTGCTACTCCGATCCTGCTCTGACATTGGTATTAAACTCCTTATCTGATTAATTTTATTACTCAAAGCGCTAAAAATCCGTTTTATTTAGACAATTATTTCACATTAGCTATCTTTTGTCACGCCCATTGTTTACCTTAATTAACATTTTCAGGCTTGACGTAACAATTGATTTAACTTAATCTTTGCGGCCAATTTATAGTTAATGAATTGTTTATTGCATGCTAGTAGGAGTGTTTCGTGGTGCAAAGGGATAAGTTACTGGAATTATCTGTGTTGAGTTATCACAGATTATCGCCGAAACAAGTATCAATAAAACGTTTTAATGCAAGTGGTGGAACTTTGGGGCGCTCCGAACAGGCAGACTGGTATTTACCTGATCCTGAAAGAGTAGTGTCAGGCACCCATGCTGAAATTAGCTTTCGCCAGGGTAATTATTATATTACAGACACCTCTACTAATGGTTTGTTTGTTAATAGAAGTATTGACGCTTTGGGTGCTAAGTCTCACCAGCTACAGTCTGGCGATATGCTTTGCTTAGGTGATTATGAAATTCAGGTGGAATTGATTGCTGAACAAGCTTTACCTAATCCTAATAGTGCTGCTACCCATGATAATAATACAAACATTGGATTGGCGCAGGGGCAATTGATTGCAGATGCAGCGTTAGAAAAGCCGGTTAATAATGCGATTAAAACCAATATTGGCGGTGGTTTTAGTATTGACCAATTTACAGCTCCTTCGCCTGTAACAACAGGTTCGAGTCGACAGCCGAATAATTTGGCGATGGACGATCATTATCTAGCGCCTGCAGCATTAATCCCCGATGACTGGGATAGTGGATGGACAAATAATAACTCGCAAAAATCTGAGGCTATACCCACTCACACTCCTGTGAGACCAGAGCCTAGTTCAGTAAGCTTACCGACAAAACAAGCTATTAACGATAATAGTGAGCAGACTAATTTAACTGCTTTTTTAACTGGACTAGGTTTAACAGATCTTGATGCTACAACGTTAAATGCAGGGCAATGGCAACAGTTAGGTTCAGCATTACAACAATCCATATTAGGATTAATTGATATTATGCGCTCAAGATCTAATCTGAAAAACAGTTTTAGAGTCAATCAAACGACATTTCAACAAAGAGAAAATAACCCGCTTAAGTTTTCTGCCAGTATGGATGAAGCTTTTCATAATTTATTTAATCGACCAAATTCTAGTTTTATGCCTGCAAAGCAAGCTATAGCAGAGGCTTTTAAGGATATTACCCAGCACGAAGCTGCCATGCTGGCAGGCGTTTCTGGCATATCGTCTGGATTACTTGAGCAGTTATCGCCACAGAAGTTTGAGCAATCAGATTTTAATCAGTCGTTTGTAGATAAAATTAATCCTGCCCAGCGGCAAGCAAGGTTATGGCAAAGTTATCGGCTTACGCATAATTCATTAATGAATGAGCTTAATAACACAAGCGGTGGGGTCAATACTGACTTTATAAGCGCTTACGAACAATATCTAGCTAAACGATAAGCTAAACAGAGCCAATTAGGAGCAGTAAAAATGCAACATATAAAAAGTTACTTATTCACTGTATTCATACTTATTTTACTTGGTGGATGTCAAACATTTTATAGCACATTTCCACCATCGACTACGTTACATTTTAAAGTTGCACAAGACATTAATCCGGATTTTGAAGGTAGGTCTTCACCGGTGATTATTAAAGTGTATGAATTAGCATCGAAAACGATTATTGAAAACCAAGATTTTTTTGCGATTTATGATAATGCAGATGAGGTGCTACGCACTGATTTATTAAAAAAAGATGAACTAATCTTTCAACCAGGAGAGCGTATTAGCTACAAAATGGCCTTACAGCCGGCAACTAAAGCTGTAGCGGTTATTGCGGCATATCGTGATATTGAAGGTGCTAGGTGGCGTGCTGTTGTTGATGTAAAACCAACAGGATATGACGACTTTTATGTGTATGTTGATAAATTGGCTGTTTATATTCGTGAACATGATTTAGAGCGCAAACGCTAATTCACAAGGAAATTAAATAAATGAGTGATTATAGTCGTGTTGCTTGGTCTGAAGGACTGTTTTTACGTCCTCAACACTTTCAGCAGCAAGAGCGGTCTATTGATTATCGTCTGCGTGAGTTTAATGCTCTTATTAATGCGTATGCTTGGGGAGTTAAAAGCATAGCTATTGATGAGCAGTGTTTAAAGTTTGGTCAGTTTGGCCTGTCTGAATTGAACGCATTAATGCCAGATGGCACTTTAATTCAAGCACCTAGTGTTGAGACCTTACCTAATGCTTTACAGATCCCTAAATCTTGCCGTGATCAATTAGTTTATTTATGTATCGCTATTGATAAACCTCACAGCCAGAATATTACTGATGCAGCAGCAAACGATATTACTCGTTTTAGTTACGCTGATCATAATGTTAGTGATAATAGCTTAGCAGAAGAAGCAAGAGAGCTATTACAACTAGCAAAACTGAAGTTAATTTATAAGCTTGGCTCTGAAGACAGAGGCGGTTTTATTAGTTTACCAATAGCTAGAATTAAAGAGTTAACTGAGCAGGGAGAAGTTAAATTAGTCAAAAACTTTATTCCACCCGCTTTGTCAGTGCAACAAAATACTCAATTAAGTGCTTTAGTTTCTGAAGCTTTAGGTATGTTGTGTCAACGTGCTGATGCATTATCTGACCGGCTAGGCCAAGGACAAGGTAGTGCAAATACCATAGCTGATTTTTTAATGTTACAAATATTAAATCGCTATGAACCTTTATTGCGGCATATAAAAGTCAGTGCACAAGAGCATCCGCATAATTTTTATCGATTAATGATATCTATGCTTGGCGAGTTAGCTACTTTTACCAGCGCCAATAAACGCACACCAACTTTTCCACAATATGAGCATGAAGAGCTAACAACGGTATTTGGTAATTTAGGGGTAATATTAAATCAAACGTTAAGTGTTGTTTTAGAGCAAACTGCTCAAGCCTTACCATTAGAGCAAGCTAAATTTGGTATTTTAGTGACGCCATTGACAGATAAGTCGCTATTAGATTATGCGCAATTTGTTTTAGCTATCTCTGCAGATTTACCTACAGAAGATATACGTAAATTCCTTCCTTCCAGATTAAAAATAGGCCCTGTTGAGCATATTAGAGAGCTTGTTAATAACCAATTGCCAGGTATTTCTGTTACTGCATTACCCGTCGCACCAAGACAAATTCCTTATCATGCGGGCTATCAGTATTTCCAGCTTGATAAAGGCAGTATTTATTGGGAGCGTTTAGCTAATAGTGGCGGATTAGCCTTACATCTATCTGGAAATTATCCAGGGTTAAAAATTGAATTATGGGCAATTAAAGTTTAACGCCTAAGATTGATAGCTTTAATTACAACACGGACGATACAGCATGTCAGATAAAACGGTTTTAAAGCCGCAGCCAGGTGGTAGAGGTATTAAAAAAACAGCCGCCGTATCAGCAGAGCAAGCTGAAATTAATGTTGATAAAACACAAATATCATCAAGTGGCCGTAACAATGGCAATATACCAATATTATTGCCCTTATCTATCAGTGATAATGTGTTAATTGATGATGCCGCAGCGTTATTCTCATTAATCCCAGCTATGCGCAACACTCGTCAACATGCAGATGTTGCCGCATTAAAAACCCAATGTGTGCAATTAATTAATCAATATGAACAGCAATTAAGACAAAAAGAAATTAATAGCGAGTTAATTCAGAATGCACGTTATTGCATGTGTTCATTTCTCGATGAGGTTGTTCTTAATACCAGCTGGGGTGAAAACAGTGATTGGGCAACAGAAAGTTTACTTGCCACTTTTCACAACGAAACCTTTGGTGGCAGTTACTTTTTTACCTTGTTAGATAGCGCTATTGCAGAACCTAAAGCTCATTTATTGTTACTTGAATTACAGTATTTATGCTTGTCTTTTGGCTTTGCCGGCAAGATGCGAATTGAAGAGCGTGGCTACGAGAAGCTAGAGCAGTATCGAGAAAAAGCTTACAGCGCTATTCGTTCGCAAAGAGGAGAGCCTGCTCGGGAGTTATCTTCTAGTTGGCGCAGCCAAGTAGTGGCCAGTAATAAATTAAATGCTGATTTTCCACTTTGGGTTATTTGCTCTGTTATAGGTGCTTTTTTACTGGGTATTTATATGTATTTAAACTATCAGATTAATAGTTATTCTGATGTGGTGCACCGCAATCTTAATACCTTAGTAACTTGGCAACCTGATTTAACTGAAGTAGGTAGTGTAAAAGTTCAAGCCGATACACTGCGATTACAACAACTATTGCAAACTGAAATTAGGCGAGGCCTATTAGATATTATTGAACTACCTGATCGAGTACGAATTCGAGTGGCGTTAGATCAGCTATTTAATCCTGGCAGTAACGGAATTAACGAAAGTTTTCAGCCTGTTGCAGCTAAGATAGCGCGGGCATTGGAAGGAACAGAAGGGCGCATTTTAGTCAGTGGTTATACAGATAACCAGCCCATATTTACTAGTAAATACCCTTCGAATTGGCACTTATCTCTTGCTCGTGCAAACGCTATGGCAGAGTCGCTAGCAAAGGGCGCTGATCTTCGAGGCAGATTATGGCCTGAAGGGCATGGTGATGCCAATCCGTTAGCCGAAAATACGAGTGCTACTAATCGAGCACTAAATCGACGTGTCGAAATAGACCTATTACCATAATATTCAGCAAGGGATATGTTATGAAGTTTAAAGCAGCGCTGCATGCTGTCGTGCGTTTTCTTAAGTCGCGTATTACTATTACAGTATTGGGCTTACTGGCGTTGGCACTACTTATTTGGTTTGGTGGTCCCTTGTTGGCTATTGCCGGTTATGAACCTTTAGCAACTGTTACAGCAAGACTGGTTACCTTATTAGTTATCGCGATAATTTGGGGTGGCAGTCACTATATTAAAGGTTTAAAAGAAGCACGTTCACATCGTCAAGCTGTTGATACGCTATTAAATGGAGATGAACAGCAGCCACAAGATGAATTAGCTAAACGTGATATTGCCGTTTTAAGAGAACGGATGCAAAAAGCCTTAGATATTTTAAAACATGCCCGTTTTAGTAAGTCTCGCGATATTTATCAATTACCGTGGTACATGTTAATTGGCCCGCCAGGCTCTGGTAAAACAACGGCCTTGCAAAATTCAGGGCTAGAGTTTCCATTAAAAGAACAGCTAGGTGACGATGCAATTGAAGGCATTGCCGGTACCCGACAATGTGATTGGTGGTTTACCAATCAAGCGGTGTTAATTGATACTGCAGGTCGATATACAACACAAGACAGTCACGCATCACAAGATTCAACTGCTTGGCAAGGTTTCTTAGGTTTATTAAGAAAATATCGTCCAAAACAGCCAATTAATGGCGTTATTATATTTGTTAGTTTGGCTGATTTGTTAAGCCAAACTAGAACGGAACGTCATTTACATGCTCGTGCTATTAAGCAAAGAGTACAAGAGTTACAAAATCAACTAGGCATGACGTTTCCGGTTTATGTCATGTTTACCAAAGCAGATTTGATTGCAGGTTTTACCGAGTTCTTCCGTAATATGAGTGAAGAAGAACGAGAGCAAGTTTGGGGCATGACATTTACAATTGAGCACGATGAAAAAGGTGCTGTGTCATCATTTAATAAAGAATTTCATAATATGATTAACCGCTTAACGCAGCGGTTATTTCATCGATTACAGTTTGAGCATGATCAAGATAATCGGGCAGCAATCTATGAGTTTCCACGGCAGCTTCGGTTATTACAAAGTGCAGCAGATGATTTTTTAAAAGAAATATTTGCGCCAAACCCTTTTGAGAAGCCAACTATGCTTCGCGGAGTTTATATTGCTAGTGCCACGCAAGAAGGGGTGCCTATTGATCGCGTAATGTCACAATTAGGTAATAATTTTGGTTTAGCTGAACCACCAATGCGTCGGCAAACGGGGGAAGGAGAAAGTTATTTTATTAAGCGTTTTTTTGAAGAAATTGTTATTCCTGAACATGAGTTAGCCTCAGTAAATTTACACCATAAAAATAAGCATCGTTGGATCCGGCACGGTGTGTTAGCAAGCTCAGCTTTAATTTCTATTTGGTTATTATTCTCTTGGTCTGGTAGCTATAGCTGGAATAAACAGCTTGTTGATGAGGTTTCAGGTTCGATATCGCAATACCAACATTTAGCAGATAGAGCTTCAATAGATGAAAATATTGTAGATTTAAATCATCAGCTAAACTTGTTGCGAGATTTACCCGCGGGTTATTCTGGCGTTATTCCTGAGAGTGGACCGAAAAACTATGGCCTTTATCAAGGTGATAAACTAGGTCAAGCAGGCAAGACCGCTTATCAAAATGGTTTATATAATAAGTTTGTTCCATTTTTATTAAACAGTTTAATAGATGAAATGGAACATAATTCTGAACATCGTGATTATTTATATGAAACATTAAAAACCTATTTAATGTTATTTAACCAAGATAAATTTGATGCCATTCAACTAAATACTTGGTTTGAAGTTTATTTAGAACACCGCTTTTCAGGTACGGTAAATAAAGACTTACGTTCGTCATTACAAAGCCACCTTGCTGCGCTGTTAGAAAGCCATATTAAAGGTGCTGTTTATAATGAATCTGCCGTAGTTGCTGCACGAGAATTATTATTAACAGTGCCATTAGCTGAGCGTGCATATCAGCGAATTAAATCTGAACTTATTAAAAGCCATATACCTGACTTTAGAGTAATAGATGTGTTAGGTAGCGATAGTATTAAAATTTTTAAACGTAAAAGTGGGCTACCGTTACAACAAGGTATTTCTGGCTTGTATACCTATAAAGGCTTTCATGGTTTATTTAATATTGAAAAAAGACGCATCATTCGCAGTTTAATGGAAGATAGTTGGGTTTACGGTGAGGGAGTTCAGGATGGTAATGAACAACAAAGTACTGACAGCACTTTATCTAAGCAAGTTACTGCAAAATATTTTCGTGATTATATTTATGTTTGGCAAGAGCTATTAGACGATCTTACTTTAGATCGAGTGGTTAACCTTGAAGACGGTGTGTTTGTTACTAAAGTGTTGACAGGTCCAGAGCAGCCTATTCAAAATATTATTAAAGCTGTACAGGAAAACGTCAGATTAACTCATTTGCCGCAGTCTGACGAAGCTGATATGGCACTTGATGTTGCAGGTAAGGTGGCGGCAACAAGCTTTTCTTCGCAAAAGTCACGGTTAACTCGGATTATGCCAGATAATATGCCAAACCTGACAAAGTCATTACCAGGTAAAGAAGTTGAATATGCCTTCGATACTATTTTAAAGTTAGGCGAAGCACAATTTATTCAAATTGAAAAAACAAGCCGTTTGTACCATGAATATCTAGAGCGATTATATATGCCAGGTGGTATTGCTAAGCAAGCTTATAGCAATCAGTTAAATGGTGAAGGCAGTAATGAGTTAAGTGTTGCTATACGTAGATTGAAAAGTGACATTCCACCACCATTTTCTGATTGGCTTGGTGATATTTCAACAGAAACGACACAATTGTTTGCTCAAGGTAGCCGCCAACATATTAATGAGGCATGGAAAGGCACAGTATTGGCAGAATATAAACGTGCTATAGCGGGGCGATACCCGTTAAATAAAGCAAGTTCAGATGATATCAAACTGCGGGATTTTGAGCGATTTTTTGGCTATGGCGGTACTTTAGAACAGTTTTTTTCTGAATATTTAAAACCTTTTGTTAATACCAGCCGATCTACTTGGACCTTTAAAAAGGATATTGGTTTAGATCATAAAGTATTACGAACTTTTCAAAATGCTGAGAAAATTCGTACCGCATTTTTTGCAGAAGGTAGCCAAAAATTAAATGTTGGCTTTAGCTTAAGGCCGGTATATTTAGATCGGCACATTACCCATTTATTATTAGAGCTTGATGGTCAAGAGCTATCATATAGCCATGGCCCATCACGCTTTAGACAATTCTCTTGGCCGGGTGATAGAAATAAACTGCAAACTCGAATTGTCTTTACGCCTGCTAAAGCTGGCTTACCTGCTAATACAAGTTACGCAGGTGAATGGTCATGGTTTAGATTTATAGATAATGTCACTCAAAACAGAGCTGACACTAAAGACGATAAAATTTTACATCTGGCTGTTCAAGGTAATCATGCTCACGTCGAGCTAGTACCTGATACGGTAAATAATCCTTTTTGGAATAAAGCATTGGAGGCCTTCAGTTGTCCGGCAACTTTATAACAACAGAACTTGGCTATTCAGGTAAAATTCCTAGCCGAGGGGACTTTTTGACGCACGGCTTAACTATGGGGTTTGTTGATAGCTGGAATGAATGGCTACAAGCAGTATTAGCTGTGAGTAGAGAGCAATTAACCGATAAATGGTTAGCTACCTATCTTACTAGCCCTATTTGGCACTTTGCATTGTCTGCTGATGTTTGTGGTGATAATGCGATGTTAGGTAGCTTAATGCCTAGTGTTGATCAAGTAGGTCGGCACTATCCATTTACCTTAGCTAAGCAGTTAAATGCTCCAGTAATTCAAGCTCGGTTAAATAATGGCTGGACCGAACAGCATGAAGACTTAATTTTACAAACCTTAGAAGATAACTTTAAGTTAACTCCTTGGCAAGAAGCATTAGTTACCCAGAATATAGCATGGCCAACTGAGCAACAGATCCAATTAGGTCATACTAACCGGGCACAAGCGAAAGCTGCTATAGCGATAGAGGTAGATAATGAAGTGGATGCTTCTTTATTGCTACATCACAATTATCAGCAGCATTATGGTCGCTATTGTATTTGGTGGACGCATGGCTCTGAACTGATACCTCCTTGTACGTTATTAACTGCAGGTCTGCCACAAGTAAGCCAATTTGCGGCTATGTTAGATGGCGATTGGCAGCGCTGGGGCTGGCAGTTTAGTCAAATAAAATCTACAGGTAATTAACCATGAGCCATATCGTTTCCCATACACAAAGCCACAAAGGTTTAGTGCGTAAGATCAATGAGGATGCCTGTGTTGATTTATATGATGCAGGTGTCTGGGTAGTTGCAGATGGGATGGGGGGGCATGCCGCAGGTGACGTCGCTAGTCAATTAGTGGTTGAAACCATTAGTAGCGTTGTTAAAAGATGTCAACAAGTTTCAGTTCGAGTATTAACTGAAGCCCTTCATCAAGCCAATAAAGAGCTTTGCCACTATAGTGAGCAAGAGTTAAACGGTAATACAGCAGGTTCTACAGTTGTTATTTTATTAGTTGATAAATTTCACTATCACTTTTTGTGGGTTGGTGACAGCCGTGGCTATATTTTAAGAGATAATGTGTTACGCCAATTAACACGGGATCATAGTCAAGTTAATGAAATGGTAGAGCAAGGTTTACTAGATAGTTCAGAAGCCGAAAGTCATGAATTAGCTAATGTTATCACCCGTGCAGTTGGTGTTGATAACCATGTCTCGGTTGATGTGGTAAGTGGAGTCTGGCAGCCAGGTGATTTATTTTTGTTATGTACCGATGGTTTAAATAAAGAGTTATCCGATTCAGAAATTAAACAATACCTTAATAACAATATTGCTGATGCAAATAAAGCATTATTACATTCTACTTTAGTTGCGGGCGCTAGAGATAATGTAACCACCATTTTAGTTAAGTTAGCAGATCAAAATAATGTTAACGGAAAGGATGTTACTATACCAAAATATTTAAAATTGTAGTTTTTAAAGTTAATGGTTGTGATTATAAAAACAATAAAGTAACATTGTAGGCATAAATATTTATGTTATTGGCTTAATGATGCTTTTTAGTAATCAAGTTGATTTTGAGTTGTTAATTAAAGCGGTGTCTGCTGATAGCCCTGCTGGGGTTGACCCTAGGTTTGATTCTTCACCAACATCACAATATTACCAATTAAAAGATATACGTGGTCAAGCGCGGGCCCATGAAAGAGCAATGTTAGCAGAAGATGATGATTTTCAATCTTTATCTCTAGAATGGCGGCCACTTAGCGAAAAGTTACCACAAATTATCACTAATGAAGTTAAAGACCTTGAATATGCGGCATGGCTTATTGAAGCCTTATGTCGTACAGATGGATTTACTGGTTTAGCCGCTGGCTTTAAAGCAACTCGTTTATTAATAGAGCATTTTTGGGATCACCTTTATCCTTCACCTGATGAAGATGGCCTAGAATCACGTATCGCGCCTTTAATCGGTTTAAATGGCTATGAAGGTGATGGTGCATTAATTACGCCGATATTAAGTATCCCATTAACAGAGCAGACGGATGTCGGAGAGTTTGCTTGTTGGCAATATCAAAGAGCAGCGACTATCTCGCGTAAAGATGAAAAACGTCAACAAATTAAAGCTGATGCTGGAGTGGCAAGTTTAGAGCAAATAAAAGAGGCCGTCGCTAGCTCGAGTAGTTCATTTTATAAACAGCTTCTTGAAGATATTGATTTATCAATTTCAGAGTTTCAATTACTTGCTCAGGCAATGGATAAAGCTATGGCTAATGAGCCGCAGCCTACCAGTGCAATTAATTCAGCATTAATAAAATGCCGCGATGCTGTGCTGTATTTAGCTGCAGAAAAATTTACTAGTTTAGCAGCTGAAGCGGCTGAAGATGAAATTATAACAAAAGGCGATACTTCTGATGAGCAACAGAATATTGAGCCTGTTAAAAAACAATTACAAAGCCGTGAACATGTACTTGAGACGCTTAAGCAAGCGGCAGATTTTTTTCGTAAAACAGAGCCACATTCACCTATTTCTTATGCTTTAGAACAAGTTCTGCATTGGAGCGGATTAACCTTGCCTGAGCTTTTACAAGAAATGATGGATGACAGTAATAGTCGAAACCAATTTTTCCGGTTAGCCGGTATACCGCAAGAAAGATAATTATTTTGTATGCTGCCACCAACGACAGCTGAGTAACAGGAGAGACACCATGGAGAGTATTCATAGTAAATTATCACGAGTGCGCAAGCCTCGTGTGCATATTACTTACGATGTTGAAACAGAAGGAGCGGCAGTTAAAAAAGAGTTACCTTTTGTTGTTGGCGTTATGGGTGATTTTGCAGGACAGAACACTGAAGCGCTTAAACCCTTAAAAGATCGTCGCTTTGTTCAAATTGACCGCGATAACTTCGATGAAGTTTTAAAGCGAATGAATCCTAAATTAAACTTTAAAGTTGAAAATAAGCTTGCTAATGATGGGACTGAATTCAATGTCGATTTGCAGTTTAAATCAATGCAAGACTTTGAACCTGCCTCGATAGTTAGACAGGTTGAACCACTAGATAAGCTAATGGCTACACGTAATAAGTTACGTGATTTAATGACTAAAATTGATCGCTCTGAAGAGTTAGAAAATATTTTAGAGCGGGTGCTTAACAACGGTGAAGACTTACAAAGTTTAGCGCAAGATTTGAGTTTAGAGGATAAGTAATATGAGTAGCGAAGCCTTAGTTGAACAACATGATAGCGGTGAAGTTTCTAGCCACTCATTATTAGAACAAGCTATTGGTGCCACTAAACAAACTGATGCATCACGTGCTGAAGAGTTGTTACGCACTTTAGCGGAAGAAGCTTTAAATGGCACTGTTAGCTGGAATAAAAACTTAACAGTTACGTTTAATGAAGCGATTAATCGTATTGATAAGCTTATTTCTGATCAATTAGCCTGCATTATGCACACGCCTTCTTTTCAGAAGTTAGAAGGAAGCTGGCGCGGTTTACATCATTTAGTTTCAAATTCTGAAACTAGTGCTTCACTTAAAATTCGCATGCTTAGTATGACGAAAAAAGAATTATATAAAGACTTAAGTAAAGCTGTTGAGTTTGATCAAAGCCAAACGTTCAAGAAAGTTTATGAGTCTGAATTTGGTACGCCAGGTGGTGAACCTTATGGCGCTATTATTGGTGATTATGAATTTACTAATCACCCTGAAGATGTTGAAACCTTAACGTATATGTCAAATGTTTCAGCAGCAGGTTTCTGTCCTTTCTTATCTAGCGCATCGCCGGCTTTATTTGGTTTTGATGAATGGACTGAATTGTCTAAACCACGAGATTTAGAAAAAATATTTGAATCTTTAGAATATACCAAGTGGCGCTCATTCCGTGAGAGTGATGATTCACGCTTTGTTACCTTAACTATGCCGCGTGTTTTAGCTCGGTTACCTTATGGTGAGTCGACAAGCCCAATTGAAGAGTTTGGCTATGAAGAGTTTGAATTAGATAACAACAAAAATGTTGCTAAAACGACTGATCATAATAAATATTGTTGGATGAATGCAGCTTATGTTATGGGCGCTAAGTTAACAAATGCCTTTGCTCAATACGGTTTCTGCACGGCAATCCGTGGTGCAGAAGGTGGTGGTAAAGTTGAAGGGTTACCAAGTCATATCTTTATGAGCGATGATGGGGATCCAGATTTAAAATGTCCAACTGAAATTGGTATCACAGATCGTCGTGAAGCCGAACTAGGTAAATTAGGCTTTTTACCACTTTGTCACTATAAAAATACCGATTATGCGGTGTTTTTTGGTGCCCAAACGGCACAAAAACCTAAGAAGTATGATTCTCCTGAAGCTACAGCCAATGCCGCTATCTCAGCACGTTTACCTTACTTAATGGCAACATCTCGTTTTGCGCATTATTTAAAAGTATTGGCGCGCGATAAAATAGGTAGTTTTATGGAGGCAGAAGATGTTGAAGTTTGGTTAAATCGCTGGATCTTAACTTACGTAAACGCTTCAGAGGGCAGCGGACAAGAAGTTCGTGCACGTTATCCATTAGCAGATGCAAAAGTTCAGGTACGTGAAATACCAGGACGTCCTGGTTCTTATAATGCAGTAGCTTGGTTACGTCCATGGCTACAATTAGAAGAGCTTTCTACATCGTTACGATTAGTTGCAAAAATCCCAGAGATGGGTGGCTAATTAGCTTCGCGTATCTGTTCTATAACAGATACGCGAGCCAAATTAATTTGTTGTAATGAGATAATGATGTCAGACGCCGTAAAATTTATTAATGAAGATCTATTTAGGCAAGAAGCTTGTGTCGATAGTGCGCAAGCGCAAAAGATACAGCCTACTTATACTAAATTAGAGCGAAGCGGTGTTCTGGCTCGATTTTTACGTGAAGACAAAGCATTAAACGCTATTATGTATTGGTTAGAGCATATATCAGGTCATGAAGCACCTAATGTAACTGCTCTTTGTGCCATGTTATGTCGCGCTATAGCTGATATTGATCGGTTAATTAATTTACAATTAAATGAAATTATTCATCATGAAAAGTTTCAGCAATTAGAATCAAGTTGGCGTGGTCTTTTATACTTAACAGAGCAGACCGAACAACATGATCGCGAACAAAAAGTTAAAGTAAAATTAATCAGTCTATCTTGGCCTGAACTGACTAAAGATATTAAACGGGCTATAGATTTTGATCAAAGTGACTTTTTTAAACTCATTTATGATAATGAGTTTGATATGCCTGGTGGTGAACCATTTGGCGTGTTAATTGGTGATTACCAAATTAGCCACAAAGTACGTCCTGAACAAGGTGGCAATGATCTAGATACTTTAAAAGATGTTGTTCGTACTGCAGCCGCCGCTTTTGCTCCCTTTATTTGTGCAGCCCATCCTTCCTTATTTGGTGTCGATCACTTTAGCCAATTAGGTTTAGTTTCGGATATTGCTAGTCAATTCAAACAACCAGAATATATAAAGTGGCGGGCACTACGTGCCATGGAAGACTCACGATTTTTAGGTATGGTATTACCCCAAGTTTTAATGCGCAGCCCTTATAGAGATGATGGTAGTCGCAGTGAAAGCTTTGTTTTTAAAGAGTCTTTGGCATGTCCTGAAAAAAATTATTTGTGGGGCAATAGCGCCTTTGCGTTTGCATCAGTATTAGTTAGAGCCTATAGCGAGTCAGGTTGGTTTGCTCAAATTCGAGGCATGAAATCAGGGCATTACAACTTTGGTTTAGTTAGTCAGTTGCCTGTTAGCCAATATGAAACCGAAAAGTACCAAGCCTTAAATAAACCCTCGGTTAATTTATTAATAGGTCATAAATTTGAGGCTGACCTGTCAGATAATGGTTTTGTTGCTTTATCCTCTGTGCCCTATAGTGATTATTTTGCCTTTTATAATAATGCTTCTGTGCAACAAGCCAAACAATATGATAATCAAATCACCTCACTTAATGCTCGGTTATCAGCAATGTTGCAATATATTTTGTGTGTGTCGCGTTTTGCTCATTATGTAAAAGTTATCAGTCGTGACAAAGTGGGTGGCTATATTACTGCCCAAGAGTGCCAGCAAGATTTACAACGCTGGTTGCATCAATACACAACAGCTTCAACCGATGCTTCGTTAGATGTTAGAGCGCGCCACCCTCTGCGCGAGGCTCATATTCAAGTAAAAGAAAAGCGTGGTGAACCTGGAAGGTACTTTTCAATTATAAAGTTACAGCCGCACTTCCAGCTGGATCAAATGGTGACTACCGTGAAGTTAGTTGCTGAATTATCGCCTAAACAAACGGCACAAACGTAAGGGAATATAGATGAAAAAATTAGATGCCTTAATTAAACAAGCTGAACTTGATCCTGCCATCACTATGGCTAGCCAAGCATTGCGTGATGACCCATTAAACTCTGATATACGGGCGCGTTATATAGAATTACTCTGCGTCCAAGGCGAATTTGAAAAAGCTGATCAACAACTTGATATTATGCTTCGCCAACATCCAGACTTTGTCACAGGTGCTGTTAATTTACGTCAACTTATCCGAGCCGCTTCCGCGCGTAAAGATTTTTACCAAGCTGGCATGACTGCACAGTTATTTGATGAACCCGATGCTATGTTTAAAGCACAACTTTCGTTACGTGTAGCATTAAATGCTAATGATCTTGCCACAGCAGTAAGCGCTGCTGCTGAATTGGAAAGCCTACGCCAAACGGTATCTATTGATATTAATGGCCAATCTTATGAAACCGTTCGTGATTTAGACGATAGCCTTTGTGGTTATTTAGAGTTATTTGGTACTGATGGTCATTTTTATTTAGCCCGCTTTGATCAAATAGACAGCTTGCAGTTTAAAAAACCAGAATCTTTATTGGATACAATTTGGCGCCGAGCAGAAATTTATATTAAAGATGGACCGCAAGGTGATGTTTTTGTGCCCATGACTTACATTGCATGTGACAGTATTGATTCTCGGCTTGGTCGTGGTAGTGATTGGCAGCAGTTAGCTGAAGGTTTAGTTACTGGTATTGGCCAAAAAATGTTGTTGGTGGGTGATGAGGCTATTGCACTTAGCGACATACAAGGTTTTTGCCTCAGTGATATTCCCCTTGCAGTTACCGACACAGTTGTAAATCAGTAATAAGGCAAAGTGATGAGCACGACTAAGCTGAGCCGCAAGCAGCCTTTACAAATGTCGATCTTAGATCGGCTAATTGATGAAAACCCCGGGCATAAAGATAGTACTCGAAATCAACGAGGCTTTAATTTAACAGCCTTGCGTATGAGTGTTCGTCGTGACTTAGAAAACTTACTTAATAGCCGTGTGCAATGGCACACTTGGCCTGAGAGTTATCATGAACTTGAATTGAGTTTACTAAATTATGGTTTACCTGACTTTTCAGTAATGGTGGTTGACTCAACTGAAGGACGAGATCAACTTTGTCGCGCTGTAGAAAATACGATACGTCGCTTTGAGCCAAGATTTGTTGATGTAGAAGTATCCATTCCAGAAGTCAGGGAGATTTTGGATCGTGTGTTGAAGCTACGTATTCAAGCTTTACTTTATGCAGACCCAGAGCCAGAACATATTATGTTTGATTCAGAAGTAGAGCCTGTGCATTTAGGATTGACGATAAAGGATTTTCAGCCATGAATGACGACTTATTAAAGTATTATAATCGTGAGTTAACCTTCATGCGCCGAATGGGGGCTGAGTTTGCTGAACAGTACCCTAAAATAGCTGGACGGCTGCGTATTAGCGAAGAAAACGTTGAAGATCCTCATGTTTCTAGGTTGCTTGAAGGCGTGGCCCTGTTAACAGCACAAGTAAGACAGAAGCTTGATGATAGTTTCCCTGAATTAACTGATGCCTTATTGGGCCAGTTATACCCAGACTATCAAGCCCCTATACCCGCAACAACTATTTTAAAGCTGACAAGTCAAAACTTATCTACTTCAGGCATTACCATAAAGCGCGGTACTGAGTTTGAATCTGAGGCGGATGGCCTTAAGCCTTGTACTTTTCAGGCATGTTACAACACTGAGTTATATCCTGTAGAAGTGATAGCTGCAGAATTTAAAAATGCCCCTTTTCATGCCCCCAAACCGCCTGGAATAAAAGTTGCTAAATCATTACTTAAATTAACTTTAGCTTGTGAATTTGAAAATACCGCTATACGTGAGTTAGCTATTACCAATCTTAGGTTTTATTTAAATGGTCAGCGCCATCATGTTTACAAGTTGTATGAGTTGCTACTTAGCAAGTTATTACATTTAGGTATTGCTCCAGAAGGTAAGCCAGAGTTAATGCGCTTTATCAATGCCGAGCAGTTACAAGCCGTTGGCTTTGCTGATGAGCATCAAGTGATCCCTTATAGTCAAAGAAGCTTCTCTGGTTATAGATTGTTAATTGAACAATTTGTTTGCCCTGAAAAGTTTTTATTTTTTGAATTAAAAGATCTCGATCCAACTTGGCCAGATATTGCTGATAAGTTTGAATTATATTTTTATCTTGACCAAACAGCCGATGAATTAGAACGCCATATTACTGCCGATAGTGTATTACTAGGTTGCACACCAGTCATAAACTTGTTCAAACAAAAGCTTGAGCCGGTAAATATGGATACTTCGCAATATGAATACCGATTGGTTCCGCGCTATCTTGATGCTGATGTCTGTGAAGTAATTCGTATTGATAAAGTAGAAGCTTTTGATCCCTTTGGTAATGAAGTCAAACTTAATCCATATTATAGCCAAGGTCATCCCGATTACTTACAACAGCAAGATATGTTTTGGCATAGTCGCCGCGAATTTTCTGATTGGGCTGGAGGTTACTCAGAATCCGGCACTGAAGTTTATTTATCTGTTATTGACCGTAAGTTTAAAGGTGTCAATTCTGAACAAACCTCAAGTAATTGGGTATTACAAGTTACGGCACAGTGTAGTAATCGTAATTTACCTGCTTATTTACCTTTCGGGGGTGGCGAACCTAGGTTTAATATCCGTAAATATGCTGATGTTGTTAAAGATATTCATTGCTTACATGCGCCCGGTCAAAGTGTTAGACCTGCATTACATGATGCAAGTAGATGGCAGTTAGTTAATCATCTGACGTTAAATCACTTCACAGCTGATAATGCCTTACAGCGGCTACAAGAGATCCTGCAACTATATGACTTTCGTTGTACACCTGAGTCTAAAGCACTGATAGAGGGTATTTGTGCGATTAAAATTACACCAAGCTCAGCACGAGTGGTGCAAAATGGTCGTGTGGCTGTGTGTAGTGGCAGTGATATTTTAATAGAGTTTAGTCAATCGTCTTATGCGGGTAGTAGCATTTATTTTTTTGCCAGTGTACTTAATGTGTTCTTTGCTCAATATGCCAGTATTAATAGTTTTACTAGGCTAGCCATAAAAATTAAATCCCATGAACAAGTATATTATCAATGGCCTGCTCAGTGTGGCAGCAAGGTTTTGTTGTGATTATAGACCTGAGTATTGATCATGAGCATTAAGCAATTACAACAGGCGCCTTCAGAATTTGACTTCTATCAAGCGGTATACAGTGTCGAGCGACAATATAGTCGTGAGCAAAAACGTTGGTATGGTGTAGGTCGCGATGGTTTTCCGCATCAAGAGCTGATTCGTTTTAAGTCAGTACAGCATTTAGGTTTTCCAGGCCAGCCAATCACAAAAGTAGAAAACCGCGCTGGTACAACAGTATTTGCACTAACGACAAGCATTAATATGCATGTTAGCTTTTTGGGGTTAACTGGTCCTAGTGGTGTTTTACCTCAGCACTATACAGAGTTAGTTCTTCATCGTATGAAGCAACGCGATAATACTATGCGCGACTTTTTCGATATATTTAATCATAGATTAGTGTCGTTATATTATCGAGCTTGGGAAAAATATCGTTTTGCTTGTCAATATGAACTGATGCCAGAACAACAGGATAGCTTCAGCCAAGTACTAACGACTTTATCTGGTGCCGATAGTGAGTTAAGTCGCTATTTTGCGGGTGCTTTTAGTCAAAAAAATCGTAATGCAAAACAGCTAACAGCTATGCTTTCACATTTATTAGGTGTAAATGTTGAATTAGAACCGTTACGCGGCTGCTGGCTAACACTTGATAAACCTGATCAATCTGCACTGGCTTCTAGTGAGCAACCTACAGGCTTAAACGCACGTTTAGGCTCTAGCGCCATGCTAGGATCACGCGTTTGGGATATCAGTTCTGCTATTGAGTTGATTATTACCACAAATGACAAACAAGCCCGTGATTTGTTACCAGGTAGCTATAAAAACCAATTAATGCGCAGCTTATTAGCCGAATACTTACCTAATGGCTATAGCGTACGCGTTACTTTATGTGCGGCTCATCGGGTCTTTCCTGCGGTAAAATTAGGTCAACCATCATTAACTCTAGGTAAAGGCAGCTGTCTGTCTGTTCGTAAAAATCAACAACACAAAGTGACCCGTTTCAGCTATCAGCTGACCGGTTCTTAGTAATGCATAGGAAGCAAACATGTCAAACACTACGTTAAAAAGTTTGGTAGAAAAATTAAATCAAACTAGCCGCGCGTCATTAGAAGCAGCTACTGCACGCTGTCAATCACGAAGTCACTACAGTGTAGAAATAGAGCATTGGCTAGAAGCTATCTTAGAACAATCAGATAACGATATAAGCTTAATTTTACGTAGTTTTGATATAAATGTTGATGTCGTTAAACAGCAGTTACAGCAAGTACTAGAGCATCTAAAAACTGGCAATAACGGCTTACCGAGTATTTCGGTACAGCTAATTAACTTATTACGTGCTTGCTGGTTAAATACAACTATAGATTTTGCAGATCAACATGTTCGCTCGGCTTATTTGCTATATACACTGTTAAAAGACGAGAGTTTATCTGCTTTAATATTACGCCGTGTGCCTGCGTTAGAAAAAGTTGATCCAGCTGAGTTATTAAGAGTTTGGCCTGAATTACAGCGTCACTCTAGTGAACAACAGCAATTAGCCAACAGTGGTTCAGGTCAAATAGTCCAAGCTGGTAAAACGCCAGCTTTAGATCAGTTTACGACTGATTTAACCGCTCAAGCTTATGCAGGAAAAATAGATCCTATCGTTGGCCGTGATGATGAAATTCGTCAGATGATCGACATTTTAACTCGTCGTAGACAAAATAATCCTATATTAACTGGTGAAGCGGGTGTAGGAAAAACAGCTGTTGTAGAAGGTTTAGCCTTGAAAATTGCTGCAGGAGAAGTGCCAGATAAACTTAAAACAGTCAGCTTACGGGTATTAGATTTAGCCTTATTACAGGCTGGCGCTGGCATGAAAGGGGAGTTTGAAAATCGACTGAAAAACGTTATCAAAGAAGTTAATTCCTCTGCTGTGCCAATTATTTTATTTATTGATGAAGCTCATACCATGATAGGAAGTGGTGGTGCTGCAGGGCAAAATGATGCTGCAAACTTATTAAAACCAGCCTTAGCACGTGGTGAGTTACGCACTATTGCAGCAACGACATGGGCAGAATATAAGAAATATTTTGAAAAGGATGCTGCTTTAACTCGTCGTTTCCAAGTGGTTAAAATTGAAGAGCCATCAGTTGAGCTAGCCGTTGTAATGATGCGTGGTTTATTAACTGTAATGGAGCAACATCATAACGTTAATATTACTGAGCAAGCCCTGCAAGCGGCCGTAACCTTATCCGACCGTTATATTAATGGTCGTCAACTTCCTGATAAAGCGGTAGGGTTGCTTGATACAGCTTGCGCCCGTGTAGCTATGAGTCAAGATACCGTTCCCGGAGTTGTAGAGGCTTTACAGCGTAAAGTTAAACAATTAACCCAGCAAATAGAATTACTTGCTCGTGAAGCGCGTTTAGGTGTGGTTCATGATAGTAAATTAGTTGAGTTAGAACAGCTAAAACTTGAGGCTGAGATAAAACTAAAGCAAGTAACAGAGCAATGGCAATATGAAAAAGAGCAGGTTGCTAAAGCTAGGCTGTTAGCGCAACAATTAACTGCACCTAAATCAGATACAGCGCTAAGCAGCAAAGTTATCGCCAGCTCAGATGCTACTGGAAACGCCGCTGAAACAGATGATAAAGCGGAATTACTACAGCAGTTAATGGCAATAAAAGATCAACTTAAGCAGATTGCCGAGCCTATGGTGCACTGGCAAGTTAGCGATGAATTGGTTGCTGAAGTAATTTCTGACTGGACAGGGATCCCGTTAGGAAAAATGCAAGCTGATGAAATTAATACTATTTTAGCATTGAAAACGTATTTGGCTGAGCGTGTAATTGGTCAAGATCACGCTTTAGAACTTATAGCTCGTACGGTGCAAACTTCACGGGCCCAGCTAGCTGATGAAAATAAACCCAACGGTATCTTCCTACTTACTGGACCAAGTGGTGTAGGTAAAACTGAAACCGCTTTAGCTTTGGCAGAGCAAGTTTATGGCAGCGAAGCACAGCTAACAGTTATTAATATGTCGGAGTTTAAAGAAGAGCATAAGGTTTCTTTATTACTTGGTTCACCACCGGGTTATGTTGGTTATGGTGAAGGTGGCGTATTAACTGAAGCTGTTAGACGTAAGCCTTACAGTGTTATTCTTTTAGATGAAATGGAAAAAGCCCATCCTGGTGTGCAAGATATCTTTTATCAAGTATTTGATAAAGGCACTATAAAAGATGGTGAAGGTCGTGATATCGACTTTAAAAATACCATTATTATTATGACATCGAATGTGGGTACTGATACCACTATGCGTTTATTTGAAGATCCTGATACTGCACCTTCTATTGATGGTTTAGCTAAAGCATTAAAAGAAGATTTATTACAGGTATTTAAGCCCGCATTCTTAGGGCGCTTAAATTTAATACCTTATATTCCATTAGATGATGCCAAGTTAGCCCGCATTACGCAGCTGCAGTTAACTCGTATTGAAAAGCGTTTACAACAACATTATCAAGCTAGTTTTAAATATAGTGAAGATGTAATCAGCTTTATTGTTAATCAATGCCAAGATGCGGGGACTGGAGCAAGAACAATTCATAATATTTTACAAAACCAGTTACTCCCTGAATTGTCTATTGGCTTGCTGCAAAATATTGCTCAAGCTATTGATATAAATCATATTAATATTGAAGTTAATGATGATTCATTTCAATATAGTATTCAATAATGCTAGCTGTCATCAATTAATTAAAAAACAATTATACTTTCAGTTAATTTATTGTTGCCAATAAATTTGCAGAAGGTATAATTTGTTGGCTTTTATCGCTTAGTATTAATAGTTATTATTTTTATGTTTTTTTATTGTGCTTTGTGCGTAATGAAATTGTAGGCTTTAAATGCGCAAAGGGTAACACTTTGCCCAGATCCAATTTGTGTCCAACAATGGGCACTGTTTAAATATGCAAAAGGAGCATAGCATGCAAGCAAATACCTACTTAGAATATGGTTCTATTAAGGGTGAAACAACTGCGGAAGAATTCAAAGACATGATCACTGTATTGTCTATGGATTGGGGTACACATCGTGAACTTACTTCATTTACTGGTACCGCAATGGACCGTGAAGCAAGTGCTACTCGCTTAAATGATATCGTTATCACTAAGTTACAAGATAAAGCATCACCAGATTTATTCAAAGAAGCGACTATTGGTAAAGGTCAACCAGCTGTTTTTCATATCACCAAGCAAGGCGATAAAGTTGAAGAGATCATGAAAATTGAATTAACTGATGCAATGATCAGCAGCTATCAGATGTCAGTTTCAGGCGATCGTCCAATTGAAACAATCGTTATTAGCTACACAGAATTAATGATGACTGTTACACCTACAGACGACAAAAACAACGTTACTGCACCATTGGTATATGGTTACAGCGGCGTTAAAGGTTCTAAACTGTAATCAGTTTGCCTATACACTGGTGTGGTTCACACACCAGTGTTTATTCACTTTTTTACCTATCAACTTAGTCTACTATTGAGGCAATGGATGCAACAGGCTAGTCAAGACGAAAATAGCATCAAAATTGACACCCCTTTGGGTAAAGATGCTGTCATTCTTACGCGTTTTGTATATAAAGAAGCGCTATCTGATTTATTTAGTCTAAAAGCCGAGGTATTTAGTAATGGCCGGACGGTAAAACCTAATGAGTTAATAGGTAAGGAAGTGACAATCACCTTAGAGTTAGGTGGTAAAAAACAACGATATCTTCACGGTATGGTTGCTGATGTTCGTTTATTCGGCCATCGCGTGAAACCCGAAGCGGCCGGCGCTGAATATCGAGATATCAGTTTAACTATTGTGCCTAGTGCATGGTATATGCAGCATAAGATTAATAGCCGGATCTTTAGATCGTTAAGTGTTTTAAAGATTGTTGAAAAAATTGCTGGAGAGCATGGTGTTAAAATTGATGCGGCCTCTAAAGTAAAAGCTGGGAATTATCCTAAGTATGACTTTAAAGTGCAGTATGAAGAAAGCGATATGGAGTTTGTACAACGCTTACTAGAACAAGAAGGTATTTTTTACTATTTTGAACACACTAGTGGTGGTCATAAGCTTATTTTAGCTGACAGCGCCTCAGCATACGAGCCAGGCACTGAAGCTAAAGTAGAGGTTTATAGCGGGAGTTTATCGCAGCCGCATATTCATTATTGGCAAGATGCTGTTGTTATGGCGCCAGGCAAATATACCCAGCGTGGATACGATTTAAAAAAACCAACTGCTTTACCTACTGGGGAGGTGGCGAGTGGTGACTTAGTTAATGGCCATGCCGATTATGAAGTTTTTTGTTATGAAGCTGAATCAGAAGTCCATACCCGTGGTAAAAAAATAGCCGGTATCCGCTTAGATGCATTACAACGTGATTCACAACGTCGCCAAGGTGCTAGTAATTGTCGTTCTTTTAGTATTGGCAAAACTTTTACCATTACTAAGCATGAAGATAAAGCAGAACAAGGTAAACAATATGTATTAACCGAAGTTATTTTAACTGCGGCTATTGCTAGTCAAACGGGGGCCAGCAAGTCTGCTAAGCAAACTATTACCAACCAATTTTATTGTGTGCCCAAAGAGGTTTGTTACCGGCCTCAATTACGCTGCGTTAAACCTATTATTCATGGTGTACAAACTGCTACTGTCACTTGTAAAGGTAATGAAGAAATCTCAATTGATGAACTAGGTCGTATTACGGTTAAGTTTCATTGGGATCGCAGTGATATTACAGATAATCAGAGCTCTTGTCCTATCAGAGTTAGCCAAAATTGGGCGGGTAAAAAGTGGGGGGCTTTCTTTTATCCCCGACGTGATCAAGAAGTCTTAGTAGAATTCTTAAATGGTGATCCTGATCAGCCAATCGTTATTGGTGCTGTTTATAACTCTGATCATATGCCGCCGTATGGTTTACCTGATGAAAAAACTCAATCGGGTATAAAAACTCGCTCTACAGAAAAAGGCGGGGATGCAAACTTTAATGAAATTCGCTTTGAAGATAAAAAGGGCGAAGAACTACTGTATTTACACGCCGAAAAAGATTTTGAACTGCAAGTTGAAAATGATCAGCAAAGGGTTATTGGCAATGATCGTAAAACAGCGATCACAGGCAATGATACCGTTAATGTTAAAAAAGATCGTAAAACCACTATCGATGGTGGTGATACCTTAAAAGTGGGCAAAAAGTTGGTAATTAATGCCGGTGACGCTATTACCATTAAAACTGGCGCTGCATCTATTTCAATGAAAAGTGACGGTTCTATTGATATTAAAGGCACCAACATTACGATTAAAGGCTCTAAAGTTAGTATTAATTAAAACTTCAAATAGCCTTAAGGAATGTAAATATGGGTAAACCTGCTGCTGTGATCGGTATGATGCATTTATGCCCTAAAGTGCAACCTGGGCCAGTACCTCATGTTGGTGGTCCCATAATTGCTGGCTCACCTAATGTGAGTATATGCGGGATCCCAGCTGCAAGAAAAGGAGATAAATTAGTCTGTGTTGGCCCGCCAGATACTATTAATAGCGGTTCTTCAACGGTATTTATTAATGGTAAAAATGCGGCTCGATTAGGAGACTCAACGGCCCATGGTGGCAAAATTATTTTGGGTATTCCAAATGTTTTAATTGGTGGTTAACGCACTATGTTAGTAGATGAAAGCCTAATTGATAATACCCGTTTACTACTAGCGCAACGTTTACAGTTAGTTGACAGCCGCTATGTTGGGCTGCAGCAAATTAGGCAGCATGATTTAAAGTTAATCACTAATATTAAATTGTTACTCAAGCGTGAAAACAGCTCAGAGTTACCGGCATGGTTTAATTGGTTAGATCAAGACAATGTCACCCCCTTAGACCTTGCAGATCTAGATGAGTTTATCAACAATGATCGTGCTTGGTTGCTATTAACCGAAATAAAAGTGTTACTGCAACCAACTTGGCTTGATGAATTTATTAAAGCCTTTCAACATAATCCAGAAGCTGAATACAGTCGTTTATTTTGGCAGCTAGCCGCTAGGTTGCAGCTAAAGTTAAACCCGTTTTGCTTTTCACAGCCATTAACCGGTCAAGCATTATGGTATATCGTTTGTTCAGCACAACCGCAGTTACAGCCTGAGCTGCAGCAGCTTTTAATTCGTTTATTACCAACTGATCCGCTAATGGTCTATACCAAAATGGCGCTACATAGTTACAACAATGGATTTAATGAAACCGCAAGTAATAACAAGCAATCAGAACGGTTTTGCGAGCTAGCCTTAATTAGTCAGTTAATTAAGACTGAACAACTTAAGCCAGAACATTTAATGTTATTACTGATCTCTGCACCAGAGAGTAAACAAACGGAAATAATTAATTACCTGATTAATAATATTGCGACTCAATCTTTAGCAATTTTAGCTTTAGCTATCAGTGGTAAAGCTAAGTTTATTGCTTTATTACTTGAGTTAGCGCAACAAGCCGATACTAGTGAAGAAGCAACCGACAGTTTAGGTTGTATCCTTGGTGTTATTGAGGCTGACTCGTTATTATGTGACGTAAATTTACTAGCTAATTTACACCTGAATGCAAATAGCAAATACCTTGCGGGGCATACCTTAAATTCAACAGTTCTAGCTTTAGTATGGCAGCAGGGGAACCAGTTACAGCGTCGTATTGCAGCTTGTTATGCGCGTTTAGCTGATAATAATACTTACTGGCGTGAGCCAGATACCTTGTTGGGTGGTGCATGGCATTGCCAATAACGATTTGTGACTATGTAGTTGTAACCGGTAAAACCACCAATACCGACCATGCAATGACATTAGCAATAAATGAAATTCCAGCTAAGGACTATCGTTGGCAAAGTTATTCTTTACCAAGCAATTTTATTGACGATGAACAGCCTGCATCACAATTAGCGGATCGCATTATTACGCTTCTTAATACCTTATGGCCCAGCATAGAACATCGCATTGCCGACAACGAAGTTTATTTATTGTTGCCAGAGTTTTCCGGAGTAGATAACCCTGAGCTACAGCAATTATTGCAAGCCATTATGCGCCAGTTTCCGGCATTATTGCGCAATCAACATTGCAAAGTATTTCCCTTTGGCCGAGCGTCGGCATTAATGGCGTTTGCTGCTGCTAGAGCACGCTTAACTAGCCAAAATAGCAGCAAAGTTTGGTTAGTGGCTGTAGATAGCTTAGCTGTTATCAGCCGCTTACAAGCTTGGCTAGCAAGGCAATATTTCCAGCCAGAAGCGGTAGCCTCAGAGGCCGCTATTGCACTTTGCTTAACCGCTGCTAATACAGGCTTAATTAATAGCTTGCATGCAGCAGACGCTAATGTTGCAGCAGTGGGGGCTAATGCAAACTCAGCACAACAAGATGCCGCGTTAGCCCATTTGTTTTTGCATGTGGCTAAATCAATGAAACAACAATTAGCCTATATTATGCTGCCCGATACCGGCGAGCCACAGTTAACTAGTTTTTGGTCAGAGCAATATCAACAGTTACATGGTGTTGTAAACAAACAAACTCAGTTTGAGTTTCCAGGTTACTTTACCGGTGAACTTGGTGCAGCAGGTGGCTTATATCGGTTGTTACATATGTATTTAGGTTTTGAACAACAACGCTTAACGGCGCCATTATTACACTGTGAAATCGCTGAGCGCTCCTATAGAGCTGTATCTGTTTTTAATTATCAATCTGTAGTTCAGTAACAAGGACGTTAAAATAACATGTCGGTGCAATCTGTTCAGTTACAAAATCAAAATGGCACAGTGTTTCAGCTTAGCACGCAGGCTGAGCCTAATGCTGGCGAGGCAAAAAGCTTCCCATCTGCAGCAGATGCAGCAGGTTTTTTACAGCAGCAGTTTCAATTTAATTTACAAACACCATTAAATGCTATTTTAGACTATTTGGGTGTACCCACGTTGCATAGTGGTGGTTCTATTGAAGCTACTAAGCAAGCCTATAAAGCTATTGCGAGTGCGGTTATGGCGCGCAAAGTGTTTATTTATGAAATTGCGCCTAAGCCAGTGGCTTTACCTGAATCGCAAACTATGGGCCCTGCGCCTACCACTAAAGCCAAAGCGGCCAATCAAGGAGGCCGTACAGATAACAGTGAAACGACAAACGAAGACGCTACAGCAGTATCAGACCAAGCCGGTAGCAATGCTGCTGGTACGGCTATTACTGAAAATGCAAAGGTAGAAACCTGTGGCGATCCGGTTGCTATGGCAACTGGGGAAGAGATTTTAGAGTTAACCGACTTTAGCTTACCTGGTCCTGTGCCTTTAAACTTTATTCGAACGTATCGTTCAAGCCAAAGCCATGAAAATATTGGCATGGGCTTTGGTTGGCGCAGTAACTTCCATGTCAAAATTGTCGCTATTCAATCAAAAGACGAGCCTGAACAAAATGGCTTATATTTGCATAATGAAGAAGGCCGACGGTTACACTTTGCTATTCCTAAGCTTGGTCAAACGAGTTATCAGCTTTCTGAAGACTTAGCCCTACGCTACGAAAAAAATGGCAGTTTAGTGCTATTAAAGCCAGACAATAGCCAATGGGTGTTTGTGCCATCAGCAAAAGAACAACAACAATGGCAACTGCATCAGATCCTAGACAGCCTAGGTCATTTTTTACAGTGTTATTACGATAAACAAAATCGTCTAAGTCGCATAGATTATACCCGTAAACGTGGTATTGAACTGCATTATAATAGCCAAGGCTTATTGCAACGTATCGATGCTGTAGAGCAAGGTGAACACGGCTTAGTCCCCATACAACAGCAATTAGCGGCGTATGAATACGATACAGAGTTAGACTTAACCCGCGCCATCAATATTGCAGGCCAAGTTGAACATTATCAGTACCAACAGCATTTAATTACCGAGCGTCAGCGTGCCAGTGGCTTTAAGCATTACTTTGCTTGGCAAGGCCAAGGCCCTGCGGCCAAGTGCATTCGTAACTGGGGGGATGACGGTTATTATGACTATCACTTCCAGTATGATGAGCAGCGTAATACTACTACCAGCACCGACAGCCGCGGCCAGTGTTGGCAATATGTGCATAATGCACGTAATCAATTAGTTAAAAAAATGGGCCCAGATGGCGCAACTTGGCTATATAGCTGGAATAGTGCCGGTAAAAAAGTCTCTGAAACCGAACCTAATGGCGCTGTAAACCGCTTTTACTATAACGAGCTAGGCCAGCTTAAAACGGTAGAGCAAGGTGATGGTGCTATTAGTCATTTTAGTTATAACGATCTTGGCCAACGTTGCGGTTTTATTGATGCCGAAGGCCATCATTGGCAACGTGAATATACCTCGGGGGGCTTATTAAAAGCAGAAATTAGACCCGACGGTAGCAGCACCCGTTATGAATATAATCTTGACGGTCAGCTAACCAAGAAGATAAATCCTGATGGCCAGTCAACTCTCTATCATCATAACGATGAAGGCCAATTGTTAGCGGTTAAACAACACCATGCTGTAGAGCGCTATAGTTACGATAAACTAGGGCGCTTAAATGGCATATCAGACGCAGCTGGATTAATAACTGAGTTTAAGCGCAATAATGCGGGTCAAATTATCCAACAGCGCCAATACAGTAGTGCCCAACCCGAGCAAGTTAGCTGTATTGATTATCAATATGATATCGCTGGGCGCTTAATTAGCCAACAAAACCCGTTGCAACATAAAATACAATGGCGCTATGAAGGCTTAAGCCAACCGGTAACAATGTTACAAGCCGATGGCAGTGCCCTGAATTATGAATATGACAAAGAGCGCAACCTCACTGCCATTATGCGCAGTGACGGCGCCCGTTACGCTATAGATTACGATGGCCAAGAGCGGCCTGTTGCCTTAACCGGCTTTGATGGTAGGGCGCAGCATTTTCAATACGACGCCAGCGGAAAAGTCAGCCAAGCAACTGATGCCGACCAACGGAAAATAAAGCTAAAACGTGATCAGCGTGGCCGCATAATCGAGCAAGTTGCCCAGCACCAACAGCAAATTCATAATAACCATTTTCATTACAATAAATTAGGCCGCTTACTGCGCGCCAGTAATGGTCAGCGCAAGTTACGGTTTAATTATAATGGCAATGGCCAAATAACCGAGCAATGGCAAGATGACTGGCGAAGTTGTTATCAGTATGACAGCAGTGGCCGTATTACCGCGCTAACATTAGCCGATGGCAATACGCTGAATTATGCTTACACCCCACAAGGCCAGTTAGAAAGTCTTACATTAAACCAGCAACCGTTATTTACGTGCCAATACGATAACGCAGGCCGTGAAATATCACGCCAATACCAAAATGGCCTAGTGCTTAATCAGCAGTATGATGCTTTTAATCGCTTAACGCAGCAGCAGTGGCAGCCAGAGCCAACTAAAGACGCAAGCCAAAACACACGACAGCGTGAATATCAATACAGTGCTTTGCACCAAGTTATTGCCATAAAAGACAATCAAGAGGGTGAAATTAGCTATGGCTATAACGCCCTTGACCAACTAACCAGTAAACAACACAACCAAGACAGCAGCCAAAACGAGCAACACCAATGGGACAGCTTCGGCAACCCGCAAGGTGATGATGTTGAAGTAAAACAAGACAGACTGCTTCGTTATCAGCAAAATCAGTATCAATATGATGCCAGTGGCAACCAAACCAGTTTTAGCACCAGTGGCAAACGCCAGCAACGCGAGTTTAATGGCTTTAATCAATTAACTAGTCTGTTTAATAGCGAAAATGGCCATGACTCAGTTACGCGTTACGAGTATGACGCCTTAGGCCGGCGCAGCGCTAAAATAACCGCCCAAGGCCGTACTGACTATTTATGGCAAGACAACACCTTATTAGGCGAACACCAAAATGGCGAGTTTACTTGGTACCTGTTCGAGCCAAATAGTAATAAACCTTTAGCGTTAATAAAACGCGGCAAGGTCTATTTTTATCAACTAGACCAACTGGGCACGCCATTAAGCCTAACCGACAGCGACAACAACATCGTCTGGCAAGCGCATTACACTGTGTTTGGTAAAGCCACGCTGACGGTGAACAAAATCGACAACCCAATCCGCTTTCAGGGCCAGTACTATGACAGCGAAAGCGGGTTACACTACAACCATTTCCGCTACTACGACCCACAAACCGGCCGTTTTATCAGCCAGGATCCGATAGGGCTGCTAGGTGGCATAAATCACTACCAATACGCGCCGAACCATATCAACTGGATTGATCCGCTGGGGTTGTGTGCGAAGGAAAGCGGTGTAGATTTTTATGTTGGGCCGTCAGGCCCGCTTGCTACATTACCTTCTACAGCCTATCGCTATGACCGTTATTTAAATGATGACGGGACGTTGAACGAATGGGGAGATAAAATAATTCAATCAGGTGAAGGACGAGTAACATACTTTGGGTTTGAGAAATATGATTCTGGTACTAAAGCTGCAGATGCTTTTCAAATTAAGACTAAGCGACACGTGAATCCGCTAGATCCTGAGGATAGATCATGGAGTGACAGCCGCTTACGAAGTGAGTTTGATACACTTCAGTTATTTGATAAAGGTGGGGTTCCGTCAGTACGGGTGCCAACAGCTTATGGTGATAAGCCTGGAGAGGCTCCTGAGCCGTTTACATCAGCTTATCCGGAATTTGGTGCGGGTGGTGCGCAACAACTTCATGCCGATGGTGCAATAATAAAATACAGGAACACAGAAGTGTTACCAGAGGATTAAGTAATGAGTATAAGGTCTGATTATCCCTGTAATGAAGCAATTAATGACTTAGAGGTTTTTTTTAGAAAGCATATTGCTAATGCTAAAGAGCTCCAGAGATTTCTTGATTATTTAGTTCAATTTAAGGCTGCTGGAAGAGTTAGCTTTCGCTTTTTACACGAAGAATTGATGGCATATAGAAAGACTAATTCAGATTATTTTCCATTCAGTGATGAGGAGCGTAAGATGATAGATGAGATGTTTCACTTTTGGGGATAGGTGCTTGCTTTGTCATCATAACCGTCAAAAACAACGAAAAGACAGCTCTCATCGGTTAATAAGGGGGGGAAGTTATAGTGGTTTTATTATCGGCTATCACTAAACAGCTGTACCTATTGCAACACCGACCTAACTGCAATCGAAAACGCCGCCACCATACCGATAATCCATATTGCGGAGCGGGTGGTGGCGTAGTCCAGCCAGTAACACACCAGATACGCCAGCCGGCTGACGATAAATACCCAAGCTAAAATCACTGTGGTGCTATCCACTGTTTCAAGTGCTATGGCGCTGAATACGGCGCAGGCATAAATCAGCAAGGCTTCAAAACTATTGTAATGCGCCGCATTAGCGCGCTGGCCAAAGCCGGTCAGGCTGGCTTGCTGTGCGCGCGGGTTATGGTTGTCATAACCGCCGGCTTTTTGCATAGCAAAAGCCAGTGGCGCTTTGGTAACCCCACAGGTGACGGCATAGAGGTAAAGCAGGGCCGTTTACTGCGTTTTCACGAAAACCAATATCAATACGACGATAACGGTAATCAGCTAGCTGCCACCGCACCGGGCAAACGTCAGCAACGCGAGTTCAATGGCTTTAACCAGCTAACGGCATTGCAGCAGAATGATGCTGTTACGCGTTACGAATATGACGCCTTTGGCCGGCGCAGCGCCAAAATTACCGCCGCCGGGCGTACTGATTATCTGTGGGAAGGCAACACGCTGATTGGCGAATACTGTCAGGGTGAATACCGCTGGTATGTGTTTGAGCCAAACACTAATAAACCGCTGGCACTGATAAGCGGCGGCCAGTTGTATTTTTACCAGTTAGACCAGTTAGGCACACCGCTCAGCTTAACTGATAGCGAAAACAATATTGTCTGGCAAGCGCATTACACTGTGTTCGGTAAAGCCACTGTAACGGTTAATGAAATTGACAACCCCATCCGCTTTCAAGGCCAGTACTATGACAACGAAAGTGGCTTACACTACAACCATTTTAGGTACTACGACCCCGAAACCGGCCGCTTTATCAGCCAGGACCCAATAGGGCTGCTCGGTGGCATCAACCACTACCAATATGCGCCAAACCATATCAACTGGATAGATCCATTGGGGCTGAGTTGCAAAGAGAATGCTGTAAATGTCTTCAGTACCCAAGACCAAGCTGCTAATGCTGCTTTGAAGCTAGCTAATCCGTTATCAATTACTGACAATCTTGAATACGGAGGGTTAATATACAGAGATGAAAACGGCAATTACGGTTTTTCCGGCCCCGTAAAAGGGTCTGATCAAGGCGTCAACCCGCATGATGCAGTTATACCCGATGGCGCAACACTGGTTGGTGACTACCATACGCATGGTGATTATTCATTGATAGACAGAGTTAGCGGAGCTGCAATCAGAACAGGTGATCCTTTACGTGATGAGTTTAACAGTGATAACTTTTCAGCGGGCGATTACTCGGGGATCCGTGCGGATGCTCGCGGTATATCAGGCTATCGGGGCTATTTAGGAACACCCGGAGGGTTATTTAAGGTATTCAATCCGGAAGACGGAACTGTTTCGGTGTTAAAAGAATGAAAATTTTATCGTCTATTGTACTACTTATGCTTATGGAGAATTCCACATTGTCAGAGATTAAAGCGCCTGTAGAAGTATTATCAATTAAAGCGTCGCATTTTGATGTTATTAAGCTTGCTGGTGAGCGGGTTGACGATGAGAGGCTGGGTATATCGGGTTACAACATCACGCTTATGGAAGATGATAATAACTGGATTGTTTATTACCAACCTGCTGATTACCCTGCAGGTCAAAGAGGAAGTATTGGTAAAAAGACTTATGTTGTTGAACTTAGAAAAACTGACCTGAAAATTGTCAACGCATATTATGGCAGGTGAAATATCTGGTTGTTAGTCATCATTAACCCCTGCAGGCTTGGTAGCATCTGTTTCCTCAGGATAGTCCGGCTTATGCGCCTCTACCCATTGCTCGTCCTGGCGCGGGTCCATTTGTGCCAGTGATGCACCTGAGGCTGCCGGCACGGCAACAAACACACTTAGCTGCTCATTAGCTATGCGCTCTGCGCTTAAGGCATAAACACCCAATAGCAGTGCGGCTACTGCTAAAACAGTAAAAAACAGGCCGCCTGATATACCTAACACGGCGCCCAATATTAACGGGGCTAAAAACGAGCCAATACCATAGGCAAACAGCAAGCTGCGGCTAATTTCAACCAAATCTTTGCCGTGGTCTAATCTGTCGTTGGCGCGCGCCACGCTAAGCGGATAAATACTAAACAGGCTGGTGCCAAGCAAAAAACCAAGTAAATAAAATAACCAAAGTTGCGTTGCCAGCAGCGCCAGTAGCAAGCAAATGGCTGCACTAAACAACCCGGCCCATGCCAGTAACTTACGCCGGCCGTAGCGGTCGGATAAAGTGCCAACCGGCCATTATGCCAATAAACCACCAAGTATCGAAATGGCCATAAATGACGCTACAACTGATTGTTGTTGGTACATATTCAGCACAAATACCGGCATCATGGTGTAAAAACCGCCGACAAAAAAGCCGCCAATTATACTGCCTACCAGCGCGAGCGGTGCAATATGTAATACCCTGGGCAAGCTGTAGCGCTCAAAAGGTTGCAACACAGGCTGACTGATTCGGGTAATCGCAACTAAAAACAGCGACGCCAGCACAAGCACTGATCCCAGAACAAACACCAGATGTGATGTTACGTTCAGGCTTAAAATCAGTTGACCCAGAGCGGTAGCCATAAAAAACACTACTGTGTATACCGCCAGAATCCGGCCCCGGTCATGTGGCTGCTTTTTTCATTTAGCCAACTTTCCAGCACTATCAGCAGTGCGTAAAAGGCGAAGCCAGACAGTAAACGTAGTATGGCCCAAAACCAGGGATCATAATGTAAAGTATGGCCAAGGAAGGCCATTACCATGAGCGCAGAAAAGGCAGAAAAACTGCGGGCATGCCCGACATTCACTATCAGCTTTTGGCTAAAAACCGCCGCCAGCAGGGCGCCGAGAAAAAATGCCAACCTTCGGGGTCAGATCCAATTATTACAATTGTTAAAACCAATTAACTAGCATAGTTAATAGCGAAAATGGCCACGATTCAGTAACGCGTTATTAAAAAAGGGGTCGTAGTTAATTAATAACTTGTTAAATTATGACTGTGACTAATTTTATATCATCTGAGTGTGTTGAGCTATTTGGTTAGCTCCTTATTAGCTATACCCATTGGGCACGCCATTAAGCCTAACCGACAGCGACAACAACATCGTCTGGCAAGCCCAGTACAGCGTATTTGGCAAAGCCATTGTTACAGTTAACAAAATCGACAACCCAATCCGCTTTCAAGGCCAATATTTTGATAACGAAAGCGGGCTACACTACAACCACTTCAGGTACTACGACCCAACAACAGGCCGCTTTATCAGCCAAGATCCAATAGGGTTAATAGGCGGTATAAACCACTACCAATATGCACCGAATCATATTAACTGGGTAGATCCGTTGGGGTTGAGTTGTAAGGAATTTAAAACTGCTGATGCAGCTGCTTTAAGTGCTTCAAAATTAATTTTTCAGCGTTCTATAGACGAAGATCTTGAGTATGGTGGAATGATCTTTAAACGACAAAATGGGACATATGGTTTTACACAACCAATCAAAGGCACTGTTGACGGAGTTGACCCAGGAGGCCCAGATTCAGTACCGTTGGGAACTGAAGCTGTTGCATATTACCACTCACATGGTGCATATAATGTACTTTATGATAGTGAAAACTTTTCAAATGCTTACGATCCTGACTATGATGATTGGTATGGAGACATTCCATATGCAAACGATTTGAAAGTAGATGGGTATTTAGTTACACCAAAAGGTTTGTTTAAGAAATACTCATTTATTGATAATCAAGTTTATGAGTTAGGGAAAGTTACTAGTGATTAGTTATATTTCTGTATTAATAATAGGATTGATTACGATGTCTTCAATGAACATTACTGATAAGGTTAGACTTGATGAACTGAGAGTAAAAACAACTGTATCAGGTATTTACCTACAAGCTTGGCAAGCAGTTGAACTGCATTTAAAGGCAAATAATTACGTAATAGAATATGACAAGATTTTAGTTACATTCATCGAAAATGACTCTGATTATGAGGTTTATTTAAGAAAGCCGGTAACTACTAAAATTCTTGGCGGAGGAGGAGGAATTTGTGTAGTAAGTAAAAAAGATTTTTCAGTTAAATCATGCTCTTTTAATCGTTAAAGCTAAAATTAACGTACATAAATGAACTCATTAACTATGGCAGAATAACACTTTATTAGGCGAGCATAACAACAGCGAGTTTACTTGGTACCTGTTCGAGCCAAATAGTAATAAACCGCTAGCGTTAATAAAACGCGGCAAGGTCTATTTTTATCAACTAGACCAACTGGGCACGCCATTAAGCCTAACCGATAGCAAAATCGACATCCGATAACAGGCCGTTTTATCAGCCAAGACCCAATAGGGTTAATCGGCGGTATAAATGTAAGCCTAACGATAACCACACCTAGCAGCATGATTGACGTTACGCTTACGATTAAACTAACCTGTTAGCGCTAGGCTAGCGAAATTAACGTGCTTGTTAGGCAAAATTAAAGTTTGCTGAAAAGCTCAGCTACTAGGTTAAATACCTAAAATAGCCAATAATATCAGTGCTTTTTATTTAAATACTCTGCAACTTCAACTACCTGCTGATGGGTGCCTGTAGGCAGCAAATACTTAACTTCTTTGCTATAGCATAACGCTTCATCTTTAGCCCAAGCGGATGAAACCTTATGCCCTAACAAAAGCGTCCCTGACGGGCATTGAGTATAGCCATTACTGCGCGTTGCGACTTGCCAAACTATATAATCTACTACAACAGTGACGCCTGAAACGACAATCAAAATGGCAATGCCCGTTACTAACTTCACTTTTATTTTTGCCAGCAAAGGTTTTTCAAGTAATGTTAGAGCAACCTCGTTAATACCCATAAATGTTGCTAAGCACATTGCAAACCAAATAGGGATCATAGAAATATTGCCAGCAGAAAAAAACACTACAGGATAATTGCTATATGGATATAACGCCTCCTGAACAATCATATAAAATCCAGAAGATATCATAAACCAACTCATAGCCAACGTTATTAATGTGGCCAAACCTAATGCGACTAAATATGTTGCATCTAACTTATCTAATCGCTGTTTTAGCAACTTTACCACGGCCTTAATACCTCATTAACAATGTTATTTAACTCTTTCTTTGCTGTAATTTTTATAGCCAAAATGATTTTTTCAGTTGTAATCAAATATACATTATGAAGCTCATCAACAAGAGTTTTCGATATTTTTTTCTCTTTGTGCTCTAGGTACTTTATTATTGACTTCGTAATTTCATACTCTGAATCAAGGTCATTTAAACGTCGGCTAACAAATATACCGACGGCAATACCTAAGCCAATTGCAACAACAGCAACTGTTCCGGGTGCTATCAGAATACCAAACAGAACACCAGCAATAGCCCCTATAACAGCTTTAACAATATCGGTACTTGGCATACACATGGTGATTACTCTGCTTTTGATGAGAATGATAATATTGTAAGAACCAGCGATCCAAGTTTAGACCATTTTAATAGTGATAATTTTTCACCTCCAGATATTGACGTTGCTGATAGTAGAGCTAAAGATACTAGTGAATATAAAGATGATTAAAATAATATTACTGATTCTTTTCTTTTTTTTTACTAATAGTGCTTATTCAGCTTTGAAGGAGATAGATTTGGAACTTTCAACAGATACACGTTTTGAAGGCATTGTTATTCCTAGCCTTGTTAATGCATATGCCGATTTTTTGACATTTGACTATAAAATTACCAACTTTACAGTGTCCATAAATATCTCTGAAAATATAATTATTACTTTTATTCCAAAGTTTGCTCCTGAAGAAGGCACTCCTCTTGGCGGAAAAACAAAATATGGACGTGTTGTTTCCTATGAAATTGATATAAAAACAGGAGATATAATAAATCGAAGTTTCGCACGATAAGCGTAGGAAGTAATTAATTATAGGAAAGTTAGTATTAATGGAACAAGAAAATCGCTTAGTGCTGATTGACATTATGGAACAGCTTCATAAAGATCCGGCTGATATTGAAGAGCAGTGGCAAAAAGTAACACCGTTATTGATTGAATTGTCGGCTAGTTCGCCTGACGGGTTTGCAGGCATAACCGCGATGATTAATCGCCACTTTACCAATGCAACTAAATTTAAAAATGCAAATATCCAACAGTTTGAATTAGAGTCTGGCTTAATAAAGCTTAAAACCTATTTTAAAAAGCTAGATCTACTAGAAGAAGCCTCTTAATAGCGTTTTATTACAAACTACCAAGGACGCTCAATGAATATTATTGCCTTAGCGGCCAATTGGGTTGAGCAGCAACAACATGTGATTGCTAAAACAGGCCGCTCTTTAACCGATGCCGAGCAAGCAATAGCCAAGCAGGTTGGGGTGGAAAAGCCTGAAGCGGTATTTATAGCGCAAGTGCCTGCTATAGAGCGGCCTGCACAGGCCGAACTTGCTGCATTGTGTCAACAACAAGGCTTTTTAACAGATGACACTATAGGCTTAACCTTAGGCTATGGCATTTATATAAAGCAGGGCCATTTAACTCCCCGTTTGTTATCTCATGAATTACGCCATGTTTATCAATATGAGCAGGCAGGCTCTGCCGAGGCTTTTTTAAGCCGCTATATTGCTCAAGTGATGCAATATGGTTATGCCGATGCACCGCTTGAAATTGATGCTAGGGCACATGAAATAAGTTAAAAGTATATAACCCCTAACAGCAAAAGCTTTAGCTGTTAGGGGTTAATTATTCCACTGGGTGTTTATTGTGCTGTTAAACCGCCATCAACCACAAACTCTGAGCCGGTTGAGTAGCTAGAGTCATCTGAGGCTAAATAAAGAACTAATTGCGTAACTTCTTCCACTTTGGCTAAGCGTTTTAACGGAATGGTTTTAGCAAAAGCTGCAACGGCGTCTTTAGTGTCGGCTTGCATTATCATTGGTGTTTCTATTACGCCAGGGTGTACCGAGCTCACCCTAATATCAAAAGCAGCACACTCTAAAGCTGCGGCTTTGGTCATACCGGTAACGGCAAATTTAGAATCGGTATAGCCAATAGCCCCGCCAACTAAGCCATTAATAGATGAAATATTAACAATAGAGCCACCACCAGCTTTTTTCATTGAGCCAATAACCGCTTTCATACCCAAAAATACCGACACTTGGTTAATATCAACAATGCGCCGATAGTCTTCTAAAGACGTCTCAAGAATAGACTTCGCCATGGTAATGCCAGCATTATTAACCAACACATTCACAGGGCCAAACTGCTGCCCAGTGCTGGTAATCATTTTTTGCCAATCTTGCTCGCTATAATAACCACTTTATCTTGTAAACGAGCCATAATAAGTCCTTAATATGGGGTCATAATATGGGTCAGAGTTAATTAATATACTGTTAATTCCTTAAGTGCTGCAGCTTCGCTCTTCTGGTGAAAAGTAGCGCAGCTAACTAAGTGAACTAAACAAATAAAGCAATAATTGGCATAGCAAAGCAGCATGCCATACCTAAAAACCAAACTAGCGAGCGTAAGCTTGCTAAGTTAAACCAATAACAGCATAAATAACCAACACGGCTAAGTACAAATAGCCAGCCTAGGGTAACACTTAAGCTGCCAACAGGGCCGCTTTGTGCTGTTATTAACACCGCAGCGGCGAAGATAGCTAAGGCTTCAAAACTATTGTAATGGGCCGCGTTGACGCGCTCAGCAAAACCATCTAAAGCTGCCTGTTGTTTTCTGGGATTATTGTTATCGTAGCGGCCGGTTTTATTTATGGCAAAGGCAAGGGGCACCTTAGCAAGGTAAGGTAAAAACATGGTAACTAATAAACTGGTTAATAATGACGCTAGCATAATGTGCTCTCTTCTTAAGTAAAATAGTTAAGTAAAATAGTTAAGTAAAATAGTTAAGTGAAAACTAGCTAATTAAGCTAAAGCTTAGCTAATATTCTGTGTTGTGTTTGTTTTAAGTGCCACAAAAGGTATTTTTAATTTTTTCATCTTTGCTAGGTGGTGCAGCCAAAAAGCTATCGGCCTCTTGCAAAGTGAAAGGTGAAGCTAACGCCTGTTTTAATTGATTAAATAAGCTTAAATCGCCCTCTGTAGTGGCTTGCTGTATTACCTTAGCAATAATATGGTTACGCGGAATTATTGCAGGGTTAGTCGCGTCCATTTTAGTTTTTACTTCACTAAGGCTAATATCTTGCTGGGCTAAGCGCTGTTGCCATGCAACTAACCAGCTTTGCCATTCAGTTGTGTGCGTGACTAAAGGTGTTAAGCCGTTAGTTGTGTCTGTGATATTTTGACTTAATAGCCTAAAGCTTTGGCTAAAATCTAAATTATCGTTTTGCAATATCTTTAACAAATTACCTATTAAGGCTTCATCATTAGCCGTAACTTGCTGTAAGCCTATTTTTTTCGCCATTAAATCTAAAAAATAGCCTTCATTTAACTTAGCAAAACCCTGTACTGCTTCGCTGGCTAAAGTAATGGCTTGCTGTTGGCTTTCATCAATTAGCGCTAATAAGGTTTCTGCGAAGCGGGCTAAATTCCAATTAGCCATTTTAGGTTGATTGCCCCAAGCATAGCGACCTTGGCTGTCGATATAACTAAACACTTGGGCAGGATTAAAGTTATCCATAAAAGCACAGGGACCATAATCGATGGTTTCGCCACTTATGCTCATATTGTCGGTGTTCATTACGCCATGAATAAAGCCAATGCTCATCCATTTCGCAATGAGATAAGCTTGTTTATCAATAACTGCAGTCAAAAACGCTAAATAAGGATTAGTTTGCTGTAAACACTCGGGGTAATGACGTTGAATAACATAATCGGTAAAGGTTTTAAGCTCCTCTTTATCGCCTCTATTAGCTAAAAACTGAAAACTACCAACACGAAAGTGGCTTTTGGCCATGCGGGTTAGAATGGCGCCCGGCTCAGCAATTTCGCGTTGCACCCAATCGCCAGTAATTACTGCTGCTAAGGCGCGGGTTGTCGGTACATTAAGCGCATGCATGGCTTCGCTAACTAAGTATTCACGTAGCACAGGGCCAAGCGGCGAGCGGCCATCACCACGACGCGAGAAGGGCGTGGTGCCAGCCCCTTTTAGCTGTAGATCCATTCTCTGTTCGTTGTTGGTTATAACCTCGGCTAATAATATGGCGCGGCCATCACCTAATTGCGGTACAAAGTGGCCAAATTGGTGGCCGGCATAAGCATGGGCAATTGGCGTGACCCAATCGGGCACGGCATTACCACTAAATAGGGCGAGTCCAGCATCGGTTTGCCAGTATGTTTTAGGTAGCTGTATTTGTGCTGCTAAATCGGTATTAAAGGCCAGCCATTGTGGTGCAGGAACTGCTGTTGGCATGCAAGCTTTACTGTATGGCGTAGCTAAAGCTGCTAGGCTATTATCAACCTTAAATTCATTCATAAAAAAGAGCCTATTTTAATAGCGAGATAAATACCATGCTGTACAGTGTACAGAGCACTATACTAGATACAAAGTTACTGGATAAAAAACTACTAGGTTCAAAGCCTAGTTCAACTTTAGGTAACCTGATAGCCTACAGTTTATCGTTAATTGGATAGCATTTACATGACAACATTTTATCTTAATGGCGTGTATCGCGGTAAACCGGAAATTCGCTATGGCATTCATACTGCCATAAATAAGCAAGCAGTAGAGCAAGCGGTATATTTAACTAAGCATGGCTTAACAGATGATGCTTCAGCCGATACTAAGCACCACGGTGGATTAGAGCGCGCCTTACATCAATATCCTTTAGAGCATTATGCTTATTGGCTAAATAAGTATCCTAGCATAGCGTGGCAACCACCAGGCATGGGTGAAAACATTAGCTCTACCGGCATGACCGAAAATAATGTGTATATAGGTGATCGCTATCAATGGGGCGACGCTATTATTGAAGTTAGCCAGCCACGCTCACCTTGTTATAAATTAAATAAACGCTGGGATAATGATAATATTTCGGTAGATATGCAGCAAAGTGGCCACTGCGGTTGGCTATATAGAATTATTCAGCCAGGGCAAGTCAGTATTAATGAGCCGCTTATTTTACAGCAACGCTTAGCACAAGCCCTTAGTGTGGCTGAAACCTGCCGCTTATTTTTTACCGATCCTTTAAATAAACAGCATTTAGCAAGCTTACGCCAACAAACTAAGCTTTCCGCGAGTTGGTTAAGTAAAGTAGAGCAGCGTATTGCAACAAATAAAGTTGAGAATTGGCAGTTTCGTTTGCATGGGGTGGATAACACTTTGAGCTAAAAGTAAGCCCAGAGTTTAAGCTTAAGGATTAAGCTTAGGGATAGAGTGCGGATCACTTGGCGGTTAACCAAGTGATCCTTAGTAACTAGTCTTTTACTTCAACAAAATCAAGCGCCATAAAGCTTTCTAACGAGTCGTCTTTAATCTCTAGCCAAGGCTCGGGCAACTCAGTTGCCGTTGTATTAGTAATGGTAGAAGTATAGGTTTTCTCACGAAAACGCATAATGTCTTCTTGTTTATCCAGTAACCATTGCTTAAACAATTCACCTTGCTTTTCAACCGCAAAGTCAGGGTAATCAATAGCGTTTAACAAGTCGCGAATGTAAGCTCCCTGAAAATCTATCTCTTGATTACAATCTGCTACTTTTTCATAGCGCTGCAACCAATGCTGGATATCACTTAAGCGTTGTTCCGCATTAGGTAATACTTTATCACCTAGCATTACATCGCGGGCATACCATGCCTGAGCATCAAACATATTAAAGGTATAGTATTGATCCTGCATGCCTAAATAAATCAGATTAGGGTTGGTTTGAAAAAATATACCTTTATACAAATTATCTGGATACAAACAGTTGTGGGTTTGTAAGCGCAAAGCATCCGGTAAAAATGGAAAATGAAATAAATAGCCAGTACACATAATAATGGCATCAAAAGCTTTACTACTGCCATCACTAAAAAAACCAACATTATCTTCAAAATGGGTTAATAATGGTCGTTCTTCTATATTGTCGGGCCAAGCAAAACCTAGAGGGTTGCTACGATAACTTATAGTGATAGATTTAGTACCGTATTTATAGCACTGCGATGCAATGTCTTCACCCGAATAACTAGAGCCAATAATTAATATATCTTTATCTGCAAACTCTAAGGCATCTCTAAAATCATGAGCATGCAAAACACGACCCGGAAAGGCTTCTATACCCTCAAAATACGGCATGTTAGGCGTTGAAAAATGACCAGTAGCAACCACAACATAATCAAATTGTTCTGTTTCTTGTTGTTCTGTTTTGTGGTTCATTACTGTAACGCTAAACATTTCTGTTGCTTCGTCATAATCTACCCAACGTACAGGGCACTCAAAACGAATGTATTTTTTAATCGCTTCTTTATCTAAGCGACCCATAATGTAATCTTTTAAAACCGCACGTGGTGGGTAAGAGGGAATAGCGCTGCCAAAGTGCTCATCAAAACTATAATCAGCAAACTCTAAACATTCTTTAGGCCCGTTAGACCAAAGATAACGATACATGCTGCCGTGAACGGGTTCGCCGTTTTTATCTAAACCGGTACGCCAAGTGTAATTCCACATGCCGCCTATATCGGTTTGCTTTTCATAACAAATAATTTCTGGTAGGTTAGTCTTTCCTGCTTTTTTAGCTGCTTCAAAGGCTCTTAGTTGTGCCAAACCACTTGGGCCTGCACCTAATATAGCAATACGTTTTTTAGACAAAATTTTCTCCTGTGTTGCAAAAAACTTGCCGATTTTACACTATTTGGGTGAAAATAACAAAAATGGCTAATTTCGCAGTGTTTTATAGAAGGTTTTTGAGAGGTATGCAGTAGAATTTAAATGAATTTGCCTCAACGGTAGAATAAATAACTAGAGCTCAAAGCGAGGAGAGTAGCGAATGGCGCCTAGATAGCTGATTGTTAAATTGACTGTTAGCTCTTAGCCTCTAACCATTGGCCAACTAGCTTAGGCACTAACATGGCAGCATCGCCTTGTTGAACGTTAAAGCCTTGGCTTAGTTTGTTCGCTTTGGCTGCTTGGCCGGGTTGTTTATCAATAAGGTGTTTTTCGGCCGAGGCTTTGGCGCTTAGCAGCAGGCTGGCAGCGGGCTCTACTTGCAGCGAGCTGCCTACTACCAACACTTTACTGGCTGCACTTATATGCTCACTGGCCAGCATTAAGTTGGGCACGGCTTCACCAAACCACACAATATTAGGCCGCCATTTTTCTGGCTGCCAGATGCTGCCATCTGGAGCATGGCTACCTTGGCTAAACTCAGTGTCGCCGACATCAAATATTGCGTCTGGTTTAGCCAGCATACGCATTTCATTTAGCTTACCGTGTAAATGTATAACATCAGTAGAACCTGCACGTTCGTGTAAGTTATCGACATTTTGCGTAATAACCACCACTTTATAGTGTTGCTCTAATGCTGCTATGGCTAAATGGGCGGCATTAGGTTGAGCTTTTGCCGCGGCTAATCGCCGGCTTTGATAAAACTGATGCACTAAACTTGGGTTAGCAGCAAAGCCTTCTGGTGTAGCTAGCTGGTACACATCATATTTTTGCCACAGGCCATCGTTATCCCTAAAAGTAGGTAAGCCGCTGGCGGCACTAATGCCGGCACCGCTAAAAACGACAATTTTTTCAAGCTTAGTTGTTGTGTTAAGCACTAAAAGCTCCGTTGAATAAAGGGCTTAGTTTAAGCTTTAAAAATAAAGCTATTACTCTGTCTAGTAGGCTATGAAGCCTATGCTCGCCAGCTATTAAATGCAAATTATGGTTATTATAGATAGAAAGTAATGGCAAAATGTTTTGTTTTATCTACGAATTTCTGAGCTTTATCGATTAACAATACCCAGTGTGATTAAGGTATGCTATTTAAAGGTTAAGGCTAGGTTATGCCTGTGGCTAATCTTGAAGTATGCAGTTAACGATATGAACTTAAGGAATAAAATGAAAAAGTCTCTGCTTTGGTGCGCGGTCGCGCTATTTAGTTTTAGTACAGTTGCGGTAACACCGCAGCCATTTTTAAATACCCAAGTACAGTTTAATCAAAATCAGCAGCAGGCTGATATTTTAGTCATATTGGTGCCTGAAAATATTACTGATCTGAATGTTGCAAAGTGGGGAAAAGCTACCCGCAGTCAAATAAACCGAGCTATAGAGGTGGCAGAGTTTACTGGCAAAAGTGGCACTAAGCTGGAAGTAGTAGCGCCAATTGGTTTAGATTTTGGCCGGGTATTATTGCTAGGGGTTGGTGATCCTGCAGAGTTAAGCCGAGCAAAAGCCGAAGAGTTAGGTGCAACTATGAGTGCGCATGTTAACGCTACTAAAGCTAAAAAAGTACAGGTTAATAGCCAGCTTATCAGCGACACAGCGCTTAACACTACTATAAGTGCTGCCTTAGCCCATGGTATGGAGCTGCGTAATTACCGTTTTGATAGGTTTAAATCTAAACCTAAGCCGCGTCCAGAGCAGCAATATAGTTTGCAAGTGGCCGATGTTAAAGCAACAGAGGCACGTTATCAGCAACTGCATGCGTTAGCCCAAGGCGTATTTACCGCACGTGAGCTAGCCAACTTGCCTGGTAGTTCAGGCTACCCAGAAGTCTTTGCTAATTATGCCCGTGAGGTGTTAGAGCCATTGGGTGTAAAGGTAACAATTTTAATGCCAGAGCAAGTAAAAGCCTTAGGTATGGGCTCGCTATATGGTGTAAGTCAGGGTAGCGCTAATAAATCGTATTTACTTATTGCTCATTGGCAAGGTGCTGCAGGTGAGCCCATTGCTTTAGTGGGGAAGGGCAATAGCTATGATACCGGTGGTTATAACTTAAAAACATCATCGTCTTCTATAATACGCATGCATACCGACAAAGCAGGTGCTGCCGCTGTAGTAGGTGCAGTGCAAGCTTTAGCTGGCCAAAAAGCCGCGGTGAATGTGGTAGCAGTAGCGCCACTTTCAATTAACCTGATCTCGCGCGATGCGCTGCTGCCTGGTGATGTGGTAACAGCAGGTGATGGCAGTACTATTGAAGTGGGTAACACAGATGCAGAAGGTCGGTTAATTTTAGCCGATGGTATTTGGTATGCTAGAGAGCATTTAAACGCCAGAGTAATAGTTGATATTGCTACTTTGACAGGCTCTAAAGTTGGTGCTTTAGGAACAGCTTATTCAGCCGTATTTACTCAAGATAGTAATATTGAGCAAACCCTACGCCAAGCAGGCGAGCAAGTGCAAGAGCGGATATGGCCATTACCATTAACCGGTTATGGCGATGTAACTAAAAGCCGCATTGCCGACAGAATAAACACCGGATCGCCAGGTGCGCAAGCCGGAGCGCTCTTTTTGCAACATTTCGCAGCCGATACACCTTGGGCGCACATAGATATGGCCGGTGATTCTTTTAGCGCTACCGCTAAAGGTATTCATCCAGAAGGAAGTAATGGCTATGGCGTACGCTTATTAACTGAGTGGGTTCAGTTGTACCAACAACAAGCTAAGTAAAAGTTTTAATAGCTTAATAGCCCCTGCCAAGCTTTAAATTTATAGGCTTGGCAGGTATGCATTTAAATTAACTCATAACATAATGCGTTTAGTTGCATATACCTCTAGCTCTATCGGAACATAGACTACGGAAAATCAAGATAGTAAAATAGATCTCGCCTTACAATCACCTCGATAAAACATATCGCCTATGAAAATTCTGTATATTTGCACCCACAATCGTTGCAGAAGCATTTTATCTGAAGCTATCACTAACAGTATTGCCGGTGATGTTATTGAAGCAAAAAGTGCAGGCAGTGAGCCTAGTGGTGTGGTTCATCCTTTGTCGTTAAAATATTTAGAGCAAACCGGATATTCTAACCAGAATTTACAAAGTCAGTCTTGGGATGACTTTCAAGACTTTAAACCTGACCTAGTGGTAACAGTGTGTGATTCTGCTGCTGGTGAAGCTTGCCCTCTATATTTTAGCAATAGCCTAAAAGTGCATTGGGGGTTAACCGACCCGTCAAAAGTTATGGGTACCGAGCTAGAAATAGAGCAAGCATTTTTGGCTTGTATCACTGAAATAGCAGACCGAGTGAATAAGCTAAAACAGTTAGCAGCAAAGAAACTAGATATAACCGCACTGAAAAGTGAGCTTGCTGCTATGGGAGCGCGTTAGCAACGGCAGTTGGTGTACTTGTTGCGGTGGCTGTTATGTTTGCTAACCGGGCCAAGTATTGGTTTACCTAAGTAGCATTATTTATTGGCGATTTTAGTGAGTGTTTATTTAAGTCTTTAAAGACTAACTAAGTTTATTAGCGTGATTTTGTTATTATAGCGGCAATTTTTATAAAAGGTTTATGTATGAATTTTCAAGAACAAGAAAAAATTAAAGCTGAATTTGAAAAATTAAATAAGCTCAGTACGATAAAATTACTGCTTAAAGATAAAAATAGCATTAAAGAATTTAACCAAGAAGCTTATACACCCTTGTTTGCTTTACGTGAATATTTAAAAAATAAGGGCATGTTTGGCGCCTATGAATTTGTTAATGTTCGCTCTTTAGATGAACTTAAAGACGATGGTAGCTACCTTTATGCCGAACTTGATTCTTGGCTGCCACTAGCCGTTAACTTAACTAATTTAGCCGAAAAAATACCTTATATAGGCGAGTCGACAACACAACTGCAAGATGTGCCTAGCTACAAATTAATTGAAGATGAAAACTTAAGGCCAGAATGCTACTTGGTTAATCAAGAACAAAAACAAGCAATGATTCAAGAGTTTGAAGAGCATTTTAAATGGTATATAGATGAAGGTATCTTTGATGCTAGAGCCGAGTCATTAGATATTAATATTAAGTTATTAAAAAGCGCCCCCGATTCTAACTTTATGTTCAAACCAGACTGCGCCTATATAGATGACATATTAACTGCAACCAGCAATGCCGAAGTTAAATGCTGCTTAATAGTGCAGTGAATGAATTGAATATAAAAAGCAACTCAACTGGATAAAAAACAGTTGGTTGCTTTGTTCACCCCGTTTAACTAATTTAGCCAACTCACCCTTAGTGTTTAAGTGAGGATCAGGGTTTTAGGAGCATATTTGAAATTAATAGCATTAATTATTATTGCATTATCGTTCTCAGTAGCGGCGCAGCCTAGCATGGTTAGTGTTAATGAATTTCAACTTGAATACGAAGTTGCTGGGCAGGGTAAGCATACTGTTTTATTAGAGGCTGGTGGTGGGGCTGGCATGTCTGATTGGGACTCGGTTTTCAACCGAATAGCCGAGCATGCAACGGTTATTCGCTACTCGCGAGTAGGTAATGGTAATTCCACAGCGATTAAGCGACATTTTACATCGAATGATTATGCCAACTATGCAAGCGAACTTTTAGTTAAATTGAAAGTAACACAACCTGTTATTTTAGTTGCGCACTCATATGGCGGTAGCATTGCACGAGATTTTGCAGCTGCTTATCCAAAACAGGTTAAGGCACTTTTAATGGTAGATCCGTCCTCAGAGCATGATGTTGATATATTGCGGGCCATTAATTTAGAAATAGCGAACCAAGAAATTGCTCAAATTAAGCTAGATGATATGACTAATGGCATGTCAAACAACTATCTTGATTTTTGGAGTAAAAGACCGCTTCCTGATTATCCACAGATCAAAGATATACCCGTAACGGTTATTGTCTCTGTAAGGAAAACAAAGCAGCCTGCCAACTTATTTTTTACCAATGAAGGCCGAAAAATGTGGGGAGAACTGTGGCAAACTTGGGCTAGTGAATTTCCACAGGGAAAAACTGTTTTGACAGAACAAAGCGGCCACTTTGTTCAGGTGGATGAGCCAGAGCTTGTTATTAATGAGCTTTTATCCTTGATGCAAAAACTAAACTAACACCTCTAACTTAAATTACATTGTAACTGTTATAAGGGTCTAGCAAAGCCTGGAAAGTTCATAATCCATATTTTATAGCTGTTTATTTGGTTATTCGTTAAGGTTTTAGTTACGCGTTACCGTCATTCAAGCTGTATAGGTATTATTAAATGTTTAATTTACTTAATTATTTTTTTAGTTTTAACGAAAGGCATCAGTTATAGTCAGAATGTTAGTGATCTTAAAGAAAAGGTGAAAACATGACTCATATTCAAATTATTAGCCTAGCTGTTTTAGCATTTGGTCTTATATTCTTTTTCGGGACAATGGTATATCTACACCGTAGTAATCAGAAAAAGTAAAATACTCAATAGCGTTAATGATGACCGTTATTTTATTAAGTACTAAGAAATAAGTAACCATGATTTTAAAAGAGAAAACTCAAACTATCTCTAGTTCAGCTAAGCTTGATGCTGGTATTAAACAAGAGCAGGATGTGGCATTTTACTTACGTCGTGCTTATAAAGATCGTGACAATGTAATGGTAATAAACGATTTACGCATAGAGCATGATGGTGAAGTTGCGCAAATAGATCACCTTATTGTTTATAGCTATGGTTTTATTGTGGTGGAGTCGAAAAGTATCCGTGGTGAGGTAAGCGTTAATGAGCATGGTGAATGGAGTCGTAGTTACAAAGGCCAATGGAGCGGCATGCCATCACCGATAAAACAGGCAGAGCTGCAGTTAAAACTGCTAAAGCAATACTTGTGTGCTAATACGTTGCAAGTGATAGGTAAGTTTTTGGGTATACAGCAAGGCTTAGGTGCACGTTGTTATGATGTATTTTGTGCTATTTCAAGCGATGCCATTATCGATCGTGCTAATGCCACAAAGGAGGTGGCAGATAAATTAGTAAAATCTGAGTTTATTGCTGATGCGTTAGATAAAAAGATGAACTTTATTAAGTTCTACCGACTTGTAGCTAAAACATTCGATACTCGGCCGAGTTTCAATTCAGATGAATTAATGCGTATAAGTGGTTTCTTGCTTGGAGAGCCTACAACTCAAGCTAACCATCCGGTTTGGCCTATTAAAACAAACACAGATAAATCATTAGCTAATACTAACAAAGTAAACTTAACGTCTTCAGACTTGGCTAAACCGAGACAACCAGATTTTAGTAGGCCAGTAGCATCACAGCAAATTACTCCTCAGTGTAAACACTGTGGTAATCAGAGCGCTTTAACTGCACACTCAGGTCGTTATGGTTATTATGTACAGTGTGGCAGTTGTGGTGGTAATACCGCATTAAAAAGACCTTGTATGGACTGTGGCAGCGGCAATACTAAAGTGAGTAAATCTCGACAACTATTCAGGCTTATCTGTAAGCAGTGTAATCAGCAATCTATTTTTTCAATCCGAACAGGTAACAACCACCGCATTCGTTAAATAAGCTTTATACTTCTTTTGCTTTTTTTGTCACAGAATGACGAATTTTAGGCATAAAAAATTCCCATATAATGGAATGCTTTATTATTCAATGAGTTATAACTAAATAAAATTGGTTGCGGGAGCTGGATTTACGACCTTCGCCCCGTGGTTATAAAGAGGAGCCTGACGAGCTTTATTTATATACTCATACTCAAATTTCAAGCACAAAAAAACCGACTTAATGTCGGTTAGATTGGTTGCGGGAGCCGGATTTGAACCGACGACCTTCGGGTTATGAGCCCGACGAGCTACCAGGCTGCTCCATCCCGCGTCCGTGTATTACCCTTGAGCAGAGAAGGTAATATGTTGATTTGCAATGCGTTAATTGATGACCTTTAGGCTGAACAAGTCACAATTGGTTGCGTAAGCTTAGGTTTAGACCTTGGCCCCGTGGTTATAAAGAGGAGCCCGAGGGCTTTCTAAATAATCACTACACACTCAATTTGGTTGCGGGAGCCGGATTTGAACCGACGACCTTCGGGTTATGAGGGTAATAATTCTGCAAGATTTCTTATGCTTTTATTTTAAAAATGTAGTTATTAATTATGCAATTTAACTATATATCAACTAGTTAGTATTCCAATATTACTAATATGTGTCACTTTTAAATTTAACTTGTCACTGCGTATGTCACAGCAATTATTATCAAAACCACAGAATTGACCTTAATGATAATCGGGTACTTGCATCGATTAAAATAGGGGCTATTACGTTGTTTTATTTCCTATCTTCGTTAGCCTGTGTGTTGTAATGGTCAAGTAAAACTGGCGACCGATTTATAGTTAATCCAGTATTTTTCTCTGCTTGGTTTGAACTCATGCCACTATTAAAATTACTTACATATTAACCATTTTATAATTGTTTTAAATAAACGTGGTGGAATACGTAAAGTATATATATGACAATCTTGCAGGTAATGTAGGGAGTAAACTCGATTTACCTGTCATTGCTGTGCTTGTAACTTTGGTAATGCAACATCTCGCGTCATTGAAATATTGACAGTCTGAATAATTTTTTGTTGGGCATTCTCAGCATCTTTCTGCCAAGACTTCTCGCCGGCGTTATCAACCCGGTGCTTAAATCCAATCGTTAGGTAAAACTTGCTACTCAGCGGCAGGCAGTAAAAATCTGTTCGTGTTGGGTGCCTATCGTATTTTTCCTGATAAAACATCCACTCAAAACCTTGAAGGGTAATTAGCTTTGCCGGCTGCAGTGGTGGTTAAAATTACCAAATCCGGTTAATTGCACTTGGCCACCTTGTGCCAATTCTTCTGTGACTACACTACAAAACTGCTCAACAAAGCGAGCTGCATCAGCTTTAGTGATATCTGTACGTGAAGCTATTACACCTGTCTGACTTTCGAGTAATGGAAGATCAGCCTGGCTTATTTGGCCAAAGACTTACCGGTACCATAATAATCAACTCACCTGATGGCAAAGAAATTATCGACCGCATTAATGTTATCAACACGCTAAAAGAAAACTTCCAAGCAAGTATCATGGCGCTGGATAAAAACATCGATAAACGATTTGAAATCTTTCGTGATGCATTGCCTAGTGTCTCTAAGTAAGCCGCTACTAGGCAAATCTGATACCACAAAAATTAACTTTAGTTGGACACATCGCTATTCAGGCAAAACCTTTACTAGAAAAGAGCTAGAGAAACGCATTTTACAAGCAGGTGCGCGTATTTCAGAACAAGTAGATGCTGCAACCGGGCAAAGTAGGCAACATATCGAACTGCAGGCGTTGGCCAATGCAAACCATACTGAAGTGTTTTATCAGCGTAGGCTGCTGCGTGTCAGTCCAACCGCGCATATTTACACTTCTACGGGAACATCAGCACGAAATATTATTGCCCATTCACCCATATTCATTATTAACCAAACTCCCGTGATCGGCACATTTAACGATTACCCTAACCGGACGTGCAACTCTTACATTAGAAAACTTATGCCGGTTATTGAACGGCTACATATTTATTGCGAGTTACCATGAAAAACAAAATTGCATTCAAACGATTTAGTGACATGCTAAAAGATAATAATAATGTTTTTGTAGAGACAGGCAGTAATTTACATTTAGATAATGCGACCGTGATTTTTTCTGACGAAGTAGTTACAGTAAAACGCGATAAAAAACCATCACGCTCATTTCCCTACAGTAGATTAAATCTTGATCCTTGTACACGCTTGCTGTGCAAGAGCCCGAAAATGAACTTGTTAAAATAATAAAAAAAGCCTACAGAGATTATTCTGTAAGCCTTTATATACCAGCCACTGGATCGGTTAACCAATCAGAGAAATTCTTATCTGATCGGTATTAACGTTTAAGCGCTTTTTTTTGCAGTCTAATTTATAAACCTAAAAAGCCAATCTAATATCAGTAAATCCACTATATGTTTACTTTATACCCCCCCTGCGTTTGAATTGTAATCAATCGTTGCAATTTATGTTAATACTTGTTTGAAACTGTTGTGTTTAGTTGTATTATTCCGCGCATGCAGCAAACGCCTGCTGAAGTAAGTGCTATATTGCGCGAGTTTACGCCGCAAAGTGATGATTTGAATGACATCTATTTAGTAAAAGCGGCTAAAAGCTTAGGCTTTAAAGCAAAATTTATTCAGATAGAGCCAACAAAGCTTGATGCGCTGATCCTGCCTGCCGTGGGCAAAACCTATGATGGTAGCTATTTCATTCTGGCCCGTATTAAAGACAATAAAGCGTTAATTCAGGATGTAACAACTGGCCAAGCACAAACTGTTTCGTTAACAATGTTAACGGTAATGTGGACCGGTGAGTTGCTGCACTTAACTAAACGCGCTGGTTTGCTGGATGCCAAAACCCGGTTTGGCTTTCGCTGGTTTATTCCTGCTTTAATAAAGTATCGGCATTTATTTGCTGATGTGTTACTGGCATCGTTTTTTATTCAACTGGTCGGGTTGGCTACTCCCATATTCTTTCAGGTTACTATTGATAAAGTATTAGTGCACAAAGGCATGACCACACTAGATGTGTTAGCGGTGGGCTTTTTTGCCGTTATTACGTTTGAAGTGCTGCTAACTGCATTGCGTACTTACGTATTTAGCCATACTACCAACCGAGTTGATGTTGAACTTGGCGGTCAGCTATATCGGCATATGTTATCACTGCCCATTTCCTATTTTACGGCACGCCGAGTGGGCGATACGGTAGCAAGAATTAAAGAGCTAGATAAAGTACGCGAATTTATTACGGGCTCATCACTTACTGTAGTGCTAGATGTGTTATTTAGCGTGGTGTTTTTTGCCGTAATGTTTTACTACGCGCCGTTACTTAGCTGGATAATCGTTGGCTCTATTCCCTGCTATATTCTGCTGTCGGTGTTAATTACGCCCACCTTACGCGCCAAATTAGAGCAAAAGTTTCAAAAAAGTGCCGAGAACCACTCATTTCTGGTGGAATCGGTGTCCGGCGTTGAAACGGTAAAATCACTGGCGGTTGAACCGCAAATGCGCAATAAATGGGAAGAAAAACTAGCCGATTATGTTTCCAGTTCGTTTGATGCTTCGCATATTAATAATATTTACGCCAGCATTGCCAACTACATCAATAAAATAGTCTCGCTGTTAACTTTGTATTTTGGTGCCATTGCCGTGGTGGATGGCAGTTTAACGGTTGGCCAGTTTATTGCGTTTAATATGTTATCGCAGCGCGTATCTGGCCCCATTATGCGGCTGGTTAACCTGTGGCAAGATTTTCAGCAAGCTAAGGTATCAATAGAGCGTTTAGGTGATGTGTTAAATGCGCCAACTGAGCAGGGTTATAACCCTAATCGTACTACGTTGCCCAATTTACAGGGCCAAGTTAGCTTGCAACAGGTTAGCTTTCGTTACCGGCCAGATTCAGCCCCTATTCTAAATAATGTTAGCTTAGACATTAATACGGGAGAGCGCATTGGCATTGTTGGCCGCTCTGGCTCGGGCAAAAGCACGCTAACCAAGCTAATTCAGCGTTTATATGTGCCACAAGGCGGTCGGGTACTTATTGACGGTATAGATTTAGCACTGGTAGAGCCCGCTTGGCTGCGTCGTCAAGTTGGTGTGGTGCTGCAAGAGAGCTTTTTATTTAACCGCAGCATTCGCGACAACATTGCGTTAACCGAGCCTGGCTGCAGTATCGAGCAGGTAATTCAAGCCGCAACGCTAGCAGGCGCGCATGAGTTTATTTGTGAACTTACCGAAGGTTACGACACCATAGTGGGCGAGCATGGTGCCAGTTTATCTGGCGGCCAGCGCCAACGCTTAGCCATTGCCAGGGCCTTAATCGCTAACCCGAAAATCCTCATTTTTGATGAAGCCACCAGTGCGCTCGATTACGAGTCAGAGCGCATTATTCAAACCAATATGGCAAAAATTAGTGCCGGACGTACCGTGTTTATTATTGCCCACCGCCTTTCTGCCGTGCGTGATTGCAACCGTATTATCGTTATGGATAAGGGGCAAATTGCCGAGCAGGGCAGCCATGCTGAGCTGTTAAAGCAGCAGGGCATTTACCATTATTTAATGCAAATTCAGCATGGCGCACCTGCATCACCTGCTACGACTGCAGCAGCGCCTGCGCGGGCTACAAGCAACACGCCAATAGTGCAAGTAGCCAGTTTGTTGCCGCAACAAGCCGCAGCAGGTAACGGGGAGCGGCCATGATGCCAAACCAAAACGAGACGACAGCAGCTACAGCAGAAAACAGCACAGCTGCATCTAATGTGATTGAGCTGCCGCTAGCGAAAAAACTAAGCCGTGAGCAGCTTAGTTTTTTACCCGCCGCGCTTGAGATAGAAGCCGCGCCCCCAGCACCCTATAGCCGAATTATTTTATGGGCCATTATGGCGTTATTGGTATTAGCTATTGCGTGGGCGTGCTGGGGACAAATTGACATTACCGCCAGCGCTCAGGGTAAGTTGGTGCCCGATGCTAAAGTGAAAATTATTCAGCCGCTTAATGCTGGCGTAGTAACGCATATTCATGTTCGAGAAGGGCAAAAGGTACAGGCAGGAGATGTATTACTAACGCTAGACAGTACGATAACCGAAGCCGAGCTACAACGTTTAACGCAGCAATTAAATAGTGTGCAGCAAGATATTGCCCGTACCGAGTTATTGCAACAGCGGTTACAAGGCCAACAAAGTACAGAAAACTCACACGCGTTATCACTACCCCAACAGCAAGCGCTAAATAGCAGTTGGTTAGAATATCAAGCAAAGCTAATGAGCGTAAAAAGCCAAATGGGTAAGTTAGATGCTGAAGTGTTTACCACTAAGCTAAACATTGGCCGCATTGAAAAAATCTTACCCCTTATTACTGAGCAAGCCGACAGCGTACAGCAATTATTAGCCAAATCACTGGCTTCGCGCAGCCAATACCTAGAGTTAGAGCTTAACCGTATTAATCAGGCTGAAAGCTTACTGATAGAGCAAGCTAAACTGCAGCAACTGGCGGCAGCTATTCGCGAAGCAGAGCAGCAGCAACAAGTATTGCACGCTGAATTTCAACGCCAACTTAGCGATGCATTAAACCAATATCACCGCGACGCTAGCACATTAACGCAAGAGCTAATAAAAGCTAAAAACACCAATGCCCAACAACAGTTATTAGCGCCGGTAGATGGCACCGTCGAACAGTTGGTGCTGACCACCATCGGCGGTGTAGTCACCCCGGCACAAGAGCTGATGCGCATCGTGCCGCTAGACCAGCAGTTAGTCGCCGAAGCCTGGTTGCTAAACAAAGACATCGGTTTTGTAGAAGTTGGCCAAACCGCCGAGCTAAAGCTGGAAAGCTTTGAATTTACCAAGTACGGCGTAATCGACGGCGAAATTATCGACATTTCCACCGATGCGGTGGAAATGGAAGGCGTGGGGCTGGTGTTTCCGTTAAAGGTGGCCTTAAAACAGCACAACATTAAAGCAGGCAATAAAACCGTGCCGCTGGGCTCGGGTATGGCGGTAACAGTAGAGGTTAAAACCGGCCAGCGACGCATTATAGAGTTTTTATTGTCACCGGTGATAAAGGCGGTGGATGAAGGGGTAAGGGAGCGATGAGGTGTTCAGTGCTTAAACAACGCAGAGGTTTAGATGAAATTTAACTGGAAAGTAGCAGTTAGCATAGTAGTGCTGATAAGTGGGGTAGCGGCAGCTGCAGTGGCTTATTGGCAGGTAAGCAGCGAGCAAAAGCAGCGACGGGTTGATGTGATCAATCTAAACAAATTTATGTCAGAGCTAAATTGCACTAAGCCAGCTAATCAGGCCGAAGCAATTATTTGCTCTGACGATACTTTGCAGCTTTTGGATAGGCAGCTGGCAGTGGCATATCACAATAACAGCTTGAACACTTTTTGGCAGTTCAATCATGCAATTGAAAAACGGGCCGATGCTCCTTGTATCAAAGACTGTCTGGTATCTATGGACAAATTGCAGCAGCGCTGGATATCAAAGGTTCGCAACCGCTGCAGTAATGTTGAATGTTTAACCAAGGTATACATTGAGCGGATAGCCGAGTTAAATGGGCAGCCTGAACCACTACCAACATTCAGAGTTGATCTAAATAGAGACACTGAAATGTGCCACGCCATGTTGGAAGTCCTCAATCAAACGCCACGCGACCAGTTGGGTGCCTGCACCCGTTATGACTTTAGCGGCAGTCCATTTAGCCAAGTTTCTACCAAATTAACTTCAGAGCATTGGCAAAATGCTGAACAGTTTTTACATCAAAAGAACCTGTTACGGGATGGAAAAAATATCAGGCCATTTGGAGCTTTTGCAGATGCGTGGCCGGAATTGAATAATCAATATCAAGCAGGAGCACGCAAATTGTATGGCGTTAAACAAGGGGGAGGCGAAGATGAGGAGGTGCCCTGGTTGTTGGAAGTCCGTTACACAGGTGCCTCTTGTCAGACATTACCTTATGGTACCAGGAAAGAAAGAAGCCAAATATTCAGTAAAATTAAAGACGAACTTAAAAAAGGTGGTGTTGCCGCTGAGGTATCTCACGCAGAGCGACACGGCTGGGAATCTGTTGTCGCAGCGCCCGATGCTGGTCAATCTGGATCAGTATATTCTGGTCAACTACTTCGTTATAAACAAGAATGGTTTGTACTCGATCAATCACGGATGAGTGTAATAAACGGGCCAGAAAGTCATTCTTTATCAAAATCATTTGTTTATATAAAAAAGATATATCCAGATATGAATGTTAGAACAAGTAGAGATCACGGCTATATGTGTAGTTATTGGTATAACTATTGAGTTTCAATTGGCAAGCCTGGCTTGAGTGGGGGGGGGAGTGGCATATTTATTTATTTATTTTAAAAATGCTTATTCAAATAACTTAAGAGTGAAAGCTTTAGTATTCGCTACTGCAGTAAGCGCTATAGTATTGAGTATGTTTGGTTGGAGTCTATTTGAAAATAGTGATTTTTATGTTTTCCACGATGAGTATGAGTTTGTTAGTGAGACTGGTGGTGGGCGAGTGAGTCCAACATTTTTATTGGCAAACTCAAAGGGCATTATTCATGAAGTAAAAGGTGGATATTTCGACTGCTTTTACAGGTTTGATTTAGAGAAAGTATTTTACATAGGGTTTGTTAATTTGGGTGGTGACAAAGTAGTTGTTGCTTGTGCTCAGGGAGACGTAAAACTAAATATCTCAGATGGTTTGCTAGCTGTTAATAAAGCCTTATTGCGCGCTCGATATATCGCTTGCGCTTCATTGATAGTTTTTGTTTTTTCAGTTTTCATTTTGTTTTGTTATTTTTACAGAAGAAAAATTTTATAGTTATATTTTAAGGAGGAAGTATGAGTCTGGCTTTTTTGTTGAGTGAGATATTTAATAAGCGAAATCTCGGTGCGGTGGAAATAGATGCTAATGTGACAGCGTTAGATTAAATAAATGGGGTCAGATCAAAATTAAATAGCAGCACTGCTTTTATTTGATTTTGCTGTGATTCTATTTTTTGTGCTGGCGGCTATGGAAACAGGCAGCGGCGGATTATAGAGCTTTTATTATCACCGGTGATTAAAGCGGTGGATGAAGGGGTAAGGGAGCGATGAGGTGTTCAGTGCTTAAACAACGCAGAGGTTTAGATGAAGTTTAAATGGAAAGTGGCAGTAGGCCTTGCTTTGCCTGTAAATGCAATGCTGGCAGGGTGGTTATACCTGCATATTAGCAACCAGAAAGCAGCAGATACAATTACAGAGTTTTACTGGCCAGACTTCAATTTCGAGCTGAACTGCACTGACACTGGCGCTAAAGTTGACATATGCTCCGATAAGTCATTGACGGATTTAGAGAAAGAGCTGGCTGTAGCTTATGCCAACGACAGTTTATGGCGGTATACCCAAGCATCTTTCGGTAATTACGATGATGTCTGTAAAAAAAGCAATATCAGAACCTGTTTAAGAGATCTTGAGAAACGCCAGCAGCGCTGGATAACCCGAAAGCGCGACCGTTGCGACACGGCTAAATGTTTAACTAAGGCCTATCGCGCTCGGATCAGCGAGCTTAATGGTCAGTCTGAGCCGCTAGCATCTTTCAGGTTAGGGTTAAGTCACGAGCCTGTTGTATGTGATGCCATGCTCGAAATACTTAATCGCACCCCGCGAGAACAGTTAGGTGCTTGCGCGCACTATGATTTTAGCACTACGCCTTTTACTCCTGTTACCACACGATTGACAGCCGAACATTGGCAAGAATTTGAACGCTTTAATTATAAAAAACGAGGGCAACAGCAAGAGCCATATTTTAAGCATTTGTCAGCAATGGAACAACGCTATCAAACAGGTTTACGGCGCTTATATGGAGTTCAATATCAGGACGCTAATAAGGATAACGTCGCTTGGTTGCAGGAAGTTCGCTTCCCCAGCCAGAGATGCCAAACCCAGCCCTATGGCTCTTATGACGAGAGACATCTTGCGCGCACAGAGCGTGATAATCAGTTTAGCGCATTGGGTACTGCAGGTGAGCTACAGCATGCAGAAAAATACGGTTGGATGTCTGTTATTGCAGCACCGGCAGCAGGATACAACGGCGTGCTACACAAAGGCCAGTTACTTCGATTTAATGATGAGTGGTATGTACTTAACCAGGAAGGGTTGGAGCTGATAAATAGCCCGGAGCGATATGTTGTTCAAAAGCATTTAGTTAAATTGCTTAAATTAAATTTGGATAAAAGTAGTTATTCAATTTCAGGGCTAAAGCTGGCTTGTGGCTATTGGTATAACTACTAATTTACATTCGAGGTGTGGGATGAAAATACATATTCCTTTAATTTTGAAGTTTTCCCCTTTGGTTTTATTTTTAAGTGCACTGTTAAGTATCTTAGGTTATAGGCTTGAACTGATTGATGAATCCGATGCTCATTGTACTTCAGGTGTGCTTGTTAGTGGTGATTCAAATCCCCGAACAGGTAGTTATCATGTCAAATTAGAAAGTGATAATAAAATTATCTCAGGTAACGTTCGGCATGTACAAAATAACCGCATTGCGCTCGGTGGGCGATATTTAGGAAAGCGATATGATTATTGCTATGTAGATAAATTTTCAATTGTATTGTTTTTCCCAAGTTCTATTCGTGAAATATATTTTAGAGAAAATCCTGAAATTTTTTTTAAGAATGAATTAGTCTCAGTTTCAAATGAAGCGGCATTTAAAGGTTTGTTTTTTAATTTTGTTAGTTTGATTTTTCTTTACTTCATTTCATTTTATTTTATAAGGATGTCTATTTATGAATAATAATTACTTAGAGTATGTCAGGGATGCGATTTATGAAAATATCCTCAGTGTTCGATTGGAGGATTTAAAACTAGCTGCTGCTTACGCTGTTTTAATCGATGTAATGCAGAGGGATGTCGATGCAAGCGAGAAAGCCCTTGCTGCGGGGTTAGTTTTTTTAGAGACGTTCAGTTACTTATCTGAGAACACATCAATTGATATAAACGGAAAAAAAGTCAAGCTTTCGACACTTTCTGATAATTTAGGGATAGCAGGAGAGATATATAATTTTAGGTTTTTGTATAATACTGCAATTAGTGAATTAAATGATCCTCGTAATATAGAAGGAAAGCTCTCCCAGGAAACAATTTCAGGGGTGTTTCTAAGTGTATCAAATATTGCTGACTCTATTATTGATGTTGTTGCGTCAAGATTTCCTTCAGTGCCTGCTAAGATTCTTCAGATTTTATCAAAAGCAATAAATATTTCTTTGGCATACTGGAATATGAATGCAGAGAGTTTGCAGGAGGCCATTGATTCAAATATAGAAAATATTGAAGCATTAGGTAGCCATCTTGAAGCGGAGCTTAACGAGCGTACCGGCGAATATATAAGTTTCTACAATAACGCCTTACAGTCAGCTGCTGAAATTTCTGGTCTTAGTGTCGCCGAGTTAGGACAAGGGCCTGAAGGCTTACCTTCACCGGTGCAAATGTTGGAAAATTTGGCTGATGATGTAACTGGCGATTTAAAGGAACGCTTAAAGCGTGCGAAAGAAATTGGATTGAATGAATCTTATGAAGATGCCAAACTTCAAGTAGAAACCTGGATTGGCGAAGAAGAAGGCGATAAGGGCCAGTTTGACCGGATTGCTGAATGGCAGCTAACCGGCTGGTTGAAGTCAGCTTACGGTAAAGCACTAGACAAAATCCAATCCGATATTTTGTCTGACACTCATAGCGATACCCTCAACACTATCAACGCCCAACTTGCTGGCATTATCAATGGCTACAGCCATATCGACGAGGCCGACAAAGCCGCTATTCTTGCTGGCTGGCAGCAAAAATTTGCCGGTGAATTTGCCTTAGAGCGCAACGGCTCTGACGCTCTGCTGCTGGATGAAATAACCCGCTTAAAAGCCGAAATGGCCCGCCTGGGTGCAGGTGAAGGCACATCCATTTTAGATATGGTCAACCCAATTAATGGGATCACAGCAAAGTTAAATAGCAATTCTGCTTTTATTTGATTTTTCTGTGATTCTATTTCTGGTGCTGGCGGGTATGAGAACAGCCAGCGGCGGATTATAGAGTTTTTATTATCACCGGTGATTAAAGCGGTGGATGAAGGGGTAAGGGAGCGATGAGGAATTCAGCGCTTAAGCAATGCAGGGGTTTAGATGAAGTTTAAATGGAAAGTGGCTGTAGGGTTTTTACTGCTGGGGGCTTTAGCAGGTGGTGCTGTTACCTACTGGCAGCAAGATAAAGCGCCAACAACAAAACGCCGCCTAGCTATTGAAGCGCCTGTATTTACGCCCGAGGTGGATTGCAGCAATGCTGTAACTGACGCAGAAAAACTGATCTGTGCAGATGAAATCTTAAAGCAGTTGGATGCAGAGTTAGCGGTTGCTTATCACAATGATCTGCTCTGGCAGTTGCATGCAGCAAAGTTTGCCATTAACCCGGAGCTGGAAATACAGCATGGCTGCATAAAGCAGCAACGTGAGCAATGCCAACAGCGGATTGAAGCAACACAACGACAGTGGGCGGCTGATAGCCGGGATCAATGTAAAACAGCTGATTGCCTGGTTGCAGCGTATAAAAGCCGCATTGCACAGATAAACGGCCAATCAGAGCCGTTACCAAACTTTCGCTTAAGCACCAACCGCAGGCCAGAAATGTGCGAAGCAATGCTGGAAGTATTAAACCGCACGTCAAGACAGCAGCTAGGAGCCTGTAACGAGTTTGATTTTTCTAATACGCCGTTTAGCCGAGTAGCTAATGACGCCGGACCAGATTTGCAAATGCAGTTTGTGCAATACCAGCATGCTGACAGCAGAAATAGGGATGTGCCCTTTGAGCAACATTGGCCCGATATTGAGCAGCAGTACCATAGCGGCCTGAAAAAGCTGTTTGCTGTGCAGATTGATGCTGATGGCGATGGGCAAAATGAATGGCTTTTAGAATTCAATGAACCTCACTATGTGTGCAAAGTGTTGCCAGGAGTTAGCGTTGAGGAACGTAAATCTCAAGTACCTGGCAGCTACTATGAATGGAGCGAACTTAACAAAGAAGAACGGCTAGAACATGGTAATCGCCATGGCAGATACTCATCTATGACTCTTTTGAAAGATGGGAAAATTTATTCAGTTGAAGGTGGCAGGTTGATTCAATATCAGAACGAGTTATTAGTTCTTAGACAAGGATTGATGATGGGTATTATTGATTCAAAAGTGAAGAACTGGATTGAACTTGATTACATTCCAAAAAAGCCATTTTCGGAAAATTATTGGTATTCTCATTCGTATTGTCAGTATTGGTATAACTATTAAATTTAAAGGTTTTAAATGAAATTAAAAGGTTTGTTTGGGTTTAAAGCAATTGTTTTAGTTTTATCACTGAGTTTTGCTTTTAGCTATTTTAACTATAAAAATGCACTAGTTACTGAACAGGATTTGTTTTGTGCGCTAGGAGTTCTTCAAAGTTCTGACAGTGCTGGTAGGGGGGGAGGTAGATATGTCCGTCTTAAACCAAATGATTTTTCAATTGAAATTGAAGGAGAGGTGCGTATCGGGGTAGGCAGTTTGATGAAGCTAGGTGAAGAATATTACTTCTGCTTTATAGATAATTTTTCTTTCAATTTCGTTATTCCCGATTCTCGAGGGTACGTATATTTTCTTCCGGATGATTTAGAACGATCTGATTTTACTGCAGCTGTAGTTGCAAGGTCAAATTACCATGAGTGGCATGGTTTTTGGCTTAACTTCATTTCATGTTTGTTTTTTTACTTATTCGTTGTTTTAACTTTTTTTAATAGGGAGCGTTATTAGTTATGAGCGGGCAATTTTTACGAGAAATCAAAAATATTTTTAGTGATGATTTAGATAAATTTCAATTGGCGGCAGCGTATGCAGTGTTGGACGATGTTTTAAAACGTGATGTTAGTTTGGGGGAAAAGTCACTAGCTGCGGCATTGGTTATTTTGGACACAATTAAGTTGATAGCTGAAAATACCACTATAGAAATAAGCGGAGAAAAAGTAAAACTTACGAAGGTCTTAGATTCTCTAGGAGTTATGGGTGAGATAGTAAATTTTTCGAATAACTACAATACAGCAATTGATGAACTAGACGATCCCAAAAACAATGGTCAGCTATCTCCCCAAACTATCAGTGGTATCTTTTATGGTTTGTCAAATATAGTTGATGTTGCAATTAACGCATTAACTTCTCATATACCAGCAGTACCAGCGCAAATACTAAAGTTTGCGTCAAAAACCATAAATATCTCGTTGGCATTCTGGCATATTAATTCTGAAAGTTTGCAAGAGGCAATCGATTCGAATTTCAATAATATAAAGCTATTACACGATCGGTTCTCACTTGAACTTGAAAACCGCTCTTCTAGCTACATCAGCACCTACAATAATGCAGTACAAAAAGCCAGCGAGATATCTGGGCTGAGTATCGAAGAACTTGCCGGTGGCTTAGGTGACTCTTTAACTGTAGAGGCATTTATTAAAAATGTCGCGAGTGATGAAATTACCAAATTTAAAGATAGGTTGAACCGGGCTGAAGAGTTTGGCCTAAACGAATCTTACGATGAAGCTAAAGCTGCTGTAGAAATGTGGATTGGTGAAGAGGCAGGTGATAAAGGCCAATTTGACGCTTTGGCTGAAACGCAAATAACGATTTGGTTAAAAACAGTCTATGGCAACGCACTAGACAAAATCCAAGCCGATATTTTGTCTGACACTCATAGCGATACCCTTAACACTATCAACGCCCAACTTGCCGCAATTATCAATGGCTACAGCCATATCGACGAGGCGGACAAAGCCGCTATTCTTGCTGGCTGGCAGCAAAAATTTGCCGGTGAATTTGCCTTAGAGCGCGCTGGCTCTGATGCGTTGTTGTTGGCAGAAATTACCCGTTTGAAAACAGAAATGGCCTTGCTTGGAATTGGCGAAGGCACCTCGATATTAGATTTGCCCAACCCGGTTGAACAGTTAAATACGTTGATTGAACAACAGCAAGCGGCGTTGCTTGAGGCTATGCAGGGTATTACTACTGGTTTCTTTGGTGAGTTTACCGATTATGTTAGCGGAGTGGATGAGCGGCAGCAGCAACGGGATGAGCTAGCTTTGTCAACGCCAGAAGGAATGCTTGATGCTGCCAGTATCTTTGCAGAGCAACCTACCAACGGGTACTTAAGTGACCTCAGTAAAGAAGAATGGATTGGTTATAAAGGTATTCGTTATAACGTGAATAAAACTCAAGCTGTTTTTTATGACGGCAATGTGTTTGAAGAGGGGCTTGAGTTCAATAGTAATAGTTATAGATTTGACGGCAGTAAAAGCGACGATATTTTACATGGTGCAGATGCCCATCGTAGCCGGTTATGGGGAAATGATGGCAATGACATTATTACACTTAGTGGTTCAGGTAGCACTGCTTATGGTGGTGCTGATAATGATCATATTTCAGCAGGTGGCACTGGACAGTACAAAATTATTGGTGGTACCGGGCATGATACTGTAATAACAGGCATGTCACAGGATTTTGTTTTTTTAGACTCACAGGATGGAACCAATAACGCTGAATTAGATGGAGACGATTACGCATTAACAGGAGATGGAATAGATTGGGTAGATGGTGGTGATGGTAAAGACATTATTAATGCCGGCGAAGGAGACAACCTTGTTTTTGGTGGTAGGGGGCAAGACACAATTATTGTAGGTAATGGTAATAATCAAATTTTTTCAGATGGTTACTCTACGATGACAGAAAGTACTACTGTTAGCGACGGTTTTGTTACAACAACTTGGGAACTTCAAGGATATGTCCATGCTGATACAGCGTTAGAAAAGAATCAGTTCAATGACCTGATAATGACGGGTAATGGTAACAATAGAATAGTAGCCGGTGCTGGCGACGATAACATTATAACGGGTGATGGCAATGATATTATTCATGGTGATGCTAGACCAGAAAATAAATATGTAAATGTTGGCAATATTGAAATTGGAGAAGAGCTGCCGACGGACTATCACGGCAATGACACAATATATGCTGGTGGTGGCAACGATATTGTTTATGGCGGTGGAGGAGACGATTTTATAGATGGCGGCGCAGGCAACGATGTATTGTTTGGTGATGACCCGGATATTGAGGGGATTACTGGCAATGATACGATTTACGGCGGCGACGGTAACGACCAGATAGACGGCGGCGCTGGTGATGACAAACTCTATGGCGACGCAGGTAATGACATAATCTGGGGCCGGGACGGTAACGATAATATTGACGGCGGCACGGGCGATGATTTGCTGGATGGTGGCGCCGGCGAGGACACCATTTTTGGTGGAGAAGGTAAAGACCAAATATGGGGTCGTGATGGTAATGATACTTTGTTTGGGAATGATGGTGACGATGTTCTAAGCGGCGGTGACGGTGACGATACAATAGATGGCGGCAATGGTAACGATATTCTGCTGGCTGATGGTGGCAATAATGTATTGCTTGGTGGCGGTGGTAATGACAAGTTATATGTTTATTACGGCGCGACTGCCGGAGCAACAAATGTATTAGATGGTGGTGACGGTAATGACCTGCTGGTTTCTGGTGTGGGTAACGATACCTTGCTTGGTGGGATTGGTGACGACAAGCTGCAAGCAGGTGCAGGTAATGACCAATTAGAGGGTGGAGTAGGAAATGATATTCTGCTCGGCCAGAGCGGTGACGATATCCTGAATGGTGGTAAAGGAAACGATAGGCTATTTGGTGGTTCAGGCAATGATGCCTATATTTTTAATAACGGTGACGGCCGGGACCAAATTGTTGATAGGTTAGGCTCAACCACTCTGCGTTTTAATGCTGCTACATCAGGTTCACTTCAGTTCATTAAAACTGCTTTCGCTGTGTTAATGCAACATGGCGAGGGCGATTTAGTCGAAATAGATAGTGCCAGTTTTGATGCCATTACAACTATTGAGTTGGGCGATGGCACAGAAATAGATATGGCAGAACTAAGGCTACAACTTGCCGAGCAGGATTTACCTGAAGATACTAAATACTTTTCTGTAGCAGGTGTGGAGCTGACACCAGAAATTGATATTGACGGTAAGCCCATCGTGCCAGTCGAAGCAGTCAAGCAGCTGGTTACTTTGGCTGATGGCACTGTTATTGAGTCGAAGAAGTCGCCTGCTTCAGGAGATACTTTGCTTGAAAGGCCGTTTGCAACCCCTTTGACAATTAATGGCACAGCTGATTCGGATACCTTGGTTGGAGGCGGTGGTGACGATACCTTGTCTGGAATGGCTGGTGACGATGTGCTAGATGGCAGCGAAGGCGACGATCTACTTCGCGGTGGTGCTGGTAGTGATATTTATATGTTCAGTCGGGGCTGGGGCCAGGATACCATTGACAATTATGATACCGGTACAGATAAAACCGATGCCATTGTATTTGACGATGGAATATCACCAGAGGATATCCAGGTTAGTCGTGTAGGCACGCAGCTATTTTTGTTTATATCCGATAGCACTGACCAGATTAAAGTGACTAACTTCTTTCAAAATGATGGCAACAGTGATTATAGGCTGGAAGAAGTGCGGTTTGCCGACGGTACTGTATGGGGCGTGGATGAATTAAAACTTAAGTCTTTACAAGGAACAGATGGAAATGACGCTTTACAAGGTTTTAATACTGATGACAATTTAAATGGCGCCGCTGGTGATGACCGTATATTTGGTCGGTCGGGCAATGATCAATTATATGGTGGAGCCGGCGATGACATATTAGAAGGTGGGAGTGGTGATGACATTCTTGACGGTGGTGAAGGCGATGATAAGTTAATTGGTGGTGGTGGCAGCGATACTTATCGTTTTGCACGTGGTTGGGGACGCGACACAATTGATAATTACCATCATGACACTAGTACGTTAAAAACGGATGCCATTGAATTTGCTGAAGGCATTTTACCCGCTGATATCATTATAGATAAATCTAGCCACGATTTAATATTGCGATTAGCAGATAGTTCAGACTCTATTAATGTTAAAGAATACTTTAGGGATGATGGCAATAATTCATTTAAGTTAGAAGAGATACGCTTTGCCGATGGGACAGTGTGGACCGCTGACCACGTCAAATCGCTGTCTATGCAAAGTACGGAAGGGGATGACGAAATAGATGGCTTTTCAACTGATGATGTTATTCGAGGTGGATTTGGCGATGATCGGTTATATGGCGGCGGTGGTAATGACAAGCTATATGGCGATGAAGGGCATGACTGGCTTTTTGGTAATGACGGAGATGATGAGCTTTTCGGTGGTGCCGGCAATGATGCACTTGAAGGGCATGCTGACGATGACATCCTTGAAGGTGGTGAGGGTGATGATAGATTATATGGAGGAGAAGGAAGTGATACTTATCGCTTTGCTCGCGGCTGGGGGCAAGATGAGATATGGAACTACAATGAAGGCATCAGCAAAACAGACGTCATTGAGTTTTTGGAAGGTATTTCTCCGACCGATATTAGTTTAACCCGCTCTGGTGATTCATTGATTCTGTCTTTAATAGGTAGTAATGACCAGATAAAATTATGGAATTATTTTGAGAATGACGGTTACAGCGCATATAAACTGGAAGAAATCCGTTTTACTGATGGTAGTGTACTAACCATTGAGCAAGTGAAACAGTTAGTGCTTCAAGGCTCCGCTGGTGATGATTCGCTTATTGGTTATGCCAGCGATGACGTCTTAAATAGTGATACTGGAAATGATTACATAAACGGTGGTGGAGGAAATGATCAGCTTTATGGTGGTGCAGGAAATGATTTTCTGGATGGGGGTGAAGGTAGCGATGTTTATCGCTTCTCCCGCGGTTGGGGCCAAGACACAATCCATAATTATGATGAAGGTGATAGTAAACTAGACGTTATTGAATTTGTTGATGACATTAAACCTGCTGATATCATAATTGGCCGGTCGGCTGATGATCTTGTATTAATGTTTAAAGGTAGTTCAGACAGTATTTACGTAATAAATTATTTCGAAAATAACGGCAACAGTACATACCGTTTGGAGCAGGTTCGTTTTGCTGATGGTACTATTTGGGATATTGCGGCAATAAATAACGTAGTGGTTGATGTTTCAGAGATAACTAACCCCATTGAAGGCTCTGATGATGCAGACATAATTAATGGCCTTGATAGTAACGACATTATATATGGCCATGATGGTGATGATTCCCTTTACGGACACGGAGGTGATGACCGTATTTACGGAGGCACCGGAAATGATGTAATTGAAGATAGCGAAGGCAACAACCAACTCTTTGGCGAAGACGGCAACGATACTATTACTGGAACAGGTCTACTTGATGGTGGTGCAGGCGATGACACTCTTGAAGGTAATGGAGCAGACACTCTGCGCGGTGGTGAGGGTAACGACACCTTAATAGCCCATAGCGATACCTGGACGCAAAATAGTAATACGCTTGAAGGCGGCAAGGGCAACGATACGATTTACGGCGGTTTTGGCGACGATACCTACATTTTTAATTTAGGTGATGGCGAAGACGTAATTATTGAACGGCGCCAGGGCGAAGCCTACAGCAATGTTGATGCATCAAATGATACCTTGCAGTTTGGTGAGGGTATTGCGGCGGACGATTTAATGTTTGTTCGTAGTGGCAGTGATTTGCTGATCCGCCATAGCAATGGTAGTGACAGCATTACTGTGCAAAATTGGTTTGCCGGCTCTGCCCATTACAAGCTGAATAGCCTGACATTTGCTGATGGCGCAACGCTTAATGTAACGCAGATAGAAAGCCAGCTGGTTACTTTTGGTACTGATGGTAATGACAGCATGTTTGGCTCGGCGCAAGTGGATGTGATATACGGCCAAGCGGGTGATGATTATATCGATGGCCGCGCTGGCGACGATACCCTTTACGGCGGTGACGGCAACGATACCTTAATTGGTGGCGCGGGCAACGACCTGCTGATTGGCGGCGCCGGCGATGATAAGTACGTGTATAACCCCCAGACTGGTCAGAACACTATTGATAACACAGGCGGCGGCTTTGATGGCGTATTCTTCACTGATGGTATTGATGCCTCTCGCTTAACCTTTAGCCAGGATGGCGATGATTTAGTGATCCTGGTCGATGGTGACGAAACACAAAGTGTGCGGGTGCTTAATCACTTCTTAGGTGGTGAGGCGGCCATAAGCTATGTGCAACCCAGTGGTGGCTATATGCTGACGGCAGAGCAAATTGCCGCAGCCATTGCCGGCGGTGGTGAAGAGCCTGTTGACCCAACAGATCCGGTTGATCCCACAGACCCGACTGATCCGGTTGACCCAACCGACCCCACTAATCCAGTTGATCCAGGTGATACAGGAACGCCTGGCTTGGGAGGTGATGATCAGTTAACCGGTACTACAAGCAACGATGTGCTACTAGCTGGTGCTGGCGATGATGTGCTAAGTGGCTTGGCGGGCAATGATCGCTTATTTGGTGGTACTGGAAATGATACTTATATTTACCATGCTGGCCAGGATGTGATTACGGAAGCCGGCGGTACCGATAAACTCATCTTCAGCAACGGCATTACCTTTAATCAGGTCGCGTCTGGTTTAATGAAGAGCGGTAATAACCTGGTGCTACGGGTAAACGGTAGTTCTGCCAATAGCGTTACCTTAACCAACTTCTTCCTTGGCGGTGATAGTCTGGTTGAAACCTTTGAATTTGAAACCGGTGGCAGTATTAGCGCAGCGCAGATTTTTGGTGCCTTTGGTCTGGCTATGCCTACAGGCGATGCCCCGTCGGAAAATGTGATAAATGGCAGTGCGGGGGATGATATTCTTACAGGTAGTACGGGTGCTGATGTATTAGTGGGCTCACATGGCAATGACACCTTAAATGGTGGCGCTGGCAACGATTTACTGAAGGGCGGCCGCGGAAACGATGCTTACATCTTCAGTGCTGGCGGTGGCCAAGACATTATAGATAACACCGGTGGTGGTGAAGATGAGTTGTTATTCGAAGGCATCAGCTTTAATCAGGTAGCTAGTGGTTTAATGAAGTCGGGTAACGACTTGGTATTAAACATTGGTGGCGGTAGCGACAAGGTTACCATTAAAAATTGGTTCCTCGGTGGTGACAATGTTATTCCGGTACTGCGGTTTGCCTCAGGTGGCCAGATTAGTGCTAATCAGATTTTTGGTGCTTTTGGTTTGGTGAATCCGAACTCGATGCAGTCACTTGCGTATACAGATTTGCCAGATGAGCGGGCTTTTGGCAATGTGTTTGTTGGCACGGCAACCGCAGAAAGCATTATTGGTTCTTCGGATGATGACTTTATCGACGGCGGTGACGGCAATGATACTTTGCGCGGCGGTGCAGGTAACGATTACCTGTTGGGCGGCCGTGGTAATGACATCTATCTATTTGGAACCGAAATGGGTAATAGCATTATTAATAATTATGACCCTTCAGTTGGCAGTATTGACATACTTCGATTTGATGAAGGTATAACCCCTACTGACGTTATAACACAACGAGATGGCGATAATTTAATATTACGAGTGGCGCAAAGTAGCGTAACTGTACTTAATTATTTTACTGAAAATAGTGAAAGTGCATATAGTCTGGATCAAATCGAATTTGCTAATGGCACGGTGTGGGACAGCAGTATAGTTGCATCACAGCTAGCCACTGCTGAAGTAAACAATGCCATTACCAACACTGATACAATGTCTGTGTTTGCAGCTATGCCGACGGTCAGTGATGCTGCTTTAAATATCGAACGGGAAGAGGTGTTAATACGAAAACCTGTTAACAGTGATGTTATGCCTGATATGCCAACAATTGGTTTTGATAAGCGTTTATTTGATCGCATTTGGATTGATATTATTCGACCCCAATTACCTGTTGCAGTATCTGATTCCGATTATGGCCAAGAAATATCTACTACACCATTAGTAGCATCAATCGAAGGCTCTATAAACAGTTTACAGATTATGCCAGGGAGTGATCTACCTGTTTATGATGATGTACCTGATGTTGACTCTGGTCTTACTTTGGTACAAGAAGATGTGCTCATTCATAAGCCAGTTAATGAAGATGTTCTGCCAGATACGCCAACAATTGGTTTTGACAAACGGCTATTTGATCGTATTTGGATTGACATTATTCGACCTCAATTACCTGTTGCAGAGTCTGATGATAACATTATGGATCCTTTAGATATCGAAGTTGTGCAAAGTGAATTAATAGCAGAAACAGTGCAACTGAGCGATAAGACTGCCTCAATAGCGGTAGATATAGCAGCGCATTATGCGGTTGTTGATACGCGTTATGCCAGCTTGGTAGACGCACTAAACTCATTCGACTCTGACGATGCTGAAATGGGTGCTAGTTTAGTGATCCAACCCAAGTTTGAGGAGCTATATTATTAATCTTATTTTTTAAAAAATAAGAGGTTGTTATTCCAACAATACCTGCTCAGTTAGTGGATATTGTTGGGGAATGCCCTGATAAATTTTAGGCATGATTAACCCAATTAAAACTGCTTGCAGCAGTAATGAAGCAACAACAAGCGCAATAAACTAAAAAGTCGACTAAGCGTAATGTCGATCAAATAATAATTTCTTTGATTGGTTTACCGATCCAGTGGCTAGTAAATAAAGGCTTACAGAATAATCTCTGTAGGCTTTTTTTATGCACATCAGTCAGGCACTGGAAACCGTTTTAGTAAACAGCCATACCAATAACTTGAAAGCTTTCGGACGTATTAGACCTGCTTTAATTGAAACAGAGCTTGGTATTGCAGGAAATTCAGCTATCAGAACCCGAAGCTTGCCCATGGAGCAAATGGCGTGGTTTTTCGTAAGGAAGATACGCCTAAGAATAGTGAAATATTACCCAGAACCAGGTCACACACTGGAGAAGCCTATTACCCGCAAATACGCATGGTCTGCCAGATGGAATTGACCGGTTCATTTACTAACGGCTAGCCGGTTTGATAGCGTTGTTATCAGTGAAATGATTCTGGCTGAGGATTTGATAGAGCATACCAGTGGAACTCGTTAACTTTGTTTGATAAAGGCCTTGACTCGTTAGGTTTGTTACATAAATGGCAAACTGTAGGCGAGCATTTTCATTGGTTGCTGCCGTTAAAAAAGCATATACAATATCAAGTTATCCGCTCGTTTGGTAAGAATGACCAGTTGATAAGGCTTACCACCACGGCGCAGTCGCGAAAGAAGTTCGCAATTTACCCGACACAATAGAAGCAAGATTACTGAGTAAAACCATTAAAGTAAAATAGGTTAAATTTTATACTCCCTGACCGACCCAATGCGTTTCCCCGCAACAGACATCGTTGCTTTATACTCGAACCGCTGGGAAATAGAGCTGGCTTTCAGAGAGATAAAACAGTCCATGTTGGATAATGCGTATATGCTTTGCACAAAACTATCCGATATGGTGAAGCAGGAATTATGGGGGAGTGTTGCTGGCCTTTAATCTCATCCATTATAAGATGGTGTTAATCGCAGCGTCACTAGGATGAATAACAAAAGTCGTGATGGATATGACAGCAATGGCTTCATTCTTCCTCTTAGCTGGTCGACGAGAACGTTGCTATCCTCGATGTATTAAATTGAGCAAACTGAGGTATCCCATTAAAAAGAAAAATGCCGGTCAGCTTAACTGACCAGAACTAGGACTAAGCCAGCATAAATTAAGGTGTTTCAGGATCATTTAAAAAATCTTGCCAACTTATCCACCCGTGATTTGCGTATTCCCGATCAGGCATAGCGGGTAAAAATGGCGGCCGCTCTCCGTTACGACAAAATATTCGCCATTCTGAAGAATTAACCGGCCAAAAATGACGAGCTACTAAGCGTGCTTTTTCAAACTCCATAATGGTTCGATGTTTTGGTGCTAAAAGCTCACCCCAACCACCAAATTCATCTTTAAAATAACTTTCTGGATCTTCTGGTGCATATTTACCAAGCTTCCCTAATGAAAACGCCTTTTTGTACTCAGCAATTGAACTGATACCTAACCTATGGGTTGCCTTTTTTATTTCATTATAGCTAGTCGTTAAGTCTTCAACTTCGTCACTATGAAGTAACTCACGACCTAGCTTCATAAAATCTTTCCAGCCAGGAAAGTCATCATAATACGTATGAGGAGAAGAGGGGATTTCATGTGGCCGCTCGCCCTTTGAGCAAAGCTTCCTAAATTCAACATGTAGTGGTCTAATAAAACCGGACACCAATTTAAGTGGTAAGATTACCACGTTAAGAGAGGGGCTATTACGTTGTTTTCTTTTCTATCTTCGTTAGCCTGTGTGGTATATTAAAAATCAGTTTATAGATATTTGATATTATTATCATGCTTTGGGGCAGTAACAATTCCTTGGTATAAAATTAGGCTGGTATGAAACCATATTCTCCTCCATTTAAATTAACTCATAACATGATGCGTTTAGTTGCTGACATTTCTGGCTCTATCGGAAAGTGGACAGCGGTAAATCAAGGTTTATTAGTACCAAAATTAAGGAAAGAGAATCGAATTCGCACTATACAGGCCTCATTGGCAGTGGAGCAGAACACACTCACCTTTGAACAAGTTACAGCGGTTGTTGACGGAAAACATGTTTTAGGCACACCAAAAGAAATTCAAGAGGTACAAAATGCTTTTGTAGCTTATGAAGCGATGGAGCACTTTGAACCTGCCAATATAGACGATCTTTTAAGTGCCCATAAACTATTACTGTACGGCCTAATACCGGATGCAGGTAATTGGCGTAGCGGTGGCGCAGGAATTTATCGTGGTGATCAGTTGGTTCATATGGCTCCGCCTGCAAATCAAGTTCCTCGGCTTATAGCACAATTGACCCAGTGGCTCGCGACGTCTGAAGCCCACCCCTTAATTGCTTCTTCTGCATTTCACTATGAATTTGAGTTCATTCATCCATTTAGTGATGGCAACGGCAGGATGGGGCGTTTATGGCAAACTCTTATACTGAGCCAGTGGCAGCCAATACTGGCATATTTGCCAGTAGAAACGGTGATTAAAGCTAAGCAAGACGAATACTATAAGGCTTTTCGTCATGCCGACGCGACGAGTGATTGTTCCTTATTTATTGAGTTTCTACTTGATGCTATAAACACAGCGTTAGATGAAGCAATATCGTCATCTGAAATAACGCTGGTGCAAACGCGGGTACAAACGCGGGTAAAAACACCTGAGAAAATCTTGCAATTACTCCGTATAAACCCTGAATTGTCGCTTTTAGATATTGCCAACCACCTCGGTAAAGCACTTAGTACTATTGAGCGTGCTGTAGTAAAACTACAGCAGCAAAATAAACTTATTTTTGAAGGTGCAAAAAAAGATGGCCGATGGAAAGTGCTGGATTAAAAGATAGGGAACTGCATTTCCAGCTTGTCGTGTTTCTTCATATTTAATGCTTGCTTTTTTACTCGAGCGTGATGAACGAGATTTCTTTATTTATATACTCATACTCAAATTTCAGGCACAAAAAAACCGACTTAATGTCGGTTAGATTGGTTGCGGGAGCCGGATTTACGACCTTCGCCCCGTGGTTATAATGAGGAGCCCGACGAGCTTTCTTTATTTATATACGCATACTCAAATTTCAGGCACAAAAAAACCGACTTAATGTCGGTTAGATTGGTTGCGGGAGCCGGATTTGAACCGACGACCTTCGGGTTATGAGCCCGACGAGCTACCAGGCTGCTCCATCCCGCGTCCATGTATTACCCTTGAGCAGAGAAGGTAATATGTTGATTTGCAAGACGTTAATTGATGACCTTTGGTGTAAACAAGTCACAATTGGTTGCGTAAGCTTAGGTTTAGACCTTGGCCCCGTGGTTATAAAGAGGAGCCCGAGGGCTTTCTAAATAATCACTACACACTCAATTTGGTTGCGGGAGCCGGATTTGAACCGACGACCTTCGGGTTATGAGCCCGACGAGCTACCAGGCTGCTCCATCCCGCGTCCGTCATTGCGGAGCGCATAGTAGGTGGTTTTGGTTAATCTTGCAAGTGTTTGTTAGAGTTTTTTGTTATTAACTCAGTTGTTTGCTGGATTTATGGGCGACTTGGCTTTTGTTTGTACATTTTTTCTGTCATTTACAAAACTAGATCTGTGTTGCAGGCACATTCTGATATACTAAGCGCCAATTTTAATAAGGGTTTGGTTAGCATGCTGGAATTCTGGGCGTTAACGTCTAAAGGTGTTGAAGAGTTAGTTGCAGATGAAATACGTTTGCACGGTGGTGAAGTCATTAAGATGACGATGGGTGTAGTACGTTTTAAAGCGGAGCTGCGTACTGCGTATCAATTATGTTTATGGTCGCGTATGGCAACGCGCATTATGCGTTTGATCCAGTCTGAGCCGATTACTGCCGATAGCGATTTATACCAAGTGGCGTCTAAAATAGATTGGCCACAGCAGATGGCGCTTAGAAATACCTTAGCAGTAGACTGCGTAGGCAAGCATGCCAAAATTGATAATACCCAATTTGGCGCTATTCGCTTAAAAGATGCCATTGTTGATCAGTTTCGTGAAGAAACTGGCCATAGGCCAGATGTTGACCGGATGAACCCGGATGTGCGTTTTCAGGTGCGTTTAGATAGAAATTATTTCCACTTTTTACAAGACTTTTCTGGCTCGTCTTTACACCAGCGCGGTTATAGAAGTGGTCAGGGTGAAGCACCGTTAAAAGAACATTTAGCGGCAGCTTTAATTAAACGTTCAGGTTGGCAAGTTGACCAGCCGTTTTTTGACCCTTTTTGTGGTAGCGGTACTTTAGTAATAGAAGCGGCTTTATTAGCGTTAAATAAGGCACCGGGTTTAGCCCGTGAGCGCTTTGCTTTTGAAAGCTGGCCTGGCCATCGTGAAGCTATATGGCGTGAGTTAAAAGCTGAGGCCAAAGCGGCTGAAAAGCCATTGCCTACAAGCATTCAGTTTTACGGCTCTGATACTGATGAGCGGGCTTTAGCTAAAGCGAAACAAAATGCTGCTAAGGCTGGTATTAGTTCAATTACCCAGTTTAGTTATGGCGATGCCACTAAGTTAAATGCGGCAGTGTCTAGTAGTGCAGGTATGATTGTTACTAACCCGCCTTATGGTGAGCGCTTAGGTGAGTTACCTACTTTAATTCCGTTGTATAGTCAGTTCTCTGTGGCATTAAAGCAGCATTATCAAGGCTGGCGTTTAGCTATTATTACCTCGAATGCTGACTTACTGCGGGCTTTGCGTTTATCACGCTCTAAAACCTATAAGTTCACCAATGGGCCTTTAGATTGTGAATTTACCTTATTTGATTTAACTGAAAAGCAAGTCGCCGTAAGCTCTGATGCGCCATCACTATTCTTCCAAGAAAGTAGTGCCTTTGGTAATAGGTTAGCTAAGAATTTAAAGCAGCTGCGTAAATGGGCCAATAAAGAGCAAATTAATTGCTATCGGCTTTATGATGCTGACATTCCTGAGTATAACGTGGCTGTTGATTGGTACGACGGTGAGGTTGTGGTGCATGAATACGCAGCCCCCAGCACGGTTGATGAACAAGTTGCCCAAAAGCGTTTATTTGATGTTGTAAACCAAGTGCCGCCGGTATTGGCTATTACATCAGATAAAATGATTTTAAAAGTGCGTGAAAAGCAAAAGGGTACTTCGCAGTATCAAGCCTTAGCGAAAAAAGCGGGCCAATATAAAGAAGTGGTTGAGTATGGCGCTAAGTTTTTAGTTAATTTACGCGATTACTTAGATACCGGCTTGTTTTTAGATCACCGCATTACCCGGCGCATGATCCAGCAACAGGCTAAGGGTAAGTCGGTATTAAACTTGTTTGCCTACACGGGCACGGCGTCGGTGCATGCAGCCATTGGCGGAGCGCGTAGTGTTACTACCGTTGATATGTCTAATACTTATTTAGACTGGGCTAAGAAGAACTTTACTATTAATGGTTTAACTGGCTCACAGTATAAGTTTGAGCAAGCAGATTGCTTACAATGGTTAAGCCGTTGTCGTGAGCAGTTTGATTTGATTTTTGTTGATCCGCCAACCTTTTCTAACTCGAAGCGGATGCAAGACAGCTGGGATGTGCAGCGTGACCATGTCGGCTTGCTCAATAAACTTATTCCGCGTTTAGCTGTGGGCGGTAAAGTTATTTTCTCTAATAATAAACGCAAATTTAAATTAGATACCCAGCAGCTTATTGACGCCGGTTGGCAGGTTAAAGATATTTCAGCGGCAACTTTGCCAGAGGACTTTAAGCGTAACCCACATATTCATGTTTGTTTTGAGCTTACTCGATGAGTAAAAAGCCGGTTACGCTATATAGCACTTGGGGCTGTCATTTATGTGATAGCGCTGAGGCATTATTAATCCAAAGCGGCTATCCGTATACTGTGGTTGATATTGTTGATGATGCTAAAGCATTAGAAAAGTATCGATTACTTATTCCTGTGATAGCGGTGCAGGAGCAAGAATTAAATTGGCCATTTGATGCCGAGCAATTAGCAATTTGGCTTAAGGAAGTAAATTAGTGGAATTATTACGTTTTCAACAAGCGTGTTTAGCTTTTGGTACCCATCCTATTTTAGATCGTGTTGATTTTAGTTTATTTAGTGGTGAGCGGGTATGTTTGGTTGGCCGTAATGGTGCGGGTAAATCATCGTTTTTGAAATTGTTGACCGGTCAACAAAATTTAGATGATGGCCAAATCGTTATTAATACCGGTGTGGTATTAAGTCGCTTAGAGCAAGATCCACCAGCAAAAATGGATGTTAAAATAGCTGATTTTATTCGCGAAGGCGCGGGCGATTTAGCCGAAAAGTTGCAGCAGTTTTATACTTTATCTGAAAATCTTGACGGCGCAGGTGAGGCTGAGTATCGGTTATTTGATCAGTTACAGTCTGAAATGGACACCCGTGACGGTTGGAGTTTAGACTCACGAGTTATTGATATTTGTCAGCAATTTAATATGGACCCAGAAGCAAACTTAAGCACCTTATCTGGTGGCTGGTTGCGTAAAGCCGCTTTAGCGCGTGCATTAATTGCTAAGCCTGATGTGTTATTGCTAGACGAACCAACTAACCACTTAGATGTTGAAGCTATTCAATGGCTAGAGCAGTTTTTATTGAACTTTAACGGCGCTATTATGTTTATTTCGCATGATAGGGCCTTTATTCGTGCCCTAGCGACGCGGATTATTGATCTTGATAGGGGAGAATTAACCTCGCATCCGGGCAATTACCAGATGTATTTAGATCGTAAGCAAAAAATGCTCGAAGATGAGCAACAACATAATGCCTTATTTGATAAGCGTTTAGCTGAAGAAGAAGTGTGGATCCGCCAAGGCATTAAGGCTAGGCGTACCCGTAATGAAGGCCGAGTACGGGCTTTAAAAGAATTACGTAAAGAGCGCGCGGCGCGTTTAGATAAACTGGGTAAAGTCGATTTTAATATTGAGCAGGCAGATAGATCAGGCAAGCTGGTATTTGAAGCTAAAGGCGTATCGCAGCAATTTGGTGATAACAAAGTTATAAAAGACTTAGATTTACTTGTAATGCGTGGCGACAGAATTGCTTTAGTAGGGCCTAACGGTGTAGGTAAGTCGACATTAATTAAATTATTATTAGGCGATTACAAACATTCAGCAGGTGAAGTAAAACGCGGCACTAATATTGAAGTAGCTTATTTTGATCAACACCGGATGGCGCTTGATTTAGAAGCGACAGTGCAAGATAACGTAGCGGACGGTAAACAAGAAATTACCCAAAATGGTAAAACGCGCCATGTTTTAAGTTACTTGCAAGATTTTTTATTCCCACCAGCACGAGCCAGAACACCAGTAAAAGCGCTATCGGGTGGGGAAAAAAACCGTTTATTGTTAGCTAAGTTATTTGCCAGACCCAGTAACCTGCTTATTTTAGATGAACCTACTAACGATTTAGATGTTGAAACCTTAGAGTTGTTAGAAGATATCTTGCAACAATATCAAGGTACTGTGTTATTAGTAAGCCACGACCGTGAGTTCGTAAATAATACGGTAACTAGCTCATTACTGTTTATTGGTGATGGTAAGATAGTAGAAATTGCTGGCGGATATGACGATGTTATAGCTTATCAGCAGCGGCAACAAGCTAAAGAGGCTACAAGCACAGTAGCAAAGTCAGTTGTTAAAGATAGCAATTCTTCACAAAAAACTGACACTTTAACCAGCACAGCAACTACTGAGCCAGTTAAAAAAAAGCTATCATACAAAGAACAACGTGAATTAGAGTCTTTACCTTTGCAAATTGAACAATTAGAGCAAGCTTTAGCTAAGTTGCAAGCCGAGGTAAATCAGCCTGAATTTTTTAAAGGCAGTGCTGAACAAACCCAGGCTACGTTGAACCAATTAGCACAAACCGAGTCGAAGCTGGCGCAAGCCTTTGCACGCTGGGAAATATTAGACGCATAATTAGAAGTGAATTTTAGGGGCACCGAATGAAGTTATCAGCTATTAGCCTAGCGCTAATACCCATGTTAAGCCTAAGTGCTGCACAAGCTGCAGTATATCAAGTTATAGAAGTTGGCGATGTGCCTGAAGTAAGATTTACTGTTGCAGCTGCAATGAATGATGCGGGTGAAATTGTTTTTAATGGTGGCATAAGTAATCTTAATTTGGCTAGCTCAGGTTATGAAGAGCCAAATTATAGTGTTTATTACAGAGGTGATGGTAGAAACTATTATAACTTTCCGTTAGATTTAAGCGCCATTGACTTTACATCTGAAGCCGTTAAAGCAGCACTTACTGATGAACAATTAGCCGATGCAGTAAATGGTATTACTGACGTAGAATCATTAACTATTTTATTATCTAAAAATTTTTCAGGCCAGCCTAGAGGTTTAGCTTTACCTTATTATAAAGCAACTAACGCTGATGCCGAAAATGTGCTGTTGCGCGACTTTGTTTCAGAGCCATCGCGTGGTAATAGTGAATATTTATACGATATTAATAATCAATCTGTTGCAGTAGGTATAGCCTCAAATACTTTTCAATGGCAAAGCTTTACTCCGGCGCCAACCGAAGAAACACCAGAGCCAGTAGCTATAGATATATGGATGCCACAAGGTCCTATGTTGTTAGGAGCTGTAGTTAAAGCTGGTGTGATAAAAACTATTCCCGCGCCTTTTCAAGACTTTGGTGGCGGTTTTTCTTTAGCAAATGCGATTAGCAATACTGGCTATATTGTTGGTGTTGCCAGTACCGGAATTTCTGAAAGCACTAAAACAGCTATGCTGGAAAGTTGTGACGGAAAAGATAATCCCGTCGCTCTTTGTCAGTATAATCAAATTGTTACTAGTCCTAGTTTGGTTAACGTACTAAATCCGCTAGGTGGGAATTTTCAAATAACCAGTGAAGGCTATTATCAAAGTGCTGGGATGATCTGGCGCTTATCGGGAGAGACAATAAGTGAGCCAGAGGTTTTAGGGATTTTAGGTGATAAAAATACTGGACAGCCTTATATTAACCCTGAACCAAGCACAGAAATAAATAATATAAGTTATATCAGCAGGCCCTTAGCCGTGAACGATAAAGGCTTAGCAGCAGGATGGTCTGTATATTCAGATTCAAGCCGTTACGTAAATAGTGTTGCAATTGCCAGAGGCTATCAGGCTACTGTGTTTGCTGAGGGCCAAGTTAAACCTATAGTTGATGCTAATGAATGGGAGCGTAGTGCAGCTGTTGCTATTAATAACAATGATATTGTTGTTGGTGGTGCAGTCAAAATTATAAATAGTGACTACCGAACAAAAATGTTTATTCATGATCCAAATTTAGATAAAACTGAGTTTGTTGAAGGTTTTTTTGTTAGCTCTAGCACTTTTCCCAAAGATATTAACGACGATAATATTATAGTAGGTAAAGCTGAAGCTATTTTAGCCAATACGCCGAATCGTCGTGAACGCGCCTTTATTATGGATGTAGCAAAAAATAGCTTTGTAGATCTCAATTCACTTGTTGATTGTCATTCAGGCTATACCTTAATTGATGCCACCTCTATTAATAACCAAGGCGAAATCTTGGCTACCGCACTAGTTGAAAAAGAACAACGAGATATTAAAGGTAATTTAGTTTTAGATGACAAGGGTGCACCAATTAAAGCGAATTTAACCACAACAGTTAAATTAATCCCTATAGCCAATGGTGTAGCGGAAGATTGTGCTGATGCTGGTAATACTTATAGCCGTAAAGGTGGAAGTTTCTCTTTTGCCTGGTTGCTGGGCCTAGCTTTAGTCGGCTGGCGTCGCTTCCAAGCTTAAAAACTAACTATAAAATAATTAAAGCTGTCGTTTTAGTATAAATTATCGACAGCTTTTTTGTTTGTGCTAATAAATAGTTTAATTTTTAAGCTAAATAAATATAAAAAATAATAATATAATATCTTCACACTTCATGCTGTTAGTAATTGTCAAGTAATATAGTTGTTTATTGTGATTGAACCTTTACTGACTCTGGGCTATCAATATAAAGGTAGCCGACAGTAAGATTCACTGGATAGCTAATTATCCGTGGTTTTCGGTTACTTTATTAAATAAAGTTGAGGAAGACTGCCGTATGAAAAGACAAAAACGTGATCGTCTAGAACGTGCTCATGCTCAAGGTTATCGTGCTGGTGTTACGGGACGATCTAAAGAACTTTGCCCTTATCAGAATTTAGATACGCGCTCGCAATGGTTAGGAGGGTGGCGCGATGCGATTGAAGATCGTAATGTCGGTTTGTTTAATAGAGGACTGTAACTTTCTGTACATTTAGTTTAATAAAATAAACTTAAAGAAGTGATTTTAATAAATTAAGCCCCGTTATCTAGCGGGGCTTTTGTTTATATAGAGCTAATGAAAGTTAGAAACTAGAAGTATCTTGAAATAAACCCACTTTTAAATCTTGAGCGGTATAAATATCACGACCATCTACGCTAACTACGCCATCAGCTATGCCCATAAATAATTTGCGTTTAATTACCCGCTTCATATTAAGGGTATAAGTTACCTTTTTAGCTGTAGGGACAATTTGGCCAGTAAACTTAACTTCGCCTACACCTAAGGCACGGCCTTTACCCGGGCCACCTGACCAGCCAAGAAAGAAACCTACCAATTGCCACATGGCATCTAAGCCTAAGCAGCCAGGCATAACAGGATCCCCTTTAAAGTGGCAGGCAAAGAACCATAAGTCTGGGGTAATATCTAATTCGGCAATAATTTGGCCTTTGCCATATAGTCCACCTTCTTCAGAAATATGTACTATACGATCCATCATTAACATATTGTCTGAAGGTAACTGGCTGTTGCCTTCACCAAATAACTCACCATTAGCACAGGCGATTAAATCTTCTTTTGTAAAGCTATTCTTAGTCATGTATGTTTAATCCAATAAAAATGCAGGCTTACTTTAGCGAACACTTGTACGCTAAACAAGTCCGATTTCTTTATTAGCCATTAAAATGGCTGAAATTTTAGTCAATTTAACTATTTATCTTAGTCTTACTGTTAAAGAGTAGCCTGATGACAAATTCAACTGGTAAAGCCTTAACTAATGCTGAAAAACAAAAGCGTTATCGTATAAAACAAAAACAGTCAGGTAAGAAAGAGTTGCGCGGTTATTTAACCCCAGAAGCCTTAGCCTGTTATAGCGAGATCCAGCAAAAAACCGATTGGAATGACAGCTTGTTATTAAGTAATGCCATTCGGTTAATGTATGCTGCTCATAAGTGTGGCCAAATAGGGCTTTTATATAACTGGCTAACTGAACATAAGCGATAAGCTGATAAAAGCGTGCTTTAGGCTGTAGTTAGCGGCCATAGCTGGTTATAATAACTATCTATATTAGTTAAAAATTTTGTGAGTTGTAGATGATATTGTTTGTGCGAGACTTAACTGTCATTGATTTTTCATATTTGTGTGCTAAGCGCGGTATGCTGGGTGAAAGCTATATTGTAGACGTTGAGTTAGATGGCAAACTAGATGATATTTCTATGGTGCTGGATTTTTCGTTGGTTAAAAAACAAATTAAACAGGCCATAGATCAATTGCTTGATCATAAATTAGCTGTGCCAACTTTAGCGGATGGCTTAAGCCTTACACTGGCGCAACAGCAACAATTGCTTAAGTTTGATAGTGCTCGTGGTCAAATTAATATGGCAGCGCCAACAGAAGCCGTGGCATTAATTGAAACTGCTACTATTAACATAGACAGTATCACTAGTTTTTTGCAACACCATATAATGCAGCTGATGCCAGCTAATGTGGCTAAGCTTACAATTACTTTACGCCCAGAGCCTATTAGTGGCTTTTATTATCACTACAGTCATGGTTTGAAAAAGCATGATGGTAATTGTCAACGTATTGCTCATGGTCATCGCTCTACCATTCAAATTTTTACTGATGGCATGCTGTCTTTACGCCTAAACAAATACTGGTCAGAGCGTTGGGAAGATATTTACTTAGGCACTGCTGAGGATCTGTGTCAGGCTAGTGAATTAAAGTTTATTAACCCTGCTACAGACACTGATATTTGTTTTGCCTATCAAGCACAGCAAGGTTGGTTTGAGCTCACTATGCCTGCAAGTCATTGCGAAATTATAGCTACAGATACCACTGTAGAATGTTTAGCTGAGTATATAGTTGCTGAGCTAGAAAAAATTGATCCAAGTAAAGCCTATAAAGTCGTGGCATATGAAGGTGTAGGTAAAGGGGCTATTGCTCAGTCAGCATAAGCAGCCGCATAACTAAGTGTTAGCTTGGTTTATGAGCAGTAAAACAATGACTTTTGGAGATATTAATGAGAAATGAAGCGCTAATTGCTAAACGGATGGAACATGCTATCACTCGGGTTACCCGTACTGTGTTTCCTGGCCGTACTAATCATCATAATACTTTATTTGGTGGTGAGGCATTAGCTTGGATGGATGAAGCCGCTTTTATAGCTGCTACTCGATTTTGCCGTAAACCTTTGGTAACCATTAACTCGGATCGTGTTGATTTTAAAGAAGCAATTCCAGCCGGTAGTATTGTAGAAATAGTGGCCAAGGTAGATCATGTTGGCCGAACCAGTATTCGGGTTCGGGTTGATATCTTTGTTGAGAATATGTACGACGATAACCAACATCTAGCCATATCAGGTAATTTCACTTTTGTAGCCTTAGGGCCAGATCGAAAACCTACACCAGTATTACCTTAGTTAGCGGGCTGTTTCGTATTGCATTGCGTTGTTATAGCTAAGGCTAGGGCAGCTATGTAGCTAATAAAATGTAATTAAGAGGTGACGAGATGAAAACTGCACAACAATGGTTTGATGAATATAGCCAAAGCCATAAAAATAGCTTTAACAAAGCTATTCACTGGTTAGCTGTGCCTATAATCTACTTAACGGTATTAGGTATGCTGTGGCAAATACCTATGCCATTTAGTTTATTTGCCCAGCAAGAGATTACTTGGTCATTAATAGTGGCAGTGCCTGTTTTAATGTTTTATTTTAATTTATCTTTTTCTATTGGCTTAGGAATGACCTTATTTACCACCTTAGGCGTTATATTAATTCGTTGGCTTGATCAAAACGTGTCAACAGATATCTGGTTAATATCATTACTATTATTTGTTGTAATGTGGGTATTACAGTTTATTGGCCATAAAGTAGAGGGTAAAAAGCCTTCTTTTTTTCAGGATCTACAGTTTTTGTTAATTGGTCCTGCTTGGCTGTTAGGCTTTATTTATCGTGGTTTAAACATTCGTTATTAACACTATGCGATTAATACAGGTTGAAATAGGCTCAGTCACTAGGTTGTTTGGGTACGCTTTCGTTATAATTCAGAATTGGTGTCATCAATTTGTCTGCGGATAACTGCTTTGTCTAAATTTTTTGAAGATCGTACCCGCCAGTTTTGGCTGCTGCATACTTTAGGTTGGCTTGGGTTTGCTATTGTTAATTATTTAGGCTCTTTAGTTCAAGAAACGCGAGATGCTTATCTAATAGTGATTGGCTTAGATGCCTACATAGGTTGGCTAATTACTATTCCATTGCGTTATGCATTTCAGCGCATATGGTTTTGGCCACCTTGGAAAATGGTGTTAACCGTTTTGTTACTGGCTTTAGTTGCCGCTGCAATTTGGACTGCCGTGCGCAATTTTAACTATTGGGAGATTTATCGCCATGGTGCCAGGGCAGGTGATTGGTTAAAGTATATTCGTGATACGCCTGTAGCTTTTTATGTCATGCTGAGTTGGTGTGGCTTATATTTTGGTATTAAATATTATCAAACACTGCAACTAGAAAAACAAAAGTCTTTAACTGCCACTAATAAAGCCCATGAAGCACAACTGAAAATGCTGCGCTATCAGTTAAATCCGCACTTTTTATTTAATACCTTAAATGCTATTTCTACTTTAGTATTAATTAATGAGTCTGACACTGCTAATAAAATGCTAGCAAGACTTAGTGACTTTTTACGTTATTCGTTGTACAAAGATCCAATAAATAAAGTCGCGTTAGAGCAAGAGATTTACGCAGCACGTTTATATTTAGAAATTGAAAAAGTTAGGTTCTCTGAGCGTTTGTCTATAGTGTTCGATATAGAGCCAGGTACAGAGCAAGCAAGAGTGCCAAGTTTGATATTACAGCCATTAATAGAGAACGCGATTAAATACGCTGTTGCAAGCCAAGTAAACGGTGGCGAAATTACCATAACAGCGAAAAAGTTTGGTCATGATTTACTTTTAGAAGTTGCCGATAATGGCCCTGGTGTCACTTTAGTTAATGGTTTGCCGATCAATGCCAATAAGGCGCCAGCACATTCAGAGAGTGGTGTGGGCTTAGTAAATACTAAAGAGCGCTTGGCTGCTTTGTATGATAACGATTTTGCATTAGTATTAACCCATAATCAGCCAACAGGTTTAAAAGTGAATATTAGAATTCCATTACAACTAGAAGAAACGGAACAAAAATATGCTTAAGGTAATAGTAGTTGATGATGAGCCTTTAGCTCGAAAGGGAATGTTAGTTAGACTTGCAGAATACCCTCAATTAGAGGTTATTGCAGAGTGTAGCAATGGCGAGCAAGCAATAAGTTGCATTAGTGAGTTAGAGCCAGATTTAGTTTTTCTTGATGTTGAAATGCCCGGCTTAGACGGTTTTGCTGTATTAAAACACTTACAAAGTGCCAATGTAGACTTACCTTATATAGTCTTTGTAACTGCATATGATCACTATGCTTATAATGCCTTTGAAGTTAATGCCTTAGATTATGTTTTAAAACCGGTAGAGCCTGAGCGGTTAAGGCAAACTGTTGAAAAAGTAATCAAGCTACATCAAGCTCAAGATATAAAAAAGCATAAAGGTCAGTTAGCAGAAGCGGTAGCTAAATTAACCGGTGACGAGACAGATAATATCTTAAATCGCTTAGATAATGCTGAACCTTTAGTTAATGACCGTTATCCAGATACTATTAGTATTAAAGATAGTGGTGAAATTACTCGAGTCCCTATTACGGCCATTGAGTGGGTAGATGCAGCGGGTGATTATATGTGTATTCACACTGAAGATGGTCAAACCCATATTCTACGTCGTACTATGAAAGAGTTAGAGCAAGAGTTAGATCCGCGGCTTTTTGTGCGGGTGCATCGCTCAGCCATTGTTAATGTAAGTAATATTGCCAAATTACAAATGTTGGCTAATGGCGAACACCAATTAATGTTAACAAATGGCCAAGCGATTAAAGTAAGCCGCAGTTATAAAGATCGGGTTAAACAAGTTTTTAATCAATAAGTTGCTTAATCGCTGGCAATTTTTTGTTGCCAGCGCACTAAGTAAGGATCGATTTGTTTTTTCTTATCATTAGATTTAACTAAAGGGTATAAAGCCGCTTGTTGGTTTATTTCACCAACCATCTTTAAATGCGCACCTTTTTTAAGTTGTTCTACTGCATAAGCGCCCAGCTTAGTGGCTAAGATACGATCAGCACCAACGGGCTTACCGCCACGCTGGATATGGCCAAGAATACAAGCTCGACACTCTGTGCCTAGCTCAGCAGATAAATCTTCAGCTAAAGCAGTAGTGCCGCCAGGATAGCTGTTTTCAGCTACGACAATAATATAGCTAGTTTTACCCCGCAATAACTGAGCATGCTGAATAGGGCCTAGGATGCTAGCTAACTCACCCTTTTTAACTGGCCCAAACTCAGGGCATATTATTTGTTCCGCCCCTGCAGCAATTCCGGCCGATAGAGTGATATAACCAGAATGACGGCCCATAAGTTCTACTAAAAAAATACGTTCAAAGGCATCTGCGGTATCACGAATTTTATCAATAGCATCTAAGGCGGTATCTATGGCAGTAGCAAAACCTATACTAAAATCGGTGCCATCTATATCATTATCTATAGTGCCTGGAATACCCAAAACTTGGCCATGATAATGGGGCGCTATAGCTAATGCTCCGCGAAAACTGCCATCACCACCTATTACTAATAAGGCGTCTAATTGAAGTTTATGCAATATAGCAGCAGCTTGTTTAGCACCTTGCTCTGTGTGCAATTCTTTGCAACGTGCGCTTTTTAAAATAGTACCGCCATGCTGAATAATATGTTGGACATGCTGAGGCAGTAAAGTTTGATAGTCTTCTACTAATAAACCATTAAAACCATGATGAAATCCAACCACATCAAGATTATAAGCAGAAGCCGTTAATACGACGGCCCTTATACAAGCATTCATGCCAGGGGCATCACCACCTGAAGTTAAAACACCAATACGTTTAATCATGCAAACTCCTTTGGAACCTAGTATAATTTAATCGCATACCAGCTATATATTAATCGCATCTTATTAATTTTCTACAGACAACTTAGCCGATATTAAGCGACAATAGTCACTTACTCCCGCTAATTAACTGCGCTGCTGCAGTTAGCCACTTTTGGATACCATCATGCATCAAATTACCGGCAAAAGCTTAGTTGGTTTTATATTAGCACTAACTACGGCCATTTTATGGGGTGTTTTACCCATTGTATTAAAAGTTTTATTAGATGCGCTTAGTGCTAATACTATTACTTTTGTTCGTTTTATGGTGGCCGCTATTATTGTTGGCTTATGGTTGGCGGCTCGGGGGAAACTACCTTCATTAGCGCTGTTTAAACAGGTTAAAATTTCAGTATTAATGTTAGTAGCCATTTTGGGCTTGTTAGCTAACTATATTCTATATTTAACCGGACTGGCCTATTTAAGTGCTGAAACCGGACAAACTGTTATTCAATTAGCGCCTTTTTTAATGATGATAGGCGGCGTCTATATATTTAAAGAACGACTGTTAATTTGGCAAAAAGTAGGGGCCTTTGTTTTAGTGTTTGGCTTACTGCTATTTTTTAATCAACGCTTACTAGGCATGTTAAGCCAAGTTAATGGTGAAACTATAGGGGTGTTGCTTGTTATTGCTGCGGCTATTACTTGGGCGGCTTATGCCTTGGCGCAAAAGCAATTATTGGTTCATTTTAGCTCTAAGCAAATTATGTATATTTTATATTTTGCTGGCAGTATCTGCTTTTTTCCTGCTTCAGACTTTGCCCCTTTACAAACGATGAGCTTATTGCACTGGTTGCTACTGATATTTTGCTGCTTAAATACTGTTGTAGCTTATGGCGCTTTTGCTGAAGCATTACACCATTGGCAAGCCTCTAAGGTGAGTGCGGTATTAGCTATAACGCCTTTAATAACAATACTAGCGGCTAATCTTTTGGCCATATTGTGGCCAGACTTTATTCAGCCAGAGCAGTTAAATTTATGGTCATGGTTAGGGGCTATATTAGTGGTAATAGGCTCAACCTTAACAGCATTAGCGCCGCAATTTGTCGAGTACCGTGCTGCAAGACGGGTTAGAAAGTTGCAACGTGACGTATTTTAAACAAAAAAATAGCGGCCAAGCCGCTATTTTCTTGATTAGCTGAATATATTTATTTAACTTGTACAATTCGACAAGTGTTAGAGGCACCGACAGTTTCCATTACATCGCCATGGGTAATAATAACTAAATCACCGCTTTGTAAATTTGCTTTGTGTTTGATTGTTTCTATAGCAGCATCAGCTAAAGACTCAGCGCCAACAGTAGTGCTATCGAAGAAAGCAGGATAAACACCGCGATATAAAGCCATTTGATTTAAGGCTTTATCATGACGTGATAAAGCATAAATAGGTTGGGGTGAGGTAATACGAGACATTAGTTTAGCGGTATAGCCAGATTCGGTTAGGGCAATAATAGCTTTAATGCCGCTGAGATGGTTTGCCGCATACATGGCTGACAAAGCTATGGTTTCACTGACTTCTGTAAATTCTGAGTCCATTCGATGTTTTGAGATTTGTACGCTTGGGTGTTTTTCAGCGCCTTCACAAACCCTAGCCATAGCCCGAACTGTTTCTGTAGGGTATTTACCAGCCGCGGTTTCAGCAGATAGCATAACGGCATCGGTGCCATCTAATACCGCATTAGCTACGTCCATCACTTCTGCGCGAGTAGGCATAGGGCTTTCAATCATGCTTTCCATCATTTGAGTAGCAGTAACAACCACACGATTTAACTGCCTAGAGCGAGCAATAATCCTTTTTTGCTGCCCCACTAATTCAGCGTCGCCTATTTCTACGCCTAAATCACCTCGTGCTACCATAACGGCATCTGAAGCTCTAATGATATCATCTAAGGTTTCATCATCGGCTACAGCCTCTGCGCGTTCAATTTTAGCCATTAAGCGGGCATTAGAGCCGGCCTTTTGCGCTAAAGTGCGTGCTAAGCGCATATCGTCGCCACTGCGAGGGAAAGACACGGCTAAAAAATCGACTTTAATTTCAGCTGCAGTAACAATATCTTGCTCATCTTTTTCGGTTAATGCCGGTGCAGTTAAACCGCCACCTTGTCTGTTAATGCCTTTATTGTTGCTTAATACGCCTGCTACCGTAACCGTAGTAAGCACTTTGTCGCCATCAACGCTGTCAACTTGCAACTGAATTCTACCGTCATCTAATAATAATAAATCACCTGCTGACACATCTTGTGGTAGCCTTTTATAATCTATACCTACTTGATGTTGGTTGCCTTCGCCTTTGCCTAATTTAGCATCTAAGGTGAAAGCTTGGCCTTCTTCTAAAGTAATAGCGCCATCTTTAAAGGTTGATACCCGAATTTTAGGGCCTTGTAAGTCACCTAATATAGCAACGTGAACTTGTAAGTTAGCAGCAGCTTGGCGCACCATAGCCGCTCTAGCTTTGTGATCCTCAGCATTGCCATGAGAGAAGTTAAGTCGAAATACTGATGCTCCAGCCTTGATTAGCTTCTCAATGGAAGCAAGAGTATTAGTAGCAGGACCGAGCGTGGCAACAATTTTGGTTCTTCTGTGCATGAATAACTCCTGATTATGGCGAAAACACAGTATTTAGAATAGCTCTAAAATGTTGTAATTTTATTACATTATAACGTAAAGCAAAGCTATAAAGCTACCGCTTAGGTTATCTAGGTTAGGGATAGTGGTTTTCTTTTTCAAAGCGAGAGCTGCGTAAACTGTCTTTAACTTTTTTTAAGTTTTCTCTAAATTTGCTACCGCGTCTTAAAGTGAAACCTGTTGCTAAAATATCAATCAAGACTAATTGGGCTATTCTGGATGCCATGGGCATATATAAGTCGGTATCTTCTGGTACATCTAGCGATAGCACTAAGTTACATTCTTTTGCTAAAGGGCTAGCTGCTGAAGTAATACCAATAACAGTAGCGTCATTGGCTCTGGCAATATTGGCAATGTCACACAGGCTTTTAGTGCGTCCGGTATGGCTAATACAAACAACCACATCACCTTCACTGCTATTTATAGTACTCATGCGTTGCATCACAATATCGTCAAAGCAAACAACAGGTACATTAAATCTAAAAAACTTATTATGGGCATCATGGGCCACTGCTGCTGAGGCACCTAAGCCAAAAAATGATATTTGGTTGGCTTGGGTTAACACATCGACCGCCCGATTAATGCTATTAATATCAATACTTTGTTTAGCTGTATTTAATGCCGCCATGGTAGATTCGAATATTTTAGCTGTATAAGCTTCTGGGCCGTCAGTTTCTTCAACATGTCTAGTGACATAAGGCGTACCATTAGCCAAACTTTGGGCTAAATGTAGCTTAAAATCAGGAAAGCCTTTAGTATCAAGTCTGCGACAAAACCGATTAACCGTAGGTTCGCTAACATCAGCTATTTTAGCTAAGGTGGCTATACTACTGTGGATAGCAGCTTGTGGGTTAGCTAAGATGACATCGGCAACCTTACGCTCTGACTTACTGAAGTTATTATTGTTAGTGATGATTTTTTCTAACACATTCATGGCTAATTTCCTGAAGGTTATGCCGAGATAGAATCAATATAGACACTAAACTACTTTTTTTAGGTTAAATAGTCAAAAAACTACAGCTATTTGGTAATTAAGCTACATTTTCGCCATCACTGGCTAGATGTAAGCGCAATTTAAGCAGTTTTAATGTTATATAGTTACATTGTAAGGGAGCGTTATGGCAGCAACAGCTCAAAATTCAGCATCTGATCTTATTTTATTTGGCACTAAAGGTGACTTGGCTCGCCGCAAGCTGTTACCTGCGTTATATCAATTAGAAAAGGCAGATTTATTGTGTCCGCAATCTCGTGTTATCGGTGTAGCAAGGGATGAACTTTCAACTACAGCTTATACCGAGCTAGTGCTAGAGAGTTTAAAGCGTTTTTTAAAGCAGCCTATAGAAAATCAAGTTTGGCAGCGCTTACAAGCTAAATTAATCTATGTAAAAATTGATTTGTCTCAGTTAGAGGATTTTCAGGCACTTGCTAGTATTGTTGATAGCACTAAGCGGGTGCCTGTTTGTTATTTTGCAACGCCTCCAGCTTTATTTGGTAATATTTCTAAAGGTTTAGCTAAAGCAGGTCTAGCTGCTATGCCTACGCGGGTAGTACTAGAAAAACCAATAGGCCATGATTTAGCTTCATCCAATATTATTAATGACCAAGTAGCAGAGTTTTTTACCGAAGCGCAAATTTACCGTATAGATCACTACCTAGGTAAAGAAACCGTACTTAATTTATTAGCCTTGCGTTTTGCTAATGCTATTTTTGCAGGTAACTGGGATCATAACTCTATTGATCATGTGCAAATTACCGTAGCCGAAGAGGTGGGGGTAGAAGGTCGTTGGAGTTATTATGATGACGCCGGACAAATGCGAGATATGGTGCAAAATCATTTATTGCAAGTACTTAGCCTTATTGCCATGGAGCCGCCCGCAAGATTAGATGCTGATAGTATTAGGGATGAAAAGTTAAAAGTATTAAAAGCCCTGCGCACTATAGATATTAATAATATTCAAGAGAAAACCGTTCGCGGCCAATATGCTAATGGTTTTGTTGCTGGTAAGTCAGTACCTGGTTATTTAGAAGAAGAAGGTGCTAAAGCCAATAGCCGAACCGAAACCTTTATTGCCCTTAAAGTAGATATTGATAACTGGCGCTGGGCCGGTGTGCCATTTTATTTACGTACAGGTAAGCGTATGGCTAGTAAGTTAAGCGAAGTGGTTATTTGCTTTAAGCCGCAACCGCATAATATTTTTCATGCTACTTATAAAAACTTACCGTCTAATAAGCTTATTATTCGTTTACAACCTGATGAAGGTGTAGAGATCCAAGTGTTAAATAAAATTCCAGGCTTAGGCGAAACCATGCGTTTGCAAGAAACCAAGCTGGATTTAAGTTTTGATGAAACCTTTAAGTCTCAACGGATAGCCGATGCCTACGAACGCTTGTTGTTAGAGGCTATGTTAGGTAATCAATATTTATTTGTCCGACGTGACGAGGTTGAGCATGCTTGGAAGTGGGTCGATAGTATTATAAGTGCTTGGCATATAAGTAACGAACCACCTAAAAGCTATCCTGCAGGTAGTTGGGGACCCGTAGCGGCCATATCTATGATGGCGCGAGATAATAGGAATTGGGAGGAATAATTATGATGCAACTTAATCAGTTTGCTAATAGCGAGGCTTTAAATAAGCAATTTGCTGCTGAGTTAGTCACTATTTTACAGCAAGCTATTAGCCTGCGGGGCAGTGCAACACTTGTAGTCTCTGGCGGGCGTACGCCTCAGGCTTTATTTCAACAGTTAAGTCATGCTGATTTAGCTTGGGATAAGGTAACTATTACTTTGGCTGATGATAGATGGTTGGCAGCAGATCAAGCCGATAGTAATGAGCGTTTAGTTAAAGCTTCTTTATTACAAAATCGCGCAGCTAAAGCTAAATTTATTAGCTTATATGCTAATAGTGCTTCTGCTTTTAGTGGTGTAATTGAAGTATTGCCACGAATTGCTGGCTTACCTACTTTTGATGCGGTTATTTTAGGTATGGGTGAAGATGGTCATACTGCTTCTTTATTTCCATGCAGTGAACAAATAGCGGAAAGCTTAGCCTCAGATGCACCTGCAGTTTTGGCTATAAAACCAACTACAGCACCTTATGAGCGGATAACTTTATCTAAGTCTAGGCTGGAGAATACTCGACATATGTTTCTTCATTTAGTTGGGGCGGCTAAAAAAACAGTATTAGATCAAGCCATGGCAGACAATGATGTGCTAGCTATGCCTATTCGAGCTTTTTTACAGCATTCAGAACTAACCGTTTCGGTTATGTACGCTGAACAATAAAGGGATGCTATGCAGCCAAACTTTGAGCAAGTGATTCATCCGGTTATACAACAGGTAACTGACAATATTATACAACGCAGTGAAACGAGCCGCTCTAATTACTTACAGCGTATGGCTTTGGCACGTGAGCAAGGGCCACATCGTGGCGTACTTAGTTGCGGCAATTTAGCTCATGGTTTTGCTGCTTGTAACCAGCAAGATAAAGCCAGTTTACGTAGTTTAACCAAAGCTAATATTGCTATAGTGTCGGCTTATAACGATATGCTGTCTGCACATCAGCCTTATGAAGACTACCCTAAACGGATTAAAGCTGCGGTTAATGAAGTTGGCAGTGTGGCGCAATTTGCCTCTGGTGTGCCCGCTATGTGTGATGGTGTAACCCAAGGCCAGCCGGGAATGGAGCTCAGCTTATTAAGCCGTGATATTATTGCCATGTCGGCTGCTATTGGCTTGGCGCATAATATGTTTGATGGCGGCGTTATGCTGGGAATTTGCGATAAGATTGTTCCAGGCTTGTTATTAGCCGCCCTGAGTTTTGGCCATTTACCTTTTGTGTTTATTCCCGCTGGGCCTATGCCATCGGGTATTCCCAATAAAGAAAAAGCCCGAATTCGTCAGCAATTTGCTGAGGGTAAGGTAACTAAAGAGCAATTATTAGCAGCAGAAGCGGCTTCTTATCATGCTGCAGGCACTTGTACTTTTTATGGTACGGCTAATTCTAATCAGTTAGTTATTGAGATTATGGGGTTGCACTTGCCTGGTGCTTCATTTGTTAATCCGGGTACAGAATTGCGTGATGCATTAACAGCCGCAGCAGCAAGACAAGTGACACGCTTAACTGACTTAGGTGATAACTACTTACCCATTAGCCAGATAATAGATGCTAAAGCCATTGTTAATGGCATTGTTGGTTTATTAGCTACTGGTGGCTCCACTAACCACACTATGCATTTAATCGCCGTGGCTCGCGCTGCCGGTTATATCGTAAATTGGGATGACTTTGCCCAGTTATCTGCAGCAACGCCACTATTAACCCGTATTTATCCTAATGGTCATGCTGATATTAACCACTTTCAACAAGCGGGTGGCATGGCAGTGCTAATTAAAGAGCTACTTAATGCAGGGCTTTTGCATAACGATGTGCAAACTATTGCCGGCCCAGGTTTAAGCCGTTATACCCAAACGCCAACTTTAGTTGACGGTAACTTAGTCTGGCAAGATAGCCCAAGTGTGTCGCAAGATTTAACGGTGTTAAGTACGGCTACTAAGCCATTTAGTCGCCATGGTGGTTTAGAGGTACTATCAGGAAACTTGGGCCGAGCGGTCATAAAAACTTCGGCTTTACGTGAGGGCACCGCCGTTATTAAAGCACCAGCAGTAGTGTTTTCCAGTCAGCATCAATTAGATGCTGCTTTTCAAGCAGGTGATTTAAATAAAGATTGTATTATAGTAGTGCGGTTTCAAGGCCCTAAAGCTTGTGGCATGCCCGAGTTACACAAGTTAACGCCACCCTTAGGTGTTTTACAAGACCGGGGCTATAAAGTTGCCTTGGTGACAGATGGCCGTATGTCTGGTGCTTCAGGTAAAGTGCCAGCGGCTATTCATGTTACCCCTGAAGCTTTAGATGGCGGTAATCTGGCTAAAATACAAACGGGCGATCTGGTTTTAGTAGATGCAGAACAAGGTGTATTACAGTTATTTGTTAGCGAAGCAGAGCTAGCATTAAGAACAGCGGCGAGTATAGAGCTAACCACGACTGACAGCTTTGGTATGGGACGTGAATTCTTTGGTGCGCTGCGTAGCCAATTAACGGGTGCAGAGCAGGGCGCTTGTAGTTTATTTAAGGAGTAGCACTATGGCTTTTTCACACTGGGCTTTACAGCCTGCTACTTTATTTCAGCAAAGTGCTGTGATCCCCGTTATGGTTATCAATAACTTAGACGATGCAGTGCCTTTGGCTAAAGCCATAGTGGCAGGTGGCATTAAGGTGTTAGAGGTCACACTGCGCACACCTGTAGCTTTAGACGCTATTCGCTTGATAAGCCAACAAGTACCTGCAGCTATTGTCGGTGCTGGTACAGTAACAACAGCCCAGCAATTACAACAATCTATTGCTGCTGGCGCTAAATTTGCCATTAGCCCAGGTTTTACCTCTGAGTTATTGCAAGCAGGTAAAATGGCTAAGATCCCATTAATTCCGGGGATTGCTAGTGTGTCAGAATTAATGCAGGCTATTGCTGTTGGTTATAGTCATTTTAAATTTTTTCCAGCAGAAGCCGCAGGTGGTATTAAAGCTTTAAAGGCTTTTTATGGCCCTTTTGCTGATATTCGCTTTTGCCCTACCGGTGGCATTAATGTTAGCAATGTAACCGACTACTTAGCCCTTCCTAATGTTGACTGTGTAGGGGGCTCTTGGCTGATACCTGACGAGGCGCTACAGCATAAAAATTGGTTACGCATAACCGAGTTATGCCTAGAAGCGTCTAAGTTGAACAATAACTAAACACTAACTAGAGTGTTAGATTTAAAACTGGCTATGCTTTGAAATTAGTCGGTAAAGCGCGTATAGTGGCGCACTTTTTGTATTTGGCTGTATTTAGCTTAACCTGTTCTGGAACACACCGTGATCTCAACTTCTAACATTACCATGCAATTTGGCGCTAAGCCGTTATTTGAAAATATTTCGATTAAATTTGGTGAAGGTAACCGCTACGGTTTAATTGGCGCTAATGGCTGTGGTAAATCCACCTTCATGAAAATTCTAAGTCGCGAGTTGGAGCCTAGCAGCGGCAACGTTTTTGTTGAGCCTAACCATAGGGTTGCAAAGTTGCATCAAGATCAGTTTGCCTTTGAGCAATACTCTGTTATTGATACAGTGATTATGGGCCATGCAGAGCTTTGGGCGGTAAAGCAAGAGCGTGATCGAATTTATAGTATTGCCGAAATGAGCGAAGAAGATGGCATGAAAGTGGCTGATTTAGAAGTCGCTTTTGGTGAGATGGATGGTTATACGGCAGAGTCTCGCGCCGGTGAGTTACTAATAGGTGTGGGCATTCCGGTAGAGCAACACTTTGACTTAATGTCATCTATAGCGCCAGGTTTTAAGTTACGCGTATTACTTGCTCAAGTGCTATTTGCTGAGCCAGAAGTCATGCTATTGGACGAGCCAACTAACAACTTGGATATTAATACTATCCGTTGGTTAGAAACAGTATTAACTGAACGCAACAGTACCATGGTAATTATTTCGCATGATAGGCACTTTTTAAACAGTGTTTGTACCCACATGGCTGACTTAGATTATGGTGAATTACGCTTATATCCCGGTAATTATGATGAGTATATGTTTGCTGCAACTCAAGCTCGTGAGCGTTTATTGGCTGATAATGCCAAGAAAAAATCGCAAATAGCAGAATTACAAACCTTTGTTAGCCGTTTCTCGGCCAATGCTTCAAAAGCAAAACAAGCTACCTCTCGAGCTAGGCAAATAGATAAAATACAACTAGAGGAAGTAAAAGCCTCTAGTCGGGTTAATCCCTTTATTCGTTTTGAACAACAAAAACAGTTATACCGTTTAGCACTTGAAGTTGAAGGCTTAAATAAAAGCTTTGGTGAACTTCAGCTATTTAAAAACCTAAACCTTACCATTGAAGTGGGTGAAAAGGTGGCTATTTTAGGTACTAACGGTATTGGTAAAACGACTTTACTTAAATGTTTAATGGGTGAATTAAGTCCAGAGTCAGGCACGGTTAAATGGTCTGAAAATGCTAAAGTAGGTTATTACGCTCAAGACCATGAGTATGAGTTTAAAGATAATATGACCTTGTTTGATTGGATGAGCCAATGGAAAAGCCCAACTGATGATGAACAAGCTGTTAGGGGGATTTTAGGCCGGCTGCTTTTCTCACAAGATGATATTAAAAAATCAACTAGTGTGCTATCTGGTGGTGAAAAAGGGCGAATGCTATTTGGTAAACTAATGCTTTTAAAGCCAAATATTTTAGTAATGGATGAGCCAACAAACCACTTAGATATGGAGTCTATTGAGTCATTAAACTTAGCATTAGAGCATTATAAAGGCACCTTATTATTTGTCAGCCATGACCGTGAGTTTGTTTCATCTTTAGCTAGCCGTATTATTGAAATTACCGATAAAGATGTTCGTAACTTTGTCGGTACTTACGAAGAGTACCTTGCTGCACAAGCTTAAGTGTGAAGTTTGCCATCTACTAGCCAGTTATAGTCTACTGGCTAGATTTCCCTCTAGTTAGTTTATTATTTACTAGTTACTTTTAGCTAGAGGGGTTGTTTTAGTGCAAAACATCGCCATGTCTACTGTGGGGTTAGATAATGTCTAGTTCGTTAGTTTATATTTTTACGCTATTATAGAAGTCGTATTAGACGTTAGTTTATTCCAATAATTACCACAAAATAAAAGAGGCGATCTATGCAAGTTAATATTGGTATCACCCAAGAACAACGTAAATCAATTGCTGAAGGTTTAGCGGTATTATTAGCTGACAGTTATACCCTTTATTTAAAAACGCATAATTACCATTGGAACGTTACTGGGCCAATGTTTCAGTCGTTACACACCTTATTTGAAGGACAATATCAAGAACTCGCAGTAGCCGTAGACGATATTGCTGAACGTATTCGTGCTTTAGGTGAGTTTGCCCCAGGCTCATATAAAGAATTTGCCAAAATTACGACAATACAAGAAGCTGAAGGTACACCAACAGCTGAAGAAATGATTAAAGATTTAGTGAAAGGACACGAAGCTATTGCAAAAACTAGCCGTAATATCGTGCCTATAGCTGGTAATGCTTCTGATGAGGTTACCTTAGATATTTTAACTCAGCGCATGACAGTACATGAAAAAACAGCATGGATGTTACGCAGCATGGTAACTACTAATTAAGTATTTAGGCTTAATGATTAACGCAATAAGACATAGCAAATTAGGTTAATTTGTGTAGAGTGTAAAAGATAAAGTCGGATTTATAGCCGACTTTATCTTTATTTGTTATAAATCTATAGAAGTACTAATAAAAAAACGGTAAAACAAGTAAAATTAATTTAAGTAGTATAATTTGAGTTAGCGTTAGTAAAACCTAACTAGGGAGTCTTCATTTAATGAAAGCCTTGCAATACGCTCAAAATGTAGCTGATTTATTTGCATTGCCTGATGGCTATTTAAGAGTTAAGGAATTGATGGACTCTGAAGTTGCTAGTTTAGATGATATAGCTGAAGCAATTGCTCTTGACCCAGTGTTAACGGCTAAATTGCTAAAACTTGCTAACAGCGCTCTGTACAATTTGTCATTTCAAGTTGAATCTATAAATAAAGCATTATTAGTACTTGGCAGAAATCAAGTTTATAACTTAGTGCTTAGCATTGGTATAGGGTCTGCTTGTTCTAAGCTAGATACTTCAGTAATTGATTTAGAACGCTTTTGGGAACAAAGTATTAATGCAGCATTAATTGCTAAATACTTGGCTGAATGTGTTGGCGATAAACCAACAGATCGTTTTTATGTTGCTGGGTTACTGCACAATATAGGCGAATTAGTTGTCTTGCAAAATGCGCCAGAACTTGCCTTACGCTGCCAAGCTTATGACTCAGTACATATGCCTTGGAAGCTACAATTAGATGAGCTTGGCTTTACATACGCCGAATGTGGTGCTGAATTACTGAATCTTTGGCAAATACCCGATACTATAGTTGGGCCTATAGCATTACAAAATAGTGTTAAGTTTGATCATAAAAACATGTCTCAGTTAATTGTCTACTTAGCGGTAAAATTAGCTTTAGCCAATCAGCATCCTGAGCTGTATCAAACCAAGCATCTAATTGATCCTTTTGTACTTGAATTACTTAACTTAAGTCAGTTAGATATCCTTAAAGCAATTGATTTTTGTAATACTGAAGGCCTATTTTTGCTATCGGTACTTAACCCAAGGATTAGCACTATCTACTAAAATTTTAGCTAGAAACAATGCTAGTTGTTTCTAGCTGTTACTGTGGGAAATGTTCATGAACCCTTCTAAACGTCAATCTTCTTTGTATACAGCTTATTCCGGCTCAGCTCTACTTGAAACACCGCTATTAAATAAAGGCAATGCTTTTAGTGCAGAAGAGAGACAAGCTTTTAACTTAACAGGCTTATTGCCACCTCGTTTTGAGACGATAGAAGAGCAAGTTGACCGTGCCTATATGCAATATTTAAGTTTTGATGAAGCAATAAATAAGCATATATATTTACGAGCCATTCAAGATAACAACGAAACTTTATTTTATCGATTATTACAACGTCATTTAGATGAAATGATCCCCATTATTTATACACCAACCGTTGGCGATGCTTGTGAGCAGTTTTCTGACATTTACCGCAGTGCCCGTGGTTTATTTGTTAGTTATGAAGACAGACACCAACTAGATGATGTGTTACGTAATGCCACTAAGCGTAAAGTTAAAGTGATAGTAGTTACTGATGGTGAGCGAGTACTAGGCCTTGGCGATCAAGGTATTGGCGGCATGGGTATTTCTATTGGTAAATTATCGTTATACACCGCTTGTGGCGGTATTAGCCCCGCTTATACCTTACCGGTAATGCTTGATGTGGGTACCGATAACCAACAGCTTTTAGATGATCCTATGTATATGGGACTGCGGCAAAAGCGTATTCGCGGTGAGCAATATAATGAATTTGTTGATTTATTTATCACAGCAGTAAAGCGACGTTGGCCTGAAGCAATAATTCAATTTGAAGACTTTGCCCAACCTAATGCAATGCCATTATTAACGAGGTACCGTGATAAAGTCTGTTGTTTTAATGATGATATTCAAGGTACTGCAGCAGTTAGTGTGGGTACTTTGCTAGCTGCCTGTCGTAGTAAAGGGGTTAAGTTATCGGCACAAAAAGTAGCATTTGTCGGTGCAGGCTCTGCAGGCTGTGGTATTGCAGAGCAAGTAATAAGCCAGATGGTAGCTGAAGGTTTAAGTGAGGCGCAGGCCAGAAAACAAGTGTTTATGATTGACCGTTTAGGCTTATTAACCGAAACTACGCCAGAATTACGTGATTTTCAGCAGGTATTAGTGCAACGCAGCGAAGATATTGCAGATTGGAACTTCAGTGGTGACTTCCCTAATTTGCTGGATGTTATGCACTGTGCCAAGCCTAGTATTTTAATTGGCGTATCGGGGCAGGCCGGTTTATTTACCGAGCAAGTGATCCGAGCGATGAAAAAAGGCTGCGATATGCCTATTGTTTTTCCGTTAAGCAACCCATCTAAACAAGTTGAAGCCACACCAGAGCAAGTTATTGAGTGGACAGATGGTGATGTGATTATTGCTACAGGCAGTCCTTTTGCGCCTGTTATGTACAACAACAAGCAATACTTAATAGCACAATGTAATAACAGTTATATTTTTCCAGGTATTGGTTTAGGTGTTATTGCTGTTAAAGCGCGATTAATTAGTGATGAGATGCTAAGAGCAGCCAGTAAAACTTTAGCTGGCGCATCTCCTTTAGCTAATACAGGTGAGGGAGGGCTATTGCCACCTTTTACAGAATTAGCCGAGCTTAGTAAGCTAATTGCTTTTAATGTGGCCAAAGTTGCCCAACAGCAAGGCTTAGCCTTGGATATAGAAGATGAGTTATTAAAGCAGCGGATTGAAGATAACTTTTGGCACCCTGAATATAGGCACTATAAACGGGTAAGTGCATAAGGTTTTATAAGGTAGAGCAATGTAGTAAAAGCTACTTACAATTTATTTTAGACTAAAAGCCAAACTCCGCGTAGTCTGGTTTTGTTAACTAAATATAATAAGGTAGCTTTAATATGCGTAAAACACTTATAGCACTCGCTGCAGCTGGTTTACTTACAGCTTGTGAACCAAGTACACAAATTGTGCCAACAACTAGCGGTGATGCTGCTGGGCAGCATCAAGCCACTGAGCTAGTCTCTTCGCAATCTGCAATGCAGTCAGAAACTGCACGGCTAAATCAGTGGTTTGAAGCAAAATATGAGCAAAAACTGCAGCAAAGCCCGCTACAGATGACCTTTTTAGGTCGTAAAGACAAATATGACCAAATTGATGATGTAAGCCAAGCGGCAGAAGAACGGCAATTAGCTTGGCTTGCTAGTACAGTAAAAGAATTAACCACAGAATTTGATTATCAACAACTGACCCTAGAAGCACAAACGTCTTATGACGTATGGCTATATCAATATGAGTTAGAGAAAGAAGCCGCTGAGTTTTCACAAAATCAATATATCTTCACGCAAATGCAAGGTATTCATGCTTTATTGCCGCAAATAATGATTAACTTTCATAAAGTAGAAAGCCTAGAGGACATGCAGGCTTACAATCAGCGTTTAGTCGGAATGAGCCAAGCTATTACTGAATTACTGCAACGAGCAAAACTACATGCTGAGTTAGGGGTTAGGCCACCGCAGTTTGCTTATAAAGCGATAATTGAGCAAATAGATAACTTAATTACGGGGGCGCCTTTTGATGAGGCCAGTGCTGTAGATTCACCTTTATGGGCTGATGCTCAAACCAAAATTAGTAGCTTAGTTACTAATGATAAAATAACAGATAAGCAAGCTAAAGAGCTCAGCCTTAATGCGAAAACTAATTTGCAGCAGCACTTTTTATCGGCTTATACTGAGTTAAAACAATGGTTAGATGCTGATATAGCCAATACTGATGTTATTGCTACTGGTGTGGGCAAACAGCCAAATGGTATTGCTTACTATAATCATCAACTTAAATCATCTACCACCACCTCACTAACAGCAGATGAGATCCATCAAATTGGCTTAGACGAAGTTGAAAGACTGACAAAGGAAATGCTGACTATAAAAGATAAAGTTGGATTTACAGGCAGCTTAGCAGACTTCTTTGACTTTATTAAAACCGACCAACAATTTACTTACCCTAATACTGATGCTGGACGTGAAGCTTATATTTCTGACACTGAGCAATACTTAGCACAGATAAATAAGCAGTTACCTAATTACTTTGGTTTACTACCTAAAGCAGATTTAATTGTAAAACGGGTAGAAGCCTTTCGTGAACAACCAGGAGCAGCACAGCATTACTTTCCTGGTACGCCAGATGGTGCCAGACCAAGTATTTATTATGCCCATTTGTCTGACATGAAATCTATGCCTAAAAATGAGATGGAAGCCATTGCTTACCATGAAGGTAATCCAGGCCACCATATGCAAATATCTATAGCCCAAGAGTTAACCACAGTACCAACTTTTCGTACTCAAGCTGGATTTACTGCCTATAGTGAGGGTTGGGGCTTATATGCTGAGCTGCTAGCAAAAGAGATGGGCGGCTATGAAAATCCATATTCAGACTTTGGCCGATTAATTACCGAGATGTGGCGCGCAGTACGTTTAGTAGTTGATACAGGCTTACATAGTAAAGGCTGGACTGAGCAAGAAGCGGTTGAATACTTTTTAGCAAAAACGCCTATTGCAGAAGGTGCAGTACAATCAGAAGTTCGCCGCTATATTGTTTGGCCAGGCCAAGCAACGGCTTATAAAATAGGTATGATCGCAATTTTAAAAATGCGGGCTAATGCTGAAAAAGAACTAGGCGATAAATTTGATATTAAAGCCTTTCATGACACAGTGTTAGGTGGTGGTGCCTTACCGCTTAAAGTATTAGAGAAACGGGTAAATAATTGGATAGCAAGTATAAAAAACGCAGCTTAACTATCTGATTAATACCATTTTAGCGCAGTTATCTTATTAACTGCGCTGTTATTTGAGAGTAAAGATGCAATTTGAAGTAGTAACCGCCATATCAACTGTAACAGCCAGTGAGTGGGATAGTGTATTTAATAGTGATTACCCTTTTTGCCAACATGCTTTCTTAGCCGCGTTAGAGCAGGGCGGCAGTGTCGGCGGTGATAGTGGTTGGTTAGTGCAACATTTAACGCTACGGCATAATGCTAAGCTTATCGCCATAATGCCAGCTTATATTAAGCTACATTCTTATGGTGAGTATTTATTTGATTGGCAATTTGCTAAAGCTTATCAGCAGACGGGGTTAGATTTTTATCCAAAGCTAATTAATGCCATTCCTTTTACACCCGCTGAAGGCCCGCGCTTTGCGATTGCTAGCGGCTATGATCCTGCAGCTATATTAGCCATGTTTCGCCAAGGTATTCAGCAATTAGTTCAGCGTTTGTCATTAAGCCAGTTTCAATCTTTATATCCCAATTCAGCTCAACAAAAGCTATATAGACAATTAGGCTATCAAGAGCGATATGATGTGCAGTTTCAGTGGTTTAATCGCAATTATGCTAGTTTTAATGACTTTTTATGTGCGCTTAGTTCCCGCAAGCGCAAGCAAATTCGTCAAGAGCGCGCTAAGGTTGCTAAACAAGGTGTGGTTATTAAAACACTAACGGCTAGTCAACTAACTGCCGAATTTTGGCAGTTATTTTATCAATTTTATGTGACTACCTATCAAAAGCGCTCTGGTAATCAAGGCTATTTAAGTCAAGCCACTTTCTTACTGTGGGGGCAGACTATGGCCCAACAGATAGTGATATTTGCAGCTGAATATCAAGGTGAAATTGTTGCTTCTTCTTTATGTTTTTATGATAAACAACATTTATATGGCCGTTACTGGGGCTGTAAAACCGAGTTTGATCGGCTGCATTTTGAATGTTGTTATTATGCTGGTATTGAATATTGTATTAAGCATAATCTACAAATGTTTGATGCCGGTGCACAAGGTGAGCATAAAGTTAAACGTGGCTTTGAGCCAGTAATACGCTCGGGGTTTTATCGATTTGAGCCTAATGCCTTAACCCCAGCAATCACTAACTATATAGTGCAAGAGCAAGCAGCTGTTAGTGATTATTATCAACAGATTAAGCAACAATTACCGTTTAAAGTGCAATAGCCGATTATTGGCTGGCATTGCATGATCTTGCACTAAACTAAAACCAACTTGTTGTGCTAAAGCGATAACCTGTTCAATATCCCGGATCCCCATTAAAGGATCGCGCTGTTTTAAGTGCTGATCAAAATTAGCATTACTAGCACTAGTAAAATGGCCTTGATAATTAAAGGGGCCATAAATACACAGTTGGGCTTTGCTTTGGCAAAACTCATCAAGGCGTTGAAAAAAACGTTGAACCACTTGCCACGACATTATATGTAAGGTATTAGCGCTAAAAACGGCGTCAACTTTTTCAACTGTAAAGACTGAGCTTGTAACATCTAGCTCTATTGGGTTTGGCAAATTAGGTAAGTTTGCATGGCTAATACGGGCGGCTAAATCTGGCAAATAGGCTGCTTGATCACTGCTTTGCCAAATTAAAGCGGGCTCATTGCCTTGATTATTTTTAGCAAAATGTTGAGCAAAATGCACTGCATGCTGTCCGGTTCCACCGCCAACTTCTAATAGCCGCCGGCTTTGCTGTAAAATAGGCGCTAACACAGCCAAAATAGGGGCTTTGTTATTCTCGCAGGCTTGGGAAAATGCAAATTGTTCAGACATTGTTAGCTCTATTGGTTAATTAGTTAATTGCTTAATTAGTAGCAAAACGCTGCTGTAAATAAATAATTATATCATTGGATTCGTACAGCCATTGCACATCACCATTTTTATCGGTTATGCGTAAGCAGGGCACTTTTATCCGGCCGCCACCTTCTGCTAAAGTTTGGCGATGCACTGGGTTATTTTGGGCATCACACTTTTTAATATTCAAGCTTAATCGCGCTATTTCTTTGCGTACTTTGATGCAAAATGGACAAGCTTTAAATTCATATAAGGCAAGCTGCAGGCAGTCAGCATCTATTTTAGCTTGGCTTGCTTGGTCACGCTGTATGCCCTTAGGGGTGGTTAGTTTTTCTGATAACAGCATAAAAGGGGTTAAAATGAATCGAATAAGTTTAAAGATAAAACGCATAGTAGTTTATTACCTAATATAAACAAAACGGCGCCTAGCTTAGCACAGCAGCGCCGGGATTTAGCTTGGTTAGCTATTACAAATTAAAGGGTAAAAAGTCATCAGCACTATGGCGCTCTGCTAATTGCGGGCCATCACCAAAACTTCTGTTTACAATGTAACCCCGTTTAACCGCAGGCCTTTGATCTATTTGCTTAGCCCAACGTAGCACATGGCTATATTGTTTGACGTCTAAAAACTCAGCTGCATCATATAAACGGCCTAATACTAAGCCACCATACCAAGGCCATATTGCCATATCAGCAATACTATATTCGTTACCTGCTACAAACTCATTATTAGCGAGTTGTTTATCTAATACATCTAACTGACGTTTAGTTTCCATAGCATAGCGATCAATAGGGTAGGCTAACTTTTCTGGGGCGTAAGCATAGAAATGACCAAAACCACCACCAACAAAAGGGGCACTACCCATTTGCCAAAATAACCAGTTCATTACTTCAGTGCGACTGGCACCAGTTGCCGGTAAAAATGCATTAAACTTTTCAGCTAAATATACCAAGATTGAGCCAGATTCAAATACACGGGTCGGTTGCTCTGTGCTATGGTCCATTAAAGCGGGTATTTTACTGTTTGGGTTAATATCGACAAAGCCACTACCGAATTGGTCGCCTTCAGAGATATCAATTAACCAAGCATCATATTCTGCGTTATGGCCTGCGGCTAATAGTTCTTCAAGCATAATATTTACTTTAACGCCATTTGGTGTGGCTAAAGAATATAATTGCAAAGGGTGTTTACCTATAGGCAAAGCGACTTGTTTAGTTGCACCAGCTACAGGGCGATTTGTGCTAGCAAACTTACCACCATTCTCTTTATCCCAAGTCCACACTTTAGGTGGCGTATAAGTATGCGTCATAAAAACTCCTTAACTGTTTTGCATATTTAGTTATAAATATGGGGGCTAACTTGGCTATATACAAGCTTAACCAAGCCGGTATGGTGTTTAGAGGCTAAAATACATAATTGCTCATATCGTGAATTTTCGAAGCTTTACCGTAAATTTACAGTTATCAGTGGTGAATTACTGAAAAAAAACCGTATAGTTAGCCGCATAAAATACATATTTAAAAACGTATAAGTTTGTTTTTAATATTCAGTCAAAAAATAACACCAGTTAAAGGACATAAAATGTTATTGAAACGCCATGCAGTTTGGCTTTTTTCCATGTTATCTGTTAGCGCAGTATTATCAGTGGGCACAGTTCAAGCACAAGTTGCCGGTATGGGGCGTGCTGCTCAGGTTATTACAGCACCAATTTATTTTGAGCAACAAAATCAGCGAGTGGAAGCGGTGGGAACAGCAGAAGCTATTCATTCAGTAGTGATCTATCCTGCTGTTGCCGATAAAGTTACTGCGGTGCATTTTGTACCTGGGCAAAGTGTATCGGCTAATGAGGTCATACTAGAGCTTGATTCACGGCGGCAAAAAGTGGCGTTAGAGCGCGTGACTATTCAATTAGCCGATGCTGAACGCACAGTTAGCCGTTTACAAGAAAGCCGTAATAAAGGCGCCATAGCGCAAAGCGACTTAGATGACGCTATTACAGCACGCGATTTACTAAAAGTTCAACTAATAGAAGTAAAAACTGAGCTAGAAGACAGAACCGTTAAGGCGCCTTTCTCTGGTGTAGTTGGCTTAACTGATGTGCAGCGCGGCGATAGAATAAATGTGCAAACTGCAATTACAACTATTGATGATCGTAAGCAATTATTAATTAACTTTAATGCGCCAGAAACTGCCTTAGCCATTTTACAAGGCAATGCTGATGTAGAACTAGAGCCTTGGCAAGGACAAGGCAAGCGTATTAAAGCCCAAATTGTTGAAGTTGACTCTCGGATAAATTTAGCTAACCGAAGTATTAGAGTACGGGCTTTGTTAGACAATGCAGAAGACTTGTATCGTCCAGGTATGAGTTTTAGGGTTATTTTGCAACTAGCAGGTGAGCAGTATGCGGTTATTCCTGAAGCAGCATTAATGTGGGGTGCAACAAGTGCCTATGTTTGGTTAGCCGAAGAAGGCAAAGCAAAGCAAGTTAATGTGCAAATTCAGCAACGTTTAAGCGGCCGTCTATTGGTTTCTGGTGATTTAAAGCTAAACGATCAGTTAATTGTTGAAGGGGTACAAAGTTTACGCCAAGGCCAAAGTGTTAATGTTACTAACGCCAAAAATACTAGCAATAAAAATACAGCTCAGGACACGCCGTTATGAGTCAACCATTACCACAAAACGATTTACCTTCATTATCTATTCGTCGTCCGGTATTAATTGTTGTTTTAAACTTACTGATTATCATTGCTGGCTTGGCGGCTTTTAATGCTATAGAAGTTCGAGAACTGCCCGATGTAGACAGGCCTATTGTCTCTGTAACGGCTTCTTATCCAGGAGGCTCACCGGAAACGGTTGATACTGAAGTAACAAGCAAATTAGAAGGCGCTGTTGCCCGCGTTAGTGGTGTTAAATCTATTAATGCTTCAAGTGAAGAAGGCAGAGCCCGTGTTAGAGTTGAATTTCGACCAGGTATTAATTTAGAAGATGCCGCTAATGAAGTGCGCGAGTCGGTTAGCCGAATTCAGCGTGAACTGCCAAGAACAGTTGAGCGTTTAGCTATTATAAAAGCGGATAATGATGCGCAGTCAGTGGTAAGTTTGGCGGTTTCTAGCTCAACATTAGATTTAGAAACTTTAACTGAACGGGTAGAAACCGATTTAGCGCCATTATTTTTAAGTATTCCCGGTGTAGCAGATGTACGATTAAATGGTGATAGAGAGCGTGTATTACGGGTACTGCTTGATCCTCTTCGCTTAACTAGCTTTAATTTATCTGTTACTGACGTTGCCAATGCACTGCGTCAAGCGCCCTTTGATGTGCCTGCAGGTAGTATGAAATCAACCGATCAAATGCTAATTGTTCGCGCAGATGCAACATCCATAAGTGCCGAGCAAGTGTCAGATATTATAGTCAGCGGTGATACGCGAATAGGCGATGTAGCAACGGTATACTTTGGCCCTGCTGATGCGCAAAGTTTAGTAAGGCTAGACGGCAAACCTGTTATTGGTTTAGGCGTTATCCGCCAAGCTCGTTCTAATACTATTGAAATATCAGATGAGGTATTAGCCTTAGTTAGCCGCATAGAGAGCCGTTTCCCCGATTTACAGTTGCAAGTAACTTCAGATGATGCTGAGTTTATTCGCAGCTCAGTAGATGAGGTTATGACTTCATTACTATTAACCATTATATTAGTAGTGGCAACCTTATGGCTGTTTATTGGCTCAGGCCGAGCTACTATAGTACCAGCCTTATCTATTCCTGTGTCGTTAATAGGCGCTTTAGCGGCTATTTGGCTAATGGGTTTCTCTATTAACATTCTTACCTTATTAGCTTTAGTGCTAGCAACTGGCCTAATAGTTGATGATGCCATAGTAGTAACAGAAAATATTCAACGTCGACGCAGTATGGGATTAGGTGCACGTGCCGCTGCGGTAATTGGCACACGCGAGGTATTCTTTGCTGTAGTAGCAACAACGGCAGTATTAGTGGCGGTATTTGTGCCAATTGCTTTTTTGCCTTCAACCGCAGGACGTTTGTTCCGTGAATTTGGTGGTGTCTTAGCTATAGCGGTAATTATCTCTTCTTTTGTTGCGTTATCACTAGTACCGGCGCTTACGGCACGCTTACCGATTAAAGCTAATAAAGAGACACGAATTTCTCGGGCCGGTAATATTATTTTAGGCTGGTACGAACGTTCTTTACATCTAGCCCTAGATAAAGCTTGGTTGGTGTTTATTGCTAGTATGATAGCGGCATTAGCTGCTATTAGTTTATACAGTCTATTAGATAACGAGTTAATGCCGAGCGAAGATCGAGGCACCATTCGGGTTTTTGCCCGAGGGCCAGATGGCGTAGGCTTAAACTTTATGGACCGCCAAGCCGATAAAATGGAAGATATCTTACTGCCTTACGTGAATGGCGGTGACATAGACTCAATTTATACAGTAGTTGGTCAGTGGGATCAGAATTTGGCTTTTATTACTGTGCCACTAAAACACTGGGATGAACGTTCGCGTACGCAACAGCAAATTATAGATGAAATCCGTGGTCCGCTTGCAGCTATACCCGGTGCACCAGCTAGAGCTTTTGGCTCTAACAGCCTTAATTTGCGAGGTCAAGGAGGCGGCTTACAACTAGCGTTAACCGGACAGAGTTATGATGAGATTTTTGCAGCGGCGCAAAACTTCTCTAAAATTATCCAGCAAGAGCTTCCGGAACTTGGCATGCCAAGGATCTCTTATCAGCCAACTCAACCACAGTTAAGAGTGAATATAGACCGACGCCGAGCGCAAGAGTTAGGAGTGCCTTTGTCTGATATTGCCAGCACCCTGCGGGTGGCTATTAATGGCGATAATATTGCTGATTTAAATGTCGGTGATCAGGCCATTCCAATAATATTGCAAGCCCAAAGTGAGCAAATCAAAGATCCTACCGATTTAGCGAATCTTTATGTGGGTTCAAGCTCAGGTAACTTAGTGCCTTTATCAAGCCTAGCCTATATTTCTGAAGAAGGGGTGGCTGCTGAGTTAGAGCGCCAAGCCCAACGTCGCGCTATTGAAATGGAAATGGAACTAGCAGATGGCCTGCCATTACAAGAGATAGTGACAAAGCTGCGTAGTTTAGGAGAACAACATTTACCAAGCAACATAGGCTTAATTTTCTTAGGTGAAGCCTTAACCTTTGAAGAAACCGCTCGCGAAGTTACTTTAACCTATGTACTCGCTTTTGTTATAGTGCTGCTAGTGTTAGCAGCTCAATTTGAAAGTGTTAACAGTGCTGTAGTAGTAATGGCAACAGTGCCTTTTGGTATTGCTGCTGCTTTATTTGCTCTGTTTTTAACCGGGACTTCTATTAATATTTACTCGCAAATTGGCTTAGTTATGTTAATTGGTTTGCTGGCTAAAAATGCTATTTTATTGGTGGAGTTTGCCGATCAATTACGCGACCAAGGTTACAGTGTGCGCAAAGCGGTAGAGCAGGCAGCAAGTATTCGTTTACGCCCCATTACCATGACGCTATTATCAACCTTGTTAGGCTCTTTACCGTTAATTTTATCTAGTGGTGCTGGGGCAGAAGCGAGAAATGCTATTGGCTGGGTAGTATTTGGTGGTTTAGGTATAGCTGTAATATTTACGCTTTATTTAACCCCAGTGTTATACCTTGCCCTAGCACGCTTTACTAAACCACGAGCAGATGAAACAAAACGTCTGCAAACTGAGTTAGATCATGCTGAACAATTAGAATCTTAACTGTAAAATCAAATAAAAAAGCAGCGATAACTTCGCTGCTTTTTTGTTAATACTTATTAGTAAAGTTATGCTTAATATGTTTGCAAAATTGACCGTTTTATTCTTTTACTGGTATGGCGTTAAGTAGCTTCATTATCTCAGGGTTATTGTTTAGTTTGGCTAATTCAATAAGATAACTTCTCTCCATTTCTTGCATGGGTTGCTTAACGATCAAGCTTTTTAGTAGTGCTACTTCACCGTTGGCAATAGCTGTTTTTAATGCGGCAAAATTTGCAATGCTAGGTTCACTAGTTTGTTCATTAGGCTGTTTATTTTTAATGGTCATTTTATAATCCTATTAATTAGAGGTAATCTTTAATGCTGATTTACTCTGGTTCGCACTTTATAGTATTAAGCTAAGCTATCACAAATAGATCCATAAAGCGGTTTACTGCTGTTGCTTCTAGCTTAGTTTGATTACTGCACAGGCTAAAGATAGTTTGGCACTGCTCTGGCGGGAAGCGAGTGGCTAAGTTAGCTTTAAATTTTTGTTCTAATAATGGCATACCTTCGGCGCGGCGACGACGATGACCAACCGGATACTCTATCACTATCAGACGAAGCTGTACTTCGTACTTTCGCTTTAAATGCCGCATTGCAACCTATAGAAATTTTTGATCTTGCATCCCCTTGGTATTATCCTGATTTAGCCACTGCACTTACTGGCCTTAAATCTTCTGGCGTTGCAGTAAAAGCAATAGAAAATTCAACAGAACAAGCCGTAGATCAAGCACATGCTGCAGCATTGCAGCCATTTCGACAAGCAGATGGAAGTTACAAAATTGCTGCGACTTTTCGCTGTTTAGTTGCAAAAGTCTGAGTAAAAAAAGAGCCTATTGGCTAGTTATTTAGTGTTATTAAAGTAGGAGAGTTCGATGGGAGCAATAAAATATGTTTTAGCATTATCTGCACTAATGCTAGTGGGCTGTAATAACAATGAAGTAGGGGATGTCTCTCTTGGCCTTTTTACCACTAAAGATATTAAACTAGATGCCTTTACTGATCCTGTCGTCACAGGCGTTACTTGTCATGTATCAAGTATTGAAGCCAACTTAAACTTGTCTGATCCCTCTGACAGTTCGATATCCTGCCGACAAACCGGCCCCATAACCCGTACCATGCTAGCGCAAATAGATACAAGCAAAAACGGTGAGGTGCTATTTACTAAATCTAAAAGTATTTTCTTTAAAAGCATGAAGATAAGACGCATTTTAGATACAGAAAACCAAACCTTAATGTATTTAGCTTATTCCACTAAAGAAACCTCAGGCAGCTTTAAGCACAGCTTATCAACCGTGCCGCTATGGGGTACTGAGGCTTATAATTTAGCTAAGGCCAAGCCGTAAAAAAATAAATTACGCCGGCTTAATATTTATTTAACCACAGGTAGTTCTAACCAGTTTGTTGTATAGGCCGGTGATAATAGCTCACGTTTCATCGACCAGTCTTGCTTAGTGCCTTGACTGGCAAACCAAATTGTTTTGGGCTGCTTAGCATTTAATGTATCTATTAGTTGCATCAGTTTCTGCGTTGATTCTTGTGGCCTAACTGCATCATCAAATAAGCCTGCCTGATATACATCAGGATCATAAAAGTCGGCAAGCATTACGCCCGCTTTAGCATAGCGATAACCATTTACCCATAGCCCATCAAGCAGTGTCATTGCACTGGCCAAAAAAAGCCGAGTATCACTGCTGGGCCTAGTTAGCGCAGTGCTTTTACTCGCACTGTAAGCCGGCTCTGTATCACTAAAATGGCTGGTATGCAAAAACAAGGTAAGATGCTTAGCCTGTTGTTGCTCTTGGCGCAACTTAGTGCAAGCCCGGCTAATGTATTCACTAATGGCCTCACGCATTTGCTGTTTATCGGTTATGCGCTCGCCAAAAGATCGGCTACTAATAATCTGCTGTTTAGTAGGAGCGATCTCTTCTAGTGCAATGCAAGACACACCATTAAGCTCACTAACCGTGCGTGCAACGACAACAGAGAAGTGCTCACGAATAAATTTAGCATCGCTATCGGCCAACTGCAGTGCCGTAGTAATACCTAGTTGCTGTAAACGCTTAGTGAGTTTACGGCCAATTCCCCATACCTCATTTACTGGCAATAGTGCCATAAGCTTACGCTGTCGCTCTTTACTGGTTAAGTCGACCACACCGCCGGTTTTATGCCACATTTTAGCAGCATGGTTAGCTAATTTAGCTAAGGTTTTAGTGGGTGCTATACCCACACAAACCGTTATACCAATGTTTTTTTTAATAGTGTGACGCACCAATAAACCAAACTCAGTAAGATCAGATTTATAAATAACTCCGGTTAAATCTAAAAAGGCTTCATCAATAGAATAGACTTCGACTCTGGGCGCTAAATATTGCAAGCTATTCATTACCCGCTGCGATATATCAGCGTATAAAGCATAGTTAGAGGAAAAGACTTTGATACCATATTTTTGTATCAAATGACGCACCTTAAACAAGGGCACACCCGTTTTAATGCCAAGTTTTTTAGCTTCTTTAGAGCGAGCAACCACGCAGCCATCGTTATTAGATAACACTACTACTGGCGTATTAACTAAATCAGGCCGAAATAACTTTTCGCAGCTAGCATAGAAATTATTACAATCTACCAGCGCAAAGACCTTAGTATTCATTTGCGTTTTATTTGCCTAATAACATTGGTTACCACACCAAAAATATTTAGCTCATCGCCATCACTAAACTGAATAGCATTAAAAGCTGGGTTACGGGGTAATAACTGCAATTTAGGCTGGGTACAAAGCTCTTTAACGGTAAACTCGCCAGCAATAGCAGCAACGACAATATCACCATGTTCAGCATCAATTGAGCGGTCTACCACTAAGACATCGGCATCAAAAATACCTGCATCCATCATAGAATTACCTTGCACCCTTACAAAAAAAGTTGAATTAGGATGACGAATACATAACTCATTTAAATCTATGGTTCGCTCAATATAATCTTGCGCAGGTGAGGGGAACCCCGCCTGTACCGGATCACAAAAAAAAGGCATAGGCTGCTTGGGCCAAAAATCGGCATTACCAATAAGTGTTACTGACATAACCACCTCAAAACTGTATAAGTATACAGTGTAGTGGTTTTTGGTGATATTTCTAGATAAAAAAACAACCAAATGAGGTATTAATATATAAGCTCAGTTTTAAGCTAGCTGGGGAAAGGAAAGCTTCTTTAGCATTTGTTAATAGTTGCTCACGATTTCTATATTTAGATGAGCCAGAAACTGAAGTTGAGTTATCGCCAACTCAAAAGCCTACGGTTAATATTAAACGTGATACAAAATTAATGAATCTTCTTCGTCAGGCCATTGAGGCAGTGTCTATAGATCTATTTGAGATGAAGAAAACTAACGGTACAGTGCTTTGGTTTAGAGATAAAAGGCGTTTCAAAAAAGCTATCAGCACAAAGCTTTAAGGTCAGTTAAATGCAGATTTTCTGTTCTATGAAAAGAAGCTCTATTAATAGTTAATTTAACATAATATACATTATGGGTTATACAAACTATGTGCTTAAAGCACTTGGCTCGTGTTTAGCTTCCAAGCCGCTAAATATAACAATTAAAGCCAGTGCTGCGGCTGTTACTGACTTACTAAGCTTTTTTGCGAACTCATGCCAAACTTTTTTTGCTTCTGGTGATCTTGATACTTCTTCGGCTAGGTTTACCAGAACCCATTCTTTATTTAAATTGCATTGCTCTGCAATATATAGCGCTTGCTCTTCCGTTAGGTTTCTACTACCAGATTTAATATGGCTTATGTTTGCCCTTGTTAAATTCGGTATTTCTTCCGCTGCTTGAACGTCTTTAGTAAAGCCTTTAACTTTTTTTAGTTCTTCGATTAGTCCAGCGCTAAACATTTTTATCTCCTTTCTTGTTTCCAAGCTTGACAGCAGATTTAAAAGGATCATAATAAGAATGTATCCAATTTTGGAAACTTTATTTAACTAATTTAGTATAACTCAGGCGGTAACCATGAGCGAATTAAACCTAATTAAAACAGTTTTGTTTAACGCTTCAAATTTAGAAGAAGCACTTACCAAACTAATCGAGCTTGGCTTTACTTATCACGAACCAACTATAAACAAATGCTTTGTTGTAAAAGTTGATTGTCATTATATTGAGTTTTGGCCAGTAACGGATAATAAATATGCTTTAGCTGTCATCATTAATGATGATTTTCAGTATTATGATGACCGTTTATCTTTTATAGCTCGTCAACTTTCAGCTGAGCAACTGGTTACCGCTGAAAACTCTCCTGAGTTAGTTGGCGAGCGCCCTATTTGCCCTAAATGCTTATCGTCTGAATTTGTTTCAGAACTGGCTTTTTTTGGAGACGATAAAGACGAATTAATTTTTCAAGCTTCATGCAATCCCTGCTGTACTTTTTGGGATACAACAAACGAAAGATATTCATCTCGCTTTAACTGGCTGCCTGAGCATTTATGGTGCATGGCATGAATATTCAGGATGTTATAACGCTATTACAGCATGATTTAATCGCTGCTATAGATTTCTCACCAATCATCATAAGCGACCAGGTTAATGGCTTTGGTGTTTATGTTTGGTTAAAAACTCCTGTTAAAAATAAATTTGCTCAAATTGCGTTTGATACTGACCGACCATTCTTACAGCAAAGTGAAGTTATTAATACGTTTCACTCAGCTGGTGTTCCTAAGTCCCGCATCCATTACGTAATGCCTTTTGGCTCATGTAACTATCAAACGGCTGAGGTGCTTTGATATGTCTCATTTATCAACTGGATTAACTACTACAAATTGGTTCATTGATAAATTAAACGTTTGGCAAACTCATTCAGATACTTTGCCATTTTTGGGTAAAACTGGCGCAATAGATTTTGACCTGTTCACAGGTGAAACTGATGATGTATTAAAAATTAAGGGTAAATACCCTGTCATGTCGTCTTTTAGTACGTCCGTTCGCGTCCATTGTAATGGCTCTCGTGTATATGTTGAGGGTAACCCTTCACGCTTTGGCCGCATGGAAAACCTACTAGGTTTTGAAACATTTGAAGAGTGTATCGCTGTATATAATAAAATTTTAGATCACGTTGGGCTTCCCCACTTCACAACTGGCCGCTTTGAATTTTTACAGGGTAAAGAAAATGAAGCACAACGCAAACTTTATACCGGCGCACATTTTAGTCATGTTGATATTACGAAAAATCATTCTGTTGGGGCTGAGAATTGCTATCAATTTCTCAGGGCGCTTTCTTCGCTTAGCTTACCTAATGGTAAGCACCCTTTTTTATACCCGAACGGGGCTACTGTTGATTTTAGTAGTTCTAAGTCTGGCCGTGGTAGCAGCTGGGATTATACAAAGTTTTATATTAAACATGTCGATTTAATCGATAAGCAAAAATCTAATGTTAAAGGGGGTTCATCAGACGATATTGAATATTATGAAAAAGTAATTCAACACTGTAAAAATGCCGGAATTATACGAGAAGAGCACTCATTCAAATCTAAAAAACTTACCCGATATGATCTCCAGTACTACGGCTTTGTAGATATTAACCGTTTAGTAAATCATAAAACTTTAACAACACTTGAAAAGCTTACACAAACTTTAGAGGTGGCTACCATGGATTATACAACCATTGCAGACCAGCTTTTAGCTAATGGCGTTTGCGGCTCTCGTCAATCCGCTAATGCTTCGCAGTCTTGGGCTATGAGCTGGATGCACAATCCGCATTTTCACCAAGTAACACCTAAAAACAATAATTTTTATGTTCATAAAAAACGCTTGCTAACGCTTGGCTTAGATATATCTATTCCTTTCAGAACTGATAGAAACGTTTTACCAATGATTAAAAATCAGCGTGAAATTACGAGAAGGGATCACAATTACAACCCTAATTGGTATCGCGCCCCGACTACAAACAATTTAATTTTATTAACTGCTTAAGGATTGAAAATGGCTACTGAAACTTACTTATTATTATCTGTCTCGGCTGGAACAATTAATGACCGCGACTCTGGCGAACCTATCGTTTGGGCTAACGTTGAAGTGGTAAACACTCGCGCCAAGTCTACTGGCCGTGATGGTAATGTCGCTTACGGCTCACCTCGCGTAAAGCTTAACCTTGTTGATGAAGAAACGGGGAAACCTAACATTCAACTAGCAAAGCGTTTAGAACACGCTAAATGCTATGGCCAGCCCGTTACTTTTGAAGGTGTTTTTGATGTTGTAAAACAAAAAGGTGAAGAAAAAATCAGCTTTATTATTTTTGATGCTCATTTTGATGCTAAGCCAGCCACTAAGGCCGCTAGCTAATGAGATACGTTCAGGCTTGCCCAACAACACCTGTTGAGGGTGTATGTCCTGAACCTTTAATTTGGGTTCAAACTGCCAGTGCGTTACCTCTAACGTATGGTGAATTTGTCCAAATAGTACCCGCATTAACTGCGGTTTTATTGGCTGCTTGGAGTATTAAAAAACTCTTAAAGTGGTTCTTTTAATTAATATTGGGGATTAATCCTATGAATAAAATGAAAGTTTTACTTTTAACTGCTGTTGGTTCTGTTGTTGCTTCTTCGCCTGTAATGGCTGCTATTGATGTATCAGCCGAAGCTACTGCTTTTCAAACTGACTTCACAGCCGCAGCCGCAACTATTGGCTCTGCGTTCTTAGCTGCTGGTTTCGCTGGTATTGTCTGGAAATGGGCTCGCGGTATGTTGTTCAGCTAATGTTTACGGCCGATGATGTTTTTATCATTGTCGGCCTTATGGCTCTTTATATTCTTTTTGACTCATAAGGCTAACACTAATGCAAAAAGCCCTGTTATTAGCCCTGATATTCGGGGCTTTTTTATTTTCATTACAAATAAATGCACAAGAAATAGAACCTGATCCTTATGTTCCAACGCCATTGGATTGTAAATCTGGTGAAACATGGCTGCCTTCATTACAGGCTTGCGGAATTGTAGCGCCTGAGCAAAGTTGCGATATAGTTAGTATTCGCGCTTCTTATCCGTTGCCAGCGGCATCTTATCCAACGTTAGAATCATATCATTCAGCAGTATTAAATCTAAATAATACTACTCCTCCTCCGAATTGCTCAGGTTTAGCTGTTGATGGTTCCAGAACTCAATCTGTATCAAAAACTGTTACGTCTAATTTAACTACTAATTGTCCATCACCTCTCCCACCTGACGGTGGAATTGTTACAGTAATTGAAAATGTAATTTATACAACAACGTACACTAGATTAAAAGCAACTCGCAATATGATTGGTCGTGATGACAAAGGTAATGCTATTTATTCTTGTGACATTACTCCAGCACCAGATCAAGTTTCTACAGAATCAACTACTCACCCAGTTGATTATATAGCAAGTGAAGAGATCGAATGCCCTATAACTCATCCAAACGGCCCATCATCAGCAGCCCCACCTTATGATCTTAACCAGTGGTGTTACCGCATACCTACTCAAGAATGCGACACTGAAACTGGCCTATGTGATGAAGAATGTGAAAAAGATGATTTTGGTAATTGTATTGTCCCTCCTGAAGATTGTTTTTTAACTGGTTCTGGTTCAGAAGTTTGTTATGCAGACCCTAATGAAAAATGTGATGTTGAATCAGTTAATGGTGAGCCTGTTTATTCTAATTGTGAAAGCGGCTGCGGTTTTGTTGGTGAAAATCTAGATAATTTTATCTGTGCTGACAAACCAGACTTGCCGAGCTTAGATGATTGCATAATTACAACAAACGGCTATGCCTGCCCCTCTGATATTCCTGAACCTAATGATGATATTACCGATCCTGATAAGCCAAACTCTGATATGAAAAAAAGAGATTTCAAAGACGTTTTAATCGGTGTAGAAACTAGGCAAGACGCAACTAATAAGCTCTTATCCGAACAAATAAAACGTGATCAAGACAACACAAACAAGCTTGCTGGAAAGTTAGATATTGGCAATAAAGCATTAAAAGGTATTGAAGATAACACAGGCTCGGCTGCTAAATCATTACGTGAAGGGCTTTACGGTGATGCGTTAGAAATTGATGATGGTACAGGCTCTTTATTATCTGATTTAGGTTTAACTGGTGATGAATCAATAACTGATTTAGAAAAAGGCACTGTTTCATTGAGTGATTACCGCGACCAATTCACTTGGTCTGCTGGTTCTTCAACTTGCCCCGCCCCTCGCTCGATGAATATTTTATATAAGAATTTTACTATTGATTGGCAACCATACTGCGATGCTTTTACCGTTATTGGTTATCTAATTAAAGCAGGTGCTTTATTTTTATCAGGTTTCATAGCTTTTGGAGTGCGTAAATAATGCCGTTAATTGCATGGCTTGGTGCTGCCTTAAGTACTTTATTTTTAAGCTGGAGAGTCTGGATTATTGCTTTTTTAGCAACTTCTTTAGGCCCTTATATTATCAATTTATTAGTTGGTGCTGGTGTGGGCTATGTCACCTATGAATTAGGTACTTTTGCATTAGACCAAGTATTTAATGAGGTTAAATCTGCATTATCTGGTGTTTCAGCCGATTTATTAACCTTTGTTTCAATAGCAAAAATTGATGAAGCTATGTCGATATTATTTGGCGGTTTAGCTGCTCGGCTTGCCTTATCTGGTTTTTCTTCTGTTACATCTGCTGGTAAAAGACGTGCCCCAACTTTAGGGAGTGACGGCTAATGCTTTATTTAAGAACGGGCTTGCCTGGTGCAAGTAAAACCCTAAATACACTTAAAGAAATTTGCCATGATAAACATTCCCAGGGACGAGAGATATTTTATAATAATATCAAGTTACTGATGCTTGATTTTGAGGTTTGTAATAGCTTTGCTGGTTGGTTTTATGGCTGTTATTTTCCATCTATAGGTGAAAAGCTTAAAAAACCAATTCAAAAAACCTTGCTTGAAATACATCAGGAGGGCGAATTGGCTTCTTTAGATACTTTCCCTCATTTAAGGTATTTATTTGATGCTTGGCTTGAAAATAAAGGTGATGTTGAATTATGGCTGTATTGGGTTAGGCGCGTTTATCCAGAGCGAGCCAGAAAAAAATTAGAACTCTATTTACAGTTGGCCGAAAAAGAGCACATTAATGTTGATTCACTAAAGCAATTTAATTTAGATTTTAGACATTTTTCTGAGCCTGCTCTGTGGTTTGAGTTACCACGCAATAGCATAATCATTATTGATGAATGTCAGCAAACTTTCCCGCCTCGCCCCGTTGGGGCTAAAGTACCTCGGCATTGTTCAGAGTTTGAAACGCATAGACATAAAGGCTGGGACATTCATTTAGTAACGCAAGATGCTAAGCTTATGGATAACCACGTTAGGCGGCTTACTGGTTGTCATGTTCATTACTTTAACCCGTTTAAATCTAGCCGTGTTACTCGTTATCAAGCTGATAAAGTATTCGATCAAGACGATTATTTTCAGAAAAAAAACACTATAAGCAGCATTATTAAACGTGATAAAGATTTTTATGGTTTGTATTGGTCTGCTGATGCTCACACTCATAAATTAGTAATACCCAAAAAATTACTTTTTGCTATTCCGCTCCCTTTTCTTGTTGTTTTTTTGGCTTGGCGTGTTGTGAATGGCTCTTGGTCATCTAATGAAGTGCAAGAACCGTTATCAGTTAATCATGTTCAACAAAATTCAAATTCACAAAATTCACAACCTACAAAAACCGATTTTGTTTTACCTGATATTAAGCCCCATTCATTGCTTTCTGCCGATACTCCTATTGGCCAGCTGTGTGATGAACTGATTTATGCAGGGTTTGAATTAAAAAAAGATAAATATGGCCGTTATAGTTCAGTTCATTTTTTTTCGTGTGAGCTACCGTACGATGAAAAAGAATCTAAAAATGACGATGAATTTATAAAACCTTCGTTAATTGTTGATGGCCACTATCTAAACCACTTAGGTTTTGATTTTCAATTCCTAAACCGTATGCCAATACTCACCTATAACGGCACTCAGTATATTTTCCCAAGATACTAACAGTTAACCAAGTCAGCATACTTTGATATAGTTATATTTTTTATAGGGATATAACTATGTCATTAAATTACACTAAATTATATTTTGTCATTATTGCCGCTATACTTACCGCTTTTTTTATTATCTTAGCTTTATTTGATTTATCTATTCGTTACGCTCTTAACGATTATGAGCATCGCATTCATGGTTTATTTAGTAGTAAACCAGCATTAATTATTCCTCAGCACTCAGCTGGCTTACAGAGAGATTTAAATAAATTACCTTCACTATCTGCACCCCAGCCGCAAAAAAAAGAACTAACAACAGCTGAAAAGCAAAGAATAGCTGCAAAAGAAAATGATATAAAACTTTGTAAATTTTGGACTGAGCAGTATAAAAAAGACAATTTACCTTCTTCTGATTTACATCGTAAAACTGCATGCGCTAGGGCTTATGCTAAATAAATGGCCGAAGGCCATGATAGCGAGCATCGACTGGAAGGAGACGCGTAGCGGAAGCCAAACAATCTTGATGCAATAAATTACTAATCCGCGTAGCTTTTCTTGATGCTTCAATTCGCCCCGTTCGCGCCCTGATAGACAAACAGGCGAAGCCTGATAAAGCCCGCTGCAAGCGACATCATTTCGCTTTAGCGTTCCGCAACTTGTTGCGTTAATTCTCGCGCCTTCTTAGGCGCTCACCATCTTGCGCGTTCTCACGCGCGCATTTTTTCTTTTATTCTTGGCGCGTCTCCGCGCCTGCGATTTTTCCGCCAAAGCCTCATAATGATAAGTTATCAGGCATCAGCGCGACAGACAGACAGACGCGAGGCGGCTGGCTGGCGTGCTGCTTTTTAGTTCGGAGTCCTATTACATCCGAACTGACTCACGACATCGTTAGTATTTAGGTAATAAAGGACACTTTTCTGTTTTTTACGACCGAAGGGAGTAAACATATAAAAAAGCCGTTTCCAATAAAAACGGCTTTTCACATGTAAATATCTGATTTAAAACAATTTATTTAACATAAAATCTGCATTATGGGATATTATAATGTAATTTAAATTAGCTGTAAATATTGCTAAAAATGGATTATCAGTAGTTGTGTTTAAAAGCAATTTTAGATGGTTGGCGTTATCAACTTAGATTAAAAATGACCACAACACCATTTATGTTACTTATTTTACTTTTAAGCTAACTTTTTAATCAAAGCTTTTGTCTTGGCTTGCTTCTTCATGGGTTACGCCGTCGCGGATATGATAAATACGTTTAAAGGTGGGAATAATTTTCTCATCATGCGTAACAACGATAATGGCGGTTTGATATTTAGCGGCCATGTTATTTAAAATGCGAATAACCGTTATGGCCCGCTCTGAATCTAAAGGTGCTGTGGGTTCGTCGGCTAAAATAATAGGTGGGCGATTTACAAGGCCACGGGCAATGGCTACGCGTTGCTGCTCGCCGCCTGACAATTGTGCTGGCATGGCTTTAGCGCGATGTTTCATTATTAATGCCGGCTAACATGGGTAATAACGCTACATTGTCGGTGACATCTAAAAACGGAATTAGATACGGTGCTTGAAATACAAAGCCTATTTTATCTCTGCGCAACGCTCGTAAATCTTTAACTTTCCAACCTTGATCATAAATAACCTCATTATTTAAGATCATTTTGCCTGCTGTGGGATCAATAATAGCGCCTAAACATTTTAGTAAGGTGCTTTTTCCTGAGCCTGAAGGACCAATTAAGCCAACTACTTCGCCAGGTGCAACATGCATGTTTACATCTTTTAAAGCATAAAATGCCGTATCACCTGAACCATAGCGCTTTTTTAAGCCTTGGATAGTGCCAATAAATAAAGTGGCAGCAGCTTGATTGTCTAAGCTTGGCGATAACTCAGCACATTGCTTACCTTGTTCAAGCAGCTTAATTAATCGCTCGGAATAGCGTTTAATTAAAGTTTGTACCATCATTTTAGCCGGTGTTGATTCTGAACGTTGTAGCTCACCAAACATCATTCTTGGCACGCCAGGATGCTCGGCGACAAACTCAATATGCGCCATAAACATCGCTTCTAAAGCCGCTAATGGCGAGTCAAGCCCCTTAGCAGAATGCTCTATTCTGGTTAATAGCTTATCCGCTACCCACCCCATAACCGCTAACCAGATAGCTTCTTTATTAGGAAAGTGACGAAATAAAGCGCCTTGAGTCAGCTTCATATGCTTAGCTATTGCTGCAGTTGTAATTTCGCTTGGATTTTGCGAACCAGCAAGTCGGATAACAGATTCAACGGTTACCGCTTTGCGCGCTTCAGCCGGTAGATTTTTTGTTTGCTGTTCCATAACAACCCCATAAGATAATAATTGATTACTGTCTTATGGGGTTGTTAATTATTAAGCAAGCAGTTTATAGAGCAGAGTTATTGTTTGTTAGCAGCTAACTCAGCAACAATAGCATTAAGGGCAACTAATGGATTAGCTGCTTTAGTAATAGGCCGGCCTATTACCATATAATCTACCCCTGCTGTTAAGGCCTGACTTGGTGTCATTATACGCTTTTGGTCATCTTGGCTGCTGCTAGCGGGCCTAATACCTGGGGTAATTAAATTAAACTCTGTACCTAGCAATTGTTTTAATTGCACCGCTTCGTGGGCTGAACAAACTACCCCATCTAAGCCAGATTGTTGAGTAAGTTTCGCTAACCGCATTACTTGCTCGGCAATACTATGATTAATACCTAGCTCTGTAAGATCACTTTGCTCCATACTGGTTAGAATAGTCACGGCTATTAAAAGCGGCTTATCAGTACCAAAACGGGTTAAAGCTTCACCTGCAGCTGTCATCATTTTACTGCCACCACTGGCATGGACATTAACCATCCAAACGCCTAAATCTGCTGCTGCAGTCACGGCTTTAGCGACCGTATTAGGAATATCGTGAAACTTTAAATCTAAAAATACATCGAATTTACGTGATTGTAAGTCGCTAACAAACTGCGGCCCAAAATGGGTAAACATTTCTTTGCCCACTTTTAATCGACATAAACTTGGATCTAATTGACTCACTAAATTAAGTGCATCGGCTTTTTTTTCAAAGTCTAAAGCGACTACGATAGGCGTCTGACAAGACATGATAATACTGTTTCCTTATTTAACGACCATCAATACCACTAATTGGCTCAACGGTTTCCCATTGCTGGCAAGATGGACATAACCAATATTGTTTACGGGTTTTAAAACCACAGTTACGACAACTAAATAAAACTTTTTTATCTAAATAAGCCTGAACTAAGCCTTCAATTGAAGATAAATATTCAAATGCTAAGCTTGACTGCTGTTGCCGTACTTGTAATAGCTTTTGGAATAAACGAATGCTGGGCTGTTGCTTTACTTGGTCTAGTAGTAATTGCTCGGCTACTGTTGCTGTACCTTGCTCGGCTAACCAATCGCTTAACATGGCTATCGCTGTTATATTGTGTTGTTTATTAGCTAAGCCACTTAGCAATTGATACCATTCATCTTGCTCGAATGGACATTGTAATAGCAGTGGCAGTAACTCTGCGCTCCACTGTGGCTTAAGCTGAACAATATGTAAAAATGCCGATTTTGCCAGCTTCAAGTCTGCCTTATCTAAAGCGACTAAACCTAATTCATATTTAGGTCTTATAGCTTGTGGATACTGTTTAGCAATACTACTTAGGGTAGTTGGGGTAGCTGTTTTATTAACTTGTGCAGCCTCAACTAGCATATTAGCCATAGTAATATGTAAGGTATTAGCACTGGTTGCGGCTACGGCTTGACTATAGAGTTCTGCTTTATGCCACTCTTGGGTTGCTATAAAGATGCTAAATAACTGTCTGAGTGCTAGCTCGGCTAATTTAGGTGATTTAACTAAGCTAACTAATAAGTTTTCTGCGCGATCATATAAACCAGCTGAGAAGTAATCTTTAGCTAATTCAAATTGAATTTGTTGTGCTTGTGGCTTAGGTAATTTTAAATGGTGCAGCTTCTCGTGGATACGAATAGCTTTATCCCAATCGCCTTTACGACGAAATAAGGTCGCTAAGGCTAAATAGGTTTCTATAGTAGCGGCTTCGATATCTAGCAATTCTAATAATTGCTCTATCGCTTTATCTTCTTGATCGGTTAGTAAAAAATTAAGGCCAGATGATAGATTGCGGGTAATACTGGCTCTACCCTTTAATTCTTTATGTTTAGTGCTGTTTCTGCCCATAAACCAGCCATAAGCGGCGGCTACCGGTAATAACAAAAATAGCAGTTCTTGCATAAAATTAGGCGTTATCCGTCGACTTTTTTAGCAAGCCTTTAGCTTTACGTTGTAAACTAAACAACATAGCGATAAGCATCCCAAGCACAATGCCTAATAGTAAGAATATTAGCGCTATATCAACAACACGAAGAGGCATACTGACTATAAGTAAGTTAAGTTCAGTAAGTTGTTGATTAATTGAGCCAAACATTATCCCGAGGAAAATTAGGGATAAAATAAAAAGTATAAAAAGTATTCTGCGCAAGTGTAGCTCCGTTTACGCCCGATACCTAATAATTAAAGGTGATCAGATGTTATTTATTACTCTGTCACGTAATTCTTTTCCTGGTTTAAAGTGTGGTACGTATTTACCGTCTAATTCTACTTTTTCACCGGTTTTAGGATTACGTCCAACACGTGGTGCACGATAGTGTAACGAAAAGCTACCAAAACCACGAATTTCAATACGCTCGTTACTAGATAACGATTGTGCCATTTGCTCTAGAATTTCTTTAACTGAGGCCTCAACATCTTTGACCTGAATATGGGGGAAATCAGTAGCTAATTTTTCAATTAATTCAGACTTGGTCATAGACCCTCCAGCATAGTTGCAAATTATTAAAGCAGGAGGCAAATGCCCCCTGCCTTGCTAGCAATTAATCCTGCTTTTGAGCAGCTTTAAATGCATCAGCCATAGCGTTACTACCAAAATCAGCTTCTTCTTGCTTCTTATTGACAGTTTCCATAGCTTCTTTTTCTTCGACTTCGAACTTAGCTTTGATTGACAGGCTGATTACGCGGTTTTTGCGATCAACACCCATTAAACGAGCTTCAACTTCTTCGCCAACTTTTAGAACAGTAGAGGCATCTTCAGTACGCTCACGCGCAATATCAGATACACGGATATAACCTTCTACTGCGCCTTGCAACATTACTGTAGCGCCTTTAGCGTCAACGGCAGTTACTTCACCTTTAACGATAGCACCTTTTTTGTTGTCGGCAAGGTAATCGTTAAATGGATCTTCATCCATTTGCTTGATACCTAAAGAAATACGCTCGCGCTCTGGGTCAACTTGTAATACAACAGCGTGTACTTCGTCGCCTTTCTTGAAATCACGAACGGCTTCTTCACCAGTTGCGTTCCAAGAAATATCAGATAAGTGTACTAAACCATCGATACCGCCGTCTAAGCCGATAAAGATACCAAAGTCAGTGATTGACTTGATCTTACCGCTAACACGATCGTTTTTGTTGAAGCCCTTAGCAAATTCTTCCCAAGGGTTAGCTTTACATTGTTTCAGACCTAAAGAAATACGACGACGTTCTTCGTCAATTTCTAGAACCATAACTTCCACTGAATCACCTAAGTTAACAACTTTAGATGGGTGGATGTTTTTGTTAGTCCAATCCATTTCTGAAACGTGTACTAAACCTTCAACGCCTTCTTCGATTTCAACGAAACAACCGTAGTCTGTCAGGTTAGTTACGCGACCAGTGATGCGAGCACCTTCTGGGTAACGAGAAGCGATAGCAGCCCATGGATCTTCACCCATTTGCTTAAGACCTAAAGAAACACGTTGCTTCTCGCGATCAAATTTTAATACTTTAACTGGGATTTCATCACCCACGTTAACAATTTCGCTTGGGTGCTTAACGCGCTTCCATGCCATATCTGTGATATGTAGTAAGCCGTCTACGCCACCTAAGTCTACGAAAGCACCGTAGTCAGTTAAGTTTTTAACAATACCCTTAACTTCCATGCCTTCTTCCAGAGTTTCTAACAACTGGTCACGTTCATGGCTGCTTTCTGATTCGATAACAGCACGGCGTGAAACAACAACGTTGTTACGCTTCTGGTCTAACTTAATGACTTTGAACTCAAGATCTTTGTTCTCTAGGTGCAAAGTATCGCGTACTGGACGTACGTCAACTAATGAACCCGGTAAGAATGCACGAATACCGTCAACTTCAACTGTGAAACCACCTTTAACTTTACCAGTGATAACACCGATTACAGTTTCTTTTTCTTCACAGGCTTTTTCTAAACGTACCCAAGATTCATGACGCTTAGCTTTTTCGCGAGATAATAAAGTTTCACCGAAACCATCTTCAATCGCGTCAAGTGCTACATCAATGATATCGCCTACGCTTACTTCGATTTCACCGTTTGCCGCTTTAAACTGCTCTACAGGAATAGCCGCTTCAGACTTAAGGCCAGCATCGACCATAACAACGTCTTTTAATATAGCAACAACTGTACCTTTAACGATAGAGCCAGGACGGGTTTCGATTGTGTTGAGGCTTTCCTCAAACATTTGTGCAAAATTTTCAGTCATATTCACTTTTTCAGTTAAGTGCACCACAGATCATCATGTTCGTGTGGGGTTACTAAATTTACCTGTTAAATCCATTTAGCAGGCTGTCCAAAATGTGGTTTAAGCGTGATTTATACTAATGCAGGGAGTTTTAAACCTGCATAATCCAGCACCTCTGCCAACACTTGTTCAATTGATTTATCAGTGGAATCTAGGATATAAGCATCTGCAGCGGGTTTAAGCGGTGCAGTAGCACGATTAATATCGCGCTCATCTCTTGCCTGAATTTCACTCAAAAGGTCGCTGATATTAACATCATGGTCTTTGGCTTTCAACTCTAAATATCTGCGATTGGCGCGCTCTTCAGGGGTAGCGGTTAAAAATATTTTAACGATGGCTTTTGGAAACACGACTGTACCCATGTCACGACCATCCGCAACTAGGCCGGGTGCTTCGGCAAAAGCCCGCTGTCGGCGTAATAAGGCTTCTCTTACTCTTGGTAATGAGGCTATGGTTGAGGCTACCATACCAACCTTTTCTGTACGGATAGTATTAGTGACATTTTCACCCTCTAAGATGATGCGAATATTGCCTTGTTCGTCACTGGTAAATTGAACATCTAAATGTGCGGCTAAAGGCTGTAAAGCGTCTTCATCATCGTATGCGATATGGTGATGCATAGCGGCGAGTGCAAGTACCCGATAAATAGCACCACTGTCTAGTAGTTTCCAACCCAATCGTTGAGCTAATAAACGGCAGATAGTGCCTTTCCCCGATCCTCCGGGTCCATCAATGGTAATCACAGCTGCGTTATGTGGCATCCTACCCCCTTGGCTATAGTGCTTTTACAATGCTTAAATTTAAAATCGCCGTATTATACAGTTTTTAAAGTATAAGTTCTTGGTTTTTACCCCTGAGCTAACTGTTTAAAGACATTAAAATAGTTAGGAAATGTTTTAGTCGTACAATCTGGATCTTCAATGGTAACTGCAGTATCACTAAGCGCCACTAAAGAAAAACACATCGCCATACGATGATCGTTATAGGTAGCGATACTGGCATGTTTAAGCTGACTAGGTGGGCTGATTTTTAAATAATCAGTGCCTTCTTCAACTGTTGCCCCTACTTTTCTTAGCTCGGTTGCCATAGCCGCTAAGCGATCAGTTTCTTTTACTCGCCAGTTATAAACATTGCGAATAATAGTATCGCCTTTAGCAAACAAAGCAGTGGTAGCAATAGTCATAGCAGCATCAGGTATAGCATTATAATCGCGGTCGATACCAGTCAAAGTGTTACGCGTAACCTTAATGTAGTCTTCTCCCCACTCTACATCGGCGCCCATTGCCTCTAAGGCATCTGCAAAATAAATATCACCTTGGACCGCATTTTTACCAATACCTGTTACCGTTACGCTACCGCCTTTAATAGCCGCTGCAGCCAAAAAGTAAGAGGCCGATGAGGCATCGCCTTCAACTAAACATGCCCCTGGTGATTGATACTGTTGCTGGCCTTTAATGCTAAAGCTTTTATAGTCATTATTTATGACAGTGACGCCAAAACGCTGCATTAATGCTAAGGTAATATCAATGTAGGGTTTAGACACTAAGTCGCCAATAATGCTAATGTCACTATCGCTTTTTAATAACGGTGCCACCATTAACACTGCAGTTAAAAATTGGCTAGATATAGAGCCATCAATAGCAATTTGACCACCATTTAATGGTTTGCCGTTTATTTGTAAAGGAGGAAAGCCTGCTTGTTGCAAATAATTAATATCGGCTTGCCAACCAGCTAAAGCATCGACTAAATGGCCAATAGGCCTTTCATACATGCGCGGCTCACCGACTAAAGTAACGTTAACATCTGATGCCGCTAAAGCTGCTGTCAATGGCCGCATAGCGGTACCGGCATTGCCTAAAAATATTTCTAAGGGTTGGTCACTTTTAAACAGGCCGCCTAAACCTTGCATAACACAATGGGTACGACAGTCGGATAACTGATAATTAACCCCTAGTCTGGTTAAGGCATTAAGCATATGCTTCACATCATCGCTATCAAGCAAATTACTGATGTTAGTTTCACCTTGGGCCAAAGCAGCCAGTAGCAATACTCGATTAGAAATACTTTTAGAGCCAGGTAAATGTACTACACCTGATATAGCACTGATGGGAGTTAAGGTTAAAGTCTTCATCCGTTAACGCGCTCAAATTCTTGCATAAAGCTAATTAACATTTGTACGCCCTCTATAGGCATAGCGTTATAGATACTAGCACGCATGCCACCGACCATACGGTGACCTTTAAGTGCTAATAAGCCATGGTGTTCAGCTTGCTCTAAAAAAGCGTCATTTAATCTGTCGTCAGCTAACAAAAATGGCACATTCATCCACGAGCGATAAGCAAGATCGACATCATTATGATAAAAATCACTTTTATCAATAAAATCATAAAGTAGAGATGATTTTTTTTGGTTACGCGTTGCCATTTCAGTTACGCCACCTTGTTGTTTTAACCATTTAAAGACTAAACCGGCTAAATACCATGCAAAGGTAGGTGGTGTGTTATACATGCTGTCGTGTTCAGCCGCTAAACGATAATCTAAAACTGAGGGAATACTGTTATTTGCTGCAGGTAATAAGTCTTCACGTACTATGGCTATGGATAATCCTGATGGGCCAATATTCTTTTGAGCACCGGCATAGATAATACCGTAGCGGCTAACATCTATTGGCCGTGACAATATAGTCGATGACAGATCTGCAATGATAGGTTTATCAGTAGTAGGCAAACTGGTGAACTCTAAACCATCAACGGTTTCATTTGGGCAACAGTGAACATAGTTTGCTGCAGAGCTTATTTGCCACTGCTCTGGCGCAACTAAACTGCGTAGGCCCAAATCAGATTGGCAACGAATATCGATAGCCTTGATCTGACCATATTTTTCAGCTTCAGCAACGGCTGATTTAGACCAAGCACCTGAGATAAAGTAATCAGCACCCTGCTCTGATTTATTGCCATTTGTAGGCTGGAGTAAGTTTAATGGCACTGCCGAAAACTGGCCGCGGCCACCACCATGCATAAACAGCACTTTGTAGTTTGTAGGAATATTTAGTAAGTCTCGCAGGTCTTGCTCAGCTTGCGCTGCCATAGATACAAAACTATCACTGCGATGACTAACTTCCATCACCGAGCAACCTTGTTGTTGCCAATTTAATAGCTCTTGTTGTGCTTGTTGCATAACAGCTGCGGGCAACATAGCTGGACCGGCACAAAAATTAAAGCTAGTCATTATTTACTCGCTCCTAAAACTAAAAGCGAGCACTATTGCGCTCGCTTTTTTATATTTAATAACAAGGGTTATTGGGCTGGATCTTCAGTTTCGTCAGCATCTTGAATAACATCATCTGACGCATCTGTAGCTGTGGTATCAGCATTAACTTCTGTATCTTCTGCTATTATTTCAGTTGTTTCTGCCTCAGCTGCAATTTCTTCTTCGCTTAATTGAATTTCATCAATTCTTGCTAAACCAACCACTTTCTCTTGGTCTATAGTACGAATTAGAATGACGCCTTGGGTGTTACGACCAACCTCAGACACTTCGCTAACACGGGTACGTACTAAGGTACCACGGTTAGAAATCATCATAATTTCGTCCATATTGCTTACTTGGGTCGCACCAATCACTAAACCGTTACGCTCAGAGACTTTAATAGATACCACACCTTGAGTAGCACGGTTTTTAGCAGGGTATTCAGATAATGCAGTACGCTTACCGTAACCATTTTCAGTAACCGTTAAAATGGGGCTATCGCCATTAGGAATAATTAACGAGACAACAGAACCGCCTTCACGTAAACGGATACCGCGTACACCTGTGGCGGTACGGCCCATACTACGAACTTGCTCTTCAGCAAAACGTACTACTTTACCGTCATCTGAGAACAACATAATTTCATTGCTACCGTCAGTTAAACCAACATCTATTAGGTGATCACCTTCATTAAGGTTAACCGCAATAATACCGTTAGCGCGTGGACGAGAGTACTCAGTTAATGCTGTCTTTTTAACAGTACCATTTGCTGTTGCCATAAAGACGTATTTACCTTCTTCGTATTCACGAACCGGTAAAATGGCGTTAATACGTTCACCATCTTCCAGTGGCAGTATATTAATAATTGGCTTACCGCGAGCAGTACGGCTAGCAAGTGGTAATTGATACACTTTCAGCCAATACATACGGCCTCGGGTCGAGAAGCATAAGATGGTATCATGAGTACTAGCTATAAGTAGTTTATCTACAAAGTCTTCATCTTTTACGGTTGTTGCCGCTTTACCTCTACCGCCACGACGCTGAGCTTCGTAGTCAGATAAAGCTTGATACTTGGCATAACCTAAGTGAGAAAGCGTTACAACAACATCTTCTTCAGTAATTAAATCTTCCATGTTGATATCAAGCATATTATCTTGAATATCAGTACGGCGCTCATCACCATATTGGGCTTTAGCGGCTTCTAGCTCTTCACAAATTACTTCCATTAAACGCGCCGGCGTATTAAGAATGTGTAAAAGTTCTGCTATAAGTTCTAATAACTGTTTATATTCGTCTAGAATCTTTTCATGTTCTAAACCAGTAAGTCTATGTAGACGTAAATCTAAAATAGCTTGGGCTTGTTGTTCAGTTAAGAAATATTGGTTATCACGAATACCAAAGTGTTCTTCTAACCACTCAGGACGAGCGGCATCTTGGCCAGCGCGCTCAAGCATGGCACTAACATCGCCTAATAACCAACCGCGCTCAACTAAACTTACTTTAGCTTCTGCTGGGCTGTTTGATTTTTTAATTAGCTCGATAATTTCATCAATATTTGCTAAAGCAATCGCTAGGCCTTCTAAAATATGTGCTCTATCGCGAGCTTTACGCAAATCAAATACGGTACGACGGGTAACCACTTCACGACGGTGTAAGATAAAGCATTCTAACATGGCTTTTAAACCAAGCAGTTTAGGTTGGCCTCTATCTAATGACACCATATTAATGCCAAACACCGCTTGCATCTGGGTATTGCGGTACAGCTGATTTAGCATAACTTCTGATGATTCACCGCGTTTAAGCTCTATAACAATGCGCATACCGTCTTTATCAGACTCGTCACGTAATGCTGAGATACCTTCGATGCGTTTCTCTTTTACTAGCTCGGCTATTTTTTCAATTAAACGGGCTTTGTTAACTTGATATGGGATCTCATTAACAATAATGGTTTCACGACCAGTGTTTTCATCCGTTTCTATTTCGGTTTTAGCACGAATATAAACTTTACCGCGGCCTGTGGCATAGGCTTCTTCAATACCTTTGCGACCATTAATAATACCGGCAGTTGGGAAGTCTGGGCCTGGGATATGTTGCATTAGTTCATGCAACTCTATATCGGGGTTAGCTATAATGGCTAAGCAGCCATTAATCACTTCAGTAATATTATGTGGCGGAATATTGGTCGCCATACCTACAGCTATACCAGATGAACCGTTAATTAATAAATTAGGGATCTTAGTGGGCATAACTTCAGGGATCAGCTCTGTACCATCATAGTTAGGTACAAAGTCGACGGTTTCTTTATCAAGATCAGCTAATAACTCATGAGCAATGCGTGCCATTCTTACTTCGGTATAACGCATTGCCGCTGCAGAGTCGCCGTCAACAGAACCAAAGTTACCTTGGCCATCAACTAACATATAGCGTAATGAAAAAGGCTGAGCCATACGAACTATTGTATCGTAAACAGCACTGTCGCCGTGTGGGTGATATTTACCAATAACGTCACCTACCACACGGGCAGATTTTTTATAGGCTTTATTCCAATCATTACCCAGTTCTTTCATCGCAAATAATACGCGACGGTGAACCGGTTTTAACCCATCCCTTACGTCTGGTAAGGCACGGCCGACAATGACACTCATTGCATAGTCGAGGTAGGAGTTTTTTAGCTCATCTTCGATATTAATAGGAACTATTTCTTTGGCCAGATCTGTCATAAAACGCTAATTTCCCTTAAATCAGATAGATAACTCGCTTTTATCTGTATTATCTAGTGCGAGGCAACACGTGATTCTACCACATAAAATTAAGCTTGCCATGTTTCAGTGCTAGCTTTAATTTGTGGATTAGTTTGCTGTAATAGATCAAGGCTTTATAATAGGCAAAAATCTATAGGCAAACATATATGACCATTCATACTAATGTAGATCCAGCAGAAATTGCTAAATTTAATGATATTGCTTCACGCTGGTGGGATCCCGCCGGTGAATTTAAACCCTTACATTTATTAAACCCGGTTCGGCTAAGTTACATTAGTGACCAGGTGCAAGGCCTTTTTGGCAAAGCTATCATAGATGTTGGCTGTGGCGGCGGAATCTTAGCTGAAAGCATGGCTAAAGCCGGGGCGAATGTCAGTGGTATTGATATGGCTGAAGACTCGCTAACAGTAGCTAAACTGCATGCTTTAGAAGCGAGTGTAGAAGTTAATTATCAACAAAGTACCGCTGAAAGCTATGCAGCAGAGTATGCCGAACAATTTGATATCGTCACTTGTATGGAGATGCTTGAGCATGTGCCAGAGCCAATGTCAGTTATTCAAGCTTGCGCCGACTTAGCTAAGCCAGGAGGCTGGTTATTTTTTTCAACCTTAAATAAAAGCTGGAAAGCTTGGGCCTTAGCTATTGTAGCTGCAGAGCGTGTGTTAAAGCTTGTGCCGCAAGGGACACATGAGTTTGATAAGTTTATTCGTCCTTCAACTTTAATGCGCTTTATTGAACAAGCTGGCTTGGAAGTAGTTGACACTACAGGCTTACATTATAATCCTTTAACAGAAAGCTTTAAAACTGGCCCCGGTGTTGATGTCAATTACATTGTCGTCGCAAAAAAGCCAGAATAAAATTTTATTTCTTTCCTTAATCCCCTCTTGCTTAGTGCAGGCTTATACTTGCATCAAGCTAAGGGGGTTAGTAGCTACTAACTCAAATAATTAAGCTTAACCAGATATTTTTTTTGCTATTGCAAAAGCTCGCTATGACTATTAACCTTGATTAAGTTGTCAAACTTATCTGTAAAATCTAAATATCACACCCTAATAAAAAAGACTTTGGCTCTAGCTTGCAACAATGCCTTTAACACACTATATTGTGATCACTTTTTAGAATTCATCTATATGTTGTGTAAATCGGCAGCAGTAACTGCTGTTTTACTAGTCGTGCAACGCTGTTGTATAAGTCTTAAAAGACTAAGATGAAACTAAGCCACTAATTTAATAATGGAACTATGTAGCGATGACTCAATCTCTTTACGTGTCAAAACGTGACGGCCGCCGTGAACCCTTAGACCTAGATAAAATCCACCGAGTTATAGACTGGGCCGCGGAAGGTTTATCTAATGTGTCGGTATCTCAAGTTGAACTAAAATCGCATATTCAGTTTTATGATGGTATTAAAACAGAAGATATTCACGAAACGATTATTAAATCTGCCGCTGACTTAATTTGTAAAGATAGCCCTGACTATCAATACTTGGCAGCTCGTTTAGCTGTATTTCATTTACGCAAGAAAGCCTATGGTCAATTTGAGCCACCAGCCTTATATAGCCATGTAGTAAAAATGGTTAAAAACAACCGTTACGATAGCCATATTCTTGAAGACTATAGCGAAGCTGAGTTAGTCCAATTAGATAGTTATATTGATCATAGCCGTGATTTAAACTTTAGCTACGCAGCTGTTAAGCAGCTAGAAGGTAAGTATTTAGTTCAAAACCGCGTTAGTGGTGAAATATACGAAAGTGCTCAGTTCTTATATATGCTAGTGGCAGCTTGCTTATTTGCTAACTACCCTAAATCGACCCGTTTAGATTATGTTCGCCGTTTTTACGATGCTTGTTCACTGTTTAAATTGTCGTTACCAACACCAATTATGGCTGGTGTGCGTACACCAACGCGTCAGTTTAGCTCTTGTGTTTTAATTGAATGTGATGACAGCTTAGATTCAATTAATGCTGCTTCTAGCGCTATAGTTAAGTATGTAAGCCAACGCGCTGGTATTGGTATTAATGCTGGCCGTATCCGTGCTTTAGGCAGCCCAATTCGTAATGGTGAAGCTTTTCATACTGGTTGCATTCCGTTTTATAAACATTTTCAAACGGCTGTTAAAAGTTGCTCGCAAGGTGGTGTACGTGGTGGTGCGGCCACCCTATTCTATCCATTATGGCACTTAGAAGTTGAGTCATTATTAGTATTAAAAAATAACCGTGGTGTGGAAGAAAACCGTGTTCGTCATTTAGACTACGGGGTGCAATTTAACCGCTTAATGTATACCCGTTTAATAAAAGATGACTATATCACTTTATTTAGCCCATCAGACGTACCTGGGTTATACGATGCATTTTTTGAAGATCAAGAAAAGTTTGAGCAGCTTTATGTAAAATACGAAGCCGATAGTAGCATTCGTAAAAAACGTATCAAGGCAATAGAGTTATTTACCTTATTTATGCAAGAACGTGCTAGTACAGGCCGTATTTATTTGCAAAACGTAGATCACTGTAATACCCACAGCCCGTTTAATCCTAAAGTGGCACCGGTAAGACAAAGTAACTTATGTCTTGAAATTGCTTTACCTACTAAGCCTTTAAATAACGTTAATGATCCTGAGGGCGAAATTGCTCTTTGTACCTTATCTGCTTTTAACTTAGGTGCCATTGAAGATTTATCTGAATTAGAAGAATTAGCAGAACTTGCAGTACGTTCGCTTGATAGCTTATTAGACTATCAAGACTACCCTATTCCAGCGGCTTACCATGCCACTATGAATCGTCGTACTTTAGGTGTTGGTGTTATTAACTATGCCTATTATCTGGCTAAAAATGGCGTTAAATACTCAGATGGCTCTGCTAATGCGTTAACCCATCGTACTTTTGAAGCTATTCAGTATTACTTACTTAAAGCTTCAAACAAATTAGCGAAAGAATTTGGTCCATGTTTAAAGTTTGCCGAAACTACTTATGCCGACGGTATTTTACCAATTGATACTTATAAAAAAGATTTAGATAAAATTTGTGCAGAGCCACTGCAATTAGATTGGGAACAGCTAAGAACACAAATAACAACTCATGGCTTGCGTAACTCAACCCTAACGGCGTTAATGCCATCAGAAACCTCATCGCAAATTTCTAACGCGACCAATGGTATTGAGCCACCTCGTGGCCACATTAGTATTAAAGCCAGTAAAGACGGTATTTTAAAGCAAGTAGTTCCAGAGTATGAGCGATTAAAAGATCAGTATGAATTATTATGGGAACTGCCTAATAACGATGGCTATATTGCATTAGTGGCTATCATGCAAAAGTTTGTTGATCAGGCTATTTCTGCCAATACCAGTTATGACCCAAACAAGTTTGGCGGCGGTAAAGTGCCAATGAAAGTGTTATTAAAAGATTTACTTACTGCTTATAAACTAGGTGTTAAAACCTTGTATTACCACAATACGCGTGATGGTGCTTCAGATATACAAGATGATATGCAAGCTGAGTCAGATGATGACTGTGCAGGCGGCGCTTGTAAAATTTAATCGATTACTGCAGGCGAATTTTGCGTCTGCAGTTTGGTTTTATGACTAATTTAGGAAGAGACATGGCCAAGCCGTATACTACTTTTAATCAAAAAATTAATGATCAACTTAAAGAACCAATGTTTTTTGGTAATGCAATTAATGTATCGCGCTATGATCAGCAAAAATTTAATGTTTTTGAAAAGTTAATCGAAAAACAATTAAGCTTCTTTTGGCGTCCAGAAGAAATTGATGTCAGTAAAGATCGGATCGATTTTCAAAACTTACCTGAACATGAAAAACATATTTTTATCAGTAATCTGCAGTACCAAACCTTATTAGATTCTGTCCAAGGTCGTTCACCTAATATGGCTTTTTTGCCTATTGTATCCTTACCTGAGCTTGAAACTTGGATTGAAACTTGGGCCTTTAGCGAAACTATCCATAGCCGAAGTTATACTCATATAGTGCGTAATATCACCTCCGAACCGCATAAAGTGTTTGATGATATTATGCTTAACGAAAAAATATTAGAGCGCGCTAAAGATGTTACGCGTTACTATGATTCGTTAATTGATGGTATTAATTTATACCAGCGTTGCGGTGAAGGTACCCACACTATTAATGGTGAATCCCATACCATTAACCTGCGTGAATTAAAACGACGTTTATATTTATGCATGATGTCAGTTAACGTGCTTGAGGCTATACGTTTCTATGTTAGCTTTGCTTGCAGCTTTGCTTTTGCCGAGCGTGAACTCATGGAAGGTAATGCAAAAATCATCCGCTTAATTGCCCGTGATGAAGCCTTACACTTAACAGGCACCCAGCATATTATAAATATTATGGCTGCGGGCGAAGATGATCCTGAAATGGCTATAGTGGCAAAAGAGTGTGAAGAAGAAGCTTATGCTATCTTCCGTATTGCAGCAGAGCAAGAAAAAGAGTGGGCTAGCTATCTATTTAAAGATGGTTCAATGATTGGTTTAAATAAAGATATTCTCTGCCAGTATGTAGAGTACTTAACCAATACCCGAATGAAAGCCTTAGGCATGAAGCCTATGTTTAGCACTACGCAAAACCCTATTCCATGGATTAATACTTGGCTAGTTTCTGATAATGTGCAAGTAGCACCACAAGAAACTGAAATTAGCTCGTACTTAGTAGGCCAAATAGATAATGAAGTCGATAGCGCAGAGTTTGGTGACTTTGATCTGTAAGCTTGATGTACAAAGTTAATATAACAGGCGCGGCTAGCATTGATTTTGATGGTAGCCGCCGCACTATACTTGAAGTAATTGAACAGCAACAACCCGATATCAATTATCAGTGTCGAGAGGGGTATTGCGGGGCTTGTCGCTGTAAATTAATAACTGGTAAGATAAAATACCTTAACGAACCCTTAGCCTTTGTCCGTCAAGGTGAATTTTTACCCTGTTGTAGTATTCCACTAACAAATATTGATATTGAAATTCCCTGAGTATCTGGTAATTTTCACCTTGATCCCTCAGACTGTAACCACCTATGCCCTGTTACTAGGAGCACCTAAATGAAAGTGTTGTTGTTACTTATTGCATCCAGTTTGGCCTCTGCTGACTTATCACATTACGAACAGTTATTAGCAAAATCTCAATTTACAGAGTTAGAGCAGCAGCTAATTAAGCAGCCAGAATATAAGCAAGATCAAGGCTTACTTATCATTTATGCACGGGCGTTAATTAATCAACAACGTTATGAAGATGCCAATACTTTATTAAATTATGCTATAGAGCAATTCCCAAATAGTAGCGAGCTGAACTATTTAGCTGGTTTAAGTAAAATTCGATTAGCTAGTGATGGCAATATATTTTCAGCTAAAGAGCGAGCAAAGCGTGGTGAAGCTTTATTACAAAAAGCGATTAGTTTAGCACCAGAGCATTATCCTGCCCGTCAGGCACTTATTGATTTTTATAGTATAGCCCCTGCTGCTGCTGGTGGAGACAAGGAATTGGCTCAAGCTATGGCACAACAAATGGCTAAAGATAATCCCGACCAAGGTTTACTGGCAGAAAGTCGGATCTTGATAAACAATAAAAAACCTAATGAAGCTTTAACCCTACTCACTACTATGATGCCAAAGCCACCAACTGTCCGTTTATTGATGCGTAAAGCTCAGCTAGAAAGTGAGTTAGCAATATATGATGAAGCCTTTAGTAGTTATAAATTAGCGGCAGAGTATTCAACTGATTTAACCGATAAATATAATGCGCTATATCATATAGGTCGCTTAGCTGTAATAGCCGATCAAGACGCAACACTTGGTATTACTGCCTTACAACAATATTTAGAGTTTTATCAAGATAGTGAAAATAAAACTATCCCTTGGGCAATATTACGCTTAGCACAATTGATGTATCGTACTGGGGATAATTATGAGGCTAGCTTATTAGTTAGTAAACTAACTACGGTACAGATGGCTGACGAAAACTTTAATCTAATTTTATTGAGCTTAACCAGTGCAATTAAATCTAAGTCTGGCCAAACTGACCCAGATCCAATGCCTAAGCAAGATTAAACAGAAACAGCTAGAAATAGCAACGGCAGGAAACCTGAGCTTTCCTGCCGTTATAAAGACTAAAGCTGCTAAACAAGCTAATTACTTACGAATACCTTCAACCGCTAACTCCATCTGTACAGTTGCAGATGCTGGGCCTAAATCAGTATTAATTGCAAAATCCTTTAATGTCAAAGTCGTAGTACCGGCAAAGCCTGCGCGGTAACCACCCCAAGGATCTTTACCCTCACCTGTTGTTTCTGCTGCAATAACAATAGCTTTAGTTACACCATTTAAGGTTAAGTTGCCATGTAGATCGAAGGTTTTATTGCCCTTAGGTACAACCTTAGTGCTAACAAATGAAGCTTTAGGGTGCTTACTTACGTTTAAAAAATCAGAGCTACGTAAATGCTTATCACGCTCAGCATGGTTTGAGTCTACGCTGCTTGTATCTATAGTTAGCTTAATTTTAGAATCGGCTAATTTGTCTGCATCATAGCTAAAGTCGCCAGAGAAAGTGTTAAAACGGCCATATAACCAGCTGTAACCTAAGTGACTAATTTTAAATTGAACAAAAGCATGAGCGCCTTCGGTATCAATAACGTAATCAGCCGCTTGTGCTGGTACTGCCATCATTGCGGCCATAGATGCCGCTAATAATAATTTTTTCATTTTAATATTCCTGTTATTAAAGTTTAAATCCAAACATACGTTTAAGCGTATGGTCTTTATCAATTAGATGATGTTTTATTGCAGCTAAACCGTGTAATACTGCCATGGTAATTAATCCGTAAGCAGTATATTCATGAACAAGGCCAGCAATATCAGCTTGATTAGCAAATAAAGCTCCTGCTGCTGGTACATCAAACCAGTCGAATACAGTAATAGCTCTGCCATCTTCTGTTGAAATTAAATAACCACTTATTACTAGTATTACTAAGCCTAAGTACAATAATAAATGTGCTAAGCCAGCCAGTTTTGTTTCCCAAGGTTTATGGGTTGCAATCGCTTTAGGCGGTGGGCTGATAAAACGCCAACTAATACGCACTAACAACACTATAGCTAATAAGATCCCGACACTTTTATGCCAATAAGGCGCAGTACGATACCACTGGCTATAGTAGCTTAAATCAACCATCCAAAAACCTAGGGCAAATAAAGCAAAAACGGCTAAAGCCATTAACCAATGTATTACTACACTAATTAAACCGTAATGTGATGAACCATTTTTTAGCATAATCTGCTCCTTTCAAACCAATGATACACTAATCTAATATAATGAACATTTCATAATTCCCGATTAATCATTCTATTAAAAAGAATGATTGCTGGCATTAATAGCAAAAATAACAATAAAAAAGCCAGCTAAATGCTGGCTTAAAATACTTATATGACCTGTTAATAACTCTGATTATTCAAGTTTGCCATCTCGAATATGTTTTTCGCCCCGCTGTTTAGCAAGTTCAACTTGACGTTGCCGCTCAGCAAAAGAAGCTTTTTGCTCTTCAGTCGTTTTATCATGACAGTGTGGGCAGCTTAAGCCTTTAACATAATGTTCAGAGGCCATTTCGTCTTTAGAAAGCGGCATACGGCACGCATAGCATTGATCATAACTGCCCTGCTCTAAGCCATGCTTTACGGCAACTCGCTGATCAAATACAAAGCATTCACCTTGCCATAAGCTTTGCTCTTCTGGCATTTCTTCTAAATATTTTAAGATACCACCTTCTAAGTGATAAACGTCATCAAAACCTTGCTCTTTTAAAAAAGCAGTCGATTTTTCGCAGCGAATACCACCGGTACAAAACATCGCCACTTTTTTATGCTTAGTTTTATCAAGGTTTTCTTCTGCCCACTTTGGAAACTCACGAAAAGTAGTCGTATTAGGATTGACCGCGTTTTTAAAAGTACCAATACTAACTTCATAGTCATTTCGGGTATCAATTAGAATTGTATCAGGATCACTAATTAACTGATTCCACTCTTCGCCTTTAACATAGGTACCGACTATATGAGCTGGATTTATACCTTCAACACCCATAGTCACAATTTCTTTTTTTAGTTTAACTTTAGTACGATAAAATGCAGGCTCTTGAGCTGTAGACTCTTTATAACTTAAATTAACAAAACGTTCTTGGTTAGCAAACCAAGTTTTAATAGCATCAATATCAGCCCGTTTACCACAAATAGTACCATTAATACCCTCTTCGGCTAATAATAAGGTACCTTTTACGTTGTGTTGAACCATCAGTTGGTAAATAGTTTCGCGTAACTCAACATAATCAGGCAAACGAACAAATTTATACAGTGCTGCGACAATATACATACTTAACCTCTTGCAAAGCTGGATCGTAAATCCAGGGCAATTAAAATCGCGGCTATTATAACTTGCAACGAGCTGATGGCAAGTCTAGTGGCTATTAGCTAGCTAAAAACAAGCTCACTTAGGTAAAGCTACTAATAATTAAATGGATTGCCAGCGCCAGTAGCAATAGTCCCATAGCACGATCAAACCAATAACCTTTGGCTAAAAGAAAATTGCGTACTTTTGATCGAGTTAAAATAACAGACAAAAAGCTAAACCAAGCTGCTGTCGCCAAAGCCATATATAAGCCGTATATTAGTTTGTATTCAAAAGGTGTACTAGCAGATATAACCACAGCAAACAGCGATAGAAAGAATAAGGTTGCTTTAGGATTTAAACCATTGGTAATAAAACCTGCAATAAAGGCCTTTTTAAGTGAAAGACTAGCCTGGTTTAATCCGTGATCGGTTGCAATGTTATTTATATTATCAGTAGCTGTAGCTCTAAGCGCTTGGATACCAATATAAGCAAGATAAACAGCAGCAATTAAGCTAAGTAAACGAAATAACCAAGGGGTCGTTTTAATAAGGACGCCTATACCAATTAATGAATAAGCTACATGCAACAATATAGCGCAACCAATACCAATACTTGCGGCTAATGCTACTTTTATACCGTAGCGAACGGCATAGCGTAATACTATGGCAAAATCAGGCCCTGGGCTAGCTACCGCCATTAAGTGCACGCTAGCTATAATAAAAAATTCTGGCCAAAAACTCATGAGCACACTCTAGAATAGGCTTACTAAAATTGCAGCACCATTTCGGCTGCACTACATTGGCATAATTTATCACACATTGGACAAGTGTAACCGATAGTTTCAGACAAGTGTCGCCAACGCTCAGGATGAATAGCTAAAATAGTCCCACCTGCTCGAGTAAAATAGCGCTCGGCTGAGTTCCCCGGACTTTGCCGCCAAATATGCGCTAAGCCCGCTTTTGCACCTTGCTGCTTTAGTGCTACTGTTGATGCTTGCAACATTCTACTACCTATACCTTGGCCGCGTTCTGCCGCAGATACCGCTACAGATTTAAAATAAGCCATCGTTGCAAGTTCGACTGGCCATAAATTTTGGCTACACCATCTATCAGTTTGCCATTGCCCAGGGGCAAAACTGATACGATAACCAACTACTTTATGTCGTGAATTTAGGGCAACAAAACTAGCATTAATTCCATTTTTTATCCCCTGTAATTGCATTTGCACTAAAGCATCATAATTTAGATACTTTTCGCCATGAACTCGATTTGCTAGCTCAATAACGGCTAAAAAGTGCTGCGATTCAAGTTGTTTAATTTGTACTATTTTATCCAAACACAACCTCTTGCTGCTTAAAATTTAAGCAGTCTTGATTAATAAACCGTCATTTTAAATTAACGCACTTAATTTTTCGCTAAAATAGATGAAAAGACATAAATATGCGATAGACATCAAAGTGATATTCCAATATTGTAATAAAAAAGATAATTAATACCACTAAATGTTAATTGCATTGCACTAAGGAGTTAGGTGTGAGAAATATAAATAAGTATCATAAAATTGCATTGGCAGTAAAGTTAGGCTTAGCGGCATCATTATCGCTAGCAGCAAATACAGCATTAGCGCAAGAAACAAGCTCAGAGCTAACGGCTAAAAAAGAACAGAGTATTGAAAAAATTGCTGTTGTAGGCAGTCGTTCTACTCCTCGCTCAGTAAGTGACTCGCCAGTACCTATAGATATTATTGGAGGTGATGAGCTGGTTAAAAATGGCAATAGTGATATGCTAAATTTAATCAGTACTACAGTGCCATCATTAAACGTACATACCCAACCTATCAGTGATACCGGCTCATTAATTCGGCCTATTAACTTACGCGGATTATCATCAGACAGTACCTTAATATTATTAAATGGTAAGCGTCGGCATCGTGCTTCTGTTATTTCATTTTTAGGTGGCGGCATTAATGATGGTGCCCAAGGGCCAGATATTTCGGTTATTCCAGGTATTGCAATGAAACAAGTGGAAATACTTCGGGATGGTGCTGCTGCTCAATATGGTTCTGATGCTATTGCCGGTGTTATTAACTTTGTTTTAAAAGATGCTGCTGATGGTGGCTCTATTGAAGTTAAGAAAGGTCAATACTATGCTGGTGACGGTGATTCTACAGAAATCTCAGCCAACATTGGCATGCCACTTACCCAAAATGGCTTTGTTAATGCCAGCGTACAGTATAAAAACGTTGATCCTACTAGCCGCAGTGTACAGCGCGACGATGCCCAAGCGCTAATAGATAATGGCAATAATTTTGTTGCGCCTTTAACTCAAGTCTGGGGCTCACCAGAAGTAAAAGATGATATTAGTATTTTTGTTAATGCCGGCCTTGATTTAGATAATGGCGGCCAAGCTTATATGTTTGGTAACTATTCTGAACGCGATGTTCGTGGCGGTTTTTACTACCGTAACCCACACACCCGCGGTCAAGTATTTTCTAATGATGGTGGCGAAACACTGCAAGTTGTTGATACTACAGGTAGTGGTGGCTGTAACAATGTGTCTTTAGCTGGCAGCCATGATGATATAACAGCAAGAGTGAATGCTTTACCTGACAATTGCTTTACCTTTTTCTCTATGTTTCCAGGTGGCTTTACGCCTAACCTAGGCGGAAATATAACTGATACTTCATTAGCTATAGGTGCTAAAGGCGAGTTTAAGAATAGTTTTATGCAAGGTATTCTATACGACTTTAGTGGTGTAGTTGGCCGCAGCGAGTCAAGCTTTAAACTGTTTAACTCTGTTAATGCTTCATTAGGCCCTAATACACCTACTAACTTTGATACGGGTAAATATATTCAATTAGAAAAAACCTTCACCGCAGATTTTGTGAAATTCTTACCTGTGGGCTTGCATGAAGATTTAACTATTGCTTTTGGTACGCAATGGACAGAAGAAAGCTTTGAAATTGTGGCTGGAGATCAAGCTTCTTGGCAAGTTGGGCCTTATGTAGAGCAAGGTTTAAGTAACGGCTCGAACGGTTTCCCAGGGTTTCAACCACAAAATGCGGGGGTATCTAGTCGTCGTAACTATGCCGCTTATATAGATATAGAAGCAGAATTCACCGAGAATTTACTGGGCGCTTTAGCGGTACGCTTTGAAGATTACGATAGTTTTGGTACTACAACTAACTATAAACTTACTGGTCAATACCGTCTTAATGATGATTGGTCATTACGTGCCTCTACTAGTACAGGCTTTAGAGCCCCGACTGTAGGTCAGGCTAACGTCAGTAACGTCCGGACAGAAGCTAGCCAAGGTATTTTATATGATGTAGGTGTTTTACCTCCAACTAACCCTGTGGCGATATTAAAAGGCGCTAAAGAGCTAACCCCTGAAGAGTCAACTAGTTATGCTTTTGGGGTTGTCTATGCAGATAATGGTTTCTTCTTGACTGCAGATTACTATTTAATTGATGTTGATGGCCGTATTAGTCAATCAGATGCATTTGAAGTTACACCAGCAGAAATTGCCGCTTTAAAGGCAGCTGGCGTACAAGGAATTGACTCATTAACCAGTATTACTTACTTAACTAATGATTTTGATACCCGTACTCAAGGTGTCGACCTTGTCGCTAGTTACGCAATGGATATGCTAGGTGGCCGCAGTAGCTTTGCTTTAGCTTATAACTGGAATGATACTGAAGTGACACGCTTTACTGATATTACCGGTGACTTTAGGGTATCGCGGTTAGAAAATGACTTACCTAAACATCGTGCAACCTTAACTTGGTCTCAAAACTGGGATTCTTGGTCAATGTTTTTACGGTCTAATTTCTACGGTACCTATCAAGGTGTAGCTGCCGATGATGAAGCTCGCACGCTTGATGCTAGTGCAAAAGTAACCTTTGATGCCGAAGTGAGTTATTACATAAATGATAATTTTGCTGTTTCTTTAGGTGCGCAAAATTTATTTAATAATAATGCAGAAAAGTTACCAGATGCGTGGCAAAAAGAGCTAGGTGCAAAATACTTTGAAACCTCTCCAATGGGCATTAATGGTGGTTACTGGTACTTAAAAGGTAGCTATAAGTTTTAAGTAAGCTTTTGCTAGCTTATTTAAGTAAACAAATAAAAAAAGTCACCACTTAATTGTTGGTGACTTTTTTATTGGTAGGCCTTTTATAATGCAGATAGTAAAAGTTGTAACGGGTGTTTAGGTTTATCCCCTACTAACCTTTTCACTTGGCTTCGACAAGAAAAGCCTGTAACAGCAAGTTGATTAACACCATATTTTTCAACAGGCGCCCGCCAGCTTAAGTCAAATAGCGCTTTGCTGTTATCTAAGTTTTGCGCTTCATGGCCATAGGTTCCCGCCATACCGCAACAGCCTACACTTACTGGCTGTAAACTTAAGCCTATGCGACTAAAAATATCTTGCCAGGCTTTTTCTGTGGTTGGTAACGCAGTTTTCTCGGTACAATGCGCTAATAAGGCATAGTCTTTATTGTGCGCCACTTTAGGTAAATCCTGTTTAACTAACCACTCATGCAGCAGCTGGACAGTAAAATCACCACGGCTATCGGTCAGGGCTTTGTTATATTCATCACGATAAACTAGCACTAAAGAAGCGTCTAAGCCCAGCATAGGTATAGCTAACTGATGTAGCTGATTTAAAAACTGCGCCGCATTTTTAGCTGTGTTAGCAAAGTCACGCAAAAAACCTTTAACGTGCTGTGGTTTACCATTTGGTATAAAGGGGAGCAATACCGGATTAAAGCCAAGCTTGTCTAATAAACGTAGCGCATCTTCAACTAATTCTGCTTCATAAAAACTAGTAAAAGGATCTTGTACTAGCAACACCGTTTTCTGCCGTTGCTGCTCGTCTAATTGTTGCAGTTGCTGTAAATTAAATTGATAGTCTTTTTTAACCCGCTGAGCCAAGCTAGGCACAGAAAGCAAAGGCGTATCAACATAACCGACACTGCGTTTTAATAAAGCTGCTGTTAGATCCCGCTTTAAGACAAAGTTGACCAGTCTAGGCGCCTTAGCTAATAAAGGTGCTGTGCGTTCAATATTACCTACGATATAGTCTTTTGCCGGTCGTAAATATCGGCTGTGATAAAGCTGTAAAAAACGTGCTCTAAATGACGGCACATCCACTTTAATTGGGCATTGCCCAGCACAAGCTTTACAAGCCAAACACCCTTCCATCGCTTCCATAACTTCATGTGAAAAGTCTTCTTCACCATTGCGCTTAGCTAAGGTGTTTTTAAACCGTGCCCATAAGTCTTTAATGCTACTGTTATTAGCTTGTAACTGCGCTTCTTTTGCTAAAACATCGACACCTTGTAACTCAGTTAAGCGTAGCCACTCACGCATTAGCCCTGCCCGTCCCTTAGGACTATGCCGGCGATCTTTAGTAATTTTACTCGACGGACACATAGGTGAGCTGGCTTCATAATTAAAACATAAACCATTACCGTTACAGTCTAGGCTGCTACTAAAGCTATCTTTTACGGTAATAGGAATTTGTCTATCGAAGTAGGCACGTTTTTGGCCATCTACGCTGACTAATTGATCTGCGCTTTGGTATGGCGTACAAATTTTGCCAGGATTCAAACGGTTATTGGCATCAAAAGCGGCTTTAATTTTACGCAGTTCAGTAAATAATGTTTCACCAAAAAAAGCAGGTCCATATTCACTACGGTAGCCTTTGCCATGCTCCCCCCACATTAAACCGCCATATTTTGCGGTAAGAGCAACCACTTGATCAGAGATAGTACGCATCAATTGCTCTTGCTCTGGATCACATAAATCTAATGCAGGCCTAACGTGTAATACGCCAGCATCAACATGACCAAACATGCCGTATTGTAAGCCATGTGCATCGAGTAAACTGCGAAATTCTTGAATAAAATCAGCTAAGTTTTCTGGTGGGACAGCAGTATCTTCAGCAAAGGCAATGGGTTTTTGCCGTCCTTGGGTATTGCCTAATAAGCCCACCGCTTTTTTACGCATAGCATAAATGTGATTAATCGCTTGGTTATCATAAGTAACTTGATAGCCAATAATACCATCTTGCTTAGTGGCCACAGCGGTATCTAAGCGTTGGCTAAGCTTAGCAATTTTTTGCTCTATATCCTGTTGGCTTTCACTATTGAACTCAACCATATTTAAGCCCAGCATCTCGCTATCGGCAACATCGGTTATATAGTCTTTTACTTGATGCCAAATAATATCGGCGCGGGCAAGGTTGAGAACTTTACTATCAACAGTTTCCACCGAAGTCGCTTCTGCTTGCACTAAAAATGGCGCATTACGCAAAGCGCTATTAAAACTATCATACTTAACGTTTACCAAGCACTTATGCTTAGCGATAGGTGTAATATTTAATTTAGCTTCAACCACAAAGCCAAGCGAGCCTTCAGAGCCGGTAATAACCCGAGATAAGTCAAATTGGCTTAAATCATCGTTAAACACATTCTCTAAATCATAGCCAGTTAAAAACCGATTTAAGCGTGGGAAAGTTTCTAGTATTTGCTGCCGGTTATCCCGGCAGCTGCGTAGCACCTGACGGTATAAGCGACCAATGGTATTTTCTTGTTCAGCTAAGGCTTCAGCTTGTTCAGTTGGCATGGCATAGCTAGATAACACTTGGCCATCAATTAAAACCGTTTTAAGTGCTAAAACATGGTTGCTGGTTTTACCATAAACTAAAGAGCCCTGGCCTGAAGCATCAGTGTTAATCATACCGCCTATGGTGGCGCGATTTGAGGTAGATAAGTCTGGTGCAAAGAAAAAGCCATAAGGCTTTAAAAAAGCATTCAGTTGGTCTTTAATAACACCCGCCTGAACTTTAACCCAGCGCTCTTCAACATTAATTTCTAAAATGTTGCGCATATGGCGAGAAATATCTACCACCACATGCTCAGTTAAAGACTGGCCATTAGTGCCAGTACCACCGCCGCGTGGGCTAAATTTAATATGCGAAAATGTAGAGGTTTGACCAAGCGAAGATAATATAACTAAATCTTCAGTTGTTCTGGGTAACAATACCGCTTGCGGTAATACTTGATAAACACTGTTATCGGTCGCCACAGCTAACCGACTAGCATAGGTGGTTTCAATATCACCGGAAAACCCAGCGGCTTTTAAGGCCTGGGTATAGGCAACAACACTGGCATCTAGTGCCTGTTCTGGTACAAGCTTAGGGATCATAGACTACTGACACTCAACTAAAAGTGACAGTAGTATAACATTAACTGCTGTGGATTTAAGCGTTATCTGGACGGTGGGTAAGTTGAATACCACGTAAAAAATAACGCAAAACTTGATCATGACATTCACGGTAGTGTTTATGATCTACTCGGCGAAAAAAAGCACTTAATTCATGTTTACCTAATTTAAAATCTGACTTTTCTAGTAAAGATAAAATATCATCGTCTTTTAAATCAAAGGCAATTTTTAGCTTACGAAAAATAATATTGTGATTGAGCTTAGTTTCTGGCTGCGGAATAGTGTCATCTTTCTTGCCACGACGCAGGATAATTAAGCTATTTAGAAAACTAGCCATCATCACATCAGAAATTGGTTGATAGCCGGGCTCTTCTTCTTTAACTAACCAGTCAATAACTTGCTGTTTGCTGACTAAAATTCCGGTTAAAGCGAAGATATCAACCATAGCTTGGTTGTTAATGTTTAAACTATAACGCAGGCTGCGTAACACATCATTATTGGTCAAGAGTAAAATCCTGTAACAAGAAAAAGAAAATTTAAAATATTCACTTTAGGCTTATTTTAAATAGATATTATTTAGGGCAAATGGCCAAGTTTATCGGCCTTTGTCGCTAAATAGCGTTGATTATAGCTCGATGTTTTTACTCGATGTTGCACTCTTTCAACAACATTAATACCAGCTTCGGTTAATTTGCTAACCTTTCTTGGATTATTGGTCAATAAGCGAATTTTTTGCACACCTAATTGTTTTAACATATCTGCAGCAACATCATACTCACGCAAATCAGGTAAAAAACCTAATATTTCATTAGCCTCGACAGTGTCTAAGCCTTTATCTTGCTCAGCATAAGCACGAATCTTATTAATTAAACCAATACCTCGGCCCTCTTGGCGCAAATATAAAATTACACCACGACCTTCAGTAGCAATTTTTTGCATAGCTGCCTCTAATTGAGGTCCACAGTCACAGCGTAAGCTAAATAAGGCATCACCGGTTAAGCACTCAGAGTGAACTCTGGCTAATACAGCAGGCTCTGTAGTGATGTCACCTAAAGTTAAAGCAACATGTTCTTTACCATTATCAGCTATAAAGCCATGCAAACGAAATTCAGCAAAAGGCGTAGGCAACACCGTTGCCGTAACAAGTTTAGTAGTCATTAATTTTGTCTCGGTGTAGCTAATTAACAGCGGTTGTTACACTTACTGTGTTAGCAATTGGCAGTAGTGCATGCAACTAACTTAGCTACAGTGTTTTTAGTTGCGCTATTGTACCAGAAACTGCCATGGCTTAAGGTAAATTTTGCCTGTTATTATACAGAACAAAAAAAGGCATTGATATATTATAACAATGCCTTTTAATTCTAAAGATACCTGTTTAACTTGCAGCAGCTTGGTCTTTATTGGGTTGTAATGATTGCTCTAGCGCGTCAGACCCTTTAGCTTCAAGTAATGCGTGTGCCGAGATTAAACTAATAAGCTCAACATCATTCGGAATCGTATTATTAGTGTTACCTGTAATAACATGTAACTTTTTATCCTTGATATAAATTAAGGGTAAAGCCCCATCACCATAGCGTTTAACAAAATGTTCAAAAGTAAAGTTCTCTGTAATGTTAGTAGTTTTGATTACAGCTCCTCGCGCCACCATACTAGAGAGCTTGGCATAAGACATATGTTCACCAAATAAACTTAACCGTTTAACATAAGTTTCAGACATTTGATGCCTAGCGCTTGCCGCTTCAGCACTATTTAAGCCAAATACTTTATCTACGCCATAAATATCTTGGAAATGAAAGCTAACCAAAGGGTTCATTTGCCGATAAGGTGAAATAATAAAGACCCGGCCAACACCGGTTAAATCTAGGTAATTTTCAGCATGCTCTGAAGCAGGGTTACCAAAGTATACAGGTATACTATCCATACGAGCCAAGCGAATATTATCCCAGTTGCTATCTGCTAGTACGACTCTAAATTGACGAGCAAGTAACACTTTAGCTAATTCGCGGGCAAACTTTGAGGCGCCAAAAATTAAAATACCATGGTTAGAACCTGCAGCAACATTAAGTCTTCTGGCCCAAGTGCCAGCAGTTAAACTTTGGATCACTACAGTGCCAATAATAATTAAGAAGACTAAAGGCACAATTTGCGCCACGCCTTCATAGCCTAAAGCTTCAAGTTTAATAGCAAATAATGAAGAGACAGCCGCAGCGACAATACCCCGTGGCGCTACCCAACTTAAAAACCACTTTTCATTACTTTTTAAAGAGGTGCCAATGGCAGAAAACCAAATACTAACCGGCCTTGCAATAAACATAACTACGACTAGTACCACTAAACCGCCCCAACCTAAACTCAGCATAGCGCTAGAGTCTAGACGTGCCGCCAGTAAAATAAATAAGGCTGAAATAAGCAGAACAGTTAATGTTTCTTTAAACTCTAAAATCTCGCCAATATCGACACCACGCATATTGGTTAGCCAAATGCCCATTACCGTAACTGTTAATAAGCCGCTTTCTTCTTGTAGTAAATTAGAGCCAACAAAAACACCTAACATAATAGTTAACACGGCAGTATTTTGTAAGTAATGGGGTAATAAGTTTCGGCGTAAAACAATGCCCACTAAGTAACCACTTATGGCGCCTATCCCTAAGCCTATTGATAGCATTAAACCTAAAGCAGTTAGTATATGGCTGGTTGGATCAGAAGCTACCGCAATATACTCAAACACTAAAACAGCAAAAAGCGCCCCTAGTGGATCAATAACAATACCTTCCCAGCGTAAAATGCTGGCTAATTTTGCAGTTGGCCTTACTGTTCTAAGCATAGGTACTATTACAGTTGGCCCTGTCACACATATTAAGGCACCAAATAACAAGGCAATTTCCCAACTAAAGCCAATAAAATAATGAGAGGCTACAGCGCAAATACCCCAAGTGGTTATAGCTCCTATCGAGACTAAATTGGTCACCATACGACCATGATCTTTAATTTCTTTAAAGTTAAGCGTTAGCGCACCTTCAAATAAAATAACAGCAACACCTAATGAAATAATTGGGAACAATAAGTCGCCAAATAAAGCATCAGGATCTAAAACATTAAAAGCAGGACCTAATAACAATCCTGCTATTAATAAAGGCAAAATGGCTGGTAAACGAAGCTTCCAACCTAACCATTGGCAAAAAAGAGATAAAATGCCTAATAAAGCTAAAGTGGCAGTGATTTTTTCCATGAAGTTCCTTTAAAACTAATAGAAAGCACAACTTAAATTATTTTGTAGAGGAATAAGCTGCAAATATGATACACAGCCATCATCAAATTCATAGCTATTATATACATAAAACGCTAATACTTGATTGGTAATCATGCAATTTTACGACAATAAGGTACAATATTAGCAAATTAATCAAGCCAATTAATAATTTACCAATTATAACTATCAGGAATATAGATGCTCCGTTTTTTTGAACGTATTATTAACCCCTTCCCAGCGGCTGAGCCTAGCCAACCCCCAAAAAGCTTATACGCTTTTTGTCGTTATTACATCAAAGGTATGGAGTGGCCCTTACTACTAATGTCAATTAGTACTGCTTTATTAGCAATACTTGAAGTGTCTTTATTTAGTTTTATGGGTCAATTAGTTGATTGGTTAAGCCAAAGTGAGCGGGAGAACTTATTTTCAACCCAAAGTGCTACCTTAATTAAAATGGCCTTAGTCACGGTGGTGTTTTTACCGGCATTAAGCTTTTTTCATGCTGCTATCTTACATCAAACCTTATTGGGTAACTTTCCAATGTCGATACGCTGGTTATCGCATCGTTACTTATTACGACAAAGCCTCAGTTTTTATCAAAATGACTTCGCCGGACGTATTGCCACTAAGGTTATGCAAACCTCACTTGCGGTACGAGAAACCGTAATGAAGCTGCTTGATGTGTTGGTGTATATTTTAGTCTATTTTGGCTCTATGCTGTATTTTGTCGCTGATGCTGATGTGCGCTTAATTATCCCCATGTTGGTTTGGTTAGTAGTATATATTGGCTTACAGTTTTATTTTGTGCCTAGATTAAAACAAGCTGCAACACTTCAAGCAGATGCCCGCTCTGAAATGACAGGTCGTATAGTTGATAGTTACACCAATATAAGTACGATTAAATTATTTTCTCATACGCAACGTGAAGAAGCCTATAGCCGCGACAGTATGGAGCTTTTCTTACGTCCTGTTTATCGGCAAATGCGCTTAGCTACTGGCTTAAGTGTATCTGTGCAGTCGTTAAACTATATCTTAGTCTTTGCTGTTGCCGCTTTATCTATTTGGCTGTGGTCGGCTAGTGCTATTAGTGTTGGCGCTATTGCCATCGCCGTTAGCTTATCGTTACGTTTAAATGGCATGGCACAATGGATAATGTGGGAGATTAGCAGCTTATTTGAAAATATTGGTACAGTGACCGATGGTATTACAACGCTTTCACAGCCTATTGCTATTGAAGATAAGCCTAATGCTAAGCCGCTAAAAGTAAGCCAAGGGCTAATAGAATTTAAACAAGTAAATTTCAATTACGGCAAAACCAGCTCGGATCCAACTGTTAATAATATCTTAGCGCAGCTAAACCTCACCATTAAACCTGGTGAAAAAATTGGCTTAGTCGGTCGCTCTGGTGCGGGTAAGTCAACCTTAGTTAATTTGTTATTACGCTTTTATGATATAGAAAGTGGCAAAATATTCATTGATGGTCAAGACATTAGCCAAGTATCACAAGACAGCTTACGCCAGCATATTGCTATGGTGACACAAGATACGTCTTTACTGCATAGGTCAGTTAAAGAAAACATTCTATATGGTAGACCTGATGCATCTGAAGCTGAACTTATTCAAGCAGCAAGTCAAGCAGAAGCATTAGATTTTATTGGACAGTTAACAGATGCTAAAGGTAACACCGGCTTTGATGCCCAAGTAGGTGAACGTGGGGTTAAGTTATCTGGTGGACAAAGACAACGAATTGCAATTGCCAGGGTATTATTAAAAAATGCGCCTATTCTAATTTTAGATGAAGCCACTTCTGCTTTAGATTCTGAAGTTGAAGCTGCTATTCAAGCCAGTTTAGATAAGCTAATGCAAGGTAAAACGGTTATCGCTATAGCCCATCGTTTATCAACTATTGCCCAAATGGATAGGCTTATTGTGCTAGACCAAGGGCGAATAGTAGAACAAGGTAGCCATGCTGAGCTTATTAATTCTGGTGGGATTTATGGCCAATTATGGGCGCATCAGACAGGCGGCTTTATTGGCGTTGAATAATAAAAAGCCCCTTAGCTAAGGGGCTTTTTATTTGGTTTTCGCTATTTATTCTTATCTGCTAGCCGCTTTTCCCAAAAAGTCGCATTTTTAATACCCAGTTTAACAGGGTCAAATGTAATAGGTCCGCCCGCTTTTTTCTGCTGTTCGTAATCTTTTAAACAACGCATGGTTGGCTTATACATTAAGAAAATAGTGATAATACCCACTATATTAATCCAAGCCATTAAGCCTACACCAATATCACCTAAGTTCCAGATATAGCCTGCACTATTTATAGTGCCGTAAGCCACCATAACCATTAATAAAATTTTAAAAACTATAGAGGGTAGCTTATTGTTTAGCATACGGTTTAAGTACACTACGTTAGTTTCCGTTATATAGTAGTAAGCTAAAATAGTAGTAAAAGCGAAGAAGAATAAGGCAATACCTACAAAGACTTGGCCAAACTGGCCAAAGACACTAAATAATGCCATTTGCGTAAAAGCAGCTGAGCCTATCTCTGTAGAAGCGGCAATGTTTTGTACAATAAAAGTGCCATCAGTAAGTTCACCGACAACATTATACTGTTGGGTTATTAAGATCATTAACGCCGTTGCGGTACAGACAAATAGGGTATCAACATATACAGAGAAAGCTTGAACTAAACCTTGCTGTGATGGGTGATCAACTTCAGCAGCTGCAGCAGCATGTGGCCCACTACCTTGACCGGCCTCGTTTGAGTATATACCTCGTTTAACCCCCCAGCCTATAGCCGCACCAAAACCCGCTTGGGCAGTAAAGGCATCGTTAAAAATAAGGATAAAGATATCTAGTACTTTATCCAGATTTAAAAACACTACAATTAACGCCATTATGATATAACCCAGCGCCATAAAGGGCACCACTATTTGGGTAAAAGAGGCAATACGCTTAATACCACCAAAAATAATAAAACCTAAAATCAGTAAAATAACAGCTAAAGCAATAAGTTTATGGCTGCCTACTTCGCCAAAAGTAGTAATAACCATATCGCCATCACCAAATATTTGAGTTACAGCATTACCCACAGCATTTGCTTGCACACCAGGCAAGAAAATACCACAAGCAACAATAGCTGAGATCGCAAAAATAATACCTAACCAGCGCCAACCTAGGCAGCGTTCAAAATAGTAGGCTGGACCACCGCGGTATTCACCTTCTTCTTCTACTTTATATATTTGACCTAACGTAGATTCAACATAGGCCGTACTAGCACCAAGAAAAGCAACTACCCACATCCAAAAGATAGCGCCCGGGCCGCCAAAGCCAATAGCAGCAGCAACACCAGCAATATTACCGACCCCTACTCTACCCGATAACGATACAGCTAAAGCTTGGAATGAAGAAATACCTTTAGCTGAGTCATTGCCACTTAGCAGCAGCTTGCACATTTCTTTAAAATGACGGACTTGGCCAAAACGGGTCAAAATGGAGTAAAATAAACCAGCCCCTAAGCACAAGTAAATGAGTGCTTCACTCCAAATTAGGTCATTTAAGACCGTAATAAACGCTTCCATTACTCTTCCTTTTACTATTGTTATTATTGAATTCTCACTGTTGGCAATCACTTTGACATCTCAATACAACGGCTGCAAGTTGCTTTAATAATAAATGCCAGTTAAATGCTGAAACATTAGCCAATCAGAGTGGTTTTGTTGGGTTTTTCTAGCATCTTAATGCGATTTTGGCTATCTTCTGCGCTCCCAATCTTAGAAGGTAACACTATGAACAGTTCATTACTCACCGAATTAGAAGCCGCAATTCAACGTTTGCTTCAAGACAACACCGAATTAAAATCATCATTAGCGTTGTTACAAGAACAATATGAGAACTTGCAATTAGATATCATGGAAAAAGACGAACAACAACAGGCTATCACTACACGTTTAGAAACTTTATTAAAGTTAACCAACGATAGCAATGCGAATGCCGGCTAAAAAATCTGTTAAAGTAAGCATTCATAATCGAGAATATACTATTAAAGTGCCGCAAGGGGCAGAAACTTTACTTGAAACCTTAGCGAGTAAATTAGATGAACAGTTAACTGAACTCGCTACAGAAGCCCCGCAATTTTCTCGTGATGAATTGTTAGTGTTAACGGCATTAAACAGCCTACAACGTGAAGATGAATTATTACAGCAGAAGCAGATTGAGCAACAGCAGCTTAAACAGTTAGTTGCTATGCTGCAGCAACAAACCTTCTAACCGCTAGCAAAAAATAAGCCCCGCTAATGCAGGGCTTATTTAGATTTGGCTTTACTATTTACCGTACTTCTCCGCTAAATATAACCAAGTTTCTAATACTGTATCTGGATTTAACGATACACTATCAATACCTTGCTGCATTAACCAAGCAGCAAAGTCTTCGTGATCTGAAGGTCCCTGACCACAAATACCAATATACTTACCTTTAGCTTTACAGGTTTTAATAGCCATCTCTAATAACTTATAAATAGCCGGATCTCGCTCATCAAATAAATGTGCGATTAAACCGCTGTCTCTATCTAAGCCTAAAGTTAACTGGGTTAAATCGTTTGAGCCTATAGAGAAACCATCAAAGTATTGTAAAAACTCTTCTGCTAATAACGCATTTGAAGGCAGTTCACACATCATAATAACGCGTAAGCCATTTTCACCACGCTTTAAACCATGCTCAGCTAATAAATCAATAACTGCACTAGCTTCTTCTAAAGTACGAACGAAGGGGATCATCACTTCAACATTAGTAAAGCCCATCTCATTACGTACCCGCTTTAAAGCTTCAACTTCTAAAGCAAAGCAATCTCGGAATGATTCAGAAATATAACGGGCAGCACCACGGAAACCGATCATCGGGTTTTCTTCATGCGGCTCGTATTGACGACCTCCCACTAAGTTAGCGTATTCATTCGATTTAAAATCAGACATTCGTACTATGACTTTTTGTGGTGCAAAAGCACAAGCTAAGGTAGCAATACCTTCTGTTAGCTTGGCGATATAATATTCTACAGGGCTTTCATATCCCGCAATCATTTGGCTAATGGTGGCTTTTAGTTCATCTGTTTGGCTATCAAAATTAATTAACGCCTTTGGATGTACCCCTATCATACGGTTAATAATAAACTCTAACCGAGCCAAACCTACACCAGCATGCGGTAATTTAGCAAATGAAAAGGCACGCTCTGGATTGCCCACGTTCATCATAATTTTTAAATCTAAAGCTGGCATTTCATCAATACGACTACTAACCACTTTATGCTCAAGCTTGCCATCATAAATAAAGCCAGTATCACCTTCAGCACAAGATACCGTTACGGCTTGGCCAGTTTTAATTTTAGTTGTAGCATCGCCACAACCAACAACAGCTGGAATGCCTAATTCACGGGCAATAATAGCAGCATGACAAGTACGACCGCCCCGGTTAGTAACAATAGCAGAAGCTCGCTTCATGATAGGTTCCCAGTCTGGGTCTGTCATATCAGTTACTAAGACATCGCCAGGTTGGATCTGGTCCATTTGTTCAATGCCTTTTAGCACTTTTGCTACACCACTACCAATACGCTGACCAATGGCACGGCCCTCAACAAGAACTGGCGCTGTGCCCTGTAATTGGAAACGCTCCATAGTATTGCTATCTTCACGGCTTTTTACCGTTTCAGGGCGTGCTTGTACTATATATAACTTGCCATCATTACCGTCTTTTGCCCATTCAATATCCATAGGTCGGCCATAATGTTCTGCAATAATAACCGCTTGTTTGGCTAACTCTTCTACTTCAGCATCGGTCAGTGAAAACACATTACTGCGCTCTGCTGCAACATCAATTATTTGTACTTGCTTACCATGAGTTTGCTCGGCTGAATAAACCATTTCAATTTTTTTGCTGCCTATACTGCGCTTAACAACAGCTGGGCGGCCTGCGGCTAAAGTTGGTTTATGGACATAAAACTCATCTGGATTAACCGCACCTTGCACGACCATTTCACCTAAACCATAAGAAGACGTTATAAAAACAACATCTTCAAAGCCAGATTCAGTATCTATAGAAAACATTACGCCTGATGAAGCCAGATCTGAGCGAACCATTTTTTGAACACCGGCTGATAATGCAACACCGCGATGGTCATAGCCTTGGTGTACTCGGTAAGATATAGCGCGGTCATTAAATAATGAAGCATATACATGTTTAATCGCTACGATAACAGCATCATAACCGCGTACGTTTAAAAAGGTTTCTTGCTGACCTGCAAAAGAAGCATCTGGCATATCTTCAGCTGTTGCAGAAGAACGCACAGCAAAAGAGACATCTTGGTTTAAGTCTGGATGTAATTGCTGATAAGCCTCGCGAATAGCTTGTTCTAGTTCAGGTTGAAAAGGAGTATCTATTACCCATTGCCGTATTTGGGCTCCAGCTTTTGCTAAGGCATTGACATCATCAACGTCTAAACCATCTAGAACTTGATAAATACGTTCATTAACGCCACTTTGTTCAAGAAATTGATTAAAGGCTAAAGACGTCGTTGCAAAACCACCCGGCACCTCTACCCCTGCATTCGCAAGATTACTGATCATTTCACCCAGTGATGCATTTTTGCCACCCACTCGGTTTACATCATGCATTCCAAGGTTTTCATACCAAATCACAAATTCTTGCACAGTTCGTCTCCATTTTTATTCGTATGGCGTGTAAGCTTACCGTTAGCATTACATGGCAGCAATGATTTTACACTGGGCTAGCCCTTAATTAAAACCATAATTTTAAATGTAATTAAATAACAACAATTAGGAGTAATTTGTGCGCACAGCTTTTTATATTTCAGATGGTACAGCTATTACCGCAGAAGTGTTTGGTCACGCTTTACTTACTCTATTCCCTGCAGAATTTGAGCATGTGACCATTCCGTTTGTTGAAACCATTGATATGGCCGAGCAAGTTAAACAACGAATAAACGATCGTTATAAAACTACAGGTTCCAAGCCATTAATTTTTCAAACCTTTGTCGATGAAAATTTACGCGCTATTATAAATAGCAGCGATGGTATTTGTTATGACTTTTTAAATTCATTTGTTGAGCCAATTCAACGTGAGTTAGGCATAGCGCCTGTACCTAAAACACATAGAACTCATAGTATACATGAAAAAACCTATGATTTTCGTATCGATGCCGTCAACTTTGCTTTGGCTAATGACGATGGTGCCAATGTAAAAGATTATGACAAAGCCGATGTTATTTTGGTTGGAGTAAGTCGCTCTGGTAAAACCCCTACTAGCTTATATTTAGCCTTACAGTTTGGTATTAAAGCAGCAAACTACCCTTTCGTAGAAGAAGATATGGATCAGTTAAAACTGCCTGAAGCATTACAGCGCAATAAATCCAAACTATTTGGTTTAACCATTACACCAGAGCGATTAAGCCATATCCGAGAGCAACGTAAAGCCAATAGTCGCTATGCGTCATTGCGCCAATGCCAGTTAGAGTTAAATGAAGTCGAAAATTTATATAAACAACAACAGATCCCGTTTTTAAATTCGACCCATTTATCTATTGAAGAAATCTCAGCTAAAATCTTAGCGATAACCGGTTTAAAGCGACGTAAAATATAATCTTGCTTTAAAGCTTTGCCGCCTAAAGTCAATAAATAGACAGCAAAGCTTAATCTTAGTTATAGAGTAAACTTATTTGCGCGCAGTTCGAAAAGTGTCGGCAATTAAGAATGCTAATTCTAAAACTTGATCTGCATTTAATCGCGGATCACACTGAGTAAAGTAACGCTGACTCAAATCGCTTTCACTTAATCCGTAAGCACCGCCGGTACATTCAGTAACATTTTCACCAGTCATTTCTAAGTGGATCCCACCAGCATGGGTACCTTCAGCTTGATGGATAGCAAAAAAGTTACGAATTTCTGCTAAAATAGCTTCAAAATCACGAGTTTTATAATCATTGCTGGCTTTTACAGTATTGCCATGCATAGGATCTGAACTCCAAACCACTTTACGGCCTTCTTGCTTAACGCGACTCACTAAAGCGGGAAGTTTATCTGCTAAATTATCTGCACCCATCCGGCTAATTAAAGTTAAACGTCCTGCAGTGTTATTCGGGTTTAAATTATCAATTAAGCGTATTAGCTCATCTGGCTTAATGTTTGGGCCAATTTTTACCCCTACTGGATTATGAATACCGCGGAAAAACTCAATATGAGCATGATCTAATTGACGTGTTCTTTCACCAATCCATACCATATGGGCTGAACAGTCATACCAATCACCGGTTAGAGAGTCACGTCGAGTTAAAGCTTCTTCATAATTAAGCAATAAGGCTTCGTGTGAAGTAAATAACTGGGTTTCTCTAATTGAAGGCGAATTTTGGGCGCTAATTCCGCAAACTTCCATAAAGCGTAGCGACTCTTGCACCCGCTGCGCGACATCTTGATAACGTTCTTTTAACGGATTTGACTCAACAAAGCCAAGATTCCATTTACTCACTTGATGTAAATCAGCTAAGCCACCTTGAGCAAAAGCACGTAATAAATTCAATGTAGCAGCTGAATGGTGATAAGCCGTTGTTAAACGATTAGGATCTGGCTGGCGAGCAGCTTCAGTAAACTCAAAACTATTAACAATATCACCACGATAGCTAGGCAGTGACACACCGTTTATTGTTTCAAAGTCACTTGAACGAGGTTTAGCATATTGACCTGCCAATCGGGCCACTTTTACTACAGGCAAACTAGCAGCAAAAGTTAACACCACAGCCATTTGTAACAATACTTTAAAAGTGTCGCGAATTTTGGGTGCATTAAAATCATTAAAGGTTTCTGCACAATCGCCGCCTTGTAATAGAAACCCTTGCCCTTCTGCAACTTGGCCGAGCTGCTTGTAAAGCTCACGCGTCTCTTGCGCAAATACCAAGGGAGGATATTTATGTAAATTTTTCTCTACTGTTTTTAGCAGTTCCTGATCCTGATAACTAGGTTGTTGTTGGATCGGAAAACTGCGCCAACTTTGCGGCGTCCAAATACTCACTTTACTTTTCCTTACAGTTTATTTACTTAGAACGTTATAGACTTCTGGACGTAAATTCAATCCTAATGAGTGTCATGATTAGTATATTTTCGTTAAAAGCCTACACTTTTAAGTTAAACCACTCTTTTATAGGATAATTTAAACAAAAAATTACAGATTTTGTTGCTCTAGATGCCGGCTAAGCCCATCACAGCCTGCCTCAATCATTTGTAAAACCAGCTCAAAACCACGCGCACCTCCATAGTAAGGATCAGGCACTTCTTGCAGACTAGAAAAGCTAGGGTGGTACTGCATAAATAGCTGTAGTTTATGTTTATACTGAGGTGGACACCTCCTGTTAAGCACTTGATAATTATCCTGATCCATTGCCAATATTAAATCAAAATACTTAAAATCTTCATCTTTTACTGGCCGAGCATGGATCTGGGCAAAATCATAGCCCTGCTTAGTGCCTTCACGAATACTTCTACTGTCAGGTTTTTCACCGCGATCTGAGGCATGAGTGCCCGCTGAGTCAATTTCAATGTTAAGTCCAATTAACTTTGCTTTATGTCGCATTACAGCATGTGCTGTCGGTGAACGACAAATATTCCCTAAACATACAAAAAGCAGTTTATTAGACATAACATCTCCATTTGAATTTAATACCACTGGCTAAATTAGACAATAAGTTAAGTGGTTGCATTTCAATAATCTAAAGTACAGTATAAGAAATAAATAAGCATCAAGCACCTCATCTTTTGTAGTATGTAGGAGTGAATTTATGGATAAGTTTAATAAGCTTATAGTTATTTCAGAGCAAGATTCTGTACATAATATTACACTGTTAGCCAAATCAATCAGTATTAATGCGCAACAAGTAACTAAAGCAGTTGCATTAAGTAGTAATATAATTAAACCTGGTGTGCTATTAGCTTATCCTTATATCAATACTGATATTAAAAATAATGGCGTCTCTACTGAGCTAGAATACTTATTAAATAAGGTTCCTGTATTTTTATATCAAGCAGAAAGAGCGGTTGTTAATATTCCACAAGCAATATATGCCGGCATTAGAGGTGTAATTTTTCGTGATGAACAATTAGACCGAGTTATGACAGCAATCAACACTATGATGACCGGACAGCTTTATTATCCGCGTAAAGTCATGTCAGAGCTAATAGATAGTCTAATTCAAGAAAGGCAGGCTAAAAAGCAACAAGTAGTTTTAATTCCTAATACTAACCTTTTAACCAAACAAGAAAACCGTATTATAAAGTTAGTAGCCGAAGGGGCACGAAATAAAGAAATTGCCGATACGTTGAATATTAGTGCTCATACCGTAAAAGCCCATTTATCCTCTATATTTAGGAAAACTAAAGTTCGTAATAGAGTTGAATTGCTGCGCTGTATGCAATGGCCTAATATACTAGAAGCTCAGCCAATCTGTCAGCCTAAACATCTAAACAATATAAACTAAGGATTACCAGTGTTAATAGCGTTACACAAGGTTGAACAAAACTTAAATCAAGTTATTTTAGGTAAACCGCAACAAATCCGCCTTGCTTTATGCTGCTTATTAGCTGAAGGCCACTTATTGTTAGAAGACCTACCTGGGATGGGTAAAACCACCCTAGCCCACGCCTTAGCTAATAGCTTAAGCTTAACTTATAGGCGGGTGCAGTTTACCAGTGACTTATTACCTGCAGATTTAACTGGCATCAATATTTACGATGCTCGGTCACAAGAATTCAGATTCCAACCTGGCCCCGTATTTAGTCAAGTGTTATTGGCGGATGAAATAAACCGAGCTAGCGCCAAAACTCAGAGTGCCCTGCTTGAGGCTATGGAAGAAAAACAAGTATCTATTGACGGTGAAACCAGAGCTTTGCCGCAGCCATTTTTTGTTATTGCCACCCAAAACCCCTTGTTCCATGCCGGTACTTCAGCTTTACCTGAGTCACAACTAGATCGTTTTATGTTTCGCATATCGCTTGGCTTTCCAGATCATGCTTCTGAACATCAATTGTTAAAGCAAGAAACAACGGCACCTTTAACAAAGCTGGTTGAACAGTTGACGGTTGAGCAAGTACGGCAACTACAACGGCAAGTTAGCCAAGTAACAGCCGCAAATGTGCTAATTGATTATTTATTAGCATTAGTTACGGCCAGTCGTCAGCGTACTGATTTACATCCATTATCACCACGGGCCTCTAAAGCTATTTTAAGAGCCGCTAAAGCTTACGCGTTTATTAATGGCCGCGACTATGTAAGCGCTGAAGATGTTCAGCAAGTCTTTCCTTATATAGCTGAGCATAGATTAAACCCCCGCTCTGATGCGCGAGAATTAATCTTTAGCCAACAGCTATTACAGCAAACACCATGCTTAATTTAATGCTATGTTAAATTTAAAACGGCGCTTATATCCACATTATTGGACATGGTTAAGTAAATGGTTAGATAAGCGGCAACCAGCAGCGGCTAAGATTACACTTAGTCAGCGCATTATTTTTATTCTACCTACACGTTATGGTCTATGGTTTGGCTTACTTTGTGTATTGTTATATTTGTTGGGCACTAATTACCAGAACAACTTAATTTTATTAGTTTGCTATTTACTATTGAGCATCTGGTTAGTCAGCATAGTGCTGACATTTGCTAACTTAAATGGTTTAACTCTAAGTTGTAGTAATACAAGTGAAGGTTTTGCTAATAAACCTGTGGCTATTAATATCAACACTAAAGCCTCTACACCGCGTTATATGCTGCAATTTAGATTTGTTAATCAAAGCCATACTGTGCAAAAGGATACTCTAGACTCAGCTATAAGCTTAACAATAAATAATAAAGAGCGTGGTTGCTTTTTATTGCCCAGATTAAAAATAAGTAGCTGTTACCCCTTTGGTTTGTGGCGCAGCTGGAGTTATGTTGCCTTACAACAGCAGTATTGGGTGTACCCAACTCCAATTAAAATTAAAGATAATTCTGTTGGCCACAATACAACGAATCAACCTAACATTGATAGCGAAATTAGTCAGGATTTACGCCAATATCAAGCCGGCGATAGTTTAAATCAGATCCTATGGAAGCGTTTAGCTAAAGATAGCACTAAACCTATAGTGAGATTACGTCAGCCAATCCAGCAATATGATCCTAGTTGGGTAATTATTGCCGACTTAACCGGACCAGCACTAGAGCAAGCTCTTAGCCAAGGTTGTCAAAAGCTAATAGACTTAGAAGCTAGTCAGCAATTATATGGTTTACAATCAGCGCGGCAAACTTTTGGTCCCGACCAAGGCACCTTACATTTGCAGCGTTGCTTACAACATTTGGCAGAGTATTAATTAGCTATGTTAAAGCCCAACCTTAGCCCCTTAAAATTTAGCCAAGCTGTCGGTTTTAGCGGGCTATTATTGGCACTTACCTTGATATTGCACAGTGCTTTCTCGCTTTGGTTTATATTAATAATATTTACTGCTTTAGGTTGGTTTTTATTGCAACAACAAGCTAATAATAACAACAAAGCTTTTTATAAAGTAACTGTGCTACAGGTTAATATCGCTGCAGCATTAATCTTACTAGCTTTAATTTTTACTATTCGCCAAGCAGGTGTGCTTAGCTTTATGCTGCAAATGCTTCTTCTGGCTGCAACATGCCGTTTGTTGTTACTGCAACGTGCAACCGAGCATCAGCAACTAATATGGGTGCAGTATTTTTTATTAGCAAGTTGCTTTATTTTGCATCAATCCATGTTAATGGCTTTAGTTATTTTTGCTTTAATAGGCCTAAATCTATATCTGCATTTTCAGCTGTTTGCTCCTGTTAAAGCAAGGTTACAACAGCGCTCTATCAGCCAAAGCCTGATAATTATTATTCCGCTATGGCTAGCAAGTTTTATTCTGTTCCCAAGGCTAGCGCCGTTTTGGCAAATACCTAATGTTAATATGGCCAGCACAGGACTTGGTGACACTATAGATCCAGGTAGTATTGAGCAACTGGTTCAAAATGACAGTGTGGCTTTTCGAGTCGAATTTGAGCAACATGCACCCGCCCAACATCAGTTATACTGGCGAGCTAAGCTATACGAATCTTTTGATGGCAGAAGTTGGCATGTTGTTGAGTCTGCAGATAAAGTTCAACCTACGCATGCAATAGCAGGCAAACAGTCTGTAAATACAACTAAGCAGCAACAGTTAACGTATAAGGTAATAGCCGAACCTAGTCAGCAACAAAGCTTATTTGCATTAGCAGATCCTGTGCAAAGTATGGGGCCTGTGCAAATTCTGCCAACGGGCATAGTGCAAGCCAATACTCTTATTAGCCAGCGTTTACCCTATCAAATAAGCAGTATAGAGCAACCAGTAACCTTAGTATCAAAAGCCGAGCAAACGCGTAACTTGAAGCTGGCTAACGGCAATAATGCTAGCAAGCAATTTGCTGAACAATTATTTAGCCGTTATCCTACTGCTGAAGGTTTTGTAGCAGCTTTAGCGGAGCACTTTAATCAAGAACCCTACTTTTATAGTCTTCGGCCACCTTTACTAGGTAAAAACAGTATTGACCAATTTATATTTGAAACAAGAACCGGCTTTTGTAGCCATTACGCTTCTGCTGCTGCCTTTATGTTACGCAGTGTTGGCATAGCAGCAAGAGTAGTAGGTGGTTATCAAGGTGGTACTTGGTATCCTGCACAAAACTATTTACAAGTAACTCAGCGTGAAGCCCATGCTTGGGTTGAATATTTAGTAGATGATAAATGGTATCGATTTGATCCCACCGCTGCAGTAGCACCAGAGCGTGTAATGCAAGATTTAAGCGCAGCGCTAACAGCAGAGCAGCGCTTGTTACTAAACTCAGGTTGGCAGCAGTTAAGTTGGGTAAATGATTTGCGCCAACAATGGCGCCATCTAGATTATTATTGGTCAGTATGGGTATTAGGTTTTGATACTGAGCAACAGCTTGATATCTGGCGCACGCTAAAACGCTACCTTTGGCAACTTGCCTTATCTATCTTAGTATTGTTTGCCATTATAGCTTTAATAATTATTGTATTAAAACGTAAAAAGCAACGCCATGGTCAAGCTGTAGCAACTTTATTAATGCAACAATATGTGCCCATATTATGGCAAAGCAAAGCGCAATCTAGCTCGGTAAGTGCTTATTTACAACAGCTTAGTCTAACTTACCCTAATGAAAGTGAATTATTAAATCAGCTAAGTAAGTGTTATGAACAAGCTTTATATCAGCAAGATGCTGCGGCGTTAGCTGCATTAAAACAGATGCTACGCCGCAATAAAAAGCGTTTACGCCGTTTCTTTAGAATGGTCCAAAATACGTAAGGCCGCTTGCAGATGCTCGGCACAATGGATACCTAGCTCGGTTAAATAACCACCATCTGGTTGATTAACTAATCCCTTGGCAAATAATCGTTCGATGGCTTGTTTGGTTTCACTATCAGCAGTTTGATGCACTTTTAAACCTTCCATAATACTATCAAGATTATAAAGCATCAAAATTCGCATCTCTGCTGTTAAATCAGGTGTTATTGACATAATGACATCCCCGTTTAGTTAGACACTCCACCATAGTCTGCATTAAGGGCAAAGAAAAGCTTTAGTCTTTACTTTTATGAAATAAAAAGCCCAGTCATTTATAGGATGACTGGGCTGCTGCAGTTTAAGTTTTTAGCTTAAAGCCGTTGAGCATCAGCTGCTATACCGGTTTTAGGCATAGTTGCTTTTAACGGTGTGATAGGTTCTTGGAATAACTTTTTATTTAAGAAATCTACAGCTTGCTGTAATTGCGCATCAGTACCTTGGAAAGTGGCAAATGGCATATTATCTACTTCAATATCTGGGCTAACACCATAACCTTCAATTATCCAGCTACCATCCATTGCATACTGAGCTGTTTCAGCCACTCTAGCCATACCATTATCACTTAAACTGTTGCGGCCTGTTAACCAAACACCGGCACCTGATGTACGCTTACCCACTAAAGGCGCTAGGCCTAACGTTTTAATACCAGCGGAGAAGGTTTCACCATCAGAGTAAGTAAGCTGATCCGTTAACACCACTAAGTGACCGCGGAAAGTTTGCTGCATATTGGTATAGGCACTACCTTGAGTCGGTTGCCAAAAAGCCCAAGCTTTACGCAATAGCTTTTCAATAATCCAACTATCAATATTACCGCCACGGTTACGTCTAACATCTATAATTAAGCCCTTTTTATCATAGTTAGCGTAAAATTCACGGGCAAAATTAGCAATATCATTAGCACCCATGGCATACAAGTGTAAGTAGCCAAACTCATTATTACTTTGCTCTGATACTTTTTGTTGGTTATGCCATACCCAGTCTTGATAACGTAAGTGACTGTCATAACCAGTAGGAATTGCTACGGTTTGCCAAGTGTTCTTACCACGTTGCACATTAAGTAAAACCTGCTTACCTGCTTGGTTACGTAACTGCTGCACTAAATCAGCTTCATTAGTAACCTTAACACCATTAATGGCAGTAATAACATCACCTTCACTGATATTCACACCAGGTTTAGCTAAAGGAGAAAGCATAGATAACACTTCAGGATCAGAATGATAAATATGCTCAACCTTTAACCCTGACTTATCAGATACAAATTGTGCACCTAAATTAGCCATCTTAGGCTGAACATCTGTTTTACGATAATCCCCACCTCGAACTTGAGAATGCAGCGCATTTAGCTCACCCATCATTTGACCAAAAACATCATCTAACTCGTAACGGTCGGTTACCCGATCAACTAAAGGTTGATATTTTTCTTTACTGGCCTGCCAATCAAGTCCACGCATACCTTTATCAAACAAGAAGTCACGGTGCATACGCCAAGCATCAACAAACATTTGTTGCCATTCATCTTTTGGCGATAACGCTAGTTGCCAGCTGTTTATATTTAAATAGTTATGCTTTAAATCATTAGGCAGCTTAGCGCCTGCCCCTACTACCAACATACCAGCATTGCCACCTTTAGTAGGTTGGCGTAAAAACAATAACTTGCCATCGTTAGCTAATTGATAATCTGCAACCTCGGGCGCATAAGTCTCAACTTTTGCTGACGTACGGCTAAACTCAACTTGCTTTAAGCTACGGCTGCGGCCAGCGCTGTCTAGCATATATAAGCGACTATCGTTTGCTGCTAATTTATAATAGTTACCTGCTGCAATCGGTACTTGCCATAAGCGTTGTTGGATACCATCCCAATCTACCAATGAACCTTTTTTACCCTCACGACTTTTTTGAGCAGCTTTATCATCGCAAACTTCTATTTCTTGCTCAGGCCTAAAAGCAAAACAAGCTTGTTGCTTTAAGCTTACTGCATAAATTTCATTACGGTTGCCAAACATAGGTCCCATATTTCGATCACCCCAAGGGCTACTTGGGGTCGCAACCAATTTACGATCTGACACAAAATATAACCACAGGCCATCTGAGCTAATCGCTGATGAAAATGAATTGTATTTATCTGAAGTAATTAGTTCAGACTTTTTATCCGCTAAACTATATAAACCTACACGTACACGTTCTGCATTAGCAGGGTTAAAGGTAAAGGTTAATAATTGGCTATCTGCAGACCATGACAAATCATTGTAAGGTCTTAAGCCAATGCCCCCTTCATAAATCTTAGTATTTTTACCGTTCTTGAGATCTAATAACCACAGGTCACCCGCTTTGTCATCGTGTGCGATATAATTACCATCTGGCGACAACGATAACTGCCAACGGTGATCGCTGCTATTTTTGGTTAATTGACTATGGTTTTTACTACCGTCTGCGGCAAAGCGCCAAATCTCATTTTCACCACTAGCATCATTAATGGCGTAAACCCAATTACCATCTTTACTTAAAATAGCATCTCTTGAGCGACTATTAGCCGGCGTATCTACCTGCACTAAACGACGATTACCTGTAGAACTAATGACTATTTGGCCACGCGCAGTAATAGCTGCTGCTTGGCTCTTGGCAGTTTGGCTTTGATAATTGGCGCTGGTTAAATAATTTAATGGCTTATCAAGCCAACGTTCACGTTGTTGCACACGATCAGAAGCTAAAGCTATGCTAACAGGCTTAGTGGTATTGTCACGGACATTAAATAGATGTAAATCCGCACCTAGTTGATAAACAATTTGGCCATCAGACATGCTGGCACGACCTATGCGCCAATCCTTATAAAAACTGTGTTGCCGGAACTCTTTGCCCTGTGCATCCACTGACCAAATATTACTATTACCATCAGCATCACTTATAAAGTACACCCGATTTTGATAATACATTGGCTGACTAATATTACCTTGATGATTTTTACTTAGTAAAACAGCTTCTTGTTTAGAGCCCATTTGCCAACGCCATAGCTCACCCATAGCGCCACCACGATATACTTTAGTATTATCACCGTACAAAGAGACACCAAAACGAGTAAAGAATAGCTGATTCCCCTTCTCATCTAAGCTACCACCAGAGGCATCTGCTAATGGGATAGTTTCGTGCTGTAAAGATTTAGGATCGACTGTTTTCAACGTCCAGTAATGTGTTGGGCCAATACCACTATCAGTACTGTATAAAATTCTACCATCGCTTAACCATTGTTGAATTTTAACATTACTGTTTTCAAAGCTTAAACGTTGCGCGCTACCACCTGCTAAAGGCATGATATAAATCTCATTAGCGCCTTCATAATTAGCAACAAAAGCAACCTGCTTACCATCTGGTGAAATAGTAGCTTGAGTTTCTTGGGCTAAATGGCTAGTAATACGCCGAGCATCGGCATTCTCTGTGCTGGCTTGCCATAAATCACCTTCGGCAGTAAAAATAATTTGCTGGTTATGTAAAGTTGGTGAACGGTAATAGCCCTCAGCAGCCTGAGTTGTACCCATAAGACAGGCCAATAAGGCTGAACTAAGTAAGGAATATCGTAATTTCATAATAGCCTCGATTATATTTAATATTTTTATTTTACCGCCACACGTTAGCAGAATCGCAATCTTTGACCAATAAAAAGCGATAAACCGCTTGATTAGATTGATGAAAAAAATTATTAAGTTACTTAGCTAACGCTGTTTGCAAGGCTTGTAGGCATAAAGCAATATTTTCTCGCTTAGCCGCATAGCCCATTAAACCAATCCGCCATGCTTTGCCTGCTAAATCGCCTAAGCCTGCACCTATTTCTAAGTTGTAGTCTTCTAGTAGTTGTTTACGCACTAAAGCATCATTTACGCCCTGCGGGATATAAACTGCATTTAACTGCGGCAGTCTTGAGGCCTCATCTACTACAAAGGTTAAGCCTAAAGCTTGTAAGCCTGCTTTTAGTAATTGATGCATCTGTGTATGACGCTGCCAAGCTTGCTCTAAGCCTTCAGCGGCTAATAAACGCAATGCTTCATGCAAGGCATATAAGGCATTAACGGGTGCAGTATGGTGATAGCTACGCTTAGCACCACCACTCCAATAAGCCATAACTAAGCTTTGGTCTAAAAACCAACTTTGTACTGGCACAGTCCGGGCTTTAATTACTGCAACAGCAGCCGGAGAAAAGGATACAGGTGATAAACCAGGCACACAGGATAAGCATTTTTGGCTGCCAGCATAAACTGCATCAATGCCCCACTTATCAACACGTAGCTCAGAGCCACCTAAAGAGGTAACGGCATCTACTATAGATAAACAATTATATTTTTTAGCTAAAGCACATAAAGTTTTAGCGTCCGATAAAGCACCAGTTGAGGTTTCAGCATGAACAAAAGCCACAAACTTTGCTTCAGGATGGGCTTTTAAAGCCTGCTCTAATTTTTCAGGCGAAACAGGTTCACCCCAAGCATTATCTACGGTAATAGCTATACCACCGCAACGCTCTACGTTTTGTCGCATCCGCTCGCCAAAGACACCATTGCGACAAACTATAACGCTATCACCTGGCTGTAATAAATTAACAAAACAGGTTTCCATACCTGCGCTGCCCGGTGCCGACACGGCTAATGTCATGTCATTACGGGTTTGAAAGGCATATTGTAACAATTGTTTCAGCTCATCCATCATGCTAATAAATAATGGATCTAAATGGCCTACAGTAGGTTTGGCTTGAGCAGCTAATACTTGGGGATGGACATCAGATGGGCCTGGCCCCATTAAAATTCTTCGTGGCGGATTAAAAGCCGCAATAGTGGGTGGATTAAGCATAAAAGCTCCTAATGTAATACAAGTATAAGAATTAGAAATACTTTTAATGTAACAAATATTGCTAGGACTAACAGCTAGTCATATTGATAACCAGTATTCAAGATAACAATAGTCACCCTAAGACGGCACTATGAGTTATAATAGGACTTTAATATGCTTATTAGCTGTTTTTATTCAAGTTTTTAATTAGGAAATTTGTCATGTCTACTTTACCAGCCTGCCCTAAATGCGCATCTGAATATACCTATGAAGATGGTGTATTATTTATTTGTCCAGAATGTGCTCATGAATGGTCTGCTGATACAACAGCAACAGAAAGTGATAGCAAAGTTATTCGAGACTCAGCAGGAAATGAACTGCAAGACGGTGATACTGTAACTGTAATTAAAGATTTAAAAGTTAAAGGCTCATCATCTGTAGTTAAAATTGGCACTAAAGTAAAAAATATTCGCTTAGTAGATGCCGATCACGATATTGATTGTAAAATTGATGGTTTTGGCCAAATGAGTTTAAAGTCTGAGTTTGTGCGTAAAGTATAAACTTATAAAAGCCACAGAACTTCTAACTAATAGAATAGCTCTGTGGCTTTTTTATACTCCAGTATTAATTCGCTAGCTTAGCCTGCATTGCCAGTTCGAAACTGCGCAACCTATCGCTTACATCATATAAATCACAAGTGAAAATTAATTCATCTGCTTGGGTTTCACTAACAATAGCTTTTAACTTAGCTTTTATTTTCTCTGGACCACCTACGACAGCCATTGCAAAGAAGTTAGCTACAGCTTGTTGTTCATGCGGTAACCACAAGCCAGCCATACTGGATACCGGCGGTTTCATCTTTAACGAGTCACCTCGGACTAAAGATAAAATACGTTGATAACTAGTAGTTACTAAATAGTCAGCCTGCTCATCACTATCAGCCGCGACCAGAGGGATCCCCAACATCACATAAGGTTTCGCTAACTGCGCCGAGGGCTTAAAGTTTTCACGATATAAGCTTATAGCTTGTTGCATAAAACGTGGTGCAAAATGTGAAGCAAAAGCATAAGGCAACCCTTGTTCAGCTGCAAGCTGAGCACTAAATAAGCTAGAGCCTAACAACCAAAGCGGCACTTTAGTACCATTCCCGGGTGTAGCCACTACGCGCTGCCCCTGTTGGGCATCGTTTAAATAGCGTTGTAGTTCTGCCACATCTTGCGGAAAATCTTCAGCGCTACCGCTGCGAGCACGCCTTAGTGCATGAGCGGTATATTGATCTGTACCAGGTGCCCTGCCTAAACCTAAGTCAATTCGACCAGGATATAAAGTTTCAAGGGTACCAAATTGTTCTGCAATAACTAAAGGCGCATGATTAGGTAGCATAATACCACCAGAGCCTAAACGAATACTGGTGGTACCCGCAGCAAGATAGCCAAGTAAAACAGCCACTGCAGAACTGGCTATCCCATCCATATTATGATGTTCTGCCACCCAAAAGCGCGCATAGCCTAATCCTTCAACATGTTTAGCTAAGACTAAGGCATTATGTAAAGCTTCAGCCGTAGTGCCCTTGTCACGCACTGGCGCTAACTCAAGCACTGACAGCTTAACCTTGGTTAAATTAGTCACTTAAAACCCTCCGCTTCGTAAAGCAGCAATACGTTTTTCTAATGGCGGATGACTTAAAAATAACTCAGATTTTTTGGCGCCACTGGCAATACCAAAGGCCATCATACTGCCTTCTAAATGACTCTCTGAATTATGTTTTAATCGCTCTAAAGCTGCAATCATCTTGTTAGGCCCTTCAATTCTGGCCGCACCGGCATCGGCACGGTATTCACGTTGGCGTGAAAACCACATAACGATAATACTAGCCAAGACACCAAACACCATTTCTAGCGCGAACACAGTGGCATAATAAGCAAAGCCACCGCCAGAGTTGTTATTATTACTATTGTTATTTAGCATACCGGCAATTAAGCGAGCGAAGAAAATAACAAAGGTGTTCACCACACCTTGGATCAGGGTTAAGGTTACCATGTCGCCATTGGCGACGTGTGAAATTTCATGGGCTAAAACTGCTTCTACTTCTTCTTGGCGCATATTGCGTAACAAACCAGTACTGACAGCGACTAAAGCATTATTACGATTCATGCCCGTGGCAAAAGCATTCATTTCAGGTGAGTCATAAATTGCCACTTCAGGCATACCAATATTGGCCGTTTTAGCTTGACGAGCAACAGTACTCATTAACCATTGCTCGGTGGCATTGCGTGGCTGCTCTATTACTACAGCACCCGTTGAGCGCTTAGCCATCCATTTTGAGATAGCTAATGAGATAAAAGAACCACCAAAACCAAAGATTGCTGCAAAAACTAATAAGCCACTAATACTACTGCGATCAACTCCCAGCATACTAAACACAACATTAAGCACTATGCTCAATACCGCTATTACGGCTAAGTTAGTTAATAAAAATAACAAGACTCTTTTCACGCTTTACTACCTTTTAAGTTTAAAAATCCAGAACTGTACTTAATATGGGGGCGCGTGAGGTGTTTTCAAATAGTTTAGCTAGTATTTTTCATTAGCCAGTGCAGTTAAAGCCGTCATAACTGCACTGGCTAATTGCTTGGCTTGCTGAGCTGAATTTAAGTTATCAGCTTTAGTTTGTAAGGGGAGTACGGCTAAACATGGTTGGGCAATACGCTGTTGTAGGTCGGCAATATTTTGCTCTAATAATAACATCTGCGGATCAACACAATTTGCTACCCAACCGACAATTTTACAACCACTGCGCGCTATCTCTCTTATGGTCAGCATAGCGTGATTTAAACAGCCTAGTTTTATGGCAACCACAACAATAACTGGTAACTGATTATCAGCCACCCAGTCAGCTAAGTAGCGCTGATTATTAAGAGGTAATAACCAGCCGCCAGCGCCTTCAATAACACAGAGATCAGCTTGCTGTTGCTGCCAACTCTGTAAGCTAATATTAAGTGTTTGCTCACAAATAGCTTGCTGATTTAACTTGGCAGCTAAATGCGGGGCAACTGCTTGTGGTAAGTAAATAGGATTAAACCAACTATAAGGTAACGCAGCACCTGTTGCAGTCGAATACAGTAACGCGTTACCAGAATGCTGCTGTAATAATAAAGCATCTTCATTATAACCAGCCTCATTACCACCTGCCGCTAGCGGCTTTACGCCTATAGCTTGGTAATCTAATTGCTTAAGCCCCTGTAGCAACAAGGTACTAACATAGGTTTTGCCCGCATCGGTGTCGGTTGCGGTAATAAAGATAGTTTTACTGCTCATGTTTTTGGCCATAAATAAATAACACTTGATAACTGGCTTTTAAACCCAGTGCAGTTCTATGTTGCTCATAAGCATGACCTAGTTGTTGCCAATAATTTTTACCCGTAAGGCCTAAGCGTTTATTGCCTACTACTTGGTTAGCACCTAAGGCTTTTAACTCTCGGGCTAAACTTATAACATCGTCATAATATAAGGGGTAATTAAGCTGTTTAAACTGCCAATTGATGCCGGTTAGTTGTTGGCACTGGGCTATTAACAGCTCGGCAGGTAAAAATGCATTAACATGGCTAGCATCATCTAAGGTAGCAAAAGCTTGGCGTAATTCATCTAGCGAGCCTTGCACTAAGGTGCTAATAACTAGTTGGCCCTGTTTAGTTAATATTCGCTGTATTTCCGCTATTACTTGGCTAGGCTTGCGACACCATTGCAACATCAAGCTGGAAAAAACAGTATCAATACTGCTATCAGCCAGCGGTAAGCTGGCTGCATCTGCTTGCAAATAATTGTCTGCCAAGGCTAACTCAGCGGCTTTTTCTAACATATTTAGGCTTAAATCTACCGCAGTTAAACGCTGACAATAATCAGAAAACCTAGGATGTAACCAGCCAGGGCCACAACCTAAATCTAATAAATGGCCTTGGTTGCTAGTGGGTAAAAATGCTAGAGCATCTAGGGCAACTTGCTGCTGTAAGCGTGCTGCAGCAAAATAACTATCTCTTGCCTTGCCAAAGCGCTGAGCAATTAAATCCTGATATATAGGCTTAGGTAATACAGTCATAATGCTTTCTTAAATTATTAACAAGTTGTTTTATATCATCAGCTTGATGCATGCAATTTAACGTAACGCGTAACCTTGAGCTGCCTGTAGCAACGGTTGGCGGCCTTATAGCTGTTAGCCATATTTGCTGTTGTTTTAATGCTAAACTAAGTTGTAGTGCCTTTTCAGCGCAGCCAACTACTACAGCTTGGATTGGCGTATTTGACGCAAGTATTGGCAAGTCAGCAGCTAGGGCTAACTGCCGAAATAACTGAATGTTTTGCTGCAGCTTATCTCGCCGCCACTGTTCAGTTCTGCATAAATTAACGCTAGCCAATACAGCGGCGCACAGCGCGGGAGATAAGGCGGTACTATAAACATAATGCCGTGCAAACTGCTCTAAATAATCTATAACCGTTTTGCTAGCACCAATAAAGGCCCCGCCTACCCCTATGGCCTTACCAAAATTAGCCATAGTGCAAAATAAAGCTGAAGGCGCGACCCCTTGCTCGGCCGCACTGCCACGGCCTTGATCACCTAATACGCCTAAACCATGAGCGTCGTCGAGTAGTAAGCCCGCATTATAATCCTGACAAAGCTGTACCATTGCCGCTAAATTTGGCGTATCACCATCCATACTAAACACACCTTCGGTGACTACCATAGTGTTTTGCTGCTCACTGTTATAACGCTGCAATAGCTTAGTTAAGGCTGCAAGATCATTATGACCAAAACGCTTAAAGCTTGCCTTACTGTGTATTGCGCCATCAATTAATGAGGCATGGCTTAATCTATCTAATAGCAATAGATCATCTTTGTCTGTTAGTGTCATTAACATTGCTTGATTAGCAGCAAAGCCAGATGAAAATAACAAGGTACGTTCAAAGCCTAACCAGTCACATAAGCTATCATTCAATTGCTGATGAATACTATGTTGACCCGTAATTAGCGGCGAGCCGGTACTGCCAGCGCCATATTGCAAAGCACCCTCGGCATAAGCTTGCAATACTTTAGGATCATTGGCTAAGCCTAAGTAATCATTGCCAGAGAAGTTTAAGTAATCTTTACTGGCAACAGTCAGCATGCGGCCCTGATAGCGCGCTAAGGTGACAGGCGTTCGCTTAAGTTGCAAAGCCTCTCGCTGTAATAACGCCTGCTGTAATTGTTCTAGTTTTATCTTCACTTATAACAACTACCCATAACAATGACCCAGTACCGTCTCTAACACAGGCTTTAGCCACATCTTATTTCGCCGCGTGATATAAAGGCGCAGTATGCTGCTCTTTAATGGCATCAGCTAAGGCTAGCGAATGTGCCTCATCAGAGACATCATGGCGACGCTCAGGGTTAATGCCTAACTTTTTAAAGAGCTGCATATCGGCATCAGATTCTGGGTTATCTGTTGTCAGTAACTTATCGCCATAAAAAATAGAGTTAGCGCCGGCTAAAAAGCATAAAGCCTGCATCTGTTCATTCATACCAGAGCGACCAGCAGATAAACGAACATGGCTTTGCGGTAACATAATACGGGCAACGGCTATAGTACGAATAAACTCAAAATCATCTAAGTCTTCAACATTTTCAAGCGGTGTACCTGCTACTTTAACTAACATATTAATAGGCACACTTTGCGGGTGCTCAGGTAAATTAGCCAATTGCATTAATAACGCCGAGCGATCATTTGCCGTTTCGCCCATGCCTAAAATACCGCCACAACATACTTTCATGCCAGCATTACGAACATGCGACAAGGTGTCTAATCTATCTTGATAAGTACGAGTAGTAATTATTTCGCCATAAAACTCAGGCGAAGTATCTAAATTATGGTTGTAATAATCTAAGCCTGCTTCTGCTAAGGTACCGGCTTGTTCGTCGGTTAGCATACCTAAGGTCATACAGGTTTCTAAACCTAAAGCTTTAACACCGCGAACCATTTCAATAATATAGGGCATATCGCGTTGTTTAGGGTTAGTCCAAGCTGCCCCCATGCAAAAACGGCTTGCACCTTGGTCTTTAGCCGCTTGTGCCTGTTGCAGCACTTTTTCAACTTCAATTAAACGCTCGCGCTCTAAGCCCGTATTATAGTGGCCACTTTGCGGACAATATTTACAGTCTTCTGCACATGCACCCGTTTTAATTGATAACAAAGTGCTTATTTGCACTTCATTGGCATTAAAATGTTGCCGATGAACGTTTTGGGCTTGAAATAATAAATCGTTAAATGGCAAAGCATAAAGTGCATTAACTTGCTCAAGTGTCCAGTCATGGCGCACGGTAGCTGTCATAAAAATCCCTATTAAGATTGAGGTTATGATTATTTTTCGCTAGTCTAGCGCCCGTCGCCCCGTTGTCAATCTAACAAGCAAGCAAAACTTTACTATAGGTTAATAAATGAGCATAAATCTAGCATTTGATCGTGAACACATCTGGCATCCCTACACTTCTATGATAGATCCACTTCCAGTTTATCCTGTGGTTGCCGCTAACGGCTGTGAGCTTGAACTTGAAAATGGCCAGAAATTAGTTGATGGCACGGCGTCTTGGTGGTCTGCCGTGCATGGTTATAACCACCCTGCACTGAATGCTGCAGTTACAGAGCAACTTAGCAAAATGGCTCATGTTATGTTTGGCGGTATTACTCACCCTAGTGCGGTTAACCTTTGTCAGCGCCTCTTAGCCATGGTGCCAACTAATTTAACTAAGGTGTTTTTAGCCGACAGCGGCTCTATTGCTGTTGAAGTAGCAATAAAAATGGCCTTGCAATATTGGCAAGGTAAAGGCAACAAAAGTAAACAAAAGCTCATTAGCCTGCGCAAGGGCTACCATGGCGATACTTTTGCCGCCATGGCCGTTTGTGATCCTGTAGATGGTATGCATGGCATGTTTAACGATGTGCTCGCCCAACATTACTTTTTACCCGCACCACAATGTGCTTTTCATGACACTTACTTTGATGTTAGTACCATGCAACCGTTGCAGCAATTACTACAACAAGAGCACCAGCAAATAGCCGCCTTAATTTTAGAACCTATAGTTCAAGGTTATGGTGGCATGCGCTTTTATCATCCTGAATACCTAAAAGCAGCCAGAGCTTTATGTGATCAATACCAGGTTTTGTTAATTTGCGATGAAATAGCCACCGGCTTTGGCCGCACCGGTAAGTTGTTTGCGTGCGAGCATAGCCAAATTCAGCCCGATATTATGTGTGTAGGTAAAGCCCTAAGTGGCGGCTATATAACCCTTGCAGCCACTTTATGCAGTGATGAAGTGGCAGATGGCATTAGCTTAAGTGATGCAAAAGGCTTAATGCATGGCCCTACTTTTATGGCTAACCCATTAGCTTGCGCGGTTGCTAGCGCGAGCTTAGATATTATTGCCACAGGTCAATGGCAACAGCAGGTAGCAGCCATAGAGCAACAACTTAAGACTGAATTAGCCCAGTGCAAACAAGGCCCAGGCGTAAAAGAAGTTAGAGTACTTGGCGCTATTGGTGTAATAGAAATGCACAACAAGGTAGATGTTGCCAAACTACAGCAACGCTTTGTTGAATTAGGGGTGTGGATCCGGCCATTTAATAACTTAATTTATGTTATGCCCCCTTTTATTATTACAGCAGATCAATTAACTAAATTAACATCAGCCATGTTGGCTGTATTAAGAGATTAGCCGCTTAACACTTGCTATAATTGCTGGCGCAAAATATAAAATAAAAAGCCTAAGCTGGTTAATAACAGCAAAATAATATTGAAGTGCAAATGATCGCTACGGCGTTTTAATCGAAACCAATTAAGCACTAAGCTAATACTGCTTAATAACACGCAGCCCCATAATAACCATTCTAGCCAAAAGGTTAACGTGGGCCGCCAATAGGTTCTTATATCAATATGCCAATAACGAACCAAACCCGAATCCATTTCTGGGCTAGCATAATGGGTAATAACTAGACAGACTAAAAATAACAACCAACCAACAATAGCTAGCCAAGCAAACAGGCGACAAACTAAATCTGGTCCAGTACGCCTGTCTTTTGGTTTTATATTTAAAGTATGTAGGTCCAATTTTGCTATCCTTTTCAAGTTTTACTTGTGTTAAGCGTATGGCTAAGTATCATTACAGCTTTCCTTTTATTAGCTAAGTTTACACCTTTTGGAGTTTGTTGCATGACCCACGCCGTGATTAAAGATGTTTTAGCAGGCCGCTATGCCGCAGGTGAGCAAATCACCGTTAAAGGCTGGATCCGCACACGCCGCGATTCTAAAGCCGGTATTTCTTTTTTAGCCATTCACGATGGTAGCTGTTTTGATGCAGTGCAAGCCGTTGTACCCGCTGAACTGCCAAATTATACAGAAGAAATTAAACACCTTACCTCTGGTTGTGCTGTTATTGCTACTGGCGTTGTTGTGGAATCAGAAGGCCAAGGTCAAGCTTTTGAAGTTTTAGCTAGCACGGTTGAAGTTGTTGGTTGGGTTGAAAACCCTGAAAGCTACCCTATGGCGCCTAAACGTCATAGTATGGAATACCTGCGTGAATATGCCCATTTACGGCCACGGACTAATATTACTGGTGCTGTTACTCGGGTTCGTCATTGCTTAGCTCAAGCGGTACATCGCTTTTTCCACGAACAAGGCTATTACTGGATTAGCACGCCAATCATTACTGGCTCTGATGCTGAAGGTGCCGGTGAAATGTTCCGTGTTAGTACTTTAGATCTGGAAAACCTACCTCGCACCGATAAAGGCGCAGTGGATTACAGCGAAGACTTTTTTGGTAAAGAAACTTTTTTAACAGTATCAGGCCAACTTAACGGTGAAACCTATGCCTGTGCCATGTCTAAAATCTATACTTTTGGCCCAACCTTCCGTGCTGAAAACTCTAATACTAGCCGGCACTTAGCTGAGTTTTGGATGATAGAGCCAGAAATCGCTTTTGCTGAATTAAAAGATATTGCGCAATTAGCAGAAGATATGTTGAAGTATGTCTGCAAAGCGGTGTTAACAGAGTGTGCTGACGATATGGCCTTCTTTGCTGAACGGATCGACAAAACTGCTATTAGCCGTTTACAACAATTAGTTGATTCTAAGTTTGTCCGTATGGATTATACCGACGCTATTGAAATCTTAAAAAATTGCGGTAAACAATTCACCTACCCTGTGGAATGGGGAGTGGACTTACAATCAGAGCATGAGCGTTATTTAGCTGAAGAGCATGTTGGTGCCCCTATCATTATGCAAAACTACCCTAAAGACATTAAAGCTTTCTATATGCGCTTAAATGAAGATGGCAAAACTGTCGCAGCTATGGACGTATTAGCGCCGGGGATCGGCGAAATTATCGGTGGTAGTCAGCGTGAGGAGCGTTTAGAAGAGTTTGATAAACGTTTAGCTGAAATGGGCTTAGATAAAGAAGATTATGGCTGGTATCGTGACCTGCGTCGTTATGGCACTGTACCCCATGCTGGTTTTGGCTTAGGTTTTGAACGTTTAGTCTCTTACGTTACTGGTGTTAGCAATATCCGTGATGTGATTGCTTTCCCACGTTATCCAGGCCATGCTGACTTTTAAGTGTTAAGTGTTAAGTGTTAAGTGTTAAGTGTTAAGTGTTAAGTGTTAAAAAAGCGCTGTTAGCATTAGTTAGCAGCGCTTTTTTTTATAGCGAATTAAAATAACTACTTATTATAATTCGCTAAAATAATCGTCTACTACAACAGGGTGACGTTTAGTTGGTTCAGCGTTTGCTGTGCCTAAATATAAAAAACCAACAATTTCATCTTCTTCTGCCAACTCTAAGGCTTGTTTAACATAGTCTAGCTGAGCATATGCGCCCGTACGCCAAATACCAGCAAAACCTTGAGCAAATGCCGCTTGTTGCATGGCCATTACAGCGCAAGCGGCAGAGTAATGCTGCTCTAGCACAGGTATTTTTGCATGCTCGGTAACTTTAGCAATACAAATAATGACCATAGGCGCTCTAAGCGGTAGTTGCCTTGCCCGTTCTAAAATTTCTGCAGCGGTAGTTGGGTTATCTTCTACTGCAGCTTCAACAAAGATATCACCTAATTTTAATAAGGCTTCGCGGCCTTGGGCAATAATAAAGCGCCAAGGTCGCAAGTTTCCATGATCAGGAACTTGCAAAGCAGCACGTTTAATATTATCTAGTACTTCACCTTGCGGAGCAGGTTCGGTTAAGCGAGTCAAAGAATAACGACTAGTAAGTAGGGTTAAAGCATCCATAAAAAACCTCAAAGAAGTAAGCTAGCTAAAGCCTAGCAAATTTATCTTGGACTGACATTAGATTCTATCTTCTTAAGATGTAGTTGCTGTGTAATCAAGCAGTTTGCTGGTTTAAACAGCAAACTGCTTAGAGCCGAACAGTTAAATAATAGCGGCAAGCTCTGCACCTTGGCGAATTGCCCGCTTCGCATCTAGCTCGGCAGCTACATCAGCACCACCAATTAAATGATGCTTAATACCTTTAGCCGTTAAACCTGCAACTAAGTCGCGCTGTGGTTCTTGACCGGCACATATAATTACATTATCAACATTTAAACAGCGTTCTTTACCTTCAATTTCAACCCAAAGGCCATGGTCGTCAACTTTAAGGTAACTCGCTCCAGCAATCATTTCGACGCCTTTTTTCTTTAATGACAATCGATGGATCCAGCCAGTTGTTTTTCCTAAACCACCACCTACTTTGCTAGTTTTGCGTTGTAATAAATATATTTTACGTTCCGACAAAGTCGCAGGTGCATCGGGCAATAAAGCCCCCCTTGCTTGATATGATTTATCAATTCCCCACTCTTTTAACCAAGCATCAGGCTGCAGGGTTAAAGACTGTGGTTCACTTAGGTATTCAGCAACATCAAAGCCTATTCCACCAGCACCAATAATAGCCACATGCTGACCTACAGGTTTATGATCCCGTAGCACATCTAAGTAACTAAGCACTTTAACATGATCGCTGCCAGCTAAGCCTATGTCCCTAGGGACTATGCCTGTTGCTAATATTACTTCATCAAAACCCGCTTCGGCTAAGCTATCAGCAGTTTGCTCACTGTTTAAATGTACCTTAATAGCGTGAAGACTTAGCATACGTTCAAAATAACGTAAGGTTTCGTAAAACTCTTCTTTACCCGGAATTTGCTTAGCATAGTTAAATTGGCCGCCAAGTTGGGCCGCTTTATCAAAAATCTGTACTTCATGGCCACGCTCAGCAGCATAAACACTAAAGGCCAAGCCGGCAGGACCAGAGCCTACTACAGCTAGCTTTTTACGTTGTTTAGTCATGGGGAAGTTAAGCTCTGTCTCATAGCAAGCCCGCGGGTTAACTAAGCAGCTGGCGCGTTTGTTTTTAAACACATGGTCTAAACAAGCTTGATTACAGGCTATACAAGTATTAATTCTATCTGCCTGATCAGCCGCGGCTTTATTAACAAAGTCGGCATCGGCTAAAAACGGTCTAGCCATACACACCATATCCGCTTGACCACTGACTAAGATATCTTCTGCAACTTGGGGATCATTAATGCGGTTAGTGGCAATAACGGGTATAGTTACCTCTTTACGCAAACGTTCTGTTATCCATGTAAAGGCTGCTCTTGGTACACTAGTACTAATTGTAGGCACTCGGGCTTCATGCCAGCCAATACCGGTATTAATTAAAGTTGCACCTGCTTTTTCAATCGCATTGGCTAAGCAAACTACTTCTTCATAGCTACTGCCATTCTCAACCAAATCGAGCATGGATAAACGGTAAATAATAATAAAGTCAGGTCCACACTGCTCTCTAACCGACTGCACTGTTTCTTTAGCAAAACGGCTGCGATTAGCAAAGCTGCCGCCCCATTCATCATGGCGTTGATTAGTGCGCTCACATATAAACTGATTAATTAAATAACCTTCAGAGCCCATAATCTCAACGCCATCATAACCCGCTTTTTTAGCCAATTTGGCAGCATGAGAAAAATCTTTAATGGTATTGTTAATCTGTCGTTTAGACATAGCAGAAGGTGAAAATGGCGTGATAGGTGATTTAACTTTACTAGGTGCAACACTAAAAGGATGATAACCATAACGGCCAGCATGTAATAATTGTAAGCAAATTTTAGCATCATGCTGATGCACGGCAGCTGTTACCTGCTTATGCTTACTAACCTGCCACCAAAAACTTAGTTGGCTGCCAAAAGGAATTAAACTACCGCGAAAGTTTGGGCTGATACCGCCAGTAATAATCAAACCTACTCCGCCTTTAGCCCGCTCGGCATAAAAAGCAGCCAGCTTGGCAAAGCCTTGTTTCTCTTCCTCAAGTCCAGTGTGCATAGAGCCCATAATGACTCGGTTACGTAAAGTGGTGAACCCCAGTTCTAGTGGTTGTAATAGTTTTTCGTATGCCACATAAGCCTCTCTGGTCGTACCTGTCTAATATAACTCAAACTTTATCTGCTTTATGCTGTTTAAGCAAGCCAGACGATTGTGCTAGTAACTAATAGTAACTATTGATTTTATATTAAAAGTTAAGCACTAAAAGTTAAGATTAATACATTTACTTACAAATTCAGCTTAGCCTTTAATTAGAAATTCGTTAGCATAGTCATAATTATTAGTGAACTAATGGAAATTTACCATGGCAGAAAAAAAACCAGGCTTGCTTCGTCGTTTATTTCGACCTATAGCAAGAATTTATCGTGGCTTTAGAAGTATAGTCTTAAATATCTTATTTATTGTTATCGTTATAGGTATTGGCGTAGCAATATTTAGTGATAAAGAATCAGTACAAGTACCGGCAACCTCAGCGTTAATTTTAAACTTAACCGGGGATCTGGTTGAAGAAAAGCGTTGGACTGATCCTATCTCCGCCGCCATTACAGAAAGTTTAGGTGGCCAAGAAGAAGCTCCCGAGCTATTAGTACGTGATGTAGTAAAAGTGATAAAACATGCTGCTACCGATAATCGTATTCAAACTATGGTGTTAGATTTATCCTCATTAGGCAGTGGCTCTATGGATAAATTAAAAACTGTTGGCTTAGCAATAGAAGAATTTAAAGCTGCGGGTAAAAAAGTATTTGCTTATGGCGCCTACTTTGGCCAAAACCAGTACTTTTTAGCTAGTTATGCCGATGAAATTAGTCTAAGCCCTATGGGTGCCGTTATACTAGAAGGCTTTGGTAGCTACCCTATGTACTATAAAAACGCCTTAGAAAAGCTAAAAATTAATACTCATGTATTTCGGGTTGGCACTTATAAGTCGGCCGTAGAGCCATTTATGCGTAACGATATGTCCGATGCAGCTAAAGAAGCAAATAGTGAGTGGTTAAATGCATTATGGTCTGACTATAAGCAACAAGTTGCAGCCCGTCGTGATTTTACTCTTGATACTTTTGATGACACTTATGATTCTATCTTAGCTAAGTTACAAGCAGCTGATGGTGATATTAGCCTATACTCATTAAATAATGGTTTTGTTGATAATATTCAAACACGTGAAGAGTTTCGTAATAAAATTATCGACATCGTCGGCGAAAATGACAAACATACTTATAACAATGTCACTTATAACAACTATGCTAGCCTAGTCATTCCAAAACATACTATAGATAATCCTATTACAGATAAGGTTGCTGTAGTAGTGGCCCGAGGCATGATTGTTGATGGTCAAGCTAAAGCCGGAACTGTTGGTGGAGATTCAACTGCAGCCTTATTAAGACGTGCTCGTCATGATGATAAAGTTAAAGCGGTTGTATTACGTATTGATAGCCCAGGTGGTAGTGCCTTTGCTTCTGAAGTTATCGGCCAAGAAATCACTTTGTTACGCCAAGCAGGTAAGCCTGTCATAGCCTCTATGGGCGCTGTTGCGGCTTCTGGTGGCTATTGGATTGCAGCGCCTAGTAATGAAATTTGGGCCTCTCCTACTACTATAACTGGTTCAATTGGTATCTTTGGTTTATTGCACACTGCTGAAGACGCCATGAAAACTTTAGGCTTAAATGTTGATGGTGTAGGTACAACTGAGTTAGCAGGTCTTTCAGCTGGCTTACCATTGTTTAAAGGCTTAGAACCTAAAGCTAAAGATGTGTTCCAGCTATTAATAGAACGTGGCTATACCGAGTTTTTAACTATGGTTGCTCAAAATCGAAATATGACCAACATTGAAGTGGACGCCGTAGCCCAAGGCCGTGTTTGGACAGGTAGCAAAGCCTTAGAACTAGGCTTAGTTGATAAACTAGGTGACTTTAACGATGCGGTAGCTGCTGCTGCAGAAAAAGCTGGCTTAAGCCACTATGACGTTACTGTATTAAAACAAGAGTTAACACCTGCTGAAAAAATGATTAATGATATTTTTGGCTCAGCTAAAGTTGCAGCTTGGTTACCGCAAGCTCAGATCAGCAATGAGCGCTTAATATTAAATAAATTAACTAAGCAGTTAAAACAAGATTTTGTGTTATTAAACCAGTTTAATGATCCAAATGGCATTTATTCTTATTGTGTAAGTTGCACAGTTAACTGACACTTAGCCTGAACTGTTTTACAATGCCCAGTATGTCTGGGCATTTTTTTGATTTTTATAAGTAATAAAATGAATAATAGAAAACGAATTTATGTTGCCTACACCGGCGGTACTATAGGGATGCAGCATTCCGAGCAAGGCTTTATTCCTGTTCCTGGTTTTTTAACCGACACGGTTAAAAACATGCCTGAGTTTTATCGGGATGAAATGCCGCTATTTCATATTCATGAATATGAACCGGTAATAGATTCATCAGACATGACACCAGAGCACTGGCAAACCATAGCAGATGATATTCGCCAACATTACTCCGACTATGATGGTTTTGTGGTCTTGCATGGCACTGACACTATGGCCTATACGGCATCGGCCTTATCATTTATGTTAGAAAACCTAGCTAAGCCTGTCATCGTAACCGGATCGCAAATACCTTTAGCCCAAATGCGTTCTGACGGCCAAGTTAACCTATTAAACGCATTATATTTAGCCGCTTATTATCCTATTGCTGAAGTGAGTTTATTTTTTAACAATCAATTGTTTCGCGGCAATAGAGCGACGAAAGCTGATGCTAATGGCTTTAATGCCTTCGCCTCACCTAATTTCCCTGCTCTTATTGAAGCGGGCATTAAAATTAATTTAATCGCAGGTAAGTTACAACATCAGCCAACCTCAGCGCCATTACAAGTAGCCACTATAGTACCGCAACCTATTAGTGTGGTGACTTTATATCCTGGTATTAGTAATGACGTTATTCAAAATATGACCGCCAGCCCTATTAGGGCTTTAATTATTAAATCTTTTGGTGTTGGCAATGCACCGCAGCGGCCAGAATTACTAAAAATATTAACTGAAGCTAGCGAACGTGGCTTAATTCTTGTTAACTGCACCCAATGCTTTAAAGGCACTGTTAATATGCAAGGTTACGCAACAGGTAGCGCGCTGGAACAATGTGGCGTAATTAGTGGTTTTGATATGACCTTAGAGGCAGCCTTAACTAAACTGCATTACTTGCTAAGCAAGCCCTTAACCGCAGAACAAATACGCCAGAAAATGCAGCAAAACTTACGCGGTGAACTTACCTCAGCATAATATCAACTCTGGCTAAACCTATTTGCACTTAAAGTTTAGCCAGAACTAAACGCTTATACAGCTACTGTTACTACTTGTTCTGCCATTTTACGATATCTGTCTAGCAAATTTGGCAAGGTTTCATATTGCTCACTAATACCTTTTTCTAATAAAAACTCAGGATTATACAACTTAGAATATGAGCGCTCGCCTAAATCACAAGCAAAGGTAACAATATTTCGGCCGGTATTGCCCTGCACTGCAGCCATCACAGCACCAGCAACATTTAATGCTGAGCTACTACCTAAAACTAGGCCATCGTTATCACGAACATAACGCGATATCGTCACTAAATCTTGGTCGGGTAAGGTAACAGCGTGGTCAATTTTGGCTTTTTTAAAGTTTTCAACTAGGCGCATAATACCAATGCCTTCAGTAAAAGAGCCACCCGCTGCTTTGTACTCACCATATTGCAAATAATGTGCTATGCCTGAGCCTTCAGGATCAACTAACCAAACATCAATATCTTTGTTTTGTTGTTTTAAATAAGCTGATGTACCCGCAATAGTGCCACCTGTGCCGCAGACTGATACCAACACATCAACCTTACCCGATGTTTGTTGCCAAATCTCAGGGCCAGTATGTGCAAAGTGAGCTTTATAGTTGCTTAAATTTTCAAACTGATTGGCCCACCAATAATCACTGTTTTGTTCGGCAATACGCCTAGCTGTATGATAAAAATGGTTTTCATTAGCAAAGCCACAAGCGTCAACTAATTTAAGCTGTGCACCATGTAAGGTTATCATCCGTTCTTTTTCAGGCGTTTGGCCTTTTGGCATCACAGTTAACATGTTAAACCCTAGCGCTTTTGCCACTAGGGCTAACCCTATCCCAGTATTACCAGCGGTGCCTTCAACTATGGTCATACCAGGCTTTAACTCACCACGCTGCACAGCATCGCTCACTATTTGTAAAGCAGCTCTGTCTTTAACCGAACCACCAGGGTTCTGAAATTCACATTTAATATAAATATTACAACCGGTTAAAGTAGATAATGACTCTAGTTTTAGTAAATCTGTATTACCAATAAGCTCAGTAACATTGTTTTTTATTTTTGACATAAATAAACCCTAGTTAAGTTACTTTTATGGGTAAAGTGTAGTTGTGTTAGAAAAAAATACCGGTGGTTTTGGCACCGGTATTTTATGTTATTGACAAATGTTGAGACTAATAAAAAGTGTAGCTTAGATAAATATCGCTTTTACTCGGGCTAATAAGGCTTGTTCATTATCTTTAACCTGACCAAACTGTAACCAGCGGTGCAGTAAGTCGTGTACTTCTAGTGAATGACCTTGATTGTGTTTTTCAGACATTAACACTAGTTGTACTTGTTGCCTTTGGTTTTTTAATGCCTCTGGTGAGGGTTTGTCGGCTAGTATTTCTAGTGCTAGGGTTAATTCTTCCCGGCTAAATTGCTGCTCTTGTTGCTTGTTAAAGCTGTCTCGATACGGCGCCGGTAAATCAGTGGCTTCTAACTCTGCTGAACTAAGTAAATCAAACATAGCATTAAACTCAGCTTGCTGTTGCTGCTGGCGTATTTGCTGTAGCTTAAACTGTGCTTTTTGAATTAAGCCTTTAAGCGCATGCGGATTATCGGTTTGGTTTAATAGGCTAATCACCTCTTCTACTGCCACTGTAGTTTCTGCTGCTTGCAACTGAGCCGTGTATTGTTCTAATTGCTGCTGCATAGCTTCTTTATCGGCTTGCTCGGCTAATTGCTGTTGTTGGTATTGCTCAGCTCGGCTATTAAAGAAGCCATCGCATAATTGCCTAAATTCCTGCCATAAAGCTTGATCTTGTTTACGCGCTGCTGAACCTAAGGTTTTCCACTTTTGCTGGCTTTCTTTTAAAATAGTGGCTGTCACCTGAGGCTGGTCTAGGGTTAATGCATTTTTAACTTGTTCTATTAACAGCTGTTTTTGCTCAGCTACTTGCTGTTGTAAGCTGGTAATTTGCTGGCGAATAGGTTTTATAGCTGCTTGATATTGCTGATAAAGGGCTTGATATTGCACTTTATCTACCGCCCCTGCTTGTTGCCAAGCTTGGCGCAGGTTATTTAGCAGTTGTTCTAATGGCTTTAACTCTATAGCCGTTAGATCAATTTGTTCTGCTTGTTGAATAATAGCTTGGCGCTGGCGTAAATGCTCGGCTCTTTGCTGATCTAAATTAGCAAAATATACTCGGCAAGCCGCAAAAGCCCGTTCACAAGCAAGATCAAAAGCAGCATTTAGTTCAGGTTCTAATTCTGCTGCCGCTTTACCTAAACTATTCCAAGTTGCTCTAGCTTGTTTAACTTGCTCGGCACGCTGATGAATATCACTATCGGCGATTTGCTCAGGTAATTGCTGCATTTCAGCTAACAAAGCTTGTTTGCGTGGCGTGGCAATATATTCTTGCCAATCACCTAACTCAGCAATTTTTTCCCGAACATACTCAAGCTCTTTACTTACCATGGCTTGTTGTTGGTTTGATAATTGACCAAAATCTTGCTCTATGCCCTTACTTAAACCAAATAAAACATTAAACTTACCGGCTTGATATAAACGCTTAAACTGGGCCATTTTACTTCGGCACTGGCGTAATGTTTTATCGGTTTCCATGTTAGCCTGTTTAATAAGCTGTTGCCATTGCTGCTGCAGCTGGCTTTTAGCCTCTGCTAAGCTTTCTGGTACAGCAATAGCCATTTTTTTGCTTATAGTGCGCCACTGTTGTTGCCACTGCTGTAGCTTTGGCTCTAGTGCCATAACAGCTGCAGTATCTGCAGCTAGTGGTAATGCCGCCCAATCGGCCACAATTTGAGTTAGCTGAGTTAGCTGTTCTACTAGTGCTGGCAAGTTTTCTAGCTGCTGCTGTAACTTAGATACCTTAGTAGTTAAAACTGCTGGTGCTTGTGCAGTTTGTAGCTCGGTTGCGATTTCTATTAATTGCTGTTCAAGCAACTGGGCAGCACTAAGATCTGTTGTTAATAAGGCTGCTTGCAGTTGTTGCTCTAAACTGGTTAGGCGCTGAGTTAAGCTTGCTAATAATGCTGCTTTAGCATCAGCCGCCGCTATAGCTGCTTGCTTTTCTGCTAGCTCAGCTAAACGTGGTGCTAACCATTGTTGAAGCTGTTGCTGAATTTTCTGGTATTTGTCACTAAATACTTCAGCCTCAGCACCTAAACAATCTAAATCTTTGGCCAGTGTTTGCCATTCTTGTTGATATTGTTCTATTTGGCTGGGTAACTCAGCAACACTGTATCTGTCACGGAGTGCATTATATTTTGATAAAAATAAAGTCAGTTGCTTACGTAAGGTTATGGGTAATTGTTTTTGCTGCTCTAATTGTTGTAGTTTTTCGGCAATAACTTGCTGCAATTCACCATCAAGACGTTTGTATAAGCGCTCTAACGTTTTTTCATCATTAATAAAACTTAACAAATGCTGTTTATGCTCTAGGGATAATATTTCATCTTGCAGTGCTTGAGTATAAAGCTCTAACTTGTTTAAGCGTTGTAACAAGTTAAATTTTATTGTTGGATCAGTTTCAGCTACTGCTAGCTGCTCTAATATACTGCTGCGGTTACATTGGGTTATAAAGGTCTGTTTTAGCTTAGTATCAACCTGATTATGCAGTAGCATTTCAATTAAACGCTGCTCAGATAATAACTGTAATCGTTCACTATTATCGTGTTTGCTAGCTTGCCACCATAGAGAAAAATCATTTAACTTAGTTAAGGCTACACGGCGTACGGCTTCAGAGCCATCGTTAAAGGCAAGCTCATGTAAAATGGTTTTATGAACCGGTGTAGCAACATTAAGCTCATTAATTGCAGCTTGGCGTACATTGGCATCTTTATGCTGCCACTTTGGTTTAAAGAAACGTTTAAAGATCATCGTGTGAAAACCTTGCAATAGAGGGCTGTGGTTCGTATTGTTTTTTTAATTCTGCTTTGGTTTTTTGAATCATCTGGCCATCAGCACCTATAGTGAACAACTCTTCGGATTTTAACACTTGAGCCTGATATGCCATTACTAGCTGTAAGCTATGCGCTAATTGAGCCTCGGTTAATAGTGTACCATCTGCCCAGCGTCTGGTTTCTACAGACTGAACTAGCTTTTCATAAGTGTCAGGTGTCATAGCCTGAATTAACGCATTTAAATTCATTGGTTATTTTCGCTTTTTTATCAGTAATATACGACCACGAGTAATAATGTACCAAATAAAGCCCACTAAGATACAGCCATAAGCTATAAGCTGCTGAAAACTACCAGCGACAGGGTCCCACCAATACAATAAGCCAAAACCTAATAGAAATAAGATTAAGGCCAACATTGATTGCGTAATTAAACTTTGTACCTTATCAAAATGTTTATCGCGCGCTAATGCGTGCATTTTTTCTGGCGTCATTGCCGTTAAATCTTTTTTACAATGATTACACTCTGTACTTTTATCTGATATTTTCCGCCCGCAAAATGGACATGCAATAATTGCCATATTGTTTTAACCTGTAAATTTATAAGATACTGGTTGCTTAGGTACTGCAACAAATTAAGCCAAATAAAATTGTGACGAATTGTTTAACACTAAAAGCATTAAACAACTCGCGCTATTTAGACAATTAATTAGCGTAAATCGTCAACTACTGCTAACACTGCTATTAACATATCTTGACCTAACTTCATTGAACGGATATCAGACCAGCCAGTGGCTTCATCTGGCAAGTTTGCATTATCTTTAAATGGCATTTCTACCGTATAAGATAAGCATTTAAAGTGGTCGCCCACCCAAGCTGCAGCAACGGTCATATTTGCTTGACCAGGTGCTTCTAAATCATAACCATATTCGGTTTGAAATTCTGGCGTCACAGTAACTAAAGTTTGCTTAAAGGTATTTTCTAATTGCTCAATGCGAGAATTGTAAGATGGTACCCCTTCTGTACCTGCAACAAAGTTGTAAGGTAGATTTTCATCACCGTGGATATCTAAAAACATATCAACGCCAACTTCTTGCATTTTGTTACGTACTAAAAATACTTCTGGGCTTTTTTCCATACTAGGTGTTTGCCATTCACGGTTAAGGTTAGTTCCCACCGCATTAGTACGTAAATGACCACGAACTGAGCCATCTGGATTCATATTTGGCACTATATAAAACACAGCTTTGTCTAATAGTGTTCTGGCAACACCATCATCTTCATCTAATAAACGATCCACTAAGCCTTCAATTAGCCATTCTGCCATGCTTTCGCCTGGATGTTGACGCGCCGTGATCCAGATATTTTTCTTACCTTCTGCTGGTTCACCAATAATAAGCATACTCATATCACGGCCATCTAAAGTCTCACCCAACTCCACTAACTGACAGTTATAGTCAGCTTGTGATTGGTGCAATAAGTCCATATGGCGCTCGTAGCTATAAGGGGCAAAATAAGCAAAATAGCAAGACTCAGCTTCAGGAAAATGGTTGATGGTAAGTACCTGGCCATCATATTCTGTGTCTACTCTAAACCAGTTTTGGCGGTCATAAGAAGCTACGGCTTGGTAATCTTTCCAGCCATCTGGATAAGCTGCACCACCCGCATTCATCAGCATAATTTTATGTGGTTCAGCATGAGGTGTACTTAAACGAAAGTGAAACCATTGATAAAATTCTGATTGATTATCTTTACGAATAGCTAGTTGAATATTATCTGGGCTGTCTGCTTTGATAACCTCGATATTACCACTATCAAAATTACTGGTTATTTTCATGTCGTTTATCCTTACTTAAGATGAAATATGGCGCAAGTCACTATAAATTATCGTTAAATAGCTATTAATAACCCTGTAGTAACGTTGCAATAGCTGCTTTATAAAAAACATTTCAAAGTTTTAAAATAATTTATATGAATTTGAAGGTAACTGCGCTTGATTCTATCAGTTTATAATTAAAGAAAAAGCCGCTTTTAGCGGCTTTTCGATTAAATAGCGTTTTAACAGGTTACAGGTAGGGTTGGATATTTTATCCCTGCCATGTCATTCATTACCCGAATAACCTGAGTACTGTAACCGAACTCGTTATCATACCAAACATAAAGTACACAACGATCACCATCTACGATAGTTGCTTGCGAGTCAACTACACCGGCATAGCGTGAGCCTACTAGATCTGATGATACAATTTCTGTCGAGCTGGTATAATCAATTTGGTCTTGCAGTTCAGAGAATAACGATGTGCGCTGTAAGAAGTCGTTTAACTCATCTCTGTTGGTAGCTTTATCTAAGTTTAATGACAAAATAGCCATTGAAACATTAGCAACTGGTACACGAATAGCATTACCGGTTAACTTACCTTTTAATTCAGGTAAGGCTTTAGCGACTGCACTGGCTGCGCCCGTAGAAGTTAACACCATATTTAATGGTGCGGCACGGCCACGACGATCCGCTGAGTGATAGTTATCAATTAAGTTTTGATCATTGGTATAAGAGTGAACAGTTTCCACGTGACCATTACGGATACCATATTGATCATTTAATGCTTTTAATACCGGCGTAATAGCATTAGTGGTACAGCTTGCTGCTGAGACAATTTTGTCTTCAGGTAAAATCATGTCTTGGTTAACACCATAAACAATATTCGCTACCTTGCCTTTAGCTGGTGCAGTTAACAATACCTTGCCTGTGCCTTTGCTTTTAAAGTGAATACTTAATTCTGTATCGTCTTTCCAAATACCGGTGTTATCAACTACAAGGGCATCATGAATATCGTACTGAGTGTAGTCGACATCTTCTGGCGAGCTAGCATAAATAAGTTTAATAAAGGTGCCGTTAGCTTTAATGCCTTGGTTTTCTTCATCAACGGTAATGCTACCATTAAATGGACCGTGAATAGAGTCACGACGTAACAAACTAGCACGCTTTTCTAAATCACCCTTTTTACCGCCACGGACCACAATAGCGCGTAAGCGTAATTTAGCACAAGGGCCTGAACGCTCTAACATTAAACGTGCTACTAAGCGACCAATACGGCCAAAACCGTATAAGACTACATCAGTAGTTTTTACGCTATCTGTTTGGTTTAACAGAGTTACCAGTTCACGCTCTAAGTACGCTTCTAAGCTTAATGATTTATCTTCATTTTTATAAATAAAGCTATAGGCTAATTTAGCAATATCAATACGGCCAGGCGCTAAATCCATTTTGCTAATAGCTTCTAATACCGGGAAACATTCACGTAGACGCAGTTTTTGCCCTTCAAAACGTTCAACACTTTTATGTGCTTTAATAATTTCAATTGTTGTTGCATTAACAAGAGGACGACCGTATACAACTACTTCTATACCTTTATTACGGTATAAGCGTCCAATAATTGGTTGCATATTTTCGGCAAATTCCTGGCGTTCCTGCCAGCTTTTTTGATACTGTTCTTCGTGCGATAGAGTCATTATTAGGCCTTTTACGTCAATAAAATGAATTAATCGGAGATCATTTTTAACCTGTACGGCCAAAGCCGCAGCTATTTCAACGGCGCATATTGTAATGGATGTTGTATCTTTACGCCAATCATTAGCACCGATTTATTAATTTTTGCTTGCCTTAAACTGTAAAGATACTGAATTAACACAATAACGATCACCCGTTGGTGCTGGACCATCGGTAAAAACATGACCTAAGTGGGCATCACAATTAATACAGGTAATTTCTACCCGCTCCATACCATGGCTAGTATCAGTGAGGTAATTCACTTTACCTTCAAGCGCCTGATAAAAGCTGGGCCAACCACAACCGGCATCAAACTTAGTTGTGGATGAAAACAGCGGCGCACCACAGCAAAGACAATGATAAGTGCCGTCTTTGGTATTATTTAACAATTCCCCTGTAAAGGGGGACTCTGTGCCTTTTAATCTGGTTACGCGATACTGCTCAGCGCTTAACTGCTGTTGCCATTCAGCTGCTGTTTTTTTCATTATACCCCCATAGGCACTCGTACCCAGCCTTCCATTAACACTCGAGCGCTACGGCTCATAATGGCTTTGGTTACTTGCCAATTATTGTCAATTAACTTTGCCTCGGCTCCTACTCGTAATGTACCTGAAGGATGACCAAAGCGTACGGCTTCACGCTCAACACCACCGGCTGCAATATTAACTAAGGTGCCTGGTATAGCGGCAGCTGTGCCAATAGCAACGGCTGCAGTCCCCATCATGGCATGATGCAACTTGCCCATAGATAATGCTCTAACCACTAGGTCAATATCCGTTGCTGTAACCTGTTTACCGCTAGATGAAACATAGCCTGTTGCGGGTGCAACAAAAGCGACTTTAGGCGTATGCTGGCGTGCTGCCGCTTCTGAGACGTCTTTAATTAAGCCCATTTTCAGCGCACCATAAGCACGAATAGTTTCAAACATGGCCAAGGCTTTAGTGTCGTTATTGATAACATCTTGTAATTCAACACCAGTATAGCCAATATCGGCGGCATTAATAAAAATGGTTGGAATACCAGCATTAATTAGCGTGGCTTTAAAGTTACCGACACCTGGCACCTCTAGATCATCAACTAGGTTGCCGGTAGGAAACATCGCACCGCCGCCGTCTGCTTCGTCAGCGGCTGGGTCTAAAAATTCTATTTGTACTTCTGCCGCGGGAAAGGTAACGCCATCTAATTCAAAATCACCGGTTTCTTGCACTTCACCATTGGTAATAGGCACATGGGCAATAATCGTTTTTTTAATATTGGCCTGCCAAATACGCACAATACAAACGCCATTCTCTGGAATGCGATCTGCGGCAACTAAGCCATTACTAATAGCAAAAGAGCCAACGGCTGCCGTTAAATTGCCACAGTTACCACTCCAGTCAATAAAGGGCTTATCTATAGCAACTTGGCCGAATAAATAATCTACATCGTGATTTGGCTGGCTGCTTTTACTTAAAATAACCGTTTTACTGGTGCTAGAGGTTGCCCCGCCCATACCATCAGTATGTTTAGCATAAGGATCTGGGCTGCCAATTACCCGTAATAATAAGTTATCACGAGCCGCGCCAGCTTGTTGGGCACTGGCTGGTAAGTCATCTAATTTAAAAAACACACCCTTACTGGTGCCACCACGCATATAGGTTGCGGGTATTTTAATTTGTGGAGCGCTCATAATCACCTATCTTTTAATTAACTTTTAATAGTCATAGAGTCCGAAGGTTAGAATCCATAAAAAGTTGGCCTAGGATGTCTGAGTGAGCGCTTCACAGCGAGCGAGTTACTGGGCCAAGCTTTTTCGTGGAATTGTAACCGTAGCAATTGGTACGCCTTACTAAGTAACGGGAAAGTCCGAGCCGACAATCTATTTTAGCTCATCACAGGAACTCAGGTGCTAGCGCACCTTCAGACAGCCTGTGCTGACATAAAAAAGACGTCGACTCTACCTTGCTAATTCTAGGTTCTTAACCGAAACCAAACACACCTTAGCTTTTAAACAGCACCTTGTAAAAAGTCCTGGGCAAAACGCTGTAATACACCGCCAGCTTCATAAATCGAGGCTTCTTCTACGGTATCAATACGGCATAACACTGGTACATTAACTGTTTCACCGTTTTTGCGGTGAATAGATAACGTCATCTCAGCCTGTGGCTTAGGATCGCCAATAACATCGTAGGTTTCGGTGCCATCTAACTGCAAGGTTTCACGCGTGGTACCTGGCTTAAATTGCAGCGGCAATACACCCATGCCAACTAAGTTAGTGCGGTGAATTCGCTCAAAACCTTCAGCGGCAATAGCCTCAACACCGGCTAAACGCACCCCTTTTGCCGCCCAGTCCCGCGAAGAACCCTGACCATAATCGGCACCGGCAATAATAATTAACGGTTGCTTGCGCTGCATGTAGGTTTCAATGGCATCCCACATCCGCATCACTTTGCCTTCAGGCTCTAAGCGCGTTAACGAGCCTTGTTGCACTTTACCGTCAACCACTGCCATTTCATTAATCAGCTTAGGATTAGCAAAGGTAGCCCGTTGTGCCGTTAAGTGATCACCACGGTGGGTTGCATACGAGTTAAAATCTTCCTCTGGTAAGCCCATTTTATGCAGGTACTCACCTGCTGCACTGTCTAACATAATAGCGTTAGATGGTGATAAGTGATCTGTAGTGATATTGTCACCCAACACGGCAAGGGCCCGCATAGCTGTTAAGCTACGCTCGCCAGCAAGTGCGCCTTCCCAGTATGGCGGACGGCGAATATAGGTACTCTGAGGGCGCCAGTCGTATAAAGGATCAATTTTGTCACCGTAATCTACAGCAACATTAAACATTGGCTCGTACACTTTGCGAAATTGCTCTGGTTTAACGCTTTGTTTTACCACCGCATCAATTTCTTCATCGCTTGGCCAAATATCAATTAAACGCACTTCGTTGCCGTCTTTATCTATTCCTAGAACATCTTTTTCGATATCAAAACGAATAGAGCCGGCTATTGCATAAGCGACCACTAAAGCCGGTGAAGCTAAAAAGGCTTGTTTAGCATAAGGATGAATACGGCCATCAAAGTTGCGGTTGCCAGATAATACGGCTGTGGCATATAAATCACGCTCTACCACTTCTTTTTGAATTTCAGGATCAAGGGCACCACTCATACCGTTACAAGTAGTACAAGCAAAGCCGACTATACCAAAACCTAATTTTTCTAGTTCTGGTAATAATTTAGCGTCTTCTAAATAAAGCTGTACCGCTTTTGAACCTGGTGCTAAAGAGGTTTTTACCCACTCTTTACGGGTTAAACCTTTAGCATTAGCATTACGGGCGATTAATCCTGCGGCAATAACGTTGCGTGGGTTACTGGTGTTAGTACAGCTGGTAATAGCCGCAATAATAACAGCACCATCTGGCATTTTACCTTCTTCTTGCACATAACTAGCAGCAATACCGCGAGCGGCTAAGTCTGAAGTAGCTAATCGCGCATGGGGATTCGACGGGCCAGCCATAGTGCGGCCAACCGAAGATAAGTCAAACTTAAGCACCCGCTCGTATTTAGCTGTTTTTAGGCTGTCTGCCCATAAACCCGCTGTTTTAGCGTAAGTTTCAACCAGCTTAACTTGCTCGGCGTCACGTCCGGTTAGGGTTAAGTAATCTAGCGTTTGCTGATCAATATAAAACATGGCTGCTGTGGCACCGTATTCTGGTGTCATATTCGATATTGTTGCCCGGTCACCTAAACTTAGGCTTGTGGCACCTTCACCGTAAAACTCTAGATAGCTAGAAACCACTTTTTGCTGACGCAAGAACTCGGTTAAGGCTAACACTATATCAGTTGCCATAATGCCTGGCTGTGCTTTACCGGTTAGCTCTACCCCGATGATTTCAGGTAAACGCATCCAGCTAGCACGACCTAGCATAACGCTTTCAGCTTCTAAGCCACCTACACCTATAGCAATAACACCTAAGGCATCAACATGCGGGGTATGGCTATCTGTACCTACTAGGGTATCTGGATAGGCTACGCCATCTACAGCATGAATAACCGGCGACATACGCTCTAAGTTAATTTGGTGCATAATGCCATTACCAGGTGGAATAACATCAATATTTTTAAAAGCTTTTTTAGTCCAATTAATAAAGTGGAATCTGTCGTCATTACGACGATCCTCAATAGCACGGTTTTTATCAAAGGCATCGGCTTCAAAACCTGCATGCTCTACTGCTAAAGAGTGATCGACAATTAATTGCGTTGGCACAACCGGATTAACTTTGGCCGGATCCCCGCCTTTAGCGGCAATAGCATCACGTAACCCAGCTAAATCCACTAAAGCGGTTTGACCTAAAATATCATGACAAACTACTCGGGTTGGAAACCACGGAAAGTCTAAATCGTTTTTACGGTATATAAATTGTTTTAGAGCGTCGGTTAATAATTCTGGATCACAGCGGCGCACTAAATTTTCAGCAAAAACCCTAGAGGTATAAGGTAAGCTGGCATAGGCACCCGGCTCTATGGCATCAACGGCCGCTTGGGTGTCAAAATAGTCTAATGTCGTACCCGGTAGTGGCTTGCGATATTCGCTATTCATAATAAGTACCTGTATTTAATTTGTTTAAAGCTATCTACGTAATTAAGCCAAGCTGTCTTATCGTTCAGCTAAGGCTTTAACACTACGTGGCTCTACCCCGATATAATCGGCACTTGGACGAATAATACGGTTATCAGCACGTTGTTCCATTACGTGCGCTGCCCAGCCGGTTAAACGGCTACAAACAAAAATAGGCGTAAATAACTTAGTTGGAATCGACATATAGTTATAGGCTGACGCATGGAAGAAATCAGCATTACAAAATAATTTTTTCTCGCGCCACATAACGGCTTCACAACGCTCTGAAACATCATATAAGGTTGTGTCGCCATTGGCTTTTGCTAGCTTTTCTGACCATTGCTTAATAACAGCATTACGCGGATCAGACTCAGAGTAAACAGCATGGCCAAAGCCCATAATTTTTTCTTTACGCTCTAACATGCCCAGTAATTTTTGCTCTGCATCGTCTGGGTTGGCCATTTTTTCAATTAACTCCATAGCCGCTTCATTAGCACCACCATGCAATGGGCCACGTAATGAGCCAATAGCACCGGTAATACAAGAGTGCATATCACTTAAGGTTGAAGCACAAACACGAGCGGTAAAGGTAGAGGCATTAAACTCATGCTCAGCATATAAAATTAGTGATGCTTGCATCACTTCAACATGTAATGCTTCTGGTTTTTTATCGTGTAAAGTCCATAAAAACTGCTCAGCAATAGAGTCTGCATCGGTATCAACATTGATGCGCTTGCCATGATGACTATAGTTGTACCAATAGTTAACTAAGCCTGGGAAAATAGCTAATAAACGATCTGTCGCATCTTGTTGTTGCTCAAAGCTCGCTTCAGTTTCTAAGTTACCCAACATTGAACAACCGGTGCGCATTACGTCCATTGGGTGAGCTGATGCCGGAATACGCTCTAATACTTCAGCTAAAGCTGTCGGTAAGCTGCGTAAAGCTTTTAATTTCTTTTTATAAGCCGCTAATTCTGACGCTGTAGGTAATTCACCTTTTAAAATAAGATAAGCGACTTCTTCAAACTCACAGTTTGCAGCTAAGTCTTTTACATCATAACCACGGTAAGTTAAGCCTGAGCCGGTTTTACCTACAGTAGATAACGCTGTTTTCCCTGCGACTTGACCACGCAGACCCGCACCGGTAAGTTTTTTTGCATTTGTCATTCTGTTGTCTCCGTATTCTTTACTAGTCAATATTATTATTTAGATTTTTCACTAAACAGCGCATCTAGCTTTTGTTCAAAGCTGTGATAATTTAAAAAGTCGTATAACTCAGCACGTGTTTGCATACTGTCGACAACAGCTTTTTGATCGCCCTGCTCTAAAATAGATTCATATACGTTTAAGGCCGCTTTATTCATAGCTCTAAAGGCACTTAATGGATAAAGCACCATCGCCACGCCAACCGCGGCTAGTTCGGCTTTATTAAATAAAGGGGTTTGGCCAAATTCAGTGATATTTGCCAGTACAGGAATTTTTAACGCGTCGCTAAAAGCTTGGTATTGCTCTAAGGTGTAAACTGCTTCGGCAAAAATGGCATCGGCACCTGCAGCTTCACAGGCTAAGGCGCGCTCAATGGCAGCTTCTAAACCTTGCTGGGCTAAGGCATCGGTTCTAGCCATAATAAAAAAGCTTTCGTCTGTGCGGGCATCAACACTGGCTTTAACGCGATCAACCATTTCATTTAAACTAACAATTTCTTTGTTAGGTCTGTGGCCACAACGCTTTTGGGCAACTTGATCTTCAATATGAAAACCTGCAGCACCGGCACGCGTCATCTCTTTAACGGTACGGGCAATATTAAAAGCGCCGCCCCAGCCAGTGTCAGCATCAACAAGTAGCGGTAAAGAACTCGCGGCTGTAATACGGCGAATATCTTCACACACATCATTTAATGATGTCATGCCTAAATCCGGTAAACCAAAAGAGGCATTTGCAACACCAGCGCCAGAGAGATAAATTGCTTTGTGACCGCTTCGTTCGGCCATCATAGCGGTATAAGCATTGATAGTACCGACTATTTGCAACGGCTGATTTTCTCTGATAGCTGAACGTAATTTGTTTCCTGCTGTAACTGTTGTCATGAAAATTCCTCATTTAGGTTTAATCGCTGTTCTATATTTTGTCGTGATGCTGCAATATGGCGACGCATTAACAGATCTGCTAATTCTGCATCACGATTTTCAATAGCATTAAGAATAGCTTTATGTTCATCAAATGCACGGGATACACGTGGTCCATTCATACCAAGCTGTACTCGGTACATACGGACTAAATGATATAGCTCGTCACATAAGATATTAATTAAGTAGGGGTTTTTACTGCCAATGATCACTTTATAGTGAAAATCTAAATCACCGGCTTCTTGATAATAACTTTCGCCTTCACGCACCCGTTGTGTCGACAAATGTTGATCCAGTAACTGCCGTACTTGAGCAATTTCTGCAATACTCATATTCTCTGCTGCTAAACGACAGGCCATACCTTCTAGAGTTTCACGTAATTGATATAAAGATATTAATCCCTCTGGAGACAGTTTTACCACTCGGGCCCCAGCGTTAGGAATACGTTCAATTAAATGGCAACGCTCTAATCTTGCTAATGCCTCACGCAAAGGTGCACGACTTAAAGTAAAACGCTTAGCTAATTCCGGCTCACTAATTTTACTACCGGCAGCAATAGTACCTTCAACAATGGCTTGGCGAATTTCAATTAAAACACGATCTGCAGCAGTAATGGGTAAAACAGTGGAGTTGTGCAATATAAGTACCAATTGTCGACAGTTGGCAAGAATGGTTACATTTTTAACGCTTAAAGTTACTACTGTCAAGTTTTAACCGAACTTATTGTCGACAATAAGCTTCAAGCTTAGTATTTACTGTTAGACAAAAAAATAATTAGCAAATAGCTAACTATTTACTACACTCAATATTCTGAGACTGACTAACTTTACAAGCCAATTAATTGAAGTAACGATAGCGCAACGGCTCATACCCTATGAGCCATTCCCCTCGCCCAGAACAATGCTAATTAGTTCTGGGCTTCTTTTATCTACCGCTTATTTAATTAGGTTTGTTAACAGCAGCAAATAATTGATAGAAATTATTGGTTGTCACTGCAGCTAGCTCTTCAGTAGCAATACCTTTTAATTCAGCAATAGCCTTAGCTACTGCGCTTACATAGGCAGGTTGATTGGTTTTACCACGAAAAGGAACTGGCGCTAAATAAGGCGCATCGGTTTCAATAAGCAAGCGATCTAAAGGGATTTTTTTAACCACATCACGAAGTTCAGTAGCATTTTTAAAGGTCATAATGCCAGAAATAGAAATATAAAAGCCCATGTCCATAGCGGCTTTAGCCATATCCCAGCTTTCAGTAAAGCAATGCAAAACACCCCCAGCATTTTCGGCCTTATGACTACGCATTAAGTTTAAAGTGTCTTGGCGAGCTTCACGAGTATGAATAATTAAGGGTTTATTAACTTGCTTAGCTACCTCTATATGGCTAACAAAGGCAGCTTGTTGCGAGGCTTTTGTTTCTACAGAGTAAAAGTAATCTAAGCCAGTTTCACCTACCGCTACTACATCTTGGCGTTGGCATAATGTTAATAACTGCTGGGGATCAACTTTATCGTGCTGATGTAATGGGTGCTCACCACATGAAATTGACACCATAGGGTAAGCAGCAACTTGCTTAGCCATTTGTTCGAATTTGTTTAAGCTAACACTCACACAAAGCATATGTTCAATTTTTTCGGCAGTCGCCTGAGCAATAACTTGTTCTAAGCTAAGGCCTAACTTATCAAACTCTAATAAATCTAAGTGACAATGTGAATCAACAAACAAGATAAAACCTCAATCAGTAAAAGTTATATAAATTGCAGCCAGTTACATAGTATAAGTAGCTTCGTCTGCGGCTAAATATTCTGCCACTAGTTTTTCTATGGTTGCACTTAACTGATGTTTATCATCAATAAAAGCTATACCTATACCCGCGGGTAAAGCACTTTGTGAACCATGTGGAGATACCCAGCTCACTTTGCCTGAAACCGAAATTGACTCTAAACTATCTGGCAAGGTTACTTTTAAGGCTAATGATTGGCCCATCTTGTAACCACTACCGGTACGCACAAACAAACCACCTTGTTTTAAAAATGGCATATAACTGCGGTACAGCTCTTTTAAATCACTAAATCCAATTGATAATTCTTCCATTGTGTCTCCGTTAATGACGCAAACGTCTTAGTTCCGTTAATAAAGCACTCAGGGCTAGTGACTTATTCTGCCCTAAAATGTTCTGTTCGTCACGACACCAGCGCATATAGTGTTGATGTGCCAAAGGTAATCGTTCGGCATTATGCTGCAATAATCGTGGCAAGTAGCTTTGGCGTAAATAAAAACCCAGCATTAATGACACTTGTTCAGAAGCTAAAAGCGGTTTAACCGTGTCTTGTAATGTAATTTTATCACTAAAAAACTGCTCTAAAACCCCCAAAGAGGTTGCAATATCATCAGCTTTACCAGATTCCAGCATCTTTAACGCTTGTAAGGGGCCACCACTACAGTATCTAAGTAAGAAATCAGGAACGGCTCTATTGCTATGCTGCTCTAACCAATGTTGTGCTCGACCATCAAACTGTGCAGCAAGAGGCCAATGTTGTAACCGACTTAGTAAAGTTGCTGATAAACGAGCCGGATAAGGACTTAATAATAATAAATAGCCATTTTTAGGTGGCTCTTCTAATGTTTTTAATAAAGCATTAGCAGCCGCTTCTGTAAGACGTTCAGCATTCGCCAGTAATACCAACTTATTTTGTTGTTGCTGGGCTGTACTTTGCATAAACAAGGTTATTTGTCTTACCGCATCTACCCCAACACTAGTATTAGTGGTATCAACTAGAAGAAAGTCTGCATGATTGCCTGCTTGGTGTAATAAGCAACTTTTACATTGACCACAAGGCTTTACACTGTTGGTGCATAACAAGCTACTAATTAACCAGTTCGCTAATGTTGTTTTACCTATCCCTAGAGGGCCAGTAAATAACATGGCATGGGCTAAGTTATTATTTGCGACTAAAGTACTAAGGTTAGTCTGATAGGATTGCAACCAAGGTAACATTTACAGCTTAACTCTTGTATTTAAAGCCGCAACAATATCAGCATGTACCTGCTGAATATCTTGGCTAGCATCAATGGTGATTATATTAGGCTCGGTGGCAGCAATTTGTTGATATTTAGCTCGGGTGCGTTGGAAAAAAGCTAGTTGCTCTTGCTCTATTCTATCTAACTTGCCGCGCGCTAAAGCCCGTTGTAAACCAATTTTAGGGTCGATATCTAAATATAAAGTCAGATCCGGTTGTTTTCCAGCAAGAACTGCACGACGTAAATCATTAATAAAAGCTTCATCTAGCTGTCTGCCACCACCTTGATAAGCACGGGATGACAGATCATGGCGATCGGCCAATACCGTTTTACCTGCTGCTAATGCTGGCGCTATTACATTAGTAATTAGCTGCATGCGGGCAGCGTACATTAACAGTAGCTCTGTAGTAGGTGAAACCTGTTCATCTGATACTTGCTTAACTAAATTGCGTATTTGCTCAGCCATGGGTGTACCGCCAGGCTCTCGGGTACAAACCACATCATGGCCCTGTTGCTCTAACCAATTTTTCACTAAAGCAATGGCTGAGCTTTTACCCGCGCCTTCAAGCCCTTCTACAACAATAAATTGTGCTTTAGTTTGCATATTACTTTCCAAATATATACTTTTGTACCGCAGCATTGTGCTGTTGTAATGTTGTTGAAAACTGATGGCTACCGTCACCTTTACTCACAAAGTAATATAAATCTGTTATTTCTGGTTGGGCTGCTGCCATTAAAGCCGTTTGACTAACTAGCGAAATAGGCCCTGGAGGTAATCCTGCGTGACGATAAGTATTATAAGGATGAGGATTTTGTAGATCACTTCGTTTAATATCACCATCAAAATCTTTAATACCATAGATAACCGTTGGATCAGTTTGTAAACGCATATTTTTGCGTAAACGATTAACAAATACAGAACTAACAATAGCCCTTTCTGGTATATAGCTGCTTTCTTTTTCAACAATGGAGGCTAAAATCAATAATTGATATGGCTGCTGCACTGGTAAATCAATTTGTCGCTGTTGCCATGCTGTAGAAAGCTGTTTGATTAATGCGCTAATAGCACGTTTTATTAAACTGCTGGCCGTACTGTTAGCGGTATAATAATAAGTATCAGGAAATATAAGCCCCTCTGCAGATTCTGGCTTATCCCCCCACTCTTTTGGCCAAGTAACAAGCTCTAAAACATCCTCTGCTGTTAACACATCTTGCTGCAAATAGTCGGCAAACTGGAGCCGTTGTAAAGCTTGAGCTAAAGTTTGGCCTTCAATAAAGGTTAATGAAAACTGGGCAACCTTTCCTTCTCTAAACAGGCTTAATATTGTCAATAGCGGCATACCATCACTAACACGATAACTGCCTTGTTTTACTGAAGCTAAGTGAGGATTAAGCTTGTTATATAATTTTAATAAAAAACAATCAGCTTTAGTTAGCTCACCTAACTGTTGCCATTGCTGACATAAGCTTTGAACAGAGCTTCCAGGCTTAACAGTATAAATTGGTTGAGTAAACTGAATACTAAGTGATTGTAAATGTTTAATACTGGCAAAATAGCCGGCAATTAATAACAGTACACCTAGAAGTAAAACTATTATCTTTTTTAGCATAATTGTCGCTTTATCAATGAAAACACTGGGGTTATATCTAAACTTCGTAACAAGAACTGTTGGACAGGAACTATCTCCATCAAGGCATTACAAATAAACATCGACTCAACATTAGCTAATTGTGGCAGGGTCCAATTAACTTGCTTTACCGCAAGTTGTTGCATTAAGTGTTGTCGCATAACACCCGCCACACCGGCTTGCTTTAAACAAGGTGTATACCACTGTTGCTGTTGATAGAAAAACACATTGGCTGCTGAGGCTTCGCAAGCATAGCCTAATTGATTAAAGACTAATAACTCATCAAACTCGGTTTCTGCAAGCTGCTGTTTTACTAATACTTGCTCTAACCTACTGGTGTGTTTAATGCCGGCTAACGCAGGTTGAATAGCAAGCTTTAACTCAGCAATACCAAGACTTATGCCTTGTTGTTGCCAAACTGTATAATTGGGCAATTTAGCCTGACTGATATAGATATTAGGTGCTGTTACATCCAAGCAACTATAACCTCGGCCGCCTTCACCACGTGATATTAAAACTTTTATTACTTGCGAGTCCTCAGTGATAGCAGCCATAACTTCTGCTTCTAAGCTAGCCCAATCGATAACCGAAAAACCTAGTTTATTAGCCGAATATTGCAAACGTGCCAAGTGCAAAGGCCAGAGTTGAATTTGCCCTGCTTTAACTTGCATAGTGGTAAAAATGCCATCACCATAGTTAAAACTGCGATCAAAACTGCTTACACTAAATGCCACTGCCCGCTCCATAATAGTTCTATCGCCACAGTATGCCTTAATTAACGGCTAACACAATAGAAAAAAAGGCCGCAATATGCAGCCTTTTGCTATGAAAACAGCCTATTAGACACGTTTAAATAGTATAGAGCCGTTAGTGCCACCAAAGCCAAAGGAGTTACATAAGGCATAATCCATTTTTACTTGGCGCCCTTCATGTGGTACATAATCTAAATCACAGCCAACATCTGGATTGTCTAGATTAATAGTCGGGGTTACCACTTGGTCTTGTAAAGATAGCACTGTGATAATAGATTCAACTGAACCAGCCGCACCTAATAAATGACCTATCATTGACTTAGATGAGCTCACCATCACTTTATCAATATTGCTGGCAAATACCGTTTTAATCGCTTGGGTTTCTGCAATATCACCCGCTGGTGTAGAAGTACCATGGGCATTAATATAAGCAACTTGCTCAGCATTAACTGCTGCATCTTTTAAGGCATTAGTCATTGCTAAAGCCGCACCAGCACCATTTTCTGGTGGTGATGTCATATGAAAAGCATCACCGCTCATACCAAAGCCTACTAATTCAGCATAAATTTTAGCACCACGGGCTTTAGCATGTTCATATTCTTCTAATACCATCACACCAGCACCATCGCCTAAAACAAAACCATCACGGTCTTTATCCCAAGGCCGACTAGCTTGTTGTGGCGCATCATTGCGGGTTGATAAAGCTCTAGCTGCAGCAAAGCCACCCATGCCTAATGGCGTAGACGCTTTTTCAGCACCACCAGCAACCATGACATCAGCATCACCATAGCTAATCATCCGTGCGGCATGCCCTATATTGTGAACGCCAGTAGTACAGGCAGTTACAATACTAATATTAGGTCCTTGCAAGCCCAGCATAATAGATAACTGACCTGCAATCATATTAATGATGGTTGAAGGCACAAAGAAAGGTGATAATTTCTTTGGACTACTAGCGAGTAATTTAGCATGATTTTCTTCAATCAAGCCTAAACCACCAATACCAGAACCTATAGCTGCACCTATGCGCGGAGCATTTTCTTCAGTTATTTCTATTCCTGAATCACGAAACGCCTGTATACCAGCCGCAACGCCATATTGAATAAACAGATCCATTTTTCGAGCATCTTTAACCGAAAAATAAGGCTCCACATCAAAATCTTTAAGTAAACCTGCAAATTTGGTGGTATAAGCACTGGTATCAAAGTGCTCTATCATAGAGACACCACTTTTACCTTGCTGTAAACCTTGCCAGCTTGAGGCTACATCATTACCTAATGGCGTTAACATACCTAAACCGGTAACAACAACACGACGTTTTGCCACAAAACCCTCCGCCATGGAAATTATTGAAGTTATAAAACGAAAACGGGTAGCTTAGCTACCCGTTATCCAAGCAAATCGCTTATTCAGCGTGTGCCTTAACATAGTCAATCGCGAACTGAACAGTAGTGATTTTCTCAGCTTCTTCGTCAGGAATTTCAGTATCAAACTCTTCTTCTAACGCCATAACTAATTCAACCGTATCTAGCGAGTCAGCACCTAAATCTTCAACAAAAGAAGCTTCGTTTTTAACTTCTTCTTCTTTAACACCTAGTTGTTCGATAATGATTTTTTTTACGCGTTCTTCGATGTTGCTCATCTTTCTTTCCTTTTACTCATATAAATCGCAACAGTTCGTGCAATTTTGTGTGGCGCTAGTTTATGCGTAACTAAAGTGGGTTGCAAGCTTGAGAATCAGCATTTTTTGCTGGTCAAACCTGATAACTTCACCCTTGTTACACCATATACATACCGCCGTTTACGTGAATTGTCTCGCCTGTAATATAGGCTGCTTGGTTTGATGCTAAAAATGCCACTGTAGCAGCTATTTCTTTAGGTTGACCTAATCGATTTGCTGGAACTTGACTAAAAATAGCTTCTTTTTGTTCTTCTGATAAGTCTTTCGTCATATCAGTATCAATAAAGCCTGGAGCTACAGCGTTAACTGTAATACCACGCGAAGCAACTTCTTTTGCTAGTGACTTAGTAAAACCAAGTACACCTGCTTTAGCTGCTGAATAGTTTGTTTGCCCAGCATTACCCATAGAGCCAACAACAGAGCCAATATTAATAATACGACCAAAACGTTGCTTCATCATTGGTCGCATAACCGCTTTACTTAAGCGATAAACCGATGTCAAATTAGTTTGAATGATATCAAGCCACTCTTCATCTTTCATCCGCATTAATAAATTATCGCGTGTGATACCGGCATTATTCACTAAAATTTCAATATCGCCAAGCTGTTGTTTTATTTCGGCTAAACATTGTTCAATTGAAGCGTTATCTGCGACATTTAACACTAGACCAAAGCCTTTGTCACCTAAATAACTGCTAATTGCCGCTGCGCCTTTCTCGGTTGTCGCTGTACCTACCACTTTTGCACCTAAAGCGGCTAATTGTTCAGCAACAGCACGGCCAATACCACGACTTGCGCCTGTAACTAATGCCACTTTGCCTTCTAATGAGATAAAGTTAGTCATTTATATTATTCCTGTTCTTGATTAAGTGCAGTCTCAAGCGAGGCTTGATCGCCTACTGCTGCTGTACTAATCGTTTTATCTATACGCTTAATTAAGCCGGTTAACACTTTGCCCGCGCCAAACTCTAAAATTTGGCTAACCCCTTGGCTAGCTAAAAACTCTATCGTTTCAGTCCAACGTACTGGACTATAAAGTTGGCGCACTAAAGCATCTTTAATCTCAGCACCCGAAGTTGCAGCAGCAACATCAACGTTATTAATTACCGGTACACTTGGTAAATTAAAAGATAACTGATTTAAATCGAGCAATAACTGCTCAGCGGCTGGACGCATTAATGCACAATGTGAAGGCACGCTAACAGGTAAAGGTAAGGCGCGCTTTGCACCGGCTGCTTTACATAGCTCACCCGCACGTTCAACTGCCGCTTTATGTCCTGCTATAACAACTTGACCTGGTGAATTATAGTTAACAGCAGATACTACCTCACCTTGTGCTGCATCAGCACAAGCTTTAATAATAGCGGCATCATCTAAACCAATAATAGCCGACATAGCACCTACGCCAGCTGGAACCGCTTGTTGCATATAGTTACCGCGTTTTTCAACTAAAGTTACCGCTGCAGCTAAAGTTAAAACACCCGCACATACTAAGGCCGAATATTCGCCTAATGAATGGCCGGCAAAATAAGCAGGTGTTTGGCCATTTTGTTGCTGCCATAACCGCCAAACTGCTACTGAGGCAGTAAGTAATGCTGGCTGGGTACGTTGTGTTTCATTTAATTCAGCTTCAGGGCCATTAGCCACTAAAGCCCATAAATCATAACCAAGGGCAGCTGAAGCTTCAGCAAAGGTTTGTTTTACAATATCATGCTGCTGATACAGCTCGGCTAACATACCCACACTTTGTGAGCCTTGGCCCGGAAAAACAATTGCAAGTTTAGTTGTCATTTTATGTCCTGCAAAATAAAAAATTAATAACGAATTAATGCAGATGCCCAAGCAAAACCACCGCCAAAAGCTTCAAGCAATAGCGTTTGACCACGCTGAATGCGGCCATCTCTTATAGCTTCATCTAAGGCTGTGGGCACTGTTGCAGCAGAAGTATTACCATATTTATCAAGGTTAATAACCACTTGTTCCATTGGTAAGTTTAACTTTCGTGCCACAGCAGCAATAATACGTAGATTAGCTTGATGTGGTACTAACCAATCTATTTCTGATTTATCTAAATTATTAGCCGCTAATGTCTGCTCTACCACTTCAGAGAGTTTAGTTACTGCAACTTTAAATACTTCGTTACCTTTCATAGCGCCCCATGAACTATGAACAGAGGTTTCAATACCACGGGTTGGATTATCAACATACAGTAGTTCTGAATATTTACCATCGGCAAAAATATGGGTTGATAAAATACCCGGCTGTTCTGAAGCTTCTAAAATTACAGCACCTGCAGCATCACCAAACAAAATAACCATGCTGCGATCTTCTGGGCTAATTAAACGTGATAAGCAATCAGAACCCACCACCATAATCCGCTTAGCCATACCTGTTTTTATATATTGATCGGCTATGCTTAATGCATAACAAAAGCCAGCACAAGCAGCAGCAACATCAAAAGCTGGCATAGGCGGCAAACCTAATTCACGTTGTATCTCACAAGCGGAACTAGGTAAAGATCTAGCACCACTAGTAGTGGCACAGATCAGCATATCAACACTGTCTTTATCTATATTGGCTGCTTCTAACGCTTTTAAACCCGCCTGAGCACCCATAGTAGCGACTGTTTCGTTATCGCCAATAATACGACGTTCTTTAATACCCGTACGTTCCATAATCCATTCGTCGGTGGTCTCTACCATCGTTTCTAGATCAGTATTAGAACGAATTTTCGACGGGAAATAGCTCCCGGTACCTATAATGCGTGAATACATAAGAACCTACGCTTTATCTATTAATACGTGTTCCAACCGATGCTTAATTTTAGCAGGCACTTGGCGTTCAACCTCGAGCACTGCTTGTCGGATGGCACTAAGAAATGCTTCTTTAGTTGCATTTCCATGACTTTTCACCACAATTCCGCGCAATCCTATCAGACTTGCACCATTGTAGTGGTCGGGGTTCACTGCTTGCGAGAGTTTTTTAATGAAAGGTTTAATTAGCCAACCCAATAATTGAGCGCTTAATTGATCTTTTATACTCGTTTCAAAACGGCGTAAAATAAGCTTAGCTACGCCCTCACAAGTTTTCAATGCAACATTACCAACAAAACCATCACAGACAATTACATCAGCTTTGCGCGAAAAAATGTCATTACCTTCAATATAGCCAACATAATTAATATCATTACATTGGGCTAAAAGCATAGAAGCGCGTTTAATTTGATCTGAGCCTTTTATTTCTTCTTCACCCATATTTAATAATGCAATCCGCGGCTTAGTAATGCCAATGACTTCTTCGGCCATTACTGAACCCATAACTGCAAATTGAAATAGGGTATCGGCATCACAGTTGACCGTTGCGCCTAAGTCCAACATATAGACCGGCTCGCCTTCTATAGAGGGGATAGTGCTAATTAAAGCTGGTCGTTCAATGCCGCCAAGCATTTTAAGTACATAATGAGCAATAGCGATAAGAGCGCCAGTATTACCCGCACTTACACAAGCTTGCACCTCTCCACTATCAACTAAATCGATGGCTGTGCGCATAGATGAGTCGCGCTTATTACGCAACGCTATGGCAGGCTTATCAGCCATGGTAATGGTTTGGCTACAGTGTTTGAGTGTAAACTGGGGGTGTGCAGAAACGCCGTGCAATTTTAATTGCTCGGTTAAAATGGTTTCATCACCACATAAGATCAGGTGTAATTCTGGATATTCCTCTATCGCAGCTATGGCAGCAGGGATAGTAGATCGGGGGCCATGGTCGCCCCCCATCATATCTAAAGCAAGAGTTAGCTTTAGCGGTTGCACTAGGTGCATCCAAACTTACTTAACTTTACGGCCTTTGTAATAACCATCGGCAGTAATATGGTGACGACGGTGCGTTTCACCAGTAGTAGAATCAACTGACAATGTTGGGCCAGTTAACGCATCATGTGAGCGACGCATATCGCGACGTGCGCGTGATTTTTTATTTTGCTGAACAGCCATGGTTTTTCTCCTAAACTCACTTTTTCTTTAATTCTTGCAGTATAGCGAATGGATTGGGTTTTTCAGCTTCTTGCCCTAGGTCTCCAAAGCTCATATCCGCACTTTTTATTGCACAAAGTGCTTCATCATGCGTTGGGAACAAAGGTAGAGTCAAAATTAACTCATCTTCCACTAACTGCCGTAAATTTATTTCGCCGTGGTCGTCTTTCTCGATCACGTCATAGCACTCTGGGATATTTTCCAAATCTGCTTCGTCATCCGATTTAATCGGTGTGTATGCAAAATTGCAGTCTAACGAAACAGCCATGGGTTGACCACAGCGCTCGCAGCTTACACTCACTTCACAAGAAGCACTACCCTGTAAAACAGTTAGGCCTTGTTGGTCAGTACCGCATTCAATTCGTACCGCTACATGCTCTTGCGATGTTAGCAAGCTCTCATTTAATCGAGTTAATGTTTCTGAAGCATAATAGCCTTCATACTCTGAGCGTTTTTGCGCTGCTTTAACCAGATTTAAGGTAACGGGCATTTTTACTTTTTGCATAAGGCGCGCATCATATAGAAGCCCCCCTTTACTGTCAAAGGGTTCAGGCAGATTTTTACGTTTTTTCTCGCTGTCAATGACCTTTACCGTTATAGTAAGCATCAAAAAACAGTGAGAACCTAATTATCAATGACCCAAACCACTATACCCAAACTTTGGCTAGCATCAACCTCAGAGTATCGTAAAGCTATTTTGAGTAAGCTAACAAAGAACTTTAGCTGCCAAAATCCTAATATAGATGAAACAGTGCATCGGCATGAATTAGCATCAACACTAGTCAGTCGACTTGCTTTGGCCAAAGCCCAAGCGGTTGCCGCAACCTTATCAGAAGGCCTAGTCATTGGTTCTGATCAAGTTGCCTTGTTTCAGGGCGCTATTATCGGCAAACCACACAGCTTTGACAAGGCAATTGCACAACTTCAGCGTTTTAGTGGCCATAAAGTACAGTTTTTAACCGGGCTAGCCGTTATTAATGTTGCCGATAACAGTATACAGCAACATATTGAATACTTTGACGTCTGGTTTAGAACTTTAACTGATAGCGAAATTATTCGTTATGTTGAAAAAGAACAACCTCTAGATTGCGCCGGCAGCTTTAAAGTTGAAGGCTTAGGTATCGCCTTATTCGACAAATTAAGTGGTGATGATCCTAATAGCTTAATTGGCTTACCCCTTTTAAAATTAAACCATATGCTAATTAATGCCGGTTATAACGCTCTAATAGCTGACTAGCTAAAATAAGCATTTTACAACACCTTAAGCAATTCAGGTATCGAATCTATTATGGCTTTAGGTGCATACTGGCTTAATATATCTCGGCCATGCACACCATGGGTAATACCAATCCGCGGCATGGCAATAGTTTGCGCCATTTTCATATCATGACTAGTATCACCCACCATCACAGCTTGGGCGGCTGGAATATCAAGTTGCTGCAGAATTTGTTCAAGCATATCGGGATGGGGTTTAGATTGCGCCTCATCAGCACAACGACTAGTATCAAAATAGGCTGCCAAGCCGGTTTCAGCAAACATTCTTTGCAAGCCTTTACGGGCTTTACCTGTGGCGACAGCAAGTTTTACGTTCTTATCTTTAAGCTGCTGCAACACTTGTTCAACGCCATTAAATAAAGGCGTTGGCGTAGTGTCATATTCTAAATATTGTTGACGATAATGGTTAAATAATTGCTGCCGCTGCGTTTGGCTTAATCCAGGAAATAAAATATCAAAAGCCGGATCTAAGCTAATACCAATAATTTGCTTAACAGCGAAATCTGAGGGTACAGGCAACTTTGCTAAACGAGCTGCAGCTTGCATAGACGAAACAATACGACCAATAGAGTCCATAACTGTACCGTCCCAGTCAAAAATAACTAAAGAGACGTCTGCTTGTTGCATAATAACCTTTGTCATTTTATTTTTTGGTTAACCTCTCAAGCACTTGCTCTAACGCTGGTTCTAATGGCGCTTCAACCCTTAAGATCGTTTGCGTATTAGGGTGGATAAAACTTAAAATTTTAGCATGTAAGAATAAACGCTTAAGGCCAATTTTTTGCATTTGATTGCTAAAGTCGTTATCGCCATATTTATCATCACAAGCAATAGGATGGCCGCTAGAGGCCGTATGCACGCGTATTTGATGAGTGCGGCCTGTTACCGGAAAGGCTTCAACTAAAGTGCCCTCTTGGAAACGTTGTAAAATGCGAAACCGTGTTTCAGAGGCTTTACCATTAACTTCATCAACACGCACCACCCGCTCGCCAGATTGCAACGTGTTTTTATTTAAAGCATCGGTAACTTTACGTACTTTACTGTCCCAGTCTCCTGCGACTAAAGCAACATACTTCTTCTCTACTGTTTTATCGCGTAACTGAGCATGTAAATGGGTTAATACTGAGCGCTTTTTAGCAATAAGTAAGCAACCAGAGGTATCACGATCTAACCTATGCACTAATTCTAAATGCTTTGCTAAAGGCCGCAAGGCTCTTAAGGCTTCTATCACGCCAAACTTTAAACCACTGCCGCCATGTACCGCCATGCCTGAAGGTTTGTTTAAAACAATTAAATCGTTATCTTCAAATAAAATATGTTGTTCTAAGTTTTTCACTAAAGATAATTTTACTGAAATAGGTTCACTTTCAGCAGCGATGGTTAAAGGTGGGATTCGAACAGAATCCGCCTGTTGTAATTTATACTCAGGTTTAACCCGTTTTTTGTTAACCCGTACCTCTCCTTTGCGTAAAATACGGTAAATAACACTTTTAGGCACACTTTTTAGCCGTGCAATTAAAAAATTGTCTATTCGTTGGCCAATAAAATCGTCTTCAATTTCAACAATTTGTATAGGTAGTTTGATTTCATCAGTCATGGGATTTGAATACTCTACTAATATTACATTTAAGTTGCTATCGGTGGCTAATTAGTGGGATAATCTTAACGCTAATTACGCCAAAATTGGCAATTAGGGCGCTCAAAGTAACATAAGAGAACTTGTGCGGCACCGTTAGGGGATGTGATCATACCGAAATCGTTGCGAAAACCAACGTTTTTTATACCCCAAGCGTAAACCAAACGCCATTTGCCTGAGATAATGTTGCGTAATCTATTATCAAAAGCGGCAAAACATGGGTTCCAGTTAACCAGAGCATATAAAAAGATTTGCTATAACGCAGCGCTAAAAGCGATGTGTATCAGATATAAAAACGAAAACAGCATTAACTGTAAAAGTTACAGTGACAATTTGATTTCCACAGACATTCCAGTCGTGAGACTGCATTAATTAGTGTTTGCAAAACATCTGAACACGCAGTGCCCTTTGGGTTGCGTTGTGGCTGTAAAGATACGAGTCAGCTACGATGAAAAGAATGTTAATAAACGCTACGCAGGAAGAAGAAATCCGCGTGGCTCTGGTTGATGGCCAGAAGCTATATGATTTAGATATTGAAAGTCCAGGTCACGAACAAAAAAAATCAAATATTTATAAAGGCAAAATCACCCGGGTAGAACCCAGCTTAGAAGCCGCTTTTGTTGAATATGGTTCAGATCGCCATGGTTTTTTACCTTTAAAAGAAATTTCTCGCGAATATTTCCCTGCCAACTATAGCTTTGATGGTAGACCTAACATTAAAGAAGTGGTCAAAGAAGGCCAAGAAGTTATTATTCAAATTGATAAAGAAGAACGCGGCCAAAAAGGTGCAGCCTTAACGACTTTTATTAGTTTAGCCGGTTCTTATTTGGTATTAATGCCTAATAATCCACGTGCAGGTGGTATTTCTCGTCGCATTGAAGGTGATGAGCGCCAAGAGCTAAAAGATTCGTTAAATCAATTAGAAATGCCAGATGGCATGGGGTTAATTGTTCGTACTGCAGGTGTTGGCAAGTCATTTGAAGAATTAGAGTATGATTTAAATGCCCTAATTAAACACTGGACTGCCATTACCGAAGAAGCTCAAAAACGCCCTTCTCCTTTTTTAATTCACCAAGAAAGTAACGTGGTATTTAGAGCCATTCGCGATTATTTACGCCGTGATGTAGGTGAAATTTTAATTGATAATCCGGTTATATTTGAAGAAGCCAAAATTTATATTCAGCAGTTCCGCCCTGACTTTGCCCATCGCGTAAAGTTATATCAAGGCGATGTGCCCTTATTTATGCACTTTCAAATTGAGACCCAAATAGAATCAGCATTTCGCCGAGAAGTGCGCCTCCCTTCTGGTGGCTCTATCGTTATTGATAGCACAGAAGCGTTAACAGCTATAGATATTAACTCATCAAAAGCCACTAAAGGCTGTGATATAGAAGAAACCGCTTTTAATACTAATTTAGAAGCAGCTGATGAGATTTCACGCCAACTTAGGTTACGCGACTTAGGTGGCTTAATTGTTATCGATTTTATTGATATGACACCGGTTAAGCATCAACGTGAAGTTGAAAACCGCTTAAAAGATGCGGTAAAACAAGATCGCGCTAGAGTACAAATTGGCCGTATTTCCCGTTTTGGTTTATTAGAAATGTCACGGCAACGCTTACGTCCCTCTTTAGGTGACTCAGCAACTCATGTTTGCCCTCGTTGCCATGGCCGAGGCACTATTCGTAGTACAGAATCTTCAGCTTTGTCAATTTTACGTTTAATTGAAGAAGAATCAATTAAAGATAATACAAGCCAGATCCATGCTCAAGTTCCGGTTGCGGTTGCCACTTATTTAATGAACGAAAAACGTGAAGCGGTTAGGCGCATTGAAAAGCGGCAAGGAATTCGTATCTTTGTTATTCCGAACGAGCATTTAGAAACGCCAAACCATGAAGTGCTGCGAATTCGAATTGATGAAGAAATCGAAGATGTAAGTTACAACATGGTTAAAGCTCCTGATTCAACCACTAACCTATATCAACCTGCATCAGATGCCGTAAAAGAAAAGCCCGCTATTTCAGCCATTAATATAGCTAATAGCACGCCACCTCCGCCGGCAAAACAACCTGTATCAACAGAGAATACACAACCTAGCCTATGGCAGAAAATTGCTAATTGGTTTAATAAACTCGTTTCTAGCGATACAGCAAAACAAGAGCCAGCTACAGAAACTAAACCCGCTAATAATCGTCAACAAGCGAATAAAGGCCGGCCATCTAATCGTGATAATCAACGAGATAAACCGCGGGAAAACGTACGGGAGAATAACCGTCGTCGTAACAATAAATCGCGTAATCGCAATGAAAGTGAGGAAGTTACAGCTACAGCGGTAAAAGATACAGCACCAACACAGCGTCCGGAGCGACAAACTCGCAGTCAGCAAGACTCGCGTCCAGCACGTAATAATGTTGAAACTAAAGCGCCTAACCCAGCTCCTGTTACTAAACCTGCAGTCACTGAAACAGCAGCTGCACCACAAAAAGTAGCAGAGCGCCGTCAACGTCGTAATGCGCGTAAACCGGTACGTTTAGAACAGGCCGAAAAGTCTGTTGTAACACCAGCCATAGTTGCTTCTACTGAGACAGCTGCTAATACAGCGCCTTTAAATGAAGAGCTCACTCAAGCCAACACTAAAGTAGAGCAAGCTGTTGACAACAAAACTACAGTTGATGTTAGTACAGAGCCTACTTCTGTAGATACAACAGTAAACACTGCTGCAGTTGAAGCAGTTAATATAGAAGCTGAATCTACCGAGGCTACAACAGAACCTCGTGGCCGTAATCGCCGTTCTCCACGTCATTTACGTGCTGCTGGTCAAAAGCGTAAAAAAGAGCAAGAGCAAAATGAAACTACCACTAATGCTAATAATGCTACTGATCAAGCTTCAGAGCCTGCAGTTGAGCCAAGCCTAGATAAAGCGGTTACTACTAAAGAAACTCCAGCAGAAACTAATCCAGTATTAATTGATCCTATTAATACTGAAAGCGTAGCAGCTGAAAACCCAGCAACCAATAACGTAGAAACCGAAAGCTTGGCAACTGAAAGCGCAGAAATTGAAAGCAGCGATAAAGTGACTAAGCCTCGTGGACGTCGTAAAGCACCGGCTAAACAAGATCCTGAAGCTAGTATTGAGCCTGTTGTCACTGCGGTAAGTCCAGAAGCTTTAACTGAAAGCAGTGAAAATATAACTGCTGAAGTCAAAGCTGAATTAGCACCGGCGGTTAATACTAAAACAGCTGAGCCTGCTAAGTCAGAGCCTACAGTTACAACTCCTGCTGTAACCGCTAAAACAGAAGCGGCTACAGCATCAGATGAAGCCGTTAAAGCTGATAGTAATATGACTGAAGCAACAGCTAAACCTGCAGCAAAAGCCGCTACAAGTCGCTATGCGCAAATGGTAGTAGCTACCATGACTAAAGCTGTTGCTGAAGAGTCAGAACCTACGCCAGAAAAGCTAGCTCCAGAAGCTAAACCGGCTGTAGAGCGCCCTGTTGTTGCTAGTTCGCAACGACAAGCAGGCTCAGCTTTTGCCCGTCAAGTAGTAACAGCGCCGATGACAAAAGCATCGACTAAAGATGACGAAGCAAACTAAGCTAATGTAATTGCTCTATTAGTCTAAACCTTAAATTAAAAAGCCAGTTGAAATAACTGGCTTTTTTTATGGCTTGACCAATGTCAAGTAAAGTCATAACGTTAATAACTTCAGTATCATTAGCGGCATCTAACTAAGTTAGCTAAACTGAGATCGCATCTATTATTGCTTCATAGCATAGTTAACTAGATCCCAGAATAATATTAAAAATTTACAGGGGAAGTTATGTCCGATCCAACTCTTTATCCCGTTCCTGCTGCTGCAGCTAAACGCTCACTCTTAACTAACCAACAATATGAGCAAATGTATCAACAATCTATTACAGCACCAGAGCAATTCTGGGCTGAGCATGGTAAGCGAATAGATTGGTTTAAACCTTATACCCAAGTGAAAAACACTTGCTATGAACCGGGTAAGGTTAATATTGAATGGTTTAAAGATGGTATATTAAATGCCAGTTATAATTGTTTAGATCGTCATTTACCACAACGCGCTAATCAAATAGCATATTTTTGGGAACCTGACTCACCAGACGCGGCTAAGTCAATTACCTATGCCGAATTACACCAACAAGTGTGTCAATTAGCCAACGCTATGAAACAACTAGGCGTAACTAAAGGTGACCGGATAACTATTTACTTACCTATGATTATTGAAGCTGTTGTAGCCCTATTAGCTTGTGCCCGTCTTGGTGCCGTTCATTCAGTTGTATTTGCTGGTTTTTCACCCGATGCTTTAGGTAGTCGTATTTTTGACTGTGATTCCAAGCTAGTTATAACGGCTGATCAAGCGTTACGCGGCAGCCGCGTAACCCATTTAAAACAAAATGTTGATGTTGCTATTGATCATTTGGCTGAAAAATCACCGGTTAAAAACATTATTGTGGTTAAACATGTAGGGCAAGATCTTGCTATGCAAGCCAATCGCGATCTTTGGTACCACGAGCTTATTGCTAAGCAAAGCACAGACTGCCCTGCAGAGCCCATGCAGGCAGAAGATCCACTATTTATTTTATATACCTCGGGTTCTACTGGCACGCCTAAAGGAGTAGTACATACCACAGGTGGCTATATGGTGTATGCAGCAATGACTCATGAATATGTTTTTGATTACCATGATCAAGATGTTTATTGGTGTGCTGCTGATGTTGGCTGGGTAACCGGTCATACTTATATTATTTATGGTCCTTTAGCTAATGGTGCAACCAGCGTATTATTTGAAGGCGTGCCAAATTACCCTAGCGTAAAACGCATGGCACAAATTGTTGATAAATATAAGGTGAATATTCTCTACACGGCACCTACTGCCATCAGAGCTTTAATGGCACATGGCTCAGCACCTACTGACAGCGCAGACTTAAGTTCATTACGTACCTTGGGCAGTGTGGGTGAGCCTATCAACCCAGAAGCATGGACTTGGTATCATCACAACTTTGGTAAAGATACTTGCCCTATAGTTGATACTTGGTGGCAAACTGAAACCGGTGGCATTCTTATTTCTCCTCTGCCAGGTTGTACTGAGCTAAAACCTGGCTCTGCAACACGCCCTTTCTTTGGTATTGTTCCAGCAATAGTGGATAACGAAGGCAATGAATTAACGGGTGTCGCTGAAGGTAATTTGATTATCAAAACCAGTTGGCCTGGCCAAATGCGTACCGTATATGGTGACCATGCGCGGTTTGAGCAAACCTATTTTGGCACTTATCCTGGAGCCTATTTTACAGGAGATGGGGCTAAACGTGATAAGGATGGATATTATTGGATAACAGGCCGAGTTGATGATGTGCTTAATATATCAGGACACCGCTTAGGTACGGCAGAAATAGAAAGTTGTTTAGTTGCACACCCTGCAGTTGCCGAAGCCGCTGTTGTAGGTTATTACCATGATATTAAAGGGCAAGGAATCTATGTTTATGTCACACCTAGACTAGGTGTGACACCAAGTGATGACTTAACTACAGAGTTACGTAACTTGGTAAGAACAGAAATATCAGCTATTGCCACACCTGATTTAATTCAATGGGCGCCAACTGGTTTACCCAAAACGCGCTCGGGAAAAATTATGCGCCGCATACTACGCAAAATTTCCGCTAACGAGCATGACCAATTGGGCGATATTTCAACTCTAGCCGATCCTTCTGTTGTTGAGCAGTTAATTAACAACAGATTAAACCGAAAATAAACCCTACCAACTTTAAGCTTAACTTAGCTCGATAATGACAGCAGTAACCTTAGCAAAACCCAAGGTTACTGCTGTTAATAATCACAAGCTGTAAATTGCTGTAAAGTACTAAAAGCAATTTGGCCTAATTGAGTTTGCAACGACTTAGATAAATCAATTTCCGGGATATAAGCTAACTTGTCTGCATCTTTACCACTAATTATTTGATAAAAAGCTAAAGCAGTTAAGACAGTGCCAGCAAGCGACGCATGATTACCATCAGTATAAAAACTAATATCTGGCATAGCTGGTATGGCATGATCCCATATCGGCCCTATAGGAGCCACGCAAGAGGCCGTAAGACTTGCAATATCACGATGCAAAAGATAAACCCGCATTCCCTCTTCAATATTCCCTTCTCGTGGATGCTCTGGAAAAAGAATAGGCGTAGCTTTATTTTCCTTACTAAGCGTTACCCAGTATTCTGCTGCTATTGTCGAATAAGTATATTTACCCGTGGTTGAGTATTTCTGTGCTTGCCAAATAATATGACTCCAATTTTTAGACTCAACCATTTTTTTTGTAACATTATCATCCATCCGTGAGTCAAGGTAGCCGACTCCTGGAGCAAGTGTGGCAACAGAAGATTTTCCCGTTCCTTTCTCTAACATTAACTTTAAAATCTTGGCTAAATTATTAGTACGAACATGGCTATTACCCACTAACAAAACTTGATAGTTTTCTAGATTGCGGTTATCAGGTATTGGTAAATCATTCATAACTGGCGGCGGTTTAATAATTGTAGTTTTATCCTCTGGTATACTCTTGCTATCACCACAAGCTGACAATAATAAAGCCAAAATCACCATAATAAAAAATATAAATCTAGACATAATTATTTCCCTATAAAATAGACTTTATTTATAACAGTAAAGCTTAGCGATACAAGTACAACACTATAAAAAAAACATTATTTAATTAATTCATTACATTTAGTTACAGCTGTAATAATAACAGGCCAGTCCAAGCTGCGCTTGCCAGTTAAGTAGTAGCAGAACCTGAGTTACATATATACAGTATTAATTATCTATAACAAAAATAGGCATAACATCTGCCATAGCTCAGTAACGGTTAAACTGTAGTTCTAGCATTATTTTACAGGCATAAAAAAAGGCGCCTAAGCGCCTTTTTTAGTGTATTAAATTTATTTAGCACGGCCGCGGTATTCGTCGGTGCGGGTGTCAATTTCAATCTTGTCACCTTCTTTTACGAATTCTGGTACCATAATTTCAAAACCAGTTTCTATTTTGGCTGGTTTCATTACTTTTCCTGAGGTATCACCACGCGCTGCTGGCTCGGTGTACGTTACTTCACGTACCACAATTGTTGGTAAATCAACAGAGATTGGCCGCTCGTTATAAAATACTACTGAACATTCCATGCCATCAACTAGGTATTTTAACGCTTCTGTCATATTTTCAGCTTCAACTTCAAACTGATTATATTCTTCGTCCATAAATACATACATAGGATCAGCAAAGTAAGAATAAGTGACTTCTTTGGTTTCTAAAAGTACTTGTTCAAACTTATCATCAGCACGGTATACGGTTTCCATACCTTGGTTTGTTAATAAGTTTTTCATTTTCATTTTAACAACGGCAGCGTTACGGCCTGATTTATTAAACTCGGCTTTTAAAATTACCATTGCATCTGCACCAACCATTATTACCTGGCCAGCACGTAGTTCTTGAGCTGTTTTCATCATGATTTTAATATCTTCTTGTTAGCGAAAATTTCGGGTTATTATAAATTTTTTTTCAACAAAGTGCACGAGGTTGTGTGCAAGATCACCGTTGAGGTTCAATTGTTGTTGCCAGTTAATATTATAACCTGCTATTTCAGGTAAAATATCAATAAAATCAAGCCATACCTTAACTAAAGGCTGTTGAGTATTCCAGGCCATATACATGTTTTGCAGTTTTTCTTTTACACTATTTGTCATATTTGAACAGTAAAGTTGTAAAAAAGACTGTAGTTTTATTAAGTGGGCATCTTCTTGCTGGCGATAAATTTGCCAAACAAAGGGCTTATTTGCCCAATGAGCTCTAATAATAGAGTCTTCACCACGAACAAAGTTAATATCACAGGCCCACAATAAATAGTCATAATCGTCTTGCGCTAAAAAAGGTAAAATAACTAAAGACAAATTACCTATTTTACACCGCTTATGCTTAGCTTGATTACTATTTAAGCTTGGTAAAATAGACGCGACTTGATCCGCCAACTTACCTTCAGGAATAACACATAATATGGGTTTTGCATTTTGTTGCCAGCAATCGAGTAAATCAGCAAGCTGGTGATGATCGTAGGCAAATAACGATACTTTATACTGATACTGCTCAGGTTCAGTAATTAATAACTTTTGCCAAAAGGCCGCTTGCTGCTGTGGGTTATTATTAAAAGCATCACGTTGCACAGCTAAATGTTGCTCTTGTAATAAACCGCCTGTTGCAGGGCTAAAACCAGGAAAAAAGAAGTATTTGTTAATGGCAAGCTGAGGCTGCGGTGAAGCTAAGCCATGGCAGCCCTCTACCCAAGCTTCAGCAGATAAATACTCTAGATTTAGCCATAAAGGTGGCATAGTTTCAGCGGCCATCTTTAACTGATAAGGCTGTGGAATAGTACAAGCTAACGCCTCAATAACCACATCTGGGATCAGCACTTGTTGCCACTGGGTTTGTTCTGACCATAAACAAATATTCACCCCATTAATCAGTTGCTGTTGAGCGGCAGTATCAACTTGTGGGCAAATGCGTTTAAAGCTAACTACATCATCAACCCATAAACGGACTTCTAGATTATATTCACTAGCAAGTTGTCGGCTTAGCCGCCAGCAAATACCGATGTCACCAAAATTATCAATTACGGCACAAAAAATATCCCATTTTAGTGCTTTAATCGTCATATTTCGCTATTCACTTAAAAAAACAGGCTGCGGATTATACCTAATAATGCACGTAGCCCTATAAATATAATGGTAAAAACTAGCCCTGACATAAAAAGAGCTAATAGGTATTTTCCAATAAGCTGAAGCCGATAGCTAACTTTAGCAATGAAGCCCAACTTTGGGTTAACTTGCGCTATAGGTTCAATAAATAACAAGCTAATAAGGTAGGCCAGCAAGCTAAATAACCAAATAACTATACTGGTTAACTGCCATTGTTGTGCCAAATTAGCTTCAGCAACAGCGATTAAATAAATAAAAGCTAAAAGCGCACTGATATTAATTAACAAGACTAGCCAACGAATTTTAGCTAACTTAACAGCCAGCTTATGATAAAAAGCGAGCATTAAAATAGGCCTTGTTTAGCCAGTTTAGCTGGAAATAATGCAATTAAATCCGCATCATCGTGCTGCGCTGATATTAACCAAATTTGTTCAAAGGGTTGTGATAAAGGGACTTGTAATTTCGGATATAACAGTTTGATATCTTTAGTACTCCATAGCGGATTTAAGTTACGAATAACCAGCCATACACGTTCAGAATCATAAGTTTTAACTGACTTGTTATTTAGCAACCTATTTAAAGCGGTTAATAAGCGTGTTTCCGCCGGCGAATTAAGCAGCGCAATAAGCTCTTGTCGAGTGTTTTCATCTAGATCGCGACCTAAAATATGCATGGCTTCAACTTCACTGCCATATAAGTGAGCTATTTCTAAATCTAGCCTTTGCTCATTTAAATAACAGGATACATCGGGTTTAGCCGGCTCGTTATGCCAAATATGGCGCATTGTTAAACCCATTTTTTGCTCATATAAGCGCATAAATTGCTTAGCGGCTTGATGTTCAAGCCGGCGTTTTTCACTGTTAGCTGACATAGTTTTAACTATTTACTTTGCTTTAACTCTTCGTAACCGCCTTTATTAACAACATTGGTATAGCCCAATGATTCTAAGCTTTGTAAGGCTATACCTGCTCGGCGACCACTTTTACAATACACGTAAATTGTGGCATTTTTATCTGTAGTAATACTGGCAATATTATCTTCAATAACATCAAAGGGGATATTAATTGCGTTAATAACATGGCCTGCTGCAAACTCTTCTGCTGTACGCACATCAAGCCAAATTTCCTGATCAGCTTGTTTATTTAATGTGCAACCAAACATAGTCAAAATTAACGCTAACACCAACAAGAGGTTTTTCATTGTTTATTCCTTAGTCTAAATATATTTTACTGCACTATAACATAAACCAAACTATGTCTAGCTAAGAGTTAAATCAGCTTAAAGCAGCCTTACTATTAAAAGTAAAACTGCCTTAGTTCATTAAGAACCGGCAGTACAGATAATAATAAAATTAAAGCCATGCTTATATTAAATAAGCGTTGAAACAAGGGTTTAGTTAATACTTTACGTAATAAAGCACCACCAATTAACCATAAGCCGACACATGGAAAAGCAACCACTAAAAAAGCAGCAGTAATATAAATTACTTCTAGCCAATAAAGCCCCTCTAAAGTAGTAAAGGCTGCTATAGCGCCTGAGGCCATAACCCACGCTTTGCCATTTATCCATTGGAATAATACCGCTTGATAAAAGTTTAATGGCTTACTTTTACCCTGCTCTATCCTTTCGGGCTTAGCACTAGCAATATGCCAAGCTAACCAGATTAAATATAAAACGCCTAACAATTTAATAATTTGATGCAGGTTTGGAAACTGCTCGAATACAATACCAAAACCAAGCCCTATTAACAGCACCATTAACGGGAAGCCTAAACATATCCCTAGCAGATGTTGCATGCTGGCGCGTATGCCGTAATTCATGCCTGAAGACATAATCATTACGTTGTTAGGGCCAGGAGTAATAGTGGTAGAAAAAGCAAAAAGTAAAGCTGCCCAAAATACTGCCATATACACCTCGGATAAATTTGTGTTTAAATTTAATAAAATAACTCGATAATACTATAATTTTATAACATACTGATTTGCGTTAATTAAATTTAACGCTACGCTTAATAGACTATAAAAGGAGAATGTATGAATAAAATTCTAGGCTTAGCCTTATTAGTTGCCGGCGTTATTTTACTGTATTTCGGCTATAACGAATATAACTCTATAGCCTCAGAAGCAACAGAGTTTGTAACAGGCAAACCCACTGATAATTCTATTTGGTTTTTAGTTGGTGGTGCTATTGCTGCCATTATTGGCATAGGTGCTTTATTAAAGAAGTAACATTTATATAAATCATTAAAAAAGCCTGCCAATTATTTAGCAGGCTTTTTTGATTGCCAATTAAAACTTAGTTATCTTCTTTGGTCCAACTATCACGCAAACCTACAGTACGATTAAAGACTAAATTATCCGCTGTAGAATCAACATTATCTGCACAAAAATAGCCTTCACGTTCAAACTGATAAGCAAATTCAGGCTTAGCATCTTTAAGTGAAGGTTCAACAAGTCCTTGCTTAACGATTAATGAGTCAGGATTAACAACCGTAAAAAAATCTTCTGCAGCCGCAGGATTAGCAACTGTAAATAAACGGTCATAAACCCTAAACTCGGCCGGTAAGGCATTATTCGCTTCCACCCAATGTATCACACCACGCACTTTGCGTCCGTCATCTGGATTTTTACCTAAGGTTTCGGGTAAGTAGCTACATTTTAACTCAATCACTTCCCCGCGTTCATTTTTAATAACTTCATCGGCATGAATAACATAAGCATTACGTAACCGAACATCGCCGTTTAAAACTAAGCGCTTATATTTTTTGTTAGCCTCTTCTCGAAAATCGGCTTTATCAATATACAAAACAGCAGCAAAAGGTAACTTACGCTGGCCTTTAGATTCATCTTTTGGATGATTTGGCGCGTCTAGCCATTCAATGCCATCTGCTGGGTAGTTAGTAATAGTGACTTTTAATGGATCGAGTACTGCCATGGCTCTTGGCGCATTTGCATCTAAATCTTCACGAATACAGGATTCCAGTGCACTCATTTCAATAGTGTTTTCTTGCTTAGTGACACCGATACGTTTAGCAAACTCACGAATAGACGCTGGCGTATACCCCCGACGACGTAAGCCGGCAATAGTTGGCATTCTAGGGTCATCCCAGCCAGACACTATCTTATCTTCAACTAATGTATGCAGTTTACGCTTGCTCATCAATGAATATTCTAAATTTAAACGAGAAAATTCAATTTGTTGCGGATGGCAAGCAATAGTAATATTGTCTAAAATCCAATCATAAAGACGGCGATTATCCTGAAACTCTAAAGTACAAAGAGAGTGAGTAATGCCTTCTAGCGCATCAGAAATACAATGGGTAAAGTCGTACATTGGATAGATGCACCACTTATTCTCTGTTTGATGGTGATGAGCAAACTTAATCCGATATATAACAGGATCTCGCATACACATAAATGAAGAGGCCATATCTATTTTAGCCCGTAACGAACACTCGCCCTCTTTAAAACCACCCGCTCGCATTTTTTCAAATAAGGCTAAATTTTCCTCTACTGAGGTATCTCGCGTTGGACTGTTTTTACCTGGCTGAGTTAAATTACCATGATATTCACGCATTTGCTCAGTATTTAAAAAGCAAACGTAAGCTAAGCCTTTAGTGATCAGTTCAACAGCAAATTTATATAAATCATCAAAGTAATCAGAAGAGTAACGAACATCACCCTGCCATTGAAAGCCTAACCAGTTTACGTCTTGCTTAATTGAATGAACAAAATCAATATTTTCTTTTTCTGGGTTAGTATCATCAAAACGTAAATTACATTTACCTTGATAGTCTTGGGCAATACCAAAATTTAAACAAATTGATTTAGCATGGCCTATATGCAAATAGCCATTAGGCTCAGGTGGAAACCGAGTTTGCACGGCGTTATGCTTACCTGATGCTAAATCTGTATCAATAATTTGCCGAATAAAGTTTGTTGGGCGCTGTTCTAGATCCGCCATAAAATAATTTGTCCTTGTTTAGCTAAAACTCAGTTAAGATGCGGCATTATAGCAGCGAAAATGCTACTGACCACCGGCATTTCAAAGCAAGAGTAACTAAAAGTGTTGCAGAAGAATATAGGTACCATTAACACTGTTTTATTACAGGCCAATAAATCGCGATTTAGTGTCTGTTGTAGGTAAAATACACTGCTCTGCTTTACCAAACCATTGGTAGCGGCGCTTAGCAAAAGCCTTATAGCCATAATCTCGCCATGATTTAGGCAGTAAAGCCAAGATGGTCAATATAAACCATAATCCGCTTAAGCTTTTGCTTATTTCTAATGCTGCTGATGAATAGGTATAACACTGACCTTGTTTAAATAAATAGATGGTATCACTGCTGGCTGGTTTAACCTTATATTGTTGCATTAAGTCTGTAGCTAGCTGAGTTTGCATAGGGCAAAATAGAAAGACAGCTTTTTTATCTCGCTTAATTATAAAATTAACGGCTGCGTGACAAAACAGACAAACACCATCAAAAATGACGATATGATGGCAATTAAGCTTGGCTAGGTTTAATTTATCAGCGCCAGGCGCGGCTGGTTCAGTGTTAGTTGGTTGCTTTTGCATTTAGCCATTATATCGTATCTTAGATTTAATATAACCACTATTGCGCATTTGCATTAAGTATAAAAAAACCCGCAACTAAGCGGGTTTTTATCTAGACTGTATTTAGCAATTACCAGCCTGTGATTTCGCGTACCGCTTTACCGATATCGGCTAAAGAGCGCACAGTTTTAACACCTGCGTCTTCTAAAGCACGGAATTTATCTTCCGCAGTACCTTTACCGCCAGAGATAATAGCACCGGCATGGCCCATGCGTTTACCTTCTGGTGCAGTAACACCAGCAATATAAGAAACTACAGGTTTAGTTACATTAGCTTTAATATAAGCGGCTGCTTCTTCTTCTGCAGTACCACCGATTTCACCAATCATGACGATAGCTTCAGTCTGTGGATCTTTTTCAAATAAGGCTAAGATATCAATAAAGTTAGAACCAGGAATTGGGTCACCACCAATACCAACACAAGTAGACTGACCAAAGCCTTCGTCTGTTGTTTGCTTAACAGCTTCATAAGTTAAAGTACCTGAACGAGATACAATACCTACTTTACCTGGCTTATGGATATGACCTGGCATAATACCAATCTTACACTCACCTGGTGTAATAACACCTGGGCAGTTAGGACCGATCATGCGCACACCTTTACGATCAACATATTCTTTAGCGAATAACATGTCGATAGTAGGAATACCCTCAGTAATACATACGATTAGCTCTAAGCCTGCATCTACAGCTTCGATGATCGCATCTTTACAAAATGGTGCTGGTACATAAATAACCGTTGCTGTTGCGCCTGTAGCCGCTACTGCTTCTTTAACAGTGTTGAAGACCGGTAAATCTAAATGCTTAGTGCCACCTTTACCAGGGCTAACACCACCAACCATTTTAGTACCATATTCGATAGCTTGAGTTGAGTGGAAAGTACCTTGACTACCGGTGAAACCTTGACAGATGACCTTAGTGTCTTTGTTAATAATAATAGACATTATTTGCCCTCCGCGGCTTTAACAACAGCTTGTGCAGCTTCAGATAAAGAGTTTGCTGCAATAATATTTAGGCCACTATTTTGTAGCTTTTGTGCACCTAAATCCGCATTGTTGCCTTCTAAACGTACCACTACTGGTACTGTTACGCCGACTTCTTCCACTGCACCAATAATACCTTCAGCAATCATGTCACAACGAACAATGCCACCAAAGATATTAACAAACACAGCTTTAACAGCAGTGTCTGATAAAATAATTTTGAACGCTTCAGTAACACGCTCTTTAGTTGCACCACCACCAACGTCTAAGAAGTTAGCTGGCTCACCGCCACTTAATTTAACAATGTCCATAGTACCCATTGCTAAACCTGCGCCATTAACCATACAACCGATGTTGCCATCTAAAGCAACATAGTTTAATTCCCATTGCGCAGCACGGGCTTCACGCTCATCTTCTTGGGTCGCGTCATGGAAAGCACGTAACTTAGGTTGACGATACATAGCATTGCTATCTGCAACTAACTTGGCATCTAAACAGTGCAAGTTACCTTCAGTAGTAATAACTAGAGGGTTTACTTCAAGTAAAGCAATATCTAAATCAACAAACATCTTGGCTAAGCCTAAATAGATATTGGTGAATTGCTTAATTTGTAGGGCGTTTAAGCCTAATTTGAACGCGATTTCGCGAGCTTGAAACGGCTGAGCACCTACAAGTGGATCAACTTCCATCTTGATAATTTTTTCAGGTGTTTCTTCTGCTACTTTCTCGATATCTACACCGCCTTCTGTCGACGCCATAAAGACGATACGACGGCTAGAACGGTCAACAACTGCACCTAAGTACAATTCTTTTTCAATATCGGTACAAGTCTCAACCAGAATTTTACTAACAGGCTGTCCTTTAGCATCAGTTTGGTAAGTTACTAAGTTTTTACCCAACCACTGTTGAGCAAAATTACGTATCTCTTCTTTAGAAGAAACCAACTTCACACCGCCCGCTTTACCGCGGCCACCTGCGTGAACCTGAGCTTTAACTACCCATTTGTTACCACCAATACGATCAGCAGCTTCTGCAGCAGCTTGTGGAGTTTCTTCCGCATAGCCTTCAGATACTGGTAAACCGTATTCGCGGAACAGCTGTTTTGCCTGATACTCGTGCAAATTCATGGCTTTTTTCCGTTCATTTGAAAATTAAAGCTGCCCAACATGGTACAGCCTGTGATAAATCGGCGCTTATTATACTGCCAATTGATGAAATACAAAATGCTGTTGTCAAAATACAACAGCATTTTTTTAACTCTAAATTATATGCTTAGATATCCAGCAAAATACGCGTAGGATCTTCTAATAACTCTTTAATCGTTACTAAGAAACCAACCGACTCTTTGCCATCAATAATACGATGGTCATAAGATAATGCTAAATACATCATAGGTAGGATTTCCATCTTACCATCAACTACCATCACACGATCTTTAATAGCATGCATGCCTAAGATTGCAGATTGTGGTGGGTTAATAATTGGCGTAGACATTAATGAACCAAAGACGCCACCGTTAGTAATAGTAAAGTTACCGCCGGTTAAATCGTCCATAGATAACTTACCATCGCGTCCTTTTAAAGCTAAGGCTTTAATGCCTTGCTCAATTTCAGCTAAGGTCATTTTATCACAGTCACGTAATACTGGTGTCACTAAGCCGCGAGGTGTTGAAATAGCAATACTGACATCAAAATAGTTATGATAAACAATATCATCACCATCAATAGCCGCATTAACTTCTGGGAAGCGTTTTAAAGCTTCAGTTACTGCTTTAACATAAAAAGACATAAAACCTAAACGAATACCATGACGCTTTTCAAAGGTTTCTTGGTATTGCTTACGTAAGTCCATAATAGGCTTCATGTTAACTTCATTAAATGTCGTTAACATGGCAGTTGAATTTTTAGCCTCTAATAAACGATTAGCAATGGTTTTACGTAAACGAGTCATAGGCACACGTTTTTGCGTACGCTCTCCCGTAACAGCCGCTACAGGTGCTGAAGTTGCTGCTGATTTAGCTGGAGCAGAAGCTAAGAATTTTTCAACATCTTCTTTAGTGACACGGCCATTTTTACCTGTGCCTTTTACTTTGCTAGCATCTAAACCTTTTTCAGCAATTAAGCGACGAACTGATGGGCTTAAGGCGTCATCACCGGTTTCATCTTTACTTGCTTCTTTACTTTCAGCTGATTGTTGTTCTGGTTTAGCTTCTGCTTTGCTGTCTGCTTTAGCTGCTGGTGCACCACCAGCTTCCATTTTACCAATCACTTCTTCAGCAGTAACTGTAGCTCCGCTATCATGAATGATTTCACCCATTACGCCGTCAGCTTGAGCAACAACTTCAAGCACCACTTTGTCGGTTTCAATATCTACTAATACCTGATCACGTGTAACAGCTTCACCTGTTTTTACATGCCAGGTTGCGATTGTTGCATCTGCAACTGATTCTGGAAGTACCGGTACTTTAATTTCCACTTTGTCACCTTTAACGGTTTGGTCTTATTAAGTTTAAATGGCCTACATAGTTAGCAGGCCAAGTTAATTTATTTTATCGTTAGCGCATCATTAATTAAGGCTTGTTGCTGCTTATTATGCACAGACAAGTAGCCAACTGCAGGTGAAGACGAAGCCTCACGACCAGCATAAGTTAAATCTCCCGATTTGGGGATAGCGCCACGGAAATGATGTTGACTACAATACCAAGCACCTTGGTTTTGTGGTTCTTCTTGACACCAAACAAAATCAGTTACGTGTTGATAATCCTTTAACACTTTAGCCATTTCTTCGTGCGGGAACGGATAAAGCTGTTCGACACGAATAATTGCCACATCCGTTTGCTCACGTTTACGGCGCTCTTCTAGTAGCTCAAAATATACTTTTCCACTACAGAAGATAACGCGCTTAACCTCTGAAGTATCAATATCATCTATTTCTGCAATTACGTTGTGGAATTGACCACTGGCTAACTCTTCTAAGGTAGAAGTAGCTAGCGGATGACGTAATAATGATTTAGGTGACATCACAATCAATGGCCGACGCATTGGTCGTATCATTTGGCGACGTAACATATTAAATACTTGTGCAGGCGTTGTTGGAATACAAACCTGCATATTATGATCAGCACAAAGTTGTAAAAAGCGCTCTAAACGGGCTGATGAGTGCTCTGGACCTTGGCCTTCATAACCATGAGGCAACAATAAGGTTAAACCACATAAACGGCCCCATTTTTGCTCACCAGAGCTTAAAAATTGGTCAATCACTACTTGGGCGCCGTTTGCAAAGTCACCAAACTGACCTTCCCAGATAACCATAGCCCGTGGCTCTGCAGTAGCATAGCCATATTCAAAGGCTAATACTGCTTCTTCTGATAGTGCCGAGTCAAAGACTTGGAATGGCCCTTGGTCAGTACTGATATGCTCTAAAGGTGTATAAGTTGAGCCATCGGTCTGATTATGCAAAACAGCATGGCGATGGAAGAAAGTACCGCGGGCAGAATCCTGACCAACAATTCTAATTCTATTACCATCAGCAACAGTAGTTGCATAAGCTAAAATTTCAGCAAAGCCCCAGTCGATCTTCTTCTCACCGGCTAACATTAATGCCCGATCTTCATAGACACGGCCAACTTGACGTTGCATAACCACTGACTCAGGCAAGCTAGTAGCTTTTTTACCTAACTCGATAAGTTTATCAAGTGAAATTTTGGCATCAAAAGCAGTATCCCAGTCATGGCCTAAATAAGATGTCCAATCTACTGATGCAGCTGTAGTGGCACTTTTCTCTGCAACAACGCAATCACCTTTATCTAAAGCATCACGATACTCAGTTACTAATGCTGTAACTTCATCTTCTGTGAACACATTTTGTGCCACTAGATTTTTTGCATATAGCTCACGTGGTGTTGGATGCTTCTTAATTTTTTGATACATCAGTGGCTGCGTAGCATTTGGTTCATCCGCTTCGTTATGGCCATTACGACGATAACAAACTAAGTCGATAACCACATCACGCTTAAAGGTATTGCGATAATCAACAGCTAATTGTGCAACAAAGACTACAGCTTCAGGGTCATCACCATTAACATGGAAAATAGGCGCCTGCACCATTTTTGCAATATCAGTACAATATTCAGTTGAACGAGTATCTTCTGGGTTAGAAGTGGTAAAACCAACTTGGTTGTTGATAACAATACGTACTGTACCGCCAACCTTAAAAGCACGGGTTTGCGATAAGTTAAAGGTTTCGGCTACCACACCTTGGCCAGCAAAAGCGGAATCACCATGGATAGAAATTGGTAAAGCAGAAGAACCACTACTATCATTACGGCGATCAAGACGCGCGCGTACTGACCCCATTACTACAGGGTTTACTATTTCTAAGTGCGATGGGTTAAACGCTAAAGCTAAATGGACATTGCCGCCCGCAGTTGTAAAGTCTGACGAAAAGCCCATATGGTATTTAACGTCACCTGCGCCTACTACTTCATATTTACCAGCAAACTCATCAAATAATTTTGATGGATTTTTACCTAAGACGTTAATAAGTGTATTTAAACGACCACGGTGGGCCATACCAATAACACAGTCTTTAGCACCTTGCTCGCCTGCGCGATGAATCATCGCTTTGAGCATAGGTATCATCGCATCACCACCTTCTAACCCGAAGCGTTTAGCTCCTGGGAATTTAGACGATAAATACTTCTCTAGACCATCAGCAGCAATTAAACCTTTTAAAATTGCGGCTTGTTCGGCTTTGTCATAAGTAGGGGTAGATTGGATACCTTCTAAACGTTGTTGGATCCAACGTTTCTCGTCCGTAGAGACGATATGCATGTACTCGGCACCAATAGAACCACAATAGGTTTTCTCTAATGCTTTGTACAAATCACCCAGTTTCATAACTTCTTGGCCACTAGCAAAAGAGCCAACGTTAAACTCGGTGTCAAAATCTGCTTCTGATAAGTCGTGATGCGACAATTCAAGATCACGAACTCTTGGCCGTTGCCACAGTCCTAATGGATCTAGATTTGCTTGCTGATGGCCGCGAAAGCGGTAAGAGTTAATCAGCTGCAACACTTTAACTTGACGACTATCTGCTGCACTGCCGCTATTAATCACCACAACTTCGCGATGTTTATTTTTGGCTAAGTCAGCAAATTGCTGCCTAACTTCAGCATGACGAACTTCTAGTTCTACCCCATCTAACTTAGGTAGTGTGGCGAAAAAATCTCGCCATTCATCAGAAACGCTGGTAGGTTCAGCTAAGTAGGATTCATAGAGTTCATCAACATAGGCCATGTTACCGCCGCCTAAATGAGAAGACTCTAGCCACGCCTTCATTACACCTTCGTGCATTTAGTTTCCCTTAATTTCCGCGCACCTGGAAAAAGTAGCAAAAAAACGCGCATCTTAGTTAAAATGCGCAGTTTTTTATTCGCTTACCAAATTAGAGCGCATTATAACGCTCGGTTTAACAACATTGATTTAATTGCACCAATTGCCTTAGTTGGGTTTAACCCTTTAGGACAAACATTAACGCAATTCATAATACCATGACAACGGAATACGCTGAACGCATCATCTAAATCGTTTAAACGTTCCTCTGTCGCAGTATCACGGCTATCTACTAAGAAGCGGTAAGCATTAAGTAAACCGGCTGGACCGATAAACTTATCTGGGTTCCACCAGAAAGATGGGCATGAGCTTGAACAACAAGCGCATAAAATACATTCGTATAATCCATCTAACTTATCACGATCTTCAATTGACTGCTTAAACTCACCCGCAGGTGGAATTTTACTATCATTAATTAAGTATGGTTTAATTTTTTCATACTGAGTATAAAATTGGCCCATATCAACCACTAAGTCACGCACAACAGGCAAACCAGGCAAAGGACGAACAACTATTTTGCCCCCTTTAAGGCCCGCTGCTGTTAAGGGTGTAATACAAGCTAAACCATTTTTACCATTAATATTCATGCCATCTGAGCCGCAAACACCTTCACGGCAACTGCGACGGAAAGATAACGTTGGATCTTGTTCTTTTAACCTGATCAGTGCATCTAGCACCATCATATCGCGACCTTCAGGATTATCTAAAGTATAGTCCTGCATACGTGGCGCTTTATCAACATCAGGGTTGTAACGATAGATTGAGAAAACTAACTTCTTCATCGCTGAGCCCTCTTAGTAAGTACGTGCTTTAGGCGGGAAAGCTTCTCGGAATTTTGGTTCCAAGTTCACTTTACGCTTAAACATTGATTCTGTTTCTGGCGAAAAAACGCTGTGGCATAACCAGTTTTCATCATCACGATCTGGGAAGTCAAAGCGAGCATGTGCACCACGGCTTTCAGTACGGTAGTTTGCTGCTACCGCTGTAGAGAAAGCAGTTTCCATTAAGTTGTCTAGCTCTAAACACTCAATACGTTGGGTATTAAAGTCAGAGCTCTTATCATCTAAACGGGCATATTTTAAGCGTTCACGAATTTGCTTAAGCTCTTCTAACCCTTCGGCCATTGCTTTACCTTCACGGAAAACAGAGAAGTTTAATTGCATACACTTTTGCAGATCTTTCTTAATTTGTACCGGATCTTCACCTTGGCCAGGCTTAGAATCTTCCCAACGTCTAGTACGACTTAATGCCGCCTCGATGTCTGATTCTGACGCCACTCGTGGATCAGGTGTAGCGGCTAAGGCTTTACCTAAGTGTAAGCCTGTTGCCCGACCAAATACTACTAAGTCTAATAATGAGTTACCACCTAAGCGGTTGGCACCGTGAACAGAGACACAAGCAATTTCACCACAAGCAAATAAACCTGGAATAATTGACTCAGTACCGTCAGCATTAGCTTTAATGGCTTGGCCATCAACATTAGTTGGAATACCACCCATCATATAGTGACAAGTTGGAATAACTGGAATAGGTTCTTTAACTGGATCAACATGAGCAAAGGTACGCGATAAATCGCACACACCCGGTAAGCGACTTTCTAAGACGTCTTTACCTAAGTGATCAAGTTTTAACTTAAGGTGAACACCCCAAGGACCTTCACAACCACGGCCTTCACGGATTTCTGTCATCATAGAGCGGGCAACAACGTCACGGCTGGCTAAGTCTTTAGCATTTGGCGCATAACGTTCCATAAAACGCTCACCGTCTTTATTTAACAGATAGCCACCTTCACCACGACAGCCTTCTGTCACTAGAGTACCAGCTCCTGCTATACCCGTTGGGTGGAACTGCCACATTTCCATATCCTGTAATGGAACGCCAGCACGTAATGCCATGCCGATTCCATCACCAGTATTAATGTGAGCGTTTGTAGTAGAAGCAAAGATACGCCCTGCACCACCTGTAGCTAAAACGGTTGCTTTAGATTTAAAGTAAACAATCTCGCCGGTTTCAATATCAATGGCGGTACAACCTACGATAGCACCGTCTTGGTTTTTAACTAGATCCAGCGCATACCACTCGCTAAACACTTGAGTTTTATTTTTAACGTTCTGTTGATACAACAAGTGTAATAAAGCATGACCAGTACGGTCAGCAGCAGCAGCAGTTCGGGCGGCTTGTTCGCCACCAAAGTTTCTAGATTGACCACCAAATGGACGCTGATAAACTTTACCGTTTTCTAAACGTGAAAATGGTAAGCCCATATTTTCAAGTTCGGTAATGGCTTCAGGACCTGTTTTACACATATATTCAATGGCGTCTTGGTCACCGATATAGTCAGAACCCTTAACGGTATCAAACATGTGCCACTCCCAGTTATCTGGGTGAGTATTACCTAGTGCTACCGTAATACCGCCTTGCGCAGATACGGTATGAGAACGAGTTGGAAATACTTTAGATAATAATGCACAGGTTAAACCTGACTCTGTAATTTGCAATGCAGCGCGCATACCCGCACCACCTGCGCCGATTACTACGGCATCAAATTCTCTTACTGGTATAGTCACTTAAGCACCCCACAAAACAAACAGGCCAACCGCTACATAAGCGAATGCCAGTGTATAAAGGAAAAATTGTAAAACGGCACGTAATCTAGCTGACTTAACATAGTCAGTTAATACCTGCCATAAACCAATGCGGGTGTGCACGGCTATACAAATTAATGCTAATAAAGTAAATACCTTCATCAAAGTGTTAGCAAATAATGCTTGCCATACTTCAAAGGTCACTTCTGGTGTACAGATGAAAAACCCAAGAATAAAAAAACTGTACAGCATCAGCACTACAGCTGTTGCTCTCAGTGATACAAAGTCCTGCACGCCATCGCGCTTAAGGCTTGCTTGATTTAGAACCATAACCAAACTCCTGCTAATACTGATAATACAGCCCATAGTGCAATAGAAAGCTTCGCACTTAAGTTACCCGATTGCAGCTCTTCCCAATGACCTAAGTCCATAACCATATGACGAATACCGCCTACAATATGGTAAGTAAGTAATGAGATTGAACCCCAAGCAATAATTTTGGCGAAGTGTGACGTCATTAGCTCTTTGACATAATCAAAGCTCTGTTGGTCCTGTAATGAATAGGCCCAAGCCCAAATAACGAATATCAACGCGAAAAACATTGCTACCCCGGAAACACGGTGCAATATTGACGCTATGGCAGGTGCCGGAAACGATATTGTGGAAAGGTCGAGATTTACTGGTCTTTGTTTTTTCACAGTGCTTGCCCATCGATGCCCATAATTGAGCTCTTGTTGTCATTGTCGTTGTTATTGCTGAATAAACAGTCAATACTCAATATTCAATACACTTTTTTGCTCAAGCTGGAACAGCCTTACCAGATCCAGCAAAAAAATATTACTGAGAAACCGTTTAAAACAGCGCTAGTATATATTTCACAAAGCATTATTACAATTTTAGTTTGATTTTACTTGCAACAATGTACTTTGACCATTACATATTTTAAAGTCTAGAGCAATAATACTAGAGTAGACTACTTAGTTAAGCAAAAACTGATTAAAATTGACTTATGGGGGGCATTTACAGGTAGAATAGCGACCATCGTAAATAATTCCTTTAATCCGATACTACAACAACAGGAGAAATCCAATGGCAGATAAAAAGGCCGTCGTGCAGGTTGATGGGAAATCGTTCGAGTTGCCAGTTTACTCTGGCAGCGCCGGCACTGACGTAATTGATGTTCGCGCCTTGGGTCAGCATGGTTATTTCACATTTGATCCTGGCTTTATGTCTACTGGTTCATGTGAATCAAAGATCACTTACATTGATGGCGACGAGGGTATGTTGCTACATCGTGGTTACCCAATTGAACAATTAGCCGACCATTCAGACTATTTAGAATTATGTTATTTATTGCTTGAAGGTAAATTACCTGGCAAAGAGCAATATAAAGAATTTAAAACCACTATTACTCGTCACACTATGGTCCACGAGAAAATCGCTGCTTTTTTCCAAGGTTTCCGTGTTGATGCACATCCTATGGCGATGTTGTGTGGTGTTGTTGGGGCTATGTCATCATTTTATCATTCTGACTTGGATATTAATGACCCAGCACAACGTAAGCGTAGTGCGCATCGTTTAATTGCCAAAATGCCTACCCTGTCGGCAATGGCGTATAAATATACAGTTGGTCAACCCTTTGTACACCCTCGCAATGATTTAAGCTTCTCAGCTAATTTCTTGCATATGTTATTCTCTGTACCTGCGGAAGAGTATAAAGTTAATCCAATCTTAGCTAAGGCTATGGATAAAATCTTTATGCTACATGCAGATCATGAGCAAAACGCATCTACGTCAACAGTACGTTTAGCGGGCTCTTCAGGGGCTAATCCTTATGCCTGTATCGCTGCTGGTGTAGCTTCACTTTGGGGACCTGCGCATGGTGGTGCTAACGAAGCTTGCTTAAAAATGTTACAAGAAATTGGCTCTGTAGATCGTATACCTGAATACGTAAACCGCGCTAAAGATAAAGATGACTCGTTCCGCTTAATGGGCTTTGGCCATCGCGTATATAAAAACTTTGATCCAAGAGCTAAAGTAATGCGTGAAACCTGCCATGAAGTATTAAAGGAATTGAAAATTAAAGATCCTTTATTTGATGTGGCTATGGAATTAGAACGTATTGCACTTGAAGATGAATATTTCATTGAAAAGAAACTCTACCCGAACGTAGATTTTTATAGTGGCATTATCTTAAGAGCTATTGGCATTCCAACTAGTATGTTTACTGTTATTTTTGCCATGTCGCGTACTGTTGGCTGGATAGCGCATTGGGACGAAATGTTAGGCGAAAAAGGCCATAAAATTGGTCGTCCTCGTCAGTTATACACAGGCTATACTTCTCGTGATTTTGTGTCATTAGACAAACGTTAATAGTTTTAGCTTAGCTAGCAATAAAAAAACGGCTTAGGCCGTTTTTTTATTGCTTAATTTTAGGCATTTATTTGCCCCTTAGCTGTAAAACAGGCAGAATCAGCGCATGCTTAGCTACTGAGTTTACCTATTAAATGTCTTGCTTTGATGTGATGTCATTTCGTCAACATTTTGTCTTTTTTTCAACGCAGCCCGACTGGGTGTATTTAGATAATGCCGCTACTATGCATAAGCCTGCAGCAGTAATAGAGGCAATTAGTCATTTTTATCAAACAGAAAATAGCAATGTTCATCGTGGCGCTCATAGTATTAGTCAACTAGCTACCCAAAGTTATGAAGCCGCTAGAACAACAGTTGCTAACTTTATTAATGCCAAGCAGCGTGAAGAAGTTATTTTTACCAGCGGCACTACCGCAGCGCTTAACCAACTTGCCTTTGGATTAATGCACACTGTATTACAAGCTGGTGATCGAGTTTTACTTACTCAACTTGAACACCACGCCAATATAGTACCTTGGCAATTACACTGCCAACGCCATGGTGTTATTATTGATGTCGTGCCTTTAACGAAAAACAATCAATTAGATCTTAGTGCCTATACAGCATTACTGGCTCTTAAACCTAAAGTCGTCAGCTTTTGTCACGTTTCTAATGTATTAGGCCATATTCAACCAGCACAAGAAATGATTGCCCAAGCAAAACGTGTAGGAGCAATAACCGTTGTTGATGGCGCGCAAAGCGTGGTATATCAACAACCAGATATGCAACAGTTAGATTGTGATTTTTATGCTTTTTCTGGCCACAAACTCTATGGCCCTACCGGTATTGGTGTTTTATATGGCAAATTATCCCTATTACAACAATTAACGCCTATTTTTGCCGGCGGTGAAATGATTGAACATGTCAGCTTTGATCATAGTAGTTTTAATCAATTACCTTTTCGCTTAGAGGCTGGCACACCTAACATAGCAGGTGCTATAGGCCTTGGCGCAGCAATAAAATGGCTGCAAAGTTTTGATACAAGCCAACTACAAAAACATAAATTATTATTATTACAGCACTTTTATAACGGTTTATCTGCTATAAAAGGCATAGATATTTTATCCAGCCCTGTGCATAATGCTGGCATAGTAACTTTTAATGTGATTGCTGAGCATCATGTAGATGTTGCAGAGTTACTTAATCAACAACAGATTGCCGTACGCGCTGGCCAACATTGTGCCATGCCTTTATTTAGTTACATCAAGCAGAAAGGAGCCGTAAGATGTTCGCTCGCTGCATACAATACAATAGATGATGTAAACCAGTGCTTGCTCGCTTTGGAGCAAGCCATGGAGATATTAACTGCATGAAATTAGAACAATTATTAGCAGAGACACAAGCTGGGTTGGACGAAATAAAAAAATTAGACTTTCCAGTTATTAGCCAAACCAAAGACTGGCAAAGCCGTTATCGAGTCCTAATGCAACTAGGTAAAAAACTTCCTGCTTTACCTGAGAAAATGAAGCAAACGGACTTATTAGTAAAAGGCTGTGAAAGTCGCGCTTGGTTATTGCATTATCATGATCCCGCTAATGATAAGCACTTTTTTATTTTAGATAGCGAAGCCCGTATTGTTAAAGGCTTAATGGCCATTATGCTGTGTCAAATTAATGGTATGTCGACTGCTGAATTAGCTAGCTTTGACTTAACACAGCTATTTGATGAACTAAATATTAAACCTTATTTAAGCCAATCTCGGGGCAATGGTTTAACCGCCATGATCCAACACATTAAAAGTTGTATTAAATAGCTTAAATACCTTCAGGCTTAGCCACTTGCTTTAGCTGTATTAAGTTTTAGTAACAGTTTAGATACCGCAGCAAAGCCAAAGCTAGCGGTTACAACTGATGTGGCCCCAAAACCCCCACTACAATCTAGGCGCATACTGCCATTGAGGTCTGGCTTTTGTTGGCAAACACTACCATCTGCCTGCGGGTACTTTAATTGCTCGGTTGAAAAGACGCAATCTACACCAAAGCGGCGTTTAGTGTTACGTGTAAAGTTATGTTCACGACGCAGCGCATTGCGTACTTTAGCTAAAAGTGGATCATTAAAAGCCTGACTTAAATCGGCTAACTGAATTTGAGTAGGATCAAGTTGCCCGCCAGCCCCACCAGTAGTAATAAGTGGAATTTTATTGCGTTTACAATAAGCAATTAGTGCCACTTTAGCTTTCACAGAATCAATAGCATCGACAACGTAGCTAATATTTTTAGGAAGTAACTCCGCCATATTATCAGGAGCAATAAAATCAGCTATTTGATGTACTTTACATTCAGGGTTTATGGCTAATATACGCTCCGCCATTACCGCGACTTTATCCTGACCTATAGTATGAGTTAACGCATGTAATTGCCGATTAATATTACTCACACAAACATCATCTAAGTCTATAAGTGTAATTTCACCAATACCTGAACGTGCTAAAGCTTCTGCCGCCCAACTCCCCACGCCACCTATGCCAATAACCACCACATGAGCCTGACGAAATATCTCAAGCGCATTTTGGCCATATAAACGGCCAATACCTGCAAAACGTAATAAATAATCTGACATGGTTCTCAACTCAACTGCAGTTCTAATCTAAAGATTTTTTGTTAATAACAATACTTTGTTAGCTATTTTTAGCTAGAAGGCTAGTTACGCTGTTTGCAGCAGAGTTAGCCGTATAGCTTGGCCAATCTAATGTCCAAGGCTCAGCCCATTGCTGTAACTGATTAGCTTGAACTAATTGCTGAAAACGCTCACCTTCATCTGGCTTACAGACATAACTATATTGCTGATTATAAACAGTAAACTTAATAGCATAGGCATGTAAATACACCCGAGATTCGGCCGCAGCCTGATAAAGGGTATCACCAGCAATGGGGGCTGAAACACTTTTTAACGCCACCCGTATTTGATGCGTTTTGCCGGTAAAAGGTTTAATTAAAAAAGCTCTAAAAGGTAAATCATTAAAACCTTTACTAATAAAATAACTAACCGCAGGGTGATGCATAGTTTGCAGCAACTTCCAGCTTGACCTGCGCCCTATTACCATGTCGCCTTTGACCCAACCCTGTTTTTTTAATGGTTTATCTAAGCTAATAGCTAAGTAATACTTATCAATTTTGTGTTGCGTAAATAAGCGTGTTAACTCTGCTGCGCTAGCTGCACTAGTGGCAAATAAAATTAAGCCAGAGGTCACTTTGTCTAACCTATGCACAGGATACAGTTTCATTTGAAACTGCTGCTCGGCTAAAACAACTAAGCCAGGGCCGTCATCTGAATGAAAACTAATCCCTGGCGCTTTATTAAGCACAATAAAGTGCTCTGTAGTAGCAACTACACGAAAAGCTGTCATGAACAACCTAAATTTTGCGCATAACGACACGCAGCCGCTAAATCAGCTGCTGTATCTACTCCAACAGCAGGTGTTTCAATAGCGGTTGCCACATGAATAGCCTCGCCTTGCCATAATACCCTTAATTGCTCTAGGCACTCTATTTGTTCTAAAAGTGATGCTGGCCATTGAATATAACGGTTAATAAACTCAGCACGATAGGCATAAATTCCGATATGACGCCGATAATGAGTAGCAATCTGCTCGGTAAAAGCATGATCGCGATCAAAAGGAATTGCTGAGCGGCTAAAATATAAGGCGTAACCTTGTTGGTCACAAACTACTTTGACCACATTAGGATTGGTAACTTCATCCATACTAGCAATAGCTACCGCTAGTGTTGCCATCTTAGCTTTAGTTTGGCTGGCTAAATTGGTCGCCACTTGCTTGATAATACTAGGCGGTATAAAAGGCTCATCCCCTTGTACATTCACCACTACCGTATCTGGCGCTAACTGTAAACGGCTGACAACTTCTGCTAAACGCTCTGTTCCTGAGTTATGCTCAGTAGAGGTTAAACAAACATCACCGCCAAAGCCTAATACTTCAGCTTCAATTCTAGCATCATCTGTTGCTACCACTACTTGGCTAGCACCGCTTAATAGAACTTGCTGATATACCCGCTGTATCATAGATTTACCAGCAATATCGGCTAAGGGTTTACCGGGTAAACGGCTACTGGCGTAACGAGCAGGAATAATGACTACGAACGCCATTGTTCAACCTCTTCAGTGGTTAATTGTTGCGCTTCTTCTTCAATTAATACCGGAATATTGTCACGAATGGGATAAGCTAACTTATCTGCTAAACAAATTAGTAGCGCAGGTTCTTTACTATATTTAAGTTTTCCTTTACAGACTGGGCAAGCCAAAATATCGGTTAAAGCTACTTTAAGGGCCATAGGTACTCCGTAACTGAGTTAAAAGGATGCTAAGTTTTGCTGCCGCTGTAGCATCAAGCTTTGCATTTACGGTTAAACTAAACCAATCATCTTGAGCAAAGCTAGTGCATTTTACAGCATCTTTTTCTGTCATTAAGATAGGTGTAGCCATTTGACTAAAATCAGCCGCCGTAAACTGATGATGGTCGACAAAATAACGTTGTTGTAAAATAGTAAAACCGGCTTGTTTTGCAGTATTAGCAAAACGAGTAGGGTTGCCTATTGCTGCCACTAAATTAACAGCACTAGGTGGCAGTGTTTTATCAGAGTTTAATGCCTTAGCCGCAGTAGGAATAAGTTGCATCACGCCATCGGCATAGGGTAACGGCTGACTATTGCTAATCACTAAATCTACTTTACTTAAGCGCCAGCGTTTTTCACGTAAGGGGCCAGCAGGCAATAATTGCTGATTACCTAAACCGCGTAAACCATCTACTAATACAATTTCCACATCACGCTGCAAGGCGTAATGCTGCAGACCATCATCACTAATAATAATATCAACATCAGTTTGCTGTAATAAGTATTCTGCAGCTTGCACCCGATTAGGATAAACCACTACCGGGCAACCACTACGCTTTGCCAGTAATAAGGGTTCATCACCGACATTTTCAGCCTTAGCATCAGATGTGACTAAAGTGGGTGTGACTACTTTAGCACCATAACCACGACTTACTATGCCAGGCCGCCAGCCTTGTTCTATTAATAGCTGACATAACATTAAGGTAAAAGGGGTTTTACCTGTACCGCCTACACTGATATTACCTACAACAATAACTGGAACGGCTAAGCGATGCTGCGGCTTTATACCTAAACGATATAAGCTACGTCTTATAGCAGTGATCAGGCCATATAACCATGAAAGTGGTAACAATAACCAAAAAAACTGGCTATTTTGATACCAACACTTCTCTAGCCAGCTTACTTTTTTACTCATTTAAGATTCAGCACCAAATTGCAGTTTATATAACTGCGCATAAGCACCATTTTGTTGTAACAAACTATGGTGATCCCCCTGCTCTACTATACGACCTTGCTCCATTACTAAAATAATATCGGCATTTTCAATAGTAGATAAGCGATGGGCAATAACAATGCTGGTACGGTCTTTTAATAGCTCGTTAAGTGCCGATTGAATTTTTCGTTCTGACTCAGTATCTAAGGCTGAAGTGGCTTCGTCTAAAATTAAAATTGGTGCTTCACGCATTAAAGCTCTGGCAATGGCAATCCGCTGGCGTTGACCACCAGATAAACTGACGCCATTTTCACCTATAATAGTATCTAGTCCATCTTTTAAATTAGCAGTAAACTCTAAAACATGCGCTTTTTCAGCAACTTCTTGTAGCTGCTCAGCGCTAACCTCTTCAGTAAAACCATAAGTGATATTGTTAGCTATAGTGTCATTAAACAAAGTGACATGTTGTGACACCACCGCCATTTGTTGGCGTAAAGAAGCTAAAGTACAGCTTTTTATCGGTATACCATCTAAGCTAATCTCACCATCTAACACATCATAAAACCTCGGTAACAAGCTGGAAATGGTTGTTTTACCGCTACCAGAGCGCCCTACTATGGCAATAGTCTTTCCGGCCGGTGCCGTAAAGCTAACATCGTGTAAAACCTGATTATCATGTCCAGGGTAAGAAAAATTGACATGCTTAAAACATATTTCACCTTTAATATTGCTTAACACCTGAGTGCCTGTATCTTGCTCGGTTGGTTGGTCTAACACTTGGAATACACTTTCTGCAGCAATTAAACCGCGCTGAAACTCACTATTTATTGTTGTTAATTGTTTAAGCGGTCGTAACAACATCATCATAGAACCAACAATAGTGGTAAATTTACCAGCCGTTAAGCTATCTAACATTTCAGGAAAACTAGCCATATAAATAACAAAAGCTAAAGCAAATGAGGCTATGATTTGAATTGATGACACACTAATAGCTCGGGTCGCTTCCATTTTTACGTCTTGGCGACGGGTTAAGTTGTTAACAGCATAAAAACGTTTACTTTCTATATCTTGGCCGCCAAAAGATAAAATAACTTTATGGCCATTTAACATTTGCTCAGAGCAGGTTGTTACCTCGCCCATGGCACTTTGAATGTTTTTGCTTAGCTGCTGAAATCTTTTACTAACAAAACTAACGATAATGGCAATTATAGGGGCTATTAATAAAAATATTGATGATAACTGCCAACTATTCCAAAACATCAGCACTAATAGACCAAATACAAATACCCCTTCCCGTATTAATACCGCTAAGGCGCGAGAGGTAGTTTGCTTTATTTGTTCTGTGTTATAGGTAATTTTTGAAATTAAATCACCCGTTGAATGCTGATCATGAAAGCTTACCGGTAAACGAATAAGATGCTGAAATAGCTGCTGCCGCATTTCTTGCACTACATGGGTACCTACCCAGTTTAAGCAATAACTGGCAATAAAGTTAAATACCCCTCTCATGATAAAAATAATAATAATAAAAATCGGGGCATAACGAAGATAGTCAGTATTTTTTTGATTAATACCAATATCGATAAAGTCTTTAAGTTGAGAGACAAAGTAAACATCAACTAAAGCGTAACCAATCATACCAATAGCTGCTGCAACAAAACCTAGACGATAAGGTTTTACATAGGCAAGTAAACGACGAAAGCTAAGTTGCTTTAAAATGGGTGAAGGTGTCAAAGGATCATCCTAGCTAAGTTTTTTGTTTATTCTAACGTGTTGCCAGCAAGGTTTCAGCATTTGTATACGGCTTTTGTTGCCAGTAAGGTAATCTTTGTGGTCTATAAGCGTTAATTCTTATATTTTCAGGCTTAATATCCAAACTAATAGCGCCACTAGTAGCTGTATTAAGCAGCGGAATACCCAGCAAACTCAAACGTTGGCGGACAATTGCACTGGGATGTTGATGGCGGTTATATAAGCTAGCGCTATTTAATGCCAATAATGGCGCTAAATGATATAAAAAACCGTAATCACTGGAACTGGCACTACCATGATGTGCAAGCAATAATATATCAGCGCTTATATTAGGTTGTTGCGCTATTAATAGGCGTTCAGCACGGGCTGAAATATCACCAGTTAACAAAATTTTCCAACCATCTATATCCACAAACATTAAACAAGAGCGATCATTTTTGCTGTGTAACTCGGAATCAAACAGGGTAAAAAGCTGCACTTTTGCACCGAGATAATTGAAATTCAAGTCTGCACAGGGCTGTGCCGAATTTATATCGGCAATATTAGTAATTAACCTTAGCTCTGGGTACTGTTGTTGTAATAAACGCCAATCTCCAGTGTGATCACTATCATTATGACTTAACACCACATAATCTAGTTGCCGTATGCCAGTTTGACGTAAAAAAGGTAGTACTATTGCCGCTGTGGCACTGTAATTGTTATAACGCGGCCCAACATCATATAAAACTCCTTGCTGGCCCTTTTGTAGCAATACAGCTAAACCTTGCCCCACATCGATCAAATGTAACTGCCAAATCGAGGTTCCCCACAAAGTTAGGCTAATAACAGCACTGACTAAAGCAGTAAATAGCAGCGCTAAACGGTGTCGTGTTAGCCAAAACATCATTAAAGCTAGCCCTAATAATAGTACTGTTAGCCAATTAATATTAGGCCATGCCCACCAGCTATTTTGTTGGCTGCACCAATCTAGCCAGACTAGTAAGGGGGTAAATAACCAATCAGTGAACTGCCATAAGCTAGCAGAGAAAGGAAGTTGGATTAGCTGAGCAATTAAAGTAACAAACAACACAGGGATTGCCAGCATACTGGTATAGGGCACAAAAATAATATTTGAGACTAGAGCTAATAGCGAGCCACCATTAAAAAAGACTATGCTAAATAAGGTCATCATCAAGGTTAAATAAAAATGAAACCTTAAAAACAATAGTAGTTTTCCGCGCCAGCCATTAACTATTTTAGGCTGCTGCCATAACAGCATAAAGATAATAGCTACGGCTAAAACTGACAACCAAAAACCAATACTGATAACAAATAAGGGTTCAAATAATAAAAGCCCAGCAACAATTAACAACCAGAACTGCAAATATGAAAAAGTTCGTAGCTGAACTTTGCAGATTACTACTATTAATAAAGCTAGGCTGGCTCTTATGGTTGGAATAGCAAAGCCTGCAAGCCAAGCGTATAATAAGGCACACCCTAAAGCTAAGCTATATTTAAGCATCAGCCTAGCGCTTATGTTTTTAATAATAAATAATGGCTTACTTAGCCATAAGCTAAAAATAAAGATCAAACCAATATGCAAACCCGATATTGCCATTAAGTGCGCTAAGGCAGATAATTGTAAACCCTGCCACAATTGCTGATTAAAATGACGTTCACCTATTGTTAACGCTTTTAATAGTGGTGCAGTAGCAAGTTCGCTTGTCGCTTGGCCTAGTTGCTTGATAAGATAGGGCCTTAGCATAAATTGGCTAGATAGCATCTTAGCTGTTAATAAATTAGATGCTGTAGTTTGGATTACCGAGCCTTGTAATAGCTCACGCTTTAACATGGCATTACTTTCACGATTAATAGCAGCAGGGTTAGCGACACCTACAATAGGCTTTAGCCGAACAGGTAGCTGCCAACGCTGACCTGCAGCTAATTGCTCTGGTGCTTGGGACCAGTTTAATCGCACCCGATAACCTTTGCCGATGCCTTCGTCTAGTAGTAGTACAATTTGACTGTAATCTTGGTATTGCTTGGGTGAGTCGATAATAGTACCAACTACTGTTGTATCTGATAATGGCAGTTTTTTTTGAGTTAAATAGTAATGATTTGTTTGGATAAGCCACAAACTAATAAAGAGTATAGCTCCAGCAATAAAGTTGCTTCGGCACCAAATTGCACCCAGCAAAATGGGCACTAAAATAAATAGTGTAAAAAGAGGTGGCACTATTGGTAGAAATACCGACAATAGGCTCGCAACAACTATACCCAGACAAAATAGTGTCATGTTCATTTTTTGTGAATAGGTTGTAATGGCTAAGAACTTTATTAAGAAATATCTACCATCTCCAGAAAAAATCAAGCAACAAAAGCTGTTAAAGATGTTTGGTAGCTTATTGCATGATGGTAATTTATGGCATTTAAACCGTAAGTCAGCTCGCGGAGCTTTTGCCGTGGGGTTATTTTTTGCTTGGATGCCTATTCCATTCCAAATGGTCGCCTCAGCTGCTGTGGCAATACCGCTTAGAGTTAATTTACCTTTATCTGTGGCTTTAGTCTGGCTAACTAACCCGTTAACTATGCCGTTTTTATTTTATTTAAGTTATGTTGTAGGCACTATAGTTTTGCAAGCTCCCATCGAGAAGTTTGCTTTTGAGGCTAACTGGCATTGGCTGCAACATAGTATTGCCACTATTGGTAAACCCTTTCTTATAGGGTGTTTTATAATGGGGATCTTTTCGGCTATTGTTGGTTATTTTGGTATTGATTGGTTATGGCGTTTATCGGTTAGAAAAGCGCAAAATAAACGTAAGAGTAAACGTAAAAGTATAGATAAAGCGCCTAAGTTCTAAGATACAACGCTATAAAATCAGCAATGTTTTGTGGTTTATCATTACAAGTTTTTATTTCTGACCTAAAACTGCAGCGGGCTGAACTTTACTCGCTCGCATGGCTGGATACAAAGTTGCAATTAAACTCATCATTAATGCCACTAGGCAAGTTATAACAACATCATTTAAGTGTAGTACTGAAGGTATAAAGTTAACAAAGTAGATACTGGGATCTAAAATAGCATGGCCTAATACTTTGCTAATAGCAGCAAAAATAGGCTCTATATTAACCGCTAATAGCACACCAATAATAGCGCCCAATACAGTGCCAATTAAGCCATTTAACCAGCCTAAGCAAACAAATATCACTATTATACTGCGTTTTGGCATCCCCATTGTCAGTAAAATTGCAATATCACTTTGTTTTTCTCGTACTGCCATCACTAGTGTTGCGACAATATTAAAGCAAGCTACTGCTATAACTAAAGCTAAGACAAGATAAAGGATAGTTCGTACCATTTGAATATCTTGATAAACATGACCTTGGCTGCGAAACCAATCTAATAAATAGACATAGTCAGTTGAGTGTCGCCCTAACTCTACAGCCATCTCTGGCGCGGAAAAGATATCATTTAAGCGAAATGCAAAGCCCTGCACTCTTGCTTCTGGGTAATGTAATAACTGGGCTAAAGCCGCTATATCTAGCCATGCTTGGCTGTAATCTAACTGACCACCAACCGAAACAATAGCGGTTACAGTTAGCCCCACGTTGTTGTAACTAGCCAAACGGCCATCGTCAGCTAAGGTAGGCAGTAAAAGCTGGACACTATCTCCTACCTGTACTTGTAAGGCCTCTGCAATGCCTTTACCTAAAACTATATCAGTAGCAGTCAGTGTTGTTAGCTGTCCTGCGACTACATAGTTAGCAAAATCACTTATGCGCTGCTCATAATCCAGTGCTATGCCACGTACTTCAGCGGCTTTAACTGTCTGTCCTTGGCGTAACATCCCTTGGGTTTTGATATAAGGTGCGCCTGCTGCAACTCCTTTAATAGTATTAAAATAACTAATCTTTGCTTGCCAGTCGGTTAAGCCTTCACTGACAGCTTCAAGCTCCACATGCGGAATAACCGATAGCAAACGTTGTTTTAATACTTGTTCAAAGCCATTCATTACCGATAAAGCAACAATCAAAATGGCTACGCCTAAGGTTATACCTAAGGTAGAGCTGGCAGATATAAAACGGATAAAACCACTAGATTGTGTATTTGAACGATAACGTTTGGCAAATTGCCATGCCAGTTTAAGCATGCCCTGGCTCCAAACAGCCTTCTCGCATTAAGTAATACTTATCGAGTTTTTTTGCTAAAGCTATATCGTGGGTAACGATAATAAAGCTGGTATTTGACTGCTGATTAAGCTCACGTAATAACTGATAAATACTTTCAGCTGTATGTTGGTCTAAATTTCCGGTTGGCTCATCAGCTAGTACTAAAGCAGGCTCGGCAACCAAAGCCCGGGCTATGGCAACACGCTGCCGCTCGCCGCCACTTAATTCTGCTGGTTTATGACTAGCTCGTTCTGCTAGGCCAACTCGCTGTAGCATGGCTAATGCTTTAGTATTCGCCTGCTGCTTATTTACCCCTTTAATTAATAAGGGCATAGTTACATTTTCTAAGGCGGTAAAATCCATTAATAAATGATGAAATTGGTAAATAAAACCTAATTGCTGATTGCGTAGCGCTGCTTTGCGTTTACTGCTCATCTTAGCTAGATCTTCGCCTAATATTTGCACTGAGCCACTATCTGCAATATCTAAACTGCCTAAAATATGTAATAAGGTGCTTTTACCCGAACCCGAACTCCCCACTATAGCCAACATCTCGCCGCTGCTAACCGTTAAGTCAACGCCTTGTAATACCTTTACCTGTTGTAAACCATCGCGATAACTTTTATTTATTTGTTGCGCCGTTAAAACTTTATTCATCACTTAATATTTCCGCCGGATTAACACGAACTGCTTTTCTGGCTGGGTACCAGACTGCCAGTAAAGTTAGCAAAACAGCGCTTAATAAAATTAATACCACTTGTTGTAATTGAATATCTACAGGCAATACCGCTACTGAGGTGATATGTACACCCAAGGCGCTAAGAATAGTATTTAATTGCCAACTTAGTAAAAGGCCAGCTAAAGCTCCAGTTACAGCACCAAAAACACCATTACTCACGCCTTGCATAGCAAAAATATTAAATAACTGCCGATCTGTCATGCCTAGGGTTTTTAAAATAGCAATTTCGGCCTGCTTATCGGTAACCATCATGACTAAAGCAGAAACAATATTAAACGCAGCTACAGCAATAATTAGCAATAACATTAACGACATCATTCCTTTTTCCATCGCCACTGCAGAAAACAAATTGCCATGACTTTGCCGCCAGTCACTGACTTGTAATTTAGGATTTTTTGCTAATTTTTCCGCTAATATAGGTGCCATAAAAGGATCAGCTAAAGTAATACGCCAAGCAGAGGTTTGCTGTTGTGATATTAAACGCTGTAAATCGGCTAATGCCGTTACAACTATAGCACTGTCAACATCCGAGCCAGTATCTAAAATACCAGTAACAGTAAATAAACGCTGTCTAGGCACCCAGCCCATAGGGGTATAGCTGCCAGCTGTCGCTAACATTAATCGTACTTGCTCGCCCACTGATACTTTTAATTGCTCAGCTAAGCCTCGCCCTAATACCACCGCATAACGCTGGGATGAAAATTGCTGCCAACTACCTTGAATTAACGACTGCTGCATAAAGTGAGGTAAGGCATCTAAAGTAACACCTTGGATCATGGCACCACTTAATTGACTTGGTGCTTGCACTAAAGCTTCAGCTTGTAAAAAGGGGTTTAGCTGTAAAACCGACTTATTAGCTTTAAGTGCATCTTGCCAAGCCAGATTATTGGGATCGGTCTTAACAATAATATGTGGGATCACACCTAAAATTCGTTTTTTTAAATCGCCTTCAAAGCCGTTCATAACAGAACTAACAATAGTCAACGCCATCACGCCTAGAAAAATGCCAGCGATAGAAAAAAGACTAATAAAGGAAATAAAGGCATTGCCTTTACGGCTTTTGCTATAGCGCAAGCCTATCCACAAACTGACTGGTAACTGCATCCTAATTTTCAGGACAATGCCCACATTAGATGATAAAGTGATGTCGATCATAGAGACAAATACCTGTCGTGACAAGCAGGTTGTAAAGGTAACATTATGAGTAAACTAACTTTAGCAGAGCTAGATGCACGCTATCAGGATTATTTTAGCGTTGAGCACCAAATTAATATTAATATTCGCCCTATGCTTACAGCCTTACCTACTATGGAACAACTGCAAGACCATATACCCGAGGCGTTTTTATTAAGCTCGCAAAGTAGCGACTTAAACATGTCTGCCCTGCGCTCATTGAATAAACTAGGTGAGTTAGCTACAGAACTGGCTCATTATCTGCAACAACAAGCACAAAAAATAGATTTATTGTTACACTATGTTTTACGGCAACAAGATATTGCTGAGCAGCGTTTTTATAGTGTTAGTTACGGTGGCAGCGGTTGCTGTTATCATGCTGATAGCCCTATAGAAGTTGAGCAAGCACTTGAAGTAAAATTGTTTTTATCTAATAACGAAGGCGCCGTTTTTTGTTATGGTCAAGTATTAAGTTGCCAAAAAATAGCACAGACTTGGCAAATAAAAGTTGTATTTACCCGTATTAGAGAACAAGATCGCGAACTTATTGTTCGAGCCAGTCTCCACCAACAATCTAAATTATTAAAACAACAGGCTCAGCAACGCCAGTTATCATCATCTTAGAGCTATTTTTACTATTTAAGGTTTAGTGTTTTTAATGAATTTCATTTCGTCATTACCGCAGCTTAAGTCAGCGACTGATCAGCTGCAATGGGGCAATTTACAAGGTGCAAGTTTACCTTTAGTCATTGCTAACTTAGTGCAAGAACAGCCAGCATTTTATTTAATAGTGGTGCCTGATACGCCAGCCGCATTGCGCTTAGAACAAGAGCTAGCCGTATTTCACACTAATAAAGATATCCCTATTTTAACACTACCGGACTGGGAAACTCTGCCCTACGATGTGTTTTCACCCAACCAAGACATCATTTCTCAGCGTTTAAAAACACTTTATCAATTACCTCGATTAACTCAAGGTATCGTAATAGTGCCTATTAGTACTTTATTGCTGCGTCTGACTGAGCGCCAATATTTAGAACAACATAGTTTTATTATTAACAAGAACCAGCTCATCGATTTGAACCAGTTAAAACGTCAACTTACCGAGGTAGGCTATCACAGTGTTGATCAAGTTATGGAACATGGTGAATTCTCTGCACGTGGTTCAATTCTTGATTTATATCCCATGGGGGCTAATGCTCCCTACCGGCTCGATTTTTTTGATAATGAAGTTGATGCTATCCGCACTTTTGATCCAGATAATCAACGCAGCTTAGATACAGTAACTAATATCGAGCTATTACCTGCTCATGAGTTTCCAACCGATAAAGCCGCCATAGAGCGTTTTAGATTGCGCTATCGGGAGTTATTTAGTTCCCGTAGCGAAAAGGAGTCGTTATACCAGCAAGTTAGCCAAGGCTTGTTGCCCTCGGGGATTGAATATTACCTGCCGTTATTTGCGGAACAAACCGCAACCTTGTTTGATTACTTACCTAAGCAGAGTCGTTGTTTATTATTAGGTGATCTAGAGCATAGCGCTGAAAGATTTTGGCATGAACTAAAGCGCCGATATGACGACAGATGTCACGATGTATTAAGGCCAATTTTAGCGCCTCAACAATTATATATAAATATTGAGCAACTATTTGGCCAATTTAAGCAGTATGCACGGATCAAGCTAAGCCAAGCAGAATTAACTAAAAAAGCTGGTCAAGCTAATCTGCTTAGTCAAACCCTACCCGACTTAGCCGTTAATCATCAACATAAAGAGCCACTACATGCAGTACAACAATACATACTGCAATTAAAACAACAAAAGGGCCGTTTATTATTTTTTGTAGAAAGTGAAGGTCGTCGAGAAAGCTTATTACAGCTACTACAAAAAGCGTCTATACGAATTAGTCAATTTGCTAGTTTCACTGAATTTTATCAGTCTAATACAGACTTAGGGATTATTGTTGGTCCTTTAGAGCAAGGCTGCTTTCTTAGTAAACCTCAGCCTTTAGCTTTAGTCAGTGAGAACGAGCTGTTTGGTCAAAAAATTAGCCAGCGCCGGCGTCGTAAACGTAGCCAACAAGTATCATCTGATACGGTTATTCGAAACTTAGCTGAATTAACCATGGGCCAACCTATAGTGCACCTGCAGCACGGCATTGGTCGTTATCAAGGCTTGCAAATCATAGAGACCGCAGGCATTAGCGCAGAGTTTGTAACCATAGAGTATGCAGGCACTAGCAAATTATATGTGCCTATTACTGCCTTACATCTATTAAGCCGTTATAGCGGCGGTGATGCCGATAGTGCGCCTTTACACAAGCTAGGTAATGACAGTTGGGAAAAGTCTCGGCGTAAAGCCGCCGAAAAAGTACGGGATGTTGCTGCAGAACTATTAGATGTTTACGCCCAACGTGCTGCCCATAAAGGCTATGCTTTCGCTATTGACCAACAACAATATCAAGCTTTTGCTGCTAGCTTTCCGTATGAAGAAACCGCTGATCAACAAGACAGCATAGATGCTGTCTTACGCGATATGCAAACCCCACAACCTATGGACCGCTTAGTCTGTGGCGATGTAGGCTTTGGTAAAACTGAAGTTGCTATGCGGGCGGCTTTTGTTGCAGTAAATGATGGTAAGCAGGTCGCGATATTAGTGCCCACAACCTTATTAGCCCAGCAACACTTTGAAAACTTTAGCGATCGCTTTGCTAACTGGCCGGTACGAGTTGAAGTTTTATCTCGTTTTATTAGCCCTAAACAGCAAAAAGCTATTTTAGAAGATGTAAGCAACGGTAAAGTTGATATTTTAATTGGCACCCATAAATTACTGCAAGATGACATTAAACTGCATGATTTAGGCTTACTAATTGTTGATGAAGAGCATAGATTTGGCGTCAGACAAAAAGAAAAAATTAAATCATTACGCGCCAATATCGATATATTAACCCTTACCGCAACCCCTATACCACGAACCTTAAATATGTCGATGGCAGGTATGCGCGATTTATCCATTATTGCTACGCCACCGGCTAGGCGGCTAGCGGTTAAAACCTTTGTCAGAGAAAACGATAAGGCATTGATCCGTGAAGCTGTTATGCGTGAGATATCTCGCGGTGGCCAATTATATTTTTTACACAATGACGTTGCCACTATTAACCAACAAGCTCAAGCGTTAACAGAGTTAATTCCTGAAGCTCGAATTGCTATTGCCCATGGCCAAATGCGTGAGCGTGAATTAGAAAATATCATGGCTGATTTTTATCATCAGCGCTATAACGTGCTGCTTTGTTCAACCATTATAGAAACCGGTATTGATATCCCTACAGCTAATACTATTATTATTAATCGTGCCGATAAATTTGGTTTGGCCCAACTACACCAGTTACGAGGTCGGGTTGGCCGCTCCCATCATCAGGCTTACGCCTACTTACTTATTCCATCGAAAAAACGCTTAAGTAAAGATGCCGAAAAACGGTTAGATGCTATTGAAAGCCTTGAAGATTTAGGTGCAGGTTTTGCCTTGGCTAGCCATGATTTAGAAATTCGTGGTGCGGGTGAATTACTTGGGGATGAACAAAGTGGCCAAATTGAGTCTATTGGTTTTACTTTATATATGGATATGTTAGAGCAAGCTGTTAATGCCCTAAAGCAAGGTAAAGAGCCTAGCTTAGAACTTATGTTAAGCCAGCAAACGGAAATTGAGCTAAGGATCCCCGCTTTACTACCAGAGAGTTATATTCCTGATGTAAACTTACGGCTTTCTTGTTATAAAAAGTTGGCTTCAATAAAATCTCTGGCCGAGTTAGATGAAATTCAAGTAGAATTAATTGATCGTTTTGGTTTACTACCAGATGCGGCGAAAAATCTAGTAAAACTATCAGAGTTTAAATTACAAGCGCAGCAACTGGGTATTAAACGTATTGAAGCCAATAATAAAGGTGGTATGGTTGAGTTTAGTGATAAAACTCAAGTTTCACCTAACTTTATTATTGACTTAATTCAAAAGCAATCTCGAATATTTAAGCTCGAAGGTGGCCAAAAGTTGCGCTTTGCCATTGCCTCTAACGATATAGCGGATCGACTTAAATTAATTGAAAACATGTTGGCTGATTTTGCTAAAAACAGGGTATCTTAATGTTTAAATTCGCGATTTTAGGCACAGTTTGTAGCTTATTGCTAAGCTCGGTAGTACAGGCAAAAGAACAACGTTGGTTTGAAGTTGAAATGATTGTGTTTAGTCAAACCCCTGCCGCCAACTCACAAGAAAAATTTGACTTCCCTGTGACTCCAATTCGCCCTGGGCGCAGTATTGATTTAGTTACACCTTTATATCAGCCTGATATTTCGCCTCTGCTGGAAATAATTCCTCTTTGTACCACGCCAGCCACACAACCAGACGAGCAAGATCTATTAGCAGTTAAACCAGCTTATTATTACCAGTTGGTTAACTTATGTGTTTTTGAGCCACAAAATAAACCTTGGTTGCTGCATAGCTTTATGCAAACTCGTTATTACGATAGTCAATTACCTATGCCACGACGAATTTCAGCGTTAATGGCAAGTAATGGTAAGCACACTAACCAGCCTTATATAGTTGCGGCTGAGGCACTACAATTAACAGATATAGCCACCCGAATTCAAAACCAAACTGATAAAAGTCTTTTACTGCACACAGCATGGCGCCAAGTTCCTGTTACACAACGCCGAGCTATTGCTAGTCATTGGTATGCCGGTGAAAACTTTTCAGATAAATTTGATTATTGGGGTCAACCTAAGCGGCTATCTGAACAACACAATACTGACTCTCTTTTATTGCAAGATGGCATAAAAACTGCACCTAATTTTCAGCTAAATGCAAATGATGCAAATGATGCAAATGCCATTGACCCTAATATAACGGACCTTAGCCAAGCTGATATCATTACTAATATCGAACAACTACTGGCACAGTTAAGTGCAAATTCACAACTACCTACACCTAAAAGAGCCATCGAGACTAATGATAACAGCTCGCAACCAGTTGCAGCTAAGTTAGGCAGTAAAGTGCCTGATTATACTTGGCAATTAGATGGTTTATTTAAACTTCATTTAGACCACTATTTATTTGTAAATGCAGAGTTTAACTTGCGACTGCCATCAGAAGATAGCTTGCAAACTATCTATGTTAAACAAAGTCGACGGGTTATAAGTGGTGAAATCCATTACTTAGATCACCCCTATCTAGGGATAATTTTACAAATACGCCGTTTTGAACCAGCGCAACTTGATAACGAAATCGAGCCAGAAATTGACCTGATACTGAATTAAATCAAGTATAAGGCTAAGTTTGCGTTATCATTACATCAATTACACAGCATAGGTCTTTTGCTTATGCTTTCTTATTTAAAGGCTGAAGGCTAAAATTAGATGTCAATTAACTGGTTTCCGGGTCATATGCACAAGGCCCGTAAAGAAATTGCCGAAGTCATGCCACAAGTCGATATTATTATCGAAATGTTGGATGCACGGATCCCCTTTTCAAGTGAAAATCCCCTAGTACCAAAGTTACGCCGTGATACACCTTGCATAAAAGTGTTAAATAAAGCTGATTTAGCCGATCCGGCATTAACTGCACGTTGGGTAGACTACTTTGACCAACAAGATGGTGTAAAAGCTATTCCTATTAGCCAACAAAATCCAGAGCAGATCCGCGCTTTACTTCAGCTTTGCGAAAGCATGATGCCACAAAGAAACCTTGAGCTTAGAGGTGCCAGGGCAATGATAATGGGCATCCCTAATGTTGGTAAATCAACCCTAATCAATATTTTAGCAAAAAGAACTATTGCTAAAACCGGTAACGAAGCCGGTGTTACAAAAATGCAGCAAAGAATAAAGTTAGATAACAATGTTATTTTAACCGACACCCCTGGTTTTTTATGGCCCAAGCTTAGCCCTCCAACATGTGGTTATCGTTTAGCAATTACCGGCGCCATAAAAGATACTGTGTTTGATTACGCCGATATTGCCATGTTTGCCGCCGACTATTTATTAAAAAACTATTCTGAAGCGGTTATGCAACGGTTTCAGTTAACTGAATTACCAGAAAATGATATTAGCTTACTTGATGCTATCGGTGTTAAACGTGGCGCCATGCGTAAAGGCGGCGTGGTCGACTTAGAAAAGGCAGGCACTATACTTATTACCGAGCTAAGAGCAGGCAACTTAGGTGGCATTACCTTAGAAACGCCAGAAATGGTCAGCCAAGAATTAATAGATGGCAAAGCAGAAGAAGCCGCCAAAGCGGAAATAAAAGCCGAGCGTGAGTTAGAACGCAAACGTAGAGCCCAACGCAAATATAACAAAAAGTAATAAGCAATAATATGTAAACCAAACAAGCAGCTTTATCGCTGCTTTTTTGTTCATTTAACACTAGTTATCAACGCATATTCAGGTATAATCCGCCGACTTTATTTTCACGATACTCTGAGCTTTTATGACTGTACAGACCTTTGACCCGTCGCAAACTACGACACTTGAAACCGCCGCTAAAACACTCAAGCATCAAGTTAATACTGACTCAGCTAAAGGTCATACTATTGGCTTTGTTAGTTTAGGCTGCCCAAAGAACTTAGTAGACTCTGAGCGTATTTTAACCCAGCTCAAAAGTGAGGGTTATCATATAGTGCCTAATTACGATGATGCTGCTTTAGTTATTGTAAATACTTGCGGCTTTATCGATAGTGCAGTAGAAGAGTCACTGCAAACCATAGGTGAAGCTTTAGCTGAAAATGGCAAAGTAATAGTAACCGGTTGCTTAGGTGCTCGTGAAGACGAAATTAGACAAGTTCACCCTAATGTATTAGGGATTACAGGCCCCCATGCATATGAAAATGTTTTAGAGCAAGTACACCAGTTTGTACCTAAGCCAAAATATGATCCTTTTACTATGCTAGTACCTGATCATGGCGTTAAGCTTACCCCTAAACATTATGCCTATTTAAAAATATCTGAAGGCTGCAATCATAGATGCACCTTCTGCATTATCCCTTCAATGCGCGGAGACTTAGCCAGCCGCCCTATAGGTGAAGTGCTAGATGAAGCCCAGCGTTTAAAGAAAGCTGGAGTAAAAGAACTTTTAATTATCTCACAAGACACCAGCGCCTACGGTGTAGACGTTAAATACCGCACTGGTTTTTGGAATGGTTCACCGGTTAAAACCTCTATGCTAGCGCTTTGTGAAGCCTTAGGGGAAATGGGTATCTGGGTACGTTTACATTATGTTTATCCCTACCCACACGTTGACGAAATTATTCCGTTAATGGCCGCGGGTAAGGTACTACCTTATTTAGATATACCTTTTCAACATGCTAGCCCGCGTATTTTAAAACTGATGAAACGTCCCGGCCAAGCGGAGCGTGTACTAGAGCGGATTAAAAAATGGCGAGAAATTTGCCCTGAACTTACCATACGCTCTACTTTTATTGTGGGCTTTCCAGGTGAAACAGAACAAGACTTTCAAATGTTGCTCGATTGGTTAAAAGAGGCGCAACTTGATCGCGTTGGCTGCTTTAAATACAGCCCAGTTGAAGGTGCTAAAGCCAATGAGCTACCCGATCCCGTATCAGATGAAGTTATGGAAGAGCGCTATCATCGCTTTATGCAAACGCAACAAGAAATTAGTTCTGCTCGCTTACAAGCCAAAATTGGCCGTGATATAGCCGTGTTAATTGATGAAGTGGATGAAGAAGGTGCTATTGGTCGCAGCTTTGCTGATGCACCAGAAATAGATGGCGTAGTATATTTAAATGGCGCCACTGATTTAAAGCCTGGCGATCTTATTACTGCTACCGTGGAACATGCCGATGAATATGACCTTTGGGCAACTCCTGTAAAATAAGACTAATCTAATAAACCTAGTTGTTAGATAGAATTAAAAGGCAGTGTACACTGCCTTTTTTAATTTAAGCTAGCCTCTTGCCACTACAGCTCTATTAGAATTGGGTATTTTAAAAATTGCTGATCATAATAAGGCAGTTTTTGATAAAACCAATCATAACGGGCTCTAGGATCGGCTTTTAAAGCACTATTTTCTGCTAAAGCCTCAGCAAACTGCTGCTTTAGTTTAGGTTGTTGTTCTAATAAACGGTCGATTAGTGGCTCAATTGCGTAAGGCTCAAAATATTCAGTGCGTTGAAATAACCCTAACATAAAGCCCCATTTAAAAAAAGAATCAGGTGCTGTTGGCTCTAACAAAGCAACAGCTAAGCGGCCAAGTGGTTGATCGGTACTAACCCTCACCCAGCCTTGCTCTATACTATGTAAGCTTTGTTCACGGCTAAATTCAGCATCAGTAATAGTTAAACGGCTTTCAAATGGCTCTTTTGCAAAATGATAATCGGTCACCGTTAATTGTTGAGCACTAATTTTTTGTGCTTTGTTAATTACATCAAACTTAATGCCATGTATACGCAAACGCTGGATAACCTCTTGCTGCTGTGGAGGGAGCCAATAAGCGGTTGGAATAGCAATATCTCTCTCTACTACATTTTGCCAATACACCGGTAAGTTGGCATATAAAGTGGGCTCTCCGGTCCATTTTACATAAGTCGCTCCACTATATTCGCTGCTAGCTGTTTGATAACTTATACCTTTAAAGTTAATGAGTACTGGATTAGTATTATCGGTATAGCTTAATACCATACGTTTAGGTCTAGCATGCTGATCAGCTTGTTTGGCTAACATTAACGCTTTACCTTGCTGATCCAATAATCCTAGTGTGGCTTCTAACAAAGTATAAGTACCTAACACCCTTTGTTTGTAAGGCTTTAAACTGTGGTTTTCTACCAAAATAGTCGGTAAATGCCTAACGTCACCATAGCCATTAGAGTAGCGTGGTGTAGCTGTCCAGCCCGATAAGCCTTTAGCAAAGTCTTGACTATCTATGCCAAAAACTAAAGGCCCTGGGACATGGCCAGCTTGTTGTAAAGCTTGATCGATTGTCGGACGATATAGCTTAGTTAACCAACTTGCGCTATTAACGCTAATAGCAGCAGATGCATGGTTAAAGCCATAGGTAATATCATATTGATAATCTTCACCATCGGTAACATGAATGTCTAGATATAAATCGGGATCATATTTATTGATTAATTGCAGCATAGCTTGCATTTCAGGTGCATCTGCTTTGCTATAATCTCGATTTAAATTCAAGTTTTGTGCCGTCGCACGCCAGCCTTGGATACTAGGGCCGCGTTGATTCATCCGGCTATAGGCAGAACGTCGTTCATGACCGTCCACTGAGAAAATTGGCACAAAAAGTAAATCAACATTCTCTAATAAGGCTTGCTTATCGCCATGAACAATATCACGTAACAACATTAACCCTGCGTCTTTACCATCTATTTCACCACTATGAATACCTGCCTGCACTAACAGTAATGGTCTCTTAGTATTTTGGGCCATTTTAGCCAGTTGCTTACTGGCTTTTACCACAAATATAGCTCTGCCCTGAGCGCTAGTACCAAACTGCTCCAGCTCTAACATATCTGAACTAGCAACTAACTTGTGTACATAAGCCATAGTAGCGGCATAATCTGGGCTGTCAGTTAACTTTGTTAACTCAGCGGGTGTGACCCAACTAGAAGCTGCACTTTGTATTAATTGCTCGCTTTGGCCTTGCCAAGCTTCTAAAGGCGGTAAAGTGTCGGCTTTTAATGACCAACAGGTTGCACTATTGATGACTAACAATAGCGATAATCCACTTAGTTTCATTGTTTATCCATAATTGCTGTAGGTGAATTTAGTTTATTCGGTGTCGGTATTTTAAAAACACTGCAGTATAACACCGGTAAAAACAATAAAGTTAACACTGTAGCAAAACCTAAACCAAACATGATTACTACAGCTAAACTGGCAAAGAAGTCATCACCTAGTAACGGTAACATACCTAAAATAGTTGTTATTGCAGCCATAGATACAGGCCTTACTCGACTGACTGCGCTATCAAATACAGCTGTAAATGCCTCTTTACCTTCTGCAAGTTCAAGGTTAATTTGCTCCACTAAGACAATACAGTTTTTAACTAACATACCCGATAGGCTTAAAAAGCCTAATAACGCCATAAAACCAAAAGGCACACCGATAATTAATAAACCAAAACTAACACCTATTACCGCAAGCGGTACACAAGCCCAGATAACAAAAGCACTACGCATAGATTTAAATAACAGCACCGTAATAATAAACATAACTAAATAACCAAAGGGTAAAGAGCTAAATAAAGCAGATTGGGCTTTTTGCTGTGCTTCATACTCGCCGCCCCAACTTAAAAAGTAGCCGGTGGGTAAAGTTATAGCTTCAATATCGGCTTTCACTCTAGATAACAGTGCTGATGCTGTATCTTGGCTTAAGTTATCATGATCAGCCATCACGGTAATAGTACGTTTACGATCGCGGCGCTGTATTTGGGCATCTTCCCATACCAAATCAAAGCCAGTAACCACTTGGGTTATAGGCACATAACGGCGTAATTTATTGCTGTAAACTTGTAAATCATATAAGGCATCTAAATTATTGCGCTCAGCTAACGGCGAGCGAGTAATAATAGGTAATAAATGTGTACCATCACGATAGATACCAACAGTGCGACCTATCATACTGGTTAGCAATACATCGTCGACATCTTGTTTACTCACACCTACTCGTCTGGCCATTGCTTCATTAAACTTTGGTCGAATAACTTTACTTCTAGCACGCCAATTATCATGAATATTAACCGCTTGACCATCAGCCTTTAATATTGCTTTAGCCTCACTGGCTAATTGCCGTAATACATCTGGATCGGCACCACTAAAGCGCGCCTCAATTTTAGCCGGTGTTGAAGGACCAACTTCTAACCGTAATAGCTTTTGTTCAATATTAGGATAGTGCTGGTTAATATATTCACGTGTTTGTCGCATTAAACTTGGTACTAACTCATGATTATCGGCACGAATAATTAGTTGGCTATAGCTTGGGAAAATTCTTTCTGGCTGATAGGTCAACATAAAGCGCTCTGCCCCGCGACCTGTGGTGCTGGCCACTGACTCAATACCCTCTATTGTTAACAAGTGCTGCATAATGCCATTGGTTTGCTCTGCAGCAAAAACGATATCTGTACCTTGTGGTTGCCATAAGTCGACTAAATATATCGGCGTATTTGAAGGCGGAAAAAACACCTGTTTTACGTTGGCAAAACCAATAACGGCTGCGATTAATAAGCTAAGAGTAACTAAGTAAGTGATAAAACGATAGCCTAATGCTTTAGATAAAGCCGCGCGGTAGATATTAAAGATAAAACCTTGATATAAAGCTACTTCTTTATCATCAGCCTGGGTATCAGTTGCATCTTGCTTAAATAAAACACTGGCAAAAAATGGCGTTAAGGTAATAGCCGTTACCCAACTAATTAATAATGAAACTAATAATACCCAAAATAAACTACCAGCAAATTCACCACTGGCATCGCTCGATAAACCTATAGGGGCAAAAGCAGTAATGGCGATAATAGTCGCCCCTAATAATGGCCATTTAGTTTGCTTAACTATTAAGGCTGCTGCATCGGCTAACTTCAACCGCCGCTGCATACCTATAAGTATACCTTCGGTGATAACAATCGCATTATCTACCAACATGCCTAAGGCTATGATTAGAGCACCTAGTGAAACCCGTTGTAATTCTATCTCCATTTGCTTCATAAAGATAAAAGTTCCTAGTACTGTTAGTAGTAATATTAGCCCGATTAAAATACCGCTGCGTAGCCCCATAAAAACTAACAGGACAACTATAACAATAGCCACGGCTTGCGCTAAGTTGATTATAAAACCAGAAACAGAATGCTCGACTTCATTAGGCTGATTATAAATAGTGTCAATATTAATCCCAACTGGCTTATTATATTCTAACGCCGCTAAACGCTGCTTAACGGCCTCACCAGCATCCACTACGTTAACACCCCCCGTAAAAGCAATACCTAACGACAGCGCTGTTTTACCACCAAACCTGACTATATGATTAGGGATTTCAGTATGCTCTTTATAGACCCGAGCTATATCACCCAGATAAATTAATTCTTTAGAATCTGGGCTACTAATTATTAGGGTTTCAAGTTCTTTAACCGATTGAAACTCTCCGGTTGGATAAATTCTTAAGCGTTCGCTATCTACCCGAATAGAGCCTGCATTTGCCACCATATTCTGGCTTTGCAATAAAGCTGCTAATTGCTGTGGCGCTACACCTAAAGCCGTTAACCTAGGTCTGGATATTTCAACAATCACTTGCTCTTGCTGTATGCCCCCTACCGCCACTTTTGCTACACCTGGCAATAGTACTAACTCTCGTCGTAAAAAATCGACATAATCCCGTAATTCATCATAAGCATAACCTTCACCAGTAAAGGCATATAAAATGCCAAATACATCGCCAAAATCATCCTTAATTTGGGGTGTCTGTACCCCAGGTGATAAAGTAGGCTGTAAATCAGATACTTTATGCCGCAATTCATCCCATATCTGCTTTAAGGCTTTTGCCCGATATTGGTCTTTCATTTCAACCATTATTTGGGACAAACCCGCTGACGATACTGACGTAACGTGCTGAACATAAGGTAGTTGTTGAATTGCATTCTCTAAAGGGTAGCTAACTTCTTCTTCAACTTGGGTTGGTGAGGCACCTGGGTAGGCAGTTATGATCATTGCCTGTTTTAAGGTAAATTGCGGATCTTCTAGCCGGCCTAAGCCCATATAAGCCATTATGCCGCCTAATAATAAAATGGTCGCAAATAACCAAGATGTGGTGCGATATTTAATAAAATAACGGGCAACATCCATCTTAAAGCCCCCTTTCTCGTACCCAAGGCCGTACTTGCTGTCCCTCTGATAACTGCTGTACCCCAGCGGTGACTATAGTGTCTCCTACTGCAATACCACTTATAATAGCCACGCCTGCATTAGTTAACTCACCTACAGTTACGGGCCTTTTTGTTACTAAACCTTGCTTCTTATCGTATAACCAAACATAGCTTTGCTGTGAAGCAAGATTTTGCGCATCTGGCATAAAGATCGCGGTTACGGGTATATATAAAGCATTATTATTATTGCGGTTAACTTTGCTCATATCGACAATAACATTGGCTGTCATGCCGGATAACACATTAAACTCTTCTGGCGACTTCATGCTAAACACGACTTTAAAGCTATTAGTACTTGGATCAGAGCGACTATCCCACTCACGTAAACTTGCCCTATATCGATACTCAGGGTGAGAGTCAAAAATAACTTCGGGTTGATAATCTACATCATGGCGAACATTAGAAATAACATCTTCAGGCACTTGGATCACAACATCAACATGACCACGAACTTGCAACTCCATTATAGGTTGTTGTGCCGCAATATTTTCATGGTTTTCAACTAACAGACGGGAAATTGTCCCAGCAAAAGGGGCTTCTAAACGGGTATAACTCAGAGCGGTTTTAGCGGCACTAAAATCTGCTTGAGCCACCTGTAATTGCGCTTTTATTTCATCGAACTGTGCTTGAGATATTAATTTTTGTTGAATTAGCATTTGTGCTCGTTCAAATTGGGTTTGAGCTAAGTCATAGCGCGCACTGGCTTGATCTACTCGTAGTTTAAAGTCGGTATCATCAAGCCGAGCTAATAATTGACCTTGTTCAACATTATTACTGGGCCGGCCACTTAGCTCTATCAACTTACCACTCACACGAAAGGTTAAATTTGCCCTTTTAGTGGGCTCTACCACAGCTGGAAATTGTCTGGTTACGGCTAAATGTTCATTAGTGACAGTAAACAATTTAACTGGTCGAATAACACTAGGCTCTGCTGTCACTTCTGTGCTATCGCAGCCTGTTAGCAACAAACCTAAGCCAACTATAACTAATGAGCAACTTAATGCCCTAATGAATATATTGCGCATAATTATTTCCCGAAGTAATAACAAGTGACTGCAAATCAAGATGTCTGACCAGTTGCCTATTTTGCCTAAATTTTAATATATATGCATGCTATTTCATAATAACTTGCTTTAATTAAAGACTAAATTTCTAATAATGCTTGTTTTAATAGCTGAACTTTATCTCGGGTTGCTGCTGCTTGTTCAAATTCTAGATCTTTGGCATGCTGCAGCATTTTTTGTTCAAGCTGTTGGATTTGCGCTTCAATTTGATAAGGTGTTTTACCTTTTACTAATTTAAGCTTTTCAGACACTAATGAAAAGCCAGGTACTGGTGCTTGGCCTAAATCCATTACATCGCTAACTTTTCTTTTTATGGCCGTAGGTGTAATAGCATGCAATTGGTTAAACTGTTGTTGCTTTAAACGCCGTCTATCTGTTTCATCTATGGCCCGTTGCATAGAGCCAGTTATTCTATCGGCATATAATATGGCCCGCCCTTCTAAATTACGCGCGGCACGGCCTATGGTTTGGATCAATGAGCGCTCTGAGCGTAAAAAGCCTTCTTTATCTGCATCTAAAATAGCCACTAAAGACACTTCAGGTATATCTAAGCCTTCACGCAGTAAATTAATGCCTACTAAAACATCAAAGACCCCTAAGCGTAAATCTCGAATAATTTCCATCCGCTCAACGGTATCTATATCTGAATGTAAATAGCGCACTTTAACATCATGATCAGCTAAGTAATCTGTTAGTGCTTCAGACATTTTTTTTGTTAAAGTTGTTACTAATACTCGTTGTTTTTTTGCTGCTCTTATATAAATCTCTGATAACAAATCATCTACTTGAGTAGCAACAGGCCGTATTTCAATCGGCGGATCAAGTAAACCTGTTGGCCTAACCACTTGCTCTATGACTTCTCCTGCCGATTGCGCTAACTCATAAGCTGCAGGGGTTGCCGATACATAGACTCGCTGGGGCGCTATAGCTTCAAACTCTTCAAATTTTAACGGTCTATTATCTAGCGCAGAAGGTAAGCGAAAACCATAATTGACTAGGTTTTCTTTTCTAGCGCGATCACCTTTATACATAGCGCCAATTTGCGATACTGTTACGTGCGACTCATCAATAAACATTAATCCATCAGCAGGAAAATAATCTAAAAGCGTTGGAGGTGGCTCACCATTTGCCCGACCAGACAAATAACGTGAATAGTTTTCTATACCCGAACAAAAGCCTAATTCAACCATCATTTCAATATCAAACAAGGTACGCTGACTTAAGCGCTGCTCTTCTACTAATTTATTATTAGCTAATAACTCTTCACGGCGTTGTTGTAATTCCGTTTTTATATTTTCAACGGCGTCTAATATTTTTTCACGTGGCGTAACATAGTGGGTTTTAGGGTAAATAGTATAACGAGTAACAATCTTTTCGACGGCGCCTGTTAAGGGATCAAATAAACTAATACGTTCAATTTCTTCATCAAACAATTCAATTCTAACGGCAATATCGTCTGATTCAGCGGGAAATACATCAATAACATCCCCCCTCACTCTGTAGGTTGCACGCTGAAAATCTATATCATTACGCTTATATTGCAACTCTGCTAAACGCCTGACAATAAAACGTTGATCGATAATATCGCCTTGTTTAAGGTGTAATAGCATCTTCATATAAGAGGCAGGATCACCTAAGCCATAAATTGCTGATACTGAGGCAACTATTATTACATCTCTTCTTTCCATCAAAGCTTTAGTTGCAGACAAACGCATTTGCTCTATGTGCTCATTAATAGAGGCATCTTTTTCAATAAAAGTATCTGTAGAGGGAACATAAGCTTCAGGCTGATAATAATCATAATAAGAAACAAAATATTCAACGGCATTATTGGGGAAAAAAGCTTTCATTTCACCATATAACTGCGCTGCTAGGGTTTTATTATGCGCCATGATTAAGGTAGGTCTATTAACCTGCTGTATAACATTCGCCATAGTAAAGGTTTTACCAGAGCCTGTGACACCTAATAATGTTTGATGCGCTAAGCCTGCATCTAAGCCTGTGACTAATTGGCTAATTGCGCTTGGTTGATCACCAGCGGGTGAGTAATCTGATTTAAGTTCAAAGTTTCTTGACAACTTGGTCTCCCATTTTTGCGGTTTTAGTCACTACTTGGTTAAACCAATGCCAAGCAATACTTGCAGTACAGGCATTGGCCAGCACACAACCAACAAATAAACCTAATAAACCAAATAGATAGCCCCCTAACCAAGCAAAGGGGACATAAAAGACAAATAATCGCACTAAGCTTAATCCCATAGCTTTAACCGGAAGATGTAAAGCATTAAAAGAGGAGTTAGTTAAAATTGTAATACCTTGTAAACCGTATCCTAAAGGTACTATCCAAAGAAATAAGCTTATAATGTGGATAACTTCTGGCTCATCACTAAACAACCTCGCTAAAGGTATTGCCAGTATAGCAAGTACTAGATAGACAAGTAGCTGCCATACCAATACAAACTTACCACAAAGTTGATACCCTTGCTGTACTCGGTGCCAAAAGCCTGCCCCAAAGTTTTGACTAATAAAGGGCGGCAGAGTCATAGATAAAGTAAGTACTATTAAACAAGCAATACTCTCTAAACGCACACCAACACCAAAACCAGCGACAGCATGAGCCCCATAGTTTGCCATCATAGCGGTTAAAATAGCCATGGCTAAAGGTGTCAGCATATTGGCAGCTGCTGCAGGTAAGCCAATACTAAGAATTTTTTTACTTGCTACTTTTAAAAACGACCAACTTGGCCAATCTAAATCTATTAAATTGCGTTTATTAAGCATATACAGCATAGCTATACTACCCACTAACCAGGAACTCACAGTAGCCATAGCGGCCCCATGCATATGCATAGCAGGAATAGGCCCTATCCCAAAAATTAAAATAGGATCTAGTACCGCATTAACTAAACCGGATGCGCCCATAATTAAGCTGGGGATCTTAGTATCACCAGCGGCACGTAAAATAGCATTACCAATCATAGGAATAACAAGCAGCACCGAGCCTAAAAACCATAAATCCATGTAAGGCTGGATATAGCTATAAATTAGATCTGAAGCCCCTAAGGCTTTAAATATATTAGCACTAAAAAAATAGCCTGCGGCTGACATTAGAGCCACTATGCTACAAGATAAAGCTAAAGCGACCGTTGCATCACTGCGCGCCTCAGCCGTTTTACCTTGGCCTAAGGCTCGAGCAATAACAGCTGATGTGCCAATACTTAAGCCTATAGCCAAACTAATAAGCGTAAACGAGATAGGAAAAGTAAAACTAATAGCCGCTAACGGCTCTGTACCCAATAAGCTAATAAAAAATGTATCAACAATATTAAATGTCATTAAAATCAGCGTGCCGAACAACATCGGCACTGTCATAGCAACCATAGTCGCTTTAATATCACCTTTTAATAAGGCGCTTGGCGCTTTAATAGAATTCATAATCTCAACTAATAAAAATCGACCGCCCATTGTAAAGAAAAGCAACCACAGCAGCCATGCTATTTTAACATTATTAGCTGACTATACTGATTTATATCAGCAATTTTGCTGTAATAGCCTATAAAGAGTTCACAATTCAAGCCCTAACAAAAAAGAGTTAACATTTTGCTAGCAATATATTTGCTACTTAACTGTTAATTATATAAGTTATTGTATTATAACAAAAAATATTTTCATCGCAATAGGCTTGACCTGCAAGAAAGTCAATGAACATAAGCCTTAGCTACAGTCTACACACATCAATCCACAGAGTTATCCACAGATTCTGTGGGTAACCTTACCTAAGGCGCATGCTATATAGACTTGCCGTCTAATGAACAGTGTTTAAAATACTTTTGTTTAATTTAGTAACTAGATTGGTGTGTTTTTGCAGCGCATTGCTTAAACATTACGCAAGTGATTCGTTAGAATGAAATTCAGCTACGCAAACAGTTGACAGGTTGTAATACGGGCATTAGTATTGCGCCCCGTTGAATGTTGTTCCCCAATAGCTCAGCTGGTTAGAGCGGCGGACTGTTAATCCGTAGGTCGTTGGTTCGAGTCCAACTTGGGGAGCCAAATTATTCAACAATACTTTTTTGATAAAAAGTAACAATTTTAGTAGTATTCCCCAATAGCTCAGCTGGTTAGAGCGGCGGACTGTTAATCCGTAGGTCGTTGGTTCGAGTCCAACTTGGGGAGCCACCTTTTATATCGCTTAAACTTAAATTAAGTTGCATATCTCTACAATAAACGGTATCTATCCATAAATAGTTTACTTATCAATAAATAATATTGATTGAATTACCTTTCCATTGTGCCTAGATAAAACTATATTATGCATCAGGACAAGGAAACTAGATTAATCTGGTGGTCATAGCTTATGAGAATACTTAGAACATTATTGTTGGGGCAGTTATTAGCAGCTATTATATTAGCTGGAATATCAATGTTTGTTTTAGTCCAATTTACCCAACAACAATTAGAAAACACAGAGCAAAGTGCCCAAAGAGTAGTTGATCAGATTTTAGTTCATCATTTAAGTGGTGACGGTAAAATAATTAGTCGCCAACTAGAGCGAAGCTTTGCATTAACGACTTTGCATGTTAGCCAACTTGACGGTGTAGTTTTACACGAACAGAGTCAAACGGATAAGCGCCCCGCTTTAGCGCAATTTATTTTAAATGCTTTTGGGGTTGAACAAAAAAGTCAAACTGTTAAAAATGCTGAACAAAATATAATCGTTAATTTTCAATTAAATCAATCTGATACTCTCAAGCAGTTTCAAAATACCTTACTGTTATTATTTATAGCCCCTTTTATTTTAGGCTGGCTTCCGGCATTAATTGGTAAAAATGGTATTAGTCGCAGTTATCGCCGTGCTACAGCTGCTGTTAATCAACTTATTGATAGCTTTACAGATAAGACTAACATTACAGAAACAGACTGGAGTAAGATCCCACATGAGTTTGCTGAAATAAAAGTTAGCCTTAAAAAACTTGAAGGCCATACCGACAGTCAATTTCAAGCTATCACCCTAAAAGCTGAAGATATAGCTGAACAAGCTTATAAAGATTCAGTCACAGGATTACCAAATCGCAACCGTTTTTTACAATTTTTTGAAGACAATATATATAACTCAAAAAATAAAGAGTTTGGTGTCTTTGCCATAACTCGCTGTACTGAGCTACAAACAATAAATCAATCTCGGGGTTATCAAGAAGGTGATAGCTATATTCGTGAAGTTGCAGACATCATCAAAAAGCAAGCCGGCTCTTATGTTGACCATAAAATCTACCGGTTAAACAGTTCTGACTTTGCAATTTTATTACCAAGAATTACGCCTAAAGAAGCTGAACATTTTGCGCTGCAGTTGCAAAGCCGTTTTAATGAATATCAAAAACTGTCTGAATTAGATTCTGTGGCTTATACCGGTTTAGTAAGTTATGACGCTAATAAAGCCTTAGGTGAATTACTTGCCATTGCAGACACTTCCATCAGTTTAGCCCAAACTAAACAAAGTAATGCTTGGCATATCCAAAAAGAGTCATCTGGCTTAGAAATGTCTCGAGGTAACGGTTACGGTAACCAAAACTGGCGTAATGTTATTGATGATGTTCTTACAAATAATCGCATCAGTTTATTAGTGCAGCTTATTCAACCCGCTACGCGCTCATCAAGAACCTACTCTGAAATATTAGTTCGTTTTAAAACCCAAGAAGATCAAATTCTACCTACAGCTTCATTTTTAGCTATGGCCGAAAAGTTAGATAAGATTATTGAAATTGATCGCTTAATCATTGAAACAGCCCTAAGTGAAATAAAACATAAAAACTTACAAGACCAATATTTTGGTATTAACTTATCGGCGCGTAGTGTGCATGATGATCAATTTTGTATTTGGCTAGAACGGCGTTTATTAAAAGATGCCAATATAGCATCTAAGTTAATCTTTGAAGTCACTGAGTTTGGTATGCAACAAAGCTTCAAAACCAGTAAACGCTTTATTGATATGGTACACAGAGCAGGTTCACGTATTACAGTAGAGCGGTTTGGCGTCGGTATTACATCTTTTAAATTCTTCCGTGATTTAAAGCCCGATTACATCAAAATGGATGGCAGCTATACCCGCAGAATTGATGAAGATAAAAATAACCAATACTTTATGCGCTTAATGATTGATCTTGCACACCGCATCGGTGTGGGTGTTTTCGCTGAGAACGTAGAGACTCAAGAAGAAAAGCATATGTTGGAATCATTATTCATCGATGGTAATCAGGGCTATTACATAGGTAAGCCTACACCGCTTTAACATTTAATAGCGACTAATAATCTATTAGTCGCTATTCCCCTATAATTTGTCCGGTTGTGTCTAACGCCGCTTAATAGCATAATATAGCCCTTGTTTTTGCTTGGACGGGTCCATGAGCGAATTTTTACTGTTACTTGTTAGTACAGTGCTAGTAAATAACTTTGTCTTAGTTAAATTTCTTGGCTTATGCCCTTTTATGGGGGTATCAAGTAAGTTAGAAACAGCTATTGGTATGTCATTAGCGACAACTTTTGTTTTGACGCTTGCTTCGTTATGCAGCTATTTAGTAGACCATTATTTATTAGCACCTTTAGATTTACTGTACTTGCGTACTTTAAGCTTTATTTTAGTTATCGCTGTTGTAGTGCAGTTTACTGAGATGGTTGTGCATAAATCTAGCCCAACGCTATACCGGCTTTTAGGTATATTTTTGCCGCTAATTACTACTAATTGCGCGGTATTAGGCGTGGCACTGCTAAATGTAAATGCACGCCATAACTTTATTAACTCTGTAGTCTATGGTTTTGGCGCTGCAGTCGGGTTCTCATTAGTGTTAATTTTATTTGCTGCTATGCGTGAACGTTTAGCAGCAGCTGATGTACCTACCCCTTTTAAAGGTGCGGCTATTGGTATGGTCACCGCAGGCTTAATGTCACTTGCCTTTATGGGCTTTACCGGTTTGGTTAAAGTAGCATGAGTATTTTAACGGCTTTACTCGCCATTGGCCTTTTAGCCTTAGTTTTTGGTGCAGTTTTGGGTTTTGCTGCTTTTCGCTTTAAAGTGGAAGGTGATCCGCTAGTTGATCAAATTGACGACCTTTTACCACAAACCCAATGTGGGCAATGTGGCTATCCCGGCTGTCGACCTTATGCAGAAGCTATTGCTAATGGTGATGAAATTAATAAGTGCCCACCAGGTGGCGAAAGCACTATTCGTAATTTAGCAGATTTAATGGGTGTTGAAGCGAAACCTTTAAACGCTGCTCAAGAGCCTTCTATTAAGCGTGTAGCTTATATTCGTGAAGATGAATGCATAGGCTGCACCAAGTGCATCCAAGCCTGTCCAGTAGATGCTATTCTTGGGGCATCTAAGTTAATGCACACTGTCATAGTGGATGAATGTACTGGCTGCGATCTTTGTGTTGAGCCTTGTCCGGTTGATTGCATAGATATGATACCTGTTGCTGAAACCACCCAACGCTGGAAATGGGATTTAGAAGCAATACCCGTTCGCATAGTGGAGCCTTAATTACTGTGCAAAGTTTATTTGAACAAATTAAATCTGGCATGTTATGGGATTTTCATGGTGGGGTGCATCCTCCTAGCAGAAAAAGCCAAACTAATCAAAAACCTATAGCACAATTGCCTATACCTGATCGTTTATATTTACCGTTAAGGCAACATATTGGTATTGCCGGCCAATTATTAGTTAAAGTTGGTGATAAAGTATTAAAAGGCCAAGCATTAACTTCTGCAGATAATGCCATGACAGTGCCAATACATGCTCCTACTTCTGGTGAGGTAATTAATATAGGGCCTCATAGTAGTGCTCACCCTTCGGCTTTGCCTGAAATGACCTTAACCCTAGCACCAGATGGCTTAGATGAATGGCGGCCAAGACAACCGCTAAACCTTAATACAGCGGATAAACTAACTTTACTTAATCGTATTCATGATAGTGGTATTGCCGGTATGGGCGGCGCGGGTTTTCCTACCCATTTAAAGGTTGGCTCAAGCAAACCCATTGATTATCTGATTATTAATGCTGCTGAATGCGAGCCCTATATCACAGCTGATGATATGTTAATGCAAGAAGCCGCTACTACTATTGTTAAGGGTATCGATATTCTGTGTCATTTACTGCAACCCAAAGCAGTACTTATTGCCATTGAAGATGATAAACCTATAGCAATAGCGGCTATGTCTGCAGCTTGTAATCAGCGCGATAATTATTGGGTGCGCAGCCTGTCCACTAAATATCCTTCAGGCGGTGAGAAGCAACTAATACAGCTTTTAACCGGCGCTGAAGTACCAACCGGCCGTCGGCCTTTAGATATTGGCATTGTGATGCAAAATGTTGGTACTGTGTTTGCTGTAGCCCAAGCGGTACTGGATGACCACCCTTTAATCTCTCGTATTGTGACCGTGGCTGGCGACACCTTAAATCAACCACAAAATGTTATTGCCTTACTTGGCACCCCTGTAGTTGATTTACTTAATCTTTGCGGTTTTAGCGCCCAACCTAAACAAAGAGTTATTATGGGCGGCCCTATGATGGGCTTTACCTTGCCTAGTTTAGATGTACCTATTATTAAATCGAGTAATTGTATTTTAGCGCCAACAGCAACAGAGTTACCTGCTGCTGAAAATGAAACCGACTGTATACGTTGCAGCGCCTGTGCAGATGCCTGCCCCGCTTCATTATTACCTCAGCAATTATTATGGTATAGCAAAGCTCAAGATGCAGAGAAGTTAAATGAATATAACTTGTTCGATTGCATTGAATGTGGTGCCTGTGCCTATGTTTGCCCGAGTGAAATCCCATTAGTACAATACTATCGCGTGGCTAAAGCAGAGCTGAGGGAACAACAACAAGATGCGATAAAAGCAGAGCAAGCAAAAGCACGATTTGATGCTAGAAATGAGCGCTTAGAGCGTGAAAAACTAGAGCGCCAACAACGAAATGAACAACTTGCCGCGGCCAGAGCAAAACAACAACAAGCTAGTGGTAAAGCCAGCGCTGTAGCAGATGCCTTAGCAAGAATTAAAGCTAAAGCGGCAAATAAACAAACTGCTCCTGCTGAATTAGACAAAGAAGATATCATTGCGCAAAGAGAGCTTAAAAAGCAACAAGCTCGTGAATATCAGCGCGCTAAACAAGCCAGTAGCCAAGCAGAGCCTGTCGCTAAAGATACTAGCCTTAATCAAGATGCTGAAACAGACCCACGCAAAGCAGCTATTGCCGCAGCCATAGCTAGAGCTAAAGCTAAGAAGCAAAATGATGAAGAGTCAGCTCCGGCAAAGACTGTCGAAGTAACGACTAATCAAGAGCAAGCTACTGCCGATGTAACAGCCGACGCTGCATCTGACCCGCGTAAAGCGGCTATAGCAGCGGCCATAGCTAGAGCTAAAGCTAAAAAACAAAAAGATGAAGAGTCAGCTCCAGCAAAGACTGTCGAAGCAACGACTAATCAAGAGCAAGCTACTGCCGATGTAACAGCCGACGCAGCATCTGACCCGCGTAAAGCGGCTATAGCAGCGGCCATAGCTAGAGCTAAAGCCAAAAAACAAGCAGATAATCAATCATGAGTTTTAAAATAGCCAGTTCTCCACACCAGCGTTTACAGCGCAGCACGGCACAAATTATGCGTTTAGTTATGCTAGCTTGTATTCCCGGTATTATGGTCCAAGCTATTTTGTTTGGTTATGGTGTTATTATTCAATTAATACTAGCAATAACCACCGCCTTACTAAGTGAAGCTATTGTTATGCTACTTAGAAATAAAGCAGTTTGGCCTAGATTGCGTGACAACAGTGCCATGCTAACGGCTGTGTTACTTGCTATTGCCATACCGCCCTATGCACCTTGGTGGTTAGTTATTATAGGTACTGCTTTTGCCATTATTATGGTCAAACAATTATATGGCGGCTTAGGCAATAACTTATTTAATCCAGCTATGGCAGGCTATGTATTATTGCTTATCTCTTTTCCGGTCCAAATGACGCAATGGCTACCGCCTGCTTCATTACAAGCTATAGCCTTAAGCCCTACCGATGCCGTTTGCGTAATTTTCAATCAGTTTAGTTGCAGCGGCTTTAGTTTACAGCAATTACAGTCAACAGCTGATGGTATAACAATGGCAACCCCATTAGACACCCTGCGCACTGATATTAGCCGAGGCATGACTTTAAGCGAAAGCTTACAAAAACCTATATTCTATGCTTTTGCCGGTAGTGGTTGGTTATGGGTTAATTTAGCCTATTTACTGGGCGGCTTAGCTCTGATTCAACTTAAAGTCATTAGCTGGCGCATTCCTGCGGCTATTTTAATTAGCCTAAGTGTTTTTAGTGCTATAGGTAGCTTAGCAGCACCTGACACCTTAGCTAGCCCACTATTTCATTTATTTAGTGGTAGTACTATGTTGGCTGCTTTTTTCATTGCTACTGATCCGGTGTCAGCTGCTACAACCAATAAAGGGAGGCTCTGGTACGGAGCCTTAATTGGCTTAACCGTATACTTAATTCGTACTTATGGTGGTTACCCTGATGCTTATGCTTTTGCGGTATTAATTGCTAATATGGCCGTTCCTCTTATTGATTATTATACCCGCCCTCGCACTTATGGGCACAAGCAACCGAGGCCTAAAAATGATTAAAGCTATCAGTCATAATGCGCTATCGCTTGCTGTAGTGGCAGCGGTTTGTGTCGCTATCCTAAGTATTGTAAACCTATTAACAGCACCCAAAATTGCCGAGCAAGCTTTAGCCAGTAAGTTAGCAGTACTGCAAGAAGTACTGCCAGGCATAAGTGTTGACCATGTCCTACTATCTGATTGTCGCCAAGTGGTATCTTTAGAGTTTTTAGGCCGAGAGACAGCACAAAATATCTATCGCTGGCGGCAACAAGATAAGGTTGCTGCTTTCTTAGTCGAATCAACAGCACCTGATGGTTATAGTGGCAATATAGATTTAATTGTTGCGGTGACGCCAGAGGGGCTAGTACTTGGCTCTCGGGTTGTTAACCACCAAGAAACCCCAGGTTTGGGTGATAAAGTGGAATCTAGACGCTCTAACTGGATTTTTAGTTTAAGTGATAAAACAGTTACAGCAGAAAACGCCGCTTTTTGGGCCGTACGTAAAGATGGTGGCCAGTTTGATCAATTTACTGGTGCTACTATTACGCCGCGAGCTGTTGTCACTGCAGTAAGAAAAGCAGCACTATACGTACTACAGCATCCAGAACTGGCTAGTTTGCCTGCTAATTGCGAGGTTGCAGAATGAGTAACTTTAAACAGTTAACTATACAAGGCTTATGGAAAAACAACCCAGGTTTAGTTCAGTTATTAGGCTTATGTCCTTTATTAGCCGTAACTGCCACTATTACTAATGCTTTAGGTTTAGGCGTCGCGACTTTATTAGTATTACTGTTTTCTAACATAGCAGTATCTTTGGTTCGTAATCATGTCGCAGCAGAAATTCGTATTCCGGTCTTTGTGTTAATTATTGCAAGTTTAGTTACTGTTGTGCAATTGCTAATGAATGCTTATACCTTTGGTTTATATCAATCTTTAGGTATTTTTATTCCTTTAATTGTCACTAACTGCGCCATTATTGGCCGAGCAGAAGCCTTTGCTTCAAAAAACGCAGTACTACCTTCTGCTATAGATGGTTTTATGATGGGCTTAGGTTTTTTATTAGTGCTAGTCGTATTAGGTGCATTGCGAGAAATCCTCGGCCAAGGCACTTTATTTGATGGCGCCGATCTTTTACTGGGTGACTGGGCAAAAGTATTGCGTATTGAACTATTCCAAGTTGATAGTCACTTTTTGTTAGCTATGCTACCACCTGGTGCCTTTATTGGTATGGGGCTGTTAATTGCCTTAAAAAACATTATTGATAATAGACTTCAACAACGTGAAGCCAGTGCGGCTAAAATTTCACGGGCACGTGTCACAGGTGCAGTACAATAAGGGTAAAGCCAATACATGAACAAGCAAAAGCGTATAGAGATTTTAACCCGTTTACGTGATGCTAATCCTAACCCTACCACGGAATTAGAATATAGCTCACCCTTTGAGCTATTAATCGCTGTGCTCTTGTCTGCTCAAGCAACCGATGTTGGTGTAAATAAAGCTACTAAGCATTTATTCCCTATCGCCCGCACCCCTCAAGCTATGTTAGATTTAGGTGTTGATGGGCTAAAAGAATATATTAAAACGATAGGCTTATTTAATACTAAAGCCGAAAACACTATTAAAACCTGCCGTATGCTGGTTAACTTACACCAAGGCCAAGTGCCCGAAGACAGGGCTGCGCTAGAAGCCTTACCGGGTGTGGGCAGAAAAACAGCTAACGTGGTGCTAAATACAGCTTTTGGCTGGCCAACCATAGCGGTAGATACCCATATATTTAGAGTATCTAATCGAACAAAACTGGCTACAGGTAAAAATGTCGATGAAGTGGAGCAAAAACTATTAAAAGTGGTGCCCGCTGAATTTAAATTAAATGTCCATCATTGGCTAATCTTGCATGGCCGCTATACCTGCGTGGCGCGTAAGCCGCGCTGTAATAGCTGCATTATCGAAGATCTTTGTGAATATAAAGATAAAACCGACTCTTAACTAGGAGCTTATTATGCGTATGTTACATACCATGCTACGCGTGGGAAATTTAGACAAGTCGATCGCTTTTTACACTGAGGTGTTAGGCATGCGCTTATTACGCCAATCAGACAATACAGAATACCGTTACACCCTAGCCTTTGTCGGCTATGGCGATGAGTCTGAGCACACAGTATTAGAGCTTACCTATAACTGGGATACCGACAGCTACGACTTAGGTAATGCCTATGGCCATATTGCGATAGAAGTAGAGGATATTTATCAAGCTTGTGACAAAATCAGAGCTAAAGGCGGAGTTATAAGCCGTGAGCCTGGGCCAGTTAAAGGCGGCACAACTAAAATTGCCTTTGTCCGTGATCCTGATAATTACGCTATAGAGTTAATTGAGAAAAAAGACAGCTACGATACGCTGTAATGCTATAAGTAATTAAGGCTAACGCTTAGCTTACACATAGCAAATATGTCAATAGCAGGTGTTAACCTTTATATGCCGTTTTTAGTCATCGGCTAAAGTAATAATAACCTTCTCATTTAACGACATAGCTAAGTTATTATCATAATAAGCCGCTTCATTAATAAAGGTTGGATAAACCGTAGTCTCGCCTTCATAATAAAGCACAGTACCATCAAATAAGGTAAAAAGTGGATCACTTGGATTAATGGGCTGATAATCGTTATCTTGAATATTTTTATGCACCATACCTAAGCGCTCGCCTTGCTCATTCATGGGTAATTTAATACTGTGCAAATAGCGATATGCCTCTGTTTTTTTGGGTAATTTGGGCAAGGTATTTGTGTTGTACAGCTGTACAAAATCTAGAATATGCTGAGTCATTTGGTGCATTAGGTCTAAAATATCTTGGCGTAAAACCGATTGCGATTGCGGCCCCACTTCAACTAAAACGCCATAACGACCTAAAGTACACATTAGCGCATGATCTTGTGCAGCAATATGATCTTCATCACGGGAGATAATAGCCTCTGGCATCTGCATTTTAACGTAAGCGGCCATTTTATTATAAAACTCACCGGCTTGAGTTAGAATTAAACAAGCGCCCATATTACTGGTTGTGTTATGTAAATCTATTACCAAGTCTGTTCTAGCATTGCCTTTGGGCCCAAGCTGAGCATTTAATACTTTAGCTCGGCTTTGTTCATAATTAGCTAAGGTCATATCCGCCAAATCAAGGCTTTTAAATTGGCGATTTAAATCACTGTGTAAATAACGTTTGTTAGCATAATGCGCTTCAGGATTAGCCCAAACTGTTTCAGTGTTAAAACTGGCACGTGTCATTAGGTCTGGCTGGGCTTGATAGCGTTTTATTAAATAAATACCTGAAAATTCATTACCATGCACGCCACCAACAATAGCCACTTGCTTAATGGTATCAAGCGTTTTAGAACTCATAACTACTCCTAAGGGCTAATCTATGCTTAGCCTAAACAATAGCAGTATTATGACGAGAATTAACCAAAATTAAAATAGAATTTTTATTCAAAAAAGAAGAATATTAATCTAAGTTCAATTCAGGTCGCAGGGAAATGGTTAACGATTTACGCAGCCGGGGTAGCTAAATCTTCTGCTGCAGCTAGGTTATGATTAGCAACAAGCTCATTATGTAAAATTTGTGACGCTTGGCAGCTACATTTACCGCATTGACTACCCACACCTAAACATAATTTAAGCTCACGCATAGTGCACAGTCCTTCTGCAACTTTTTGTTTAATTGCCTTATCTGTTACACCCTTACATAAACAAACGTACATACCACAGTTCCTAAGCTATTTGATAGCCTAATATTAATGCTATTGCGAACTATTATCAATAGCATTAGTAAATTTTTATAGTAATAGCCACTTGTTACATAAAAAAAGTAAATCCTAATAACAGATTTACCTTTTTCTTGTGTCAGTAAAGTTACGTTTAAATACGTAAGCTCATTTTATCTAAATAGCACTTTTTCTTGCTGGAACCAGTGCACACAAAAGCTAATTGCGATGCCTGCCAACAAGATAGTAGAGCCAAAGATTAAGGCTAATAAGCCGTACTCCGCAGTCCCTTTAATCAGCTCTTTAATTGCTAACGCTACATTCATAATCGGCACTAATGCTGTTTTAGTTGTTAATTCTACCCCTGGCATCATAGCGGCCACTAAGGGTAAAAAAATCATAATGGATAATGGACTGATATAATTTTGAGCTTCTTTAAAAGTACGAGCATAAATAGATATCGCCAGTAATAAAGCAGCAAACACCGCTGAGATAGGTAATAACAGTGAGAATATTAAAATTAACTCTGTAACAGCAATAGCCGACATCGCTTCTTGCACTATATCCATACCAGCGAAAGAGCCTATTACCGCACCCCAGATGCCAAAGCTGGCGACCGTTATTAATGCACCAACTAAGCCAGTAGTTAACACAGTAAAAAACTTACCTAAAACAATACTGACCCGACTTATAGGGCATATAAGTAAGGTTTCTAACGTACCGCGCTCTTTTTCGCCCGCTCCCATATCTATAGCAGGATAAGAAGCACCTAATAAGCATAAAGGAATAAGAATATAAGCAATAAGGGCACCAAACTTCTCACCTATATTTTCTCTTTTTGCTGCCGTGTCTTGCTTTTCAATCGCCACGGGCTTAATTATTGCGGCTAGTTTACTAGGATCAACCTTTAACTTAGTTAAACTTTCCCGTTGTAGTTTTTCATTATAATCAGCTACTAGCTGATCAAAATATTGATACATAAAATCAAATTGTGATGACTGGTTATAGATAATTTGCCATGTTGCCTGCTCTACCTGCTGACGCTTACTAGAAAAATCAGCAGGAATAACAATAGCGACATCAAATTTATCATCACGAATAGCTTGGGCTAAAGCCTCTGCGTCAACTAAATCGGTTTCAACTTTCTTGAAGTTTTTATGGTAATAAAGTGACTCACTAAATTCTGCTGCTTGTTCAGGATTAACAATGGCATAACGATGCTCTGCTTTCATAGCAGTATTAGTCGTGCTTGATAATACTAAGCCCATAACGCCAAAAATAACGGGGAAAATAAATACAGGTAATAAAATAACAAAAATCAGTGTTTTTTTATCACGCATTAGCTCTGTCAGTTCTTTAAAATACACTTGCCACATATTAGGCTACTCCCTGCTCTGTTGCCGTTACAGTTGCTTGTTTAGGCTGTAAAACCGACAAAAATGACTCTCGTAGATCGTTATTAGCAGATAACGCTGTAAATTCGGCAATATCGCCACTAAATGCACTGATCCCCTGATCAATAACCACAACCCGATCACATAACGACGCGACTTCATCTAAATGGTGAGTTGAAAAGATAACTGGCGTACCTACCTGCTTTAAGCCTTTAATAAAATCCAGTACGGTTTGCACTGTCATAATATCTAAGCCGGTTGTCGGCTCATCCAGAATAACCACTTTAGGGTTATGCACTACCGCACGGGCAATAGCGGTTTTTTGCTTCATTCCGGTAGACATATTGTCTGCACGACGATTAGCAAAATCGTGCATATCTAGTAAAGTAAATAACTCATCAATGCGCTGCTTTAAGGCTTGCTCTTTCATACCATGTAAACGGCCAAAATAAGCAATATTTTCAAAAGCCGACAATTTACCATATAAGCCCGTATCAGCTGATAAAAAGCCAATTTGTTGTCGCGCCTTTACAGGATGTTTTAATACATCAACACCATTTAATAATACCGAGCCGCTGTCTGGTTTTAATGCAGTAGACAACATACGTAACGTCGTCGTTTTACCGGCACCATTAGGCCCAAGTAAGCCTAAAACCTCGCCTTTACCACAACTAAAGCTAACCTCGCGCACCGAGTGAAAAGCCTCTTTACTGTAACGGACATCTTGTTTTTCTGTATCAGATAATTTAGTAGACTTACTTAGCGCAAAAGCTTTGGCTAGATTGTTAATTTCTATCATGTCCTGCTCCCTTGATAACCTGAACAGAATTATCAAACAGTACAGCAACATAAACAACAACTAACCAAAATAAAGCTGTAACAAAATATAATCGGTTATATTTATGATCTGTTAATAGTAGCAGCTAAATTAGCATACAAAACTCGCAGTCATTTAGCTTATACAAATAAAGAAATTATATTCACTTAGCAGATCTTTTGGGCCGAAAATAATGGGTATTTAAGTAAAAGTCGCCTTGGTTATTAGCTTCATACCAAGCCGGCACCCCTAATAAAGGTAAGGGTGTTAATTGCTGTTTATCTAAAAGCAGGTTTTGCTTAGCAATTTTATGCCACAAAGCTTGATCTAAAAACTGATATGTCTGGGCTAGACTCCAGTTACTAAACCCCTCTGGTACCTCAATAAAGACAGCCTTAGCGGTTAAGCCGATAAAAGGTTTAGTGGCCATTTCATACATGGCATGACCAAAAATAACCGGCCTAATGCTTTGCCACCAGTCTTGGCGCTGCTTAACAAAGCTCTGCTGCCATTGGTGGCTACGCAATAACTCTGCATGCTGATGAGCTCTTGGCTCAGTGCAAATAATAACGCCGCATTCATCAAATAAAGTCAGTTTATTTCTAAGCTTGCTGCGCTGTTTAAGGCCATGCTGAGTAATTTCTGCAATATGCAGCTGATTAAGTAAGGCTTTGGTTTTTGGAAATAAGCACCAAATTAAAGCACCAAAAAAGTCATGCCAATTTTTAGCACGGCACGGTATGGTTTTAGTGGCAAAAATAAACTCTTCGTAATAACGGCCATCTTGCTCTAAAGCTTCATTGGCTACAAAGCGATACTCGCTAGCAAAGGCTTGATTAAGCAAGCTTAAACTTGGCCAGTCTTCAGCTGAAAAAGGGCCGAAGCTCTGCCCTAAATCAGCAAAAATTGGGTTAATGTGCAATAAATCTGCTTGCCAGTTTTCTGGTGGATTAAAACGCGTTTTTTTATTCAATGTCATTTTTAGTTAATACATATAAAGCCATAACGGCATAAGCGCATTATGAGAAAAATTAGTGATATAAAACACTTGCTTTTTTGCTATAGCGTGGCACATTCAATGAGTACGTGTAGACGTACACACTGCCAATTATGTGTTTCATTAATTAATTATTAGAGGTTACTATGTGTTCTATTTTTGGGGTGCTTGACATCAAAACTGATGTTAAAGCCTTGCGCCAACAAGCGCTACAGTTATCCGCGTTATTACGCCACCGTGGTCCAGATTGGTCTGGTGTGTGGAATAACGACAATGCCATTTTAGTTCATGAACGTTTGGCAATTGTAGATACTGAAAATGGCGCCCAACCTCTAGTTAATCCAAATCGAAATCACATTCTGGCAGTGAATGGTGAGATCTACAATCATAAGCAACTAGAAAGTGCGCTAGCAAGCCCTTATCCATTTAAAACTAAATCGGATTGTGAAGTTATTTTGCCATTATATCTTGCTTATGGCAGTGATTTTATTGATCAGTTACATGGCATGTTTGCTTTTATTTTATATGACGCTGAGCAAAATCGGTATTTAATCGCTCGTGATCATATTGGTATTATTCCGCTGTACTATGGCTATGATGAACACGGCCAATTATTTGTTGCTTCCGAATTAAAAGCTTTAGTACCGGTATGTAAACAAATTAAAGAGTTTCCGCCAGGCCATTTTTTTGATAGCAAAGTTGGCAAATTACAACGCTATTATCAGCGTGACTGGCATGACTATAATGCCGTAAAGGATAACCCAGCAAGCTTAACAGAACTGAGAACTGCACTTGAAAATAGTGTAAAAAGCCATTTAATGTCAGATGTGCCTTACGGTGTTTTATTATCCGGTGGTTTAGACTCTTCACTTATTTCTGCTATTGCCCAGCAATATGCTAAACGGCGAATTGAAGATAATGACCAATCTGAAGCTTGGTGGCCACGTTTGCATTCTTTTGCTGTTGGCTTAGCTGGCTCACCCGATTTAGTTGCAGCAAAAACGGTGGCTGATGCCATTGGCACTGTACACCATACGGTTGAGTTTACAGTTCAAGAAGGCTTAGATGCCCTGCGTGATGTTGTCTACTATTTAGAAACCTATGATGTCACCACTATCCGCGCTTCTACGCCTATGTATTTAATGGCCAGAAAAATTAAAGCTATGGGCATTAAAATGGTGTTATCGGGTGAAGGCTCTGATGAAATATTTGGCGGTTATTTATACTTCCATAAAGCACCGAACGCTCAAGAATTTCATGAAGAAACCTTACGTAAACTACACCGCTTACATATGTTCGACTGCAACCGTGCCAATAAATCGATGTCTGCTTGGGGCGTAGAAGCGCGAGTGCCTTTTTTAGATAAAGCCTTTATAGATGTTGCTATGCGGCTTAATCCAGAGGCTAAAATGTGTGGTAAGGGTAAAATGGAAAAGCACATTTTACGTCAAGCCTTCGAGGGTTTATTGCCTGATGATATTTTATGGCGCCAAAAAGAGCAGTTCTCAGATGGCGTTGGCTATAGCTGGATTGACAGCTTAAAAGCCCATGCAGAACAAGAGATTTCAGATCAACAAATGGCCACGGCTAGCTTTCGTTTTCCAGTAAACACACCAGAAACAAAAGAAGCCTATTATTACCGTGTTATTTTTGAAGATCACTTTCCACATGCTGGTGCTATTGCCTGCGTACCTGGCGGAAAAACGGTTGCTTGCTCGACACCTGAAGCCTTAGCTTGGGATGAAAGCATGGCAACAACGAATGATCCTTCAGGCCGTGCAGTAAAAGGCGTGCATAGCCAAGCTTATTAAATTTATCGTCAAAAAAGTAAAGGCCACTAATTAGTGGCCTTTATTATCGCAGCACAGCGGCGATTTATTTAAGCTAAAAGCCGAGTTAAGTACCCCTAGCACTTTTAGTATTATTAACTAATCGCCTTCATTTCCGCTTTCATTTTTTTGCCAGCAAAGAGTCCCTTAATATCTTCTAAAATCACATAAAGTGCAGGTATTAATAGCAACGTTATTACAGTGGCAAATAGGATCCCAAATGCTAACGATACTGCCATAGGCACAACCATTTTGGCTTGCAAGCTACGCTCAAGCACTATAGGTGTTAAACCTAAAAAGGTTGTCAGTGACGTTAAAAATATTGCCCTAAATCGCTGTGAGCCCGCTTGTGAAACGGCTTGCCTAATTGACACCCCCTCTTCTCTAGCACGGTTAACAAAGTCAACCATAACTAAAGAGTCATTCACCACAACCCCCGCTAAAGCCACTAAGCCAAATATTGAGAAAATACTCATACTTAAGCCTAATACCATATGGCCAATAACAGCGCCAACTAAGCCAAAGGGAATAACGCTCATAATAATTAATGGCTGACTATAAGAGCGCAGCGGTATGGCCATTAAAATATAAATACACAACATCGCAAAAATACCGGCAAGGGTAAGATCACGCATGGCATCTATTTCATCTTGGCTGCTGCCATCTAACTCGCCTGTAACGCCTTGGTATTTAGCCGTAATTTCTGGGATCACCGTTTTTTGCATTGCAAAGATAACCTTACTCGGCTCAATGCTGTCTTTATCTGCCGCAGCACTAATAGTCACAGCACGTTCACCATTAACCCGATTAATAGCACTAAAACTAGGTTGCAATGTATAGCTTGCTACAGTATCAAACGGCACTTCCCCACCATCTTGGGTGCGAATACGAATATTATCTAAGCTACCAATAGAGCTACGCTCAGCACGAGGATAACGCACCATGACTTTAACTTCTTCACCATCGCGTTGTACGCGCTGCGCCTCAGCCCCATAGAAGCCATAACGAACTTGACGAGCAACATCGACTAACGAAATACCTAGTAAATGCGCCTCTGGTTTTAAGGCTAAAACAATCTCATCATTACCGCCCAGTAAGTTATCTTCAATATCATAAACACCCGCATATTCGGCTAAGCGCGCTTTTAACTCATCGGTGGCTAATTTTAAATTATCTAAATTTGTACCGCGTAACTGTAGAGAAATATCAGCTCCACCTCCGCCGCCGCCACTTGAGGCGTTAACTTTAAAGCTTTTTAAACCTGGAATTTCTGGCATTTCTTCACGCCATACCTTCGCAATTTCAAAGCCATCAATCTCTCGGCCTTCACTTTTTTCAAGCTCTACAATTAATTCACCCGAGGTATCGTTATTTAAAAATATTAGGCGATGCTTAACAATTTGATCATCAGTATCCGTGCTTAGCTGCTGATTCACACGCACTAAGGCGGCTTCCGCTTCAGCCATGGCATTAACAGTCGCTTGGTTAGAGGCGCCTTCTTCCATAACTAAACTGGCACTAATAAAGTCGCTTGGAATATTAGGGAAAAACACCCAGCGCACAAAACCACCGCCGAGTACGCCATACATTAAAATTAACATGGCCAGAAACACCGCCATGGTGACATAGCGAAACTCGATACAGCGCTCGACAAAAGGCTGATATTTATTAGCCACAAAGGAATTTAGCTTAGCGGCAACAACAGTACGCATCGACTTTAAGCTGTTACTGCCCGCTCGTCCTAAGCTATAAAACAGCCCCTTACGATTGGGATCCCAAGGTGTCATATCCATATTAATTATATGCGAAGGCAAAATAAGCTTAGATTCAACTAAAGAGAAAATAAGACAAAGAATAACAACCCAAGCAATTGCCCCCCAAATAGGAGCTTGTGCGCCCCCTACCATTAGCATAGGAATAAAAGCGGCGATGGTTGTTAGAACCCCAAAGGTTGCCGGCATAGCGACTTTTTTAGCGCCAGCAATAACCGCTTCAGCAGACTTACCCCGTTTTTCTATTTCGCTATAGGCACTTTCACCTATAATAATGGCATCATCAACAACTATCCCCAGCACCAGAATAAAGCCAAATAAACTAATCATATTGATAGAAACATCAAACATCGACATAGGTAACATGGCCATAGCACCTAAAAAGCACACTGGAATGCCAACCATTACCCAAAAGGCAACTCTAAATTCTAAGAAAAAGGTTAATGCTAATAGCACTAAAAAAGCACCAAGCAACATATTGCCGGTCATTAAATCTAAACGGCCTTGCAAGTAGTAGCTAGCATCGCCCCAATAATCAATTGATACCGAAGAAGGCAGCTCTGTTTTCTTCTTAGCAACATAAGCTTTAATGGTCTCGGCAATTTGTAGTGTGTTGTCATCGCCTACGGCAGAAACCTGAATAGATACCGAGTTTTTACCATCAAAAGTAGATAAGTCTTCTCTATCGACAAAACCATCATTAATGGTCGCAACATCACTTAACGATAAGCGAGTACCATCGGCAAAAGTAAGTAATACAATATTGGCAAAATCTTGACTGTTATAAGCTTGGCCTTTAGTGCGTAATAAAATATTACCGCTTTCTGATTTAATTGAACCGCCTGGTAAGTCAACCGAGCTATTGCGTATTGCAGCTACAACTTGCTCAAAGGTAAGTGAAAATTGCTTTAGCTTAGCCTCAGATAGCTCAATAGCAATTTCATAATTTCTAGCGCCTACCACTTCAACTTTACTTATTCCCGGTTGCTTTTTTAGTTCATCACGAACATCTTTAGCTAATTCTTTTAAGCTACGCTCATCCGCATCACCATATAAAGAAAGCCACATTACGCCACTTTGAAAGCGCACCCGGTATACTACTGGCTTTTCGGTTTGCTCAGGTAAAGATGAAATTGCCGAGACTTGGGTCTTTATTTCATCCATAACTTCTTGGATGTCATAGTTATTAGCTATTTCAGCAACAACTGTGGCAAGGCCTTCTACCGCCGTCGAGCGCACACGTTTAATGCCGTTAACACCGCGTAAGCTTTCTTCAATTTTTTCAATAACGCCGCTTTCTACTTCTTGCGGGGCTGCCCCTAAATAAGGGATCCTTATATTGACTTGCTCTAAGGCTATTTCAGGAAAGATTTGTTTTTTAATGGTAAATAAAGAGGCGGTACCTGCAACTAAGATAATCGCCATTAATAGGTTCGCAGCAACGCTATTACGAGCAAACCAAGCAATAAGTCCTTTGTTAGTATCCATAGTTTAATCCTTAGCAGGCAGGTTAGCGGCTTCATCAGCAGAGTCTGCTGTTAGCGCAGCGGGTTTTGCATCACTGCTTAAACGAACTACCGTACCGGCTAATGGATTTGCGATTGCCGATAGTGCTAATAAATCATCAGAGGCAAAGCCTTGGCGAATATAAGCAAAACGCTCATCTGTTCGCTCTACCTGCACTTGGCGAAATTGAAGCTGCTGTTGGTTGTCTACCACTAAAACTTGTTGGCCTGCTAATAATAAATGTCTTGGAATTACTATAATGTCTGATGTTGTTTCACCTAAGATGCTCGCCTGCACAAAACGGCCAAAGCGTAATACTTCGGCTTGAGCATCTGCTTGACGATGGTAAGGATCAACCACTTGGGCAACGGCATAAATAACCCGACTACGCTCATCTAACACGCCTTCGGTTCTAACAATTTTACCCTGCCACTTATGCAGCTTGCCTGCTATTGTTGCTGTTAATTCAACTTTAGGCTGTTTAGCACTGTCAGCCAAAGTAGGCAGTTGAATAAAAGCTAAATCATTATCGGTTATTGGTAACCTAACTTCAGCGATATCTGTGCCATAAATAACACCTAGCACACTACCGCGGCTAATAAATTGACCTAAGTTTACGCTACGGCTTTTCACTAAACCGGCATAGGGTGCTCTTATTTCTGTTCTAGCCAGATCGCGTTTAGCGCGTTCTAATTCGGCTTCTGCAGACTGCACTGTTGCTAAGGCGCTAGCGAGTTGCGGCCGGCGTAAACCTAACTCAGGTGCATTGCCCTCAGTAAATGAACGCCATTCTTTTTCAGCAACCCGACCTCGTGCTTTTTCTTCTTCTAAAGCCGCTTGCGCATTTGCCAAGCTTGCTTGGGCAGCCTTAACATTAGTGTGATAATCGGCTTGCTCAACCCTAACTAATAAATCACCTTTATTAAAAAAGCCGCCTTCAATAAATTGCTCTGCCACTTCAACAATACGGCCATTAACTTCAGAGCTTAAGTTAGTTGCAAATTTAGGTTTTACCGTACCTTGTGACTGCACTTTATAAACTAAGTCTTCCGCGACTATGGCTTTACCATTGACTAAGATGCCTAAACGTTGCTCTTGTTTTTTTTCTGCAGGCTCTTTCATACCAGATAAGACATTCGCTGCCACTAGCGCTACCACCACTATCACTATCGGCACTATTATCATTTTTAATTTAGAAGCCATAACTTATTCCCAAAACTTTTTATAAATTAAATAATAAAGCCTCTTGTTATAGATGTAACTTTGGGAATGTTACGTTTTGTATCAAAGCTAAAGCTTAGCTTATGAGTATTAAACCGCCGCCTATTTCTACCAAATAAACCTAAGATAATGAAAGTTAAGTGTAAAACAGCACAGTGGCCCCTCAGCGCAACCTAACTACCATTGATAAGCTGTCGCAGCCAAGCATAGAACCGGTATCTTAAAAATATTTAGTTACAGTTAAAGCAATTAAATACTAAATATGAGCAGCCTATCTAGATTTAAATAAGTAGTAGCTAAGTTAATTAGCTACTACAGCTTTAGAGGGAAGATTAATGACAAGATTAACGATTTAGCATTTTTGTAAAATTAAGCAACCTACCGAGTAACCGGCACCAAAAGAGCATAAAACGCCGTGTTCTCCCGAGTGCATGCCTTGTTTAAATTTATGAAAGGCTATGATTGATCCTGCAGAAGCAGTATTAGCATAAGTATCTAATACTAAAGGTGCTTCTTCTGGTTCAGGTTCACGACCTAGAATTTTTTTCACAGCAAATATATTCATATTAATATTGGCTTGATGTAACCATAATCGTTTTAGATCATGGGCACTAAGATGTTGTGCAGCCATTTCGTCTTGAATAATGCCGGCAACTAAAGGTAATAACTCTTTAAATACTTTACGGCCTTGTTGTTTAAAAAAAGGCGCTAAAGGGTCTGGCTTAGTAAAGCAATGCTCAGTGTAACCTACTTCACAGCGGATATTGTTTGAAAACTCTGTTTTTAAGCGCATACCTTTAATACGAAAAGCGTTGTCACTGCTACAGCTTTCTTCTGCTTCTATAATAGTAGCGGTACAGACATCACCAAAAATAAAATGACTGTCACGGCTACGGTAATTTACTTGTGGGGAGGCAAATTCAGGATTAACGACTAACACCACTTTAGCAGTACCACCACGAATGGCATTTACGGCATTACTAATGGCGAAAGTAGCTGACGAACAAGCTACATTCATATCAAAAGCATAGCCTGTAGCACCTAATAACTGTTGTAACTCTATAGATAATGCAGGATATGCACGCTGCATATTCGACGCTGCACAAATAATCAAGTCAATATCTGCTGCAGACTTATTAGCCTGCTGCATCGCTTCTTTAGCTGCTACTAAGGCCATCTCCACCATTTCTGGCGCTTGTTCTTCTGTTGGCCGCTCAAAAGTAGGCTGCATCACCTTAGGATCTAAAATCCCTTCTTTATACAAAACATGCCTAGACTTTATACCTGAAGCTTTTTCAATAAAGTCGCAACTAGAGTGGCCTAGCGCCTCTATAGTGCCAGCAGCGATTTCCGCAGCATGTTGGGTATTAAACTCATCAACATACTGATTAAAGCTCGCGACCAATTCTTCATTAGTTATAATACTGTTTGGTGTAAATAAACCTGAACCACTGATGACGACATTTTTCATTATTAGAAACCTTACACAAAGTTTAGTGTCAATCTAGTAAGACATTTTTATAACATCTTAAAACAACAAAATATAATTGCAGTATAACGTATTTATTTACGCTACTTGATGGCTTTATCATTAACTTCTTAGCTATTCAGCTGATATTTAGCCCTTGTAGTATACAGTGTTCATTACTCTGGTTCATAATGGTGCGTGATACCAGTTTAATTTTTCAAGCATACTTAACCATAGGATATCTGCTTACTTTGATGTTTAAGCCTGTTGCTCTATTTATCTATTTAATTTTATTAACGCTCTGCAGTTGGCCTGTAGTGGCCGACTCAACCAGCATTAAATTAAGTGGTGTTAAAGGTGACTTAAAAGACAATATTGAATTATATATAAAACCTATTTCACTACAACAAGGCCCCAGTTCCATTCGATTACAGGCCCAATTAGAGCGTGAAATTACAACCGCCCTTCAGGCACTAGGCTATTATAACAGTAGCCTTACTTTTACTGTTGCTGATACTAATAAATCCAACTTGCTTATTACAATTATCCCAGGTGAACAAGTTAAAATTGCTCTAGCCGATATTCAATTACGTGGCGAAGCACAACAGGATAACGAGTTTTTAGCCATTATTAATAAAGATGCACCTAAAGTCGGTGATGCATTGCATCATGGCCGCTATGATAGCCTTAAATCGGCCTTAAATAGCTTAGCAATTCGTAAAGGGTATTTTGATGCTAGCTTTAGCCAAAGTAAGTTAGCTATTTCTCCCTCACGTAATGAGGCTTATATTCACTTACATTTTGATTCTGGCCAGCGTTATAAACTGGGCAAAGTGAATTTTCCTAGCCAGCAAATTGATGCCAAACGCTTGCACTCTCTTGTGCCCTTTACACCTGGTACACCTTATAGAGCAAGTTTATTAGGTAAATTTAATCAAGACTTATCTGCTACTGGCTGGTTTTCATCCATCTTAGTGGAAGCTGATGCCGATAATGTAAACAATAAAGTTATTCCATTAAATGTTAGCCTTGAGCCACAAAAGCGCAATATCATTGAAACCGGTATAGGTTATTCAGATGATGTCGGAGCCCGTTTTCAATTAAACTGGTTAAAACCTTGGTTAAATAGCGCCGGTCATAGCCTAAACAGTAAACTGCAAGTCTCGCAAATCGAACAAACTATTGAAGCTAGTTATAAAATTCCACTGGAATCAGTAAGTACCGATTTTTATCAAATTCAATTTGGTTTAAAAAATAAAGATAATAAAGACACCCAAAGTCGTGAGTCTAATTTAGTAGTTGAACGGCATTGGTTATTAAAGAGTGACTGGTATCGCACTGTGTCATTACGCTGGCTAACTGAAGACTATAAGCAAGCTGATAATACCGGTAACTCTAATTTGATTATGCCAGGTTTAAGCTACAGCCGTAGTCGCAGCAATCAAGCTAAAACTAGAATGCCTACCTCGGCTGACCGGTTGCTAATTAGCATGGAAGTTTCTGATCCTGCTTGGTTATCTGATTTAAGCTTTATCCGCTTACGCAGCCGTGTCGGTTGGATTACAACAGTATCTAGCAGGCATAGATTTGTTGCTCGTGCCGATGCTGGCGCAGTATTATTTGAGCAAGTTGATAATTTATCCCCTTCTTTACGTTTTTTTGCGGGTGGTGTCGATAATCTGCGCGGCTACTCCTACGAGTCGGTCTCTCCCCTTGATGAAGACGGTAAGTTAATAGGTGGCCGTTATATGGCAACGGCATCTTTAGAATATCAATACAATATTAAAAACAACTGGTGGCTAGCCACTTTTGTTGATTATGGTAGTGCTTGGAATAATACGCCTGACTGGAAAAGAGGGGTTGGTCTTGGCCTGCGCTGGGCTTCCCCCGTCGGCCCTATTCGTTTAGATTTCGCCTTTGGTTTAGATGGCCCAGATGGCAGTGCATTTCAATTACACTTTTCATTAGGACCAGAAATATGAATTGGCGTCGTGGTTTAAAGTGGTTAAATTTTACGCTACTTATACCTTTTTTAGTGATAGCATTATTATTGTATGTGCTGCTTTTTACTCAGCTAGGTTTAAATTTTTCCGTTTGGCTTGCTAAGAAGGTGGTTCCTGAATTAACCATTGCCTCAAGCTCTGGCTATTTATTAGGAGAGTTACAGCTAAAAAATGTACAATGGCAACAAGATGAGCATAATAGCCTAGCGTTAACACAACTAGACTTTGATTTGCAAACCAGCTGCTTACTCAGCGGCAAAGTATGTATTAATCAGCTACTTGTTGATGGCATAACACTACAGCTGACAACCGCAGAAAGCACTACTGAGCCTGCAAGTAACAACCAAGCTATATTTATACCCATACCAGTAACCGTTAAAAAGCTGGCCATTACTAACGGCAACATTTTATTAGATGGTCATCAACTTAATTGGCAACACTTTAGTGCTAAAGTTGATGCTTGGGGCGCTAAAGTGCAACTTGATGAAGTAGAGTGGCAGCAAGTTAATCTAACCCCAGCTGCAGCAGATTTAAACACCTCAACTATGCACACTAGTACTACCGAACCATTTAGTTACCAAGCTTTACAGTTAGAAGATATAAGCCTGCCGCTAGCAATATATATTAGCCAGTTTACCTTAACTGATTTCACCTTACACACCGCAACAGCGCAGCATCTTCCCTTTTTACAGTTTGCTATTCAGGCCCAAAAACAGCACATTAACTTGACCCATTTACAGCTACAACACCCACAAGTGACTGCTGAAGCTAATCTACAACTAACGTTAAAAGATAATTACCCTATTAAGGCAAAAGTGGAACTAGTACTGCTTGACGAGCCACTGGCTCAGCAAAAGCTGCGTATTAACCTTGAGGGAGATTTTGCTGATTTAACCATTAATGCCATTGCAACCAATAATATCCAGGCGCAATTAGACGCCAAAATTGCATTATTGACCGATAACTTACCTATAACTGCCAAGTTAACCGCTGCAGCACCTAATATTATTAATTTAGATGACCAAACTAAGCTTACAATTAAAGCTACTAAGTTAAATATCACTGGTGATTTACAGCAGCTACAACTCTTAGCAAATACCGACTATAAGCTAACCAATATACCTGCGGGTAATCTTGCCTTAACCGCCACAGTGACACCCAAGAATGCGCAAATAAATAAACTTATTATTAACGGATTAGCGGGTAAAACTGAATTAACAGCAAAGGTTGATTGGCAGCAAGATTTACAATGGCATAGTCAGATCCAGTTTAAAAAAATTGACTTAGGTATTCTGCTACAAGATTATCCTGGGCGTATTAGCGGCCAACTAAGCCATCAAGGTAAATTAACCGCACAAGGTAATTGGTTATTAGATATTTCAACCTTAGATATTAGCGGTGCTATCCGTGATTTACCTTTTACTTTACAAGGTGATCTACAGGCTCAAGGCGATACTAGCCTAAATAATAACCTCACCACGCCAACTGCAAAACAATTGCTCAATAGCGTTAGTTTTAATAGCAAAACGCTTAGTTTAATTCATGGCGATAACAGTATTATTTTTAGCGGTGGTTTAGCAAAGCACTGGCAATTAACAGCGGCAATACAGATCCCCGATTTAAGCAAGTCGATTGCCAATGCTAAGGGTAAGCTTAATGGCAAAGCTATCATATCAGGCGCTAAGCTCACCCCAACAATAGTGGCCGCTATTAAAGCGACAGATATTCGTTATCAGCAGTTTGCTTTAGATCTACTACAACTTGATAGCAACATAAAGTGGGCAGATAGCATAACAGCTGATATAAACCTAGAAGCAAAACAAGGCCGATTCCAACAGCATACTTTAGAACAATTAACCATTAAGCTACAAGGTAATGAACAGCAGCATGCTGCAGATATTCAATTACTTAGCAGCCTTGGTCAAGCAGATGTCGAGCTATCAGGCCAGCTAACAGCCGCTAATATATGGCAAGGCAAATTAAAGCACGCCACCTTAAGTAGCATTCAAGGTCAGTGGCAATTACAGCAAGCTGCCCCTATTCAATATGCTATTTCAGAGCAACAAGTCACTATTTCCCAGCATTGCTGGCAACAGCAAACAACCCGCTTATGTTTAGACAAGACGGCCAACATTAGCGCTGAACAAGGCCAATTTGTACTATCTTTAAATCAATTTGAACTAGCCACATTAGATCCCTTACTACCTATTAGCATGACAACCACCGGCAAATTAGAAGCAAAAGCCAGTGCTAGTTGGCAGCAAAACACTGCCGCTAAAGTAACCTTAACCGTAAAAGGTGAAAATGGCAGCACCACCATCAATGATACCGAGGCTATTAATATACCTTGGCAAAGTTTTTTACTGCAACTCGATAGCGCTGAGCAATTAAATACTAAGCTAGATATCAGCTTCACCGATAAAGCTAAACTGCACGCTATGGCGGTTATTTCCGATCTAATGCAAACCGATCGTAAAGTTGAAGCTTCACTTAATATCAGCGAGTTTAGCTTAGACTTTTTACAACCACTATTTGATAGCAGCAGCGATGTTAGTGCAGAAGTGAATAGCCAATTGCGTTTTACTGGTTTATTGGCTGCACCTGAATTAAGTGGTAATTTTAGTATTGCTAATATTAAAATTACTGGCAAAGGTGCGCCAACAACCATTGAGAACGGTTCTATTAATTTAACTTTTCTTGGTGAAACAGCAGCCATTGAAGGCCAGCTTGATACCCTTGATGGCCAAATAGCATTAACCGGCAAAGCTAACTGGCAAGATATAAACGACTGGCATGCGACTATGCAGCTAGCAGGCGATGCGCTTAGCCTACAAATGCCTAATATTAGCTTAAAAGTAAAACCAAACCTGACTTTAGATATTACGCCTAAATTAACTCTTATTACTGGTGTGGTTGAAGTACCCAACGCCAATATCAGTATTGACGACTTACCACAAAGTGCTGTGGCTATTTCTAGTGACACTGTGCTACTTGACGAACAAGGCTTAGCTATAGAGCGTACTAATACCGCGCCTATCCCTATTCACACTGACATAAAAGTCATATTAAGCAATAATGTGAAATTACAAGCCTTTGGCTTAGTGACTAAACTATCCGGTGAACTCGCAGTAAGACAACAAGACAAAGGGCCACAAATTTATGGTGAAGTGGCATTAATTGACGGTACTTTTCGCTCTTATGGCCAAGATTTATTAATTAGACGTGGCAAGTTAAAATTTAATGGCCCAGCCGATCAGCCCTATTTAGATATTGAAGCAATCAGAAATCCAGAGAGTACCGAAGATGATGTGATCGCTGGGATTAAAGTTGTAGGACCAGCCGATGAGCCTCTAGTGACTATCTTCTCTGAGCCAGGCAAACCACAAGCTAACGCTTTATCTTATTTACTGACAGGCCGAGATATTGGCAGTGACTCGGGTAGCGCAGCTGATGCGCTGACTACAAGTTTAATCGGAATGAGCATCGCCTCTAGCAGTAAATTGGTTGGTAATATTGGCGCCGCCTTTGGTATTAATGATTTAAGCTTAGATACAGCAGGTGCCGGAAATAATTCACAAGTAACAGTTAGCGGCCATTTATCTCGCGATTTAGAGTTAAAGTATGGTTATGGCATCTTTAATGCCATTGGCGAATTTACCCTACGCTATCGTATTATGCGTCGGCTATACCTTGAATCCGTTTCAGGCTTAGATAATACCGTAGATTTATTATATAAGTTTGAATTCGACTAAGCTGGTTACACTATTGCCAGCTTAGTATTTATGTTTAGCCTGTAATTTTATGCGGTTTTATGAGACTTTAAGCTTGTAACAAAAAGTGCTGATAGCGTCCCAGTGAAGCATAAGGTTCAATCTGATTGTACTCTAGCTCTAAAGCTAATAGCTGCTCAAATTCAGTCTGCTGCTGCTCAGGATTTCGTAAATAATCATGAAAACAACGCACCCCTGTTTTGGTAATTAACTTTAAGCCCGCTTCCTGACACCAAGAAAGCACCTCATTAGGCTGTAACGGACTTTGTGGACTTAACCGCACTTTCTTTTTTACCTGCATATCAGCAGCTACATAAGCAAAATTACCATAGATAATGTTACTTAAGCGTTTAGCGTCTTTATTATAAAACATTAACGATACGATACCGCCCGGTGCTAATAGCTTCTTTAGTTGGGCGATAGCTAACTGTGGCTCAGCCAACCATTCCAACATAGCGTGGCATAAAATTATTTGATATCTCTGTTGATGCTGCAGCACTAGCTCTGATAAAGAAACTTGTTGAAACTCTGCTGTTAAATTTAATTTAGCAGCGGTTTTCTGGGCTATAGCTAACATTTCAGCAGAAATATCTGTTAATAACACTTGGTGCCCTAAAGCGGCTAGGTGTAAAGCTATTTGGCCCTGCCCTGCACCTACATCCAAAATACGACAAGGTTGCTGCAAGACAGCTAGCTGACCCAGATCGCGTATTAACACCTGCTGGCGAATTTTACCTTTAGTAGTGTCATAGATATTACGGCTAAACTTAGCTGCAATATTGTCAAAATTACGATCAGACTTTTGCATTAGGCTGGATTATCTATGTCAATAAATTCAACTTCGACAGCAAAATGTTTTGCTACATATTCACCTAAAGCTTTAATACCATAACGTTCGGTTGCATGATGGCCAGCCGCAATAAAATGAATACCTAGCTCACGGGAAACATGAATAGTTTGCTCAGAGACTTCGCCGGTTATAAATAATTGCGCACCTGCTGTCACTGCTTGCTCGATATAACCTTGGCCACCACCTGTACACCAAGCTACCTTAGTAATTTTACTATTGCCACCTTGATGCAATAATACCTTTCTTTGTAATAATTGCTCTAGTTGCAGCTGGACTTGGCTTGCTGTTTGCTCTGTAGCAAAATTTCCTTGCATTACAATCCCTTTTGGCTCTAAGACCGGCAGAGGCATAATATTTTGCAATTGCATTAATTTTCCCAGCTGAGCGTTATTACCTAAGGTTGGATGCACATCAAGCGGTAAATGATAAGCCAACAAATTAATATCATGCTGTAGCAAACTTTGTAGGCGGCGCTTTTTCATGCCGGTAATTTCGACAGCTTCACCTTTCCAAAAGTATCCATGGTGAACTAAAATAGCATCGGCCTTGGCACTTATGGCAGCATCAATCAAAGCTTGGCTTGCTGTCACCCCTGTGACAATCTTCTTAATATATTGCTTACCTTCAACTTGTAAGCCGTTTGGGCAATAATCTTTAATTCTATCGGTTTGCAATTCAGCTTGTAAAAAGTCAATTAGTTGATTTCGATCAAACATAGTCATCTATCTTCTTATAAATTTAATAATGATATTGTACTGTAATGGTAAAATAAAACAGGTGGATTTGTACTATTCTGGTTAAATGTTGTATAAATAGCTATTCACCCATTTCAATGAGCATCATCTAAGGATTATTATGACAACATTAGATAAAGCGAAAGTACTTGCTGAATTTACTTCTGCTTATAAAGCTGCTTTTGGTAAAGCACCTAAAATTGAAGAGAAGCCAGGTTGGTATAGTGTTGATGGCAGTAAAAATATGCGTTTAGCTGAGCTAGATCAACTGGGTAAAAGTTATAGTAAAGAAGCTTCAGCGGCAGATAAAACCAGTGTTAAAGCCGACAAGCCGGCTAAAAAAGCTGCGACTAAAGCGAAAACTAAGCCTACTACAGCAGCGGCTAAACCTAAACAACCAAAAGTTACGGCCTCAGGTAGTGGTGAAACCCCATTATATATTTGGCAACAATATATTGGCAACATTAACCAGCGTATGCCGCGTGGTTGCCGTTAATTGGTATTATAATGCCAGTGTAATAACTGGCATTAATTATTAATTCATTTCAATAAAAGCTAAACCTAGCTGATAACTGTCTTCATGTTCTTGACTACAACGCATTACTTTAGCCGTTGCATCTAGTGGTGGCACACTTGCATTAGGTGATTCAAGGCTAACATTAATAAGAGTACCCATTTCGAGTGGTTCATCAACGTCTACCGCCATACCCGATGCGCTTAGATCTCTACATATTCCTTCTATTGCTCGGCCTACTTCAGGATGATTAATCATTAGCTTAACGCTAGCATTTACCATCATCCGAAAATAATTGCGGTTATCATTTCTAGTTAACATACTTCCTCCATGAGCAAGGCTTGCTGTAACCTCAGTTATAAGACCTTATCCTAGCTATGTAAAGTTATCTTTAAATAGCACTAAAGCTTTATTACATCAAAAGCCAGCTACAAGGTTAATACTATGCTATTAATCAATCCTTTGTTAAAAGATGACTCATTAGTCAACAGCATCAGACATACCTGATATAGGCTGATTTATGCGTTGCTGCAGCTTGTCTAAAGCCTGCTTATCTTCATTAGTAATACAATTAGTTATGACATTAAGTAAAACCGAACTTTTTTGTAACGCTTCTTCCATACCTGGCTGCTTATTTTCTGCCAGCATAGCGAGTGATTGTTGGGTCATTTTAAGCATTGGCCATGACATCTTTAACGTTAACTCTAAAAATTCTGCTGGTTTTAAATCATTTTCAGCTAAAATCTGCTCAACTTCTGTTACATAGCGAGTATTGGCTTGTTGCGCCTTAAGCGCTTCATACTGCTTTTGCCAGTTGCAATGTTGCTCTAGCACCATATCTTGCTCATCTACATCTTCATAAGCCGACTTTAATGCTGATAATTTAGGCATTACTGTTTTAATTTTAGCTAAGTTAGCCTCTGTAATAAGAGTATCTGCCATCACGGGTGTTTGTAACATTAACCCTATAACAGCAGGTAAAAATAATCTTTTCATTGTTGTCCTTCATAAAAGTTACTAGTGTTAGACTTAATTTAAACAAAACTTAAATTAATGCGCACTTAAAATAATAATATTATTTTAACATGAGCTTTAACAGCAGGCAGCCCTTTATATTTTATTAGCTTAATTTGCCTATTAGTGCCTCCAGCTTAGTAAACAAATACTCACTACTGTTTGAGCCAGCCTAAGCTTCGCGGTACACTCTGCGGTCAGATTGATTATTAAGGTTAAAGTATGGCTTTAAAAGCAACCATCTTTAAAGTGCAGCTACAAATAGCTGATATGGATCGACATTATTATCAAGATCATCAATTTACCTTAGCTCAGCATCCATCAGAAAATGACCAACGTATGATGGTTAGGCTCTTGGCTTTTGCCATTAACGCTAGCGAAAACATTGCCTTTACCAAAGGCTTAAGCAGCGAAGATGATGAACCTGAGCTTTGGGATAAAGATTTAAATGGCGACATTGCGCTTTGGGTTGAGTTTGGTCAAAGTGAAGAGAAGTGGCTTCGTAAAGCCAGTGGTCGAGCTAAGCAAGTACAGTTATTTTGTTACGGTGGCCGCAGTGTACCAATTTGGTGGAAAAACAACGAGCAAAGCTTAGCCCGCTATCAAAATTTAACTGTTTTTAATATACCTGAAACTGCAGTAACTGAGATGGCGCAATTAGTCAGTCGAAATATGGTGTTACAATGCAATATTAGTGAAGGCCAAATTTGGTTATCTAATGACCAACAAAGTGTATTAATAGAGCCTGAGGTTTTACAACGCTCGCAACACAATTAAAGGCACTTATTATCAGTACTATGAGTGCCTTTAAAAGATAGATTTATTTGTAACTAGCCTAGTCTGGGATCACTCTTAGCCACACCAGGCTGTTGCAGATGTTGCTGATGAAACTGCTTTAAATGTGTAAAGGCTTGTAATGAAATTAATTCACGATATAAAGCCCAGTCTAATAAGCAAAATAAAGCGATTGCAGGATAATGCCACTGATTAAATTGTCCCGCACTTACTTGCTGTTCAAGTACCTTAAAAGCACCTTCTATCCGCTCATGCTGTAAACTATAAAACAACTTATTGGGGTCAATATCAAATCCTGAACGCTTACAGAGTAATAGCTCAATCATTGAATCATTAGCAGCATTAATAATTGTAAGTTGATTTTCTTGTTGCCAACTTAACTTTGGCCAACTAAATTTTTCGGCAATATAGCGATAAATGACACCAGAGTCGAAAACAATCTGTTCACCATCTAGAAGCATTGGTACTTTACGTGCTGGATTGTATTTAATTAAAGTAGCACGATCTGGACCATCAAAAATATTTAGCATAATTAACTGAAAAGGTTTATCAGCTAGCGCTAAACGGATCCGTCTGACATAAGGTGACGTTTGTGAACCAAATAGTTTCATATTGCATCCTTAAAACGGTGTAAACTATAACCAGTTGCAAATTATTTTAATGATAAACCTACAGCCAGTTATCGATAAAATTTAATTTAACTTTTATCATCATGACCTATGCGGCTGGCAACAGCACCGCTTTGTTGTTGATATTTAGCATCAAGCCTTTTGTTATAAGGTCTATCGGCTGAACCTGTCATTAACTCAAAGTTAAGCGCACCTATTTTCATTTTAGGCCGCAGCGCTAAAGGTAATTTACCACTATTAATAAACTCTAAAACAATATTTCCCGACCAACCAGGATCTATTCTATGCGCAGTCACATGCACCATTAAACCTAAGCGGGCTAAAGATGAGCGACCATCTAACCAGCCAACTATATTATCAGGCAAGGTCACTGACTCTAAAGTCATGGCTAATGCCAATTCACCAGGATGTAAAATAAATTTTTCACCATCAGCAATATAAATCTCATCACTCATTACATTATTTAACGCTTTATCAACTTCATCTCTGGGCCCGCTTAAATCGATATAAGGTGCGGTATGAGCTTGAAAGACACGAAACTTATTACCTAAACGAATATCTACACTGACACCACTTATCATATTGGCATCAGGGGCTGGCTCAATAATAATTTTGCCTTGTGCTAAATGTTGTTCAATATCACGATCACACAGTCTCATTTTAGTCGTCCGTTATAATTATTTCTGTTTGGCTAGTTTGTAGCTGTTCAAGTTGTTGATACAGCGTGAATTGTAGCTGTTGGCTGATTGTACGATATATTTTAGCTACAGGCTGATCTTTTAATACAATCGGCATACCTAAATCAGACTGCTCTCGAATATCACGTTGCAATGGTAATTGGCCTAATACTTGAACTTGATAACGCTGAGCCAGCTCTACCCCACCTTTTGTGCCAAATATATCATCTGTCTCGCCACAATTGCCGCATTGATAAAAACTCATGTTTTCTATTAACCCCAACAAAGGGATCTTAACTTGCCTAAACATACTAATGGCTTTTTTAGCATCGGCTAAGGCGACATCTTGCGGTGTGGTCACCACAACAGCACCAGTAACAGGTAGTTTTTGTGCCATGGTTAATTGAATATCGCCTGTGCCTGGCGGCATATCAACAATTAAGTAGTCTAATTCTGGCCATAAAGTTTCGTTAAGTAATTGTTCTAAAGCTTTACTGGCCATAGGCCCGCGCCAGACTGATGCTTGTTCAGCATCGACTAAAAAACCGATAGACTGCAAGTGCACGCCATGAGCAAACATAGGCTGCATTAATTTATTATCGGGAGAGGTAATTTTATTGCCCGACAACCCCAGCATAGTAGGAATAGAGGGACCATAAATGTCCGCATCTAATAACCCCACTTTAGCGCCATCTAAGGCTAAAGCACAAGCTAAGTTAACAGCTGTTGTCGACTTACCTACACCGCCTTTGCCAGAAGCAACTAAGATAACTTGCTTAATCTGTTTAAAAACAGCAGGTGCTTGATAGTCTGAATTTAAGGTTAAGCTAACCTCACTACCGGCATCAATAAGCGCCTGTTGTAATATAGGCTGCACTGACGCTAAAGGTAAAGCCAAGGTTAGCGTTAATTCATTTTTAATTAAGGTCGCTTGGGTAATCAAACTAGCTAATGCAATTTCGGAGTCAGGCAATAACCAATTTTGAAAAAACTGCTGCAAAGCAGCAGGAAGCGGTGTGGTTTTAGACGATTTAAACCAGTTAAACATCAGCACCTTCCTGTAAGTCATTTAATTACGATTTTTTTGGTTGTTCTACCCAATGGCAGATGCGAAGCAATGATGGTTAGTGTATCATTTAGGCAAATTTTTTCAGTTATTTATGTAAAAGAGCAGTATTTAATGTCTATACGAAAAATTCTAGTTACTAGCGCACTACCTTATGCCAATGGCCCTATTCATTTAGGCCATTTACTTGAGTATATTCAAACCGACATTTGGGCTCGCTTTCAAAAAGCTCGGGGCCATGAGTGCTATTATGTTTGTGCCGACGATGCTCACGGTACCCCTATTATGCTTAAAGCTCAGCAGCAAGGGATAACCCCTGAGCAAATGATTGAGCAAACCAAAATTGAACATCAAGCAGATTTTGCCGATTTTGCTATTGGTTTTGATAACTATCACACCACACACAGTGATGAAAATCGCGAATTAGCTACTATGATTTATAACCGCTTAGATGAAAAGGGTTATATTAAGCGTAAAACTATTAGCCAACTATATGATCCCCAAAAAAACATGTTTTTACCCGACCGTTTTGTTAAAGGAGACTGCCCTAAATGTGGTGCCTTAGATCAAAATGGTGATAGTTGCGATGTATGCGGAGCTACTTATAGCCCCACTGAAGTTAAAAATGCTCGCTCTGTCGTTTCTGGCGCAACGCCAATTTTAAAAGATAGCGAACATTACTTTTTTGACTTACCCGTTTTTAGCCAAATGTTGCAAGACTGGACCCGCAGTGGCAGCTTACAAGAAGAAATGGCTAACAAGCTCCAAGAATGGTTTAAAGATGGTTTGCAAATGTGGGATATCAGTCGTGATGCGCCCTACTTTGGTTTTGAGATCCCGCGCGCGCCAGGTAAATTTTTCTATGTTTGGCTTGATGCACCTATTGGTTATTTAGCTAGCTTTAAAAACCTCTGCGATAGAACAGGCATTGACTTTGATAGCTTTTGGCAACTTGACTCTAACGCTGAGGTATATCACTTTATTGGTAAAGATATTATTTATTTTCACAGTTTATTTTGGCCGGCTATTTTAGAAGGCGCTGATTTACGTAAACCCAATGCTGTTTGGGCCCACGGTTTTGTTACGGTCAATGGTGCGAAAATGTCTAAATCGCGCGGTACCTTTATTAAAGCCCGTACTTATTTAGAACATTTAAACCCAGAGTATTTACGCTATTACTTTGCCTCTAAACTTACCTCTAGCATTACAGACTTAGACTTAAACCTTGAAGACTTCACCCAAAAAGTGAATGCAGATTTAGTCGGTAAGGTTGTCAATATTGCTAGCCGCTGCGCTGGTTTTATCAGCAAGCGCTATAACGGTAAATTATCCTCTAAGATTACAGAGCCTGCCTTACTAAAAGAGTTTACTGATGCTGGCTCTAGTATTGCCAATAGCTTTGAAAAACGCGAGTTTGCCCGTGCCATTCGTGACATTATGGCCTTAGCCGATAAAGCCAACCAATATATTGATGCTAAAGCCCCTTGGGTATTAGTTAAAGATGAATCCAAACAGCAACAGGCTCATGATGTGTGCTCAATGGGAATTAATCTATTTAGAGTATTAATGCATTATTTAAAACCAGTGCTACCCTTAATGGCAGTAGAAGTAGAACGGTTTTTAAATACCGAGCTGCGCTGGGATAATTACCAACAACCCTTAGTCGATCATGCAATTGAGCCCTTTAAAGCTTTAATGCAGCGGGTCGACCCAGCAAAAGTTGCCGCTATGGTTGATGATTCTAAAGAGAATCTACAGCCTAGTGCAGATTATGCAGCAGCTCAAGTAAAACCAACAACCAGCAACACAGCTAAATTGACAGCGCGTGAACCTATTGCAGAAACAATTAGTATAGAGGATTTTGCTAAAATAGATTTACGCGTGGCTAAAATTATTAAAGCTGAAGCCGTTGAAGGTGCCGATAAGTTAATTAGATTACAGCTAGATATAGGTGCAGGTGAGGTACGCCAAGTATTTGCCGGCATAAAAGCCGCTTATCAACCTGCGCAACTTGAAGGCAGATATACAGTAATGGTAGCTAATCTTGCTGCCCGTAAAATGCGCTTTGGACTTTCTGAAGGCATGGTATTAGCAGCTGGCCCTGGTGGCAGTGACTTGTTTATATTATCACCCGATGAAGGCGCTGTTGCCGGTATGCGTGTAAAATAGTAAAAAGTAAAATAGTACAAAAGAAAAATGTAGCAGCTTATGCTGCTACATTTATTCTTATAAATGGAGTCTAATGTCTAGTCCATATCGCAGTTTTAGTGCTTTGTTTTTAACAACCTTGATTATGCTAATAGCACAAGGTTCTTTGTCTACCTATCTCGGTTTATCCTTAGCTCAAAACCAAGTTGATTCAACTTGGATTGGCGCTATGATGTCTTGCTATTATTTAGGATTAGTATTGGGCTCTAAGCTAGGCCATAAATTGATCTCTCGCGTTGGCCATATTCGTGCCTTTGTTGCTTGCGCTGCTATTGTTAGCGCTTGTGTTATGTCACACGTTTTGATTGATACTTTAGAAGTTTGGTTATTGCTGCGCGTCTTAGTCGGTATGGCTATGATGTGCCAGTATATGGTGTTAGAGAGTTGGCTTAATGAACAAGCAGAAAACTCGCAACGTGGTGCTGTTTTTGCCTTTTATATGTTAATTTCTTATCTTGGCATGATTGGTGGGCAGTTAATGCTAATGCAATTCCCAGAATTAGGCATAGCACCTTTACTTATCATTAGTATGTTTTCTTCTCTTTGTATTGTGCCTATAGCACTGACTAGTCGTATTCACCCTGCACCGCTACTTCCTGCACCGCTAAAAATAATGACCTTTTGGCGAAAGGTACCACAATCCTTAACCGCTATAACTGTTGCTGGATTAATGGCAGGCGCTTTCTATGGTTTAGCGCCCGCTTATATGGCCAGCAAAGGTTTTCCTACAGAGCAAATAACAATATTTATGTCAGTCACCATTTTAGCTGGTTTACTTGCCCAGTGGCCTATGGGTAAGTTATCAGATAGGATCCCGCGTAGCCGTATTTTACGTTTTAACGCTGCGCTACTGGCTGTTTTAACCTTACTCATGGCTATTTTACCTTTAAACTCAACCTTTTTTATGTTGACCTCTTTTTGTTATGGCTTTTTATCTTTTACTCTTTATCCCATAGCAAGTGCTTTTGCCAATCAGCATATTGAACAAGATGAGCGCGTTGCTTTATCTGCAACCATATTATTAACCTTTGGTTTAGGTGCTTGTATTGGCCCTCTTATAGCATCAGGTTTAATCCATATTTTGGGGCCTGATATGCTTTATGCCTTTATTAGCGCTAGCGCCTTAGTGCTATTTTTACGGCTAATTCATGTTAATTACACCTTAAAAATGACTAAACGTTTAATGGAGGAGCAACAACTTGCTCAATTTAAGATGGGCTCAGGCGATTTAGTCTCATCCCCCTTAGCAGCAGCCTTAGATCCGCGTGTAGATGAAGCAACCGTTTTAGCACAGATGCACGATGAAGATGCCGCTAAGGCACAAGGCTATGTTAGTAGTCATTATGATGATGATGTTGAACCAGAAACGGAAGTAGACGAACATTTGTGGGACTATACTCCAGAGAATATGGTCTATCCAGAACCGACGACTATCGACGACGATTCTGAATATAAAGCATCATCCTAATTCCGGTGCATTACTACTCTATTCCATAAGTTTTGATTTTTCACATAAGAAAAATACTCATCTGGATGCCAACATTTTGGCAATAAAGACATATTTTTACGTTCTTCATAATTAGAAACAAGTAATTTAAATATTTCTAGCAAACGCTCCTGACTTATTACGGCAAGTTTTTTTCTCGCGGTAGGATAGTACAAATTATTACCGACACTGACAATACAGCCTTGTGCTGAAACGTTATAGGTTAAGTTTCGGGTCACCATTCGACAGGCTGGCTCATGCAGGTTTTTAGGGTAAAGCCCTGTCACTATTGCATATTCGTAACGATCGAGATCTTGATCATCAGAATCTTTAGGAATATAAGTAATACCAAAGCCCTGAGGAAAAATGCCAGTAATTGCCAGCAAACTTTTGACTGCTGTATTACTATAGACTCCCTTCTCCACCCCCTTCTCTAGTACTAAAGATACCCTGGGCAGTGTTTCATATACAAAATTTGGTTTAGTTGACAACACAACTGAGGTATAAACTTGGGGAATTTTTAATAAATTGCCTATACCGCTTTCTGCTTTAATAGCACCTTTTAATAACTGTTGCATAAACAGTTTTCGCTGCTGGCTATTTTCAATGAAGGTTTTACGCTCAACTTTGCTATTGCCTTGATAGCTATCTTCTAACTGTTCGGTGACATATTTAAGAGTTTGACTATAACTGACCTGTAACATACTGGTTCGCTCTGCATTATCCATCACCCGAAATGGATCTGCCTTACCATCATTACCATAAATAATTTTTTGAACCTCTGGATGACAGCTGCCTATATCTTGCAGAATTGCGGCCATTAATAAGGGTATTTGAACATCATCCCTAAATGGATGATAGCTATCAAAATCATTATAGTCACCTGCTTTAGCTTTAGCTCTCTGCAGAATATATTCATTAGAAATATCATTATCAAACAATAACTTATCAAGTAATAGTAAGCTTAAAACTGCTTTATATAAATGTTTACTTTTTTGATTAATTAATGCAACATTTCGACCTTCGGTAGGCGATGATAATTGGATGGTCCCTAACATTTTTGCCGTTAGCTGTAAGGTTTCATCAGAAGAATCTCCCCTAGTTAACTGCAATATAGTTATGCATATCTGTTTTAAATAGGAAAACCGTTGAAAAGACTCTTCACTAAGTTGCTGATTAAACTCTTTTAACTCTGCTTTAGCTTGCTGATATTGCCGTTCAAAACTAGCTGAATCTTTAGCTGAACCTTGGGCAAGTCTGCTTTCAAATAGTTGAACTTGCTGTTCAAGTCCAATCTGTTGCTTTTGTTTAAGCTCTACTCCGCTAAAGCACTGAATTGCTTGCTCATAAACTGAGTCCGCTACAACAGTATTATCGTAAATTTTAGCAATTAACGCTAAAACTTGCTTAGTATAGTTAGATTTACCGATAACCTCTATTGCCATACCTTTATGTATTCCTGTACCTATAACTTACAGCAGCTTTGCTGTATCACTATATAATTGTCTTATTCCAAGGGTGATTAAAACTCTAATACTAATTTCCCTTGAGTTTGATTAGATGCCATTAACTGGTGTGCATCAGCTGCTTGCTGCCAGTTAAAGGTTTTATAAATAATAGGTTGTATTTTTTTTTCGGTTAAAGCTATACCACAATTTTTTATAAAGTCTTTTGTTAAATTGGCTTTATAAGCATCTGAACGATTGCGTAAAGTAGAGAAAATTAATTGCCCTCTTTGTTTAAACAAAGGGACTAAATCTAATTCGGGTAAGTGCCGCCCTCCCATCATGGCATAAATGACTATTTTTGCATCTAAACCCAGTATTGCTATATTACGATGAATGTAATCACCCGCTACAGAATCAAGTATAAGATCAGCACCATCTGGCCAACATTTAGCTAACACATCCTCAAATTTATCTTGCTTATAATTAACAAGAATATCTGCTCCGAGCCGCCTACACAATGCTAATTTTTCATCGGTGCTAGCAGTAACTGCAACTATAGCATCAAAAAACTTAGCTAATTGAATAGCAGCTGTACCTACACCGCTTGCGCCAGCATGTATCAGCACCTTCTGCTGTACTGATAATTGACCATGCCACCTTAGCAGTTGATAAGCGGTTAAGAATACTTCAGCTGTCGCAGCTGCTTCGATCATAGAATAGCCTTCAGGCACTATAATCGCATGCTGATGATGTAATACCGCATATTCAGCGTAGCCTCCACCTGGTACTAAACCAAACACCTGCTTACCTATCCAGTGCTGCAATTCAGCTGGAGTGGCAACTACAGTGCCAGCAACTTCTAAACCTAAAATATCACTTTCACCTGCAGGAGGTGGATATAACCCCTGACGTTGCACTAAATCGGCACGGTTTACTCCCGCTGCAGCAACTTTAATTAGCAATTGATTCGCATTCATCTTTGGCACTGCGATCTGAGCACATTCTAAGTAACTGTTTTGACCTGGTTGCTTAATAATTATTGCTTGCATACTGGCTGGAATAGACATGGTATTACTTTCCTGTACCTAGAATGTTATTAAAACTAGCTAAACTGATAATCTATACTCAAACAAATGACTGCTAATACATTGGTATAAATCACTATTTGCTTTATGCTATATACACTACTTTATTTGGAGCAAGTAATGAAGAAATTATTATATATCCTCGCTATGACTAGCAGTTTTGTATCTACTGCAAGCTGGCAACTTATCCCAGAGCAATCTAGCCTTAATTTTATTTCTATAAAAAATACTACTGTTGCTGAAACTCATCAATTTAGCAACCTTAAAGGTACTTGGTCTGATCAAGGAAGTGTGCAAATACAAATCCCTGTATCTAGTTTAGAGACTCATATTCCTATTCGTAATCAACGCATGCTTGACTATGTATTAAAAGCTAAACAGTATCCAGAAATTACCGTTCAAGCTGAGTTAAAACCTGACAGTATTGCTTCATTAGCAGTTGGTAAGTCGATGTTACTTACTTTACCTATAGCCGTTAATATCGCAGGGGAAACAGTTAATTTACTGGCTAATATTCGATTACTAAAAATAACAGCTAGCAGCATTCAAGCAACAACAGAGTCGCCATTAATATTGAATGTAAACACTGCTAACTTAAGCGCCGGTGTAGATAAACTACAGCAATTAGCGCAATTAAATGCTATCAGTAAATTAGTTCCGGTAACCTTTAGCGTTAACTTTAATACTACAATTTAGTTTGCTTTAAGCCGCCTCTTCAAGACTGGTAGAGGCGGTAAAGCCATTAAGGGCCTTTACTTTTTTGCTAAGCGATTCTTAGCTTCAATCCACTGCCCCATAAATTTAGTGCTTCTATAAGCATGATGTTGCAACATAATACCCGTAAAATTGTTCATTCTATGCAGTTGTAGGCTATCTAGAGTCTGCTGGATTTGTTGCCATATGACTGGCTGTAATTTAGCAGCTGAAAACTTTTGTTCTAAAATATAACGTCCTTGCTGTTGTGCCACTATCCACAAACTAGAATCTTGGTATAGTTGAACAGCCGCCGATGCAATAGCAGCATTATCATTGGCAACTAGTCCGGCCCATGATTTATCGGCTAACTGCATCCCTTCAGCACCAATGTCAGTGGTCACACTAGGGGTACCAAATTGCATTGCATCTAATAGTTTGCCCTTTAACCCAGCACCAAAAGCTAACGGAGCCAAACACACTTTTGCTTGTTGCATAACATCAGATACATTTTCAGCCCATCCTTTGACGTAAAAACCTTCCATTGCATTATGTAATGCTGTGGCTTTAGGCGGCGGATAGGCTCCGTAAATATATAAGTGACTTTGTGGTAATTGCTTGCGAATTAAGGGCCAAATACTTTGTTTTAACCATAACACTGCTTGCCAATTAGGTGCATGACGAAAATTACCTATAGCAATAAAATGTTGACGTTGCTCAAAACCAGTATGCTTTATAATGTTTTTTGTATCGACAAAAAATGGGCAATAGCATAACAACGATTTAGGAACAGCGAAATGTTGCTGTAATAATTGCATTTCATACTCTGAAATAACCAAAGTAATATCACAACGGTAAATAGCAGCAATTTCTCGTACAGCAATATCAGAGTTTAAATCTTCCTTTTGCAACAAACGGCCAGCTTTATAGGCTTGATGACGTGCATCTCTAAGTGAATGCATGTCTTCCATATCTAAAATACGCAAGGCCTGTGGACAGCTAGCCTCGACTCGCCAACCAAATTGCTCTTCCAGCATAAAACGATCAAACATTACAGCTTGCACAGACAGTCCCTTTAACCAATGATCAAAACTGTCATCATTTAGTAAAATTTGTTGCTCTTTAACACCTAAAGCCTGTAAATCTGCACGTTGTAATGATTTTTCTGCTGCACTGGCAAATATCACTTGCCAACCTTGGGCTATAAACAATTCAATCAGGCTTAGCATACGATAACCAGCGGCTGAAGATTTTGGCTCTGGCCAAACATAACCAATAATTACTAATAAAGGCACAATGTCGCTCCAACAAATGGTTATTTTAACCAGAAATCTATTTAAAAAGTAGCATAGCTAGCACTAAGAAAATATAGAATAAAAAGCTCGCCGCCATGGTAAACTTAAGTATCGAAAACTTTATTGAAGCCTTATGTCTATTTCAGCACCTTACTCTACAACGGAAGAGTTATTACACACTATCACTCATGCAGTTGGAGCCATTTTAAGCTTAGCTGGCTTACTCTTAATGCTTAATCTACCTAGCGTACAACAAAATACCATTTATTTAATGAGTAGTGTAATTTATGGTTTGAGTTTAGTGTTAATGTACAGCAGTTCTACGCTGTATCATGCTAGTAAAAATATAGTAGTGAAAAATTGGTTTAGACAATTAGATCATGCAGCAATTTTTGTGCTTATTGCCGGCACTTATACGCCTTTTACTCTTATTAGTTTACGTAATGATTGGGGGCTAACCTTATTTTGTATTATCTGGGCTATCGCTGTTATTGGTGTAGCCATTGAGCTGGGATCAAAGCTTAAATATAAAAAGCTATCTTTAGCTTTATATTTAGGAATGGGCTGGCTGGTTATTTTTGCCATTAACCCCATCCTAAATAATGTCGCTATAGAGGCGATCTGGCTGTTATTAGCAGGGGGATTAAGCTACTCCATTGGTGTAATATTTTATGTAGCCAAAAAACTCTATATGCATCATGTTATTTGGCATTTATTTGTTTTAGCAGGCAGTGTTTTTCACTTTTTAGCTATACTAATTTATGTTTTATAATAAAAAACAGGCTTAATCTAAGCCTGTTTTTTATTTAACTTATTAACGTATCAATTAATACTGATAGCTAAAGGTTAAGCCACCAAAGTTTTGATAGCCACGGATACCAACATGCCAAGTACCTGCATTTGGATTGTTTATAGTACAAACTTCTTCGTTGCCCGTTCTATAAGGGCGACAGGTAAATGAAGAAGTAGTTGGTGCAGCGCCAAAGCGAATGTATAAATCAGCATCACCCCAACCACCGGTTGTTTTAAAGGTTACAGAAGAAACCCCTGATGGTATTTGATAGCTACCACGTAACCACTGACCAGCAGATGCTGAGAGATTATTGAAAGTAGCGCCATTGCTGGGCGGCGGTGTAGTGCCACCACCGTCATCACCGCTACAACCATTATTGGTTAAATAATCATGAGCCGCTTTTGCTTTTACAATACCCCAACCATAAGAAGTATCTCTACCACTGGCTCCGCGATCTTGTGCTGTCGCATTAAGCGCGCTACGAATTTGTGGTGCAGTACACTGTGGGTGGTTACTCCATACTAAAGCAGCAACACCGGCTACGTGAGGCGAGGCCATTGAGGTACCACTGATACTATTGTAGCCACCGTTATTCCATGTCGAACTAACGTTTACACCTGGACCTGCAATCTCAACTTGCGAGTTTCGCTGTGAGAAGCTAGCTAAATTACCGCTAGAGTTAACTGCAGCAACCGAAACAACAGCATCATAAGATGCAGGGTATGAAAACGAAGTGTTACCATCATTACCCGCTGCAGCAACTAATAACATACCGCTGTTGTAAAAGTTATCCATTGCTGTTCTTTCAGTTTGGGTAGCAGAACCGCCACCTAAACTCATATTAACCACTTTAGAGCCGGCATTTTTACAAGACTGGATCGCGTTCACTAAGTTTGAAGCATAGGTCCAATTGCCTTGGTCATTGAATATTTTTACTATATGAACATTTGCTTGACCTGAACCTATAACACCGACAACACCGGTATTATTATCAAGTGCTACCATAGTTCCAGCTACGTGGGTACCGTGACCATTGCCATCTGAATACCAGTTACCGTGTCCAGAAAAAGCATAACCACTAGTCCCTGAGCTTTGTAAGTCACTGTGGTTATACTGATAGCCGGTATCAATAATACAAACACCTGTATTACCTGCATTGCTATCGCTAACTAAGTTAGCCTGCACCATAGAAATACCATAAGGTGTGCTTTGTGCCATAGGCGATACCATATCCATAAGGTAACGCTTCTGATCCAGCTCTACATATTCAATATTAGGGTTAGCTGCTAATAACTTGTGTTGCTCTGGAGTTAACTCCACTACACTAGCTTGAACCATAGGTAACTGGTCAATAGCTGTAAGATTATATTGAGATAGCAATTGCTGGGAACGTTGAGTAAACATTTCTGCAGATTCAGAACTAACTACTTGCTCAGAATCACTTAATGTTGACATGAGTTCAGCGGATTTAAATTTAACAATGTAACGCTGTTCAGCTTTGACTTCGATTAAGCCTGCTACAGGTGTTAGTACCGAGTTCGATTGATTTAAACTTGCTGCAACAGCGCTAGCGGTTAAGCTTAACGCACAGATGGTAGTTGCTGCAATTAAGGTGGTTGATGTTCTCATTATATTACCCTTAATTATTATTCTATCCTTTTTTTATATTGCGCATCCTGCACAAACAATAACCTACCCGCTTCTTAAGTTACAATCAATAACATTTATCATATATTTTATTACAATTTTGTAAATTTTCCTGAGTTAGAAAATTTTTAATGTTAATAGGGACAGCGTTTACCTACAACAAATACTAAGTTTATAAATTAGAAACAATTATAGCGCAGTATCCTCAGAAATTTTTCTTAGTATTGCTAACAACCAAGGTACAGTGAAACCAATATTCATCTCTTATTTATCCCTACTTAAGGTAATTATTTTTAAATAATTACCTATATTTATTTGTTTACAGCCAGATTAGGGTTAAATCTCGCCAAGCACTTTCACTCTGGCTTACATTCTTTTAGAATCGACACCATTAACGTTTTTAATGCAGTTTTGGAGAATTGAATGTCAGAGATTAAACACAGTAGGCTACTAATTTTAGGTTCAGGGCCAGCTGGTTATACTGCTGCGGTTTATGCAGCTCGCGCTAATCTTAAGCCGGTACTTATCACAGGTATGCAACAGGGTGGCCAACTCACCACGACTACAGATGTTGAAAACTGGCCTGGTGATGCACATGGTTTAACCGGTCCAGCGTTAATGGATAGAATGCTACAACATGCTGAAGCCTTTGATACCCAAATTGTTTTTGATCATATTCATACTGTAAATTTAAAGCAGCGCCCTTTTATACTTACTGGTGATAATAGCGTTTATAGCTGTGACGCTTTAATTATTTGTACTGGTGCATCAGCTAAATATCTTGGGTTACCTTCTGAAGAGAAATTTAGTGGTCGCGGTGTCTCAGCTTGTGCAACTTGTGATGGTTTTTTCTATCGTAATCAAAAAGTAGCTGTAGTAGGTGGCGGTAATACTGCTGTTGAAGAAGCATTATATTTGTCTAATATTGCAGCGGAAGTTCACCTTGTTCACCGCCGTGATAGCTTTAAAGCAGAAAAAATTTTAGTTGACCGTTTAATGGACAAAGTAAAAAACGGCAACATTATTTTACATACCCATCGTCAATTAGACGAAGTATTAGGTGATGACAGTGGCGTAACAGGTGTTCGTCTTAAATCTACTCAAGGCGAAGCTGATGAAGAACTTGCATTACAAGGCGTATTTATTGCTATAGGTCATAAACCTAATACTGATATCTTTGCTGGCCAACTAGATATGAATGGCGGCTATATAAAAGTACACAGTGGCTCAGACGGCAATGCCACCCAAACTAGCTTGCCAGGTGTCTTTGCTGCAGGTGATGTATCTGATTATATTTATCGTCAAGCTATCACTTCTGCGGGTACGGGTTGTATGGCTGCACTCGATGCTGAGCGTTATTTGGATGCACTAGCTAAGTAAGCTTTTAAATTGACCATTTACTTACCTGAACTGGCGGCAACTAACTATTTGTTTCCGCCAGTTGATCAAGCTATTAGCTCACCAGATGGTTTGCTCGCAATGGGTGGAGACTTAACAGCTAAACGCTTAATCTCTGCCTATCGCCAAGCTATTTTCCCTTGGTTTAGTCAAGGAGATCCTATTCTATGGTGGAGCCCATCGCAACGTGCAATCTTTGCACCTAATTCGTTAAATTTAAATCGCAGTTTAAGAAAACAACTACATAAAACCCCTTTAGTCTTTACTATCAATGCTTGCTTTAAACAAGTTATTCAGCATTGTGCTGCGCCGCGAGCTTCCCAAGCTGAAACCTGGATTTTATCGGAAATTCAGCAGGCTTATTATCAACTACATACCCTTGGCCACGCCCATAGTTTAGAAGTTTGGCATAATAAGCAGCTTGTTGGCGGTTTATACGGTATAGCAACAGGTAGTTTATTTTGTGGTGAATCTATGTTTAATTTAGCCCCTAATATGGCAAAATTTGCGTTGATAGCCTTACAGCAACATCTGCAGCAGTACGCTTCAGGTTGGATAGATTGTCAAATTCCAAATCCTTTTTTAAGCCAAATGGGTGCTAGCGTTATTTCTCGTAATGATTATTTATCCTTATTGTATCAACAACGTGATGAGATAATTGCTGCTAACTGCTGGCAACCTCAAACAATTATATTGGCTATATAATGCAGAATATAGAGCTGGGGTTAACTTATGACAGTCCTTGCAGTTATTTAACACAGCAACAACAAAAACTCGCTTTCGTCTTACCTGCTACACCACTAACAGCTGACTTATATCAGCAATTAATGGATCTTAACTTTAGACGCAGCCATCATCAGGCTTACCGCCCACATTGTTCATCTTGCAATGCATGCCAAGCAGTAAGGCTAAACCCAAAGTTATTAACCTTAAGCGCTAGCCAACGCAAGCTACTAAAAAAGGCTCAAAAAGAAGCTTGGCATTACCAATTTGTTAGCACGCCATCTGCTCCCTACTTTACGTTGTATCAAGCTTATATTTCGTTTAAGCATAAACAAAGCAGTATGTACCCAGCAAGCCAAGCCGATTTAAATAGCATGCTAGAATGTAACTGGTTAGCAGTACAATTTTTAGAGCAATATCATAATAACCAATTAGTCAGTGTGACTATTGTCGACGTATTAGAAAATAGTCTTTCTGCGGTCTATACTTTTTATAGCCCCAATGTTAGTTATTTATCTCCTGGTAAATTAGCTATCATTAATTTAGCAACAGTCGCACGTCAACTAAACAAGACATGGTTATATCTTGGTTATAACATTGAAAGCTGTAAAAAGATGGCTTACAAGGCTAATTTTAAGCCGCAACAACGCTTTATTCGGGGACAATGGCATTCATTTAGCTAAAAATGCGCTTCTTCCTTTACTTATGCCGTCAATTTCGGCACAATTTGCGCAGATTTTTTTATGGTTCATCCAATTTAAAGAGGCAAATGCGCTGAATGGCGAAAGAAGACGTTATTGAAATGCAAGGTACCATTTTGGATACCCTGCCAAATACTATGTTCAAAGTTGAACTTGAAAACGGCCATGTCGTTACCGCTCACATTTCTGGAAAAATGCGTAAGAACTATATTCGTATTTTAACCGGCGATAAAGTGACTGTAGAATTAACCCCCTATGATTTAACTAAAGGCCGTATTGTTTTCCGTCAACGTTAATTGATACTAACAACTAATTAGTTTAAGTCTACATGGCAAAATATAATAAACCCGGTATCACACCGGGTTTTTAATTTTACTATATCTGCTTTAATCAGCCAATGCAGGCTCATCTGCAACTTGATATTCAAAGTGCAATTCTTCATTAATTAAAGCTACTTTTACATCACCACCATGCACTAATTGGCCAAATAATATTTCATTGGCTAACGGTTTTTTCAAATGCTCTTGGATCTGTCTTGCCATGGGTCTAGCTCCCATTGTTTTGTCGTAACCTTTATCAGCTAACCACTGCCTTGCATTAGCATCAATTTCAAGACTTACCTGTTTTTTATCTAATTGCACTTGTAAATCGCAGATAAACTTATCAACTATCTGTAAAATAATATCTTCAGATAAGTGTTCAAACCAAATAATTCCATCTAATCGATTGCGAAACTCAGGGCTAAAGGTGCGATTAATTTCATTAAGAGCATCAGAGCTATGGTCTTGCTGCTTAAAGCCTATAGACTTGCGTACAGTCTCTTGTACGCCTGCGTTGGTGGTCATCACTAATACTACGTTTCTAAAATCAGTTTTACGGCCATTATTATCCGTTAAGGTCCCGTGATCCATTACTTGTAACAGAATATTATAAATATCACTGTGAGCTTTTTCTATCTCATCCAATAACACTACTGAGTAAGGATGTTTAGAAACAGCATCAGTCAATAATCCACCTTGTTCAAAACCGACATACCCTGGAGGTGCACCAATTAACCGACTAATCGCATGCCGCTCCATATATTCGGACATATCAAATCGCAGTAACTCTACACCTAATACCTTAGCTAGTTGCTTAGTCACTTCAGTTTTACCTACTCCAGTTGGGCCGGCGAATAAAAAGCTACCTATAGGTTTCTCTTCATTACCTAAGCCTGAGCGAGACAAGCGAATAGCTGAAGTTAATACTTCAATTGGTTTATCTTGACCAAATACAACTAGTTTCAAGTTCCGATCTAAATTTGCTAAAACATCGGTGTCTGAAGCCGATACCGACTGCTCTGGAATACGTGCCATTTTAGCAATAACATGTTCTATTTCCGCAACATCAATTACCTTGCTGCGCAACTCTTCTGATAATAAACGCTGACTAGCACCCGCTTCATCAATAACATCTATGGCTTTATCAGGTAAATGTCTGTCATTGATATATTTAGCAGATAGCTCTGCCGCTGCACGAATTGCTTTTTGGGTATAACTCACATTATGGTGTTTTTCATAACGTTCTTTTAAACCTAACAAAATTTTTGTTGTGTCTTCAACGCTAGGTTCTAACACGTCAATTTTTTGGAAACGACGAGCTAAAGCCGTATCTTTTTCAAACACTGAATTAAACTCTTGATAAGTAGTAGACCCCATACAGCGTAACTTACCACTTGATAACAACGGTTTAATCAAATTTGACGCATCCATCACACCACCAGATGCAGCACCGGCACCGACAATAGTATGAATTTCATCTATAAACAAAATGGCGTCTTCTTCTCGCTGTAACTCTTTGAGTAAGGCTTTTAAGCGCTTTTCAAAATCACCTCTATATTTAGTTCCTGCTAATAAGGCGCCCATATCTAGCGAGTAGATGGTTGCATTAGCAATAACTTCTGGTACCTCATTATTAACTATTCTATAGGCTAAACCTTCGGCTATCGCCGTTTTACCTACCCCAGCTTCTCCTACTAAAAGTGGGTTATTCTTTTTACGTCGGCATAATACTTGAACCGCGCGCTCTACTTCTTTATCGCGGCCAATTAAGGGATCAATCTCACCATTTTTAGCCAAAATATTTAAGTTAGAGGTGTAGTTATCTAAATGCTTACTGTCATCACTGATTGCTTCAGTACCATCTTCTTGGATGTGCTCATCATGATGTTCTAGCTTTTCGGTTTTCGTTACACCGTGTGAAATAAAGTTAACAATATCTAAACGACTAATATCTATTTTCTTTAATAAATATACCGCTTGCGATTCTTGCTCACTAAAAATAGCAACTAAGACATTCGCGCCAGTAACCTCTACTTTGCCTGAAGATTGAACATGAAATACGGCTCGTTGTAACACTCGCTGAAAGCCTAAGGTAGGTTGGGTATCCCTCTCTAACTCTCCCTCAGGCAAAACAGGTGTGGTTGAGTCGATAAAGCTTGCTAATTCGGCACGAAACTTGTCAATAACCACACCACAAGAGCGTAACGCTTCCCCTGCTGCTGGATTATCTAACAGTGCTAATAATAAATGTTCTACTGTCATATACTCGTGTCGACGCTCACGGGCAAACCTAAATGCCATGTTAAGCGTTAACTCAAGATCTTTATTCAACATATCCAACTCCTAAACTACTTGAGTACAATAGTAGACTAAACTAAGACCGAATTTAAGCGTGTTCCATCGTACAAAGTAATGGATGCTGATGCTCTTTAGCATAATGCATCACTTGTTGAACTTTGGTCTCGGCTATTTCAGCCGTAAAAGTACCGCAAACACCTTTACCTTCATAATGTACTTTTAGCATAATTTCAGTCGCTTGCTCATACTGCAAGTTAAAAAAACGACTTAAAACATCTATTACAAAATCCATGGGGGTGTAGTCATCATTATGCAACACTACCCTATACATTCGCGGTGGTTCAACCCGTTGCTGCGTTAACTGCTCTAATACAACATCTTGTTCTTCAATTTCTTTATTACTGTTCATAAACTATAGCCATAGCTGCGTCATCCATCAAAGGGTTAATGTTAACATATAGTAAAAATTAGGTTTATTTTTGCAAATAACTTGACTGTTTGCACAAATTATCTACAGTAGTTGATGGAGGTGACGCTTTCCCCCCACCATTTAACCTAGAATACAGAATTTAGCTAACTTAGAGAAGGAAGTAAGTTGTATGGCTACCGGTAAAGTAAAATGGTTCAATAATGCCAAAGGATTTGGGTTTATTAGAGAAGATGGTCGAGACGAAGACATTTTTGCTCATTATTCTACTATTAGTATGGATGGCTACCGAACACTAAAAGCTGGCCAAGACGTTGAGTTTGATTTATCAGATGGTCCTAAAGGGTTACATGCTGTCAATATTAAACTTCCAGGCGAAATAGTTGAGTAATTGCTACGTCCACTAAAAATTTAGTGCGCACCGATAAAAAAAGCAGGCTTAAAGCCTGCTTTTTACTTTGTTAGAAATATATAGTTCTATTATAACGCTGCTAAAATAGTATTTAAGGTATTGCTTGGCCGCATAGCTGTTGAAACTAAATTGCTATCTGGACGATAGTAACCGTTAATATCAACTTTTTTACCTTGAGCACCATTTAACTCAGCGACAATTGTCGCTTCTTGCTGATTTAACGCTTGTGCTAACTTAGCAAAGCGACTTTGCAACTCTGGATCTGTAGTTTGCGCTGCTAAAGCCTCTGCCCAGTACATGCCTAAATAGAAATGACTACCACGGTTATCTAATTCACCAAGCTTACGACGCGGCGATTTATCATTGTCTAAGAACTTAGCTGTAGCTAGATCTAAAGCATCAGCTAAAATTTTAGCTTTACTGTTATTAGTAACTAAACTCAAATGTTCTAAAGACGCCGCTAAGGCTAAAAACTCACCTAATGAGTCCCAACGTAAATAGTTTTCTTTTAAAAACTGTTCAACGTGCTTAGGTGCAGAACCACCCGCGCCAGTTTCAAATAAACCACCGCCATTCATCAGTGGCACTACTGATAACATTTTAGCACTAGTACCTAGCTCTAAAATTGGGAATAAGTCGGTTAAGTAATCGCGTAGTACGTTACCCGTTACAGAAATTGTATCTAAGCCATCTTTAATACGTGCTAATGAGAAGCGCGTTGCTTCAACAGGAGACATAATTTGAATGTCTAAGCCGCTAGTATCATGCTCTTTTAAATAGGTATTCACTTTAGCCATTAACTGACGATCATGAGCACGATTTTCATCTAACCAGAATACCGCAGGTGTATTGCTTAAACGAGCACGATTAACCGCTAATTTTACCCAATCACGGATTGGTGCATCTTTAGCTTGGCACATACGCCAAATATCGCCCTGCTCTACTGCATGTTCAAAAACTGTTTCGCCTTGGCTATTGAGTACTTGAACAACACCGGCTGTGGCAATTTCAAAGGTTTTGTCATGCGAGCCATATTCTTCTGCTTTTTGCGCCATTAAGCCCACGTTAGGCACTGAACCCATGGTTTTAGGATCAAAAGCACCGTGTTTTTTACAGAAATTAATGGTTTCTTGATACACACCGGCATAACAACGATCAGGGATCATCGCTTTAGTATCTTTTAAATTACCGGTTGTATCCCACATTTTACCTGAACTACGGATCATTGCTGGCATAGAAGCATCAATAATCACATCACTTGGTACATGTAAATTAGTAATACCTTTATCTGAATTAACCATCGCTAATTCAGGTTGATTAGCATAACAAGCATTTAAATCAGCAATAATTTCATCTTGCTTAGCTTGCGGTAAAGTAGCAATTTTGCTGTAAATATCACCAGCACCATTTTTAACGTCAACACCTAACTCAGTAAATAAAGCGGCGTGCTTATCAAAAACAGGTTTAAAGAAAGTAATAACCGCATGGCCAAACATAATAGGATCTGACACTTTCATCATTGTTGCTTTTAAGTGCAATGATAATAAAACATCTTGTTGTTTAGCTTCGGCAATTTGCTTATCGTAGAACGCACATAATGCCGCTTTACTCATAGTAGCCGCATCAACAATTTCACCTGCTAATACTTTTAATTCTGGTTTTAATACCGTAACGCTACCATCTTTAGCGACTAACTGAATTTTTAAGGTGTCATCTTTATCTAAAGTAGCTGACTTCTCGCTACTATAAAAGTCACCATCGGTCATATGGGCAACATGAGAAAGAGAGTCTCTAGACCATGCACCCATGCTATGTGGGTTCTTACGCGCATATTGCTTAACAGAGGCCGGCGCACGACGATCTGAGTTACCTTCTCGTAATACAGGGTTTACTGCACTACCTTTTACTCTATCGTAGCGCGCTTTAATATCACGTTCTTGATCTGTTTTAGGCTCTACTGGGTAATCCGGTAAGGCATAACCTTTTTGCTGTAATTCTTTAATCGCAGCATTTAGTTGTGGTGTAGAAGCACTAATATTAGGTAACTTAATAATGTTAGCTTCAGGCTGTTTTGCTAACTCGCCTAATTCTGCTAAGGCATCAGCTATCTGCTGTTCTGGCGTTAAAAAGTCAGGGAAAAGAGCAATAATGCGCCCAGATAGTGAAATATCACGAGTTTCTACTTCTATACTTGCAGCAGCTGCAAAGGCTTGTACTATAGGTAATAAAGAGTAAGTGGCCAAGGCTGGTGCTTCATCGGTTTCTGTGTATATAATTTTTGCAATTTTATCTGACATATCTATTCCTGTAATGTGTTCGCGATCATCTGCACTATAGTATCAGCAACTTATGCCGATGCTTGTACGATGTTGATATTTTAAACGCATTTGTTGCAAAGCGGCCGTAGTATAGCAGCATGGCATTTAATAAAATAGTTAACAGTAGCCTAAGCTTTTTTCATCCTATATGCTAAGTTGTCAACCATAGAGTGCAATCAGTTGGCAATAAGAACTTCGATTATGAGCAGAGAACAGCTACATCTCACCGTTGCTGCGGTGGTGCATTACCAAAAAAAATTTTTATTTGTTGAAGAAATTGATAAACAAAGTCAATTACGGGTTTTAAATCAACCAGCCGGTCATGTAGAAGAAAATGAAGATTTATTAACAGCAGTTAGCCGAGAATTATTAGAAGAAACCGGCTTAAACCTAACTCCAAGCCATTGGCTAGGCATTTCTCAGTTACATGCAGCGAATAATCATCGTTATGTTAGAGTTAACTTTATATTTGAACCTACCTGCCTACCTGAGCAGTATAGTTCACAAGACCCCGATATCCTTGCCCTGCATTGGTATAATGAGCAAGAGCTTTTAGATTCGGCATTGGCAGTCCGGAGTCAACTAGTGCTAGATGCTATCCAACTATTTCAACAGGGCGTCCGTCTACCTTTAAATCTGATCCAGCCAACAAGATAACATGCTTTGTCAATGAGAATAGTGCTATAATACGCGCCGAGATTTTAACTAGTTAAAAGTACGGTGTAATGGCAGAAAATAGCAGTAAGAAAGTCATTGTCGGCATGTCCGGCGGAGTTGATTCTTCAGTATCAGCTTATTTACTTATCCAGCAAGGCTATCAAGTTGAAGGCCTGTTTATGAAAAACTGGGAAGAAGACGATAATGATGAATATTGCGCTGCAGCACAAGATATGGCCGATGCACAAGATGTCTGTGACAAGCTTGGCATAGTGCTACATAAAGTTAATTTTGCAGCAGAATATTGGGATAATGTATTTGAATACTTTTTGGCTGAGTATAAAGCAGGACGTACACCTAACCCTGATATTATGTGTAATAAAGAAATTAAATTTAAAGCGTTTTTAGAATTTGCAGCTGAAGCACTACACGCAGATTATATTGCGACAGGCCATTATGTTCGCCGCCGCTATATAGATGGCCATTGGCAACTACTTCGAGGCTTGGATAATAATAAAGACCAAAGCTACTTTTTATATACCCTTAGTGAGCAACATGTTAGCCAAACTTTGTTTCCAATAGGTGAGTTAGAAAAGCCTGCCGTGCGTGCTATTGCTGAACAGCAAGGCTTAATTACTCATGATAAGAAAGACAGTACCGGTATTTGCTTTATTGGCGAACGTAAATTTAAAGATTTTTTACAGCAGTATTTACCCGCCCAACCGGGTGATATTGTTAGTGTAGATGGTGCTGTAATAGGTAAGCATGATGGCTTGATGTACCATACTCTTGGCCAACGTAAAGGCTTACACATAGGTGGTTTACGTGATGCCGGCGAAGAGCCTTGGTATGTGGTAGATAAAGATTTAGTTAATAACAAATTAATTGTTGGCCAAGGCCAAGATCATCCGCGCTTATTTTGCCAAGGCTTAATCGCTAAGCAATTACATTGGACTGATCGTAAAGGTCCAACTGCTGAGTTAAAATGTACCGTAAAAACACGCTATAGACAGCAAGATATAGGTTGCAGCTTAATCCCGCAACAAAATGGTGATGTCATCGTAAATTTTGATACGCCACAAAAAGCCGTAACACCTGGCCAATCTGCGGTATTTTACCTTAACGACGTCTGCCTTGGTGGCGGCATTATTGATAAAACACTAAATTAATGAATAACTCTCTTAATAATCAAATTATTGCGCTTGCCGGCTTATGCCAAGCGGTTAAATTAGTACAGCATAGCGCCCGCAGTAATAGCAGTATGGAAGCAGAACTTGCTATCTGCCTTAATAGTGTTGCTAAATTAGATGCAGCAAGCACACTAGATGTTTATGGTGGTGAACTTAAAAATTTACAAATAGGTTTACAGTTACTAGTTGATCAACTAGGTGACAAACCGCAAAAAGACGTTGAACTAACCCGCTACTTAGTTGGTGTGCTAGCACTAGAAAGAAAGCTGCATAAAACACCAAAACAAATGACCCAATTAGCACATAAACTGCAGCATTTAGAGCGTCAACTACAACACTTTACCATTACAGATGACAATGTTATTGCCAATCTTGCCGACATTTACAGCAATTGTATTAGCAGTATGGGTACTAAGATCCAGATCTATGGTCAGCCTGAACTATTAAAACAAAACAATGTACAACATAAAGTTCGTGCCTTGTTATTAGCCGCCATTCGTGCAGCTGTCCTATGGCGCCAAGCCGGTGGCAGCCGCTTACACTTTATCTTTAAACGCCGCAAGCTGGTTGCAGAAGCCAAACAAGCTTTAGCCCAGCTGTCCCCTTCGAGCTTATAGGAGCCGACATGCAACTGAATGCACTTACCGCTATTTCTCCCTTAGATGGACGTTATGGCAGCAGAACAACTGATTTACGTCAGTATTTTAGCGAGTTTGGTCTAATTAAATACCGCGTCACCGTTGAAGTACGTTGGTTACAGTTTTTAGCCGCCACTGCAGGTATAACTGAAGTACCAAGTTTATCTTCAGAAGCCAATAGTTTGCTAGATAGTATCGTTAGCGACTTTAGCTTAGAAGATGCTCAGCGAGTAAAAGATATTGAAGCAACAACCAATCATGACGTTAAAGCTGTTGAGTATCTGCTAAAAGAAAAAGTGGCCAATAATAAAGAGCTTGCTGCTATCAGTGAGTTTATTCACTTTGCTTGCACCTCAGAAGACATCAATAATTTATCGCATGGTTTAATGCTTAATGATGCACGCAGCCAAGTTTTACTGCCACAATGTGATGCTTTGCTTGAGGCCATTAAAACTTTAGCAAACGAACATAAAAGTATTCCTATGATGGCGCGCACTCATGGTCAGCCTGCTTCACCTACGACTATGGGTAAAGAAATGGCTAACGTTTATATGCGTTTAAAGCGACAACGTGATCAAATTGCAGCTGTAGATATTCTGGGTAAGATTAATGGCGCTGTAGGTAACTATAATGCTCATATATCAGCTTACCCAGAGCTAGATTGGCATCAATTATCAGAGCAATTTGTTACTAGCTTAGGCTTAAGCTGGAATCCCTTTACCACTCAAATAGAGCCTCACGACTACATTGCTGAACTATTTGATGCTATTGCTCGCTTTAATACTATTTTGCTCGATTTTGATCGAGACATTTGGGGCTACATTGCTTTAGGTCACTTTAAACAGCGCACTATTGCTGGCGAGATTGGCTCATCAACCATGCCACATAAAGTGAACCCTATTGATTTTGAGAACTCTGAAGGTAACTTAGGGCTAGCTAATGCGCTCTTTAGCCATTTGTCAGCTAAATTGCCAGTATCTCGTTGGCAGCGTGACTTAACCGACTCTACGGTTTTACGTAATTTAGGCGTCGGCTTTGGTTATACGCTTATTGCCTACCACGCTACACTCAAAGGCATTAGTAAGCTTGAAGTAAATGCAGACAACCTATTGGCTGAGCTTGACCAAAACTGGGAATTATTGGCTGAACCTGTACAAACAGTCATGCGAAAATACGCAATTGAAAAGCCTTATGAGAAACTTAAAGAGTTAACTCGTGGTAAACGTATTAAAGCAGCTGACTTACACTTGTTTATTGACAGTTTAGCCTTACCAGATGACGTTAAATCCCAGCTAAAACAATTAACGCCAGCTAATTATATTGGTGCTGCAGTTAGCATAACTGATACTTTGTAAGTTTAAGTATTAATTTATATACTAGGCGCTAATAATATAGCGCCTTTTTTATTCGCACTTTTAGCCATGCTTTAAGCAAAGCAGATATCAGGAATAACTATGTACACACTAAACTGGGGTCATCTTAGCCTTGCTGAATTTTTACAGCACTATTGGCAAAAAAAACCTGTGCTAATTAAAGCTGGGTTTAAACAATTTGTTGACCCTTTAAGTGCTGATGAGGTTGCTGGTTTAGCCTTAGAAGAAGAAATTGAATCGCGCATTGTTAGTAATAACAATAACAACTGGCAACTGCACAGCGGACCTTTTACTGACTATGCTAACTTTGGTGAGCAAAACTGGACTTTGTTAGTTCAAGCTGTTGATCATTGGCATCAAGAGGCGGCAAAATTATTACAGCCGTTTCGTTTTATACCTAATTGGCGTATAGATGACTTAATGGTCAGCTTTTCCACCCCAGGTGGCGGTGTTGGTCCGCATTTAGATCAATATGATGTTTTTATTATACAGGGTGAAGGTAAACGGCACTGGCGTGTTGGTATGCCTGATCCAAGCTTAGAGCAACATTGCCCCCACCCTCGCTTATTACAAGTTAGCCCTTTTACTGACTGCATTAATGTCATTACCGAACCTGGAGATATTTTATATATACCACCTGGATGTCCGCACGATGGTATCAGTATTGAAAACAGTCTGAATTACTCTGTTGGTTTTAGAGCACCATCACAAAAAGATTTAATTAATGGCTTTGCCGATCACTTACTGGATCAAAACTTAAGTGGTAATCGTTTTAGCGACCAAAATCGGCAGCCAGCTGAATCTATAGGCGCTATCACCGCTGCTGATTTACAACAAGTCCAGCAGCTAGTAAGTGATATGGCTAATAATAAGGAGTTATTACCACATTGGTTTGGTGAGATGATTAGTCAAGCTAAGCATGAACTAGATATTAATCAGCCAGATCCACATTACACGGTAGAAGAAATTGCTGAATATATTACAGAAGGTTCGGTATTAACTCGAGTGGGAGGCTTACGTTGTTGCTACTATCAAGCTGATGCCAGTAGTGATATTTTACTTTTTATTAATGGCGATAAAGTCAGTATTCCTGCTACAGAGCTAGCGACGGTTAAACTGTTAACCGATCAAGAAATCTTATCTGTAACAGACAATCTAATTTTCAGTCAATCTGATGAACGCCTACAATTACTCACGCAAATGATAAATCTAGGCTATTGGTACTTTACTGAATAATGTGCACATAATAAAAAACCGCTATTACTGCGGTTTTTTATTATTGTAAGAATATATTTACATATTAGACTGGCTCAGCTTGCCATAGTTGCTCATCTTCAAACATGCTATATAAAGCTTCAGCACGGTTAATCAATAACTGAGCAAAATCATGCTTAGTTTTATCATCAATACCGGCATTAATAATTTGCTGTGCTTTCATTTGCCACTGTAAAGAAAAAGAGCGAACTGCTTCTCTAGCATTTTCAGCAGCAGTTATCGCTAAATGATCCGTCGGTAAATCACCACTAATAACCCAATATGATTGTTTTTGTTTAGTATTTAGTTTCCAAATTGCCATGTAAGGTGGCAAATAACGACTCTCTTTAACACTAACATTATCTGGCACTATGCCTTTGCTAGCCAAGTATTCGTTAGCCTTTTGAAATTGCTTACGAACCCATTCAGCTCTAGTTTTCTCAAACTCTTGTTGTTCTACTTGCTGCTCTTGAGTTAACTGCTCACTCATTGTACTACTTCCTAATATTAATTTTCCTTACTCTAGATCAGAGCTTAATGACAATCAAGCTCTGATCTAGATTGTTCCGACTAAACAGTTCATCGCAGCCAACTGGCATGACCAGTTTAAATTTTACTGTGATAGTGGTGAAAGTTGTTTTGAAATGCTACATTGCGCCGCAGAAAATCACACTCTATTTTGGCAGTCGTAGAACCTATCCTTAATTTAATCGATAGGCTTATCTTATTAACGGAGAAATCAGTCGTGGCAGTATTTAATCATTCTGAGTTCGATAACCATGAACAAATTGTTTATTGTAGTGATGCTGAAACTGGGCTTAAAGCCATTATCGCAGTTCACAGCACAGCCTTAGGCCCAGCTGTTGGTGGTTGTCGGCTATGGGATTATGCGTCAGATGAAGCAGCATTAAACGATGTATTACGTTTATCTCGGGGCATGACATATAAAAATGCCATGGCCGGTTTACCCCTTGGTGGTGGTAAGGCAGTTATTTTAGGTGATGCAAAAAAAATAAAATCAGAGCAGTTATTCCGTGCCTTTGGTCGTATGGTTCACCGTTTATCAGGTACTTATTACAGTGCTGAAGACGTTAACATTACCACTAGTGACATTATGCAAGTACATAAAGAGACACCTTATGTAGCTGGCTTAGAAGGTAAAAGTGGTAACCCTGCGCCTTTTACTGCTTTAGGTACATACCGCGGTGTTAAAGCAGCAGCTAAACATGCTTTTGGCAGTGACGATTTAGCCGGTAAAACTATTGCCGTACAAGGTTTAGGCAGCGTGGGTTTTTATTTGTGTGAACACCTGCATAAAGAAGGTGCCAAACTTATCGTTACCGATATTAACCAAGAAGCTGTGCAACGTGCTGTAGAGCAATTTGGTGCTACTGCTGTAGGTTTAGATGAAATCTATGGTGTAGAAGCTGATATTTATTCACCTTGCGCCTTAGGTGCTACCTTAAATGATGACACTATTCCGCAATTAAAAGCTAAAGTAATAGCTGGTTGCGCTAATAACCAACTAAAAGAGCGCCGCCACGGTGAAGTATTAAGACAAAAGGGTATTTTATATACACCAGATTACGTTATAAATGCCGGTGGTATTATTAACGTTGCCTTTGAAATGCGTGCTGAAGGCTATAATGCCGACGAAGCTACAGCTAAAGTAAATGAAATATACGATACTTTATTAAACTTATTTCAGCGTGCTGATGAACAAGCTTTACCAACCAGTACAGTTGCAGATTTAATGGCTCAAGAAATTATTAGCCAAGGCCGTAAAGTATAAAAGCCCTGCCTAGACTAAACCCAGCTGTTTTTATAATAGCTGGGTTTATTATAACCATCCTTAGCTTTTCAAGCCGATAAAACTTTAATTGATTACAGCTATTTGTTATCAGTTACGCTAATATAAAATCACAACATATAAATATAGATATGGAGTGTCTACTTTATGTTAAAGTTATTATCTCACCTCTTGCTACTTTGCTGCTTATTTAGTTTTTCTGTAAAAGCTGATTTAGTTCAAGTTATAAAAGATATCAAACCGGCCATCGTTGCTATTGGTATCCATAATCCTTTAGCCGCTCCGCGGATCCGTTTAGTTGGTACCGGCTTTGCTATTGCTGATGGCAGTAAAATTGTCACTAACTATCATGTTATTTCTTCCTCGCTCAATACCCAGCGCAATGAAAGCTACGTCGTTCTATCAGGTAACGGTACTAATATCAAAGTACACTCAGTTTTAGCCACTAAAACTGACACTGACCACGATTTAGCTGTTTTAACTATTAAAGAAAAACTGCCTACAGTTACATTAGCAGATGACAAACATATTGATGAAGGTAGTGCTATTGCATTAATTGGCTACCCAATAACTGCTGTTTTAGGCTTATACCCAGCTACACATACCGGGATAATTTCTGCCATTACCCCTATAGCCATACCAGCTGACAGTTCAAAAACTATTGACAGTCGCGCCTTACGCCAATTAAAAGCGCCCTTTTTACTCTATCAATTAGATGCAACAGCCTACCCAGGAAACAGCGGCAGCCCGCTTATTGATATAAAAACGGCTAAAGTCATAGGTGTGGTCAATAAAGTGTTTGTTAAATCAACTAGAGAAGCCGTGCTAAGTGACCCTAGCAATATTAGCTATGCTATTCCCATCCATTTTTTACATGCATTGCTGCAATAAAACAAGCCAATAATAAGTAGTATTGTATAGGCCAAGCTTATGGATTTTGTTACTCAGTTAGCTTTAGATAGAATTGGTTTTGCCTTAGCAGCAATAGCCACTCTTTTTTTCTTTTTGCTAACCTTAGCCACTAAAAGTAAAAACTTACCCCGTTCATTATTATTGACTTGGGCATTTATTAGCACCTTATGGGCTAGCTTTTATCTGCTAACCGATACCGCACCTTATGAACATTATCTTTCAGTTATACTTGAGCTAAGTCGTAACTTTATTTTAGTATTATTTTTACTAGCCAGCTTGGCCCAAACAGAATTGCAATTTAAGCATTTCTGGCAAAAAAGGCATGTACAAGTATTTAGTTTAACAATGATTGCTTGGGCCATACTATGTAGCTGGCAATTAGTCTCGGCATATATCATTTTTACTGGCAGTTTAGTGCTCTGCGTAATCCAACTAGCCTTACTTGAAACTATATATCGCCGCGCTAACAGTAATAAATGGCAATACAAACCTTTAGTTCTTGGTTTTACTATTTGCGTATTATTTGATTTTATCTTATTTGCTGAATCAGCTTTATTTGCCCAAGTAAATCATCAATTGTGGTCTGCACGAGGTTTTGTCTATGCCGCTATGGTACCGCTATTAATTATTTCTGTTCGCCGCATTCAAGCTTGGGGCATTAATGTTTATATTTCACGCGATATTGTACTGCAAAGCTCATTGGTTTTTGCCGCTGGTATTTATTTAATTTTAATCGCCGTTGCGGGTTTTTATATCCGCTATATTGGTGGTCAATGGTCACATTTAATCCAAGCCACCTTTTTAGTCTTGGGCTTTGCCATGTTAGCAGTTTTACTGTTGTCAGGTGCAGTTCGCCGGCAACTAAAGGTATATATTGAGAAGCACTTCTTCGCAAATAAGTTTGATTATCGCCAAAAATGGTTAATGCTTACTCGGCATTTACGCTTAATTGATCTTAGCCAGCCAGAACAATATCATACTATTTTACAAGCTTGGTTAGAGACCATTGGCTACAGCCGTGGCTGTATTATTCGCTACACGCAAGGCACAAACTTTATTACTTTGGCTTGCCACGACCGACCCGCTCTTAACCCTACTGAAGTTCAACTTGTTACCGCGTATAACGCGCAATTTTCCGATAAATACTGGTTAGTGGATCTTAATGATAAAACTGATAGCTTTGTGGCAAATATTAGTAATATCAAAAAGATTGATGCCCAGATTATGGTCCCTATTCATTCTGAGGGCGAATTATGGGGACTATGTTTACTCAATGCACCTGATATTGATCAACTCAGTTTAAATTGGGAACTGCGTGACTTTTTAATGTTAGTTTCAGAACAAGTTGGTAGCTACTTACTGTTAATGCAAGCCAGTGAAACCTTAAGCGAAAATGCCCAATTTGCTGCTTTTAGCCGTATGTCTGCTTTTGTTGTCCACGATTTAAAAAATGTTAAAGCACAATTAGATTTAATGCTTAAAAACAGCATAAAACATCGTGACAATCCTGAGTTTATTGATGATAGCTTTGATACCTTAGCCGCAATGCAGTTACGTCTAGGTAATATGTTGCAGCAGCTTAGTAGTAAGCGACCTCAAGCTACTGAAGGAACAACCTTTAGCGTTAAGGATGTTATTAACCAAGTCGTTAAAGAGCGCTGTGCAACCAAGCTGCCTTTACCTTCATTTACTGCTACAGTTGATGCTAAACTGTCTTTAGATAAAGAACGTTTTGCTAGTGTAATTTATCATCTAATTGATAATGCTCAGCACGCTACTGATGAACAAGGTGATATTAAGGTCTCTTTAGCTGTAGAGCAGAATAAAGCTATCATTAGCATTACGGACACTGGCTCTGGTATGTCAGATGAGTTTATTCGGTTGCGTTTATTTAAACCTTTTGATTCAACAAAGGGCAATTCTGGTATGGGTGTTGGTGCTTATGACGCACAGCAATTTGCAGCCCAGCATCAAGGTGAACTACAGGTTAGTAGCACTGTAGCAATTGGAACTACCTTTACCCTAATACTTCCATTACACTAACTAGTGTATAGCTGTTATAACAAGGATGGTTAGATGAAAACGATACTAGTCATAGAAGACGATCTTGGTATTCAAAAACAATTAAAATGGAGTTTATCAGAATTTGAACTTGTTTTTGCCCAAGACAGAAGTTCAGCATTAACGCAGCTAAGACGCTATGAGCCAGCTGTTATAACACTTGATTTAGGCTTACCACCTGACGAAACAAATGCCAGCGAAGGTTTAGCCTGCTTAGATGAAATATTAAAATTTAACCCCGATGTTAAGGTTATTGTTATTACAGGTAATACTGATAACAGCAACGCACTCAAAGCTATTGCTCAAGGGGCTTATGATTACTATCAAAAACCAATTGATGCCGATGTTTTAAATATCATCTTAAATCGCGCAGTAAAGCTAGCAAAATTAGAAGCTGAGAATAAAGCTTTACGCAATAGTAACGCTAGTACCCAAGATATTATTGGCAATAGTGACGCTATGATTAAAGCCTGTCGTACAGTTGAAAAAATTGCACCGACAGAAATAACCACACTATTATTAGGCGAAAGTGGTACAGGTAAAGAAGTGTTTGCCCGTGCTATACATAAACAAAGCCCTAGAGTAAATAAACCTTTTGTAGCTATTAACTGTGCTTCTATTCCAGAGAACCTATTAGAAAGTGAGTTGTTCGGCTATGAACGTGGTGCCTTTACCGGTGCCAATAAAACGACTTTAGGTAAAATTGAGTGCGCTAATGGTGGCACCTTATTGCTTGATGAAATTGGTGATATGCCCCTTAGCCTACAAGCAAAAATGTTACGTTTTTTACAAGAGCGAGTAATAGAACGCGTTGGCGGCCGCCAAGAGATAGAGGTTGATGTGCGGGTTATTTGCGCCACGCATCGAAATTTATCTGAAATGGTAGCAGAGCAAAGCTTTCGTGAAGATTTATATTACCGTATTAGCGAAATCACTTTACTGATCCCACCGCTTAGAGATCGCGGTCACGATATTATTATTATAGCCAAAGCATTGTTGCATCGTTTTAATGATGAATTTAAGACTAAAATTCAAGGTTTTACTGATTGTGCTATGCAAGCTATGCTTCAACATACTTGGCCTGGCAATATTCGTGAACTACAAAACAAACTCAAGTCAGCTGTTATTTTAGCTGACAGTAAACAAATTACTGCAGAAGATTTGGGCTTAACAGCTAAAACCAGCAAAACAGCTACCCTGCGCATGGTAAGAGAGCAAGCAGAAAGCCTAGCCATTCGTCATGCTCATTCATTAGCTAACGGTAATTTATCTAAAACAGCGGACATTTTAGGGGTAACTAGGCCGACTTTGTATGCACTTATAGATAAGTATCAATTACTTGACTTACGCTCTGTAGAGAATGAACCTCAGTCATAGCGTGACAGTTTGCACTATCGACTAACTATCACGCTAACAGTATGGCCTTAACTAAGCAGTAAATTAAGCTGCAAATAAACTATTATGTAGCTGCTTAACTACAGCTACAGCTTCACTATCTTGAACTAAAAAACACAAGTTATGTTTAGAGGCGCCATGACAAATTAAACGCATATTTATTCGCTCTAAAGTGTTGAATAACTCGCCTGACACGCCCTCATTGCTATGTAAATGATTACCTATGACTGCAATTAAACTTAAGCCCCGCTCAACAGACACATCACAAAACTGCTCTAATTCAGATAAAGCTAAATCTATATCGCAATTAAAAGCAGTTGTCATTCCGCCTTGGTCTAAAGTTAATGCCACACTAATTTCAGAAGTTGTTACTAAATCAACTGAGATATCATGACGACTTAAAATATCAAATACCCGAGTTAAAAAGCCTGCAGCATGCAGCATCTCAGGGCTTTTTAAGGTAATTAAGGTTTGCGATTTTCTTAGCGCTATCGCCCGATATGCTGGTCTATTCTCTACATCTTTTGCAATCCAAGTTCCCCCTAAATTTGGCTCCCTGCTTGAGCCAACAAAGACTGCAATATTTTGTCGAATTGCTGGCAATAATGTTGCTGGATGAATAACTCTAGCACCAAAAGTTGCCATTTCTGCAGCTTCATCAAAGCTTAATTCATTAATACAGCGAGCCTGTTCAGTTAAGCGAGGATCAGTGGTAAAAATACCCACAACGTCAGTCCAGATTTGTACCACATCGGCTGTTAGTGCTTCTGCTAATAAGGCTGCACTATAATCTGAGCCGCCACGACCAAGAGTTGTGGTTTGCAATAACTCATTACCACCAACAAAGCCCTGTGTGACAACTACTGAATGATTTAATAAAGGCACAAGCTTCTCTAAACAAAGCGTTTTAATCTGCTTAATATCAGGCTCTGCTTTACCAAAATGACTATCGGTACGCATAACCTGCCTTACATCAAAACAATAAGCAGCTATATTCCGCTCTAATAAAACTTGACTAAATAAAACTGAGCTTAATCGCTCACCAAAAGAAAGTATTTCGTCTTTTTCAGCTGGTGAAAACTTATAATTATCTTGCTTCACTAAAGTAGTTAAACGTTGTAATAATGCTTGAATACTCGGCATTACAGCTTCTTTATGCTGCAACTTATCTAATACCGCAAAAGTAATATCTTCAATACCCTGCAAAGCCAATAAGCGCGTTTCTACACTGGAGACTTGAGTAATATCAACTAATAAGTTTGTAACACCAGAACTCGCACTGACAACTATAACGCGAATATCAGGTTGGCTTAACACTATATCGGCACACCGTGACATAGCGGCATAATCAGCTACGCTACTGCCACCAAATTTGGCAACGGTTAAATTGGGCAAGGTTCTCTCCTTATAAAATACAATAAGCAGAGCGTGGCTTTTGCTAGCAGCAAAACGAGACTAAGAAAGATCGCTTGTGCAATTAACAAAGGCCAGAAGCTCTCCACCAAGTGTCAGGTGACAGTCGCAAGGATTCAGCCTTAACGACCGAAAATATTAGTTCTATAGCTAATATTTCCTCGGCATTAGACCCCCTTATTACAGCTACGAAGTATAGACTTCTAACTGCAACTACCTGGCTAATGCGCCTCTTCTGGTCTATCGTATTCGATTGACTGCGCTACCATATCGCGTTTATTTACTTAAATCAACAGCCCTTTAGCCGTCTAAATACTTTAAGTTGTATTTTTGACTTATGCATACTGTTATTACCTATTTTAACGCGTTTTGCTGAACCTTATCTGAGTAATTGCCCTTAATATTAATATTTTTTATCGATATTGTTTAGCATTTTAACAAACTCATCATATTCAGTTTCATTCTCTGCGGTTGTATTCCATTGATTATGAAAACCTAAGGTAAGCTGCACTTTGCCATTATCAAAGTATACTTCGTAACCATCAAAACCTGAGTTAACCGTAATCCCCTCTAGCGTAAAACCAGCCCCTAAATCATTAGTGACTGCAGTACCATTTTTTTCAATCTTGGCAAAAACCGTAAGTAAAAACATGCCATCTATTTCATTTTTCATCTTATCTCCTGCAACATTTAAACTTAGTAGAAGCAACTGCTGTTTGCAGCTCTTCTTGGTTCTGGGTATAGTCATACTTTTCACTGGGGAACAAGTATGAAAAAACAATTAATACTCTTAAGTACAACTTTACTATTCAGTCTGACTGCTGCTGCTAATACTGTGCAAGACGCACCTTTAGTTTCTATTACTAGTCATGATAACTACTTTGATAACTTACGCCAGCATTGTGGAAAAGCTTATGAAGGTAAAATGACGGTTGATAATCCGGCAAGCGGTGGTTTTGAAGGCCGCTTAATTATGCATGTACGTAACTGTACTGATAGTCAATTACAAATACCATTTCATGTCGGTAATGATCATTCTCGCACCTGGGTAATTACAAAAACCGGTTCAGGTCTTAGCTTAAAACACGACCATCGTTTACAAGACGGTAGCTACGATCAATCTACCATGTATGGCGGTCATACAATAGATGCCGGCTTTGATACTGTGCAAAGCTTCCCAGCCGATCAGTACTCAAAAGAGCTATTTGCGAAACTTGGCAATCCACAATCTAATACCAACATTTGGCAAATGTATATTTACCCCGACACTTTTACTTATCGTTTAGTGCGTGAAGGTCGTGAATTTAGAGTCGATTTTGATTTAACCAAGCCTATCGCTTTACCACCAACACCTTGGGGTTATAAAGACTAATATTAGCAGCTAGACAATAAAGCTACTGGTTCAAGCTTACAGCTTGGATTACTATATCAGTTGTCGTGAACAGCGGCAGCTTATAATAACAAAGATTACGGAGCAACTATGACTACCCTTTCCAGGTTATCAACGATTGCCGCAGCATTAGCAGCCTGTGTAGCACTAACTGCTTGTAGCGATAATGATAAAGTAACCACAGTTAACAGCCAAACAACAATCGCAAGTTCAGAACAAGCTAGTTTTCCCAAGTTAGCTGAACACATTAAAGTATTATCGTCAGATGAGTTTGAAGGCCGCGCACCTGCCACTAAAGGCGAAGAGTTAACCGTTGCTTATCTTGAAGATAATTTTCGCCGCATGGGTTTAAAGCCTATCAATGGTGATAGCTATAAACAACCTGTGTCCTTAGTACAAATTGATCCAGTAGAAGTTTCAGCCTTAACCCTTACTGGCGATAAGCTACCTGCGCAATTTAATTATCGCGATGAAATGACCGCTTGGACTAAGCAAGTTACCGATCAAGTTGCTGTAGAAAACAGTGATATGGTGTTTGTTGGTTACGGTATCGTAGCACCAGAATACGACTGGAATGATTACGAAGGCATAGACGTTACAGGCAAAACCGTTGTCATGTTTGTTAATGATCCTGGCTTTGCTACTCAAGATGAAAACTTATTTAATGGTAACGCCATGACCTATTATGGCCGTTGGACTTATAAGTATGAAGAAGCTGCCCGTCAAGGTGCGGCTATGGTATTAATTATCCATGAAACTGACGCTGCTAGTTATGGCTGGGGCGTAGTTGCTCATGGTTCACCAATTAAATTTGATTTAATTAATGAAAACAAAAATGCCGATTTAGCTAAAGTTGAAGGCTGGATAACAACCGAGTCAGCAGAAAAGCTATTTGCAAATGTTGGCACTGATTTAGCCACTATGCATAAAAAAGCGCTGCAAAAAGATTTTACTCCGCTGGATTTACAAGCTAAAGCTTCTATTAGCGTAAAAAACAACTTACGTGAGTTAACCTCTAGCAACGTTGTTGGTTATATAGAAGGCAGTAAATACCCTGATGAATATGTACTATATATGGCGCATTGGGATCATTTAGGTGTCGATTTGTCTAACCCAACTAATACCGTATTTAATGGTGCTCAAGATAATGCCTCAGGTACTGGTGGTTTAATTGCCCTTGCTGAACACTTTACACAGCAGCCACAACCAGAGCGCTCAGTTGTCTTTGTTGCAGTAACTGCTGAAGAGCGAGGCTTATTAGGTTCAGCTTGGTATGCAGCTAACCCGGTGTTTCCACTAGAGAAAACCGTCGCAGCTATTAACATGGATGTCATGAACGTTTATGGTCCAATGAAAGATATGGTTATTGTAGGCTTAGGTAATAACGAAGTTGAAAATATCTTAATTAACTACACCAAGCAACAAGGTCGTTATGCAGTTCGTGAGCCTAACCCTGAAGCCGGTATTGCTTATCGTTCAGATCACTTTAGTTTATCGAAAAAAGGCGTGCCTATTTTGTATGCAAAAAGCGGCAATGACCATATTGAACATGGTAAAGAATGGGGTAAAGCCCAACGCGCTGAATATAATAAATGCTGCTATCATAAAGTTGAAGACGAATATGATGCTAACTGGGATTTAAGCGGCGCTAAGCAAGATATGCAATTGTTTTTCCAAGTAGGCAACGAGCTGGCAAATAGCCGTCAATGGCCTAACTGGTATAAAGGCAATGAGTTCCGCGCTATTCGCGATGCCTCTTCAGATCAACGTAAATAATACCTTTCATATAATTAGCAACGGCTTTAATTAAGCTTAATTGCTACTAAACAAGGCTACTTTAAACAGATAAAGTAGCCTTTTTTTATTATCTTGCGTTAATTCTAGTTAAGCCCTAACAGCACTGCTATATTCATAAGCTATTCATAGCATTCTAATTATACTCTGAACGGCTAACTAGGGTGGCGCATTATGTTTAAGGCTGAATTATGTTTAAGCTAGCAAAATTTATCTTGATAATCACTCTGCTACTCGCAGTTAGCTTAGTATCTGGCTATGCCTATTTACAATATCAGCTTAAAAATTTGCCTATAACAAACCTTAACTACGCTATTCATCAAATCGGTTATAAACAAATTGAATTTAGTCAGCTTAGCTTTACTCTGCTAGAGCCAGAGCTAGATGTTCACCTGCAACATATAAAGCTGAACTGGCACTGGTCAGATTTATTTTCACCTAATATAGATTTACTAAGCCTAAAACAAGGCAAGCTAACTCTAAAGCATTGGCCTAATAACAGTAATCAAACCAGTGATTCTAAGCTTAGCTTACCTAAACAGTGGCAATTACCAGCAGCTATACCAAAAAATATCGCTATTAATCAGCTACAATTGCAATTACCTTGTGCTGAGCAATTTTGTAGTTATAGCCTTAATGCCATAATAACTATTCATCAGCAGCAACTAGACTATCAAATCCAATTAGCTGATATCGTCAACCCTAGTCTTGTTCGTGGCCAAATTGCCGGTTTCATCAATACAGCTAACGACCTGCCCTCTATTTATGCTGACGTTACTATTGATGACACTATTTCTTTAGCGCTACAACAGCAGTTTTCACAGACAGCTGAACAACTAAACAGCAATAGTAATTTACAATTAACGGCTAAACCGCCCAGCGCTTGGTTGCAACAACAACTTAACCTATGGCAGCTTAGTCTCCCCCCTAGTGCACTAGAGCAATTTACTGCCCCTATTAATATTAGTAGCCAAGCGCAGCTTTATTTACCTTTGCCTTTAGATACGGCTAAGCTTGTACAGCAGCTTAGTGGCAATTGGCAGTTTAATGCCGACTTACCGTCAGAGTTTAACATACCTAATGTAGGTGCAATAAAAGGCAACTTAACTGCCCAACTTAGTTTAAATCAAGGTGATATTAGCAACTATCAATTACAGTCAGCTTTACAGCTTAACCAATTACAGTTAGGCAATAGCTTTAAACAATATGGAGTGGATATTGATGGTATTTTTCTGGAATTAAATGCCGACAGTAGCAGTCAGCCAAGCTTAGCAGCATTACCCATAGTGGCAAACATTAAAACTACGGGGGCAACCCAAGCCAAGATTAATAGCAAAATTGTTATTAATGCCACCGAAGATTATAGCGTTCAATTAACTGAAGTTAAGCTGCAACTCCAACAAGCACAGTTAAACTATAAACTGGCTAACAATGAATATATTAATCTTGTCCAACTCAAAATAGACTCTGAATTTAGTGGGTTTTGGCAAGCCTCTAAATGGCAGCTAGATTTAAGCCAATTAAATGCTACGGCAAATCAGCTGCAGCTATCAGATATTAGTGCTCAACAACTTATGCTTAAGCTACAACCTAGCCACTTTAGTAGCCAAGAAGCGCTATCTATAGATAGCCAATTTAAACTTGATATTGCAAATTTAAAACATCCAGAATTAATAACTCAGGCATGGCAATATCAAGCTAAAATTTCAGGTAATTTTAATAATTTAAGCCTAAATGCTAAATTAGAAAATGCTGCTAATCTGGTCATTAATCATCAAGGCACCTATAACCCTGAACAAATTAAAATAGACTGGCAACTTGATGAGATATTTTTATTAGCCAGTAATCCTTTAGCTGCAAGCTTAGTGCAGTGGCCAGCGTTATTAGAGATCAATCGAGGAAAAATACTGGCTAAAGGTAAGCTTAGCCTAAGCCCACACCAGACTTTACTGGTTGCAGATCTAACGCTTAATGATCTATCTGGCATTTATGATCGTGGTATTTTTAAAGCTTTAACAGCCGAAATAGCTTTAGGCTATAATAATGATAATCTTACTCTGGATGTTCAACAAGCCAAACTAGCCGAGTTTTCGCAAGGTATTGAACTTGGCCCCATCTTACTTAGTGCAAACTATACAGCTAAAAATAATAATATTTTAAATGGCATCTTGGATCTACAATACCTAAACATTAGAGCTATGGGCGGCAAGATTACAGCCGATCCCATACAGCTAGATTTGACTAAGCAGCAGCAAATTATCAAGTTGCAACTTGATAAAATTGATCTTGCAAAAGTATTACAACAACATCCAACTTCAGATTTAACAGGTAATGGCTTAATTTCAGGCACTATTCCTTTATTAATCAGTAACAATGGTATCAGAGTAGATAAAGGTCATATCGCAGCTGAAAGCCCTGGTGGTGAGCTACAATATCGCCCTGCAGCAGCCAGTGGTATGGCAGCTGGCAACCAAAGCCTGAAAGTGGTTCTAGATGCGCTTGATAATTTTCACTACTCAGTATTATCTAGTAATGTCAGTTATGATGCAGCCGGTAAGCTTAACTTAGCTTTATCCATTCAAGGTAATAATCCAAGCTTTGAAAAAGGACGTGCCATTAATTTTAATATTAATTTAGAAGAAGATCTGCCAGCTTTAATCACCAGTATGCAATTAAATAGTGAAATAAGTGAAAAAATTAAACGCCGCGTACAACAGCGTTTGCAACAAAAAGCCGCTAAGGCTTCAAACGGAGAGTCCCCATGATAAAAAAGTGTGCCCTAGCCATTAGCTTGGCATTGTTGGCTGCCGCCTGTACGCCTAAAGTACAAGTAGCCCTACCAGCGGAGCCAATTAATATTAATTTGAACGTAAAAATTCAACATGAGATTTTTATTAAAGTCGATAAACAGCTAGATGAATTATTTAGCGATTCTAGTGGTTTATTCTAAGGAGCAAAGATGAAATATTTAACCAGTATAAAAGTTTTATTATTAACTGCCATTTTTGCCATTAGTTTACCGGTAATGGCTTTAAACTTACAACAAGCCATGGCTGCACTTGGCCAAGTTAAAGCTGAAGGCTTAGTCGGCGAACAAACCAATGGTTATTTAGGTTTAGTTAGCCCTAATGCTACTGCAGAAGAAGTTATAAAGTTAATTAACGATGCTAGGCGTGCTGAATACACTAAGCTTGCGCAGCAAAATAGTATAGCCGTTGCTGATGTTGAAGCTTTAGCTGGCAAAAAAGCAATAGAACGCACCAGCTCAGGCCATTATATTTTACGAGACGGTAACTGGGTTAAAAAACCATAATAAATAGTTAATAGATATTAATTACTAGGCTGTTACTTATTAATGCAGCCTAGTAATCTAACTGCTCGTTAATTTATTCCCAAAATACTGATGCCTGTTTTTTTTCAGCTTTCGTTAACAGTTCTATTAAGGGCTGAGCACGGGTTTGCATAGATATATGTTCAGATTTAACCACTTCTTTATCCGGATCTGTTTCATCAGCTTCTAGCTGCTCTCGCTCTTGTTGCTCTAGTTTGGCTAATTCTTGTTTTAATGATTGTAAAGCCGCACTAACATCTTCCGCATAAAATGCAGAAGGTACTTTGTTGTCCCTACCCATCATGGTTAAAAGCTTAAGAGCAATATTTTCGAAATAAGCAGTGTCACTACCTGCTTTAGATTTAAAGGTTACGATCATAAATGCCTCTTTAGTTAGATAACTTGGCTATAGGCAGATTGCCTAATTGCTGTTAGTCTCAATTTAAAACTGATTAGTATTGAGTAGATTATACATTATGTCAGAATATATTCTTGCTATTGATCAAGGTACCACTTCAAGTCGAGTTATTATTTATAACAAACAGCTAAAAGTTATAACTGTGGCTCAGCAAGAAGTTGAGCTAATTTACCCCCAATCAGGTTGGGTAGAGCAAGATCCAGAGCAACTGTGGCAAAGTGTTTATCATTGTATTGTTAACGCACTGAAACAAGCCAAACTTACTGCTAGAAACATTGCTGCTATTGCTATTACTAACCAGCGTGAAACCAGTCTACTCTGGCATAAGCAAACAGGTAAAACCTTATACAATGCTATAGTTTGGCAAGATAGACGCACTGCTGATACTTGTCATCAATTACAGCAACAAGGGCATTTAGCCGATATTCAATATCGTACAGGTTTACGTCTAGATCCTTATTTTTCAGCAACTAAATTAGCTTGGATATTAGATACAGTACCTAATGCTCGTAATTTAGCCAATAATTCAGAATTATGCTTTGGCACAGTAGATAGTTATCTATTGTGGCGCTTAACTGCTGGCAAGGTTCACGCAACTGATGCTACTAATGCTAGTCGCACTTTGTTATTTAATTTACATACACTTGATTGGGACCCAAAATTACTAGAATTGTTTAACATTCCCAGCTCACTATTAGCAAAAATAAAAGATAATGCAGCTGAATTTGGCCATACATGCCCTAAACTGTTTGGCAGGAGCATACCTATACTCGCCATGATTGGTGATCAACAAGCAGCCTTATTAGGCCAAGCATGTATTAAGCCTGGTATGGTAAAAAGTACCTATGGCACAGGTTGTTTTAGCATGGTTAATACTGGGCATGACATCCTTATTAGTCAACAGCAATTAATTAGTACCTTAGCTTGGCAGATTAACTCCAAGCCTACTTATGCGCTTGAAGGCAGTATTTTTATGGCTGGTGCAATAGTGCAATGGCTACGTGACAAACTTGGCATTATCCAGCAAGCAGCAGACACAGAAGCCTTAGCCCAACAAGTTTCTTACCAACAATCAGAAATGTTAATACCTGCTTTTACTGGTCTTGGTGCACCCTATTGGCAACCGGATGCACAAGCAGCAATATTAGGTATGACACGTAATACAGGTAAAGCAGAACTTGCTGCAGCCGCATTATTAAGTGTTTGCTATCAAAGTAGAGATTTAGTTACTGCCATGGCAAAAGATGGTATTAAACTAGAATTACTAAGAGTAGATGGCGGTATGACAACTAATAACTGGTTTTTACAAGCTTTAGCAGATATTAGCCAGCACCCCTTACAACAATGCCAAACTGCAGAAACCAGCGTCTTAGGTGCCGCTTTTTTGGCTGCATTACAATTAAAATACTTTAAAAGCTTAAATGATATCAATAAAGTATGGCAAGCAAACCAACATTACCGGCCAAAAATCAGTTCAGACCAAGCTAAACAGCTTTACTTACGCTGGCAGCAAAGCGTGCATACTATAATTAATCAATTATCTTAATATAAATTTTGTGCTTGCTTATAAAACCAGCAATCTGTATAGTGCGCAGCTTAGAAAGGCAAGTCATTTGAAAAAATGTACACGCAAAGCTTCAGATCTAAGGCAGATAAATAATCTGCTATGATAGCTGGGCTACCATCGCATCGCGATGATGGATCACCTATCCAAAGCAAACAGCGTAACCCCTGCCCTTTTCTAAAACATTATTATTGATAACTTTATTTAGGGCATTATTATGAATTTTAAATTTGCTGCGCTTACCGCTGCTTTCGTTGCTAGCTCATTTGTAAGTACTCCAGTATTAGCTAATGATCAATTAGCCTTTTCTATATGCTCATATGTCGCAGCCGATAATAAAAATAGCTTACGCAAAACTTTATCAGATAACCGTTTACGTTTACGTACTGTGTATGAAGGTATTGTATGTGATGGCCTACCTTTAGTGCGTCATGCTATTAAAAATAATGCTGTTGATACTGCTAGTTTCATGATTAGTCAGCTACCCAGTAGCAGTGTTGCAGCAGCAGGTGATGTAGAATGGGCTCAAAGCAATGGCTTTGCAGCTTCTGCTATTATCGATGTAATTAAAGAACGAAGCTCTAGTTAATTTTATTCTAAATACAAAGGCCCTAATACTTACTGGTATTAGGGCCTTTTATATTAAGCCGCATCCACCCCTGCTGAAAAACACCGCTGCTTTACATGCTCTGCTATACCTACACCTGCTTCAGACATGGTTAAGTAGGTTTCATTTGCACCCGCTGCAATAATGGCATTAGCTTCATCATCATGCATACTGTGAGAAATAATCTCACCAGTAAAACCTATTTTACGTAACTTTTTAGCTGCAATAACTTTAGCTTCTACATCATTCAAGCTTAAAATCACCGCTTGCACCGAGCCAAAATTAAGCCCTTGCCAGAATACCTGATCTTCAGCATCGGCATAGAACACATTAAAGCCTTGTTCCTGTAAGCTGGCTACCTTAGCGGGGTCGGAATCCATAGCTATTAATGAGACATCTTTTTGTAAGTGATTATAAGCCGCCTTACCCGTACGACCTAAGCCCATAATTAACACTTGGGCAGTACCTAATGAAACCGGCTGCTCATCAGGGTGATGAGTATCTCTTTCAAATTTAAATAATTTATTACTGATTCGATCATATATTGGATGAGCAAAGCGGTTTAATGGCGCTGAAATTACAAAAGAAGCCGCTACAGTTAATGCTAATGGAATTAACCATTCAGGTAGCACGACACTGGCTACTATTAAGCCAAACTCACTATAATTAGTTAGACTTAAACTAGTTAAAAATGCGCTACGTGAACGTAATTTAAATAAAATAAGTAATAAGAAAAGCAATACTGCTTTAAGCGGTAATAATAATGTCATTACCCCAGCAAATAGCCAAGCATTGCTATCAGGCAAACCGCCAACACCTATTTGCAAAAAAAAAGCCCACTAAAAAGACTTCTTTAATGCTCCATAAAGATTTAGATAACTCTTCAGCTCTTGGATGCTTAGCTAACATAGCGCCAAAAACTAAAGCCCCCCAACTCGGAACTCAAACCAACTGCTTCAAAACCAGAGCCACCAATTACTAAGGCTAACAGTAAACCAAATAAAATTAATAAATCTTCATGACCGCTGGCATCAAACAATCTAAATAGTATCGGCCTAAATAGCGGCAGCGTAAAAACAAGAAGCGCCCATGGTGACGGTACTGTGCCATTAGCTAAGCTCATCACCAGTAATGCAAGTAAGTCTTGCACCAATAGCGACTCGGCCATGAAAGGCGCGTAACTCGCGTTTAGCTTCCAGTACCTTAGCGGCTAATACGGTACTAGAAAAAGCTAAAGCTACTGCCAGCATTAAGGCTTGATAAAAACTCACATCAAAAATAAAAAAAGCAGCTGGAAAAGTTAAAATAATAGATAAACTAAAATGTAATAGACTTGAACCAAATACCTCTGGCTTACCTAAGCTGCGAATATTTAGCTTTAAACCTACAGTAAACAGTAATAATAACACCCCTAGATGGGCAACATGATGAATTATCGTTGTACCATTAGCTGGAAGACTTAAACCAGAGGCACTAGCAGAGATTAAAAAACCAGCAAGCAAGTAACCAATCAAAGGCGGCAAACCAATAGTTCGCACTAATAATCCGAGCGTGAAAGCCAATCCTATCCATACAGCTTCTAACATCTTTAACTACCAACTTTTGTTATTGTAAAATGCAGTTATTGCACTTTTATATCAGGTTTTAGGTTTACGCTTTAGTTTTCTGCGCCTAAATAACCGGCCTTTCTTGCGACCAAACCATTCTTGATAGGTTTGATGAACTCCACGCTGTAACACTGAAGTCGAGTCTTCAAGTAAATCTATGCCTATTAGTATAGTAATAACTAATAATGATAACTTTACCGCTACCACACCATGACCAACGCCTATTGCAACACCAATAGCCGCTAACACCCAAATAGTAGCGGCAGAGGTCACCCCCACAACAACACCATCTCGCGTCAGCATTACCCCTGCACCTAAGAAGCCTACTCCGGTAATAACTTGACCTATAATCCGTGATGGATCGGTCATTTCACTATTAATAGACATAGAGGTAGCAATAAATAAATAGGTACCGGCAACAATTAAAATAGAGGTACGGATCCCTGCGGGCTTCCCCCTTAACTGACGCTCTAACCCAATGATAGTGCCACAAAGTAAAGCTATTCCAATATTAGTCCAACTATAGGGAGCAATAGCAAGAACAGTTGACCAATCCAACATCTATATTCCTTTACAACTTTATTTTAAGCAGATTTGTTTGCAAGATAATCATTATTAATCAATTTAAAACGATAATTTATATGATAATTAGTGCTATAAAGAGAAAAAAAACTGATTTATCTTCATTTTGTGCAATTCTAACGTAATAGCTTACTTTTCGCCTTAACTCAATGCTATTGTTTATATCAATCTAGTAGATAAATCGACTAACCAAATCAGAATTTATAGGAAGGCTATTATGAAGCTATTTAAACCCTCCATTATCGCGCTTGCATTAAGCAGCTGCCTAATTCAGGCTGAAACCACCAGCGTAAAATGGGATGTTAATGCACCACAAGGAGAGTTTAAAACCGTTAACATCAATGTCTCGCAAGGTAGCTGGATGAATATTGATGTTAGCCCTGATGGTAAAACTATTGTTTTTGATTTATTGGGCGATATTTATACTATGCCCATTAAAGGGGGTGAAGCTAAAGCTTTAACCCAAGATATTGGCTGGCAGATGCAACCTAAATTTAGCCCTGATGGTAAATATATTGCCTATACAAGCGATGAGGGTGGCGGTGATAATATCTGGATTATGAATGCCGATGGCACCGACCCCAGAGCAGTTACTAACGAAACCTTTCGTTTATTAAACAGCCCAGACTGGAGCCCTGATGGTGAGTTTATTGTTGCCCGTAAGCATTTCACTGCTAGCCGCTCTTTAGGTGCAGGTGAAATTTGGCAATATCATAAATCTGGTGGTGCCGGCATTAAATTAACCACCCGTGAAAATGATCAAAAAGATTTAGGCGAACCAGCTTTTTCACCTAATGGCGATTATATTTATTTCTCGCAAGATGATACGCCAGGCAAAACTTTCCATTACAGTAAAGATTCTGAAGCAGGTATTTATGCCATTAAACGATTTGAACGTAATAGCGGTAAATTTGAGACCATTTTAAAAGGGCCAGGTGGCGCTATTCGGCCTACCCCGTCGCCTGATGGCAAGTACTTAGCTTATATCCGCAGAGTTGATTTTCAAACTAGCTTATTTTTGTATGACCTAGAAAGTGGCGAACATACAAAACTGTATGATGGATTAGATCGTGATATGCAAGAAACTTGGGCAATCCACGGTGTATACCCTAGCCTAAGTTGGACGCCTGATAATAAAGATCTTATTTTTTGGGCAGGTGGTGAAATTCATAAATTGACAGTTGCTAACCAAAAACTCGTTAAAATTCCTTTTACCGTAAATGCAGACAAACAAATTCAGACAGCTGTCCGAGTCAAACAAAACTTAGATCAAGATAGCGTTAACAGCAAAATGCTTCGTTTTGTACAGATTTCACCTAATGGTAAACAAGCTGTATTCTCAGCCATGGGCTATCTTTATATCACTGATGTAAAAGATCCTAAACCTCGGCGTTTAACCAAACAAGTGGCTGAATTTGAGTTTTATCCACAATTTTCACGTGACGGTAAGCAGTTAGTCTATACCACTTGGAATGACCAACAACAAGGCACCGTTAAAATTCTCAACTTACGTAATGGCCGTGTTACAAAGCTAACTGAGCAACCAGGGAAATATGTTGAGCCAGTATTTAGCCCTGATGGTAAAACTATTGTTTATCGTAAAGTGTCTGGTGGCAGTTTACTCGCTAAAGAATGGTCACTTAATACTGGTTTATATCAAGTTAGCCATAAAGGTGGTGATAGCACCTTTATCAGCAAAAATGGCTATGCACCCATGTTCACTGATGATAACAAGCATGTCTATGCTATGGATTACGGTAGCTCACCAAGCCTAATAAGAATTAATTTAACCAAACATAGCCAACAAACACTTTATACCGCTAAATTTGGTACTGAATTTAAACTATCACCAGATGGTAAATATTTAGCTTTTGCTGATCGTTTTAAAGTCTTTGTTACCCCTTTTACCGAGCGTGGCAGCCCAATTGATATCAGCGGTACCGATAAGCAATTCCCTGTTAAACAGTTATCTGTTCGTGCTGGCGAATATATTAGCTGGAGTAGCGATAGCCGTAATCTATATTGGAGCTTAGGCCCTGAACTTTATCATGCCAGCATTAATGGTGTTTTTGATACTAGCGAAACCCGTCCTTTCTCTGTAGAGAATGGCACTAATCTTAGTGTGAATATTCCAGCCGATATCCCTAAAGGCACAATAGCCTTTATTGGCGGTCAAGTTATTACCATGCATAATGACCAAGTTATTCAAGACGGCGTAGTTGTGGTTGAAAATAATACAATCATTGCTGTCGGTAGCCGCCAAGATATTGCCGTTCCAGTTAAAGCTAAAATAATCGATATTAGCGGTAAAACGATTATGCCGGGCTTATTTGATGCCCATGCTCATGGTTCTCAAGGCAGCAATCAGTTAATTCCACAGCAAAACTGGCAAAACTACACTTCACTTGCTTTTGGTGTTACCGCTATTCATGATCCTTCAAACGATACACGTGAAGTATTTACTGCTAGTGAAATGCAAAAAGCCGGAATTATTGCCGGGCCACGTATTTTCTCAACAGGCACCATTTTATATGGTGCTGAAGGTGCGGGTTATACCTCACATATTGATAGCCTAGACGATGCCAAATTCCACTTAGAACGCTTAAAGAAAGCGGGTGCCTTTAGTGTGAAAAGTTACAACCAACCTAGACGTAACCAGCGGCAACAAGTGATCCAAGCCGCCCGTGAACTAGATATGATGGTAGTACCTGAAGGCGGCTCCTTGATGCAGCATAATTTAACCATGATTGTCGATGGTCACACTACTATTGAGCATGCCTTACCTGCTGCAGCAATATATGATGATATTAAACAGCTGTGGCAAGCCAGTGAAACGGCTTATACCCCTACTTTAGTTGTTGCCTACGGCGGTATTTGGGGTGAAAACTACTGGTACGATAAAACCGATGTTTGGGCTCATCCAAAATTGCAAACTTTAGTACCCAAAGATCCCTTAGCTGCACGTAGTATGCGCCGCCCTAAAGCACCAGATCATCATTACAATCACTTTGCTGTAGCAGAAACGGCAAAGCAACTAGCAGATTTGGGGGTTAAAACAAATATTGGTGCTCATGGTCAACGCGATGGTTTAGGCGTTCATTGGGAGATTTGGATGTTTGCTCAAGGTGGAATGACACCATTAGAAGCACTAAAAACGGCAACCATAAATCCAGCAAAAACCTTTGGTATGGATCATCAATTAGGCAGTTTAGAAGCAGGGAAACTTGCAGACTTAATTGTTATAGATGGTGACCCACTGCAAGATATTCGAGTGACGGATAAAGTAACTCACACTATGGTTAATGGCCGCTTATTTGATGCCAATACTGTAGATGAAATTGGTTTGCGTGATAATAAGCGCCAACCTTTTTCCTTTGAAAAAAACAATTACTAAAACAGCTAAATTTAAGGCTATTAGCCTATTAAAAAAGCTAACCAACTAGGTTAGCTTTTTTCATTGTTTTTACTTAATAATAAAATAAGATGATTACGTTGCTCATTATTATCATGGCTAGAAAAAGGTAAGATAATATCGTCTTTATTATCATTATTTAAATCTAACACTTTTACTTGCTTAGCATCACGAGGTAATTCAACCTTAAGATCAATACTTCCTCGTTGGAATAAACGTTTGTTATCAGGTAAATAAAATCTTAACTTGTTACTGCCATCACCAAACAGCAAACTACTTTTACCATCAGCGTTTAAATCAACTAACTGCAGTAATGGCATATCAAAACGAAAGTTACCTATACTGACATCTATAGTTGCAGCTTGCCTAAAATCAGCTTTATTTTTATAGCGCCTATTCGCATCCAATAAATAAAAATCAACATCTAAACTGGCACTACCGCGTAATAACACTCTAATAATAGTGCCAACACCAAAGTGAGTACTTGAAATATAAAAGTCTTGCTTACCATCACCATTGATATCAGCAATTTTGACATCAATGGGTGATGAGTTGGTATTTATTGTGGTATCAGGCTCTGAGTTAAAGCTGATCCCTTTAGCAGTTTGCTGCCCAAAGTGAATCCTAAAGCTCGTTTTTCGCTCTAAAGCATCAATAAACTGCTCACGCTCAATTACCATGTCGACTATGCCATCACCATCTATATCGGTAAGCTTAGCTAAGCTATCAATGTTTTTACCGGCATAAGTATCACCGGCATCATTACGTTGATCAGCTTCTTGTTCGGTAGATACCCTTAAGGGCCAATCTAACTTTTGTGCCGTCGTTAAAAAGCTAGCATCCGACTGCTGGAGAAAAGCGTAAAACTGTCCCTCTAGTATTACGATAATATCTAGTTTGTTATCCGCATTAACATCCAACACATAATATGGCCGAGGTTGATAATTAGGCTTATCATTCCAGCTTCTAACTAAGGCTGGCACCTTTAGTGGATAATGAATAAACTGGCCATCTGCTTGCTGGCGAAATAATTGCAAATGACTAAAGTCTGGTAATATAAAGTCGCTCAGGTCTGAGCCTAAATTAACAACAAAATCTTTCTCTCTTAATCGTGAGCTATCTACAACACGATATAAAGATCCACTTTGCACTAATGGCTTTAACTCACCTTTTTCGGTAAACCAACTGATCCCGTCAGTGGTAATAAAAACTAACTGCTCACTTTTCTGCTGCGCCAAAGTTGCTTTAGTAAAAAATTGAGCCTTAGCAGGGATTGGTATTTGACTAACGGTAAAGTCAGATAAGGAAATTTGACTTAACCAGCGTTCAAACTGATTAAATCCCGATACAAGCAACTGCTGACGTTCTGGCAATGCTAACAAGCTACCATTAACAGGATGAGGTAAATCAATATCAACTTTATCTAAACGTACTTCGCTAGCCACTAAACTAGTACTTGATAGCAAACATACACTGACAAATAACCAAATCCGCATTCTGCTTTACAACTCCATAATAAACCCAGCTAAATTAATAACACAGTGACTATAGATTTGCTATAACAACAAAAAAGCCAGCAATTGCTGGCTTTTTTAGTTAACCGATTATAAGTTAACGCGCGTTGGTACTTTCAAATATTTTGTCCGCTGATGCCGCGACAAAACCAGTATACAACATACCGTTACTCATAGGGTAACGACGAGCAAACTCATAAAAGCAACTAGGAATTGTTGCAGTACCATCACTAAATTGCACAGGATATAAATCCGCTAGTGTTGATGATTGTTCAAGATAGACTTCAGGTGTGCCTTTAATTTCACCGCCTGAGGTATTTAGTAAATAGCCCGCACTTTTTAATGCACTATTTACTTGCTCTAGCGTCTGAAAACTCTGCAAATCATTAACATTAACTGTAAAGTGATTAGCGCGATAGCCCCAAGCAGCGACCCAAGCAGCATATTCGCTTTCGGCCAATAACTTTTCGTAGGTAGCTTGGCTTACTTGCCAGTGAGTGCCTGAGTATAAAAAGTTATCTGCAGTGACAGCCGACTCTGGAATTTGCTCAACTAAAGCAGTAATAGTTTCACGTAAATAATCAGAGCATTTATCTAACAGTAACTCTGAAATAAACACTTTAGGTAAATTACGATCCGCATGTTCATAATGCTTAGCATAAAGCTTTTTAGCCTCAAAGTGGTATTCACCGCATTCTTCATAACCTAAGGCTTTAAAATGAGCAGCAAGCTTTTCTAAGCCAACCTTTTCAATATTAAAAGTGCGTAAAGCTATATGGTCATTGATAATATCATCTTGTTGCGACGAGCCTAAAAGTTTATGCACGCTTTTTGCTGAAGGGGTAACTTCAACATAATTTTGCCATAAGTTATCAAAAAGCTCTTTTACATCTGTATGCATGGTATATAAATCTCACAAATTAATAATTAATACGACTTAAGGCTTAGCTTACCTTTTATCTAAATAGATAAATCTTGCCATATCACCTTGTTTAAGCTTAAGTAACTCAGCAAATTCTGGGCTTAATTGTAAAACCTGCTCTTGTTCATCATATTGTGCTTGTTTTGAAAAACTGGCCCTAAAGCCTTCTAACTCAGTGTTTGCCACAGCTAAAGTGCAATCGCCAGACACATCAGCTATTTTCACTGGAACACTGATACTTTCAGCAACCGATTTAATTTGTTTTAATTGCGCTTCAACCGTCGGCCCAGCGTCAAACAAATCAATATAGCCTTTATGAATAAAGCCTTCACTTTCAAGCATGTTAAGTGCAGGTTTAGTGTTTTGATGTACCTCACCTATCACTTGCTGTGCCTCTTCTGGCAGCAAACCAACATAAATTGGGTGTCTTGGCATTAATTCGGCAATAAAGGATTTTTTTCCCACACCTATTAGATGATCAGCTGTTGGAAAGTCGATAGTTAAAAATAGCTTTTGTAACCAATGCCAAAATGGCGGTTGACCATTGTCATCAGCAACCCCTCGCATCTCTGCAATAACCCGATCAGAAAAGCGCTTCGGGTGTTCAGCCATAAATAAAAATCGAACTTTCGATAAAAACCGCCCAGCATGATTGCGCCGATAGCTTTCTCGTAAAAATAAGGTACAAATCTCTGATGCCCCTGTGTAATCATTACACAGGGTTAAGGTTCTTAATTGATTAAAAACATTAAGCTCAGCACTATGGTGGACTATGGTATTTTGTTGAAAGTGATATAAAGGCGTGCTGGTACCTACAGCTGCTTCAATGCCTGTAGTACCAACTATTTCACCGGTTTCACTGTCTTCTAATACAAACAAATAGCCCTGATCACCTGGCTGATTGACATCAGAACGAATACTTTGCTCAGCATGGCTGATTTTTTGCGTTAAACGTTGGTCGTTGACCGGTAATGACGTAAAGCCATGACCGGATTCAATTGCAATTTGCTTTAAAGCCGCAAAATCAGCCTTAGTGATCGGTCGGATCACTAACATCTGCTTAGCCCTTAACCATTTTAGCAACGGCTTGCTCAAAACGAGCTAAACCTGCTTCAATGTCCGCATCTGGGATCACTAAAGAAGGTGCAAAACGGACAATATTAGCACCTGCAACTAGTGCCATTAGGCCTTCATCAGCCGCAGCTAACATAAAATCACGCGCCTTACCGGCATAGTCTGCTGTTAATTCAGCACCAATTAATAAGCCTTGGCCACGCACATCTGCAAATACATTATATTTTTCATTAATTTTTGCTAAACCATCACGGAACAATTGCGCTTTAGTCATTACACCGTCTAACACTTCTGGTGTATTCACAGTGTTAACAGCAGCTAAGGCAACAGCACAAGCTAATGGGTTACCACCATAAGTAGACCCGTGAGTACCTGGCACTAAATGTTTAGCAATTTCATCAGTAGTTAACATAGCACCGATTGGGAAACCGCCGCCTAAGGCTTTAGCCGTTGTTAAAATATCTGGAACAACATCATACTGCATATAACCGTAAAGCTTACCAGTACGGCCTACACCAGTTTGTACTTCATCAAAAATTAATAAAGCGTTATTAGCATCACATAATTCGCGAACGGCTTTTAAGAACTCAGGTGTTGCTGGTAAAACACCGCCCTCACCTTGCATAGGCTCAACCATTACAGCACAAGTTTTATCACTAATTAACGCTTTTAAGCTGTCAATGTTGTTAAATTCAGCATGTTCAATTGCAGCAGGCTTAGGACCAAAACCATCAGAATAAGCAGGTTGGCCACCTACAGTTACCGTAAAGAAAGTACGACCATGGAAACCTTGTTTAAAGGCGATGATTTGATCCTTTTGCTCACCATATTTGTCTTTAGCATAACGACGGGCTAATTTTAAAGCTGCTTCGTTTGACTCAGCGCCTGAGTTTGCAAAATACACTTTATCGGCAAAAGTATTATCAACTAACACTTTAGCTAAAGCTAAGGCTGGCTCGTTAGTTAAAACGTTAGACAAATGCCAAAGCTTATCCGCTTGATCTTTTAATGCGCCCACTAAGGCCGGGTGACAGTGACCTAAACAAGTAACCGCAATACCACCAGCAAAATCGATATATTCACGACCTTCTTGATCCCAAACACGTGAACCTTCGCCTTTAACAGGAATAAATTTAGCTGGAGCGTAATTTGGTACCATTACTTCATCGAATAAGCTTCTTGTAATTTGCATCGTTACCTCACTGGACAGGTTAATTAAGGCACACTAAGAGTTTTTATTTACTTTATAGTGACCATTGGTAATTTGTGAACTAGTATACTGGTTAAAGATGTCAATTTGCAGAGACATAATTAGCAATATAATAGGTTTATTATACATTTTAACGGACAATTAAAACGAAATGATAACAAAAGAAGATGAAAAATTGTTGGCTCTGTTAAAAAGTAATGCTAGAACCAGTATTTCAGATTTAGCTCGAGCCCTGAATGTATCACGCTCTACCGTGCAAACACGTATTACAAAGCTAGAACAAAGCGGTGTGATTAAAGGCTACTCTGTTGATTATGGAGATAAGTTTTCTGCAGCGTTAGTTTCAGCCCATGTCAGCTTAAAAGTAAAACAAAAGCTAACCGCTAAAACCAATATAGAGCTAAAGCAACTGCCACAAGTATCAGCGCTTTATGCCATTAGCGGCGAATATGACTTAATTGCCATAGTACAAGCTCAAAGTACCGAGCAACTTAGCCATATTCTGGACGATATTGGTAACCTAGATGGTGTTGAACGAACTAACTCTTCCGTTATTTTAGAAACCAAGTTTAAGCGTTAAAGAAGCCATATCTGTTATCAATCTATTATGAATTTAGCTTTTAAGCATCATAGCTAGCTTACCTAGCTATGAGCTGGGTGCTAGCCTTAAATTAAAGTACTTGGCTAATCTGTTCAGCTAAGGCTTTAATTTGCTCCATATCCCCCTTCTCAGCACTATGGCCTTTTAAATTAGCTAAATGCTCAGGAATTAAATGAAAATGTAAGTGAGGTACAGTTTGCCCTGCATCTTTACCATTAAGCTGCATTAGCACAACACCTTCAACGCCTAAGGTTGATTTTTGCGCCGACATCACCTTTTGCACTGTCGTCATAGTATGCGCTAGCATATCGGCAGGAATCTCTAATAAGGTTTCAGCGGCAAACTTAGGTATCACTAAAGCATGGCCCTTTGCTTGGGGCATAATATCCATAAAAGCTAAGCTAAATTCATCTTCATAAATTTTAAAGCAAGGCAATTCACCACGCAGAATTTTGGCAAATACATTATTGTTATCATAGCTATTATTTTGGCTCATTGACGGCTCCTACTAGCGGATAAAATTTGATTATACCTTTGTTACTGATAAAGAAAAGCAGCTATAGGCTGTATCACCTTAGCTGCTTTAGTTCAGACTCTACGTCTAAATTTTAGTTTAGGCTAACCTTTGCTTAAGCAAATAAATGCTTAGCATGAAAGCGTAAATGAGATTCAATAAAACTAGAAATAAAGTAATAGCTATGATCATAGCCTTCTTGATAGCGTATTTCGATATCCGCATCAGGATGCTGTTTCGCAGCCGCAATTAAGCTTTCTGTGCGTAATTGATCAGGAAAAAAGTTATCCGCAGTGCCTTGGTCAACTAAAATAGGTAATAGTGATGTTGCTTCTGTTAATAACAAAGAGGCATCGTACTGCTGCCATTGTTGTTTATCTTCGCCTAAATAACCTGATAATGCTTTAATACCCCAAGCAGCATTCATTGGATTACAAATAGGTGAGAAAGCCGAAATACTCTTATAACGCTCAGTATTACGCAAACCAATAACTAAAGCGCCATGCCCCCCCATTGAGTGCCCCGTTATCGCTCTATTTTCAGAAATAGGTAATTGGCCTTCAACTAATTGCGGTAACTCATGCAAAATATAGTCATACATTTGATAATGCTTAGCAAAAGGCGCTTGGGTGGCATTAACATAAAAGCCGGCACCTAAACCAAAATCGTAAGCTGCATTTTCATCATCAGCGACACCTTCACCACGCGGGCTAGTATCAGGAATAATTAAGGCTATTCCCAACTCTGCCGCAATGCGTTGAGCGCCAGCTTTGCTTGAGAAGTTTTCATCATTACAGGTTAAGCCTGATAACCAATAGACTGCTGGCACTTTTTTAGTTTCAGCTTCAGCGGGTAAGAACACCGAAAACTGCATTTTACAGTTAAGGCTATGCGAATTGTGTTCAAAGCGGATTTGTTTACCAGCAAACACTAAGTGCTCACTGACTTTAGTTAATTTATCTTGACTCATAAAACCTCCAAAAACACCGAAATACTAACTATGAACATAAGAAATATAATTAGTAATATTTAGCTAATAGATAGATTAGAACCTCATTTTGTTTGACACAGGTTGTCTGAGAGAGCGCTTGCGCGAACGAGTTACTGTGGCAATCAAGAATGAGTGTTGTAATCTATAAACTAGCCTATCGCTAAAGTTAATATTGAATCAGCTTAAAAATGAATAACAGTACGAATTGACTTGCCTTCATGCATTAAATCAAACGCCTTATTAATATCTTCTAACGGCATAGTGTGAGTAATAAAGGTATCTAACTCAAACTCACCTTGTAAGTAGCGTTCAACATAATCTGGTAATTCACTGCGGCCTTTAACGCCCCCAAAGGCAGTACCACGCCAAACACGACCGGTAACTAATTGAAATGGACGAGTTGAAATTTCTTGGCCGGCCCCGGCAACACCAATAATTACTGACTCCCCCCAACCTTTATGGCAACATTCTAATGCTGAACGCATAACGTTAACGTTACCTATACATTCAAAAGAGAAATCAACGCCGCCATCGGTCATTTCAACAATAACCTCTTGAATAGGCTTGTCATAGTTTTTAGGGTTAATCACATCTGTTGCACCCAGCTGCTTAGCAATTTCAAATTTATCTTCATTGATGTCAATGGCAATAATACGGCTAGCTTTAGCCATTACCGCACCGATAATGGCTGATAAACCAATACCACCTAAACCAAATACCGCAACGGTATCGCCCGGTTGTACTTTAGCCGTATTGATTACAGCACCCATACCCGTTGTAACACCACAGCCTAATAAGCAAACTTTTTCCAATGGCGCTTCTTTGTTGATTTTCGCTAATGAAATCTCTGGTAGCACCGTATATTCAGAAAAAGTTGAGGTACCCATATAATGATAAATTGGCTTACCATCTTTAGAAAAACGCGTTGTACCATCTGGCATTAACCCCTTACCTTGCGTTTCACGAATGGCTTGGCAAAGGTTAGTTTTACCTGATAAACAGAACTTACACTTACCACATTCTGGTGTGTATAACGGAATAACATGATCACCCACAGCAACAGAGGTTACGCCCTCACCTACGGCTTCAACAATACCACCACCTTCATGGCCTAAAACGGCAGGAAAAATACCTTCAGGATCATCACCCGATAAAGTAAAGGCATCAGTATGACACACACCCGTTGCAATAATTTTTACTAAGACTTCACCTTTTTGCGGTGGCATTAAATCAATTTCTTCAATTGATAACGGCTGGCCTGGGCCCCATGCAACGGCTGCACGTGTTTTAATCATTTCCATTTTAGTATCCTTTTAAATAATAACGAAATTTTAGATATGGCTAAGTATAACCTGAAATCAATCTTTTCTAAATCCACACAAATGGCACAATTAGGTAATTCAGTTTTACCGCATAGTAATAATACCGATATCATGGGGTAGCATGAGGCACTATACTTGAGACTGCTTTACAAACAGCCTATGCTGGCTTAACTGTAGTTATAAACTTTTAGGATTGCATTAATGCAACAGATTAAAATAGATTTAGTATCAGATATCGCCTGCCCTTGGTGCGCTATTGGCTATGCCCGCTTACAACAAGCTTTAAGCAGTTTACCGAATATTAAAGCAGAGCTTGAATGGCATGCCTTTGAGCTAAACCCAGATAAAAATGCGCCACAACAGCCTATTTTAGAAGCGTTAAGTAAAAAGTATGGCCGTGATATCAATGAAATGCGTGCGGCACAAGATAATATGATCACCATCGCAACTGAGCTTGGGCTTAACTTTGCAAAACTTCAGCAGCGTAATACTTGTAATACCTTTGATGGCCATCGGCTAGTAAAGTGGGCGGCTACTCAGCAAAAAGCTGATGCCATGAAGCTAGCATTATTCGATGCTTACTTTGGTCATGCTAAAAATGTGGCAGATCAGCACGTATTAGCCGACTGTGCAGAACAAGCTGGCTTAGATAAAACCGAAGCAAGTCACATCTTAGCGTCAAACCAATATGAAACGGAAGTTAATGACGATATTGCAAAATATCAACAAGCCGGAATTTCATCGGTACCCGCTTTTATTATTAACAATAAGTATTTAATCTCGGGTGCTCAAGAGCCTGCACAATTAGCCGCATCTTTACAACAAATTGCCGCTGAAATGGCTTAAAGTTAGTCTATTGCTGGCTGATAGCGGTAATGGCCTGTAATAGGATAAGCAAATAACATATCAGAAAGCTCTGGCCCTGAACCAATATTATGGACAATTAAGGGCCTTTTATTATCAGCCGATAATTGGTTAGCCACTATGCCAATATGCGGTAAATTGCCAGGTAACAACCAAGTGACAATATCACCGGCTTGATAATCACTGCCTAACTTACTTTGCCTAAGCTGCTCACCATGCTGGCTAAAAAATGCTTGTAAGTTAGGTACTCGACGATGATCAATATTGCTATCGGGCTTGGTTAGGCCCCAAATTCGCTTTGAGGGATAACGGGCAAAAGACTGCTGCATATCTTGATGCACTAATTGTTGTAAATCTATACCTAGAGCGCGATAAGTGCGAATAATAACATCTGTGCATACCCCTATATCTGCTGGCACATCACCATTAGGATAGGCAATACGTAAATAACGGCCATCATATCTAACTTGGTGTGCAGTTCGCTCTAAGGCTGCAGCGGCTAATTTCTCACTAAAACTTTGCGCTAGTGCCAAGCTAGGTAGTAGACAAAGTAGGAAAAATACGTGTTTAATCTGAAACAGCTTAACTTGAGATAACTTAGCCTGGTATAGCTTAGCCTGATATAGCTTAGCGAACATTAAGCGATCCTTGCAGAAAATAAAGACAAAAGCATTCAGCTAATTCGATAAGACAACTTAACCTAGCAAAAGTTCCCTTTAGCTTTAAAAGGCTTCTATTAACAAGGCTATACCTTGGCCGCCACCAATGCACATAGTGACTAAACCATAACGGCCGTTAATTCGTTGTAACTCGGCTAATAATTTAATAATTAATATCGAGCCGGTTGCACCAACAGGATGGCCTAAGGCGATAGCCCCACCATTAGGGTTAACTTTAACTGGGTCTAGTCCCAAGCTTTGGCTTACGGCCATTGCTTGCGCAGCAAAAGCTTCATTAGATTCAATAACGGCAATATCTTCTAGCTTAATTCCGGTTTGCTTAAGCAACTTTTGTACTGCAGGTATGGGGCCTAACCCCATTAAACTTGGCTCAACTCCAGCAAAGCTATAACCTAGTATCCTTGCTTGAGGCGTTAAACCTCGCTTTTCTGCTTCAGCCACACTCGTTAATACTAATGCTGCTGCGGCATCATTTAAACCCGAAGCATTGGCAGCAGTGACCACGCCATCGGCTTTAAAAGCGGGTTTTAGCTTAGCTAAGCTGGCTAAAGACGTATCAGGACGTAAGTGTTCGTCTGAGCTAAAAACACTCTCTTGTCGCCCATATTTAACCTTAACAGGCACTATTTGTGCCGTAAAATAGCCTTGCTGCTGCGCATAAGATGCTCGCTGATGGCTTTGCACAGCATAAGCATCTAAATCCGTTCGGGTAAAGCCATATTGGTTGGCAATGGTTTCAGCCGTCAGTCCCATATGGCCACTGCCAAAAGGATCACTTAAAATACCAAGGGTCAGATCAGCAACATTGCTATGGCCCATTCTTAGCCCTTGGCGGACCTTAGGCAGTAAATAAGCACCATTACTCATACTTTCAGCACCACCCGCTAAAGCAATCTGACTTTGCCCTAACTGGATAAGCTGCACAGCTGATATAACTGATTGCACAGCTGAACCACAAAGCCTATTAACATTAAAGGCCACCGAGCTTGGCAACAAACCACTTTGTAAAGCTATATCTCTAGCCAAGTAAGCATCAGCGGCACTAGTGGTAATAATATGACCAAACACAGCATGATCGATATCTGCAGAGCTAACCTTAGCACGCTCAATAGCAGATTTTGCTGCTGCTGTGCCCAATTCTGCAGGTGTTAAACTGGCCAAACTGCCCGCAAAACTGCCTATAGCCGTTCGAGCTGCACCAACAATTACCACCTCAGATAGTTTCATCTTGTGTCTCTCATTTTGTTACTCAATTAATTAGCTTTAGTATATTTCTCTAACCATTGAAACACTTCGTTATACCAACGCACCCGATTATCTTTATTTAAGATCCAGTGATTTTCATCAGGAAAGATAACTAACCGTGAATCAATACCTTTGCGCTGTAAGTTAGTAAAAGCACCTAAACCTTGAGCATAAGGAACACGATAATCTTTTAAGCCATGAATAACTAACATTGGCGTTTGCCATTTATCAGCAAATGCGGCCGGATTAAATTTATTGTAATCAGACCCCTCTTGCCATACTGGGCCGCCTAAATCACGCTCTGGAAACCATAGCTCTTCAGTACTGCCATAAAAGCTTGGCATATCATATAAACCAGCATGATTTATTAAACACTTAAAACCGGTTGGCCAATTACCTGCAATCCAGTTCATCATATAGCCACCATAAGATGCACCCAAGGCACAAGCACGGTCGCCATCAATCCAAGGTTGGGTTTTTACTATATGAGCAAAGCCTTTTTGTAAATCTTGTAACGGCTTATCGCCCCAATCGCGACTAATAGAGTCGGTAAAAGCTTGGCCATACCCTGTCGAGCCGTGGAAGTCGACCATAACCACCGCATAGCCTTGAGCGGCATACATCTGGGCATTCCAACGCACATTAAACATATTACCAAAGCTACCTTGGGGGCCGCCATGAACTAAGAATGCCATTGGATATTTCTTTTTCGGATCAAAGTTCCAAGGCTTAACTAAGTAACCATAAACCGTTTCATCATTCGCGCCGCTAAAGTTAAATTGTTCATAGTCACCAAATTGCACCGCATTACGCCAGTCGGCATTAATATCGGTTAATTGAGTTAACTCAGTACCATCTAAGTTTAGTTGGAAGGCTTCGGTTGGAAAATCTAACTTATGGTTAGTAAAAACTAATTTATCACCCGCAATTTGCAGTGAGCCAGCTGTCCCATCACCATAGACTTTACGTACATCACCAAAACTGGTGCTAATAGCATAAATACTGCGTTGGCCTACATCTTGGGTCGTAACAAAAATAGTCCGATTATCTGGACCAAATTTATAGTCAATGATAGAGCGATCAAAGTCAGCTGCTAACTCTTTACGCTGCCCGGTCACCATATCTAACAGCATTAAGCCAAAGCGATCGGCTTCTGCTTGTGGCTTTTTCATGGCTTTATACGCCATAAAACGGCCATCAGCGGAGAAAGAAGGCGCCGCATCCCAAGCTGAGTTAGCCGCTGTTAAGTTTTGCTTTTCACCACCATTTATCGACACCATAAAAATATCAAAGTTAGTGTGCCAAGCTTGATCAGCAGATGGAATTTTGGCACTAAATACTAAGCGTTGGTTATCGGGTGTAAAAGCCACCTCAGTGATACCGGCGATATCAGTATCCCATTCCGGCATTAAGTTACGTGCATCTTTAACAACACCTTGGCCTAAAGCCGCTATATGTAATTGATTACGATAGCCGTCTAGCCAAGTATCCCAATGTCTTACCATTAACTGATCATAAGCCATGGCACTGTCTTTTTTAGCGCTATCGGCTTGTTTAGCAGCCATAGTACAAGCTAGCTTTTCACACCCCGGCTTAACCGACAGCTCTAACACGATCTGCTTACCATCGGCTGACACGATAAAACCCGAAACTGGCACAGGTAAGTCGGTTACTTGCAGTGCTTCACCGCCCGATAAGGCTAATTGCCATACTTGATTAGAACCACTTCGATTAGTAATAAAGTATAAACTATCGCTCTGAGCTGACCATTGCAGATTATGTTCACGGCCTTGGCTTTGCGTTAAACGCGTTAAAGTATTTTGTTTGGCTAAGTCAATTAAATATAAGTCACTACTGGTATCAGCGGGGCTAAAGCCGCCATTGCTTTGACCGTAAGCTACATAGCGACCATCTGGCGATAAGGCAACATCATAAAGATTATTAACTTGGTTTAAATGCTCGACACTCAATGGCGCATTAGCTAACGCCGTACCACTGAAAAATAGTGATACCAGCAAGGCTGAATATTTCATGCTAACTCCAATTCTATAAAGAGATATGTTATTAAAAGCATATGTTTCTATTCTACTTTTAACCTAATGTATAATGTAAGCTCGGCTGAATAAAGTCCCTTTAAACAAAAAGGCCACTAAGTATCTAGTAGCCTTTTTATCACTATTATTTTGCTGCCATATTTTCTATGTTTACTTTCCAGATAGCAGGCCCTTGTTGATGGACATTATTCCCTTCGGAGTCCACCGCAACAGTAACCGGCATATCTTCAACATCAAACTCATAAATGGCTTCCATACCTAAATCGGCAAAAGCAACAACACGAGACTTTTTAATGGCTTTAGACACTAAGTAAGCCGCGCCGCCAACAGCCATTAAATATACGGCTTTATGTTGTTTTATACTGGCAACGGTTTTATCACCCCGCTCTGATTTACCAATCATACCTAACAAACCAGCTTGGCCTAGCATCATATCGGTAAACTTATCCATCCGTGTCGCTGTAGTTGGGCCAGCTGGGCCAACTACCTCATCACCCACTGCATCCACTGGGCCAACGTAGTAAATAAAGCGATTTTTAAAGTCGACACCCTCTGGTAAAGCTTCGCCTTTGCTTAGCATATCAGCAATGCGTTTATGTGCTGCATCACGGCCGGTAAGCATTTTACCGCTTAATAAAACAGTTTCGCCAGCGCGCCAGGTTTGTACTTCTTCTGGTGTCACTTGGTCTAAGTTAACTCGACGTACTTTGCTGCCAAGCTCCCAAGTCACTTGTGGCCAATCTTCTAATTTAGGCGGTTTAATATCCGCAGGGCCACTGCCGTCTAAATGAAAATGAACATGGCGAGTAGCAGCACAGTTTGGGATCATCACTACAGGTAAGCTTGCAGCATGGGTTGGCACACTATTAATTTTAACATCAACAACCGTTGTTAAGCCGCCTAAACCTTGCGCACCTATACCCAGCTTATTGACTTTTTCATACAGCTCTAAACGCAGTTTTTCATCAGCCGTTTCTGCGCCTTTATCTATTAGCTGTTGAATATCAACAGGGTCCATTAACGACTCTTTGGCTAACACGGCCGCTTTTTCTGCCGTTCCGCCAATGCCTATGCCTAACATACCTGGTGGACACCAGCCGGCACCCATTTTTGGTAAGGTCTCTAATACCCAGTCAACAATAGAATCTGACGGGTTAAGCATCGCCATTTTAGTTTTGTTTTCTGAGCCACCGCCTTTAGCTGCAATCATCACTTCCACTTGATCGCCAGCCACCAGATCAATATGGACAACTGCAGGTGTATTGTCTTTAGTGTTTTTACGTGCGCCAGCAGGGTCGGCAACAATAGAAGCTCGTAATGGATTGTCTGGGTTTAAATAGGCACGACGCGTACCTTCATCAACCATTTGTTGTACAGTTAAATCCGTTTTATCCCATTTCACATCCATACCAATTTTAACAAAACAAGTCACTATGCCTGTATCCTGACAAATAGGTCTGTGGCCTTCAGCTGACATGCGCGAGTTTATTAAAATTTGCGCTATCGCATCTTTAGCCGCTTGGTTTTGCTCTTTGTGATAAGCCGTTTCTAATGCTTTAATAAAATCCAGTGGATGATAATAAGAGATATACTGCAATGCATCTTCAATGCTATCAATAAAGTCTTGCTGGCGAATGACCGTCATAATTACTTGTCCTCTACGCTGTATGGGGCTATCTAGGCTACCTAATTTATAATAGCTAGCACTATATTTAACTATTGAAGTAAGTACTGCTATGATACCGCGCATCAGAAACAGCGGCTAGTCCCATTCATGCAGCAACATCTAATTCAAGACGAAATACCAAACAATTTACTCCATTATTTTAGCTATTTTGCTGATAAGCCTTGGTCTATGCTGTTAGACTCAGCAGCAAATCAGCATATTAATAGCCGATACGATATTCTCGTTGCCAAGCCCATAGCCACTTTGCAAGCTAGCAATGGCCAAGTGACTTTAGTTGATTTGCAAACAAATACTCAAACAGAAGGCGCGCCTTTTGCGTTATTGCAGCAAGGTTTAAATCAGTTTTTTCCTAATAAAGTTGCTACCGAACTACCCTTTATAGGCGGTGCCTTAGGTTACTTCGGTTACGATTTAGGCCGCTATATTGAAACCCTACCTAGCCTAGCCAAACAAGATATCGACTTACCCGATATGGCTATCGGCTTTTATACTTGGGCGCTAATATTAGATAAACAGCAACAACAGCTATGGTGTGTAGACTATAACGGTAACGCACAAGAGCGGTGGCAAAACCTAAAACAGACTTTTAACTCAAATAATAATGCAAGCACAGCTGCACCTAAGCCCCGGCCCTTTAGCTTAACTAGCCAGTGGCAATCTAATATGGATAAAGCGAGTTATCAGCAAAAATTTGAGCAAATTCAGCAGTATTTATTAAGCGGTGACTGCTATCAAATTAACTTAGCTCAGCGCTTTAATGCCCATTATCAAGGTGACGAATGGCAAGCTTATCTAAAACTACGCGATAGCAATGCTGCGCCTTTTTCGGCTTTTATTCGCACAGAGCAAGGCTGTGTATTAAGTGTTTCACCAGAGCGCCTGTTGCAGTTGCATAATAAGCAAGTTGAAACCAAGCCGATAAAAGGAACTCGGCCTCGTGGATTTTGCGCTATGACAGATGAAATAGAAGTCAATAATTTACGTAATTCAGCTAAAGATCGCGCCGAAAACGTGATGATTGTCGACTTATTGCGCAATGATATCGGCAAAGTATGCCAACCAGGTAGTGTGGCTGTACCTAGCTTATTTGCTATTGAAAGTTTCCCTGCAGTGCATCATTTAGTCAGTACCATAACAGGCACCTTAGCGGATAATTACACAGCCGTTGACTTGCTACAGGCTGCTTTTCCTGGCGGCTCTATTACCGGCGCACCTAAGGTGCGAGCTATGGAAATAATAGAGCAGCTAGAGCCACATCGTCGTTCAGTTTATTGTGGTAGCATCGGCTATATTAATGCTAACGGCGACATGGATAGCAATATCACTATTCGCACCCTTGTGTGTAATCAGCAACAAATTTATTGTTGGGCAGGTGGCGGAATTGTTGCCGACTCTAATGTTGACAGTGAGTTTCAAGAAACCTTAGATAAAGTCAATAAAATTTTACCTACCTTGCAATCGAACAGGTGTGAGTAAGCCGCAATGCAAGCTGATGAATTTCGACAACGCTTTATGTTACATCAAGCAGCCCAAGCTGAAGAAGGCAGAGCAAGCGATATAAAGCAAGCGGCGGTTTTAGTGCCTATTATCGATTACGGCACTGAATTAACCTTATTATTTACCCAGCGCGCCTTACATTTAAGGCATCATCCTGGCCAAATAAGTTTTCCTGGCGGGCGAATAGAACCTAATGAAACACCGGCTGAAGCAGCTTTACGTGAAGCAAATGAAGAAATTGGCCTACTAAGTCACAATGTTGACTTACTTGGCACCTTGCCAATTCAACCAACAAACACCGGTTTTACCATAGTGCCTTGGGTGGCTTTAGTTAACCCCCAGCCACGCTGGCATATAGAGCCAAATGAAGTTGCCGATATTTTTGAAGTACCATTACAGCACTTTTTACAGCAGCAAAACCGCCATCAATTTAATTTGCCTCTTGCCGGCAAAATAAGACAATTACACGCGATGCCCTATCAGGGTCGGTTTATATGGGGTGCGACAGCCGCAATTATGCACCGGCTGTGTATTCAGTTGCTTTAATCTAGCACCAACACAAACGAGGCTATCACGGCCCCGTTTTATTTCATCTAACTTTTTAAATTATGCATTTACAACGTTTTTAAAGCTCAACTTATACTGGCTTTTTCGCCCATGCAGCACACCAACCATTACTATGTACTAGCTTGCCTGGGAAAATTGCACAAGGACGCCATTCCTCACCCTCTGCCCCCTGAATTAAGGCGCAGTTAGCACAGTTTGAGCCTTCTTTAACTGACTCATGAGTATATTGTAATGCTTTTGCCTGTGGGTTTTCAGGATCCAGTTGCTCTGCAGCAAAAGCTTTAAGGCTAACACCGCCCACACTTAAGCCGACCAGACCACCGGCAGATAACTTTAAAAAACGTCTTCTATCAGTTTTCATGATATATCCTCTGTTTTGTCGTTGTTTAACCGCAAGCAATTGCTATTATTGTTGTAATATTTGCAGTTAGTAGGCATGGTTTCCATGCCTCTATTATTTAAGCACAGATTAGACTTAAACCGAAGAGAGACCAAGCTTAAACTTTCCGGCCCGCCTTTAGCAGGTGCGCGGTAAAACTTTATTATGAAATATCGTTATAGAATGGCAAAATAAAAGCTTTTACTAAGTTTGTTTAACACGGCTTGTCGCTATTCTGCTATTATAATTGGTGGCTGTAGTTACAGCAGTGCGTTCTTATTAAATAACTTTTTCTGTGCGCAGGACAATTCATGATTAATCACTTTCGGGTACTTGGCATTAAAACTAATGCCACAGATGATGAGATTAAGAAAGCTTATCGACGCCAAGCCAATAAGTATCATCCAGATAAGTTATTTGGTTTATCTGAGCAAGAGCTCCAATATGCTGCAGCACAATTACAACGTGTCACTACCGCTTACAATGTATTATCAGATCCAAAGCAAAAAGCAGCTTTTATTAAAGATTTTAATAACGTAATAGTACCCGACCCAACTTCAGCAATGCAGGAGTTATGGGACCAATTTTATCCGTGAGTAATTTATGTCTAAAAAGTTAAATATATCGCATCTAGAGTCATTAAAAACTGAAGCGTTAGAGAACATTCATTCTTACGATGACCCAGAGTCGCCAACGGCGTTACTGCAATTTACTAGTAAAATGAAAGCGATCCTACTGCAGGATCCATCAATGTTGGCCGCGCTACCGGAATATTTACCTATTGCCTTATACGGTCAAATTAAATTTCCACCTGAGGCTATTAAGCAGTGGCAACGATGGTTAGCAAATGCAACTATGCCAAGCTGGGATCAATTTAAAACCAGTGTTGCTTTTAATAATGCTGATCTGCCTTTTATTAAAGCCATCCGTGACTATTCAGAATCAGTATTAATTGAAGCTTGCGCTGTAGTATTTATGATAATTCAGGACAATAACACTGTTATCAATTATGACAACGACGACTCTGAAGAACGTGCAGACGATTACCAAGATAATGACTATGACAGTGATTATGATGACCAATCAGATGATGAAGATGGCTATGACGATCAATATGACGATATCGGCTTTAAAGGAGAAAACTCTTAATGACCAATTTAATTGAAGTTGCAGCAGCAGAAATTAAGCAACTCGCCGTAATTGAACCTAAACAAGCCAGTAAAAAATTTGAGCTAATTGCTAATACAATGTCAGATCAACAGCTTGTTGAGGTCATTGAAAATATTGATATTGTTACTTTAACCCAAATTAATAGTCAGCATGATTTATCTTTTCCTTCCATTATTTCTGAGCTAATGACACCAGAAAAGATTCGCGATATTGTCTGTCAGCAACCGCTATATTGGGAAGAACAAATTAAAAGTAATGCTGAAGAACTACAACAACATACTTTTGATTTTTTAACCTATTTAATTCGTAATCAAGATAGCGAAGAAAAACAAGCAGAAATTTTACAATGTATTGCTGACGATCCTGCCGGCCTATTTTATCTATCTATTCCTTTTATTGAATTATATCGCGGTGAGCAATTACACGATGATGATACTTACAATGATACCCAGCATGATGAAGAAGAAGATTTAGAAGAGGCTACACGCTTTACTGAACGCCATCGTAATGAAGATGTACATAACATTAGTTATGATGACCCTCGTAGTTTATTAGCATTAATTCGTTATTTAACGCCAAGAGTGGAATCAGCCATTAAAGCGCTTATTCGTAACGAAAATTCTGGCTGGGAAGGTATTATTAATAAATTTGCCACCGAATTAGTGATGCAAGCCAAAGAAAATAATAAAGCCACTGACGAATATTCTGAAGTAGACGATATGTTTAGCTTTTTAGATTAAGGGTTATTTTCATGCAGTTAATGCTACGTGATGGCAGTAATGGGCCTTTTCTTACTCAAGTTATTGCCAAGGCCCAAGCCGAGCAACAACTTGATGCCGCTAACTTAGATTTATTAAAATCAAAAGCGGTTTTAATGAGCTTAAAGTTTGCTGATAAATTTTATAATAAATATAAAATGCACTTATTAGAGCAAGCGGCTAACGATATTATCGGTGTAGTTAGCTTAGGCTTAAGAGAGCTAGCAGATAATGATCTTGATAAGGCCTTAGCGATTTTACTAGCACCAGAGAGTATTATAAAGCCGTTTCAAAAAGGCTGGAGCATGCTAAGTGCTGTTAGTAAAAATCAGCAAGCTAAGTCTTTATATGTAGATGTTCAACAAAGCTTACTGCAAAATATATCAACGCCACCCGATGCCGAAGACTGGATGGGCTGGCAACATTATCAGCAAGCTATGCGCGAACATTTACACGCAGAAGCAAGACAGTTATTACATAAACAGTTTTTTATTCGCACTAGCTATGATGAATATGAGCACTTTGGCTTAGAAGATGTATTAGCAGAAATAGTGTTCTATCGCGCCCTTACTTCTGGCGATAAAGTAAAGCATGACTTAAAGCAGCGTTTGCGCAATATCACTTTACAGCCACATTGGTTTAATACCCACTATTTTGCGATGCAAGCCGAGTCGGTATTTGCCGAAATGCCACAAAATATTGCTGATGCTATTAAAGCAGATTTAGGGCCGCACTTTATACCGGCCTTAGTACGCACCTTAGAGTTTGCTAAAAGTTACCAAGCACTAGCCCTTAACGATGCCTCACCAGAAAAGTTAGATGCACTTGAAAGCCAACACGGTTTAAGTAATCCATTATTAGGCTGGCCGCAGTATTTAGATCTTTAACCTGCTTTATAAATAGCTTAAAGCTTAATTAAAGAGCCAAAACTACATTTACTGTTATTTGGCTCTTTAACATTAAATTAGCTGGCTAATCTTTTTTTGTAGCAGCGGCAGCAACTGCTGTTCAAACCAAAGGTGTTTCTTTAACCAAATATTATTTCTAGGACTGGGGTGCGGCAGTACTAGGGTGTTGTTGTCGCTGTCATCAGCAAGCTGTTGTAAGCTTTGTTCCACTGCGGCGGTAACCGTGCCTTTAAACTGAGGCTTGTGCCATTTAATCGCGTATTGGCCAATAATAACAGTCAGTTTAATTTGAGATATTTGATCTAACAGCTGTTGTCGCCAAGCTGGGGCACATTCAGGTCGTGGCGCTAAATCACCACTTTTTCCCTTGCCAGGGTAACAAAAACCCATCGGTAATATGGCAATAAGTTCGGGATTATAAAACTGCTCTGAATTTAGCCCTAGCCATTGCCGTAAACGTTTACCGCTAGCATCATCAAAGGGAACACCACTGTTATGGGCTTTTACTCCAGGTGCTTGACCGGCAATTAGAATTTTTGCGTTAACACTTGCTTGTAAAATGGGTTTTGCCAATAAGGGTAAATTATCCTGACACAAGCTACATTGCCGCACTTGCTGCATAAGCGTTGAAAAGTTAGCCACTATCCCTCCTGTGTCGAATATTAATTATTCATTTTTACTAACCAATTTTGTTGGAACTCCTCAGCGAGTATAGGCTTGGCATAAAAGTAGCCTTGGGCATAGTCACAGCCTAATCGCGTTAATTCATCTGCTATAAGTTTATCTTCCACGCCTTCGGCTAAAGTTTTCATACCAAATATTTTAGCGGTAGCTATAACTGTTTTAACAATTGCATGATTCGTTTTATCTGTAAGTAAGCTTTTTACAAAAGACATATCTATTTTTAAAGTATCAGCATTAATATTTTTTAAATAACTAAGCGATGAATGCCCGGTGCCAAAATCATCAATTGCTAAATTAAAACCAGCTTGTTTCAGCTGATGTAATACTTTAATTGCCTGGGTAGGATCACGCATTAACCCTGTCTCGGTTAACTCGATTTCAAAATCCTGCGCTGACAAACCTAGCTGTTCAACTTTTTCATCAAGCCACATAGCAACATTAGGCATTTCTAAGTTTTTTGCTGACACATTTATTGCTAGTTTAACCTGTTTATCTGGTCCAGATAGATAACCTAACTTTTGCCAGTCAGCTAATTGTTTACCTGCTGTATTAATAACCCAAGCTGTAATTGGGTTAATTAAACCTCTATCTTCGGCTAGTGGTATAAAAACATCTGGCGCTACCCAACCTAATTCATTATCAAACCAGCGAATAAGAACTTCAGCACCACTTAATTGACCTGTTTTCAAATTAACTTGTGGTTGATAACGCAAACTAAAATTAGGTTGTCCTGAAACTATACCGTGCTTTAAACGCTGAAATATTAATGCCCGACGCTGAACTCTATCACCGATAACTGTATTATAAAAACTATGGTTCAACTGTTGCTCTTTAGCATGACCAAGAGCAATGTTAGCCCCTCGTATTAATGAGTCATAATCAGTAGCATCATCAGGATATAAAGCACCACCGGCACGAACAGAAACAGTTAATTGATTGCCCATAATATCTAGGGGCTTTTTAATAACATTCTGAATACGTTCAGTAAGCTTGGCTGCGGATCCTGAATTAGTAAGCACCGCAGCTAAAGCAAATTTATCAGCATGGATCCTAGCTAAGGCATCAAACTCACGATCAACTGCGTTAACATTAACTTCAGCATGATGACGAAAGTCTTCATCCATAAACTTCAGTGCTAAATCAGCTTGACGAATTTGCTGAGCAAAACGCTTTGCAACAGCTTTAATTGTAATGTCACCACCTTTATAGCCCATAGTTTCGTTTATTTCGGCTAGCTTGATAATATCGAAATAAATGACTGCGATAGTATAGTTACACTGCTTAGCCGCTTTTAATAAGTACTCCAAACGCGCTGTAAATAAATTGCTATTTGCTAATCCTGTCAATTCATCAAAATATGCTAACTGTTTTATTTTTCTTTCTTTTTCTTTTATTTCAGTTAAATCTCGCCAAACAACCTGCAAGCAAGCGTGTTTTTTATAAATAACCGGGGTTAAGGTAATTTCAGTTGGAGTTTCAGTACTTTTTACTGTGGAATATAACCAAGTATACTTTTGATAGCCTTGCTGCCAAGCTATATCAATCTTTTCTGAACGTTGTGCCGCTGCAGTATTTATCAGGCTATTTGCTATTCCAAGCTCACTTAATTTTTTATTAATTAAATCACTCTGCTTAGTAAAACCAAATAACGATAAAGCTGCTGCATTGCAGTCGATTATTCTCTGCGACTTATTAATTATTGCTATAGGATCATCCGAACGCTGAAGCAGGTTATTAACGTCTCGCTCTTGCGCATTACGCAATCGTTCAACTTGCCGCTGCACTGATATATCTCGAATTAAATTAATAATAATATCAGCACCAAAGGCTGTGCTCACTAACTGCATTGTTACTTCAACAGGTAACTCTTTATCTGAGGCTGTTAGATGCCAGGTACTGTAATTTAGCGTTTCAACCTCTTTGTTTACTAAAGGAGCTACTAAGGCTTTAAATGCTGATTCATCTGAACTAGCATTAATATTATAAGGCTTTAAGGATAATAACTCTTGCTCAGTCATTCCTAATTGCTTTTGTGCGCCTGAGTTTGCATAGATAATTTCAAAGCTATTTGCATCCACAAAGTAGACAGCATCATGCATATTATCTAACACTGTTTTATAGCGTTGTAACAGCTGATTTTGTTGGTTAACTTCTGTGGTATCAAGCTCAACTAAGACAAAACCAATATGTTTACCGTTGTTTGCGTAAGTTGGGTTACAGCTTATCCTAGCCCAATAAGGGGTTTTATCTTTTTTATATTTAATAATGTCTATATCAATAGGCCTAAGCGCCTTCACTGCAGACATCAATTGTTGAATTTTCTCTTGGCTAGATTTTGGTCCTATTTGTAATAACAGCGGCTTCTTGCCTATAACCTCTGCCGCTTTATACCCTGTAAGCTGATAATAACTAGGGTTACACCATTGAATAACAAAGTCAGGATCTGTTATTACTACACCATTAATTGTTTGTTTAGCGACTATGGCTAAACGCGCATTATCTGTTAAGGTTTTTTCCAGATCTCTTTTTGTTTTACGTGCAATAACTAAAGTTTCAAGCGCATCTGTTATCGGTTTTAAGCCTAATGCAATACTGTCATTATACCCTTCTGGCCTATTTATCAGCACTAAAACCGCACTCACTTGCTGGTTTATACGGATGGGTAAACCTAAAAATGACTTTGTATCTAAATAATTTTTATATAATTCACCTGACCGAGGGTCATTAGCCAGATCATTAGAAATAACTGTATCTTGTGTTAACAGTACTTCGCCAAGTAAATTATCTAGCTGGTGAAATTCTAATCCTAAATCTTTATGAGACTTTTGTTGCTCAAGCGACAAAGCATGATCACTGATTGCTTTAATTTTTAAGTAGGGTTGATTTTGTTCACTGGTTTTAACAAGGGCTAATAAAGCTGATTTACTCTCTGTGAGTAACAGCATCTCATCAAGCAGAACAAATAGCTCAGAATCGTCTGAAGAATCAGTAATGTAAGCGGTTTGAATACGATTAATAGCATCTTGTAGGCGCAACTGATAATTAAATTGCTCTGATACTTTTTGTTTACCTGCAATTAGGCTTTGATGGCTAGCATACATATAGGCATCAAAGGCTAAGGTAATATCTAACAACGCGACTTTATATAACGCAGTTAAGGTCGCAGGAATAGCCTGAGGTTGTTGCTGTAATATTTCAGATATGGCTTGGCTAGCTAAGGTTAAATATGCACCATAAGCACCAATATACCACTGGGTATTTAAGCCAACTTGTTCGTGTGCAATACCAACTTTAAGCCGATTTTCGGCATAAGTTACATCATATATTCCCGCTGTTAATCGCCGAAAATAATTAGCTTGTTTTTGCTTTAAGCTTTCTAAAGAGCCCGATTTAATTAAAATAGACTCTAGTGCATCAAACTTAAATAAATGCTGATAAAAAGCATCTATTAGCTTTGTTTCATATTGTTGTAATGGAAGATGGACTTGCTTTAATAAGTCCACCTCCTGTTGGCTTAGATCTATTAATGCTTTACGATCCACAAATTGCTTATTCGAAAACTGTAAGTACTTAACAATCTCTTGTAAGTTTTGCATTAATTAATCCTGTAGCTTATGACTTAACTATTTATATAGCAGCTTAAACAACTTAATAAACTTAATGCTTTTTAAATCTAACCACTAATTCATACAATTCATCTGCAATATTTTGTAAGTGCGAGATAGAAGTAATCGCATCATTTGCACTGTCGGTACTCACATCAGCGAGTGTTGAAATGCTAACCACTTGCTTATTAATATCTTCGGCAACATGCGTTTGCTCTTCTACTGCCGTCGCCATTTGTGCAGACATATTGGCAATATTTCCTACTGCATCAGCAATGCCATTTAACATTTCTGCACTTTCTAACACTCGGGCTAAGCCTTCTTCTGCATCTTCACTACCCGTATTAGCAACCGTCACTGCTGTTGATGCTTTTTGGGTTAAAGAGTTAACAATAGCGTAGATATCCTTAGTTGACTCTTGGGTACGCTGGGCTAAATTACGCACTTCATCTGCTACCACAGCAAAACCACGACCTTGCTCACCGGCTCGGGCGGCTTCTATTGCCGCATTTAATGCCAGTAAGTTAGTTTGTTCAGCAATTTGTTCAATTATTTGTGCTGCTGCAGCAATATTTTTGGTTTGCTCCGACACTTCTGTGACAGATTTACCAATATTAAGTACTGTATCTCGTAATTTTTCGATTGAAGCTTTGGTAATATCAGACACTCTATTGCCATCTTTTGTTAATTGATAAGCAGTGCCAGCTTGAGTCGCTGTATTATTAACATGCATGGCAACTTCAGAGATAGTTGTTGTCATTTGATTCATAGCTGTTGCTACTTGGATAGTTTCAGCCTGTTGTTGATCTAGCTTTTCACTTGCAGTGTTAGTCAGGCCTAAGCTTTTAATTGACTCTGCAGCGACTTGTGCTGATGAATTTTCAATTCTGTTCAAAATGGTATCTAAATGTGCATTTTGGCTAAGTAATGACACCTTTAGTTTACCCATTACACCTACATCATCAGTATAGCTAAGCACGGCTAGTTGGTCTGAAAAGGCATGTTCTAATAAGTTATCTAAAACCCCTAAATCATTATTACGTCTTAGACTAATCCAAATGGAATAGACTAAGCTAGACACTAAAGCTAACCCAAAAGCCGCACTAGATTGTTCGGTTAAGAAATACAGGCCTAAGGCAAGTAAAGAGGTAACAATTAGCATAATGGTAGGTAACGACACTGGTGCAGCCGTTTTTAGCGGTTTACCTTGCTTAATTTCAGAGTATAGTTTTTCAGCTCGAGTAATATCGTCTTGTTTGGCAGCAGAACGGACAGACTCATAGCCAACAATTTTGCCATTGTTAGTCACGGGAGTCACATAAGCATTTACCCAATAAAAATCGCCATTTTTACAACGATTTTTAATTATGCCCATCCACGGTTTGCCCGTTTTAAGCTGTGTCCATAACTGTTTAAAGGCCAGTTCAGGCATATCTGGGTGACGCACAATATTATGCGGCTGCCCTAGTAATTCTTGTCGAGAAAAACCACTCACGTCAACAAAGGCGTCATTACAATCAATAATATTGCCCTGAGTATCAGTAACAGAGATCAAACGCAGCTCTGAATTAAAAGTACGTTGATTGTTAGTAACTGGATGATTTGTACGCATAAAAAAGTCTCTGAATGATTTAAAGTCATTATACTAGGGCCAAATAAATAACCGCAATATAAATAAGGTTAATTTATCTAATTTGTTGTTTTAATTAATTTAAAAACAAAATATCAACATTAATTAACTTTACAGACTCATTAAAGTTGCTGCTATTTAACTATAAAGTTAGCCACCAAACTAAATTAATCAATCTTAGCCGGTTGCTGCTGAAGCTGATGATGTAATTGCTCTAATATCTTATTATCAAAATCATTGGCTAGGCCACTTTTAGCCCGAGCCAAAGCAAGCTCTGAATGTCTAAGTGCTTGTCGTTGGAACTCACCTCCAATATAGGCTAATGCAATAAAGGTTTTTTGCAACCTTATTTGTATCTCTACTAAACTAGCGCCATCACGGGCAATAGGCGTAAAAAAATCATCAAATAAATCGGCTAATTGAATAGGTAATACAGATACTAAGGGATACTCTACTTCATCTTTGCTAGGAACATTTTCTTGCGCAGTAACTTGCCAATTAGACAACACGCGCATGCCACGCCCTATAATTTCAATAGCCGTGCCAGGATCATTTACCGCCGGTGATAAAGCCCGGGATGCAATTTCAGCTAACACCAGCAGACCAAAACGAGGGTCTTGATCAAAAGATCGCTGGTCATTAATAGTAAAGGCATTACACAAGCCTAGTGTGTCGGCTTTGGGTAGTGCACTCATCCAAAGTAAAGGACGTCCTGGGTGAACAAAAGCTCCTGGCAAACTAGTCACAAAGACCTCAATATTATTAGCGGTACAAAAGCTATTTATTTTTTTTATATCTACATGTTGAATATAACCAATAGTCTCTGTCATTAACGGTTTAGCATCGGCGCCAATATCATCGACAGAAGCTAATTTATTACCGCCTAGCCATGGATATTTAACTTGTCTTTGCACTGCGGCAAAAACCGCATCTTCAACTCTATCGGATGTTTCACCTACCCTACCTAATGATGATAAGTGGTTAATCCAAATTAGAATGGTGGCAACAATTAATACCACTACACCCACAGTGACAATAAATAAGATTACCCGCCCCTGATCGCCATATGCACCTGTACTTAATGCAATAATACTGACAATACTATACAAAAAAGTTCCTACAAAAGTGGCTAATGCATTTTGGGTCGTACTGTCTTCCATTAATAGCCTAGTAGCACGAGGTGATACACTGTTAGTCGCGGCGCTAAAAGCGGCAATCATAACGCTAAGCGAAAAAGTGGTAACCGTTAACATACTTGAAGCAAGTATGGTTAATATTTTATCTACCGCATCAGCACCTATAAGACCAGCTAACTCAGGGGGGATCATATCTTTAAACAGTATTGCAGCTAATGCAGTGACGTTGGCAAGTACGGCAAAAAGCACTGTTCGCATCCATAGCTTCCTGCTTAACTGCAACAACTTCCAGCCCCACTTTGTTACCATATTGTCGTCCTGTTATTATTATTTTACGCTGAGTGCTTATCCACTTAGTATAAAATATTAATTTATTAAATAACCTTATAGCACAGCTTAACATAACTTATGCCGTTGTCAGTTTATCGGTTATTAACTTGTCGCTGGCGACTTAATAGCAGTACACTGCAGGTACTGAATTAATAAAGGGTCACTTTTTATGTCTATTCGTCATCACCTTTTTGCACTATCTGCTTTAGTTTGTGCCTCTGCTGCACAGGCGTCTGTTAGTGATAACCTAACATATGCTAACTATGATCAAGTGAAAGTAGACCACCTCTACCTTGATTTAACCGTTAATTTCGAACAAAAATCTTTGTCTGGCTTTGCTGATTTATCGCTTAACTGGCTAAATGATCAAAGCCAAGATATTTATTTAGATACTCGTGATTTAATTATCGATCGGGTTTATGCCAAAAGAGCAGATGGCAAATGGTTAAAAGTACCTTACAATTTAGCCGCTCGCGATGATGTTATGGGGTCTAAGTTAAGTATTACTCCTAGTTTTAAAGCCGATACAGTACGAATTTACTATAGCTCTACTGATAAAGCTTCAGGTTTACAATGGTTAACCCCAGCGCAAACCGCAGGTAAAACTCAACCCTTTATGTTTAGTCAAAACCAAGCTATTCATGCGCGCAGCTGGATCCCAATTCAAGACACGCCAGCCGTACGTATGACATACCAAGCTCGCATTCATACGGATGATAATGTGCTGGCAGTTATGAGTGCTAATAATGATCCTGATACCCTACGCGATGGTGACTATAGCTTTGATATGCCCCAAGCCATCCCGCCTTACTTAATTGCTATTGCCGCTGGCGATTTGCACTTTAAAGCCATGAGCGATCAAACCGGTATTTATGCCGAGCCCTATATTTTAGACGCCGCAGCCAAAGAGTTCGCTAGCACCCAGCAAATGATAGATGTTGGTGAGCATTTATATGGTGATTATCAATGGGGTAGATACGACTTATTAATGCTACCGCCTAGCTTTCCATTTGGTGGCATGGAAAACCCTCGATTATCATTTATCACACCAACCGTTGTTGCCGGTGATTCCAGCTTAGTTAACCTCATTGCTCACGAACTAGCCCACTCTTGGTCAGGTAATTTAGTCACAAATGCGACTTGGCGCGATTTATGGCTAAATGAAGGTTTTACTTCTTATGTTGAAAACCGCATTATGGAGCAAGTTTTTGGTACCGAGCGTGCCGTGATGGAGCAAGTGCTATCGGTGCAAGATTTAAAAGCAGAATTAAAAGACTTACCAGTAGAAGACAGCATATTATTTGTTGATTTAAAAGGCCGCGATCCAGATGCGGCTTTTAGTGGCGTACCTTACAGTAAAGGCCAATTATTTTTAATGTTTTTAGAGCAAAGATTTGGTCGAGCCATCTTTGATCCTTTTGTGAAAACCTATTTCACCGAGCATTCATTTCAAAGTATGGATACCAAGCGTTTTGTCACTTATTTAAAGCAAAATTTATTAGCTAAACACCCTGGTATTGTAACTGAGCAAGAAGTTAATGAGTGGATTTATAGCCCTGGTTTACCAAAATCAACACCCAACCCAACCTCAGATGTGTTTAATAAAGTACAACAACAAATAGAGTCATGGTTTTCAGGTTCAATTTCGGCAGAGCAACTATCAACCGAAGCTTGGACGGTACATGAATGGCTATACTTTATAAATAACTTGCCTTTAAGCATAAATTTACAGCAAATGGCGGCTTTAGATAGTGCTTATGACTTAACTCATTCAGCTAATACTGAAATTGCTCATGCGTGGTATTTACTCGCTATAAAAGCTAATTACCCTGAAATTACCGCAGCACTTGAGCAATATTTAATTAGTATTGGTCGACGCAAATTAATTATTCCACTCTATGCCGAGTTAGCGAAATCAGCTCAAGGGCTGACCTTTGCCAAAGAAGTATATAGTAAAGCTCGCCCTGGTTATCACCCACTTGCCCAGGGCACTGTGGATGAAATTTTAAAGTAAAGTGTAAACAGTAAAGATAAAGCCCATCTTAAGTTAAATAATGCATTAAGGTGGGCTTTTTTGTTAAAACGGTAAAGGGTATTGTTGTAAGAAGGCCGTAATATCGGCTTGTATTGCAGGTGTTATTTCTAGCTTAAAAGCAGCAATATTCTGCTGTAATTGCGCCATTGAAGTCGCGCCTATAATGGTCGATGTCACCCCTTCTACCTGATTAACCCAAGCCAAAGCTAATTGTGCTGCTGCAACTTTATGGCTCGCTGCTAACTCAATAAAGGCGGCAATAGCTTGATTAGATTTAACAGTGTCACGAAATAAACCATTGCGCTGCAACATACTCCATCGCGTACCTTCTGGCCTAGCACCCTGTAAATACTTTCCTGTTAAGGCACCGCCAGCTAAAGGTGACCAAGCTAAATAAGCGACCTGTTGGTGATGGCACTGCTCTAATAGATAGGGCCAATCTTTGGTATGCAATAAACTAAACTCATTTTGCACCGACACCATAGTAGGCAATGATTCTTGCTTGCTTAGCTGTAAATACTGACTTAAACCCCAGGGTGTTTCATTAGATAAACCACAAAAGCGTATTTTTCCTGCATCAACACAGCTTTGCAATGCCTGTAATAAACCTAGCATCTGCTCGCGTTGCTGTTGACTATCAAACTGCTTAAAACTAATTTGCCCCGGAACATGCTTAGCAAAGTGAGGTGACACTCGGTTCGGCCAATGTAACTGGTATAAATCGATATAATCAGTCTGCAGCCTTAACAGTGACTGATCAACAGCTTGAATTAAGCTTGCTGGCGTCATTGCACTGCCATCTCTAATATAAGCCAAACCACTACCGGCCATTTTGCTTGCTAAGGTAATTTTTTGCCGTTGCTGAGGGTTGCGGGCTAGCCAATTGCCGATTATTTTTTCTGTCGCACCATAGGTTGCAGCAGATGGTGGCACTGAGTACATCTCGGCAGTGTCAATAAAGTTAATGCCCTGACTTAACGCATAGTCTAATTGCTGATCGGCATCATGCTGAGTATTTTGGTTGCCCCAAGTCATAGTGCCTAAACAGACCCGTGAAATAGAAACGCCACTTTTGCCTAATAATGAATATTGCATTATATTACCTAAGCTGAGCTAAATAGGGGCACCTTAACCAAATTGTGTTTTGCAGGCAATGCGATTTTCAATCTATAACTGAGTATTTAGCTACAGTAAAAAACAAGCTATTATGCTAGCCTCAATAATTAACTTTGACAGCTATAGGGCTAAGCATGAGCAACTTCTCTAACTATTTTAAATTTACACTAGTGGTTATTATTACGGCTTTATGGCTAGTTGCTTGTTCGGATGTTCCTAATCCAGGCAAGATAGAGCAAGCTTTACAACAAAAATACAATAATCTATATCCAGATTTAATTGCAGTTGACGATGTAAAAAAAATTAATGGCTGGTCAGATAACGAACAACACTATGCTGCTGAAGTGTCTTATAGCTTAGAGTTTAAAAAGTCTTATAAGCAATATATTGATGAAAAAACAGCACAGCCAGGTAACCCGTTAGAAAAAGTGACGGCTGGAATTACAGCGGGTTTATTAAAATTACAATACGGTGATTTTAAACAAAACGATCAATATAAGATTAAACAAGAAACTTTAACTTTTAGAATGACCGAAAATGGCTGGGCTTTAGTTGACTAATACACTAAGTTTTCAGCCTGATTTATAATCGTTTTAGTACAGGTGGTTGCTAGATTAAACTTATTAATATCTGCTAGCCCTGTACTGAACTATATTGCACTATTGCACTTTGTATACCAATACATTATGGTAGCGTTATGCATACTTTTATTACATTTTGTGCCATAAGGGTTCCCCCTTATAGCCTCATCAATGTCGATCTTGCCTGCCATTTTTTGGCCGGTTTCGTCGTGCGCGAAACCGGCTGATTGCTGTTTAATTTTCTCTCTATAAATTTTACCTAAACTAAATAACTTATTATCTGATGAAATTTTCATCACTACAATTATCTGTACTTACACGTTGCAATAAACTTAACCGTTAAGCCACGTAGTGGTCCTAGAGGAGCTCATTATGTCAACACCAGAATTAACTATTTCCACTACCGATTTTGATCGGTTAGAAACTTTACTTGATAACTTACCAGCCGATGCTTTAGGTGCTGATACTTTAAGTAAGGAACTTGATCGGGCTAATATTGTTGAGCCAAAAGACTTGCCTGATAACATAGTTAGCATGAATTCAACTGTTCGCTTTTCTTGGGGCGACGGCAAAAGCAGCAGTTTAACCTTGGTCTATCCAAAAGATATGGATAAATCAGGCACAACAATTTCAGTATTAGCCCCGGTAGGCAGTGCTTTGCTTGGTTTAAAAACCGGCGATACTATTAATTGGCCTTTACCTAATGGTGATATGTCTACTATTACTATTGATGAGGTTTTATACCAACCAGAGCGGGAAGGTATCTTCCATCGTTAAACAAATGCCGGGCTTATTACCCGGCATTTGTTTTTGTACCGCTAATTTTTCTCCAATCACTAAAGCGCTACTCCTTGATTTTTTGGCAGTTATAGCAATTAATGCTAGTATAGACGCTGCGTTAATTATATCGCATCTTAACGCTGTTACATTATCTTCCGGTTTGTCCGGCTTATTGCTGTTAATTTAAGCTTGTTTCTGCACAGTTACGGCTTTATTCAACCGTAACCTTGCTCGCTATATACAGCTACTTTTAGTGCCAATGCATACGTATTTAGGTATTTATTCATTGGCGCTGCGCAACACCGCCGCATGCAACAAGGGTCCTGCTTGGACTTGGCGGCAGTTTAGGAGTAGACATGTTTCAATTTAGTACAACCAGTGCGCTTTTAATCCTTCTAGGATTTTATGGGCTCACTTTTCTTTTCACTTTAAGCATAGGAAAAAAACAAGAAAACGCTGACGGCTATATGGTATCTAATGGTTCTGTTGGCTTTAGTATGTCAGCCGCGAGTATGACCGCAACGTGGATCTGGGCAGCTTCTTTTTATGCCGCAGCGAGCTCCGGTTATCAATATGGTTTATCTGGCGCTATTCATTATGGTTTCTGGGGCGCCTTAATGATTTTATTTATTTACCCTTTTGGCCGCCGCTTTCGCAAATTAGCCCCTAATGCCCATACTCTTGCAGAAATAATGCATGCGCGCCATGGCAGTTCTAGCCAAATGATCTTAGCCGGTTCAAACATTATCGGCAGTCTAATTAGCTTAATGGTTAACTTTACTGCAGCCGGCGCCCTTGTTGATATTTTATCTCCCCTTACCTTTACTCAAGGTGTTCTCATTGCCGGTGCAGGTGTTCTTTCTTACACCTTTTGGTCAGGTTTTCGCTCATCAGTTTTCACCGACTTTGGCCAACTCGTTGCCATGATAGTGGCCGCTGTTGTTATTATTCCAATGATTTTCTTTCAACTCGGAGGCCCAGAATTATTTGAGCAAGGCATGCATAACTTAACGCCTGAACAAGCCAGCTTCTATTCACCTACCGCAATTTTAGAACAAGGCGCTCCTTTTTTTGTTGCCGTGTTAGCTTATGCCATCGGTAATCAAACTATCGCTCAACGCTTATTTGCAGTGCGTGAAGATTTAATTAAACCTAGCTTTATTACTGCCACCATAGGTTATGGTTCCATTGTTATTGGTTTAGGTATGCTAGGCTTATTAGCCTTGTTGGCCGGTGTAACCCCGATTGATGGTGATTTAAATAATTTAATTCCACAAATGGCAGCAACTTATTTACCGCCTGTTATGGTGATATTGTTATTTGTTATGGTTATAGGCTCACTTTCATCCACCGCAGATTCAGACTTATCGGCACTTTCCGCTATTATTATGACGGATGTCTACGCTAAACATATCAGCAAAAATAAGCCAAACCCAAAAATTATGCTGTTAGTTGGTCGCGCCACTATGGTTATTGCTACAACCCTTGGGGTGACTTTTGCTAGCTTAAAACTTGATATTTTATCCATGTTAATTTTTGTTGGTGCTTTATGGGGTGCTATCGTCTTTCCTGTAATTGCCAGTTTATATTGGAAAAAAGTCACTAATGCTGCTTTTACTAGCTCGGTTGCCATCGCCTTTGTGTTATTTGTATTAGTTAGATTTAACTTTGTCACCCTAACTGGTGCCACTGCTATTGGCTTTGAGATCCTAGCAGCCTTAGGCGGTGCTGTGGTTATTGGCTTAATGAGTTTTGGTTTTTTTGGCCGGCGCGTAGGTATTGTACTAGGGGCAATAGTCGCTTGCGTTTTACTCTTTTATACTCTGGGCTTTTTACGTAACTACATCGTGTTATTAAGCTCGTTAACAGCTTATGGCGCTAGTGCTTTAATCTGTACCGCTATGACTCTACTTAGCAAAAAGCCAGATTTTAATTTTAATGATATTGATAAACGTGTTGTGGAATTCCACACAGAAGAACTTAATAAGGAAATTTAATTATGTCAGCATTAATGCTTACCGCTTATGTTTTAGTTTGGCCTTTTATTGCTAGTTTAGTATTTTTAACCTTATGTGTTGCTTTAGTTAAAGATATTAAACAAGCTAATAAAGATGGGAGTTCATTAGTTTAAGCCTATATAAATAAGTGGCCATGGATGGCTGCTTGGTTTATCTCCAGTGTTTTCTATAGCACTTATCTAGATTAATAAAGTTGCCAAAAGCCAAGATTTCAGGTGTTATAACTTGCAAAAATAAAGCCTTAACGGGAGCTAAGTACTGTGTCAGATGCCGTCTACTTTCAGCCGCTTGCTGCAGCAGAAACTAGCTTAGAGATTAAAAAGAGTCGGTTTATTGCCAGCGCTCTACCAGTAAAGTCTGAACTAGCTGCTAGGCAATTTATTCAATACCATAAAACATTAACGCCTTCAGCCCACCATCATTGCAGCGCTTATATTATTGGTGCACCAGCACTTTCACAGCAATTTGCTTATAACGATGATGGCGAGCCTGCTGGCACGGCTGGTAAACCTATGTATCAAGTGTTATATGGCCAAAATGTGGGTGATATTTGTGTTGTCGTGACCCGATTTTTTGGCGGTGTCAAACTGGGTACTGGCGGCTTAGCTAGGGCCTATGCCGATTGCACAAAAGCCGTAATGGAGCAGTTAAGCCTGCAGCAGGTTTTACCTAGTTGTGAGCTTAAGTTAACTTATGCCTATACGCACTCAGCTGCTATAGACGCCTTGTTACATAACGCCAACATAAGCATACTAAATAGTAACTATGCTGAAGCCATTACCCTATGTGTACGGTTGCCGGTTACTGAAGTAGACAGTTTAATAACTGATTTAAACCAGCGCACTAGTGGTGAAATTAATATTAAAAAACAGCCTTAATACTAAACTAATCAAAACTAGATTGCTGCTTAAGCCAGCGACCTAAATTGATTAGATCATTATGATTGGCATCACTTTGCCGATAAGTAAAATAGAAGTCATCTCCAGTTACTAGCTCATGCATAGGAATAGCAACTAGACCATGACCAGACTCCTTTGCACCTAGCATAAATTGGTCAATTAAGGTGATGCCTAAATTATAACGCGCAGCTTCAACAGCAAGCAGCACATGGCTAAACTGATTAATTTTAACCTGCTTGGGTAATTCAAAACCACCATGCTGACACCATAAACGCCAATCATCACCTACTTGTTGATGGTTAGCATATTGCACCGATAACAGCGGAAATTGCCATAAGGCGTCAGGTAAGCTGTGTTGTTGTATTTGCTGCCACAGTTGCGGGCTACAGGCTGGAAATAACTTTTCAGTAAATAGAAACTGCTTTATAGCGCCCTGTTGTGGTGGGTTAATAGTAATAAAGCAATCTATGTCATGATCATAAAAATCAGGATCTTCAGTCACCATATGTAAGCTTAAATTAATATTAGGATATTGCTGGCGAAAGTCTGCCAATTTAGGGATCAACCATTTAACCGCTAAAGAGCTATATAACGCTAAGCGGATACTGCCCGACTTACCATGCTGCACCTGTTGGCTAGCTTGCGATATTTTATCTAAAGCGCCAGTTATTTCTGCAAAGTAGCGCTCTCCCACCGCGGTTAAATACAGATTACGTCCTTGGCGAATAAATAAGTCTGCAGTTAAATATTGTTCTAATAATTTTACCTGATGACTAACCGCACTTTGGCTCACATATAACTGCTTAGCTGCAGCAGAAAAACTGTTTAACCGTGCAACCGCTTCAAAATACTGTAGCGCGCGTAAAGGCGGCAATTTCATTATTAGTTTATCTCATGCAAAAACAATTTTAATCATTATACGTCATAGTTAAGTTTATTTACCATTAGCCAGTGATCTGAAGCAATGTCATCACTGCTGTATCTAAATCATTCATCTCGTTTCTTTAGCTTCGCTAAAGCATATCAATATTTTGCTTTAAGGATTATTTTGTGGCCAAAAATTCAATTAAATTCGCCATTGCGTTATTAGTTATCGGTAATATTGTTGCTGTTTTTTCTGATGCGCTAATAAAAACCTTATCCGCCGATGGCCCTATATATCAGTTCGTACTTTTTCGCCAATTAAGTGCAATTTTAATTTTATTACCCTTTTGTTTATTTAACCGCGAACACAATCTGTTAGTCGGCATAAAGTGGCATATATTACGCGGCCATATTTGGTTGTTTGGTGCTATCTGTATGGTATTGGCATTAAATAACATGCCCTTAGCTACGGCTAATGCCATTTTTTATGCTGCACCGCTAATCATGTTGCCTTTAGCTATGCTAATGTTTCAAGAGCGCTTAACTAAAACCACTATATTGGTTGCTGTGCTAGGCTTTGTGGGTGTATTAATAGTGATTAAACCCACTCATATTAGTTGGGCGGCTATATTTGCCTTTATTGTGGCCTTTACTGTAGCGCTAAATAATATCTTAATCCGTAAGCTGCCAAAGCAGTTATCGGTGTTTCAAATTTTATTACTAACTAATGTCGTAGGCACACCTGCAGCCTTAGCTTTGGCTATTTGGGAAGGTAAAGCTTGGGATTGGAGCGCCGCGCTAACGGCTGCTGGCTCAAGTAGCTTTATTTTAGTTTATGCTGGGATCTGTGTTTTGGTGTACCGCTCTATTGAAACCAATAAAGTTGCTAGTGCTGAATATACAGGTTTATTAGCCGCCGTAGCCGTAGGAATTATCTGGTTTAATGAAATACCTGATCTAAGTATGCTGCTGGGTGCTGCTTTTATTATTTTACCTTTGCTATGGCTTGCCAAACAGAACACAAAGCCGCATAAAAAAACAAAAGAAGTTACACTCTGCGACAACCCAAACTAAATTCTTGTTCTATATTAATCTTTAATCGGCAAAGCCATATAAAGCTGATTACTTATTATAACTAAAGAGTAGTTTTGTTATCAGTTTTATCAATTTCCCCTATTAACACAAATCATTGGAGCTAATGTTAAACTAGCGCATAATTAACCAGACTTAATTGAAAAGGAATTAATCATGTTAAAAGATATTAGTGGTAAAACCGTACCTAACGTAACTTTTGCAGTGCGTAAAAATGATGAATGGCAATCCATTACTACAGACGATATTTTTAAAAATAAAACGGTTGTAGTATTTTCGTTACCAGGTGCTTTTACCCCTACTTGTTCATCTACTCACTTACCGCGTTATAACGAATTAGCTAGTGTCTTTAAGCAAAATGGCGTTGATGACATAGTGTGTATTTCTGTTAACGATACTTTTGTTATGAATGCTTGGACTGAAAGCCAAGAAGCCAACAACATCACTTTACTACCCGACGGTAATGGCGAGTTCACAGACGGTATGGGCATGTTGGTTGATAAAAATGATCTAGGCTTTGGCAAGCGCAGCTGGCGTTATTCTATGCTTGTAAAAGACGGCGTTATCGACAAAATGTTTATCGAGCCAGATGTACCAGGCGATCCGTTCGAAGTATCTGATGCCGATACTATGCTTGATTACATTAACCCTAAACAAGTTAAGCAAGATGCCATTAGCATGTTCACTAAACCTAATTGCCCATTTTGTACCAGAGCTAAAGCTTTACTAACAGATAAAGGCTTAGTATTTGAAGAAATAGTAATGGGCAGCCAAGCCTCGTTAACTAGCTTAAAAGCCATTTCAGGCCGTGATACCGTTCCGCAAATATTTATTGGCGGTAAACATATTGGTGGCTCAGACGATTTAGCAAACTACTTCGCTTAATCCATTTCCTTAACCGCTACATCTAAGGCCTTTATCACAAAGGTGCGTCTTAACAAGGCGCGCCTACACACCTAAGGTAAAACATAAATTTAACACTTAAACCTTATCCCCCTGCCAAAATGGGTCTTGATCACTTAAAACCAACTAATAGATGGCTTAACTTGTCATTATGCAGTAGTTCCATGTTGACACTAGACTACAAAGTTGAAAGAATTGCACTCATTGTAAAATTATTGTACACATCGGTACATTCTAAGGGACTAGCATGCCAGACCATCATCACAATGGCATTATTCTGGAAGATAAGTGGGGAAAAACCTACCTCTGCAGCACTTGCCTTCTAGCCTATGCCGATTTAGGCCAAGCCATGGTAAAGGACGTTGCAGATAAAGTGTATGGCCGCTCTTTTTTACATAGCTTAGAGCCAGCCATCGAACAGCGTAAAATTTGGGCAAAAATGTATCAGCAAGCCCGTCCTTGGCAGTTAAACTTGTCACATTTATCCAACTTGCAGCTACGTGATAGCTTATTAGATATTTTTAATAATAATGAAATGTGGATCTGGCCACTCAGCGACGGTTGGGGCCAAGAGACGATAACAACGGCATAGGCGACGGCGGCCTAGGCTCAGGTAGCCCAAGCAATAAAGCAGCTAAAGCTCAGCCACTTTATTGCATCATTGTTAATATTACTTCTCTTGGCAAGAGTCCATCCCTACTCGGTAGGTTGACACCATGCCTGAACCGCTATGTTTTTGTAGCGCAGTAAATGCAGCATAACTTGGCTTATAAGTAATAGTATAGTTAGTGCTAACCTGTATACCATAACTACCACAACAGTTACCGCTAACCGTAGCATCTTGGCTAATAATGCTAAAATCTTCTAATTTATGCTCTTTAGCAAAGGCTAATACCTTGTCGGTTTTGGCTTTATATATTGCCCCAACATCAGCATCATCAACTTGCTGAACATTATCAATATAAGAAATGCTTGTAACATCCATCACTTTACAAGACTCTTCAGTAGTAGTTGCATCTGCAATGGCGAGTAAAGGCGTAACTAAAAGGGTTATAGCGATAAAATGTTTCATTATTGTTCCTTGTTAAATATTGCAAGTAAGCCCTAAGGCCAATTTTGCCAGAACAATAATCGTTAAGCACATAAATGTAAATAGTAATTTACATTTAATTAAATAGCCCCGCAATCTACAACCTAAATGGTAGCCTTATACCTTAGGCAGCTCCACTACATACTAGACAATAATATGCTAGTTTCGCTGTTTAGAATACCGTCTACTTCTCTTACTCGCCTTAGCACCCTATCAAACTCAGCTAAGCTGGTTGTTTGTATTTCAGCAACTAAATCCCAAGCACCATTAGTAGTGTGCAGCTTAACTAATTCAGGAATACCGCGAATTTTACTCACAACTTGCGAGGTAGACTTGCCGGTTACTTCAATCATCATAATGGCACGTACTACTTGTAATTCCACTTCGGCATGAACTCGTACAGTAAAACCTAAAATAGCCCCAGAAGAAATTAATCTATCTAACCTATTTTGAACTGTTGCCCGTGATACTTTTAAACTTTGCGCTAAATAAGAAATAGAAGCTCGGCCATCTTTACGTAGTTCAGAAATGAGGGCGCTATCTAAAGTGTCATAAATGTAAGGTTTCATTAGCAGGCTCCATCTATTGCCTAAAACATAGCAAAACGTCACTAACCAATAGCAAATTACCAATTAATAGTGCAATTATTGCATACTTTTTACATTTTAAGTAACACTACTATCTATTACCATAAATTAATTAATATTTAGTGTAATAAGTTAAAGGAAAGCAAATATGGATAGCAGCGTGAAATTAACCAACAGCGAATATAGCCCTGAGTTAACAAGGGTCCCAAGCTTAGATTATATTAAAAACTTTATTATCGAGCCCAAAAAGGGCGTTCCTTTTGTTAGCGTAGCTGCTATGGCTAAGTTAATAAATAATCTTGGTATAGAAACTAGTATCAAGACGATATTAACCAGAATAGAGAGCGACTATAAACGTTGGCATAAGTTTGAAAAGTCTGCTCGCTATGCTAGCCACTCTAAAAACGGTGTTATCGAACTAATGCCAGTGAGTGATGGTAATATGTTTGCTTGTAAATATGTAAATGGCCACCCTATTAATACTAAGCAGAATCTGCAAACTGTTGCGGCTTTTGGTATTTTAGCCGATGTGGCCACTGGCTACCCTATTTTACTGTCAGAAATGTGCGTGCTAACTGCACTTAGAACAGCTGCTACATCTGCTATGGTTGCTAAATACTGTGCACCTAGTAATGCCAGCACTGTCGCTTTAATTGGTAATGGTGCCCAATCTGAGTTTCAGGCTTTAGCCATGAAGGCAGTATTAGGTATTAGACATTTTAAACTTTATGATGTAGATAAAGCTGCTAGCCAAAAAACGTATAATAACCTTCAAGGTTATGATATTGACGTTGTTATCTGCTCTTCAGCCGCTGAAGCTGTGCAAGGTGCACAAATTATCACTACCTGTACTGCTGATAAGAAAAATGCCACTATTTTGCATGACGATATGATAGGTACAGGCGTATTTATTAACGCTATTGGTGGCGATTGCCCAGGTAAAACAGAGTTAGACAGTAAAATATTACAACGTGCCGATAAAGTATTTGTCGAGTTTGAACCGCAAACCCGAGTCGAAGGTGAAATTCAGCAATTACCGGCAGACTTTGCTGTTACCGAGTTTTATAAGGTAGTACAGCAAAACCAAAGTGGTCGTGATAATGATCAACAACTCATTGTTTTTGATGGTGTTGGCTTTGCTAGCGAAGATTTTTCTGCGCTGGTATTCTTACGCGACTTGTTAGTGCAACAGCCTGAGCATCTAGTACTAGACTTAATTACTCAACAAGCTGATCCGCGCAATCTATTTTCCGTTGTTCGTGAGTCTTAAAATAATGCAAAATACAGTTAATATTCAAGCACCTAGTTCCATTGTAATGGTTCGCCCCCATCAGTTTGTATCTAATCCACAAACCATGGCCGATAATGCTTTTCAGGTACCGCTTAAGCAGGCTCAATCAGCGCAAGCCGCTTATGATGAAATCACGGCCGCTATTACTGCCTTGCAAAATAGTGGCATAGAAGTGCATGTGTATGAAGATAAAGGCACGAGTACGCCCGACTCGGTATTTCCTAATAATTGGTTTTCTACCCACCATAATGGGCTAATTATTAGCTACCCTATGTATGCAGAAAACAGACGCTTAGAATATCGCCAAGATATTATCGACTTTCTACAAAACCACTATAATTATGAGCAGTTTGTCGACTTACGCCATTATACTTTTGAAGATAAATTTTTAGAAGGTACTGGCTCTATCGTCTTTGATCATCAACAAAAACTGGCCTATGCCGTGCAATCTAAACGTACAGATCCAGAATTATTAGATATTGTATGTAAACATCTAGGTTATCAAGCAGTGGTATTTAATGCCTCGGATGAAAAGAATATACCGGTTTATCATACTAACGTTTTAATGTGCCTAGCTTCTGATTATGTGATGATAGGTATGGACATGGTAGACACTGCGGATCAAGCCCGTTTATATAATCACTTTAACCAAGCTGGCTTAACGGTTATAGAACTAAGTAACCAGCAAATCCATCAATTTTGTGGTAATGCGATAGAGCTGCAATCTGACACAGGCTCGGTACTGGCGCTATCAAGAACAGCTTATAATGCATTAAACCAAGAGCAAAGATCTACTATAGCTAAGTACAGCACCTTATTACCGCTAGATGTCCCTACTATTGAAGCAGCTGGTGGTTCTGTCCGTTGTATGATTGCAGGTGTCCATTACTAAGATACCACTGTTAGCTCAGTATACTTATAGCGGGTTTAAGCAAAGAGGTTTTACGCCTTTAGCCCTTCAACCCACTTTTTGCTTAACTTTACAGGCTGTTCTTATAGATATAGACGTTATATAGTAATTGTTTTACTAGCTGATCTAGCGATCAGTAACCGGCAATATTAACGTTATCTAAAAGGATCCAGCATGAAGATGGTTAGCCTGCTTGGTGTGCTTGTATTGGCACCCGCCTTATATACTACCACTAGTGTCGATGCCGCAAGCATCACTCAACCCGCAAATTCAACTGCCATCAGCGCAATCTCTATTGAAAAATTTACTGCCGGCATGAACCAGCAAAATGGCTATTTTGATATTTATTATGATGCCAAAACCGATAAAGTATATTTGCACGTTGATAAATTCAAGCAGCCTTTTATTTTTCAAAGCTCTTTACCTCGCGGTATAGGCTCTAACGATATAGGCTTAGATCGTGGCCAACTTGGCGCCACCCGTTTAGTGCAATTTGAACAATACGGCAATAAAGTTTTATTAAAACAGCTTAACACCTACTACCGCGCCGAAACAGACAACGCTGCTGAGCGCTTAAGTATAGACGAAGCCTTTGCTAGCTCTGTTATTGCCGGTTTACCCGTGGTTGCCAGCACCAAATCATCTTTACTGGTTGATTATACTGACTTTTTAAAAAGCGATATTCATCAAATAAGCGCTAGCCTAGCCCGACAAAAACAAGGCAATTATAAAGTAGACAGCAATCGCAGCGGCGTTTATTTACCCCGAACAAAAGCTTTTGTTCGCAATACCGAGCTAGAAGCCTTAGTCACTTATAGCGGTGAAAACGCGGGTAATTATATCCGCCAAGTTACACCTGCAAGCAATGCCATAAGCGTACACTTACACCACTCTTTAGTCGCTTTGCCTGAAGATGGCTATGAAGCAAAACCTTTCCATCCTTATTCTGGTTACTGGAATGTGGAATATATGGATTACGGCACCGCCTTTGATGCCCCCATTATTAAACGTTTATTACCTAAACATCGCTTAGCGAAAAAAAATCCCAACGCCGCGGTTAGCGAAGCGGTAGAACCCATTATTTACTACCTTGACCCCGGTGTGCCAGAGCCTGTTCGTACAGCCTTAATTGATGGCGCTATGTGGTGGAACAGTGCCTTTGAAAAAATAGGTTATAAAGATGCCTTTCAAGTAAAAGACTTACCCAAAGATGCCGATCCTATGGATGTGCGTTATAACGTCATTCAGTGGGTTCACCGCGCAACGCGTGGCTGGTCTTATGGTGCTAGCGTTACCGATCCGCGCACCGGCGAAATTATTAAAGGCCACGTAACCTTAGGCTCGTTACGAGTTCGCCAAGATTACTTAATCGCCACGGGCGTTACCGCCCCTTACAGCAGTGATAATGCCGATGTATCAAGCCAAAAAGCCATGGCCTTAGCCCGTATTCGCCAACTGTCTGCCCATGAAATTGGCCACACTATTGGCCTTGCCCATAACTTTGCCGGTAGCGCCAATGGCCTATCTACTGTTATGGATTACCCACACCCTAAATTTAGCATTAAAGACGGTAATATCAGCGTAGAAAACGCCTACCGCGAAGGCTTAGGCGAATGGGATAACTACACTATTGCCTATGGCTACGGTGATTATTCAGAAGCAGAATTAGCTAAGTTAGCTAAGCAAGCAAAACAGCAAGGCTTAGCTTATATTTCTGACCAAGACGCACGTCCGCAAGGTGGCGTAAGTGCACTGGGCCATTTATGGGATAACGGCAGCGATCCGGTAGCAGAGCTTAACCGCTTAAACCAAGTGCGCCAAGTTGCCCTAGCTAACTTTGGTTTAAATAACATTGCCACAGGCCAGCCGCTTGCTTCACTGCAAGAAGCCCTAGTGCCAGTGTATTTACTGCATCGTTATCAAGTAGAAGCTGTTACTAAGTTAGTCGGTGGCGCTTTTTATGAATACGAAGTAAAAGGCGACTATAGCCAACCTAAAGGTGTTAAATGGGTTGATAGCAAACAGCAATTGCAAGCATTAGACGCTATGCTAGATACAGTACAAGCTGATTACTTAACCCTGCCTAATACATTGCTAGCGCTCATTCCCCCTAAGGCATTTGGCGACAGCAATAACCGCGAAAGCTTTAGCGGCCGTTATGGCTTAGCCTTTGATCCGCTTTCAGCAGCGGAAGCCTCGGCTAACTTTACCTTAAAACTCATACTGCACCCACAGCGCTTAAACCGGTTAAGTGGTCAGCAATTATTAGATAAAGTAATAGACAAGGTAATTGCCAGCACCATTGAGCAAAAAGGCGCTAAAGGCCAGCAGTTATTGGTTCAGCAACGTGTTGCCCATGTTAGCTTTTATCAACTAATGCAAAGCCTAACGGCAACCGAGCTTGCGCCAGAAGCACAAGCTTTACTGCACAGTAAGCTGCATCGGCTTGATCGCTGGTTAGCCAAACAAAAAGATGCCAGCCATCAACAGCTACATCATCAATGGCAGCGCTACTTAGAGACTAATCAGTGGCAGCCAAGCTTTGAGCCTAAACCCTTACCACCAGGCTCACCTATTTAACCCAGCCATTAAAATAACTAGGCAACATAAAAACCGGAGTCAAAGCTCCGGTTTTTTTATCTAAATAATGATTAATTATAAATTGGTTTTACTGTTTATTTTGGCAGCGATAAGCTTGCCGACTAATAGTCACGCTTGGAATAGCGGCTAACTTAACCTGGTACAACATAGCGTAATCTTGCTCGGTTAATGGCGACACCTGAATACCCGACAATAGCGTAACTAGCTCGGGCACGGTATTACTATGACCGACCACCAAAACACTTTGGTTATTATTTTTTAATTGCTGCACTAATTTTAATTGCTGCACTAGCGTAGCCGGTTGGCGTGGATCATAATCAGTTACAGCTAATTGCTTACTCGCAGCAACAGCCGCAGCGGTTTGCTTAGTACGCTGATAATCGGTGCTAAACACCGCCGCTAAATTATGTTCAGAAAAATACGCAGCTAAGGCATCCGCCCTGCCCTGACCACACAGCGTTAACGCCGGATCAGCGCCGCTAGCTTGTTTTTCAGCATGCCGCACTAAATAAACGCTATTGGCCAAACTAGCAAACGACAAGCCCAACAACACACTAAAAGTAATAAAACGCATTAGGTCATTCCCTAATATAAATTCCACTCAGTTTACTCTTGCCAGCTAAATTTATCATAGCTTGGAAAAACTAAAGGCTGGCCATTAGCAGACTCTAAGCTTTGATATAACTGCTCAAAATCGTGCTGCAACTGCACCCGAAACTGCCAAACTTCTAGGGCTACTGCTTCTAGTTCAGCGCTATCTTCGGTGACACCACTGTGCCCCCAGCACCACTAGCAATAACTTATTATTCTCAATCGCCCTAGTTTGAGCCTGTTCAACACTAAGCAAATAATTATCATCGGCCTGAAAGCTATATTCCGGCAACACAGCACAAAACAACACAGCAATAAAGCCAGCAAAGCGTTTAGGCATTAAAACACATAAAAAATAAAAGGTAATTAGATTTAGGTTAAGGCTAAAACAAAAAAAGGTGAGCTATTAAGCTCACCTTTTTTGATTAGGTTGCAAGTTAATTGTGCAGCTTGCGGTTGTATAATCCTATTGTAGTCTTGAAAAAGATATTAAAAATAAGCAGATAAATAATCTAGCTCTATTTTGGTTTTCTTAAATGCCAACCACTGCCTACCGGGCATCTATAAGCTTCAAGCTCTCGATTGGACCGCTCATAAAAATCATCAGCAGAGTTTTCCGCTTCAATAAAACCACCGTAAATTCGCTTCTTAATACCATCACCAGAGACACACTTCTTACAGGTAGCATTACTAGGGTGGACTCTTGGTATTTTGTCATGATGATCATCTAATCCAAATTTCAACATTTGGTATTTCGAATCAATATCAGCTTCTATTTGTTTAATGTGTCTTATAAATAAGTTTTCAGAAAAATTATACATACGTATACTCCTTGACTGGCCTACTTACGCAGGCCGTAAAGTTTCAACATGGCGGACGGCTAGCGTCGGAGGAGGAGCATCGGGCTCCAGTACACCAAGGTTGGATTATTTAAATTTGGCGTAGTTTATGGATTGCGCATTAAGTTGCGCCTTGTTTTAAGTGCTGCTTCATAATCAACAGATCCAGCGCCCAGTAATTCTCGACGTTGGCATAATAAAAGCCACCATTCGGCAGCAATAATGCCGCGTTTTAAATCTTGAATTGACGGGTTATTCTTGGCGTGCCTGCGAACAGCCTTGTAACACTCGCTTGCAATAGATCTAACACCCTCATTAGGATCCGATTTTTTAGTGAAGTTGACGGTTTTATGAACCTTACCATTTAGATCAAAGCCTAATTCGGTCAATGCTTTTAAATACCCTTGCCTCCAAATAGAAGATTGTTCGACTACTTGATTGGGCTCATATATGCCATCTATTGCTTTTTCACCTTTACGAAGGCGCAAACGGCTCAAGCAAAACTCGGCTAGCTCATGACAAAAGTTCACATAAAAATCATGCTGAACTTGTGAGTAATTCTCTTGCGTTACTTCTCGATTTCCATTCATTTGGTAGGCAAAATGAGTATCTGAAAGCTGCTTTAACGAGTCGTACCATTTATAAAAATTTTCACGTTCATAAGGGCTTCCGAATTTTGAGATAGACTCATTTGAAAAAGGTTCTTTAGAAGAGCGCATCAACAATAATCTGTGGCGTAACGCTTTTTTAGGCGATGTGTGATCAAGGTCGTTTAATAACCGTTCAAGTTTTTGGTGGTGTGTTTTTATGTCTTGTTCATTTTCTGTTTTAACCAATTCACCACGCAATATACCAATACTTTTATCAATATAAGGAAGCACATCTTCACGTTTCAGACGATCAACAGCGACAACTGCCCAATCTGGGAGCAGGCTTTTGGGGAGGTTATTTGAATCAATTAAACCAGTTAAAAGCTCATTCCACCATTTTAAAACACCAGAATAAAACTCTTCAGATGGTCTTCCGCTAAAAGGTGCTCGAGCCGATAAAACGCATAGCTTATTTTCAATAGTTAAATTATTAAAGCTTTCCAAAAATACTGTTTTCAAAGTAACAAAATATTCTGGACTAACCCACTTTTCTATACTGTTCAGTAAGTCTGACCTAGTTTGCTTTGAATCAATAGCTCGCTGAAAATCGCACTCAACTGAATATTTAATCCATGCCGATATCTGCACCGGACTCAATTCTGAACAAAGGTCATGATGCGCATTACTTAAACGTATGTTTAAATCATCATTTGTTAACTGACTATATTCATTGTTGCAATAGATAAAAGCACTAGTATAAGAAGTATAATAACTTTCTATGCCTCTAGCCCACTGTTCCTGGTTTTTAGCAGAAATCAGGTTTAAATCTGCACTTACATATATCAGTTTTTCAAACTCTAATTTCGTTACCTCTAACCAGTTTGATAATAGATTCGAGGTTTCTTCACAATCAGATCTTTCGTATCGTATTAGTGTTTCAAGTTGTTCCCATGGTGAACCGTAATCATAGAAAAAATCAATCCAGCTATAAGAAAGCCTGCCAGCTTGAGAGTCAAACTTTATCCATGCTTTAATAAAGTCCAAACCACGCATTATATCCAGAGAATCTTTAGTAGGTGGCCCCTGTAACGAATTAGAAGAAGCTATATATATTAGCTCTTTAGTTAATAGACTATTTTCACGGCTCTTAAATTGATGAGCCATAGCATTGAAATGACTCCAAAGAACACTTGTTCTTTCACTATGACTTAATGAGTTCAGCGATTGATCGTCGAAAAATTCTTTTGAAAAACAAAAGTCTTTACCATATAACCACGAAACAAATAAGAAATAATGCCTTTCAATATTGCTCAGCCCATCATTAAACAAGCCATAAGGTGAATTTGGGTAGTAAGCCTCAGCCACATCCTTTAAAAAATCGATTACACTGCTATCATTGACCGGTAATTTAAACATATCAAAATGGCGAAGTATGCTATTTAATAATGTAGTTTTCTGAGTCAATAAAAAAGTAATGCAATTTTCTGACTCACGATTAGATTGCTTAGTTTGACTTAGAGCTTTTTCAAGTTCAGATATTCCTCGAAAAATATTCTGCCAAGTATCAGAAAAGTGTTTAATCAATAAAGTTCGTAAGTTACCTTGAATATCAAACTCATCTAGAGCTTGAACAAAGCGTTCTTTGGGATCGTTTTTTTCTTCAAAGGTGATATTGCCAAATGGCGCATCAATCCTGCACATAGTTTTCTCCATAAACTGAGAATTAGGTTTCACAAAAAGATTTCGGTTCTAGAACCGGTTTGCAGTTGAAACCTCCCGTGCAACAGAGGGGAGCGGAAAAAGTGAGCAACATGCTCGGTAGCCGACTGCAAAAGTCTTATTTAAGATAAAAACTTTTCTTAATATTGTCAATAAGATATTTATTCTTCGCTTTTCCTAACCAAACCCCATATAAAACGATGTTAGTTAGACAAAAAAGTTAGACTATGCAAATAACAGTTACTTACCACATTAAAAACTAATAAAAACGCCGATAGAACTTAAGATACTTTGATTTGTCGCATACAACCATCGAATTTGAATTTCCTGATGAAGTTTGCAGAGATAATTAACGTCAACGTTGTGCATTGCCCTTAGATTTGTACCAGTAGATTTGTACCAGTAAATTTGTTACATTACATACGTCTAACGAAGAGAATAGAATATTGAACATTAACGTTGCTTTAAAAATACTGCTGATAATATCGATTGTTTTACAATCGTTTGTCGCCGTATCTGCAAGCACGGAAACTCATCAGTTAGACGTTGAGCATCTACAATCCATTCATGATCACGAAGCAGATCATTCTCCCCAGCTAGATAGTGATAACGAACACGATATCGAGGACTGCCACCATTGCGGTCACTGTAGCGGCAATCATACCAGTTGGATTCTGGTTAAAGCGTTTACTCCAAACTTATCATTAAACAACTCACACAACTTTAATAATTTTATTTCGTTGCTTCTTGGTATTTCAACTAGGCTCTATCGACCACCTATCGCTTAACTTTCTCCATACAGTGCGCTTTTGCGCAAACACAAATTGGTTTAATAAAAGTTAAGAGTCATTATGAATAATATTTTTCGCATCACGGGCATAGCCCTAGTGATCTTTTTTGGCGTGTTTTCAATAAGCACGTCACTGGCTAATGAAAGTCAAAATAATGTAGCACACGATGAACATTCACATGAGCATGAAAAGTCCACCAAAGAACCTGCTCATGACCACGATCATGCTGACGACAAAGGAAATAGCCCTGAAAAGCGTGCAGTAGAGGAAGAAGCGCATGAAGAAGGGATTTCCTTAAGTACTGAAAAAATTAAATTAGCAGGCATAAAAATTGAGGAACTGTTGCCAAAGAAACACCTTAATACGGTTTACGCTCCCGGAGAAGTGAAAGCAAACGGCTATAAGAGCTATATAGTTTCACCTCGCACAGATTCTGTGGTAATTAATCGCCATGCAAGCTTAGGGGACCACGTTAAATCTGGACAAAAATTAGTTACTTTGTTTAGCGAAATGATGGCGCAAACTCAAGCTGACTTTTTAATTGCGTCGTCTAACTGGAAGCGAGCTAAAAAGCTAGGTAGTAATAATATAAGCGAACGTGCACTTGTTGAAGCTGAAAACATCTATAAAGGTGTTTATGGCAAGTTAGTGGCTTTTGGTTTAACAAAGCAAGCGATTGATAAAATATCCCAACAAGATAACGCTACGTTTGGACAGTACGCTCTTGTTGCTGAGCGAGAAGGCGTTGTTTTGCAAGATGACTTCATGCAAGGGCAGCGTATTGAGGCGGGAGAAACGATTATGTTACTTGCCGATGAGACTGACCTTTGGGTAGAAGCTAACGTGCCACCTAATAAATCGTTAAATTTAGCCTTAGGCAGTCCTGCCTTAATTGATTTGAATGGTGTTAAATACCGAGCCAACGTCATACAAGAGGCTCACACTATTAACCCAATTACTCGAACACGAACAGTTAGACTGTCGGTTACTAATACTGGACATAAACTCCATTCAGGTATGTTTGTGAAGGTTTATTTTCAGTTCGAGTCGAGCAACGAAGTAATAGCAGTACCAGAAGCTGCTTTGATACGAAGCAGTGATGGTGATTGGGCAGTGTTTATTGAAGAACATCCAAACGAGTTTAAGGCTGTTGAAGTGACGAGAGGCCAATCCTTTGGCGAGTATCGAGAAGTTATAGGTATTGAAGCCGGAACTAAAGTGGTGACACAAGGTGCTTTTTTTGTCGCCTCTGAAATCGCGAAAGGCGGATTTGATCCGCACAATCATTAAGGAGGCCAGTCATGTTTAATCGAATTATTGATTGGTCTATTAATAACAGATTGCTCGTGTTAATCGCGTTAATTACGTTGATAGCAAGTGCAGTTGTAACCATACCTAAGTTGAATTTGGATGCTTTTCCAGACGTAACAAACGTACAAGTCGCTGTTAATACCGAAGCGCCGGGTTTAGCTGCTGAAGAAGTAGAGCAACTTATCACATACCCAATAGAAGCTGTGATGTACGCATTGCCGGATGTTGAACAAGTGCGCTCTATCTCAAAAACAGGCTTGTCTGGAGTAACGGTAGTATTTAAAGAGGGGACAGATATATATTTTGCTAGGCAATTGGTTTTTGAACGTTTACAGGCAGCGAAAGAGCTTATACCTGCTGGTGTTGGAACCCCTGAGATGGGACCTAATACTTCTGGTTTAGGACAAGTATTTCAATATTTGCTGATTTCAGATGATGCCACTAAATATGACTCTATGGCACTTAGAAGTATTAACGACTGGATCATTAAACTATTGATCATGCCAGTAGATGGTGTAACTGATGTGTTGTCATTCGGTGGTAACGTCCGTCAATATCAAGTTAATGTCGATCCTTCCAAGTTATTGTCTTATGAGTTGACTCAAGAAGATGTTGTATCAGCGCTTGAAAGTAACAACGCTAATGTTGGTGGCTGGTATATGAACCGTGGACAAGAGCAGCTCGTTATTCGAGGCACAGGTTGGTTTGAAAGCGGTGAGAAAGGTGTTGCAAATATTCGGCAAGTTCCAGTGAAAACACTTAATGGTGTAGTAGTTACAGTGTCTGATGTGGCTAAAGTAAAACTCGGTGCTGAGATCAGGCAAGGCGCTGTCACTATGACACGCAAAGCTAACAATGGCACTGTTGAAAACTTAGGTGAAGTGGTCTCTGGCATAGTATTAAAGCGCATGGGTTCAAATACCAAAGCAACGATAGATGGCATTAATGCCAGAACTGAGCTTATCAATCAGGCATTACCTGAAGGCGTAAGATTTGAGCCTTTTTATGACCAAGCTGACTTAATTGAAAAAGCGGTGGCAACCGTCGTTGAAGCCCTTACTTTGGCTTTTATCTTTATCACTATAGTACTTGCTTTATTTTTGATGAATTTAAGGGCCACATTTTTAGTGCTGATTTCTATTCCAATCTCTATCGGTATAGCACTTATGATAATGGCTTGGCTGGGTATTTCAGCCAACTTGATGTCACTCGGCGGCATAGCTGTCGCTATAGGCATGTTAGTCGATGGTTCAGTTGTTATGGTTGAGAACATGTTTAAACATCTCAATAAGCAATTAGAAAGTGGCAGCGATGAAGCGAACAATGATACTAAGCAAAAGTTGAAATTGGCAGGCAAAGAAGTAGCTCGTCCGATCTTTTTTGCAGCTTCCATTATTCTCGTTGTTTTTACACCTTTATTTAGTTTCGAAGGTGTTGAAGCAAAGCTGTTTCAACCAATGGCTACCAGCATTATGCTGGCGGTAGTGTCAGCTATTCTGGTTGCTTTATTTATTGTCCCTGCGCTTGCCACTTTCATGTTTAAAAGAGGGGTGAAAGAAAGGGAAAGTTTGATTCTAAGACCTATCGATATTTTGTATCGCAAGTCATTGAAAATCGCTTTAAAGCAAACCAAGTTTGTTATTTTTGTGTCATTAGCCCTTGTCATTTCAGCAGCGGTTGTTCTTCCACAAATTGGTACAGAGTTTGTGCCGGAACTTGAAGAAGGTACGATTAACCTGAGAGTTACATTAGCCCCTTCTTCTAGTTTGGAAACTGCGCTTTCGGTTGCTCCAATATTGGAAGAAAAGCTAATGGCTTTCCCAGAAGTGACTTATGCGTTAAGCCGAATTGGTCGAGCTGAGATTGGTGGCGACCCAGAGCCTGTGAACAACATTGAAATTTACATTGGCCTTAAACCTATTTCAGAATGGACAAGCGCATCTAATCGTTATGACTTGCAAGATAAAATGGAACGCTCATTGGAAGAATTTCCGGGGCTGTTATTAAACTTCTCTCAGCCTATCGCCACTCGCGTTGATGAGTTGTTATCAGGTGTTAAGGCTCAACTTGCCATTAAATTATTTGGCTCTGACTTAAAGGTGCTAGCAAGCAAAGGGCGAGAAATAGAAACTGCGATTAAGTCAATTGATGGTGCTAAGGATGTTGCACTTGAGCAGATTGCAGGTGAAGCGCAGCTTGTTATCGCTCCAAATCGACTTGAGCTTTCTAGATATGGTTTATCCGTTGGTGATGTCATGGAAGTAGTTCAAGACGGCATAGGTGGAGTTGAGGCTGGTCAAATCATCAATGGCAACGAGCGTTATGATATTTACGTGCGTTTAGAAGAGGAATTCAGATCTAATAGCGAAGCAATAGCTGATATAAGACTGCAATCTCCAACAGGAGCTTGGGTGCGCATTGGTGATGTAGCTTCAGTGTCTTTTGAGTCTGGCCCTCCACAAGTTAGAAGAGACGATGTACAACGTCGAGTTGTTATTCAAGCTAACGTCCAAGGCCGTGATATGGGAAGTGTGGTTGAAGATATTCAGGCTGCGATAGCTTCTGAAGTAAAATTGCCAGCAGGTTACTCAGTATCAATTGGCGGTCAATTCGAAAGCCAGCAACGCGCACAACAGCGTCTTTCTATAGTCGTGCCCGTATCTTTAGCTTTGATAGCATTACTCCTTTATTTTGCGTTTGGTTCAGTAGGACAAGCTATGTTGATCTTACTTAATGTTCCACTAGCCGTTATAGGTGGTGTATTTTCACTATACCTTTCTGGTCAGTATATATCGGTTCCAAGCTCTGTTGGCTTTATTACTCTTTTTGGCCTAGCTGTACTTAATGGCGTCGTCATGGTGGAGAGCATTAACCAACGGATCAAAGATGGGCTTGTACTCGATGAAGCAATATTTAATGGCGCCACATCAAGGTTACGCCCTGTTCTCATGACTGCTATCACTTCAGCGTTAGGTTTAATACCTATGTTGATGTCAAGTGGAGTTGGTTCGGAAATTCAAAGGCCACTAGCAAGTGTCATTGTTGGAGGCTTAATTACAGCAACACTACTTACATTGTTTGTAGTGCCAAGCTTATATAAGTTTTTTTCTAAAGGAAAAATAAAAGAGCTCGCGCTATAACGAGAAGGTAAAGCCCTATACAAGTTTTGTTTAGGGCTATTCAAATTGGCTAAATGGGGCTTCTTAAGCATGAATTAAGCATGAATTAAGCGTTATTTAAAGGTCGGCTATTGGCACACAAGGGCTATTCACTGTCAGATTTGATTAAGCTCTAATAATCCGAACTGACAGTTCAAGTTGAGACTTTTTCACATTAACGAACTTGCCAATATCAGATATACTCACTCTGCTTCTAGAAAGGTTCCAATCCCATTATGCGGATTAAAACTAACCTATGGCATTTTGGAAAAATGGTAATTAGTTTAAGCTCTTTGCATTTGGGAACAAACGACGAACTTGTCGTGTTATTGATTCCTTTACAGTGTCTTCAGTTTCAGCACTCCTGCTAATTTCGATTTCAATCTGACCAGTAGACGAATGACTAACCAACGCATCATCAAAGCCGGCCTCAAAAAGTAAATTATCAATGTTGTCTAAAGATACATTATTTTCATACAGATCAAATTTCATTGTGACATTGAATGTCTTCATTTCACTCCCCTCCTATATACCTTATAGAATAAATTTAAGATTGATTTAAATCATGTGTAAGCGTCTAGCTAACTGCACCTAGCCCTGTTTAATATTCCAGGGTAGAAGCATGTCAAGGTTATCAGGCTTCTTAGTAAGGTGTTGCAAGCACATTGAGATATAGTCATGCACCATAATATCGTTGGCTTTTGCAGTTTCAACAAGACTATACAGTATGGCACTGGCATGGGCGCCCTTGCTGGTGTTTGAGAACAGCCAGTTTTTTCGACCTATTACAAACGGTTTTATTGCTCGCTCGGCGCGGTTGTTATCAATACTGAGCCTGCCATCTTCTACGTAACGCCGGAACTTTTCAAACTGATTTATCCCATAGCTAATGGCTTTACCCAGCGGTATTTTCGGTGGCATGTTGTCTTGATGCTTTATCAGCCACTGATACAATTCATCCACTATCGGCTTGGCTTTTTGCTGCCTAACGTTGAATTTTTCTTCAACCGTTTTATCTTTAATGGCTTGCTCAATGCCGTACAGCTTGCCGATGAGGTTTAGTACTACGTCCGCTTTACCCGTTTTCTTATTATCTCCTTTGGCTTCGATGAATTTACGGCGTATATGCGCAAGACACGCAACCAGTGTTGCCTGCGTTTGCTCGTAAGCTTTATAACCATCAACCTGCAGATACCCTTGGTAACCTGCAAGAAAATCAACAGCACATTGGCCTGCTCGGCTATTGTTGTAGTCAAATAATACAATATTGCGGCCTTTACCTGCCTTATCATCACTACAACAATACACCCACATATAACTTGTTGCTTTATCTGCGTTAATTACCTTTAACGGGGTTTCATCACCATGAATAACCGCTTGAGATAACAGCACCTCTTTTAAGCGTTGATACAATGGTGACAACAGTTGTGCACAACGTATCATCCAGCTGGACATGGTTTGCCTGCTCAACTCAATTTCGATGTTAGCAAACAGTGTTTCTTGGCGATAAAGCGGTAAGCCAAACTGGTATTTACAGGTGATTATTTGGCTTAGCAAACTGGGCGTGGCAATACTTTTTGCAATGGGTGCTGCGGGCATCGGGGCGGTTTTTATCACACTTTCAATACCTTCACGCTCACAGTGCCGGCAGGTATATTTTGGGCGAATAGTTTTTATCACTTTGATATGCGCGGGCACAAACTCTAAGGCTTCACTGCTGCTTTCACCCATTTTGTGCAAGGGGCTTTGACAGCAATCACACACTTTGTCACTGTCATCTAGGTCAACAACCACATTAACTCTGGGCAACTGCTTTGGCAGTGGCGTGCCTTTAGGTTTGGCTTTGTCTTTTTTTACTGCGGGAGATGCCGCTAATAGCGCTTTATCATGTTCATCTAGCGTTTCTTCCGCTTCATTGAAGACCTCACCCGCACCTGGCATTTTTTCTGATTTCTTGGCGTATTCTTTGGCCAGCTTGGCGTTGTAGGCTGCAAGTAGCTCATGAATTTGTGCGTCTTTCTTAGCCAATTCTTCGTCTTTTTTTGCCACAACAAGGTGCAGCTCAAGCAGCATACGCTTGAGTTGCTCTGGGTCGTCAGGTAATGAGTGGGCATCAATTTTCATGGCCACAATTTAGCAGAGTTTACTCGTATTTTCTTGCTGGCAGAGCAGATAATTACTGGCGTGGTGGCAATGATCGTTGACTCGTCATTCGATCTCTTCTAGATCAGACTGATAGCGCAATGCTTGATGGCCAAGCACATCATAACCGGATAATAACCCAATAAGTTGTTGCTCGGTAAGCTTAAACTCCAGCGAGTTACACCTATCCTTTCAGTCACAAAAAAGGCGAACCATTTCTGGTTCGCCTTTGTCTTATCTATGCGTTCACAATCTTAATTGTATTCACATTTTTAATTGTAGCGTTCACAAACTTAATTGTTGATCGCCAAAGCTACCACCTATTAACGATAAGCTTCTGGGCTTGGGCAGGCGCACATTAAGTTACGGTCGCCGTATACGTCGTCTATGCGGCTTACTGTTGGCCAGAATTTATTCTCGGCTATGTAAGCTGCTGGGAAGGCGGCGTATTGTTGGCTGTATGCACGGTCCCATGCTGGGTCGAATACGTCTTGCATGCTATGTGGTGCGTAAACTAATGGGTTGTTGTCTACTGTCCACTCGCCGCTGACGACTTTACCAATTTCAGCATGGATGGTTGTCATCGCTTCAATAAACTTATCTAGCTCGGCTTTACTTTCTGATTCTGTAGGTTCAATCATTAAGGTGCCCGCTACAGGGAAGCTCATTGTGGGTGAGTGATAACCAAAGTCCATTAAGCGCTTAGCGATATCCATTTCTGAAATGCCACTGGCTTCTTTTAACGGACGAATATCGATAATACATTCGTGGCCTACTCGGCCATTAGTACCGCGATATAATACTGGGAAAATTGGGTTAAGTTTATTTGCCATGTAATTAGCATTTAAAATTGCAAACTCAGTGGCTTGTTTTAACCCTTTTGCACCCATCATAGCAATGTACATCCAGCTGATAGGTAAAATACCTGCGCTACCAAATGGTGCTGCTGCTACTGCGCCGTTATCTGCGCCTGTGCCTTCTACCTTAACAACTGAGTGGTTAGGTAAAAACGGGGCTAAATGGCTTTTCACACCTATAGGACCCATACCTGGGCCGCCACCGCCGTGTGGAATACAGAACGTTTTGTGTAAGTTTAAGTGCGATACGTCAGAGCCAATAAAGCCAGGTGATGTAACACCTACTTGGGCGTTCATGTTGGCGCCGTCCATATACACTTGGCCACCATGAGAGTGAACAATGTCGCATAACTCACGAATACTTTCTTCAAATACACCATGGGTTGATGGGTAAGTAACCATAATGGCCGCTAAACGGTCGCCGACTTCTGCCGCTTTCGCTTTTAAGTCTGCCATGTCGATATTACCTGACTTATCACAGTCAACTAATACAATGTCATAGCTTGCCATTGCAGCGGTAGCAGGGTTAGTACCATGGGCAGATACTGGAATTAAGCAGATATTACGGTGCCCTTCACCACGGCTTTCGTGATACTTACGAATCGCGATCATACCCGCGTATTCACCTTGCGCACCTGAGTTAGGTTGCAAAGAAATATTGTCATAGCCGGTGATATTAACTAACCAGTCACCTAGTTCAGTTAACATTTGGTGATAGCCTTGAGCTTGATCTGCTGGCACAAATGGATGGATAGACGCAAATTCAGGCCACGTAATAGGGATCATTTCTGAGGTTGCGTTAAGTTTCATAGTACATGAACCTAACGAAATCATCGAATGATTTAAGGCTAAATCTTTGTTTTCTAACTTTTTGATATAACGCAGCATTTCAGTTTCGCTGTGATACTGATTAAATACTGGGTGGCCTAAAATAGTATCGGTGCGCAGTAAGTCTGCCGGAATAGAGTTTGAACCTTCAGCAACAATAGTGGCATCTAGCTTTTCTACGTCTAAGCCATGGTTATCGCCTAATACAATAGTAAATAACTGGGCTAAATCGGCTGCGGTACTTGCTTCGTGGAAGCTTACAGATAACGAGTCTGCTACATCGGTACGCATATTTACGCCAGCGTCTAAACCACGCTGGATAACAGCCGCACGATCTTTAACGGTAAAGGTAACAGTGTCAAACCAATGTTTATTAACAATATTAATGCCTTTAGCCGCTAAACCAGCTGCAAAAATATCAGCATGACGGTTAATGCGCTGCGCAATATTCTTTAAGCCCACTGGGCCATGATAAACCGCGTAGAACGAGGCCATGTTGGCTAATAATACTTGAGCCGTACAGATGTTTGAGTTGGCTTTTTCACGACGGATATGCTGCTCGCGAGTTTGCATAGCCATACGTAAACCTGGGTTACCACGGCGATCTTTTGACACACCAATAATGCGGCCTGGCATAGAGCGCTTGTAGCTATCACGCGTAGCGAAAAAAGCAGCATGTGGGCCACCAAATGCCATAGGTACACCAAAGCGTTGCGCTGAACCTAGTACTACGTCAGCACCAAGTTGACCTGGTGACTTTAATAACATTAATGCCATTGGATCTGTCGCTACGGCAACCACGGCTTTTTTAGCTTGTAAAGCAGCAATTAATGCGCTGTCATCACGAATATCGCCATTAGTGGCTGGATATTGTAGTAAAGCACCAAACACATCGTGCTCAGCCGCTTCTGTGGCATTGCCAATAATAATGTCAAAGCCAAACATTTCAGCACGGGTTTTAACCACGTCTATTGTTTGTGGGTGAACATCATCGGCAATAAAATAGTGATTAGATTTACTTTTGCCTACCCGCTTAGCTAAAGCCATAGCTTCTGCCGCTGCGGTTGCTTCATCTAATAATGAGGCACTGGCTAGTTCCATACCTGTGATATCTAAGGTCACTTGTTGGAAGTTTAATAAGGCTTCTAATCGGCCTTGGGCAATTTCTGGCTGATAAGGCGTATAAGCCGTATACCAACCTGGATTTTCTAGCACATTTCGCAGGATAACATTAGGTGTTAACGTTGGGTGATAACCCATACCGATATAAGACTTAAACATTTTATTTTTGCTTGCAGCCTGTTTTAAATAGGCTAAAGCATCAACTTCTGAACGCGCTGGCCCAGTAGCTAAAGGTTGCGGTAAACGGATGTCGGCAGGAACAGTTTGCGCAATTAGTGCCTCGATACTGTCAACACCAAGTTCATTTAGCATGGCGGCAGTTTCTGAAGCATCAGGGCCTATATGGCGCTGAATAAATTCTTCGTGGTTCGCAAGTTGCGACAGGGTTTTCACAGCGGAGTTTGTCATGCCTGGAATGTCCTGAAATAAAGGTGTTATGTACTAAAATTAAACCCCGTTGTTTAAATAAAATACGGGGTTTAATTGCGATAGATTTTTTGCTTACTCGTCAATCGAGCTTTGGTAACCAGCAGCATCTAACAAGTTAGCTAATTCAGCTTCGTCAGAGGCTTTAATTTTAAATAACCAGCCTTCTTGGTATGGGCTGCTATTTACAAGCTCTGGCTCGTCAGCTAAAGCTTCGTTTACTTCAACAATTTCACCCGCGATAGGGGCATAGATATCTGATGCTGCTTTTACTGATTCACAAACAGCACAGTCATCACCTTGGCTATAAGTAGCACCAACTTCTGGTAACTCAACAAATACCATGTCACCTAATAGGTCTTGGGCATGTTCTGAAATGCCGACTGCATAAACACCGTTGCCTTCATCACGCACCCATTCATGGCTGGCTGCATACTTTAATTCTGTAGGGATTGAGCTCATTTTTTAGTTCCTTAGCGAATGTCACTATTATATCTGGCCTAAATATAATCTAGGCCAATTTTTATTAAGCTGGGTTTAAACTAATTTCTTACCCATGCGAACAAAACCAGGTTTTACTACTTTTACTGGCACCATTTTACCACGAATATCAACTTCTGCTGTTTCGCTAGTCGTTGCTGGTACACGTGCTAACGCAATACTAAAGCCTAATGTTGGCGAGAAAGAACCAGAAGTAATCACACCGTCTTTACCATCAACTACCACGCGTTGACCTTGGCGTAATACCCCTTTTTGTTCCATCACTAAACCAACCAACTTATCCGTACCTGCCGCTTTTTGTTGCTCAAGCGCTGCGCGACCAATAAAGTCACGGTCTTCTGGTTGCCAAGCTATAGTCCAACCCATATTAGCGGCTAATGGCGATACATTGTCATCCATATCTTGGCCATATAAGTTCATACCTGCTTCTAAACGCAGTGTATCACGTGCACCTAGACCAGCAGGTTTAACGCCAGCTTCAATTAATTTTTGCCAGAAGTCTGCAGCTTGCTCATTAGGCAAGGCGATTTCGTAACCATCTTCGCCGGTATAACCGGTGGTAGCAATAAACAAATCGCCAGTTTGCTTACCAAAAAACGGTTTCATACCGTCGATATCAGCTTTTTGCGCATCGGTTAATAAGCTTGCCACTTTTGCTTTAGCATTAGGACCTTGTACTGCGATAATGGCAAACTCACGGCGCTCTGTTACTGTGACATTAAAATTAGCAGCTTGCTTATTGATCCAAGCTAAGTCTTTTTCTCGCGTGCCTGAGTTTACTACCATGCGGAAAAAATCTTCTTGCAAAAAGTAAACAATAATATCGTCAACAACACCACCGGCTTCATTTAGCATACCGCTATATAAAGCACGGCCGGGTACCGTTAATTTTGCGACGTCATTTGCTAATAAATAGCGTAAAAACGCTCGGCTATCAGCACCATTAATATCGATTGTTGTCATATGCGACACATCAAACATACCCGCATCAGTACGTACCGCATGGTGTTCTTCTATTTGTGAGCCGTAATTAATTGGCATATCCCAACCAAAAAAATCGACCATCTTAGCACCAGCTTCGATATGTTTAGCATGTAACGCTGTTGTATTTGCCATTATTGTTTTCCTGATTCTAGTTAGCCCAGTTCCCATATTTCAGGGCTATTACTAAGGTATTACACCTAGTAATGGATATAAAGGTGGCCGGATTATAGCCTAAGCGTGAACCGGCAAACAGCCCCATTTAAATTAGATTTTATAATGCGACTGTTGCGTTAGCTTGACACTAGTACAATTTTATTAATTTTTTGTACAATAACTAAGCAGCAATTATCACTAAGGTTTAGCCAGTTCAGGTAAATCACCACTATTGCCAAGAGCTGCAGCCATAATCTGTTTTTTTAACCAAGGTGCTTTATCAACTGTATTCATACCAATGGCTCTGATAAGTTTAAGTAAAGGGTTTTTATTACTAAAGGTGCGATTAAACGCTTCCATGGCGGCAATTAAATTTACTGCCTCAGCTTTACGCCAGCGCTCATATTGACGCAGCATACGCAGCTCAGTGATATCTTTACCAGCTTGTAATTGCTGTTCAATTAGCTGGGCTAATGCGGCAACATCCATTAAGCCTAAGTTCATGCCCTGGCCTGCTAAAGGGTGAACACTGTGCGCTGCGTCTGCTACCAACACAATACGTTGTTCAAGCCATTGGCTAGCATAACGCATTTGCAATTCAAAATTACGCACTGGGCTTTGCAGGCTTAACACCCCAAGCACTGACTGGCTTGCCGCGCTAAGCGCTTGGTTAAATTCATTTTCAGCTAATGCTAATTTAGCCGGTACATCAGCCGAGGGGACTGACCAAACAATAGAACATAAATGTGGATCGGCTAAGGGCAGCAGGGCTAAAGGGCCACCGGGTAAGAATACTTGCCGAGCTGTTGCCTGATGCGGCAACTCAGTTTTAATAGTGGCCACTAAGGCATGTTGATTATAATGACTATGCATTTGCGGTAGTTGTGCTGCTTTGCGCACTAAAGAATTAATGCCATCAGCGCCAACTACTAAGCGACTTAATAGTAGCTGCTGCTGATTAAAGTTTATTAACACTTCGCGATCGCTTTGCACTAGGCTATTAATAACGCAATTAAACTGACAACTTACATTGTTATGCTGCTTAAGTTGCTGATATAACGCTTGACGAATTTGTTCGTTATCGCAAATCCAGCCTAAAGCTTCCACTTGTTCGGTTTCGGCATTAAAAGCTATTTTGGCAAAACTATCGCTATCCCAGACTTGCATATCCTGATAAGCCGCTGCGGTTTTAGCTATAGCAGGCCAAGCACCTAAATGGCTTAATAACCGCTTAGAGGCTAAATTTAATGCACTGACCCGCTGATAGTTAACTGGGCTAATGTCAGGAGCCTTGCCTTGCTCTAAGACGACTATATTTAAATTAAGCGGTGCTAAAAGTAGTGCTAAGGTTAAGCCAGCACTACCCGCGCCAACAATAGTAATGTCTGTGTTTCGCATCTTAACGTCTATACCCCATAGCATGCCTAGCAAGTGGCGTTTTTAATGGCTTACACATTAATAATGCCAATAACCCCATATTACGTGCCAAAGCTAATAATCGTGAACGGTTAGAGAATATTCTGACCAGTGCATCGGTAGCAAATGCCACTTGGCTAATATCAGTTTGTCGTGCTTGCTGATAAGCACGTAACAACGAATAGCTGCCAGCATCCTCAGCCACGCTTAATAACTTAACTAATTGTTCAATATCTCGCAGCGCTAAATTAAAACCCTGGCCGGCTATAGGGTGTAAATTATGTAAACTATTACCAAGCAAAGCTAAACGATGCCGTATAATAGAGTCTGCTATACCTAAACTTAACGGATAGATAGCACGTTGCCCTGCACCACTAAAGACCCCAGCTCTATAGCCAAAAGCTTGCTGCATTTGGCTTAAAAATTCTGTTTCAGATAGCTGCATCAAGCGCTCTGCTTGCATTGAAGTTGTAGTATAAACCAATGAATATCGCTGTTTGGTTAACGGCAATAAGGCAATAGGGCCATGTTCTGTAAAGCGCTCATAAGCGCTAAAATTATGATTTTTGGCTAAAGCTAAATTAGCAATAACCGCACTTTGGCCATAGTGTTGCTGGGGCATGGTTATTCCGGCTAAAGCACGACTTGGCGATGAACCACCTTCAGCTATTACCAGCAACTTAGCCTGAATGTGTTGGCCACCGTGCAACTCTAATTCTTGATGGTCCTGCCTTGGCGTAATGTGGGCGATAGAGTTAGCGTCAAACCAAGTAACTTGCTGGCAATGCTTAAGCTTAGTCAGCAATAAGTTGCCTAAATGTTCAACTTCAAGCACATAGCCTAAGGCGGGTTGCTGATAATCTTGATGCTGTAAACTAACTTTACCAAAATGGCCTCGATCAGACACTTTTACATGCTTAATAGGGCAGGCATTTGCTACTAATTCAGGCCAAAGCTGCCATTGTTGCAATAACTCAACACTGGCCGCTGCTAAAGCTATACTGCGGCTATCAAAACTAGCTTGATTGCAGCGCTCTGATTTAGTTGCCGCCTGCAGCACAGCTTGCTTTTCAACTATCGCTATACTCAGTTTAGGATTAGTTTGAGTTAGTGCCCAAGCTAAAGTAGTACCAGCCATACCACCGCCAGCAATAACAACATCAAAGCTCTTAGCTGTCATAACCATTTAATGCACTGTTTTATTGCTAGCAGCTAAACTGCTAAATTTTTGTCCTACCTCGGCATGGCAATTTAATACCATGATCTTAATATGCTCTAATACTAAAAAGTAAGACTCTTCATTTTCTTCATCATTAGTATCATCACAGGCATGGATATCAATCCGAGTCACTTCAGACAATTGCTCAATAGCTTCACGTACGTCAGCTGGTAATAGCGATAAATCTGTTTGCTGCACAGCAAAGCCAACTAAAAAAGCTTGCGCCCATTCCACCATAGCCTCTAGTCGCTCGGCTAAACTGTCATCATCTGTAGGCAAGACTAAACTAAAGCTAAAATCAGCTTGATTTAAATCGGCTGCAGTCGCTTGAATAAGTTGTTCCACCTGCTTTTGTAATGAAACAGGTAAGGCTTGGCCATCATTTAAAAAGTCGGATAATATAGGGAGGATTTGCTCTGGCTCAGGCTTAACACCTGCACTTAATAACCCAGAAATTAAACCATGCACTTCGGCCATAGCCGCCATAACACCGGCTTGATCTAACAAATTAGACCATTGATCATAAGTCAATTTAGATTGCTCGCTCATAATAGGATTCACAGAGACTAACTTAATGCTTATGCTACCACTGCCAGGGGCCAAGCGCCAAGTTTGCCTACTAGCTTTTATTGACCAGAAGTAATATTCAACAAAAAAACACTATATTTGCATAATAATCAATCAACTAAAGCTTAAATAGCCTAAGAAACAGCTTTTGGCTTAGACTCTTTGATTCTAGCTGTTATACTGAAAGTGTTCTCTGGGTTGTTTGTGATTGGACTGACGTCCCTGAGCCGATAATTGTTTATACAAAGGGTTTTATATGTGTTGTCAGTGTGCAAGCCCAGCTTGTACTGGGAAGCCTGAGGCAGCTACTTTAACTCCCGCCTTGAACCCCTTGGTTCAAGGGCAACAATTCGACACGGCAATTTGGAGAACCCCCACTCTCTATATTGTGTTTAAAATTCGTTATTTAAAATAGCCTTTTAACATGACCTCACGCAGCCAAATTAGACAACAAATTCGCTTAGCACGTCAGCAATTAACTACTGTGCAGCAGCAGGTTGCAGCCAGTAAACTTGTTGAGCAAGTAAGTAAATTAGCTCAATTTAGTACTAGCCAACATATTGCCTTATATTTAACCAATGATGGTGAACTAGACACTTCTTTGCTTATACAAGCGCTTTGGCAGTTAAATAAAAATGTCTATATCCCTGTACTACACCCCTTTGCTGCGGGCTATCTGCTTTTTATTCGCTACGACCAAAATACCCCTCTTAGTATAAATAAATTTGGCATTAAACAGCCTTTGCTAGAGTGCCATAATATTATTCCAGTAGCAGAACTAGATATAATTTTTACGCCTTTAGTCGCCTTTGATCAACAAGGTAATCGCTTAGGTATGGGGGGTGGTTTTTATGATCGGACACTAAGCCAGTTACCTGACAGCTACCGCTGTCGTTTTATTGGTTTAGCTCATAGCTGCCAGCAAGTGCCTGTCTTACCTGTCGCCAGCTGGGATATTCCGCTGCAGACTATAGTTACCCCCAATAGAGTTTGGCAATTTAATGAGTTAATACCTTAGTCAGTGTTAAACAGCCATCTTGTCGCTTTTACTCCAGTTTATTTCTGCATTTGCCCTTTTGTCTAGGCCGTGATTGGTTATAATGCCCATCTGTATGGCTAAAAGCTAATTGGATATGACAATGACGCAAGATGAAATGAAGAAGCAAGCTGCATGGGCAGCATTAGAGTTTATTCCACATAACACTATTGTAGGTGTGGGTACTGGCTCAACCGTAAATCATTTTATTGATGCCCTAGCCAGTATTAAACAGCATATTAAAGGCGCAGTTTCTAGTTCTGTTCAATCGACCGCTAAACTAGAAGCCTTAGGGATCCCCGTTTTTGATTTAAACAATATTGATAGCTTTAGCGTTTATATTGATGGGGCCGATGAAATAAACCCACTTAAACACATGGTTAAAGGTGGTGGTGCAGCATTAACCCGTGAAAAAATTGTTGCAGCTGTTGCTGAGCGTTTTATTTGTATTGTTGATAGCAGCAAACAAGTAGCCACTTTAGGTCAATTCCCGCTACCTGTTGAAGTAGTCCCTATGGCGCTAGCTTATGTGCAACGGCAACTTAATAAACTAGGTGGTAAGGCTATATTACGCAAAAATGTTATTACTGATAATGGTAATGTCATTTTAGATGTCCACGGTTTACAGATTACTGATCCTTTGGCATTAGAATTTACCATTAATAATATTGTTGGCGTAGTCAGTAACGGTATCTTTGCCCACCGTGCTGCTAATACAGTATTAATAGGCACTGCTACTGGCACCACTATTATTAATTAATTGATCAGCTTTCATTTATTTTAACGCTTTTTAAAGAGAACAATATGGGAAACTTTTCACTGGCCAAAGATAAAATTAAAATATTATTACTTGAAGGCCTTCATCAAAGTGCGGTGCAAAGCTTTAAAGAACTTGGTTATAGCAATATTGAATATGTAAAAACTTCATTAGCGGAAGACGAGTTAATAGAGCGGATAAAAGATGTCCATTTTATTGGTATTCGCTCACGCACTCAATTAACCGAAAAGGTATTAGTTGCTGCTAATAAACTCATTGCCATTGGTTGTTTTTGTATTGGCACTAACCAAGTTGATTTGCAAGCAGCTTTATTACGCGGTATCCCGGTATTTAATGCACCATTTTCTAACACCCGCTCGGTTGCAGAGTTAGTGCTGGGGCAAATTATTATGTTACTACGCGGGATCCCTCAACGAAATGCCGCAGCACACCGCGGTGAGTGGTTAAAAACGGCTAATGGCTCTTTTGAAGCTCGAGGTAAAACCTTAGGCATTATTGGTTATGGCCATATTGGTACTCAACTTAGCATCATGGCCGAAAACATTGGTATGCGAGTACAGTTTTATGATATTGAAGCCAAATTAATACTAGGTAATGCTCATCAAGTTAGCTTAAGTGAGCTGTTAAAAACCTCAGATGTCGTTACTTTACATGTGCCTGAAACAGCACAAACCAAAAATATGATAAGTACCTCTGAGCTAGAATTGATGAAGCAAGGCAGTATTTTAATTAATGCTTCTCGCGGCACAGTAGTCGATTTAGAGGCTTTAGCCGAGGCAATACAAAGTAAGAAAGTAGCCGGAGCCGCTATAGATGTATTCCCGATAGAACCAACCGGCAACGATGAAGAATTTATTTCACCGTTAAGACAATTTGATAATGTTATTTTAACCCCTCACATTGGTGGCTCCACTCAAGAGGCACAAGAGAATATAGGGCTTGAAGTGGCAGGTAAGTTAATAAAGTATAGCGATAACGGCTCTACCCTATCTGCGGTTAACTTCCCTGAAGTATCTTTACCAGCGCACCAAGGTCGCTCACGCTTGCTACATATCCATATCAATCAGCCAGGTGTGCTAACCAAAATTAATGAAACTTTTACTAAGCATAATATTAATATTGCCGGCCAATACTTACAAACCAATGCGGATATAGGTTATGTAGTAATAGATATTGATTCTAACGACGTAGAGTTAGCGTTAAATGAACTACGAAGTATTCCTGGGACATTAAGAGCTAGGGTTTTACATTAATAAGCAAGATTAACATTAATCAGGCGGCTTAATTATAAGCTGCCTAGTTATATACCTAGATAGATTTCTAAAAAGTATAAACAATAGAAGAGGATGTTTCTGTCTCTAAGCCTTTTAAATTACCTTCAGGTCGTGAGTTATATTTAACCACATAACTTAAACGCATCGATAATTTATCAATAAGTTTTGTCGTAATACTACTTCGACTTAAAAATACCGAGTTTTCGCCACTTAATGATATAGAGCCTTCTAGAGTTTGCCTAAACTTACTAGTTTCATTAAAGGCATAATCCAAATTAGCCGATAGGTACCACAAAAGACCTGTGTTGCTTACACCTTTAGATGAGAGTTGATGGCCATAGCCAGGGCCCGTTTCTAAGTCAAAGTAACTGGCTTGTTTTTCATATAGTCTATTACCATAGCCTATAACTAGCGATGCTTGTTCAGTAAAAGCACCAAACTTATTATGAAAATAGGCACCCCGGCCAAATATAGTTTGCCTACCTGTCACTATTTTATAGTTACTTTGGCCTGAAAAACCATAACTATTCGCTGTCGTTTTTCGCCTTTTTTCACCACTTTCAATATCTAAATCATTATTTTTTTGAATCAATCCCTGCAAATGATACTTATTTCTAAAGTACTCTAAATCATGCACTAACTCACTGTTAAGACGAATAGCAAAGGAGTCGGTATTACCTGACGTATATAAATAGCCCAACTCAACATCTCCAGTAACAGTACCAAAGAAGTCGAATGGCTGAAGTAAGTCTTCGCCATCAGGTAAAGCATCTGTCTCTGAAGCTTGTACTGATAAAAAACTAAAGCCTACAAAAAAACAGGCTGCATATGTTAAAAAGTGCATTATGACTTAACAGCGCTCCTGTCATCGAACAATAGTGATAGCAATTTGAGCTTTATATAATGGCTCTATTTTAACAGCTTTGATGTTCAGCCCAAGTAAACTGAACTGAACATCTTGGCTTTTTGCCGTGTATTAGCTTTTTAATAACTAAGCGTTAGTTTCAGCAATACGTTGCTCTACATAGGCAATAGCTTGTTGCAAGCGAGTTAAACTACGCGTTTTACCAATCATGCTTAAGGTTAGATCTAACGCCGGTGAATTGCCTCCACCTGTTACAGCAACCCGTAATGGCATACCAATTTTACCCATGCCTACACCTAGGGTTTCTGCCGTTTCGTTAATGGCTTGGTGTAAACTAGCTTGGTTCCAATCAGTTAACTCAGCCAGTTTAGCTGCAACTGCTTGTAAAGGCTCTAAAGCAACTGGCCGTAAATGTTTTTTTGCTGCATCAGCATCAAACTCAGCAAAGTCTTCGTAAAAGTAGCGACTAACTTCAACCATTTCTTTTAAGGTTTTCACTCTTTCTGCTTGTGCCGCTACTAAGTCTGTTAATGCTGGTCCCGTGCTAGTATCTAACTGCTGCTGGCTAAGATGCCACTGTAAATGCTCAACAACCTGCTCTGCTGGCATGGTTTTCATATAATGCTGGTTTAACCAAATTAATTTATCAGTATTAAATGCAGAGGCTGAACGATTACAATCACTTAAATCGAACTTTTCTATCAGTTCTTCTTTACTAAATATTTCTTGATCACCATGTGACCAGCCTAAACGCACTAAATAGTTTAATAGCGCTTCTGGTAAAAAGCCGTTATCACGATATTGCATAACGCCAACCGCACCATGACGTTTAGATAAACGTTTACCATCATCACCTAAAATCATTGGTACGTGGGCATATTTAGGGATCTGAGCACCTAAAGCAGCTAAGATATTCATCTGCCTAGGTGTATTATTAATATGATCATCACCACGAATAACATGGGTAATACCCATTTTCCAATCATCAACTACTACCGTTAAATTGTAGGTTGGTGTGCCATCACTACGGGCAATAATTAAATCATCTAATTCGGCATTAGCAATTTCAATTTTGCCTTTAATCATGTCATCAATCACCACCACACCCTGCTGCGGATTTTTAAACCGAATTACATAAGGTTTATCGGTTGGGTGATCTGTGCGATCGCGCCACATGCCGTTATAACGAGGCTTTTCACCTGCAGCACTTTGCGCTTCACGCATAGCATCTACTTCTTCAATAGTACAAAAGCACTTATAAGCATGGCCTGATGCTAAAAGCTGAGCTACCACCTCTTTATATAAATCAAAACGTTGGGTTTGATAGAACGGACCTGAATCATGGTCTAAACCTAACCATGCCATACCTTCTAAAATAGCATCTACCGACTCCTGGGTAGAGCGCTCTAAATCGGTATCTTCAATCCGTAAAATAAATTTACCTTGATTTTTGCGAGCATAAAGCCAGCTAAATAATGCAGTACGAGCACCACCAACATGCAAATAGCCTGTAGGGCTAGGCGCGAAACGAGTTACTAAAGACATAATTTTTCCAAATTCGGTGTGAAATTGACGACTTAGTACTATTGTACCAATGACATCGAATTGATGCACCCGCTATACATAACTGATTGCAGCAGTTTTTTATGTTTTGTTTTATCTGCCCGTATAACTAAGCTAAATAATGCTATTATGATTACTTTTGCAGCAAGCGAGTCAAAATTGCAAAAATAATGTTGACAGCTTTGCTCTGCTCCCTATAATGAGCGCCATCAAACAGAGTGGATTGTTAGCTCAGCTGGGAGAGCACCGCCCTTACAAGGCGGGGGTCACTGGTTCGAACCCAGTACAATCCACCATTTTTGATTAAGTCATGATAGAGCACCGCCCGCTCCTTATGACAAAACGGTTGCCACTGATTAAACCCAGTACAATCCACCATTTTTGGTAAACAAGATTTAAAATGTTGTGATATAGTAAGTTCCCCGTGGATTGTTAGCTCAGCTGGGAGAGCACCGCCCTTACAAGGCGGGGGTCACTGGTTCGAACCCAGTACAATCCACCAAGTTTTTGGTTATATCAAGAGAGAGCACCGCCCGCTCCTCATGACAAAACGGTTGCCACTGGTTAAACCCAGTACAATCCACCATTTACTATATTATTTACATCAACTCCCATGGATTGTTAGCTCAGCTGGGAGAGCACCGCCCTTACAAGGCGGGGGTCACTGGTTCGAACCCAGTACAATCCACCATTTTTTAAAAACCATAGCAAAACACCGCCCTACTTTTTACTAAGACACGGTTGCCACTAGCTCGAACCCAGTACAATCCACCATTTATTTTTAAAATCATAGCAAAACACCGCCCTACTTTTTACTAAGACACGGTTGCCACTAGCTCGAACCCAGTACAATCCACCATTTATTTTTAAAACCATAACAAATCACCGCCCTACTTTTTACTAAGACACGGTTGCCACTAGCTCGAACCCAGTACAATCCACCATTTATTTTTAAAACCATAACAAATCACCGCCCTACTTTTTACTAAGACATGGTTGTCTCTACCAGCTAGAATCAAAGCTCTGCATATACCACTCAGCACTAAAAATTCAGCATTCAACACTAAGCACTAAACCGCCTCACCTCTTGCTTGCGATTGTAATTTACTGATTAAAATATTGAGTAATACACCATACAAAGGCACGAAAATAATCAAGCTAATCAGTAGCTTTATAACATAATCGACAGCGGCTATTTCCACCCAATTCTCAGCCATAAATGTATTACTGCTATGCCAGAACGCGACAGAGAAAAAGACAAAGGTATCAACTAGGTTGCCAAATATGGTTGAAGTACTCGGAGCTATCCACCATAAACGATTTCTTCGCAGGTGGGCGAATATATGAACATCAATTAACTGGCCTACAACATAAGCGGCGAAACTTGCTATTGAGATCCGAAATACAAAGCTATTAAAGGCTAAAAGTGCAGCCCAACCATGAAAGTCGCCTTGGTGAAACAAGGTGGAAATAATATAAGATGCTAATAAAGCGGGTATCATTACATAACCAATAACTCGCTGTGCACTTTGTTTACCTAGTAAACGCACTGTTAGATCGGAAGCAAGGAAGATAAATGGAAAGCTAAAGGCTCCCCAAGTAGTTTGATAACCAAACAGTGCTATAGGGAATTGTACTAAGTAGTTACTAGAGATGATGATTAAAATATGAAACGCGATAAGCGCAATAACAGCTTTCATTACATAACCTTTTTGAATGGGGCGAGGGAACCATTGCTGAATCCAGCAGAACGAGCCTGAAGTATACCCTTAATAAAAAGGCTCGTCAGCTCTATTTATTAGACTCTTCTTATAAGACAGGACCTATTGTTGCAATAACATTCTTCCAAATTCGTCGGTAATAAGGCCAACTTAGCACTGTGGCTAATTCAATTCTTTCTGAATCAGCAATATAAACTTGCTGTCGTTGTCTAATAGCTAGAGTAGTAACTTCATCCTGCAGTAAAATATTATTTTCATAATTTAAATCAAAACTGCGCAAGTCAATATTTGATGAGCCTATTAAGCTAATGCAACCATCGATAGTCAGCGTTTTTGCATGTAAGAGCCCACTTGTATATTCTTGGATTACACAGCCTGCTTCAAGCAACTGCTGGTAATAACTTCTGCTTGCTGCTGAAACAATCCAACTGTCATTCACTTTTGGAAAGATTAAAATCACTGCAACACCACGGTAGGCAGCGGCACAAAGCGATTCTAGTAAGATAGTATCAGGAACAAAATAAGGTGTTGAAATTATCAATTCAGTTTGGGCGCTAGCGATCAAATTAGCAAAAAGCTGCTGCGCTGCACCGCGACGCTCTGTTGGTCCAACCCCCATAACTTGAGCAGGAAAGCCACCAGCAATAGGTGTAGCCATTAATTTAAAGCTTTCTAAAGGCTCGCCAGTAGCCTGCATCCAGTCACTGGCAAACAATAGCTGGTTTTGTGCTACCACAGGTCCTTCAAAACGCAACATGATATCAACCCAAGGTCCATATTTAGCCTTAGGTAAAAACTCTGGATCTGCCGAATTTCTGCTACCACAATAGGTTATACGCGAGTCAATAACGGTTATTTTACGGTGATTTCTTAAATCAAGTCGACTAAAATACATGGTGCGGATCAGGTTATTAAATGGCAAGGCCACCGCTAATTTAACACCGGCATCTTGCATCGCTTGCCAACGCTTAGATTTAATAAATCTGCGCGAACCAAGGCCATCAGCCATGGCTCTACAATTTACCCCTCTTTGTGCCGCCCTAATTAAGGCTTCGGCTATGCTGCTACCGGTATGATCGTCAAGCCAAATATAATAAAGTACATTAACATGATCAGTAGCGGCATCTATATCTGCAACTATACGATTCAGCGTTTCTTCGCCATCTGCCATCAATTCTGCAGTGTTGCCCGCGACAGTCTGAAAACCATTAATTGAACCAGCATAATGAAAACCAGTACGATAAACAGGTGCAATTAACTGGTTAATCTTGGTTTTATCTCCCATATAGTCAAAAGCTTTAGTTTTAATTTCAGCAAAAATTTTATCATGGCGCTTAATGGCTCTTTTGCCGATGTCGATTTCACCAAATAAAAAATAAGCTATAACGCCAAAATAAGGTAGCGCATTTAATACAATAAACCACGCTAAACGTGCAGGTGGTGATAAATCATCGCGAAGTAATATTCGTGTAGTAAAAGTAAGAACCAATAAAAAGTGCAGAACAACAATAATAATCATTTATTAACTCATCCCTAGTTTGTAAGGGCGACGTTTAAAACGTAAAACCTACTTATTCCAGTCAGTATACTAACACTTAAGCGCTGAATGTTATTGATTTAATATACTAAGCCTGTAACGTTAATGCTGAGTTATTTAGAAGCCAATTCAACAACAAACCCCAGAGTCATTGACTCTACTGCTATTATTTTAACAATACTAAACCGAGATAAAATATGTATGAAAATAAAAGTCAGCCTTTAGCTTCTGGAAAAGTATTCGGCATGCGAATACTACTGCATCTAATTTTTGCTGCCATTTTAGTTATTTTAACCTTAGCAGTTGGTGTAGCCGGGCATATTTATTTCGACAATATGCGCTTTAGCTCAGCCCTTGTTGCCTCTATTACATTAACTAGTGGCTTAGGCTTATCTATTCTGCCTAATACGACGTCAGGGCAGTTATTTGCTAGTTTGTACGGAATTTTGTCTAGTTATATTTATATCGCGACCACTACTATTGTTATAGCGCCAATTTTGCATAGATTATTTCATAAGTTTCATTTAGATGAATAATTAAGCTTTGCTAAGTTGTCCGCGTTGGTAATATAAAGCAAGACTGATAAGATGTTAAAATGAGAAAGCAGATCAATTTGACATGGAAGGCTCACACTTATGCACCACTTTAAATATTGGATATTATTATTACTGTTAACTCTTGCTTTAGTTTCAGGCTGCGCCAATAATCCCCTTGGCATGAGTGATGACGAATGGCACCTGTTAACGCCTGAACAACAATTTGAAGCCCGTAAAATTCAGGATGAACGTGATGAGGCGGCGCGAGTGCGTCGTGCTGAGCAACAGGCTCAAGAAGCTGCAGCCCAAGCAAAATTAATTGAATTACGACGCACAGCTCCTTATGGCGATGTCATACAATGTTCTATCACGCAAGCAAAAGGCTTATTTGCAAAAAATGAATGGCATCCCCTACTTCCTATTAGCATTGAGATGCATCATAGCGAAGCAGCACGAAAATTAGATTTAATGCGTCAAGACCAAACTAGTAGCAATATAACGTTAAAACTAGAGTTTGATGGTTTAAATGTAAAAGTTTGCCGAAGTAACAATCGTGATTGTGATGTTATGGCTGGCACTGCAGCTCAATTTAAGCGTGGGATCTCTCGACATATTAAAGTTAAAAATGCTGTAGACGGTACGCTTTTTTGTTCATTCCCGCTGCGCAGATAGTGATATAAACTAGTTTAATTTATTATAATGGACAGGGTAATTAGTCATTCTAAATTCTATGCAGCCATTACATACATCTAAATATTATTAAGAGATAAAAATGGAATCAATTAGTGTATTTGAAATAATTAAAGTCGGCATTGGCCCATCAAGCTCACATACCATGGGACCATGGAATGCTGCTGAGCTATTTATAAACCTGATCCGTAAAGATCACAAAATAACTGATGTTAAAGAAGTATTTGTTGAGTTTTTTGGTTCCTTAGCCAAGACTGGAATAGGTCACGGCACTGATATTGCTGGTATGTTAGGTTTATCTGGTGAAGACTTTAAAACAATTGATACCACAAAAATTAACGAAAAAATAGCGGCAATAAAAGCTGCAAATTCGTTAAAGTTAGCAGCTGAAGTTGATATTCCCTTTGTCTATGGCCACCACCTCATTTTAAATACGTTAAAAAGCCTAGATTTTCATCCTAATGGCATGATTTTTAAAGCTGTATTTAAAGATGGCACTGAGCTTGAGCAGGACTATTACTCTATAGGTGGTGGCTTTGTCGCCACTAAAGAAGAAACTTCAGCTGATGAAGCTTGTACCCGAACTTTATATCCATGCCATTTAGGCAAAGATGTTCAATTTTATTGCGATAAGTTAGGGGTTTCTTTTTCTGATTTAGTTTATTTAAATGAAGAGAGTTGGCGTACTAGGCAAGAAACCGACGCAACAGCTTTAAGTATTTGGGAAAACATTAAAGACTGTATTTACAAAGGCGTCACTCAAGAAGGTATATTACCTGGTGGCTTGCGCGTTCATCGCCGGGCTGCAAAGTTAAACCGAACCTTACTGGGCCCAGATAAACATTATACTAGCCGCGATCAATGGTATCAGATGGTAGTTGAAGCTGAAGCCAGTTTTGTAAACATTAATAAGTGGGTATCTTGTTTTGCTTTGGCCGTAAACGAAGAGAACGCCAGTTTTGGCCGTATTATCACAGCTCCTACTAATGGTGCTAGCGGTATTATTCCTGCTGTTTTAATGTATTCACAAGCTTTTACCAAGTTTACCGGTGACGATAAGATCATCCGCTTTCTATTAGTAGCAGGTGAGATTGGTACTTTATTTAAGAAAAATGCCACTATTTCTGCAGCAATGGGCGGTTGCCAAGCTGAGACTGGCGTATCCTCAGCCATGGCGGCTGCAGGCTTAACTGAAATTATGGGTGGCTCACCAGGCCAAGTGTTAATGGCTGCAGAAATAGCTATGGAGCACCATTTAGGTTTAACCTGTGATCCTGTTGCGGGCTTAGTGCAAATTCCGTGTATTGAGCGCAACTCTATGGGGGCGATTAAAGCCATTACTGCGGCCAATATTGCCATAGAAAGCGACCCTACCAATGCCAGAGTAACCTTAGATGAAGTAATTCAAACCATGTGGGAAACAGCCCAAAGTATGAATAACCGTTTTAAAGAAACCTCTGAAGGCGGACTTGCTATAGCGGTAAATATTGCCGAGTGTTAATGACTTGTCTGCAGTTAAGCTTGCTCGGTTAGCTAGTCAAATCGAGCAAGCTTTAACACGACTTAATGCAGAGCCTGCAGCTGGCGTAACAGTTGCTGTTGCTTTAGCAGATGGCACTATACTTAATCATGCTCATGGCATAGCTAATACTACAGCGCAGCAAGTAATGACTAGTGGCGCTCTTATGCCAACAGGCAGCATTGGTAAAAGCTATGTGGCAGCCGTAGTCTTAATTATGGTAGCAGATGGCTTACTCGAACTAGATGCTCCTATAGCCCCATGGTTTGCTAATTCAGACTGGTATTATCGTTTACCTAATTACCATACTATTACCCTACGCCAGTTACTTAATCATAGTAGCGGCCTTATTGATCATGTATTTGATACAGGCACTAAGTTCTTAAAATACCTAAAACACAAAATCAATACTAACCAAGCTAGCCTGCCATTTTGCCCTTTAGATTTAGTTCAGTTTTCGTTAGATCAAGAACCACTCTTTAGCCCTGGCCAAGGTTTTCATTACAGCGATACTGGTTATATTTTAATCGGCATGATTATTGAGCAAGCTAGCTCACTTAGCTATTTTCAGCAGTTAAGCCAACGTATATTAGCGCCACAAAAATTAACTAATACCTTAGCCTTTGATCGCTGCAATATCACAGGTTTAGTGCAAGGTTACCCGCAACAGAGCCAAAGGCTATTTGCTATGCCAAAACAAATGCTTGTTAAGGGTAACTTAGTTATTCATCCCTCATTGGAATGGACTGGTGGCGGCTTAGTTAGTACAACCGCTGATCTTGTACGCTGGGCTAAACTGTTATTTGAGGCTAAAGTGATAGCCCCGCATTTATTAAATGAGATGCTGACTTCTATAGCAGTGCCAACACAAGCAGAAACTAATGAGCTTAGCTATGGTTATGGTTTAGGCATTAATATTAGCCATTCAAAATATGGCAACTGCTATCATCATGATGGCTTTTTCCCAGGTTACAAGTCTATTTTAACTTATTATCCTGCAGCAAAAGTCGCTCTTGCCATGCAAGTCAATACCGATGGCTGTAACATTTCACCCTGGCTCGATGAAATTACTAGTTTGGTTTTCAATAATTTAAATCTTTGATTATTTATTCGCTGACTTTTCACTTTTTTTATCAGTAGCAACTGGCCATTCTGCAAACACTAATCCTAAAGTTCGCGACCTAAGTAGCCATAATACACCTATAAAAATAGCAATAGGTGCCACAATACGCCAAGGCGCATCAAGCATCACTTGCTCGGGTAAGTGGCTAAGGGTTAATACTAAATCGGTTAAGGCCACTAGCAATAGAATAATACGGCTATGGCGCCACACTTTAAACCAAACTGGCTGGCCTTTAGGTTTACGCTGGCTGATAGCCGCTAGCAACAACAATAATGGACTGGCAACAATACAAGCAATAATAAAGTCTTGTTGTAACGGATAAACATAGGCTAATAAATCGCGTTGCTCTTTGGGCAAAGTTAACACTAACACCCAACTAATAAAGGGCCGTAATAGCAGTAATAATAACCAATATAAACGCATAGGCACTTTATGTAGGCCATGGTCATCTAATACCGGAAAGACAGGATAAGGTTTCATAGCTGGCGTTTTCGCTGGGCAAAGCTGCCTAAGATGATAAAGACAATTAAACACACCCAAGGTAACCAAAGGTTACTGAACTTAGCCAACTGCTTAGCCACCACTGGGGTTAAAAAGATAGTTAAAGCACCATAACCAAAGGCGCAAAGTAAAATAAAAATACTAGTGCGCCAGATAAAATGTAAATGAACAATTTGCCGCCTAACAGCTCGGTTGAGGTCATCGCCAAAAACCACCAAGCAAGTCGCTACCATAGCTAACGCAATATCTCGCACATAAGGTCTAAATAAACTGCCCCACTCGTTTAATAACGAATTAAATAAGTCCGCCAATTTAATTTACTCCATACTGGCTAAACACTTCTAACATTTTCTGCTCTGTCCAAACAACAATATTAAGCTCATTAGCTTTAATCAGTTTAGAGCCAGCATTATCCCCAGCAATAACGGCATGCGTTTTTGCAGACACTGAACCAGATACTTTAGCACCTAAGCGCTGTAACTTAGCTTTAGCTTCATCACGGCCCATGCTGGTTAAAGTGCCAGTTAGCACTATGGTTTGGCCTGCTAAAGGTTGCTCTGTCTGTTCTAACTGTGCAATCATAGGCCAGTGAATACCGGCTTGGCATAATTGGCTAATTACGGTTTGATTATGTGGTTCAGAAAAAAAGCTATACACTCTTTCTGCTACTACCGCCCCCACATCAGAGACTTGTTGGAGTTGTTCTATCGTTGCCTGTTGGATATTTTCTAACGAGGTAAAGTGATTTGCTAAACTCATAGCGGTAGCTTCACCAACATCACGAATGCCTAAGGCATAAATAAATTTAGCTAAAGTGGTTTGCTTAGACTGCGCAATGGCATGCAATAAATTCATTGCTGATTTTTCTGCCATCCGCTCCAGCCCCAGTAAACTTGGCATATCTAACTTATAAATATCGGCGGGTGTTTTTACCAATTCTTGCTCAACTAATTGCTCAGCTAATTTATCGCCAAAACCATCAATATCCATAGCTTTACGCGAAACAAAATGCTTAATTGACTCTTTTAATTGAGCAGCACAAAATAAACCACCACTACAACGTGCAGCTGCTTCACCTTCTATGCGCTCTATATGCGAGTCACACACTGGGCATTGGCTTGGAAACACAATATCAGTAGCGTCATCTGGCCGCTGGGCAAGAACAACAGAGACAATTTGCGGAATAACATCACCAGCACGACGCACTACTACTTGATCACCCACTTTAATGCCCAAGCGTGCTATTTCGTCTTGATTATGTAAAGTGGCATTACTCACAGTAACGCCGCCCACTACTACTGGCTCTAGCCTTGCGACAGGAGTAATAGCACCGGTACGACCAACCTGAAATTCGACCGCTAACAGTTTAGTCAACATTTCTTGAGCGGGAAACTTAAAAGCAATTGCCCAGCGTGGTGCTCTGGCTACAAAACCTAAGGCTTGCTGTTGGACTAAAGAGTCAACTTTAATCACCACACCATCAATTTCATAACCTAATTGCGCTCGTTGCTGCAAAATATGTTGATAATATCCCAATACTGACTGACTACCGGTAACTTGGCGTATTTCTGGGCAGATGGGCATGCCCCATTGCTTTAACTGCTGTAGTTGCCGATAGTGACTATCTGCAGCTAAATATTTGTTGTGATCTTCAACTTGACCAATACCGTAGGCATAAAACATCAATGGTCGCTGGGCGGTAATTTTAGCATCTAGTTGCCGCAAACTTCCCGCTGCGGCATTACGTGGGTTAGCAAAAACTTTTTGCCCGGCTTTTACTGCGGCAGCATTCATTGCAGTAAAACCATCCAGCGGCATAAAAACTTCGCCTCGTACTTCTAATACTTCTGGTACAGCGCCAAGTAAACGCAGCGGTATAGCCCTGATAGTTTTAACGTTAGTGGTAATATTTTCGCCTGTAGTGCCATCGCCCCGTGTTGCGGCTTGCACTAGATGGCCGTTTTCATAACGTATGCTAACGGCTAAACCATCTAGCTTTGGTTCGGCACAAAAAACAAACTCAGTACTGCTATCTAAGCTGTCAGCTATACGTTTAGTAAAAGCTAAGAATGATTCATCATCAAAGGCATTATCTAGCGATAGCATAGGCATTTGATGCTGCACTTGGCTAAACTTAGCTAAAGGTTTAGCCCCTACCCTTTGTGTAGGTGATGTACTAGTAATTAATTCGGGGTGTTCCGCTTCAATCTGTTGCAGCTGCTGAAAAAGCCGATCATATTCAGCATCAGGTATTGTTGGCTGATCTAATACGTAATACTGATAGCTATATTGCTCTAGTTTTTGTCGTAATTGCTGCAGTTGTTGCACAAGTGAATGGGTCATTTAGGTAGTACTCTTAAAAGCATGGCTGGCACCAGCCTAACAAAAACGGCAGGAATCTTACCTGCCGTTGCTATTATAATGTGTTAATAATAACTAGCCATGGATTAGCTTTTGGCGCTGAAACTCACGTATTTTATCAACATAATGGCGCACTGTTTGCACAGTTAACACACTGCGTTGGCCATCTAACACTTGGCCAGAGAACTCACTAGCAAGTTTTTTTGCCGCATTATGCATTAAATTGAAATTTTGCAATGCATCACCTGGCCCTGGCAGGGTCATAAACAAACTGACACCACGGGTTTGTAGTTTTTCCATGTTGTCTAAATCAAAGGTACCTGGATTAAACATATTGGCTAAACTAAATAATACTTCACCTGAACCTGAACTATCGATATGGCGATGGAAAATATCCATATCACCATATTTAAAACCTAATGTAAGTAAAACGCTTAACAGCTCATCGCCTTTAATTTCTTTAGTTTCTGGCAACAGAACATATAATATTAATACTTCACTAGGCTCTGGTGCGGCTTGAGTAGGCTCCTGCTCAAGACTTGGCTCTGAATAATCGATATCACTAAGGCTAATTGTCTCAGTTTGCTCATCAGCTAAAGCAGTAAAATTTAACTCAGGCTCTGCTTTTTCTGTAAAAGGTAACTCAGCTTGCCATTCGGCTTTATTATCAACTTGCTGGCTAGCTGTCGGCTTAGTTATAGTTGGCTTAGATAATGGCACTTTAGTTGCCGTAGGCTTAGGGCTCAGAGGATTAGTTGATGATTTAGCCGCACCTTGCTTAACCACTCGCACTTCACCTATGCCATACTCATCAAAGCCTTCTGCTGTTGGCGCTAAACTAGTGTCTGGTTGTTCACTTTCATCGTAATAACGATGTTTAGGTTGACCATTATTTTTACGCACTGTCCAAATACCATGCACTAGCAAAGCAATTAGCACTAAGGCGCCAATAATAATTAGTACTATACGAAAGCTCATTACGTCGTTCATTAGATTACCTTTGTCTAAGAAGCTGTTATCATTTTAACAGCATCATCCACATCCACAGCTACTATGCGTGATACACCGGGCTCTTGCATGGTGACGCCCATTAATTGTGTTGCCATTTCCATAGCTATTTTATTGTGGCTAATATAAATAAATTGTACCGTTTCCGACATTTCTCGAACTAAATTACAAAACCGTCCAACGTTAGCATCGTCTAAAGGTGCATCCACCTCATCTAACATACAAAAAGGTGCAGGATTTAGCTGAAAAATTGAAAACACTAATGATAAAGCGGTTAACGCTTTTTCACCACCCGATAATAAATGTATTGTACTATTTTTTTTACCCGGTGGCCGCGCCATAATACTGACACCCGTTTCCAGTAAGTCATCATCTGTTAAAGTTAAATAAGCACTACCGCCACCAAATACCTTAGGAAATAAACTTTTTAGACCCTCGTTTACTTGCTCAAAGGTCTGTTTAAACTTAGTGCGTGTTTCTTTGTCAATTTTACGAATAGCCGTTTCTAATGTTGTCATCGCAGCTTCTAAATCATCATTTTGTGCATCTAGATAATGCTTACGCTCAGCTTGTTGTTCATACTCATCTATAGCTGCTAGGTTAATGGCCCCTAAACGTTGAATAGCATCGGTAGTTAAATCTAACTGACGCTGCCAAGATTCTTCATCAGCTTCAGCGCTTAACTCGGCCAATACCTGTTTTAGATTAGCGTTTTGTTGCGCTAATTGTTCCAACATACTATTAGCTCGCACTCGAAAACCTTCTGCTTCGACTCGGATGGTCTCTAAAGCCACTCGCTTTTGCTGTAACAACTGCTCTATACTCAACTGTCCTTGTTCAAGCTGACGTATCTGTTGGTCTAGCCCAGATACCTCCTCTTGTTGCTGGTGCATACTTTGTTCAGCTTGTTCTAGCTCAAGCAATGTTTGCTGCAATTGTTCTTGTAATAATAATTCTGGTTCATCATCTTGCTGCAACTTTAGCTTAAACTCAGACACTTGCTCATGCAACTGCTGTTGCTGCTGTTTAGCCCTTTGGATACTCAAACTAAGTGTTTGCTGCTGTTGCTGACTCATTTTACACTGCAACACTAATTGCTGTTGTTGTTGCCGTTTTTGTTCAAAGTAGGCTTTATGCTGCATTAGCTGCTGCTGATTATTCTGCTGCTGTGATATAAGCTCATCTTGTTGCTGTTGATGACTTAACAGCTGTTCTTGGCATAACTCAAGCTGTATATGCTGTTCGGCAATTTGCTCTACAAGCATGGCTAAATTTAACCCTAATCTTTCTTTATTACTGATTAATTTAGCTTGTTGATTTTCTGCATATTGCAAGGCTTGCTCTGCTAACAATAGAGCCGTTTTCTGCTGCTGTATTTGCTGCTGTGCTATCGTTAATTGCGCTTGCTGCTGTCGCTGTGTTGCCTGCAATAATCCCAGGGCAGTTTGTTGCTCTAACTTAGTGGCATCAGCTTGTTTAAAATCTTGTTCAGCGGCCACTAACTCAGGCTTTACTGCTAATAAACGCTCAGAAATATGCAAGTAATTATCTTGATCAGCACCTGCGTATAAGCCCCAATTAGTCCCTAGCCAGACCCCATCGGCACTAATGATAGACTGATCTATGCTTAACGAAGCCTGAAGCGCATAAGCGTCTGCTGCATTTTTAGCTAAAAAGATATTATCAAAGCTTTGCGGATAGACACCGCTAATAATAACACTGCTCAAACGATTGTCTGCTTCTGTGGCGGCTTCAATATCTGTAGTTGCACAAACAAAGCTAGTTTGAGTAGCTTGTTGTTGAGTTAGCCTCTCAGTAGTAATAGCATTGGCATGTTGTAGCTGACCAAGGGCCATAGTAACAGCTAAAGCCCAACCTGGTTTCACTTCAAGTTGGCGCAATAATTGTTGTTGCTGAGTATCTTGCTGCTGCTGGCGTTGACTAAGGCGCTGCTGTTCAAGTTGTAAACTTTGCAATCTAGTTTGTGCTTGTTGCAATTGCGACTTAATCTGCTCTAACTGCTTAACCTGCTGGGCTACTTTTTGCTCAGTCGTTGTATATAAGGCTTGCTGTTGCTGATGGTTTTGCTCTGCACTACTTAGCTGATGTTGTTGTAGCCGGCACTCTTGCGCTAATGGGGCTATGGCTAACTGCGTAATTTCTTGTTCGATTTGTTGCTGCTGTTGGCTTAACTGCTGGTGTTGCTGTTGTTGGTTTTGCAACTGTAATTCAAGTTGCTGCTGTTTTTTTTGCAATTGAAACAGCTGCTGCTGCCACTGCTGATAAACTTGTTGTTGGCCTTGCTGTTGCTGCTCTAACACCGTGAGTTGCTGGGCTAATTCGTCTAATTGCGCCTCTAAGATAACTATCTCTGGTTGGTCATGTTCAATTTGCTTAGTAACTTCTTGATACTGCTCTTGCTCTGCTGCAATAAAATGACTGCTTTGCTGCAAACTTTGTTCAGCTTGCTGTAATTGCTGGTTTAGCTGTTGCTGCTGTTGGCGCTGATGCAGTATTTGTTGCTCTAAGCGACTAATAGTACTGCCCAGTTGATAAAATCGAGCTTGAAACTGGTCAAACTTTTGCCGTGCTTGCAAGTTTTGCTCTTTTAACTCTAATAGCTGTCGTTGCTCACCACTTTGCTCTGCATGATATTTTTCTAATTCTGTTGTTTGCTGGCTAAGCTGTTTTTCTAATTGCTCTAAGCGACTATTATAACTAAGCCATTTAATGCTAGTTAGCTCTGCTTTTAGCTTGCGCTCTTGTGCTTTTAATTCCTTGTAGCGCTGTGCTGCCGTTGCTTGTCGCTTTAGCTTTTCAATATTTTTACCCAGCTCATCACGAACATCACTTAAACGCTCTAGATTTTCTCGGGTGCGCTTGATCCGGTTTTCAGTATCACGACGACGCTCTTTATACTTTGATATGCCTGCGGCTTCTTCAATAAAAACCCGTAATTCTTGCGGTTTAGATTCAATTAAACGCGATATCATGCCTTGTTCTATAATGGCATAACTGCGCGGGCCTAAGCCGGTACCTAAAAATATATCGGTTATATCACGACGGCGACATTTGGTGCCATTAAGATAGTAAGTTGACTGAGCATCACGACTAACAGTTCGTTTAACTGCAATTTCACTGCGATCGGCTAAATTACCACTGATATAACCTTGGGTGTTTTCAAACAATAATTCGACAGAAGCTAATGAAACAGGCTTACGATGAGAGGAACCATTGAAAATAACGTCAGTCATGGCGTCACCGCGCAGGTTTTTAGCTGAACTTTCACCTAATACCCAACGAACGGCATCAATAACGTTTGATTTGCCGCAACCATTAGGCCCAACTACAGCGGTCATTTGCTGCAAAAAAGGCACTGTAGTTAAGTCTACAAAAGACTTAAAGCCGGAAAGTTTTATATGTTTTAAGCGCATTTGGGCTAAGCATAATAATTATTGTTCTGCCATCACAGCTAAATGTAGCAGATTGCTACAGTGACTACTATTAGTAAAGTTAATCATTTTTCTGATTTATCAGCACTTTACGCCGCCACTTCTGCGCTTTTTCTACCACTTTATGCTGAGTAGATATTTTACGGCTTTTATTTGGTAACACTATCACTGGGCGCGATACTATTAAGTTGTTGGGGTAGACAACTAATTCATTATTAACCGTTTTTAAAACTGTACTAAATAAGTTGATCTCAACAATACGTCCGTCGATATAATTCGCACCGTCGACAACTCGCACTTCTGCACCTTGGGAATAGGCTTTATGACCTAATAAAATAAAGAATGCCGTTATATTACTCAGTAACGACCAACTAGCAAATAAAGCTACGCCAACAATAGCGATTACCGACGAAGCTAATACCAGTAAGCCCCGAACGTCTAAGCCCCAAATCACACTTAAGACAATAATGAGCACTATAACTAATAAGATGTGCATCACTACAACTGCACGCTTATTCATGTCATCTTTAAGCCGACTATGCGCTATCAGCTTATATAACACCGGCAATAAGCGGCGACTAAACACAAAATACAAGCCTATCGACAACAAACTAAACAAAAATTGAATAGTCGTTGGGCTGAAATGCTGAGTTATTTGTTTTATCGATTCAACAAGCGACACTGTCACCTCGGTAGCTAAGACTAATCTAAATCGTTAAGTGGCCAAAGTACTATATAGTCTTCAAAGTCATCCATATCGACTTGTAACTCGCTAATGCTTTTATTTCGCACCGACATTTGCTTTTTGTGCATTAAGCTTTTTTTACCGCCATTTAACAAAGGATGCCAATGCGGTAACCCTCGGCCTTCGTGTAAACGGCGATAGGCACAACTAGTTGGCATAAAGAAAATATCTTTTAAATTATCTTTGGTCAAAGCAATGCAATCTGGCACTAACTGTGTACGCCTAGCGTATTCGGTGCATTCACAAGCATGGCTATTTAAATAGCGACAAGCAATGTTAGTAAAGTGTACTTGCTCATTAGCGTGCAACACTGCTGTTGGCCCTGCAGTTTCATCATCTTCTATAAACTTATTTAGGCAACATTTGCCACAGCCGTCACATAAGGCTTCCCATTCTTCGCTATTCATTTCAGACAGCGACTTACGTTCCCAAAATTTTTCAGCTAACGCCATCTTTAATTTACCTGTGATTGTAGAGTAAAAAAATTATCGAACTGTACTTCTAATTGATCACCACTATGCAAAGGACCTACGCCGGCAGGTGTGCCTGTAAGCACTATATCACCTGGCAACAAGGTGAAGTGCTGTGACATTTCGCTTATTACAGTCGTTATACTGCGGATCATATGGCGAGCATCGCCGCTTTGTCTAACCTGACCATTCACTTTTAAAGCAAACTTAAGTTGCTGAGGCTGACTAATCTTGTTACTGGCGATAAAGCCCGCTACAGGACAAGCATTATCAAAACCTTTAGCTAGCTCCCAAGGCCTTCCCTGCTGCTTTAATGCTGCTTGACGATCACGCAAGGTTAAATCTAAAGCTAAGCTGTAGCCCCAAATAGCCGCTGCAACTTGGTGCGAATTGGCATTTTTCAGCTCAGATTTAATTAAAACAGCAACTTCAATCTCATTATGCACGGCGCCCTGATTGTGCGGAATGCTGATATAAGGCGTCATGGCACAAATAGCGGTACTGGGTTTAATAAAGAATAATGCCTCTGGCGCAGTAATACTATTCATCTCAGCAATATGATCTTGATAATTCTGGCCAATACAAACTGCTTTACCTACTGGCAAATCAATAAAGTTTCCATCATGTTGCAGATGTTGATACTTATGCATTTTTGGCAGCACTAGCTGGCATCCTTAGCTACTATTAAGTCAGCTAAATAACCAACGCTAGTGACAAAATAGTAAGATTTATTCCAGTGCATTAATACCTTGTAATTCTCATAAGCTAAATAAGCTTGACCATTTTCACCATCAGGAAATATAAGCGCAGCATTAATGTCTCGCTGTGGTAGGTCAGCACCATTGATCCGTTTAACGCCTAAGGCATGCCATTGGCTTAAGCTACGCTCTGATTGTTGCCACCTTTTTAACCATTCACCACGTTGTAAGCTACCCTTAGCAATAGCATGCGCAGGATCAAAACCGTCAGGTAGCAATACTCTGCGGCCCCAAGTTTTATCATTATCCCAACCTTGCTGCTTTAAATAATTAGCTATAGATGCAAAAACATCCAATTGATTAGTCCAAATATCCATTTTACCATCGCCATCGCCATCTTGGGCATAGGCCATAAATGAACTTGGCATAAATTGACTTTGCCCCATAGCACCCGCCCAAGAGCCTTTCATATCAGCAAAGCTAATATGACCCGCGGCTAAAATATCTAAAGCATGAAAAAATTCTTTTTTGAAAAAAGCTTCACGTCGCCCCTCATAAGCCAAGGTAGCAAGCGCCGATGGCACTGAGTAATTTCCCATAAAGCGGCCAAAACTACTCTCTAAGCCCCAAAGTGCAACAATAAATCGAGGCTGCACACCGTATTTATTACCAATTTTAGTTAATTCTGGTAAATATTTTACATAGCGCTCTTTTGCCATAGATATACGGATTTCACTTACCCGTTTAGGTAAATAGGTATCTAGGGTTTCAACAAATTCTGGCTGACTTTTATCCGCTGACACAACCCGCTCATGAAAGGTTAGTGAACTAAAGACCTGCTCTAGCAAATCGTTGCTATATCCCTTCGCTTTGGCTTCAGCTTTTAATGCTTGGCTATAGTCACTAAAGCTAGGCTTTACTTCATCTGCCAGCACTGAGCCACTAAGTAATACAGCAGCGCCAACTGCTGCTGTGATAAATTGAGTTACTGCAACTGAAAATTTTATTCTAAACATACTTATTCCTAATAACAGTGGCTTGACAGAGATTTTAAAGTCATTGCTTTGTGAGTTGTTGCGCTTTGTGCTTGGTAAGTAAACTTTCAACCGGTGGCGGTATTTGTAAATAAAAGCCTTGGCTTTGTAGCTGTTGCTTTACTTTGCTTAAATCCGCCAATGCTAAATGTTGCCTGGAGGCCAAGTTAATAATGGTTACTAATTGAGGTGGACCAAAGCTATTAAGTAAGGCTTCAGGCACTGCACTAAAGTCATCGCGTCGCTCTACATAAAGATAAGTTTGCTCTTTTTTCAGACTTTTATATACCGCACATAACATAGAATAAAACCACGCTCTAACCTTGCTTAACAAAGGCCTAAACTATAACATGAACCCTCAATATTGCGTACCCGCAACTCAGCGGCAACGTAAATAAATACTAAGGTTTCATGCTAATGGAACTTTCATATAATAAAAAGTGCGCTAAGAACCGTTATGTCAGATCAATTGTTGGAATTAAAAGGTAGCTTATTCCCTTTATCAGTACTTTCTTGTAAAGGACTGTCTATCAGCTCTTTACAACAACAGTTAAGCCAAAAGCTAGCTCAAGCTCCCGCTTTTTTTTATCAAGCACCTATCATACTTAACCTAACAGACTGCCAGCAAGTACCAGATTTCAATGCGATTAAACAGCTTTTTTCTGAGTTAAAGTTGGTTTTAGTGGGGGTATGTGGCGCCAATACTGAATTAAAGCAATTAGCACAGCAAGCTGGATTAGCAGCGTTACAGCTAGGTAAAGAGACTAAGTCGAATGCGACTAAGCCTATAGAGTCAGTCACTGAAACTGTAGTGAATATTCCTATGGATAGTAAAATAGTTGAACAGGCAGTGCGTTCTGGCCAACAAATTTATGCCAAAGGCACAGATTTAATTATTAAAGGCACTGTTGGTGCCGGTGCTGAAGTTATTGCTGATGGTAATATTCATATTTATGGTACTTTACGTGGCAAAGCTATTGCCGGCGCTGCTGGTGATAACAGCAAACGAATTTATTGTTACAACTTACAAGCTGAGCTTATCTCTATAGCGGGTAATTACTGGCTAAGCGAAAGCTTGCAAGGCGAATTTTGGGGCAAGCCGTCATGCATAAAACTGCAAGACGACCAGCTAGTATTAGCAGAATTAGTATAAGGATTAAACTATGGCAAAAATCATAGTCGTAACGTCAGGAAAAGGCGGAGTTGGCAAAACCACCTCTAGTGCAGCTATAGGTACTGGCTTAGCACTTAAAGGTAAAAAGACCGTCATTGTTGACTTTGACATTGGTTTACGAAATTTAGATTTAATTATGGGCTGCGAACGTCGAGTTGTTTACGACTTTGTAAACGTAATTAATGGCGACTCTAATTTAAAGCAGACTCTAATAAAAGATAAACGCTGCGATAATTTATTTATATTACCCGCGTCACAAACCCGCGATAAAGATGCCTTAACTAAAGAAGGTGTGGAGCGAGTTTTAGATGAATTAGCCAAAGACTTTGACTTTATTATTTGCGATTCACCTGCAGGTATTGAAGCAGGAGCCATGATGGCGCTGTATTTTGCTGACGAAGCTATAGTTGTCACTAACCCAGAAGTATCATCTGTACGTGATTCAGATCGTATTTTAGGTATGTTATCTAGCAAGTCTCGTCGTGCTGAAAACAACCAAGATTCTATTAAAGAACATTTACTACTTACTCGCTATAACCCTGAGCGGGTTGAAAAAGGTGAGATGTTAAGCGTAGAAGATGTTAAAGAAATTCTTTCAATTGACCTCCTTGGTGTTATCCCTGAATCGCAAGCTGTACTTAATGCTTCTAACTCTGGACAACCGGTGATTTTAGATACCGAAAGCGATGCTGGCCAAGCATATTTAGATACAGTTAATCGCTTACTTGGTGAAGCCGTTCCTTTTCGCTTTATCAATGTTGAAAAGAAAGGCTTGTTAAAACGGATTTTCGGAGGCTAATTAATGTCATTACTGGATTATTTTCGCTCATCAAAAAAGCGAACTGCAAATACAGCAAAAGAGCGACTACAAATTATCGTTGCCCATGAACGTAGAAAGCGAAACAGCCCAGACTATTTACCGCAATTAGAACGCGATATTTTAGAGGTTATTCGTAAATATGTGGATATTTCACCAGAACAAATTGCGGTGACTTTAGAGCAACGCGATAATGAATTATCGGTATTAGAATTAAACGTCACCTTCCCTGACGAAAAAAACTAATAGCGCTAACTTATACTAATATTCTCTAATACAAAAAAACCTCGCTTTTAGCGAGGTTTTTTTATGCTTGTGTTGCTATATGCTTAGGTATCTTAATATAAGGTAGTAATAGCTCTTTACGCCATCCTTGACAATACTCAGGTAGAGGTAAAGCCATACGCTGCTGATCTGATACCCGCCAACACCAGTTAACAAACTCGTTAAGTTGACGCTTAACAGATAAAAACTCCGCTGGCAGTTGCTGTTCTGTTGCTACCTGTTTAACAACAGCGCTTAATGCAGCCACCTCTTGCTTATAACCAATAAAATCTTCTTGATGATAAAAGCGCTGTGGGCATTCTTCTTGCGGTAAAGCTTTAGCCTGCTCAATAAGCTGGATGACTGTTTGGCCATGGCGACGCGCATCTCGGCTTGGTATATCAGGAATATTCAATAAACTTTCTACTGTACTTGGCCGACGCTTTGCCAATTCAAACAGCTGAGCATCTTTTAAGACTAAGCCTAAGGCTAAATCTTTTTGTTGCGCATACTGATAACGCCAGCTTACTAGTTCACGTAATACAGCAAGCTCTCTTGGTGTCAGTAACCAACTGTTTTTAACTTCTAAATACTTAAACTCCGGTGCCAGTTTTTGCTCTTTACGCTGCATTAACTGCTCACCTTCTGCCAATAACAACTTAAATTGTTCAGTACTAAGTTCTTGTTGTAACGCCTGATAAAGTGGATATAAAAACAGCACATCATTAGCAGCATAATTTAATTGTTTTTCAGCTAAAGGTCTTGCTAACCAGTCAGTGCGAGTTTCACTTTTATCTAATTGTTGAGCGGTAATACGTTCAACTAAATTAGCAAAACCAACACTAGTTCCCCAACCTAATAACTGTGCTGCGATTTGGCTATCAAAGAGTGGCGATATTATTTCAATGCCTATAGTCGCAAAGGCTTCAATATCTTCATTACAGGAATGTAATATCTTTACCATGCTAGTATTAGCGAAGACCGCTTTTAGGGGCTGCCAATCTGAAATGGCCAAAGGGTCAATTAAGGCTAAATGCTCGCCATCAAATAACTGAATTAAACCTAGTTTTGGATACAAAGTACTTTGACGAATAAACTCGGTATCAACCGCAAGCAAGGCACTTGCTGCAATACGCTGGCAATAACTTGCCAGCGCTGCATCATCGGATATTAATGGGATCATCTACAACCTAATATGACATCGTTTACGCTAAGACTATTTAGCTTTTTTTAGCTCTTCATCACGCAGTTCACGACGCAGAATTTTACCAACATTAGTTTTGGGCAGCTCTTTACGGAACTCTACATGTTTTGGTGCTTTATAGCCGGTTAAATACTGACGACAATGCGCTATCAACTCTTCTTCTGTTAATGAAGGGTCTTTTTTCACCACAAACAATTTAACCACTTCACCCGATACTTCGTTTGGCACGCCAACAGCGGCAACTTCAAGCACCTTATCGTTCATCGCAGCTACTTCTTCAATTTCATTAGGATAAACATTAAAACCAGAAACTAAAATCATATCCTTCTTTCGATCAACAATATAAAAGAAGCCTTCTTCATCCATACGGGCTATGTCACCAGTGTATAGCCAGCCATCTTTTAATACTTTGGCCGTTTCTTCAGGGCGATTTAAATAACCCAACATCACTTGTGGGCCACTAACTAGCATTTCACCAGATTCTCCCTTAGCAACATCAACTCCCTTTTCATCTACTATGCGAATGTTAGTAGAAGGTGCAGGCAAGCCAATACTGCCATTATAACCATCTAAATCATAAGGGCTAACAGTAACTAGCGGGCAGCACTCTGTTAAGCCATAACCTTCCAGTAAACGGGTACCCGTAATTTTCTGCCAACGCTCTGCCACTGGTCTTTGTACCGCCATACCACCACCTAAAGAGAGCTTTAAGGTGCTAAAATCAAGCTCGGCAAAGCCTGGGGTATTTAATAAACCATTAAATAAGGTATTTACACCAGTGATAGCTGTAAATGGAAAGCCTTTTAACTCTTTAACAAAACCCGGCATATCTCTTGGATTAGTAATTAATAAGTTAGTACCACCATATTTAAAGAAAGTGAAAAAGTTAGCGGTTAAAGCAAAGATATGGTACAGAGGTAAAGCAGTAACTACATTTTCTTCACCCTTTATAAAGAAGGTATCAAGACAACCTGTCACTTGTTCTAAATTACTGACCATATTACGGTGGGTCAGCATGGCACCTTTAGATACGCCTGTAGTACCACCGGTATATTGTAAAAAAGCTATATCACTACCTGTTAAATCTGGCTGTTGTACAGGTAAATTAGCCCCTTGTTTTAGAGCTTCATTAAAACTGATATAAGCCTTTAACTTATGGCTTGGTACTAGTTTTTTTACATGCTTAACCACTAAGTTGACGATATTACCTTTTATACAGCCCAGCATATCCCCCATCTTGGTTAAGATAATGTGTTTAAGCTGTACGCTATCTTGAATGTCACTGAGGGTATGGGCAAAATTTTCAACAATAATAATAGCTTTAACTTTAGAGTCAGTAAGTTGATGCTCTAATTCTCGAGGTGTATAAAGTGGATTAACATTTACTACTGTACAACCTGCCCGCAAAATCCCCATTAAAGCTACAGGATATTGCAGCAAGTTCGGCATCATAATAGCTACTGCATCGCCTTTCTTTAAACCTAAACTTTGTAAATAAGCGGCAAAAGCTGTGCTTTTTTGATCAAGCTCTTTGTAGGTAATAGACTTACCCATGTTAATAAAGGCTTTTTTATCAGCAAATTGCTCAATGCTCTGACTGAAAATATCTAATAATGATGGGTAACTATCCGGATCAATTTCCGCTGGTACACCTGACGGGTAACGTTTTAACCAAACTTTATCCACCGTCTTCTCCTTAAATAAGGTTATTCTTCTATTGCTACACACCAGCCTGATCTAATATCACATTACTGTATATAACAGTGCCAGCACAAATCTGAGTTTTTACTCTAGAGATTAATCATCCCATAATTAGCAACATTTAACAATTCTCTACTCAATAGGTTTGCGCAACTTAAGTGTCATGCGGTCACTTTCACCTATTGCCACATAGTAGTCTTTATCTTCTGCCCCCATAGCTAAAGTTGGCGGTAAAGTATAAACACCTCTGGGATAATTTTTGCTATCTAATGGATTAGCATTTACTTCACTGGTTGCAACTAATTCAAAACCTACTGACTGAGCTGCAGCAATAACATAAGCTTCATCAAGATAACCATTACTGGCTGAACTAGCAATATCAGATAAACGAGAAGCGCGATGCTCAACCATACCTAAAATACCACCTGGTTTTAAGGCATTAAATAAAGTTTGTAAGGTCGCTTGTAAATGGCCATCTTCGTTCCAAATATGCGCATTACGAAAGCTTAGCACCATATCAAACTGTTCAGTAGTTGCATTTACAAGTAATGGCGGTTCTAGTTCAACTAAAGATACTTGGCCAAAATAGTCTGTATTTTCTTCTATTTGCTGCTGTAATTTGGCACTAATTTTAGCCCAGAACACACTACGTTCATTGCGAAATTCGCCAGTATCTTGAGAAAACTGTGCTAGGGTTAATTTGCCATTAGTTTTTAAAAATGGCGCTAAAATTTCAGTATACCAACCCTTACTAGGCCAAACTTCCAATACTGACATCTGTGGCTCTAGACCAAAAAAGGTTAAGGTTTCAGCAGGATGACGAAAAGCATTACGTTGGATATTTTCTTCACTTCTAAAACTATCATTAGCAATACTCTCTAGTTCAGAAAAGTACTTTTGCTGTGACATGTCTGCATAAGCTGAGCTTGCTATTATTAAGGTAACTGGAAAAAGCACCGTATTTATTATTGTTTTTATATTTAATTTCATCAATGTTTTACCAACCTCTGTAGGATGATTACCAATTTATTTATCACTCTACCTAAAGATAAAGCCTATTATGATTCTTAATTTTACATCTTTATCTTCAATCAGTTCTCCCCCCTAATTAAGCCTTAGCTTGGGCAAGATGTAAAGTTAAACAATTAACCTATAACTTAAGGCCTTTGTCGCGATACTTTTGCCATTAAGTTACTATAAAGTACACTAGCAAATATTAGCATCCAACCAGCTTAATTTGAGGCCTTATATGTACAAAAAACATTTGGGTAAAGGTTTGTTGTCTTTATCATTACTACTTATACCAACCGCTTTATTAGCCGCACCTAAAAATATTATTTATATGATTGGTGATGGTATGGGCCCGGTATATTTATCTGGTTACCGTTATTACAGCGATGATTTAAGTACAAAAACAGTAGAGAGCACTATATATGACCAGCTATGGTTAGGTATGGCCAGCTCTTACCCTGATGATGATACTTATGTTACCGACTCTGCCGCCGGCGCTACCGCCTTAGCTGCGGGTATTAAAAGTTATAACGGCGCTATTTCAGTCGATCATAACCATATCCCGCTTAGCACTATGATGATGCAAGCTAAAAAGCTTGGCAAAATGAATGGTATTGTTGCCAGCTCACAAATCAACCACGCTACACCTGCAGCTTTTTTAGCTCATAACAAAAGTAGAAGTAATTACAATGAAATTGCTAATATGTATGTGGATTACAAAATAAACGGTAAGCCTGTTGCCGATGTTATGCTAGGTGGCGGCCAAAAGTATTTTATCCGTGATGATCGCAATTTAATTAATGAATTAAAACAGCTTGATTATCAATATGCTGATAACTGGCAACAATTAGACAAGCTAACACGAATGCCTGCTATTGCTCTATTAGCGGATGTCGCCCTGCCTTCGGCACTTGATAACCCAGTACAGCAACCGTTAGCACAATTAACCACTAAGGCATTACAGTTATTATCGCCCGCGGAAAAAGGCTTTGTGCTTATGGTAGAAGGCAGTCAAATTGATTGGTGTGGTCATAGCAACGATATTGCTTGTGCCATGGCAGAAATGGATGATTTTGCTAAAGCGATTCAAGTGGCTAAAGATTTTGTTGATGCTAACCCTGATACTCTGCTAATTATTACTGCGGATCATGAAACTGGCGGTTTGTCTTTAGGCGCTAATGGTGTTTATGAGTGGCGTACTGATCTAATTAAGAAAATCCGAAATACTGCACTGATTATTGCGCAAAAAATGCTGGCAGAGTCCGATGATAAAAACACATTAAAAATATGGCAAGATTTAACCGCTATGGAGCTGTCTAGCAAAGAGTCTGCTTTATTGTTAAGTGCCAAAGTTGATGGTAATAAAGCCTTAACAAAGCAAATTAAAGCTATTATCAATACCAAGACTCATACCGGCTGGACGACTAGTGGCCATACGGCAATTGATATACCGGTTTTAGCCTATGGCAAATGGAAAGATGATTTTATTGGTTTTCAAGACAACACTGATATTGCTAAAAAAATTATGCATTATATTGAGCAAACTAAATAAAACTGTTTGTTAGTTATTAAGCTGCCCTTCTTAGCAATGAGCCTAAGAAGGGTATTTCAAACTATACAGCGATAACTAAGCATATAGCCTATTCGCTGAAGAGCTAGTTGTGACAAATAAGGGAATAATAATAGAAAATATTGAAAAAGGTCGTAACGAAGAAAGCTAAAATAGAAGTTTAGCCTTTAAGCGTAAAGATCAACGCCTAACATAGATTGAATTTCACTACGCCGCTCTTGGTTTTGTAAGCTTTTATAGGCTAACAAAGCACGCTCTGCATGCGCATCATTAGTGTTAGCACGAAATGAAGGTTGCTTATGCTCTGCGTCTAAAGCCGATAGCACTTTGGCATTACTGCGTATGCCTGTGCCCTGAGGCGTTACCGGTGCTGTTTTTGGCTCAGCCGTTTGCCTTCTCGCTTCAGTATTTGTATATACCGCAGCAACATTAGCAGGTGCATTAAGGCTTTGATTTACAGTTAACGTCATAGCTATGCTCTAACCCAAACATGGTTTAATTATAACCAATGTTAAAATTTAACCAAGTATTATTTAGTCTCTACTCACTTTCCGGGTAACTTCTGCCATGTGACTTCATCACGAACATAACTAGGCTCTGCTAATTCTGCAGACATAAAGTCACCGGCTAACAGTGCAGGTAGCGCCAGCGCCAACATATCTTGAGCTGATGGGTACAAAATATCAGCATAATAAGTTGCTGCCTGTTTTAATTGCAGCTCTTGGCCATAAGTTTGCCAACCGGTTCCTACGCCTGCTACTTCACCTGCTAAGCCAAAGGCAGATAAAACACTCGGTTTTACCGCAGTTTCTGCCAATATTGGTTGCATAAGTTCAGTTGCGACATCAAGCTTATAAGCCGCTATATAGACTTCAGCCATACGCGCATCAATGGCAGCAACCACTTGCTTGGCGCCTTTTAAGCGATAAGCCGCTTGTGCCATAGCCGCTAACGTAGAGACACCATATACTGGCAAATTGGCTCCAAAGCCTAAACCCTGACAGACCCCAGCGCCAATTCGTACCCCAGTAAAACTACCTGGGCCTTTACCAAAAACAATGCCATCTAACTGTGACAGGCTTAATTGGGCCTGACTAAGCAATTGCTGGATCATAGGCAAAATACGCTTGCTATGCTGTTGTGGGCAAACTTCGTCTAAGGTTAACAGCTGATTATTAATAGAAAGTGCAACCGAACAGGCTTCGGTTGAGGTATCTAAAGCTAATAGTTTTACATTATCTTGCTGTTTCAAGATTCGTTTTCCTGCTCTATCTGTTTTAAAAATGTAATAGCATCATCCAGCGACCGAGTTCGGCTCATCGCGGGTAAGCTGGTTAAAAATATTTCGCCGTAGGGTTTTGTTACTAATCTATTGTCACAAATAACCATAACCCCGCGATCAGTCACATCACGAATTAAACGGCCAACGCCTTGCTTTAAGGTGATAACAGCTTGGGGCAATTGTACTTCGAAAAAAGGATCTTTGCCTTGGCGAACACAGTTTTCACTGCGCGCTTGTAATAAAGGCTCATCCGGTGAAGCAAAAGGCAACTTGTCGATAATAACACAGCTTAAGGTATCACCACGCACATCGACGCCTTCCCAAAAGCTGCCTGTTCCTAATAGCACTGCATTTTTTAATTTCACAAATTGATCTAACAGTAAACGCTTACCCGTTGTACCTTGCACTAGCACCGGCTGACGTATTAAATCGGGTAGCTGCTTAGCCACCATTTGTAACATACGGTGGCTAGTAAAGAGAAAGAAACAGCGGCCATTGTTAGCGGCTATTAATTGGCAGGCAATGTCGATTAATGTTTTAGCCATTGTTGGCTGATGCGGCTCTGGCATAAAGCGAGGCACACACAATAAAGATTGCTCAGCATAATTAAATGGGCTTTCTAACAGCAAGGTTTTCGCTTGTTGTAAGCCCATTTGCGCGGTGTAATGACTAAAGCCATTATTTACCGACAAAGTAGCAGAGGTAAAAACCCAACTACGTTCATCTGCAGCCACTATAGCGTTAAACTTATCAGCTATGCTAAGCGGTGTTAAATGCAAGCTAACGTGCAAACGAGTCGTTTCATACCATAAACTCACGCCATCTTGCTGCATATCCGTCAGTTTGGTTAAACGCAGCTTAATTTGCACTAAGCGCTCAAATACATTATCAATTTGCTCACTGCGACCTAAGCTGGATTTAAGCACTAAATACAGCATTTCAATGCTTTCGCTGACTCTATTTAAGGCCGTTTGCATCGGCAATTGCTGATAAGCTTCACGCCAATTACCCCGGGTTGAATCAGCAGAAAACTGTAGCCGCCAATCTTTTACCAATAAGGCTAGTTTTTCAGCAACTTTAGCTAGCTGTGGATGATCGCGTAATTCTGTTTTACAGGCGACATCTATATCACGGCATAAATCGAGCAATAAGCGACTGGAAACATGTTCGCCAAAATAGTCACTGGCAATATCCGGTAGCTGATGGGCCTCATCAAATATTATTACATCCATATTGGGTAATAACTCACCAAAACCGGTGTCTTTAAGTGCCAGATCAGCAAAGAATAAATGATGGTTCACTACTACTACATCGGCAGCTTGGGCTTTTTTTCGCGCTTTTAATAAATGGCAATCTTCATAAACCGGACACTCTTTGCCTAAACAGTTATCTGTCGTACTAGTGACGTAAGGCAAGGCTTTAGAATCTTCAGCAATATAACCTAGTTCGCCTATATCGCCGGTTTGAGTTTCTGCAGACCATTTTTTAATTAAGCTTAAATCTTGGATCAGCTTGTCATCTTGCATTGGCACATGATTATAGTGCTGCTCTAAACGAAATAAACAAAGATAATTACTGCGCCCTTTTAGTAGCGCCAATTGTAATGGGCTAGCGAGTGCTTTAACCACTGTGGGTAAATCACGATAATATAATTGTTCTTGTAGGTTTTTTGTGCCGGTAGATAACACTACTTTTTTGCCACTAAGTAGCGCAGGCACTAAATAAGCATAGGTTTTGCCAGTACCCGTACCCGCCTCTACGACTAAAGCACCGGACTGTTCAATAATATCAGTCACGGCTTTGGCCATATCTAGCTGAGCTTCTCGGGCATTAAAGCCGTCAATATGCTTAGCTAAGGCGCCAGTTGCAGAAAATGCGGCATTAACCTGGTTATGCATGACGAGCAATGAAAAGTGAAGAGAAATATGAGAAAACAATAAGCTGCACAGCAAATACCATCTTAGCTAAGTATAAAATAGCTATTATGCCTGTTTTGCTAACAGAAATCAGACAAAAATATCTAAGCGGCCATCTTCACCTACCTTCTGTTCATCTTCTGGCGTGGTATAAGGGGCTTCTGGCACATCTTCAATAGCCATTTTCTTACCGTATCTTGGCCGGCGTAAAATTAAATACTTTTGCTCATGGGGTTTTAATAAACTAAGTTTTGCATCTCTAAACACCGGCACCACTAGCCTAGCATCTTGCTCAACAGGGCCACCGGCTACACGTTGCACAAATGGCATAAAAGCATCCATGAATGGCCTCCTAAGCTTTAAGCTTATATTGTTTGAATACTTTATATCGGCGAGTGTAGCTTAAACTTTAGCTTAACGTTAAATTTAAGCTAACACTCGAACTTCTAGCCTAGCAGTCCTGCTAAAAGCTACTCTGCTATATCAGCAAAAGGAGCATCTATTGCATAACTAGGCTGGGTGAACCAACACGGACCATTTTCTGTCATATAAAAGTGATCTTCTAAGCGAATACCAAATTCACCTGGTAGCACTAACATAGGTTCATTACTAAAGCACATGCCCGTTGCTAAAGGTAGTGTATTGCCCTGTACTAAATAGGGCCATTCGTGAATATCCATACCGATACCGTGGCCGGTACGATGCGGTAAACCGGGTAGTTTATAGTCTGGCCCATAGCCTTGTTCAGTTAAATAATCGCGAGCAGCTTTATCTACATCTTGCCCAGCCACACCTATTTTAGCGGCATTAAAAGCAGCAATTTGTGCTTGCTTCTCATGCTGCCAAACAGCACGCTGTTTTTCTGTTGCTTCACCAAAAATATAGCTACGAGTAATATCAGATAAATAGCCATTTAATTTACAGCCGGTATCTATTAATACCATCTCGTTTTCTTCTAATACTTTTGGTTTATCAACTCCATGCGGAAAGGCTGTATCTGTCCCAAATAGCACAATACAGAAATAAGAGCCCTGCTTAGCCCCAACCTTACGGTGTGCTTGATCAATAAAGTCAGTTACTTCAGCGGTTGTTATGCCCGGATATAAAATACTGGCCGTTGCTTGGTGTACTTTTAAGGTCATATCCATAGCCCGCTGCATTATGGCAATTTCGGTTGCACTTTTTTGCATTCGACAGCCTGCAGTAACCGGCTTAGCATTAACAATATCGCCCTTGCCTGCTAACGCTATTTTAATACCATCGGCAATAAAGAAAGCCGCACTTTCATCAATAGCGATTGTCAGTGAGTGACTACTTTGCGCTAAATTCTGCTGAATTAATTGCCCACAAAGTTGATACGGGTTTTCATGCTCTTGCCAGCCATGCAATGAGCCTGGCACTTTAATTAAAGGCTGTATAGAGCCAATTTCAAATTCAGGCAAAACATATAAAATATCGCCATTAGCCAATAATAATGCACAGACTAAGCGTTCACTGGCATACCAATTTAACCCCGTAAAATAACTTAAATTGGTACCGGCATTTAATAACACTGCATCAATATTATGCAACTGCATTAAGCCGCAAGCCCGCTTTAGCCGTTGTTGATACTCCGACAATTCAATTTTAGGTACGTCTGCAGTCATATCTGTTAAAGCAGCCAAAGCTTGTTGCTTTGATACAGCACCAACTTGTTTACTCATATTGCTTTTCCTTCTAATTTTTAAACTCTGATATCAAAACACTTTAGCCCACTCAAGGCTATCCCCTATCAATTACAAAATTGAATTAGCTAGAAACTAACCGCCTAATTAGCAACTTTTAAGATAAAAAAAACAATTAATAAACAATAAATACACACTGCATATTGTATACAATATGCAAAGAGGTTAAATTGTATACGCCTTCGATGGCTAAAACAATAAAATAGGAACATAAAATGAAAACCAGAGAATTAAAAAACTTCAGTATGGAAATAACGCTTAGCGCGCTTGCACTTGCTGTATCTGTATCTAGTGCTAGTGTACTAGCTGATACTAAGCCAGCTCCGATAGCGTCACAGCCTGCCTCAACAAGTAAACATATTGCCACTATTACCGCTCCAATTGAGCCTGTGCCACCCGCACTGCAGCAAAAACTTAAGCAAGAACAAAATTTTTATGAATTACACACTGCACAGCAAATAAAGTTATCAGGGCAGTCTATTACCCAAAACAACAGCTGCAATAATGTGGATGCGGGTTATGGTAGTAAAACTGGACAAGCACTGGTTGATCATATACTTAACAATCCTTCAACTTGTATTGATGCTTTGTTTAATGGCAATGCTACAGCTATATCAGCTTTTCAAGCAGACAAAATGTATAGTGTTGCTAACGCTACAGCGGCATTAGCTAGTAGTTACAATCCAGCCACAGCTTCAGAAGAAACGATTGGTAAGCTTTATTATTTTTTACGAACTGGATACTACGTTCAATATTATAACTCTAGCGCTATTCCGGAATACCCAAGCTGGGTTAAAACAGCCGTTCGCTCAGCATTAGATAACCTCTTTGCTAACCCACAGTTTTATTCTAGCTCTGATATTCACGGTAAAAACATTCAAGACGCTTTAACTTTAATAGATAGCGCTGGCGAAAATGCTCGCTATATTTATGTAGTTAAACAATGGCTAAGTCGCTGGGATTCTAATATGGCGGCAAGTTGGAATATGCGAGCTGCTGTTAATGGCATATTTACAGTGCTATTTCGCGGTCATTACGATAATAGTTTTGTCCAAGCTGCAACAAATGACAGCGCTTTGATTCAGCAACTAAGTGATTTTGCCACATCAGATTGGATGCTAAATTCTGACTCAGCTTTTATGCAAGAGAATGCTGCTGCCGAGCTAAGTCGTTTTTTACAATATAGTAATACATCGACCTCAGCGTTAGTTAGCAGTGAAATAGGTAAATTACTAAATAAGTACAGCATGAATGGCCAAGGGGCTAATGTCTGGTTAAAAGCAGCTTCTACTGTTGATTATTATAATCGCTGTGCTGAGTTTAATATTTGCGGTTTTGCCGAGCAACTAGAACAACAAGTATTAAGTATTAATCATTCTTGTAACAGTTCAATGAAGTTTCGAGTTCAAGATATGACGACAACTCAACTTAATGACTCTTGCAATACTGTGACTGAGCAAGAGAGCTATTTTCACCAATTTCTAGTAACTAACCAACAACCCGTTGCTGATGACTTAAATAGTAGCCTAGAAATGGTGGTGTTTAATAGCAGTGATGACTACGGCCTCTATGCAGGAATTTTCTTTGGCATAGATACCGATAATGGCGGCATGTACCTTGAAGGAAACCCCGCAGCACCAAACAACCAGGCTCGCTTTATTGCCTATGAAGCAGAATGGATGAGACCAGACTTTGAGATTTGGAATCTAACCCATGAAATGGTGCATTACTTAGATGGTCGTTTTAATTTAAAAGGCAACTTTGCTGATGCAAGAACAGACAGCCATAATACAGTCTGGTGGATTGAAGGCTTAGCTGAATACGTCTCAAAGAAAAACAGAAACGATCAAGCCGTACAAATTGGCAGTTCAAAACGCTATACCATTAGTGAAATCTTCAAAAACAATTATTTCAGTGGCACTGAGCGCGTTTATCATTGGGGATATTTAGCAGTACGCTTTATGTTTGAACGCCAACCCGAAATCGTTAACCAACTATTAGTTCATTTTAAAGCTGGTGATTACGATGCTTATCTAAACGCCGTTAATGCCATTGGCACGAGTTTAGATACTGAGTGGTTATCATGGTTAACAACAGTACAAAGTAACGATAGCATTCCTGAGGTTACTATTGGCAACCCTACTACTCCCGAACCTGGTAATAATGAATTAATCAACGGTGAGACTAAACTGAATTTAACCGGTCAGAAAGATCAATGGTTACACCATTACATAGATATAGCAGCTGGACAAAGCAAGCTAACCATTACGCAATCTAATGGTAGCGGTGATGCGGATTTATACGTTAAATTTGGCCAACAGCCAGATAAAACAAGCTTTGATTGTCGGCCATATAGAACAGGCAATAATGAAAGCTGTGAATTTCAAGCACCGACGGCAGGTCGCTGGTACGTTTCAAGCTATGGTTATAACGCTTTTAATGGCGTATCACTAACAGCTACTTCTGAGCTTAGCGATGCTCAACCTAATGCTTGCAGTACACAAGCTCCGGTGAGCTATATACAACTTGAAGCCGAAAACCAATATTGTGTAGCACAAGCTAGCAACGGTGATTATACCTACTTCTATATGTATAACAGTGTTGATAATGCAAGTTACACCTTCAATCTATATGCTAACGAACCAGGTAATGCTGACTTATACTTTAGTAATGCTAATTGGCCTACGGCTAGCAATTTTCAACAAAAATCAGCTAATCCAAATAGTAACGAATCAATTACCACTCCAACTCTACCTATAGGTTGGATATATATTAGTGTCCATGCTAATACAGAAAGACCAGATACTACTCTTTCTGTAATATTAAACTAATAAGGATACTAACAGGGCAGCAGTTTGCTGCCCTGTATTTTTATCTGAACTTGAACGGTTTATTTATGTAACACAGCAATAATTTCATCTGCGGCAGCGGTAATATGCTGATATAACAGTTTACAAGCTTCGTCTATTTGCTGATTTTTACAGTAGGTAAGCAAAGTAGTATGTTCCGGATCGGCTCTATCAATGCCACCTGCTAATAATAAATGCACTCTGATATAACGATCTGAATTGTTAATTAAGTTTTGTACTATCTCATATGTCAGTGGCCTATTAGCAGCGTAATATAAACTAAGATGAAACCGAGTATTTAATTCACTCCAAGAACTTCTTGACGCTTCATTATTAAAAGCAGCCGCCATTTCAGTTAAAATTTGTTCACTTTTTTCTAAATCTACCGCACTAAGCTTTGGAATAGCTTGACGCAATAAATTACATTCTAATAAAGCTCTTATATCAAATAGTTCCCTAACTTGTTCTACTGATAGCTTAGTTGCAGTTGCCCCTTTATGCGCTTCAAATTCTACTAATCCCTCAGCTTCAAGTTGCAACAACGCTTCACGAATTGGAATGCGGCTGACATTAAGCTCTTTAGCTAAAACTGCTTGACGCAAAGGCTCACCCGCTTTTATCGCTCCAGTGAGTATTTTTTCGCGAATAGCCTCCACCACTATCTGGGTACGTGTTTTGTATTCAATAACCATTCTATTTTTTACTCTGTTGAGTTTAAAATAAGTATACCAATATTACCTATATTGCTGCCAGTTTACTTATTAGTGATAAATTAGCGTCTAAACTGTTTATCACAACCAATTCAGCACCAAGCCGATGACTATACAACTTGCTTAAGTTTCAATCTAAAATTAAAGCTTGTCATAAATAAACTTAAATCACTTACAAATTAATCTTTCACAACAAAAGCAATAAACCTTTAAAATCAAGCTATTACGAAAATACGTTTCAATTTAAAAATAAAAATAAAACTTGCACACTAAGTTAATAACCTTTAGCTTGTATACATCAAAGCAAATCTAGGTAGACAAAATGAAAACTGTATTCCATCAGCATCATCATAGCGACTAGCCTGCCGTATTTTTCGGAGGGCTATTTCTGGCGCTCCGGTGGAACAGTTAATTAAACCCCGAGCCCAGTCTCGGGGTTTTTTATTGAGCAAAATATATTAGGAAAGATTATGAATTTAGTAGCAGAACCAAGTCGTTTACGCATTGCTATGCAGAAATCTGGTCGCTTATCAGTTGATTCACAACAACTACTAACCAGTTGTGGTTTGAAAATTAACTTGCGTGAGCAGCGCTTAATTGCGCATGTAGAAAATATGCCTATCGATATTTTGCGGGTACGAGATGACGATATTCCAGGTTTAGTGATGGATGGGATCTGTGATTTAGGCATTATTGGTGAAAACGTTTTAGAAGAAGAATCATTACAACGCAAATTAGATGACGACAGCTTTGATTACACCGTATTAGCCCGTTTAGATTTTGGCGCTTGCCGGCTATCTATAGCAGTGCAACAAGAAGAAAACTACAGCGGAGTGACTTCTTTACAAGGTAAAACCATTGCGACCACCTACCCAAGATTATTAGCTAGATATTTAAAGCAACAAGGGGTCAATGCTCGGGTGGTTAATTTAAAAGGCTCGGTAGAAGTTGCACCTCGAGCCGGTTTAGCAGATGCCATTTGCGATTTAGTTTCAACCGGCGCCACGCTTGAGGCTAACGGTTTAAAAGAAGTAGAAGTTATCTATCGCAGTAAAGCAGTACTTATTCAGCGTAAAAATTTAACCGAGCCACGTCAGCTAAGCCTAATTAATAAATTAATGCCAAGAATTTCTGGCGTTATGCGTGCTCATGAAAGTAAGTACATCATGTTACACGCACCGCGCAAGCAACTTGATGCCATTATCGATTTATTACCCGGTGCTGAAAACCCAACCATCTTACCTTTAGCCAGTAGCGATGACGTTGTTGCTATTCACGTTGTGAGTAGTGAAACCCTATTTTGGGAAACGATGGAGCAATTAAAAGCCTTAGGCGCCAGCTCTATTTTGGTTCTACCTATTGAAAAGATGATGGAGTAGCCATGACTAGCGAACAAGCCATAAAGGCTAAACCAACAAGGGTTATTGCTAACTGGTCAACTTTATCGGCCCAGCATCAAGCTGAGGTATTAGCACGACCAAAATTAGCCGACAGTTCAGATATTAAACAAGCAGTTGAGCAAATTATCCAAAAAGTGCGCCAGCAAGGTGATGCGGCTTTAGTGGCTTATAGCCAGCAATTCGATGGTTTAGCCAATAACAACCTAGTGCTAACACAACAGCAGCAACAACAATTAGTTAGCGCTTTAGCTGCTGAGAGAAAAGCGGCTATCGACTTAGCTTATGCCAATATTCGTCGTTTTCATGCGGCTCAGTTACCTCAAGATATCGAGGTTGAAACTAGCCCAGGTGTGCTTTGCCAGCTAAAAAATAGCGCCATTAATGCCGTTGGTTTATATATTCCAGGTGGCACAGCACCTCTGCCCTCAACGGTTTTAATGTTGGGTGTGCCAGCGCAGCTTGCCGGTTGTAAACGCATTGTTTTAGTAACACCGCCGGGGAAAAAACTAGCCGAAAATATTGCACCAGAAATTGTTTATGCCGCAACACTATGTGGCATAACTGAAATTTACACCCTTGGCGGCGCTCAAGCTATAGCAGCCCTTGCTTATGGCACCAATAGCATAAGTAAAGTCGATAAAATATTTGGCCCAGGTAATCGCTATGTAACCGAAGCTAAGCAACAAGTTAGCCAAGATCCGCAAGGTGCGCAAATAGATATGCCAGCAGGCCCATCAGAAGTATTAGTCATTGCCGACAGCCAAGCTAATGCCAGTTTTGTTGCAGCAGATTTATTGTCTCAAGCCGAGCACGGCGTTGATTCGCAAGTATTATTAGTAAGCGATAGCCTAGCACTCATTAAACAGGTGCAAACTGAAGTTGATAAGCAACTAGCGGTTTTATCGCGCCAAGCTATTGCTAGCCAAGCCTTAGCCCATAGCCGATATATTTTAACACCAAGCTTAGCGCAAGCGGTTGCAGTCACTAATGCTTATGCCCCTGAGCACTTAATTATTCAAACCGAAAACCCAGAGCAACTAGTTAGCCAATTTAGCAGCGCAGCCAGTATTTTTGTTGGCCCTTGGTCACCGGAGTCTGCCGGTGACTATGCCAGTGGCACTAACCATGTGTTACCAACTTATGGTTTTAGCAAAACCTTATCCAGTTTATCGCTAGTGGATTTTTATCGTCGTTATACAGTACAAACCATTAGCAAACTTGGCCTTAAAAATATTGGACCGGCCATAGTGACCCTAGCTCAAGCAGAAGGGCTTGATGGCCATGCCGCAGCGGTAATTAAGCGTTTAGATGTGTTAGCACTTAGTGAGCAACCAAGGAGTATAAAATGACTGGCGTAATTAACGATGCAATAAGCAAATTAGCACGCAGCAGTGTTAAGGCGATCACGCCTTATGCTTCAGCAAGACGCAGCATAAGCGGTACTACGGCGGCTACTTGGCTTAATGCCAATGAAAATGCGCTTGCTACTGAGTATCAAGTCGCGGGTGAATTTAACCGTTACCCAGATTGCCAACCTGCAATTTTGCTTCAAGCCTATGCAAACTATGCCGGTGTTGCCAGCAACCAAGTGCTAATTAGCCGTGGCGCTGATGAAGCAATAGAGCTACTAATACGAAGTTTCTGCGAGCCCAAACAAGATAGCATTACTCTTTGCCCGCCGACCTATGGCATGTATGCCATTAGTGCGCAAAGCCAACAAGTTAACACTAACATTGTGCCGTTAACCGCTGATTGTCAGCTAGATTTACCCGCTATATTAGCGACTAAACCAAAGCTGGTTTTTATCTGTAGCCCCAATAACCCCACTGGCAATATTATTCCTCAAGCGCAAATAATTACCGTGCTAGAGCACTATAAAACCAGCGCCTTAGTAGTGGTAGATGAAGCTTATATTGAGTTTATCAGCCAAAGCTCAGTCGCGTCTTTACTTAAGCAATACCCTAATTTAGTGGTGCTGCGTACCTTATCTAAAGCTTTTGCTTTAGCCGGTTTACGCTGTGGTTTTACCCTAGCCAATGCTGACGTTATTAATGCCCTTAAACAAATTATTGCGCCTTATCCGCTGGCTGAGCCTGTTGTTCAAATAGCCTGCCAAGCCTTACAGACAGACGCTATTAATGAAATGCAGCAAAAGGTTGTAGTGATTAATCAGCTACGAAATAACTTTATTGATTTTGCTAAAGGGCTAAGTGGCATAAAAAAAGTCTGGCCGAGTGATGCCAACTTTGTGTTGTTGCAAGTAGCTGATGCCACGCATTTGATTAAGGCACTGCAACAGCAAGGGATCTTAGTGCGTAACCAGTCTAACCAATTAGGGCTTGCAGAAGTAGTTAGAGTCTCCATCGGGAATGCTGAACAAATGCAAAACTTACAGCAAGCGTTACAGAATTATTTTAATTTACAAGAGAGTATATAAATGCCTAGCCAACCTATTTTATTTATTGATCGCGACGGTACTATGGTTGAAGAACCGGCGTTAGATAAACAACTTGATAGCTTAGAAAAGCTGGTTTACGAGCCTAATTTAGTACCCGCATTATTAAAGCTACAAGCTGCAGGTTATCTTTTAGTGATGGTGACTAACCAAGATGGCCTTGGCACTGATAGTTTTCCACAAGCCAACTTTGATGCCCCGCAAGCTAAAATGATGCAGCTATTAAATTCACAAGGTATTCAATTTGCCGATGTGCTTATTTGCCCTCACTTTGAGTCAGATAATTGCAGCTGTCGTAAGCCTAATTTGGGTTTAGTCAAAGACTACTTACAGCAAGGCAAAATTGATTTTGCAAACTCTTATGTTATTGGTGATCGGGCCACTGATATTCAGCTTGCTGACAATATGGGGCTTAAGTCATTTCAATATCAGCGCGAAACCTTAGGCTGGCTTGAAATAAGCCAAGCTATTTTAAGCCGTAAGCGCCAAGCAAAAGTCAGTCGCACTACCCGTGAAACCGATATCAAAATTAGTGTTGATTTAGATAAAACCGGTGACAGCGCTTTTAATACCGGTATTGGCTTTTTTGATCATATGCTTGAGCAAATTGCTGCCCACGGCGAGTTTTCGCTCCAGGTTAATGTCGCTGGTGACTTACATATAGATGATCACCACAGTGTTGAAGATACTGCTTTAGCATTAGGCCAAGCATTAAAACAAGCACTGGGCAATAAACGCGGTATTAACCGTTTTGGCTTTGTGCTACCCATGGATGAGTGCCGAGCCGAATGTGTATTAGATTTGTCTGGCCGACCATTTTTTAAATTTAATGCAGACTTAGGTCAAGGCAGTGTTGGCGGATTAAATTTAGAAATGGTGCCGCACTTTTTTCGCTCATTAAGTGACGCCATGATGATGTCGTTACACTTATCTATTAGCCCAGGCAATAAGCACCACATGGTAGAGGGTTTATTTAAGGTTTTTGGTCGGGCTTTAGGCCAAGCCATTAAGGTATCAGGTGATGCCCTGCCCAGCACTAAAGGTGTATTGTAATGACTGGCTTAGCTACAGATTTAGTTATTGTTGATACCGGCTGTGCCAATATCAGTTCGGTCTATTTTGCTTGTCAGCGTTTAGGCGCAAATGCAACGGTTAGTCGTGACACTAAACTAATAAAACAGGCTAAGCGGGTTATTTTACCCGGTGTCGGCACGGCTAATAATGCCATGGCAAAACTGCAACAAGCGGATCTTATAATGACCTTGCAACAATTACAGCAACCGGTATTAGGGATCTGCTTAGGCATGCAGTTACTTACCCAATACAGTGAGGAGGGTAATGTTGATTGTTTAAAGATAATTCCCGGCAAAGTAACCGCAATGCCAAGCCAAACGGTTCGTTTACCGCATATGGGCTGGAATACTTTAAGCCATATTGAGCCTCACCCTTTGCTTAACGGTATAACTAAGCAAGATTACTTTTATTTTGTTCATAGTTTTGTTGTAGCACCGAGCGAGCACACTATCGCTCGCTGCCACTATGGCGAGGATTTTTCGGCATTAATCGCGAAAGACAATATTACAGGTGCACAATTTCACCCTGAGCGCTCTGGCAAAGCCGGCGCAAAATTATTAGATAACTTTTTAAAGTGGCAATTATGATTATTCCAGCAATAGATTTAATAGACGGCAATGTAGTTAGGCTGTACCAAGGCCGTTATGACAATAGCACTGAATATAATGTTAGTGCGTTAAGCCTGCGCAATCAGTACGCAGAGCAAGGCGCCACTTGGCTGCACTTAGTTGATTTAGCTGGCGCGAAAGATGCACAGCAACGGCAACTAAATTTACTTCAGCAGCTAATGACCGCTTCGCCTATAAATATTCAAGTTGGCGGTGGCGTGCGCTCTGAGCAAGATGTTATCGACTTATTACAAGCCGGTGCAAGCCGAGTGGTCATTGGCAGTTTAGCTATTCGTAAACCCGCTTTAGTTCGGCAATGGTTACAAAAATACGGTAGTGACAAAATAGTGCTAGCACTGGATGTGGCTATTAATGAGCAAGGCGAGAAAACCTTGCCATCACACGGCTGGATTGAACAGTCTTCTGTCACTTTAGAGCAAGTTTTAACTGACTATATTACCGCTGGTGCTAAGCATGTGTTATGCACAGATATCAGTAAAGACGGCACCTTAACCGGTTCTAATGTCAGCTTATATAAAGAACTTACCGCGGCTTATCCACAAATACAGTGGCAAGCTTCAGGCGGCATTGGTCAACTTGATGATATTAAAGCCTTAATAGGCAGTGGCGTAGCCGGTGTTATTTTGGGTCGCTCTTTGTTAGAGGGCAAATTTAGCCTAACGGAGGCAATACAATGCTGGCAAAACGGATAGTCCCTTGTTTAGATGTTCGCGATGGCAAAGTCGTAAAAGGCGTGCAGTTTCGTAATCATGAAATTATTGGCGATATAGTACCACTGGCCGAACGTTATGCCGCAGCCGGTGCCGATGAGCTAGTGTTTTATGATATTACCGCATCAAGCGATAACCGTACTGTTGATAAAAGCTGGGTGCAACGTATTGCTAAGGTAATAGATATTCCGTTTTGTGTTGCTGGTGGCATTAAAACCCTTGCTGATGCCGCTAAAATATTAGAAATGGGCGCAGATAAAATCTCAATTAATAGCCCAGCTTTAGCTAACCCTAAGCTAATAAGCGAATTAAGCCAAGCTTTTGGTCGCCAATGTATCGTCGTCGGTATAGATAGCTTTTTTGATCAAGACTCTGGCCAATATCAGGTATTTCAATTTACGGGTGATGAAAACCGGACGCAGAAAACCCAATGGCTTACTCGCGACTGGTTACTTGAAGTGCAGCAACGCGGTGCTGGTGAAATTGTTTTAAATTGCATGAACCAAGATGGTGTGCGCCAAGGCTACGATATCGCACAATTACAAAGTTTACGTCCGCTTTGTAAAGTGCCCCTAATTGCCAGTGGCGGTGCCGGCACCTTGCAGCACTTTACAGATGTATTTAAGCAAGCCGATGTCGATGCTGCCCTTGCTGCTAGCGTTTTTCATAAAGGCATAATTAGCATTGCAGAATTAAAAGCCAAGTTAATTGCCGATGGCATTAGCATTCGCCCAATCTAGAAGAAATAAGGTTTAGCATGAATAAACAGCAAATAAGTCAGCTTAACTGGCCTGAAAATCAACTACTCCCCGCCATAGTACAGCACGCTGTTTCAGGTAAGGTGTTGATGCAGGCTTATATGAGCCCTGAAGCACTAGCGCAAAGCTTAAATAGTAAAAAGGTCACCTTTTATAGTCGCAGCAAACAACGCTTATGGTGTAAAGGCGAAAGCTCAGGCAACTTTTTACATTTAGTCAGTGTTACCGCAGATTGTGATGCCGATAGCTTATTAGTGCTGGCCCTGCCTAAGGGGCCGACTTGCCATTTAGGTAATGAAAGCTGCTGGGCCGATAACAACCAGAACAGCCCGCAGTTGAGTTTTTTATATCAATTAGAACAACTAATAGCTGCAAGACAAAACGGCGATATAACCAGCAGTTACACCGCCAGTTTATTCGCCAGTGGCGTAAAAAGAATGGCGCAAAAAGTGGGTGAAGAAGGTGTAGAGGCCGCACTTGCCGCCACGGTTGGCGATCGCGAAGAATTAAAAAACGAAGCGGCAGACTTAATTTTCCATTTATTGGTGTTACTGCGCAGCCAAGACTTAGCTTTAAATGATGTAATACAGGTACTACAGCAGCGGCAAAAATCGGGTTAAGCATAGCAAAACCTTGTTTTATCCTGCTGTTCCTCGTTAAAAATTGCTCATCTGGCTAAATTAAATGTAACAGGCTTTGTCTGCATATTGACAAGCCCCTACTCTGGCATGGACTATAGGCCTGATTACAGGCTTTATTCCATTAACATTACAACTAGAAGAGCAACCATGAAAAAAACACTTCTTATGCTAGCCCTAGCCAGCAGCTTTGCCATTGCCGATGAAGGCATGTGGATGCCACAGCAATTACCCGAAATTGCTGATAAATTAAAAACTGCAGGTTTAGCGCTAGACCCTGCGAGTTTAACTAAACTAACCGAATTTCCAATGGGCGCTATCGTAAGTTTAGGCGGTTGCTCTGCATCTTTTGTTTCAGATCAGGGTTTAGTGGTGACTAACCATCACTGTGTTTATGGCAGCATTGCTCATAACTCAACGCCAGAGAATGACTTATTAGCTAATGGCTTTTTAGCTAACAGCTTTAGTGATGAAGTATCAGCGGCGCCAGGCAGCCGAATTTTTGTTACAAAAGCGGTAGATAATGTCACTGACAAAGTTGTTGATGCTAAAACCGCTAAGCTAAGCGGTAAGAAACGCTTAGACGCTATTGAAGCTAATGAAAAAAGCTTAGTAGCCGACTGCGAACAAGATGCTGGTCATCGCTGTACTGTGGCATCTTATTATGGTGGCTTAGAGTATTACTTAATTAAACAATTAGAAATTAAAGACGTACGTTTAGTCCATGCTCCCCCTTCTGGTGTAGGTAAGTTTGGTGGTGATACCGATAACTGGATGTGGCCACGTCATACCGGTGATTATAGCTTCTATCGTGCTTATGTTAGCCCTGAAGGCAAATCTGCTGACTATAGTGTAGATAACGTGCCTTACACACCTGATTATCATTTAAAAATTGCCACCGATGCCCTAAATGATGGCGATTTTGTTATGGCACTTGGCTACCCTGGGCGTACTAACCGTCACCGCTTACCAAGCGAAGTTAGCGAAACATTCCAGTGGAGCTACCCAAATACAGTTCAGCAGTTTAAAGATAGCCTAGATATTATTGCCCGCGAAACGGCTAATAATAAAGATGCTGAATTAAAATATGCTAGTCGTAAAGCCGGCTTAAATAACTACATGAAAAATCGTCAAGGCATGCTAGATAGCTTTGCTAATAGCGATTTTTTACAGCGTAAAACTGCACAGCACCAAGCCTTAACCCAATGGGTTAATAGTAGCCGTAGCAATAAGAAAGCCTATGCTAAAGATTTAGCCGAAATTGAAACGCTATTAAAAAAACGGCATGAACAAAATCGAGCAGAATATTTATTAAACAATGCTACACCGCGATTATTAGGCTTAGCCCGCGCTTTACATCGTTTAACTCACGAAAATACTAAACCAAATGCACAGCGTAAAGCTGGCTATCAAGAGCGTGATTTCCCACGTTATAAAGCTTTTATAGCGGGTATGGAGCGTAATTTTGATGTCAATGTTGAAAAAGCCTTTGATCTGCATAATTTAACTAAGTATGCCAGCCAAAACAAAAAGCAGCGTAATGCTGAGTTTGATAAAGCTATGGGTATTAAAGATAATATGAGCCAACAGCAATTAATCGCATTAATTGATAGTTGGTATAATGCTACCGGATTGACTTCGTTAGCTAACCGTCAAGCTTTATTGCAAGGCTCTATCGCTGATTACAAAGCCAGTAATGACTTTTTTGTAAAAGCGGCAATTGCTTTATATAAATCAGACTTAAAGCAAGAAGCGGCAGATGAAGAGTTAGCAGGTAAAATTCAACAAGCCTATGCTAACTATATGCGCGCTAAAATTGCCTTTATGCAATCTCAAGGTGAGGCCGTCTATCCAGATGCAAACAGCACCCTACGTGTCACTTACGGTAATGTTAGAGGCCGAGCTCATGGCAATGAAGATGGTAATGCTTGGGCGCCATTCACAACGCTGCGCGGTATTAGTGCTAAAGCAACAGGTGAAGGTGAGTTTAATGCGCCACAAAAGCAACTAGAGGCCATTGCTGCTAAGCAATTTGGTAACTATAAAGTAGATAGCTTAAACTCAGTACCAGTCAACTTTTTAGCAACCTTAGATATTACTGGTGGTAACTCAGGTTCAGCAGTATTAAACGGTAAAGGTGAACTAGTTGGTTTAGCCTTTGATGGTACCTTAGACTCAATCATCTCAGATTGGGACTTTAATAATGATAATACCCGTTCAATCCAAGTAGACTCACGCTTTATGCTGTGGCAAATGCAGCATATTGATAATGCTGACAGCTTATTAAAAGAGCTAAATATCCTGTAGGGATATTAAATACTTAATATAAAAAAGCCCTCTGCTGAGGGCTTTTTGTTAGCTAGTTTACATTAGTAAATTAAGTACTTTGTTTCAGCAGAATTACCGCTAAACGAACAAAGTCAGATGAGGTTAGAATTCCTTTAATCTTATTGCTGTCGTCTACTATAGGTAAACAGCCATGGCGATTAGTCACAAAATATTCTGTTACTTCAAGTAAAGTAGTACTAGGCAATACGCTGACAAAATCTGTTAGCATAATATCGGTAACTAACTGTTGTTTTTCTTTACGCTCTAACTCAGCCGCGCCAAATTGGGCTACTAATGACATTACTTTAGCCACTAACACTTTTTGTGTCAGCATGCCTACTAGCTCACCATTAGTGTCTATAACAGGAATATGCCGAACATTTTTACTGCGCATTAAATCATGGGCATCTTTTAAATTAGCGCCACGCTCTACACAAAAGGGATCTGCAGTCATTAAATCTGAAACATGCTTCATTAGATTTCTCCATTTGCATCAATTAACTATTATTATCCAATAATTAATACTTATAAGTATTGTAATAGATCAAACTTTATCGACTCTATTCTTTTTATCCAATGGCTGAGCTCTGCTAATTTATGGCCGCTGTTCAGCAGTTAATGCACTACCTAAAGAAGCACAAATAACCAGTAATATTGCTAACCATTGCCATAAAGTAAGCTGCTCACTTAAAATTAAAAAACCTGCTAATGCGGCCACTGCTGGCTCCATACTCATTAGCACACTAAAGCTTTGTGAAGTCATATTACGTAACGACACCATTTCTAAGGAGTAAGGTAAGGCACTGGATAAAATACCCACAGCAAAGCCTAAGGGAATAACTTCCCAGCTAAGTATTGCCATACCTTGGCTAACAAAGCCAATAGGCACTAAAAACACTGCTGCAACGGTCATCCCTAAAGCAACCGTTATGCCTCCAGATGCTTGACTCCCTGTTCTTTTACCAAACAAAATATAACCTGCCCAACAAGCGCCAGCGGCTAAGGCTAAGACCACACCAACAGGATCTAGCGCTTCTTCACCTTGCATATCTGGTAAGAGTAATAAAATTCCAGCAATAGCTAAACCAACCCATATTAAATCACGTTTGCGCCGAGAGCCTATTAAGGCAACTGCTAAAGGGCCGGTAAACTCTAATGCTACACCTATACCTAAAGGAATACGCTCTATAGCTAAATAAAACAAAATATTCATGCCACCTAAGCAAATACCATAAAATGCAATGGCACGCATATCTCGGCCTTTGGGCATAGCTCGCCATGGCCTAAACACTAACCATAATATGATAGCGGAAAATCCAAGACGCAGTGCCGTTGTGCCCTCAGGCCCAACTATAGGAAATAGCTGTTTAGCAATAGAAGCGCCGGATTGAATAGTTGCCATTGCTAATAGCACTCCGGCAAAAGCAATCACAACCGTACGATTTAGTCTTAGTGTCATGATAAAGCAACTTTGAAAAAAGAATGTGATTTATAGGTTAGTAATTTTAGCCTAGACTATAACGAAAGGATATTCATTGTATCGCAGCTAGCTTGAGTTCTAACTATGTAAGTGCTTTACTAAGCTAGTTAGCAATATCAATAAAACATAATCAACCATGCTAAGTAAGGTATTATTTGTTTAAAATGCTATTTGGCTATCTTGCTTTGCTCGCAGTGGCTACTACTTCGCTTATGCTGCAAGCTAAAGAAGATAAAAAACCTGTACATAAACTGTCACCATCAAAGTCTGCACCAGCAGTAAAGATGCCAAGCAAAAAATCAAATTCGACAGCACAGTATACCATTTATAGTGCTCAAAAAGCCGATGGCACTGTTTTATTTTCAGATAGACAGCCTCTAAATCTAAGCTACAAGGTATTGTATTATGATTGCTTTGCTTGCGATCCTAACTCAAATATTAATTGGTTTACTACGCCACTTTATATTCGGCCTTATAATCAATTAATTAATTCTGCAGCAATTAAGCATAATTTAGATCCAGCACTAATTCGCGCTGTTATTCATGCTGAGTCAGCATTTAGACCTAGTGTTGTTTCCAAAAAAGGCGCTGTTGGTTTAATGCAATTAATGCCTAAAACAGCTGAAGAATTGGGCGTAACTGATGCTAGTATGCCAAGCCAAAATATTCAAGCCGGTAGCCAGTACTTAGCTAAATTACTGCAGCAGTATGATAATAATATAGATTTAGCCTTAGCCGCTTATAATGCCGGTAGCACAGCAGTCAGACGGCACCAAGGGATCCCTCCTTTTGCAGAGACCCAAGCTTATGTAAAACGAGTTAACATTTTACATAAGCGTTATCAGTCTGGCTTCTAATTACCGTCTGAATCTAAATCTGGCTCAAACCCTTGTATAGTTACCCCGGATAAAAAGCCAGCCCCTTTAGTATCACCACTACGCAACTTTATCATTAGACGTAAATCGTTTGGCGAATCTGCATGGTGAATTGCATCTGTGTAGCTAATAATGCCACTTTGATACATATCAAATAATGCTTGGTCAAAGGTTTGCATACCTAATTCACGTGACTTGGTCATTACTGCTTTAATTTCACCTATTTCGCCACGAGCAATAAGATCTGCTACTAAAGGAGAGTTTAGTAATACCTCTATCGCCGCTTTACGGCCTTGACCATCTGCTGTTGGCACTAACTGCTGAGCAACGATAGCCCTTAAGTTGAGTGATAAGTCAAATAGCAACTTTTGGTGCATATCTTTTGGTACTAAGTGCATGATCCTATCAATAGCTTGGTTAGCATTATTGGCGTGCAGCGTCGCTATACATAAATGGCCAGTTTCAGCAAAAGACAGTGCGTATTCCATCGTATCTTGGCTGCGGATCTCACCAATTAAAATAACATCTGGCGCTTGGCGCAATGAGCTTTTTAATGCTGAACCAAAAGATTCGGTGTCTATGCCAACTTCACGCTGAGTCACTAAGCTTTTTTGATGATCGTGAACAAATTCTATTGGATCTTCAATAGTTAAAATATGACCTTTAGTATTACGATTACGATAGCCTAACAAAGCTGCTAATGAAGTCGATTTACCGGTACCCGTTCCCCCGACAAACAATACCAAGCCTCGTTTAGACATGATAATTTCTTTCATTATAGGTGGCAGTCCAAGCTCATCTACTTCGGGTATACGAGTAATAATGCGCCGTACTACCATGCCGGCGCAATCCCGCTGCCAAAATGCTGACACCCGAAAACGACCGGCTTCATTGGCAATAGCAAAATTACACTCTTTAGTAGTCATAAACTCTTGTTGTTGCTTGTCATTCATTGCCGCTAACACAAGTTTTAATGATCCAGCATCGGTAAGAGGCGTTTCATCTATAGGCGTCATTTCACCATTTATTTTTGCCGCTACCGGCATCCCTGCGGTAACAAACATATCAGACGCCTTCATTGACACCATTTTATCAAGAAAATCAGTCAAGTTACTCATTAATTACATCCTACCCATATTACCAAAAGTATTTTTATCTTGGGCTTTACCTGCTGCATCTTGTTGTGACACTAAGCCACGATTAACTAGATTTAGTAAACACTGATCCATAGTTTGCATACCATGCGAGGCACCAGTTTGAATTACCGAATACATTTGGGCAATTTTATCTTCACGAATCAAGTTACGGATTGCCGGTAAACCAACCATAATTTCATGGGCGGCAATACGGCCCCCACCCACTTTTTTCAATAAGGTTTGCGAAATAACTGCGCGTAAAGACTCCGATAACATAGAGCGAACCATAGCTTTTTCTTCTGCTGGAAACACATCGATAATACGGTCGATAGTTTTAGGTGCAGAGGTAGTATGCAAGGTACCAAAAACTAAGTGACCTGTTTCCGCTGCAGTCATAGCTAAACGAATGGTTTCTAAATCCCGTAATTCACCAACTAAGATAACATCCGGGTCTTCACGCAATGCAGAGCGTAAAGCATTACTAAAACTGTGGGTATCACGATGAACTTCTCGTTGGTTAATTAAGCATTGCTTATTGCTATGAACAAATTCTATTGGGTCTTCAATGGTTAATATATGCTCATGACGCATACTATTAATATAGTCAACCATAGCCGCTAAGGTAGTAGATTTACCCGAACCGGTAGGTCCAGTAACAAGTACTAAACCACGAGGATTATCTGCAATTTTTTTGAAAATATCGGGTGCACCTAAGTCTTCAAGTGACAATACTTCACTTGGGATGGTACGAAATACTGCAGCAGCACCACGATTTTGTACAAAAGCATTAACCCTGAACCGAGCTAAGTTTGGTACTTCAAATGAAAAGTCAGACTCTAGGTTTTCTTCATACTCTTTACGCTGCCTATCTGTCATAATCTCATAAATTAAGGCATGCACCTCTTTATGAGTTAATGGCGGAATGTTAAGCCTTCTAACATCACCATCAACACGTATTAAAGGCGGTACCCCTGCAGAAAGGTGTAAATCTGACGCTTTATGTTGCACACTAAAGGCTAATAATTCAGTAATATCCATGACAATTTTTTACTCCAAGATGCCAACTTTATGAATAACATAGCAGAACAACTTAAGCTCGCCTATCAGAACATCAAACAAAAATGCTTACAATTGCAAATTTCCAACAAAACTGTGCAATTAATAGCCGTAAGTAAAACTAAACCTGCTGCTGATATTTTAACTGCTTACACTGGTGGACAGCGACGCTTTGCTGAAAACTATCCGCAAGAGCTGGCAGATAAGCAACAACAACTTGCTGATAAAACAGATATAGAATGGCATTTCATTGGCCCTTTGCAGTCAAACAAAACAAAATTAGTAGCACAAAGCGCAGCTTGGGTTCACAGCATTGATAGGCTAAAAATAGCAAAACGCCTAGCTGAGCAACGGCCAAATTCTTTAGGTAAACTTAAAGTACTCATTCAACTAAATATTTGTAATGAAAACTCTAAATCAGGTATAGCACCTGAATCACTTCTTGAATTTGCCGCACAAATTAATACCCTGCCGCAGTTAGAGTTAAAAGGCCTAATGGCTATCCCTGCGTTAGGCGATTCAGAGCAAGCTTTTGCCGCTATGCAGCAGCATTCATTACAACTGCAACAGCATTATCCGCATGCCAAGGAGTTATCTATGGGGATGTCTGCAGATTGGCAAATTGCTCTACGCTATGGCGCAACTATGATAAGATTAGGCACAGCAATTTTTGGTAAAAGGGATACTAACGAGGAATGAAATCTAATATGAATGATAATACAGTTGCTTTTATTGGGGCAGGAAATATGGCGCGCTGTGTTATCGCCGCTATGGTTAACAATGGCTACCCAAGTGAAAACATTATAGCTGCCAATAGAAGCCAGCCTAAATTAACTGCTCTGGCTGCTGATTATAATATTCAGACCACCTTAGATAATATTTATGCTGTACAGCAAGCAGATGTAATAGTGTTAGCCGTTAAACCACAAATGATGCAGCAACTATGCGAAACATTAATTACTGCAGCACCAGAAATAGCTGATAAATTGTTTGTTACTTTAGCTGCTGGCATACCAGTTAGCCGTTATAAAGACTGGTTAGGTAATGTGCGTATTGTCCGCAGCATGCCAAATACCCCCTCTTTAGTCAGCCTTGGTGTTACAGGCTTATATGCAGCAGATTGCTCCAATTATGAAAAGTCATTTGCTGATCACATGTTCAGCGGTACCGGATTAAATGTTTGGTTAGAAGACGAAGCAAAAATTGATCATATTATTGCAGTTACTGGTAGCTCTCCGGCCTACTTTTTCTACTTTATGCAATCTATGCAACAAGTGGCTGAGGAATTAGGTTTTGATGCTGAACAAGCTAAAAAAATGGTTGCCCAAACGGCCTTAGGTGCTGCAACTATGGCGTTAGGCAGTGAGCATAGCTTTGCTGATTTACGTGCTCAAGTAACGTCTAAAGGTGGCACTACCCATGAAGCCGTGACTACCTTTGCTGATCAAGGGCTTGAAAAAATGGTTTCAGACGCCATGTATGCAGCAATAAAACGTGCGCAAGAAATGGCACAAAGTTTTTAATTTATATACTTTTAAACTCTATTAGTGCTGTTGGGAGTCATTTATGGATGCGTTACACTTTTTAATTAACACCATATTTAATCTGTTTTTAATGGTGGTTATTTTGCGCTTTTGGCTACAATTAGCACGGGCAGATTTTTATAATCCTTTTAGCCAGTTTGTTGTAAAAGCGACTAACCCTATAGTGCTACCGCTGCGCCGACTTATACCCAGTATGGGTAGTATAGACACCGCAACAGTATTATTAGCCTATTTAATTGCTTTGACAAAATTACTATTAATTCAATTTATCCTAATTAAAGGTGTCGTTTTACCAAATAGCTTCCTGTGGGCGGCTATTGTTGTTATTAAAGAGGCCTTTTCATTACTATTTTGGATCTTAGTTATTCGAGCCTTACTAAGCTGGTTTAGCCAAGGTAATAATCCAATAGAGCAAGTTATGCATCAATTAACTGAACCTCTGCTTCGCCCTATCCGTCGTATTTTACCGCCTATGGGCGGCTTAGATTTATCGGTATTAGTAGTGTTAATAGGCTTACAGTTTTTGAACATCTTGTTTAACGGTTGGTTTCGCGGTTTTTAATGCCTATACAGCAAATACAAAACGGATTAAGACTTAGGTTGTATCTGCAGCCTAAGTCTAGCCGAGATCAATGGGTAGGCCTTTATAATGATGCGATTAAAATTGCGATTACCGCGCCGCCTATTGATGGCAAAGCGAACCAACATTTACTTAAATTTTTAGCTAAAAGTTTTAAAGTCGCAAAATCAGATATTGTGCTAGAAAAGGGGGAGTTAAGTCGGCATAAAATGGTAGTTATTCTCTCACCTAAAGTATTACCACCGTTAATAGAATCCTTGTTAAGCACAAGATAAATTACGTTAGTTCATCTATAATAGAAACCCCTGAGCGAATTAACTAAGGTAATCTAATGAAACTTTTACTAGCTGCATTTTTAACACTACTGCTCGCTACTAGCAGCCAATTAAGTGCAGAACAAATGCAACAATTAGGACTATGGGATGTACATTATATTGCCTTTCCTGCTCCGCTATTAACACCAGAAATAGCCCAGCAATACCGAATCCAACGCAGTAAATATAATGCGGTAATTAATATTTCAGTATTAAATAGTCAATCTCAGCAAGCACAAAAAGTCTCTATCAGTGGTATTGCTAAAGATTTACTAGGCCGGCAAATTGCCTTGGATTTTACTGAGGTAGTAGAAGGTAAAGCCATTTATTATTTAGCCCAATTACCCTTTAAAGATCAGCAAGTTTTTGACTTCACTTTAACCCTGTCGCAAAAAGAAAGTTTGCAACAATTAAAGTTTAAACAAAAACTTTATGTCGACTAATACCAAGTGTGGATTTGTTTTTATGCGAAAAATTGTATTAGCCAGTAGCAACAAAGGTAAAGTAGCCGAATTATCACAAATGTTAGCTGGCCGTAATATTGATATTATTGCCCAAAGTGCGCTTGGCGTTACGGATGCAGCCGAAACAGGTTTAACCTTTATTGAGAACGCCATCATTAAAGCTAGACACGCTGCATTATCTACCGGTTTACCTGCAATTGCTGATGATTCAGGCCTAGCAGTAGATGCCTTAGGTGGCGCACCAGGAATTTACTCCGCTCGCTATGCTGGAGAAGGCGCTACCGATAAACTCAATATAGATAAGTTATTATCTAGTATGCAGGGCATACCAGTAGGTAAGCGCAGTGCGCAGTTTCATTGTGTTTTAGTTTATATGCGCCACGCAGAGGATCCTACTCCTCTGATATGTCATGGTATTTGGCATGGTGAAATAGCCACTAGTGCTATAGGTGAACATGGTTTTGGTTATGATCCGGTTTTTTGGCTAAACCATGAAAACTGCAGCGCAGCACAACTCACTCCCAGTCAAAAACAACAGTTAAGCCATCGTGGCCAAGCCTTAAAAACTTTACTACAAGGTTTAGACTAGTCCCAAGTTAATCTACTATAAAAAGGAGCTCTTTTGAGCCTGTCGTTACCGCCTTTGGCACTTTATATTCATATTCCTTGGTGCATCCAAAAGTGCCCCTATTGTGACTTTAATTCTCATGCCGTAAAAAAAGGTATTCCTGAGCAAGAATATATTTCGCATTTACTGGCAGACCTTGATCAAGATCTTGCCTTAGTCGCAGGACGCACTTTAAGCAGCATTTTTATTGGCGGTGGCACACCTAGTGTATTTAGCGCCGAAGGTATAGGTCGTATTTTAACTAGGGTTAAACAACGTTTAACTTGTGCAAGCGATATGGAAGTCACCATGGAGGCTAACCCAGGCACAGTTGAAGCTGCCCGCTTTGCTGGCTATGTTGAGGCCGGCATTAACCGCTTTTCTATCGGTGTGCAAAGTTTTCAAACAGCACAACTTAAAGCCTTAGGCCGTATTCATGACGGCGCAGAAGCAACTCATGCGGCTAAGTTAGCAAATAGATTACCGTTAAATAGCTTTAATCTAGATTTAATGCATGGCTTACCTGATCAAGATGTCAATGCAGCACTAGCCGATTTACAACAAGCTATTGCCTTGACTCCACCTCATTTATCTTGGTATCAGTTAACTATAGAGCCTAATACCGCTTTTGCATCCAAGCCGCCGTTATTGCCGCCAGATGACACCTTATGGGATATTCAACAACAAGGCTTAGCACTATTGCAACAGCATGGTTATGAACAATATGAAATATCCGCCTATTGTCAGCCAGGGTTTCAATGTCAGCATAATTTAAATTATTGGCGCTATGGCGACTATTTAGGCATTGGCTGTGGCGCTCATGGTAAAATCACTTTGCCAGCAAAAAATGCTATTTTACGCACAGTTAAAATTAAACACCCTAAGGGTTATATGGATATTAGCCGTGGTTACTTAGATAGTCGCGAGCAAGTAGAGCCAGAAGATCGCCCTTTTGAATTTTTTATGAATAGATTTCGTTTAATTGAACCCTGCCCTAAAGCTGATTTTACTGCCTATACCGGATTGCCGATTAGTTATATAGAGCCAGCTATTAATAGTGCTATTGCAAAACAGCTATTAATTGAAACAGATCAATATTGGCAAGTGACAACTCAAGGTAGTCGTTATTTAAATGACTTACTCACGTTGTTTATCTAACTAATTGCGATAGGTTGCCTGTTCATCATGTTTTAACTGCGTAGAATGAAATGATAACCTAGATATTATCTGTTTCAATCTTTCAAACTAAGCATAGGTAACCAATGAAAAAATTCACTATTAATAAAATGGCCTTATTGCCTCTAGCTATTAGCCTAGCTTTATTAGCCGGCTGTGGGCCAAAAACAGCTGAACCTACTAATACTATTGCCGCGAGTAAGAGTATTAATGCTGCATCTGAATCTGAAAAAGCCAATACCTTATTTGAACAGTTTTTTATGGAGTCAGTACAACGTAATCCTACACGCTTGACTCGGCTTGGTATAAAAACAGATTACGATAAATGGCAAGACTTGTCCGAAGAGCATTATCAAGCAGAATTAATGCTGCAGCACGACCAATTGAATCGTTTAAAAACAATAGATATCACTAAACTAGATGCCAATACACGTATCAGTTATTTATTAATGCAGCAAAGTTTAGAGCAAAGCTTAGCTGATGCTAAGTGGCGTTTATATAACTACCCAGTCAACCAAATGTTTGGCGTTCATACTCAAGTGCCATCATTATTAATTAACCAGCATATGATTGATGATGAAAGCGATGCAAATGCCTATATTGCCCGTTTAAATGCCGTGCCAAAGTTATTTAAACAATTACAGCAGCAATTAGAGCAGCGTGCAGAGCAAGGTATAATAGCACCTAAGTTTGTCTTCCCTCATGCAATTTCAGCCAGTAAGAATATTATTACTGGGGCGCCTTTTGATGAGGGGCCTGATAGCACTTTATTAGCTGACTTTAGTAAAAAGGTACATAAACTTAAAATAACTGAACATGCTAAAGAACTGTTATTAGAACAAGCTAAAACCGCACTAATAAAGAGTGTTAAGCCAGCTTATACTAATTTAATTGATTACTTACACAGTTTAGAACAACAAGCTGGCACTGAAGATGGCGTTTGGCGCTTTAAAAATGGTGCTGAGTTCTATCAGACAGCTTTAAATCGTACCACTACAACAGAGTTAACAGCTGCAAAAATTCACCAAATTGGTTTAGATGAAGTTGCTCGTATTCACAATGAAATGGAAAAAATTAAACAGCAAGTTAAATTCTCTGGTAACTTGCAGCAGTTTTTCGTCCATTTACGAGAAGATAGCCAGTATTATTACCCTGATAGCGACCAAGGTCGAGCAGATTACTTAGCTGAAGCTAATCGGGTTATTGAGGATATGAAAGGCCGCTTAGACTCGCTATTTTTAGTTAAGCCAAAAGCTGATCTTATTGTTAAAGCTGTCGAACCATTTCGTGAACAGTCTGCCGGTAAAGCCTTTTATCAACAACCTTCTATGGATGGTTCTAGGCCGGGCACCTACTATGCTAATTTATATAATATGCGTGATATGCCAACCTACCAGCTAGAAGCTTTGGCTTATCATGAAGGTATCCCTGGCCACCATATGCAATTAGCCATTAATCAAGAATTAGAGAACATGCCTAAATTCCGTCGTTTTGGTGGTTATACCGCTTATATTGAAGGTTGGGGCTTGTATACAGAACAATTACCAAAAGAGATTGGTTTATACCAAAACCCTTACTCTGATTTTGGTCGCTTAGCTATGGAGCTATGGCGCGCCTGTCGCTTAGTTGTAGATACTGGTATTCATAGTAAAAAATGGACTCGACAACAAGCTATTGATTACTTAGTTGAAAACACACCAAACTCTGTCACAGACTCAACTAAAGCAATTGAACGTTACATAGTTATGCCATCTCAAGCTACAGCTTACAAAATAGGCATGATAAAAATGCTAGAACTGCGTGAAAAGGCTAAAGTCGCCTTAGCTGAAGAGTTTGATATTCGAGAGTTTCATGATGTTATTTTAAAGAACGGGGCTGTACCTCTAGATATTTTAGAGCAGTTAGTAGATGAATATATCATGCAAAAATCAGCTACTGTACAATAAGTTTCAGCGTTGTTGTAAAGGTGGCTTTAAACTTATAAGTAGTTAATTAAAGCCACCCTTTAATATCAAAATCTAACTTGCTAAAGTAAGATTAGTAATTAACACTTTAATATTCTTCGATTTAACGGTAACGTAATAAAGCTTCTTTACAGATAAAAATAATTATAACGCTATAAGTGGTTTTGACAGCGTTAAACAGTAGGAAGAAATAATGCGCTATTTCAAACAAGCTACTATAAGACAAAAGTTACTCATTAGTATAGGTAGTGCAGTAGCAATACTACTAATACTCACTTCCATTTTAGTCGTAAATCATTTAAAAAACCTTACACAGAATGAAGTAAACAATAACGTTTCCTCTATTGTGCAACAAGAAGCCTTAAGTGTGAGTAGCTTCTTTGTTCAATATGCACAAATAGCCCGGACCTTTTTAGAGAACCCCTACCTTATTGAATGGTTTAATAATTACCCTAACCGAGGGGCTGATTACAAAAACATTCCTGGCTATCACAATATTAATAATAGTTTTATTAAAGTTAGCGAACGGGATCCTGTTATTTTATCCGCCTTTTTTGCTTTAAACCGCACTGGTGAGTATTTTAAAGAAAACGACCGAACAGGTATCGATAAAACAGGACCTGATGCTGGCGTGGTTGATAAAGGCTATTTTGCAACAAAACGGCCATGGTATCAGCATGCCATTAAGCAAAAGAATTACTTTATCAACTCGCCTAGTGCAGATTTAAATACTGGTATTATTTCTACTGTAGTGCAAAGCCCAATTTATGCTCCAGATGGTAGCTTACTTGGCGTAGGTGGCATCGACTTACATATCAACCGAGTTGGCGAAAGAATTGATACTATTCGTTACCATGACGAAGGTTTACCAGTTTTATTAGACGAACTGGGCCATATCGTTCATTTTGCATCTCAAGCAGGTATTAAATACGTCCCTAATGATCCCATAGCTAAGTTTGATGACTTACATAAGGGCAATAAAGGTTTTGCCGAGCTAGCCCAAGCAGCAAAACTGCATCAAGCTAAGCGGATAGAAGTACAATTACAAGGTAATACCTATTACGCCTATACCCAACCTATTAGCTCTGACTTCCCTACCATGAATTGGTTAGTTGCCTTATTAGTGCCTGTAGAGTTAATTGATGGCCCTGTACAAAGTGCCGTAAACTGGGCGCTATCACTGACCTTAATTATTTTAATTATTATTTTAATTGTTGTCTGGTTTATGACCAGAATGATCACTCAACCGCTACAGCAGCTAACCGACACTATGCGAGATATTGCTAGCGGTAATGGTGACTTAACTCAAGAGATTAACATTAATAGCCAAGATGAAGTAGGCACTCTTGCTGGCCACTTTAATGAGTTTATTGCTAAATTAAGGCAATTGTTATTACAAACAGCTGAACAAGCCAATTCGGTTCATAACAGCAGTAAAATGCTATCTAGCGTTACAGAAGACACTAATACCGAAATTCAACAAGGCAATATTCAGTTAGAAAATGTTTCTTCTGCTATCCATGAAATGACGGCAACAACGCAAGAAATAAGTAATAATGCCGATCATGCTAGTAGTTCAGCCAATGAAGCTGAAGAGCATGCTCTACATGGTCAGCAGCTTTCTGTAGAGTCATTAAATGATATGCAACAACTTTCTGAGCATATGGCACAAGCGCTATCGGTTGTTGTTGGCTTAGCGAAAGAGTCCGAGAATATCGGTACTGTGGTTGATGTGATTAAAGGGATTGCCGAGCAAACTAACTTACTTGCCCTTAACGCTGCCATTGAAGCCGCCAGAGCTGGCGAACAAGGCCGAGGCTTTGCGGTAGTGGCAGATGAGGTACGCTCTTTAGCTGCTCGCACCCAAGAAAGCACTAAAGACATTAGGGATATGGTTGAAAAACTGCAGTTAATTGCTCGCGAAGCAGAAAGTAGCATGCAAAAAGGTCGCGCACAAACCGAAACTAGCGCTGAGCGGGCACAAACTATGCAGAATGCTTTAGTGGATATAAGTGCCGCTATTAATAATGTAAAACAGCAAAATAGCCAAATTGCTGCAGCTACTGGCCAACAAACGGTAACAACTGAGGATATTAACCATAACCTAATAGCTATCACCGAGTTAATGGGCCGCTCTGCTACACACGCTAATGAACTAGCAAAAGAAGCAGCAACACTAAGCAATGCTGCTCAAGGGCTTAACACTGTTGTTGGAGAGTTTAAAATTAAGCAATAATATGCAGCTATCTTTATATAATGCTTAAAAAAAACGACGCTGAAGCGTCGTTTTTTTTACCGATTAGCCTAGATTAAGCCAATGTTTTTTGTTTTCGCTGGTTTAATAGTATAACAGTTGCTAAAACTAATAATATTAATTGAGCCGCTAAGCTCTGTACTGTAGGGTAAATTCCTAACCAGCTAATAGTTGGTGTATTTAACTGATTAATTGCAATAACACCGGCTTCTTGTAATGCTGCAATCCCTTTGCCTGTCATAACAAAAGCTAGCACTATCATTAACAATGCTGTTGAACCAAAAAAAGCTTTTAACGGTAATTTTAAAGCAAATTTAAATAAGCCTATCCCTAAGATTGCCAGTAAGCCTAGTGCAGCAATAATACCTAATATAAAGCTCATTTGATGGGCAGCACCACCTTGCAACCATAAAGATTGATAAAATAAAATTGTTTCAAAAATCTCACGGTATACCGCTAGAAAAACTACTGTGCCTAAACCAAAATAAGCGCCAGTTTTTAAAGCCTTACCTACCTGAGTATTTATAAACTGCTGCCATTGCTCATTAGACGTTTTACTGTGCATCCAAAAGCCCATATAGAATAATATAGCGGCGGCTATTAGTGCCGTATAGCCTTCTGTCATTTCACGCGATGCACCTGAAATAGTAATAACATAACTTGCAATAAACCAAGTAAGTCCACCTAAAGCTAAAGCCGATATCCAACCATAATGTACTGAACGCTTTAAAGCTGGTTGCTCCGTTTTAACTGCTACCGAATAAATTGCAGCTACAACTAATAAGGCCTCTAAACCCTCTCGCAATAAAATGAGTAAGGCGAGTAAAAACACATTACCAGACGCCAAGTTGCTATTATCTAAAGCAGCTTCTGCTTGGCTTAACAGCTGTTGTATTGCCTGAATTTCAAGTGTTAACTCACTTAACCCTGCTTGTTGTTTAATATGTTGCCGTAAACCCAGCATTTTATTTTCGATTTGATCTTTTAAAGTAAGATCAACAGCAGCAAGATTATTTTCAATTAACTCAAAACCATCTAAATATGCAGCAACTGCCAAATTATAAGCTTGGTCGTACTGCTTCTGTTCAAGTTGAGGAATAATTAAAGATAAAGTGTCATTAGCCACTTGTAATGGATCCGTATTTTTAGCTGAAAAAAAGCGCTCTGGCTGCTGACGAAATACTGCCATTAACGCCTCGCCTTGTTCAGCATATTGCTGCTTTACATCTTGCGGGGTTGAAGTCAGCAACATTTGGATGTTGTTGCGTGTTATTAAGCTAGTAGGTGTGTTGCTAAGCTCCACTTGTTCACTCGCTATTGCCCCTACATAAAAAGCCATGTCCCAGCGACTTTGCTCATCTAAGTAGCTAAAGGATGTCATAGCCGTTTCTTCAACACCTAAAGTAATGGTATTAAATAAGCCAAAGATACTCCGAGCTTCATAGCGTTCAAACTCATGAAAGTTTGTTGGCTCAGGATCTAGGCCTTTAGCTGCAAGGCCATCTCCCTGTGCATTAGCGCCATGACAAGCTGCACAATAACTTTGATATAAAGCTTGGCCACGCTGTAAGTCGGGTATCTTTGCTGGTAAGGCAACTTGTGGCATTGCTGCAATTATAGTTTGTCGCATCTTGGCAGTTAATTGTTGAATATCTGCCGGCTCAGCTTTATTTTTAATAAGCTGTTGCAATAACTCGCTTTGCTGTAGCAAAGCTGCATTTCCATCGGGTAGCTGTGGTGGTATTAAACTGGCAAACTCAACCATTTCAGCATATTCTGCAGCATTAATAATCTGCCCTTCTGCAACAGCACTTTTATAGTCTGCACCTATATATTCAATAAACTGAATTAGTTTATCTGAAGCCTGTAATGGCATGGCGAACAGAATCATTAATAAAACAAGTAATATCTTTTTCATTCAAAACTCATTAAAAAAAACACAATAAGAATGATTCTCATTATACATAAGGAGCACGAAATTTGGCCATAATTAAAACAGTTTTTAGCAAAAATTTTAATAAAATTAGAATTTCTGGCTAATAAAGCGACATAAAGTTATTGAATTTGCACCTAATGAATTTTTCAGTTTATGCTAGCTAAGTGTTTAACGGAGATTACTTATGATTCAGCTAAGTTATTTTGAACCTGAAACGGCACTTTGGCAGCATGGTGATATTTCGCTATTACCAAAGCAACTTCCTGCTGATGCGCGGTTATGGATAGATTTAAATAATGCTACTGCAGAAGAGCAACAAGTGGTACTACAACGTTTTGGTATTTTAGCCACCTTAACTGAAGACTTTAGCCGAGAGCGCCATCCACCAAAATGTGAAGGTCAAACTGATTTTACTTTATTAGTTCTGCGCGGTTATGCTGATACTGACTTCAGTGAATATACTGCCAGTGTGCAAATTAACTTACTTTATTCTAAGCAAGTATTAATTAGTAAATTGACTAGCCATAACGCCAGCTTACTAGAGCAGTTTAAACCTAAAATAGCTCAGGGAATTAGCGCTAATATTGCCGATTGGATAAAACAGATCATTTTAATTACCTCCAGCAGCTATTTAGAAAAACTAATAACTTTTGAAGATGAATTAAGCGATTTAGAAGATGCCATGCTGCAAAGTGGCAATGATGATTTAATGGCCTTAATAATGCGTTATCGATCGGTGTTACGGAAAATAAACCGAAACTTAGCCTATCAAAAAGATATATTCTCTGAAGTCTTCGATGAGCAGCAAAATCCTTTGTTACGCCATTTTGATGCCACTGAGCTGCGTGACTTTTATGAAAAGTTTGAACGTTCACATAGCATGACAGATATGTATTATGACCAGCTTAGTGATTTAGTCGATAGCTATTTATCAACTACATCACACCAAATAAACGAGCGAATGAAAGTGTTAACTATTGTCAGCACTATTTTTATCCCCTTAACCTTTATTGCCGGCATTTACGGCATGAACTTTGTGAACATGCCTGAATTAGCCATGACAAATGGTTATTTTATCGTTATGGCCGCCATGGCTGTCGGTGGTATTTTTGGCCTAGCTTGGTTCAAGTTTCGCGGCTGGTGGTAAAGTTTACGCTCATTAATATTGAAATAACTTTATTTAAAATTAGGGATCCCTTTATATGGCTGATAGCCAACAACTTGATATAGATGAAATTGTTAGAGATAGCTTTAATATCGAGGATGCTATTCAACTAACAGATAAACTGGGGCAATTAGAGCCTGAAGAGGTTGCATTAGCACTTGAAGCAATGCCACTAGAGCAACGTGTTAGTGCTTGACTTAGTTTACCCCCTACTGAACAAATAGCCGCTCTTACTTATATGCGGGTTGATGCTCGTGATAACGTTTTTAAACAACTAAGTGAACAACAATTAAAAACCTTAGTTGAAGAGATGGATGTTGATGATTTAATTGAATTACTAGATGAGCTGCCCACTGCTATTTATGACTATGCTTGCTCTAGAGTCGATGTTAGCCAACGTCGCTGGTTAGATACGGCCTTAACTTATGATGATGAGCAATGTGGTCGTTTTGCAGACCATAATATGTTAATTATTAATAAAAATGCCAAAGTACGAGATGCATTAAGACTGTTTAGCCAGCTAGCTTTAGACACTGAATATCACGAAGCTTTATTTGTGGTTGATCGCCATGGTTGCTATGTTGGTTTAGTCCATGCGACTCAACTTTTAAGCTTAAACGAACACCAAGCTATTGAAGGAATTATTGACCTTGCTGCACCTTGGATTGAGGGTGAGATAGCACTAGAGCAAGCATCTGACATAGTATCTCGCTCTGGTTATAATGCGCTTGCTGTCGTAGATAAGGGTAATAAGTTACTTGGCCGGCTCTCTATCAGTAAAGCCTTTGATATAGTGCGGCGCAACCTTGAAAGTCAGTTTATGCACACGGCAGGTTTAGATGAAGAAGAAGATTTATTTTCGCCTGTCTTTGCAAGTTCTAAGCGCCGAGCATTATGGTTAGGGATTAATCTACTTACCGCCTTTCTTGCGGCATGGACTATTGGCTTATTTTCAGCCACCTTACATCAAGTAGTAGCACTTGCAGTGTTAATGCCTATTGTTGCTAGCATGGGCGGTATAGCCGGCAGCCAAACATTAACCTTGATTATTCGCGGTTTAGCCATGGAGCAAATAACACCTAGCACTTATATGACCCTACTGCGAAAAGAGCTTGGCGTAGGCAGCCTAAATGGTATTTTATGGGCTCTAGTTATTGCCTTAGTCACTTACTTTTGGTTTGGCGACTGGATGATTGGCAGCATTATTGGCTTGGCTATAGTGATCAATATTATTATAGCGGCTATTTTTGGCGTCATGATCCCAATTTGGCTGAAGAAGTTAAAAATTGATCCTGCATTATCTGGCTCTGTCATTTTAACGACTGTTACAGATGTTATTGGCTTTTTTGCTTTTTTAGGCTTAGGCTCTTTATTTTTACTCAACTAAAACTATTAATCTTTACGTCTAACTACATTATAATGCTGTAGCTCGGGTAAGCGCTGCTGCAGCTTTTGTTCTATTTTTTCAATCTCTTGCATGCGCTGACAAAACAATTCAGATTTTTGTTCTAATTCCACAGCTTTTGCATCTAAGCTTAAACTAAGCTTTTCTACCATTTCCCCTACAGATTGCCAGTCTTGGTTTTCACTGCGTTCAAAATTACTATCTGAATGACGCAATGCATCACGTAAGGCGCCCCATACCGCACCTACAGTGCGCCTAGCTAAGTTATCAAGTTGTGGCTTAAGTTCGCCATGTAAAAAATAATCAAGCTCATTAAGGCTTTGTGGAGCTAAATAAAAGTGATCATTAGAACGGACAAATCGTGACATCCACTGAAACGTCGTCTCGCGGACCAAAGCTCGCCATTCCGCTTGTTGCGACTCACTACCTAAACCGCTAAACATAGCTTCTATGCTAGACATCCCCAGCTCTACACCATCGACAGCTATACTGACAATCTCAGGAACAAAACGACGTAAACCTTGGCTATATTGTTTCAATAAAACGGTCTCTTCAGGACCTAGCGCTAACCATTCGCCACGGATAAAGAGTTGTTTATTCGCATTTATTTGGACATGAGTGCGGTTATTTTGCAAAATACGAATATGATCAGGTGCAATTAAAATGCCATGGGCAAAAACCATATTGCACTCAGCTGCAGCTAGGCAGGTAGAAAAAAACATTAGTAGTATTGTTAGCAAACGGTTCAACACAACTCACCCAGAATAATTAGATGGGTTAAGCTTAAAGCTAACAGAGCAAAAAAGCATCACCACACAGCGCAACTTAAATACCACTTAACTATTACCTGTTAGTGCCAGCTTAAAAGTAAGGCTCAACCATGGCTTGGCCATCAACTAATAAAATTTTACTAGGGCCGTACTCACGCCTAGTGCGAAACTGCTCTGTACCTAAATGCACTTCAACAGCAGAAAACAATTGATTTTTAGCAATCACAATTGCTTTATCTAAAATAGCTTTACGTTGCGTTTCTAACATTCTGACCTTTTCAACTAATAAGAATGCTTTATCTCGTTGAGAATTAAATTCTTGCTCTATTTCAAGACAGCGTTGATCAATTTGCTCGCTACCTTTAACTTTTTTCAAACCTTCTAGTTGCTCTTTTTTTTGTACCATCTGAGATTTTAGCGTAGTTATTTCATTTCGTAATATTTGCTGCTGCTCGGCAATAGGATCGACTAATCTATTAACTTTAATTAAAATATGACTACTAGATGCAGCCCCTAGGCAACCTGTATGCAATGACTGGTCCAAATAAAAGTCACCGCCTATTACCTTGCCATTAGGGTTTTCTTCGGGCCCAGCATAAACATTAGCGGCACTCACTGAACAATGCATCATTTGCTTATTTACATAAAAGTTACCACCACAGCTAATTTTTACGTATTGAGCCAAATTAGCCTGAATATCACCTTTAGCTTTTAACTCAGTGCTATACAGAATGGTATCGTCATTAGTAGGAATTTGGTGGCCTATTATAGAGCTGTTAATTTTAATATCCCCACCCGCCTCTATCAGTGTACCTTCGACAAAACCTTTAACAAAGACATTGCCTCCAGCTATCACTTTCATACCCTCAGTTACATCACCTGTGATAACGACTGAGCCTCGAAATATAATATGTCCGGTGCTAAGATCCACATTTTTAACGGTAAAAACCTCATCTACCGTGGCACCTGCTTCAATCACCCTAGGTAAACCATCACGTGCGGCTATCAATAAATCTTTATCTGTCGGACTAACTTCTGTTCCTTCACCAATATTCCATTCTATTAGCTGACCAGATAAAGCGGTTAATACAGTGCCTAACACTGTCATACCATCAACACCAGGTGTTGGTGGATGACGCTGCATTACAACATCATTCTGAGTTACAGCGGGTATTTCACCAAAGTTACGCAAATCGGCTTTTTCATTAGACTCAATAACCGGCTTATTGCGGCGACTTTCCATAGCTGGAATTTTTGCTTCAAATCGTGAGTTTAAACCATGCTCAACAGGGCGCCCTTTGGCGATGGTTAGTTTAATTTTTGCACCTGGGTCAGCTTTACTAGCATGAGTAACTAGTTTAATAATATTTTCTTTACTAAAACCAAACACAATACCACTAGCTTGGGCCGCTTTAACAAGCATATTAGCTGAAATCGATTGTCCGCCCCAAGCACAAGTAATAGTAGCCGAAGCCGACATTTCATCTTCAGCAATTTCAAAACTTACTTCAGCATCAATTTTTTTAGCTATAATATAATTTAATTCTGCATCAGCTTGCGGTGATTGTTTAATTTTTTGTTGTAGTGTGTGATACTCATGTAACAAGTTAGTTAATTGGTCAGATAAAAGACGACAGCGCCCGTAGCCAGCTTCGTTAAGTTGAGTTTCAATGTCATTGCCGCTCAAAGGTTCTGAAGTCACTGGCACCGTTATTTTAATTGTTTGACTGTGCTCGGTAAATTGCATTTTTATATCACTACTTTAGATTCCAGTATAGGAACTACACCACTGCACCAAATAAACCACTAGAAGGCAAGCCCTGATTGTTGTTACAGGGCTAATAATTACTATTAAATATAACTTTCTTGATGAATACGAATAAATAAATCAGTATCAGACTTACTATAATCTATTTTGTATTCTTTATTATTGATTGCTTGAATAAATAATAATATTTTAGTTTCGCCAAATACTTCTGATCCAGAAACATTTACTACTTCCATATAACGCTCTTTAGCCTCGACACGATTGGCAGGCACCTTTTCATCGAACTTCTTTACACCATTTCTAGTGACAACTACTACAGGATCACTTTCTTCATTAACAATAATTAAATCTAACTTTTTATTTTTATGTATTAAGGTGTTACGACCACTAATTAAAAATGCCTTTTCATAAGTACTCATGTGTTTTCCTGCTGAAAATCTAATATCGCCAACATTATGATACAGTCATTACGCACTGTCTAGTTGGCCTCATTACAACTGCCTTAATCGCGCTGCATTAATTGTTTTACATAAAGTTACAGCATCATCTTTAGCTACATTTATGGCAATAAGCAACTCAAAACCTGTGCTATTAGCTAAGCGTTGCATACGCCAAGCAAAAGCCGCTTTAATGCCATTATATACTTGCTGTGAAGTTACAAAGTTATCTACTTCAGATAAAGAGTCAAGCCCACATTGACCACTGGCACAATTTTGTCGCACTGCATCAAGATATAAAGTACGCTGTTCTGTCATAATACGGACAGCTAAACGTAACGGCAAATGCTGTAAAAACTGATCATAATGGGTAACTTTAAAGCCTATAAAAGCTAAATCATTATTGTTAAATTCCGGAACGCCGCTATATAAAAAGCTCGACCAAGGTAATAACCAACTACCTTTACGATGATAATAATGGACGCCTTTATCATCTAGCTGTAATAAATAGCGAGGCTCTGACAATTTAGCCCAACCAGTAAAGATCCCTAAACCCGCCACTATCAAGGCCAAAGCAACAATTAGACTAAATTGTTGCTGCCAGAATATAAAAATTAGCAGCAAAATAATACTGATACTACTTATCAATATTAACCTTGCTCCACCTTTATTAGCAGAATTCTCTATAAATTGTTGTACCATACCAAGTCTATTTAAAAATTATCAATTGCTATTTATGGTTTAATATTACCTGAGTTTCACCCATTAGGAGTATATAATTACTAGTTCCGCCTACAATACGACCAATACCATTTCAAGTGCGATAACAGGAAATCACTTCAGTCATTTTTTCCATACAATAAGCTTGACTAAATCTTTTACTATTTTGCGGAGTTTTTGTGATCAAAATTCATTCTAAATTAATTTGGATAATATTAATTGGCTTACTAGCCTTTACAGCCTATTTATATTGGAATCCTTCATCGCAAAATAATCAACAACGTGGTGGTGGTTTTCCTGTTGCAGTTAAGACTGCTAAAGTTAAGACTAGTCCTATGATAATAAGCGTCTCTAGCTTGGGCACAGGCATAGCTAATCAATCAATTAAAGTTACCTCTCCTACCAGTGACTTTATAACTGAACTAAATATAGAAGAAGGTAAAGCCATTAAAAAAGATGCCGTGATAGCCCGCCTTCATGACGTCCAAGAGCGGGCTCGTGTTACTGAACTTGAAGCTGTTTTATCTGATCAAAAAAGGCAACTTGGTCGCTTAAAAAACTTAGCAACTACCCAAGCGACAGCACAATCATTAATTGATGAACAACAAACTCGAGTCAATACCAGTATTGCCCAACTTGATATAGCTAAAGCACAATTAGCAGAGATGACCATAACCGCACCTTTTGATGGCTATTTAGGCTTACGCCAAGTAAGTAAAGGTGCTTATTTAAATAGTGGCACTGTTATTACTACTTTAGATGATTTAAATACTTTAAAAGTAGAATTCAGTGTTGCTGAACATTATTTAGCAGCGCTTAAGTTAGGTATGCCTTTTAACATTAAAAATGCCGCTTATGGTGATATTACCTTCACCGGTAAAGTGAGTGCAATTGACACTCGGCTTGACCCTGTTACACGTACTATTACAGTGCATGGACAAATAGAAAACAGTGATTTGCGTTTACGCCCAGGTATGTTGTTACAAGTACAATTAGTGCTTGAAGAGCGTGTAGTAATGCAAATTTCTGAAAAAGCGTTAGTACCACAACAAGATAAACAATTTGTCTACTTAGTAGATGCAGACAATAAAGTGTCACGAAAAGAAGTAACAATTGGCCAGCGTATTCCAGGCTGGGTAGAAGTTATCTCTGGTTTAAAAGACGGCGATATCATTGTGATTGAAGGCACGCAAAAGCTTCGCGAAGGCAGCATGATTAATCAGGTTGGAGCGTAATATGTGGCTATCTGATACTTCGGTAAAACGTCCGGTTTTTGCCACTGTTGTTAACTTACTCTTAGTGGTATTCGGTATTGTTTGTTTTACAATGTTACCACTGCGGGAGTTCCCTGATATTGATTCACCTATAGTCAGTATTAGCACTACCTATCCTGGTGCATCTGCTGAAATTGTCGAGTCCAAAATTACTCAATTAATTGAAGATAGGATCAGCGGTGTAGAGGGCATTAAAAATATCACATCTAGCAGCCGCAATGGCAGATCCAACGTTACTATTGAGTTTAATGTTGAGCGTGATATTGATGCAGCAGCTAACGATGTTAGAGAACGAGTAGCCAGAGCATTAAATAACCTACCCGATCAAGCTAATCCACCAGAGGTCTATAAAGCTGGTGATGATGAAAGCACTATTGCTTGGTTTTTTCTTAACAGTGAGAACATGACTTCTTTAGAGCTTACTGATTACGCTGATCGCTATATAGTTGAGCGTTTCTCTGTGGTTGATGGTGTAGCACGCTTACAATTAGGCGGTGCCCGTGATTATGCCATGCGGGTTTGGCTAGATCGTGATGCTATGGCATCACGTGGTGTGACAGTACAAGAAATAGAAGCTGTACTGCGCAATGAAAACGTAGAACTGCCTGCGGGTAACATTAAATCGACCGATAGAGATTTTACTGTGCGCGTGGTGCGTACTTATAAAACTCAACAAGACTTTAGACGCTTAGTAATAAAGCGCGGTGATAATAACTACTTAGTCAGATTAGGTGAAGTAGCAGATGTGCTGTTAACAGCTAAAGATGAAGAAAATGAATTCCGAGGTGATGGTAAGAACTTACTAGGTATAGGTATTATTAAGCAATCTAAAGCTAATACCCTAGAAGTTGTTAAAAATGCTCGCGCTGAAATGGAGCGAATTAAAGCTAGCCTGCCTGATGGCACCACTATAGAGCCCGGCTATGATTCATCGCTCTTTATTGCCGAATCCATTAAAGAAGTTTATAACACTTTAGCCATAGCTATGGTGTTAGTTGTATTAGTTATTTTCTTGTTTTTGGGCAATATTCGCGCAACCTTTATTCCGGCAATAACAGTTCCGGTCGCTTTAGTCTCTGCCGTTACTGTCTTATATGCCCTAGATTTCTCAATCAACTTATTAACGCTATTAGCTATGGTATTAGCCATCGGCTTAGTAGTAGATGATTCTATTGTCGTATTAGAGAACATTTATCGCCGTATAGAGCGTGGCGAACATCCTTTACTTGCCTCCTATCGTGGGGCTCGTGAAGTCGGTTTTGCTGTTATTGCCACTACCTTAGTATTGATTTCGGTGTTTGTGCCGCTTATTTTTATGCAAGGTCAATTAGGTAAATTATTTACTGAATTTGCACTAGCCATAGCGGCTGCAGTCGCATTTTCAAGCGTCGCAGCTTTAACCCTCACCCCTATGTTATCTAGCAAACTTTTAGCCCATAAAAAGCGTGAAAGTAAATTAGGTATTTGGCTACATTCTGGCTTTAATAAGTTAGAAAATGCCTATCAACGGCAATTAGACATTGTATGTGAAACTCGTTGGCCAGTAATGATAGTGGTAGTTTTATGTTTTATTGCCAGCTTTTTACTAGTACGTATTTTACCGGGCGAATTAGCACCAAGTGAAGATCGCGGTACTTTCTTTATTATGATGAGCCCAGCTGAAGGGGCAAGTTATACTAGCAATAGCCGTAATATGCGCTTAATAGAAGATATTTTAATGCCATATTATGAAAAAGGTGAGTTTAATCGCCTACTTCTGCGCGTACCAGGATGGGGAAATAGTGGTGGTGTAGCTATAGTTGGTAGCGAAAACTGGACTAATGGTAAGCGTAAAACTCAAGAGTTAATGACGGAAGTTAGTAAAGAAATTAATGAGCTAGCTGATGTTCGTGCTTTTACTTTTATGCGTAGTGGCTTAGGTGGCGGCGGCGGCAGCAGCAGACCAATAAGCTTCGTATTGCAAGGTAACACCTATGAGGAGCTAGCTCGTTGGCGTGATATTGTGATAGAAAAAGCGGCTGAAAACCCTAATATATTAATGCTAGATCACGATTATAAAGAGACTGTTCCCCAAGTATTAGTAGAGATAAATACTGAGCGTGCCGGCGACTTAGGCATATCAGTAGGTGCTATAGGCCGTTCATTAGAAGCCATGTTAGGCGGCCGTCGTGTTACTACTTTCTTAGATCGCGGTAAAGAGTATGACGTTATCATAGAAGGTAAAGAGGATGACTTCTCGGCACCTGGTAGTATCTCTAATGTATACTTACGCTCATCAGTATCAGGCCAACTAATCTCTCTTGATAACTTAGTTACCTTAAAAGAAGAAGCAACATCGTCTAGCTTAAACAGATATAACCGGATGCGCTCTATCACTTTAAGCGGTAGTTTAGCACCTGGTTATAGTTTAGGTGAAGCCCTAGAATATTTAGAGAGTATTGTTAAAACAGAGATCCACGATACCGTTGGTATTGACTATAAAGGCGAGTCTTTACTGTACCAAGAAAGTGGCAATGCGACCTTAATGGTATTTATTTTAGCCTTACTTATTACTTATCTAGTATTAGCGGCTCAGTTTGAAAGCTTTATTCATCCTTTAGTAATTTTAATTACTGTGCCTTTGGGCTTAGTCGGTGCTTTGTCCGGTTTATACTTTAGTGGCATGACGCTAAATATATACAGTCAAATAGGCTTAATTATGTTGATTGGTTTAGTTGCTAAAAACGGCATCTTAATTGTCGAGTTTGCTAACCAACTTCGTGATGCTGGTGTCGAGTTTAGCCAAGCCGTAAAACAAGCCGCAACCCAACGCTTACGCCCTATTGTTATGACTGCTTTTACTACTTCTATGAGTAGTATTCCGCTGATTATTGCCAGCGGTCCTGGCTCAGAAAGTAGAATGGTAATAGGTATGGTTATTTTCTGTGGTGTGACTTTAGCAACTTTAATGACTATCTACGTTGTTCCTGTGACTTATATGGCCTTTGCACGTCACACTGGCTCACCTAAACGCTTAGAGCAAAAGTTAGCTAAGTTAGAACAAGAAAATATCAATGCTAGTGCAGCAGATGAAGTCGCGCCAACAACTTAATTAAGCGAACTAACATTTACTCTAGCTAAATTTTAAAAGCGCTCTAAACTAAATTAGAGCGCTTTTTTGTACAAAAAACCGTAAAAACTCGCTAACGAATATAAAGTTAATATTATGCTTACAAATAAAACGCTCTAGTAAACTAGATTTGGGAGACATTATGTCATTACAAACTGCAACCTTTGGCGCCGGCTGTTTTTGGTGCTTAGATGCGGCCATGAACAATCTTAACGGGGTTAAGCAAGCACTAAGCGGCTATATGGGCGGCGAGGCTAATTTAGCTAATTACCAAGATGTATGCTCAGGAAAAAGTGGCCATGCCGAAGTGGTTCAAGTTGTATTTGATCCTAGCATTATTAGCTTTGAGCAACTTTGTTTAATATTTTTTAGTTTGCATGACCCTACTCAATTAAATAGACAAGGTAACGACATAGGTAGTCAATATCGCTCTGTTATTTTTTACCACTGCCAAACCCAACTAGCCGTTGCCCAACAGCTAATTAAACAATTAACAGACCAAGCCGTGTTTGCTCAAAGTATTGTTACAGCTTTAACACCGGCTACCAATTTTTTTGTCGCCGAAAAGCAGCATCAAAACTATTTTCAACAACACCCTGAACAGGGATATTGCCAGATAATAATTGCGCCTAAAATGGCCAAGTTTCGCCAGCAATATGCCGACTTACTTAAAAGCTAACACTCACTACTCAACACTAGACTACAGCTTGTAGCTAAGGCTAAGTTTAACGTTAGCTCCTGCTGTAGCATAGCCTGCACTAGTTTGATATTGCTTATTAAATAGATTATTAACAGTTGTACGTAAACTCAGCTTAGAGCTAAGTTGATAGCTAGCGCCTAGCCCCCATAGCGTAAAGCTAGATACATTAGCCTCTGGTGCAAAATCACCTTGAAAAGTAGCACTTTGATAATCTGCCGTTACAAAAGCTGACCAATCATCAGCAGCATAACTTAGTCGCCAATTAAGAGTGTTTTCAGGTCTACGCTCAAGTTTATTGCCGGTACTGACATTTTTAGTATCTAACCAAGTATAAGCAATCTCATTGGTAAACTTACTCCATTGCTGAACCATGCTTAATTCAATACCAACTATTTTGGATAAGGTAATATTTTCAGCCTGCTTTATACCTTGAATTAGATTAGTAACATCACGCTGAAACCAGCTTAGCTCAAGTTGTAATTGAGCACTATTATAACGTAAGGCCAGCTCATCGGCTAAAGATTGCTCTGGCTTTAAGTTGGGATTAGCATAACCTGGATAATATAACGCATTAAATGATGGGATTTTAAACGCCGTCGCCCGACTTGCCCGCACTAACCAGTGCGGTAAAAACTGATAGCCTACAGCCAGTTGCCAAGTATTTTCAGCACCATATTGATCAAACATATCGCGCCGAGCCGCGGCCTCTAATTGCAGTCCATTTTGCTGATAACTTACCCCTGTAAATAAAGCCCTATTTATTCGGCTAGTCTGTTCATAAGCGGTAGCAGAGCGCTCAACTTGCTCTTGATACCAATTAACCCCGCCTAGCAGCGTAACAGAGGAACTAACTTGGCTATAAGCCTGATAGTTAAGCTCATCCCGTTCGGTCATAAAGGGCGAGCGTGAGTTAGAGCCAAAGCTCGTATCATTATCTAAGCTACGACTCAGTTGTAGCTGATGCTGCCACTGACCTAGTTGATGCTGCCAACCTAGTAGATAATTTCTATTTAAGCTATCGGCTTGGTCTTCATCATTCCAGGCAGAATCAAATTGGTATCGGCCTGAGCTTAGATCGGTTTGTACTTGCCATAAGCCAAAACGGGTTTGATAATCGGCTGCTAGCTTAGCAAACTGCTGCTGATAGCCGTCTTTGTCGGCATCTAAATTGGGTTGGCTATTAAAGCCATCAGCTCTACTACCGCCTACAGTTGCCCGCAGAATAAGCGCATCAATAGTATGGCTAGCACTAATATCAGCGCCAACTTGGCCATAACTACCCGTATTGGCATTAACCTCAAGCACTGCATTGCTGCGCCTAGTGGTAATAGCAATAATACCGGATAATGCATCGGCACCATAAAAAGCAGCCCTTGGCCCTCGAATTACTTCTATTCGCTCAATTAACTCCAGCGGCACCATAGATAAGGCTTTATAACCTAAGGTGGCCGAACCTAGCCTTACACCATCTATTAACACTAAACTATGGCCAGTATTCCCCCCTCGAATATACACACTGGCATTTTGGCCTCTACCTCCATCGCGTGATAGATTAATGCCTACTAGCTGAGACAATAAGTTAGGTAAGTCATCCGCTTGTCTAGCCATAATGTCGGCTCGCTCTAATACCGTTACACTAGCTAATACCTGCTGTTGGGCAGTTGTATAACGGTTAGCATAAATACTAATATGCTCCATTTCATGGGTAAGATTAGCTTGATTATTCATAACCGAAGCAGCAAGATTACCACTCCATGCGACTAAACTAGCCGCTACAGCAGATTTAAACATAAAGACTCCAAAAACGTGCCCACCGCACCTTTGTAATACCTTGATTTATTTGGCCGGTCTCCGGGCTGACAACCTGCTTGCGCCTACCCTTGCCTTCCCATCAATTGACAGTGGCTATTAAGGGTATTCAGTTGTTTACCGTTGCGGGGGCAGCTCTGGATTTACACCAGATTCCCGATTATCTGCATTTTCAGCAGCACCAAAAAAAAGCGGCTTCCTGATGAAGCCGCGGGCAGTTTAGCCTGAGTTACTGACAGCGCCAATAGGCGTCTAGCTATTTTAATTGAAGATTAATCGCGGAAATTATTAAACTGAAAGGCTTGTTCTAGCTCTGCAGAACGGACAACTGCCATAGCCTCTTGCAAGTCATCACGCTTTTTACCGGTAACCCGCACTTGCTCACCTTGAATAGAAGCTTGCACTTTTAACTTATTATCTTTAATTAACTTAACTAATTTTTTTGCCATAGCCGCATCAATACCTTGTTGCAAGGTTAAGCTTTGGCTATAAGTTTTGCCTGAGTGAACAATATCACCCTCTTTAAAAGAACGTACATCTAAACCACGTTTAATAGCTTTATTTAAAAAAATCTCTAGCATTTGCTGTAATTGAAACTCAGCTTCTGCTTGCATGGTTATCAATTTATCTTTAATGGTAAATTCAGCTTCTACACCACGAAAGTCAAAACGTGTCGCTAACTCTCGATTTGAATTTTCTACTGCATTAAGCACTTCTTGCTGATCAACCTCAGAAACAATATCAAATGATGGCATGCCCATTCTCCTAAACTTAAGATTTGTCTGCTAGCGATTATAACCACAAAACTGCTACAATCCGAGCCAGTTCTGCAAATTAACAACCGAACCTTCAGAGCTAAGAATTTAATGCTTAAATAGGCAGTTAAAAAGGATGTATTTGTGCCCCAACAATTTTATCGCATAGTCTGTATCTTAGGCTTTGCTGTGGCAACAGCCAGTTTTTTAGCTGAGCTGCAAGGTTACTCTATAGCTGGTGGTTTAGCCCATTTAGATAAACTAGCTCATTTTATTATTTTTGCTGTGTTAAGCGGTTTATTATGGAAAGGTTTTAAATTAACCCTAGTACCCGCATTTATTTTATTGAGCAGCTATGGTGCCGCCATAGAATTAGCTCAGCATTACTTTACCCGTCGTAATGGTGATTGGTTTGATTTATTAGCAGATATTGCTGGTATTGTTAGCTTTTATATTTGTAGAGCATTATGGCATCGTATCCGGCCACGCAGCTAGACCTAAACTGGACCATAGTTGGTCAAGGTGCCATTGGCTTATTAGCTGCTTGTCGCCTGCAACAGCAATCTAATACTGTGACCTTGCATTTACGCCAGCCTAATAGTCTAGATATTATGTTTACCGCCACTGATGGCCAGCAACAGCAATATTATTTTAGCCCTGCTGTTGCACCTTATCAGGCTGTCTTAGTACCCATTAAAAGTTACGATGTCCTTGCGGGGATTAAAGAATTAATTCCGTTACTAAGCACTCAAGCGCAAATAATATTATCCCACAATGGCATGGGGACTATTGAGCAAGTTTTACCCCTACTATTACCAAGCCAAGGATTATGGTTTTTAACTACTACTCATGCTGCTCTTAAAACCTCAGCTACAACGCTGCAGCATACTGGTCAAGGTCAATCGGTATTAGCGCCTTTAAATCTAGCTGCAAACAAGCAATCTAGTGCGGTTAAACAGGCAATGACAATAGCCTTAGGCCCAGTTCAGCTAGCAACGGATATTAAACCGTTTTTATGGCAAAAGTTATTAATTAATGCCGTAATTAATCCCTTAACGGCTATTAATAATTGCAAAAATGGTGACTTGTTAGCAGCTAAGTATACAAAAACTATTCAGCAGCTAGTAACTGAAGTCTGTGCAGTAAGCCAAGCTACGGGGTATAAAATGGCTATTGAGGAATCTGTGCAACGAGTACGCCACGTTATGCAGGCAACAGCCACTAACTTTAGCTCAATGCAGCAAGATGTTTATCATCAACGGCAAACAGAAATTAATGCTATTTCTGGTTTTATAGTTGAACAAGGCCGGCAATACGCTATAAATACGCCGGTTAATTTGCAGCTACAACAACAAGTGTTACAGCTGCAGCAAAGCTATGGCCTGTAAACAGCTATATTCTTAAAGCCTTGTTCTTGCATCACTAAAGCTTGTAAACGGCTCATTACCCCTTGATCACAGTAAAAGTAATACTGTTTAGTTTGATCTAAAGTAGAAAATTGACTCTGTAAGCGAAAGAAAGGTAACTCAATAACTTCCACATCCACCAGCTGTAAGGGCTTAAGATCGGTTTCTTCAGGTGAGCGAATATCCACCACTATACTTGTAGCGGGTAGCTCGCTTAACTCACTTACTATCTGTGCTTGTTGATCGGCTTGAAAATCAATAGTGCGGATATCTAAAACTTTAGCTTGCTGTACCGCATTGTCTAAGACGCTAAAGTCAAAGTTTTCTTCATTAGCTAACACCTCTGATAACACAGCATTAATAGTGGGTTTACGCGAGATTACACCACAATACTCTGGCATACTTTTAGCAATATCTTCAGCCCCTATCTGTTTAGCTATATCTATAATCTGTTGTTTATCATGATATATAAGCGGCCTTAATATCAGCATATCTGTCACTCTATCGATAGCATTTAAGTTTGCTATGGTCTGGCTAGATACTTGACCGATACTCTCGCCGGTGACAATAGCTTTAATACCCAGGTTTTCAGCCACAGTGCTAGCAGCACGCATCATCATCCGTTTTAAAACCACGCCCATTAGACCGTTGTCTATTTTTTCTAGTATTTCATCTACTACAGGAGCAAAGTTAACGCTAACAAACTTAACTTTGTGCGACAAACTGTACTTATGCCAGATCAAATGGGCCATTTCACGCACACCAGTCTCATGCGCTGCTCCACCTAAGTTAAAAAACACATAATGGGTGCGTAAGCCTTTACGGATCATTAAATAACTTGCGACAGCAGAATCATAGCCGCCTGAAATTAATGACAACACATCCGACTGAGAAGGTAATGGGAAACCGCCCATACCAGCATGAGTTTGCCTAACCATTAGCAGTAAATTGCGCTTTATTTCTAAGTTTACGGTTAAATCAGGCTTTTTAAGCTGCACCTTAGCACTGGCTACTAGCTGATTTAAGCCACCACCAATATACCGCTCAGCTTCTATCGAACTAAAATCATGGCTTCCCATGCGACGAACACGAACACAAAAGGTTTTATTTTCAAGCTGGCTAGCATAAACATCTTTAACTTGCTGATAAATATCATCTAAAGAAGTAAATTGGCTCGACTGCATTTCAGAGAAATTAACAATGCCTGGGATACAGCTTAAACGATCAATTAGTTTTTGCCGTAACTCTGCGCTATCGCTGTCGCAACGAACAGTAAGATGATCAAAGTTATTATTCACCCGCACAGCAGCATCAACCTGAACTAAAATGGTTTTTAAATTACGCTCTAATAATTTAGTTTGCCGTTTGCGAACAGAATTGCTTTTAATAACAATTTCAGGATGGAGCTTAATAATAAATTCAATCATAAGAGGTTTAAGTTGTGGCAGAAAAAGTGGCGCAGATTATAGCGGATCTATTACTAAAGACCTAATCTGCGCCAAAAATTAGTTAGTTTCACCCTCTAAACTAACAGGAGTAGATTCTTTAGCCTTACCTTGCATGATAGATATTTCTACCCGACGGTTACGCCGCCTATTGACTTCAGTATCATTTGGCTCTAGCGGTTTAGTATCGGCATGGCCAACTACCACTAATCGGGTTCGATCAAAACCCTGTGCTTTTACCATTTCTGTCGCCACCGATACAGCTCGTTGCGCCGATAAGTCCCAATTATTAGTATGCAACTCATTTGACACTTGAATGTCATCGGTATGGCCAGTTACAGTTATTTCACCAGGAACATCATTAAGCAATAAGCCAATGCGCTGCACTATTGGTTTAAACCTTGGTTGTAAAAAAGATGAGCCAGAAGCAAAAGAACCATTTTCTCGAATACGAATAATAATTTGCTGGCCTAAAGATTCCAACTCAATAGCACCATCAAGAATTTGTTGCTCTAATTGCTCGGCTAGCTTTTTCACTTCTTTATTAGTTCTATCTTGGGCAGCTTGCTGAGCCGCTTCTGCTTCCGATATTTGCTCGGCATTACTGGCAGACTCACCGCCTATCATATCGTCACGCTGCTCTTTTCTGCCCCCAGCAGAGTCTTCATCACCAGCTTGAAACTCAATAACTTGCTGAGTTACTTCCATGGTTTGTTGCTGTAAGGTTTCTATTGGTGTTGGCTCAGGTCGGCCAGGACGAAATTCTAATGCAATAACACTAGTGCCTTTTGGAATATCATCAACTTCAATTTTATTTTGCACCCCAAAAGCCATCTTCATCGAGCCAGCTATTTGCTTAAACTTAAGCACATCCATTTCAGAAAAGGCTAACAATAAAACAAAGAAGCACATTAAAAGTGCCATTAAGTCAGCAAAGGTGTTCATATACATTGGCAAGCCCGGAGGCGGACATTTACACTCTTCAGCTTCATCATTCATTTTAATCTACCACTACTTCTTGGCGTTTACTTTGCGCTAAATAATTACGCAAAATTCCTTCAATTATTTTCGGATTTTGACCATCTTGGATCCCTAAAATAGCATCAACAATCAACTGGTAGTTTTGTTTTTCTTGCTGGTTTCTTACCGCTAATTTATCTGCAATAGGGATAGCAATAACGTTAGCAATAAAAGCACCGTATAAAGTGGTTAATAATGCTACAGCCATAGCTGGGCCAATTGCTTTTGGATCATCCATATTCGATAACATAGCCACTAAACCAACTAAAGTACCTATCATCCCCATAGCGGGGGCAACTTCGCCTAACCCTTTAAATACACCAATAGCAATTTCATGGCGTTTCTCGGTTAGGCTAATATCTTTTAACAAAGTGGATCTCACCACATCACCATCATGACCATCCACTAACATATTTACGCCTTTTTGCATAAACTGATTAGGGATATCTGCCTCTTCTAAGGCCAAGAAACCGCCTTTACGGGCTGAGTCAGCTAATTGCACGGCTTTTTCAATCAACTCTTCCGGCGGTTCAATTTTATACATAAAGGCTTTAGCAGCAGCTTTACCCGAGTCAATAAATTGGCTTAAGGTAAATTTTGATATCACAACAAAAATTGAACCTAGCACAACAATTAATATTGACACAGTATCATAAAATATTCCGACATTACCGGCACTGCCTAGCACCATGGCTAAGATCACAAAACCTATGGCGCCTAACATGCCAACAATGGTTGCTATATCCACTATAATCTCCTTTACCCGTGACTACTTCAGCCTGTATTACGCTAGTTTATCTTAGAGCATTACGCTTTATCGACAAGATTAACGAATCATTAAGTATAAAATACATCAATTTATACATTTAAGCTTTCACTTCTGCGTTCTGATTGCTCATAATAGTGCGCTAAGATACGTTTTTGCCCTTTTTCGAGAACATAATGACTAAAAAAAAAGCCGACTTAAGCCAATTTGAACAAACTTTGTCAGAACTTGAACAAATAGTACAACAATTAGAGCAAGGTGAGCTGTCTCTCGATCAATCGTTACAGCAGTTTGAGCGAGGTATTACTTTAGCCAGACAAAGCCAGCAACTCCTACAAGCTGCAGAGCAAAAAGTACAAGTGTTAATGCAACAGCAGCAGCAAGAGAGTTTATTGCCTTTCGATGCCCCTGCAGGAGAATAAGGTGTTTTCAAAGAACTTAGCGGTTTACCAACAAAGAGTAGAGCGCCAATTACAACAGTTGTTGCAAGGCTACCCTGAAACGGAGCCACAATTATTGCAAGCTATGTCATATAGTTTGCTACTGGGCGGCAAACGTATTAGGCCTTTTATAATTTACAGCTGTGGCTCTATGTTAGGGGCAAGTTTATCTGATCTTGATGGCCCCGCCGCAGCGATTGAAGCCCTCCACAGCTATTCATTAATTCATGATGACTTACCGGCAATGGATAATGATGATATGCGACGTGGCAAACCTACTTGCCATAAAGCTTTTAATGAAGCGACAGCAATTTTAGCCGGTGATGCTCTGCAAAGTATGGCGTTTGAGATCTTAAGCCAACACCCTTATCAAGATGTGGCAGCAAAAGATGTTGTTTCTATGCTACAACACCTTAGTAAAGCCTCAGGCTACAGCGGTATGTGCGGTGGCCAGGCTATTGATATCATACAAACTAATCAGCCTACTACAGTGGCTCAATTAGAACGTATGCACCGTTTAAAAACAGGGGCTTTAATAGAAACAACAGTTCGCCTAGCTTGGCATTGCAGTCCCAAAAAAGATCCAGCAGAATTAGCCTCATTACTGCACTATGCTGCAGCGCTAGGGCTAGCATTTCAGGTGCAAGATGATATCCTCGACATAGAGAGTGATTCACAAACATTAGGTAAACCGCAGGGGTCTGATAGTAAGGGCAATAAAGCAACCTACCCAATGTTACTTGGCTTAGCCCAAGCAAAAGAAAAAGCACAACAACTTTATCAAGATGCACTTAATGCATTAGCACCACTACCTTATAATACCGATGAATTGCGCCAATTCGCGCAGTATATAGTCGACCGTAGGTTTTAATACAGGCAAAAAATATGGCGTTAGAACTTAACGATTACCCGTTATTAGCAAAAGCAAATCTTCCAGAGCAACTTAGACAGTTGCCGCAAGAACAATTACCAGCTTTAAGTAAAGAGCTACGGCGGTTTTTATTACACTCTGTTAGCCAAAGCAGTGGCCATTTTGCTTCCGGTCTTGGCACAGTTGAATTAACTGTAGCGCTGCATTATGTCTACAACACCCCTTATGACCGTATAATTTGGGATGTTGGCCATCAAGCTTACCCGCATAAAATTCTCACTGGCCGCCGAGACAAAATGCAAACTATTCGCAAAAAAGATGGCTTGCATCCTTTTCCGTTTCGTGAAGAAAGCGAATATGACGTGCTAACAGTTGGCCATTCTAGCACCTCTATCAGTGCCGCTTTAGGTATGGCTATTGCTGCTAAACAAGCACGTAACCAACGTAAAATTGCAGCTGTTATTGGCGATGGCGCTATAACGGCAGGTATGGCATTTGAAGCTATGAATCATGCCGGTGAAGTACGCCCGGACATGCTGGTTATTTTAAATGATAACGAAATGTCTATTTCTGAAAACGTTGGCGCTTTAAACCAGTACTTTGCCCGTATTCTTTCTGGTAATTTTTATACCAGCTTACGTGAAGGCGGTAAGAAAATTCTTAGCGGCGTGCCGCCATTACATCAATTAGCTAGCCGGGCTGAAGAGCATTTTAAAGGCATGGTCACGCCTGGTACTTTTTTTGAAGAGTTAGGTTTTAACTATATTGGTCCTATTGATGGCCATGATGTTATTGCCTTAGTTGATACCATTCGCAATATGCGTAATATGCAAGGGCCACAACTTCTCCATATTGTAACGAAAAAAGGTAAAGGCTATGCACCAGCAGAAGCCGACCCTATTGGTTTTCATGCTGTTTCTAAATTTAACCCAGCTCAAGAGCAACAGCCAGCTAAAAAGGCCAGCTTACCTAGCTTCTCTAATGTTTTTGGTAGCTGGATTTGCGATATGGCTAAACAAGACGAAAGGTTGCAAGCTATTACACCAGCAATGCGCGAAGGCTCTGATCTTGTAAGATTTTCTAAAGCTTTTCCTAATCGATATTTTGACGTTGCTATTGCCGAGCAGCACGCTGTCACTTTAGCTGCTGGTATGGCTATAGAAGGCTTAAAGCCAGTAGTGGCTATCTATTCCAGCTTTTTACAACGAGGCTACGATCAAGTGATCCATGATGTCGCCTTACAAAACTTAGATGTGCTGTTTGCCATTGACAGAGCAGGTATTGTTGGCGCTGATGGCCCAACCCATCAAGGTGCCTTTGATTTAAGCTTTATGCGCTGCATCCCTAACTTAATTATAATGGCGCCGTCAGATGAAAATGAATGCCGGCAAATGCTTTATACGGGTTACCAGTACTCTGGCCCTGCCGCAGTACGCTACCCAAGAGGTATAGGCACAGGCATAGCAGCTAATGAAGATATGCAGCTATTAGCCATTGGTAAAGCGCGACAAGTACGTCAAGGTAAGGCTATTGCTATTTTAGCCTTTGGTACCTTACTAGGTGCTTGTCAGCAAGTTGCAGAACAATTAGATGCCAGTTTAATTGATATGCGCTTTGTAAAGCCTTTAGATCAACAACTGTTAAAGCAATTAGCGGCTACACATGATGTATTTGTCACTGTAGAAGATAACGCCATCATGGGCGGTGCAGGTTCAGCCGTTAATGAATTTATTGCTGCGGAAGGCTTAGCCGTGCGTAGTATAAACTTAGGCTTACCAGATCAGTTTATTAAGCACGGAACTCAAGAAGAAATCTATGCAGAATTAGGCTTAGACAGTGCCGGCATTTTAGCGAGTATAACTGCTAAGCTTAATTAAGCTTTAGCCTAGTAATAAAAAACACTAGCCTTGCTAGTGTTTTTTTTGCCCAAAATTATTGGGTTAGTTTTACTCAGATTTATATAAAGTAAAACGGGCTAAGCCTACAGCTAGTAAACGTTCAACTTGGGCTTCAATATGCAAGGAGTCTTCAAATTCAAAAGCATCAACTTGCTGATCAAATTCAATACTGGCAACTCCATTTTTACCCGAATGTTTAACATGATATAAAGATATCTCTGCTAATTGTAACGAGATTTCCCAGCTTATTAATTGACCGCCTAATAAAGGCAATGGATACAAAGCATAACCAATAGAGCAAGTTAAGTAAGTCTTATTACCATCAGGTAACACAAAGGCGGTGCGAGAAATTTGTTCATTTAACTGATGACAAAACTGCTCAACCAAATCAACATGAATGTCTCGCAATACTAATACAAATTCATTAGCTGAAAAACGCACAACATAATCTGAACCGCGGGTTTCTCTAATTAATAACCAGGCTACTTGTTGCATACAGCTATCACCGGCGATATTGCCATACTGATCATTAATATGCTTGAAGTTATCTAAATCTAGTTGTAACAATGCCATACCTTTGCCTTGGATTTGCATCGACTCACGGTTACGTTGAAAATGTTCAATATCTTTAGGCAATTGCTCAAACATAAAATGCCGATTACGTAAACCGGTTAAATTATCTTTATAGGTCAACAATGCCATTTGCTCGTTCAGTTCATTTAGCTTTATATTGCTATTTTCCAACTCTTGAGTGCGCTGCTTGACTAGTTGACCTAATTGCTGTTGTTTATTAATAGCGTTACGACGCAACAACCATAAGACACCATATAAACAAAACAGGAATAATAATAACCATAACCCGCGATAAACAAGGGTTTCATCAAAACGTTTTGGCACTATTAACTCTAATTCTGTGGTTGCATCTTGTGACCACGGTTGATTATCAAAGCGACTTTGTAATCGAAACACAAAACGCCCAGGTGGTAAATTGGTATAAATGGCTTCACGCCGCGAGCCAACTTCATGCCAACTGGACTCAAAACCTTGGAGTTGATACCTAAATTCAAGAGCATTAGGTTTTACAAATTCTAGTGCCGCATAATGCAGACTAACACTACGATCATCTAATTTAAGCAATAAGCTTGGCTGCTTATAGTTGAGTGGGTAAATTTGCTGACCTAGTACTTTTTTTATGACTGGCTGTAGCTGATTGTGCTTTTGTTTATTTAAATCAGCAGCAACCGACACTACACCTTTTAAAGTAGGATACCAATATCTTTGCTGCCACAATGCCACTTTGTCATGCCCTGCACCATTACAACAACGGCCAGGAATAGTGCCTAATTGCCTATCATAAGGCCCAAGCACCTCATCAATAGCCAACACAGGGCCTAATTTATCAGACTTTGTTGCGCTAAAAGGCTGAAGTTTAAGCCTAAATATGCCTTTTAAACTACTTAACCAAACAATTCCATTTACGCTGTCTTCAATCATACTGACAACAGGGCTGTGCGGTAAACCATTACCATCATGTAATTGAAACCAAGTCCCTTTTGCTTGGCGAATAAAAACACCATCATCTAAAGTACTAACTAATAAAGAGTTATCCGCTAAGACTAATACAGCGGTAATATAACTATTAAATAACGCGGTATCAGTTCCTAAGCGGGTTAATCTATTATTTTTATACTGATATAAGCCACGGATAGTACCTAACACAACTAAATCTTGCTGTTGCTGCAAAGCAGTAATATGCCGAGTTTCAAGTTGGTCCATCAAAGCAAATGGGGCAAGCTTATTATTTTGGTAATGATACAAGCCCATAACGCCGCCTATCCAGATACCATCTTGCTGATCGGGCTCAAGCACTCTTACTAAACTATTTTCTAAGCTTTCAAACACTTTAGTCAGGGTTTTAGTACCACGTTGATGGGCGTATACACCTTTAGAGGTTGCTAACCATAGTTCATTTTCGGTTGGCCAGTGCATATCATATACTGTCCCTACCCCAAGCTGCTCGGTATTAAGTAAAGCTTTATAATCACCATTGACAAATAACTCACCTAACTCTAATTGACCAGCTAATAACAAGGTATTTTGCGGCGTAACCGCAACACTACGAATAATTCTGTCAGCCCCTTCAGGCAAGACCCGATTAATATTACCGATAGATGAGCGATAAATACCGTCACTAAAGCTAGCTAACCAAATATTTTTTTGCTTATCTTCATAAATATCACTAAACCAAGGCGAGTTACCTAATTCATCTCCAGTAATATATTGCCAATCTTGATCTGCATGTTGATGAAATAGCTTTCTATTCGCTGAGATCCAATTGTTACCATAGCTATCTTGCAGTAACTTATATACTGCAGTATTGGTTTTATCTGGTAATTCACATTTACTAATATGGCCACTAGGATCTAACGAGAAAAACCCAGATTCACTGGCTAAATATAAATGTTCATTTTCCCAATATAAATCATAAATTGGTATTTGCACTAACTCTAACGGTAAGGCATAGCTAATAAGGGTATCTTCATTTAAATCATAGCTATATAACCAATGGGTACTAGTTACCCAAACCTTATCACCTACCTTTTGTAATTGATTAACTTGTTCTCGTATTTTCTCTACCCGAGAAGTTTGACCATTTTTTACTCGGTACAAATAATCAGCAGCAAGCCAAATTTCATCTGGTGATATTTCAATAATAGAGGTTACTTCTGCTGTAATTTTGTAGTGCTCAAACTGTAAATTTGACGGTTCAACACCGGACAAACCAGTCTTAGTACCAACCCAAATATAACCCTTACTGTCTTTAAACAACCGAGTAATATTATTACTCGCTAAATTTTGCTGGGTTTTAGTTGTAAAGTGCTCAAACTGATTGCCATCAAAGCGATTTAAACCATATAAAGTGCCTAGCCAAATATAGCCTTGGTTATCTTGAGTGATAGCACGTACAGAGTTACTAGATAAGCCATCAGTACTACTCCAATGTTTAATATCAAAGTCATACATGGATTGTTGGCTAAATGCGTGTAAGGAAGCAGAGACAAAACAGAATATTAATATAAGTAGTTGCTGTTTCATTGATCCCCTACCTTAAAACTTAAGGCTAAATTCTACTAATCCAATTCACAATAAGGTGCAAGCTGACACAGGCAGCCATACCCGCTAAAACATCATCCAACATAATACCTAAACCGCCATGGACTGTTTTATCAAACCAACGGATTGGCCAAGGCTTAGTAATATCAAATAAACGAAATAAAATAAAACCTAATAATAAGTACTGCCAGGTTAAAGGCACCAAAAACATTGTTATAGCAAAGCCAATAATCTCGTCCCAAACAATAGCAGCATGATCGGGCTGGCCAATATCTTTAGTAGCAACGGCACAAACATAAACACCTAATAAAGTACCTAAGACTATAAAGCTTAACAAGTAGTAGTTACCTGCCCACATTAGTAAGGCAACTATAGGTACAGCTACTAAAGTGCCTACAGTACCAGGGGCGTATTTAGCTAAGCCAGAGCCAAAGCCTAAGGCTAAAAAGTGCTGCCATTTAGTTAAACGAAAGCTAGGTAGTGTCATGCGAAATGTTTAAATCCTTGCGGCTGATAATTAAATGCCTGCTCGCCATTTTTTAATTCTAACTTACCAACCACACCGGTAATGCGACCAATACAAGTTAGGGCTACCCCATAAGGTGACAGTAACACATCGAGTGAGCCACGTTTATTCTCTGGTACCGTAAAGAGTAATTCATAATCTTCACCACCCGATAAAGCGAGTGCAAAGGCGCTGGCATTATCACAGCTGTCTTTCAACGCTTGTGATAAAGGTAGCTTTTGTACGTCTATGCTAGCACCAACACTAGAGCGGCGTAAAATATGCTGAATATCACCATACAGACCATCAGATAAATCCATAGCGCTATTAGCTATATTACGCAAGGCTTGGCCTATAGCAACTCGAGCGGAAGGATACTGAAACCGTTGCAGAATATGGGTATGATGTTTTTTACTAACTTGGTGTAAGCCTTGTTGCAATTTTAAGCCTAGTGCTGCATCACCTAAGGTACCAGTTACATAAATGTAATCACCTACCTTAGCACCACTGCGAGTTAAGGCTTTGCCTCTGGGAACTAAGCCTTTAGCTGTCATAGTTAAACTAAGAGGGCCTCGAGTAGTATCACCACCAACCAGTTGGCAATTATAGTATTCGGCCGTCTCATTGACACCGGCACTAAACTGTTTTAACCAGGTTTGATTAACCTCTGGCATAGTTAAAGCTAAAGACAACCAAGCTGGCTCGGCGCCCATGGCAGCTAAGTCGCTAATATTGACGGTCACTAACTTATGACCTAAAGCGCGGGGATCATCATTAGCAAAAAAGTGGGTACCTGAGACCATAGTATCAGTCGTCACCACTAAATCATGGCCATCTCGAACTTGGATTACAGCGCCGTCATCACCTACTCCGGTGACAACGTCACTACGGTTAGCCCCTACAGCTGAGAAATATTCTGCGATGAGTTCAAATTCACCCATAAAAATTAAAAAGCCGACCCTAAGTCGGCTCTCCTTTTAGCTAGGCCGTAAATCACGTACCGCTTTATCTAAAATACCATTAACAAACTTATGGCTATCATCAGCAGCAAAGGCTTTAGCTAACTCAATGGCTTCATTAATAATCACTTTATAAGGTACGTCCAAACGATATTTGAGTTCATAGGCTGAAACGCGCAAAATGGCTTTTTCAACAAAATCTATTTCTTCAAAAGGTCGAGCTAAATAAGGCTTTAACATGTCGTCTAATACGCCATGATATTTAACCACTCCACGTACTAAATCTTGAAAATAACCAACATCAATATGCTTAACATTGTTTTCAAGCAACAACTGCTGTTCTATTTCAGTTATTGGGTTTTTACTAACATGCCAGCTATAAATCCCTTGCACTGCAAGAGAACGCGACTGACGGCGGGCGTTTGGTTTCATGTAAAATTCTCTTTTAATTACAGCTGAGCAAGTAAATTAACCATTTCAAGCGTAGACATGGCCGCTTCACAGCCTTTATTGCCCGCTTTAGTACCTGCTCGCTCTATTGCTTGCTCTATAGTATCAACCGTTAACACACCAAAAGCGACAGGGATATCATATTGCATCGACACTTGCGCTATGCCTTTAGTACACTCTCCAGATACATACTCAAAATGCGGAGTACCACCTCGGATAACAGCGCCTAAAGCTATAATACCGTCATACTTTTTACTGGCAGCGACGCGTTGCACAGCTAGCGGTAACTCAAAGGCACCAGGTACCCGTATCACCGTAATATCTTGCTCATCAACATTACCTATACGCTGCAGCGTATCAACTGCACCTTCTAATAAGCTTTCAACAATAAAACTGTTAAACCGTGCGACAACAATAGCAAATTTACTACCGTTAGCAGAAAGTCCCGCTTCAATTACCTGCATTGCAAGCCCTCAAAATCAATAGCTGCTGAAAATAGTCGTGGATAATAACACAACTCTGTTTAAATCTGCATAAGCTTTAGTCACAAACATAATCCACTACTTCTAAGCCAAAGCCAGATAAAGCATGATACTTTTTCGGCTGGCTTAATAAGCGCATTTGCTTAACGCCTAAACTGGCTAAAATTTGTGATCCAACTCCAACTGTACGTGAAGTTCCAGCTTGTGGTGTACTCGGTGGTATGGCCCCTTTATCTTCGGCTTCAAAGTTTTGCACAGTTTGAATTAAAGTTTCAGTAGACTCATGCTTACTTAGCAACACTAAAACTCCGCCTTCTTTAGCTATACGGGCCATAGCAGTATGCAGCGGGAAACTGCGATTAGCCGCCCGATTGGCCATTAATAAATCGCTAAAGGTATCATGTAAATGCACCCGGACTAAAGTGGGCTTGTCTGCCACTACTTCACCTTTAACTAAAGCAAAATGTACTTGATTATCAATAGTATCTTTAAAGGTAACTAGCTTAAAATCCCCTACTTCCGTAGATAACTGACAGCTTGCTACTTGCTCTATAGTTGTTTCATGCAAATTACGGTATTCAATTAAATCGGCAATAGTACCAATTTTAATTTGGTGTTTATTAGCAAATATTTCTAAATCAGGACGACGCGCCATGGTGCCATCTTCATTTAGAATTTCAACAATCATAGCGGCAGGTTCAAGACCAGCTAAACGCGCTAAGTCACAGCCTGCTTCAGTATGGCCAGCACGTACTAAAACTCCACCATCTTTAGCCATTAATGGGAAGATATGGCCTGGCTGGACAATATCACTTGGCCTAGCATCTCGGGCGACGGCTGCTTTAACAGTACGCGCTCTATCTGCTGCTGAAATACCTGTAGTTACGCCTTCTGCAGCTTCAATCGATAAGGTAAAGTTAGTTGAAAATGGTGATTTATTAGCATCAACCATTAAAGGTAAGGCAAGCTGCTGACAACGCTTTTGGGTTAAAGTTAAACAAATTAACCCCCGACCATGGGTTGCCATAAAGTTCACCGCTTCTGGCGTGACATATTCTGCCGCCATCACCAAATCACCTTCGTTCTCACGGTCTTCATCATCCATCAAGATAACCATTTTACCTTGACGAATATCTTCAATAATTTCAGCTGGGGTATTCAGTTGCATAATAAACCTTTTATAAAAAGCCGCGCTTAGATAATAATGCCTTAGTCACACCTGGCGCTTGCTCAGGGTGATTCACATCGGTTAATCGCTCTAAATAACGAGCAATGACATCCACTTCTATATGAACTTTAGTGCCTACTTTTAACTGTGACACTGTGGTTTGTGCTGCAGTATGTGGCACTATAGTTAAACGAAAGCTATCTGCCAGCACACTATTAACGGTTAGGCTAATGCCATCAACAGTTACCGAACCTTTATGAGCAATATAACGGGCTATTGCAGCTGGCATGGAAAGCCAAACTTGTAAGGCTCGGCCTTCTTGTTCTATTTTTATTACTTTACTCACACCATCAACATGGCCACTAACAATATGACCACCAAAACGACTGGTCGCTAACATGGCTTTTTCTAAATTAACCCTTTGACCTAGTTGATACTGACCAAATTGAGTGTAGGCTAAGGTTTCAGCTGAAACATCAGCAGTAAAACTGTGTTGCGATAACCCAGTAACAGTTAAACACACGCCGTTACTGGCGATACTATCGCCAAGCTTAACATCAGTAAAATCTAAGCTGTGACTGCTAATAGTGATGGCTAAATCATTACCATGTTGCTGTATTCGGCTAATGTCGCCTACTGCTTCTATAATTCCCGTAAACATAAGTCTCCTACAGCGCTGTCATAGCTAGCTTAATTAAATCGAGCTGTAAGTTTAATATCAGCACCAACTTTAGTTAGGCTGTGCCAAGTTAGTGTTGGCACTTGCTCTAGGCTGGTGAAGTTATCTAGCACAGCTAAAGGTTGTGCAAAATTACCTAGTAATTTTGGCGCAATATACACTATTAATTCATCCACTAAGCGCTGGCTAATTAAACTTCCTGCCAAGGTTGCACCTGCTTCTACCCATAAGGTATTAAGCTGTTGCTCTGTCGCTAATTGCTGTAACAAAGCCACTAGATCAAAGCGGCCATCCTTAGCTGTTTTACACAGCAATTGTGTAGCGTTATGGGGTTTTAGCTTGCTGTTTTCAAGCCTAGTCACACACTGCAACACTTCTGTCTGGTCATTAAACAAGGCTTCTTGGCCTGTTAGCAAATGTTGGCGATCTAAAATGATTTTTTTTGGCTGCCGTAACAGGCCATTATTTAAACGAGGAACGCTGCTGCTTAGCTCTTCTGCCCTTAGATTTAAACGCGCATTATCGGTTAACACTGTTGTTGCTGTAGATAAAATAGCACAGCTCTGGGCACGGTACAGTTGCACATCTGCCCTTGCTTCTGCGCCTGTTAACCATTTACTGACGCCGTTAGCTAATGCTGTTCTGCCATCTAAACTAGCCGCTAACTTTAATTGCACAAAAGGTCTTTTTTGCTCCATCCGCGATAAAAAGCCAGCATTTAACGCTCTGCTCTGCTCGGCCAGCAACCCCACTTCAACCTTAATGCCCGCTTCTTCAAGTAAGGCTATACCTTTACCTGCAACTTGCGGGTTAGGATCTTGCATCGCAACAACTACCCGGCTTACACCAGCATCAATAAGTGCTTGGGCACAAGGCGCAGTACGGCCAACATGACTACATGGTTCTAAAGTGACATAACAGGTTGCACCTTTGGCTGCTGCGGCCGCTTGTTGTAAAGCAAAAACTTCAGCATGAGGACCACCTGCTTGTTGATGATAACCCTCACCTATACAATTATTATTTTTAACAATCACAGCACCAACATTAGGATTAGGGCTGGTAGTAAAACGCCCTTGCCTAGCTAACTCTATAGCGCGCTGCATCCAATGCTTATCTTGCTCGCTAAGCATTAACTATTCTCTCCCAACCGAGCAATCTCTTCACCAAACTCACGAATATCTTTAAATGAGCGATAAACAGAAGCAAAACGGACATAAGCCACTTTATCTACTACTACTAACTCATCCATAATAAGCTTACCTAAAAATTGACTAGAGACCTCACGCTCTCCTGTCGCTCTTAATTGTGATTTTATTTTTTGAATTAACTGCTCAATTTGCTCGGTAGGCACTGGCCTTTTTTCTAATGATCGCAATAAACCACTACGTAACTTATCTTCATTAAATGGCTCACGAGAACCATCACGCTTTATTACCCTTGGCATAACTAACTCTGCTGTCTCAAAAGTTGTATAGCGTTCGTGGCAGGCTAAGCATTCTCTACGCCGGCGGACTTGATGGCCATCGGCAACTAGACGTGAATCAATAACTTTAGTGTCATCCGCATTACAAAAAGGGCAATACATAAATAAGCCTCATCCAGATAGAAAAATGGCCGCATGTGCGGCCATAATAGCAGTTTATTATCTATTAAGCATAAACTGGAAAGTCACTACATAACTTAGCAACATCAGCTTTAACACGTTCAATAACAGCGTTATCACCCATATTGTCTAAAATATCACAAATTAAACTAGCCACTTTACGTGATTCAGTCTCTTTAAAACCACGACGCGTAATAGCAGGCGTACCTAAACGCAAACCACTGGTTACAAATGGTGAGCGTGGGTCATTAGGGACTGAGTTCTTATTCACAGTAATATGTGCTAACCCTAAAGCCGCGTCGGCATCTTTACCGGTAATATCTTTATCAATTAAATCTAATAAAAACAAATGGTTTTGCGTACCACCTGAAACCACTTTATAACCACGCTTTTGAATTTCGTCACACATAGCAACAGCATTATTTAATACTTGCTGCTGATAGACTTTAAACTCTGGCTGTAAGGCTTCTTTAAAAGCAACAGCTTTAGCAGCAATAACATGCATTAACGGGCCACCTTGAGTGCCAGGAAATACTGCAGAGTTTAATTTCTTTTCAATGGCTTCATTGCTGCGCGCTAAAATTAAACCACCACGAGGGCCTGCTAAAGTTTTATGGGTAGTGGTGGTTACCACATCAGCGATAGGCACTGGGTTTGGGTAAAGACCCGCCGCCACTAGACCGGCAACGTGCGCCATATCTACAAATAAATAAGCCCCTACTTTATCGGCTATATCACGAAAACGTTGCCAATCAATAACACCAGAATAAGCAGAAAAACCAGCAATAATCATTTTTGGTTTGTGCTCTAATGCTAAGGCTTCTGCTTGATCATAATCAACCACACCGGTTTCTGGGTGCAAGCCGTACTGAATTGAATTATATAACTTACCTGATGAGCTAACTGAAGCGCCGTGGGTTAAGTGACCACCATGGGCTAAACTCATACCTAAAATAGTATCACCAGCGTTAAGTAAGGCTAAAAACACCGCAGCGTTAGCCTGAGAACCTGAGTGCGGCTGCACGTTAGCGTAATCTGCTGCAAATAACTCTTTAGCCCGAGATATAGCTAAATCTTCTGCAATATCAACAAATTCACAACCGCCGTAATAGCGCTTATGTGGGTAACCTTCAGCATACTTATTGGTTAACTGTGAACCTTGAGCCTGTAATACACGTGGACTAACATAGTTTTCTGACGCTATTAACTCAATGTGAGCCTCTTGACGGGCGGTTTCATCTTCAATAGATTGCCATAATTCCGGATCAAAATCGGCAATATTCATATCACGCTTTAACATGCTCTCTCCTGGCGCGCCTTACACGCTTAGTTTTATTCAAAATTCAATTAACACTATAGTTGTTCTAGTAAAATAATAGCTTTAATAAAATAGGCTCTATTCTACCTTGAAAAATTGTTTTTTGCACCAAGATTTAAGCCATCTAGACAGCTCAACTTAATTGTATTATTAAGCTTCATTACTTAAGCAACTAACAGTCATGTGTTGCTTTACAATCTAACTACTGCCGACTAAAATACTGGTTAAATAAACAGTGATGGTTATCCCGTGCGCAAAATTATACATATAGATATGGATTGCTTTTTTGCTGCTGTAGAAATGCGCGACAATCCAAGGCTGCGCCATATTCCCATTGCCATTGGCGGTTCTCGCCAAGCTCGCGGTGTTATTTCTACCTGTAACTATCCAGCTCGAGCTTTTGGCATTCATTCCGCCATGCCTACCCATCAAGCACTAAAATTATGCCCACATTTAACCTTAATTAAAGGCAATATGGATAAGTATCGCTTAGCTAGCCAACAGATAAGACAGATATTTTATCGTTATACCGACAAAATTGAGCCGTTATCATTAGATGAAGCCTATTTAGATGTTACAGACTGCAAGCTGTTCTGTGGCAGCGCCACCCTGATTGCTAATAACATTCGCCAAGCTATTAAACAAGAAACTGGCCTAACTGCTTCTGCTGGCGTAGCGCCTAATAAGTTTTTAGCCAAAATTGCCAGTGATGAAAATAAGCCTGATGGCATCTTTGTTATTACACCTTGCCAAGTGGCAAAGTTTGTCGCTAGTTTACCACTAAAAAAGCTACCTGGTGTTGGCGCTAAAACGGCTGAACGCCTGGCTAAACTTGGCTTACATCTATGCGCTGATATTCAAACAGTACCCTTAGCTACCTTAATTAAGCACTTTGGTAGCATGGCTGATAGCTTGCTAAAACGTAGTCAAGGCATTGATGAGCGAGAAGTATTCCATAACATACAGCGTAAATCGCTAGGAATTGAAACCACAGTAGAGCAAGACCTAACCGATTTTTCTGCCTGTGTAACAGCCCTTGCTACTTTAGTGCCTAAATTAGAGCAGCGTTTAGCAAAATATCAAACTAGTACTGCAGGCCAATATTCACCTATCAATAAAATTGGTATTAAATTAAAGTTTAATGACTTTCGGCAAACTACGGTAGAAAAGCAAGGTATAGCCCTAACTTTAAACAATTTATTACCACTGCTTGAAGAGGCATGGCAACGTAGACAGCAGCACAGTGTTCGTCTTGTGGGTATTCAGATAGGTTTCAATACTGGTGCATTACACCAACTTAATTTACCGTTTTAACAGTTAGTTTTTATAGCTAACCGTCGTTATTTAAACAAAGTAACAACGGTCGCTCAATAAATAGCTTAGCTTTATTGTTAGTAGATTATTTGGTTATTTTTTTAATAGATAACGAACTAAATCTAAATAGTCTTCCATAGATTTAATATCTTCTGACATTAAAATTAAATATTTACCATTAATTGCCACTGCTGGCACACCGGTAATGTCATTCTCAGCCATCTCAGTAATATTTTCCTGAATGCTCGACTTAATAGTTTCACTATTTTTAATATGCTCAAAAAATTCGTCTACATTGATTTGCTTGGATTTTAAGAAGTCATTAAAAAGCTCACTTGTTAATAAATTATTGTTTTTATTATACAACTCAAATAATGCAGATAGATGCTGCAATTCGCCCATTTCTTTAAATGCATAATAAATCGTGGCATCTTGAGCCCAGCGCTGATTAAAAGCAGCTGGCTTTTTTAACACTGTAAGTTGCGGAATTGCGCTCTTTAATTCGTCTAAGGTTTCTTCAAAATTATAACAATGTGGACAACCAAGCCAAAAATACTCAACTAACATTGGCGACGTAACATTATCAGTATTAATGTTATTTAGGATCTTATAATGAACATTTTCTTTATAAGTAATATTAGGTACTGCAGCCACTAAACTAGTTTTGCTGCTAGCCTTATCGTCATTCTTAACAGCGGTTTGCACTGTAGCAGCTTGATTAGCGCTAACTAATACTTCGCTGCTTTTATCTTTAGAACAAGCTGACACAAAAAGAGCCGAGGCTATAATTAATAGCGCGATTTTAATTTTCATCATAAATCCTTTAAAACATATAAACTAAGTTGAACAATAAGCCGCGGCACAATAATTAAAATTAAAAATACAGCCTGCACTCGATTGAAGCAACATTTAGCATTGCTATCATACTAGAGCCAAGCGTATTAGCTTGGCTGGCTTAGCTATAAGCGATATTTAACGGCTTTATTAACAATTAGCAAGAATAACTTTCTTTAGGCTATAAAAAAACCGACTAGTGTCGGCTTTTTATCAAACTTAATCGGCTTAACCGATAACAGTTACGTTTTCAGCTTGTGGACCTTTTTGACCCTCGGTTACTTCAAAAGTAACTTGCTGCCCTTCAAGAAGTGTTTTACGGCCAGTGCCATTAATAGCTCGAAAATGAACAAACACATCTTTGCCACCTTCACGCTCAAGAAAACCATAGCCTTTTTCTTCATTAAACCACTTAACTGAACCTGTAATTAAATCTGACATAATACTCTCTTACTTTAACTAATTTGCCCATCTACTGGCGACTAAAATAATACCGGCCTTTTAGCATAACTACTTGAAACCGAACATTCTTGATAACAAAGTTTCGTTGTCATCCAATTGAGTGTAGCAGTTATATTGTTTAATAAAGGAGCATAGTCATTTTTATTTTTTTTTTCGTTTTGGCGGTGATAAACCATCAGTACTTGGTTGAAAAAAGACTGGCGCCGCTTTTTGCGGTTTTTTCTCAGCATTTTGTTTTGCTAGAGGTTTGGCTGGTTTAGGCCATTTTTTAACCGCTGGCTTTATGGCAACTTTTGGCTTTTCTTTACCATCAAATTTAGCCTCTAAACCTGGTACTTGGCTAAATTCGGTTTCTAGACGTAAAAAAGCTTCTATTTGCTGTAAACTAACCACATCTTTGGGACCAACCAAAGAAATTGCTTGGCCTTTTGCGCCAGCACGGCCTGTCCTACCGATACGATGGACATATTCTTCAGCATACTTTGGTAAATCAAAGTTCACTACATGCGACACACTTAATAAGTCTAAACCACGCGCGGCTAAATCAGTTGTCACTAAAACTTTATATTTACCTGTAACAAAAGCCTGCATCACTGCATTACGGGCACTTTGGCTTAGCTTGCCACTTAAGCCTACTGCTGTAATACCAAGTTGCTGACAAAACTCGGCTAAACGTTCAGTATCACTGCGTGTAGCCGTGAAAATAATCATTTGATCAATAGATTCTGTGGTTAAAAAGTGTTTTAATAACGCTTCTTTATGTGGTAAATGATCAGCAAAATAGTAGCGTTGTTTAATATCTTGATGCTGTTCATAACCGGCACCAATAGCCACTCGAAACGGATTTTTTAATAAGCCTAATGCTAGCTGATTAACCTGAGCATGATCTAAAGTGGCAGAAAACATCAAGGTTTGCCGTAATCTATGATCAGCCGCTTTATTAATATGGGTTAACTGATCTAAAAAGCCTAAATCCAACATCCGATCGGCTTCATCTAAAATCAGCATTTCTAAACCATTAATAAACACCGATTTATGCTCTAAATGATCAACAAAGCGGCCAGGTGTCGCCACTATTACATCTGGTTGCCGTTTTAATATTTTCTCTTGATCATTAAAGTTTTCGCCACCAACAATTAATACCGAAGAAATAGGTGTATTGGCAACAAACAAACGTAATTGAGCATAAACCTGCTTAGCAAGTTCACGAGTTGGCGCTAAAATTAACGCTCTAGCGTCACGTTTGGTTAAAGCCCGACTTTTTAATAACCGCTGCATCATAGGCAATAAATAAGCTAAAGTTTTACCTGAGCCGGTTTTTGATGACACTATTAAATCACGGCCTACCATAACTGCTGGTATAGCTTCTTGTTGAATTTCGGTTGGCTTAACAAACCCTAAGTGCTGTACTGAGCGCAACAGTCTTGGGTCGAGCGATAAATCTTTAAATGGCAATGTGGACCTCGTATCCTTAAATTTACTGCTATATGATAACCGATACTACTATAAATCGGTTAGTTTGATTTATGCTTAGCACCAGTTTACGTTACTATAGCAACTAAATTCAGCATAACTTGCAACCTTACCGCTTATTTAAATAGGAATTATCATGAGTAATGCATTAAAAGATCAGCTACTTAAAGCCGGTTTAGCCGATGCGAAAAAATTAAAAGCTATTAAAAAAGATAAACATAAACAAAAAGTGCAAGCGGGTAAAAAAACAGTGGTAAACGAAGCAAGTTTACTCGCTGAACAAAAGCGCCAGCAACAAGTTGAGCGAGACCGCCAACTTAACCAAGAAAAACAAGCTTTACTACAGCAAAAAGCCATAGCGGCGCAAGTTAAGCAATTAATAGAAACCCATTCCATTAGCGCTAAAGGTGAAGTGGCTTATAACTTTACCGACGGCACCTTAGTTAAGCGATTATATGTTAATGCTAAGCTACATGATGAATTAAGCCGTGGCTTAGTGGCTATTGCAAAACAAGATGACAACTATGCACTAGTACCCGCTGCCGTTGCCGAAAAAATTAGCCAGCGCCAGCCAGAAAGTATTGTGCTATTAAATGTTAAGCAGCAACAACCAGAAGAAGACGATCCTTACGCAGAATTCCAAGTTCCTGACGATTTAATGTGGTAACTAATTAAGCTGTAACAGCGTACTTTATCTTATAACCCTGCCTACTGTCAGAACGGCACTGCAATCAGTAGGCTCTGATTAGGCATGGGTTAACAGAGTCTTGTAAATACAGATATATGACACTCGCTGCGGCAAATACAAAAACTAACGCAATTTAATTATTAGTACTGCCCTGCCTTGCGCTTACCCCTTTTACTTGATTGGCATATTGCGGTGTAAGTTGCCATTTAGGCCGAATAGGCGTTAACGGCAGTTCGCGCTTTCTTGCGACCAGTAAATAACTAGCACCAAACCAGGCTAAATACTTTTCAACCCAAGCTTGTAGCTTAGCATCAGCCATACTCTGCTCTGCCTTATCTTTCAATTGCTTGCTGCCTAACATAGTGGAGCAAAAAAAGCGTTGTTCGCTTAGCACTTCAAACCCGACTAAATGCAACCAGTCTTTTACTCGCGATATACTAAAAAAACGACCGCTCCATGGAAATTTTGAGTGTAACCATGGCATAGCACTTAACGCACCCACTAAACTAATAGGATTAACACCAGTTATTATTAAATAACCATCTGGCATAAGTACGCGATGCGCTTCACGCACCACATGATGCGGATCGCTGACAAACTCTAAGCTGTGCGCTAACAGTACAGCATCAACGCTCAACGACCTTATAGGTAAAGCATCTGCTTGGCCTTTAATTAAAGCATTATTAGTATTGTAACCAATATTAATATGGTGCTGGGCTTTACAGCTTCGGCTGTCTAAGGCGCTGCTTAAGTCACCTACTTTTAATAAATAATAGCCAAAAATTTGCTGCCACCATGGCTGTAATAATTGATTAATATGTTCAGCCAATAACTCACCTTGGCCAAACTGATGCCAATCTGTAGGTAAACCGCTATCTTTTTCATTTAATGCTGGTTTCATGTTAAATTAACACCTTATTTAATTAGCTTGGTGTTCCTTATGTTTTCTATTACCCCTATTGCAGCATTTCAGGATAACTATATTTGGGCATTATGCCAGCCAAATAATGACTTTTGCATTGTTGTCGATCCTGGTGATGCAAAACCCGTCCAAGCATTTTTACAGCAACAGAATAAACAGCTAACGGCCATTTTAATTACTCACCATCATCATGACCATATCGGTGGCATTGCCGCTTTACGCCAAGATTGGCCAGATGTTCGTGTCATTGGACCGGCAGCAGAGCAGCAGAAAATAGCCGGCTTAACTGAACTTATGCATGACCAAGATACCCTTGCTATCAACCAGATGCAGCTTAGTTTTACTGTGCTTAGCATACCTGGCCATACTTTAGGTCATATAGCGTTTTATTCAGCGCCGGTACTGTTTTGCGGTGATACTTTATTTAGCGCTGGCTGTGGTAGATTATTTGAAGGTACACCTAAACAAATGCTTAATTCATTAACTATCTTGGCTGATTTGCCTGAAGATACTCAAGTATATTGTACCCATGAGTATACATTATCTAATTTAGCGTTTGCCGCTTATGCCGAACCTGATAATATCGCTATTATGGATTATCAGCTTAAATGTGAACAGCTAAGGCAGCAACAAAAGCCAACCCTGCCGTCAACTCTAGCCATAGAAAAGCAAGTTAATCCCTTTCTACGCTGTGAAAACAAAGCATTACAACGTAAATGGCAGGCAGATTCTGCTCTAGATTTATTTACTAAGCTCAGAGTAGCTAAAGATACATTTTAATGCTGGGTTGCCTAAGTGGCTAGTCGGTACTCTTTATATTTTAAACTCGGAATGAAGTCATGTTTAAAAAAACTTCTGCATTAGCAGCTATAGCTATCCTCACAGGATGTGTTAGCCAAAATAATACTGATAATTCTCCTCCAGCTGTTAATACAGTGAATTCTATTACCAAACAAAAACCAGCTGACGCTCACCTGCGCCAGGCAGCAAGTGCCGAATACATTGCTAATCAACTGTGGCTAAGTGGTATGCCGCCTGATCCTGTCCAGCCTGATGCTGCTGAGCTAGAAGATTTATGGCAACGAATACAATTTCAATTAAGTTTTAAGGTACCACAAACTAGACCAATAGTTGAACAACGCAACCTATACACTGCTAGCCAATCTTTTCTTGATCGTATTTCTAGCCGTGCCCAGCCGTTTTTATATTATATAGTGCAAGAGCTTGAAAAACGAAATATGCCTTTAGAATTAGCCTTACTGCCTATAGTAGAAAGTGCTTTTGATCCTTTTGCATATTCACATGCTGCAGCTGCAGGTATGTGGCAATTTATGCCGGCTACCGGCAAACGTTTTGGTTTAAAACAAAACTTTTGGTATGATGGCCGACGTGATGTTATTGCATCTACCCATGCCGCTTTAGATTACTTAACCTATTTACATGACACTTTAGAAGGTGATTGGTTAAATGCCATAGCTGCTTATAATTCAGGTGAAGGCCGTATTTTACGTGCCATTAAACGTAACAAAAGTCGTCGTTTACCTACTGATTTTTGGTCACTCGACTTACCGGCAGAAACTACCGCTTATGTACCTAAACTGCTAGCTTTAGTCGACATTTTACAGCGACCAGACGAATTTGAGCTAGTGTGGAAGTTTATCCCTAATGAGCCACAAATAAGTGTAGTGGAAGTAGATAGTCAAATTGATTTAACCATAGCGGCACAAATGGCTGATATTAGTGTAGCTGAATTACAAGCATTAAACCCTGGCTTTAAGCAATGGGCAACAGATCCTGATGGCCCACATGCACTAGTTTTACCTATTGGCACTGAACAACAGTTTCAAAGCCAACTAGCTGCAACACCAGAGCATGACTGGTTACGTTGGCAGCGCTACACTGTAGTTAAAGGTGATACCTTAGGTAAAATTGCGCTACAACATAATACGGCTATATCAGCCATCCAGCGTATTAATAAATTAAATAACAACACTATCCGTTTAGGCCAACACTTGCTGATCCCAACTACGGCCGCAATTAATGACAATACAGCTATAGTTAATACTAGCTATGCAAATAATCAGCCTGAATTACAGCAAAAGTCAGAATATATCATTAAGCAAGGTGATACCTTATGGGATTTAAGTCGTGAGTTTAAAGTTAGCATTGATGATATTGCTAAGTGGAATGGCATTAATAAAAATAGCCCTCTGCAGCTAGGCCAAACAGTAGTTATTTTACAAACGGCCCAAGCTAAAACGACAAGTAAAACTCGTACTGTCACTTATAAAGTGCGTAAAGGTGATTCCTTAGCGCGTATTGCACAACGTTTTAGTATTAGTGTTGCCGATATAGTAAAGTGGAATCAAATAAATCAAAGTAGTTACATTCAACCTGGGCAAACTTTAAAGCTGCAAGTTGAAGTAACTCGTGTTTAAGCTGCCATAATAAATAGGAGATAAATAATGAAGGTACTTCGCTATTGCTTACTACTACTCTTATTTAGCTCACACCATGTTATGGCTCAATTTGATCTAGATGGCACCGGCTCTGTCATGCTAGCTAATGGCCGAACCGAAAGCTTTGACTTTGGTTTTAGCTATTATCGGCAGGACGGTTTTTATCGATTTATTGTTGGTAGACAAAGTATCAATGTCCCCTCTGTACCCAAAAAATATTCTCTGGTTATAATCTTACAAGATGAGGAATTTGTTTGGGTACCTGATTTTATTAATCAGCCTGTTACTGGTTTTGATTACAATTTAGAACAGCATAAAATTCAATTGTATAAAGATGAAAAAAGTCAGGCTCGCGGTAAATATATTCTGCAAGTTAATAATGAGCAGTTTCAATTTAGCCGCGGTCCTGGCCAAATAAACTTTTATTTTACTGAGCAGGGAATTAAAGAAATTCGAGTAGAAGGTATGTTTAAACCTCGCCGCTAGCACCTTAATTAACCTGTTTAGCTTCAGGCTCTTTTTGTAGTTGCAAAGCAGGTGTTATGCCCGACACTATGCATAATAAAGGCCCAGCTAAAGTTAATAACCAACTTAGCTGCATACCTATATCATGCCACCAAGCAAATACAAAAGCGCTTATCTGAAATAAAACACCAAACAGCCCTATATAAACTAAGGCTTTATTAATCAATCTCTTAGGCATGCAAAACATCATTATTTATGCCCTTACTCGTTCATTAACCACTTTTGTACCGCAGATACCAGCTCATCTGGGTGGAACTTAGCAATAAAGTCATCCGCTCCAACCTTTTTCACCATAGCTTGATTAAAAATACCACTTAACGATGAATGCAACACAACATGAATGAGTTTTAAATCTGGATCAGCTTTAATTTCTGCAGTTAAGGTATAGCCATCCATTTCTGGCATTTCAATATCAGAAATAACTATAGGCACAACATCAGCAATGTTACAGTCCAGCTGTTCAGCTTTATTCTGTAACCAAGTGAGCGCAGATTTACCATCATTAACTAGCTCTACAGTGATCCCAGCACTAGTTAACGCCCGCTTAACTTGATTACGAGCAACAGCAGAGTCATCTACTACCAACACCGTAATATTAGCAAAATCGCGATCCGCACTATGGCTTTTCACTTTATCACTCACTACTTCATCTGCAGGGCTTATCTCAGCAAATACCTTTTCAACATCAATAATTTGCACTAAGTTTTTATCAATTTCAGTCACAGCAGTTAAGTAATGTGAAGTGCCGGCTCCTTGAGGCGGGGGCAAAATTTGATCCCATTTCATATTAACGATGCGCTCAACACCATTTACTAAAAAGCCCTGTGTATGCCTATTATATTCAGTCACTAAAATAAAGGCTGTCGATAAATCTTCAATTCGTTTACCACCAACAGCTTGGTTTAAATCAATAACCATTACTGGAACACCGCGTAAATGGGCGATGCCACGGACATGTTTGCTAGCACCTGGCATTTCCGTTAATTCTGGGCACTGTAATACTTCTCGTACTTTAAACACGTTAATACCAAATAACTGTTTACCGTGTAAACGAAATAATAATAACTCTAAGCGATTATTGCCCACTAGGTTAGTACGTTGATTAACCGAGCTCATCATGTTGCTCATAGCTAAATACCTTTAAATCAACTTAATTATACAAACAGATTACCAGAGCAAAGCCTAAAAGGAGATAAATAATCTAGTTTAATTTTTAATACACATAGTTAGATAGTTATAACTATAGTCTATTTATTGGGCGTCAGGCTGTGCTTCAGGTGCAGCTAACTTGAAAGCTTCTAGTTGCTGACAATGTTCAACAATAGCGTTAATACGTGGGTATGGCACCATGTCCAAACCAAATCGTTTAGCATTATAGACTTGAGGCACTAAACAGATATCAGCCATAGTTACCTCATCACCAACACAAAACTGACCAGCACAAGTTGCTAAACGTTGCTCAAAACCACTAAAACCTACTTCTAACCAATGAATGATCCAAGCGTGCTTTTGTTCATCAGACAATGCCAGAGGCCCAGTTAGGTATTGTAATACCCTTAGGTTATTTAATGGGTGAATATCACAAGCTATATCTAGCGCTAAAGCACGAGCCTGAGCTTTAGCAGCAGCATCTGTAGGTAATACTCTTGGCTCTGGGTACTTTTGCTCTAAATACTCAATAATGGCTAAGGACTGATTTAAGCTAAGGTCATTATCCAACAAAGTAGGCACTAATTCAGCTGGGTTTAGGGCTTTATAGTCCACACTATGTTGTTCACCACCATTTTTAACAAGATGAACTGGTATATTGTCATAGCTAAGCTGTTTTAAATTTAAAGCTATACGTACTCGATATGCTGCAGATGAACGCCAATAACCGTAGAGTTTCATGTTAATGCCTCTTTATTGAAAATTTATTAAATCCAGTTTACCAGAAATAATCCATAAAAAAGCTGTCTAAAAGACAGCTTTTTTAAATGGCGCCTTAGCGCATACTAGCTTATTTTTAAATTATTTTGCTTGGTACTGAACCACTTTTTGGTCAATAGCACCAAAAACACTTTCACCTTGCTCATTTAACATTTCGATGCGAATCGTATCACCAAACTTCATAAACTCAGTACTAGGCTTACCATCACGAATAGTTTCAATCATGCGAATTTCTGCAATACAACTGTAGCCTACACCACCTTCAGTTACGGCTGTACCAAATTCAGTCCCCTGTTTATTAGATACTGTACCTGAGCCAATAATAGCACCGGCACTTAAGTTGCGAGTCTTAGCCGCATGAGCGACTAATTGACCAAAATCAAAAGTCATATCAATGCCTGCATTTGGCTTACCAAATAGTGCATTGTTATAAGTTGATAGTAACGGCAAGTGAACCTTACCATCTTGCCACTTATCACCTAGCTCGTCTGGCGTAACCGCTACTGGGCTAAAGCTTGAAGCAGGTTTGGAGTGAAAAAAGCCAAAACCTTTACCTAGTTCATTCGGGATCAAACCACGTAAAGATACATCGTTCACTAGCATTAATAAACGAACTTTACTTAATCCTACCTCGGCCGAGCATGCCATAGGCACATCGTCGGTAATAACGGCAACTTCACCTTCAAAGTCAATACCGTAGCTTTCACTTTCAATTAAGATATCATCAGCTGGGCCAATAAAGTCATCTGAACCACCTTGATACATTAGCGGATCGGTCCAAAAACTTGGTGGCATTTCTGCATTACGCGCCTTACGCACTAATTCTACATGGTTTACGTAGGCACTACCGTCAGCCCATTGATAAGCACGTGGCAATGGCGACTCACAATCAGCCGCATTAAAGGCTTGGCTATTAGTAACCGAGCCTTGATTTAGTGCTTGATAAACTGCTTCTGCTTTTGGCGCTAATTCAGTCCAATTGTCGATTAACTGCTGCATAGTGTTAGCTACATCTGGTATAGCTACACAGCGTGTTAAATCACGACTAACTACCACTAAGCAGCCATCGCGACTGCCATTTTTTACACTCGCTAATTTCATTCTAATTCCTTAAGTAAAGGTTTATCCTTTAGCCTTCCAGCTATTGATGTACTCTGGATCTTCAGTCGCCAGTGCAGCATCTGACATTTCCAGTGCATCTCGCGTATCCAACATCACGGCTACTTCATCGGTAAACTTTTTCTTATATTGCTGAGCTGCAGCAAACGCCTTAGGATGCGGGCCATGGGTAAAGCCAGCTGGGTGAAAACTTACCATGCCTTTATCAATATTATCTCGGCTAAAGAAGTCACCCGCATGATAAAATAGCACTTCATCATAATCATCATTATTATGATAAAAAGGTACTTTTAACGCACCAGGATCACTTTCTATTGGCCTTGGCACAAAGGTACAAACTACAAAACGTTGGGCAACAAAAGTAGTATGGGCAGAAGGCGGTAAATGATAGCGATGGCTCATTAACGGTCTAATATCGCGCCAGTTAATACGCATCACCGATAAATCACCATGCCAGCCAATTGCATCTAACGGGTTATATGGATAAGTAATAGTTGATACTTGACCGTGCCGTTTCATGTCTACTTGCCAGGTTTTTTCACTATATTGGGCTTTAAACTCAGCATTTATTTTGGGCGTATCCAGCATAGCTGGGTCAAAAATAGCATGATTCCCTACTAAGCCTTTTTCTGGTAATTGGTAGCTATCATTAGTAGCCTCAATTAACAGTATAAACATTGGCTCTTTAGGCTCTAAGCGCCACATGGTTGACCTTGGGATTACAATATAGTCACCATCTCGTACGCTTAAATGGCCATAATCGCAGTATAAATCAGCACTACCTTCATGGATAAACAACAAATCATCACCATCAGCATTGCGCACTAATTTGGTCATAGCTTGATCTAAACGCCAGATGCGCATTTTGACATGAGCATTTGATAACAAATTAGGCACTGCCCAAGGCGAGCTAGTTTGGTTGTTATTTACATTATTAAAGTTAAACAAATGCGGCCGTAACGGCCCTTCCCAATCAACCCAGCCTGTTGGTGCATGTTGGTGATGAAAGTGCGTTGCTGGACCAAAGAAGCCACTACGACCGGCTTCCCGCTCGTAGATAGCTTGCTCTGGAAAATCAGCATGTGCTTGTCTTGAAACATCACCTTCCTTTAACGGAAAAGATGCCCATTTACGCATTTGATATTACTCCACGCTTAATTTGGTCTTCTTCAATAGACTCAAATAACGCTTTAAAGTTGCCTTCACCAAAGCCTTCGTTACCTTTGCGCTGAATGATTTCAAAGAAAACGGGGCCAATAACTGTCTGAGTGAAAATTTGCAATAAAATACCATCTTTCATTGGTGCGCCATCGATCAGTATCTTTAACTCACGTAACTGATCTACATCTTCAGTATGGCCTTCTACACGCTCGTTTACTTTGTCGAAGTAAGTATCTGGTGTTGACATAAAGTCCATACCACGCTCACGTAAAGTGCGTACTGTCTGATAAATATCCTCAGTGCTAAGCGCAATATGCTGAATACCTTCACCTTTATATTCGCGAATAAACTCTTCAATTTGTGATTTATCATCTGAAGATTCATTAATTGGAATACGAATTTTACCACAAGGTGCTGTCATAGCTTTTGATACTAAACCTGTTAACTTACCTTCAATATCAAAATAACGAATTTCGCGGAAGTTACCGATATTCTCATAGAAGCCTGCCCAAACTGCCATATTACCGCGCATAACGTTATGCGTTAAATGATCTAGCACTTCTAAGCCAGCGCTGTGTTCGGTCATTTTGGCGTGCCAGTTATCATAAAACTTAAAGTCGATGTCATACACTGAGTTTGCACCGTAGCGGTCAACAAAATATAACAAGCTACTGCCAATACCGTAAACCGCAGGAATATTCAGCTCCATAGGGCCAACTTGGTTTTTATATTCTTTTGCACCATTAGCAACTGCATGTTGCAACGCCTTAGCGGCATCTTCTACCCTGAAGGCCATGGCACAAACACTTGGGCCATGCTTAGCAGCAAAGCTTTCTGATTGTGAGTTTGGTTCAGCATTAATAATAAAGTTAATATCACCTTGTTTATATAGCCAAGCTTGCTTAGAACGATGCTGAGCAACTTCAGTAAAACCAAGTGAGAAGAATAGTTTTTTAAGGTTTTCAATGCCTTGATTATCTGCAGCTGTATATTCCACAAATTCAAAACCATCGGTACCTAAAGGATTAATGTTAGTAGTCATGTTTATATTTCCTGTTATGTTTCTGTTTCCTCTATCATGCGCTAGCAAAATTAAAAAGGAAGCCATCAGCCTCACGCAGGTTTTAGCAGCATTAAGCAAAAAACCCGTAAACATATGATTACAGATAGAGTTTTTATGCAAATTCAACTAAAAAGAAGCCAATAAATGACTTTATTGGCTTTTACGCAGTACAGTTAAGTAAACAGATCGCAATTAAATCTTTACACTCTTGCGATTAATACCATAATCGCGCAGTTTATTGGCGACCGCAGTATGGCTAAGCCCCAACTTTTTAGCTAACTGTCGTGAACTTGGGTAAGCAGGAAATAACTTGCGCAATAGATTGGCTTCAAAGCGCTTTACTGCTTCATCTAAGGTGCCATCAAAATCTTGCTCTAAATAACCATAATCATTGTTATAGCTTGGCAACTGTAGATGTTCGACATCTAATTCAACATCATCCAATAACGTTATGGCGCGATACAGCGCATTCTCTAATTGCCTAACATTGCCAGGCCATGGATAAGTTTGCAAAAATTGACCACAGTCACTCGTTAAATGCGGCACTTTACGACCAAGTCTTGCGGCTAATCGCGCGATAAAAAACTCTGCTAATGGAATAACATCTTGTTTTCTTTCTCTAAGCGGCGGCAAGGTTAAGCTAAGTACATTTAAACGATAATATAAGTCTTCGCGAAATTTACCTTCTTGCACCATAGTCGGTAAGTCTTTTTTGGTAGTACAGATAACGCGAACATCTACTTTAACTTCATTTTCATCAGCAACACGCCTAAAACTGCCATCTTGCAAAAAGCGGATCAGTTTTATTTGTAATTGCGAAGACATCTCGCCAACTTCATCTAAAAATACCGTACCACCATTAGCTTGTTCAAAAATACCTTTTTTGGCTTCTGTAGTACCTGGGAATGCATTAGCGCCATAACCAAACAGCTCTGACTCTGCTACATTATCAGGCAATGAAGCGCAATTTAAAGCTAAAAAAGGTTTGTTTATCCGACTGCTAGCAGCATGACAAGCACGAGCTAGCAACTCTTTACCGGTACCGGTTTCACCCATTATTAATATAGGCGCATCTAGCTGTGCCATTTTTTTCGCTTCACGCACCACTTTACGCATTACATTACTATGAGCCTGCAAGGTGTTAAAGCTTTCTTGGTCACCCTTATTAAAAGCAACCATATGCAAACCTAATCGGCTTTCCGATTTAAGGTTAATAACAGCACCGGCTAAAATTTCATTGGCAGAATCGCTGGGCACCATAACAGGCAACACATCGGCGACAAATCGTTTGCCATGTATTTCTATGCGCCGTGTTTGCGCTAAAACATCATCACTTTCTAACCAACGCTGAAAATTAAAGCCTTTAACCATGCTTTGTAACGATTGGCCTTTTATCTCTGCCCGACTAACCGATAAAGCCTCTAAAGCTGCATCGTTTATTACAGTAACATTTGCTTTAACATCTATAGCAATAAGGCCATCTGGTAAGGTTTTTAAAACGGTAGTTAACTCGTTTCTCTCTCGCTCCGATGGCAAGAAAGCCATGGTTTTAACATCATCTATCCCTTCTATACGGCGTATTTTTGCCATTAACTCCTGAAACTTCTCAAAGTTAACCGTTGGGAAAGAGACATACATTCGATTTAATTCTGGATCGACTTCAATTCCTCGTAAATCTAATTGGTAACCAACCAACACATTTAGGACCTCTTGCGCTAATCCCAGTCTATTTTGACATTGAATTTCTAAACGCATTTTTAGCCTAACCTCCAGCCAATAGTAATAACTGACTATAATACGGCATTTTTAGCAAACTAGACTAATTATATTGTAAAGAATTATGAACAAGAGTAGCGAGGAGACTAGATAAGCAAAGTAGTAGCCGGCTACTACTTTGCTGTTGTGGCAGGTTAGCCTTTACAGTAAAGCATCGGTTTTTGCTGCACAAATAAAGTCATTTTTATGCAAGCCTTTGATAGAATGTGACCACCAAGTTACTTTTAACTTGCCCCACTCTAACAACAGTGCCGGATGATGGCCTTCGGCTTCGGCCATTTCAGCCACTTTATTATGAAAAGCCCAAGCAAGCTTAAAGTTTTTAAATTTGTATTCACGCTCTAATTGTAAAATTCCATTATGCGTTACTGGCGTCCAATCTGGTATTTGTCGCATTAACTCTGGTAGTTCTGCATCTGATACCTTGGGTGCATCAGCATGACAAGCTTCGCATTTCATTTTATTTAATTCAGACATAGTAAAGTTTCCTAACTTATTTTTTGTTTGGGCGGAAATTTAGCTGGGTGTAACCCCAGTTTTTTGGCTTGTTCAACTAGGGCCATCATATCTAAACTACCGATTTCAAATAACTGTTCAATTTTTTCAATCATAAAGTATATAGGTTGAATAATATCAATACGATAAGGCGTTCTTAATACATCTATCGGCTCAAGCGGTTTACGCTCAGGCACATCAGATTCTAAGGCGTAAATGGTTTCAGCTGGTGAGGATAAAATACCGCCGCCATAAATACGCAGCCCTTCTGGTGTATTTAATAATCCAAACTCAATGGTAAACCAATATAAGCGCGCTAAATAAACACGATCTTCTTTGCTAGCAGCTAAGCCTAGTTTGCCATATATATGAGTAAACTCAGCAAAGGCTGGGTTAGTTAACATGGCGCAATGGCCAAAAATTTCATGAAAGATATCCGGCTCTTGTAAATAATCAAACTCTTCACGAGAGCGTATAAAAGTAGCGACTGGAAAGCGTTTATTCGCTAACAATTGAAAGAACTTGTCAAAACTGATTAAAGCTGGAACTTCTGCACACTCCCAGCCGGTACATTCACGCAGCACACTGCTGACTTCTTCTAATTGTGGGATCCGATCTGTTGGCAGATTTAGTTTGGTTAAGCCGTGCATAAACTCATTACAGGCCTTGCCTTCTATTACGCCTAATTGACGAGTAATTAGCTCGTGCCATATTTGGTTTTCTTCATCTGACCAAGCAATAATGCCATTTTCATCAGATTGTCTTGATACATAATTAGTCATAACTACCTGTTGCACAATTTATAAAAACACCAATATTTTGCTATGCCCGCTTATCATTATCGCTCGCTTGCGGTTAGCTGCTTGTGCTCGATACTAGTCGATAGTGCGCTAAGAGTTAATGACAACTGCGCGAATAGCGCTGTAAAGTTATCTATAGCTACGTAAAGAAAAAGATACAGGCTATCGCTAGCAGCTACTTTTATTGGTGTTGCTGCATTTTTTGTAATGCTTGCTCTAAATCAGCAATTAAGTCATCTGCGTGTTCTAAGCCCACAGAGATCCGAATCAAACCATCACTAATGCCCGCCATCTGACGTTCTTCGGCAGTGTATGGGCTATGAGTCATAGAGGCAGGATGCTGTATAAGTGATTCCGCATCACCCAAGCTAACAGCTAAGCTAAATAGTTGACATTGATTGATAAAATATCGGCCTTGTTCAAGGTTAGCTTTTAATTCAAATGCTACCACACCACCGGCGGCTTTCATTTGCGAACCTATGAACTTATGCCCGGAATGCGATGCTAAACCTGGATAAAATACTTCTGCTATAGCAGGATGTGCCTCTAAGTATTCAGCCACTTTTTGTGCATTACTACAATGCCGCTCCATCCTAACCGATAAAGTTTTTAAACCACGAATAATTAACCAGGCATCATGCGGGCTGATAGTGGCGCCCATATCTTTTAAGGTGGTCATTTTGATGGTATGAATTGTTTCTTTATCCGAAACTATTAACCCTGCTACAACATCACCATGGCCATTTAAATATTTAGTAGCACTATGGATAATAATATCAATACCGAATTTTGCTGGCTGCTGCAGTAAAGGTGTCATAAAGGTATTATCAACAACTGAAATTAAATCATGCTGCTGACAAAATTGTCCAATAAAGTTTAAATCTAATACTACCATGTTAGGGTTAATCGGGGTTTCGGCAAATAACATTTTGGTGTTAGGTTGTAAGGCTGCTGCAACCGCCGCATGGTCTGTCATATCAACAAAACTAACTTCGATACCGTAACGAGCAAACATATGATTAAAAAGAGCAAAGCTGCAGCCATATATAGCTTTACTAGCAATTAAGTGATCTCCATGCTGTAAAAATGCCATGGTACTTGCAGCAACTGCGCCCATACCAGTAGCTGTAGCAGCGGCATCTGCCATGCCCTCTAAAGCGGCTATTTTCAGCTCTAGCTCGCGTGTGGTTGGATTACCTAATCGGGTATATATATAACCTTCTTCTTCACCAGAAAACCGAGCGGCCCCTTGCTCTGCACTATCGAATATAAAAGTAGAACTTTGACATAAAGGCGTAACTAAAGCGCCATGCTCATTCTTCATTTTACCGGCATGGATACATAGTGTTTCTAAATTTTTAATTTCATTTGACATAAACCGCACTCCTTTTTAAGGATAATAGATGCAGTATAGATAGCAGAACAAAATATTTTTGGAAGCATGCCAGACATCTTGCTATCCGGTATCAGTAAATTAACAATTAAACTGTCGTATCGGCTGTTTTAGTTTTTAAACGGCTAGTTAGGCTACTAGCAAGTTTAGCTATACTCACCTTGCTAGCCATAGTGCTAGGTAGAGGTCGCAGCTGTTGCTGAGCCAGATTACCTATCCTTGCCACCAGTAAACCAGCGATTAAACCTTGGCCAGCGCGTAAAGAAAGCTTTGCAGTTAGCTCACTACTTAGCACATCGGCTGCCATATCTAATGCGATTTCAGAGCCTCCGGCCCAGAGCAAAGCGGCAAATAACTGCTTTAACAGTACTAAACTACGCAACTGACCTATAGCACCACCATAGAGTTGAGCTAGTTCTCTTAATAAACGGCTACTGCGCCATAACACCATTATCATATCAGCTAAAGCAAAAGGACTTATGGCTACGGCAAAACTGGTGTCGGTTGCGGCACGATAAATTCTTTGCTGGGCTTGTTTATCAAGCTCAGCTAGCACTATTTGCTCAAATAATGCAAGTTGTTCATTATCGCTATGTTCATCACGTCTTGCTTGTTGCCATAATTCTGTCGCGTTAATTATTACCGCTGAATTAGGTAAACTTTTTACAACTGCTTGGCATAAAGCATTAGCTTCACCAAATTGTACATTGGCATTAATTCGCTTAGCGTCATCCTGCCATTGCTTGTTACGCGCTAAACGTCGCCACAGCAGCACCTCACGCCATAACAAAGTTGTAAATAAAACCAATAAAACCATACTGGTAAGGGTTAAAAACACGGCTTTAGTCATATTATGTTGCCAAGCTTGCTGCAACATATCGACCCACTGCCATAAAGCAGCAATAACAACTAACAATAAACTGGCTTTAGCTAAACGCCACCACCACTTATGCGGTGACTTTAACACTGTCGCCACCGACTCTTCTTCAGTTACCACAAAATTATCTTCTGTATAATGCTGTATCGCTTTAAATTCAGTTGTTTTACTGGCTGAAGATGTGGCATCTGCACTGTTAGGTGTCAAAACTGTAGAGTCAAAATATTGTGCTGACTTTAATTCATTCATTCTAGTTTATCTCCAAGCATAAACTGTAATACATGATCCATTCTGACATGGGGTAAAGGCTGATGCTCGGCCCACTGAATGGGTTCTAGTGCTAAAAACTCAAATTTATGCTGTGTAAAAAAATCTGCACTAGGTATTGTTGCAGGTACTTCACCTGGAAAGTAAGTTACATTTTTTTGTTGCAAAGTTTTACCACGAATGCAAGGTTGGGCTAACCCTTCTACTTGCACATAACCACTAGTACTAGCACGAATAGCAGCAATGGCCATAACCTCAGTTACAGCGGCTTGATAGTGGCTTAACTTTAATGGTTGATACAGTAATTGCTGCAATAACAAACTTAATGCTTTGTGTTGCTCTGGTGTAGCATGATCCGATTTACTAGCAGCAAACAATACCTTGCTAATTTTCGGTTTAAAAAGTCGAGCCAATAAGCTTGAAGGGCCATAGTGAAAGCTTTTTAAAATAAGTTGTAATGCTTGTTGTAACTCTTGTATAGCTGCATAACCACTATTTAAAACCGTTAAACAATCCACCAAAATAATTTGTCGATCTAGGCTGACAAAGTGCTGCTGATAAAATGGCTCTATAACGTTTTTACAGTAGCTTTTATAATGTTGCGCCAGCTTTTTAGCTAATACTGTATTGGCAGAAGCTTGCTCAGGTAATAACGGGAACAACTGCAACATAGGAGCCCCTGCTAGCTCACCCGGCACCAGTAAGCGTCCTGGCTGATTTAAATAAGCCCCTGGCGTATCGTGAAACTGCTGTAATAAGACTTTATAGTTATCGGTCGTATTTTGTAGCGATAATTCAGTCCCATCTTGCTGGTTTAAAGTCAGTAAGTGTTGCTCAAAATCCTTTGCTATTGCTTGGCGATGGGGTTGACGAAATAAGCGCCAGCTAAATTCACACCATTGCTGGTAATCCATATTTAGTAATGGCAAATCCAATAGCCATTCACCTGGATAATCAACTATATTAAGTGCTAGCTCGCTACGCGACTGCAGCTTAGCTCTTAAACCTGCAGCAGGCTTGTAGCGCAAGGTCAAACTTAATTGGCTCCAACCGCGAGTAGAAGGTGGCCAAGTTGGCGGTTTCTGCTGTAAATACTGTAGATTTTGTTCAATTGGAAAACGGGGTACAGATAAAACTTGCTGCTGATTTACCTGCCCACCTAAATAACGCTTTTCTCGCACTACTGCAAAAAACGGCAAATGTGCGGGTTGATCACCATGCGTAAGCTGATGCACTAATGAAGTAATAAAAGCTGTTTTGCCAGAACCACTTAATCCGGTTACGCCTAGTCGCAAGTGCCTATCTAATGTGCGTTGGCTAAACTCGCGACCTTGCTGGCGAATCTTCTGATATAAGCTCATTTACTGCCTTTAAGTTATTTACATCGAAATGTAATTATAAATTATTAAACTCTTTGTTTAACTGAAACTTCCTTGACGTTACATGACGCTCTATATCTCTTAATCTTAACTCAATTTCATTAAATTGATGATTTAAATGGCTAAGTGCTTGCTTGGGTGCTTCTCCCCGCTGCCAGACTCGGGTTTTTATTTCAACCTGCCGCTCCTTAAAACTGGCTTGGCTACTAGCACCGTCTTTGCCCTGCCTAGCTTGGGCATTTGACTTTTTTTCTAGCACCACCCAGCCAGCTATATACAACATAAAAACTAAGCCACTTCCTAAGAATAGTCCTGATAAGGTTATTATCCTAACCAGCCAGACTTCCCAGCCAAAATAATCGGCAATGCCTGCACAGACACCTGCTATTTTAGCATTAGCGTCGTCTCTAAATAATTCACCTCTTATTTTAGTCATATTGGTTTCTCCAATTAGGACTATCAGAATCTAATATAGCTTCAAGTGTATCAATTCGATCAGCCATTTTCTCGGCACGTAACGCTAACTCATTTAATTGCTGCAGTTCTTGATCGGACAAACCTTGACCTAATTTATTTTTACTTCGATAGTGCATTATCACCCAAATAGGCGCGACAAAAATCATAAACAAAATAAACGGCACGCCAATAAACTCTAAACCACCCATGTTTTCTCCCCAACGCCTGAAAATCAGGCGTCTTTATCTTGTTGATTAACTTTAGCTTTCAGTGCAGCCAGTTCATTATCAATTTTGTCTTGCGCAGCTAGCTCTGCAAACTCATCTTTTAAGCTTTTCTTACCTAGATCATAAGATTCAACTTGAGCTTCTAAACTATCAATTTTTTGCTCATAGCGCTCAAATTTATACATAGCATCATTAATGCGGTTGCTATCGAGTGTTTTCTTAACTTCTAACCGAGAAGTTACTGTACTTTGGCGCATTAACATCGCTTTTTGTCTTGCCTTAGCGTCAGCTAACTTCTCTTGCAGTTGCGCCACTTCGCTTTGCAGCTTAGCAATGTGCTCGTCTAAATTAGCAATATCTGCCGACACTAACTCTGCTTTATCCGCAGATTTTTGGCGCTCAATTAAAGCTGCACGAGCTAAATCTTCGCGATCTTTACTTAAAGCTAATTCCGCTTTTGCTTGCCAATCTGTTACTTCTTCTTGTAAGCGATTAATTAAACGTTGTAGTTCTTTTTTCTCGGCTATGGTCTTTGCAGAAGAAGAGCGCACTTCTACTAGCGTATCTTCCATTTCTTGAATAATTAAACGCACCATTTTTTCTGGATCTTCGGCTTTATCCAATAATGCATTAATATTCGAGTTAATAATGTCAGAGAATCTTGAAAATATACCCATTGTATTTACCTCTACATATAATCTTAAGTACCTTGTTAGTACCACTAAGCTTATTCAGTTTTCTTGCCAACTTTTCATATATCAATAAACCACTGAATTAATTAGTTTTTTATTTATTTCCTCACAATGCTTTTGCTTAGCGCAATAATGAAATACACTACTAATTAGTGAATTTAACTAACAAATAGTAGCCAATGAATAGAAAATTTAAACAAGATAATTTACTTGGTCAGTCTAATAGTTTTTTAAACGTACTGGATCAAGTGTCGCAAGTTGCCCCTTTAACTAAGCCAGTATTGATAATTGGTGAACGTGGTACGGGTAAAGAGCTGATTGCTGCACGTTTGCACTTTTTATCGCAGCGCTGGGATCAAAATTATTTAACTTTAAATTGTGCGGCATTAAATGAAAACCTATTAGAGTCTGAGTTATTTGGCCATGAATCTGGCGCCTTTACCGGTGCTAGCAAGCGTCATGAAGGCCGGTTTGAACGCGCTAATGGTGGCACTTTATTTTTAGATGAGTTAGCAAACACACCTAGCTTGGTTCAAGAAAAACTACTAAGAGTCATTGAGTATGGTGAGTTTGAGCGTGTTGGGGGTAGCCGTTCAATAAAAACCGATGTTCGCTTAGTCTGCGCTACTAATGAAGACTTACCCTTACTAGCCGAACAAGGTCGGTTCCGTGCCGACTTACTGGATAGATTAGCCTTTGATGTTATTACCCTACCGCCTTTGCGTGAACGAACAGAAGATATTATGCATTTAGCCGAGCACTTTGCGATTAATATGGCTCGTGAATTAGGTTTTGAATTATTTAGCGGCTTTACCGAAAAGGCAAAGCGCTGCTTAATGGAACACGATTGGCCGGGTAATGTTCGTGAATTAAAAAATGTCGTTGAACGCAGCGTATACAGAACTAACAATGCCTATGTACCAATACATAATATCCAGTTAGACCCTTTTGATTCGCCTTATCGCCCTAAGTCTAGGCTTTCAGTTAACCAAGATCTAAGCCAGCAAGCACCTAATCGCAACAACGAAGTTGATAACAGTTCAACTCTAGCTTCTTCCCAGATGACCACAGCACCTAAAGTTGATTTTAATCATAACCAAGACTTTAAAACTTTATCTCAAGACTATGAAATCAGTCTCATTAAACAAGCCTTAGCCGCCAGCCAATATAATCAGAAAAAAACGGCTGAAATGCTCAATTTGACTTATCATCAATTACGAGGCTACATGAAGAAGTATCAGCTACTGGAAAGCCAACAAACATGACATTAAACAGTAAAGTTTACTACTACGCTATTTATAACAAAATACTATTATTAGGTTTTGCCTTGTTAAGTAGTTTATTACTTAGTGCTTGTCAGCCACAATTGCCTGAGCAGTTTCAGTCTAGTATTGTTTATTGCTCTGAAGGTTCGCCAGAATCATTTAATCCCCAATTAATCACCTCTGGCACTACTATCGATGCTATCAGCTTACAACTATACGATCGTTTATTAGATGTGGATGTAAATAGTGGCAAGCTTATTCCTGGATTAGCGCTAAGCTGGCAAGTCAGTGCTGATGGCACCGAGTATATCTTTAATTTACAACCCGATGTGCAGTTTCATCATACTGAATACTTTACGCCTAGCAGACCATTGCAGGCTCAAGATGTGATATTCACTTTTAACCGCATAAGTGAACCTAGCCATCCTTTTCATTCCCAAGGTGGTGGTGTCTATCCCTACTTCCAGAGTATAGAATGGTCCAGCTTAGTTAGCCGAGTTAGCGCTATTGATAACCACACCGTCAAATTTGAATTAAGCCAACCTAACAGCTCATTTCTATCAACCTTAGCGACTGACTTTAGTGCTATTTTATCGGCAGAATATGGCCAACAGCTTATTGAAAATAACACTCTGCCTCAGATAGATACCCATCCTGTCGGTACTGGGCCTTTTGTATTTAAAGAATATCAAAAAGATGTACTTATTCGTTATCATCGCCACCCTAACTATTGGCGGACCTTAGCTAAACCTGAGCAATTAGTATTTGATATAGTACCCAATAATGCTAGGCGTATGGCTAAACTATTAACTCATGAGTGCGATATTATAGCCTACCCGCGCGTGGCAGAACTTAAGCTGATTAGTAAACGTGCTGACGTTGATATTCAAGAAAGTACTAGTATGAATGTTGGCTTTTGGGCTTTTAATACTCAAAAGCCACCTTTTGATAATGTTAAGGTACGCCAAGCTTTAGCATTAGCCATTAATCGCGAGGCAATAATGCAAGCTGTATATTATGGTCACGCTACAGCAGCAACTTCTATCTTACCACCAACATCATGGGCTTATGATCCTAATTTAGCCCCTGCTCAGTACAACCCTACTGCAGCTAAAGCCTTATTAACTGAAGCAGGTTATGGCAAAGGCTTTACTATGAATATTTGGGCCATGCCGGTACAACGTTTATATAACCCAAATGCCATAAAAATGGCCGAATTAATTCAAGCAGACTTAGCCCAAGTGGGCATTAAAGCAACAATTATTACTTACGAATGGAATAGTTTTCGGCGCAAATTAACTAATTATGCCCATGACTCAGTATTAATTGGTTGGGCGGCAGATAATGCTGATCCTGATAATTTTATGCGGCCTTTACTAAGTTGTAGCGCGGCTATTACCGGCACTAACCGAGCTAATTGGTGTGATAAAAAGTTTGACCGGTTAATTAATCAAGCCATATTAACCGCGGATCAAAACCAAAGGCGCACTATTTATCTCGAGGTACAGCAGTATCTTGCAGAGCAAATGCCCCTAGTGAGTATTGCTCACTCACAGCGTTTTCAAGCAATAAATAATGATGTGACTGGTGTCACAATTAATCCTTATGGTGGTATTTCATTAGCAACTGCGACTAAGGAAAAGCTATGAGAGCCTATTTACTACGGCGCTTGTTTTTACTTGCTTTTGTATTTATTGCCTTAAGTATCTTCGCTTTTAGCCTAGCTTATTTATTTCCTGGTAATATTCTAAATAATATTAGCGGTTTACGGCAAATTACCCCTGAACAAGCTGGACAGCTTACCAGCTACTATCAATTAGATAAAAGTTACCTGGCACAATATATTGCCTATTTACAACGGATTTTTAGCGGTGATTGGGGGCTATCTTTCTCTAGCCAACAGCCTTTATTGCAAGAAATAAAAACCTTAACCCCAGCAACCTTAGAGTTAGCCGCCTACGCACTGTTTATTTCATTTTTTGTTGGCATTCCCTTTGGTATTATTGCCGCAATTAAGCCCGAAGGTATGCTTAGCAAGAGCATTTCTGGTCTTGCTGTTACCGCTTACTCGCTACCCGTTTTTTGGTGGGGTTTACTGCTTATTATGATTTTCTCTTTAGGCTTAGGTTGGTTACCTACTGCAGGTAGAATTAATGTTTTATATGAAATTCCCCATCAAACGGGTTTTATGTTGTGGGATATTTATATTGCCGATACCCCCTATAAAGGTGATGCATTTTATAATGCGCTACAACACTTATTATTGCCCACAGTGGTATTAGCCACTTTTCCTACTACTGTTATGCTGCGTTTTACTCGTGATTCTATGTTAGATGTATGGCAACAAAACTATATAAAAACAGCACGTGCTAAAGGCTTAAGTCGGGGCCAAGTTTTATATCGCCATGGCTTACGTAATGCATTACTGCCTGTTATACGCCAAATTGGCTTGCAGTTTAGTACTTTACTAACCCTAGCTATGATTACCGAAATTATATTTTCATGGCCTGGCTTAGGCCATTGGCTAATTGACAGTATTTATCAGCGTAATTATCCCGCTATCCAAGCTGGTTTATTAATGATTTCCACTATTGTTATCAGTGCTAATATGTCTACCGAGCTATTGCATACTTATTTTAACCCTTTGGCAAGGAAACAGTAATATGGCATTTATTCGTATTTTGCCCAATGAACAACTTGCCCGTTCTCCCGAAGCTCAGCTGTGGCGAGAGTTTACTCGTCAGCATAGTGCCGTAGCAGGCTTAGTGTTATTCGGCGCTTTTACACTGATCAGTCTTATTGCTCCACTCTTACTATTACATGACCCTAACCAGCAAATGGATGCCTTGCTTTTAGTACCACCGTCTTGGTCAGATCAAGGCTTAATAGAATACCCATTTGGTACCGATGATTTGGGCCGAGATCTATTTTCCAGAATGTTAATAGGTACCCGCTATACCTTTGGTATTGCTATCATTACTGTATTAGGCTCTTTAATTATGGGCTTAGTTTTAGGCACCTTAGCCGGCATGAGTAAAGGGATTAAATCCAGCTTTTTTAACCATATACTAGATTTAACTTTAACCATCCCTTCACTATTATTAGCGGTTATTATTGTTGCAATATTAGGGCCTGGGTTAATTAATACTACTTGGGCTATCATGCTGGCATTATTGCCTCAATTTGTGCATGGCATTCGCAATGCCATCGCTAGCCAATTAAATGAAGATTACGTTACCGCCTACCGTTTAGACGGCGCCAATAACTGGCAAATATTTAAACGCATAATTCTGCCCAATACCTGGGAGCAACTAACCTTAATGGCGAGCATGGCATTATCTACAGCTATACTGGATATTGCCGCACTAGGCTTTCTAGGCTTAGGTGCTCAATCACCTACTGCAGAATGGGGTACTATGATTGCCGACTCTTTAGATCTTATTTATTTAGCACCAACTAGTATTGCTATCCCTGGGTTATTGATTTTTTTGGCCGTATTATCGGTTAACTTAGTCGGTGATGGATTACGCAGCGCAATTATTAAACGGCGAGAAGGCTAATGTTGTTACTGGACATCAAAAATCTAACTATAGAGCTTAATACGCCAGATGGCTTAATTCGTGCTGTTGATAAAGTTAACTTTAGTTTACGCGAAGGAGAAACCCGCGGCTTAGTAGGTGAGTCAGGCTCTGGCAAAAGTTTAATAGCTAAAGCAATAGTTGGCGTGTTGAATCAGCGCTGGCAAGTCACTGCGGATAGGTTTCATTGGGCCGGACAGGACTTACTGCGTATGAGCTCGGCTCAGCAAAGAAAAATTATTGGCCGTGATGTGGCCATGATCTATCAAGAGCCAAGTTTAAGTTTAGACCCTACCGATGTTATTATTGATCAGCTAGAAGAAGCTATTCCAAATCATCAATTAGAAGGCCCCTGGTGGCGTAGGCGCTATCAGCGCCGTCGTAAAGCAATAGCGTTACTACATAAAGTAGGCATTAGCGACCATAAGGCCATTATTCATAGTTATCCATATCAGTTATCTGAAGGGATTTGTCAAAAAGTAACTATAGCTATGGCCATAGCAAAAAGCCCTAAACTCTTAATCGCGGATGAGCCAACTACCGCCTTAGAAAGCGCTACTCAGGCGCAATTATTTAGGTTATTAGCTAGCATTAATCAACTTAAAGGCACGGCCATATTATTGATTAGCCACGAACTTGAAAGCATTGCTCGCTACACCCAAAGTTTAAGTGTGCTCTATTGTGGTCAATTAGTTGAAGCTGGCGAAACCGCCACTATTATTAAACAACCTATGCACCCTTACACTCATGCTTTAATCAAAAGTGCGCCTGAGTTTCAGCCTGAGCTAACGGCTAAAAGTCCTTTATATGCCCTACCTGGCAGCATACCATTATTACAGAACTTACCTATAGGCTGCCGCTTAGGCCCTCGTTGCCCTAATGCCCGCAAAGAGTGCGTAAAAACACCTAAGTTAGAACGGTTACACAACCACTATTATAGTTGTCATTTTCCGCTAATTAAAAAAGAAACTTTATGACTGCATTATTAGAAGTTCGCAATTTATCCAAAACCTACCACAATTCTAAAGGTTTATTTGGTCGCCAAGCGGTCCACGCTCTAACTGATATAAATTTTATCTTAGATGCAGGAAAAACCTTAGCCATTGTTGGCCAAACCGGCTCTGGTAAAAGTACCTTAGCTAAGTTATTAGTAGGTATAGAAAAGCCCGATACAGGTGATATAGTGCTTGCGGGTGAAAAGGTAAAAATTAACAACTTTCGCCAATATAATCATGTGATCAGGTTTATTTTTCAAGATGCTGAACGCTCACTCAATCCACATCAAAAAATAGGCCAAATGCTGGATGATGTCTTACGCTTTAGTACTATATTAAATCTGGAACAACGGCAGAAAAGAATTCAAGAAACATTAAAACAACTAGGTCTATTAGATGACCATGCAGATTTCTATCCACACATGTTTTCAGGCGGGCAAATTCAACGTGTAGCGCTCGCTAGAGCCTTAATCCTTAACCCAAAGCTTCTTGTATTAGATGAAGCTCTAACAGCCTTAGACCCTTCGCTAAGGGCTCAAATTGTCAACCTGCTGCTCGAACTACAACAAACTACCGGCTTAGCCTATTTGCTAATCACTAACCATTTACGTTTGATTAAGCATATTGCCGATGACTTATTAGTATTAGAACAAGGTAAAGTAGTAGACTACGCAGATACTATGACTGTATTTAACCAACCGCAATCTGACTATAGCAAAAAGCTTATTAACAGCACCCAAGCTTAACAAATTATGCCTCTTATTATACCCCATAAAAAAACGCCGTGTTATTAACACGGCGTTGTAAAGTCAATAACAGATACAGGCAATTACATTGAGCTATCGTTAGTTTGTGTTGCCCGTAAATTGCGAGTAATCTCAGCTTGTGCTCTTAAAGACGCTAACACTGCAGCATAAGACTGCTGGGCATTCTGCTCAGCTAGCCGCTCTAATTGCTCAGCATTTGGCACCACAGTAATATCAGCATCTTTTACTGCGACTACAGATACCAAGGCAACATCACCATTGGCTAGCTCAACCATATCTACGGCTGGCTGGCTATCGATAGGCTTAGCCATTGCAAAAGCTTTAGCCCGAATTTGGCCATCTAAAGTGCCGCCAAAGCGTGGCGTACCCATTGCTTGCTCTAGGGTTAAATTAGATGCTGCTATAAATTGTGCAAAACTGACTTCAGCATCAGTAGACTGCTTAAAGTTAGCTAATAGCTCTTGCCCTTTAGCTTTGGCTAATGACGCTGCTTGCTCTGCCTTAACTGCAGCTTCAACAGAAGCTTTAACTTCATCTAAACCTTGAGTTCTCGCTGGCTCTGATTGCTTAACTCTCACTACTATCACGTGCTGCTTGTCTAATTCAATAACATCACTATTAATTTTGTCTGCTATAAAATCAGCATCAAATATTTTAGCCATGACAACAGGCGCATTTAAAGGTGCAGAAGCGTTAGTGCGACTAAATAAAGGCGTTGCAACAACTTTTGCATCAATAGCTAAAGCAGCATCCTCTAATGAATCATAGACTTCAAAACTTACTTCAGCTAAACGTTGCTTTGCATCATAAAACTCAGTTGCTGCTTGGTCTTCTTGTAAACGCTGTGCAATTTCTGCCGATACTTCGGCTAAATCTTGCTGTTGCGCTGCCTCTAGCTTAATGAGTTTAATAATATGATAACCATAAGCTGTTTTTACCACAGGACTTAACTGCTCTTCAGCTGTTAGGGCAAAAGCTGCGGTTTCAAAGTCTTCGTCCATATCACCAAGAGCCAACCAATCTAACTCGCCGCCGTTTTCTGCAGAAAATGTATCTGCAGACTCAGTTTGTGCTAATTTAGCAAAGTCAGCACCGGCTTGTAATTGCGCTAGCAATTGTTTAGCTTTTGCTTCAACTTCAGCATCAGCTTCTTCCGATTCCAACATGATATGAGCAACTTTACGGCGTTCTTTACTTGAGTATAAGGCTTTATTGTCATTATAAAACTGCTGTATTTGCTGCTCAGTAATTGTAATATTTTTGGCTAAGGTTTCGGCCGACAACTCAACATATTCTACCGCAACTTTTTGCTCTGTTTGATACTGGGCTATATGCGTAGTGTAATAATCCTCTAGCATTTGCTGAGTTAAGTTAACATCGGCAGCAAAATTTGCTGCCGCAATACGCGCATATTCAACATCGCGGCTTTGTTGTTGCAACTTCATTAATTGTTGCATGTCATTAACAGTGGCAAAATCACTGCCTAATACACCTATTAATAATTGATTACGCGACATCTGTTCACGCATTAGTTCTCGAAATTGTTCAGGCTGATAACCAGACTGACGTAATAAGGCAATATAACGGTCATTATTAAATTGACCATCAATTTGAAACTCTACCATGTCACGAATAGCGTCGCGGATTTGTTCATCGCTGACCCGCAGGCCAAGTTTTGTAGCAAATTGCTGCTGTAAACGTTCATCGATTAAACGCTCTAACACTTCACTACGAAAGTTATTCATATAAGCTGGATCGGCCGCTAGCGTAGCGTACATTTCACCAAACTGCTGTTGCAAACGTGTACGTTCATTTTGAAACGCTTGATCAAATTCTGCTTTGGATATTTTATCACCATTTACAGTGGCAACATTGACTTCTGCAGGAGAACTTAAATAACTACCCACACCTGCTAGGGCAAATGTCAGAATTACCAAACCTAAGATGGTTTTAGCAAATATCCCCTGCGATCCTTCTCTAATTTTTTCTAACATCTTAGTACAATCTCTTTATTCAACTTAGCGCCTGGGAAACAACATCAATAGTTAGTTGTTGCCGTAAAAAAAAACGCATCTTAACAGATGCGCTTTTTTTAGAGAAGCCTTTACAAGGCTACGGTTGTTTTATCCTAACACCCGCAATATCATTTCCAGTTTATCTTTAAAATTCATCTGCGGTTTTAAAATTAAACTTCCAATCAATAATAAGTGTTTAATCACTTAAATGATTAATTAACTGCATCTTTTAATGCTTTACCTGGCTTGAATGCTGGAATCTTAGCTGCAGCGATTTCGATAGTTGCACCCGTTTGTGGGTTACGACCTGTACGAGCTGCGCGGTCACGCACACTGTAGGTACCAAAACCAACTAATGCTACTGAATCGCCTTCTTTAAGAGCTTCGGTAACCGCATCAATGAACGAATCTAAAGCACGACCCGCTGATGCCTTAGAAATGTCTGCACCAGCAGCAATTTTGTCGATAAGTTGAGACTTGTTCACAATATCATCCCCTTCAATTGTTATTATTTTCAACAGCTACACTTTACTAACCTTGTAAGTGCGTTTCATTGTTATAACAAGCAACTTAGTTGCTTGCAAGCAAAAGAAACAGTAAAGCTAGTTTTAATTGCTTTGACTCTAGCCCTTGTCTGATAAGGGCTACGCCGAAAGTGCACATAACTTATCACAGCTTAAGAGAATTAAAAGCCCCCTAAACCGGATTTTTTTCAGTTTTTTTAGCTTTTGCTGCTTTTTTTAGCGGTTTTTCGACAGAAACACGCGCTGTTGGCTCTTGTAAGGCTAATTCTAATACTTCATCTATCCATTTTACTGGGCAAATTTCAATATCAGCTTTAACATTTGCTGGGATATCTTTTAAGTCACGAACGTTATCATGTGGAATTAATACCCGCTTAATTCCCCCTCTATGTGCAGCTAAAAGCTTTTCTTTCAGGCCACCTATGGCTAGTACTTCACCTCGTAAGGTAATTTCGCCTGTCATAGCAACATCAGCTCGTACTGGGTTACCGGTTAAGCTTGAAACTAACGCTGTCACCATACCTATACCTGCACTTGGGCCATCTTTTGGCGTAGCACCTTCTGGTACGTGAACATGAATATCACGTTTTTCGTAAAAGTCTTCGTTAATACGTAAGCCTTCAGCTCGACTACGAACAACCGTCATGGCTGCTTGGATAGATTCTTTCATGACATCACCTAGCGAGCCGGTAAAGGTAAGTTTACCTTTACCCATCACAGAGGCAGCTTCTATCGTTAGCAAGTCTCCACCTACTTCAGTCCAAGCTAAACCTGTTACTTGACCTATACGGTTACTGTCTTCAGCTTTACCATAATCGAACCGTTGTACGCCTAAATACTCTTCTAGATTGTCGTTATTAATGACAACTTGCTTAATTTTTTTATTTAATAAAATCTCTTTTACTGCTTTGCGGCACAGTTTTGAAATTTCTCGCTCTAAGTTTCGGACACCTGCTTCACGAGTGTAATACCGAATAATGCCAATAATAGCGCTATCTTCAATAACAATTTCACTTTCTTTTAAACCATTACGACTGATTTGCTTTGAAATTAAATGTTGCTTAGCAATATTAAGTTTTTCATCTTCGGTATAACCCGCTAAACGGATAACTTCCATTCTATCAAGTAAAGCCGCCGGAATATTTAGGCTGTTTGATGTTGCAAAAAACATAACATCAGATAAATCATAATCAACTTCAAGATAGTGATCACTAAAACTAGTATTTTGTTCAGGATCTAATACCTCTAGCAAAGCTGATGCAGGATCTCCTCGAAAGTTCGAAGCCATCTTATCAATCTCATCTAACAAAAATAATGGGTTACGCACCCCTACTTTTGCCATTTTCTGGATAATCTTACCCGGCATTGACCCTATGTAAGTGCGTCTATGGCCACGTATTTCCGCTTCGTCTCTAACACCACCCAATGCCATACGTACATACTTACGGCCAGTAGCTTTAGCCACAGACTGCCCTAGAGAGGTCTTACCAACACCTGGTGGGCCCACTAAACATAAAATTGGGCCTTTAAGTTTATTAACCCGTTGCTGCACCGCTAAATACTCAACAATGCGCTCTTTTACTTTTTCTAAACCATAGTGATCGGCATTTAATATCTTTTCTGCGGCGGCTAAGTCTTTTTTAACTTTGCTGCGATTTTTCCATGGCACATTGGTTAGCCACTCGATATAGCTTCGTACCACTGTCGCTTCTGCTGACATCGGCGACATCATTTTTAACTTTTGCAGTTCTGCTTTGGCTTTATCTGCCGCTTCTGCTGGCATTTTCACATCAGCTATTTTTTTTGCTAAAGCTTCAAATTCATCTGGTGAATCTTCAAGATCACCCAACTCACGCTGGATAGCCTTCATTTGCTCATTTAAATAGTACTCGCGTTGACTTTTCTCCATTTGCTTTTTGACTCGACTACGAATACGTCGTTCAACTTGCAAAATATCAATTTCGCTTTCCATCATCGCCATTAAAAACTCAAGCCGTGCTGTTACATCTAATAGCTCAAGTACTTTTTGTTTATCTTCAACCTTTAATGGCATATGCGCAGCCATAGTGTCGGCTAAACGGGCTAAGTCTTCTATACCACTTAACGCCGTTAATACTTCAGGTGGTATTTTTTTATTTAATTTAATGTACCCTTCAAACTGATTAATAGCTGAGCGTAAAAATACTTCTTGCTCACGCTCTTCAGGTTCAGCTGTAACAATAACATCAATATTGGCGGCAAAAGTATCGTCAGTTTCAGTAAAGTCAGCGATACGAGCACGACGACTACCCTCAACTAACACTTTAACCGTACCATCAGGCAACTTTAACAACTGTAAGATTGTTGCAACTGTACCTATTTCATATAGGTCCTCAACACTAGGATCATCTAAAGTCGCATCTTTTTGAGCAACTAAGAATATTTGTTTATCATTATCCATAGCGGCATCAAGGCATTTGATTGACTTTGCTCGTCCAACAAAAAGTGGGATCACCATATGGGGATAGACGACAACGTCTCGCAGCGCCAATACTGGCATATGCAAACGTTCAGCTTGTTCTACTGTCATTGATTCTCTCTCGAAATTAATTATTGCTGGCGCGAAACTTCTAGCTGCCGCGAAACATGTATAAGTATATGGGGTTCATTTAGCGAACTTCAATTAGCAATACGAAAAAGGAGCTTATTCAGCTCCTTTTTTTTTATTTTTTGTTTCTTTTTTATACTTATTTCTATGATTCAGCAGTTACAGGATCTTTGGCTTGATAAATCAGAATAGGCTCACTCTCGCCTCGAATGACCGTTTCATCAATCACTACTTTGGAAACATTTTCCAACGAAGGTAGTTCGTACATGGTATCCAATAATACCGCTTCAACTATAGAACGTAAGCCCCGAGCACCTGTTTTGCGCTCCATTGCTTTATTAGCAATGGCTTTTAACGCATCATCACGAAACTCAAGTTCAACATCTTCCATTGCAAATAAAGCTGAAAACTGCTTAACCAAGGCGTTTTTAGGCTGACTTAAAATCTGTATTAGCGCATCCGCATCTAATTCAGTTAATGTTGCAACTACAGGTAAACGGCCTATAAACTCTGGAATTAAACCGTATTTTACTAAGTCTTCTGGCTCTACATCACGAAATGATTCACTAATAGAACGGGTACTTTCTTTACTGCGCACTTCAGCACCAAAACCAATACCTGCACCTTTAGCACAACGCTGCTCTATCACTTTATCTAAGCCTGCAAAAGCACCACCACATATAAATAAGATTTTAGAGGTATCTACCTGTAAAAACTCTTGTTGTGGATGCTTACGACCACCTTGCGGCGGAACTGAGGCAATAGTGCCTTCAATTAGCTTCAATAATGCTTGTTGAACCCCTTCACCTGACACATCACGGGTAATAGATGGATTATCAGACTTACGTGAAATTTTATCTATTTCATCAATGTAAACAATGCCACGCTGAGCTTTTTCTACATCGTAATCACATTTTTGTAGTAATTTTTGAATAATATTTTCAACGTCTTCACCCACATAACCTGCTTCAGTTAATGTGGTTGCATCTGCCATTGTAAAAGGCACATCTAATAAGCGCGCTAAGGTTTCTGCTAATAGCGTTTTACCACTACCTGTTGGACCTATTAATAAAATATTACTTTTACCTAGCTCTACTTCAGGCTTTTCTTGAGCATTACGTAAACGCTTATAATGGTTATATACAGCAACAGCTAGTACTTTTTTAGCATGCTCTTGACCTATTACATAGTCATCAAGATGAGCACGGATCTCATGCGGCACCGGCAATTTGTCAGCATCACGCTTAGGAGAAATATCTTTTATTTCTTCCCGTATTATGTCATTGCATAAATCAACACATTCATCACAAATATAGACTTGTGGTCCTGCGATTAACTTACGCACTTCATGCTGTGATTTACCACAGAAAGAGCAGTACAACAATTTACCACTCTTATCGCCATCAGTGCGATCAGACATCTAATTACCTCTTCACTACAATGCAGGCCACTTTAATGGCAGCTGCTGAGTTTCTGTTACTTAATACTATCTCTATTGGTTAATATGGCATCGACTAAGCCATATTCCAAGGCCTGTTGGGCACTTAAAAAATTATCGCGCTCAGTATCTTTACATACTTGCTCATATGTTTGACCAGAATGCTCGGCCATTAAGCGATTAAGCTTTTCTCTTATATATAAGATTTCACGAGCATGAATATCAAAATCTGTGGCTTGACCTTGGAAACCACCTAAAGGCTGGTGAATCATCACTCGGGCATTAGGTAAGCAATAACGTTTACCTTTAGTGCCACCAGATAATAAAAACGCCCCCATACTAGCGGCTTGACCAACGCATACTGTCGCGATATCAGGTTTAATATAGCGCATAGTATCATAAATTGATAAACCCGCTGTGACTGAACCGCCAGGCGAGTTTATATAAATATAAATATCTTTTTCTGGACTTTCAGATTCTAAAAATAATAACTGAGCCACGATCAGGTTGGCCATATGATCTTCGACTTGGCCAGTTAAAAAGATAACCCGCTCTTTTAATAATCGAGAATAAATATCATATGAACGTTCGCCTTTCGCGGTTTGCTCAACGACCATAGGGACTAAAGCACTTACTAAATCGTTCAGATGTTGTGGCATAGACATAAAATGAGATTCCCTCTAAATAACTACTAAGCAGTGCCTAAAAATAAAATGGCCCGAACTGTTGTCCGAGCCATTAAAACTGTCGTGACTCAAGAAGTCAATATTACTGAGCAGCTTGTGGATTCATAATGGCATCAAAAGCAGTTTTCTCTTCTGTTACCTTAGCTTTAGCTAAAATAAGCTCAACGGCTTGCTCTTCTAATGCTACATTACGCATGCTCTGCAATAATTCTTTGTTGCTATTATAATACTGAACGACTTCTTCTGGATCTTCATAAGCAGAAGCAACAGATTCAATTAATTGCTTAACTTTATCTTCGTCAACTTTCAGTTCATTCGTTTTAATGATTTCGCCTAATAATAGACCTACTTTTACCCGGTCTTTTGCTTGCTCTTCAAATAATGAAGCTGGTAACTCAGGTAAGTTTTTAGCATCAACATTATTGCCAAAACGTTGCATAGCTTGTTTACGTAACACTTCAACTTCGCCTGCAACTAAAGCTGTTGGTATCTCTAATTCATTATGCTGTAATAAACCTTTGATAACTTGCTCTTTTACTTTAGCTTTAATGTTTTGCTCTAATTCACGGTTCATGTTTTTACGCACTTCTACTTTAAGTGCGTCAACTGAAGCTATTTCTAAACCAAATAAACCAGCAAACTCGTCATTTAACTCAGGTAAAACTTGTTGCTCTACTTTATTAATAGTAATAGCAAAACTTGCAGCTTTACCTTTTAAGTTTTCAGCATGGTAATCTTCAGGGAAATTAACTTCTACTGTAACTTCTTCACCGGCTTTTTTACCAATGATACCGTCTTCAAAACCTGGGATCATCCGATTTTGACCAAGCTCTAATTCAAATTTACTGGCTTTGCCGCCTTCAAACTCTTCGCCATCGATTGAACCGACAAAGTCAATTTCAACCCGATCACCAGCAGCTGCAGCATCAGACTTTTCGCCCCAAGTTGCATGTTGCTTACGCAAAGTATCCAACATCTTATTCATGTCGTCTTCAGTAATTTCAACTACTGGTTTAGACACTTCAATTTTGTCTAGGTTTTGTACTTCAACATCAGGATAGATTTCAAATGTTGCTGTAAAATCTAAATTTTGACCTTGGCTTAATTCACCAGGAGTAAAAGTTGGCGTACCTGCTGGGTTTAGTTTGTTTTCAATAATTGCTTCATAGAAATGACGTTGCATTTGCTCTGACGCAACTTCTTGCAATACCGACTGGCCAAAACGCTTTTGGATCAGTGAAACCGGTGCCTTACCGGGACGGAAGCCATCGATTCTTTGGCGTTTAGCCAAATCACGTAGGCGACTTTTAACTTCGTTATCAATTTTCTCGGCAGGCACGGTAATGGTTAAACGGCGCTCTAAACCTTGAGTGGTTTCAACTGAAACTTGCATCTTGTTTCCTCAAATTCAATATAGGGCGTTTACGCTACGCCGTAGTAATGTGATCTAGCTTCGTTTATTAACGTTTTACTAGTCTGTTATAAAAAAGGACGCGGCATTATAGCGACCTAATGAGCCGAGGTCGAGTCCCAAACTTATGCCAATTTATAACAAAATAGAATTTAAAAACGCAGCTTAGGCTTGAGTTAACCTTGCTGCGTTTAAAATTATTTAATATGGCTACTTTAACTACGGGTCTGACCGTTACCTGTAACCACATATTTTTCGGCAGTTAACGCCTCTAATCCCATAGGACCATAAGCATGCAACTTGCTGGTAGAGATGCCAATTTCAGCACCTAACCCTAATTCACCACCATCAGAAAATCGTGATGAACTATTGTGCATTACTACTGCTGAGTCAACTTGGCGAATAAAGCGCTCGGCATTGGCTTGATCTGCAGTACAGATTACTTCAGTGTGTTGGCTACCAAAACGGTCAATATGTTCCATAGCATGATCCATGTCATCGACAACACGAATAGCAATTTCCGGAGCCAAGTATTCTTGACCAAACTCATTTTCTTCAATTAACTGCGCTTGGTTAAAATAATCAATACTTTGCTTACAAGCATGAATAATCACATTATGTTCAGCTAAGGCTGCACTAGCTTTAGGTAAAAAATCAGCGGCAACGTGTTTATTTACTAATAAGGCTTCTAATGCATTACAGACACCTGGACGCTGTACTTTACCGTTTAACAGTAGCTTAAGCCCCATGTCTAAATCAGCACTTTGATCAATATATAAATGACAGACGCCTTTATAGTGCTGAATGACCGGTATCCGGCTATGTTCAGTCACAAAGCGAATTAAACCTTCACCACCGCGTGGGATCACTAAATCAATATATTCTTCTTGTTTTAATAGCCCTAACATTAAGTCGCGATCCGGATCCGGCACTATGCTAATAACTTCATCCGGCAACTTATGCTCGCGTAAGGCTTGTTGCATCGCTTTAGCTATAGCTAAGCTAGTTTGAATAGCTTCACGGCCACAGCGTAAAATAACAGCATTACCAGCTTTAAAACACAAGGCACCTGCATCGGCGGTCACATTAGGCCGCGCTTCATAAATCATGCAAATTACGCCTAAAGCAATACGGCGTTTTTCAATATTAATACCGTTAGGACGCTGCTCAATAAAACGTGTTTTACCAACAGGATCTTCCAGTGCAATAATTTGCTCAATAGCGCTTGCCATTGATTCAATGCGTTGTTCCGTTAAGGTTAAACGGTCTATCATTGCAGCACTGGTATCGTTGCTAACGGCAGTGGCAACTTCATCTTTATTCGCCGCTAAAATATCTGCTGTCGCTTCACGAAGATGATTCGCCATGCTTTGTAATACAAAATTCTTTTCTTCAGTGGTTAAATTAGCAACTGCTTTAGCTGCTTTTGCCGCTTTAGCAGCAATCATTGCTGCAACATCGGTACTCATACTCTCTCCAATAACATCATTTCGCTGCGGTGAATTACGGCATCACTTCCAGTAGGACAATAACCAATGCAAGACTCTATATCTCTACTTTGCTGTCCCTTAATCGAAAACAACTCACTCGCACTAAACCGAGTAACACCTTTAGCAATTTTTCGTTTACCATCAGCACAACGAATTAAAACTGCATCACCTGATTCAAATTCACCAGTAATATCAACAATACCACTACAAAGTAACGAGGCACCATGAGAGCGCAAGGCTTCAATACAACCATCGTCGACCCATATTTCGCCTTTAGAGCGTAAAGTATGTCGCACCCAGTGTTTTTTCGCTGACATCGGTACTTCTTGACCAAAGAAGATAGTGCCAGGGTTTTGCCCTGCCAATAGCTCAGAAAAACTATCTGCTTTATGGCCATCAATAATTAAGGTATCAATACCGTGTGCAGCCGCTTTTTCAGCCGCTTCAATTTTAGTGCGCATCCCACCGGTACCAACACTAGAAGTAGCGCCACCGGCTAATGCATAAATTTCTGGGGTAATAAGATCAACTTCAGTAATTAAGGTAGCGGTTGGGTCTTTATTTGGATCTGCTGTATATAAACCATCTACATCTGAGCAAATGATCAAGGCATCAGCATTGGATACTGTTGCTACCATAGCAGCTAAATTATCATTATCGCCGACTTTAATTTCTTCTGTCGCAATAGTGTCGTTTTCATTCACTATAGGCAAGACATCATGGTCTAATAACCGTTGTAAGGTGTTTTTTATATTGACATGGCGAACCCGATCACTCAAATCACCGTGGGTCAATAACACTTGCGCACAAGGAAAATCAAAACAGCGACTCCAAAAGTTCATTAATTCACTTTGGCCAACTGCTGCCATTGCTCGCTTTAATACTAGCGGCACACGTTGATGCTGAAAATTAAAATGATGACGTCCCGCGGCAACACTGCCAGACGAAACAAGAATGACTTCAACATCTTGAAGTCGACATTGCCGAATAAACTCAGCAATTGGACGTAAAAACTGCTCACTACAGCCCTGGTTTTCTGGCGCGATTAAAGCACTGCCAACTTTAAGCACTACTCGACGCCAGGATGGGTTAATCATAACTCCTCCATTGGTTGTTCCGAACGAATAATAACAAAATTGGTAACCAAGCACCACTGCAGACAAAGCAACTAACTATTAACAAAAACCCTTTCAGACACTATATAATTAAAAATCAATGAGTTAGACAAATTAAAAATAAAACTTATACTCACTATAGATTTTATGAATAGTAAGTTTATGTAATAAAATTACAGTTTAATTAAGCGAATTCTTTTATGCTATGAAAATAGCATTACTTGTTGCTGGCCAGATAACAGCACAGTTTTTTCAAACTGCAAACCAAGCTTTGACAGTAAATTAATTGAGGTCAGGTTACTAGCGTTCGTTAAACCTACTATTCTAGTTAAATTTAATTTGTGATAACCATACTGAAGCACAGCTTTTGCCGCTTCGGTTGCATAACCTTGCCCCCAGTATTGCGGCAATAAAGCAAAACCAATATCAGTTTCTTGCAAGTTTGACCTGTAGATTAAACCACAGATCCCCATAGGTTCAGCATTATCAACATGCTCGACTAAATACAAACCATAGCCATAAGTATGATAACTTTTCATAGGTCCATTTAATAAATAATCTAAAGCATCTTGTTCATTGCGCACACCACGATCGGCAATATTGTGTATAAACGAAGGCTCATTTAATAAATGCAATATGAACTGAGCATCTGCAACAGTCAGATGACGAATACGTAAACGCGGTGTTTCAGCAATAATCATAACTAGCCTAATAGTTAGATGAAAATAAAGCTTAGCATATATGGCAACGCAAATTATTCCTATAGATATAAGGAAATAATGGAGTGTTGAGTGGAGAAAAGTGGTCGGTGATGCAGGATTTGAACCTGCGACCCCTTGGACCCAAACCAAGTGCGCTACCAAGCTGCGCTAATCACCGACTATAAAGAAATGGGGTGGATGATGGGGTTCGAACCCACGACAACCGGAATCACAATCCGGGGCTCTACCAACTGAGCTACAACCACCATTGAAACTGTACTATTTATCTTTAAGCCTGTACAAAGTATAAAGCGCTAGTTATGGCGCGCCCGATAGGATTCGAACCTATGGCCTACGGCTTAGAAGGCCGTTGCTCTATCCGACTGAGCTACGGGCGCACAATCAAAACCTACCAAGCTCTTATACTTTATATCTTAAAGTGGTCGGTGATGCAGGATTTGAACCTGCGACCCCTTGGACCCAAACCAAGTGCGCTACCAAGCTGCGCTAATCACCGACATAATTGCACTGGGGCAACGGGGCAGAATATTACAGCCGCCCAAGCAAAGGGTCAAACCTTTTTTCACTTAAATCGGCCAACTGCCTATTATTTGAACCTATTGTCTAAAAAATCGCTGAAATAATGGGTTGGAGTTATGGTTAAGGCTATGCGAAAATAGCCTCATCAATTTAATACCGCCAGAGACCAGTTTTAGATGACAGCACAAATCATTGACGGCAAAGCCGTAGCACAAGCAACTAAAGATACTGTAGCAGCACAAGTTCGTGCTCGTGTAGCCGCAGGACGCCGCCCACCAGGATTAGCCGTAATATTAGTTGGTCTTGATGCCGCCTCACAAGTCTATGTTGAAAGCAAACGTAAAGCTTGTGAAGAAGTAGGTTTTCATTCTGTTTCTTACGACTTAGCCTCAGATACCACAGAGCAACAACTACTTGAGCTTATCGATACCCTTAATGCTGATAAAACAGTGGATGGTATATTAGTCCAGTTGCCTCTACCTGCGGGTATCGATGTATCTGCAGTATTAGAGCGTATTCACCCGCATAAAGACGTAGATGGCTTCCATCCTTACAATATAGGTCGTCTAACGCAACGTATGCCGGCCTTACGCTCTTGCACGCCTAAAGGCATTATGACGCTATTGCAAAGCACTGGCGTCAATATAAAAAGCATGGATGCAGTAGTTGTAGGTGCATCTAACATTGTTGGTAGACCTATGGCGCTAGAATTACTATTAGCCGGCTGCACTACCACAATTTGCCATAAATTCACCAAAAACCTCGAGCAACATGTTCGCCGAGCTGACTTATTAATTGTTGCAGTTGGTCGCGCAGAATTTATACCAGGAGATTGGATAAAACCGGGCGCCTTAGTTATTGATGTGGGTATTAACCGAATAGATAATGGCAAACTAGTTGGCGATATTGAATATGCTAAAGCAGCAGAGCGGGCCCGTTATATCACCCCCGTCCCTGGCGGTGTTGGCCCTATGACAGTAGCCAGTTTAATTGAAAACACTATAGAAGCTTGTCAGTTGTATCATGACTAAGCATCAAGAGGTTTCTATCAAATAAATAAAAACCGCCTTTCGGCGGTTTTTTTATTCTCTATTACTTAAAGCTATTATAACTTAGCGAAGTTAGCCTTTGCGCCAAGTTGTCACGCCATTTTTATCTTCTACGATAATACCTTTAGCTGTTAACGCAGCTCGTGCTGCATCTGCAGCCGGCCAGTCTTTCGCAGCACGCGCATCGTTACGCTGTGTTATCAACGCTTCAATTTCAGCCACATCATCATCTGAGGTACCTGACTGTAAAAACTGCTCTGGGTTACCTTGTAACAAACCTAACACACCAGCTAGCAGTTTTAACTCAGCCGCTAATTTTTTAGCTTTAGCCGGTTCCGCTTCTTTAAAACGATTTACCTCTCTAGCTAAGTCAAATAACACTGGCAACGCTTCTGGAGTATTAAAGTCATCATCCATAGCAGCTTTAAACTGAGCAATATAACTACTGTCCATATCAATAGACTCACTGGGCACAATATTACGTAATGCCGTGTATAAGCGGCCTAAAGCAGCATGGGCTTGTTCTAAGTTTTCAGCTGAATAATTAAGCTGGCTACGATAATGACTAGATAATAAAAAGTAACGAACTGATTCTGGGTTATAAGTAGCCAAAACATCTTTTACGGTAAAGAAATTGCCTAAGGATTTAGACATTTTTTCTTTATCTACTTGCACCATACCGGTATGGATCCAAGTATTAACGTACTTATGATCATGAGCACAAGTTGACTGGGCAATTTCATTCTCATGATGCGGGAACTGTAAGTCTGAACCACCACCATGGATATCAAAATGTTGGCCTAAATGTTTAGCACTCATTGCTGAGCATTCAATATGCCAACCTGGGCGGCCATCACCCCATGGCGATTGCCAAAATGGTTCACCCGGCTTTGCTGATTTCCATAGCACAAAGTCTAATGGATTTTGTTTATTGTCTGCCACTTCTACCCGTGAGCCAGATTGCAGCATCTCTAAATTCTGCTGACTTAATTCACCATAAGCTTTATATTTACTAACATCAAACAGCACGTCACCATCAGCTTCATAGGCATAGCCTTTAGCCATAAGCTGTTCAATCATAGCAATAATTTCTGCCATATGTGTAGTTACTCTTGGCTCAATATCCGCAGGCAACAAGCCTAACGCAGCAAAATCAGCATGCATAGCTTTAGTAAAGCGCGCGGTTAATGCATCACAGCTTTCGTTATTTTCTGCAGCGCGGTTAATAATTTTATCGTCTACATCAGTAATGTTACGCACATAAGTCACATCGTAACCAGAGAAACGTAAATAGCGATTAATAACATCAAAAGCGACATAAGTTCTAGCATGGCCAACATGACAGTAGTCATAAATTGTAATACCACAAACATAAAGCCCTACTTTCCCTGGCTCAATTGGAGTGAATAGTTGTTTTTTTCTAGTTAAGGTATTAAAGATATGTAACATTTTGTCCTCAAATTGGCTCTGTCTGGCCGAAAATATTATGGGTATTTATTTTTTAATAGTGTATCACTAGCACCCCTGCCTCGCTATCTTTGCTTTATGATTTGCGCCGGCTCAGGTAGAATATTGCAACTTACATTTAGGGGATATATTTATGATCAGCTTACATACCAACTATGGCGTTATTAAATTACAACTTTTTGCCGATAAAGCACCCATTACTGTCGAAAATTTTACTAGTTATGTAAAAGATGGCTTTTACGATAATACAATTTTCCACCGTGTTATTGACGGTTTTATGATCCAAGGCGGTGGTTTTACTGCTGACATGAACCAGAAAAAAGCTAAGGCTCCTATTAAGAATGAAGCTAACAACAAAGTCGCCAATAAAAAAGGCACTATTGCCATGGCCCGTACTAATGATCCGCATTCAGCTTCAAACCAGTTTTTTATCAACGTTGGCGATAACGACTTCTTAAACCATAGCTCTGAAACCAGCTCAGGCTGGGGTTATTGCGTATTCGGTGAAGTGGTTGAAGGTATGGATGTCGTTGACAGCATTAAGAAAGTAGCAACAGGCAATTCAAATGGCCATGCTGATGTGCCTGTTAAGCCCGTTATTATAGAAAAAGCGGTTCTTGAAGCCTAACTCTGAATATCATGCAGCCTCAACCTAGTACACCACATTCGCTTTTTATTGCCGATATTCATTTATCGGCACAGCGGCCTGATATTACAACGGCTTTTATGCAGTTTTTGCAAACCACCGCGGTAAAGGCTGAGGCGCTATATATTTTAGGCGATTTATTTGATGTATGGATTGGCGATGATAATCCCGAGCCACTAATCGCAAAAGTCGCCACGGCACTTAAGCAACTGAGTGATAATGGCACTCAGTTGTTTTTTATTCATGGTAACCGTGACTTCTTCTTACGCCAAGCTTATGCCAAACGTTGTGGTATGACACTATTACCACCAGAGCAGGTTATAGATTTATATGGCACGCCTACGCTTATTATGCATGGTGATAGCCTTTGCACTTTAGATATTGCCTATCAAAAGTTTCGTAAATGGTGGAACCAGCCTTGGTGGCAGTTTATTATGCTTAATTTACCTTTAAAGTTGCGCCAGCATTTAGCCAAACAAGCACGCTTACGCAGCGCTAAACATAAGCAGCAATATAATAATAACAATCAACAACAGATCATGGATGTTACCCCAGAGGAAGTCATACATGTTATGCAACAAGCTAAAGTGAATAAGTTAATTCATGGTCATACCCACCGCCCTGCTGTGCATCAGATCGCGCTAAATGGTCAAACTGGCCAACGCTATGTACTAGGTGACTGGTATAGCCAAAGTAGTTATTTATTGGTTAGCGCAGAGCAGTGGCAGTTACATTTCACGCCATTAACCGACTAATTAGCTATTTATGCCGTTGCTCATTTACTAGCACTAATTTAAATTTAAGGGGATTGTTTTGCAGTCGTTACTTACACCTATTAATAACTTTTTACACTGCACTACACCAGACTCTTGGATAGACGCTGCTCGTAAGCCAGAAAATCTAGCTGTATTACTCACCGATCACTTAGTCTGCGAATTAAAAGCAGCACAATCGGCTATGTATTTAATTCGCCGCTATGTCGTAGATGAACAAAGCAGCACTGCCCTATTGCAATGGCTAAAACCTTATGAAGATTATACTTATCGCCAACAAGGTGACTGGACAAAATTGGCCGATATAAAGCTGAAAAAATCTATGCTACCAAAAGCTGATTCAAACTATGGTCAAGAATTAGTTGATAAAATGGTGTTGCTAATTAAAGAAGAGCTACACCATTTTTATCAAGTATTAGAAATGATGCAACATTATGGCATAACCTATGACAAGATCACTTCCAGTCGCTATGCCAGAGGCATGTTGCGCCATGTCAGTACTTATGAACCCAACGCCCTTATTGATAAGTTAATTTGTGGTGCTTATATTGAGGCTCGCTCTTGTGAGCGTTTTGCTAAAATAGCGCCTTTTTTAGATAAGCCTCTAGCAGATTTTTATATCTCTCTTTTACGCTCTGAAGCCCGTCATTTTGAGGATTACTTACAATTAGCCACTAAAATAGCCGGTACTGACATTAGCGAGCGAATACATTTTTTTGGTGTTGTAGAAGCAGATCTTATATTAAGTATAGATGACGAGTTTCGCTTTCATTCCGGCTCACCAGTATAATTATTGCACTGTTCACTTGACGAACTGCTGAATATTGGTCATAACTGATACAAGGATCATAGAACTGATCTGGTCGTATTAGGAAGTGACAAGGATAATAATTATGATATTGAATCACTTATGGGGTCTATATGCGCATCCAAAGCAAGAATGGCATTCCATAGATACACGACATGAAAGTTTTCGTTACAGCATAATCCATATTATGTTAATTGCACTAATTCCTGCCTTATGCGCTTATTATTCGGCGGTTTACTTAGGCTGGAGCATTGGCGCAGGCGAGCGTATTATCTTAACAGAAGAAAGTGCCAGAATTATGGCAATTGGCATGTATGTTGCGCTTATAGCAGGTGTATTTGCTTTAAGCTTTATTGCAAACTGGATGGCCATTACCTTTGGTGCTAAACCCAGTTATACCCAAACTCTTGAACTAGCAGCTTATACTGCAACGCCAATGTTTATGGTAGGTTTTGCCGGTTTATATCCAGAGTTATGGGTTGTAGTAGTAGCAGGTTTAGTAGGATTAACTTATTCCGTCTACTTACTCTATGTGGGTGTGCCTATTATTATGCATATTCCAGAGGATCGTGGTTTTGTTTATGCTAGCTCAGTGGTAACAGCCGGTTTAGTGTTATTAGTCTGTATTTTGGCTGGCACTGCTATTTTATGGAGTAATGGTTTAGGTCCCGCTTTCTCCCATTAATTTACAATTATAAATAACAAAAAGGCAGTCACTTCAGAAGCGACTGCCTTTTTTACTTAAGCTAACTTTTTCTAGCCTTCGTTATACATTTCTAAATTAGTTGCCATAGCCGCATCAGCTTTCGCTTTAGCATCATTGCTACGTAATTGCTCTAAACGATTTAAATAGTTCTGATCAATGTCATTAGTTACATAGTTACCATCAAACACTGAGGTATCAAATCGTTTAATGTCGGGATTACCTATACGAACTGCTTCTATTAAATCAGGTAAGGATTGAAAAATAAGCCCATCAGCACCGATAATATTACAAATACTATCAACGTCATGACCATGTGCAATCAATTCGTTTGCCGATGGCATGTCAATACCATAAACATTAGGGAAACGCACCTCAGGAGCTGCAGAGGCAAAATAAACCTTTTTAGCACCAGCCTCACGGGCCATATCAATAATCTGCTTAGACGTTGTGCCACGTACAATAGAGTCATCGACTAATAAAACATTTTTACCTTTAAACTCTTGCCAGATAGCATTCAATTTACGTTTAACCGACTTTTTACGCGCTTCTTGACCTGGCATAATAAAAGTACGGCCAATATAGCGATTTTTGACATAGCCTTGACGATAAGGCAAATCTAAAACGGTGGCTATTTTTAATGCCGTATCAGTACTTGTTTCAGGAATAGGGATCACAACATCAATATCTAAATGCCCCCATTCACGTTTAATTTTTTCACCTAAAACTGCGCCCATTGCCACCCGTGATGCATAAACCGAGATATTATCTATAGTTGAGTCTGGGCGAGCAAAATAAACATATTCAAAAATACAAGGCGTATAACTTGGGTTCTCTGCACATTGGAAAGTATGCAGCTCACCTTCTTGAGTAATATAAACCGCTTCACCTGGAGAAACATCACGCATCACAGTATAACCATCAGCATCTAAAGCGACACTTTCTGATGCGACCATATACTCAGTACCTAGTTCGGTTTCACGCTTGCCCATCACTAAAGGCCTGATGCCATTAGGATCTCTAAAAGCTAATAAGCCATGACCAATAATTAAGGCAACAGCGGCATAGGCTCCACGAATTTTACGGTGTACATTAGCCACAGCTCTAAAAATATGCTCGGGTTGTAACTGCATAACTCCGGTATTTTGTAACTCATGGGCCAAGACATTTAATAAAATTTCAGAATCAGAGGTAGTGTTTATATGACGTTTAGCTATCCGAAAAATATCATCAACTAATAAGTGAGAATTAGTTAAGTTGCCATTATGAGCTAAAGCGATACCAAAGGGGCTATTCACATAAAAAGGCTGAGCCTCAGCAATACTTGATGAACCAGCCGTAGGATAACGCACATGGCCCAAACCAATATTGCCGGCTAAACGTTGCATATGCCGCATTTCAAACACATCTTTTACTAAGCCATTAGCTTTACGTAATTTTAGTGTATTATTGCTATCTATTGTAACAATACCCGCAGCATCTTGACCGCGGTGTTGTAACACCGTTAGGCCATCATATAGGGCTTGATTTACAGGATACTTTCCGACAATACCGACAACACCACACATTGAATTTTCCTCGCCCGTATTAAGGCTGTTGCATAAAACTAGAGTGATCCTGAATATAACTAAAGAACCACTCAATGATAAAACCAAACTCAGGGATTAAAGTTGAGGCCTGCCACCATCCAGCCTTAGCTGCTGGCGTAAAGGCATCCATAAAAAACAATACGGCACTAACAATTAACACCCCACGTAAAGCACCGAATACTAAGCCTAAAACCCGATCAGTACCCGATAAACCTGTGGTCTGTACTAACTTACTAATAACATAATTAATAATTGCGCCTACAATTAAACTGCTGATAAACAAAATAGCAATAGCTGAAGCATTTCGTATTGTGGGCTCGGACATAGACGTGAGTAAGCTGGCTAAGTGAGGATAATATTGGCTGGCAATAAAAAAAGCCAAGATCCAAACCCCAAGAGAGATGGCTTCTTTGACAAACCCCCTAACGAGACTAATCACAGAAGATAATGCTATAACTGCCAAAATGGCAAAATCAACCCAAACCATTTTCTACCAAAGGTTGTTAGACGACGGTATATATTCTAACAAAGCTAAGCACTGCTTGGCTAATTATTTTCTGTCGGTTGGTAATTAACTATTCGCAAGTTATCAATACCCGCTATTTGTTGTAACTTTGGTAACTGCTGCTCTAAGCGTTCTTTTTTTAACTCTGGTCCTACTAATACACTAGTCAGTTCTAGGCCATTACTATTAGTTACTGTGCGCATATAAGTGACAAAGCCTGCTTGACGTAATTTAAGCATCAACTCATTAGCATTCTGTTGTTTGCTAAAACTACCGACACTTACCACCCATGCAGCTTCAGTTAAAGCAGCATTATGCAAATTATTATTACTGTTACTGGGCACTGTGACTTGAGCATATTCTTGTACAGGCAATTGTTCTGTTTGTGATTCTTCAACTATAGCCTGATCAACTATAGGCTCATCTACCACTTCATTGGCTATTTCTGCCCGCACAGTTGCCATAGATTGTGATTCAATAGCTTGCTGATTAGGTACGGCAGCAAACTCTGGCCGAGCTGGGATCACTTTAAAATCATCTTTAACAACTTGTTTTTCACCATCGAGTAAATCTGGCAAAAAAATCACACCTACTAAGACTAAAATAATAGTACCTAACAAGCGGTGTTTAAATCCGGCTGTCATATTGCCTCCTCAAAATCTGACAATACAGCTGACACTGTGACAAAAGAGCCAAACACAACAAGTAAGTCTTCTGCCTGTAACTGCTGCCTTAACTGCTTAAATGTACTAATTACATCATGGTGTTGGATTATTTCTACGCCTGCTTCAGGTAAAGCTTGCTTTAACTGCTGTGCAGAAGCTCCTCTGCCACAAGGCAAAGTAGCAAGATGCCACTGATTCATTATGGGTAACAAAGGTAATAAAGTATTGGTAATATCTTTATCTTTTAGCATTCCTACCAAAGCAATAATCCGCTTATATTTTGCAGTAAGTGGCCTTAGTTGCTGAGCCAAGTATTGTGCTGATTGCGGATTATGCGCAACATCAAGTATAATTGCAGGCTGCCGCTGTAACCACTGCATCCGGCCCAATAAACAAATGTTTTTTATTTCTTGCTCAAGCATGGCAGCTGAAGGTAAGCGCTGTAATTGCTGTAATATAGCTAAGCTACAAGCTAGATTCTGCACTGGAATAGCTGGTAGTGGTAAGTCGCTATAACTATCATCCCCGCTGTGCCAACTCCAACTCTGCTCTTGCGCGGTATAGCCATAATCTGTATTGACTATTTTTGTAACACAATTAAGCTCTTTGGCATAACTTAATATTGAAGGTGGTATGGCTAACTCACCAATGATTGCTATCGAGTCAGGTCTAAAAATCCCCGCCTTTTCTCGGCCTATTATATTGCGATCATTGCCTAACCAATCTTGATGATCTAAATCAATAGTTGTAATAACACTTATATCTGGATGAATAATATTAGTCGCATCTAAGCGCCCACCTAAGCCTACTTCAATGATGCAATAATCAACCTTAGCTTGGCGTAATAAATAAAATGCGACTAAAGTAGTAAACTCAAAATAGGTTAATCCTAGCTCACCACGAAGCTGTTCAACATAAGCAAAAGCGTCAACCCAATCGCTGGCAGGAACATCTTGATCATTAATCCGTAAGCGTTCATTAAAATGTAGTAAATGCGGAGAGCTATAGACTCCGACTGAAGCGCCTTGGGCCAACAATAACTGCTCTACACAACGAGCCGTGGTCCCTTTGCCATTAGTGCCAGCAATCAACACTTTTTTACCCGGCAACTGCTGCAATTGCCCTTTACTGGCAACGGTGGCAACGCGATCAAGTCCTAGCTCAATATTATCTATTGGATGACTTTGTTCTATATAACAAAGCCAATCGTCCAGTGTCTGGCACGATTGGCTATTTAAGATGCGAGTTGACATAAATCTTTAAGCGACATCTATATCTGAATCTGGAGCGGGAAGCTGCATAAATTTAGCAACAAGCCTGGCAATTGTATCGCGCATTTCTCGGCGGTCAACAATCATGTCTATTGCACCATGTTCCAATAAGAACTCGCTACGCTGAAAACCTTCAGGTAGTTTCTCTCGAACTGTCTGCTCTATAACTCGAGGACCAGCAAAACCTATTAAAGCCTTAGGCTCACCAATATTAACATCACCTAACATCGCTAAGCTTGCTGAAACACCACCCATAGTAGGATCAGTTAACACCGAAAAATAAGGTAAGCCCTGTTCGGTTAACTTAGCTAAAGCTGCACTGGTTTTAGCCATTTGCATTAATGAAAATAAAGCTTCCTGCATCCGAGCACCGCCACTGGCAGAGAAACAGACAAAAGGAACTTTATGTTTTAAGGCATGCTCTACACCAGCAACAAACTTAGCGCCAACCACAGAAGCCATAGAGCCGCCCATAAACTCAAACTCAAATGAAGCAGCCACTATTGGCATATCTTTTAAAGTACCATGCATAACAATCATGGCATCTTTTTCGTTAGTTTGCTTTTGTGCAGCTACTAAACGATCTTTATAACGTTTGCTATCTTTGAACTTAAGTAAATCTTGTGGTTCTAGATCTGCGGCTAACTCTTGACCTGTATTAGGATCTAAGAAATCATTTAAACGCGTTCTTGCTGACACCCGCATATGATGATCACATTTTGGACAAACACCAAGGTTTCGCTCTAAATCGGCACGATATAATACAGCGTCACAAGAATTACATTTAGTCCAGACACCCTCAGGTATATTTCGACGAGAAGAAGATGAAGATGTTCTAGGCAAGATTTTTTCTAACCAACTCATAACTGATTCCTATAGCTAACTACCAAGAAAACTCGATAGTAAAAACGTTAAACACGTCGAAAATTCGATATACATTGTGTATTAAAGCACAAAACCACCAAGACAAGACATAAATAACTGGTCTTAGTAGTGATTATTAGGCGGGTAAAAACAAGGGGCCGCCTGCTGATGCTGGAATAGCAAATTGTTCGGGATAATCAACATCCACGAGATAGAGTCCACCGGGTTTGGCTGTTGCTGCAGCTAAACTACGGTCTTTCTCTGCTAATAATTCACCAAGCCATTCTGGTGGCCGCAGTTGCATTCCGACTTCAAGCAAACACCCAGCAATATTTCTAACCATATGATGTAAAAAAGCATTAGCTTTAATATCTATAACTATATAGTCATTATGCCGACTAATATTTAGATGATGTACATTCCTAACCGGCGTCCTAGACTGGCAATACAAGGCTCTAAATGAACTAAAGTCATGCTCTCCCAATAAGTACTTTGCTGCCTGCTGCATTAAGTCGGTATCTAGCTTTTGATGATAATGACTTAAGCCTGCGCGTAAAATAGCAGGCCGATATTTATGATTATAAATAATATAACGATAACGGCGCGCTGTTGCACTAAAACGAGCATGAAACTCTGTAGATACAGGCTGAGACCATCTTACCGAAATAGCATCTGGTAACTGTGAGTTAGTGCCCATTACCCAGGATTTATTATCTCTTAATACTGGGCTATCAAAGTGGACTACTTGGCCTGTTGCATGAACACCAGCATCAGTCCGACCTGCACAAAATACCTCTATTGGCTGATTGGCAATTTTTGATAATGCTGTTTCTAACTCTTGTTGGACACTGTTTACATGCCGCTGCCGTTGCCAACCATAAAATGTTGCGCCGTCATATTCAACACCTAATGCAATCCGCATATTTACCTCATGTATTTTAACGCGGCGATTATAGCGCAGAACTTAATTTTATACAGTCGTTCGCAATAAGCATGAATATTTTTTAGCTCTAATTTAAGACTTTAATGCTTTAGCTTCACTTTTTACGTGTGCTGGTGCATCTGACTCTAAAATTGCAGTCAGTATTTGCTCAGCATTTTCTGGGTCTTCCATTTCAATATAAGCCCGAGCTAAATCTAATTTTGCGGCATAACCATTGTCATCTTTATCAACATCGTACTCTTGTTGCTTGCCAATTACATCTGCAAACTCATCTAAACCCACATCAACATTAAGGTTGTTAAAACGTTCGGGGTTAGTTTCTTGTTGTTCAGCAGTCGAAGCTAATAGTTTATCTATTTCAACAAAGTCATCATCAGTAAAATCAAAATCATTATTTGCTACCGGTTTAAGCTTGGCAATATCGTCATGCTCTAGTGCAAACTCAGGGCTATCAGAGTTTGTTAACTCAACATTGCCAGCAATAGCTTCTAACTCTCCCATCAAAGAGTCAAACTGGTGCTCGGCTAATGGGTCTAACTCAATAGCCTCATCATTTTCTTGTTGAACCGCCTCAGCACTTAAAACCGCTGGCGATAAAGAGTCAATATCAAGTGAGAAATCATCTTCTGCTAAGTCTAAATCGGGGTATTGCTCTAACATTTCGCTAGGATTTTCTACAGACAAAGTCGCATCAGTCACTGATGTTACCGAGTTATCATCTGAAGTAGATAAATCAGGCGCCTGCTCCTGTGCTAGGCTTTCTGCAAACTCATCTAAACTTGTGCTATCAAACTCAAAAATATCATCAGCATCATTTTCGGTAAAATTAGCGTCAGTCTCTAAATCCATAGTTAGAGCTGGTTCTAATTCAGGATCTAGCTTATTTGTTTCTGCACTTATAGCTTTAACTAAAGAGTCTTCTGCAAGCTCAAACTGATTTAAAGCAGAAGTTAACTCTTGCTCTTGCTCAGTTACGCTATCAGTATCATCAGCTAAGTCTATCGCTACAACTTCAACATCATTTTCAAAGTCGGCTAAGTCTGTATCTACTTCTTTATCAATTTCGCCTTTATTGTCTACAGCTAGAGTATTTTCGTCGGTTAAAGCAAACTCCTCATTTACACTCGCCTGGTCATTGCTTTGGCTTAAGCCATCTTCAGCAAATGCCTGCTCAATCAAATCTGCATCTGACACTTCCGTTATAGGCTGTTCAGCAGCATCATCCATAAGAGATTGTTCGATTAGAGATAACTCGTCTTCAGCGCTAGTTTCAGTACTGGCTAAGTCATCAGTTAATTCATCTACAAAGTCTAAGTCTTCTATAGTATCAAGCTCATCAGTTACCGATTCTTTATCATCAGCTGGCTCGATAATAGTTTCATCTTCATCTTCATCTTCATCTTCATCTTCAGCCAATAATAAAGCCGAAATATCAGTGTCAGACAATATTTGATCAGGATCAAAGGGCTCATCTTCGATGTCTGTTGGTTCATTATCAATAGGCTCAGGTAATGGGCTATCATCATGCAATAACTCATCATCAAAATCTAACAATTCATCATCTATACTGGCCGTGGGTTGCATATCACTAAACTCATCGGCTGCTATATCTTCCTGAGTAATAGGTTCTTCTAATAAGGCTTCGTCTAATTCAAATAAGCTTTCATCAATATCATCATTATCATCTAAAGGCGGTAAAGGTGATTGGTAACTCGGATCGGGTGTATTTGCTAAGTTAACTGAATTTACCACTGCCTCAGTTTCCTTACCACGACGTTTAATAATCAATAAAATGCTAAACAAGACTAATAAAGCAGGAATACTTGCAGCTAGAACCCAAGATAATGGATTTTTAAGTACATCTTGCCAATTAAAATCTTGATTAACCTTTGCTGCAAGCTCAGCATTAACTCGTAGCAAGTCAGCTTGCTGTGCTATTAAGCTAGCTAACTGCTGCTGTAATTCATTATCTTGACTAAGCTGGTCTCTAAGCTTTTCTAGTTCAACTTCAATTGCAGTTAAGCTGGTTTTTAACCGTTCATTTTCAAGCTCTAATGTTTGCACTTGTTGTATCGAATATTCAAAGTCGCTACGCATAGCCGCTAATTGTTCGCGCTGCTGCTGTGCAGTTTGCTGTAATTCTTGTTGCCAAGCTACCGAAACCGGCTCTGTAGTAACAACTTGTTGCTGCTGTGTAGATTGCTGTACTGCTATTTTGGCCGTTTGTTGTCGCCGTGCCCACGCTATATCATCTTGCTCTGCTTTTTGCTTGGCTAGATTGATGTCAACTTGTGTTACTTCGCGAAGCGACGGTACTTTTAATATTGCTCTGGGTTTTAAATGATTTAAATTATTGTCTAAAAATGCATCCGGATTCTTTTGGTACAAGGCATACATTACTTGATATAAACTAACATTAGCATTTGGCTTCAACCGCTCGGCAACTCGCCATAGCGTATCGTTGGCGCCTAACGGGCCTATCGTTGCTTGTTGCGCTAAGCTATCTGTGCTTCGCGGCCCACGGATTTGTACATTATCTTCCTGCGCCAGCAAAGGTGACGAAAAATTGACAAGCACAGCAAAAAACACAACAAATAACATCGGCATTGATATCCCCTAGCCTACTTTGGCTGCTTTTTGTAATAACTAACTGTAATACTACCTACATAGATAAAAGCCAAGCAATTTATGCTCCAACTTTATTTTTCACTAATAAATTAGCATTAGATAATATCGTATTAGGTATTAAAACAACAAGCTAAGTAAATTATTGCTGCTTAGCCTGTATTTAGTATAGATAAAAAATTGGCTCCCTAAGGAGCCAATTTAAATACTATGACCTGAAGTTAATAAATACAGCTATAAATACTCACTAATTAATAGTTCAGCAATTTGAATGCTATTTGTTGCTGCTCCTTTACGAATATTGTCGGCTACTATCCATAAATTAATACCATTTTCATATGAGATATCTTGGCGAATTCTGCCAACAAAAACCTCATCTTGGCCACTTCCACTACATACTTGAGTTGGAAACTCTTCATTATTTTCAATTAACACTATGCCTGGACTATTAGCTAATAAAGCTTTAACTTCATCAGCACTAATTGGCATCCGCGTTTCAAGATGTACCGCTTCAGCGTGGCCATAAAAAACCGGTACTCTCACCGCTGTTGCATTAACAGCTATATGATCATCAGCAAAAATCTTCTGGGTTTCCCAGTGCATTTTCATTTCTTCTTTGGTGTAACCGTTATCCATAAATTCATCTATTTGTGGAATAACATTAAAGGCAATTTGCCTAGCAAATTTCCCCTCTTTTTCAATCGGGCGGCCATTCATTAACTGTGCCGTTTCATGCGCTAAAGCCTCAACAGCATCTTGTCCTGCCCCACTAACTGATTGATAAGTTGCTACGTTCACTCGGCTAATACCTACCGCATCATAAATAGGTTTAAGTGCCACTAACATTTGAATGGTTGAACAATTTGGATTTGCGATAATATTGCGGTTTCTATAATCGGCTAAAGCCTGCGGGTTAACCTCTGGCACCACTAATGGAATATCAGGCTCATAACGATAATGTGAGGTATTATCAATAACAATACAGCCTGCTTCTGCCGCTATAGGCGCATATTGCGCTGACACATTGCCACCAGCTGAAAAGAAAGCAATATGGGCTTGTGACCAATCAAATTGATCAGCATTTTGTACCTTAATGCTTTTTCCTTTAAAACTAATGGTCTCACCCGCAGAGCGACTACTGGCTAAAGGATATAACCTATCTACCGGAAAACCGCGCTCTTCTAATAATTCAATTATTAGCTTACCTACTAATCCTGTTGCACCTAACACAGCAACATTAAATTGCGACGCCATGACTGCTCCTCTTTAATTATTGTTCCTGGCTAAAACCTAATTGTAATAACCAATTCGGCACCGCAGTACCACTAAGCTGTAATGAGCTAAATTCTCGTCTTGCTGGATAGTTTTTCCGGATCCAGTCAAAACCTTTATCCGTGAGTGAATGACGAAATGTCGCATCATCACGTGACACATCATATAACAACTTTGCTAAATTTTGGACATCTGGAACCCCAAAACTTGGGGTTATCTGTACTTTCTCAATTGCAGGCGAGGCTAAAAAATCAGCTAAACTATGCTTAGGCTGCAAGCCTAGCTGCTGGCATAGTGCAAGGTACAGCATTTCTGTTCCTCTGGCTTTACCTTCTATACTATGACCAGCAATATGAGCGCTCGCAATATCAGCATAAGGCACTAAGGCCATTAAAATGTCCGGCTCATCTTCCCATACATCTAGTACCAGCGGCCTTTTCTTACCTTGCTCGGCTAAAGCCTCTGCTTCAGCTAAAAGCGCTTTATTATCTATAATTCCACCACGAGCAGCATTAATAATGGCACAGTCTGGTTTAAGCATGGCTAAGGTTTTAGCATTTAATAAATGCTCGGTAGCGAAGTCACCATCGCGCTGCAAAGGAGTATGAAAACTAATTATATCGACTTGCTGACATAGACTATTAAAATCAACTGCCTCAAAGTCAGGCCCAGGGAAACTAGGCTCTTGCTGCTGCCGCAACGGATCGCATACTAGTACCTTAGCGCCGAGTAACTTTAAGCTTTTTGCCAAACGGCTACCAATATTACCAACACCGACAACCCCAATTGTTTTTTGCTGCAGTTGCCATTGATAACGCTCGGCTAAAAACCACAGACTACTTAATACATATTCAACGACCGACTGGGCATTACACCCTGGCGCATTAGTAAAGGGGATCTGACGTTTGGCTAAATAGCTTTGATCAATATGCTCTAAGCCTATAGTTGCCGTGCCAACAAAGGTTAAGTCGGAGTTAGTCTGCAATAAGACTTGATCCACCTGTGTTACCGAACGAACCAGTAATACTTCAGCCTCTGATAACTGCTCCGCTGTTACATTACGGCCATCAAACAAGGTAACCAGGCCTAAATCAGAGAAAAACTGCTGAACTAAAGGCATGTTTTCATCAGCAAAAATGCGCATGGTGACTCCAGTTTAGTGTTTAGTTGTGAGTGCTTAGTTGTGAGTGCTTAGTTGTCAGTTATTAACAGCAGTGACTTGTTGCCTATGGCAACAGTGACAAGTAACTAGCTTCATACTGAAGCAGTGACGAATAATAGAGATACACTCGTCACTTTTTAGCTAGTTGAGAAATTTGTTTAGCTATTATTAGCTAAAAACTCGGCGCGAGTGCGACCATCGTCTTTAAAAATGCCGCCTAAGGCTGTGGTTTGGGTTTTTGAATTTACATCCATAACACCACGAGACTTAACGCAGTAATGAACTGCTTCCATTGTTACAGCAACATTATCTGTTTCTAATAAGGTTTGTAGGGCGACTAATACTTGCTGAGTTAAGCGCTCTTGTACTTGCGGGCGTTGCGCAAAAAATCTAACAATACGGTTTATTTTCGATAAACCAATAATGCGGCCACTTGGAATATAGGCAACAGTGGCATAGCCATCTATAGTGACAAAATGATGTTCGCAAGTACTGGTAAAGCTAATTTCTTTCACTTTAATCATTTCAGACACTTGCATCTTGTTATCAATCAGTGACATTTTTGGAAAGTTAGCATAGTTTAAGCCACCAAAAATTTCATCAACATACATCTTCGCTATTCGATGCGGTGTTTCATTTAGGCTGTCATCATTTAAATCTAAACCTAAGGTGCTGACAACTTCAGACATTAACTGTCTAACTTTAGTGTACTTTTCATCACGTGATAAACCATTATTTAACATCGGAGTTTCTAAACCACGACTAATTAAGGTATCACGCACTAACTCTGCTTCTTTTGATAACATAACGAATTCCAAATCACCTCAGGTACAGCAATACAAAGCAAAAAGCTAAACGGTTTACAAAAGCACAAAACCATTTAGCCTATTAATCACCATGCTAATTGATGGTTACATTATTGCACTAATGCTAACGCTTCTAATAGCTCTCTTGGTTCAACTTCAGGACCATTTAAGCTTTCGTCCCAGTCAGTGCCAATTAACACACCATCATCATACATTTCTTTTAACCAACCATCACAAAATACATCTAATGGAATAGCTTCTGGCTTATATACCGACCATTCTTCAGAACAATGCGCCAATGCAGCGGCTTCATCAGACCAAAATGGCATAACGTCAGTATCTTCAAACTCAACCGATTCAACAACAAGTAAATCTTCACCTTCAGCCAACACATAAACCACGCCATGGGTTTTAGCTTGTTCGACAAAGCGTAAAAAAGTAGGATCTTGCGCAAACTGACTCATATTAACCTTCTTGTGTGCAACTTTTTAATGGCCACTATTAGACCAGAAAACAGGCTATAAAAGCGAGTGATATCTCATCTTCTTGGCTTTATGTTAGCAATACTTATTCAAAGTAGCACATTCAAGCTTAATAACCGTGCTATTGCTAAAAACCTAGTCACAAGCCACAGCGGCATATCTTTCATTCTTTGTTGAAAATGGCGTACAATCACAGCCACCTATTGACTCTATTTAGAATAAATAAATCATGGCCCAATATATCTACTCCATGCATCGTGTCTCCAAGGTAGTTCCTCCTAAGCGCACGATTTTAAAAGACATTTCTTTATCCTTTTTTCCTGGCGCAAAAATTGGCGTCTTAGGTTTAAACGGAGCGGGTAAATCAACCTTACTACGGATCATGGCCGGGGTTGATACCGAATTTGAAGGTGAAGCAAGACCGCTTGCAGGTACCAAAATAGGTTACTTACCACAAGAGCCACAACTAGATCCGCAAAAAACAGTTCGTGAAATTGTTGAAGAAGCCGTAGCGGATGTTAAAGAGGCATTAAACCGCTTAGATCAAGTCTATGCCGCTTATGCTGAAGAAAACGCCGACTTTGATGCCTTAGCCAAAGAGCAAGGCGAACTAGAAGCTTTAATTCAAGCCAAAGAAGGTCATAATTTAGATAATACCTTAGAGCGTGCAGCAGATGCATTACGCTTGCCGCCTTGGGATGCAAAAATTGAGCATTTATCTGGTGGTGAACGCCGCCGAGTAGCCATTTGCCGCTTGTTACTAGAGCGCCCAGATATGCTGTTACTAGACGAACCAACTAACCACTTAGATGCCGAATCTGTTGCATGGTTAGAGCGTTTCTTACACGACTATCCAGGCACTGTTGTGGCCATAACCCATGACCGTTACTTCTTAGACAACGTTGCCGGCTGGATTTTAGAGCTAGACCGTGGTTATGGTATTCCGTGGGAAGGTAACTATTCTTCTTGGCTAGAGCAAAAAGATGCTCGCTTACAGCAAGAAGAAAAAGCCGAAAATGCCCGTCAGCGCTCTATCCAACAAGAATTAGAGTGGGTACGCACTAACCCTAAAGGCCGTCATGCTAAGAGTAAAGCTAGGATGGCACGCTTTGAAGAACTGCAAAGCCAAGATTTTCAAAAACGAAATGAAACTAATGAGCTCTATATTCCACCAGGACCACGTTTAGGCGACAAGGTTTTGGAAGTAAATAATCTGCGCAAGTCATTTGGTCAGCGCTTATTAATTGATGATTTAAGCTTTAGTATCCCTAAAGGCGCTATTGTCGGTATTATTGGCCCTAACGGTGCCGGTAAATCTACTCTATTTAAAATGATTACAGGCACTGAACAGCCAGACTCAGGTGAAATAGTCGTTGGCGAAACCGTTCACATTGCCAGTGTTGAGCAGTTCCGCGATAGTATGAACCCTAAAAATACGGTATGGCAAGAAATCTCTGGTGGCCAAGATATTCTACAAATTGGCACCTATCAGATCCCAAGCCGCGCCTATGTTGGTCGCTTTAACTTTAAAGGCAATGATCAACAGAAGTTTATTGGTGACTTATCAGGTGGTGAGCGCAACCGAGTTCATTTAGCAGCGCTATTAAAAGCTGGCGGCAATATGTTGTTACTCGATGAGCCAACCAACGACTTAGACGTCGAAACCTTACGTGCCTTAGAGAACGCCATTTTAGACTTCCCAGGCTGTGCTATGGTTATCTCGCATGACCGTTGGTTTTTAGACCGTATCGCCACTCATATTTTAGATTACCGCGATGAAGGTAAAGTGAACTTCTTTGAAGGTAACTATTCAGATTATGAAGCTTGGCTTAAAGCCACTTATGGCGCCGCAGCCTTAGAGCCACATAGAATTAAATATAAGAGAATTTAGTTAACTGTTTAGCGCAACGCTAAGTTTTCTTAGCGTTAAAATAAAAAGCCACACTACTGTACTGATATAAATAACCTGTACAACTAGCGTGGCTTTTTTACTGCTTTACGTCACTCAGTTCAAATGCATTTATTTAGTTTGCACCATAGTGCTTAATGCTAATGCTTTACCTACTTTTCCTAATAAGTGGTTAATTCTACGCATTTGATTTTGACGTAAAACAAGATTTTTTGTCGCTATTGGTTGAACTGTTTTAGATGCTGTTGTATTGATTGCTGTGTTTAAAGTAGTCATAAATACCTCGATAAAAGTGCGCTGCAGTTAAGATGGCTCTATTATGCCTATTTTTCAGTCAACCCACCAACGAGATAAACTAGCCCTAACCCATTAGAAAAACTAATGCAAGCATTCATTTAATATTCATATTATCAAAAAATCCTCTAAATATTAATATCTAACTATGCAGCAACAACCGTACCTATGCAAAATAATCACTTAAATATGCAAATTAAAATGAATAAAAACATCTGACACTGCATAACTAGGCTTTACTGACTTTTGGGCTTTGAATTTTTATTAATTAAATTTTCTTATGAAAACTTAACTGATAAATCTAGGTTATTACCTTGGAATTGTTTTGGCTAGTCGGCCATAAAATTACTCTTATAATACTAGTTTTAGTTTCAGTGTTTATTCTGTTAGATTGAACCAACTAACAAGTAAATAAGTCGATTATTCAATTTATGTCCTTACCCTATTCCGCAGAGTTCAGACTTAATCACCTAGTTCATACTGCTTTGAGCAATTGCGCTGATATTACAGCTGAAGCATCCCCTATTTTATGCTTACATGGCTGGTTAGATAACGCTGCTAGCTTTATCCCTTTAGCGCATGCATTCTCCCAGTTACCTGACTTAGCAAAGTTACCATTATTAGCATTTGAATTTGCTGGTCATGGCCATTCAGCACATCGCAGTGCAGACAGCCATTACCATTTTGTTGATTGGGTTGATGATTTAGCTAGTTTATGTTTGCAGCAAGGCTGGCAAGGCTTAACTATTATTGGCCATTCCATGGGAGGGATGATTGCTACCGCCTTAGCAGCTAGTTTTCCGGAATTAGTTTCTCGCCTTATTCTTATTGATAGCATGGGATTAATTAATGAAAGCGCAGCAAAAGCGGCCGAGCAATTACGAATAGGGATCAGCTCACGGCAGCGTTATCGAAAACCTCGCAAGTTAAATTATAAAGATCTAAACCAAGCAACAGAGGCGCGCCAAGCGCAAAGCGACTTTAGTTTGCATGAAGCCAAGCTACTTAGCCAGCGTGGCTGTATAACACATGCTAAAGGGGTAAGTTGGCGTGCAGATATGCGTTTACGTCATATCTCCTTGTATCGTTATACACCAGAACAAGCTAGTGCCATTATTAGCGCAGTACAATGCCCTGTATTAGCTATAATAGCTACTGATAGTAAATACTATAGCGATTTTCAGCAAGGAGCTAGCCTTTACCAAAAGCTTAAATTAGTGACTCAACAAGGGGGCCATCACTGTCATATGACCCAGCCTGAGCAAGTCGCGGCTAGTATTAGTGAGTTTGTTAGTGGTGAGTGGTGAGTGGTGAGTGGTGAGTACAAAAAAACCGGCTTGTTACACAGCCGGTTTTTTTGTTTAAATTTTTTTAACTACGCTTTTAATACACTTGCCACTGATGCGGCAAAGTAATCAATATTGCTATGATTTAAGCCTGCTATGCTAACTCGGCTTGAATCGACCATATAGATACTGTACTTATCTCTTAACTGAGCAATTTGCGGTTTAGTTAAGCCTAAAAAGCTAAACATACCATGCTGACGAGTAATAAAACTAAAGTCTTGCTCTACACCTTCTGCTGTTAGCTTGTCGATAATAAGTTGTCTATAACTATTAATGCGATTACGCATATCGGCTAACTCTTGATGCCATAAAGCGGTTAATTCTGTACTATCTAAAATATGGCTTACTACTATAGCACCATGCGCTGGAGGCATAGAGTAAATACTACGCACCACACTTAATAAGTTAGTTTTAACATTCTGCACTTGGCCACTGTTTTGCGCCATTATCGTGATAGCACCAATCCTATCTCGATATAAACCAAAGTTTTTTGAACATGAACTACACAAAATAAGCTCAGGTACAGCATCAGCTAAATGGCGTAAACCAGCCGCGTCTTGATCTAAACCAGCACCAAATCCTTGATAAGCCATATCAACTAAAGGGGTAAAGCCACGTTCTTGTGCTATTTGGGTAAAGCGCTGCCATTGAGCAAAGTTTAAGTCCATACCGCTTGGGTTATGACAACAAGCATGCACTAACACCACATCTCCGGCGGGGATTTTGGCTAAATCAGCAAACATCGCCTCTTCATTCAAACCACGGGTGTTGTAATCGTAATAGGCATATTCTTTTACTTTTAAGCCAGCAGATTCAAATAAAGAAATATGGTTAGCCCAAGTAGGTGTAGTGACCCACACTGTGGCGTTAGGGTTAGCACGCTTAATAAACTCAGCCGCTACACGTAAAGCTCCGGTTCCACCTGGTGTATGCGCTGTGGTTAAGCGATTAGCTAATAAGGCTTTATGGCTAGCACCAAAAGCTAATTTCTCCATATGTAGATTAAAGCTTAAATCACCCGCCATACCAATATAGGTTTTACTATCTTCTTGCTTTAACCGTAAACTTTCAGCCTGTTTTACACAGTTAAGTACTGCAGTATGACCTTGTTCATCTTTATAGACACCAACACCTAAATCAACTTTATTCGGATTAGGATCTTCTTTATACGCTGCCATTAAACCTAAAATGGGATCAGTGGCTACGGCTTTTAAATCAGCAAACATAATGTTCTACCTAGGGTTAAATGAATGATAACAACTGAAGTTAAGGCAAGTACTGTGGCACTGTAATACAAATTGCCACTAGTAACGCAATGGCGTCAGTAGTAAAAACGTTATTATTAAAATCTTCGGCATCAATAATACCCACTATTTTGCCTGATTGGTCAAATAAGGGCAAACAGGCTTCAGCATTTACTTTAGGATCACAAGTATAATATTCACCACCGCTTGCTACATAGTCTGCAACGTTATTAATAATCTTTGCTATACCGGATAAGCCAACAGTACTATTATTACTGTGTTTAGCAAATTCTGCATTTAATGGAAACTCAGCTCGTGATGCGGCACCGTAGTATGCTAACTTAACTAATACCTTATCACCTTGTGAGTTAAGTCTGGCTTGGTAAATACCAAACCAATCTAAGCCTGATTGTTGCTGATAATAATTGGTTAATGCCTGTAGTTTAGAAAGCGCTTGTTCCGTCTGCGCAGAATTGTCAGGTAAAATATGAGTTAAGTCATAAGGCTCAGGTTGTAATTGAGCAAAAATAGAACAAGCCCCACCCTCACCTAACTCTGGGACTTGATACTGCCATCTTAAATTATCTACCGTATGTTTGGTTAAAAACTGTTGCATAGCCAGCTGATATTGTCTAACTAAAGGCGCAATGCCCTTAACTAAATCAGCATAATTTACAAGTAAACCACTTAGCTGCAAATAGTCTGCAACGAGATCTTGTTTACTGCCAGAGCTTGTGTCGATTGCAAAAACATTTTCGTTCAATTTTAGCCATCCAGCTATCTGAATTAGGTGCTATATTCTAGCAGAAGCCGTTAAAAAACCAAGCTATCACTGAAAGTCTTGCTCAGTACCGTTGCAATGTTTAAGCTAAGATTCTGTATAGAAAAGCGCACAGTCCTGACAATGATCTTACAATTAATAGCACCAATATGAGTATAAATGATGTCTAACAAAAAAATTTCTCTCGCCGATTGGCAAGCCCAAAACAGTAATAATTTATCAGCACCTCAGTCTACACCGGCAGACAGCAATTTAGTTTATACAACTGATGGCGGCACTATTAGCACCGATAAAGCAGATAAACCCTCAGGTATCGCTTATCCAGACGGTGCACTTAGGCTGCGCCGTGAAAAAAAAGGTCGGGCAGGCAAAGCAGTATTAACTATTAGTGGTATAGTTAAATCTCATGCTGAGTTAGTTGCCTTAACAGCAAAATTAAAAAAGAAATGTGCTTGTGGTGGTGCCGTTAAAGATGGCGTTATCGAGATCCAAGCTGATAAACGAGAACTATTAGAGCAGCTATTACAAGCTGAGGGCTATAAAACCAAATGGGCTGGTGGCTAATTAACACAGAGCCAGCATAAGCTGGCTCTGTTTTCATTTAACAATTAAACACTAAGCACCTTATTCAATACGATGCTTATACTTTTCGTGTAATTGCTTATTACGGTTATTTAAGTCTACCTCGCGACCATCAATCAACATATAACTAACTTTATGCGTTAAATAATCGAAGATATCACCATCAGATACCACTAGACTGGCCGATTTTCCTACTTCAATACTGCCTAAACTAGCTGCAGAGCCAGCAATTTTTGCTGCGTTTATCGTTACAGAGCGTAAAGCTTGCTCTGGCGTTAAACCATAATTGATGGCTTGGCCTGCTGCAAACACTAAGTTCCGGGTATCCCAATAGCCGTCAAGTGATAAGGCAAAATTAACCCCTGCTTGTTGCAGTACAGCTGGGGTTTTATAAGCTTGCGCATAGTTTTCATCACTACGTGAAGGTAAACCAAATGGTGCGGTATAAATCACTGCCACATTATTTGCAGCAAGCTCATCAGCTATGCGCCAACTATCACGGCCACCTACTATCGTTAGTGACACCTGATACTGTTTTGCAAACAGCATAGCCTGTTGCATTTGTCTAGCATCATCAGCATGGACAAATAACGGTAAATCACCACTAAAGAACCCTAGCATTGCCTGCCAGCGAGAATCTTTACCGTAGTTCAATCCGGCTTGCTCAGCATCATAATAGGCTTTAGCATCAGCAAAATACTGTTGCAGTTGTGCTAACCTTTTTTCATTAGACTTGCGCACTTCGGCTGCTGGCTTTGGGTTCCAACGAGAACCAATGCTATCAGCATTAGGCCAATTGACATGTAAGCCAGTATCATCTTTGGTTACCGCATCTTGATAGTTCCAAGAGTCTAACTGCATTAAGCTAGACTGGCCCATTATCATGGAGCCTGAAGGATAGACCATACTATGAGTAAAGCCATTACTACGAATAGTAGGGATCACTTCTGAGTCAGCGTTATAAGCCACTTTCGCACGAATGTCTGGGTTAGTATTAGTTACTTCTCGGCTGTCATTTGTTGCCCTTACTGCACTAACCTCAATCAGACCTAACTGGTTGGCTAAGGCAATTAATCCTGGGTAAAGGTGTTTTCCATCTAAGGCTACTACTTTAGCGCCTGCAGGCGCAGATAAGTTTTTACCAATAGCGGCTATTTTACCTTGCTCGACTAAAACATCAGTATCGAGTTGTACACCATTAGCAACAGTGTGCACGGTTAATCCCGTTAATAAAATTGGCTGTTGCTGCACAGCACCAGGCACCATATCATGGGCCTGTGCTGCTGCACTGAAACCTAAGCTAGCTACGCTGCTAGTTAAAGCAAGCGCAATACTTAAGCTAATAGAATGTAATTTCATGCTGTAGCTCCTTAATGCGAATGCTGAAGAAAATGGGCAAACTGACCTTCGGCTAACCAGTCGCCTTGGTCTTCACAGTGCCATAAAGGCTCATCTTGCTTATAGCCGCCTTTCTCACCTTTTTTTGCATCATCGCCACTTTGTAACAACTTTTGCATTAAGGCCTGTTTTTCAGCTACAACTTGTTGTTGTAACTGTTTGTCAGCTTCGATATCAAAGTATTTAGTGCCTTCAATCCAAGTTTGCTGAGCTTGGCTATATACAGATAACGGATTGCCGTTCCATAATACAAAGTCTGCCTGCTTACCTTCTACAATTGAACCAGTAACGTTATCAATTTTTAACTGTTTAGCCGGATTAATAGTCACCATTTTCAAGGCTTCATGTTGGTCCATGCCACAGTACATAACTGACTTAGCTGCTTCTTGGTTTAAGCGACGCTGTAAACCGGCATCATCAGAGTTAATACTCATTAAGATACCTTGGTCTGCCATTAAACAAGCATTAGTAGGAATGGCATCTTGCACTTCCATTTTATATGCCCACCAATCAGCAAAAGTAGAGCCGCTCGCACCATGCGCCTTCATTTCTTTAGCCACTTTATAGCCTTCAAGAATATGGGTAAAAGTAGTGATTTTAAAACCCATCTCTTCTGCAACACCCATCAGCATCAAAATTTCTGACGCCACATAAGAGTGAGCATGAATAAAGCGTTGTTTATTTAAGATTTCAACTAATACGTCTAAACGATAATCTTTACGCGGCGGGGCAATATCAGCACGTTGCCGTTTAGACAGCTTATTATAGGCTGCCCAATCTGCTTGATATTCTTTAGCAGTTTGAAAGGCATCGCGCACTGTAGTTTCAACACCAGCACGTGTTTGCGGATAGCGCTCGGTAAAAGCTTCCCCCCAGTTAGATTGTTTAACGTTTTCACCTAAAGCAAATTTAATGCTCGCAGGTGCATCTTTAAACTTAAGCTTCTCGGCACTTTCTCCCCAACGGAATTGAATAATTTGAGCTTGGCCGCCAATAGGGTTAGCACTACCGTGTAATAATTGCGACGTAGTAGTGCCGCCAGCTAAACCACGATAAATATTAATATCGTCTGGGTTTAATACATCGCCTATATGCACCTCAGAAGTAACAGCATCAGTTCCTTCATTAACGCCCATTTCTATTGCAACATGTGAGTGTTCATCAATTAGGCCAGGTGTTAAATGTAAACCTTCACCTTCAATCACAGTATAACCACGTGGGGTAGATAACGACTTACCTATTTTATAGAACTTACCATTACGCACTAAAACGTCAGTTTGCTCTAAAATACCGGCTTTATCAGCTGTCCATACAGTAACATTTTTAATATGGACATTTTGCTGCTCAGCTAACTGAGTTAAACCAAAAGCTCGGTTTGGAAAGGTCAGCTTAGATAACATAGTGGTATCGACTGCCACTTTTTTATTTGCGGCAGCAGGCTTGGCTACAACAGTACGACTAGTATTAATATCTAACTGGGTATTAGCCAAGTGTAATTTGCCTGTCAGTTGGTTATCCACTAACTGGCCACTAAATTGGCCAACATGCTTCTGGCCGGTTAACTTATTTAAATTGACATTAAATTGCAGTAACTGTTGAGCAACACTAATATCCGTTAAGGCAACGGCTTCTTTATCATCTGCCGCTACAGGCTTTAATGTCCCTTTTAGCTTAGCAGCATCACCACGCAGGCTTAACGTCATAGCTTGACCATTTAGGCTAATTGCATAATCACCAGCCATATCTATGGCCTGTAATGGCTTAAAGTTATGTTGTTGGCCACGAGTCCAAGTTGCAACAATTTCACCATCAGCGAATAAATCACCATTAGCAATAACTAAATCGGCTTGATATCCCTTAGCTATTTTACCTAAGCTTTGAGCAACACCAGTCATTTTTGCTGGCACTGTAGTTAAAGCAGCTAAAGCTGTTTCGGTGCTTAAACCATATTGCACTGCTTTACGTAAATTAGGCCAAAACTGCTTTTTATCTTTTAACTTATAAGTAGTTAACGCAAATGGTACACCCGCTTTTGCCAGTTCTGCGGCATTACTGGGTGCCCGCTCCCAATGCCGTAAACTAGCTAGATCAACATCTGGCTGATCTGATACTTGTTTGACTTCAGGGGCTGCTGGAAAGTTAAGGGGTAAAATTAAACTACGACCGCTAGCTTTTATTTCATCTAAGCGCACATACTCATACCCAGAACCAACAAACACAGCATTTTTTAATGCAAATTCATTCAACAACTTATCGGCGCGTAAAAAAGAACGATCATCTGTAGTTTCAAATACAGCACCAAACTCTTTTAAACCACCGAGTTGCTCTAAAGCAGCATTAAACTCAATAGGCTGATTATAAAAGCGGCTGTCTGTTTTACCATAAGCTTGCTGATACCAGTTAGCATCACTTAATGTTTGGCGAATAAGCGCAATACTACCCATCAGTGATGAAGGATAACTTTGTTTTGAACTGCCTTTACTAAATGACATAAACTGAGCGCCGTCAGCTTTTAGCACTAAGTCATTAGCAATACCATCAGCTAGCGAGCTAACAAAAGCTTGACCGCGAAAAATGCCGTCAAGCTGTGCTGCTTGAACTGCAGTAAAACCTAGTTTACGTAAGCTTTCTGCCGCTTTAGCGTCAGGAGTAAATTGATTAATCCAACGAACCTGGGCTTTAATAGCATCATTACTCGCATTACCACCTGAGCGCTTATTGCTATAAACAGGTGCATCACGGTAACTGCCCCGGTTAGGTTTTGCCATTTCTGGTACACCATATTGGGTGTAGGGATCAATAAAGCCAGCATAAATATGGAATTGGCTAGCATCAATTTGTTGATAGCCGGTAGGCACTTTTACTTTTGTTCCTACTGCTGAGATTTGACCATTTTCAATTAAAATAGTGGCGTTAGTTAAGGTCTTGCCAGGTTCAGTCACCACAGTCGCACCCGTTAAGGCAACTAAGTTTGGTGTTTTATGTTGAATTCCTTGCAAAGGCGATGTCTGGTCAGCGTAACTGCTTGTTACCGTAAAGGTTAACAAAGCAGCTGTTAGTAGTGACACAGGTGGCATCGACATTTTAGGTGTCGAAAAACGTGCTCGAGTCATAACAGTTCCCTGAAATTAAAGATTATTGTTTTATAGCAAAGTTTAAACAGGCTAATTCTTGCTCTGCTAATGGCATACTAAAGTAATAGCCTTGAACATAGTAACAAGCATTTTTTCTTAAAAACTCAACTTGTTCAGCTGTTTCTACTCCTTCCGCAACGACTTGTAAGTTCATTTTTTGCGCCATGGCAATAATTGCCGCGACTATATTCATATCGTTACGGTTATCCGGAATATCGCAAACAAAAGAGCGATCTATTTTTAGCTCATCTACCGGAAAACGCTTTAAATAACTAAGCGATGAATAGCCTGTACCAAAGTCATCAATAGATAAAGACACGCCCAGCCGCTTTAACTGATTTAATTGGCTAATAGCCGCATCTGTATCCCCCATTAGCATACTTTCCGTGATTTCGAATGATAAATACTTAGCATCTACACCCGTTCGTTGAATAATCCGTTCAACGACTTCGGGTAAGCTTTGATCTTTAAATTGACGAACCGACAGGTTGATTGCCAAAGTAACGAGATGGCCTTTACTATGCTGGCGAGCTAAAAAGCGACAAGCTTCCCAAATAATCCACTCACCTATTTGCACAATTAAGCCGGTACTTTCCGCTACTCCAATAAAACGGATTGGCGGCACTAAAGTATTATCAGGCCTTAACCAGCGGATCAGTGCCTCATATCCCACTAAACAATTATCCCGTAAATCCATTTTAGGCTGATAATATAAGATAAACTGATTATGCTTAATCGCTTCTCTTAGCTGGTTTTCTATAAGCAAGCGTTCTTCTGCAGCCTCATTTAAATCAGGGCTAAAGAAGTGAAAGGTGTTGCGGCCCCGTGCTTTAGCTTCATACATAGCTAAATCAGCGTGTTTTAGCAATAACTCTTCATTTGCTGCATCTTCAGGCGCTATGGTAATACCAATGCTAGCGCTAATTGATACCTCATGCTGGCCAAGCTTGACCGGTTCGGCAAAAGCTTGCTGCAAACTCCTAGCGATAATTGATGCTTGGTTACGATCAGTTATTGCCGCTAAAATAACAGCAAATTCATCTCCACCTAAACGTGCAATGGTATCTTCAGCACGTAATCGAGAGGTTAAACGTCTAGATACTTCTTTTAACAGTTCGTCACCGGCATCATGACCTAAAGTATCGTTAATACGTTTAAACTCATCTAAATCAAAATACAACAAGGCAAAGTTATAATAACCACGCTGCGACATAGCGATTGCTTTACGCAGTTGCTCACGAAAATAACAGCGATTAGCTAATCCAGTTAAAACATCATAATAAGCTAATTGCTCCATTTCTATCTGGCTTTGCTTAATAAAGGAGATATCCTGCATCGCGCAAACATAATTACTAATAACCCCCTTATCATCACGTATTGGTGCTATAGCTAACGACATCCAACATTTTTCGCCAAAGTAATGCAACAAAATGTCACCGCGCCAATGTTGGCGTTCTGTGAGTGCATAAGCTATTTCTTCGTGTAAGTGGTGCATTTCTTTAGCGAATAACTCACTTAGATATTGTTTGTTATCTAAGGCCATTTGACAGTTAAGGATGTGAATTAAAAACGGGTTAATATATTCAATTTTTAAATTACTGTCGGTTATAACAATACCTGAACTTAAAAATGATACTGCTTTACTTAACTTTCGTGTTGACTGTTCGGCGAGTTCTTTTTCTGTAACTTTGGCATTTAAACCTATAAGCAAGGTAGATATCTTTTCTGCCATACTTTTAAATGTTCGATTCAAAACCCCTATCTCATCGGATTTATCATCTAGTTCAATCTGCGATAATTCTCCACGACTAAAGGTATAAATAACTGAGGTTAGCCTACTTAAGCGTTTTAAAACCATTTGGTAAATAATTAATAAAATAATTAACGAAACTAGCAGTGCCACCACAATAAAAACACTAATTAGACCTAAACGATCATCAGTAAGACGTGCTAGTACCTCATCTTTACTAATGTAAATGCTTAAATGCCAATCTATAGGGCCTATTGCAGCCGTATAAATAAGTAACTCTGGTAGTAAATTATTAGGAACAATTCCTTTTTCTTTAGTTTGTAGAGCTACTTGTTTAGCATAAGACTTTAAAGCTGGGGTCATACCATCAACCCCCGTAAATAAGGTACTCATTGCTAAACCTGTGGGTAAACGCTGATATCTATCGCCTATAATTTGTCCTTTACCATCAAACAAAAATACTTGGCCATTTTGCAGTTTATTTTGTAATACGGGCAAATTATCTAGAATATCCTGTAGCAACATATCAGCGCCGGTAACACCAATAAACTCATCATCAACATAAACTGGCACTACTAAGCTAATCAACCATTGTTTAATAATGCTATCAAAATATAGTTCCGTCCATTTTGCTATACGTTCTGGATTATTCTCTGGCATAACTGGGCGAAAAAACTGCTCTACATCAAAACCATGATCAGCGTTTATTTCTAAAGCCCAACTAACTGGAGAAGAACGCATAAAGCGGTCTTTAGAAATAAAATAATAATTATAAAAGTCTTCGGTCATTAAAGGACCAAGCTGCTGCCACAATAGCCCTGTTTGTTCCATTAAGCCCGCAGTGCGCCTAGTATAAAAGCTCGTATTTTCGATAAAAGCAGCTGAGTACTCATCTTGTGCTCTAATAGTACCATCAGCAGCAACAGCTATATCTGGCTTAGCATCAAGCTTTACTTTGCTTAACGCCCTTTCAACAATTTTATTAGCCACAAGCGCTTTTTTTTGTTTTTCAATTAAACTAGCGGTTAGGTGTGATGAGTAACGTAATGTATTTAATTTAATTGCATCTTGCTGCAGATTTAACAATACCTGCTCTTGATAGACCGTCACTAGATAACCAGCGGTCAAACCTGTTACCATAATAACTATAAACACCACTAAGGCTAACTTTCGGCCTAAAGAATCCATTCCTTGTGGTTTAATAAAGCTTATTTCCTTCACCGTTTCAGCCTATATATTAATGCTATGGTTGGTTGGTTGGTTGGTTGGCAAAATATCAATATCTGTTAATATAATACCCACATAAACTAATACTAGCACACAAAAAAGAGAGTCTATTTATGAACAAATCTTTAATTGCAGCCCTTGTTTTTGCTGTCTCTGCGCCTGCGGTATATGCCGCTAGTGTGTTTAGTGACGCTAAAGATAGCGTAGAGTATCGACAGGCTGCATTACAACTCATACGCCATAACATGGCAGATATTGGTGATATGGTCAAAGGCGAAGTTACTTATGATGCTGAGCGCGTAATCAAAAGAGCCACTGCTTTAGCTACTTTAACCACTTTACCCTGGGATGCATTTACCATTAAAGGTGGTGATGCTAAAGATGATATTTGGCAAAACATGGCCGATTTTCAATCACGCGGTAAAAAGTTAGCAAGTGATGCAGCAATATTACACAGCGCAGCTTTAAGTGATAACCAAGCTGATGTTAGAAAAGCTTTTGGTACCTTTGCTCGTAACTGTAAAGCTTGTCACGATAAATATAAAAAATAATACCTAACTTGGTTAACTGACAAATCAGTCAGTTAACCAGATTTCAGCAAAATTAAACGAAAGTTATAAATACCCCACTAAGCGCTGACCTTGCCATAAATATAATCCTATTAATAGCAACGCTAATAACAAAAAAAACCAACCGCTATGGACAAAACCTGCTATAGGCTTAGTTGCTTTATCTTTGCCTGTCAGCATAACCTTAATCACATTATGCACTCTTAGACTATGCCAAATAGCGGCAATAATATGTATTACTATAGCCGCCAATAAAATATTAATATTAATTTTATGAATGCTAGAGGCTAAATCAACCAGGTCTGTAGATAAATACCCTACTAAAGGACCATCACTTAAATAACTATTATCAAAAGTTGCTAAGCCAGTAATAAGCTGGACTAAGGTTAAAGTAATCAGCAATAGAATCATATAAAATGATGCAGGGTTATGACCCACTTTAACGCTAGGATTTCCTAGGTAACGTAAAGCTTGCATTGGTGTTGCAGCAAAACTAGCAATACGCGCACTTTTGCTGCCAACAAGAGCCCAGATAATACGGCTAATCACTAAAGCTAATAAGGTATAAGCTAACAATTGATGTTGCGCGGTGTAGCCTTCAGTTCCTGTGTACCAAAGCCCAGCTATTAATAGCACTTGACTCCAGTGAAACACTCTTACGGCTAAATCCCAAACTTGTATTTTTTGTGACATTCCCCTTCGCCTCCGCTATGCTAAGTTCATTACTTTATACTACAGAAAATTAATGATGAATTGGTGGAAATGGCTGTTAAGCCTAGTATTTATTTTGTTTATTATTGCAGTTATCCTGCCGGCTACAGCAATATATACTGCGCTATATCTTAGCTTGCCTGCCTATGATACCGAACTTAAAGCAGATGTGTCTGCTACTGTGCGGTTAGAGCGCGATAATTTAGGTTATGTCAGTATTCATGCGCCAAACCGGCAAGATGCAGCCTATGCACTAGGCTTTACTCATGGCCAAGAGCGCTTTTTTCAGATGGACTTACTGCGCCGTAATGCTGCAGGTGAACTTGCCGCTTTATTTGGCAGCAGAGCCATTAGTGCCGATAAAAGCTTACGCCAACACCGTTTTCGCCATCGTGCCGAACAAGCACTACAGCTATTAAATCCAGAACAAACGCAATTATTACAGCGCTATACCGCTGGTGTTAATGCGGGTTTAAGTAACCTAACTCTTCCTCCTTTTGAATACTGGTTATTACGCCAACAACCAGAGCCTTGGCAAAGCAGTGACTCATTTTTAGTAATTTATAGCATGTATTTAGATCTGCAAGGCAAGCTTGGTCGTGATGAATACGCCATGACAGTATTAAAAAACCATATTGATAGTGATTGGTACCGCTTTTTACAACAAGAGAGTCAACATTGGCAAGCCGCTATTGATGCCTCTATAGTTCCAGCCATACATATGCCTAAAACACCTTACCCTAAGGCACTTAAACAACAGTTTAGTGCTTGTCAGCAGTGTGATGTAAAAGATGCAACTGATATAGGTAGTAATAATTTTGCTGTAGCTGGCAGTTTAACTAAACATGGTAGTGCCATTTTAGCTGATGATATGCATTTAGGCTTACGGGTTCCTAATATCTGGTTTAAAGCCCAACTTAATTGGCGACAAAACAACCAATGGCAACAAGTAACAGGACTAAGCCTTCCCGGTGCGCCAGCTATAGTAGTAGGTTCAAATACCAAAATTGCCTGGGGTTTTACCAATAGTACAGGTGACTGGTATGATTTAATCAAGCTAACCTTAAGTGATGATGGTAAGCGCTATTTAAGCCAAGAAGGCTGGCAACCTCTTCAGTATCAGTATGAAACCATTAAAGTGGCTAATGGTAATGATCAAGCTATTGAGTTAGCAACTACCCATTGGGGGCCTGTTATCACTTTTTCAGGCAACGACAATGAAGCCCGAGCTTATGCTCTTCGCTGGGTTGGTTATGACAGTCAAGCAGTTAACTTTAACTTACTGCAGCTTGAAACCCTAACGACTGTTCAAGAGGCAGTTAGCTTAGCACCACATATTGGCATTCCAGCTCAAAACTTAGTAGCAGCAGACTCGTCCGGCCAAATAGCTTGGACTATAGCGGGTGCTATTCCTAAACGCGTTAATAATTATGATTGGGATACAGCTCAAGATTGGAGTAATCAGCCAGATTACTGGCAGGGTTATATTGACGATAACGCACATCCCGCCATTATCAATCCAACTATTAAACGTTTATGGACAGCCAACGCCCGAACTGTCGGTGATGTTATGTATACAAAGTTAGGTAATGGTGGCTATGATTTAGGTGCCAGAGGTCAGCAGATCCGTAATCAATTGCTGGCAAAAGACACACTAAACGAAGCTGATATGCACCAAATTCAACTTGATAATAACGCAGTTATGTTAAGCCGCTGGCAACAATTTCTACTTAAACAATTGACGCCTGAATTTATTGCTGAGCATCAACTAGAACAATATAAAAAACACCTACTGCTAAGCTCAGATCAAGCCAGCGTCAACGCTATAGGTTATACCTTAGTAAAAAGCTTTCGCCAGCAAGTGCTACAATTGCAATTTGCTCCCTTATCCGCATTATTAGAGCAAGAGGGCGCCGCAAGTAAAAACTTAAAATATTCATTAGAGCCGGCAATTTGGCAAATGGCTCAACTACAACGTGCTGATACAGTAGCTGCTCCTTTTACTGATTGGCCGCAGTTAATTCAAGCAGCAATATTAACCAGTAAAAAACAATTAGAGCAACAAAATGGCAGTTTAAAAGCCAGCCGATGGGGCTTAGTAAATCAAGCTAAAATTGAGCATCCACTCTCTTCAGCCATTCCCTACTTAGGTAATTGGTTAAATATGCCTAAAACTGAACTAAATGGTGATAGCCATATGCCCAGAGTGCAAGGTGCTGGCTTTGGTCAGTCACAGCGTTTAGTTGTGGCACCAGGCCAAGAGCACCTTGGAATTTTAACCATGCCTACAGGGCAATCTGGGCATCCGTTATCGCCCTTTTATCGAGCTGATCATACTTATTGGTTAAACGGTGTTAGTTTGCCATTTTTACCTGGAGAGAAAAAATATCAGCTATTACTGACACCACAGTCTTGACTTTAGCCATCCAGACCTATTATGTTAAAGACTATGAATATATTAATTATTGCTCGCAATTTTTTTAGCTTTACCACCCAAAACGGGAGGTAGTAAGCTGCGCGCGCAGTAAAACTAAAACCTCCCTTTGGGAGGTTTTTTTTTGCCAAAAAAGAGAAAATGCCATGCAATTAGAGCAAATACGCAGTGAGATTAGTACTACCGATCAGCAATTATTAGCCTTACTAGCTAAACGACGCCAACTAGCCCTAGCAGTAGGCAACGCTAAACTTGCACAAAATAAACCTATTCGCGATCAAAAGCGCGAACAGGAATTGTTGCTCTCACTAATTGAGCAAGCTAAGGCTTTGAGCCTTGATGCACAATACATTACACGACTTTATCAGGTGATTATTGAAGACTCAGTCTTACAGCAACAAGCAAAAATACAAGGCCAATTAAATAATCTTGACAATAATATCGTCCGTGTTGCTTTCTTGGGTGGTCAAGGCTCTTATAGTTATTGGGCAGCACAGAAGTACTTTAGCCGTCGAGCCGATCAGTTAATTGAGCTAGGCTGTGATAGTTTTCATGACATAGTGCATAGCGTAGAAACAGGCCATGCTGACTATGCATTATTACCTATAGAAAATACTTCTTCAGGTTCCATAAATGAAGTCTACGATCTATTACAACAAACTAGATTATCTATTGTTGGCGAGCTTACCCACCCTATCGCTCACTGCTTACTTGGCCTTGCCAATACCGATTTAACTAAAATTCGCCAAGTCTGTGCTCACCCACAAGTTATTGCTCAGTGCAGTCAGTTTTTACAAGGCTTAAACAATGTTAAAATAGAGTATTGTGACAGTACTTCTGACGCCTTTAGCCGGATAAAACAATTACAAGATCCTAGTATTGTCGCTATCGGTGGCGAAGCCGGCGGTGAGCTTTATGGTTTACAAGTATTAACCCGTTATTTAGCCAATCAAAAAGACAACGTTAGTCGCTTTATTGTTGTTGCTCGTAAGCCAATACAAGTGGCCAAAGCCATACCAGCAAAAACAACCTTTATCATGTACACTGGCCAGCAGCCGGGTGCACTAGTTGATGCACTGCTCGTTTTAAAGCAACACGGCATCAGTATGGCCAAATTAGAATCGCGACCTATAAACGGCAATCCGTGGGAAGAAATGTTCTACGTTGACGTGTTCGCTAATTTAAACGACTACGCCATGACTCGCGCATTAGAAGAGTTAAATAAAATCACTAAATTTATTAAAGTGCTCGGTTGTTATGCCAGCGAAGATATTGAACCAACCTTAATTAGCAACTAAATACACATAAATTCTATTATTTAATGATCGTGATAGGCAAGGTAAAACCTACTCTATTGCGATTGTAGTACAACATTACGAGGATCATATGACTGATCAAGAAAAACTTTATGGCCGCCATTTAACATCAGCCCAAGAGTCTATAGACAGTATAAATCACTTAGAAAACTCTAGTGCTTATCGACTGGCCTTTGCCGATAATGATTTTTTAACCCAAGATAATTTACGTCATATTAGACTACAACTCGAATATCTAAAACCACAACAGGTCTTAGAGCAAAACAACATCCATGCCACTATCGTTGTGTTTGGCAGTGCGCGATTCTTATCACCTGAGCAAGCAGAATTGTTATTAAAAAATGCTCAACAAGCCCTAACAGAAAATGATAACAGCCAAAATAGGCAAGCCGTAAAATATGCTCAAGCTCAAGTTAATCAAAGCCGTTACTATACAGCCGCCCAGCAGTTCTCCTATTTAGTTACCGAGCATAGCTGCAAACACCAAGACTGCGCTCTCACTATTATTAGTGGTGGTGGCCCAGGCATTATGGAAGCTGCCAACCGTGGTGCAATGGAAGCTGGTGGTGAAAGCATCGGCCTTAATATAGTCCTACCTCGCGAGCAGCAACCAAACCAATACATAACGCCTAAGTTCTGCTTCCAATTTCACTACTTTGCTATTCGTAAAATGCATTTTTTACAACGGGCACGAGCACTTGTCGCTTTCCCTGGTGGCTTTGGTACTCTAGATGAGTTATTTGAGACCTTAGCTTTAATTCAAACCAAAAAATCTAAGCGTGTACCCGTGATCTTGTTTAATAAAACATTTTGGCAAAATTTAATTAATTTTGATTTATTAGTTGAAGAAGGTGTAATTAATGCTGATGATCTTGATTTAATCCAATACGCCGATACCCCTGAACAAGCTTGGCAGTTAATTAGAAAACACTACAGCCTGCTATAAAATTTATTGCTTGAATTTCATAAGTTTTGCATAAGAAAAGATGCAACCTAATCCAGGTTGCGTCTTTTCTTAGTATTAAATTGATAATAAAACTCAGCTGCGACTATCTGCTGCCTTTTGCAGTAACTGCCTACTTTCTTGCAAAAATTGCTCAGCTAAGTCACCAAAGAATTGTTGGCCTTTGCTAAACTGTGCCATTAGCTCAGTTTTATCTTGGTTTTCTAGTAACTGTAATAGCTGGCTAAAGCGCTGTTGGTAGCGTTGTAATACTTTAGTCATAGCTTTAGATGACAGCATAATATCTGCATACAGCTCAGCATTTTGAGCAAATAATCGCCCTACCATAGCCAGTTCTAAGCGGTAGATCGGTGAGCTCATCTGTAATAATTGGCTTAAATCCGCTTGTTCGTCAGCCAAGTGTACTCCGTACACTAATGAGGAGAAATGACGCATAGCTTGAATTAGTTGCATAGCTTGATCATGCTCAACTGCCGACTTTTCACATAGCTCAGCTCCCCATACTTTTAACTGGGTTAATAGCCATTGATACTGGGCCTGCTCTTTACCATGGCATACTACTATCACTTGCTTAACTAGGTTAGTTACATCAGGGCCAAACATAGGATGCAGACCAACAACAGGGCCATTATGCTTAGTTAACATCGCTGCTAAAGGTTCAACCTTAATACTTGTAATATCGGCCAGCACACAGTGTTGAGGTAGTATTGGTAACTTATTAATTAAAGACTTTGTAAGAGTAATAGGTACAGCCATAAGCACTAATGCCGCATTGCTACAAATAGCTTCGGCATTTAGCCAATCAGTAGGCTCTAATGGCTGCACAATATAGCCAGAGCGAGTAAACAAACTAGCAAAGCGCCGACCTAAAGCCCCTTCCCCACCAACAATAACCACTTTAGCACCAAGCTCACCACAACAAACAAAGCCGCTTTCTTGAGTTTGATATGAATCTCGCATCATGCGGCGTAAAATATCTTCAACTAGCTCTGGTGATACACCAAGCTGCTTAGCTTGCTTACGCCTTGCCTTTAATAACAACTGCTCACGCTCAGGCACATAAACTGGTAATGCTAATTCTTGTTTAACCTTACCCACTTGTGCTGTGACCTTAGCCCGCTGAGCTAATAACCCTACTAATTGGCTATCAATCTCGTCAATTTGTTGTCTTAGAGGCTGTAGTGCCTGCTGACCTTTTTTATCTGAGCTAGCCATATTAATGCTCCAGATCTAAAGATAAATGGCATAAATATATATAAGAGTGCCAGACGGAAACAGAAAGCAACGCAAACATTACGTTACACCTTGTAATTAATTAAATACAGCTTGGATAGTAGGGTGCTAAAAAGCAGCGGTCAAGCCTTTACTGACTTACTTATACAAAAAGTAATCTAGAGTGACTAGACTAGCATAAGCATACTGTGGTTAGCGGCAAAGCCGCGGGGCTACTAACTTGCTCAGCAAGTAGCCTCTTGTATGGATATATGCAAGCTTCATTGTCTTTAAAAACAAAAAAGGCCGACAATTGTCGGCCTTTTTAACGCTTAAATCTAACTTAGTTAAGCTTTTCGCGAATACGCGCTGATTTACCTGAACGATCGCGTAAGTAGTAAAGCTTAGCACGGCGAACTGCACCACGGCGTTTAACCGTAATACTGTCTACCAATGGGCTGTGCGTTTGGAAAACACGCTCAACACCTTCGCCATTAGAGATTTTACGTACTGTGAAAGCAGAGTGTAAACCACGGTTACGCTTAGCGATAACAACGCCTTCGTAAGCCTGTAAACGTGATTTTTCACCTTCTTTTACTCTTACTTGAACAATAACAGTGTCGCCCGGCGCAAAAGCTGGAACGTCTTTCTTTAACTGCTCTTCTTCAAGTTGTTTGATAATGTTTTGGCTAATTTTGCTCATAACAATCTCACTATACCTGGTATTAACTGTCTTCTTGCTGCCCCGTCTGGCACTCTTGCTGATGTTCTTGTTTGAACTCAGCCAGTAACCGACGTTGCTCCTCAGTCAGAGCCAGGAGATTTAACATATCTGGTCGTCTTAGCCAGGTTCTACCAAGAGCCTGCTGCAAACGCCAGCGTCGTATATTTTCATGGTTACCGCTCAGTAATACTGCCGGAACCTGTTTGTCTGATAACACTTCAGGTCTTGTATAGTGTGGACAATCTAGCAAACCCGATGCAAAAGAATCTTGTTCTGCCGACTGTTGATGCCCAAGTACACCTGGTACTAAGCGCGATACCGCATCAATTAGCGTCATCGCAGGCAACTCTCCACCACTTAACACGTAATCACCCACCGACCATTCTTCGTCAATTTCGCTTGCTATTACGCGCTCATCAATCCCTTCATACCGGCCAGCTACTAATAGCAGCTTCGAATGCGTCGCCAGTTCAGCCACACCTTGTTGATCTAATTTTCTACCTTGCGGCGATAAATAAATCGTGTGAACCTCACCACCTGCAGCCTGTTTCGCGGCGCGAATTGCGTCGGTCAATGGCTGCACCATCATTAGCATACCGGGGCCGCCACCATAAGGTCTGTCATCAACCGTTCTGTGCTTGTCCGTTGTGAAATCACGCGGGTTCCAGCACTTAACGTCAATCAGCCCTTGTTTTACAGCACGGCCTGTCACCCCAAATTGCGTTATTGCATTAAACATTTCCGGAAATAAAGAAATAACGCCTATCCAGCGACTATCTTTACATCGAGTAACGTTTTCTGCCATTAAAACGCGGGGTCCCAATCTACAACAATGCGACCTTCGGTTAAATCAACGCTTTTCACCACTGTATCGGTTAAAAACGGTAACAACCTTTCTTTCTTACCAAATGCATCGGTACGGTTGGCTTTAACCACCATTACGTCATTAGAGCCCGTTTCCATCATGTCGCTTACTTCACCTAAGTGATAGCCTGCTTCGTTTACTACGGTTAAACCTATAAGGTCCTTCCAGTAATAATCTCCTTCTTCAAGAGAAGGTAACAACGAGCTTGCTACCGCTATATCAGCATTAACATAACGCTGAGCGAGATCACGATCATTAATACCATCAAGTTTTGCTATTAGGCCATTACTATGGCGCTTCCAGCTAGACACTTGCATTGGTTGCCAGCTACCTTGCACGTTTACTTGCCAAGGAATGTAATCAAAAATCCCTTCTGGGAAGTCGGTGTAAGCGTTAACTTTAAGCCAGCCATTGATACCGTAAACTGCACCAAATTTGCCAAGAACGACTAAATCTTTCTTTTCCACGCTGACTACTCCACCCGACACAATGCTAATTAAGCTGATGCTTTCTTAGCATTTTTTACCAATGTTGCTACGCGGTCACTTAATGCAGCACCTTGTGCTACCCAGTGATCAACGCGATCTAGGTCCAGACGTAGTCGCTCTTCTGTACCGCCAGCAAGTGGGTTAAAGAAACCCAAGCGCTCAATATGACGGCCATCGCGAGCAAAACGGCTGTCCGCTACAACAACTTGGTAAAATGGACGCTTTTTCGCGCCACCACGTTGTAAACGAATAGTTACCATAAGGCCCTCTAATTTTTTATCGTTCAGGTTTTAATAAAATAACAAAGCCCCCTACTCAGACCAAAGGTCGGACTAAAGGGCTGCCGTATTGTACGGATTCCAGTTGTAAATGCAAGGGAAATGCGCGGCAATTAGCGCTGAATAGCCACGGTTACTAACAAAACTAGGCTAAAATAAATTTAATCGTCGTCCTGCATTTCAGTAATTAACGTTTCCGCTAACTCATCAGGTAATACCACGACGCCTGGACCCTCGGTATCTGGTAACACAGCAATCGCTAATTCATCACCATTCAAGCCCGATGTCCACTTATCTAACCAAGTATCTACATCTATCGCTTGAGCGATGCAATCCGACCACTCACCTTCAATCCACTCTTGTGCTAATTCTTCATGTGGCCATACAGGAATGCAACGTTCGTCTTCTGCTGTTACTAAAACAAAGCCATCATCGTCAGTCAAAATCCAAATTTGCTCTAAATCTGCCACTGCTTGTATAAAATAGCTATAGCGCTGCTCGGCATCTAAAGCGTTAATACGTGCTAACTCTTCTGCAGAAAGTTGGTAGTCCATGTTAAAATCCTAAAAGTTAAATAATGCCGCTAATTGTGACCCATCAGACTTAATATTACCAAGTATTTTCAAGCTTGCAGGTGGTTAAAGTTAAGATGGCCGTTATGATTTAGCGTTATCTGCTGAGTCTTTATTTTCTGGTTCGGTTTGTACTTTGTCGTCCGCTATATCATCTGTAAAGTCCGCATCATTAGAGTCACCAACAACATGCTCTAACTTTAACTTACGCACACTGCGGATAGTTGTAACAGGCCCAGAACAAGCATAAATCAAGAAAATACCAAATAGCATTTCAGCTGGACGAGCGGCAATAACAACAAAAATAAATACCACTAATAAGATGGTTAAAAATGATACTCTGTCCCGCCAGTTAACATCTTTAAACGAGTTATAGCGAAAGTTACTCACCATTAACAAACCAGCTAAAATAGTAATAATACCCACTATATAGCCAATACTGTGGCCATCTATTTGATGGTTGCTCCCAGTCCAGACCATGCCCGCGACCAGTGCAGCAGCAGCAGGGCTGGCTAAGCCTTGGAAGAAGCGGCCATCAGTTACGCCTAAGTTAGCGTTAAAACGGGCCAAACGCAGGGCAGCACAAGCTACAAAGACAAAAGCCGCTAGCCAGCCAAATTTACCTAAACTCGATAAACCCCAGTTATAAGCTACTAATGCTGGTGCGACTCCAAAAGATATCATATCGGCCATACTATCGTATTGAGCACCAAATTCACTTTGGGTGTTAGTTAACCTTGCTACCCTGCCATCTAAGCCATCAAAGATCATCGCCACAAAAATAGCCACTGCGGCGGCTTCAAAGTGGCCATTCATCGAGGTGACTATGGCATAAAAACCAGAAAACAAACCGCCTGTTGTTAATAAGTTAGGCAGTAAAAAAATTCCCTTTTTGGGACTTGTATCATTTATTTTTGGCTCGGTCATAAAGCAACTTCTACTAATAGGCTAAAAAAAATTATAAGACAGCTAAGATATCATGAATAGCTAAAAGGAAGAAGTGACGCTAAGCGTCACTTCTATAATAAATATCCAATTAAGCAGATTAATCTTTAATTGGCATGCCTAGTTCAATTAACTATCACTTAGCGATTTATGCGCTAGTAACCACAAACTTATCACCATTATAATCTAGCGTTACCGTGCTTCCTGGCAAGACTTCACCTTGCAATAAGGCTTGTGCTAATGGGTTTTCTAAGTGCTGTTGTATAGCGCGTTTTAAAGGCCTTGCACCATATAAAGGATCAAAACCAACTTCAGCTAACTTATCTAAGGCTAGCTCAGTTATAGCAAATTTGTATTGACGTTCATGTAATCGTTGCTCTAAACGACCCAACTGAATTTTAGCAATACTGCGTATTTGTCTATTATCTAATGGGTGGAATACCACAGTTTCATCTAACCGGTTTAAAAACTCTGGTCTAAACTGCTGAACTAGCACCCCCATAAGCATATCTTTCATTTGCTGATAGCTATGCTCTTTATAATTCTCTTGAATTAAATCTGAACCTAAGTTTGATGTCATAATAATTACAGTATTTTTAAAGTCTACTGTACGTCCTTGACCATCCGTTAACCGGCCATCGTCTAATACTTGCAACAAAATATTAAACACATCAGGGTGTGCTTTTTCTACTTCATCTAACAAAATAACAGAATAAGGTTTACGCCGTACTGCTTCTGTTAAATAACCACCTTCTTCATAGCCAACATATCCCGGCGGTGCACCTACTAAGCGTGATACGGCATGTTTCTCCATAAACTCAGACATATCAATGCGTACCATGGCATCTGGACTGTCAAATAAAAACTGAGCTAAAGATTTAGTTAACTCGGTTTTACCTACACCCGTTGGCCCTAAGAATAAAAATGAGCCTATTGGCTTATTCGGATCTGACAACCCAGCCCGTGAGCGGCGAATAGCATGCGAGATAGCCGTAACAGCTTCGTCTTGACCAATAACGGTTCTATGTAATGCATCTTCCATTTGCAATAATTTATCACGTTCACCTTCAAGCATTTTGCTAACGGGTATTCCTGTCGATTTAGATAGCACATCAGCTATTTCATGCTCGGTCACTTTATTCCGTAATAACGTATTATCATTCATATCGGCTTGACTGGCTAAGTCGAGTTTTTTCTCTAACTCAGGAATTCGGCCATATTGCAATTCTGACATCCGCTGTAAGTCACTGGCACGACGGGCAACTTCAAGATCTAGTCTAGCCTGTTCAAGCTCTGTTTTAATATTTTGCGTACCTTGCAATGCCGCTTTTTCTGACGACCAAATTTCATCTAACTCTTGATAGTTTTTATCTAACTCGGCAATTTCTTGCTGAATAATATCGCGATGTTTTTTACTACTGTCATCAGATTCTTTCGCTAAAGCATTATCTTCTAACTTTAATTGAATAATACGCCGTTCTAAACGGTCTAGTTGCTCAGGTTTAGAGTCCATCTGCATCCGAATACTAGAAGCCGCCTCGTCAATTAAGTCGATTGCTTTATCCGGTAATTTCCGATCTGACACATAACGGTGTGATAACGTAGCCGCAGCTATAATAGCCGGATCGGTAATTTCTACCGCATGGTGTATTTCATAGCGTTCTTTTAAGCCACGTAGGATAGCAATGGTATCTTCAACGTTTGGCTCTTCAACTAATACTTTTTGGAAACGGCGCTCTAAGGCTGCATCTTTTTCAATATACTGACGGTACTCATCTAAGGTTGTTGCTCCTAAACAATGCAACTCGCCCCGTGCTAAGGCCGGTTTTAACATATTCCCCGCATCCATAGCACCTTCAGCTTTACCTGCGCCCACCATAGTATGAATTTCATCAATAAATAAGATAACTTGGCCTTCTTCTTTGGCCAGTTCATTTAATACTGCTTTAAGCCGTTCTTCAAATTCACCTCTATACTTGGCACCAGCTAATAGTGAGCCTAAATCAAGCGATAATACCCGCTTATTCTTCAACCCTTCTGGCACTTCTTTATTAATAATGCGCTGAGCTAAGCCTTCAACAATAGCTGTTTTACCAACGCCTGGTTCGCCAATTAATACAGGGTTATTTTTAGTTCGACGTTGCAGTACTTGGATACAGCGACGAATTTCTTCATCTCGGCCAATAACCGGATCTAACTTGCCAGATTCTGCCCGTGCAGTTAAGTCTATGGTGTATTTACTTAATGCTTGTCGGCTATCCTCAGCATTAACATCGTCTACTTTTTGACCGCCGCGCATCTGTTCAATGGCTTGCTCTACTTTTTCTTTTTCAACACCTAATGAACGTAAAATCTTACCAAGTTCAGACTTATCTTCAGTCGCTGCTAACACAAACATTTCGCTAGAAATAAACTGATCTTTACGTTTTTGTGCCAACTTATCACATTGTTGTAACAGCTGGGCACTGGCTGAAGACAGCTGTAAATTAGCACCACTGCCTTTAACTTGCGGTAAGCGCTCTATTACTTGGCTAACTTTAGAGCGTAAATCATTAAAATTTATAGCCAGTTTATTTAATAAATCCCGTACAGTGCCACCTTCTTGATTAAGTAAGGCAAACATTAAATGACTAGGTTCTATATATTGTTGATCACGGCCTAGCGCCAATGATTGCGCGTCAGCTATAGCTTCTTGAAACTTACTAGTAAATTTATCTAAGCGCATATTTGCTCCTCATAGCCTTAACCGAGCTAACACAAACTAGCAGTAAGTTTGGTTTGTATTTGCCTTTAAAGCTAGATTTAATAATGATAATCGATATGTAATAAAGATTGGGGAGCGACCAGATAATTTCAAGTACAAACGTCAAATATTTGACTTACGACTAAACTTTTTACGACTTAACAGCTAAAAATAGCGAGATTAGTCTTAATCAAGCCAAATTGAACTAGCCATCCGGCCAGTTTCACCATCACGACGATAAGAAAAAAACAATTCAGATTGCTGATAAGTACAGTAATCACCGCCATATATTGCTGTAATGCCTACAGCAGCTAAGCGCATTTTTGCTAGTTGATACAAATCGGCTAAATATTTATTGTTGGGTTGGGCAATAAAAGCGTTAGCGGCTTTAAGATCCTGTTGTATAAAAGCAGTTCGCACCTCTTGTCCCACCTCAAACTTTGCTTGACTTATAGCGGGGCCAAGCCAAACAAATAGTTGTTGTGGTTGAGAAAACTGCGCTACGGTACGCTCTATAACTCCTGCACATAAACCGCGCCAACCAGCATGAATAGCAGCAACTTGCTTACCCGCCTGATCGCATATTAATAACGGCAAACAATCTGCCGTCATAACTGTACAGACTTGTTTTCGCTCTTTAGTAAAACAAGCATCAGCTGTAATTGGCTCTGTGCTACTTGAAGATAACTCCGCAACACTAATGCCATGCACTTGGTTTAACCAAAGTGGTGCAGTAGGCATAAAGGACTTTTGTTGATAAATAGCCCTGTTTTGCTGCACCATTTTAGCGTCATCTTGAACATGCTGCGCTAGATTTAAACTGTTGTACCCATTACTAGAGACGCCACCAACACGAGTGCTGCATATTGCTCGCACATTATTAGGTGCCGGCCAGTCTGGGTAAATAAACATATTTAAAATGTACCTTAGGTTAAATCAAAGCCATGCTCAGCGGTATCTTCACGCAATACCGCATTTAACTGCACCATGTCATCAGGTATAGGCGCATGCCATTCTAAAATTTCACTGGTAATAGGGTGAGCTAAACGTAACATCACCGCATGCAATGCTTGTCGTTTAAAACCTCTTAAGGTTGTTAGCAACTGTTCACTGGCTTTACGTGGCGGTCTAGGCCGACCTGCATATACAGGATCCCCAACTAACGGATAATTATTAAAACTCATATGCACTCGAATTTGATGGGTACGCCCCGTTTCTAAGCGCAAACGTAACCGAGTATGCGCACGGTATTTTTCCATCACTCTAAAATGAGTGGTGGCTGGCTTTCCTGACTGTGTTACCGCCATATGAGTGCGCTTAGTAGGATGACGACCTATAGGTTCATCAATAGTGCCACCGCTGGTCATAGTGCCATGACAAACGGCTTCATATTCACGAACAATTTCTCGAGCTTGCATTGCTTCTACTAAATGGGTTTGTGCTGGTATAGTTTTAGCAATAACCATTAAACCTGTAGTGTCTTTGTCTAAGCGATGCACTATGCCCGCCCGTGGCACTTCAGCAATACTTGGCACATGGTGTAATAAAGCATTTAGTAAAGTACCATCGGCATTACCCGCTCCTGGATGAACCACTAAACCAGCTGGTTTATTAATCACCATAATGTGTTCATCTTCATAGACAATATTTAAATCTATCGCCTCAGCAGTAAAGCGTACTTCTTCTGGAATTTCCGCCAGAATATCAATTCGCTCTTCACCTAGCACTTTATCTCTAGGTTTTGTATTTACTTCACCGTCTACTTTAACGGCCCCGGCTAATATCCATTCTTTTATTCGAGAACGTGAATAATCAGGGAACATTTCGGCAAGAACCTGATCTAAACGTTTACCAAATAAATGATCGGGCACAATTTCTGAAAGTTTTAGCTGTTTTGTCATAACGGAAGCAGTTATCCTGTGTGCAACCCCAGCGAGTCTGGAGTATTATCGCAATACATAGTATTTTAACGATTATACACCATACTAGACAGCCATTTAGCTTAAGTAGTTACGGATTTTTTAAATGAAAGCAAAATTTTTACTGATTTCTCTGTTGGCACTTACTCTCACAGCTTGTGCTAACAAGCCTAAAGAGCCCGATGTAGCCAAAACAACAACACCACAAACTTTATATCAAGAAGCTAAAGCAGTTCTTGATAATGGACTATTTAATCGCGCAATTGAGCTATTGCAAGTGATAGATTCACGCTATCCATTCTCTCCACTTGCTCGTCAAGTGCAACTAGATTTGATTTATGCTTATTACAAAACTGGCGACACGGATAAAGCCATTGCCAATATTGACCGTTTTATTCGCTTAAACCCTAACCATATTAAGCTAGATTATGTTTATTATATGCGCGGCTTAAGTAACCTTAAAGCCGATGAGAATACCCTGCACAATATGCTAGGTATTGACCGCTCAGATCGCGACTTAGCCAGTACGCGGCAAGCTTTTGATGATTTTAAATTATTAATCAACAGTTTTCCTGACAGTAAATATACAACTGAAGCTAAAAATCGGATGTTAACGATTAAAAACTCTTTAGCCCAACAAGAATTGCTTATCGCTGATTACTACATGCGCAGAGGCGCTTTTTTAGCCGCAGCTAATCGTGGTAAGTATATTGTTGAGTATTACCGCGACTCACCCTTGGTAGAGCAAGCACTTGAAATGATGGTTGAAGCCTACGGTAAGTTAGGCTTAGCTAAACTGAAGCAAGATACACTAGCCGTGTTGAAGTTAAACTTTCCAGAAAACACAACACGGTAAACATGAATGTTTAGTGGTGAATGTTTAGTTTTGAATGTTTAGTTTTGAATGTTTAGTGTTTAGTTGCGGCTTTGCCGCTGTGACTAGCTCACTTCGTGAGCAGTGACGAGTTACCGCTGGCCCTGCCAGCTAGTCACTGTTCGTTATACGAACTAGTCACTCATAACTCATAACTCACCACTGCTCTTCGCTCACTCCGTGAGCTACCTATATCGCTTCTAGCGCTTCTGATAATTTAGTTACGGCTATGACTTCCATGCCGGGTATGCCATCTTTAGGCTTATTGGCGTGCGGGACTATAGCTCGTTTAAAGCCATGTTTAGCCGCTTCGCGTAAGCGCTCTTGGCCACTGGGTACTGGCCTAATTTCACCCGCCAAGCCAACTTCACCAAATACCACTAAATCATTAGGTAGCGGTTTGTCTCTAAAGCTAGAAACAAGCGCCAGCAAAGTCGCTAAATCAGCACTGGTTTCATTGACTTTAACGCCACCGACTACGTTGACAAACACATCTTGATCGGCCATTTGAATGCCAGCATGACGGTGCATAACGGCTAATAACATGGATATTCTATTTTGATCCATGCCTAGGGTAACTCGACGCGGATTATTTAATGGCGACTGATCCACTAAACCTTGAATCTCCACCAATAATGGCCGAGTTCCTTCCCATAGCACCATAACGATACTACCCGATTGGTCTTCTTTACCTCGGGTTAAGAAGATAGCAGAAGGGTTTTTTACTTCTTTCATGCCTTGCTCTGTCATAGCAAAGACACCGAGTTCATTAATAGCACCAAAGCGATTTTTATGGCCGCGTAAAGTACGATAACGATTATCACTATCGCCATCTAACATGACCGAGCAGTCAATACAGTGCTCTAATACTTTAGGCCCAGCTAAAGAACCGTCTTTGGTAACATGGCCCACTAAAATAATGGCGATATTATTTTGTTTAGCAAAACGGGTTAAATAAGCGGCACTTTCACGCACCTGAGACACACTGCCAGGGGCTGACTGTATATCGGCCAATTGCATTACTTGAATAGAGTCGATAATCATAATGCGTGGTTTTTCTTGCTCGGCTAAATGGCAGATGGTTTCTATATTGGTTTCTGCCAACATATTGACATTTGCTGTGGGTAAATTGAGCCGTTGCGCCCGCATGGCTACTTGTTGCAGTGACTCTTCCCCCGTGACATACAAGACACCGCCACCACTGGCTAGGCCACAGACCATTTGCAGTAATAAGGTACTTTTACCCGCCCCTGGATGACCACCAATAAGTATGGCTGAGCCTGGCACTATGCCGCCACCTAATACACGGTCAAACTCGGCAAAGCCGCTACTAAAACGAGGTACAGCTTGCAAATCAACTTGGTCTAATGGAATGACTTTAGCAATTGTTGCGCCGGCATAACCACTGCTTCTGCTTGATTTACTTACACTAGTGCCTAAACGCACTTCACTAATAGTGTTCCAAGCGCCACAGGCAGAACATTGCCCTTGCCACCTCATAAAATCTGCACCACAATCTGTACAGACATAAGCTGTTTTAACTTTTGCCATCTAATTTCCCTAAGCTTATTTTTTTGCAGACAATGAAAGGCATGAATATTGCTTTTCAATTTATAACCACGTAGCGTACTACATATTATCATGATAGGACGCTGAAATTATGGCCCACACCTAGACGAATTATGACAGCACCAGACTTACAAGCCTATGTCGGCATTATTGAACAACTAAAAAGTAGCCTAAACAGCGGGAACTTTGAACAAATGTTTAGTCTATTGACTGCCGACCTGCCTAAATCTAAGCAATTTATTTTAAAAATGGAGCTAAAGCGCTTAAGCCAACGTTGTCAGTTTTTTATTGATTTACGTGGTTTAGTCGATGGCGACGTTAAACCTTATGTATATCAAGGCAAAACCCATTATATGGATGATAATGCCATTAAAGTGTTTGCACAAGGTATAGAACAATATGGCAGTTATACCGTTGGCTTATACGAAGAGGTTAGAAATACAGAAAATAACTTTAGGGTTATGCATCGCAAAGAAACTGAAAAACGAGTACGAGAGTCTTTAACTCGCGCCGCTAATGGTGAAATTGAACAAGAATTAGCTGCTGGTTCTGATGAAGAAGTAGATCAACCACAAGTTATTGAGTTTGGTAATTACATCAGCCGACGCGATGAAAGAATGAACTTTAGTATAGATGTCGCAGTACAAACAGCTACTCATCGTTTTACTGCTAGCACATCAGATTTATCAGTATCAGGCTGTAAAATTAAAGTACGCAAACAACAACAACAAGCTAAAATAGGTGAAAAAATCGTATTATTTTTCACCCAATTAGAGCAAGAATTTGTACTTGAAATGTCTAATGGTGTCCCTTATAGCATTGTCGATATTGAACAGCATGGTCAAGTTAATTACTGGCGTATGAAACGTCAACCAGCTGCTGATGAAAAGAAGTTTAGCTTATTTTTACAAAATTTTATTAATGGTAATAAGCTACGTTATAAAGTTAATTTAGACAATGTTCATGCCTGCTTACGCACTAAAGGCTATGAACAGTTTTATTTGCCTAAATTCTCTGCTTTACCTATTTTTATTGCCGTAAAGGATAATATCACTATTCCGGTTAGCACATTAACCACTGAGAATAATAAATACACTTGGCAATACTTTTTAGACGAGCAGCATAAGTCAGTATTAATTAGCATTATTAATGCTAAGCGCCTTAAAGCACGTCTTGAACAAAAATCTATTAATAATAGCTGTATTCTTTATTGTTTTACCCATGCGGTTAAAGGGAAATTGTTTTACTACTCAGCGACAAATGAAGAGCTAGCACAATCCCCTGAGTTACTTCCTATATTTTTAGGGTTTGGTGCATCTAAACCTAGCTGGCGTGTTTTTCATTTAAACTTTTCAACAACAAGCGCCCAATTTGCTAGCGTTGAGCCTATCCTTCCATCAACGGCAGAGGACAGCGGCACAAAGGTTTCTGCTCTTGTAAATGGCTTTATTCAAGATATTCGCTTTATCATTCATTTAACTGACATTACCTCAGAGGAAAGCACTAACTGGTATCAAAACTACAGTTATCAGCAATCGCAGCTTAAATTATTAGCTAACTTTGGCCATAAAAAGCGTAGTGACACGCCCCCTTGTGAAGCCGTACCCATTCACTTTGTTAATTTACGAGCAGAATCACGCTATTTATATAAAACGACTATAGAAATCCAACAAGCCAACAATCAGCCAAATTTATCTGGCTACAGCCGCGATTTTTCTGTTAAAGGCATGCAAATTGAAACTTTACTACCGGTAAACTTTATTAAAGGTGATATTATTTTATTGAACTTGCCTGAGTTACAAAAAATAAGTCAAAAACACCAATTAAGTGCCCTACCTTATGAGGTGATGGCTGTTAGTAAAAACCGTACTATTATCAATTTAAAAGTAGCGGGCAATGATGACAAACATATTGGCCAAGTGTTTTTTCAGCAACTTATCAAAAACAACCGTAGTAAGCTCACTCAGGCCCAAGAGACTCCGCGCTATCCAGGTTTATCTACTGCACTTAGAAACATGTATTTACAGTCACAAAACAACCTACAATTGTTTATACAGCGTAAAGGTATTCGCTATGAAATTAATACTATAACTAAAGGTAAAACTGCGCATAGTTTGCATAACATAATGCGATTTGGCCAAAAAGAAGCTGATACTATTGATTTAACTCATATATTACGCAACAGTGCGGCTATTTTACAGTTTGCCCAACAGCTAAAACAAATGAAACGGTTTGAGCAAAGTAATGAGTTTATTCTTTTTGTTAATGTTGCCGCTAATGCTAAAACCAGTAGTGATATAGAGTGTAAATATAGTTATGAGTTTGCTGATGAGAAAGCTATTAAAGATTATGTTTCTGCAGCACTACAGCACGGTTTATTATTTTGTTATCGTTTAAACCTATTGCGCACTAACAGACCAGATATTGACTACTTTGCTACTGAGCTTAATTATATTAGCACTTACGCCATCCACAAAGCTAAGTTAATTGAAGAGGAATTATGGAGCATAGTAGGCTTGTTAGATGTAATAGATATTTCAACTGAAATTTTTCTACGTTATGGTTTAAAGGTGAGTCTAGCAGCAATACAACAAGCTAAGCTGGCATTTTTATCCAGCTAGCTTATTAAGCTTCATTAGCTATTTAGTAATCAAATAAATATAACAACTGCAATAATGATCCTTGTTTAATTGCAAATTTAGCTTGCGCTTGAACGGCTGCTTTAGCATGAAAAGCGACACCATACTTAGCAGTTTTAAGCATAGGTATATCATTAGCGCCATCACCAATGGCAACTGTTTGTGTTGGCAAAATGTGATATTTTTTAGCTAATAGCTCAACAAGCTTTGCCTTTTTTTGCGCATCAACAATATCACCAATCACCTTACCCGTTAGTTTGTCATCGATGATCTCTAATTGGTTGGCAAAAGTCTCAGTTAAACTAAAACGCTGTTGTAATGCTTGAGTAAAATAGGTAAAGCCGCCTGAAGCTATAGCTATTTTCCAATTATATTGTTGCAGTTCACTAACTAAATCGGCTAAGCCTGCCATAATTGGCATTGATTCTAATACTTGAGCTAAAATTGCACTATCAGCCCCTTTTAAGGTGCCTACCCTAGCAATAAGACTTTGTTTAAAGTCTAGCTCGCCATTCATTGCTTGCGCCGTTATCTTGGCAACAGCTGCACCAACTCCGGCTAAATTAGCTATTTCATCAATACACTCTATTGCTATCGCGGTTGAATCCATATCCATAACCAATAAGCCAGGCTGCGCTAGCAAGGGCCGCGATGGTAGGTACAATTGCTCAACATTATACTTTATTGTTAATGCATTTAATTGCTGTTTCATAGCTAAGGTTAGTGGCGTTAATAATGCTAATTCTAGCGCTACAGCTAAGTTAACATGCGGTTTAATGCAACGCAGAGGTAGGAAGTCCCCCTCTGCAGCAACTATATTTATCACCTGTTGTAATAAATGCCAATTTAACCCCTCTCCAAATAAACGTAACTTAGCTAAGTTACTCTGTTCAACCGCATTAACCTGTTTATCTTGCATACTAATATTAGATTCAGCCGGGGTTAGGCCAGCTAACATAATTGAGCTGTGTAATAATAATTGGTTATCTTTACTACTTAAGCGATAATGCTGCTCAAGCTGTAAAATTGATAGTAAGCTAACTACTTTTGCTTGCTTTACAACTGGCTGTACTGATATCTGGTATAAAAAGGTCACTCGGTTACCTATACATAAAAGGGTTAGCGTGGCATGCTACAACTACAGTATCCACTCAATATACATAGCATTAATTTGTGAGGAATATGCAAATCCATAGCCTAAATGCGAATACTACATCAAGTTATATCAAGCTGCTACAAGTCGCCTTTGCTGTATTAGGTATTTGGCTACTGTTACAAGCTTGGGTGGTCACACAGCAGGAAGGTAAATTATTATTGCAACAACAAAGTAGTCAGCTAATGCGTGAAACATTAATTACATTAGCAGATACGGCTGCCTATTTGATTGAAAATGATCAGCTTGATGGACTAGAGCAATTAACTCAAAATGTTGCAGCAAGTAATTATTTATACGATGTAGTGGTATACGACGCTAATGGCGTACGAATAAGCAACTCTGAAAATAGCAGCCCTGCTCATCAATTATATCACCCAGATCATGCTGAAACCTTATCACCTATGGTGCAGCCCATTATTAAACAGCAGCAACTATTAGGGTATATCAAGTTAAGTCTACGACTTGATGCAACATTAAATCCAATCGCTAAACCTTGGCAAAACTTAATGCAGCGGATCTTGTTAATGCTACTTTTCGCCGGCGCTATTGGTTTCTTATTACGTCGAGGTTTTTCGCGCTTTTCTCGGCAGTCGATGCGCTTAAAGCCGCCCCAAGCCTAAAATATCAATGCTATTTTGCCACAAGGCGTGCGCTATTTCTGCAGCAGGCTCTGATCTTAACTGACAAAAACAAGCAAAAACCTCGGCTAACCTTGCAGGTGTATTTATTTGGCCTTGATATCCTGCTAACGGCATCGATGGTGCGTCGGTTTCAAGCACAAAACTAGATAATGGCAACTGCTGTACCACTTTATGTGTTTTAGCAGCGCGCTGATAAGTTATAGTGCCGCCTATACCTAACTTAAATCCTTGTTCAATAAAGGATTGTGCTTGTTGCACACTGCCAGAAAAGGCATGCAGAATGCCGCCTGCAGTAAAGTGTTGCCGTTTAATTTCCTCCAGCAATTGTGGCTGACTTTTGCGATGATGCAAGATCACAGGCTTTGCTAATTGCTTGGCTAAGGCTAATTGCTGCTCAAACCACGCTTGTTGTGCCAAAAAAGTATCGCTAGCCAACGCAAAGTCTAAGCCTATCTCGCCTACTGCGACAATTTGTTTGCTATGCGATTGATACAGCGCACTTAGTTGCTCAATAGCCGCTAATGGACTAGTTTTAGCCCACCAAGGATGAACACCTAAGGCAATATGCCAACAAGCTGCTTGTTGTTGCTGTAACTTGAGTAAAGTTGACCATGCTGCGGGCTCAGTTGCTGGAATAAGCAACTGTGTTACCCCGACTTGCTGGGCATCTTGCCAGTGCTGCTGTAACTGCTTTTGGTTAGGCTCAGTACCGGCAAGTTCAGGCAGATTTAAATGACAATGGGTATCAAATAAATTATATAAGTTAGAAGCTTTCTTCGCTGTAGAGGCCGTTATGGACATAACCGTTCAATTTGCCAGTCGCCGCTTGGCTGTAACGAATACATAAAGCGATCATGTAAACGATTATCACCGCCTTGCCAAAACTCAATTTTAGTTGGTCGAACTAAAAAGCCGCCCCAAAATGAAGGTAATGGCACTTCACCTTGCTGAAACTTATGTTTTACTTCGGCAAATTTTTGCATCAAGGCTTGGCGAGTTGAAATAGGCCGACTTTGCTCTGATGCCCAAGCTGCTAACTGGCTTTCTTTAGGCCGTGATAAAAAGTATTTAGCCACTTGCGCGGATGAAACCCGCTCGGCAACACCATACACAATCACTTGCCGCTCTAGCGGATGCCACGGAAAGTGCAAACACACTTTAGGGTTAGCCATAAGCTCTGTTGCTTTACGGCTACCTAAATTGGTGTAGAACACAAAGCCATCTGCGTTTACGTCTTTTAATAAAACGATACGCTGCGATGGCTGGCCGTGCTCATCAACACTGGCGACACACATCGCCGTAGGATCGGTTAATTCAGCTGCAATAGCGTCTTTTAACCAATGCTCAAACTGGATAATAGGATTTTTATCTAGTTGATCATAATCTAATTTATTAAGACTGTAACTACGACGAATAGCGTCTACTTTCATTACATGCGCTCCATTACCTCAATACCTAGCAATGACAAACCTTGCTTTAACATTCTAGAGGCTAAAATGCTCAGCATTAAACGGCTGTCGCGCAAGGCTGGCTCTATACCTGGCTTTAAGATGGCACAGGCTTCATAGAAGGTCATATATAGGCTAGCTAATTCGTATAAATAATTACAGAGTAAATTAGGCTGAGCGTCTTTAATCACTTGTTGAAGGGTTTCTTCAAAACGCAGAAGCTTCACCGCTAGCTGTTTTTCTTGCTCTTCAACTAAGCTTAGTTCGGCATTAAATCTATCGTCAATCTCGGCGCGACGTAAAATGCTACGCACGCGAGTGTAGGCATATTGTAAATAAGGTGCCGTTGCGCCTTCAAAGCTAAGCATCGCGTCCCAGCTAAAGATATAATCGCTCGTGCGGTTTTTTGATAAGTCGGCAAATTTCACCGCGCCAATACCCACTTTACGGGCAATTTCAGCCACTTCCTCTTCGCTTAACTCGGTAGATTTTTCAGCAACAACCGCTTTGGCTCTAACCACGGCTTCATCTAATAACTCTGCCAACTTAACGGTGCCGCCAGTACGGGTTTTAAATGGTTTACCATCTTCCCCCATCATAGTTCCAAATGGACAATGTTGATACGCCGTTTCTTGGCGTAAGTAGCCCGCCTTGCGAGCAACTAGCTCTACTTGTTTAAAGTGTAAGCTTTGCCGAGCATCAGTGAAAATAATTACTCTATCTGCGCCTAAGTCGTGGCTGCGGTATTGGCAAGCGGCTAAATCTGTTGTCGCATATAAAAAGCCACCACCAGTTTTTTGCACAATAAAGGGCGAAGGATTACCTTCTTTATCTGCTAGCTCTTGTAAAAATACGACTTCAGCGCCTTGATCAGACACGGCTAGCTGTTGAGCTTTTAAGTCATCAACGATGCCTTGTAACATACTGTTATAAGCACTTTCTGGCTTAATATCCGCATCGGTTAGGGTAACATTGAGCGTTTCGTAAACATCGCGGCTGTGTTTAACTGAGGTATCAATAAACAGCTGCCATAACGTCTGACAATGGCTATCGCCTGACTGTAGTTTAACCACATAATCACGTGATTTGTCAGCAAAGCCCTCTTCGTCGTCAAAACGCTTTTTAGCTTGACGATAAAAGTCTTCTAAGTCGGCTAAAGCCACTTGGGCTAAGTCTGTTCCCGCTTCAAGCTTATCTTCTAAATGAGCAATCAGCATACCAAATTGGGTTCCCCAATCGCCCATATGGTTTTGTCGGATAACCTTATCACCCCAAAACTCTAGACTGCGAACAACGGCATCACCAATAATAGTTGAACGTAAATGACCAACATGCATTTCTTTGGCAAGGTTAGGCGCTGAGTAATCAACAACTACCGTTTGCGGTGCTGGGTTAGTGTTTACGCCCAAACGCGGATCCGTCGATGCAGCTTGTAACTGCTTAGCTAACCACGTTTTAGCCAAGGTAACATTAATAAAGCCTGGGCCGGCTATTTCAACTTTTTCTGCCATATCATCTAGCTGCAAATGGCTTAATAGCTGCTGTGCTAATTGGCGCGGATTAGTTTTTAATATTTTTGCTGCCGCCATAGCACCATTAATTTGGTAATCACCAAATTCGGCTTTGCTGCTTATTGCAACAGCGGCATTGGTATCGGCAGGTAAACCTAAGGCAACAAAGGCAGCTTGAGTTTTTTCAGTTAAAATTTGTTTAATATTCATGTTCGTTGCCTATTAATGTTCACGTGTCTTATGGAACTGAATTTTCGGATAACGCTCCATGGCTAAATTAAGGTTAACCATAGTTGGGGCAATATAAGTTAAGTTATCACCGCCATCTAAGGCTAAGTTCTGACTGGCTTTATTGGTAAATTCATCTAAGGCTTTGCCATCATTTGAGTATACCCAACGCGCGGTAGCTACATTGACGTTTTCATAAAGCGCGTCTACGTTGTATTCGAATTTTAATCGGCTTACTACAACGTCAAACTGCAGCACACCCACAGCACCAACAATAAGATCGTTGCTATCCAGCGGACGGAATACTTGCACTGCCCCTTCTTCTGAAAGTTGTACTAAGCCTTTGAGTAGCTGCTTTTGCTTTAACGGATCACGTAAACGAATACGACGGAATAATTCAGGAGCAAAGTTTGGAATACCCGTAAATTGAATAGCATCGCCTTGGCTAAAAGTATCACCAATTTTAATGGTGCCATGGTTATGCAGGCCAATAATATCGCCAGGATAAGCAACATCTAAGTGCTCACGATCACCGGCAACAAAGGTTAAGGCTTGAGAGATAAGAATATCTTTGCCGAGCCGGACATGTCGTACCTTCATGCCTTTTTCATATTTACCAGACACAATACGTAAAAAGGCCACACGGTCACGGTGTTTCGGGTCCATATTGGCCTGAATTTTAAAGACAAAGCCACTAAAATTAGTATTATCCGCTGTGATGGCACCGGTATGAGTTTCACGAGATTGCGGTACAGGAGCCCACTTTACTAGGCCATCTAGCATATGGTCGACACCAAAGTTACCTAAAGCGGTACCAAAAAATACTGGCGTCAATTCGCCTTTTAAAAACAATTCGTGATCAAATTCATGGCTAGCACCTTGTACTAACTCCATTTCTTCACGTAGTTGTTCGGCGTAGCTGCCTAAACGCTTATCAAGTTCAGGGTTATCAATACCTTTAATAATATCGACATCTTGAATAGTGTGGCCAAAGCCAGATTTATATAAGATCACTTCGTCGCGTAGAATATGATAAACACCTTTAAAGCCTTTACCTGAGCCGATAGGCCAAGAAATAGGTGCACAGGCAATATTTAGTACGCTTTCTACTTCGTCTAATAAGTCGATAGGATCACGTATGTCGCGGTCCATCTTATTCATAAAGGTTAAAATAGGCGTGTCACGTAAACGGGCGACTTCCATTAACTTAATGGTTCTTTCTTCAACACCCTTAGCGCCATCGATAACCATTAAACAAGAGTCAACGGCGGTTAAAGTACGATAAGTATCTTCCGAGAAGTCAGCATGGCCTGGGGTATCCAGTAGGTTAACTAAACAGTCATCGTAAGGAAACTGCATCACAGAAGTCGTTACAGAAATCCCCCGCTCTTTTTCCATTTGCATCCAGTCTGACGTGGCAAACTGACCTGACTTTTTACCTTTAACCGTACCAGCTTTTTGTAATAAGTGTCCGAATAATAGGACTTTTTCAGTTATGGTCGTTTTACCCGCATCAGGGTGAGAAATGATAGCAAAGGTTCTTCGCTTATTGATTTCCTGGAGAAAGTTTTGGTTTGCCATTAATAAATTCTTTTAGTTGATACACGGATTTATACACTGTTGCATGCACCTATTTAGCGGTGCTTGGCGGGGCAATTCCGTCGGGTTAATTGTAATTGGCTGCTATTTTCGCTGATCTGCAGTTGATACACAATCAAAGCTTGGTTATTTAATTAGCGGCTTAGGCAGCTAACAGACAAGATTGAGTGCTGTTTAACGTAACGGCGGTAATTATATCAGAAGAAGGCCGACATGCGGTGATAGAAATAGCTATTTGCTATCTAGACTGGTGAAATCTAGATAGCCAACAATCTAAAAAGCAAGGCTAAAATCTATCTTGCGCTGACGCATATCTATGGCGCTTAGTACAACGGTTACTGAGTCACCTAAGCTAAACTTATTCTGCGTATTGACTAACTGCTGTTTAGCTGGGTCAAAAACAGTGTCACCTTGACTAAAACTAGACAGCGGTACTAAGCCCTCTACACCTTCAACTTTACTGCTATTAAGCTGGACAAAGAAACCATAATGACAAACGCCGGTAATTGTAGCTGTAAAAGTATCACCCATAAATTGCTGCATATATTGGCATTTAAGTGCAGCTTCCACTTCACGGCTTACTTCATCTGCTTTACGAGATTGACCAGAGCAATGCTGACTTAACGCTGTAATTGTTGGTAAATTATAAGGGTAATGCTTTTTATCAACTACTTTGCTGCTGAAAATCTGTTGATTGAAAAAGCTAAACATTTTTTGCATAGGGTTAGCTGTTTGTTGCTGCAATTTAGCACGAATTGCCCTATGGGTAACTAAGTCGGCATAACGACGAATAGGCGACGTAAAGTGAGCATAAGCCTGATAGGCTAAACCAAAGTGGCCTTGGTTATCGGCTGAGTATTCTGCTTGGCTTTGCGAGCGAAGTAATAAAGTGCGAATAACACTAGCATCAGGACGCGACGCTATTTTGGCTAATAAGTCATTATAATGTGCAGGTTTAGGTTCATCACCGCCAGCTAATTGTAAGCCTTTATCGGCTAACAAGCTGCGTAATAGGCTAAGCTTTTTAAGCTGAGGCCCGGCATGAACACGAAATAAACTAGGTATTTTATGCTGCTGTAAAAACTGTGCTGTGGCCACATTGGCACAAAGCATAAATTCTTCAATCATTCGGTGCGCATCATTACGCACTATTGGCTCTATACTGGCAATTTTCTGTTTTTTCGTTAAGTTAAGCTTACGCTCTTGGCTAACAAATTCGATAGCACCACGCTTTACCCTAGCTTGCTGTAAGTTTAAAAATAACTTATGTAAGTTGATTATATGCGGCGCTATAGTAGGCAGCGAAGCATTAACCGCTTTAGCCATTTTTGACGCTGGTTTAGCAATAACGGCATGGGCTTGGTCATAAGTTAAGCGGGCATGAGAATGTATTAGCCCTTCAGTAAAACGCGAGTGGGTAACGAGGCCTTGTTGGTTTATCGTTATATCACAGACCATAACCAGGCGATCTTGGTTTGGCATTAATGAGCAAAGTCCATTAGATAAGGCTTCTGGTAACATTGGAATAACTTGACCGGGGCAATAAATAGATGTCGCCCGTTGTTGTGCAACAATATCTAAGGCATCGTCTGGTTTTACATAGTGCGATACATCGGCAATGGCTACCAGTAAACGCCAGTCACCTGTTGCAGTTTGTTGACAATAAACCGCATCATCAAAGTCTTTTGCATCTGCGCCATCTATAGTAACAAAGGGTAAGGCTCTATAATCAACCCGCGCTAACTTATCTTGTTCGCTAACAGTGCTGCCAAGCAACCTAGCTTGTTGCAGCACATTTTTGTCCCAGCTGTCTGTTATGCCATGACGACGTAATGCTAGTTTGGTTTCTAAACCTGAGCTACCCGGTAAGCCTAAGGCTTCGGTAATTTTAACCTGTGTGTTTTGACGAAAGCTGGGATAGTCAATAATTTGCGTATTTACAAACTGACCTAGATACAAAGCCACTTGCGCATCGGCAATAACCTCTATGCGTTGGTTTACTTTATTGTTATCAGCCTGCAAGTAGTAATCGTTACCTTGGCGTTTTAATAAGCCTGCAAGGTGAGTAGTATTACGCTGCACAACTTTAATAAACTTAGTAAAGGAGCGTTTAGTCGCATTAGCTTCAATTAATACCTGTACGGTATCACCATCAAAAACATGGCTTAATTGATTTTGTGTAATAAATAAATCTTTCTCAGTGTTGCTAAAACTAACAAAACCAAAACCATCAGGATGTAGACAAATATCACCGGTAATAAGTAATGACTGATCAATTAATTGATAGCCTTGGCGTTGATTAAACATCAACTGACCATCACGCTCCATAGCACGAAGTCGACGTCGTAATGCTTCTTTTTGATCAGCATTGTGTAAGTCTAAGGCATCGGCTATTTGCTCACGATCTAGGGTTTGCTTCATTTTTTTAAAAAGGCTTAAAATAAAGTCGCGACCTGGAATAGGATTATCATAAACGTTAGTTGATATTGACTGTGCGGTTGGGTTCAAATTCATAAAATTCTCTTAAATTCGCCCATCGCTTTTTGATTCTGTCTTTTCAAGCTAGAAATATAATTAATCTCGTAAGTTGCAAGGATAAGCTGGAATAAAGCATAAGGCGTGGCTGACTCAAGGAGTCAAGGATGTGGATTAAGCGATTAATAATCAACTTAATAGGGTATTAAGAAAAGATCCCAAACCATAACCTGGGATCTTCTATTATAGAGTTAATAAATATAAAAACTCGAAGCTGTGATTAACCTATTACAGGCTGATAATATTTTCAGCTTGTGGACCTTTTTGGCCTTGTGACAAAGTAAATTGTACACGTTGACCTTCAGCTAAAGTTTTGAAACCGTCGCCACTAATTGCACTGAAGTGAGCAAACACATCAGGGCCAGATTCTTGCTCGATAAAGCCAAAGCCTTTTGCTTCGTTAAACCATTTTACTGAACCAGTAGTTGTATTAGACATAATAGATATCCTAGATATTAATAAAAAATGCGCCTGAAATTAGGCTATAAAGCTGAAAAAACATATATTTAACTGAGGATAACGCGAAGAATTATTACTAATAAACTACGAGGTACATACAAATAAACAGGGCTTTCTAACAAGCCAGAAATCTATAGTAACAAGGCCTGACCATAAGCACAAGCTTTATTTAAAATAAATAAATTATATTAGATAAAGACACATAATATGCGCGTCTTCTGCGCCTTGTGCATTGCGATAATAATTAGGACGAATATCAACACAAGAAAAGCCAAAGCGTTCATAAAGGCCAATAGCCGCTTGATTTGAAGCTCTAACCTCAAGCCATAGCTCTGTTACTTGCTTAGCTGTTAAGTCTGCTATGAGTTTCTGCAGTAACTGTTTACCAAGGCCTTTACCCTGATGATTGGGATTAACGCATATATTAAATAGCTCAGCTTGATCGGCCACTATTTTGCAAAATACAAAGCCAATAAGCTGGTTATCAATGACTAGCTTATAATTGAAATACAATCCACTTAAACTAGATTGAAAAGCCGTTACTGGCCAGGGGTAAGGATTGGCTGCTAACTCAATTTGGTGAAGCGCAGGGATATCTGCGACCGTTATTTCGCTAAAGATCATGCCACACTCTGCTGTTGCAAAAACTGCCATAACTGCTTTTTATCTAAGCTAGAAAAATTAAACTCTTCAGGCACAATTAAGCAATCTTGTTCAATAGCATAGCCTGAGCCTTTAACCACCTGAGTAAGCTGTGGTAGCAAGATCTGTAAATCTAGCAATAGATTAGCACTTATTGGCAAGATAGTTTTTTGAGGTACTTTTTCAACTGCGGCTTCACTAGTCTGCGAAGCTGCCATACTAAGTTTAAGAGGGGTAATGCCTAGCGTTTTTAATAGGTTATTCTGACTCGGTGATAAGTTCATCATCTCACCTTATAAGAAGTGGCAGGGGCGGAGGGATTCGAACCCCCAACCATCGGTTTTGGAGACCGCTGTTCTACCAATTGGAACTACGCCCCTAACGCTAGAGTGGCCATTATACAAAAGCGCAGTTAAAGGTAAAGCAAAAAACAACCTTAACTCAATCAATTGCATATAAAACAAGCATCCAGATTCTTTATTAAGCATAATTCAACAACCCAGCTATATAGCTGGGTTCGCTATAAACTATTACTTAGCTTTATCGCTACGATATTTATCAAACCAATATAAAATATAAGCCGTTTTAGCCATTAAATTACTAGGTCGACTATAGATAGAATGTGATGCTTCGGGGATCCGCACCATAGCTGTTTCTACACCTTGTAATTGTAAGGCTTGATAAAACTGCTCTGTTTCAGAAATTGGAGTCCGATAATCAGCCTCACCTGTCATTAACATGGTCGGTGTTGTTACATTACCCACATAGCTAATAGGCGAATATTTTAAATAATGCTCAGGATTTTGCCACGGTAAAGCAGGAAACCAGTACTGAGAGAAGTAACTATACATATCGGCATTTAAAACAAAGCTAAACCAATTTATAACTGGCTTAACCGATACAGCAGCAGCAAAACGATCGGTGTGCCCTACTATCCAAGCAGTAAGTACACCACCGCCACTGCCTCCAGTTACAAAGAGTTGTTTTTCATCTATAAAGCCTTTTGCAATAACAGCATCAACACCATCCATTAAATCATTAAAATCTGTACTAGGATAATTATGATGAATAAGATTTGCAAAATCTTCGCCATAGCTTGTACTGCCTCTTGGGTTAGTGTAAAGCACCACATAACCTTTAGCTGCCATTAGCTGCAACTCCATGGCAAATTGAGGGCCATATGCAGTATGAGGGCCACCATGGATTTCTAGAATTAAAGGATATTGCTTACTAGGATCAAAGTTAGGCGGATACATTACCCAGCCTTGAAGATTACGCTTATCAACTGTCGAGCTATACCAAATTTCTTCAACTTTACTAATGCTACGATTAAATACTAAATCAGCATTAAAATCTGTGATTGTTTTCGTTTTACCTTTACTGACTATAGCTAACTCAGCAGGATGTTTAGCACTCATTTGGGTATAAGCAATAATGCCAGTATCAGCGGCAGAAAATTGACCGCCACTATAAGGCCGACTATAAGAACCACCACCCAGGTCGGATACTAAGGTTGAACGTTTACCTGATAGTGATTGACTCGCCAGAATGCCAGCCCCCTCACTATCATACTGTATATACAAGCCTTTACTATTAGCCTGCCACTGAAAACTATCAATAGCTCTATCAAGATCTTCAGTTAAGTTACGTTTATTAGAACCGTCTAAATTCATCACATATAAACGATTAGCTTGATGGCCTAGTTTACGATCATCATAGCCAACATAAGCAATTAACTTACCATCAGGTGATAGTGTCGGCTTACTATCCGGGCCGTCACGTTCGGTTAGGGCAATTAACTTTCTAGTTGAGATATCAAGTTTATATATTTCAGTATTAACAGGTTTACTTTGCCAATCAGGCTGTCTATTAGTTGAAAAATACAGCGATTTACTATCTAAAGACCAACTTATATCACCACTATGGTTATAATCACCTTCAGTTAATTGAATAGCTGAACCGCCATTAGAAGACATAATATAAATATGTCTAAAACCCAGTTTGGTATAACCCGCGCCATCAACTCGATACTGTTTATTATCGATATAAATAGCAGGTTTAGCCCAATCAGCACCAACTGGCTTGCCAGCTAAAGTAATAGGTGCTTGCATATTTTTTTCAGTAAACATACTAAAAGCTAACCAATGACCATCCGGTGACCAAGAAATATTTGAAGGACTACTGGCGAGTTGACCTAGCTGCGAGCTGCTACCAGTATCTAACCATTTGACATGAATTTGACCATTAACAATATAAGCTAGTCTATTTTGATCGGGAGACCAGCGAGGAGAGCTGGCATTAATATCTTTGTCGGTTAATGGCTGTAAGCTTTTGCCATCAACAGTACTTAACCAAAGCGTACTACGACGTCGATCAGTTTGCTTATCCATCCAGTTTCGGACAAATACTACCCTTTTTCCTGCTGCGTCAGGCTGTGGATCAGAAACAAACTCTAAATCAAACACATCTTCATACTGCAACGGTTTAACTTCTGCGGCACTTATACTTGCTGTGTAGATTAAGAATAAAGGTAGACACAGATAGTTAGTTATTGTTTTTAATTTCATCTGACTTCTCATTATTGTTAACATCATCTAGATACTACCCCATTAACAAATTAGGCTGTAGAGGTTTCGATTAAATAAAAGATTTAAGGGATATATAGCTGATAATTTGTAGGGATTTAAGTAAATTGCGATTTAATAGCAGACAATAACAGACCCCAGCTCATCGATTCTATTGAGTAATGTCTTGGCATCTTGGGCGGTGAACTACTTTGCGGCCACCTTCCATGGTAGCCGCCGCTGCGCAGTCAGCTGAGCTGACCCAATTCGTTCCTGACGAATTGGTCGCATGGGTCGCCCTGCTCGAGGAGTTTACCTGCCGGCGAACAAATACAAAAAAGCCCTAGTCTTTCGACTAGGGCTTTCTTTGTATTGGGTGCCTGGCGGTGAACTACTCTCGCATAGCGAATGCTACACTACCATCGTCGCAGCTGCGTTTCACTTCTGAGTTCGGAATGGGATCAGGTGGTTCCACAGCGCTATTGCCACCAGGCAAAAAACGTTTTATGCTCTTTAATTTAGCAAGCTTTAGTAATTCGACACACTATAACACTCTAAAACAGCTTGGGCGTTGTATGGTTAAGCCACACGGGCAATTAGTATCAGTTAGCTTAACACATCGCTGCGCTTCCACACCTGACCTATCAACGTTGTGGTCTTCAACGACCCTTTAGCAGACTCTAAGTCTGAGGGATGACTCATCTCGTGGCCGACTTCGCGCTTAGATGCTTTCAGCGCTTATTCGTTCCGAACGTAGCTACCGGGCAGTGCCATTGGCATGACAACCCGAACACCAGCGGTTCGTTCACTCCGGTCCTCTCGTACTAGGAGCAACTCCACTCAATCATCCAACGCCCACGGCAGATAGGGACCGAACTGTCTCACGACGTTCTAAACCCAACTCGCGTACCACTTTAAATGGCGAACAGCCATACCCTTGGGACCGACTTCAGCCCCAGGATGTGATGAGTCGACATCGAGGTGCCAAACACCGCCGTCGATATGAACTCTTGGGCGGTATCAGCCTGTTATCCCCGGAGTACCTTTTATCCGTTGAGCGATGGCCCTTCCATACAGAACCACCGGATCACTATGACCTACTTTCGTACCTGCTCGACGTGTCTGTCTCGCAGTTAAGCTGGCTTCTACCATTACACTAACCGTACGATGTCCGACCGTACTTAGCCAACCTTCGTGCTCCTCCGTTACGCTTTAGGAGGAGACCGCCCCAGTCAAACTACCCACCAGGCACTGTCCACGACCCCGATTAGGGGCCAACGTTAGAACATCAAACATACAAGGGTGGTATTTCAAGGTTGACTCCACTAGAACTAGCGTTCCAGCTTCAAAGTCTCCCACCTATCCTACACATGTAGGGTCAATGTTCAGTGCCAAGCTATAGTAAAGGTTCACGGGGTCTTTCCGTCTAGCCGCGGGTATACGGCATCTTCACCGCAATTTCAATTTCACTGAGTCTCTGCTGGAGACAGCCTGGCCATCATTACACCATTCGTGCAGGTCGGAACTTACCCGACAAGGAATTTCGCTACCTTAGGACCGTTATAGTTACGGCCGCCGTTTACCGGGGCTTCGATCAAGAGCTTCGCTTGCGCTAACCCCATCAATTAACCTTCCGGCACCGGGCAGGTGTCACACCCTATACGTCCTCTTACGAGTTTGCAGAGTGCTGTGTTTTTAATAAACAGTTGCAGCCAGCTGGTCACTGCGACTCTAGTATGCTTACGGAGCAAGTCCTTAACACACCAGAGCGTACCTTCTCCCGAAGTTACGGTACTATTTTGCCTAGTTCCTTCAGCAGAGTTCTCTCAAGCGCCTTGGTATGCTCTACCTGACCACCTGTGTCGGTTTAGGGTACGATCACCAATACCTGAAGCTTAGAGGTTTTTCCTGGAAGCATAGCATCAACAGCTTCGTGTCCTTGGACACTCGTCTCGTATCTCAGCCTTAAGAAACCGGATTTGCCTAGTTTCTCAGCCTACTTACTTTCACGCGGACTACCAACGCCGCGCCTGCCTAGCTTTCTCCGTCACCCCATCGCAGTATTGGTCGGTACGGGAATATTAACCCGTTTCCCATCGACTACGCTTCTCAGCCTCGCCTTAGGGGTCGACTCACCCTACCCTGATTAACATGGGATAGGAACCCTTGGTCTTTCGGCGGGGAAGTTTTTCACTCCCCTTATCGTTACTCATGTCAGCATTCGCACTTCTGATACGTCCAGCATACCTCCCGGTACACCTTCAACCGCTTACAGAACGCTCCTCTACCACTTGTGCAAGCACAAGTCCGCAGCTTCGGTGAATGATTTAGCCCCGTTACATCTTCCGCGCAGGCCGACTCGACTAGTGAGCTATTACGCTTTCTTTAAAGGATGGCTGCTTCTAAGCCAACCTCCTAGCTGTCTATGCCTTCCCACATCGTTTTCCACTTAATCATTACTTTGGGACCTTAGCTGGCGGTCTGGGTTGTTTCCCTTTCCACGACGGACGTTAGCACCCGCCGTGTGTCTCCCGAGTAGTACTCATTGGTATTCGGAGTTTGCATGGGGTTGGTAAGTCGGGATGACCCCCTAGCCCAAACAGTGCTCTACCCCCAATGGTATTCGCTCGAGGCGCTACCTAAATAGCTTTCGAGGAGAACCAGATATCTCCGAGCTTGATTAGCCTTTCACTCCGACCCACAAGTCATCCCCTAATTTTTCAACATTAGTGGGTTCGGTCCTCCAGTTAGTGTTACCCAACCTTCAACCTGCTCATGGGTAGATCGCCCGGTTTCGGGTCTACACCCTGCAACTTATCGCCCAGTTAAGACTCGGTTTCCCTACGGCTCCCCTATTCGGTTAACCTTGCTACAAAATGTAAGTCGCTGACCCATTATACAAAAGGTACGCAGTCACCCCACGAAGGGGCTCCCACTGCTTGTACGTACACGGTTTCAGGTTCTATTTCACTCCCCTTACAGGGGTTCTTTTCGCCTTTCCCTCACGGTACTGGTTCACTATCGGTCAGTCAGGAGTATTTAGCCTTGGAGGATGGTCCCCCCATGTTCAAACAGGATATCACGTGTCCCGTCTTACTCGTTTTCACTAAAAAGGTATTGTCGTGTACGGGGCTATCACCCTGTATCGCTACGCTTTCCAACGTATTCCACTAACACCTAGCTAGCTTAAGGGCTAGTCCGCGTTCGCTCGCCGCTACTGACGGAATCTCGGTTGATTTCTTTTCCTCGGGGTACTTAGATGTTTCAGTTCTCCCGGTTCGCCTCGTTACACTATGTATTCATGTAACGATAGTGCATAAATGCACTGGGTTTCCCCATTCGGATATCTTAGGCTATAACGGTTTTTATCACCTTACCTAAGCTTTTCGCAGATTAACACGTCCTTCATCGCCTCTGACTGCCAAGGCATCCACCGTGTACGCTTATTCACTTAACCATACAACCCCAAGATGTCTTGAGTATTATACAGTGTGTCTTGCGTCACACTCACTTCTTATAAAGAAGCGGTTGCTTAGCTTGTTTCTTTTTACTTTCAGCTTGCCAAATTGTTAAAGAGCAGTTTGAGATTAAACTCAAATCAAACTATTCTTGATTAAGAACCGTTTGATTTGAATTTGTTGAGCAAATTATTTAGCCATCGGCTATTAGGCTAGGCGCGGTAAACCGAAGCATACTTTTGTATGTGAGGTTTAGTGCAACAACGCATAATAGTTGATGGTGGAGTTAAGCGGGATCGAACCGCTGACCTCCTGCGTGCAAGGCAGGCGCTCTCCCAGCTGAGCTATAACCCCATCTTATAGCTTCGGATTTTAACCTTATGCATCGCCTTTATTCATCACTCGCGCGTTCATTTACCTAAGTAAACTCACTTGCTCGCGATTCAGTCGGCTTGCCTAAGCTTAAACTTCTCGCTCTAAGTCTTTCTTGATAAACTTAATTGCTTGTTAGACTAGGCACTTTACTGCGATGCATACATCAGTATGCGAGTAGTAAAGTAACAACGTATAACACGCAATTTGGTGGGTCTGAGTAGACTCGAACTACCGACCTCACCCTTATCAGGGGTGCGCTCTAACCACCTGAGCTACAGACCCGGTCTAACTGGTCTGTTTTACTTATTGCATCGTTGCCAACTTCACTCAATCAGTTATGTACTACAGTACACTCCTTCTCTCGCTAAGCTGCCGCCTCGCTCTAAGCAAAACATCCTGCGTTATCCATTAATTATAACGAACTTCGCAATAAACTTTATTTGCTCTATCTCTGCAATCAATCATGTGTGTGAACACTTATAACTTTATTTCACTTAAGGTAAGGAGGTGATCCAACCCCAGGTTCCCCTAGGGTTACCTTGTTACGACTTCACCCCAGTCATGAATCACAAAGTGGTAAACGCCCTCCCGAAGGTTAAGCTATCTACTTCTTTTGCAACCCACTCCCATGGTGTGACGGGCGGTGTGTACAAGGCCCGGGAACGTATTCACCGTGGCATTCTGATCCACGATTACTAGCGATTCCTACTTCACGCAGTCGAGTTGCAGACTGCGATCCGGACTACGATATGCTTTATGAGATCCGCTCACTGTCGCCAGCTTGCCTCCCTCTGTACATACCATTGTAGCACGTGTGTAGCCCTACTCGTAAGGGCCATGATGACTTGACGTCGTCCCCACCTTCCTCCGGTTTATCACCGGCAGTCTCCCTAGAGTTCCCACCATTACGTGCTGGCAACTAAGGATAAGGGTTGCGCTCGTTGCGGGACTTAACCCAACATTTCACAACACGAGCTGACGACAGCCATGCAGCACCTGTCTTAGCGTTCCCGAAGGCACAATCGTATCTCTACAATCTTCGCTAGATGTCAAGAGTAGGTAAGGTTCTTCGCGTTGCGTCGAATTAAACCACATGCTCCACCGCTTGTGCGGGCCCCCGTCAATTCATTTGAGTTTTAATCTTGCGACCGTACTCCCCAGGCGGTCTACTTAGTGCGTTAGCTGCGCTACTCACAGTACAAGACCGCGAACAGCTAGTAGACATCGTTTACGGCGTGGACTACCAGGGTATCTAATCCTGTTTGCTCCCCACGCTTTCGTACCTCAGCGTCAGTATTGTGCCAGGGGGCCGCCTTCGCCACTGGTATTCCTCCAAATCTCTACGCATTTCACCGCTACACTTGGAATTCTACCCCCCTCTCACATACTCTAGCCAACCAGTTTTGAATGCAATTCCCAGGTTGAGCCCGGGGCTTTCACATCCAACTTAATTAACCGCCTACGTACGCTTTACGCCCAGTAATTCCGATTAACGCTTGCACCCCTCGTATTACCGCGGCTGCTGGCACGAAGTTAGCCGGTGCTTCTTCTGCGAGTAACGTCAAAAATAAGCGCTATTAACACTTACCCCTTCCTCCTCGCTGAAAGTGCTTTACAACCCGAAGGCCTTCTTCACACACGCGGCATGGCTGGATCAGGCTTGCGCCCATTGTCCAATATTCCCCACTGCTGCCTCCCGTAGGAGTCTGGGCCGTGTCTCAGTCCCAGTGTGGCTGATCATCCTCTCAAACCAGCTAGAGATCGTCGCCTTGGTGAGCCATTACCTCACCAACTAGCTAATCTCACGTAGGTACATCAAACAGCGAATGGCCCGAAGGTCCCATTCTTTGGTCCGTAGACGTTATGCGGTATTAACAGCCGTTTCCAACTGGTATCCCCCTCTGCTTGGCAGTTCCCTACGCATTACTCACCCGTCCGCCGCTCGTCATCACCCGAAGGCATGTTACCGCTCGACTTGCATGTGTTAGGCCTGCCGCCAGCGTTCAATCTGAGCCATGATCAAACTCTTCTATTAAAGTTATTTCTGCTACCTAAGTAGCTGCTCAATTGTACTGACTTAAAACATATTTCTATGTGTAGTCACTCAACCGATGCATTTCATTTTTGTGAAATGCCATCATAAGTGCTCACACAGATGATTGATTGCGAATTGTTAAAGAGCGTGCTTCTACTTAAGAAGCGGGAGGCACATATTACACTTCCCAGTTTTTAAGTCAAGCGTAAAGATAATTCTTTTTTGCTAATTTAGCTAGCATAAAACCTATCTTCACACCTGACTTTCTTGCCTGCTTTACAGTGTTTGTTACCACTGCGAAGCGAGGGCGCCATTTTAGAGATTTAAGTCTTGCTGTCAAGCCTCTTTTAAAAAGAATTTTGACTCACTTCTTAAACCGCTTGGAGAACCCTTACTGCGTATCCCCGTTGGCATGGCGCGCATTATAGGTGGTTTTAACGGATGCGCAAGCGCTTATTGCAGAAATATTACAACATTCGAATCGTTCGCATAAAGTTTAGCCAATATGCTACTTATTCAAACAATCACATTGGGATTTTACCTTTTTAACGTGGTTTTATAGCAACCGCAGCTTTTAATCTATTTTTACCGTAACTAAAGGCACGAATAAATACTTTATGTTCTATTGGAATATATTGGCGCTCAGTAGTAGATAACCAAGGTATATCCTCTATATCGGGATCATTTATATAGACAAAATGTTCGTCCACTGCACAGACCACCACCCAATGCGGTGCTTTACTTTTATCAAATTGCCAAGTGCTAATTAATACGACGAGTAGCATGCCTTGCTCTAACTGCTGTTTAATCATGGCTATTGTTAAATCTGTATGATGCACCGTTAATCTCAACTGCTCCATTCGCTGTTTAAAGCTATCGTGTACTCGCTGTATAATTAATTTTTTAGCTTCACTACGTACCGATGTAGTAAAGAGTGGCCCATCTTTATTAATGTACACTTCGGCAGTAAATCCCCGTTGCCATGCAGCTAAAGCTAAACCTCTTGGACCACAGCCACCATGACCTGATGTCATAAATATTGTGGTGGCTTCACGCCAGATATCAATTTCTAACTGTTGTGGATTAAATTGATTAGGTAAAAAGTAATTGAATACCATTAATAGACAGGCAGGCCCGCAAGTGAATGGAGTCGTTTGCGCTATATAGGGTACTTGTCGGGTAACGCTAGTAGTGTCAAATTGAATAACCTGCTTTTGCATACATATAGCATCACTATGATCTTCATAGAAATCATGCTTAATAGCAAAATCGCTGTAGCCCAGCTTATGGTATAAAGCTATTGCCCCGCTATTATCTGGCCTTACTTCAAGCCTTAATAATACACATAAACGTTTAGCTGCCGCTCGTTCTGCTTGCTGCATTAAGATTTCAGCTAATCCTTGTTTACGAAAAGCAGGATTAATGGCTATTGAATACAATCTGGCTAAACTGGTACCTGCTCGATATAGCAATAAAAAGTAGCCGGCAATCTGACCACTTTTTTCTAATACAATTAGATCATTCCGCGGTTCAGGAATAAAACGTTTAATGCTCCGTAAGCTAATTCTATCTGCGCTAAAGATATGCATCGCTTAGCTGAGTTTGATGGTTTATTTATTCGCGAAACCACAGCTGTAAATCATCACACTTTTTATATGGCACAAAAAGCTGAACGTGAAGGCTTAGCTGTTATAGACGATCCAAATTCGATCTTACGTTGTGGTAACAAGGTTTATTTACATACGTTATTTGAGCAGCATAAAGTACCGATGCCAGATGGCGTAATGCTATTTAAACATGATGAAGATAACTTAGTTAGGGCTGTAGATGCCCTAGGCTTACCCTTAGTACTTAAAATCCCGGATGGAAGTTTTTCTAGGGGAGTAGTCAAAGTAAAAACTTTGACCGACTTTAAAACTCAGCTCACAGAGTTATTTAACCAAAGCTCGATCATTTTAGCCCAGCGCTATACCTTTACTGAATATGACTGGCGTATAGGTGTGCTAAATGGTCAAGCAATCTTCGCCTGTAAGTATTTTATGGCACGCAATCATTGGCAAATCTATATGCACGGTAAAACTAAAACCCAAAGCGGTGGCTTTACCACTTGTGCTGTTAACGAGGTCCCTGTGCATGTATTACAGGCGGCGATTAAAGCTTGTGCACCTATAGGTGATAGTTTATACGGTGTCGATGTGAAACAAGACGGCGATAAAGTCTATGTGATCGAAGTTAACGACAACCCTAATATAGATGATGGCGTTGAGGACTTACATTTAGGTAATAAGTTATATGACATGATAGTAGAAGACTTTATTCGTCGTATTGAACTTAAACGCTGAGCCATTCAGCTTTAAAATCAAAAAAAACGGCTTAGGCCGGTTAAATTGGTGCAGATGGAGAGACTCGAACTCTCACGCTTTGTGGGCACAAGCACCTGAAGCTTGCGTGTCTACCAATTCCACCACATCTGCGTACTGTTTAATTACAGAGTTTATATCTACTTTAAACAGGAGCCGAAGTATAACGAGTTTCAACTGCCAGTCAATAACTATAAACCTAGGCGAATATGCTTATTTATCTCGTTATACAGCTTGTTAATACTAGCCTTTACTTAAATAGGCCAATTTCCTGTAAACGCTGCAACAAATAATCATTAGCACTTATAGGTTCTGGATAGCGATTAGGCCTTTCTGCACTAATACAGCTGCTTAATGTTTCAATAACAAAGTCAGGGTTAGGGTGCATAAAAAACGGAATTGAATAACGTGGCTCACCAGCAGCAACGCCCGCGGGATTTACCACCCTATGGGTAGTTGAAGGCAAGACATGATTAGTTAAACGCTGCAACATGTCGCCAATATTTACAACTATAGTGCCCTCGATTGTTGTTATCGGTAGCCAGCTGCCATCACGACGTAAAATTTCTAAGCCTGCCTCATTTGAACCAACTAAAAGGGTAATTAAATTAATATCCTCATGTTGCCCAGCTCGAATAGATAGGGTGCTGGTGTTGGTAATTGGTGGATAGTGAATTGGACGTAATATTGAATTACCATAATTTACTTTATCTGCAAAATACTGTTGTTCTTGGCCTAAATACAAGGCTAACGCCTCTAGTACGGTATGACCTAACTGCTCAAGTTTGCTAAATAAAGTATAAGTTGCCTGTTTAAAGCCTAAAATTTCACTTGGCCAAATATTTGGGTACAAACTTGGGTGCTGTGCTGTGCCTACATATTCTCGACCTATATGATAAAACTCTTTTAGATCTGGAAACTTACTGTCTTTGGCTGTTTCTATCCCTAGTGCAGTATAACCCCGTGCCCCGCCCTTTCCTGCTAGATGATATTTGGCTTTTACCTCTGCCGATAATGCAAAGAATGCCTTAATAGCATCATAGGCATTAGCTACTACTGGCGCTGGAATATCATGGCCGCTAATACCACAAAAACCAAATTCAGTGTATGCCTGGCCAATTTCGGAGACGAAGTTTTCTTTGTCGGTACTAAACCGCCTAATATCTAAAGTTGGAACTTGCTGTACCATATAAAATGCCTATTTAATTTTACCCTAAAGTAAAGAAAATTCCTGCAATTGCCGCACTCATTAAGTTTGCTAGTGTTGCTGCCAACAATGCTTTTAAGCCTAACTCTGCGATATCAGCACGACGACTAGGGGCCATTCCACCTAAACCACCAAGTAAAATGGCAATTGACGAAAAGTTAGCAAAGCCGCATAAAGCAAAAGTAATAATAATTTGGCTATGGCCACTTAATGGTATCGTTGGGTTAGCATCAGTAGGCGTGATAGTTTTTATAAAGTCCAAATAAGCGACAAACTCATTGATGACAAGCTTTTGCCCTATAAAACTGCCCGCCAACCGCGCTTCTTCCCAAGACACTCCTAAGATAAAAGCTAAAGGCTGAAATATATAACCAAATATAACTTGTAACGTTAAGCCATCAATACCAAACCAGCCCGCTATGCCGCCAATAGCACCATTAATCAAAGCTATTAAACCAATAAAAGCTAATAACATAGCACCAACATTTAAAGCTAATTGTAGCCCACTCGCTGCCCCTGCTGCTGCGGCATCAATTAAATTAGTATATTGAGTATCGACTTTAAGTTCGTTTAGTTCATTTTTAGTCGATTCAGTTTCAGGAAGAATTAACTTTGCCATTAAAAACCCACCTGGGGCGGCCATAAAGCTTGCTGCGATTAAGTATTTTAACTCTATACCTATCCCAGCATAGCCTGCCAAAACTGAGCCAGCGACAGAAGCTAATCCCCCTACCATAACGGCAAAAAGTTCTGAACGTGTCATACTAGGAATAAAGGGACGGACAATAAGCGGGGCCTCAGTTTGACCAACAAAGATATTGGCTGCAGCTGACATAGATTCCGGACGGCTAGTCCCTAATAGCTTTTGTAAACCGCCACCGATAATTCGAATAACCCATGTCATAACGCCGATATGGTAAAGCACTGCGATTAATGAAGAGAAAAAGATAATAATGGTTAATACATGGACCGCAAAAATAAACCCTTGCGACTTACGCCCTATATCACCAAATAAAAACTCAGTACCATCAGCAGCATAGCTAATAACATTTGCAAAAAAATTAGAAATACTTAGCAATACATCTTGACCAAAGGGGATGTAAAGTACAAAAGCACCTAGCAATAACTGGATGGCAAAAGCACCAACTACAGTTCGCCAATTGATACAATTGCGATGCGCTGATGCGGCATAAGCTGTAAGCAACAAGACAACAATACCGACTAGACCCATCATAAGTTACACCCTGATTATTTTTCTGCAAGCAACTGGCGAATTTTTGCTTTTATTATATCGATAGCAATTTGGTTTTTACCGCCACGGGTAACCACCAAATCGGCATATTGTTTTGATGGTGCGATAAACTCAAAGAATGCCGGACGCACTGAGGTTTCGTACTGCTCGGTTACCGAACTTAAACTACGGCCACGCTCTTCTAAATCGCGCTTAATCCGCCGTAATAAACACACGTCCAGTGGCGTATCCATAAACACGCTGATATCAAACTGCGCGCGTAATTGCTCGTCAGTTAGCAGTAATATACCTTCTACCAAAATCACTTTGGCCGGCTGCACGGTAATAGTTTCTTCAGTGCGGGTATGCGTTTTGTAGCTATACTGCGGCATCTGAATCGCTTTGCCATTTCGCAAAGCATTCAGGTGAGAAGCCAGTAACTCATGTTCAAAAGCTGCGGGATGATCATAGTTAGTCAGCGTACGCTGCTCAAATGATAAATGACTCTGATCACGGTAATACGCATCTTCTGACAAAATAGCGATACGTTCACCGCCAAGTTCAGCCACCAGCTCCTGGTATACCGTTGATGCAAAAAGGCTTTTGCCGGATGCCGAAGCGCCAGCAATCGCAATAATAGTGTTTTTTCCCACGGCGTAATTCACTTTGGCAAAATAAGCCGGTAATTATCGCTAAAAAACGTCGATTAAGAAATAAAAAAATGCCCGCATTACGCGGGCATTTTGCTTATTAAACTCTATTAATTAGAACTTGTATTCTATACCTAACGTCATACGCCACAGAGAAGGCGTAGTAACACGGGCTTGTGGTTCACGGTTAGTAAAAGCGTTAAATACATATTGACCTTCATCGTTAACCGTAGCTTCAACCACTGAAGCAGATTGTGGGAATGTTGCTTCGTACAGTACGCCCCAGTCATCATTCAACAGGTTGGTTAAGTTATCGATAACGAAGAAAGCTTTAGCTTTATGGCCTTCCATAAAACCTGGCAGTTCCTGTGTTACACGTAAATCAACCTTAGTCCACCAATCGCTGGTAAAACCGTTACGCTCAGCAATACGGCCAGAGTATTTACTTAAACCACTTTCATTAACAAATGCGAAGAACGCATCAGTATCAAACGGCACACCATCTTCATCTGCACCCCAAACAACGTTTGGATCATCAGCGCCCGTTGGTACATAAAGTAACTGACGTCCAGTAGAGTAGTCACCCGCTAAGCTACCTTCAAAGGTGTAGCTGTAAGGACGACCTTTGTTATGTGAACCTAACAGACTAATAGTAGTAGTGTAACCATCTACGATATCAACATTATAGCTGGCACGGAACGTGAAACGGTGAGGGATCTCATAGTTTGACGTTGCTGACTCAGGGTTGTTGAAATCGCTGCGGGCAAAGTTAGTAAAGTTTGAGTAAGCCACAGAGCTGGTCATTGGGTTAGCATCTTCAGACTCTGTGTATGCATATGCCAAACTCAGATCCAGACCAAAGTCAAAATTCTTACTAACAGAAGTGCTGAAAGTCAGTTTCTTCGCATCTTCGCTGGCATTTGTCAGCAGGAAGTCTTCCCTTCTGCTACCTTCTTTAGAAGCATAAACCGGACGACCGTCAAACAGTGTTCCAACCTGCTCCATAGCAATGTCACGTACAATAGACTGATCTTTTGCAATTGAATACAAAATATCTGCCATTACAACAGTGCCTTCGTCGAAGGTATAAGTACCACCGATAGCGTACTTCCACTCTTTAGGTAACTTGAAGTTAGGATCAACCGCGTTTACTGCGCTGTCGCCATTCGCGTTGGTTACCGAATCATACATATTTTGTGGAATATCAAATAACGGACGGCCTTCACCACTCAACGGGGTGGAGAACAAATCGACGTTACGCTGACTCAGCTGAACAGCTGTAACACCGTCATTCTGATAACCGTTAGCTAACCATACGTTAGGGTTACCACCAGAATATAAACCAACACCGCCACGCAGCTCGATGTTGTCATTAAGATTCCAGTTAACTCCTACGCGCGGTTGCAGCAGGCTTTCGCCATCAAATGTTGTGTTGTTGGCAAAACCATAACGGTTTACAAAGTTCTCATTAACGCGCGGCTCGTCGCTGCTGCTGTACCAGTCATAACGCAGACCATAGGTAATCGTCATGTCCATATCATAGATATAGTACTCATCCTGAGCGTATAAAGTATGGGTTGCGTAGCCGAAGTTAGCTGCAGCATCAGCAGGGTTATGGGTACCTGCACCGTTGCCATAATAAACAGTGCTGGCGATACCGTTTTCAAAAGCATCAATATTGCTAAAGCGATATTCACCAATACTGTGCTGCACAAACATGTTGAACACGTTGTACTCTTCAAACTCATAGCCGCCATAAATAACGTGGTCACCCAGTGTGTATGTACCGGCCAGTTTCAGGAAAGTTGTATCGTATTTCAGTTTGTTAGACTGACGAGAGTCGTCAACACCCATAAATACTGTTGCACGGGCGCCGTTGTTAACTGTGATTTGTACTTCACCTAAGCCACCCGGACCGATATTTTGCTGAGTATTATCCAGCTCTGAATAACCTGCACGAACTTCAGTCGAGAAGTTATCAGTCCAGTCTGAAAACAACTGCAATACATAGGACTCAAAAACAGAATTACGGTCATAATAGTGATCAGAGAACTCGTAGTTGTACGAAGCACCGTCTGACTCGCGCACAGCGCCACCATCATTATAGTTGTATGTAAAAGCAGCACGGTGAGCATCATTGATGTACCAGTCTAACTTCACTAACAGCTTTTCATCTTCAACCGGAGATGAACCGATAGGCGTACCAACTTCATAGCCGTAAACGTCACGGGCAATTTGTGCAATACGGTCAATGTCAGCCTGGTTCAAACCGGTAACCGGCGTACCAGCATTGGTATCTTGCGCACCACGGGCAAAGGTGTCTGCACCTTCATATTTTTCGTAAGCAGCAAACCAGAACAGTTTGTCTTGAACCAAAGCACCACCAACATTCAGGCCGTAGCGTTTCTCACTGAAGTTATCAGGAGTTAAATCAGTGCCTTCAAGCTTGTCACCCTGCAGTGAATCGTTAGTGTAGTCATAGAAGAATGAACCAGTTACTTCATTTGTACCTGACTTTGTTACAGCGTTGATATTACAAGCTGTGAAACGACCATACTTAACATCAAACGGTGCAAATTCAACAGCGACCTGCTGAATGGCGTCGTAAGAGAACGGCATACGTTCTGTTGGGTAACCATTGTCGTTCAGACCAAAGTTATCATTCATCCGCACGCCATCAACTGTCAAGCTGTTAAAACGTGGGCTTGCGCCGTTACACTGAATACCGCGTGCATAACCAGCATCTACATAAATACGCGGATCGGCGGCTACAACATCAGACAAATCACGGTTAATAGCCGGAATTGTTTGTAAGTCTTTCAAGCTGAAATTAGCCACAGGGCTCTTGCTGCCGTAAGCAGAGTTTGTAATAGCTGCACCGGTTACTGCGATACGTTCTACGTCGGCCTGCTGAATCACAACATTCAGGTTCTGTGTCTCACCTAAAGTTAGATACACATTATCAATTGTTTCAGTGCGACCTTCAGGACCGGTAACAGTTAACACGTATGGACCACCAACCTGCAAACCACGCGCAGAGAAAGTACCTGTATCATTAGTCGTTAAAGTGCGGCTGGTGCCATTTCTTTTATCTGTTACTGTTACTGTTGCATTTGAAACTGTAGAACCAGCTTCTGTGATGACAACACCGCGCACTGCTGATGAGGTTTCCTGCGCAATAGCGATATTGCTTACGCCAAGAGCGAGCGTTACCGCAAGAGCTAGACTTTTAATTTTCATATCGTTTTTCACCTGGTAGTTGTAGGTTTTTATCTAAATCCATTTGAATACAAGTTGTGTTCAATTTGGCCGATAATGGTAACTAAGCCATATTACAACTTTCTTACGCCAATCCTAATATTGGGAACTTTCTGTAAATGGGAACTTTTTGTTCCTCTTATTGCCTAAGGCGGCTGCCACACAAGTGTAATATAGCTGGTCCGAGTTGCGCACTATGCGGCTAAAAATTGGTTAAAAAACAGGTCTGTCGCCAAAAAGTGTTAATTTATGGCATCTGAAAGGGTATAGCTGGCAATTGGCTTTATGGCATTTTATGCTATGCAACCTTGCTCATTTCAAATGTTTATTATGAAAATTAAACTTAATGTTCTGCTGCTAAGCGCAATAACCGCGTTAGGAGTAAACCAAATGGTGAACGCTAAACAAGTTACCTTTGCCACCTTTAACGTCAGTATGGAAGCGCAGAATTATTTGCCGCATGGCCAAAACGGTGATGCCACTGTGTTAGCTAAATTACTGCAAAGCGGCAGCGAGCCTCAGATCAAAAACATTGCTCATATCGTCCAGATTGTCAGGCCCGATGTGCTGCTGCTTAACGAGTTTGATTACATTGCCGATAGTGAAAAAGGCGTTAAAGCCTTTATCCGTAATTATCTGAATAAAGCACAAGGCGACGCGGCAGCAATTGATTATCCGTACTTTTACTACAACACGGTAAATACCGGCCAGCCCAGCCCGTTCGATTTAGACAACGATGGCGTTGCCAGTGGCACCGGAGCTGATGCCTGGGGTTTCGGCTTTTACCCAGGCCAGTATGGCATGGTGTTACTGTCCAAATACCCAATTGATACATCGGCTGTGCGTACTTTCCAGCATTTTAAATGGAAAGATATGCCTGACTTTATGCCGACGACTAAAGCCGATGGTAGCCCTTGGTATAGTAAAGCCGCTTGGCAGAAGTTTCCGCTTTCGTCGAAAAGCCACTGGGATATTCCTCTTACTATTGCGGGTGAAACCGTACGGGTATTAATGAGTCACCCTACACCACCTGCTTTTGATGGTCCTGAAAAACGTAACGCCAATAGAAACCATGATGAAATTCGTTTTTGGCTTGATTACATAAGTGAGAATAAAGCTGATTATATTTATGATGATAACGGTAAAAAAGGTGGGCTAGAAGAGGCTGTTCGCTTTGTTATTATGGGCGATCAGAATGCTTCTGCTGACAAAGAAGGTAATGCGCTACATTGCGCTATATGCAACTTAGTTAATCATGACAAAGTAAATAATAGCTTAGCACCAAAAAGTAAAGGCGGTGCAGAGCATAGTCCTGATAATCCAGTAGCAACTTTTCATACTGCAGCTTGGCGGATGCGAGCAGATTATGTGCTACCGTCAAAATTTGGGTTTAGTGTTAAAGAAAGTGGCGTGTTTTGGCCAGCTAAAGATGAAGCCAACTATCACTTAGTTGGCTCGCGCAATGCCAGTTCAGATCACCGCTTGGTATGGCTGAAACTGGCTTTAAACCAAGACTAAGCTAACAGCCTAAAATTAGCGGATTATTAAATTTCGGACATGCACTGTGACTTCTTCTCGGTCATGGTACAGATGTTTAACTTGTAACTGGTATTTAATACCAGCAGCTTGCAGACGCTGTTCAAAGCTTGCCAAAATTTCTTGCACCGTTTCATAGCGCTTTTTCATTGGCAACTTCAAGTTAAAAATACTTTCTTGGCACCATTTATTAACAATCCAGTCGGCAATTCTATCGGCCACTCGTTTAGGTTGCTCAATCATATCGCAGACTAACCAATAAACATTTTGTTTTTGCGGTTCAAATTTAAAACCATCAATCATTAAATGTTTAACTTGACCGGTATCCATTAATGATTGTGCCATAGGGCCATTATCTATTGCGGTTACCATCATAGAGCGGCGTACAAGTTGATATGTCCAACCGCCTGGGCAAGCACCGAGATCGACAGCGCGCATACCGCTACTTAGGCGAGTTTCCCACTCATCTTTAGGAATAAACTGAATAAATGCCTCTTCCAGTTTTAAAGTACTACGGCTAGGCGCTTCATTAGGAAACTTTAAACGCATAATACCGTTTTCTAAGGGGCTATTATTTTCAGCATAAGAAATACCGACATAACCTTGCTGACCGTTAATTAACAATAAGTGTAAAACTGGGGCGCGCTTATTTTCTTTGGCTAATAATACCCCGGCTTTTCTTAATGCTTGGCGCAAAGGCACTGTTAGTTTACGAGCCAAGGTGGACAAGGTTTTACCATCATTTGTGTCAGGGTACTCTACTCTAACTTCACCAAAACCACTTAACTCAGCCGATAAGGCTGCATCAAGCACCGCGGCTATTCTATCTGTTGGTTCAAAGCTTAATAAATCGGCTTGTAACAAGCACCACTGGCGAATAAATATAAATTGCTTAAAATCATAATCAGCATAAAAGTTGGCCAAAGCCTCAGCATCGTATGCTTCAAATATGACATAAGCCGCGTTTGTTGATAGCTTACAAAAACCAAACAGGTCATATTTAGCGGCTTGATCTTGAATTTCTGCTGCGCATTCTTTTTCAAAACCGGCACGGCAATATAATAATAGTTGTTTCATATTAACTCCGCTGCCAGGCTGTAAAGGCTAATAATAGCCAAGCAACTATAAGCAATTGGCCACCAATTGGCGCTAATTGCGAAAAATAAAATGGCAAAGAGAATACTCCTGCCAATAATGTCCAAACAAAGCAAATTAAACCTAAATGCCACAACAAAGCGACCAAACGACTTAGCTTATTTGGGCTAGCTTGAATGTTTAAAACCAATAACGCTAAACAGTGAAATGCTAATATGACTACTGCACTTAATACGCGTGCTAGGCCTTCTGTGGTTAAACCATCTTGCCATAAATGCATTAAAGCGGCGGCAAAACCCACCACCGCAGCCCCATATAATGCAGTTAAGCTTTGACTAATTTGCCAAAAGTATTTCATCTATCTTTTCTCGACATAAGCGCGCACTTAATAAAATAAGATCCGCTTGGCTATAACCGCTAATTTTACGCGGTTTAAAATCATGATCAGCATCAGGCAACCAATCTATTGTCACCTGTGGCCATGCTTTATCTGTTAGTTCTTGTTTATTACCAAAAGGATCACGCTCACCTTGGATAATGTGCAAGGGCCTGTCTAAATGCGTAAAATGCTCTGTTCGCCAAATACTTTTTTTAGGGGCATGAAACGGATATCCAAAAGCAAAACTGGCTAGCACCTCAGGCTGGTCGGTAATTAAGCTAGCCACTCTACCACCTAAAGACTTACCGCCAATAAATAATGGTAAATCAGCTGTGCACTGTTGTATTTGTTGCTGCATAGCTATTAACAGCAAAGGCATTTTATCAGGAAAGCTTTTTCGGCCCAAGCTTAATTGACGTTGCATATATGGGAAGTTAAACCTAACTACAGCTATTTTATTTACAGTAAGTGCAGAGGCCAATTGTTGTAAAACAGCACTATCTGCACCGGCACCAGCACCATGAGCAAGTATTAAGCATGCGACTGCATCCTTAGGTGTACTAATCAATGGCAACAGCATTAGTAAATTGTTGCTCGGCAAAAGCATTTTTTTCAATTTCAACCATGTCCATCATCCATTGTCGAAATGCCGCTATTTTACCTAATTCAACCTGACTTTCCCGGCACACTAAGTAATAAGAGTCCTTACTTATTAATACATGGTTAAAAGGTACTATTAAGCGGCCAGAGTTAATATCAGGTCGAGTTAAAACATTATGCGCTAAGGCAACGCCCTGACCATGAATTGCTGCTTGCAACACCATAGATGAATGACTAAAAATAGGGCCTTGGTTAACATTAAATTGTTTTAGGCCTTGGCTAGTAAACCAAGCCTTCCATGCCTGACGCGAACCATCATGTAATAAATTATGAAACCTTAAATCGGCCGGCTCTAAAAGTTTTTTACCGCTAGTTAGCAATAATGGTGAGCAAACTGGAAGTAAATATTCTGGATGGAGTTTTTCAGCGTATAAATTACGCCAATTACCACGGCCGTAATAAATGGCAATGTCCACATCATCGGTTAGTGAACCTTCATCCAAATCAACAGCTTTAATTCTGACATCAATATCTGGATGTTGCTCCGCAAACTGATTTAAACGCGGTACTAGCCATTGAATCGCAAAGCTTGGTGGCAAACTGACCGTTAATGAGCCTTTAGCTCCCCGAGCTAACAGTTTCTCTGTCGACTCATATAGCTGAATAAAAATATCTTTTATATCTAAAAAATAGCTTTGGCCTTCTTCTGTTAATAGTAAAGACCGATTTTTTCGCATAAACAATTTAATGCCCAAGTGCTCTTCCAGCGCTTTAATCTGATGGCTAATAGCAGCTTGGGTAACGTACATCTCTTCTGCAGCTTTTGTAAAACTTAAATGGCGAGCTGCTGTTTCAAAAGCTTTAAGAGCATTTAGCGGAGGTAAACGACGCGCCATAATAACTTTACTAACCTTAAAAGTAATATGTTTTTGTAAAAAGTTGAAGGCTCCAGTATAGCGTTAAAGCTATTTCTCTACCGGTTTATAGCCTTCAATTTTGATATCTGCACCTTGAAATAAAAAAGCCTGCATTTGTTGCTCTAAATAAGCTCTATGTTCTTGATTCATCATATTAAGCTTATTCTCATTAATTAACATGATTTGCTTAGCCATCCAATTAGCCCAAGCTTCTTTACTTATTTCATTAAAGATTTTTTTACCAAGATCACCTGGATAGGGTTGAAAATCTAAACCTGGGGCGTCTTTTTTAAGGTGTAAACAAAAAACAGTACGACTCATGTATATTATCCTGATGTTATTAATGCCTATGGCAGAATTTGTAAAAACAGTTGTTTTGCCGGTGCCGACAAACCCACTGCAGGTATCGAATCTATTGTAAACCAAGTTGCCGTAGATTGCTGCACACTACTGGGAAATTGCGCTAATAATACCCGCTGTGGTTGGATCCATAAATGAAAATGGCTAAAGGTGTGCTTAAATGCCGGCAAATCTTCAGAGTTTGCGATATTAAGTGCATTTAACTCACAATATTGCTGACGCTGCTCAACAGAGTCAAACTCTAAAAAGCCGTATAATCCTCCCCATAATCCTGCTGCTGGCCGTTGAGTTAACAAGACTTGCTGCTTATGCTCTAACAATAACCAAAAACTATGTTTTTCAGGTAGGCTTTTTTTAGGCTTTTTAGCGGGGTATAAATATTGTTCACCTTTTAGTGCCGCTTGACAGTGCAGTTTTATAGGGCAGTCAGCACAACGCGGTTTAGTGCGTGTACACAAGGTCGCCCCTAAATCCATCATAGCTTGATTAAAAACAGCTACCTCTTGCTTAGGAGTAACTTGCTTAGCTAACTGCCATAATTGTTGTTCTACGGCTTTATTGCCCGACCAACCATCAATAGCTGCAAATCGGCTTAATACCCGCTTACAATTACCATCAAGAATAGGCCAAGGCTGCTGCAAAGTTAAAGACAAAATGGCGCCGGCAGTAGAGCGCCCTATTCCGGGTAAAGCCAGTACTTGCTCAAACTGCTGTGGAAACTCACCTGCAAATTGCTCAACTATTATTTTAGCCGCTTTATGTAAGTTGCGGGCCCGTGCGTAATAGCCCAACCCTGTCCATAAATGTAAAACGTGATCCAAAGGCGCTTCTGCTAAAGCTGTGATAGTAGGATACTGCTGGATAAAGCGTTGAAAATAAGGGATTACAGTAGCAACTTGGGTTTGTTGCAGCATAACTTCACTTAACCAAGTTTTGTAGAGACTTTTATCTTGTTGCCATGGTAACTCTTTACGGCCATGTTGGTGATACCAATTAACAACTTGATTTGAAAACCAATCAGCGTGGTGTTTTTGCAACTTTTTTTCCTTATAAGCTTTAATGGCCGCAGTATAAGTAGCTTAAACAAGCTTGCCAACCATAAACAAGGTTGAGCTAATCAATTAATACAAGGATAATAGCTAGATTAATTTATACTCGGAGTCTTAAATGAGTGATAGCCTAACTAATACCAACACTAAGTCTGTGCCTGAACAAAATGAACAGCCTACCTACATGCGCAGAATTCGCTCTTTTGTATTGCGCGAAGGCCGCCTAACTAAAGCTCAACAACATGCTTTAGACCATTACTGGCCTAATTATGGCTTAGACTATCAAACTAAGGCTTTTGATTTAACACAAATATTTGGTCGTGATCATTACAGAGTATTAGAAATTGGCTTTGGTATGGGACAGTCTTTAGTACAAATGGCAGCAGAAGCTCCAACTAAAGATTTTATTGGTATTGAGGTACATCGCCCAGGTGTAGGAGCTTGCTTAGCCACTGCTAAAGCTCAAGGTTTAACAAATATTAAACTTATCCAGCATGATGCTGTTGAAGTACTTGAACACAGTATTGCCGATAATAGCTTAGATACAGTGCAATTATTTTTTCCAGATCCTTGGCATAAAAAACGTCATCATAAACGCCGGATAGTTCAACCTGAATTTGCTCAGTTAGTTCTTAGAAAACTTAAACCCAATGGTGTCTTTCACATGGCAACTGACTGGCAGAATTATGCCGAGCATATGTTAGAGGTTATGCAGCAAGCCCCAGGTTATAGCAATTTATCAACAAACAACGATTATGTAGAGCGGCCAGAGCACAGGCCTTTAACTAAATTTGAACAACGTGGCCAGCGTTTAGGCCATGGTGTTTGGGATCTAATGTATAAAAAGGACAGCTAGATGTTAGCTAATAGTAGTCAGCTAGTTTTACGTAATATAGACGATTTAAAAGGTAGCGTGCTCATTGTCGAACCTGTTGCAGATGAATTGGGTTCACAATTAGTTGCAAATGCAGAAAATATAACACTTAGTTGCTTTACTACCGATAAAGCCGTAGCGACGCTATGGCAGCAGCCATCTATAGAACTAATATTTGATATTGCGCCTCAGTTTAGTCAGCCCTTTGATAGTATTGTTATTTTTTATCCTAAGAGTAAAGAGCAACTAGCATATACCTTAAGCCAGCTTAAAACAGCCTTTAGCGCTGACAGTCAAGTATTTGTGGTCGGTGATAATAAAGGTGGTATTAAAAGCTTAGCTAATCATGCTTTAAAACTTGGGTTAACAGCAAATAAACTTGATAATGCTAAGCATTGTTTATGGTTTATGCTGCATGGTGACTTAGCCAACCTAAAAGATACTCATGTTATTAGCTTTACTATTGATGTTCTAAATACCACATTAACCTTATATTCTCTTCCTGGTGTATTTAACCATGGCAAACTAGATAATGGTACAGCATTATTGTTAGCCAACTTGCCTAATGTTAATCAAGGTAATGTGCTTGACTTCGCCTGTGGCAATGGGGTGGTAGGAGCCGTTTTAAAGCGAACTAAACCTAACATTAATTTATTTTGTTCAGATATAAGCACCTTAGCTACTGATGCGACAAAGCTAACCCTAGCTAAAAACCAATTATCTGCCACTGTCATAACTGCCGATGGCATACCGGAAATACCAGAGCATTTTGCCGCTATTGTTAGTAACCCCCCCTTTCATACTGGGATTAAAACTAACTACGCTATTGTTGAAAAGTTTATCCAGCAAAGTGCACAACGTTTAGTCAATAAAGGCAGTTTAACAATAGTAGCGAATAATCATTTAGAATATTTACCAATATTACAGCAACATTTTAAACAGGTTGATATAAAAGCTAAAGCTAATGGCTTTACAATTTTTCATGCTGTTAAACTGTAAAATATATATTTCTCCATAAATTATTCATCGTATATTCAATTAGTTATTTAACCAGCCAATCAATTGTTAACAAATAACTTGTTAACAATTGATTGGCTGGTTATAATTACCTTTCATTTGACAATTTACTGTCATCTGGAAAATACTACGTTATCATTAAATTCACTAATTTTACATAAAAGGCCAATATTTCATGCAAACACCTGTGATCCTTATCGTCGAAGACGAAGAAGTAACTCGCCTTAATCTGGTTAATCTATTCCAAGGTGAAGGTTACGAAGTCATCGAAGCGGTGAATGGCGAAGAAATGAATCAGCGTTTAGCAGATACTAAGGTTAACTTAGTGGTAATGGATATTAATTTGCCAGGGAAGAATGGTTTAATTTTGGCGCGTGAGTTACGTCAAAAAGAAAATATAGGTTTAATATTTTTAACCGGCCGTGACAGTGAAGTTGACCGCATTTTAGGATTAGAGATCGGCGCAGACGATTATTTAACTAAACCATTTAACCCACGTGAATTAACTATTCGCGCTCGCAACTTACTCAGCCGTACTGTTGCCCAGCCTGTTGTTGAAGAGCACAAAAGTGTTGTTAAATTTAATGGTTGGACCCTTGATGAAAACAGCCGCAATTTAACTTCACCTAAAGGTGTCGCCCGTCGTTTACCTAAAGGCGAATATCGTGCTTTACGCTTAATGTTAGATACACCAGGCAAAATTTTCAATCGCGAACAATTAATCCGTCATATGACTGGGCGTGATTTACGACCAAATGATCGTACTGTCGATGTTACTATTCGTCGTATTCGTAAGCATTTCGAATCAGATGTAGAAAGCCCAGAGTTAATCAGCACTATCCACGGAGAAGGTTATCGCTTTGTAGGTAAATTAGAAAAGTAATACCTTAGTATTTTTCTATATAGTCTGACAGAGCAGCCAAGTGTTGCTCTGCTTCTAACTGAAAATCTGCTAGCTGCCGCTCTATACCTTGCCAATTAATCTCTTCATGCTCTAATTTACCTGCTTGCATTTGCACCCAAAATAAGCCAACTGTTGCTGCGGCACCTTTTAATTTATGAGCAGTCTCTCTTAACTCATCAGCCTGCTGCTGCACTGCAGCCTCAAGCATTTTATTCATATAACCTGGTAATAATTGGCCAAATAATAATGCGCTTCGCTGTACTGAAGCTTTGCCTAAAGAGGCTATATAATCATTAATAATAGTCTTATTTAACACTTGTTCTTCACTGCTAGGCTGTGCTGAAGTTGCCTGCTGACTAAACTTCACCGCACTTGGTGAAAATAACTGAGCTAACTTATTGTCTAATTTATTAGTATTCAGTGGTTTTGCTAAAGAGCCCTCCACTTTAATGCCGGCTAATTGTTGCTCAGCCTTACGAACATTAGCGCTTAACACTATTATTGGTAAATTTTGCAAATGTTTTTCGCTACGAATATATTTCGCAATATCTGCACCATCCATATCTGGTAGTTGCATATCAAGCAAAACTAAATCTATATCATCTTCAGTATCTAAAAAAGCCAGTGCATCTTCACCGGTTTCTGCATGTAAGACTTCATGGCCCCGTTGCTCTAATAGTCCTATGGCTATATCAGCATTTAGCGGTACATCTTCTATCAATAAAATAGTTAATGCAGGGCAAGGAATAATTGTTTCTTGCGGCTGGTTAGTTAACTTAGTTGGGATACAAAGGCTAAACTTACTACCTTGGCCAATGGTACTGGTTAAGTTAATACTACCTTGCATAGCATCAATAAGGGCTTTAGATACCGACAAGCCTATCCCAGAGCCAACAATACTTAACCTGCGGCCATCCTGAGACTTATAATACATATCAAAAATACGCAGTTGTTCGTCCGGCCCTATGCCAATTCCAGTATCTGTAATAGAAAACTTAAGTTGTTCTGTTAATGTATCTAATTCGCAATCTAATGTAATGCCGCCTGTTTCAGTAAACTTAACCGCATTATTAATTAAATTCCATAATACTTGCCGTAAACGGGTTGGGTCTAAAGTTAAGTAGTAATCAATATTGCTTGCTAAATTTAAACTAAACTCAAGCCCTTTTTGTTGGCACAATAATTCAGCAAAATTTGCAATATCACTAATAAATTGATTAAGTGAAACACTTTGATAAACAATATCTAAATCTTGTCTGTCTATTTTATCTAAATCAATGATGTCATTAAATATATTGCCTAACGTTTCAGCGCTACTAAACACAGTGTTAGCCCAAGCGTGCTGGTCATCATCTAAATCACTTTGTAATAAGCGCCGAGTCAAACCTACTATACCATTCAATGGCGTGCGTAATTCATGGCTTAATGTTGCAATAAACTTACCTTTATCTTGATAGGCTTTTTCCAGTGCTTGCTCGGCTAATTTACGTGATGTTATGTCACGGCCAAAACCTAATAAGCCTATATATCGGCCTTGTTTATCATAAAAAGGAACTTTACGAACTTCTAGCCATAATAATTGACCATTATCTTTAATAAACTCCACATCCAAAATAAGCTCAGTACGTAACTTGGCAATATCTTCTTGTTCGGTCAAAATAGCTGCTTGGGCGCTATCTGCGGCAAAAATCTCTGAGGGATAACAACCTATCAACTCTGACGCTGTTTTCCCCATAATAATTTCAAACATTTTATTACAGCTAGCAAAACGGCCCGTTTCATCTCGGTAATAAAATAAGTCTGGAGAGCTATCGACAATAGAGCGGATTAGTAAGTCTTGGTCGTCTAATTCTGTTTGAGCTTTTTTACGCTCTGCTATTTCTCGACGTAGTTCATCTATAGCGCGACGTTTGGCTTGAAAGGCTTTTTTACGTTCTTCTATTTCGTAGTTTAGCTGGCGGATATTATCCTGCATACTTTCATTGAGTAAACGCTCTTGATGTGCTGAATCTTCTAAGTAAGACATAGCAGCATCTAGGTGTAGAACTAAATAAAAAATAAAAGCAATGAATATTGGCCCCAGCACTAATGCAGCAAGCACCGAACCTTTAACTAAAACCCAATCTATTTCATTAGTAGAAACAACACTAGCGGTAATACTAATTACCGCTGCAAAACAACTAATAATAAATAGGCTTGAAACAGCTGACCTGAGCTTACCCCATTGCCGGATCCAATGCGCTAAAGCTCGAATTTGTGGATGAACAGGGCTCTGCATCAGTAATCAATTAAAGTAAGTAATAGCAAACAATACCTTATTATAAAGGTTGAATATCGACTAATATATTGCGATAAGAACAGTATTGCACCTCTACACCGCTTTGACGATATACACCTTGACGCGTATGAGAGCTATGATCTTTATACAAAGTTATAGCATGGCCTTGACCTACCCGCACCGCTTTACCATCAGCCTGACGACTTTGCGTTAAACACAATAATTGGGCTAATTGGCGATAATTATCTCGCTCAAATATATCTCCTGAAACTAACATAGGCGTTTGGATAGTATTAGCAGCAAATTTCCAGTCAGAAAACTGTGTTCTTAATAAACCTTGTTTTAATTCTGCACTATCGTCTCGGGTTAAATAGTGCGTACTCACTTTTTTTATTGTTAACTTGCTGCCCTCTCCAGAGCCCTCAGAACTTTGATTATCAACTAGAAAAACACCATTCTCGCCTAATACTTTAAATTCAACGACCTGCTCATTTTCTGTAGTTGTTTTAAATTTAACTAATAAAGCGGTTGTTTCATCAATACCAAATCCGAAAGGGCTCTGGGTATCATGTAATAAGCGAATTAAACGGCCTTGTCGACCTTGTTCGGATAATTGGCTATCTACTACTCCCCAAGGAAACAAGCCTAAGCCCCCTTGACTTGAAAAGGTTAAGTGGTGTTCTGCTAAACCATTTAAACAACTCTGATCTTTATCACAGCCTGCTTGTGGCGCTGGCAAGTCAAAAGCACCGTATTGCATGGCACTATAACTATCACCGCTAGTTAGCATAGGCGTTTTCATACCTTGATAACTACGGCCAGATATTGCTGTAGCAGCAGAGTCATTTGCAGCTAAAATAATTTGTCCTGCTTTTAGCATCCTATCTAATTGTTGTAGTTCTACAGAAGCTGAACCATCTTGCAACCGAAACGCTTGCACTATACGACTTGCATCACCATCAGCAATAAAAATAGCATCAGCACGCTTTAGTTGATTAACAGCGGCTTCCCCTCCAGCCTGGCAAAAAGATTCTAGCTCTGCCATAAGATCTGGATAAATCCGCTGTCGTTGATAACTACCATGAAATTCTGCAATTAATTCAGACAGGTTTTCACAACTAGCTTTGCCACTTTCAGCTTGTTGCTGTGCCATCTGATAGGCAGCAGTAAGTGGTAGCCAACTTGCAGTCATACCCGCTTCATTAAATAAGTTGGTATAAAAGTCAACATCAGAAAAAGGGTCTCTAGCTCCGGCGGTAACTACTAGGATCCTAGGTTTACGCTGTGGTCCCGCAACTTGCTGAGCAAGTTCAACAATTTTTTGCAGAATCTCAATTGAGAAGATATCTTTTGTTTGCTTTAAGTCTGCATATACTTTTTGACGCAAACTATTACGCCTATTGCTTTCGCTGCGTACCATAATCTGTAATTGGTCAAAAATATAATTAACCTCACGATCAGTCAACGCATTATATACAACACGTCCAGAGATCCAGACACCATCAACCTCTAAATCAGCACCGCGTAACAATCGCAGTAATTCACGCTCTGTTACCTGTTCATTATCTAATCGGTTAGCAAGGTGCTGCAATAAAGCTAAAACTTGCTGTTGTTCAATAATCCGCTGTTCCCCCCAAAAGGTTGGATCAGCAATATTTTTAATATTTTCTGCAGTTAAATTAAATTTAGCTGAACTTTTGGCAGCTGCTGAAAATACATCTTTACTAGTGCAAAACTTAGTATCTGTTGAGCTGCAAACTTTTAAGCCACCACCAATCAATACCATATTATAGTCAGCTGCATTATTTGCAGTTGTACTTGTACTATTTGCTGCAACCGAGCAAGTCATTAAAATACTAGTTAAATATAGGCTTAGTAATTTCATTGTTCTCTTTCTTATTCTTAAGCACCGTTAGCTGAACCAGCAAAGTGACGCATACCAGATTTATACTAACATAGATTATCCTTTATTAGCTTCTTTGCCAATTAGAACAAAAAACAATCGTACTTTATCTTCAGTTAATCTAATATTTTAAGCTAAATTAAGCTTAACCTAAAACAAAATGTTACTAAGATGATAACTATGCCGTCATTGCAATTAACGTTATAGCAAAATTTTTTATTGAGTTAATACAATATAAGCTAAAGAACTAATAGCAATAGCACACCACAAAACTATGGCTAACATCATTGGTTTTAGCCCCGCAGCCCGCATTTTATTTATGCTTATACCTGCACCAACAAAGAACAAGCATAAAACTAAGGTTCGTTTAGACGCTGCAAATATTAGATCATAATACTGGCTAAATTGAGGTAAAAAGTAGCTAATTAAGATAGCAGCTATATAAGCTATAATAAAAGCAGGGATCCCTATCGACTTAGTTTCACCTCTAAACAACAAGGATGAAAATAGTGCTAGTGGTACTATCCATAATGCTCTTGCCAATTTAGTAGTAGTAGCCACTTCTAATGCTTCTTCACCGTAAGTAGAAGCAGCACCTACTACTGATGACGTATCATGGATTGCAATGGCGCTCCACAAACCAAAGTTATATTGTGATAACTCTAAAATATGACCAATGAATGGAAATAAAAACAAAGCAATAGCATTGAGGGTAAAAACACAAGCTAGTGCAATCGCCATCTGCTCAGCTTTAGCATTAATAGCCGGAGCCACTGCCGCAATCGCGCTACCTCCACATATTGCCGTTCCTGCTCCAATTAAATAACCAGTCTTTTGATCAAGCTTTAACAGTTTAGTTAGCATAAAGCCAAGCACTAAGGTCAAGACTATTGAGCCCACTACTAAAGGCAAACTTTGCTTACTAATGGCGATGGCTTGTTGTAAATGAATACCAAAACCTAAGCCAATAATAGAAATAGATAACAGAGCTTTAGTCATGGCCGCTATATTAATGGCTTGTGGGAGTAAGCCAGCAGTAGCCACTAAAAACCCCATTATTAATGCCATCGGCGAGCTAATAATAGGAAATAAGCACAACATAGCTAAAACAGTAAAAAGCCAAAAACGGACATCTTTAACTGTAGAATATATAGGCATAAAGCAAGACTATAGTAAGTTGATAAGTTTAATAACTGTTATTATACGCTTCTATCAGCTTTGTTGATAGAATAACCCTTTGCCAGCGCTTAGCTAAAACTGTATTTATAGTCGGTACTGTTTTAACTAATTTATTAAGCCAATTATATTAATCATATGAAAATATACGTAGATGCTGATGCTTGCCCTGTTGTAATTAAAGACATTATTTTTAGAGCCGCAGAGCGCAAAAAAATCCAGACCATTTTAGTGGCAAACCAGTTAATTAAAGTGCCACCTTCGCGCTTTATTTCTGCTTTGCAAGTATCACATGGTTTTGATGAAGCCGATAACGAAATTGTTCGCCGCTGTGAAGCTGGTGACTTAGTAATCACAGCCGATATTCCGCTTGCCGCAGACGTATTAGCCAAAAACGGCTATGCCCTTAACCCCCGTGGCGAGTTATACAGCCAAGATACCATTAAACAAAAGCTTACTATGCGTGATTTTATGGATACGTTGCGCGGCAGTGGTGTTTATACTGGTGGCCCACCGCCTTTAAATCAAAGTGATCGCCAAGCTTTTGCCAACCAGCTTGATACATTATTGCAACGCTACAGTGTTTAGCTCAAAAGCCGGATTAGCAAATGCTATTTTATAATTAAGCTTATAACTTTACAGGCTCCATAACTGTTTAAACTCAGTTGCTTGACGTCTGGAGATCTCTACCTGTAAGTCTTTTTGTAGATTAACTTCAAAACCACCACTTATTGTAGGTTCAATAGCGCTAATGTACTGGGTATTAATAATCCAACTACGGTTAGCACGAAAAAATATTTCAGCCGGCAATTTCTGTTCTAAACCAGCTAAAGTGCGATAGATCATTGGCCTACCGCCTTTAAAGTGCACTTTGGTGTAATTACCTTGAGCTTCAAAAGCAAAAATATCACTAAGTGTAACGAAGTAACAGCGCTCACCATCTTTTAAAAACACCTGACTATGCAGAGTCATTTTGGCTTGTAAACCAATATCAGGCACTTTTGCTAAGGCTAATTTTAAACGTTCCAATGTCACTGGCTTTAGCAAATAATCTTTAGGTTGATAATCGAATGATTTGAGTGCGTACTGATCAAAAGCCGTGACAAAAATAACATGAGGTAATTTACCAACAGCATCCAACTGCTCAAGTAAACTAAAGCCATTACCACCTGGCATATCTATATCAAGTAATAATAAATCTGGCTGGCTCGTAACTATAACGTTTATAGCTTGCTTGACATTTTCAGCCTCGCCGACAATATTAATGCCTTCACACAGCTGCAATTGATTTTTTAGCTCAACTCGAGCAAGCCGGCTGTCATCAATAAGCACAACTTTCATGCTACCTCTCCATAGGTAAACAAATTTCTGTAATTACACTTTTATCTTGCTGATACAATCTAAGGTTAGCTTCACCGTTATACAATAACTGCAAACGTTGTTTAATATTGGTTAAACCAACTCCTGTTTTATTACTGTTTAATGGTTGTAAAGTGCCATGATTACGCACAATTAGACGTAACATATTGCTTTGAATTTTTGCTTGTATACAAATCTCTCCACCCTCAGTCATACGGCTTATGCCATGTTTAATAGCGTTTTCTACACAGAGTTGCAGCAATAACTTTGGTACCCGTAAAGACCTACAATTACAGGCGATATGTTCTTGATATTGTAACCGCTGTTCAAATTGAATCGAACATAAATCAATATAGCTGTGTACTATGGCTAACTCTTGCTCAAGCGTAACCTTAACACCGTCCTTAGAGTTCAGATTATAGCGCAGCATCTCTGATAGCGAAGCCAGCATAGTGCGTGAACGTTCAGGATCCTCTAAAATTAATGCCCGTATATTATTAATCGCATTGAATAAAAAGTGCGGGTTAAGCTGATTGATCAAAGCATCTAGTTGAGTCGCATGCAGTAACTCTGTTGTTGAATGAAGCTGTCGTACCTTAGTTATGGCAAAGTAAAGTGCTGACCAAAATAATAGTGCCCCCAGCATATTAAAGTAATTGCCAAAAAATAATGATTTAATCACATACCAGCGCTGCTCAAGCGGTATTGGAAAACTAAACTCGGTAACTGAAAGCATAAAATAGCTGAGTATCATTAAAGAAACAGCTAAAAACGCCCCTAAAACACTACCTATAATCAAAACCCTAACTTGAGCAATAGCAGTAGCATTTGGTACTTTTGCGCGATAATAACTGCGTAACAAATGTGAGCTATAGCCTAAAACACCTATTAATATTGCAGCATATAAAAACTCAGTTTCTACCACTATGGGCCGGTTAATTATCAGCAAAACAAAAGTTGCATATAGCAAGCTCCAGCCAAGCCATTGAAGCCAACAGTAAGTCTTTGTCATTCTGTCTCACCCTTTTGTTGCTGGGCTTGTGTAGTCCATTCCTTTAGTAAGAGGAGTCCAAGTTCATTAACCGGTATAGCAATATTGCTTAACACTACAATACCGACTTGTTGCTTGGGATTAAACGCAATAAAACTTGCAAAGCCGCTTGTTTGTCCATTGTGCCAAAGCAGATCATTATTTAACATCCAACCCACTGTCATTGCGGGCTTATCAGCCAGCGTTAACGGAGTAAGCCAACGTTCAATTATGCTATTTTGATCTTTTTGCTTAAACACTGTTTGTAACATAGCAACCATATCATCTATTGAAGCAACGATACTTCCTGCACCTGCCATACTATCAAAGTGCCAATGTGGAACTGGCTCGCCGTTAATAGCGTAGCCTGTAGCTAATTTATCAATATTCACCCCAACCGTTTGTACGACAGCAGTTGTCATATCTAAGGCTTTAAATACACGCTGATGCATTATATCGCTGTAACTTTGCTTTAAATCATGTGTAAGCAAACTTCCTAGTATGCCATAGCCATAATTAGAATAATGAAAAGTGCGGTCTGAAAACTCTGTCCTAGCGGCAGCTTCAAGTAAATTAGTTAAGTTGTAATTAGCATACGGATCTGTCATATCATCAACAGATATATTCGTCGGTAAGCGAGGTAAACCACTGCGATGAGAGATCAGTTCTGCAAGTGTATATTGGTGTTTAGAAAATTGCGGCAGACTAAACAAACTAGACAGTGGCTGCTCTAACTGCCAGCCATTTTCTTTAGCTACAGCTAAAGTAGCTAAAGCAGTTAATGGTTTAGATATAGAGCCTATTTCAAATTTGGTATCGTTATTTAAAGCTGTTGCTGTTGCCAAATCGGCTAAACCATGAAAGTGATATTTAACATCTTGACCAGCTATGAATGCTATAGCAACGGCATGCTGATTAAATTCATTCGTTAGCCAAGATGATAATGTGCTAATCGATGGTAGTATTTTACTTGCTGCTAGTGCTTTTTTTTTAGCGTTAGCGGCATAGCCATTCCTTGAACAAAGGTTCCTTGCCAAGCATCTTGTTGCCAAGTTGCCTCATAACTGGCATTTAAAACTGCCGATTTAAAACTTAATTTATCAGCTGATAAATTAAATGTTGAAATTGGAATAGCATAGCTTTCCTGCTTAGGACTATCTAAAGTGACATGATATCCCTCAGCAATCACAGCAATATTTAATACCAATGGCAAGCTAGAGAATTTACTGATCTGCAAATCACCAAACCATTGTCGCTCGTTAGCTAAACGCGCTACATCCTCTGGAGTTAAACGTTTAAAAATAACAGGAACATCACCACCTTGAGTAAAAACACCACTAAGTGTTTCACCTGTAAAAGTACCAGTAAAGCTTGCGTTTAACTTATTATCCTTAAAGGTTAGTTTGTTATTATCAATTGAAAAAGTTGTTGGCTCTAATCCTGTCATACCTTGATTAGGGCTACTTATTACTAAACGTTTGCCTTCGGGAGTTGTAGATACCTCTAGTCCTAAAACTATATTAAACTGTGGTGAAAATTTAAGTATACCCCGCCAATATCCTGTTACATCTTGTGCAATAGCAGTTACACTAAACAAGCTAGAAATGAGTAGAATTATTAATCGTTTCATATGTTCATCCTCAAGTAATTTCATCCTTAGCTTAAATCAACCGAACAACATATTGTTAAGAATATGACCAAAGGTAATATAGTAATTTTAACGGTCTTTTTAATCGTTAAATGGTAATGCAGTATTATAGTAAGCCAACCATCGTCTAATTTCATAAATTACCATGCCGATAGCTGAAAGCTTGAGCTAAAGCTTTGCTTCTGGCCTGTTATTGGATCAATAAACTGTAGTTTTTTAGCTAATAGCTGTAAGGGCGCATCAAATTGTGGCGGCCCCTTAGGCTGTAACTCTGGATAATAAATATCATTTAATATCGGCATACCTAGGCTTAGCATATGTAACCGCAATTGATGGGTTTTGCCTGTAACCGGTGTTAACAAAAATAGGCCTTTATTGTCACACTTTGTAGTTAACTGAATTTCAGACTCGCTATTGGCCTCGCCTTTAACGATATGATTAATAAACTTAGGTGTGGCTTTTTCAATTCGGTTTTTTATTTGCCATTGTAAGGGCAAGGCTTGGCTTAACAGCTGCTGTTCGATGCTTGCTGTTAGTTTAGCTACAGCCTGATAATGCTTGGTTATTTTTTGTAAACTAAATAGCTGGCAATAATCTGCTCGACTTGCTGGGTTAATTGAAAATAATACTAAGCCCGCCGTGTCTCGATCTAGGCGATGTAAAGGAACCAAGTCGGTAATACCCGTTTGTTTTTTAAGCCGTGCCAGCAGGCATTCATTCACATACTGTCCTCCTGGCGTAACCGGTAAAAAGTGTGGTTTGTCAGCAACCAGCAAATGCTGATCTTGATATAAAATGCTGTGAGCAAAAGGCACTACAGGTTCAGCTTCTACTTCGCGATAATAGCAAAGTCGTTTACTCGGCATATAGCCTGTTTGTTCTGTAATAGGCTCACCATCATGCCAGTGCACCTTGCCATCAGCAATTCGCTGTTGCCAAACTTGCGCGGTAATAAATGGAAATTTTGCACATAAAAAATCAAATACCGTAGCAAAATGAGCCACAGCAGGGAGTGTTACTTCAGAAGCTTGACCAGCAATAGACACCTAAGCACCTTATTAGTAATTATAAATATTCTATTATCTAGTTAGCCTAGCATAATTTAGCAGCAGCTTAATTGGATTTAATAGCAGCTTCATTGCTTTTAGCATCCTGTCAGCGCTAATATATAAGGCTTACTGTCGGTACTTCCCTTTTTAGGTGTCAAAATCCATGGCTAAAATTCTTCAGAACCTCAATGTCACATACTAATTCTGTACTTAGCTTACGTAATCAACAACTAATGTCATCTACCCGAGTATTTAATGCTAGGGGCAGTAAAGTCAAACGCTGTGAACAATGCTTATTACCAATGGCTAATTGTATTTGTGCCAGCAAACCAAGTGTAGATAGCCACTGTGCATTTTGCTTTATTATGTATACCGGTGAGTGCTACAAGCCTAGTAATACTGGCCGTATTATTGCTGACGTTATTGCTAATAATTATGCCTATGTTTGGGATCGTACTCAGCCCAATCCTAATATGTTAGCCTTGTTACAAAACCCGCTGTATGCACCTATAGTAGTTTTTCCACAGCAATATGCCGAAGCTGAGCGCTGTATTAATTCTCCACTTGAATTAGCCAGTGTTCAAGCGGGCAAGATTCCACTTTTTATTATGCTTGATGGCACTTGGCGCGAAGCCAAGAAAATGTTTAAAAGTCCTTATTTAGCCAAACTTGCTGTGCTAGGCATTCAGCCAGAGCAAGGCTCGGGCTATCAATTACGTGAGGCTGCACATTTGCATCAGCTCTGCACTGCAGAAGTGGCAATCGAAGTACTTAAGTTGGCCAAAGATCATACTGCAGCTGAGGCTTTAACTCGTTACTTTGACGTATTTCGCCAAGCTTATATTGTGGGTAAGCCCCACCTTAGCTTTAATGCACCTATTAAATAACCCAGGAAACTGATAAACATGCGTGAAGTTATACTAAATAAAGCCAATGTTGAGTTGTATAAAATATTAAAATTTGAAGGGCTGTTAAGTAGTGGAGGCGAAGCTAAAGCCGCAATTGACGCCGGTTTAGTTAAAGTAAATGGTGAAGTAGAAACGCGTAAACGCCGTCAGATTAATGCTGGTGACTTAATTGAGTTTGCACAGCAAGAGTTACAAATAAATGTAATGTAGAATAATTATGGCTGGTCACTAATAGCGTTATAAGCGCCAGCCATAATCTAGCTTAATTAGCTGCGGTATCTAGTGGTGCAAAGCTTTTCACTAAATCATCTACTGCTTTCATCTGCTGTAAATAGGCTTCTAATTTAGCTAAAGGCAAAGCACAAGGACCATCACACTTAGCTTGGTTTGGATCAGGGTGAGCTTCAATAAATAGCCCAGCTAAACCTAATGCCATGCCCGATCGTGCTAACTGTGCAGCTTGAGCACGACGGCCATCAGCTGAGCTTTCCCGGCCTCCAGGTTTTTGCAAGGCATGGGTTGCATCAAAAATGACAGGGCCATATTGCTTCATTTCATCCATGCCCAGCATATCAACAACTAGGTTGTTATAACCAAAGCTTGAACCACGCTCGCATAACATAACCTGCTCGTTACCGGCTTCTTTAAATTTGGTGATTATATGACGCATTTCATGTGGCGCTAAAAACTGCGGTTTTTTAACATTAATAACTGCACCGGTTTTAGCCATAGCCACGACTAAATCGGTTTGCCTAGCTAAGAAAGCAGGTAATTGGATAACATCTACCACTTCGGCAACAGGTGCAGCTTGATAAGGCTCGTGCACATCGGTAATAATAGGTACATTAAAAGTTTGCTTAATTTCTTCAAAAATCTTTAAGCCTTCATCTAAACCAGGCCCGCGATAAGAATGTACCGAGGAACGGTTAGCTTTATCAAAAGACGCTTTAAAGATATAAGGAATGCCCAGCTTTTGGGTGACTTCAATATAATGCTCTGCCACACGCATGGCCAGATCGCGTGATTCTAAGACATTAATACCGCCAAATAAAACAAAAGGTTTATCGTTAGCAACTTCAATACTATGACTTAACTTACCAACTTTAATAATTTGCTGCATCATTACTTTCCTGTTTTATATTTACTTATTGGCTTTGGCCAAAATAGTTAAATAGCTTCTGTATTCTTAATAAAACATCTGAATGAACACAGGTTGTTTTGTAATAGCAACTCTAATAGCTAAAGCTAACCAACCTAAGGCACCGATAAAACAAAACCAGCGAATGGCTATGGTGCGGCCTTTAAAAGCCATCACACCTAACAGAATATAGGCAATTACCGCAAACACTTTCTCGGTTAACCAAGGAGAAACAAAAGGATACTGCTGTAAAATAACCATTAAGCCAACTGCACTTAATAATAAAAAGGTATCTATAACATGTGGCGCAATTTTAAAGAACTTTCGTTGTAATAATGAGGCTGACTGCAACCGCATTGCAAAACGAACCAATAAAAAACTCACACTGACAAATACTAATAATAAATGAATATGTTTAAACGCCATGTACATAAGTAGCTAATCCTTCCCATTTAACTAATAAAATATTCTTATACCAACCAAGCTAACTTGCCTTCTTTAGCCAGCAACCACCACTAATACGCCAATTAGCGCCATAGTCTTGCTTAGACTCAATATTAGTAAAACCTTGTTTTTGCAGTAAGTTTCTAACTGCTTCGGCTTGATTATAACCATGTTCCAACCATAACCAACCATTAGGTGTTAAAAACTGTGGTGCCTGTTCAATTATATAGCGAATATCTGCCAACCCCTGCTCAGCGGCAGTTAAAGCGGTTATGGGTTCAAAGCTTAGCTCGGCTAAATGTGCATCTGTACTGTCGATATAAGGCGGATTACTAACAATTAAATCAAATTGTTTGCCAGTTAAAGCACTAAACCAATTACTGTGTAATATTTGGCAATTGCTCAGTTGTAAACTTTGCAGATTACGTTGGGCTAAAGCGACTGCCTCTGCAATATAATCGACAGCTGTAACATACCAGCTAGGTTTGTTTTTAGCTAAAGCTAAAGCAATAGCACCAGTGCCTGTGCCCAGATCTAACACCTGAGCAGCTGGTGGTAAGGTTAAACTTAATGCTTGCTCTACCAAAGATTCCGTATCGGCTCTTGGGATCAAAGTACAAGGGGCAACTTCTAGCTGTAAATCGTAAAAATGCCAATAACCAAATAAGTAAGCAAGCGGTTGTCCGCTTAGGCGCTGCTGTTGCAGTAGCATTAATTGCTGCAATTGTTCAGCTGTTAGCTGTTGCTCAGCTTCAGTATATAAATAGCTTGGTTTAACGCCCAGAACATGGCACAGGCATAACCTAGCTTCAATATCTGGCGTTGTGCTAACCTTAGCTAAAGCTAACCTAGCCTGTTGCTGCCACTGGCGTAAACTTATGCTCATCTTAAGAGCAACAGTACAACTAAAAATGCTTTCATTTACCGATTTTCGTCCGCTAGGGCGGCAAGTAAGTCGGCTTGATGCTCTTGCTTTAACGGCTCTAATACTTGATTTAAGTCACCTTCCATCACATCAGCTAAACGATAAATAGTTAAGTTAATTCTATGGTCGGTTAAACGGCCTTGCGGAAAGTTATAAGTACGAATACGCTCTGACCTATCACCACTTCCTACTAAAGAACGGCGTGTTGACTCTTCAGCTAAACGACGTTTTTCGTCTTCTGCAGCTTGAATGCGTGATTGCAACACACTCATAGCACGGGCACGATTTTTATGTTGCGACCGCTCATCCTGACACTCCACTACAATGCCGGTAGGTAAATGGGTAATACGGATGGCCGAATCGGTTCGGTTAACGTGCTGGCCACCTGCGCCAGAGGCTCGATAAGTATCAACTTTTAAATCTGCTGGGTTAATTTCAATGGCTTCACTTTCAGGGATTTCAGGCATTATAGCCACAGTGCAAGCCGAAGTGTGCACTCGGCCTTGCGATTCTGTATCTGGTACACGCTGTACTCTATGGCCACCTGATTCAAACTTCAATGAACCATAAGCCCCCTCGCCTTGTAAGCTGGCAATTATTTCTTTATAACCACCATGCTCACCTTCATTAGCACTAATTACTTCTAATTGCCAACGTTGCTTTTCGGCAAAGCGGCTGTACATTCTAAATATATCACCAGCAAAAATAGCCGCTTCATCGCCGCCAGCACCGGCACGAATTTCAATAAAGCAGTTGCTGCTATCATTAGGATCTTTTGGCAACAAAAGTATTTGTAAATCACTTTCTAATTGCTCTATCCGTTGCTTGGCTTCTTTATATTCTTCTTGTGCCATTTCTCGCATATCAGGGTCGTCATCTTTTTGCATTTCTTCAGCAGATACTAAATCTTGTTTAGCCTGCTGATACTCAGTAAATGCCTTAACGATGTCTTCTAATTGGCTATATTCTTTAGAAAGTTCGCGATAACGGTTTTGATCATTAATCACAGAGGCATCACTTAATAGTGCTTGCACTTCTTCATAGCGCTCTACCAATCCTTCGAGCTTGCGATATACCGATTCATTCATGCTGTTAATTACCTATTACAGATCTAACAAAGTGTTGATCAATGATTGTTGACTCAGCGCTTGATCCTGCAATAACTGCCGGATAGCTTTAGTCGGGCTGTGCATCAGCCGATTACTAAGTTTATGGGATAATTCAGCCAAAACCTTTTCTGCATCTTGACCTGTGGCCAATTGATTCATTGCTTTGGCTAATAAGTCTGCTCTTATTTGCTCACACCCCTGACGATAGTCTCGCACCCAATCAACATTACCTTGCAAAGCAAGCCATTGCGCAAATTCATTTGCCCCAATATTAATTATTTGCTTTGCTTGCTCAGCTGCTTGTTGTCTATTATTTAGGTTTTGCGCCACTATAGATTGCAAATCATCAACAGTGTATAAGTATGCATCTTCTAAATCTGCTACTTGAGATTCTATATCGCGCGGTACAGCCAAATCGACTAAAAACATTGGTTTATGTCGCCTAGCTTTTAATGCTTGCTCTACCATGCCTTTTCCTACTATCGGTAAAGTACTGGCTGTTGAGCTAATAACAATGTCTGCTTTTTCTAAATATGGTGGAACTTGGGCTAAGGTAATAGCATGGGCAGAAAATTGTTGTGCTAGGTTAACCGCTCTTTCATAAGTCCGATTAGCTACTGTCAGTTGTTCTGCGCCGTGCTCCTGTAAATGTTTAGCTACTAATTCTATAGTTTCACCCGCACCTATTAACAACACTCTAACTTTGCTTAGGCTGCCAAATATCTGTCTTGCCAAGCTAACAGCGGCAAAAGCTACCGAGACAGCATTAGCGCCAATATCAGTTTCTGTTCTAACTTGCTTAGCTACGGCAAAAGTCTTTTGAAATAAACGTTCAAACTGAGGATTAATAGTGCCAGCATTACGCGCTTGGCTATAAGCTTGTTTAACTTGACCAAATATTTGCGGCTCGCCTAAAACGAGTGAATCAAGCCCGGAAGCAACTTGCATTAAGTGGATTGCTGCGGCATTGTCTTGGTGTAAATAGAGATGAGGCTGTAAATCAGCGGCATCAAGTTGATGAAACTTTGCTAACCAAGCAATTACTTGTTCCGCTTGCGTTGTTGAACCGTTAAAATACAACTCAGTTCGGTTGCAGGTAGACAAAACAACAGCATCCGAAATGTTAGTTAAGGTTGTAAGCTCGCGTAAGGCTTCTGGCACTTGCTCCGGTGCAAACGCAACTTTCTCACGCAGCGCCACTGGTGCCGTTTTATGATTAATGCCTAGAGCGAAAATGGCTATCACCTGTATCATCAAAATTATTAGGAGGCGAATTGTACGAAAAAGCCCTAACTAAGAAAAGCACAGTGAAGGATTTTAGTATGGCTAATCGCTGTATTCGCATGTTTTTTGTTGTTGCTTTAGGCCTGTGGTTAACAGGATGCAGCATCTTTAATAACAAAGTGCTACCAGAACAACCTCTAGCTGCTAGCGCTCGCCAACAACAACTGCAAGCAATGCAGCAGTTTAGCATACAAGCTAGTGTAAGTATTAAAACCCCACAAGACTCTATTAGCGGTAATTTGCACTGGCAACAGTTACAACCTAAGCATTATACCGCTCGTTTAAGTAATTTTCTTGGTATTAGTTTATTTGAACTAGAACAAAGCGAAAATGGCAGTCAAATTCAGCTTAAAGGCGAAGCCTATTACGGGGTTGATACCAGTAGTTTATTATGGCAGCTCTCTGGCTGGTCAATGCCTTTAGCTGATATGCCTTTATGGCTTCGAGGCTTACCTGGCAAAAATAGCCAATCTATCCGTTATGATGAACTAGGCCGTGTTACTCATTTTAATTTAATCGATAGTACTGGTATTATTTGGCAGCTTGAATACCAAAGTTTCTTTACTGATTCATTAGCATTACCCAAACGTTTACTACTTAGCAGTGATGACACCAGAATAAAACTGGTAATTCGGAGTTGGCAATGACTAGCATTAAGCTGCCTGCGGTAGCTAAACTTAATTTATTTTTACATATCACTGGCCGACGTCCTGATGGTTATCATAATCTGCAAACCTTATTTCAGCTACTAGATATCGGTGATGAACTAACCTTTACGCTAAGGGATGATCAGCATTTATTGCTTGATTGTAATGATAAATCATTAATTAATGATAATAATCTAGTGCTACGCGCAGCTAAATTAATACAACAAATTGCAGCTAATCGCGGCATTAGCCGTGGCTGTAGTATTTACTTAGATAAACGTTTACCTATGGGGGGCGGCCTTGGCGGTGGGTCTTCCGACGCAGCCACCACGCTATTGGCTTTAAATAAACTATGGCAACTAAATTTAACTGCAGCTGAACTGACCCAGTTAGGTTTACAATTAGGCGCTGATGTCCCGGTGTTTATACAAGGCCGAACAGCTTTTGCCGAAGGTGTGGGTGAAAAGCTAAAACCGATTGATTTACCAAGTAAAATATACTTAATTGTTACACCTGATTGCCATGTTAGTACTGCTGATATTTTTAATCATCCTGACTTAGTTCGAGATAGCCCCATACTCACTTTAAGCACCTTAATGCACTCACCTTGGCGTAACGATTGCCAACCATTAGTCGAGAAGCTGCAGCCAATTGTTGCAAAAACAGTGCAGTGGTTGGTAGAATACGCCCCATCTCGGATGACGGGTACTGGCGCCAGTGTGTTCGCCGAATTCCCTGACCAGACCAGTGCTCAGTATGCCTTGGCACAATTACCCGCTGATTGGCGTGGCTTTATTGCGCTAGGGGTCAACCAGTCACCATTAATGGCTGCGTTGGCAGATACCGAATAAGCAAGCTGACAGTAACTAATTGTTACTGTTTTTATGATAAACCGGACTCACAACTGCCCTGAGGATCCCCACCGTGCCCGACATGAAGGTTTTCGCTGGTAATGCTATACCAGAACTCGCAAGCAAAATCGCCAGCCGCCTGTACATTAAACTTGGAGATGCCGAAGTTGGCCGTTTCAGTGATGGCGAAGTTAGTGTTCAAATAAACGAAAATGTACGTGGTGCTGATGTATTTATCATCCAGTCTACTTGCGCCCCCACTAACGATAACCTAATGGAACTCGTCGTCATGGTTGACGCCTTGCGCCGTGCATCTGCTGGTCGTATTACTGCGGTTATGCCTTACTTTGGCTATGCTCGTCAAGATCGTCGCGTGCGCTCTGCTCGCGTACCTATCACTGCTAAAGTGGTCGCAGACTTCTTATCTAGTGTTGGTGTTGACCGGGTATTAACCGTTGACTTACACGCTGAACAAATCCAAGGTTTCTTTGATGTACCAGTGGATAACGTTTTTGCCAGCCCTGTCTTATTAGAAGATATGCGCAAAAAGAGCTTTACTGCACCTGTTGTTGTATCGCCTGATATTGGTGGTGTTGTACGCGCACGTGCTATTGCTAAGTTATTAAATGATGCCGACTTGGCCATTATTGATAAACGCCGGCCAAAAGCTAACATTGCCCAAGTAATGCATATTATTGGTGATGTTAAAGATCGCGACTGTATTATTGTTGACGATATGATAGATACCGGTGGCACTTTATGTAAAGCCGCTGAAGCCTTAAAAGAACACGGAGCTAAACGGGTATTTGCCTATGCAACCCATCCGGTCTTTTCTGGCAATGCTGCTAAAAACATTAAAGAGTCGGTAATAGATGAGCTAATTGTTACTGATACCATACCACTAACAGCTGAAATGAAAGCCATAGCTAAAGTGCGTCAGCTTACTTTAAGTGAAATGCTAGCTGAGTGTATACGCCGCATTAGCAATGAAGAGTCTATTTCTTCAATGTTTGATTAAATTCAAATATCTACATAACACTAATATATCAAAACCACACCTATTACATTATATATAGTACCTTGAACTATGTATATTGTGTATTAAGGCAGAGAAATCTGCCTTTTTATTTGACAATAAACTCTTTAGAATTATAGTGTATTGTATGTTTAACGTGTATAAAGGAATGAACCTTGTCATCGGTTAAAGTCAAAGCAACTATCGTAGAAGATAATACTGGCATTAAAAGTCAGCTCCCCATCTTGATCACCGAACAAGGTGAAGTTGGTTCAGTTACCGATTACTTGCTAAAGATGGAAGCTGATGGTGCTAGTAATGCTTTAATGAATGGTTTTATACAAGCCACTTCTTTGCTCTTGGATTACATGGAAGCCAACAAAGGATTATTTGAAGATCCTAAAATGCTATTCCAAACCTTTGCTAAGCGTCTTTACACAGGCACCATCGGTGAAGATGGTTTAGATCCCTCTGGCTTGTACTGGGTGCCAAGCTCAACTGATAACGTCAATAAACATATTCATCGATTAACGGCATTTACTGATTGGCTGGCTAACAAGCATGGCGCAGAGCCAATGAACCCTTTGCGAGATGCCACACCTCATGAGCAACGCCTTAATTACGCTGCTTGGTATCGAAAAAACCAAAATGACTTCCTTGGACATATTGAAGATAAAACCGTTAACAAAACCATCCGTAAAGCTCGCACAATGAAAGGACGTACTCCATTGACGAAAGCCGAAGACGATGCTTTAGCATTCCCAGATAAGCATTGGGAATCATTCTATAAAGATGGTATTGGCGGAGCAAAAGATCCACGAGTTGCGTTGAGAGATAAGCTTATGCTGCTCTTGATGCACGGTGGCGGTTTGCGTGAAAGCGAAGCTATTATGCTGTGGGTGACTGATGTATTTGAAGATCCGTATGACCCTGAAAAAGCGATAGTTCGAATTTACAACGAAGTCGATGGTAAAGCACCCGAAGGTTGGCGTAGTCGCTCAGGGACAAAAACCAGAGAAGCCTATTTACAAGAAAAATACGCTCGTATACCACGCAAACGAATGAAAGGCACGGCATACGTTGGCTGGAAAACAAGAGTTGTAGACCATCGAGATAACTACATACAAGTTCAGTGGTTTCCAACGGATTATGGCAAGGTTTTTATGTCACTGTGGAAGAGTTACCAAAAATATCGAGCCAGTATTGACTGCCATCACCCCTATGCGTTCATTTCATTCCATCACAGCGCCCTTGGAAACCCATACACTTTGAATGCGTTTCACCAAAGCTATGCGGCGGGATTAAGGCGCATTGGCTTAGAGCCAAACAAATCGGAAGGGTTAAACCCGCACGGTCATCGTCATAGCTATGGCAGACGCTTAGAGCGTTCAGGACTTAACCCGTTGGTGATACGACGATGTATGCACCATAAATCACTGGAGTCTCAAGTTCCCTACACAGGTAAAGGGCAGCAGGAAATCTCCGATGAACTCAACAAGGCCACGCTACAACTGGCAAATCCTGAGTCCAAAGTAAAATCGCTAGATTGGAAAGAGTTGGTCGAGCACGGTTTTGACGATATTGACCCGCAAGGCTATTTCACAGGCAAGCATCCGAAATTACGAGGTAAATAATGGCAAAAAAAGTCAAGAAACATGACGGGCGCTCATCGGACTTAACGTTTAAATGGATGCTCACCACCCTTGGCCCTGAGTGGCAGCAATGGCAGGAATTAGCCGCTGAGTGGATGGCGACACAGCATGCGGGGGTTGGCCACAAGCTTTACGCGTTGAGCCGTTTTTTTGAGTCCTACTTGTTGGAGTGCGCTCCCTATGCAACTGACATTGGTCTATTTTTCAAGGGGTACAATGGTCATATCTGCTCCACTGAAGAGCTAGAAGCTACTGTGAGAAAAACTATTAACGACCCCGGCAATGTATCAAAATCTATCAACCACTCCTGTGACTTCATTAATTACGTCATTGAACATCATCTATCTGAAGAAGATGATAGCGGCAACTTAATGCCACTGGTTCGCAATCCGCTGAGCAAAATTAAGGTCCAGCGCTCACACACTGAAACCGTGCGTAACCCACTTCCGTATCGTTACATCCAAGACCTGCGCCAAATTTTGTGTCCATTGCCAGATAAAGCGGAACTGACGGTGATTGAGCAAAACCTACCACGAGGCGAGTCGTTACTGCCTAGCTATCACTACCGACATTTCAAGCATTGGGCATGGGCTAAAGAGCAGACAGGGCAAGGCAAACAGGGTGGCGATTGGTTTGAAGTAGAGCCTGACTTGATTGACAAAACCGACCCCGATTGCGTGTGGCGCACCAAAGAAGTGACTAGAGATGGTAAAAGAATCACCCTCCACCAAATCTGGTCACCTGTCAAAGCGATGGTTATATTTATGAAGCTGCATCTGCCACTGCGCACCTATCAAGTGCGTATGTTAGACAGTGGTGAAGCGGATACGTGGCGTTATGAAAGCGGTCATTGGAAGCTCAATGACAAGCATGACTTTGCGCTCGGTAGTGAAAAACGCCCTTTTGGTAAAGGCATCTTTCGCCGTATCCATGACACCATGACAGGCCAGCACTCCACAGGTTTGTATATCAACACCAACAAAACCGCTGACCAAAATAAAGACGAACTTGAGCGGGGTTACATTATTCCTTGGCAGAATGAGGAAGTATTATATTGGCTGGAAAAACTGCGTAACTGGCAGGAAAAATATAACCCTATAGCGAAACCGACAGACTGCACCACGCTGTTAACTAAACATACTAAGAAGCAGAAGTCACAAACCCAGTTAGAAAGCATGGGTGAAATCGCCTTTCTCTTTCGGGATGCATCAGCAAACGGTGATGATAAATACAAACCGATACATGCCGATGCGATGAAACCTTTCTGGTATCAATTGTTACTGGAATTGGAAAACCAGCTCGCTGAGCAAGGTAATACGCTTGATAATGGAGAGCGACTTAAACTGGTTGTGGATTACCCAGAAGGCACTCCAGAAAGCGCTAAGATTGCCACGAATCACCCCCTGCACAGCTTGCGCGTATCCTTGATAACATGCTACACGATGGATACCCAATTGCCACTACCTGTCATATCCAAACTACTGGCAGGACACTCACGTATCCTAATGACCATCTACTACAACAAAATCACCCCGTCCGTGATGGCGGAAAAAATGAGTGAAGCCGAGGGGGAGCTTGAGGGTAAAGCCAAGCAATCAGTGCGTAATTTCCTCAAAGATGCGTCACTAGCGCAAATTCAATGCAAAATGGTCTACCACAAAGAAGACAGCATTCAGGCGGCATTAGTTAACCGTAATCCCATCGGCTGGGAGGAGCGTTCAGCTGGCTTATGTTTGGTCGGAGGCAACACCGTAAAATCCGATGAAGTCAGTACGCTGGGCGGGTGCTGGAACGGCGGTGAGTTGATTAAAGATTCAAGTTCTGCCGCTCAGCGCATCTATGACAGCGTACCGCATGGCCCTGAAAACTGCATTCGTTGCCGTTGGTTTATTACCGAGGCGCGATACCTGCCGGCGCTTAACGCGCAGTTTAATCAACTTAGTTACAAGGCGCACCAAGCGGCTAACCTATCGGTTGAAATCGAGGGTGAGCTAGAAGCACTCAAAGACGAGCAGTTCTTCTGTGAAGAGCAAGGTACGCCTTATACCAAACATAATGACATGCAGGTTCTACAGCGCCGCTATGAAAAGCAACAAGTAGAGGCCGATGAATACACCAAAGACTGGATAGCGTGCTTCGAGCTAATCAGCAAAATCATTCGCGTCGAGGTAGCCCGAAGCGATGACGACACCAAAGATAAATTGATTGCAGTAGGGAATGAACAAGATATTAGCCATGCCTTGAGGTTTATCGAAACCGACTCAGAGCTCTTACACCTCTCCTTGCTATGTGACGATGCCGAATTCTTCCCTGACTTGCAGGATGAACTTCGTAAAACGCCCGCCATTCAAAAGCGCTCCATTGAACTCAGTCGCATGCTGATGAAAAAGGGTTTTGAACCTATCTTCTTGGAAATGGATGAAAAGCAGCAACTCATTGCTGCTAATGCCATGCTTCGTCACATGGCAAAAATAGCAGACCCTCATGACAAATTAGAGGGCTACCGCAAAGTCGCCAACTACATTGAGGCAGGTGAGTACCTTGAAGAAAACAAACTATTTAGTGCAGGCATGAGTGCGCTCACTGGTAAAGCCTTGCACCTAGAAAATCTCACCCAACCTGCGCTCTTGGAGGGTTAATGGACATTAATATTGATATCATCTTGGCTGACCTAAAAGACGACAAAGTGCCAAGAACCCAAAAAAACCTAGATAAGCTTAACGACATCCTGAAAGCCTATGCAGGATCGGGGCAGCGTGATTTCTCCATTGCACAAATGGGGCGAGTATCAGCAGCAGAGGGTGGCCCAGGTTACGAAGCGTTACGAGCAACCAAAAACAAGCACTACCGCACCTTGATTGAAGCATGGGCAGCAAAGTGCAAAACAACCACCAAAAAGCCGTTATCGCCAACCTCACGCTCTAAGTCTGTTCCACAGGATAACAAGCTACTTGAGCGTATTCCAGACCCTGCGGTACGGGCTTTGTTTGGTCAGATTATTGCCGAGCGCAACCGTTATCGCAAAGAGGTTAATCTGCTAAAACAGCACGCGAATATTACCATTGATAAGCGTCCTGTACGTCAGTTTGATGCAAGCGCAGAGCCGAGTGTTGAAGTCTTGCCTTCACTATCTGGCATCTTGACCGAATCTGAGAAGAAAGCCTTAGCCTACGCTATCTCTGACGAATGTATGGAAAAACATAACTGGCAAACCACACAAGCAGGCCAAGTAAAAGACATGGAATACAACACAGAAATATTCCCTAGAGGCTTTGCGACAGGTCTACGCAAGTTGTTAGGTGAGGTAGATGATTAATGGCGAACGGTCAGCAAAGAGCGCAGCAAAACCTCGAAGCATTTGAAGTATGGCAAGCCACTCAAACTGATGATGACTTTAAGCAAATCGCCTTTAAAGGCAAGCTCAACCGCATCGAAGTAGCAAAAGGGGTTGGTTGCGGTAAGTCTGCCCTTAACCAAAATCCTACGCTTAGAAAAGCGCTCAAGGCATTAGAAGACAAACTGCGTGATAAAGGTATACTCCCGCCACTGACCGAATCTGCAAGGAACAATACCGACAAACCAAAGCAATACGACAACACGGCTAATCGCAAGCTGCTCGACTCAAAACGAGTATCGACCTTAGAAGCTGAAAACATTGAGCTAAAAGCCAAAGTTAAAGAGCTGGAAGGTAAACTGGAGCGGTTTGGCGAACTGAATGAAACCTTGTCAGAAATGGGGTTTATGCCACGATGAAATTTACACTCCATCAAGACCAAATGCGTGTCACGAGCATTCCTTACAGCTCTACCAAAATGGTGATATTCAGTGGCGTGCCACTGAAAAAAAACTCACACAAAACCAATAGCGGCAAGTATTACGTCACCATCAAAGCTGATCCAGATGCCATCCCCGTTCAACCAGCCCTCGGCCAGCACTGGTCAGTGAAGGGAACTCGTTTGGTAGAGGAAGTAGAAACAGGTGATTTCGTGATGCAGCAGCATACCTATGAATCACCAGAGCACATCGAATGCAGCCTGCCAGAAACGGGTGAACAGCTTATTCGCTTTATTGCCAGAGAAAGTGATTTCAAAGGTATCGGTGAAAGTAAAGCTAGAGCACTCTGGGAACTGTTAGGAAAGGATTTTCACCCAACGGTTAGAAAAGACACTCATGAATCAAGAGATCGCCTTAGAAGTGTCCTGAGTGAAGATTCTATCAATGCGTTATTTGAGGGTTACGCCAAATATAAGAATCTGGCCTACTGCAACTGGATGACCGAACACAAGATACCAGCAAGTATTCAGCAGCGCTTATTGAAGCATCATGGAGAAGAGTCCATTGAGGCTATTAAACAAAATCCGTATGTCCTTATTGGGTTTGGAATGTCGTTTACGGATGTCGATAAACTGGTTAATTTTGACCAGTTTAAGATCACAGCTTGTGATCACCGCAGACTAAGTGCCGCACTTGAAACCGCGATTCGCAAAGAGATTGAGAAAGGCCACACCTATACAACTCAAGCATGTTTACGCCCATACCTAACCAAATTACTCAAAGATAAGGAACTGGTGACGGAAGCGTTTAAAGCTGGTCACAACAAAGCGCAATACATCCTAAACCCTGACACTGGCTCTTATCATCCAACCGCCCAGTTGTTGATGGAAAATGTCGTTGCCAAACGACTTAAAGCACTAGCTAATCAAAACAACCTTTATGACGAAGTTGCAAATTCTGCATATTGCTCTTCGGTTGATGAATTACCATACGAGCTAACCAAGAAACAGATTGAAGCAGTGACAACGTGTTTGGATAACGCCGTGAGCTGTATTACGGGCGGAGCTGGCACAGGTAAAACCACAGTCCTTAGAACCGCACTTCGAGCCTACCATCAAATGGGATTTGAAATACATGCGGTCGCGCTGAGTGGCAGAGCCGCTATGCGCTTGCATGAGTCAATTGGCTTTATCACCTCAACTATCGCTAAGTTATTACGTAGAGAGCCTATTGAGCCAAGTTCAGACCAGCCAAAGCATTTACTGGTAATAGATGAAGCCAGTATGATTGACTTGCCAACCATGTATCGCCTGGTCAACCATATTCACCCATCGGTTCGTATTATCTTTACTGGCGACCCTGACCAGTTACCACCTATAGGGTGCGGCAAGGTTTTGGCTGATATCGTTCTATCTAAAGCCATTGCTAATACTATGCTAGATATCGTTAAGCGTCAGAAAGGCTCAACGGGTATTCCTGAATACTCCAAGCTCATTAATCAAGGTATCGTGCCTGAAAAACTAAGTACGGGGGCTATTCACTTCCACGAAACGGCAAAGAGCGACATTGGTCAAGCCTGTTGTGAGTTGTATCAGCAATCACCTGAAAATAGTCGCGTCATGGCACCGACCAAGGCACTCGTTGCTGAAATTAATAAACTAACCCAAGAGGCTGTTAACCCAAGCGGTAAAAGGCTTGAGTTTGAAATGCACGGTGAGAGATTCTTTCAAAACCTCAGATTGAATGATGCGATTCTATTTACGCAAAACCACTATGATAAAGGCATTCAAAACGGCTCTCTTGGTACGCTTACCAGCATTGACTCATCCGGTGAAACTTATGGTGAAGTAACGCTGGATACGGGGGATAAAGTTGAGGTCACACAGTCCGTGCTCGATTGCATGGAGTTGGGTTATGCAATAACCCTTCATAAAGCTCAAGGCTCGCAGTTTCCTAGAATCATTATTGCACTACAGAAAGGCAAAATCGTTGATAGAGCGTGGCTGTATACCGCGATTACCAGAGCCGAGGTTGAGATCCATATAGTTGGTAGCTCGGATGAACTAAGGGGTATTACAGATGCCCACAGTAACTCACATAAGCGAAATAGCTACTTGAGTGAACTACTACACCAAAATTAGCAAAGCTGCAAAACATCACCCAAATTTATCACCACGAACAATCGCGGCTTACAACCCGTTGCACTTTCATGTAACCACCAGCTTCAGCAGTCATACAATTAATTGATCGTCAGCTATGAGCGAAAAGCAGAGATTCAGCACCTCAACACAATCCGCATGCGAATGACCGCTTTTACCGCAAAACCGGACATGAAGCCCAGTTTATTTAAAACGAAATTATCGGTCTATAGGGCTAATTGTCCCTGATGAATGTTGACCGATGACATGTGTATATATTTGAGTTGTCTTCAAATCCGTATGCCCTAACAGCTCTTGAACTGTACGAATGTCTGTTCCCGCTTTTAAAAGCTGCGTTGCGAAAGAGTGCCTGAATGTGTGTGCGGTAACGTGTTTCTGAACACCTGACCGTATAACAGCGCTCCTTAATTTCTTTGTTAGGGACGTCCAATGCAAGTGATGGCGGCAAACATATCCATCCACTGGATGCTTACACCTGACAGATGATGGGAATATAAATTGCCACTTAAAATCAGAAATTGCGTAAGGGTATTTTCGAGCGAGCCCTGGCGGGAGACTTGTTTTACCCTCACCTTCGCAAAGATCCTTTTCATGAAGATCACGAACCTTTTCAATATGCAATTTAAGGGGTTCAACAAGCTTTTCAGGTAACATCGTGACTCGATCTTTACCGCCTTTGCCACGAAATACATAGACATTCCTTGACTCAAAATCGATATCTTTAACTCTTAGCATTAATAGTTCTGCTTTCCTTAGCCCACAACCATATAAAAGCGAAAACATCAGTTTATAGCTACCGGATAGCTGATTGATGATACTCATTGCTTCGTTATGAGATAAGACGGATGGAACCCGTTTAGGTGCGCGTGCTTTTATCGTATCAGGTAGTAAAGTAAGTTCTCTCTGAAGTATATGTTTATACATGAAGACGATAGCGCAAAGCGCCAAGTTTTGAGTAGACGCCGTAACTTGTCGGTTTACGGCTAAATATGTCAAAAAATTAGTTACCTCTTGTTCCCCCATGTTCTTAGGATGCTGTTTTTTGTTAAACAAAATGAAGCGTTTTATCCAAAGTAAATAGGTTTTTTCAGTCTGAATTGAGTAATGCTTGGTTCGCATAACCTGTCTGATGCTTTCAAGGAAAGGTGAACGAGTCATGTAAGCTCCTTTGTTGATTATCGAGTGTGTTACTGAGACTTCTCAGTAACACCTGATGATAAGGATGCTAAATCAAGATAAGGCATTGATATTAATAATATTACCCCGTTTTGGGGTGGAGGCATTACTGAGAAGTCTCAGTAATGTCGTAAATTAAAAGTAAATTAAGTCCTTAACTAGCTTCTTAAGTTATTGATTTTCAGTAAACTCATAGGTATAAATTTGTTTTGCCTTTCGGATGTTACTGAGAGGTCTACATAATAACTGTTATGCGCCACATCAGAAACAAGGAAGTTTATGTTCTTTAAATACATTCTAATATTTTCAAGCATGTTCGTTTTTTTACCTTCTTTATCATCGGTTGAAGCCAGCGAATTATCTGAAAAAAGCGTCGAGCTTGAAAATGTAAAGATTAATTATCAATTCTTAGATCGCACTTCTATTGAAAAAGAGTCTGAGATAAATGAGCTTGTATCTTCGGCCTTTTCGCTCTTTTCAAAATTATTTGGTGGCTTGCCAAGAGACCTTGCTGGAAACGAATACTCTGAGATTTCTATCAAAGTTAAACAGGGCAATTATTTAGGAGGCGAAGCGGATCCCCAATTAATTATTTTGACCTGGTCAAATGGGGATATGTTTGGCTACGGTAACTGGAAAACCCTTTTGCTTCATGAAATTTTTCATTTATGGAGTGCTGAATCAATTAGATACGAAGATGGTAGTGAGCATTGGTTTAACGAAGGCTTCGCAGAATATTATTCATTTAAAGCCGCTGCCCAACTTGGCTTAATATCAGCGGAACAAGCAATTTCAATAGCAGCTTTTCCAATTGGATATTACTCGGCATCAAAAGGATTAGGTCAAATATCAATGAGAGACGCAGGAAAGAGCAACAAAACTAAGTTTGATAATTACTTTCTCATTTATCATGGTGGCTGGGTTGTGGCTATGATCTTAGATCAAGAGATTCGCTCTAAAACGGATGGAAAAAAGAGTCTTGATGATGTAATGGCATATATGTATAAAAATTATCCTAGAAATAGGAAACTCTATAATATTGAAGACATATCAAACAGTGTTAAAAAAACTACAGACGTTGATTTCTCTGAGTTTTTAAATAAATATGTGACTGGTTCGCAGACAATACCTATTTCCAATTACTTACATTTAAGCGATGCAATTTGGAGCTATAAATTTAATACACCTAATAAATTAAAATATAAGTACCTCTACCAAACTCTAGGTATAAAAGGTATTGAGTAATAACCGGCACGGCGCATAACAAGGCGCTGTTGTCGCAGCTATCGCTGCTGGGACGGCTTACGCTGCGCTCCAGCCGCCCCAAAGCTTTGCGTTATGTGCTAAAGCAGAATGGAGCTCGTATTGAGTTTTAGTGTTAAATCAAAACTATTAATTAGTGGTGGCGTTATTGCATCGGCTGCAGCTATATGGCATTTACTTTGTATTTGGGGCGGGCCAAGCTGGTTTGCTTTTGCACGAGCGCCTAAGCAAATCATAGACTCAGCTCAACAAGGTACTTTGCTTGCACCTGTCGGTACCATAATTGTTGCAGGTTTAATGCTGGCGTGTACGGTGTTTGCTTTTTCAGCCGTTGGTTTAATACGCAAGGTTCCATTGGTTAAACCTGCTTTAATTACCATCGCGTTACTTTGTACTTTGCGAGGATTAATTAGTATTCCAGCATTTGCTACAGCAACCGGTGTCGATATTTGGCAAATAGTTGCTAGCACTGTTTGGTTGTACGTTGGCGTTTGTTTTATTGTTGGCAGTATTGAGCATAGTACTGCTTTAAAATCAGGCACATAACAATCAAATATTATCGCCAGCAAAAAGCGCTGGATGCGACGTCAACCCGCTGCGCGGCTTTCCGCGCTAAATTTTGGCGTTAGCCACTCATTGAGAAGTTTCCTATGCTAGAAACAGAACAACTTCAGTACATCCTAGACAAGCAGCTTGGCTGGATCGCCTCCGCCGACTCACGCCTTTCTTTGGTGTTGCCGCTGTCGACAGCCATGCTAGGTGCTTTAGCTGTGTACGCCCCACAACCAAGCCAATGGACCCTAATGGCAGGTATTCCAACCGCTTTCGCGATCTTCTTCCTCGGCTTGAGCATAGTCTTCTGTGCCTGCGCTTCGTTCCCACGAACTGACGGTACCAAGGGCTCTCTAACATTCTTTGGGGGAATCGTGTCTAGGGATCTTTCCCAATTTCGAGCTGCCGTTAAGGCAGCACAGAGCGGCGATTTGCAAGATGACCTCGTTCAGCAATGCCATATCAATGCTCAGATTGCTTCAACGAAGTTCTCTTGGGTGAAGCGTGGAATGGCTTCTATGCTCATCGCGACGCTGCCGTGGGCTTTTGCCATCTATCAGTTTTATGGGATGACAGATGGCTCTGTCTGACGACCTTACGCGAGACATCCAGACGTTTATCTCCACAGCGTGGGATAAGAGAGATGGTCGGAAAATTCCTTCGACGGACGAAGTTGCGCTCGCTGGCGGCGCTGTTGAGATTGAAGCAACTTTTCTCTATGCAGACCTAGCTGATTCATCAAAAATGGTCAAAGAGATTGACAGGCGTATCGCTGCTAAGATCATAAAATCTTTTCTTTATTGCGCGTCTAAGCTAATAGTTGCTCACGGAGGCAAGATCGTTAGCTTTGATGGTGATCGCGTCATGGGCGTATTCTATGGAGATGCAAAAAATAGTTCCGCTGCAAAGTGCGCATTACAGATAAAATGGGCGGTTGATAAGATACGGGAGAAGTTCGAGTCGAACTACGAATCTGTACGAAACGCCTCATTCAATATCAGACACGGCGTTGGTGTTGATACCGGAACAGTCCTCGCCGTACGGGGCGGAGTTCGTGGCACCAACGACCTCATCTGGATTGGACGCGCACCAAACCTTGCGGCCAAAATGAGTGATCTTCGTGAGCACCCTCATAGCTCGTTTATTACCGCTGCTGTTTTCAACATGCTCAATGATGAGTCAAAGTATGGTGGAACCGAGAACAAACTAATGTGGGAGAGGCGCACATGGAACTTCCTGGGCGAGGCCCTGTATATCTATCGTTCCAGCTGGCATTGGAAGCCGTAAGCGGCTAACAATTCATTCAAACCGACGCCGCTTCGCCGCGCGGCTTAATTCAGGCGTTCTGCTAACACCTAAAAGCGGACTTTACAGCCTTAAAGTTGGAATGTCTGCAATTGGCACAAAGCCGAGATCCGACGAAGTGGTACTTTCCGTGAAAGTTGTGGTGCGATTAATTTGCAACACGTGGTAAGGAGCGGTTGCAATGTGGTGGTAAATTAAGTGCAATTAATCAAGAAGGTGAATCAATGAGTGAACAACTGAACTGTCAAAGCCGCATGGATGCGGCGACAACTCTGTACTTGCCGCAAACAACTATCCCCGTCCTGCTAAACCAATGACGTAAACTCCTATCTCTCCCGACTTGTTGGAACAAGTCGCACTCACAAGGTGCAATTAAACACTGAACAAAAATTCATGGATGAATGGTTACCGCCGAAGGACTCGGCGCAAATAAAAAACGTACATACCATTATACACAGTATGTACGTTTGAAATAAAAGCCGCTGACCTTATATGTAAAGCCCTGTCACTCACTCACACGCGAATAGACACTGTTTTTACTATATACTCGAAATAGGGTGTGGTTTTTTTTTAACCCTAATATGGGCTAACGCATTCGATTAAACTCTTGCTCAGCTTGTTCGCGTGACATGCCGTAATGCTCTTGCATTTTACCGCAAAATTTATCTATTCTGCCATCCACTTGCTGCAAATCGTCATCAGTTAACTTGCCCCATTTTTCTTTAATAGAGCCTGTCATTTGTTTCCACTTACCTTCTGCAATATCACTATTCATAGAATATCTCCTGGTCGAGTAGTTAGAAAAAGCAATGCTTGGTCAAACCCAAGAATGCCCGTCACTTAAGATAATGCAAAAGCCACTCCAACTTTAAAAATCATTAAAAATCAACACGTTGAATTAAATCTTACTAATAACATCCTTTTAAATTTTACATAAAAGGTAAAACTTACTCACACACTTGCAATATATGCATACTAGGCATGATTGATGCTGTGTATTTTCATTTGCAGCTTCCTCTAGCCAGTGGTAATATGTCGCGCCCCTAAATATAGGGCATCCAACCTGAGACTGGTCGCAAGTCTTGGGACACACTAATTTTTGGAGTATACAATGTCTGATTTAACTTTAAATGCAGAAGTCCGTACTGACTCGGGGAAAGGTGCGAGCCGCCGCCTGCGTCACGAAGACAAAGTTCCAGCTATCATCTACGGTGGTAGTAAAGATGCGCTTTCAATATCCATAGAGCACTCTAAATTATTAAAAGCCCAAACTGATGAAGCTTTTTACTCACAAATTATCACTTTAGTTGTTGGTAAAGAAAAAGTTAAAGCTATCGTTAAAGCAATGCAACGTCACCCGTTTAAGCCAAAAATCATGCACGTTGACTTTCAACGCGTTGAAGCTGGTCATGAATTAAAATCTATTCTTGCCATTCATTTAATCAATGAAGAAGCGGCAGTTAAGAAAGGTGGTGTTGTTGTTCGTGGTGCTAACGAAATCGAAATTTCTTGTTTGCCTAAAGACTTACCAGATGCTATCGAAGTTGACATCAGTGAAATGGAAGTAGGTACTACTATTCACTTATCTGAAATTAAAGCGCCTAAAGGTGTTACCTTTACTCAATTAACGAAAGGCGAAGGTCATGACCTAGCTATCGTTTCTGTGAATAAGCCAGGCGGCAAAGCTGTTGAAGACAGCGAAGAAGATAGTGAAGAAGAAACTGATACGCCTGAGTAATGTCGGTTAATACTCAGTCAGCTGTGCAGTTGATTGTGGGCTTGGGTAATCCAGGCCCTGAATATAGCCAGACCCGGCATAATGCTGGTGTCTGGTTTGTTTCTCAATTAGCACGCGCTTTTAATGTTAATTTAAAAAGCGAACCTAAATTTTTTGGCCATACTGGTAAATTTATTTGCGCAGGCCAAGAATATAAATTGCTGATCCCAGCAACTTACATGAATTTAAGCGGTAAAGCGGTGTTAGCAATGACACAGTTTTACAAGCTCACTCCTGAACAAATACTGGTTGCCCACGACGAAATGGCTTTAGCGCCAGGTAGTGCAAAATTTAAATTTGGCGGTGGACACGCTGGCCATAATGGTTTGCGTGATATTATTGCTAAATTTAGTAATAATGCTAATTTTTGCCGATTACGTATAGGCATAGGTCACCCAGGACATAAAGATCGCGTAACCGGTTATGTGCTTGGCAAAGCGCCTCAGTCTGAACAACAACTAATTGAAAGCTGTATTGATGAAGCTGTTAGTTGTTTTGATATTTTAGCGCGCGACGGTCTAGTTAAAGCACAAAACCGCTTACATAGTTTTACAGCCAGCTAAACTCAGCCGGCTCCCTATCTTAAGCACGCAAAGGAACATCTTATGGGTTTTAAATGTGGCATAGTTGGCTTACCTAATGTTGGTAAATCTACTCTCTTTAACGCGTTAACCAAGGCCGGTATTGAAGCTGCAAACTTCCCGTTCTGTACTATTGAACCAAATACTGGCGTAGTGCCAGTGCCTGACTTACGTTTAGATAAACTGGCTGAAATAGTTAAACCACAACGGGTGCTACCTACTACTATGGAGTTTGTCGATATCGCCGGTTTAGTCAAAGGCGCTTCACGTGGTGAAGGCTTAGGTAATAAGTTTTTAGCGAACATTCGTGAAACGGATGCTATTGGCCATGTAGTACGCTGTTTTGATGATGATAATATCATTCACGTTGCTAATAAAATTGATCCAGCCGATGACATTGAAACCATTAATATGGAATTAGTGCTAGCTGATATGGACAGCGCTGAGCGGGCTATTTTCCGCGTTAGCAAAAAAGCTAAAGGTGGTGATAAAGACGCTAAAGCTGAAACCTTAGTGTTAGAAAAAATAAAAGCACACTTAGAAAAAGGCGAAACTTTACGTCAGTTAGAGTTAGACAAGGATGAATTAGCTTTAATAGCTTATATGAACTTCTTAACCCTTAAGCCAACTATGTATATCGCCAACGTTACCGAGGACGGTTTTGAAAACAATCCTTATTTAGATGTCGTGCAAGCTATTGCTGACAAAGAAGGCGCTATAGTTGTCCCAGTTTGTGCTGCCATTGAGTCTGAAATTGCTGAACTAGATGACGATGAGCGTGCCGAGTTTATGGCTGATATGGGCTTAGAGGAACCAGGCCTTAATCGCGTCATTCGTGGTGGCTATTCATTACTAAGCTTACATACTTACTTTACAGCAGGTGTTAAAGAAGTACGGGCTTGGACTGTGACTATTGGCTCTACAGCCCCGCAAGCAGCTGGTGTTATTCATACAGATTTTGAAAAAGGCTTTATTCGTGCAGAAGTGGTAGGTTATGAAGACTTTGTCCAGTTCAAAGGTGAAGCCGGCGCTAAAGAAGCAGGCAAATGGCGCTTAGAAGGTAAAGATTACATTGTTAAAGATGGCGATGTCATGCATTTCCGTTTTAACGTCTAACGTTTTTCTTAAAATATGACAAACAAAAACCGGTGCAAGCACCGGTTTTTTATTTTGACCTATAAAAAAACTATGTTTAATTTTATTAAACTAACTGATTAGCCGTTTGATAATGGCTTTGTTTTGGCTAGCAAATCGGCGTTTTGCGTATTAATTCAGCAAACGAGCTAATAAAAGAATTTAAACTTAAAAAAACGGTTGACGCTATGCTGTCAGTTCAGGATAATACGCGCCACTTGCTTAGGTGAAGTTTGTAAGGCTACATAGCTCAGCTGGTTAGAGCACAGCACTCATAATGCTGGGGTCGCAGGTTCGATTCCCGCTGTAGCCACCACTTACTTTACCTGTGCATGCGGAAGTGGCGAAATTGGTAGACGCACTGGATTTAGGTTCCAGCGCCGCGAGGCGTGAGAGTTCGAGTCTCTCCTTCCGCACCACTCTAAGTGGTTGCACACAAGTACTGCAGGGGCGTAGCCAAGCGGTAAGGCAACGGGTTTTGATCCCGTCATGCGTTGGTTCGAATCCAGCCGCCCCTGCCATTAATTTCAGTGTTAATGGTTTTTTTAAACGATTATTACACACCCTGTTTTGCAGGGGCGTAGCCAAGCGGTAAGGCAACGGGTTTTGATCCCGTCATGCGTTGGTTCGAATCCAGCCGCCCCTGCCATTAGATACTAAACCCAGCTTTTGCTGGGTTTTCTGTTTTTAGCTTAAATAAAACCTAACGCTTTAACTTAAACCTACCGCATATCTAGTAACTATATTTTTCAACTCACCACTCTTACTCGCAGCCTTCATAGCTAACTGGCGCAATTTGCGCACCAGCGGTATTTTCTGGCTAAAACCAAGATAAAACGTATCCATAGCAGCCATCATAATAGTATTAGCTAGACGGCGCTTACGTTGATAATTAGCTAATAATTCAGTTGCCGCTATATCACCAGCTTGGTTATAAGCCGTAATAATTAGTTCAGTTAACAATTTAGCGTCGGCAAAGCCTAAATTAACCCCTTGCCCTGCTAAAGGGTTAATAGTGTGAGCCGCATCGCCCACTACAACTACTCTTTGCTCAAAGTAGTTATTTACCTGCATTTTTGCTAACGGAAACCAACCAGTTTGCTTTACTTCTATTTGGCCTAACTGCTGCGGAAAGGCTTGCTGCACTAGGGGTTGCAATTCAGCTAAACTTAGTGCGGCAAGCTGTTTAACTTTTGCCGCCTTGTCATACCACACTAAGGATGCTTGATTATTAATTAAAGGCAAAAAGGCTCTAGGACCTTGTTCTGTAAATTGCTGCCAAGTAATATCTTGTTGGCCATAAGGGGTGTTAACTTGAACAATTAAACAAGCTTGTTGATACTGCCAGCCATGGGTGCCAATTCCGGCAAGTTGACGTAACTGTGAGTTTGCGCCATCGGCTGCAATCACTAGTTTTGCCTGTAATACTTCACCACTATTTAATGTCACTATAGCTTGGCTAGCTTCTTGTTGTAAGCCGCTAACCTGCGCTGGGCAATATAGACTTACTTTATCGGCAAACTGCTGCCAACAAGCCAGTTGCAGTAATCTATTTTCAACAATATGCCCCAAGTGGCTGTGTTTAATATCTTTAGCATCAAAGCTCACTACGCTGTGTTGATGCTCAAAAGCCTGTAGCCGCTGATAGGGACATAACCGCATCTGCTGTAAATGTTGCCAAGCACCAAGTTTGCTTAACCAAGCCTCGCTAGCCAGATTTATTGACGACACCCGTAAATCTGGTTCGCTGTTAGGGTCAAAAGGCGCAGGCAGGCGCTGCTCAACAATAGCAACTTGTATACCCGCCTCTGCCAAGGCTAAGGCTGTTGCTGCCCCTACCATGCCACCACCAACAACAATTACATCGTATTTCATTAGCTTAACTTCACTGGTTTTAATTGCTTTATCGCTTATTGTACGCAGTAGGCAGTAATTTTGACAATAGAGCTTGACGACAGCGCAAAAATACGGCATTTTCGCGCCCTATTTGGCATAGCCTACTTCTAGTGCTAGCCTATTACTTTTATTTCTGCTGGAGATAACTAATGCGTAATGTAACTGTTGCTGCAACACAAATGATTGGTGGCTGGGATGTTGACCAAAACATTCAACGTGCTGAGCGCTTAGTGCGTGATGCTGTTAGTAAAGGTGCACAAATTGTTCTACTTCAAGAATTGTTTGAACGTAATTATTTTTGTCAGAAACAAAAGCCTGAATATTTAGACTTTGCAACTTCTGTTGATGAGAACCCTGCTGTACAGCACTTTAGTAAAATTGCTAAAGAGCTCAAGGTTGTATTGCCGATTAGTATTTATGAGCGCGCTGGTCATTGCTTATATAATAGCGTGGTTATTTTAGATGCGGATGGCAGCAACTTAGGCGTCTATCGTAAAAGCCATATTCCAGATGGCCCAGGTTATAGTGAAAAATATTACTTCACTCCAGGTGATACGGGCTTTAAAGTCTTTGATACTCAGTACGCTAAAATTGGTGTTGGTATTTGTTGGGACCAATGGTTTCCTGAGTGTGCCCGTAGTATGGCATTAATGGGAGCAGAGTTATTATTTTACCCAACCGCTATTGGTACTGAACCGCATGATGCCACTATTAACTCTAGCGGCCACTGGCAGCGTACCCAACAAGGCCATGCTGCAGCAAACGTTACGCCATTAATTGCCTCAAACCGTATTGGTACTGAAACTGAAGGCGATTATTCTATTACCTTTTACGGCTGCTCTTTTATTGCTGATGAATCAGGCGAAAAAGTACAAGAAGCTGGCCGCACTGAAGAAGAAGTATTAGTGCATACTTTTGATTTAGACGCTATAGCGGCAACCCGCCGCGCTTGGGGCGTGTTCCGTGACCGTCGTATCGATTTATATGGTGCCGTACTCACTAAAGATGGCGTGACTAAACAACCTAAAACACAGGGCGATAACTAAGTGGCATACAGTAACTTATCTAATACTCCGACTGCCGATGGTTTTAGCATGCCAGCTGAATGGGTTGAGCATAAACAAACTTGGCTGATCTGGCCCGAGCGTACCGATAGCTGGCGTTTAGGTGCTAAACCGGCCCAACAAGCCTTTGTTGCGGTTATTAAAGCCATAGCCCAATTTGAACCAGTAAGTGTAGGCGTATCTGCTAACCAATATGCTAACGCAGTTGCTCAACTAACCGATACCGGCAGCAAATTTGCTATTCGCGTTGTAGAAATTGCTAACAACGACTCTTGGTGCCGTGATACCGGCCCTACTTTTGTCACTAATGGCAAAGGTGAAGTGCGCGGCATAGACTGGGCTTTTAACGCTTGGGGTGGCTTAAATGGCGGCTTATATTTCCCTTGGGATAAAGACGACCAAGTTGCCAGTAAAATTTTAGGTATTGAACAATTGCCCCGCTATCGCACTGATAACTTTGTGTTAGAAGGCGGCGCTATTCACGTTGATGGTGAAGGCACTTTGCTTACAACTGAGGTGTGTTTATTAAATGCAAACCGCAACCCAGATTTAAGCCGTGAACAAATCGAACAACAAATGCGTGATTATTTGGGCATTGAAAAAGTACTTTGGTTAAAACAAGGTATTTATAATGATGAAACCGATGATCATATCGATAATATGGCCTGTTTTGTTAAACCTGGTGAAGTGGTATTAGCATGGACAGATGATGAAAACGATCCGCAATATGCGCGCTCTAAAGCTGCCTTAGATTACTTAGAAGCCAGCACTGATGCCAAAGGTCGTAAAATTATTGTCCACAAGCTACCACAGCCTAAGCCTATTATTGCTACCGCTGATGAGTACGCTACAGTAGATGACTCTATGATGGCCAAGCCGCGTGAAGCCAATACTCGCTTAGCGGGTTCATACATTAACTTCTACTTGTGTAATGGTGGCTTAATCATGCCTACTTTTGATGACCCTAACGATAAAGTAGCGGCTGATATTTTACAAAAGCTATTCCCAGAGCACAAAGTTGTTTGCGTACCTGGGCGTGAAATATTATTGGGTGGCGGTAATATCCACTGTATTACCCAGCAACAACCTGCAAAATAATCACTAAGGGGGAATTATTATTCCCCCTTCTTCTTTAGGTTTAAGGAGTTATTATGTCTAAAGCCTGCGCAATACATATTTTAGTAAAAACTAAACCTGAAGCAGAAAAGCTTAAACAACAACTGGCTAAAGGTGCTGATTTTGGCAAACTGGCCAAGCAACACTCGCTGTGCCCATCAGGCAAAAAAGGCGGTGATTTAGGCGAGTTTAAAAAAGGCCAAATGGTTAAAGCGTTTGATGATGTTGTATTTAAACAAGCAATTTTAGAGGTGCATGGCCCAATTAAAACCCAATTTGGTTACCATTTAATTAAAACCTTGTATCGCAGTTAAATGTTTAGTGCTGAATTTTGAGTGCTGAGTGTTTAGTTTGGACTGTGGACTAACTTAAGATAAATTATTGAGGTTCGGTTTTACCCTAAACTAACCATTGCAGCCCTGGACGGGCGTAAATGAGCCCCCAGGGATGGGTTTACGGCGTGTTAGTGTGGGTAAACCGAACCGTATACACTTGAGTGTTAAGTTTTAAGTGTGGGCTGACTAACATAAATTATTGAGGAACGCTTTTAGCCTAAACTAACTATTGCAGCCCAGAATTAGCGGTAAGCTAATGCAGGGCTTTAAGGAGTAGTATTAGTATTACTGGCCTTTAATTTCGCTACGGCCTTTATATGGTGCTTTGCTACCTAATTCCTGCTCAATGCGCAGTAATTGGTTATACTTAGCAACCCGATCAGAGCGGCATAATGAACCAGTTTTAATTTGGCCAGCTGCAGTACCTACGGCTAAATCAGCAATAAAGGCATCTTCAGTTTCACCGCTACGGTGAGAAATAACAGCTGTGAAACCAGCATCTTTAGCCATTTTAATAGCGGCTAAGGTTTCGGTTAATGAGCCAATTTGGTTAAATTTAATTAAGATTGAGTTACCAATACCTTGCTCGATGCCGCGAGTTAAAATTTTAGTATTAGTAACAAATAAATCATCACCAACTAGCTGCACTTTATCGCCAATCTTAGTGGTTAAATCTTTCCAGCCATCCCAGTCGCTTTCATCTAAACCGTCTTCGATAGACACAATAGGATACTTCTGAGTTAAACCTGCTAAATAGTCATTAAAGCCAAAAGAGTCAAAGCTCTTATCTTCGCCGCTTAATACGTATTTACCATCGTGGTAAAACTCAGTGGCTGCGCAGTCTAAAGCTAGCGTGATATCTTTATCCATAACATAACCTGCTGCATTTACTGCAGCTACAATGGCTGTTAAGGCATCTTCATTAGATTTTAAATCAGGCGCAAAACCACCTTCATCACCTACAGCTGTATTTAAGCCACGGTTTTGTAATTCTTTTTTCAGACTGTGGAAAATTTCCGCGCCCATGCGCAGTGCTTCAGCAAAGGTTTTAGCACCCACAGGCTGGATCATAAACTCTTGAATATCAACGTTGTTATCAGCATGCTCACCACCATTGATAATATTCATCATAGGCACTGGCATACTAAACTGGCCTGAGGTGCCATTTAAATCTGCGATATGTTGATATAAAGGGATCTTTTTATCTGCAGCTGCAGCGCGTGCTACGGCTAAAGAAACGGCTAAAATAGCGTTAGCACCTAAGTTACTCTTAGTTTCAGTACCATCTAAATCAATCATGATCTGATCAATTTCAGCTTGGTTATAAGCACTCTTGCCCTTTAACGCTTGTAAAATTGGGCCTGTAATATTTGCTACGGCTTTAGTAACACCTTTCCCTAAATAACGGCTCTTATCACCATCACGTAATTCAAGCGCTTCTCGCGAGCCGGTTGAGGCACCGGATGGTGCACAACCACGGCCCATTACACCACTCGCTAAATACACATCAGCTTCTACAGTAGGGTTGCCACGTGAGTCCATAATTTCACGAGCGATAATGTTTACGATATCAGACATGGTAAGATTCCTGTTAAAACTAAAAAGCCGTGTTAATAAACACGGCTTAGACAATATTATACTCGTTGCAACTTTTGAAACTTAAAAGCAGCGGCAACAAAAGCTTGAAATAATGGGTGGCCATCCCGCGGAGTTGAATTAAACTCTGGGTGGAACTGCCCTGCAATAAACCAAGGGTGAGTTGGGATTTCGATCATTTCAACTAATTGATTATCTGCTGAAAGCCCTGAAACCACTAAGCCGGCAGCTTCTAATTGCGGACGTAAATTGTTATTTACTTCATAACGGTGCCTATGGCGCTCTTGAATAACTTCTTTAGCATAAACTTCATAAGCTTTAGTGTTAGCCACTAAATTACAGTTTTGGCTACCTAAGCGCATAGTACCGCCTAAGTCTGAAGAATCAGTACGCACTTCAATTGAACCGTCTGCATCACGCCACTCGGTAATTAAACCAACCACAGGGTAAGCAGTTTCTGGGTTAAACTCAGTTGAATGAGCATCTTTCATACCTGCCACATTGCGCGCAAATTCAATAAGCGCAACCTGCATACCCAAACAAATACCAAAATAAGGAATATCATTTTCACGGGCATATTGAGCAGCAAGAATTTTGCCTTCAACACCGCGCTCACCAAAGCCACCTGGCACTAGAATACCGTCTAAGCCAGCTAGCATAGCAACGCCTTTGCTTTCTAAGTCTTGCGAGTCAATATATTTAATATTAACTGTCACTCGATTCTTTAAGCCAGCATGACCTAAGGCTTCATTAACAGATTTATAAGCATCTGGTAATTCAACATATTTGCCTACTAAACCAATAGTCACTTCACCATTAGGGTTTGACTCTTGATATAACACTTGTTCCCATTCAGCTAAATCTGCTTCAGGCGCCTCAATATGGAAGCGGCGACACACTAAGTCGTCTAAACCTTGCGATTTTAAAATTGCTGGAATTTGATAAATGCTTGAGACGTCTTTTAGGCCAATAACAGCTTTTTCTTCAACATTAGTAAATAAAGCAATTTTAGCCCGCTCATTATTAGGGATAGGTCGGTCCGAGCGACAAACTAAAATATCAGGCTGAATACCAATAGAACGTAACTCTTTAACAGAGTGCTGGGTTGGCTTAGTTTTAATTTCACCCGCAGTGCCTAAATACGGCACTAAGGTTAAATGCATAAACAAAGTACGCTCACGACCTACTTCAGTGCCAAGCTGACGAATAGCCTCTAAAAATGGCAATGATTCAATATCACCCACAGTACCGCCAATTTCTACAATGGCAATATCATAGCCTTCAGCGCCCGCAACAACCCGCGCTTTTATTTCATTGGTAATATGCGGTATAACCTGAATAGTAGCGCCAAGATAGTCACCACGGCGCTCTCTGCGCAACACATCAGCGTAAATACGACCTTGAGTAAAGTTATTTAGCTTAGACATTTTAGTGCGAATAAAGCGCTCATAATGGCCTAAGTCTAAATCAGTCTCTGCGCCATCTTCTGTAACAAAAACTTCACCATGTTGAATCGGGCTCATAGTCCCAGGGTCAACGTTGATGTAGGGGTCGAGTTTAAGGATAGTGACCTTTAGACCGCGAGCTTCTAATATTGCCGCTAACGAAGCAGCAGCAATGCCTTTACCGAGCGATGAAACCACGCCACCCGTCACAAAGATATATCTTGTAGTCATAAGACCCCTGAGACAATATTGAACAATAAATAAACACCAATACTTAAAAAAACTAAGCTCCCAGTGCGTTAACACAGGGAAGACAAGATGGATCAAGAATTGGTATCAGGACGGGAGAAAATTATAGCAAAGCCTAGCTAAGCACTCAACGTAAAGCTGCAGCTTTCTGAATTAATTATTTTATTCAGGCTTAAGCTGCTGCTTAACTAGCTGCCAGCTGGCTTCCATTTCATCTAACGTTGCTTGCTCTAAACTGCCCTTTTCCGCGGTTATTGCCTGCTCTACGGCACGAAAACGCTGTTCAAATTTATTATTAGCAGCCCGTAGTACCGCTTCTGGGTCAAGTTTATGTTTACGTACTACATTAACTAAAGCAAACATTAAGTCACCTAATTCTTCGGCTAACTCGGGGCTTGCTGGGCTAGTTGCTTCTACTTCGGCTATTTCTTCTTTTACTTTTAACCAGCAACCTTCTACCGTTGGCCAGTCAAAACCTACAGTAGCGCAGCGTTTTTGTAACTTATTAGCACGGCTTAAGGCTGGCATGGCGTGGGGAATATTATCCAGCACACTATGCTGACCAACTTGTTTACGCTCAGTGCTTTTTAAGGCTTCCCAATTTTTTAATACAGCATCAGAGTCAGCAAGTGTTTTATTTGCAAAAACATGTGGATGCCTACGCTCTAGCTTATCGCAAATAGCCGCAACACAGTCATCAAACTCAAAGCGGCCTTCTTCTTTGGCTATTTGGGCATAAAACACCACTTGAAACAGTAAATCACCTAGCTCATCTTTTAGCTCAGTAAAGTCTTCACGGCTAATGGCATCTGCAACTTCATAGGCTTCTTCTAATGTATAAGGCACTATACTGGCATAGGTTTGCTTTAAATCCCACGGGCAGCCCGTATTGGGATCCCGTAATTTCGCCATAATACTAAGTAAGCGCGGTATATTTTCTGCCACTTTAAAGTCCATTATTAGGTTGTTTTTTAACACTAATGTGTAAAACGTTTAGCTTCAATTATATCCTCTAGTTGATTAATTTTACTTAACAATTTATTTAGTGAATCTAGGTTGTACAGTTCTAATGTCATATCTAAAACCGCTGTCTGCGCTTTGGTATCAGAACTGCTGTTTATTTTAGTCACGTTAGCTTTTTCATTGGCTAAAATATTAGTAATGTCGCGTAATAAATTACTGCGATCATGGGCAACAATTCGAATATTCACTTCATAGCCTGAAGCATACTTGCCGCCCCAACTAGCTTCTACTGCTCGTTCTGGATGGCTATCTTGCAAGGCCTTAAATTGCTCACAATCATCACGATGAATGGCAATTCCTCTGCCTTGCGTAATATAGCCAACAATACCATCGCCTGGTAGCGGCTGACAGCAACCAGCGGTATGAGTTAATAAGTTACCTACACCTTGTACTACTACATCGCTTTTAGCTTTTAGCGCTGCGGGTAAAGGCTTAGTGTTTAGTCGAGGGTCTATCTCAGGGGTTTCTGTTTTGTCGTGTTGACTTTGGATAAAGTGCACCACTTGGGTTAGCTTAATATCGCTACCACCAATACCAACATACAACTCATCTATTGAATTTACATTAAAACGTTTCAGTAATTTTTGTACTTGGCCAAGTTGCAAGTTTAAGCGAGTTAATTCAGTATCTAGTAACTCTTTACCTGCTGCCAAGTTTTTATCTTTATCCTGTTGGCGAAACCAATACTGCACTTTAGAACGAGCACGGCTAGATTTAATGTACCCCAAGTGTGGGTTTAACCAGTCTCGGCTAGGATTAGGTTCACGGCCGGTTAGAATATCAACCTGATCGCCGGTTTTTAAGTGATAGGTAAAAGGCACAATGCGGCCTGAAATTTTCGCGCCAATACAACGATGGCCAACATTAGAGTGAACATAATAAGCGAAATCTAATGGGGTAGAACCTAAGGGTAAATCGACAATGTCACCTTTGGGCGTAAACACATAAACTCGATCTTCAATCACCTGATTACGTAATTCTTCAACAAGCTCGGCGGAATCAACAACCTCTTCTTGCCATTGTAGTAACTTACGCAACCACTCAATTTTTTCGTCATTCGCAGCAGATTTCGTTTTAGCACCACCCTCTTTATAACGCCAATGCGCTGCCACACCAAGCTCAGAGTCTTCATGCATTTGCTGAGTGCGAATTTGAATTTCGATTACTCTTCCTTGAGGCCCTAAAACTACGGTATGAATGGATTGATAACCATTTTGTTTTGGCGTAGCAATATAGTCATCAAACTCTTTAGGTAAATGGCGCCAACTAGTATGCACTATGCCTAAAGCTGCATAACAATCTTGCACTCTTTCTGTGACAATACGCACGGCTCTTATATCGTACAACTGATCAAACGCTAGTTGTTTTTTCTGCATTTTTTTCCAAATACTAAAAATATGCTTGGGTCGGCCTTGTACTTCTACCTTTAATTGCTCAGCTGACATTTTTTGCTGTAAAGAACTAACAAAATCTTGCAGGTATTGCTCGCGGTCTAAGCGCCGCTCTTCTAATAGTCCTGCTATTTGTTTATATAAAACTGGGTGCAAATAACGAAAAGCTAAATCTTCTAGCTCCCACTTTAACTGACCAATGCCTAATCTATTAGCTAAAGGGGCAAAGATAGCGTTAGTTTCTTTAGCAGCTAATACTCGGGTTTCTTCATCAGCATCTTTAACATGGCGCAAATAGCAAATTTGCCCTGCTAGTTTAATCACTACTGCCCTAACATCTTCAACCATAGCCAATAACATGCGACGTAAATTATCTGCTTGTTGCGGATTAACACTATGATTTGGGCCTGTAGGTATAGTTCGAATAGCCTCCATTTGCTTAACTGAGTTAAGTAAACGTATAACATTTTCTGAAAATTGGCTGGCTAAGGTTTCTTGATCAATTAATTTAGCGTCTAACAGTGGAAATAATAACGCAGCAAGTAAGGAGTCTATATCCATTCTTAACTCAGCCAGAATTTCTACCATTCTCCAGCCAGTTTTTACTTCAGGGATAGATGCATCAAGATCAGCTTGCTTTAGCCACCTTTCAGCAGCCATTAGCTCGGTTACTTTTTTTTCAGTCAGTCCTAATGAACCTAACCATGCTAGAGTGTCATCACTACTATAAGCCGTGGTATGTGATAGACGAACCTTAACCATGCTGCAATCCCTCTTAATCGGATATTGGCTAAACTTTTAGCTAAACAATTAAAATTATTGTACAAACAAAGCCATTAACTCTAAATGGCGAGTGTGTGGAAACATATCTATGCTGCCAATTTTATCTAACCGGTAGCCGCTACTTAATAATACTTTAGCGTCACGCGCTAATGTTGCTGCATTACAAGACACATATAAAATTGTTTTCGGTTTTAACTTAACTACTTGCTCTATTGCACCATTAGCACCTGCTCTAGCAGGATCTAATAGTACTTTATTATACTGAGGCGTATTCCAACTGGCTTTAGGCCAAGCTAAATGTAAATCAGCTTGCGTTGCTGTAACATTATCCAATTGATTTACTGTAGCATTATGTAACAATTGTTGCACCATCTTGTCTATACCTTCAACAGCATGTATTGCTTTTACCTTTTGCGCTAAAGCCAAGCTAAAATTACCAATCCCCGCATATAAATCTAATACCGTATCAGTTGCCGTTGGCGCCAACCATTGCATAGCTTGATTTACCATAAGCTGATTAACTGCTGCATTTACTTGAATAAAGCTATCTAGACCAAACTCTAACCGTAAGCCCTGATTTTTCAGCATGTAATAAGGCTGGCTTAATGGCTGCTCGGTTTGCCAAGGCACAAATTCACCCGGCGCACTCTCGCCTAGCCAAATCGCTTTAGGCCATGCTTCAATAAAACGCTGCTTATCCTCTAAGGTTAAAGGTTGCACATGACGAATAATAATATAAGCCTGACCATCAGCATCAATTACTTCGACATGGGTCACCGCAGTTACACTAGACAATAACGGCAGCTGCGTAGCTAAAACTGAAAATATTGGTGCTAAAACCGGTGATAGCACTAAACAGTGCTGGATATCAATAATCTGTTTAGCATTGGCCTGACGAAAGCCAATGCTAAATTTACCTTGTTTTTTATCATACCAAACCCCGATCCGCGCTCGACGCCTATAGGCTGTATTGTCTACAGCTAGCATGGGCTGCCAAGCTAGACTGCTTAAACCTAGCTGATGGGTTAATAGCTGCTCTACCCCTTGTTGTTTTAATTGCCCTTGCTGACTGAGCGGTAAATATTGTAATTGACAACCACCACACTGGTTAGCATACAAACAAGGCGGCTTAATACGAGATTTAGCGGCTTGCTTTACTACTGTAGTACTAGCCTTAATAAAACCAGCCTTATCTTCTAACACTTTAGCCTGCACTAACTCTCCGGCTAAAGCGCCACTGACAAAAGCAATTTTATTACCTACTCTGGCCACTCCTTGTCCTTCATAGTCTGTGCTTTCAATCTGTAAGTTAATAAGATTGCCGGTTCGGCTTGGTTTTGTTTTTGCTTTGTAAATGCTGACCATAGGTTCTCTATCTGGTTATAGGCAACTGCGGTGTCTTGTGTCATTATCTGCCTGAGTATATTTAATATAAAACTTGAGTTTAATGACAAAAATAAGATTACGTGTTTGGTTGCTACTTTGTAGCTTATTGCCTGCGCTGCTGCTTAGTGTATTCTCAGGCGGCTATTTTAGCTATGTTCGTTATCATGAACTGCAGCTTTCTTTAACTGAACAAGCGCGCCAAATTGCAATCCCATTGGCTATAACAACTGCTTCTTTATTAGCTTCTAATAACCAACAAGACTTACAGAAGCTTATTGACACTAGCCATCGCTATAATTCTGCTTCATTAAATAGTATTGCAATAGTTAATCTACAAAATAAGCTGTTATATAATAGCAATCCGCAATTTAACGCAGCGACATTACCGCTAACACAGCCAGACCAATTAGCCGAGCATGGCTTTTTTAATGAAACAACCTCTAATTTACTATTCTATCATCCACTGACAACGACACAAAATGGCCAACAAACTAACTTAGGCTATTTAATCTTAAATCTACATAAAGATCAGCTACAACTGAGGCAACAGAATTATATTTTATACCTAGTGCTGATTTTAATTTTATGCTTATTAATATGCTGTACGCCGGCCTTTTATATTTTGCAACGCTTATATCACCCCATCCGCGAGATGAACAAGCAATTACAACAACTTATTGATCATGATGAGCTTAAAAACACCCCATTAATCAAATGCAATAGCCCCTTAATTACCGCTAAAGAACTGCATGAAATGCAGCAAGGCTTACAACAATTAAGTGCCCAAATTGTTAGTCAAGAACAAGAAATGCAGCAACAAATTGATCAAGCAAACAGTGATTTGCAGCAAACTTTAGAGCAACTAGAAGTACATAACGTGCAATTAGACTTTGCTCGACGTAAAGCATTAGAAGAAAACCGACAAAAATCTGAGTTTTTAGCCAAAATGAGTCATGAATTACGTACCCCACTCAATGGAGTAATTGGTTTTACGCGACAAGTGCTAAAAACTCAATTAACCAATAATCAGCATGATTATTTAATGACAATCCAAAAGTCTGCTAATAGCTTATTACACTTAGTTAATGATGTATTAGATTTCTCTAAGCTCGAAGAAGGCCGGCTATCTATTAATTCTGAGCCTTTTTCACTACGTGAGTTGCTAAATGATGCAACTGAATTACTGGCTGCCAATGCATTTGATAAATACTTAGAGTTAGTCTTAATAATTGCGCCTGAATGCCCTGATGATATTATTGCTGACCCTAAACGCTTTAGCCAAGTACTCATAAACATTGCTGGCAATGCTATTAAATTTACCGATCATGGCAGCATTGTTATTCGGGTAAACTGTAACTATTTAAGTGATGGTCAAATAATGCTGCATTGTTCGGTACAAGATACCGGACGAGGAATTCATCCCGAGCAACAAAAGCAATTATTTCATGGTTTTGGCTCTTCAGAGTCCAGCAGCCATCAGTCTGGATCCGGTTTAGGCCTAATGATCTCGCAGCGTCTAGTCAAAGCTATGGGTGGTAAAATTGGCTTTGAAAGTGCTCAAGCAGAAGGCTCTACTTTTTGGTTTACCATAAAGTGTAACCATCACCAACTTAGTATTGCCGAGACTTTACCTATAGCGGTATTAGAACAAAAAAGTGTACTGTACTTCGAGCCGCAGCAATATTCACGTGAAGCCATGTTACAGCTACTACAAAGTTGGCATCTAAATGTCACCACTTGCAGCACCCTAGCACAATTGCAAAGTGCATTAAAAAATCAACAGCATTACGACATAGCAATCATTGGTAAAGCTATTGCAATTAATCAAGTTAATCACATTATAAGCGTTATGCAGCAAGTTAAACCTTATTGTGATTATACTTACTTATTAATTAATACCTTATCTCCTAGTATTCGCGAAATCTTACTTAATGCTGGCGCCGATGCTTGCTTATCTAAACCTGCCCACTTCAACAAATTAGCCATGATGTTAGCCAGCCCCTATTTACAACATAAAGCGCCCGTTACACAAGCTGAGCTACCAACTAAAGCCGCATTAAAAGTACTTACTGTGGATGATAATGAAGCTAACTTAAAGCTAATTAATACCCTACTAGCAGAGCAAGTAGAGCATATAGAGTCAGCTTGCGATGGCGCAGAAGCTTGGCATAAAGCGACTCAACATCTTTATGACATTATATTTTTAGATATTAATATGCCTATTATGGATGGTATTAGCGCCTGCCAGCGTATTAGGCAAAGTTCGTTAAATGAACATACCCCTATCATCGCCGTTACCGCCCATACAGCAGATGGCGAGCGTGAACGACTAATAATGCTCGGCTTTGATGAGTTTTTAAGTAAGCCTTTGGATGAAAAGATGTTGCAATATATTTTGCAAGAATTTTGTCAGCAAAAACTAAACACGGCTCCTAGTAACGTAAATCCAACCGTATCTTGGCCGCCTAGTAAAATAGTTGACTGGCCACTGGCATTAGAGCAAGCCAATGGTAAAGTTAATTTAATGCAGGATATGCTAGCAATGCTAGTGGCTAGTATTAAGCCCACCCAAGAAGCCATAGCTAATGCCATTAAACAGCAAGATAGCGAAGCCTTATTGCATCAAATTCATAAATTACATGGCGGCTGTTGTTATACAGGGATACCTCTCTTAAAGCGTCTAGCTGAAACAATTGAAACTAGTTTAAAACAACAAGTTTCACTACAAAAATTAGAGCCCGAGCTATTTGAATTAGATGATTTGTTAAATACCTTATGGCATGAATATCAGCAATGGCCGGAGACTTTTAGTGTTTAGTGGTGAGTGTTTAGCGTTCTAAAATTACGGTGGCTGCAGCGTAAGCTTGTTCATCAGTGATTGATAGCCACTTTTGTGTTACCGCCATGTTTTGCGCCAATTCTGCTGCGTAGTCAGTAAAGTTAAGTACAGGAGCGCCATGTTCATTATTACTGATATGAATATGCTGAAATGAAACACCACGGCCAATCCCAGTACCTAAGGCTTTAGCTGCGGCTTCTTTTGCCGCAAAGCGTTTAGCAAAGTAACGTGTCGCTTGCTCTACATTCTGGGCCAGCCGCTGCTGATATATCTCTTGCTCAGCAGCACTTAACACCCGTTTAACTAAGCCTGGGCTGCGCGTTAAGCTGGCAGCTATTCGCGCAATTTCTACAATATCTGTACCCAAGCCTACAATAGCCATTTAGCTGCGTGCCTCTACCATTAAACGTTTCATTTCTGAAACGGCATTAGCTAAACCTGAAAATACCGCTCGCGAGACAATGGCATGGCCAATATTCAATTCATATATTTCAGGAATAGCGGCTATAGGTTGCACATTATGATAATGCAAACCATGACCAGCATTAACCGTTATACCTAAAGAGGCAGCATAAGCTGCAGCTTCTTGGATCCGTTGCAACTCAACCTGTTGCAACTTAGCATCAGTTAGTTCTGCATATTTACCGGTGTGGATTTCAATAAAAGGTGCGCCAGCTTTTGCGGCGGCATCAATCTGTTTTTTATCGGCATCGATAAATAACGATACAATAATATTTTGCTCTGCCATTTGGCTAATAGCATCAGCAATCTTTCCCGCTTGACTTAGCACATCTAAACCACCTTCAGTGGTTAACTCTTCCCGTTTCTCTGGTACAAAGCAAGCAAAATAGGGCTTAACCTCAGTAGCAATTTTCAGCATTTCATCCGTTACTGCCATTTCAAAGTTTAACCGGGTGGCAATAGTCTGGCTCAGGACAAAAACATCACGATCAATAATATGGCGACGGTCTTCACGCAAATGCACCGTAATACCATCAGCGCCTGATTGCTCTGCAATTAAAGCAGCATGCACGGGTTCAGGGTAATAAGTACCTCTGGCTTGGCGTAAAGTAGCAACATGATCAATGTTCACACCAAGAAAAATAGGCTGTTGCATGCAAAACTCCTTATCATTAAGGTCATTAAATTTATGTTTCTATTAAAATTCTTTGCGGTTGGTTAGATTGAAATAGGCACTAACTAAAAAGTGCTTTACTCGCTAAGGGTTTAGCGCCAAGTAAGGGGGCTAATAAAACCCGACTTATTTGTTTAGCACAGCGTCTAGTCTCAGGATCTAGCCATAGCTGATTACCAATATTCAGTAGATGTTGTCCCTGCCAACCCGTTTTAGCAGGCATAAAACCTTGTTCATTAAGCCACTGGTATCTTTGCTGGCCAACAATAGCTTGCCCGCTGTAATCTGTTTGCCAATCAATGGCGATACCAAGCTCAATTAACAACGAAAACTCAAACTGACGCAAACAAGGCTCTAGTTGCAACTGGGTGTCAGTTACAGCTGCTAATTGCTGTAAACTGTACTGATATAAGCTAAAAAGATGCTCTGTTGCTAAATCATTTGGCCAAATTCGGCAAATTAACTCATTAATATACATAGCACTAAATAAAACTTTGCCCTGTAAATTAAATGCAGGCGCCAACTCTTCAACTTTAGCCACTGTTTTTAATTCTGCTCGGCCTACAAGTTGTAAACTCAAAGCTTGAAACGGCTGCAGTGACACCCGTTGCTTAGCATTTCGCTTACGAACCACAGCAGAAACTCGACCTACTTCTGGTAAGAGTAACTGCAAAATCAGCTTATCTTCAGCTAAAGCACGACGGTGCAAAATATAGCCTGGGATAAAAGGGTTATCTAGCACGCGAACTATTACTAATCTTCGCCGTAACCTAAGCTACGTAGCGCACGCTCATCGTCTGCCCAGCCCGACTTAACTTTTACCCAGACTTGTAAAAATACCGGTTGCTCTAACATAGCTGCCATATCAAGCCTTGCTTCAGTGGCAATAGTTTTGATCCGCTCACCTTTATTACCAATTACCATCCGCTTTTGACTTTCTCGCTCTACTAACACCAAAGCAGCAATATGGTAATGCTTTTCTTCCCACTTAAAGCGTTCAATTTCAACAGTAACAGAATAAGGTAACTCATCACCTAAAAAGCGCATTAGCTTTTCTCGCACCATTTCAGCGGCCATAAATCGCATAGAGCGGTCAGTAACATAGTCATCAGGAAAAAAGAACTCACAAGGTGGTAGATGTTTTTGTACTAAGCTGCGTAAAGCTTCAACATTGTCACCAGTCTCTGCAGATAGTGGCACCATGCCTATTGAGTTTAACTGCTGTGCTAACCATTGCATATGAGGTAACAAGGTATCTTTATCGCGATATAAATCAACTTTATTAACGACTAAGATAACAGGCTTTTTCGCTGCTATTAAACGCTCTAAAACCATTTGGTCATCATCTGTCCAGCGAGTGCCTTCTACAACAAATAAAACAAACTCAACATCTAATATAGAGCTGGCTGCTGCTTTATTCATTAAGCGGTTAATGGCCCGCTTTTCTTCAATATGTAAGCCCGGTGTATCAACATAAACGGTTTGATAGTTAGCTTGGGTATCTATCCCTACAATACGATGCCGCGTTGTTTGCGGTTTTTTTGAGGTAATACTAACCTTTTGACCTATTAACTGGTTTAAAAGGGTTGATTTACCCACATTGGGTCGCCCCACTATCGCAACTAAAGCAGCGTAAGTAGGCGCTTCACTATCAGTGCCAAAAGTAGCAGGTTTATCTGTCATTAGATATTTTTTCCAACGCCATATTGGCAGCATCTTGTTCAGCTTTACGCCGTGAGCTACCAGTAGCAGTAAAAGGAGGCATACCCGTAATAGTACACCTTACAGTAAAGGTTTGTTGATGCGCCTCGCCTTGAGTAGCAATAACATCATAAGCAGGCAAATCTAAGTGCAAGCCTTGTAAATATTCTTGTAATAATGTTTTAGAGTCTTTTTGTTGGCCAGGCGTAATTTCAGCTAAGCGAGATGCAAACCAAAACAAAATGCGCTCTTTACAAGCAGACATTCCACTATCTAAGAAAATGGCGCCTAAAATAGCTTCAAATGCATCGGCTAAAATCGACTCACGGCGAAAGCCACCACTTTTAAGTTCACCTGGTCCTAAACGCAGAAAATCTGACAACTGTAACTCTTGAGCAATTTCAGCTAAGGTTACACCTTTAACTAACATAGCCCGCATCCGGGTTAAATCACCTTCACGGGCTTTGGGAAATTGACTATATAGGGCTTCGGCAATCACTAAACTTAGCACAGCATCACCTAAATACTCTAAGCGCTCATTATGCTGCCCTTTACAGCTGCGATGAGTTAGTGCCTGCTCTAATAAATCAGGATTGGTAAATTCATAGCCAAGCTTTAGCAGTAATGGCTTTAAACTTTTTTGCATCATGGTCTCTTATCTGTTTTATTAGTGAATTGGCCCTAAGCGCTCAAAACGAATACCAACCGGTACCCAGCGAGGTAGCCAGCTGTTAGCATCGTCATTGAATTCAAAACTCATCCAGATAAATACCGCTTTACCTACTAAGTTTTCTTCTGGTACAAAGCCCCAAAAACGACCATCACCACTATTATCTCGGTTATCGCCTATGGCAAAATAATGACCTTCAGGCACTATAAATTCATCAATTTCAGTGTTCGCTTGCTTATAAAATATCTGGGTTTGTTCAGGACGCATAGGTGTTTGCAATATATCATGGCTAACTTCACCTAACTTTTCAGTATAACGACGCTGAGGGTATTGCCCTTGAAAGAATTCACCTTCATTTTTTAACTCTAACGCTACCACTTCCAATTTATTAGTACAATTTTCAGCTTGCTCTACTGTGCAGGCTTTTTGAATAAACAACTGTTTATTGCGGTAAATAACTCTGTCGCCAGGTAAGCCTATAATTCGTTTAATATAATCTACTCTTGTATCTAGCGGATATTTAAATACCGCTACATCACCACGCTCTGGCTTTTTATTGCTGTATAACGTTTTGCGCCATACCGGATCTTTAACATCGTATGCAAATTTCTCTACCAAAATAAAATCACCTACTAATAAAGTAGGCATCATAGAGCCAGATGGAATTTGAAACGGCTCATATATAAAAGAGCGAAATATTGTTATTAGCGCAATCACAGGGAAAATAGACTTTGCCGTTTCAACATAAGAAGGCTCTTTTAATAGCTCATTGGTTGCTACTTCAGGTAACTCACCTTTAGCAGCAGCCTTAGCTTCAAGTACACGTTGTTGCCGTTTTGGTGCTAAAACCCAAGCATCCAGTAACCAAATTAAGCCACAAGTTAATGTCAGTAATACCAAAAATATTGCAAAGTAACCTGCCATGTCTATCCCTTAATTATTTGCCAACTTTCAAGATAGCCAAGAAAGCTTCTTGTGGAACTTCAACGTTACCCACGTGCTTCATCCGTTTTTTACCTTCTTTTTGTTTTTGTAGTAGCTTTTTCTTCCGGCTTATATCACCACCATAACACTTAGCTAAGACGTTTTTACGTAACTGCTTAACACTTGTTCGGGCAATAATATGACTACCAATAGCGGCTTGAATAGCGATATCGAACATTTGCCGTGGGATCAGCTCTTTTAACTTTTCAGCTAACTGTCGGCCTCGGCCTTGAGCAAAGTCAATATGACTAATAATAGCTAGCGCATCAACACGCTCACCGTTAATTAAAATATCGACTCGCTGCATATTAGAAACTTGGAAGCGTTTAAATGCATAATCTAAAGAGGCATAGCCACGACTGGTTGACTTAAGTCGGTCAAAAAAGTCCATAACCACTTCTGCCATAGGCAACTCGTACACTACAGCAACTTGGCGACCATGATAACTCATACTCTTTTGCACACCGCGCTTTTCAATACATAAAGTAATTACATTACCTAAATATTCTTGCGGCACTAAAATA